>NZ_JAXHCB010000001.1:2500-62500 GCF_042466295.1 Pseudoalteromonas sp. R86517
AGCGAAATCGGAACAGCCCTTAAGCTTATTATGTGTTAATGGAAGGCTCTGGAAAGTGCCACGATACAGGGTGATAGTCCCGTACATGAAAAGACATTTTAAGTGAAATCGAGTAGGTCGGAGCACGTGAAACTTTGACTGAATATAGGTGGACCATCATCTAAGGCTAAATACTCCCAACTGACCGATAGTGAACCAGTACCGTGAGGGAAAGGCGAAAAGAACCCCTGTGAGGGGAGTGAAATAGAACCTGAAACCGTGTACGTACAAGCAGTAGGAGCCTACTTGTTAGGTGACTGCGTACCTTTTGTATAATGGGTCAGCGACTTATATTTTGTAGCGAGGTTAACCGATTAGGGTAGCCGTAGGGAAACCGAGTCTTAACTGGGCGAATAGTTGCAAGGTATAGACCCGAAACCCGGTGATCTAGCCATGGGCAGGTTGAAGGTTGAGTAACATCAACTGGAGGACCGAACCCACTAACGTTGAAAAGTTAGGGGATGACCTGTGGCTAGGAGTGAAAGGCTAATCAAACCGGGAGATAGCTGGTTCTCCCCGAAATCTATTTAGGTAGAGCCTCGGACGAATACTTACGGGGGTAGAGCACTGTTAAGGCTAGGGGGTCATCCCGACTTACCAACCCTTTGCAAACTCCGAATACCGTAAAGTAATATCCGGGAGACACACGGCGGGTGCTAACGTCCGTCGTGAAGAGGGAAACAACCCAGACCGCCAGCTAAGGTCCCAAAGTCATAGTTAAGTGGGAAACGATGTGGAAAGGCCCAGACAGCCAGGAGGTTGGCTTAGAAGCAGCCATCCTTTAAAGAAAGCGTAATAGCTCACTGGTCGAGTCGGTCTGCGCGGAAGATGTAACGGGGCTAAACTATGCACCGAAGCTGCGGATTCATCTTAAGATGAGTGGTAGGGGAGCGTTCTGTAAGCGGTTGAAGGTGTACCGGGAGGTATGCTGGACGTATCAGAAGTGCGAATGCTGACATGAGTAACGATAATGCGGGTGAAAAACCCGCACGCCGGAAGACCAAGGGTTCCTATCCCATGTTAATCAGGGTAGGGTAAGTCGACCCCTAAGGCGAGGCCGAAAGGCGTAGTCGATGGGAAACGGATTAATATTTCCGTACTTGGTATAATTGCGATGGGGGGACGGAGAAGGCTAAGCAAGCATGGCGATGGTTGTCCATGTGAAAGTGAGTAGGCTAGCGACTTAGGTAAATCCGGGTTGCTGTTAGGCTGAGACACGAGACGAGCACCCAAGGGTGTGAAGTTGCTGATGCCATACTTCCAGGAAAAGCCTCTAAGCTTCAGATTATACCGAATCGTACCCCAAACCGACACAGGTGGTCAGGTAGAGAATACTAAGGCGCTTGAGAGAACTCGGGTGAAGGAACTAGGCAAAATCGTACCGTAACTTCGGGAGAAGGTACGCTCCTATCTGTGATGAGACTTGCTCTCTAAGCGGACGGGAGCCGCAGTGACCAGGTGGCTGGGACTGTTTATTAAAAACACAGCACTGTGCAAAATCGCAAGATGACGTATACGGTGTGACACCTGCCCGGTGCCGGAAGGTTAATTGATGGGGTTAGTTTTCGGACGAAGCTCTTGATCGAAGCCCCGGTAAACGGCGGCCGTAACTATAACGGTCCTAAGGTAGCGAAATTCCTTGTCGGGTAAGTTCCGACCTGCACGAATGGTGTAACCATGGCCACGCTGTCTCCACCCGAGACTCAGTGAAATTGAAATCGCAGTGAAGATGCTGTGTACCCGCGGCTAGACGGAAAGACCCCGTGAACCTTTACTACAGCTTGGCACTGAACATTGAACCTACATGTGTAGGATAGGTGGGAGACTTTGAAGCAGCGACGCTAGTTGTTGTGGAGTCGTCCTTGAAATACCACCCTTGTAGTTTTGATGTTCTAACGTTGGCCCCTGAATCGGGGTTACGGACAGTGCCTGGTGGGTAGTTTGACTGGGGCGGTCTCCTCCCAAAGAGTAACGGAGGAGCACGAAGGTTGGCTAAGTACGGTCGGACATCGTACGGTTAGTGTAATGGTAGAAGCCAGCTTAACTGCGAGACAGACACGTCGAGCAGGTACGAAAGTAGGTCATAGTGATCCGGTGGTTCTGAATGGAAGGGCCATCGCTCAACGGATAAAAGGTACTCCGGGGATAACAGGCTGATACCGCCCAAGAGTTCATATCGACGGCGGTGTTTGGCACCTCGATGTCGGCTCATCACATCCTGGGGCTGAAGTCGGTCCCAAGGGTATGGCTGTTCGCCATTTAAAGTGGTACGCGAGCTGGGTTTAGAACGTCGTGAGACAGTTCGGTCCCTATCTGCCGTGGGCGTTTGAGAATTGAGAGGGGTTGCTCCTAGTACGAGAGGACCGGAGTGAACGAACCGCTGGTGTTCGGGTTGTCATGCCAATGGCATTGCCCGGTAGCTACGTTCGGAACTGATAAGCGCTGAAAGCATCTAAGCGCGAAGCAGGCCTCGAGATGATTTCTCACTAGACTTTTAAAGTCTCTGAAGGGCCGTTGAAGACTACAACGTTGATAGGCAAGATGTGGAAGTGGTGTGAGCCATTAAGCTAACTTGTACTAATTACCCGTGAGGCTTAACCATACAACGCCAAACGCGTTTTGTGACAGAAACAAGCGACAGAAGTTAATAGCTAGAGTAGATAAATACTTGAGACTTAAAAAATATTATCAGATATTTTCCAAATTTATGAGGTGACTCTTAGCGCGTAGCGTTAACATTGAGGCACCTTGAGCAAAGGAAATAGTAGCACTACGTGCTTATCATTACTCCTTTGCACCTAATTTGCTTGGTAACCATAGCGTTTTGGACCCACCTGACCCCATGCCGAACTCAGTAGTGAAACGAAACAGCGCCGATGATAGTGTAGCATTTGCTATGTGAAAGTAGGACATTGCCAGGCTCCAAATACAAGAAAGCCCGACTCGAAAGAGCCGGGCTTTTTTACGTCTGCAGACAAGTTAAATACATGTCTTTACGTAATATCACCACCTCCGTAGCGTGGGTTGAGTATCACGAAACCCGCGGATAAGGCTCACCACACATCTTTGTATGGTAAATATAGTGTTTTTATATATGCGTACCTTAGTCCGCACGACATTTGACAGCGTAGCACACCGACTCCTAATAGCAGATCGCTGCTTAAGAAATGAAGCATTTTTTCTACGTCTCTAGAAAAGTGAAATACCTGCCTTTATATAGTTCCGCCACTCCTTTGTAGCGTGGATTGAGGATCACGAAACTCGCGATTAAAGCACGCAATATAACTTAAAGTAATGAATTAATTTTAAACAGTTCATAGGGCTTAGCTTATTATCAAGCGTAGCACCTTAAGTTTGTATAAGGCAGTTTGACTATCTATATAGCTTTTGCTTTGATTTACGCTGCATAAGCAGCTCGTAATTTAGGTCGTAGCTAGCTATACAAGCAGGTTTAGGTTGTGAAGGGCTCGTTTGATATTTTAAATAAGCTTTGTAATTAGCTTATAGTGTATTTAAATCGTTTCGTTTTAATGAGCCACCTAAAAAGCCCCAGGGCAAATAATAAAGCGGTGGCTACACCTGATAAAACCCATAAAATTCGTAATGGCTGATCGCCAATGCTGCCATTGTGAAGCGGATGCAACCAGTTTTTAAATTTACTGGCAACGCTCATCTTATCTATATTAAAAATACTTATGAGCTCTCCTGTGCTTGCATTTACTTGCACATAACTGTGAGGAAAGCGATAAGAGGGATCGCTTTTGGTTTTGAACCTAAACCGATATACCGCATTGTGATTTGACGGGGTTTCTACCCATGCTAGCCGTGTATTTGGCATGGCCTCTTGTGCTGTACTAAGTGCTGCTGATAAGGAAATACTGCGCTGGGGTTTTATTATTGCGCTGTTAGGTTTATCTATATTTCCAAGCAGGGCTGTTATCAAAGGATCGGTTTGCTTTGGTATTGCTAACATTATACCGGTTGCTGTTAATAGGATTAAAGGCAGAGCAAAAATTAAACCAAGAAACTTGTGCCAGTCATATAACAAGCCCAGAAAAGAGCTGCGCGCTTTAAACTTTAATGACTTAGCCCATAGCCCTTTTTTTGGCCACCAAGCGCATAGGCCTGATATGAGGAGTATAAGGCTACCTATTCCTATATAACCTATAACGATTGTACCAGCGCTACCTGCAAGTAACGAGAAGTGTACGTTATAAATCCAGGTAACAAAGTAGTTACCCCATACATCCTCACGTAATATAAGCCTGCCATCAGGGCTTAGCCAAACCATAAGTGGTGCGAAATCGTGATCCACTGTTTCGTTTGGGTTGTAATATCTTGCGGGAATATAATGTTTATTTTTAGTGCTTTCTAAACGCCACGAGCCTTGTTTATCTGGGTAGTGAGTTTTTAGTGTTTGATATGCGGTATCCCAATTTATAGGCCTCGCTGTTTCTGTACTTAAATTACTTATATTTTCATCTAGTTCGGGGTAATAAACGAGTATAGAACCTGTTAGAGCAATGAGTGCGAGTACACCTCCAATAGATAATCCTAGGTATAAATGTACACGTCTTGCTATTTTTCGCCATGAACCATTAAAACGCATAAAAGAGTGACCATTAAAAATATGCAGTATAGGGAAGGCGCATTGTATCTTTGTTTAATAGAAAAGAACTGCGACAAAATGTCGCAGCAATAAAATAATTAGCTTAGCTAACAAAAACGCCAGCTTTATAGGCTGGCGTTTACATCAGGCTTGGTAATTAATTATGCTTTTGGGCCTGCATTTTTAATATCATCTGATACATCGTATTTAGCGAAGTTTTCAGTGAAGTCGGCGGCAAGTTTTGCTGCATATTCATTATATTTTGCTTTATCTTCCCATGTATTAATTGGGTTAAGTAGCTTGCTATCCACACCAGGTACTTCCACTGGTACGTCTAGATTTAATACATCGATATGCTGGGTCTCTACATTGGCTAATTTACCAGATACGATTGCATCTATTACAGCGCGGGTAGTTGGAATATCAAAACGCTCACCGGTACCGTATGGGCCGCCTGTCCACCCTGTATTAACAAGGTAAACCTTTGCCCCAAATTCGCGTACACGCTTCATAAGCAGCTCAGCGTAAACACCTGCAGGGCGAGGGAAGAAAGGGGCGCCAAAACACGTTGAGAATGTAGATTCTATATCGCTAGTTGAGCCAATCTCTGTAGAGCCCACTTTAGCCGTGTAACCACTTAAAAAGTGAAAAGCAGCGGCTTCTTCGCTAAGTACAGAAACCGGCGGTAAAACACCGCTCACATCGCAGGTTAAAAATACAACAGCTTTTGGCTCGCCAGCACGGTTTTCAACTTTGCGCTTTTCTACGTGCTCTAGCGGGTAAGCAGCACGGCTATTTTGCGTTAAGCTTGTATCGTTAAAGTCAGGTGTGCGTGTTTCATCAAGTACAACGTTTTCTAAAATTGTACCAAAGCGAATAGCATTCCAAATTACTGGCTCATTTTTTTGTGAGAGGTCGATACATTTTGCGTAACAGCCACCTTCGATATTAAATACGCTTCCTGGTGCCCAACCGTGTTCGTCGTCACCAATTAAAAAGCGTGTTGGGTCGGCCGATAAAGTTGTTTTACCAGTACCCGATAAACCAAAGAATAGTGCTGTATCACCCGCTTCTCCTACGTTAGCAGAGCAGTGCATTGGTAATACACCTTTTGCTGGAAGAAGAAAGTTTTGAACGGAGAACATCGATTTTTTCATTTCACCGGCATAACGCATACCAGCAAGTAACACTTTGCGTTGAGCAAAGTTAATAATAACAGTGCCGTCGCTGTTGGTGCCATCACGCTGTGGGTCACAAACAAACGAAGGTACATTCATTACCTGCCATTGGGGTAAATCAGATGCATTATAGTTTTTAGGCTCAATAAACATGTTTTTAGCAAAAATATGGTGCCACGCTGTTTCTGTAGTAACAACTACAGGTAGATAGTGCTCAGGGTCTGCGCCAACTTCTAGGTGAGAGGTGAAGTGGTCATTACTTTGCACATGTGCTTCTACGCGAGCCCATAAAGCGTCAAATTTGTCAGCATCGAATGGGCGGTTTACATTGCCCCATTGGATATCATCTTGCGTTGTTGCTTCTTTTACAATGAAGCGATCTTTAGGAGAGCGACCAGTGCGCTTGCCTGTAATTGCAACAAAGGCTCCATTTGCGGCTAGTGTCCCTTCGCCACGACGAATCGCATGCTCGACAAGTTCAGCTGCGGTTAAATCGACAAAACGTGTTGCGCTTGTAGTCATGTTTATACCTAACTATGTGTGAGAGTTTGAACGGGATAGCTCTGGGTTCTTAGTTCCCTTAAGCTGAAATTATAGTAACAGAAGGATTTGAGATATTCGAGCCTGTAAAGGCCCTAAAAACACATATATTTGCTAAAAAACATGAATAATTTCAATGATACCGGTGTCAGTAAATTAACAAAATTCATGACACCGGTATCATCATTTTATAATATAAAACCGCATATTTTGCGGCTTTATATTTGATTATGAGGTGGGAGGTTAATTAAAAATGTTTTTAACATCTTGCTCGTCAAAAACATATTCTTTTAGGCAATAATGGCAGCTAATGTTAACAGCGCCATTTTCAGCAACATCATCAAGTAATGCTTGTTGGCCTACATTAACTAAAGCAGTAATGGTTTTCTCTCTACTACAGCCACATTTAAATGTAATAGCTTGCGGGTCAAATACGCGCGGGTTATCTTCGTGATATAAGCGCGTTAATACGGTATTGGCATCAAGCTCTAATAGCTCTTCGCGTTTAATTGTATCGCTTAAGGCTTCTAAGTGAGTAAAGTCATTAATTGATTTTTGCTTATCAACAGGCAGTACTTGTAAAAACAACCCACAGGCTTTGGCTTTCCCTTCTGTTGTGTCGGTTGCAAACCAAAGGCGTGTTTTTAGCTGTTCTGATTGCTCAAAGTAGCTTTCAATACATTTACTTAATGTATCGTGCTCAAGAGGCACTATGCCTTGATAACGTTCGCCTTTGGTTGGAGTAATGGTAATAACCATATAACCTTTACCTACAAGCTCTTTTACCGTTGAGCCGCTAACCTCGCTTTGCATGCGCGCAATACCACGCATATTTTGTTTATCATCGCCGTTAATAACAGCGTATTTAACAGGGCCATCGCCTTGTAGCTGAACGGCTATTTCACCCTCAAACTTTAAAGTAGCAGTTAATAAACACGTTGCAGCGAGTAATTCACCTAATAATGCTTTAACTGGCTCAGGGTAATTGTGATTAGCTATCATCTCGTTGTAGGCGTGCTCAATTTGAACGAGTTCGCCACGAACATCGAGTTTGTCGAATAAATAACGGTGAAGTAAATCTTGTTGCATGAGCGGCTATACCTAACTTGATTTCATTTTTAAAAGTTCGCGTCGTTGCTTTTTATCGGGCTTTTTATCCGGATGTGGAGCAAAGAAGCTGTTATTTTTGCGTGCGATGGCGTTTTCTTCGCGTTTTGCAATACTTGCATCAGTTTCTTGATACAAGGTCTGTGCAATGGGGGCGCTTTGGCGTTTTTCAAGCACTTTAAGTACCTTGATAAGCTTTTCATCAACGCCTTGGGCAAGTTTTATGGTTGCGCCAACCTCCACAATTTTACTCGCTTTAGTACGTTGCCCATTATAATGTACTTTGCCGCCTTGCACCATTTCGCGTGCAAGCGCACGGGTTTTATAAAAGCGCGCAGCCCATAACCATTTATCTAATCGAACTTTTGGCTCACTGTTGTGGTCTGAGTCGGCATTAGTATTATTTTTTTTACTCATTAGGCTTCTTCAATCGACTATTTATATATCGTAAAATTTATCATGAAATCATCGTAGGATGAAGGTATTACGGCGCGTGCTGGTTTTTTAGTCAACATTACATTGTTATATTAATCTGTTTACAAAGTTTAATATTAGTGTGCTTGTTGAATGAAAAATGAAAGGGTACTATGGGTACGCGCTTATGCAGTAAATTAAAATAAGAACATTATTATGGAACAGCAAATTCAACAGCTTAAACAATTTTTAACACGGCTACCCCATGCTAAATTAAGCGCAGTAGTTACGCTGTTAGTCGTTGTTTATCTTGCTTATTTACTCTCAAAATTAGTTTGGCTGGTATGGCCACAACCGGTCTCTACACCGCTTACTCCATCTCACTATTCAGCCGGATCGAAGGCTTCTAGTACTACCTCAGTACAAAATATTATAGAGCAATTTTTATTTGGTAAAAAAACTGTAACAAATAAAACTAATACTGCGCAGCAAAACGAAGTAATTAATAATGCGCCAGAAACACGCTTAAGTATTAATCTAACCGGTATTGTTGCTGTAAGTAACGACGATAAGGCAGGTATTGCTATTATTGAGTCACAGGGGCGACAAATAAGTTACTTAGTTGAAGAGGTTGTACAAGGCACCCGTGCAGAGGTTGCGCAAATACTTCCCGATCGCGTTATTTTAAGTGTAAACGGCCGATTTGAAACGCTAATGCTAGATGGTCTCGACTTTAGTAAAAAAGTGTCTATGCCTGTGCTTGCCGCTCGCGAAGCACAAGACATGGGGCCGCAAAAAATAGAACAAAGCGAGTTGCAAATTAACGCAACCGCTGACCCAGATGTAAAAGAAGCAATAATAGAAACACGAGAAGAGCTATTAAGTGAACCTGGTAAGTTATTTGATTATATTCGTGTTTCACAAGCAATGAGCGATGGCGAGTTAATCGGCTATCGCTTGAGCCCAGGTAAAGAGCCTGCTCTGTTTAAACAAATGGGCCTACAGAATAATGATTTAGCCGTGGCTATTAACGGCTACCAATTAACAGATTTACAACAGGCAATGGCAGCTATTAATGAGCTGCGTAATACCAGCGATGCCACAATTACGATAGAACGTGATGGTGAGCAAATCGATGTGCAATTTAGCCTGCAATAACTTAGCTTTGGAGTTTTAACATAATGGTTCAGGTGCTACACCTCAAAAAAATTAAAAAAGGGTTAGCTAAGTACGCAGCGCTTTTTTTAGCAGCCAGTATTTCGTTGTCGGTTTCAGCTGTTGAATATGCTGCAAACTTTAAAGGCACAGATATCAACGAGTTTATAAACATTGTTGGTAAAAACCTTAATAAAACAGTGATCATTGACCCAAATGTGCGCGGTAAAGTAAACGTACGCAGTTATGAGTTAATGGATGAAGCGCTGTACTACCAATTTTTCTTAAATGTACTCGAAGTGTATGGCTACTCAGCAGTAGAAATGGACAACGGTATTATCAAGATTGAAAAAAGCTCTGACGCTAAAAAATCAAATGTGCCGCTAATTACAGAAAACAGCGCTGCATCGGGCGATATGATGATCACCCGTGTGGTACGCGTTAAAAATGTAAGTGTTCAAGAGCTTGGCCCATTAGTACGTCAATTTAGCGACCAAAAAGACGGTGGCCATGTAGCAAACTTTAATGCTGCCAATGTCATGATGCTTACTGGTCATGCAGCGTCCGTTAATCGCTTAGTAGAAATTATTCGCTCGGTGGATCAAGCCGGTGATAAGCGTGTAGATATTGTTAAGCTTAAATATGCAACAGCAGATGATGTAGTATCGGTTGTTGAAAATATTTACAAAGACAGCGGTAAAGGCAGCGTTCCTGAATTTTTGATCCCTAAGGTGGTTGCCGATGGCCGTACTAATAGCGTAATAGTAAGCGGTGAAGGGCAAGCCCGTACCCGTGCTATAGAACTAATTAAGCGCCTAGATGGCGAACTTGAAAGCCAAGGTAATACCAAAGTATTTTACTTAAACTACGCCAAAGCAGAGGATTTAGTAAAAGTACTGCAAGGCGTAAGTAAAACGCTTGCAGAAGATGGCCAAGGCACAAGTAAAACTCGCACAAACAATAAAAACGATGCCAGTATAGAAGCCCACCCTGACTCAAACTCATTAGTTATTACGGCACAGCCCGATACCATGCGCTCATTAGAAACCGTGATTGATAGGCTCGATATTCGCCGTGCGCAAGTACTTGTAGAAGCGATTATTGTTGAAGTAATGGAATCGGATGGCGTTAACTTAGGTACGCAATGGATTTCGGAAGATGGCGGTATGTTGCAGTTTAATAATGGCTCAACTGTGCCTGTAGGCTCATTAGCGGTTGCAGGTATTCAAGCGCAAGACACCACAACCACACAAACAATAATAGGCACAGAATCAGGTAACGTAACCAGCTACGATGAAACAACTGAGGGTGATTATTCGGCACTTGCCTCGCTACTAAGTGGTGTTAATGGCTTAGCGTTTGGTTTAGTTAAAAACGACTGGGGTGCAATTATTCAGGCCGTTTCAACTGACACTAACTCAAACATACTGGCTACACCTTCTATTACCACCATGGATAACGAAGAAGCGTCGATGATAGTGGGTCAAGAAGTGCCCATTATTACTGGTTCGCAAACAGGCAGTAATAACGATAATCCATTTCAAACCATTGAACGCCAAGAAGTGGGTGTAAAGCTAAAAGTAACCCCACAAATTAACGATGGCTCAGCAGTACAATTATTAATTGAACAAGAAGTATCGAGTGTAAGTGGTGCAACCGCTGTTGATATTTCTGTTAATAAGCGCGCCATTACCACAACCGTTATGGCTGATGATGGCGGTATGGTTGTATTAGGCGGCTTAATTGATGAAGACGTACAAGAGAGTGTATCTAAGGTACCAATTTTAGGTGATATTCCAATTTTAGGTCACTTATTTAAGTCAACCAATACGACCAAACGTAAGCGTAATCTTATTGTATTTATTCGCCCAACAATTATTCGCGATGGCGTTAATATGAATAAGTTAAGCTTTAATAAGTATAACTTTATCCGTGGCGAGCAAATGAAAGAGAAAGAAGATGGCATAGAGCTTATGCCAAATTCAGATGTTCCTTTACTTCCATCTTGGGATGATGAGCTTATTCTGCCACCAACTTATGAAGAGCACTTAAAAGCATTGAGCTCTAAAGAACGTGCAGAGCGTGAAGATGACTAGCGCAATAGAACAAATAAACGAAGACGTGGTTCATCGTAGTGATGAAACACGCTCTGAGGAGTTACTTACAAGTAACGATTTAGTTGAGTTGCCTCCAAAACGTTTACCTTTTTCGTATGCGCGCAGAGCGGGTGTACTGCTTAGTAAAAATAATGAACAGCAAATTGTGTATTACCGCGGCGAGCTAGATGTTGAAGTATTGCTAGAAGTACGTCGCATTGCAGGTAAAGGCTTTACCCTCGAGCAATTAGCTGACGATAAATTTGAGTTACTATTAGAGGCTGCGTATCAGCGCGACAGCTCTGAAACACAACAAATGATGGAAGATATTGGTAATGAGGTCGATTTATTCTCCCTTGCCGATGAGCTCCCACAAACCGAAGATTTATTAGCCGGCGATGATGATGCGCCTATCATCAAACTAATCAACGCCATGTTAAGCGAAGCAATTAAAGAAGGTGCATCCGATATACATATCGAAACCTTTGAGCAAGAGCTCGTGATTCGCTTTAGGGTTGATGGCGTATTAAAAGAAGTGCTTAAACCTAATCGTAAGCTTGCTTCGTTATTAGTATCGCGTATTAAGGTAATGGCGAAACTAGATATAGCAGAAAAACGTATTCCGCAAGATGGTCGTATTAGCCTGCGTATTGCAGGGCGTGCAGTAGATGTACGTGTATCTACCATGCCATCTAGCTTTGGTGAGCGTGTAGTACTGCGTTTACTTGATAAAAACAATGCCCGCTTAAACCTTGAAGATTTAGGTATGACGCCGCAAAACCGAGAGTTGTTTGCTGATTTAATTAGTAAACCACACGGTATTATTTTGGTTACTGGCCCAACGGGTTCTGGTAAAAGTACCACCTTGTACGCCGGTATGAGCCAAATAAATTCTCGCGATCGTAATATTTTAACGGTAGAAGACCCAATAGAGTACGAAATTCCGGGGATTGGCCAAACACAAGTAAACACCAAAGTAGATATGACCTTTGCCCGTGGGCTTCGTGCAATATTACGTCAAGATCCCGATGTAGTAATGGTCGGTGAAATACGTGACCTTGAAACCGCGCAAATTGGCGTGCAAGCATCGCTTACAGGTCACTTAGTTATGTCTACGCTACACACCAATACCGCCTCGGGCGCAATTACCCGTATGGAAGACATGGGTGTAGAGCCATTCTTGCTGTCATCGTCATTGTTAGGCGTGCTGTCGCAGCGCTTAGTACGTACTTTATGTAATAGCTGTAAAGAAGGTCACACTGCTGATGAACGTGAGTGTGAGCTGCTAGGAGTACCTTTTGATAGCGCACCTACAATTTACCGCGCAGTAGGCTGTGAAGAGTGTAACTTTAATGGTTACCGCGGCCGTACTGGTATTCATGAATTACTCGTGGTTGATGAAGAAATACGCGAAATGATCCACAGCGGTAAAGGCGAGCAAAGTGTTGAAAAATACATTCGCCAAAAAAGCCCAAGCATACGCCAAGATGGCTGTAGCCGCGTACTGGCAGGCAAAACAACCCTTGAAGAAATTCTACGCGTTACCCGTGAGGAAGCCTAACCATGGCGGCGTTTGAATACCGTGCCCTTGATGGCCGAGGGAAAGAGCAAAAAGGCATTTTAGAAGCCGATACAGCTAAGCAAATTCGCCAAGCGCTGCGCGAAAAAAAACTTACGCCGCTTGAAGTTGTCCCTGCAGCAGAAGGGGAAAAGCAAGTTAGTGGCGCAAAAACGCCGTTATTAAGTCGTTTTTTTAAACCCAGCGTATCAACCTCCGATTTAGCCCTTATTACACGCCAGCTTGCTACGCTCATTCAATCGGCATTGCCAGTTGAAGGGGCTGTCATGGCGGTGGCAGAGCAATGCGAAAAGCCGCGCTTAAAACGTATGCTTATGTCGGTACGTTCAAAGGTAGTAGAGGGTTATACACTGGCCGATGGCATGAGTGAATTTCCACATGTATTTGACGATTTATACCGAGCAATGGTAGCCGCAGGTGAAAAATCAGGGCACCTTGACCAAGTATTAAATCGCCTTGCCGATTACACCGAACAGCGCCAACACATGCGCAGCCAAATTACTCAAGCCATGGTTTATCCTACCATTTTGGTTATTTTTGCTATTGGTATTGTTTCGGTTTTACTCGGTACCGTAGTGCCTAAAATTTTAAAAACCTTCGAAAAAACTAAGCAAGTACTGCCTTGGACAACCGAATGGGTTATGGCAGGCAGCCACTTTGTACAAAATTATTGGTTTATAAGTTTGTTAGTCATTACTGCGCTGGCAGTAGGCATTAAACATGCACTTAAACAACCTAAAATACGCTTTTGGTGGGACGACCGCGTACTGCACATGCCTGGTTTTGGTAAAGTAGCGCGGGGTATTAATACCGCGCGTTTTGCACGTACGCTCAGTATTTTATCGTCAAGCTCAGTACCACTACTTGAAGGCATGCGCATATCGGGTGGTGTATTAGCGAATAAAAAAATGAAAAAATCAGTGGCAGATGCTGCCGATAGAGTCAGTGAAGGTGCAAGCCTAAGAGCGGCTTTACAGCAAACCAAATTGTTTCCACCGATGATGCTGCACATGATCGCCAGCGGTGAAAAATCAGGTGAGTTAGAACAAATGTTAGAGCGCGCGGCTAATAACCAAGACCGTGAGTTTGAAAGCATGGTAAACGTATCATTAAAATTATTAGAGCCAGCAATGATTGCCTCAATGGCGGTGATTGTTTTGTTTATAGTAATGGCTATTTTACAGCCAATAATGGCAATGAATAAAGCGGTAGGACTTTAAGCTTTAAGGGGTTAGCTAAGTTAGTATTTACTTAGATGACGCCAAATTAAATTATGTTTTTGGAAAATGAGGTATTTACGTGAATAAACAATCAGGTTTTTCTTTACTCGAAGTAATGGTGGTATTGGTTATTATCGGGATGATTATGTCAATTGTGGCGCCTAATATTATGGGCCAACAAGAAGAAGCTGCTATCGATAAAGCACATCTAGATATTCAACAGCTTGAAGATGCAATGAGCTTATACAAGCTTAAAAATAAAAGCTACCCAAGCACAGAGCAAGGCTTAGAAGCATTGGTCAATAAAACCAGCATTGAGCCAATTCCAAAGCGTTTCCCTGATGGTGGTTTTGTAAATGAATTACCAGAAGATCCATGGGGCAACCCGTACCAGCTAATTAGCCCAGGTGAAATTGGCAAGTTTGATATTTTTTCAATGGGACCTGATGGCGAAGCCGGTACCGATGATGATATTGGCAACTGGAACGAAGACGAGCAATAAATGCGACTTAACCCAGCAGTATGGTTAAATACGATTGCACGAGGCTTACTATGCAAGTAAGCCTTAATCGTATGCGCGCCCACCACCTTGGGTTTAGCTTAATAGAAATTTTAGTGGTACTTACTATTATCGCATTTGCGACCAAAATGGTGGTATACAGCTTAGAAGGCGGTGCCGAAGATGAGCTTGATACACAAGCGCTTAGGCTGCATACCACCATTAACATGGCCTCTGAATTTGCTATTTTAAATCAAATAGAACTTGGCTTGATGGTTGAAGAAAACACCCTTGAGTTTTTAGTATTTGATGGCGAAAAATGGATTACCTTTGACCGAGAAGACCTTTACAAGCCCATTGAGCTGGATGAACGGTTAAAGCTCACGCTCAATTTAGAAGATTTAGCTTGGTCACAAGAGAACTTACTTGAGCAAGCTAATTGGCGTGAGCTAATGAGCGGCGGCGATGACGATAGCTTATTAGAGCTTGAAAAACTAAAAATACCGCAAGTCCTTATTTTATCATCTGGCGAGGTCAGCGCCTTTCAGCTTATTGTTGAATTAAAAGAGCAAAGCGAGCCTGTGTATTACATTGAAGGGGAATTTACAGCCCCTGTTAATTTGCGAAAAGAGCCATAATAATGAGGCTAAATAAAGGCTTTACCTTACTCGAAGTGCTTGTGGCGTTAAGTATTTGTGCTATGGCTGGGATTGCAGCTATGCAAGCAACCGGCGAGCATATAAATCATTTAACAGCACTTGAAGAGCAAACATATGCATCGTGGGTGGCAGAAAATGTGCTTGTGGTGCAGCGTAGTAAAGGTAAAGACTGGCAGGCTAAAAATGGCGCGCGCGGCAGCGAAGTAATGGCGGGCGTTGAGTGGTTTTGGAAGCAAGAAATAGCAAAAACTGCAGACAAAAGCTTTGTAAAAGTGACCATAAATGTTTTTAGCGACGAAAAATACGAGCAATCGGTGTACGAGCTTTCAACTTATTTAAATAAAGGCAGCTAATAAGTGAAGCAGCGCGGATTTACATTAATCGAAGTATTAGTTGCTATGGCTATTTTAGCGGTGGTGATTATGGCTACTCACCAAATTTTAGACTCAACCACCAAAGCAAAAGAAGCGTCTGATGAAAAAATAGCGGAGCTTAACGGCCTACAAACCGCATTTAGGTTAATGGATCAAGACTTTAGCCAAATGACTCAGCGCACTGTACGTAACGAAGCCGGTGATGCGCAAGAGCAATACTTACTAGCAGGGCGTTATATATTAGAAAGCCAATACGATGGTATTGCGTTTGTACGTGATGGCTGGGTAAACCCAATTAATTTGCTGCCTCGTTCTGAATTACAAGCCGTAGGGTATAGAGTGCTTGATGACAATTTAGAGCGTGTATACAGAGTGTATGTAGATCAGCTTGATAATATGGAGCCGCGGGTACAAGTTGTTTTAAAAGGTATCGAAGAGCTTAAATTTGAATTTTTAGATGCCAACAACGAATGGCAAGAGCAATGGCAAATAAAAGCCTTACCTAAAGCGGTTGCGGTTACTTTACAACAAATTGAGGCAGAGCCTATTCGTCGTGTTTTTTTAGTACCCGGGCAGGGCAAAAACAGCGGGGAGAGTAATTAATGAATAAGCGCGAATCACGCGGTGCCGCATTAGTTATTGTGCTGTTTATTGTTGCACTAGCCGCGATATTAGCCGTAGAAATGAGTGCTAATTTAATGGTGCAGGTTCAAAAAAGCACTAACCTGCAAGGTCACCAACAAGCAAAGTGGTATGCCTACGGCGGTGAAGAGCTGGCAATAAAGGCACTAAAGTTAAGTAAAGACGATGATCCTGACAAAACCTCGTTAGATCAGGTTTGGGCCACGCAAGGCGACACCCAATACCCTGTAGATAACGGTACTCTAAGCGGTAAAATTACTGACTTACAGGCGTGTTTAAATTTAAATGCATTAGGGGAAGCACCAGACCCAAACTCTACCAGCAAAACCAACCCTGCTCATAAAGCACTATTTGCATTATTAGAAAACATTGAAGATTTACCTGCCGAGGAAAGCGAAGAAGCAATGGCAGACAGTGTATTTGACTGGCTTGATGAAAACAGCATTACCTATCGTTCAGGCGCTGAAGAAGACGAGTATTTATCGCGTGATTACCCTTATATGAGCGCAAATAGTTTATTTGCATCACCTTCTGAGTTGCGTTTGGTAAAAGGTTTTAATCCGCTAGTAATGGAAAAGGTATTACCTTTTGTGTGTGTTATTCCCGGGTCTCCCTTATTATCGATTAACGTCAATACGTTACTTCCCGAACAGGCACTTATTTTAAGTGCCATGATTGACGAATTATCGTTATCGGGCGCAGAGGCCGTTATAGCAGCTCGCCCTGAAACCGGATTTGATAGCGTGGATGAATTTTTTTCCGAGGTACAGCAGCAAGGCGGTACAAATTTAGATTCGGTTAAAGAACTATTTAGTATTAACAGCGAATATTTTAAATTACAAACGCAGGCGACATTTGTCGATTTGCGTTTTTCGATGACCACATTACTTCATGCCAAAAATGGCGAAGTAACGATACTGGCGCGAAAATTTGGAGGCGTACAGTGACAGAAATACTGCTGATCCGCACGGGTCAAACAGAGCAAGATAAATTAAATTGGTTAATTTATTCACCACAAGAACAAGAAATAATTGCCAGTGGGGAATTAACCGATGCAAGCCGTTTAAGTGAGCTAAGTGAAAAAGCGCAAACCCGCGAGGTAGTGGTATTACTGCCTAGCGATCAGGTGCAGCTTAAAACAGTGGCGTTGCCGACTAAGTGGAATCGTAAGTTAGAGCAAGCGTTGCCATACATGCTTGAAGAAGACATTGCGTGCGATATAGACGAGCTATTTGTCGCAATTGGCGAGCCCACTATGATTAATGAGCAGCATGCAATTAAAGTTGCCTTAACTGACCGCGAGTGGTTTGAGGCTTGGCTTGCTTTATTTTCAGAGCATAACTTGGCGGTATACACCATTTTACCTGATGCCCTGCTACTGCCTACAGCCGATGATGATACATTAACCGCCATAGAGCTTAATAATCAGTGGTTATTTAAAAGAGGCGATTGGCATATTAGTGCCGTTGAGAATAGCTGGCTAAGGGATTACTTAAGTGCACTTGGCGAGCCGAGCGTAAAGCACTATAGCCCAGCTAATCAGTTTCCTGAATGTATTAACCTAATTTCGCAAGCAAGCGACTACGATTTACCATTGGCTTTATTTGCTAAACAACTTACCAGCGTTAAATTTAATTTACGCCAAGGTATGCACCAGCTTAAAAAGAAAAGTGCACTGTGGTGGGGTTATTGGAAAGGCGCAGCCATTATTACCGGTGTTGCTTTATTTGCTACCATTGCTATAAAGCTTGTTGAACTAAATCAACTTAACTCGCGTGTTGAGCTTGCTAAAGCCCAGGTAGTGGATAGATACCAAAAAGCATTCCCCGGAACTAAAGTACGTCCTAACTTAATTAAAAGCCAAATCAGGGGCGCGCTTAAAACCATTAATGGCGAAAGTGAAGCTGGATTTTTAGATTTGACCAGCCAATTGGTTGGCGTTTTTTCGCAAGTAAGCGAATTTACGCCAGAAACCCTACGTTACGATAAACGCCGTAATGAGCTGCGAATACGCGCACGCGCAAAAGACTTTCAAACGTTTGGTAAAGTAAAAAGTATACTTGAGCAACAAGGGTTAACGGTTGAACAAGGGTCGTTAAATAACGATGGCGATTTTGTCGTAGGCGAAATTAAACTGCGAGGTGCAGTATGAAAAAGCAAATAATGCAATACTGGCGCTCTTTAAAAGAGCAAGAGCAGCAATTGATTATGGTTGCTGGTGGTATATTTGTTGTTTTTGTTTTAGTAATGGGGATTTTTAGACCTCTAAATAACGCCATAGATAAAGCTAAAAAGTCGTACGTCACTCAGCAAGAGCTGCTCGTATGGGTTGATGAAAGCATAGTAAAGTTAAAAGCGGCGGGTAACACGCAGGCAATTAGCAATCAAAATATTAGCCAAGTGGTTAATTCAACGCGTAGTCGTTACCGTATTACTATTAGTAAAATGCAGCCTAACGATAACTCGTTACGTTTAACGCTTGATTCGGTAGAGTTTAATCAATTAATAGAATGGTTAGACGAACTGGTTAATCAGCATGGCTTAACAGTAGAGAACCTTGATTTAAGCAAAGATGATAAATCAGGGTTTGTACGTGTAAGCCGCTTAGTACTAGAGAAGTAATTAATGAAAAAAATAATAATATTATCAGTGGTATTTTTTATTAGTTTTATTGTGTTTTGCATAATGAAATTACCAGCGGCCATTGCGTTAGACCTAGCTAAGCCGTACTTACCAAAACAGCTTGAAATAGGGCAAACCGTAGGAAGTGTATGGCAAGGTCAAATGATGCAAGTGCGCTATCAAGACGAGCAGCTAAATAATGTACGCTGGGATATTGCTGGCTGGCAGTTATTTACGGGTAATTTAAATGCTAACTTAAAATTTGGTAATCCGCGTGAGCGTAGCGATATTTCGGGCTATGCTGATGTGAATTACGGATTATTTAACAATGTGGTTAAAGTTACCGATGGTTTAATTCGCTCGACCGTAGAGCGTGCCATGCAACGTATTGCACTACCTATACCAGCTACGGCTAAAGGCCGAGTCATTTTAGAGCTTAACGAGTACACCTCAGGTGTACCTTATTGTGAGTCATTAAAAGGCGAGATTGCTAGCCCAAATATAGATGTTAAAGGCTTTAATGGCTGGTTTAATATAGGGCCACTGAGTGGCATGTTAAGCTGTAAGTCGGGCGATATAGCTATTTTGGTCGACCCAGATAACACGTTAGGCCTTGAAGCCGACGCAACACTTAAAGCTAACTTTGACTTTAAAGTTGCAGGCTATGTTAAACCTGATGCCAGCTTACCAAAAGATGTACACGACGCGGTTAAGTTTTTAGGCCGCCCCGATACACAGGGCCGCTACCCACTAAATTTTTAATGTAATAAAAGAGATTTAATGCAATTACCACAGTTTAACGAACAACACGCACAGCAATTAAGTGCATTTTTAAGTACTCAACCTCAGGCTATGTCATTAACACAAAGCCAAGGCTATCTATTTGGGGTTATTTGTTCGCCAAGCCCATTAGAAGTTCACCAGTGGTTAGCGCATATAGTGCCTAATACGGCTAACGATTTAGACGAAGAAATACTGTTTTTATTTATGGCGTTGTACCATCAAATTAGTGAGCAAGTATTTGAAACCGGTTACAAGTTACCCGCCAATTTTGACCTAGACTATACCCAAGCGTGGAGTGAAGGTTTTTTACGTGCTACTCATGAGTACGCACAACCTCTATTAACAGCTCCCGCTTTAGAGCCTCAGTACAAAGAAGCACTAGAGAGTGCGCTAAGTACGCTTAGCTTTTTTGCTGTGGATGAGCAAACAAGAGTGCAAATTGCGCAGCAAAATAGTATGACACTCGAAGCCTTATATCAGTATCAGTACGAATCAATGGGCGACTTTGCATTAGGTTTTGCCGAGCTTATTGAGGTGGTAGCCATAAACAGTGGGCTGATTACAGATGAAGGGTGGGAAGAGTAGCCTTTAGGTATATTAAACGGCGCTTAGAATAATTAAGCGCCAAGTTCTAAAATAATATCAGTGCAGCCTTTTTTACACTTAACAACGCCTTTACCCGGCTCGCTGGTGGCTAAATCGAGTGTTAACACCTCGCCGCACTGCTCACAATGCAAGGTTTTTCCTTGCGATAGCTTTTTAAGTATTGTGCGCTGTTTATGAAAAGAGTCACTCGCTTTTTTGTTTAACTGCGAAAAATCCACTACTTAGCTCTCTTTTGTTCTAATGCATCCGATACAATTTTACACACTGTATTTAAACGCTCTTCGTAAAAATATAAATTTAGGTCGCGCTCGCGGCAATAACGTAAATGAAATAACTGCACTGAATCATCAGTGGTAAAGGTTTTTTCAATATATTCGTGTTCAGACTCAGAGAGCTTTAACGCACTGCTAATGCGGTTTTTAGCCATATTGGCTGCTGGGCTACGGTTTATTTTGCTCGCATCACTTAAAAAACCCACACCTTCACCTAATAGCTTTTCGCGGGGCTCTTTAACTAATGGGTGATCAATAGTAAAAAACGCAAGGATCAGAATGACCAATATAATAAACTTTTTCATGAATGCGTAAACCTTGATCTTAATGGGGTAAATTTAGCAAGCAGTGTAATAAACTGCACTTTAAAAGCAAGTAACTGAGATGAATAAATTATTAGCAATCTATACCTGTAATTTTAGCCAGTATTGTTATAATAGCCAACAGCAGTTAGATATTTCTGAAATATCTGAAAGTATTCAAACAGCTGATTATTTAAACTAATCACACTTACCATTAACGAACTACAGTTACAGTATAGAATACGCACATATTGCTACGTTTTTATTTCCAAGCGGCGTTGAGGAACTTCGATGGACAAGCAAATTAAAGTAAAGAATATACCTGCAGAGGTTAAAATCCAACAACCGGATTTAAGCCGTCAAGACGACAGGTTTAACCCACGTAACCGAATTTATGTTCGCGCAGTAAAAGGGCTTCATCAGTTACTTAGACAGCGTATAGGCTTTTTAGGCATGCTTGCCTTTATGCTTTTGCCTTGGATAAATTTTAATGGCCAGCAAGCTGTGTTATTTGATTTAGTTGGCCAAAAGTACAATATTTTTGGGCTAACGCTGTGGCCGCAAGATTTCACTATATTAGCCTTTATATTTATGTTGGCCGCGTTTGCACTCTTTTTGGTTACTACCTTTTATGGCCGAGTATGGTGTGGCTATACCTGCCCGCAAACTGTATGGACCTTTATATTTATTTGGTTTGAAGAAAAGTTTGAAGGCACAGCGAATCAGCGTAAAAAGCTAGATCAACGCCCGATGGACTTTGATAAGTTTTGGCGAAAAACAGCAAAGCACACCAGTTGGGTTTTATTTGCCTTATATACGGCTATTTCGTTTGTCGGATACTTTACGCCTATCCGTGAATTACTCCCTGACTTTGTTACCTTTAATGTAGGTGGTTACGCGCTGGTAAGTATTATTTTCTTTGCAGCGTGTACTTACGCTAATGCAGGGTGGATGCGTGAAATTATGTGTTTACACATTTGCCCCTATTCACGTTTTCAATCAGCTATGTTTGATAAAGACACTTACACCGTAACGTACGATGAAAAACGCGGCGAAAGCCGGGGCCCACGTTCGCGTAAAATTGCCCACGAAGATTTAGATATGGGCGATTGCATAGACTGTAACTTGTGTGTACAGGTGTGCCCTACAGGGATAGATATTCGTAATGGTTTGCAAGCCGAGTGTATAAACTGTGGCGCATGTATTGATGCCTGCGATGGTGTAATGGATAAAATGGATTACCCGCGGGGTCTTATTTCTTATACTACTGAGCGTAATCTCGAAACACCTGAAAATAAAACCAACCCACTGCGAGCTAAAATCATAGGTTACACGGTCATACTGGTGGTGCTTACCAGTGCGCTGGTGGCTAACATTGCATTTAGAAAGCCTATGGACTTTGACATAATACGAGACCGTAACCAACTGTATCGAGTTGACTTTAATGGCTTGGTAGAAAACACCTATACATTAAAAGTAATCAACAAGGCGCAGTACGAGCAAACCTTTAATATTGATGTTCAAGGCCTTGAAAACTTTAAGTACATTGGCAAGCAAACATTTACAGTGCAAGCAGGGCAATCGCATAATGTGCCACTGTCACTTGTGATGGACCCGTATGATTTAAAAGCGCCAATGACGGAGTTTAACTTTGTACTTTCACCGGTTAATGACCCCGATGAAAGCATATCGCAACCGAGTAACTTTTTTAAAGCGCGATAAACACACTAACAAAAGCGGGGTAACCCGCTTTTTACATTAAGAAGCCCATGAGTAAATTTAGTTTTGAAGATTTAACGCCCGACTTAATTCTCGATGCGATAGAAAGCGTTGGTATATATGCAGAGTCAGGTTTATTAGCACTTAACAGCTACGAAAACAGAGTCTACCAATTTAAGGCGGAAGATGGCCTGCGCTACGTTGTTAAGTTTTACCGACCAGAGCGCTGGAGCAAAGCGCAAATACAAGAAGAGCACGACTTTGCATTTGAATTAGCCGAGGCCGAAGTACCCGTTGTTGCACCTATTAAGCACAGCGGAGAAAGCTTATTTGAGCACCAAGGTTATGTATTTGTGTTATTTCCAAGTGTAGGCGGGCGACAATTTGAAGTTGATAACCTGGATCAGCTTGATGTAATGGGTCGTTTAATTGGCCGTATGCATCAGGTGGCTAAAAGCAAAGCATTTGAGCACAGACCTACCTTTAGCTGCGAAGAATATTTGCATACAGCTAAAGTTCATCTGCAAAAAAGTAATTTGGTACCTATGGGGATCAGCACGGCTTTTTACACCATATTGGACTTGGTTATTGAACAAGCGCAAGCACAGTATAAAAATGTGCAAGGGATCCGCTTACATGGTGATTGCCACGCAGGTAACATTTTGTGGGCAGGCGAAGCACTTATGTTTGTTGATTTAGATGACGCTCGTCAGGGGCCGGCCATTCAAGATTTATGGATGATGCTCAGTGGCGATCGTCAAACACAGCTGTTACAGTTAGACACCCTTGTAAATGCGTATGAAGAGTTTTGTGATTTTGACCACACTCAACTCAAATTAATTGAACCGCTTCGTGCAATGCGTATTATTCACTATATGGGTTGGGTAGCTAAACGATGGAGTGATCCTGCGTTCGTACGGAACTTTTCATGGTTTGCTGAAGACAAATACTGGGAGCAACAAATTTTAGCGCTTAAAGAGCAGTTTGCAGCACTGCAAGAAGCTCCGCTGAAGTTATTGCCATAAAATTTTATTTAAAAAGTACACGAGATACCAATGCTTAAAAAATTGAAACTGAGCCTACTACTTTTATGTTTACCATTTGCAGCCCTTGCTGCACAGTTTGAAGCCGATAACCAGTATACTGTTATTGATGTAGAAAAAAGCGCAGAGCCGCAAGTAACCGAATTTTTCTCGTTTTACTGTCCGCATTGTTTTAAATTTGAGCCTGTTGCAAAGGCAATTGAAAAAAGCCTACCTGAGGGCACTGAATTTATAAAAAATCACGTTAACTTTTTAGGCGGTGTATCACCACAGGCACAAAGCAACTTAAGCTACGCCTACTTAATCGGTAAAAAGCACGGTCAAGCACAAAGTATCAGCGACCAAATTTTTAAAAGTATTCATGTACAGCGCGCACCTTTAACGCAAATGAAAGACGTTAAAAAGCTGCTTGAAGTTAACGGTATCGATAGTGCAACGTTTGATCAAGACATTGCCAGCATGCCAATTATTTCAGCTGAGCGTGCAATGCAAGATAAACAAAACAAATATTCAAAACTAGGTGCGCTAACTGGTGTGCCTACCTTTATTGTAAACGATAAATATAAAATAAACATTAACACCATTAATAACCAGCAAGAACTGAATGAGTTAGTTGCTTTTTTACTAACACTTTAATCTCGGAGAACAATAACAATGATCAAATTAGTTAAAGCAGGTTTACTTGCATTACTATTGCCTATGGCTGCGAGCAGTGTAGCCGCCACTTATGAAGAAGGCGTACATTACGATGTAGTTGCTGAGCGCGCGACTAAAAAGCCAGAAGTAAAAGAGTTTTTCTCATTTTATTGCCCTGCTTGTAATAACATGGAAGCGTTAATTGGTGAGTTTAAGCCAAAGCTAGACAAAGACGTTAAATTTAAAAAGAGCCATGTTGATTTTGTCGGTGTTCGCGATCCAGAAAACCAACAAATGATGAGCCAAGCGCTGGCCACTGCGGAAGTACTTCCACAAAAAGATAAAATTGTTGCGGCTATTTTTAATCACATTCACACTAAGCGCGCTAAATTTAACGAGCTTGCAGATGTAAAAGATGTATTTGTAGCGCAGGGTGTTGATGGCGATAAGTTTGATAAACTATACAAAAGTTTCTCGGTACGTACATTAAGCTCTAAAATGAAGCGTGACCAAAATTACTTTAAAGAAAAAGGCGCGCTACGTGGCGTACCAACCTTTATCGTAAATGGTAAATACAAATTAAACCTAGGCCGTGAGTCTGGTATTACCGCGCCAGAAGATATTAGTAAATTAATTAATTATTTAGCGAACAAGTAAGGTTTGCTAAAACAAAAAAGCTCCGTAAGGAGCTTTTTTGTTTATAGGGATGTAGTAATGGAAAAAATATTAATATCGAGTTGTTTATTTGGCTTACCTGTTCGATACGATGGTAAAAGCCAAGCATTATTACACCCGCAAATTAATGTATGGCGTAAAGAAAATAGGTTAGTTATGTTTTGTCCTGAGGTGGCTGGTGGATTGCCAACACCTAGAGCATCAGCAGAGATAAAACAAGGCAGAGTAGTAACGAGCACTTATGAGGATGTAACTAAAGAATTTAAATCAGGTGCAGCTAAAGCCCTAGACTTATGTAATGAGCATGCAATTCGTTTTGCTTTACTTAAAGAGTCGAGCCCTTCGTGTGGTAGAAATACAATTTACGATGGTAGCCATAGTGGGGTAAAAGTACAGGGCATGGGTATGACTGCTAAGTTGCTGATGGAGCATCAAATTGAAGTGTTTAGTGAAAATCAAATACCAGCACTTATAAAGGTGCTGGCATTATAATATTAACTCACTATTTTCTTTGTAAGAAAACACCCGATTCTATGTGATGCGTATAAGGGAACTGATCAAATATCGCAAAGCGCTTAACATTATGAGTACGGGTTAAATGATCTAAATCGCGCTCAAGCGTTTCTGGGTTGCACGATATATAAATAATGTTCTCGTAGTTGGCTACTAAGTCACAGGTAAGGGTATCCATACCTGCGCGTGGAGGGTCGACTAAAATAGTTTGGCAATCGTAACTTTTTAAATCTATCCCCTCTAAACGCGAAAAGGTACGTTCGCCATTCATTGCCTGGGTAAACTCTTCACTCGACATACGAATTATATCTAAGTTATCTACCTTATTTTTAGCAATGTTGTATTGCGCTGAATGCACAGAAGACTTAGATATTTCAGTAGCCAATACGCGATTAAACGAACCCGCCAATGCAATAGAGAAATTACCATTACCACAGTAAAGTTCCAGCAGATCATTACTCAGTGGTTTACATAAGTCTTGTGCCCACTCCAGCATTTTTATATTCACTTTAGCATTAGGTTGCGTAAAGCTATTTTCTACTTGTTGATAAATAAGCTCCTGGCCGTTTATGGTTAAACGCTCAGTAACAAAATCATTGCCTAGTACTTCTTTTTGTTTGCGCGCACGACCGATAAAGTCAATGTTGTATTTGCTGCTCAGTTTTTCTTTCAGGGCTTTTATTTCAGTTAGCCACTGCTCATCGAGTGGTTTGTGATAAAGCAAGCTTACTAAAATCTCGCCACTTAATGACGATAAATAATCGATTTGAAACAGCTTACGGCGTAATACTTCACACGACTTTAAATTATCAATCATCACCTGCATAACCTCACCAACTAATGGCGCGGCAGGGTCAAAGGTGTCGACGCGAATTTTTTCTTTCGTGGCCTGATCAAACATAATATGAAATAGATCGTCCCCATCGTGCCATACTCTAAATTCAGCACGTTGGCGGTAGTTAATTGGCTCTGAGCTAAACACCTCTAACGCTTGCACACCAAATCGCTTAAATTGCGACGTAATACGCTGCTCTTTTTCATTTAGCTGCGTATCGTACTGTGTGGTATCTATTTTAATCACTGCCATTAATGCTACTACCTTATTTATGAGATCTATTTATCGGCGCTATTGTAGGGAGCGAGCAGTATTTGTCTAGTTTTGCTGATAATAAAGTTGCTGTTTTTTTAAACATGCACTTTAGTTTTGTCACTATTAGCCGATAATAAGCTAAGTACGTAACGGAGGTGGATCATGAAAATCGGTAATTATGGCTATACGCCAAACAACAACGTAAACAAATTCAATAATAAAGAGGCGCTACAGCAGCCAACAATCCAATCTCCGCAAGAAAGTTCATTACAGCGAGGCAGAGAACTTGCTGCAAAAGTGCTTGGCGACAAAATGGCAGAGCAGCTAGGTTTACCTGTTGAGCAAAAACAAGCCGATAAACCTTTATTCGATTTTGATGAAATAGTAAAAAATGTACTCGACTTTGTATCTGGCGCAGTTAATAAAGCCAAAGCCAATGGTGCCGATGACGATAAATTAAAAAATATGTTAGATGATGCGCGCTCAGGTGTTCAAACCGGTATAGACGAAGCGGTTGATGAACTAAAAGGCACCGGTGTATTTAACGAAGAAATGCAAGAGGGCATCGACAAGTCAAAAGAAGGCATTTTTGAGGGGCTTGATGAGTTTGAGCAAACCCTATTTAACCCACAAGCGGCCAGTGTTAGCGTAAGCCAAGCACAATATGTAAGCATGAGCAGCAATGCCGAGTATAAGTTTACAACGGCCGAAGGTGATGAGGTCAGTATTAGCTTTGCTGATGCATATGAGTCTCAAACAGCGAGCGGGTATCAACAAAGCAATAACAGCGAATCGTTTGCCAGCTCGTCGTCGCAATCTCGAGAGCTGTCTTTTTCAATGTCAGTTAATGGTGATTTAAACGAGCAAGAGCAAGATGCCATTAACGCCATGATGGAAGAGCTACAAGGTGTAAGTAAAACATTCTTTAGCGGTGATTTGGATGAAGCATTTGAAAAAGCACAAGAACTGAGCTTAGGCAGTGAGCAACTTGTTGCATTTTCAATGGACCTTCGTCAAACAAAAACAGTCGCTACCGTTAAAAGTTATGAGCAATATCAGCCAAACCCAACAAAAGAGGTAGCCGATGCGATCGCACCTTTTAATGACGATCTAAAAAATGCATTTGATAAAGCATCGCAACTAGGCCTACAAGATCAGCTTGCCGGTATTATAGAGTGGCTAAACCAAGATCAAGCAGCGGTCGATCAGCTAGTTGATTACACACAGGCAATGTTTGAAAACCTAAACCAATTAAATTCAGCGGGCGATGCACTCGACGGGCTAAAGTCTGAGCAAAGCTAAACTACTTTCTTTTATAAATACCTCATGGCAAACTGCCGTTCTTAATAAACAGTAGGAACCAAAGTTTGTCAGCCCACATAATGGTATTTGATTCAGGTATAGGTGGCACCACCGTGCTTGAGCATATTCAAAAGCGTATTCCAGATGCACAGTACAGCTACTTTATGGATAATGCGTTACTCCCTTATGGCGCGCAAACCCAGCAAACTATTATAGGGCGTTTATGCTCACTCATTTATTTTATTGAGCAAAACGCGCTTAATGTCGACCTTATTGTTATAGCCTGCAATACAGCCTCTACATCAGCCTTAAGTGAAGTACGCAAAATTACATCAATACCTATTGTAGGCGTAGTGCCAGCAATAAAGCCTGCTGCTGAAGTAACTAGCACAAAGCACATCGGCTTATTGGCAACCCCCGCCACAGTTGCAAGCCCCTATACTCATACATTAATAAAAGAGCATGCCAGCAACGTAACAGTGAGTTTATATAGCAGTGTTGAGCTGGTGGCATTGGCAGAGCAGTTATTTTTCACTCAGCAGCTAGATACACTCAAACTGCATAAAGAGCTTACGCGTTTGCGCATTAACTCAGATATAGATGTACTTGTACTAGGTTGCACACATTTCCCAATTCTTAGCGATGCTATACAAGCGTACTTTAATAACGCAGTGCAATTACTCGATTCAGGCGCGGCCATTGCTAGCAGAGTAAACTACCTACTAGAGCAGCATAACTTTGGAAATAAATTTACAGACAAAAAAAAGCCGCTGCAATATTATGCAACGGCTGATGTTTTGAGTAATAAGCTAGCTATAAAGCACGTTACACTGATTGATCCGTCTCAGTACGTAAAGAGCTAGAATCATCTTCTTGTTTTTGTTTTGCCTCACGTACTTTTAAAGTACGCTGTTGGAACTCACTATCGTTTAACTTAGCAATTGCATTGTCTGCATCTGCCTGTGCCATTTCAACAAAACCAAAGCCACGACGTTTGCCAGTATTTTTATCCTTTAATAGGCGCACGTTGAAAACTTTACCTTGTTCTTCAAACAAAGCGCGAACAACACCTTCATTTGCACGATAAGGAAGATTACCAACATAAAGTGTTTTTGTTTTAACTTCAGCTTCTTCACCACCTTCCGATGATATTGCAGCAATAGCAATCCCACCAATTAATAAACCAGCACCAAATAGCAATGCTGGGCTTAAAGCTAAGCTGCCTAAAGCAAACTCAACAATAACAAAACCAACTACAGCAAGAATAACAGAGAAGATAAAAGATTTTTGATCGGGTAATTTCATTTTAGATCTACCAATAAACAGGAAATAAACATTAATTTAACATTGTGAACTTGCTATCTTAACGTCTTAAACGAACATAGCAATGAAATTTATATTAAATAATAAAAATCAGTATAAAAAAGCATCATCTTAGCCAGTGATTTAGCTAGTTTTATGCTGTTTTGCTCTATTTTTGTTCGAACAGTAAAAAGATCTAAAAAAAGGGTTGATCTGTTTTCGGATCTCCCTATAATGCGACCCCACTGAGACGGGGAACGCCAACGCATAGCGAGGCAGAGCTGCTCACAGAGTTAAGTAAAACTTCGGTTTTAAATCTTCTAAAAAGAAAGTTTAAAATTAAGTGTTGACTCGAAAAATAAAGGATGTATTATACGCATCCCTAGCGACAACGTCGCAACGTTCTTTAACAATATAAAGCAATCATCTGTGTGGGCACTCGTACAGATTGAGTTCTAACAGCCAAGCTACTTAGGTAGTGAGGCAAACAAATTTAGAGTCTCAATTGAAACTGAGTGACCAACAGAATAATTACTTAGGTAGTTATTCAGCACAGTCAATTCAATATCAAAAGATATTAAATAAATTCAGAATTCATTGAGCTGTCGAAAGACACAAAACTTTTTAATTGAAGAGTTTGATCATGGCTCAGATTGAACGCTGGCGGCAGGCCTAACACATGCAAGTCGAGCGGTAACAGAAAGTAGCTTGCTACTTTGCTGACGAGCGGCGGACGGGTGAGTAATGCTTGGGAACATGCCTTGAGGTGGGGGACAACAGTTGGAAACGACTGCTAATACCGCATAATGTCTACGGACCAAAGGGGGCTTCGGCTCTCGCCTTTAGATTGGCCCAAGTGGGATTAGCTAGTTGGTGAGGTAATGGCTCACCAAGGCAACGATCCCTAGCTGGTTTGAGAGGATGATCAGCCACACTGGGACTGAGACACGGCCCAGACTCCTACGGGAGGCAGCAGTGGGGAATATTGCACAATGGGCGCAAGCCTGATGCAGCCATGCCGCGTGTGTGAAGAAGGCCTTCGGGTTGTAAAGCACTTTCAGTCAGGAGGAAAGGTTAGTAGTTAATACCTGCTAGCTGTGACGTTACTGACAGAAGAAGCACCGGCTAACTCCGTGCCAGCAGCCGCGGTAATACGGAGGGTGCGAGCGTTAATCGGAATTACTGGGCGTAAAGCGTACGCAGGCGGTTTGTTAAGCGAGATGTGAAAGCCCCGGGCTCAACCTGGGAACTGCATTTCGAACTGGCAAACTAGAGTGTGATAGAGGGTGGTAGAATTTCAGGTGTAGCGGTGAAATGCGTAGAGATCTGAAGGAATACCGATGGCGAAGGCAGCCACCTGGGTCAACACTGACGCTCATGTACGAAAGCGTGGGGAGCAAACAGGATTAGATACCCTGGTAGTCCACGCCGTAAACGATGTCTACTAGAAGCTCGGAGCCTCGGCTCTGTTTTTCAAAGCTAACGCATTAAGTAGACCGCCTGGGGAGTACGGCCGCAAGGTTAAAACTCAAATGAATTGACGGGGGCCCGCACAAGCGGTGGAGCATGTGGTTTAATTCGATGCAACGCGAAGAACCTTACCTACACTTGACATACAGAGAACTTTCTAGAGATAGATTGGTGCCTTCGGGAACTCTGATACAGGTGCTGCATGGCTGTCGTCAGCTCGTGTTGTGAGATGTTGGGTTAAGTCCCGCAACGAGCGCAACCCCTATCCTTAGTTGCTAGCAGGTAATGCTGAGAACTCTAAGGAGACTGCCGGTGATAAACCGGAGGAAGGTGGGGACGACGTCAAGTCATCATGGCCCTTACGTGTAGGGCTACACACGTGCTACAATGGCGCATACAGAGTGCTGCGAACTCGCGAGAGTAAGCGAATCACTTAAAGTGCGTCGTAGTCCGGATTGGAGTCTGCAACTCGACTCCATGAAGTCGGAATCGCTAGTAATCGCGTATCAGAATGACGCGGTGAATACGTTCCCGGGCCTTGTACACACCGCCCGTCACACCATGGGAGTGGGTTGCTCCAGAAGTAGATAGTCTAACCCTCGGGAGGACGTTTACCACGGAGTGATTCATGACTGGGGTGAAGTCGTAACAAGGTAGCCCTAGGGGAACCTGGGGCTGGATCACCTCCTTATACGATTTAGAACTTATTTGTTCGTAGTGTCCACACAGATGATTGTTAATTGTAAAGAGAACAACACTTATTGTTTGGGTCTGTAGCTCAGTTGGTTAGAGCGCACCCCTGATAAGGGTGAGGTCGGTGGTTCAAATCCACCCAGACCCACCACTTCTTATTAATCTTATCACTGAGATTAAAATGAAGTCGGATAACAAACAATAAGACCAGCATATGTGGGGCTATAGCTCAGCTGGGAGAGCGCCTGCCTTGCACGCAGGAGGTCAGCAGTTCGATCCTGCTTAGCTCCACCACTTTACTTCTTAAAAATAAATATTCTTTATCGGGTAGCAACATCACCTGAGAATAGAGTGTGTTTAATTTTGAGAAGTTTTTGATTCTCTGCTCTTTAAAAATTTGGAAAAGCTGATAATAAAATTCTGATAGATACTTTGTATTTATCAAGAGTTTTCAAAAGTAAAAAAGAATGATAGCAGTATCATTCAGTGCCAATTTAATCATTTATGATTAATTGGTATCTACTTTAGTATTCAATATTAACTTCTGGCGAAGTTAAACTGTCACATAACAAAGACCCGTTTGGGTTGTATGGTTAAGTGACTAAGCGTACACGGTGGATGCCTTGGCAGTTGGAGGCGATGAAGGACGTATTAACTTGCGATAAGCCTAGTCAAGCTAGTAAAAAGCGCTTGAGACTAGGATTTCCGAATGGGGAAACCCACCTGCTTGCAGGTATCGTTAACTGAATACATAGGTTAACGAGGCGAACGCGGAGAACTGAAACATCTAAGTACCCGTAGGAAAAGAAATCAACCGAGATTCCGATAGTAGCGGCGAGCGAAATCGGAACAGCCCTTAAGCTTATTATGTGTTAATGGAAGGCTCTGGAAAGTGCCACGATACAGGGTGATAGTCCCGTACATGAAAACGCATTTTAAGTGAAATCGAGTAGGTCGGAGCACGTGAAACTTTGACTGAATATAGGTGGACCATCATCTAAGGCTAAATACTCCCAACTGACCGATAGTGAACCAGTACCGTGAGGGAAAGGCGAAAAGAACCCCTGTGAGGGGAGTGAAATAGAACCTGAAACCGTGTACGTACAAGCAGTAGGAGCCTACTTGTTAGGTGACTGCGTACCTTTTGTATAATGGGTCAGCGACTTATATTTTGTAGCGAGGTTAACCGATTAGGGTAGCCGTAGGGAAACCGAGTCTTAACTGGGCGAATAGTTGCAAGGTATAGACCCGAAACCCGGTGATCTAGCCATGGGCAGGTTGAAGGTTGAGTAACATCAACTGGAGGACCGAACCCACTAACGTTGAAAAGTTAGGGGATGACCTGTGGCTAGGAGTGAAAGGCTAATCAAACCGGGAGATAGCTGGTTCTCCCCGAAATCTATTTAGGTAGAGCCTCGGACGAATACTTACGGGGGTAGAGCACTGTTAAGGCTAGGGGGTCATCCCGACTTACCAACCCTTTGCAAACTCCGAATACCGTAAAGTAATATCCGGGAGACACACGGCGGGTGCTAACGTCCGTCGTGAAGAGGGAAACAACCCAGACCGCCAGCTAAGGTCCCAAAGTCATAGTTAAGTGGGAAACGATGTGGAAAGGCCCAGACAGCCAGGAGGTTGGCTTAGAAGCAGCCATCCTTTAAAGAAAGCGTAATAGCTCACTGGTCGAGTCGGTCTGCGCGGAAGATGTAACGGGGCTAAACTATGCACCGAAGCTGCGGATTCATCTTAAGATGAGTGGTAGGGGAGCGTTCTGTAAGCGGTTGAAGGTGTACCGGGAGGTATGCTGGACGTATCAGAAGTGCGAATGCTGACATGAGTAACGATAATGCGGGTGAAAAACCCGCACGCCGGAAGACCAAGGGTTCCTATCCCATGTTAATCAGGGTAGGGTAAGTCGACCCCTAAGGCGAGGCCGAAAGGCGTAGTCGATGGGAAACGGATTAATATTTCCGTACTTGGTATAATTGCGATGGGGGGACGGAGAAGGCTAAGCAAGCATGGCGATGGTTGTCCATGTGAAAGTGAGTAGGCTAGCGACTTAGGTAAATCCGGGTTGCTGTTAGGCTGAGACACGAGACGAGCACCCAAGGGTGTGAAGTTGCTGATGCCATACTTCCAGGAAAAGCCTCTAAGCTTCAGATTATACCGAATCGTACCCCAAACCGACACAGGTGGTCAGGTAGAGAATACTAAGGCGCTTGAGAGAACTCGGGTGAAGGAACTAGGCAAAATCGTACCGTAACTTCGGGAGAAGGTACGCTCCTATCTGTGATGAGACTTGCTCTCTAAGCGGACGGGAGCCGCAGTGACCAGGTGGCTGGGACTGTTTATTAAAAACACAGCACTGTGCAAAATCGCAAGATGACGTATACGGTGTGACACCTGCCCGGTGCCGGAAGGTTAATTGATGGGGTTAGTTTTCGGACGAAGCTCTTGATCGAAGCCCCGGTAAACGGCGGCCGTAACTATAACGGTCCTAAGGTAGCGAAATTCCTTGTCGGGTAAGTTCCGACCTGCACGAATGGTGTAACCATGGCCACGCTGTCTCCACCCGAGACTCAGTGAAATTGAAATCGCAGTGAAGATGCTGTGTACCCGCGGCTAGACGGAAAGACCCCGTGAACCTTTACTACAGCTTGGCACTGAACATTGAACCTACATGTGTAGGATAGGTGGGAGACTTTGAAGCAGCGACGCTAGTTGTTGTGGAGTCGTCCTTGAAATACCACCCTTGTAGTTTTGATGTTCTAACGTTGGCCCCTGAATCGGGGTTACGGACAGTGCCTGGTGGGTAGTTTGACTGGGGCGGTCTCCTCCCAAAGAGTAACGGAGGAGCACGAAGGTTGGCTAAGTACGGTCGGACATCGTACGGTTAGTGTAATGGTAGAAGCCAGCTTAACTGCGAGACAGACACGTCGAGCAGGTACGAAAGTAGGTCATAGTGATCCGGTGGTTCTGAATGGAAGGGCCATCGCTCAACGGATAAAAGGTACTCCGGGGATAACAGGCTGATACCGCCCAAGAGTTCATATCGACGGCGGTGTTTGGCACCTCGATGTCGGCTCATCACATCCTGGGGCTGAAGTCGGTCCCAAGGGTATGGCTGTTCGCCATTTAAAGTGGTACGCGAGCTGGGTTTAGAACGTCGTGAGACAGTTCGGTCCCTATCTGCCGTGGGCGTTTGAGAATTGAGAGGAGTTGCTCCTAGTACGAGAGGACCGGAGTGAACGAACCGCTGGTGTTCGGGTTGTCATGCCAATGGCATTGCCCGGTAGCTACGTTCGGAACTGATAAGCGCTGAAAGCATCTAAGCGCGAAGCAGGCCTCGAGATGATTTCTCACTAGACTTTTAAAGTCTCTGAAGGGCCGTTGAAGACTACAACGTTGATAGGCAAGATGTGGAAGTGGTGTGAGCCATTAAGCTAACTTGTACTAATTACCCGTGAGGCTTAACCATACAACGCCAAACGCGTTTTGTGACAGAAACAAGCGACAGAAGTTAATAGCTAAAGTAGATAAATACTTAGACTTAAAAAATATTATCAGAGTTTTCCAGATTTATGAGGTGACTCTTAGCGCGTAGCGTTAACATTGAGGCACCTTGCGCAAAGGAAATAGTAGCACTACGTGCTTATCATTACTCCTTTGCACCTAATTTGCTTGGTAACCATAGCGTTTTGGACCCACCTGACCCCATGCCGAACTCAGTAGTGAAACGAAACAGCGCCGATGATAGTGTAGCATTTGCTATGTGAAAGTAGGACATTGCCAGGCTCCAAATAAGAGAAACCCGTTGCAGCGATGTAACGGGTTTTTTGCTGCCTGGGATTTAATAAATAGCCGAACTCAGTAGAAAAACGAAACAGCTCGAGGGCGAGCCCTACGAAAGGCCGACCCGACACAATGATAATGTAGCATTTGCTATGTGACTCTCTACCGCTGTGGGCACTACGACATTGCCAGGCTCCAAATACAAGAAAGCCCGACTCGCAAGAGCCGGGCTTTTTTACGTCCGCAGAAAAGTTAAATGCGGACAATTAATGCACACTCATCTACTTCGTCGAGTGAGCGGAGCGACACCCGACGCTAAAAAACATCGATTTATAGTATTCTTATTTCATGAGTGGGATTACCAGATATTGCTCACAAAGTATCCACCCCCACCGTAGCGTGGGTTGAGTATCACGAAACCCGCGGATAAGGCTCGCCGCACATCTTTGTATGGTAAATATAGCGTTTCAGCAGTGAGCTTTACGAGTACTTTAGCGTAATTATGCTTGTGCGAAGTTAGATTTATTACCTAGCCAGCGATGAATTAAGGGGTCTATAAGGTCGGGGTTTTGCTTTAGCATTTGTTGAGCAATGGGCCTGACTTGATTTAGCGTGTGTTTATCTCGAGTAAGATCCGCTATTTTAAATTCTGCTAAGCCAGTTTGTTTAGTGCCGAGCACTTCACCTGGCCCACGTATTTCTAAATCTCGCTCTGCGATGACAAAGCCATCGTTACTGTCTCTTAATACACCTAAACGTTTTTGAGCGGTGTGAGAAAGAGGGGCGTGATATAACAGTACGCAATGCGAAGCGGTGGCTCCTCGTCCTACGCGCCCGCGTAATTGATGTAATTGTGCTAATCCTAAGCGCTCAGGATTTTCTATGATAATTAAACTGGCATTAGGTACGTCTACACCTACTTCTATTACAGTTGTTGCAACAAGCACGTGAATATTGCCTGCTTTAAAGTCGCTCATGATCGCTTGTTTTTCAGCGGCTTTCATACGGCCATGGACGAGCCCGACATTAAGCTCTGGCAACGCCTCTTTTAATTGTAATGCGCTGTCTTCAGCTGCTTGGCATTGTAGGGCTTCTGATTCGTCAATAAGGGTACATACCCAATAAACCTGTCTGCCTTGTTCATTACAGGCAAGCTTAACACGGTTTATTATATCGTCTCGGCGTGTATCAGGAATGGCAACAGTGGTTATAGGTGTGCGCCCAGGTGGTAACTCATCTATTACTGAGGTTTCTAAATCGGCATAGGCCGTCATAGCCAATGTACGCGGAATGGGGGTTGCGGTCATGACTAACTGATGAGGATAACAATTACCAAATTTGCCTTTCTCACGCAGTGAGAGGCGTTGATGAACACCAAAGCGATGTTGCTCATCGATGATAATCAATACTAAGTTATTAAATTTTACCTCGTCTTGAAATAGCGCGTGCGTTCCTACTATCATTTGCGCTTCCCCTGAGGCGATTTTTTCAAGTGTATTAGTACGCTCTTTTCCTTTAGTTTTACCGCCTAGCCAGGCAACGTTAATCCCAAGACTTTCAAACCATTGCTTGAAATTTATTCCGTGTTGTTCAGAAAGGATTTCTGTAGGTGCCATTAGGGCAACTTGAAAACCTTGTGCTATTGCTGTTAATGCACTTAATGCTGCAACCAGTGTTTTACCTGAGCCTACATCACCTTGTACTAATCGCATCATGGGGTAGGCATGCTGTAAATCCCCTTTTATTTCGGCTACAACTCTATTTTGTGCATTAGTCGGTGCAAAAGGGAGTTGCGCTAAAAATTGGCTCTCTAATGTATTTGTAGGGCTTAGGGAAACTGCACTTACTTGCTGCCCTTGCTCGCGTACTTTTAATAAGCTTAAGTTTTGGGCAAGTAGCTCTTCAAATACTAAGCGTTGTTGTGCCGGGTGCATGCCTTGTTCAAGCGAGATAATATCAACATCATTCGCAGGGCGATGAAGTAGTAATAAAGCGTCACTTAATTGCATATGTGAGGGTTGCCATTTTTCAGGGATAAGCTCTTCAACAGAATACTTATGTAATAAATCGATGGCTTGTTCACTTAAGGCTCTAATTGATAATTGTTTTAAGCCTTCGGTGGTTGAATACACGGGGGTTAGTGTTGCAGCGGTTGGTTGCTCGTTTGGGGTATCGCTAATGCTGTATTCTGGGTGGCTCATTTCAAAACCAACGCGCCCGCGTCTTACTTCACCAAAGCAACGGATTATTTTGCCACTGCTAAATGCGTTTTTTTGCGCTGCTGTAAAATTAAAAAACCGTAAAGTAAGCCTACCTGTACCATCGTTTATTTGCACCACTAACATACGCCGTTTACCAAAGGTCACTTGGCTTGTTTCTATTGTTGCCTCAACAGTGCAGTGGCTGTGTAAAGTAACATCGTTAATAGCATAAATACGGGTACGATCTTCATAGCGTAAAGGCAAATGAAAGAGCATATCTTGCACGGTAGCTATACCTAGCTTTTGTAGGCGTTCGGCCATTTTTGGTCCTACCCCTTTAAGTTCTGTAATAGGGTATTGGCTTAAGCTAGGTTTAGACAATGTAGGCTCAAATCTGTTTATTTGTGAATGAGTTAAGTGTACTCACAGGTTTGCTAAGCATCAAGCATGTTTTAAAGCTTGCCAAAACTGCTCGTTAGCGACTATTTCACCTTCTTCATCGAGTGGTGGGTAAGGTAGGTTTTTTAATCTACATTGTTTAGCAATAACTGGGTGATACCCTTCAAAATACATAGGGTGTTTAATCTCTTCACTTAGCATATCGCGCTTATATAGCCCTGCTTTTTCTCGTTGTTGCTGTGCTTCAAATAAAATAAGCGCAGCAGCTACTGATACATTAAGTGACTGCACCATGCCTTGCATAGGAATAATAATGTTTTGATCGGCGTGTTTTAGCGCGCGCTCAGAAATTCCCGTTTTTTCTTGGCCAACGATTATAGCTGTGGGTTTTGTGTAATCGATTTCTCTAAAATCTACAGCATCTTCGCTCAAGTGTGTTGCTAGTATTTGTACATCTGGGTTGTGCTTTCGCATCATCGCAGCAGCATCATCAATATTTTTATGCAGGTGTGTTTCTAGCCAGTTTTTACTACCGCCAGAAGTATTATTGGTCAGCCATTTTTGGTTTTCTGGCCATACAGCATGCACATGATGGCAACCTACTGCATCAGCACTTCTTACAATAGCTGAGAGATTATGATGTTTATGTACGTCTTCTAGGCAGACCGTTAAGTCTGTTTGGCGACGTGAGAGCACGTCTTTTATTCGTTGGTAGCGATTTTGCTGCATGGTGATCCTCTTTTTTGATAATTATACGTAATTTTATCTATTAAGGCATTACTGTGCGGCTAATTGGATTTTGCAAAGAGATTAGGGTCTCGGTTGATTGAATCGCTTCTATAGCTTGTATTTTATTAATGAGCACGTCTTGCAGATGGTCGATAGACTTGGCCATTACCTTTATAAAAATGCTGTAGTTACCCGTGGTGTAATAAGCTTCAACTACCTCTTCTAATGCTTCTAGTTTAATCAGTGTTTCTGGGTAGTCGCGAGCGTTGTTTAAGTTAATACCAATAAAGCAACATACATCGTAACCTAGTTGCTTTGTACTAATGCTTAATTGGGTGCCGGTAATGATGCCCGCTTGTTTCATTTTTTCTACGCGTACGTGAATTGTGCCGGCACTTACAGCAAACCGTTTAGCTAATTCTGCGTAGGCTGTACGGGCATTGGCCATTAGAGCGTGAAGTATCTGTTTATCGAGATTATCGATTTGATAATTTTCCATTATTTTTGCTTACTTAAATTAGTGAATCTACATTTTTATACCGTGTAAATTAATCGATTTTGCATATTAAAGCTATTTTTATTATGGGTTATTGAATTAAAAGTTTAAATCGTTACAGTAACCTCATTGAAGACGCCTACAGGGTGTTTTCTCATTAATAAGCAAGTAACAATAACTGGGAATGAGGCCAATTATTATGAGTTCACACTATGTGCAGCAACAGCAGCAAATAAGTAAAGTTAAGCAGTTTTTTTCACAGCAATTAGAGCAGCAACTAGGGTTAGTTGAAGTTCAGGCTCCTATTTTGGCCAAAGTAGGTGATGGCACACAAGATAACCTGAGCGGCCACGAGAATGCAGTTGCTGTTAACGTAAAAGCAATTACCGATAGCAGCTATGAAGTTGTTCATTCGCTTGCTAAATGGAAACGTAAAACGCTAGCGACTTACGGCTTTTCTGTAGGTGAAGGTATTTATACACAAATGAAAGCGTTGCGCCCAGATGAAGACTCATTAAGCCCAATACATTCTGTTTATGTTGATCAATGGGATTGGGAAAAGGTAATTTGCCAACGTACTGAACGTACGCTCTCTACATTACAAGACACTGTTAAAGCTATTTATACTGGCATTAAGCAAACAGAGCAGTTTGTAAGTGAAAGCTTTGGTATAGCCCCATTCTTACCTAGTGAAATCACGTTTATACACAGTGAGCAATTACGCAAAATGTACCCTGAATTTAGCGCAAAGCAACGCGAAAAAGCCATTGCACAAGAGTACGGTGCGGTGTTTTTAATTGGTATTGGGGGGGCATTAGGTGATGGCAAAATCCATGATGTACGCGCTCCAGATTACGACGATTGGTCTACCCAAACGATTGACGGATACACAGGATTAAATGGCGATATTTTAGTGTGGAACCCTGTGTTAGAAGATGCCTTTGAAATATCATCTATGGGTATTCGTGTAAGCCCTGATGTATTAAAAGCGCAATTGAGCATAACAGGCGATGAAGAACGCCTAGCATTCGATTGGCATAAAGCATTATTAGAAGAGGCTTTCCCACAAACAATTGGTGGCGGAATAGGGCAATCGCGCTTAGCAATGTTATTACTGCAAAAGCAGCATATTGGACAAGTGCAAGTAGGTGTATGGCCAAAGCAAACGCACGATACGGTAAGTGGCTTACTGTAAATTATGAAGGGCGCTAAATGCGCCCTAATGTGTTTTAAAGTTTATTTCTACTTTATTGTTTTGTAGGTTTATATTGCAAGGTGGGTAGTTGCGGGTAGTTTTTAATACTTTATCAAAAATATGGATCTCTACCCCTGAGTGTAATGATGTATTAACGACGAGATTTGCATCGCTTAGTAGGTCGTGGAGTTCATGATCTAGGCTAGATAACTTTTTCTCTAGCTGCTCTGCTTGTTGGCAATAATGCTGCTGTGTTGCGCCAATTTTTTTAATGAGCAGATTCTTTTTTTCTATATCTTTTACTTTATCTGCTTTTTCTAGTGCTGCTTGAAGGGTATCTAGCTGCTCATCGGTTTTTGCTAAATCTTTAAAGCAGTTATCTGTGTCGGCCGTTATTTCAGCGCCGGATGCGGCTAAATTGATAGCCATTTTTGCGCCTGATTCATTGCCTATTTCGCCAGCTATTAACACGGTTGCATCAAGAATCTCTCCACCAAAAATTTTCCCTTTGGGTAACTCTGTTTGGCCAACTTGTAATAAGTGTTTTGCTTTAATCGCACAGTGGCTAGCTTGGCGGTCTATAAAAATGTTTTTGCCTTGCATATAACAGTATTGTGCGTGAGATACATGCACATCACCTTCACTTTTAATAGAGCAAGACAAAGTTTTATCTTCGAGCTTTTTATGGCCAATAATGCCTTGCTTTACAGTGATGTTTCCGCCGGCTGATAATTCGCCAGATTCGACCGTGCCAAAAACAGTAATGTCGCCTTTTGCCGTGACTCGCATTCCTGGGTCAATGTTTTTAGTCACAATAACACTGCCTTCAAAATCAATATGGCCGCTTTTAACATCTACATCAGAGATGGTAAAAATATCATCAACTCGCATACCGTTAGGTATTTCTACGGGGACTCCCGCTGTTGTAGAAACAAGCTCGAGCGGATTTGTTTTTGATATTTCGGCGCCTTCGCCTGACACTAACTTTTTATTCTCACCGGGTTTAGCCGGTAGTATGTCACCTACTACAGTGAATCCTTCTTTACCGGGAGTTGCAGGTTGTTGGCGGATCAGTACAGTGCCGGGCTCTACGCTTGCCAGTTTACCAAAGTCGCGCATATCAACACTGCCATCTTCCTTCATTTTTGGTGCTTTTAGGCGATCTTTGAGGGTTTCTACCATAGCTACAAATTTTGTTGCTGTGCCTTCGGCTGGCCGGCGGCCTTTGGCTAGAATCCCTTTTGCCACTGTACCTGGGGGTAAGTTAAATTGTTTATCTAAAAGCTGCTCTAAAAAAGCTTGTTTGTAACCACGTACAACCCCTGCTTTTATGAGTTGTTTTTTGCTCTCTTCTAACGAAAGTACTTTACCACCATAAGCTAAGGTTAGCTCACCTATGGCTTGCATTTTATCTTCACTTAACGTTACCACAAGCGATGCATCGTGCTTACTTGCTACAACCAAGGTTGGCTCATTATTTTGCGCTTTAAAAAAATTATCAATAGCCTCGTGGTCAATTTTGCATTCGCAAAACGTCGACTTCTCGAGTGCATCAATAATAAAAGCGGCGCTAGGTGGAGCGTGCTTACTTACATCAAGTAATACGTTCCCATTATTGGCAAGCTTAAACACTAGTTAATCCTTTTCCACTACTTAAGTTAAGATTGATTTTATTGCATGATTACAGAGTGCTAGATATTTACATGTGAGTCAAGAAAGGGCGTTAAACAAAGGCTAGCAGTGAAAAATAGAGCTATAAAGGGGGTTTATAGCTCTATATTTATTAATTAGTTGAAGGAAGTTCCATTATGCCGTCAATTTCAACTTGTGCGCCTTTTGGTAGAGCACGTACACCTAATGCTGCACGGGCAGGATAAGGCTGCTTGAAATATTGGCTCATTACTTCATTAACAGTGGCAAAGTTTGATAAGTCTGTTAGGTAAATATTAATTTTAACAAGATCTTGGATTTTACCGCCTGCTTCTTCGCACACCGCTGTAATGTTTTTAAATACTTGATGTGTCTGCTCGCTAAAGTCTTCTGAAACCATTTCCATTGTTTCTGGGACAAGTGGAATTTGTCCAGATAAATAAACGGCAGTACCTACTTTAACCGCTTGGCTATAAGTGCCGATGGCAGCAGGTGCTTTTTCGGTAGAAATAAATGCTTTATTCATGAGTTTCCTATTTTACTTTTTACGATAGACTCTTTGCACATCAGGCATCACGCGAATGCGGCGCATAATATTAGCAACATGGACGCGGTTTTTAACGGTAACGCCCAAGTCTATCACATATAAATTACTTTCTTTTTCGTCGGTAGTGATCTCAACAATGTTGGCTTGGGTTGTAGCAACAACATTTGTGAGTTTAGCCAAAGCCCCTTGGTGATTAATTATTTCCACCCGTAGCGCAGCTATATATTCTTTTTCTGGATTGTCATCCCATTTTACAACCAAGTATTTTGAGCGTTCGTTTTCCCAGCCGCGAATATTTTTACATTCTTGGCGGTGAACGGTAAGCCCTTTACCTTGGCTAATATGTGCAGTGATGGCATCCCCTGGTACAGGTCGGCAACACTTAGAATAATTAACCAACATGCCTTCGGTACCAATAATGGTTGCTTTGGCTTGTTTGCTAATATCTGACAAGTCGTCGCTTTCTTCTTGCAATAAGCGTTTGGCGATTAACACGCTCATTAAGTTACCTGCGCCTATTTCTACTAGTAATTCTAATACTGTAGATAGTTCGTGCTCTTCGAGTACGCGGGCTATGTTTTCATCGGCAATGCTGTCGAGCTTATTTTCACCTAAGGCAGAATCGAGTAAGCGTCGGCCTAATAACAATGCTTCTTCTTGGTGCTGGCTCTTAAGGTAGTTTCTTATCCCTAAACGGGCTTTACCTGTAACTATAAAGTTTAACCACGTTGCATTAGGGTGTGCACCCGAGCTGGTAATAATTTCAACACTTTGCCCAGTATCTAAGGCTTTGCTTAGCGGGTAAGGTTTACGGTTTACCCTTGCACCTACACAAGTGTTACCTACATCAGTATGCACCGCGTAAGCAAAATCAACCGCGGTGGCGCCCATTGGCAACTCTACTATGCGGCCATCGGGGGTAAATACGTATATTTCTTCTGGGAACAGCTCGGTTTTAACGTTCTCGACAAATTCGAATGATGAGCCGGCACTTTGTTGAAGCTCCAGCAAACTTTGCATCCATTGACGCGCACGCTGTTGAGCTGTATTACCCGCGCCATCACCGGCTTTTTTATACATCCAGTGCGCAGCAACCCCTTTATCGGCCATGTGATCCATGTCATGCGTACGCACTTGTATTTCTACCGGAATACCGTGTGGGCCTACTAATGACGTATGCAAAGACTGATAACCATTTGTTTTAGGTACGGCTATATAATCTTTAAAACGCGTTTCGATAGGTTTATAAAGGTTATGTGCAACACCTAACACGCGATAACAGGTATCCATTGCATCTACGTTTATTCTAAAGGCGTAAATATCCATTACCTCATTAAAAAGCAGCTCTTTATTAAGCATTTTTTTATAAATGCTATAAAGGTGTTTTTCGCGCCCAGAAACCGTCGCCTTAATACCAGACTCTTCAAGACGTGCTTCTATTTCGGTTTGAATGTTAGAAATAACTTCTTTGCGATTGCCTCGCGCTTTTGCCACTTCAGATTTAAGTGCGCGATGACGCATAGGGTATAAAGCCTGAAAACCTAAATCTTCTAGCTCATTTTTAATATCGTGAATACCTAAACGGTTTGCAATAGGTGCGTAAATTTCAAGTGTTTCACGGGCAATACGACGGCGCTTATCAGGGCGTAGAGCACCTAATGTACGCATATTGTGAGTACGATCGGCCAGTTTAATTAAAATAACCCGAATGTCTTGGGTCATAGCCATGATCATTTTTCGGTAGTTTTCAGCTTGGAATTCTTTTTTGTCTTTAAAGCTGAGCTTATCGAGCTTACTTACCCCTTCAACAAGTTCGGCAACCGTATCGCCAAATATTTCGGCTAAGTCCTGTTGGCTAAAATCGGTATCTTCAATAACGTCATGCATTAGCGCGGCCATAAGTGTTTCATGGTCAAGGTGCATGCCAGCAAGAATTTGGGTTACTTCAACAGGGTGAGTAATGTACGGCTCGCCGCTTGAGCGAGTTTGCCCCTCGTGAGCCTCTCGGGCTACCACGTAGGCTTTTTGCACTAGCTCTACTTCAGCAGCAGGCAAGTATTCAGATATTTTCTTTTTAAGACCTTCAAAAAGATACATTCACACTCCAATGTTCTCGTGAAGCAATAAGTAACGGTAAGTAATAGAATATACGATGAAAAGAGGGGATTGCCAACGGCTAGAGTAGAAATACTGAGCCGTTGACTAAATCAAACCGGGTGGTTGATTATTGATTACCGCCAACAATAGCAGCAACCGCAGCTAATTCAGCTGCTTCTTGGTGTTGTTGTTCTTCACGGTCAATAACGTCCATGGATGAACTATCAACTAAACCTTTTTCGATTTCACGTAGAGCGATAACGGTTGGTTTGTCATTTTCAGCGTCTACTAGTGGGTCTTTACCACCAACAGCAATTTGGCGGGCACGACGAGCCGCAACTAAAATTAAGTCAAAACGATTACCAATTGCATCTACTGCATCTTCAACTGTTACGCGAGCCATCTCAGCACTCCAAAATAATTTAAAAGCAAAGGCGTAGTTTACTGCAAGCAGCTTGTTTCGCCAATAGCCAGTGGTTAATTTTTACCAGTTTTCCCTGTAAAGGGCATAAATGGCTTATTTAAGTAAGTTTGTAATTAAATCGTGATGACGACTAGCTTGGGCTTTTAACGTTAAGCGCTGCGCTAACACGATAGTTTCAATATTGCTAAGGGCGGTTTCAAAATCATCGTTAACCACAACATAATCATATTCATTGTAGTGCGATGTTTCTGATTGCGCTTTGGCCATACGCCCAGCGATGACCTCGGCAGAATCTTGGCCTCGGTTATTTAAGCGCTGCTCAAGCTCTGCTTTAGAAGGCGGCAAAATAAAAATTGTTTGCACGCTTGGCATAATTTCGCGCACTTGCTGCGCGCCTTGCCAGTCAATATCTAAAAATACATCAATACCGGCATTCAGCTGCGACTCAATAGCCTGCTTTGAGGTACCGTAGTAATTATCGAATACTTGCGCCCATTCAAAAAAATCATCTTTGGCAATTAATGCTTTAAATTCATCGGCGCTTACAAAGTGATAATGCACCGCATTTTCTTCACCAGGACGAGGGCTTCGGGTGGTATGCGAGACCGATACTTTCATATCTGCGTGTTTTTTTAGTAACGCCGTGATTAAGCTAGATTTACCTGCACCAGAAGGCGCCGATAAAATAAATAAATTTCCGCGAGTTTGAGCCATGTTTTTCTCTACTTAAAATAAACAGGCTTGGACTAAATCAATAATCCAAGCCTTTAATTGCGCTATTGTACTTTATTTAACACTTTTTACTCAACCATCTCTTATTAACACCCCCTCTGCTTGTATGTAGGGGTTTTCCCCTATGACTTATAGGGAGTGATCCTGATATGCAAGAAAGCGCTTTGCTTATTAAATGTACTTGTAAACAAAATATTAACCAAACAATGTTAAGCAAACATTCTTTTAAGTAGGTGGGTAAATTATGAAGTCATCAATTAAGAATATACTGGCTGGTCTTTCTCTTGCAGGATTTAGCCTTAACGCTGCAGCCGCAGCTGTTATAGGTAATCAACTAGAACAAAAACTACAAACAATGTCTGCAACAGAAAGTGCCATGGTTGTGGTCAGTTATGATCAACTAGGCGCACTAAGTAATACTCAATTACAAAACTTATTAAGCTTAGGCTTGGTTGAAGGTGTGCAATTTAAGTCTTTGCCAATTATAGGCTTGTTGGCTACACCTTCACAAATATCTCAGTTAGTAAACGTGCCAGGTGTTCGTTCTGTTTATGCAAATAGATCACTTACTTATTTTAATAAAGAAGCACGCGAATTAACGGGTGTAGATAAGCTTCAATCAGATGATTTTGAAGCCCACAATGGAATCAAATTTACGGGCAAGGGTGTGACCGTAATAGTGAATGACTCGGGTATTGATGCCACATTAGATGACTTAGAGTATGGCTCTAAGGTTATTGAAAACGTACAGGGGGTTACACATGCACAAGCAATTTCGCTTACTGGAATAGATGGTGTTTGGATAGAGGGCCAACCAAATACAGACTTAAATGTAGGCCACGGCACTCATTGTGCTGGCACTGTAGCGGGTTGGGGCTCTCATTCTGATGGTGAATATAAAGGTGCGGCTCCAGGCGCTGACTTAATTGGCTATGGCTCTGGAGCTGGTTTGTCGATTTTAGATGCGTTGGGTGGTTATGACTATGCGATTAGTCATATTTGGGATTTCAATTCGCCAATTCGAGTAATGAGTAATTCATGGGGCTCAAGTGGTAAGTTTGACCCATTAGGACCAATTTCACTGGCTTCTTATAAGGCGTACAAGCTAGGCATGATCTCGGTTTTTGCAGCTGGAAACTCAGGTTCGGGCGAAGATACACATAATCCGTATGCTCAAATCCCGTGGGGGATGTCGGTTGGCGCGAGTACTAAGCAAGCTGAGTTGATTGATTTTTCATCGAGAGGCAAAAATGGTGAAGTAGGCGACTTTACTATGCCAGACGGCAGTGAATGGACTTATAAAAATGAAGTAAGTATTGTCGCCCCCGGTGTTGATATTATCTCTACAAGAGCAAAAACGAATGTTGTATCTAATGGCGGAGCAGATGATATTGATGCCATGCCTGCTGAGCACCTTCCTTATTACACTATGATTTCGGGCACATCAATGGCTACGCCGCATGTGGCTGGTGTGATTGCACTTATGCTAGAAGCAAACCCAGAACTCACACCTTTAGAAGTGAAAAAAATCATCCAAGAAACGGCAACCAATATGCCAGGCTATGAAGCATGGGAGGTTGGTGCAGGGCATATAAATGCATATGCAGCTGTTGCAGGTGCATTAGGTTACGATAATCAAAATAGCGTAACAGTTAACAACTTAAATGACTTTAATGCTAACGCCATTACATTGGCAGACGCTGATCCGCAGCCTTTTGAAGTCTTATACTCACCGGTTGGGGAGCCTGAAGTGCACAGGTTTAACGTAAATGCAGAGGATAGCTGGATAAATGTTTCTTCTGAGGTTTTTGCTACAACCACTAAGTTAAAGTTAGAAGCGCCAGATGGCACTGTGTATATGGGTAACTTAACACTGCCAGTACTTGATACAACTATGCGGGTTTCTGCACCTGCGCAAGAAGGCGAATGGAAATTATCTGTATATGGAATGACATCGTTATCCGGCGTACAAGCAGACCCTACTGGATTAACTAACGGCCCAGGCGTACCTGAATTTATTAGTGGTGAAATTTCAATTTTAAAATCGGGTGGCTACGAAGGGCTAGACGATATTGAGGGGCATCCAGCGCAAAATGCAATTGAGTTTGCTGTCAGTGAGCGCCTAGTTGATAGCAGAAACAATCTTTTATATCGCCCAGATGCAAACCTTAAACGCAAAGAACTTGCTAAGTATCTTGTTATGGGTATGTCTGTTAGGCAGCATAGAGATATTTTAAACAATGAAAAAATGCCCCTTTCAGATGTAAACGGCCAATACACACCTTTCATTGAAGCTGTGACTGAGGTTGGTTCTGCGTTAAAAGATCGCACTCAAATCCAAGCACCAGTTATGCTCACAAGCGAAGGGACATTTTCACCTCAAGGTAATGTAACAAAAGAAGAGCTGGCCTATTCACTGGTTCAAGGACTTGGTTTAGAGGAGCAAGTGCGTGCCTTTACAGGTGATATCACAATTGAATATAACTCAGAGCGTATTCCAGTATTAGATACAGACCAAGTTGCACCTGAGTTTAGAGGCTATGTTCAAGCTGCTATTGATATGTCACTGATTAACGTTACCTATCAAGTTGAGCAAGGGCCCTATGATTTATCGCCAACCGTTGTTGCTTACTTTAAACCTCAAAGCAAGGTTAAGCGTGGCGACTATGCGGTAATAATTTCTCGTTTATTCAATAATTACTTACGTAAATAAATACTAGCAACTCAAAAGCCAGTCATATATTTGTCTGGCTTTTATTTGTTGCAATAAATGCATGTATCATGCTAGTTTTTAATTACAGGTGAAAAAATAGTAACCATTTTGTAGTTGGTTCATTGGTTGTGTTTTCTGGGGATCACTATGCTAAACATAAAAAAATTACTAATTGCTTCATATACAGGGTGTTTACTGTTTATGAGCTCGCAAGTAGAAGCTACGGATATAGTATCTGTTAATATACATGGCAATTCTGCCGAAGCTATTATCGAGCTACCTGGTGGAGTTTCTGCGGATATAACCTTAGAGTTTGAAAATGCAGTAGGGTTAACAGCACAAAATTTAGGTATCAGTGCTGAAGTAGTTGATATTACATCTCAAGCGTTGTTACAGCGATTACCGAGCATTACTGATATAGCACCGGCAGCTGCTTTTCCAATGATGATAACAATAGAGCCGCAGTTAACGAGTGGCTTTTCTTTTTCTGGTTTGGCAACCGTTGATATACATACTCATAACTTAGAGTATACCGCGGGCACGCCGCTGCGCTTTTTCAAAGCGCCATTAAACGGTGAGTTTAAAGATATTACTATGACCATGGGAGCTGGCAGCTACAGAGCGCGTGGCTCTACCGGCCGTTTCTCTCAATTTATAATTGTCGCTGACTTACGTCCTCAAGTAACGGTTATAGACTCTAAATATAATGATTTGCAAACTGCTTTAAACAACTTTTCAGCAGATATTGACCCCGCTGTTTATTCAGCTTTATTACAAGATTTAGCAGATGTAAATCAGCTTATGTTGCTGCAAAATTACAGTGCTGCAAGCAACAAACTTAATTCCTTTAATCGAAGAATAAGCGATAACAGTGGCGATAAAGTGCCTAATGTATGGCGCTCTAGCAGAGATATAAGCAATGTGGCGGGTGAGCTGATGGCTTATGCGAATACCTTACGCTTTAGTCTACGTTTAGCTAATTAGTGTCAACAAAAAGACTATTTAAAGAGTAAAACTATGCCTGCGCGAATTACGGTTTGTTATACCAACCAGCCAGCGGTTGAAAGTTTTTTATATGAGGAGAGCGACTATCGTATTGGTCGCTCTAAAGAATGTGAGCTAATACTTGAGCATCCTACCGTTTCGCGCCAACATGCGACCGTAGTTAACTTAAATCGTGTGTGGCAGCTTAATGATGAATCAAGTCGAAACGGCACTCGAGTTAATGGGCTGGCTATTTCTAGCTCAACCTTAGAAGATGATGCCATAATATCTATTGGTAAATTAGATTGCTTATTTGAGTCTAAATCTACACAGCAAATTCAAGCTATTCAGAGCCACAATAATTGGCGGTTATCTGCGAGTAAGCCAGGCATAAAAAATATTACAGTTAATTTAAAGCAAAACTTATTATCACAATTACAAAACCTGATTATGCTTACCGGTACTCAACGAGGGGGGGTATTTTTAGGCAATACATTACAAAGCCTAAGTGTGTGTATAACGCAGGGGTTATCGAGCAAAGATTTTAAGCTTAATAATTTTGAAGGGAGCATTGGTGCAATATCGCAATGTTACTCAAAAGGTGAGCCAATTATTGCCATGGATATAACGCACCATCAGCTTTTAAGTAGTCGACAAAGTATTGAGCTTAAAAAAATATCTGCTTTAGCGTGTATCCCCCTGACTTATGAAGGTTTAATTATTGGGGTTATTTACACCGACAGCAAAATGTCTGGAAAGGTGCTTACAGAGTTAGATCTTGAAATATTAACCAGTATAAGTTTGCAAATAGAGACCACAGTACAAGCTATTTTACTTCAACAGTCTATAGAGTTATTACAGTCGCAACTTATAAATTCCTCTTCTTTTGACGGTAATGACTATAATTTATTTAAATTATGTCATTAAAAGAGTAACGCGATATCAACTCCGACGACCGTAATCAAAGTTCATTAAACGAAACACAACTTATATCGCCGCAAAGCGATTTACAACCAGGAAGTTTGTTAGTTGGGCGTTTTGAAATTGTCTCAGCCCAAGGGCGCGGGCAATATGGTTGTGTATATAAAGCACTTGATACACAACTGCAAACTTACGTTGCTATTAAGGTGCTTAATAGCGCACTTCACAACAGTGAGCAGGCAATTAGTTCATTTAAAAACGAGCTACTTTTAGTCAGGCAACTAAGTCACCCAAACATAATCCGTGTGCATGAATATTACTTCGATCAACAACTTCACTTTATAACAATGGATTGGATTGAGGGGCTTACATTAGAAGATAAAATCGCAGAAAAAAAACTCACCTCTCAAGAAATAATTGATATTGTTAAACAGCTTTTTGCAGGGTTAGCGTGCGCAGATGAAGTTGGTATAGTTCATAAAGATTTAAAGCCCGATAATATTTTAATTGATACTGAAGGCAAGGTTTACATTGCCGACTTTGGCTTAGCAGTTTTAAAAAATAACGATAACAGCCAAAGTATTATTGGCACACCTTACTACGCGGCACCTGAGTATCTACTGCAAGGTAAAGTTAATAAAAGCACTGACTTGTACTCCCTCGGGGTAATTATTTATCAGCTTTGTTGCCATTCAATGCCTTTTAAGGGGAATAGTCTTGAATTAATCATTGATAGTAAGCTTTCAGGAAATATTAAATTTAACCCTTATCAGGCAAGATTAAAGTCATTAAAAGCTTTAGTGCTCAGTATGCTTGCTGCAAATACTCAGTCTCGGCCTGAAAGTGTAAGCCTCGCCTCACGCTTATTTGAGTCGCTTATTAATAAAAATGCTAAGCGTAATACTCGCCCCGTTATGCTATTTGCAGCCGCTTTTGCATTTGTTGGGTTTATTTGGGTGCTAGCAAAAATTGAAAATACGGCAAACACAGATAAAGCAAACTATTCGTCTATTGCTATTTTACCCACAGTCATGAATAGCGAAACGGAAGATGATGCGTTTACTGACTTTATACATTACAGATTGTCGCATGTGAGCAATCTAAGAGTTATCGATACTTCGCGTGTTACAAATTTGCTAAAGCAATTAGGTTTAAATCCGCCATTAGATAAAGCGAAAGTAGAGCTACTGTCTGACTTACTTAAGGTGGATGCTTTAATTAGTCCTACAGTTATTCGCACAGGTGGTAATAGTCAAGATGTTCAAATTAAACTAATAAAGGTCGATGGCTTCAATACAAACGAATCTCTATTATTAAACGCCCCGCTTGATGATAAAAAATGGAATAGCGTTGCAAGTCAGGCCGTAAAAAATTTAAAACAAGCCCTTAACCTAAAAGAGCAAGCCGGTAAATCACTGTTACTTAGCAGCCCTCCATCAAAAGCACTGTTTAATATAAAAAAGCAGATTGAATTGGGTAATGTAGAAGAGGCAAAAACTAAGTTGCAATCGTTATTGGCTCAAAACCCTAGCTTAGCGCAAGGTTGGTTGGTATTAGGTGAGCTTTTGTTAGAAAATAATTTGATAATAGAGGCAGAACAGGCGTATTCAAAAGTGCTACAGCACGCTAAACCTCTAACTTACAACGCTAAATTTGCTAGTGCGCGGCTTAATGATTTAGCAGGTAAAGTAGAGCTGGCTAAAAATGATTATTTAGAGCTCATAAAAGCATTCCCTTACAATATTGAATTAAAAATTGCCTTAGCAGAGTTTTACTTTTTTATAGAGCAGCATAGTAAGGCTGAGCAATTGTTGTTAGATGTTGTAAAGCTCGATCCATACCACCCTAATGCTTGGTTTATGCTTGGTCGAGCTGCTTTTTTACAAGGTGATTTAAATAAAGCAGTGGATGATTACTTTGTAAAAGCACTGGTTACAGCTAAAAAGTTAAAGAACCCACTTAAAGAGGGGGAAGCATTAAATGCATTTGGTGTTGTTTACGGTCAACAAGGAAATACCGAACTGGCGTTTGATTATTACTTACAAGCATTAACAGTACGTCAAAACATGGGAGACTCGGCAGGTGTAGCTACAACCATGACAAACTTAGCTTCTTTGTACCTTGCTGAGGCGCAGTATAAACAAGCTGAAGACTATTTAGAAAAAAGCTTAGATATATATACCCAGCTAGGCGATCAGCAAGGGCTTTCTAATTCTTATAATGAACTAGGTGTACTTGCTGAAGAACAGGCACTTTATCAAAAAGCGTTAAAGCATTATCAAGATGCGCTAACAATCAGAATAAACCTTAGTAACCAAATGCTACAGGCTGAGAGCATGAATAACATTGGCTTTATGTATTACATGTTACTCAATCATGAACATGCTTTAGTTTATTGGCAGCAGGCTGAGCAGCTATTTCAACGTATTCAATTTCCAATAGGCATTATTCATGTGCAACAAAACTTAGCGCAAATTGAATTATCAAAAGGAAATTGGCGTAATGCTTTTCACCTTTTTAATAACACGCTTAAAGATGCTAGTGCGTTAAATAGTGTAGAAGAAACCATAGTTGCTAAAAGCTACTTAGCTAAGCTTGGCTTTTTACAAGGTGGTTTTAAACAGAGTTTTAGTGAGCTTGAAAGTGTTTATCAGCAAGCTGAAGCGCTTAATGACGTAAGAGCAATTGCCGAGTTTGGTTTATGGCTTGCGGATTGGTCAATGCAACTTGGCTTAAAAGAACACGCTATTAGCTATTTAGAAAAAGTGGAACTGGCTGTCGCGAATAACGGTAATGTTGAGTACCACAATAAACACGCCTTTTTATCTCGCTATATTAATGATCAACTTCACTTAAACAACTTACAAAGCCAAGCGCTAGTTGCACCTGATTTTGCTCATCAATCAGTGTATATACGTGAGCTTATTTATGCAGCCCGAGAACACCTACGTACCGGTAAAAAGGACATCAGTGCTTATTTAGCCAAGTTAAAAGCTGCAGATTACGAATTACAAAAGTACCAATACATTGACTATTTAGAGCTATTGGCCATACAACAGTTTTTAAATAAGCAATGGCAAGCACTTCAAGCAACACTTAGAGAGGCTGAGCTATTACAAAGAAACATGGGAGGCTATTGGCGTAGTTTTCAATTTGACCGACTGCATGCACAACTTGCATTAGCAAATGAGGCCGACTCTTCGGCGTATACAGCTAAAGTAGATAAAAAAGTGGCAGATCTGCTCAATAATTTACCTAAAAACGCTGAACACACATTTTTATCAACCTTAAGTTATTTTGAATTAAATGACGGCTTTGGAGAACTTAGCGCGAATGACTAAAGATAGTGATACGGATATTGCTTATTTTGTTGAGCAATTAAACCAAAAACAGCAGTTAATTACCCAGCAGCTCAATACAAATAATGAGCAAATGCGTGGTTTGGCAAAGCGGGTATGGCGTGTTCAAGAAAACGAACGTAAGCAAATAGCGCAAGAGCTACACGATGGCGTAGGGCAGTTATTAACAGCACTTATAAACCAATTACAACAAGTGCAAAATGACTCACCAACTAATGAATTAACGCAAAGTATAGAGCTGGCTCGTCAAGCATTGTCAGACACACGTGTGATTTCTCGGTTAATGCGCCCTCGTATTTTAGATGACTTAGGATTAGTGCCCGCTCTTGAGTGGTTGGTAAGAGTTATGGGTGAGCCTTGTGAGGTTTTAGTAAAGCTCCATCATAAAATTGATGCGCCGCTCAAAGATGAGATTCAAACTTTAGCCTTTAGGGTTGTTCAAGAGGCGCTTACCAACGCGATAAAACATGCAGATGCTTCTTTAATCACAATTAATTTAATAGCTACTGAAAGCTTATTAATGATAAAAATAAAAGACGATGGTGTAGGAATTCAGGTGAGCCCGCAAAATTACAAAGAGGGCTTTGGGTTAGGTGCTATGCACGATAGAGTTGCAGCTTATGGCGGGCAATTAACTATAAATTCAGCCCCAGGTGAAGGCAGCGAAATAAAAGTTTTAGTAACAGGTAAGGAGGTTTTATGATCAGCGTGCTGGTGGCAGACGATCATACAATTTTACGCCAGGGGTTAGTAAGCTTACTTAGTAAAGATGAGAATATTTGTGTAGTGGCAGAAGCCGCTGATGGTATGCAGGCTGTTACTAAGGCACTAGCATTAAAGCCATGCGTTATTGTTATTGATATAAGCATGCCTGAACTAAACGGTATGGAGGCAGTTAAAAGGCTGCACGAACAACTCCCTGAATCTAAAGTATTGGTTTTGACCATGCACGAAGAACAAGAGTATGTAATTCATATGGTTCGTGCTGGTGCATCAGGCTACCTATTAAAAGATAGCGCCAGCGATGAGTTATTAGATGCCGTTAATGCACTCTCACAAGGTAAAACGTATTTTAGTCAGTACGCAGCTAATGTTTTAGCCTCTTTATCGTGCAAGCCAGCTGAGCAATGGCAAGACCCATATAAAAACCTTACCAGCAGAGAGAGAGAAGTTTTTCATTTAATAATTGAAGGTAAAACAACAAAAGACATAGCGCGCTCACTCGATATTAGCGTTAAAACGGCTGAAAACCATCGAGGAAAGGTGCTCGATAAGCTCAGTGTTGCTAATGCTGCAGAGCTTGTACGCTATGCAGCTAAAAATAACCTATTGCTATAAAACGGGTGTTTTAACTAATACACCCTAGGGGTTTTCCCGTATGTTTTAAACGTTAGTTGTTTGCCATTCTCAATGGGTCAAAACAATTAAGGTGTAAGCTCATGTTTAAAACAACACTAAAAACTAAAAAATTACTGATCGGACTTATGAGTGCGGGTATGTGCTTAGCGCCCTTGCACGTATCAGCAAAGTCATTAGGGCCGCAGCTGCAACAACTACTTACAAGTGCAACAGATCAAGATGCTTTTGAAGTAATCGTAACGTTTGAAGGTAAAGGAAAGCTAACAAGCGATCTAACCAATGTTATCGAATCGGCGGGTGTACTTGGAGGGATCACCTTTAATAATCTACCAATTATGGGAATAAAAGCGACCAAGGCTCAAATTGATGCAATTTATGCCTCTGATAAGGTCCGCTCAGTTTGGTATAACTCACCGCTTACGTTAGAAAATGACGGCTCAACACAAATTACAGGTGTAGATAGGCTTCGTGAAGATTCATCACTACGTAACCAAGGCATGCCTTTTTCGGGCCGTGGTATTGGGGTAGTAGTTAACGACTCAGGTGTAGACGGCACTCACTCAGATATTAAATATCCAAACCATGTTATACAAAACGTATTGGCGCAAACCAATTTGCACTCTCTTTCTGAAATACTACCTATTACCTATCAAGAAAACACGGCAAATACAGATATTGCTGGTGGCCATGGTTCGCACGTAGCTGGCATTATTGGTGGTAATGGCGCCATGTCTAGTGGTAAGTATCAAGGGGTTGCGCCCGGAGCTAAAATTATTGGTTATGGCTCAGGAGCTGGTTTATTTATACTTGATACGATAGGGGGCTTTGATTACGCTTTAACTCACCAATACGATTACAATATTCGTGTGATCTCTAATTCATTTGGTAGTACTAGTGATACAGGCACCGACTTCAACCCAGATCACCCAACCAATGTGGCAACAAAGCAGCTTTCAGATAACGGTGTAATAGTGGTGTTCTCTGCAGGGAACTCAGGTAGCGGTGAATCGACGATTACTGGTAATTTTAAAAAAGCACCTTGGGTTATAACGGTTGCTGCAGGAGATAAAGATGGGCAGTTAGCCGATTTTAGTTCTCGCGGCGTTAAAGGTAAATCAGGCGTTGTAAGTGTAGATGGCGAAACGTTTACTTGGGAAGATCGCCCTACAATTACTGCACCAGGCGTTGATGTTATTTCTACACGTGCTTCTTTATCTAGTTTAAGTGCACTGAGCATTACAGATGATAGCGAAGTGATGGAAGCCAGTCACGTACCGTATTATACATCTATGAGTGGTACCTCGATGTCTGCCCCGCACATTTCAGGTGTTGTTGCATTAATGCTTGAAGCTAATCCAAATTTAACTTGGCGAGAAGTTAAAAGTATCTTGCAAAAAACAGCAACTAATATGCCTGGCAAAGAAGCGTGGGAAGTTGGCGCAGGTTATGTAAATGCTTACGCAGCAGTACAGTCGGTTGTAAACACACAGCTTGCATTTGGTGAAACGACTAAACTACAACGTGAATTTAATGCTTACGCGTTAACATCAATACAAGCAGACTATAGTGAATCAGTACCCTTTAGCCCAGTGGGTGAAAACGACGGTATTTTAATTCCCGTAAATGTGAATGCTTCCATGGTAATGGTTAACGCTAATGTTGACGATAATACGGTTGGCTTATCACTCGTTAGTCCTTCAGGTAAAACGTATAGTTCAAGTATTGCATTACCCGTTTTAGGACAAAATATCGCAGTTACTGCTCCGGCTGAATTTGGTAATTGGACCTTAAAAGCGCATGGTATTGGGGGAGTGTCTGGTGTTGATGTAGACCCCGCTGGCCTTACAAATGGTTACGGGCTACCTAGTGAAATCACTGCAAATATTAAAATAGTTAAGACCGATGGGTATAAAGGCCTCAGAGATATTAGCGATCATCCTGCAAAGTCATTTATTGAATATGCCGTTAGTGAGCAGCTAGTTGATGCTAAAAGAACAGGTTTTCATCCGAATGACTATCTTTTACGCCAAGAGTTAGCTGACTTTCTTATGTTAGGAGGAGGAATTAGACAGTCGAACTTAGCTAAAAATAGTCAGTTCAATGATGTATCAAACGACTTTACTGCGGCTATTAATAGTGTGACTCAAAAAGGGGCTGCACTTAGAAATACAGAGCAAGATCAAGCAGCAGTTATGCAATCCGATGCAAGCTTATTTAGCCCTCTTGAGCCAGTTAGCCGAAATGAGCTCGCGTATTCACTAATGCAATCTTTGGCATTGGAGAAACAAGCTCTGAGCTTTGAAGGTGATGTAACAGTAGTTTATGGTGAGCAACGAATAGCTTTAGCAGACCAAGAGGCAATCCCAAGTGAGCTAAAAGGTTATGTGCAACTTGCTTTAGACTTAGGGGTAATGAATGCTTATTACAATATTAGCCAAAATGCTTATGATTTAGAGCCCACAATATCAGCATCGTTTAATGGTGATAAGTTAATTACACGAGCCGATTACGCGGTAGCAATCACAAGGCTTCACAAAAACTAACCCTCCGATGAAGTATTAAGCACCACTTTACCAACATGTATTGTGGTGCTTTTTTATATGGACTAATAGTTATTCAATATTCTGAATTTGCTCTCGCATCTGCTCAATGAGCACTTTTAGCTCTACAGCTGCATTAGTAATATCGCTATTAATAGACTTAGAGGCTAGGGTGTTTGCTTCGCGGTTAAACTCTTGCATCATAAAATCTAAACGGCGACCACATGCGCCACCTTTATTAAGAATTTTTTTAGTTTCTTTTACATGCGATTTTAAGCGGTCGAGTTCTTCGGCAACATCTTGCTTTTGCGCAAGGTAAATAAGCTCTTGTTCAAGGCGAGATTCGTCAATGTCGGTTTTTAAGTCTTCAAGCTTTTGATTAAGCTTTTCACGCTGCCACTTTGCTATTTCTGGTAAGTGACTTTCTACTACAGTAACTTGCTCAAGTATGGCATCAAGGCGAGTGGCAATCATTTCTTCTAAATTTGCGCCTTCATCGCCACGGGCTGATTTAAAATCTTCAACTACTTGGTCAAAGCCCGCTATAAGTGCTTTATTAACGGTATCTAAATCGAGCTCCTGTGCTTCCATTACGCCAGGCCAGCGCAGTATATCAACAGGGTTAATGTCGCCACTGCTTTGTTGCTGCACCCATTTAGCACTATTTATTAGTTGCTCAGCAAGTGACTCATTAATTGATAGCTCACCCACGTGTGCTGGATTTGCAACAAACTTTAAAAATACTTCAACTTTACCGCGTTGCAAATTTTTACGTAAACGCTCACGAATTACCGGCTCCATGCCACGAAATTGCTCTGGTGCGCGAATAAACGTTTCAAGGTAGCGCTGGTTTACTGAACGAATTTCCCAGGTGCCAGTGCCCCAATCGCCTTTAATTTCGCGACGCGCATAAGCAGTCATACTGTGGATCATGGATAAGTTCCTAAAATTTATTAATACAATATTGCGATGATTATACCGTAACACTGCTTAACCTCTAGAGAAAATTTATTACGCTGAATATTTTACAATCAGCATGGCATCTACCTGCACATGCACTTATAATGTCGCAAATTCAGAATTAAGGGGATCGTCAATGCGTCCAAGCGAAAGAACACCTAACCAAATTAGACCGGTATCATTTACACGTAATTACACATTACACGCTGAAGGCTCAGTACTTGTTGAGTTTGGTAATACCAAAGTACTTTGTACTGCTACGGTTGAAGCAGGTGTACCACGTTTTATGAAAGGCCAAGGTAAAGGTTGGATCAACGCTGAATACGGTATGCTACCGCGCTCAACGCATACGCGTAACGCACGTGAAGCAGCACGGGGTAAACAAGGCGGTCGTACTATGGAAATTCAACGCTTAATTGCTCGCGCATTAAGAGCTGCAGTAGATTTAAAAGCGCTTGGCGAAAACACCATTACAATTGACTGTGATGTGATTCAAGCTGATGGCGGAACACGTACTGCATCTATTAGTGGTGCATGCGTTGCTTTAGTTGATGCACTTACTCACATGCGCGCTAAAGGAATGATCAACTCAAACCCACTTAAGCACATGATTGCTGCGATTTCGGTAGGTATTTATAAAGGCCAACCAATTAGTGATTTAGAGTACCTTGAAGATTCTGAAGCCGAAACCGATATGAACGTAATTTTAACTGAAACAGGCAAAATTATTGAAGTACAAGGTACCGCAGAGGGTGAACCATTCTCGTTCGACGAATTAGATGAGCTACTTACACTGGCTAAACATTCAATCCGTGAAATTATTGACGTTCAAAAACAAGCGTTAGCATAAGCGAGTACCCCAATGAAAGATTATCAAAAAGAGTTTATTGAATTTGCTTTAGAAAAGCAGGTTTTAAAATTTGGCGAGTTTACCCTTAAATCAGGTCGTACAAGCCCATACTTTTTTAATGCTGGCCTTTTTAACACAGGACGTGATTTAGCACGTTTGGGTCGTTTTTATGCATCAGCCCTTGAAGACGCCGCAATAGAATACGACGTTTTATTTGGCCCAGCTTATAAAGGCATTCCTATTGCAACCACTACCGCAGTAGCGCTGGCAGATCACCATGATAAAGATGTACCTTATTGCTTTAACCGTAAAGAGAAAAAAGCACATGGTGAAGGTGGTACATTAGTAGGTTCTGCATTAACGGGTAAAATTATGCTGGTGGATGATGTGATCACTGCAGGCACTGCGATTCGTGAATCAATGGAAATCATTGCCGATAACGGCGCAGACCTAAGTGGTGTACTAATAGCACTTGATCGCCAAGAAAAAGGCAAAGCTGAGCTTTCAGCTATTCAAGAGGTTGAGCGCGACTTTAATACCAAAGTGATCTCTATTGTAAAATTAGCTGATCTTATTAGCTACCTTGAGAGCCAAGGTACAATGGACGAGCATTTAGCATCAGTTAAAGCATACCGAGATCAATACGGTATTGCCTAACTAAAAAAAGCCTCGCAATTGCGGGGCTTTATTTTGACCACAGTAAATAGAGCTAATAATGAAAGATGTATTTAAACCTAACGGCCTTGGTATAAAGCGTATATTTAAAGCAACGTATTGTTCGTACCTTGGTTTTAAAGCGGCCTTTATAGAAGAAGCGGCTTTTAGGCAAGAGTTGCTACTTAGCATTATTTTGCTACCCATTTCTTTTTGGCTAGCTTCATCGGTATTACATTGGGCATTGTTAGTAAGTACA
>NZ_JAXHCB010000001.1:65000-1887500 GCF_042466295.1 Pseudoalteromonas sp. R86517
TAATTGGTATCTACTTTAGTATTCAATATTAACTTCTGGCGAAGTTAAACTGTCACTAACAAAGACCCGTTTGGGTTGTATGGTTAAGTGACTAAGCGTACACGGTGGATGCCTTGGCAGTTGGAGGCGATGAAGGACGTATTAACTTGCGATAAGCCTAGTCAAGCTAGTAAAAAGCGCTTGAGACTAGGATTTCCGAATGGGGAAACCCACCTGCTTGCAGGTATCGTTAACTGAATACATAGGTTAACGAGGCGAACGCGGAGAACTGAAACATCTAAGTACCCGTAGGAAAAGAAATCAACCGAGATTCCGATAGTAGCGGCGAGCGAAATCGGAACAGCCCTTAAGCTTATTATGTGTTAATGGAAGGCTCTGGAAAGTGCCACGATACAGGGTGATAGTCCCGTACATGAAAAGACATTTTAAGTGAAATCGAGTAGGTCGGAGCACGTGAAACTTTGACTGAATATAGGTGGACCATCATCTAAGGCTAAATACTCCCAACTGACCGATAGTGAACCAGTACCGTGAGGGAAAGGCGAAAAGAACCCCTGTGAGGGGAGTGAAATAGAACCTGAAACCGTGTACGTACAAGCAGTAGGAGCCTACTTGTTAGGTGACTGCGTACCTTTTGTATAATGGGTCAGCGACTTATATTTTGTAGCGAGGTTAACCGATTAGGGTAGCCGTAGGGAAACCGAGTCTTAACTGGGCGAATAGTTGCAAGGTATAGACCCGAAACCCGGTGATCTAGCCATGGGCAGGTTGAAGGTTGAGTAACATCAACTGGAGGACCGAACCCACTAACGTTGAAAAGTTAGGGGATGACCTGTGGCTAGGAGTGAAAGGCTAATCAAACCGGGAGATAGCTGGTTCTCCCCGAAATCTATTTAGGTAGAGCCTCGGACGAATACTTACGGGGGTAGAGCACTGTTAAGGCTAGGGGGTCATCCCGACTTACCAACCCTTTGCAAACTCCGAATACCGTAAAGTAATATCCGGGAGACACACGGCGGGTGCTAACGTCCGTCGTGAAGAGGGAAACAACCCAGACCGCCAGCTAAGGTCCCAAAGTCATAGTTAAGTGGGAAACGATGTGGAAAGGCCCAGACAGCCAGGAGGTTGGCTTAGAAGCAGCCATCCTTTAAAGAAAGCGTAATAGCTCACTGGTCGAGTCGGTCTGCGCGGAAGATGTAACGGGGCTAAACTATGCACCGAAGCTGCGGATTCATCTTAAGATGAGTGGTAGGGGAGCGTTCTGTAAGCGGTTGAAGGTGTACCGGGAGGTATGCTGGACGTATCAGAAGTGCGAATGCTGACATGAGTAACGATAATGCGGGTGAAAAACCCGCACGCCGGAAGACCAAGGGTTCCTATCCCATGTTAATCAGGGTAGGGTAAGTCGACCCCTAAGGCGAGGCCGAAAGGCGTAGTCGATGGGAAACGGATTAATATTTCCGTACTTGGTATAATTGCGATGGGGGGACGGAGAAGGCTAAGCAAGCATGGCGATGGTTGTCCATGTGAAAGTGAGTAGGCTAGCGACTTAGGTAAATCCGGGTTGCTGTTAGGCTGAGACACGAGACGAGCACCCAAGGGTGTGAAGTTGCTGATGCCATACTTCCAGGAAAAGCCTCTAAGCTTCAGATTATACCGAATCGTACCCCAAACCGACACAGGTGGTCAGGTAGAGAATACTAAGGCGCTTGAGAGAACTCGGGTGAAGGAACTAGGCAAAATCGTACCGTAACTTCGGGAGAAGGTACGCTCCTATCTGTGATGAGACTTGCTCTCTAAGCGGACGGGAGCCGCAGTGACCAGGTGGCTGGGACTGTTTATTAAAAACACAGCACTGTGCAAAATCGCAAGATGACGTATACGGTGTGACACCTGCCCGGTGCCGGAAGGTTAATTGATGGGGTTAGTTTTCGGACGAAGCTCTTGATCGAAGCCCCGGTAAACGGCGGCCGTAACTATAACGGTCCTAAGGTAGCGAAATTCCTTGTCGGGTAAGTTCCGACCTGCACGAATGGTGTAACCATGGCCACGCTGTCTCCACCCGAGACTCAGTGAAATTGAAATCGCAGTGAAGATGCTGTGTACCCGCGGCTAGACGGAAAGACCCCGTGAACCTTTACTACAGCTTGGCACTGAACATTGAACCTACATGTGTAGGATAGGTGGGAGACTTTGAAGCAGCGACGCTAGTTGTTGTGGAGTCGTCCTTGAAATACCACCCTTGTAGTTTTGATGTTCTAACGTTGGCCCCTGAATCGGGGTTACGGACAGTGCCTGGTGGGTAGTTTGACTGGGGCGGTCTCCTCCCAAAGAGTAACGGAGGAGCACGAAGGTTGGCTAAGTACGGTCGGACATCGTACGGTTAGTGTAATGGTAGAAGCCAGCTTAACTGCGAGACAGACACGTCGAGCAGGTACGAAAGTAGGTCATAGTGATCCGGTGGTTCTGAATGGAAGGGCCATCGCTCAACGGATAAAAGGTACTCCGGGGATAACAGGCTGATACCGCCCAAGAGTTCATATCGACGGCGGTGTTTGGCACCTCGATGTCGGCTCATCACATCCTGGGGCTGAAGTCGGTCCCAAGGGTATGGCTGTTCGCCATTTAAAGTGGTACGCGAGCTGGGTTTAGAACGTCGTGAGACAGTTCGGTCCCTATCTGCCGTGGGCGTTTGAGAATTGAGAGGGGTTGCTCCTAGTACGAGAGGACCGGAGTGAACGAACCGCTGGTGTTCGGGTTGTCATGCCAATGGCATTGCCCGGTAGCTACGTTCGGAACTGATAAGCGCTGAAAGCATCTAAGCGCGAAGCAGGCCTCGAGATGATTTCTCACTAGACTTTTAAAGTCTCTGAAGGGCCGTTGAAGACTACAACGTTGATAGGCAAGATGTGGAAGTGGTGTGAGCCATTAAGCTAACTTGTACTAATTACCCGTGAGGCTTAACCATACAACGCCAAACGCGTTTTGTGACAGAAACAAGCGACAGAAGTTAATAGCTAAAGTAGATAGATACTTAGACTTAAAAAATATTATCAGAGTTTTCCAGATTTATGAGGTGACTCTTAGCGCGTAGCGTTAACATTGAGGCACCTTGCGCAAAGGAAATAGTAGCACTACGTGCTTATCATTACTCCTTTGCACCTAATTTGCTTGGTAACCATAGCGTTTTGGACCCACCTGACCCCATGCCGAACTCAGTAGTGAAACGAAACAGCGCCGATGATAGTGTAGCATTTGCTATGTGAAAGTAGGACATTGCCAGGCTCCAAATACAAGAAAGCCCGACTCGAAAGAGCCGGGCTTTTTTACGTCTACAGGAAAGTGAAAAAAGCACTCGTAATGAATTCACTTTTAAACCTAAAACGTAGGTCGGGCGAGCGAAGCGACACCCGACGCAATGATAATGTTCCATTTGCTATGTGACTCTCTACCGCTGTGGGCACTACGACATTGCCAGGCTCCAAATACAAGAAAGCCCGACTCGAAAGAGGCGGGCTTTTTTACGTCTGCAGAAAAGTAAAAAATACATTCCAGGTATTATTCGCACAGTCTCCACCACTTCCATAGCGTGGGTTGAGTATCACGAAACCCGCGGAAAGAGCCCACCACAGAACTCAAACTCTTTGTATTAAAGGCTTCAATTTCAGCTTTAATAGCTGTTTAGCATGCTAAACCCGCTATTGAAAAGTGCTCTTTTATCCCAAGCTATAGTTATAGAGCATCTACACACTTATTTATGGCGAGTTTCTATGTTAAATAAACAAAGGCATATTTACACAAAAGATCAGGTTCGCTCCTATGAGGGAGAGGCGGCTAAGCAATGTGGAATAGATTTATTTACTTTAATGCAGCGAGCGGGAGAGGCAGTATACAAGCAGTGGCAGTCTTTTAACGCTAAGCTTACTTTAATTATTGCAGGTAATGGTAATAATGCGGGTGATGCTTACATAGCCGCGCGTTTAATTAAGGACTCTGGTGCAGAGGTTAAAGTTTGCGCTATAGACCCTAATAAAACGCTCAGTGGTGACGCTGCTAAAGCGAGGCAGTTGTGGCTTGAATCTGGTGGCATAGTTAACGAGTTTACTAAGAGTGACTTAGATTGCTGCGACTGTGTAATAGATGGATTACTGGGTACTGGCCTTAATTCACCTGTTCGTGAAAAATATTGTGAGATTATTACAGCCATCAACCAAAGCGAAAAGCCTGTTTTAAGTATCGATGTTCCCTCAGGGATAGATGCAAATACAGGTGAAGTATTAGGCGCAGCTATTCAGGCTACAAAAACGCTTACTTTTATTGCGATTAAACAAGGCCTTTCTACAGGGACAGGTAAACAACATGCCGGTGAGTTGATTCTCGATGAATTAGCAATTGAAGATACTTTTAGTCAGCTCGCTTCACCTTGTGCTCATTTAATAAATATAGACAGCTTTAATCGCTTGGGCTCTCGGGCTTTAAATAGCCATAAGGGCAATCATGGCAAGTTATTATGCGTTGGGGGCAACCAAGGTACTGCGGGAGCAATCAGACTAAGCAGTGAAGCTGCGCTTCGAGCAGGAGCGGGGATGGTGAAGGTGTATACGCATCAAAGCTCTATTATGCCAATAAGTATCGGTAGGCCAGAATTAATGGTCATGAGTGAAAACCTTGAGCAGGCTTTAGAGTGGGCAACTTGTGTTGTACTTGGTCCTGGACTTGGGCAGGATAAATGGGCTAAAAAAACGTTTTGCACAGTAATGCACTATTGCCAAGAGCACAATACGCCGCTTGTACTTGATGCTGATGCACTTAATTTATTAGCTGAAAATGCAAGTGCTTATACATTGGCTCAATGTGTTCTTACTCCGCATCCTGGTGAGGCGGCTAGGCTCATTAGCAAAAATACCTCTGAAATAGAGTCAAATAGGTTTGATAGCGTGCGATTATGCGCAAAACGGTATAACGCTACTTGCATATTAAAAGGTGCTGGATCTTTAATTGATAATGGTAAAAGCACTTGGGTGTGTGAAAATGGCAATGCAGCACTTGCCGTGGGAGGGAGTGGCGACGTACTGACGGGTATTATCGGTGCATTGCTTGCTCAAGGTCTTAGTATCGACGAAGCAGCACGATACGGGGTAACTCTCCATGCTCGAGCCGGTGAGGTTGCGGCTGAAGAGCAAGGGCAGCGCGGCATGCTACCCTCGGATTTATTTCAAATAGTCAGGTCGTTAACCAACTAAGTATTTAGCTCTGTTGAATAAGATCCCATTTGTTACCATAAAGATCTTCAAACACGGCCACCGTACCGTAAGGCTCATTACGAGGCTGCTCATGAAATACTACGCCATTTTCTAGCATGCTTTCGTAGTCGCGCCAAAAGTTGTCAGTATTTAAAAATAGCCATACGCGGCCACCTGCTTGATTGCCAACAGCGTTAAACTGCTCTGGCTCTGTGGCTTGTGCAAGTAATATGTGTGTGCCGTTTGAGTTGGGTGGGGTTATTAACACCCAGCGTTTACCATCACCTAAATCCGTATCTTCCACTAATTCAAAGCTTAACTTTTTTGTATAAAATGCGATTGCTTCGTCATAGTCTTTTACAACAAGAGCAATACTACCTATATGCTGCTTTGGCATAACTAAAAACCTAAAGTTGTTTTATGTCGGTGTATTTTCACATATCAATACAGGGTTGAATAGTATAGGTAACTGTTTATCAAAGCTTATTTTAAGGGAAGCTGTACGTTATACATTGGCTTTGCATGTAGGGCTAGCAATATAAGGCTTCACTCGATTTTAAACCTTAGAGCATCCTTAAAAAGTGTTTTAATTTACGCAGCTAAACTGGTTTACTCATCTTCATTAGTAGGGTCGTCACCTGAGTCCTCTTTGCGTTTACGCTGCTCTTGCTTGGCCTTTTGAACATTCTCATAAGTAGGGGGTGGGATAGGCATAAGAGAAATTAGTGGAAAAAACGCTAAAAATAAATACGCTCCTTTAGACATGCTCTTGCCCCATATAACGAGCTTAAGCATAATCCAGGCAATAAATACCACTAACCCTGAGATAAGTAGTACCAAAACAAAGAAGGTGATTATTTCATTATTATTAAGCAAATCCTTTTACCTTTAATCCAATAACTCATGGTATAGATGTGGAGATAAATTAAGCAATAACAATAGGCTTGTACTAAAAAACAAAAACCCAGCCGAAGCTGGGTTTTTATATAAGCAAGGTGCCTAAAGGAGGATGATTACATCATGCCGCCCATACCACCCATTCCGCCCATGCCACCCATATCAGGGGCAGCTGCAGCTTCTTCTTTAGGGATTTCAGCAACCATTGCTTCGGTAGTGATCATTAGACCCGCAATCGAACCTGCAAATTGTAGTGCAGAGCGCGTTACTTTCGTTGGATCTAGGATACCCATTTCAAGCATATCGTTATATTCGCCAGAGGCTGCGTTGTAACCGTAGTTACCTTCACCACCTTTAACAGCGTTTATTACGACTGACGCTTCGTCGCCTGCATTTGTTACGATTTGACGAAGTGGTGCTTCCATTGCACGAAGTGCAACTTTAATACCGTGGTTTTGATCTTCATTGTCGCCAAGTAGCTCAACTAGCTTGCTAGCAGCACGTACTAGAGCAACACCACCACCAGGTACTACGCCTTCTTCAACCGCTGCACGAGTTGCATGTAATGCATCTTCAACACGGTCTTTTTTCTCTTTCATTTCAATTTCAGTCGCTGCGCCTACTTTAATTACTGCAACACCGCCGGCAAGTTTAGCCATACGCTCTTGTAGTTTTTCTTTATCGTAGTCAGACGTTGCTTCTTCAATCTGTGCTTTAATTTGAGCAACACGGCCGTTAATGCCATCTTCTTCACCCGCACCATCAATGATAGTTGTATCATCTTTAGTGATTACTACACGCTTAGCAGTACCTAGGTCTTCGATAGTTGCTTTTTCAAGCTCTAAACCAATTTCTTCAGAGATAACAGTACCGCCAGTTAATACGGCGATATCTTGTAGCATTGCTTTACGACGGTCGCCAAAACCAGGGGCTTTAACTGCTGATACTTTAACAATACCACGCATGTTGTTAACTACAAGCGTTGCAAGTGCTTCGCCTTCTAGGTCTTCAGCAATGATTAATAGTGGCTTGCTTGCTTTAGCAACGGCTTCTAATGTAGGTAGTAGCTCACGAATGTTAGATACTTTTTTATCTACAAGTAGAATGAACGGGTTGTCTAGCTCAACTGCGCCTTTTTCAGCGTTATTGATAAAGTACGGAGATAGGTAACCACGGTCAAACTGCATGCCTTCTACAACATCTAGTTCGTTCTCTAATGATTGACCCTCTTCAACAGTAATAACACCTGTGTTACGACCTACTTTTTCCATTGCGTTAGCAATGATTTCGCCAATTTCTTTGTCAGAGTTAGCTGAAATAGTACCTACTTGTGCAATTGCTTTAGTATCAGCACATGGTACAGATAGCGCTTTAAGCTCTTCTACTGCAGCAATAATTGCTTTATCAATACCGCGCTTAAGATCCATTGGGTTCATACCCGCAGCAACCGCTTTAAGGCCTTCGTTTACAATAGATTGTGCAAGTACAGTTGCGGTAGTGGTACCGTCACCCGCTGCATCATTTGCTTTAGATGCAACTTCTTTCACCATTTGTGCACCCATGTTTTCAAACTTGTCTTCAAGTTCGATTTCTTTTGCTACAGATACACCATCTTTGGTGATCACTGGAGAGCCAAATGATTTATCTAGTACTACGTTACGGCCTTTAGGACCTAAGGTCACTTTTACTGCGTTTGCTAGGATGTTTACGCCTGTTAGCATTTTAGCGCGTGCGTCACCTGCAAAAAGTACTTCTTTTGCTGCCATCTTTAATTTCCTCTAAATTCTTAAATGTTTGTTAAACGAAAAGTAGGGTTAGCCTACAATGCCTAAAATGTTGTCTTCACGCATGATCAGGTACTCTTGACCTTCGATCTTTTCAGTTTTTTCAACATATGAGCCAAATAACACAGTGTCACCGGCTTTTACTTCTAAAGCTCTAACGTCACCGTTATCTAGAACGCGACCATTGCCAACAGCAATAACTTCTCCGCGAGTTGATTTTTCAGCTGCAGAGCCAGTTAATACAATACCGCCAGCAGACTTGGTTTCTTCTTCTAGACGCTTAACGATTACGCGATCTTGTAAAGGACGAATGTTCATTTTTTTAGTTCTCCTAACAGTTTCTGAACAGTACAGAAAAAAGCTTTTCTAATTTGCATTCATTAATGGGGGTAGAGTGTAAAATTCCAAGAGAAAAATCGATAAATTTTTAATCTTTTCTCTCATATTCGCCATCAATGGTCGTTGGTTTATTTACATGCTGTTGTTCTTGCTGCGAGTGTGGGTGTTGTGTAAAGGCTGAAGCGCCTTGTTGTGCACCTGTGCTCATACGCACCGTTGCCTGACTTGCAAGGCCTGCAGCCAGTTTGTTGCGTATTGAAGGGGTTAATAATAGTAGGCCGAATACATCGGTCATAATGCCTGGGGTTAGTAATAAAACACCCGCAATGATCACGCAAATACCGGTAAATAATTCTTTAGCTGGCATTTGCCCTTGGGCCATTTGGCTTTGTGCATTTTGTAATGCACCCATACCTTGTTGTTTAACCATTCTGGCGCCCAAAATAGCCGTAATAATCACTAGGGCTATAGTCGCAAACCCACCAATTACATCGCTGACCTGTATTAGTAGCGCAATTTCGATGATAGGAATGATAATAAACAACACAAATAAAAATCTAAACATAGGGCTCTCTAAATAATGGCACTCAAAAGAGTGAATGAAATATAAGTGAGGGTGAAAGGGTCTATTTTCAAGGTTGAGCTTAAAGTGATTAATAATTGCTTAATATCTACAATTATTCATCGCCTACACATTACATTAGCTATCAGATACTATTGCATTAGTTCCCTATAAATTAGTAAAGGTTAATTATGACTACGCAATTTAAATTGATATTTACCACGTGCAAAGATGAGGCTGAAGCGCGCACTTTAGCAAAAGCACTTGTAGCGCAAAAATTAGCGGCGTGTGTAAATATTTTACCAAATATGACCTCAGTTTATATGTGGGAAGGCGATGTGGCCGAAGAAATAGAAGCAAAACTACTGATTAAAACAAAATCAGAAAAAATGAATGATGTTTTTGAAACCATTAAAAGTTTACATAGTTACGAAGTACCCGAAATTCAAGTGGTTGATGTGGCCACTGGTAATTTGGCTTATTTTCATTGGATGGATGAGGTATTAAATTAATGCGGTTTTTCTTTTTATTATTGGTTAGCTTGCTGGCGCTTCCGGCAAAGGCAAACACCAATAATGTGCTAGGTGATTTACTTGCCCCGCCACAGCAAACCTTTTTACCCGTAGACCAAGCGTTTGTATTTGATTTTGATCAGCAAGGTAGCACTTTATTTGTGGGATGGGATATAGCCCCTGACTATTACCTTTATAAAAAGAAAATAGAAATTATCGCCAAAGGCGCCAACATAAAGGTGGGCGATGCCGGTACTGGCGAAATAATTGAAGACGAGTTTTTTGGCAAAACCGAAGTTTTTTTCAATAGTGTGAGTGTTATAAGTAAGCTCAGTAATGTTACAGAGGGTGCTGTTGTAAAGGTGCGCTATCAGGGTTGTGCCAAAGCAGGGCTATGTTATCCGCCTGAGGTTATTAGTATTCCTTTAAGCGTTATTGCCTCAGAGCAAGCGCAAGGTAATAACTCATCTGCTAATGCCGCTGATACATTAAACGCATTAACTCCTTCTGTAGACGCAACGCGTGGCCAAAGCAATACAACCACTCAAGATTTAAGTTTTACAGAGCGATTAGCAAGTCAAAGTTTAGTAACCAATTTACTCATATTTTTTGCTGTTGGGGTGGGGCTTGCGTTTACACCGTGTGTGTTCCCTATGTTTCCTATTTTATCGAGTTTAATTGCAGGGCAGCAAAACCTGTCTACTAAAAAAGCGTTTGCGTTGTCGTTTGTATATATACAAGGTATGGCGCTTACTTATGCTGCATTAGGGTTAGTAGTGGCGGCCTTAGGCGGGCAAGTGCAAGGGTATTTACAACACCCTTATGTACTTATTAGTTTTAGTTTACTGTTTGTACTGCTCGCAATGTCGATGTTTGGCTGGTACGAAATTAAGTTACCCAGCGCCATGATGAGCAAGCTAACGCAAGTCAGTAATAACCAAAAAGGCGGCAATTACCTAGGTGTGTTTTTAATGGGGGTGTTGTCGGGGTTAATTGCATCACCTTGTACCACAGCTCCGTTATCTGCTGCGCTATTATTTGTAGCGCAAAGTGGTGACTACCTTGTCGGTGGTTTAACCCTGTATGTATTAAGTTTAGGAATGGGCCTACCGCTTTTATTACTCGGTACGTCTGGTGGCAAATTGCTTCCTAAAGCAGGCGGTTGGATGGAGCAAGTTAAAACGTTATTTGGTTTTATTATGCTTGTTGTGCCGCTTATTTTATTGGAGCGCATAATTAGCGCCGACATTATTTTACTTATGGCGGGTATTTTAGCACTGGCAACGGCTGTTTATTTACACTATTGGCAAAGTGCGCAGCCACAAAGCAAGCTTAAAACAGCGCTTTGGTTTAGTGCTACATTTTTAGTACTTACTGGTTTTACATTAGCTAAAAACGTTATTTGGCCGCAGCAACAGGTTGATCAGGTTAGTCAGCAAAGTAATGAGTTTAAACAAGTGGCTAATTTAACCGAGCTAAAAAACGCTGTTGCTGAAGCTAATCAGCAAGGCAAACTGGTGATGGTTGATTTATACGCCGATTGGTGTGTGGCATGTAAAGAGTTTGAACATTACACATTTCCAGATGCCAAAGTACAGAGCGAGTTTAGTCACTATCAGTTAATTCAAATCGATTTAACGCAAAGTGATGACACCACCATTGAGCTAATGGAAGAGTTCACTGTGTTTGGTTTACCCAGTATTTTGTTTTTTAACACACAAGGGCAAGAGCTAAGTTCAGAGCGCGTTACAGGATTTTTAAACGCTGATGATTTTGCCACCCACCTAGCTGCAGTGCGCGCCAGCGCACAATAATAGTGCAATTTAGCCGCTTGGGCTTACCAAGTGGCTTGCCTTCAATTACGTCATATTTATTACACCTCCAGAGATTAGACCAGTATTTTGCTGCTATTTACATCGAACTGACTATAATAGTTGGCTAACGTGAGAATTTGTTGCAATTTTTGTTTTTTATACTTACTTTAGTGTACAAAATTAGCTCGCAACGGCTTAACTCATTACTTAGAGGATATATCGCGTATTATGGCTGCAAAATTTAAACTTTTAGTTATAAATGGTCCAAATTTAAACATGCTAGGAAAGCGTGAGCCAGAAAAGTACGGTTTGCACACTCTTGGTGAAATTATGAGCGAACTAACGACTGCCGCAGAGGGTCTAGATGTTCAGCTTACGCATTTTCAAAGTAATAGTGAGCAAGCCCTTATTGAAAGAATACACGATGCTTGGCAGGCAGTTGATTACATAATTATTAATCCTGCTGCATTTACGCATACTAGCGTCGCTTTACGTGATGCATTGTTAAGCGTTGATATTCCTTTTTTTGAGGTGCACTTAAGTAATGTGCATGCACGTGAAGCATTTCGTCATCATTCGTATTTTTCTGATGTGGCGCAAGGTGTGGTATGTGGATTAGGTGCAATGGGTTACCACGCAGCATTGAACGCTGCCGTGAGCCGGTTGCAAAACTCGAATTAATTTAAACTAACAAACTTATAGGCGGGTCGTTCATGGATATTCGCAAGATCAAAAAGCTAATCGAATTAGTAGAAGAATCAGGTATTGCTGAGCTAGAAATCACTGAAGGTGAAGAATCAGTACGTATTAACCGTAACAACATGAGCGCAGGTCCTGCTTACGCTCAGTACGCACCACAGCAATTTGCTGCTCCAGCGCCTGCGGCACCAGCACAAGCTGCGCCAGCCGTTGAAGCCGATGCTACACCAGCAGCACCTGCAGGCCATCAAGTTAAATCACCTATGGTTGGTTCATTTTACTCAGCAGCTTCTCCAGAAGCGCCAGCATATGTAGAAGTAGGTTCTCAAGTTAAAGTAGGTGATACTTTATGTATCGTTGAAGCAATGAAAATGATGAACCAAATTGAGTCAGATAAAGCGGGTACAGTTACAGCTATTTTAGTTGAAAATGGCGAACCAGTAGAATTTGATCAACCTCTATTCATCATTGAATAATTTAGTAACCTAAAGGCCAACTCTTATGTTAGATAAAGTAGTCATTGCAAACCGAGGTGAAATAGCACTTCGCGTATTGCGCGCCTGCAAAGAGCTTGGGATCAAAACGGTTGCTGTGCATTCAACGGCGGATCGCGATCTTAAGCACGTATTACTTGCAGATGAAACCATTTGTATCGGTAGACCTCCAGCCACTGAAAGTTACTTAGATATTCCGCGCATTATTGCGGCTGCTGAAGTAACAGACGCTGTAGCGATTCACCCAGGATATGGTTTTCTTTCAGAAAATGCAGATTTTGCTGACCAAGTTGAGCAAAGTGGCTTTGTATTTATTGGTCCAAAAGGCGACACTATTCGTCTTATGGGCGATAAAGTATCGGCAATCAATGCAATGCGTAAAGCCGGTGTACCATGTGTACCAGGTTCTGACGGTCCGGTATCGGATGACAAAGAACGCAACATGCAAATTGCAAAGCGCATTGGTTACCCGGTAATTATTAAAGCCGCTGGTGGCGGTGGTGGCCGTGGTATGCGTGTAGTACGTAGCGAAGCTGAATTAATTGATTCAATCGCACTTACTCAACAAGAAGCGAAACAGTTTTTTGGTAATAGCATGGTTTACATGGAAAAATTCCTTGAAAACCCTCGCCATATTGAAATTCAGGTACTTGCTGATGGACAAGGTAATGCTGTTCATTTAGGTGAGCGTGACTGTTCTATGCAACGTCGTCACCAAAAAGTAGTTGAAGAAGCGCCTGCTCCAGGTATAACGGCAGAAGTGCGTAAATTTATTGGTGAGCGCTGTACACGTGCATGTATCGAAATTGGTTACCGTGGTGCGGGTACGTTTGAGTTTTTATACGAAAACGGCGAATTTTACTTCATCGAAATGAACACCCGTATTCAAGTTGAGCACCCAGTGACTGAAATGGTGAGCGGTGTTGATTTAATTAAAGAGCAGCTAAAAATTGCTGCTGGGCAACCGCTATCTTTCACGCAAGATGACGTGGTTATCCGCGGCCATGCAATTGAATGTCGTATTAACGCAGAAGACCCAGAAACGTTTATCCCGTCGCCGGGTAAAATTACACGTTTCCACCCTGCAGGTGGTTTAGGTATTCGTTGGGATAGCCATATTTATGCTGACTATACAGTACCCCCACATTACGATTCGATGATTGGTAAGCTTATTACTTACGGTGAAAACCGTGATGTGGCTATTGCCCGCGCTCGTAATGCGTTGAACGAATTAGTTATTGATGGCATCAAAACAAACACGCCATTACATAAGAAAATTCTTGCAGACGAAAACTTCCAAAGTGGTGGTACAAATATCCACTACCTTGAGAAAAAACTAGGGCTATAAAGCCCCAGTTAATTAAAACCGGCTTAGGCCGGTTTTTTTATGCCTAAAACGCCAATTTATCGCCTTCAAGAAATATTCTGGTATGATTAGCAAAGATGCGCTTTTAGTAAATTTTGAGGTAACAATGACGCGTAGTTTTGAAGCTCCCCTAAATGATGAAATAGCCACAGTAGCAATGGGTAACAAAGTGGCTGCTATTATAGAGCAAGGTGCAGTAATTTATTTACACGGTGATTTAGGTGCAGGTAAAACAACATTTACGCGTGGTGTAGTGCAAGGCTTTGGCCACACTGGTAAGGTAAAAAGCCCAACCTATACGCTGGTAGAGCCATACGAACTGACACGTGCTAATGTATATCATTTTGACCTATACCGGTTAGGCGATCCTGAAGAGCTTGAGTACATGGGTATAAGAGATTACTTTTCTGAGCAGGCTATTTGTATTGTTGAGTGGCCAGAAAAAGGGGGAGAATTTATACCAGTTCCCGATTTAGACATTACCTTAAGTTACGTTGGCGATGAGCGCAAAATTGTTATGAATAGTGCCAGCGAGCGCGGAATAGCAATTGTCGAAAAACTAACTAACCTAAACCCGAGTTAATATACTTACTAACACATTGAAATATAAAAGCATCAAAGTTACCTTTTTAGTTGGCGTACAAAATAGCAGCTTAAGGTAGATTTACTATCCAACGTTTAGGTTAATAAGCTAATAGCGGGTCAAGGCGCCCGCTCTCATAATAATAAATAGTTAAGGCAATGGTAGTTATAATGAATCGAGGTGTAGTTAAACTTTTTATTTGTTTCATAGTTTTCGCTGTGAGCTTACCGTTGTGGGCAAAAAATACCATAAATAGTGTACGCGTATGGCCCTCGCCAGATAGCACGCGGGTGGTATTTGATTTAGATGATAAGCCCGATTTCAGCTATTTTATGCTTAAAAACCCGAGTCGCTTAGTGGTCGACCTTGAAAACACCAAAGGGTTAAAAGTATTACCGAGTATTCCTTCTAAGCACAAAATTGTAAGCAAGCTACGCTATTCAAAGCCTAAAAATAAACAAAGTGTACGTTTTGTATTTGAGCTAACAGCGCCTATTAAGCCGGTTATTTTTGCGCTGGCACCTACTGGCCCGTACAAAAACAGGCTGGTTGTGGATTTATATAATAAAAGTGAACCCGCAGTAAGCACTACACCTGCCCAAAAAGCAGCTAAAAAGCGCCAGTTAAGCCAAGAGCGAGACATTGTTATTGCAATTGATGCGGGCCATGGCGGAGAAGACCCTGGTTCTATTGGCCCCTCTGGTACGTATGAAAAAACCATTACCCTGCAAATAGCTAAACGTTTAGAGCGTATGATTGACGGCGAACGTGGCATGATTTCGCGCATGGTAAGAAGTGGCGACTACTTTGTTAAGCTTAATACCCGTACCAACCGAGCACGCCAGAAAAAAGCCGACTTTTTAGTGTCAATTCATGCTGATGCATTTACCAGCCCTGGGCCAAATGGTGCTTCGGTGTGGGTGTTATCGCTTGGTCGCGCTAATTCTGAGATTGGTAAATGGATAGAAGATAAAGAAAAACACTCAGAGCTTTTAGGTGGTGCAGCCGATGTAATTAAAGATGCTGCTAACGAAAAATACCTCGCGCAAGCGCTACTTGATATGTCGATGGACCACTCAATGAAAACAGGGCTTAGTGTGGCCGAAGAAGTAGTAAAAGAGTTAAAAAAGGTCGCTAAATTACATAAAAAAGATCCACAACATGCAAGTCTTGCCGTATTAAAGTCGCCAGATATCCCTTCCATTTTGGTTGAGACAGGTTTTATTTCAAACCCCCGTGAAGAGCGCATGTTAAAAAGCGCTAATCATCAGGAACGCTTAGCTAAAGCGATGTTTACGTCTATAAAAAATTATTACTTAAAAAACCCACCTGATGATTCGTTATTTGCAAAGCTTAAATCGCAGTACCCAACTAAACATAAAGTTCGCCCAGGTGAATCGCTAAGCCTATTAGCGAGTCGGTATGGCGTATCGGTAGCCAAATTAAAGCAAGTTAATCAACTACGCTCAAACACCTTGTTTATAGGTCAAGAGCTGGACATACCGCAGAGTTGATGTTTATTAAACCTGTACACGTATTAGGGGCCTCATGAGTATTGAAATATTACCTGCACGATTAGCTAACCAAATAGCGGCAGGTGAAGTGGTTGAACGCCCGGCTTCAGTAGTTAAAGAATTAGTAGAAAATAGCTTAGATGCGGGCGCAACGCGTGTGCAAATAGACATAGAGCGTGGCGGTCACAAGCTTATTCGTATTCGTGATAATGGCTCAGGTATTGGCAAAAATGAGCTCACTTTAGCGCTTTCACGCCATGCAACAAGTAAACTTAAATCACTCGATGATTTAGAAAACATTTGTTCTTTAGGCTTTAGAGGGGAAGCGCTTGCATCTATTAGTTCGGTATCGCGTTTAACGCTTAGCTCAAAGCCCAAAGCACAAGATGCCGCGTGGCAAGCGTTTGCACAGGGGCGCGATATGGACGTGCAAGTAAAGCCGGTAGCCCACCCAGATGGCACAACGATAGAAGTTAAAGATTTATTTTTTAACACCCCAGCAAGGCGCAAGTTTTTACGCACCGAAAAAACCGAATTTAGCCACATTGATGAGCTTATAAAGCGTATTGCACTGAGTCGTTTTGATGTGTCGATTACACTGACGCATAACCAAAAGGTGGTTAGGCAGTACCGTGCTAAAACCGATCCAAATCAAGCGATTACTCGGGTTGCGCAAGTTGCAGGTAAAGCCTTTGCTGAGCAAGGATTGCATATTCAATCTGGTGAAAGTGGTTTACAGCTACATGGTTGGGTATTGCCAGTGGGATCAGCTAATACCACGCAATATACATATGTAAATAATCGCATGATGCGCGATAAGCTAATTTTACATGCTATTCGTCAGGCGTTTGAAGAGGTAAGTGGAGCGCAAGAACTCCCAGGTTTTGTTATTTATATTGATATTGACCCAAGGCAAGTGGATGTAAATGTTCATCCTGCAAAGCACGAGGTGCGTTTTCATCAAGGCCGGTTAGTGCACGACTTTATATTACAGGCGATTAAGCAAGTAGTTGTGCCTCTACAAGGCGAATTTGCAACTAATCAAGCGGCCATAGACGATTACCAATCCTCAGCGTTTATTGAGCAACCAAATCATGCGGCTAATAGCCAGCCAGTTCAGCAGGTGTATGATTACCCTAAGTCACAGTTGCAGCCAATAGATTCACAAAACGGTGGTTTTACTAGTCGTGCCTCCTCTAGTCGCGCAGGGTCAGGTGGTGGCGCTACGGGGTATGCTTCACCGTCTCAAAAACATGGTGCAAATCATCACGATGTAAATGCATTTTATCAAGGGGTGAGTGAGCAACAAGCCGCTCATTTTGAGCATAGTGTATCAGCGCAGCCCGATACTGATGAAAGCGCTGCACACGCATTAAAAAGTGTGCAGGTATTAAATGTAAATAAAGGTGTGTGTGTATTTACTCAGCAGCAGCAGCTATTTTGCTCACACTATAAGCATACACTTGTTGATTACTGGCATGCACAAATAAAAGAGCTGGGTAATTTAGAGGGGAAAGCCTTGCTACTACCCGTAAGGGTTAACCTTGAAAAAGCTGACTGCGAACTAATAGCTCAGCAGCAATCGTGGTTTACCTTATTAGGCTTTGAGCTAGTTATTGAAAAACAGTTTGTGATGGTTAAAAAGCTACCCACGTGTTTATATTTACTTGAAGTATCAGCTGCGGTTGAAAGCTTGCTTGGCGCATGTAAAACACAGCTCAACGAGTTACAAGCGTGGCTTACATGGCAGCTTGGTTGTGTACCAGAACGCTTTTATGAAAGTAATGCATTTATTGAATTACAAATTAGCTTACAAAATAATCCGCAAACAATTGAACGTTTAAAAGAAAAAGCAGTTAAAATAGACCTAGAACACTATTTAACGCAATTAAATTAAGGTACCCGTGTTGAGCAATTTACCGGTCATATTTTTAATGGGCCCAACCGCAGCTGGTAAAACGGCGTTGGCAATTTCACTGTGTGAGCACTTAAATACAGAAATAATCAGCGTTGATTCAGCGTTAGTGTATAAAGGTATGGACATAGGTACGGCAAAGCCCGATGCAGAAGAGCTTGCTCGTGCTCCGCATCATTTAATTGATTTACTCGATCCGAGCGAAACCTATTCGGTCGCCGATTTTAGGCGTGATGCGATAAAAAAAATTGATGAATTCCATCAACAAGGTAAAGTACCAATATTAGTGGGCGGCACCATGATGTACTTTAAATCTTTAATTGATGGATTATCGCCACTGCCAGAAGCCTGCCCAGTCGTTAGAGCAGAGCTTGAAGCGCAAGCAAAAAAATTTGGCTGGCCACATTTACATCAAGAGCTGGCTAAAGTAGACCCGCAAGCGGCCGACAAAATAAGTGAAAATGATTCACAAAGAATAAATCGAGCTTTGGAAGTTTACCGTATTAGTGGTAAAACAATGACTGAATTGCAAAAGCAAAAGCAGCCAACGTTACCTTATACTTTTCATCAATTTGCGATTGCGCCTGATGATCGCAGTGAATTACATCAGCGAATTGAAAAAAGGTTTAAAATAATGATAGAACAGGGGTTTGAAAAAGAAGTTTCGACCCTATATCTACGTAAGGATTTACACCCCAACATGCCTTCTATTCGTTGTGTAGGTTATAGACAAATGTGGGATTATCTTGCGGGTGAAGTAGACCATGATGAGATGGTTTTTCGCGGCATTGCTGCAACGCGTCAACTGGCAAAACGTCAGCTAACGTGGTTACGGAGTTGGCCTGATGTTACTTGGTTAACAACAGACGATGAAGAAAACTTGCAACGCGTAGTAAGTTCGCTAAGCTAGTAGTAGTTGCGAATTATTTAATTAAATAAGTTCAGCTACTTAAATTATAATAACACCTAGAACGAAGGAACAATAACATGGCAAAAGGCCAATCGTTACAAGACCCATTTTTGAATGCACTACGTCGTGAGCGCATTCCAGTATCAATCTTTTTGGTAAATGGCATAAAATTACAAGGTAAAATTCAGTCATTTGACCAATTTGTTATTTTACTTGAAAACACTGTAAACCAAATGGTGTATAAACACGCAATTTCAACAGTTGTACCTGCTCGTGCAGTCAACTTCCAAGGTGTTCAAGGGAGCGATGACACTGAAGAGCAAGAACCAGGAAATATTTAATTAGGAGCGTAATGCTTGTTTGACCGCTATGAATCCGGCGAACAGGCAGTCTTAGTTCATATCGACTTACCTAAAGATGGCGATCGTGAAGATCTTCATGAATTAGAGTTGTTGGTATCTTCTGCTGGTGTTAGTAGTTTGGCGGTTGTGCAAGGCAGCCGCCAAGCACCACATCCGAAACTATTCGTCGGTACCGGTAAAGCAGAAGAAATAGCTGAGATTGTCAAAATCCACAATGCAGATGTTGTCATCTTTAATCATCAATTAAGTCCGTCTCAAGAACGTAATTTAGAGCGCGTTTGCCAATGTCGTGTACTTGATAGAACAACACTTATTCTTGATATTTTTGCCCAAAGAGCCCGTACCCACGAAGGTAAGCTACAAGTAGAGCTTGCTCAGCTTAGGCATATGTCTACTCGATTAATCCGAGGGTGGACTCACCTTGAGCGCCAAAAAGGGGGAATAGGTTTACGAGGCCCAGGCGAAACACAGCTTGAAACCGATAGACGTTTATTGCGCGCGCGCATTAAAAATATTCGTGCCCGATTAGCCAAAGTTGCTGTACAACGTGAACAGGGTAGACGTGCGCGTACGCGTAACGAAATTCCTACCGTGTCGCTTGTAGGGTATACCAATGCGGGTAAATCAACCCTGTTTAACCGTATAACAGACTCAGATGTATACGCAGCGGATCAGCTTTTTGCCACGCTTGACCCAACACTACGTAAACTTGATATAGGTGATGTTGGTTCGGTTATTTTGGCCGATACAGTGGGATTTATTCGCCACTTACCGCATGACTTAGTGGCAGCCTTTAAAGCAACACTAACAGAAACGCGTGAAGCCGACCTACAGTTACATGTAATTGATGTGGCAGACCCGCGCAGACGCGAAAACATAGAGGAAGTACAGTCGGTTTTAAAAGAGATTGAAGCTGATGAAGTACCGCAATTATTAGTTTATAACAAAATTGATGCGCTTGATGATGTAAGCCCACGAATTGATCGGGATGACCAAGGACAGCCTATAAGAGTATGGTTATCTGCACAAACCGGCGAAGGGTGTGAGCTACTTAGCGAAGCAATAAGTGACCTGCTTGCTAAGAAAATGCTTAGTGGTACGTTATTACTTGCCCCTCAATATGGCCGGTTAAGAGCGTCTTTGTTTAGCTTAAGTGCAGTCCATGAAGAGCGCTTTGATGAACATGGTAACTGGTTGTTGGATGTACGTTTACCTATGGTTGAATGGAACCGATTAATTAAAGAGTTTGGTCCTGAAATTGAGGGTTTTATCAATCGCGATTAAAAATTGGCATATAAATGTCGGTTTTTGTATGAGAAACGCGGTAGATTTGATAGATTTAACACAATTTCCTAATTTATTTAGATAACAATGGAGTATAGCTATGGCCTGGAATGAACCGGGTAATAATGGCAATGACAAAGATCCGTGGAACAATAAAGGCGGACGTGATCAAGGCCCACCTGATTTAGACGAGGTGTTCCGTAAGTTTAGCAACAAGTTAGGCGGCATATTTGGCGGTAAAAAATCCGGCAATAATAGTGGCGGTGGACTTGGCGGAGCCGGTATTTCATTTATCCTCATTATCGCCGCAATTGTGTGGGCGTTAAGTGGTATTTATACGGTTAAAGAAGCCGAACGTGGTGTGGTACTGCAATTTGGTAAGTATGACCGTATTGCAGAGCCAGGCTTACGTTGGAAAATGACCTTTATTGAAACGGTTATTCCAGTAGATATTGAAGCTGTGCGTTCATTATCTGCATCAGGGTTTATGCTAACGGAAGATGAAAACGTAGTAAGCGTTGAGTTTGAAGTGCAATACCGTGTTATTGACCCGTACCTTTACAAGTTTAGCGTAACTAATGCTGATAACAGCTTAGAAGAAGCGCTTGATAGCGCGTTACGTTACGTTGTTGGCCATGCAAAAATGGACCAAGTACTGACTAATGGCCGTGAAGTTGTTCGTCAAAATACGTGGGATGAGCTTAATAAAATCATCGAACCGTATAACTTAGGTTTAATTGTGACCGATGTGAACTTTAAAGATTCACGTCCACCAACTGAAGTAAAAGATGCATTTGATGACGCTATTGCCGCACAAGAAGATGAAGAGCGTTTCATCCGTGAAGCAGAAGCGTATGCACGTGAAATTGAACCGCGCGCGCGTGGTCAAGTAACACGTATGACGCAAGAAGCAGAAGGTTATCAAGAACGCATTACACTTGAAGCACAAGGTGAAGTGGCTCGTTTTGAAAAGCTATTACCTGAGTATCAAGCAGCTAAAGAAGTAACGCGCGAACGTTTATACATTGATGCTATGGAAGAGGTGCTTAGCAGCAGTTCTAAAGTCATTGTTGATGTTAAAGGCGGTAACAACATGATGTACTTACCACTTGATAAAATTATGGAAAAGCAAGGCACTGCAACACGTGTAGCTTTACCAAGCTCAAGTGATATTCAAGATTTACGCAATAAAGTAAATACATCACGAAATAGCACTGTGAATAGCGGTAATGACCGTTTTAACAGTGATCGCTTTAACAATAACGGGAGATAAGCATAATGAAAAACTTTAGTTTAGTCATACTATTAGCTGCCATTGTTATGTCTTTCTCTGCGGTATTTGTAGTACCTGAAGGGCAAAAAGCGATTGTGTTGCTATTTAGCAAAGTTGAAAAAGACAGTGAAGACAAAGCCGTTGTATACAGCCCAGGCCTTCACTTAAAAGTACCATTTTTTAGCCAAGTACGTCGTATTGATGCACGTATTCAAACGCTAGATGGCACGCCAGACCGCTTTGTAACAAGCGAGAAAAAAGACTTAATTGTTGATTCGTTTGTTAAATGGCGCGTAAACGACTTTAGCGCATTTTACCTTCGTGCTCGTGGTGATAAGCAATACGCTGAAACACTACTAAAGCAAAAAGTTAATAATGGTCTGCGTACTAACTTTGGTACGCGTACTATTCGCGAGATTGTATCGGGTGAGCGTAGTGAGCTAATGGAAGAGGCGTTAGTACAAGCTTCTGAAAGTGCGCGCGAGTTAGGTATTGAAGTACTTGACGTGCGTGTTAAGCAAATTAACTTACCACAAGAAGTGAGTAGCTCTATTTACCAACGTATGCGCGCTGAGCGTACTGCTGTTGCAAAAGAGCACCGCTCGGAAGGTCAAGAAAAAGCAGAAACTATTCGTGCTAATGTTGACCGCCGTGTAACGGTAATGCTTGCTGATGCAGAGCGTAATGCGCGCTCAGTACGTGGTCAAGGTGATGCAGAAGCTGCCGCTATTTATGCTAAAGCATACAACAAAGATCCAGAGTTCTTTGGTTTTGTTCGTTCTTTAGAGGCGTATAAAAAGACCTTTAAAGATAAACAAGATGTTATGGTACTTTCACCAGATAGTGACTTCTTTAAATATATGAAAGGCGCTGCAGCGCAATAAGCGATGCCTTAATCATTTAAAAAGTTATAAAGCCCCGCCTATGCGGGGCTTTTTGTTAAGCATAATTTAAAACTTTAAATTACTGTTATATATGTGGTTATTTAAAAAGTGTGATGGCCTAAAAAATACGCGCAGAAAAAATAAGCTGAACAGGGGTGATCTTTACTTCCGTTTTCTGGTAAAATCTCGTCCTAATTTTCTCGAAGTGAATTTACAATGGGTAAAAACGTTGTTGTATTAGGCACCCAATGGGGTGACGAAGGTAAGGGTAAGGTTGTTGATCTCCTTACAGACAAAGCATCTTTAGTAGTTCGATACCAAGGTGGCCACAATGCGGGTCATACTTTAGTTATTGGCGGTGAAAAGACAGTTCTACACCTTATTCCATCGGGTGTATTACGTGACAATGTTAAATGTGTGATTGGTAATGGTGTGGTTTTATCACCAGAAGCGCTAATGAAAGAAATTGGCATGTTAGAAGAGCGTGGCGTACCTGTACGTGAGCGTCTTTTAATTAGTGAAGCATGTCCGTTAATTCTGCCTTTCCATGTTGCATTAGATGTAGCTCGCGAAACAGCTCGCGGCGACAAACCAATTGGTACAACTGGCCGTGGTATCGGTCCTGCGTACGAAGATAAAGTAGCCCGTCGCGGTTTACGCGTAGGTGACTTATTCAATCCAGAATTATTCGCAGCTAAACTAAAAGAAGTACTTGAATACCATAACTTCACTTTAGTTAACTACTACAAAGTAGATGCTGTTGATTTCCAAAAAACGTTTGATGATGCAATGGCCGTTGCAGACATCTTAAAAGCAATGGTTGTTGATGTAACTGAGCTTTTAGATCAAACACGTTTAGCGGGCGAACACATTTTATTTGAAGGTGCACAAGGTACATTACTTGATATCGATCACGGTACTTACCCTTATGTAACCTCTTCAAACACCACTGCTGGTGGCGTTGCGACTGGTGCTGGTTTTGGTCCATTAAACCTTGATTACGTGTTAGGTATTATTAAAGCGTACACTACACGTGTTGGTTCTGGTCCTTTCCCTACAGAGCTTTACGATGGCCTTGAAAAACAAGACCCAGTGGGTAAGCACTTAGGTGATAAAGGTCATGAGTTTGGCGCGACCACAGGTCGTTTACGCCGTACTGGTTGGTTAGATGCTGTGGCAATGCGCCGCGCAGTTCAAATCAATAGCATCTCTGGTTTTTGTTTAACTAAGTTAGATGTTTTAGATGGTTTAGAAACGCTTAAAATCTGTACTGGTTACCAGCTTGAAGATGGCACAGTGACTAATGTAACGCCATTAGCTGCTGAGGGTTACGAGAAAGTAACACCAGTATATGAAGAGATGCCAGGTTGGTCTGAAAACACAGTTGGTGTAACTAGCCTTGAAGGCTTACCAAAAGCTGCGATTGACTACATCAAGCGTATCGAAGAAATCACAGGTGTACCTGTTGATATTATTTCTACCGGCCCAGATCGTGTAGAAACAATGGTACTTCGCAACCCGTTTGCTTAATCACCATTAGTTTAAAAAAAGCTGCTTTTTGCAGCTTTTTTTATGCCTAAAATTCACCTTGGAACGATCTTTGTATATTATTTGATAAGTTTTATTTTATACGTGGTAAACATGCGCCTATCTACCTGTAACACTTTTCTAGCGTCTTTGCTCACTCCGTTACTTTTATCTATAAGTAGCAATGTGTTAGCTGAAGAAACGCCCGCTGCGGTGCCGCTTTATACCGAACCGGAGCTGATTGCACTAATAAATAAAAATACACATTTGCAGCGTGTAAAGGCAGACGATTGTCAATTAGTACAAGATATAGAGGCAAGGGCCAATAAAATGGCGCTGCCATCTTACCAATTTTTATATGGCGATATGCTGGCATATAACGTGTGTGTTGAACGCAATGTGGAATTAGGTGTGTACTACATGCGTAAAGCAGCTGAACAAGGCTTAGCGGCTGCGTTAGAGCAGCTTGGACGGTATTACGACACGGGTCGCTTAGTGCAGCAAGATAAAGCTATGGCCATTACCTATTTACGAGAGGCCTCAGCGCAAGGGAACTTAAAAGCACAGCTAAGGCTGGTGAAGCTTTTTAATGCAGGCTACGGAAGCCCACGTGACTTTGAAGATGCGTACCGCTGGTTATTCAATGCCATGGTGGCAGATAAAGCAACCCATAAAAAAATTGAGCGTGCGCTTAGCTTACTCGCTCAAAAAATGCCCGATAGTGTTGTTGCCCGCGCGAGATTGCCCATGTAAGTGCCGATAATGCACGCTATTTTTATAAAATAAAAAAGCCCTAATATTTAATTAGGGCTTTTTTGCAATAACGAAAAGAGGTTAGCTCTCTTCTTTAGTTTTTGATTTTGCGGGGTCTTTTAATACCGACATTTTTGGCGGCTGAAGTGCAAAGATACGCTCTCCCTCTTGCGGTGGCTTTTCCATATTACTGGTAAATGGGCGAAGCTTTACTGGCGTATCGTCGTCGTTGTCTTTATCACCTTTTAAAATAAACAACGGGATCGCTTCAGGGTTCATCTCTTGGTATTTTTCCCAATCAAATTCTTCTGAAATACGCGTCGCACTTACTTTACCGCCTTTAGCAATAATACTGCTTAGGCGAGCGTAAGAGCCATCTTCACCAAACAAAATTTGTCTAGATAGGAATGTTGCACTGTCTTTATTCGCTTTAGCATGCGAGGTAGATGAGCGCAGTGAAAATACATTTTTTTCATTCAACAAGTGAGAAAAATATTGTACACCAAGCGCATTATGGTGGCGGTTTGGTGAAAGTGCTAATACCGTTCTTATTGTTGTGAGCGGCAAGTAACGCTCAGCATGCTCTGATTGTGGGTTACCATAATAACAGGCAAGGCCGTCCATACGAGCCATTTTACAGTTCTCCCATGCGGGGTCTGATAGATGAACAGGAATGCTTTGCTCTTGTAAGCCTTTACCTATAGCGCGAGATACATGGTTTGCACCAATAATCAGTATGGTATTTGGAGAAGGTTGGCGCACGCCCAATAGTTTAGCAACAGGAATAGCAGTTAAGCTTTGCAATACCACAGTGATGATAATAACGGTAAATATTAACGGCACCATTTTTTCTGCATCAGCTACGCCAGCTTCCATCATACTTAGCGCAAATACCGAGCCAACAGCAGCTGCAACAATACCTCTAGGGGCTATCCACGATAGCACCAAGCGCGATTTCATTGGCAAGTCAGTACCAAAAGTAGATATGGCAATACACAATGGACGCGCTATAAATAACACCACTGCAAGGAATATAAATACGTCGCTGTCTAACATCATCAAGTCAGAAAGCTGTAGCCGCGCAGCAAGTAAAATAAACAGCGATGATATTAAAATCATCGATAAGTCTTCTTTAAACTCAAGTACAGAATCGATTTCTAAATCATTTTGATTAGCAAGCCAAATACCAAATACGGTAACAGCCAATAATCCCGATTCGTGACTTAAGTGATTAGATACCGAAAAGCTAATAAGCACTAAGGCAAGTATGCCAAATTTATGTAATTCAAACGGTAGCCATTCACGGCGCATAAGCTGTGTGGTGATCCAGCCCGCAACAACACCTATAGAAAGCCCTACGCCGACTGTTTTAACAAGTGCAACAATAGTGTGGCTAAGCACTTCTCCTTGGCCTACCAGCATGACAGCTTCAAATACAAGCACAGCAAAAAGAGCGCCGATTGGGTCAATTACAATGCCTTCCCATCGTAATATACGGTCAATATCTTGTGTTGGGCGCATCGAATTAAGTAAAGGGGCGATTACCGTAGGCCCCGTTACTACTAGTACAGCGCCTAATACTGCAGCCACCCGCCAGTTAAGCTCCAGTAACCAATAGGCACTTAAGCTTATTACCACACAGGTGGTGATCATGCCGATAGAGCACAGGTTACGTACGACCTTACTTATGCCTTTTAACTCTCTAAAGTGCAAAGTAAGGGAGCCTTCAAATAAAATGACAGCCACACTCAGTGACACAACAGGAAATAATAAATCACCCAGTAAAGCATCAGGGTCTAATACACCACTAAACGGCCCTAGCAATAAACCGGTAAGCAATAAGAACAAGATAGCGGGTACTTTAAACGCCCACGCTACCCATTGGGCAAGCACCGAACAAAGTGCGATACCGGCTATATAAATTGCTGACATAAATTAAGAATTCCTTATTTATCACAATGTGAAAAGTATAACTTTTGTTAAATATTAATACAGGGGTATACACGTGAAATGTTTAATTTGCTAATAAAATTTTAGCGCTTAATACAAAAATTGTAGGTTAAACTTATTGATTTATTTATAAAAATTGAATTAAAACTCAAAAATAAATATAACTCCTTGATTTTAAATGATTAACCGCTTTGAAGTGAGGCGTAGCTCTACATTAGAGTGATTTTTAGCCTTGATCTTACCCCTTGAAATGTCGTATTATATTTAGAGTTCAAACAATTAGTCATCTAAATATAATTTTGCAAAATAACGGTATGTATTAATACTAGCGTCATATTTGCCCTGTAATAATAGATTTGTAAGCTATTTTTACCATTAATTAGTAGCTATTGTATTATTGAATATCTTGGTATGGTTTTTTCAAACAAGTTTATTTAAGCAATTAAGTAAATAAATGTTTGAGTTGAACTATTACTTTCAATGTTTAGCTCCCATCGTGGCGGCTAAATCTCGGTCCTTAAGTCATCACCCTATCTGTTGGTGTATCTGACTTTAGAGGCTCTATGTATGTTGTTAACAAAAAGGCCGCACACAGCTTTTTACAGCGATACATAAACAACACTTTTTATTTTTATATTTAATAGACCTCCATTTATTTTGGTTGGTGCTGTTTCATGTCTTTACAAATCTAAAAGCAATTTTAGGTCGTGTATTTGCGTGCGTTTAAAAAGTGTATAAACAAACAACCTATTCGAAATTGCGTGTTTTATACGCAATTACCTAGTTTTAGTTCACACTATGTGAATGCAGATAAAATGGAAAGTTGAGATTTTATGCAAAAGTTAAATTGGCGTCGTATTGTTTTAAAAGTAGGTAGTGCATTAATTGCTCCAGATCAAGATGGGTGCCGTTCACGCTACTTATTAACCATTGCGCAATTTATTGTTCGCTGTCGTGCTCGTGGTATTGAAGTTATTTTAGTATCTTCAGGCTCAGTAGCTGCAGGCTCACACTTATTCCCATCTGACATTCCACGTTCAGTTGTGATGAAAAAAGCGATGGCAGCGGCAGGTCAAACTGAAATGATGGCCATGTGGGATCGCTTTTTCGATTTTCCTTCAGCGCAATTATTATTAACCCATGGTGATTTGCGTGACCGTGAGCGCTATGAAAGTATTCGCGAAACTATTTTTACTTTGTTAGAGCATGGTGTACTGCCTATCATTAACGAAAATGATGCTGTAACAACTGATGACTTAAAAGTAGGTGACAACGATAACTTATCGGCCATGGTAGCGGCGGCCGCTGATGCCGATGCATTAATGATTTTTTCTGATGTGGATGGGCTGTATGATAAAAACCCAAATTTGCACGACGATGCAGTTTTACTGCCTGAAATAAAATCAATTGATGAGTCTATTTATGCTATGGCAGGATGTGCTACAAGCTCTGTAGGAACCGGTGGCATGAAAACCAAAATTGAAGCTGCCGAAAAAGCAACGTCTCACGGTATTGCTACTTATATTATTAATGGCTTTAAAGAAGAAACCTTTAATAGATTATTGGCAGGTGACAACCCTGGTAGTGTTTTCCTTCCTTATGAAAAACCAATGCAAGAAGCTGTGCACTGGATGACGCATACAGCCAATGAGCAAGGTGAAGTAGTTGTAGATGGCTCGTTTGATGAGTCTCTTGAAGGTGAAAACGGTTGCATACGTGGCGACGAAATAATGGAAGTTCATGGTGAGTTTGCCATTGGCGATACCATTTTAGTTAGAAGCGAGGATGGCACACGTTTAGCAAAAGCCACCGCAAATTATAGTAGTTGCTTGTTAAGCTTTATTGCAGATAACGAGCAAAGTGAATTTAGCGAAAAAATGCAGGATTCTATTGGTCCTGTTATTTCAGAAAAAGATATCGCATTATTGGAGAAGTCATGAGTTTGATTACGGATATTTCACGCCAGGCAGCAAAAGCTGCAAACACACTTGCTTTACTCGACACCGAGACCAAAAACCAAGTGTTAACCGAAATGGCGGCAGCCTTACGCGCAGAAAAAGCATTTATAATTAAAGAAAACGAAAGTGATTTAAGCGCAGCACGCGATAATAACTTAGCCGCTTCGATGATCGATCGCCTTACGCTTAACGAAGAGCGCATTGAAGCAATGGCAGAGGGTATTGAAGTTATTGTAAGTTTAGATGATCCAGTCGGCCAGCTACGTGACATTACAGAGCGCCCAAATGGCATTAAAATACGTAAAATGCGTGTGCCATTAGGTGTTGTATGTATGATTTACGAAGCGCGTCCTAATGTAACTGCGGATGCAGGCGCATTGTGTTTTAAATCGGGTAATGGTGTTATTTTACGTGGCGGTAAAGAAGCCCTTAAAAGCTCGCAAGCCATTGCGAGTGTAATGCACGGTGTACTTGAAAAACATAACTTACCTAAAGCGCTGATCTCAGTTATTCCTGATCCAGACCGTGCGTTGCTTATGGAGCTAATGCAGCAACGCGAAAGTATTGATTTAATCATCCCACGAGGTGGCGAAGGCTTAATTAACTTTGTTACAGAAAACAGTACTATTCCTGTTATTCAGCACTTTAAAGGGGTGTGTCATTTATACGTAGATAAAGATGCCGACTTAGAGGTTGCACTTAATTTACTATTAAATGGTAAAACACAGCGCACAGGCGTATGTAATGCGCTTGAAGGGCTAGTGGTTCACCAAGACGTTGCTGATGAATTTTTAAATTTATGTGCCGTTGTATTGCGCCAAGAAGGTGTGAAAATTAATGCAGATGAGCAAGCCGCAAAATACTTCGATAATGCTACAGTACTTGCTGATAATGAATTTGGTGAAGAATACTTAGATTTAGAAATTGCTATTCGTGTAGTACCAAGCTTTAGTGCTGCTGTGGAGCATATTGCTCAATTTGGTTCAAACCACACTGAGGTTATTTGTACTAAAAACGATACTGCGGCTGAGCTTTTCCAACGCAGTGTTGATGCATCGGTAGTAATGGTAAATGCATCATCGCGTTTCTCAGATGGCTCGCAATTAGGGTTAGGTGCTGAAATTGGTATAGCTACAACTAAGCTACATGCTTATGGTCCTATGGGGCTTGAGTCACTTACAACTGAAAAGTATTTAGTTAATGGCGAAGGCCAAGTACGTAAGTAACGTACTTCATATATAAAAAAACGCCGATTGTTTAATCGGCGTTTTTTTATGCGTTTTGCAAAGTATGGTTTAGTTTTTCTAACCAGCTTTCTAATGGCTCAGGCCGGTGCAGATGGTACCCTTGTAGGATAACCTCAGGGTACTCTTGTAATAAGTCAAAGTGCGATTGATTCTCGACTCCTTCCGCTACCACTTCTAATTGAAACAACCTGCCAAGGCTGACAATCATATCAATAATTAATTTATCGTTGTTATCAGTGGGGGCTTCAAGCACAAATGAGCGATCTATTTTTAGCTCATGAATAGGTAACTGTTTTAAGTAGGTTAAACTTGAGTAGCCCGTGCCAAAGTCATCTATTGATACACGTACGCCCAGCTTTTTAAGGTAGTGTACGGCTTCAATGGCCGCTTCCATGTGATTAAGTAACGTCCCCTCTATTATCTCTATTGTGAGTTGCTGAGGATTAATATCAACACTTTTAATTTGTTGGCTTATAAAGTTTAAAAATCGCGGTTCATGAAAATGGCGACCGCTTATATTTACCGAAATATTCAAACTTGGGTGGCTGTATTTAAGCTTGGTAAGTAAATTAAGTGCATTAGTCGTAACCCAGCAGTCTAATTCAAAAATAACATCAGATTCTTCAGCTATTGATATAAATTCACATGGGCTTATAAAGCCTTTTTGAGGGTGATCCCAGCGCAGCAGTATTTCTGCGCCTTTTAACGTTTGCTTACTATCAAATTGCGACTGCAAAAATATGGATAGCTCATTTTGAGGAATGGCTTTTCTTAAGTCTTGTTCAATTTCAAAGCGTCGTTTAGCTTGCTCGCCAAATGTAGTATCAAAAAATGTAACTCTGTTTCCGCCTTTTTCTTTGGCTTTATAGCAGGCTGCTTCACAATTTCTGATTGTCTCAATAGCACTTTCCCATACATCGTCTCGCGGGAAAATATAAGTGCCTATACTAATTGTTAAGCTAACCTCTTGCCCATCAACGTCAAAAGGGCGGTTAACTGCGTTTAAAAGCTCTTGCGCTTTGTTTTCGGCGATTGATTGCGCACGTGTACGCCCAATTCCTTTATCTACGCTACATAAGGCGGCAAATTCATCACTGCCTAAGCGTGCGATAATATCTTTTTTATCTACATTGGCATGAATACGCTGAGCAAGCTCCTTTAAAATATTATCCCCAGCTAAAAGCCCTAAGCCATCATTAATAGAGTGGAAGCTATCAATGTCGATAATATAAATATAGGCATATGTTTTATCGCTACTGCAATCTTGTAGTTGTTGTTCTAACTGTTTTAAAAAGCCATTACGATTAGGTAGCTTTGTAAGCTCATCATGCCAAGTTAGGTAATCTATGCGCTCTTGCGTTACCTTTACGCTTGAAATATCACTAAAAACGCCAATGTAGTGAATGTTGGTGTCTTGCTCGCTTTTTACCATGCTAAGTGTTAATAGCTCAGGGTATAGCTCGCCATTTTTTCTTCGGGTTACAAGTTCACCGCTCCAGTAGCCCGCTTCGTTAGCGTGCTTCCATACTTCATCAAAGCTAATACTTGGGTGATTATTTTGTTTTATCTCTTTTAAATCCATTTCCAACGATTCAGCTTCGCAATAGCCGGTAATTCTACAAAATGATGGATTAACAGCGATAATCTTGCCATCGCTATTAGTAATTACAACACCATCGGCGGTACTAGTAAGTGCCTGGTAAAATAACTTTTGCTTAGATGACAGCTGCTTTAGCTCTTCCTCGCGTTGGCTTAACTCTTTTGCAAGGGCTTCTATTTCGAGTAATTTGTCGTGTAAGTCAAAGTTTTTTTCGATAAGTCTGTCTAGCATGCCTTGTGCAGTAATGTGCGTACGTATGCGCGCTCTAACCAAAGCTAATTTGTAAGGTTTATGAATATAATCAATGGCGCCCATTGCAAAGCCTTTCTCTTCAGACTCTACTTCAGTAAGTGCGGTGACAAAAATGATGGGAATGCCTTTGGTATTTTGCTTTGCTTTTAATCTTTTACATACTTCATAGCCATCCATGCCTGGCATCATAATATCGAGTAAAATTAAATCTGGGCGTGTGGATTCAACAAATACAAGCGCTTGTTCACCACTTGTTGAAATGCGTACATCGTAGTCTGCAAGTAGGCCCTCAACTAATACATGTAGGTTGCTAGGTTCATCATCAACAATGAGTATCAAAGGCTTTCGCGGTTGAGTTACTGCAGGTTGATTGCTGCCAGCGAGAAAGGTTGAATGCACACTAAATCCTTATTCTTTAATTACCCCTTAAAGTTAGTTTATAGTTGCCATAATTGTCTAGTTTTTATAGTTATTTCTGTATTTATCAATAAGTTTAATCACTAAAGCGTAGTTAAAGTTATCTATTGCCTCTTTTAGCTTGAATAATGGATGGGAATGATCGAATTTTTGAAGCGCAATTTCTCTAACTAATTTACTAGGAATAGGGCGGGCAGATAACGCTAAAGAATAGATTTCATCAATTAATGTATCTGGATTTTGCCCAGAGCTCATAGCTTCTGGCTGATGATTATAGGAGTTTGTTACCAGTAGCTGTCTGACTGCATAAAGTGCTAAGGTCAATTGTTCATTAAAAACACTAAGATCGGTGCATGCGTTACTGCTCAGTTCTAACTCTGCTTTTTTAGCGCTTTGCTCTAGTAGCTCTAACCCTAGGGTGCCGGCTAAGCCTTTTAAGTTATGCATCGCTCTAGCTAATGTTTTATGCTCATTATTTTTCAAGTGCTTTACAGCAACCTCCATAAAGTGGCTGTAATCGGTATTAAACTTAGTGAATATTGAATTAATGAGTTCATTATTATCTTCAAGATTAGAGCGTGCTACATCGAGGTTTAATGTACATAACGTATGGGTTTTTGTTAGATGCTTTTCTATGCTGTCACAAAGCAGACCAAATAATAACGGCTTGACTAAATAGTCATCCATGCCGGCTCGAATGGCGGCTTTTTTATCATTAGAAAATACAGCTGCAGTTACAGCAACAATAGGCGTTGTATAACCCCTTTGACGCAGTATACGTGTCGCTTCTAGGCCATCCATCACTGGCATTTGAATATCCATAAAAATAATATCAATTGTGTTTTCTTCTACTTTAATGAGTGCTTCCTCGCCATTACTTGCAGAGATAACAGTCATATTCATTTTAGTTAATAGTGCTTCAAGAATCTCTTGGTTTACAGGGTTATCATCTACTGCAAGTGCGGTGTAACCGGTAAACTGTGGGTAAGACTCTCCTTCTTTAAGCTGTGTTGAGTCGGGCAATAATAAACGCATTAACTGAGAATCAGTGTGAGTATTACCTATTGTTATAATATCAATATGATCGCTATCGGGGACTGCCTGCGGATGCTCTTGATCGTTAATGAGTAAAATAAGCAGTAGTTTGTGTTTATTTTTTTGTTTTTGTAAGTACAGTTGCTGCAAAATAAAATTATCTTTTAGTTCTTTGTGTGACAACGTCATGATCACAATATTAAAAGGGTTACTCGGTTGAGACATTTTTGCAATTGCACGTAGCGGCTCTTGGGTAATTTCTGCAGTAATATCAGCGCTACTTAATAACTTAGTGAGTGATTTTATTTGCTCAGTATCGGGAGTAATTAGTAAGGCATGCTTTTTAAGCGCTTCTTTACTCGTCATTTTAAACGGTAGTGTAAAATAAAACTCACTCCCGACGTGGGGTGTGCTGCGTACTTGTATTTCGCCGCCTAGTAACTTGGTTAGTTGCTTACAAATAGTTAAACCTAATCCGGTGCCGCCATATTTACGTGTTGTACTGGAGTCGCCTTGGTAGAACGAGTCAAAAATGGATTCTGTTTGCTCTGGCGTCATGCCTATGCCAGTGTCTTTAATACCAAAGCGTAACTGTATTTGCTGCTCATTTTGTGTTGTGGCTTCAATTGTTACGGTTACTTCACCGCGATCTGTAAATTTAATGGCATTACCTACACAGTTATTAATAACTTGGCTCAAGTGCAGTGGATCGCCTATCAGCTCTAGCCCTGCATCAACATGCAATACAAAATTAAGGCGCAACCCTTTTTGTTTAGCATTTACCGAAAATAAATTTTTTACATTAGAAACCACGGTATGCAAAGTAAAAGGGATTGATTCAAGCTTTACTTTGTCAGACTCAAGCTTTGAAAAGTCGAGTACGTTATTAAGTATTTGCAGTAAGTTTTGAGCACTTGAAAACGCTTTATCTGCATAGTGTTTTTGTTTTGCTGGAAGAGCGCTGCTTTGTAATAGCTGCAGCATGCCTAAAATACCGTTCATTGGAGTGCGAAGCTCATGGCTCATATTAGCTACAAAGTCACCTTTCGCTTGGTTGGCATTTTTTGCTTGGGTGATGGCAAGTGTAAGCTCTTTATTCATTAATTCCATTTTAGAATTAAGCGCTTGGGTTTCTGCTAGTAGCTCTTTTGTTTGTTTGTTTTTTAAATACAGCGCATTAGCCGCGGTAATAACCGAGTTAATTTCATTTTGATGATGCTCATCACTATTTAGTGTTACTTGCTTTTCATTACTCATATCATTTAACAGCTTAGTTAATTTCGCAATGGGCTTAATGACAGAGTTAAATATAAAAAAGGTAATTACTATTATGATAACAGTGATCAGCGCGGCAAAAAGGTTGGCCATTTCGGTACTTTTTAATACGTGGTCTCTTAGCTGCTGCTCGGTCTGGGTGAGCTTTTGCTTCTCTACATCCCTAATTTTTTCGGCTAGGTAAAGCAGCTCGTTTTCTATTCCTGTTAAAACTACATTTATCGAAAACGTGTAGCTACGGGTTAAAATAACTAATTGGCTATACGCTTGCTCAAGCTCGTCAGTATTATTAAGTAGGTTAACATTAGCGGTTTCAATACTCGCCAGTAGGGTATTTAAGTGTGCTAGGTTATCTTGCACATTTTGTGCTTCATCATAATTTGGCTTGTGTAAATAATTGGTTGTTGCTTGTTCTATATTGCTAATAGTTAAAAGGGTATTCACTATTTTATTTTGCTTGCTGGTTAGCGTGTTTTTTTTAAGCTCATTAAGTTGTGCTTTTAGCGCTTCAATAGGTTGTTTGAACTGTGTAATGTACAGCTGCTCTCGTTTGGTTCTGTTAACGACTACGCGATTAAATGTATCTTGGTAATTATTTAAGTACTCGTTAAGGCGCTTTATATTGTTTTGATAGTTTTCATCATACTCATTTAAATGTGTACTTAGCGTATCTAAATCCCTTTTTGCAGCATTTAAGTGCACATTAAACTTTTCAATGGTATTGCTATTAGCATGATCTAGATAAGCAATAGCTTGGCTTTGTAAAGAAATCACATCGTTTTCTAAACGGGTAACGGACTCGCTTTGTAATAAAGCTTTGTGCTGCGCATTTTGCAGCTCAAAAAGTGATTTTTGCGAATAATTGAATAGGTAACTTTGCAAAATTAATAAAGTAATTAATACGCATAGGGCAATTATTATTTTTGATTTTATTGAACGGGTTATCATTATCTGCTTATTAACTCATACCATTTTTGCAAGCTGTAATCGTAAGTCGGCATAACGCTATTCCAAACAGCTACATTGCTTAAGCGTTTTAAATAGCTACCACCATTTCGCTGCTCGCCGGCTTTTACTGCGACTTGTTTTTGGGGGTTTAGTAAGTCAACCGTAGTGGGCTTGCCTAAGTACCAGTAATCCCATTCACTTGGTGAAAGCATTGCTTTTGAGCGCTGTGGATTACTAATGTAATACCCTTGGCGAGCAATAAATGCGCCGGCCCAACCCGAAAGCCACCAGTTCATGTAATCGTATGCGGCATCTTTTTGGTTATTATTAACCTGTGACGATAAGCACATTACCCCATGCCAGCCACGATAGCCCTCTTTTGGGGCGGCAAATCGCACGTTAACATTTTGGCTATTGAGCGCGGCCACAGCGGGGGAAAACATACTTTCTATGTGCACGCGTTGGCTTTTCATAAATTCAACAGACTCTGGCACCGAGTTCCAATAACCTGCAAAATGCCCTTGGCGTTTATAGTCAATTAAAATACTAAATAAACGGTCAAGCTCGGAGCGAGTAATCGCACCAATATCTTTAAATGTTATAAACCCTTTGCTTTGTGCTGCCAAGGCAAGGTCAAATAAGCCAATTGTGGGTGCATTTACAATACCTACTTTACCTCGGTGGGCATCATCAAGTAACCAGCCCCAGCTTTCAGTTTCGTAGGCAATACCAGGTTTTATTTTGGCGGTGTTATAGCCAAAAGAGTCAACATTATGTACATAAGGTAAAAAGCTAATGTAATCGCTTTCGTTTGCGCTTAGTGTGCCGTCCTCTTGTACGTTGAGTAATTTATAAGGGGCGTCGCCTGCACCTAATTTTGCATCGGGAGTGAGTTTCCCTGTTTTGGTAAGAGAATTTATTTCATTAAAGTAGGTTAGCCGTTTTTTTTCTATGGGCTGAATAGACCCCGCCCGCCAAAGCACATTTATACTGTTTGACCATTGCTCATATAAATCAAATGAGCCAGGGTCCATGGAGGCTTTTTGTAATACGGCAGCACTACCTGCAGGGGAAAATTCTATATTTATGCCTAAATCAAGCATTGCTTGTTTACGAATGGCTTCTTGTAGCGTTACATGTGTTCCTAAGACTCTTAGGGTTACTTTTTTTCGGGCAAACACATAAGGTACATGCGTAACTACGCCGGCGGTTAAACCGATGACAGCGAGCTTTTTTAATGTGGTGCGTTTAGGGGTATCCATTGTTTAAGCCAAAAGTATCACTGCTACAGATGAGATAATTTATAGCCAACAAAGACTAAACAAACAAGGAATGAGCAAATATAAAAGTTATTGTGTAGAAGATAAAAGAATAATAAGACGATGAAAAATAGGAAGTAATAGAAGAGTAGGAAAGTGGTGGAGCTAAGCAGGATCGAACTGCTGACCTCCTGCGTGCAAGGCAGGCGCTCTCCCAGCTGAGCTATAGCCCCACATTCCTAAATTACATAGTTGTAATTACTTGGCTGCTGAGTTCCAAGCGGGGTGAACTTTAAATATTTTTATAAATTTGGTCAAGTATTTTTTAGCAATATTTAACTGTTATCGTTTATTTTTGATAGACTCGAGAAAAATACCTCGCGAAACGACAAAAACAATGAAAAAAAGTATTTGTATACTTGCTTTGCTACTTGCAGGGTGTGCCAGTAATGAAGCGCCTCCTTATGAAATAAATAACAAGCAGTTTTATGAGAACCTGGATGAGCAAGGTAACAAAATATTTGCTTATGTTGTATCGGTAAAGGCTGAGCATCGCAGTAACATAAACTTAAATAACGGCGGGCGAGGCGAAAAAAGACCGAGCCGCTCTGATGTAAAACGTTACATAGAACAAGAACACTTCGAAGACTCTAGTGTGTTAAAACTTAAGCTTGAGGATGAAGCCGTCAGGTTTTTAAACGAAACCCTCAGTGAAAATAACTATTGTGAAAATAAACACGAAATTACACAAGTACTATGGCGTGACTTAAGTGTGCAGCTAAGAGGGCGTTGTTTGTAGTATGTTGGCCGATAAAGAAAAGCTTGCGCAGTTGTTAGCGCAATTAGGTATAAATTACGATGTAATAGAACACCCTGCGTTACATACCAGTTTAGATGCTGATGCATTTATGGTGGAGCGCCCAGGTACGCGACTTAAAAACTTGTTTTTGCGTGATAACGAGGGCAAAAAGCACTTTTTAGTAATTACCGCACACGACAAACAGCTCGATTTAAAAACCCTATCTAAGCAACAGGGGCTTTCTCGGTTGGGGTTTGCCTCTAGCGAGCGGTTAGCACGTTATTTAAAAGTGGCGCCCGGGTGTGTGTCTATGCTTGCTTTAGCAAACGATAAACAAAGCAATGTTACTTTGTGGCTTGATCAAGATATTTGGTTTAACGAGCTGTTTCATTGTCACCCGTTTGAAAACACTCAAACTTGGCTGCTTTCAAAAAATGATTTAAATACCTTTTTTGAGCATACAGGGCATCAGCCTCGGGTAATGTTTTTACCTTCTCGATAGCCTAAAGTGACTAAGACTAAACCAATAAAACACACACTCAGTAAGCAAAGCATAAATGCAGTTTGCCCTGAGTGTTGATAAACAATACCTGGCAATAACGAGCCCAGCGCCCCACCACTATAATAAAACGATACATACCCGCCATTTGTTACACTTGCAGGCGCTTTGCTAATCTTGTTAACAAGCGGAGCAGCGCTTGAGTGTATAACAAACATAGCAGCACAAAATAACGTAAACGCGATTAAAAACACACTCAGTTGCTGGCTTATAAGTAATACAATGCTTAAGTTATACACGATAAAAACCGCAGCAAGTAAATGCCAAGCTGAAGGCACTTTTTTAGCAAGCCAAGGTGTTGCAATAGATGCTAAAGCACCGATTAAGTAGCCGCTGTACACTAAGCCAATATCGCGTGTGTTTGTAATTAAAAAGGTGTTTTGCAAAATAAACGGTAGGTAATTTAATAAGGCTGCAAAGCAAAAAAACATACAAAAAACGGCGCCATACAATTTTAGTACTGCCGCATCTTTTAGCTGCTTAATATACGTTAACGGCGTAAGTGCTGACTGATTAGATACCACAAAGCCCGTGGGCTTTATACTTATAGCCAGGCCAATAAGCACAATCGAAATAACATAATAAAAACTTTGCCAATGCCATACATCACTAAATAAAGCGGCCAATACTCGGCCAAAGTAGCCCCCAGCTATGGTACTGCCTATGTATAAGGTCATATTTTTTTGTAAGGCATCTGCGCTGTAACGTATACCAATAAAGCTTGTCATCGCGGTAAGCGCGGCAGGTAAGGTTAAGCCTTGTATAAAACGCACCAAAAGTAATAGCTCAAAACTTGGCGCTACTGTAAACAGTATGCAGCTCACTCCTAAAATAAACATAGCAATACGTAAAATAATAAGCGGGTTTTGCTTGGCTAAAAATAGCCCATAAACCAAAGGCGCAATTGCTAAAGGCAGCATGGTTACGCTCATTAAGCTGCCGGCAAGCGCAGGGGGAACGTTAAATTCGCTAGCAAATAAGCTCAATAAAGGCTGAGGTGCGTACAGCACAAAAAATATAAACACCGAGCAAATAAGTAAGTGAGCAAAACGCATTGTAGGGCTTAAAACATAAGCTGATAAGTTAGCCAAAGTATATGAAAAATGGCTTATATTTCATAGGTTAAATCATTAACAATTGCGCTAAATCAAAGTGTATATTCAGCCCTTTGCTAGATTAATGCTAATAGCACTGTTATTTGTACTCGTTGGTGATTAAAATAAACCTAATATAAGTTTTTAGTGGAACAAAGCCATGGGTTCATTACAAGACCAATTGCTGCAAGCAGGGTTAACAACATCGCACAAAGCTAAAGTTGCTAAGTCAGAAAAACGTAAGCAACAAAAAAAGCAAAAAAAAGGGGCTACCAGTAACCCAAGCGATCTGCAAAAGCACATACAGCAAACTAAATTAGAGCAGCAAAAAAAGGCTGAAGAACTTAACCAGTCGCGCCATGAAGAGCTTAAGCAACGTGAGCAAGTTGCTCGTGTTAAGCAAATACTTGAGCATCATAACCAAGACTCTATCCGCGGTGAGCGTACCTTTAATTTTACTTACGATAACAAAGTAAAAGGGATAGACGTAAACGAGAAAACTCAAAAAGCGTTATCGGGTGGTCGTTTAGCTATTTGTGTACTGGAAGGGCAGTTTTACGTACTCGATGATGAGCCGGCGCGTAAAGTCGCAGAAGTTGATGAAAAGTACATTGTTTTTCATGTTGAACCTGAAAACAAACCAAAAGATGAAGACGACCCATATGCAGACTTTGAAGTACCAGATGATTTAGTATGGTAAGTGTCTGTTCAGTATTGTTTGCTAAAGTTAACAACAATGGCTGAAAACTTAGTCATGTTTGTTTGATCGCCTAACGTAAATTGATACGTATGCTTTTTACTAGATTGTTTACTACAATCAATAGACTATTTTCTAACCGTCAAAAAGAAGAGTGAATATAATGAGCAAGATGAAAGCACTAATAGTAGGCGCGGGTATTAGTTTAGCCGCAAGTTTTTCGTTTAACGCCGCCGCTGCTGATGGCGAAGCCCTTTACACCCAAAAAATGTGTCAAACATGTCACGGTGCAGAAGGTAAAGCACCTATTATGGGCGCATACCCTAAAATTAATGGTCAAAACAAAGACTATTTAGTGGCCCAAATGAAAGATATTAAATCGGGCGCGCGTAGCAATGGTATGACTGCTGCAATGAAAGCAATGGTTGCAACGGTAACGGACGAAGAGTTTGAAGCAATTGCTGACTACCTTTCAAAGGTAAAATAAAGCACCGCGTTTAAAAACGTATTATCGTTTTAAATTAAAGCGCAGCGTAAACAGCCACACAATTGTGTGGCTGTTTTGTTTGTGTTTGCTATAAAATTAATACTGCTTTAGACTTCTAAACATCTATTCGTACTTGTGTTGTTGTACGTATTTTAAAAGGCTGATTATGATTGATTTACCCCAACTAGATTTAAAAAATAAAGTGTCGGAGCAAGAGTGGCAATTGCGCGTAGATTTAGCAGCTTGCTACCGATTAGTAGAGCATTTTCGTTGGGGGGATTTAATATACACGCATTTATCGGCACGTTTACCTGGCACGGATCACTACCTTGTAAATGCGTTTGGCTTAACGTTTGACGAAGTAACTGCATCAAACCTAGTAAAGGTTGATTTGCACGGCAATATTATTGACGACACCCCCTTTAGCATTAACCCAGCAGGTTTTACTATCCATAGCGCAATTCACGAAGTGCGTGAAGATGCTCATTGTGTTATTCACTTACATACTAAAGAAACCATTGCCGTTGCTACACAAAAAAATGGCCTATTGCCACTAAGCCAATACTCTATGTTTTCGCTCCCTTCGCTGTCGTACCATGGCTATGAAGGGCTGGCTGTAAATGATGACGAGCGCAAAGTATTACAAGATGATTTAGGCAATACCAATCATATGCTATTGGTAAATCATGGTGGCTTAACCGTAGGCCCAACCGTAGGCGATGCCTTTATGCGTTTTTATGACTTGCAACGTGCCTGCGAAATTCAGCTTGCATTACAAGCCAGCTCACAAGAGGTTATTCCGGTGCCGCAGCCAATTATCGACAATATTTATAACCAAGCTAATGTGGTACATAGCGGCAGCACAGGTGGGCAATTAGCGTGGCCTGCCATGTTACGAAAAGCGTACCGACTTGATCCCAGTTTTGCACAATAGCCTGCGTGGCTAATAAGGAATTTTAATGAAAGTAAATCGCGTAGAAGTATTTGATATTCATTGCCCAGAGCGTCCAGCCTGGACGCCGGTTTTTGTACGTATTCATACCGATGAAGGTATTAGTGGTGTAGGTGAGGCTGGTTTGGCTTACGATTTAGGCCACAGCGCAGCAGCAGCAATGATAAAAGAAATGGCTGATGCTTTTTTAATTGGGCACGACCCGTTTCAAACCGAAAAGTTATGGTCGCGTATGTTACGCGAAAGCTTTTGGGGTTTAGGTGGCGGCCCTGTTGTTTATGCAGCAATGAGCGCCATAGATACAGCACTTTGGGATATAAAAGGTAAAGCACTTGGTTTACCGGTATACCAATTACTGGGCGGCAAAGTAAACGATAAGCTACGTACTTATGCATCGCAGCTACAGTTTGATTGGGACAGCGAATTTAAAGCGTTAGTACAACCGCAAGAATACGCAGAAGCGGCGTTAAAAGCGATTGGCGAAGGTTATGATGCAGTAAAAGTTGACCCTATCCAATACGATAAAGACGGCAATACGTATTACGACCGTACTAAAATAATTTCTCGTGGTGAAATGAAGCTATACCGTGCTCGTATGCAAGCTATACGTGAAGCAGTTGGTGATGAAGTGGATATTATTTTTGAGTGCCACAGCTTACCTGGCGCGACCTCTGCTATACAAATTGGTGAAATAGCCGAAGAGTTTGATTGCATGTACTACGAGGAGCCAGTTAACTACTTAAACCATTCTTTACATGCAAAAGTAGCAGATAAAGTGGCAGTGCCAATTGCAGGCGGTGAGCGTTTATACAACCGCTGGGGTGTGCGTCCTTATTTAGAAGATCAAAGCATTGATGTACTACAACCCGATATCGGTTTATGTGGTGGCTTTACTGAAACTAAAAAAGTATGTGACTACGCCGATATTTTTGATGTGCGTATTCAGGCGCATGTATGTGGCGGGCCTGTTGCTACAGCTGCATCGCTTCATTTAGAAACCGCTATTCCTAACTTTTTGATTCATGAGCATCATACTTATGCCATTAAAAAGTGGAACCGAGAGCTGTGCTTACAAGATCCACAACCAAAAAATGGCTTTTTTGAAGTATCAGAAGAGCCAGGCTTAGGCATTGAATTAAATGATGAGATTGTTATGCGCTCGCAGCGTGTAGAAATTAAATAATTTAAGCTTTATTTAAAGAGCGTTATTTAAATGCTATTGTTTAAAGTAAAGGCCGGTAAGTGATAACTCACTTACCGGCCTTTTTATAGCTGTGTTTATCTAATACCTATGAGCAATACCATTTGAATAGTTAGCGGGTTTAATTGGCAAGATTAATTGTACACGTAACGCCTTTTATCTCAGCGGTGGCTTTACTATCAAGGTGGCGTATATAGCAGCGATTATTGTTTATCATTAACTCAAATTGATCGGGAAAGTTAAGCTGTTGATTGGCTGTTATATCGCTACGGTTTGTGTTTTTAAGAGTAAAGGTACTGGTGTGAATAAAGATATCGTCAGCAAGCGTTACGTTTTTTATATGCATTAAGCGCTCTATAACACGCTCTACCGCTTGGCTATTTGGCTCGGTAAGTAAGGCATGATGCAGCTTAGGAGTAGGCTGCGTGTTAGATGCGCAACCACTTAAAATAGTTAAAATGCCAAGGGCTGATAATTGCGAATGTATTGTCATAGTCATTGCCGCATTTACGTAAGTGGTTAAATTTAATATAGCTTATCTAGGATATGTTATAAAAATGCTTAGCATTTGCGTAGCTAAGGTTGTGCCATATTTTATTTGTTTTACACAAAGCTTGATGGCTATGCCAGACATCATTATAGCTTGCGTTAATTTGGCAAACCGGAAAGTTACTCGCAAACATAATGCGCTGCTCGCCAAAGTACGAGAGCATAGTTTCAAAACAATCTTGTTGCTGTTGTAAATTCAACGCTAAAAGCTCAAAACCCGAAAACTTAATCGCTATATTATTGTGCGCACTTAGCATGCGAATGCTTTGCTGCCAGTTATTAATATTATTAGGTAGGCCGCTATGGTTTATTATTATTTTTAGCTGAGGCAGCGCCTTAGCGTAACGAGCAAGCTGAGCGGCTATTGCAGTATTTTCAAGCTCAAACTGGGCTTCATAATACAGCCCTTGCAGGCAAAGGGTTTGCAAATTACTAAAGCACACTGGGTTTAATAATCGCTGTGCGTTTGCGCCTTCGGTGATATCCCGTATGCCTATTAAATGCGGGTGGGCAAGGGCGTTTATTGCTTTTGCAAATTGCACAGGTGCGCAATCTAACTGAGCGTAACTAATGGCTTTAAAGGGAAGCTTTTTTAAATGCGCCGTTAGCCAATTAAGTTCGTTAATGGGGGCGTTGTTATCAAAACCAGCCTCTACATGTACTATGCCGGCGAGGGTAAAGTCGCTGCTCTCTAGTAGCTCTTTTTCGCTAATAGGTTGTTTTATTAACTCTAAATTTGGCCATGCTGGTGGGTTTTCGCCTTGCAGCCAAGTATATTGCCCCTCGGCAAGGTTAAAAAAATGCACGTGGGGGTCAATAATTTTCAGGCTCATCCGCATGTGCTCATTGTGTGGTATATCCGCCATCAATATTTTGTAGGCTACCGGTTATAAAGCTTGCATCATCACTTGCTAAAAAGCTAACTAACGCGGCAACTTCATCAGCTTGTCCTAAGCGGTTTAGCGGTTGAAGGCTTGCCTCTTCTGCCACTATATCGGCCTTGTTAGCCCCACTTTTTTTACAATAAGCATCTATCGCGTTATGAAATAGAGGGGTTTCTATTGTCCCTGGGCATACCGCATTCGCGCGAATATTAAATTGGGCGTAATCAAGTGCTGTAGTTTTTGCCATAGAAGCAAGAGCATGCTTTGTCAGGTTGTAGGCAAACGAGTTAGGTTTACCAATTATTGCCTGATCTGAGGCTATTAAAATAATGGCGCCATTGTTTTGCGCTTTCATGCTGGGTAGTACACTTTGTACAGCCGCATAGGCCCCTTTAACGTTCAATGCAAATAATGCATCGAAAGTATGCTCATCGGTATCCTCAATGCTAGCACTGAGGTGTTTACCAGCGTTAGAAACAAGTACATCTATGCGTGAGCTTTGTTTACAAATGGCCGTAATACAGGCTTTTACAGCACTAACATTACTCACATCGCATTGGTGAAAAACCCCCAGCTCGCTGTACTCAATATCCAGATTGTGCACCGTGTAGCCATTTTCAATAAAGCGTTTTACAACCGCTAATCCAATGCCTTTTGTACCGCCTGTAACAATAGCAACCTTAGACATACTTGCTCCTAATTTAAGGTGTGTGATTAGTGAGAGTGACCACAGCCGCCTTCAGCGTGAACATGGCCATGCGAAATCTCTTCACTGGTTGCTTCACGAACCGATACCACTTCTAAATCAAACGTTAGCGTTTTGCCTGCAAACGGGTGGTTTAAATCGCAATCTGCATTAAAGCGGCCTACTTTAACTAATGTTACCTGGTGTTGGCCTTGGTTTGAGTGCACCATCGCAGTCATACCTGGTTTCCACACTTTTACGTCACCTTGTAGGTGCTTAAGCGGAATACGCTGAATTAAATCGTCAACGCGCTCACCGTATGACTCGCTAGGCTCAAGTGTTACGCTAAACTTATCGCCTGCGGCTTTGCCTTCAAGGGCTTTTTCTAAGCCAGGAAGCATGCCTTCGCTGCCATGAATATAGCTAAGAGGCGCGTGGTTTACACTGCTTTCTAGTTGCTCGCCCGCTTCGCTTAATGTGTAATGAAATTCAACTGCTGAATTTTTGCTAATTTGCATGCTTGTCTCTTTAAGTTTTTGACTAAGTTAAAAGCCGATTTTACGCGAAATACCGAGCTTTATAAACTCAGCGTGGTTGAATAAGTGATTTTTGTAGATCTTGCAGTAAATCTTGTTTTTGCTGCGGCTGTTTGGGTTTTTCTGCCTGGGGAATAAATAGCGTTAATTGCGTACCGGGCTTTAAAATGCTTGAGGCCCTTAAGTTGTTCCATTTAGCTAAATCACTGTGCGGCACTTCGTAAAGCTGACTAATGCTCCACAAGCTATCGCCTTGTTTTACTTCATAGTCTATTTCAAGAGTGGGGATCACGACTTCTTGTGGCTCTAAATAAGGACTAATTTGATAATCTATAGTGAGCGATTTTGGGAGCGTTTTAGGCTGTCCAACCAGCAGTTTTTCACCTATGCCTATCATATTATTTTGTTTGCCATTGAGCTGCTTTAACGCGCTTACCGACATGCTGAAGCGTCTTGCAATACTGTATAGCGTATCATTTTTTTTAACGATGTATTCGCCTGCAAAATTAGACTTAAAAAACTGACTTTTTAACAGTGCCTCTTGGCCGATAGGTAAAAGCAATGAGTGGGGACCATTAGGTGAGCTTTGATTTTTTAAATAGCCCTGGTTAAGCGCGTGCAACTGTTTTGAGCCAACCCCAGAGAGCTTAGCGATGACCGAAAAATCAAACTGTTGGCCCACATTCATTTGCGTTGTTATTGGTTTATTAGCCAGTTTAGGACGCTTAAAGCCTTTTTGCGGGTGCTTAACTAAGTAGCTTAGCGCTAACAGTTTAGGTACGTAGTCGGCCGTTTCTTTTGGCAGCTTTAGAGAAAAGTAATCGGTACTTTTACCGCGTTTTTTATTTCGCTCAATGGCTCGTTTAACACGCCCCTCACCACTATTATAAGCCGCTAGGGCGTGTAGCCAGTCGCCATCAAAGCGTTTGTGTAAATAGCTGAGGTATTCAAGTGCGGCATCGGTGGAGGCAAGTACATCTTGTCGGCCGTCATACCACTGATCGGATTTAATCCCAAAATGATGCGCTGTGGCGGCCACTAACTGCCAAACACCTACTGCTTGCTGCGATGAGGCAATGGTGGGTCTAAAATCACTTTCTACAAAGGGCAGTAAAGCCAGCTCCATAGGCAGGCGCTTTTGCTCAATTTTTTTTACGATATGATACAAATAAGGCGCAGCGCGTTTATTTACCGTGGGCAAATAGTTAGGTTGTTTTAAATACCAGTTAATACGCTTTTTTAAGGCGCGATTTTGATACACCGTAAAGTGTAGGTTGTTGGCAATATGCACCCATAGGTTTTTAGCTTTGGCGGGGCGCTTTTTTACAATTGTTTTTTTTGCCTTTACCGGCGGTGCAGTATTGGCTTGCTGTAATTGTTTTGGCTGTACAGGCTCAAGCTCTATTTGGTTTTCGTAGCTTGGCTCAAAGTGAGTAAAAATTTGTGGTGCGTCTGTTTCGGGTTGTGTTTGTGTGCTGTTACAGCCATACAAAAAAATAATTACACAACTTACAAGCAATCCACGCATCTTCATCTCTTATCTACAATCCTTTATTTTATAACACTACTGCGCATGCTCAATTAACTGGGCGCGCTTAAGCCCAGCCTGTAAAAATAACTGGCTCGACTTTGTATTTAACGCTTCTTGTTTATATGGTGCTAAAACATCCGCAGGGAAATTCTCAGTAAGTTGCTCAAGCGTTTGTTTTTTATTGTTTTTCACATGGGTTATTAAATTTGTTAAAAACAATAAAGGCTGCTTAAGTTGTGCTTTTTCAAGCGCCCCGCCGTGGCCGGGAAGTATTGTACGCAAATTAGGCTGATTAATATAGCGTTTGAGCAAGGCTTGCCAATTTTGTAACTGGCCGTGGCCTGGGTAGGGTAGCCAGTCAACAATATCGCCGCCTATTAGCAGCGTGCCATTATTGGTACTAAGTGTTAAATCGCCGTTTGTGTGGGCTTTTTCGGGCGTTATTTGTACCGCAAAGTTACCTAAATCAATACTTTGTTGCTCGCTGATTACGGTGCTAGGTGATTGTAAGTTATAGTTTTTCCAACGTAAAAAACGTTGTTTAGCTAAAGAGAGCTTTTCGCGCCACTGTGTTTGCTGTTGCTCGGGTAATGTGGCTAAGCGCTGATAGCTCAGCTCTATACTTTTTTCATAGCCTGCTAATTTATCATCGTAAGCCTGTTGGTATGTGGCAAAATTATCGGCTACTTGTTTATGTACTATTAGCTGCGCTTTTGGGAAGGCATTTTGTAATACGGCCATGCCGAGTAAATGGTCGTCATGAAAGTGAGTCGCAACTAAATAACAGAGCGGGGTTTTAAGGTGTTTTTTTAACTGTTTTGCCAGTGCTTCAACGGCTGCAAAGTTTCCGCTTGCATCAACCATTAGTGCGCATTGCTCGCCCTCTATGAGCACTTGGTTGGAATCGTAAAAACGTAACTTATCTTGTTGTTTTAAAAATTGCACATTTTCGTTTATTTGCTGCCAAGTAACCGCTGCCTTACTAGAGTGAGAAAATAGGCTAAGGGTAATAAAAAGGGCGGGGATTACAGTTACTAAAAGGGGTTTTAATGTCATTGTGTGTCTCTGCGCAGCATTTATTTACCCTCATAATAAACAAAAAGCGCACAGGGCGCTTTTTATTTTTTTATTGGGTCACTCGCCAAGCATTGGCTGAGTTTATCAATGAGTTGATCTTGCTGCTGTTGCTCTACACTGGCATGCGTTTTAGCTTCTAGCAACTCATGGCTAAGTGTAAGTGCTGCTAAAAGTATCGCCTGTTGTTCGTTGCGAACTGATGAGCGTTGCTTTGTTTGCTCAACCAAGTCATTTAAATTTTGTGCTGCTGCTATTAATGCATCTTCTTGCCCAACCGGGCATGCAAACTGCTGCTCTTTACCTAGCAACTCAACTGTGACCCGCTGGTTTTGCAGCTCAGACATTAGCTTGCCTGTTGTGCGCTTTGTAGTTTATCAAGTAAGCCTGTTAACGTAGAGCTGGCATCTTTTTGCTTTTCTTCGTTTTCAAGGGCTTCTAGTTGTAAAATTTCGTTTTCGTCGCTTAGTTTTGCGTTTTGCTCTTTTAAGCTAGCAACATCTGTTTGTAATTGGTTGTTGCGCTCGATAAGCGAGTCAATCAGTTGTTCGAGTTGTTGAAGAGTTGTGTTGTTCATAAAGGCGCTCATATAACTGTAATTAATGTCATGCAAATGTAAAGCAAAGTGTGTTGTTTTGCCAGCATTTACGGTGGTTTTAGCACAATTTTATTGTTTATTAAGTGATAATTCAGGGTGGCGGCTTTTTTGTTCATAAATGGTTCACTTAACTGCTCGCAAAACGGTGTATAGGTTGCCAAAATACAGAGCTTATGGTTCACTGCCGATATTAAATTGCGTATAGCGAAAATTAACAATGCTTAGTTACAGACACTCTTTTCATGCAGGTAACCCTGCCGATGTACTTAAACATTTAGTACTTGCACAGGTACTTCAATATCAAACTATTAAAGATAAACCCCTCGATTATATTGATACCCACTCAGGTGCGGGATTTTTTGAGTTAAGTTCATCTGATTCCCAAAAAACACAAGAATACAAAGAGGGCATTGCTAAGCTTTGGCAACATATCAGTAAACACGAGGCGCTAAACGATTATATTGCATTAATTAAATCGTTTAATGATGGGGATGAACTGGCGTTTTACCCCGGTTCGCCAAAAATTGCTGAGCATTACTTACGTCGTCAAGACAAAGGCTGGTTTTTTGAATTACACCCGCGCGATTTGCAGTTACTTGAGCAAAACATGCAAGGTAAGCGCTCTATTCGCGTACGTGGCGAAAACGGTTTTGCCGGATTAATAGGGCTACTTCCGCCAGCTTCGCGCCGTGCATGTGTGCTTATTGACCCACCTTATGAAATAAAAGACGATTACGACACTGTAGTAAGTACATTAGTTAAGGCGCACCAGCGCTTTGCTACCGGCACATATATGATTTGGTATCCCGTTGTTGATAGAGAGCGAATCAATACAATGGAGCAAGGGTTGATTGAGTCGGGAATGCGTAATATTCAATTATTTGAGTTAGGCACGCAAGCGGATACTGACGTACACGGTATGACGGCTTCAGGGATGATTGTTATTAACCCACCGTGGAAATTAAAACAAACTATGGACAGCATATTACCTGAGTTAGTTGAGCTTTTAAGTGAGCCTAGCGGGTTTTATAGAAGCGAGCAGTTAGTCGACGAATAACTGCCTGCCATTATGAAAAGTAAAAGCCCAGCTGGGCTTTTATTTAATTAAAATAAACCGCATTAAAGGTGGCAAGCGTATTGCCACTGCTATCTTTTAATTCTAAAGACTCGCCTTCTATAGCCCATTTTTGCGTGTTATTGAGCATGTTTAACATAGCCGCTTCTTGCTCCATGCTTTGTGAGCACATTTTTTTTGTACTTGCCAATTGGCTAAACGAAATTGAATGTTGATCTGTGCTATAGCTGCCGCTGACGTTATTACACCCTAAAAAGCCGTTAACGCGGTTATCTTTATCAAATTGTATAAATGGCTCTTTTGTTCTTACACTGACTGTTTGCGCGTTAATTGTAACGGCTTTCCAGTATGTATTTGTAAGGGTAACATCGCTTTTAGGTGAGGCGACTTTTTCAAGCTCAATTTCGTGAAGAATCCCCGAGTTTGCATTTTTAAAAGGGTCGTACTGCATTGTGCTGGTATAAAGAACCTTCTCTTTATTAATGATTCTAGCGGTGAGGTTATAGCGGTGTTTATCAACAATGTTGTTGTCATCATAAGCTAGCTCCACGGTATACGGCGGCGCTTTATTTATATCAATTACTTGTTGCGTAATTATTTCGGCTTTTACATCTGCTTTTGACACATCAGATAGCGTTACAATTAGTTGTGAGCCAGGGCGTGGCATACTGCGATCTTTATAGCTCACTTGCGTGGTTAAACCCATAACGCTTTTTTCTTGTACTGTGGATTGTGATTCGTTAGCTGGTTTTTCACAGCCCGCTAATGTGAGTGCACTTAGGGCTAATAAACCTAAGCCAGTAAATGTACGTTTTTGAAACCTAAATTGCTGCTTTGCCATGCTTGCGCTCCTTATTCCTATATTGCTGGTAAGTGTAGGGGGGAGGAGCTTAATCATGGCTTAATTTTTTTAGGCACAAAAAAAGGCGCTAATGCGCCTTAATATAATGCTTTAACGCTATTTTTTTACAAACTTTGTTAAAATAACAATACGTTGGCCATCTACTCGCCCTTCAATATGTTCAGGGTTATTTGTTAAGCCTATATTACGTACTGCTGTGCCGCGTTTGGCGGTTAAGCTACTACCTTTAACGTCTAAGTCTTTAATTAAAGTAACCGTATCGCCAGCTTGTAGCACTACGCCGTTACTGTCTACGTGTTTTATATCGTCATCTTCAGCAAGGGCTTTTTTGGCCCAAGCAAGGGTGTCTTCTTCTAGGTAAATCATGTCGAGCGCATCTTGTGCCCAGCCATTATCAACAGCTAAGCGCGTTAGCATTCTGTAAGCCACTACTTGTACGGCAGGTGTTTGGCTCCACATGCTGTCGTTTAAACAGTGCCAATGTGTTGGGGTAAGCTCGCTGTTGTTTTCTATTTGATCTTTACAGGTTTGGCAGGTGTAAATGCATTTGTCTGAATGGGTTTCGGTAACAGGAGGCACTTCGTAAACAGATAAGTGTTCGGTTGCGCTGCATAATTCACACTGGTTATTACTGCGCTCGATTAAGGCTTTTTCAATACTCATAAGGCGTTCTTATATAGGAAGAGGTTTACATTTGGCCGTATTATACCCTAGCAAAGGTAGGCGGCGATACTAATCCCTTAAATTTTGTGCGGGTATTGGGTTAATGTATTTATCTTCTATGCGTTTTATGTAACCACTGCTATGTAAGTGTGCCAGGGCTTGGTTAATTTTAGGCAGTAACGCTTTGTGCTTAGCAAGTAAACGCACTCTTAAATAACCATGCGAATGCTGGGCGCCAAACTCAGTATTAATATTTAGTTGTTTAGACCAATACGCTGCGGTATGAGTACCCATAATGGCAACATCAATACGCGCTTTAGATAATGCAATCATTAGCTCTTTTTCAGAGGGAAAATCGACGCGGTTAAATTTCGCATCATCATGGTAGTAGTAGCCAAGTACTGTACCAACCTCTTTAGAGTATAAACTTTGCTTAGTTTGATACTGCGCGACGTTACCAGGCAGTGCGACAATCATTTCGGTTGCGGGGATCAGCGGCTCTGAAAAAATATAGTAAGGATTATCTCGCTCGCTTTGCGCTAACCATTTCAGAGTGATTACATCAAAATCAATAATGCCGTTTTCTAAGTATTTGGTAATTCGCTTAGTGGGGAGCTCAACGTGATTGGCGGTAATATTTGCTTGCGCCATTAAAGCGGTGATTATTTCTGGCAAAATGCCGGGTTTTTCTGGGTTGCCGGTGTAAAAAGGGTAGTGACTACCTGACGCACTGACATTGTAATTTAGTTCTGGCTGGTTTTGCTGGGCATGAGTAAACGTAGCAAGATGCAAAATAAATAAGGGTAAAAACAACTTTAAAAAAAACAAATACGTAACCTTTGCTAAACTTTTAACCTTGAGCGTTATGTAATTTAACTCCGCTTGTAATGATTCTAGAATCTTCATAGCGGTTGAATTACAGTGTATAACCTAATTGTAATAAACAACGTCAAATTAGATAGGCTTTTATTAAGTGAATCCCACAAATATTCTACAGAACGGGCAAAAGATAACACAGTTTGTTGCAAGGCAACCTATTTTTGATGCGCAGCAGAATGTGTTTGCTTATGAGCTGCTTTATCGCGATTCAGCCCATAATGCATTTCCTGTGGGAACATCTGATGAGCAAGCAACCAGCCGTTTGTTTTTTAATACGCTGATGATGCTAGGGCCAGACAAACTTACAGCGCATCATTTAGCGTTTATTAACCTTTCTTCAGCCACTATTTTAGAAAACTTTCCTAAATTGTTAGTACCACAAAATTGTGTGTTAGAAATCGTTGAGCGTACGAACAAAATAGCTGAGGTAACTCAGCGCGTGAAAGCGCTCAAGCAAGAGGGATACAAGTTTGCCTTAGATGATTACGATGGCGACGATAAATGGGCGCCATTACTTGCGCATGTAGATTACATTAAAATTGAAATGGACGATGTAATAATTAAAACTAATATGCGCATAAAAAAAATTAAACGAGCTAATCCGCATGCAAAAATTATTGTTGAGCGCATAGAAACTCATGCGCAATTTCACTCGTTAAAACAAGCCGGTTGCGATTTATTTCAGGGTTACTTTTTTGCCCGCCCAGAGATGATCACTTACAAAGATGTGGAGCCAGGTAAGGTGATTGTGTTTGATTTACTGCGCTTTACGGCAAAAGAATCTTTATGCTTTGATGAAATACAAAAACAAGTAGCCAGAGATGTGGCAATTACAGCGCGAGTATTGAAATTAGCGAATGCCCGCTCGGGCAGTACTAAATTAACCATTACCTCTATTTCGCAAGCGGTTGTGTATTTAGGAGAGGATAGCATAAGGCAACTTGTACGCGTGCTGGCGCTGAGCGAATTAGGCGCCGATAAGCCCTCAGAACTCACAAAACTTGCCTTAACCAGAGCGCAGTTTATTGCGCTATTGCTAGGGCAAAACCACGCAGAACTGGTTGGTCAGGGCTACTTGGTTGGGTTGTTTTCTGTGATGGATGCAATTTTAGATACAAACCTTGAAGCAATTGTTAAAGAGTTTTCGCTAGATGAAAGTATTGCCCAGGCATTATTAAACAATGAGGGCATTTTAGGGCAAAGCCTTGCGCTTATTAGGGCGTTTGAACTAGATGAAATGGATAAAATAGCGGTGTTAATGCCGGCAATAAACAGTGATTTGCATATAGGTCATATTTTTAATTATGTTCTTGATGCACTGTTGTATAGTGACGAAATTATTGAGGCTATTGCAGAATAAATATGCGTAATTGGTTATCTATTTTAAGTATTGTGGTTGCATTAGGGCTGTTATTTCCTGGTGTTACCAAACCTGTATTATCGATTGAGGGGAACATTGATAAATCGCAACTCGCCAAAGCAGGCATAGAAATGCTGGCTGAGGAAGGCGATGGCCGTACCCGTAGTATGTTAATGATGTTCTCTAGCATGTTAGGACTTGATAAATTAGAGGGTGAAATAAACGCGTATAGCAAAACACAAAGTATTTGGGGAACCGTAAACGAGCTAGCTAATAATAATAATTTATTTGTAGCGGCGTTAGTTGGGTTGTTCTCTATTGTGATCCCAAGCTTAAAATTACTGCTGCAATTACTGTATTGCTGCTTGTCACCCAGCAGATTTAAAAATAAGTTAGGTGTGGTTATTTGCGCACTGAGCAAGTGGAGCATGGTGGATGTGTTTGTTATTGCGTTAATAGTGACTTATTTGGCAGGCAATGCACATGGGCAAAGTAGCGATTTACTAATTATGCATAGCACTTTTGGTGAGGGATTTTGGTATTTTAGTGCTTATTGTATTTTTGCTATTTTAGCGAGTAGCTTAATTAAACCGCCTAAAAAAGAAAATTAATTATTTGAGTTAGCTTAATAACTCAAATATTATTACTGGGTAATTTACTTAATAGGTTTTGTTTTGCAGCGTTTTTACTCAAATTTACTCGTTGTTGTGATGCTACTCACGTTTGTGGGGCAAGCCGTTGCGTCTGTAAATCAGCAGTGCGAAATGCCACACATGAGCCTATCAGCAAAGCATGCCACACATGTAATGAGCGAGAGTAAATTGCATACAGGTATGATGGAAATGGATTGCTGCAGTGATGAAGCAGATGTTCAAAATGATTGTCATTGCCCAATAAATGGCTGTGGAAGCAGCTCTATTTTAACGTCCCCGGCCTTATTTACTGCTTTTTCGTTATCGAGTGAAAAAGTTACCCAGCTTAATAGCGGTATTTCCTCCCCACCTAGCAATACCTTATATCGCCCTCCTATGTTTGCTTAAACGCAGGATAGGTGTGATACCAATCGACTTGATTATTTAGTCATTTAGCGTGCCAAATAAAGCGTTAACAGCGTTATAAACCTCTCGTGTAGAGCAACTACATGTCGATGTTTATGCCTTGTTATCACTCTATTTAACTGTCGCTATAAATAACTAATAACTCAACACCATTGGTATGAGTGAAATTTAGCTATATTCGCTAAAAGCGCCTGTTCTGCTTGTTAATTTAAGATTTTATTTTTAATTTTAGATGGAGCAGGCAATGACCCGCACTGTAATTTTTAAAGCTTTATTACTGAGCGCCACCTTATTTGGTGCTGTATTTAATAGTGATGCCATAGCAAAAGCATCAACCCTTAATTTAACGGATGCCATAAACCTAGCGCTCAATAACGAGCCATGGCTGAGCGCCAGTGAGCAAAAGCAAGCCGCCGCCACAGCGCAAAGTATTGCTGCAGGTACTCTACCAGACCCCGTATTAAGCATAGGTTTGCAAAGCTTACCCGTAGATGGCTTTGCGTTTGATCAAGAAAACATGACGCAGTTAAAACTGGGTATAAGCCAAAGCTTTAGCCGTGGTAATAGCCTAGCACTTAGCCAACAAGCAATAAAAGAAGAAGCACTTGAGCAGCCGTGGCTTAGGGCGCAGCGAAAGGCGCAAGTAAAAGCTAGGGTAATGGAGCTGTGGTTAAATGCCTACAGAGCACAGCAAAGTATTGCGTTAATTGAACAAGATAAAGCATTGTTTAGCCAGTTAATTGAAGTTACCGAAGCCAGTTACTCCAGTAGTTTAGGTAAAACCCGTCAGCAAGATATTATTCGCTCACAATTGGAGCTCACACGCCTTGAAGATAAACTGATTGTATTAGCGCAGCAGCTAGATGCCGCTAAACAAGGGTTAGCCCAGTGGTTACCACAGAGCATATTACGCCAACCATTAAGCCTAACTTTTACAGCGCCAGCCCCGCTTACCCAATTTAATAGCTTAGACTTTGATGAGCTCATTAAGTTACTTATGGCGCATCCCTCTATGGTGGCTATAGATCAACGTATAGCCTCTAAACGCACACAAGTGAGCCTTGCTAAACAAAGTTATAAGCCACAACTTGGCGTACATATGGGTTATGGCTATCGCGCTGATAACCAAGCTGGTGAATCGCGTGCTGATTTGCTTTCGGTGGGGGTGAGTATTGATTTACCTTTATTTACCGACAACAGGCAAGATCAGCAAGTTAATGCGGCTATTGCTAATGCAGAGGCCATTAAAACCGACAAACGCGTGGCGCTACAAAGCCTAAAAGGACAGTACTTTAAAGAGGTTAGTCAACTTGAGCGAATTGAGCAGCGCAATACGCTTTATCAAAACACGTTATTACCGCAAATGTCGCAACAAGCTCAGGCTACTTTAAACGCGTATACCCGTGACGATGGCGACTTTTCTGATGTTATGCGCGCGCGTATTAGTGAGCTAAACGCCAAAATAGATGCCCTTAATATTCAAATAGACAAACACATAATTATTGCTCGCTTAAATTATTACGCAGCCAGTTTAGACTCGCTAGTAATGGCTGAGCTACAAGGATAAAACAATGAAAACTAACTTAAAATACCTTGTAGCGCTGCTTATTGGTGCCGCGTTAATGTTTATTGCTAATCGCTGGTTGATTGATAATACCGAGCACTTAGCCACAACCGCTGATAATAAAAAAGCGAAGCCGCTGTATTGGGTTGCGCCAATGGACAGTAATTATAGGCGCGATGAACCAGGGCTATCACCAATGGGGATGGAGCTGGTGCCTGTATATGCAAACGCTGAAAACGACAGCCCAGGTACTATAAAAATATCCCCTGAAGTGGTTAATAACTTAGGCGTTAAAACCAGTAAAGTGCAAGTTAAAACACTGCAAAGTGATATTCAAACAATCGGTTATGTGCAATACAATCAAGATCAGTTAACCCATATTCATCCTCGCGTAGAAGGGTGGATAGAAACTTTATTTGTAAAAGCGCAAGGGGAGCCCGTTAGTGCTGGTGAGCCTCTTTACACACTCTACTCTCCTCAGCTTGTGAACGCACAAGAAGAATTTTTACTCGCAGTAAATAGAAAAAACAGCGTATTGATCCGGGCTGCTAAGGCGCGTTTAGAGTCGCTAAATGTGTCTGATGGCTTTATTAAGCGCTTAGAAAAAAATAAAAAAGTGATGCAAAACATCACATTTTACGCGCGTCAAAGTGGAGTGCTTGATGAGCTTAATATACGAGAAGGTTTTTATGTTAAGCCTGGCACCTCAATGATGAGCATCGCTAAATTAGATCAAGTATGGGTAGAGGCAGAAGTATTTGAGCACCAAGCCGCTTTAGTGAGCAAAGGGCTTCCCGTTACAATGACCCTTGATTACATTCAAGGTAAGCAGTGGCAGGGCATAGTAGATTACATTTACCCAGCGCTGAATGCTAAAAATCGCACTTTACGTGTAAGGCTGCGTTTTGAAAATACCGCAGGGCTACTTAAACCTAATATGTTTGCCCAAGTAAGTATTCACACACACAGTGATTCACCGCAACTAGTTATACCTAAGCAAGCGCTTATTCGTACAGGCGCACAAAACCGAGTAGTACTTGCCCTAGGCGATGGGCGTTTTAAATCGGTGGCGGTAAAAGTAGGGCAAATTAGCCAACATGAAGTGGCTATTCTATCGGGCATTACTAAAGAAGACCGTGTTGTGACTGCTGCGCAGTTTTTAATAGACTCTGAATCAAGTAAAGACTCGGACTTTAAGCGTATGAGCGCACCAAGCACTCACGCCATGAGCGACATGCCTGAGATGGAAATGGACAAGGCTGAAGCGGTTCAAACAGCTACAGTAATGGGAACCATAAATAATATAAACGCAGCGCAGCGAGTTATTAATATTAGTAGAGAGGCTATCGCTAAATGGAACAGAGGCCCTGCTACTATGGACTTTATACTTGCTAAAGAGCTTGATATTAGTGCGCTTTCCCCTGAACAGCGGGTTCATTTTACATTTAACATTATTGAGGGCGAATTTGTAATAAGCAAAATTGCTGAGCACCCTACTGACGAAGGCGCAGCTCATCATTCAATGCATGGGGAATTATTATGATAGCTGCTGTTATTCGCTGGTCGGTTGTTAATCGTGTTCTCGTCTTGTTACTGAGTATTATTGTATTTGGCGCGGGTATTTACAGTGTAAAACAGACACCCGTTGATGCGCTTCCGGATTTATCGGACGTACAGGTAATTGTTAAAACCAGCTACCCAGGCCAAGCACCCCAAGTAGTGCAAGACCAAGTTACCTTCCCGCTCACCACAGCAATGCTGTCTGTGCCTGGCGCTAAAACGGTGCGCGGTTTTTCGTTTTTTGGCGACTCGTATGTGTATATTATTTTTGATGAAAATACCGATATTTACTGGGCCCGAAGCCGCGTACAAGAGTATTTAAGTCAGGTAGAAAGCCGCTTGCCGGCAAGTGCAAAGGCACAACTTGGCCCCGATGCCACAGGAGTGGGGTGGGTTTATTTATATGCGTTAGTCGATAAAACAAATCAGCTCAATATTAGCCAACTTCGTAGCTTGCAAGATTGGTTTTTAAAATTTGAACTGCAAAGCGTTGAAGGTGTATCTGAGGTAGCCGCTGTAGGTGGCATGATAAAGCAGTACCAAGTGGTTGTAGACCCCGTTAAGTTACGTGCTTATGGCCTTCCTCTTAGTTTGATACAAACTGCAATTAGCCAAGGTAATCAAGAAACTGGCGCCTCAGTAATCGAAATGGCTGAAGCCGAATACATGGTAACCAGCACAGGTTATATTAAAAGTGTTGCCGACTTAGAAGCCATTCCATTAGGAATTAACGCCCAAGGAAGTGCATTACAATTACGAGATGTAGCGGATGTGCGCTTAGGTCCTCAAATGCGACGAGGCATTGCCGAGCTAAATGGCGAAGGCGAGGTTGCGGGTGGCATTGTGGTGATGCGTTATGGCGAAAACGCCCAAGAAACAATTTCTCGGGTAAAAGCAAAACTTGAGTCTTTAAAACAAGGGTTACCCAAAGGGGTTGAAATAATTCCGGTTTACGACCGCTCCACGTTAATAAAAAGCGCGGTTGATAACCTAAGTAGTAAATTGTTTGAAGAGCTCATTATTGTAGCCTTAGTGTGCGTGGTATTTTTATTTCATGTGCGCTCATCGCTGGTGGCTATTATTACCTTGCCTATGGGTATATTAATGGCTTTTATTGTGATGTATTGGCAAGGTGTAAACGCTAATATTATGTCGTTAGGCGGGATTGCTATTGCTATTGGCGCTATGACAGATGGTGCTATCGTAATGATAGAAAACATGCATAAACACATGGAAAAAACGCCACTGACCAAGCAAAACCGCTGGCAAATAGTGACTAAATCGGCCACCGAGGTAGGCCCTGCGTTATTTTTTAGTTTGCTCATTATTACTGTAAGTTTTATGCCTGTATTTATTTTAGAGGCGCAAGAAGGGCGCATGTTTGCCCCGCTTGCTTATACAAAAACGTATGCGATGGCAGCCTCTGCCGGCTTAGCTATAACCTTAGTGCCGGTGTTAATGGGCTACTTTATTCGGGGTAAGGTCATTCCTGAGCATAAAAACCCAGTTAATAGAGCCTTGGTTGCAGGGTATAAACCGCTGTTAGCCACCGTACTTAAATTTCCAAAAAGTACGTTATTTATTGCATTTATAGTGACGGTTATAGGCTTTTATCCGGTAAATAAAATAGGCAGTGAGTTTATTCCTTTGCTAGATGAAGGCGACTTAATGTATATGCCAACAACTTACCCAGGGCTCTCTATTGGTGAAGCGCGAAAAATTTTACAGCAAACAGATAAGCTCATAGCCTCTGTACCTGAAGTAAAAGCTGTATTTGGTAAAATAGGGCGCGCCGATACCGCAACTGACCCCGCACCGCTGACAATGATTGAAACCTTTATTCAATTTAAGCCCAAATCACAGTGGCGAGAGGGCATGACGAAGCAAAAAATTAAAGCAGAGCTGGAAAGCTTAGTTACATTACCGGGCCTTACAAATGCGTGGGTTATGCCAATAAAAACGCGAATTGATATGCTTGCCACCGGTATTAAAACGCCTGTAGGTATTAAAATTGCGGGCCCAAGCCTGTTAGAAATTCAAAACATTGGGCAGCAAATTGAGCAATTGTTAAAAGATGTGCCTGGCACAGCCTCAGTGTATTCAGAGCGTGTAGCCACAGGGCGTTATATTAAAGTGGATATAAACCGTGAAAAAGCAGCACGGTATAATCTAAATATAGCCGACATACAACAGGTTGTAGCCACTGCAATTGGCGGCTCAAACGTGACTGAAACAATTGAAGGGCAACAGCGTTACCCGGTAAATTTACGCTACCCGCAGAGCTTTCGTGCTTCGCCTGAAGATTTAAAATTATTACCTATTATTACACCGTCAGGCCAACATATTGCACTTGGTGATGTTGCTAAAGTATTTATTGAAGATGGCCCTACCGGTATTAAAAGCGAAAATGCGCGTTTAAATGGGTGGAGCTTAATTGATATTAAAGGCAGTGATATTGGCAGCTATGTAGCACAAGCTCAGCAAGTACTTGGCGATAACCTACAATTACCCGCTGGTTATTCAATTACTTGGGCAGGGCAGTACGAATACATGCAACGCGCAAAAGCAAAGCTTACTTATGTGATCCCGCTTACACTCGCAATTATTGTAATACTGCTATACCTTAATTTTAAATGCCTAAGCGAAGTACTTATTATTATTGCCACTCTTCCTTTGGCTATGGTGGGCGGCATTTGGCTGATGTATTTTGAAGCGTTTAACTTTTCGGTGGCAGTGGGTGTAGGGTTTATTGCATTGGCCGGTGTTGCCGTAGAAATAGGCGTCATAATGCTTGTATATTTAAACCAAGCTTATACAGAGCAGCGCCAGCAGTGCGAGCAAACTGGAACTGCATTTAACTTACAAGCGTTACAACACGCTATTATGCAAGGTGCAGGGCTAAGAGTGCGCCCCGTAATGATGACGGTAGCTACCATTATTGCTGGCTTATTACCCGTTTTATACGGCACCGGCACCGGTAGCGAAGTGATGAGCAGAATAGCTGCGCCGATGGTAGGCGGGATGCTAAGCGCAATTATGCTTACGTTATTGGTTATACCTGCGGTGTATTTACTGTGGAAAAAGCAGCATATTAGTCAATAGGTGTTGTTCTTTGTGAGTTAAAATTTGCTGAATGAAGGGGCGTTTAAATCGCGGTGTACGGTTTTTACCCTTGTGAGCTTGATAGCTGCCCCTAATTCAGCAGGCTCTAATAGCACACTGTGGGCAATATCTGTTTTATTGCCCTATAAAAATTACCCGTATTTTGTAACTTGTACCAAATAACCCACCTAGCTGCTGTTTTTTTATTTTTAATGCATTGTTTTTAATTGAGTTTATGTTGGCACGGTTTACGCAACCTATACCTTATACAGTCAACTTAGTAAGGAATGCACATGCAAGTTAAAACAATTAAAGAAGTGTACGATTGGACCGTTTTATTTCACACACAAATGGCGGCAAATTTTTACAGCGTTAAGGAGTTACTTGATGAACGTAACGCGATGCTAGTGGACTATTATTTAGATTATGAAAAAAAGTTAGCTGAAGACTTAGTTGGCTTTAAAGCAATTACAGAGATCAACACCTTAGATACTTACAGCTACGAATACTTTGCAGACAACCCCGAGTTAATTACGTTTAACGATATTAGCAAAGACCAAGAATTTGATGAAAAGGTGATTCAAAACTACCTCTCTGAGCAGCACAAAAAAGTAATCGAACTTTACGAGTACTTATTAGAGCGCGCTGAGACAGAAAACGGTAAAGAAAAGCTCGAGCAAATTTTAGAGCTTGAAAAGCAAGGCGTTAAGCAAATGATGCAAAGCTCAAACCGCCATATGGATATGTAAACCTGATAAAATAACCTGGTTGTTATCTTTATCGGTAAAGCTTCAAACGCCCTTGGGTTTACCCCAAGGGCGCTTTATTATGTGTGCTTTACATGGGGAAAGTAAAGCAGCAAGCTCACTTTAAAAGGCGCGCGTCGCAGTTACATTACTTTAGAACAAACAATGTCACGGGCTTTTAATAGCCTTATAAAATTAAACGCACTCAAACTGAATCCCTGCTTTTTTAAGATAGAGCTGCTCTTGCTCTAGGTCTGCTTGTAGCAATGTATGCTCTTGCAAATAGCTGTTACTAAACTTAATAAATAAGCCTAAGTTGCTTGCGCTTATTTCCATATCCGGCTTTAAGCTCACTTGGCGCTTTTGATTAAATAAAATGGCCAAGCGTAAAATAACAATCAGTTTAAGCACGTGCTTTTGAGAAATAGTTAAAAACTCTGGCAGCTCAGTCAGTTTAATTTTTTTACGATAAAAGCGTATAAGTGAGCTTAAAATAAGTTGCTCTTGCTGCGTAAAACCGGGTAATTGACTATTCGCCACTATATAAGCGCTGTGTTTGTTAATCCCCGATGAGTTAATAGATAAACCAATTTCGTGTAATTTTGCTGCCCAAGTTAACAAAGCAATATCGTCGTTATTATCTAAATGCCATACATTTTTTAACTGTTTATAGAGCCAAATAGCCGTATCAGCAACACGCGCTGCATGCGCTTTATCAGCGGTGTAGCGCTCACTTAAATTATTAATGGTGTTTGAGCGAATATCTTTGTCGGCCAGCTTTTGCTGCATTTCGTGCAGCAACCCTTCGCGCAACGAAAAATCGCTGTAGGTCAGCTCTTTAATGGCAAACTCTGTAAATATCGCAATTAAAATTGCTAAGCCACCACATATACTTTGTTGGCGCTCGGGTGTAAGCCCTGCAATAGCTAAGTTATCAATATGTTTAGCACTAATAAATTGCTGTTTTAACGCGAGTAAATCGTCGTAAGTGATGTTAGGTTGCTGCGGATTTGTGGCGCTTATCATCGCTAATATTGACTTTATAGTGCCCGAGGTGCCAATTACTGTTTGCCAATTTTCGCTTATATAATTAGAAAAAATGGCTTCAAGCTCTTGCTCGGCTCTTATTTGCGCTTTGTTAAAGCGTTTGGCCGTTATTTTTCCATCGCTAAAAAACTGCTTTGTAAAGCTAACACAGCCCATATTACGGCTAGATAAAAGCTTATGCTTAAAATGTTTACCTATTATAAGCTCGGTACTGCCACCGCCAATATCGATCACTAAACGGTTTTCTTCATTATGAACATAATGCGCAACGCCCTGATAAATAAGGCGCGCTTCTTCTTGACCTGCAATTACATCAATATGAAAAGGAAACACAGCGCTAGCTTGGGCTAAAAAGGCGTTAATATTTTTAGCGCGCCTAAAAGTGTAAGTGGCAGCTACCTTTACATTACTTGCGGGGAACTCATGTAAGGTTTTTGCAAATTGCTTTAGTACCACGAGGGCGCGGTCTATTGCAGCTTGGCTTAAGCGAAATTTATCATCTAGTCCATCGGCTAAATAAACGCGTTGTTTTTCTTTGTGCAAAATTTGCAAAGTGCCGTTTACTTCTCGGGCAACCACTAAATGAAAGCTGTTGGAGCCTAAATCAACTGCGGCTATTGAAGGGTGATCATTCATTATAATAAGTGTGTTCCCATTTTTTTAGATAATCGTAAATTGCTATCTGAGAGCGAATTTTTTTACGGTTACCCCTTCTTACATAAGCGTTTTTTTGCTCGCTATCAATAATGCGTGCTTTGGTACGGTCTTTAAATTGTAGCTCTAATATATCAACTATAAGGCGTTTTAACTTAACATCCAAAATAGGAACACCTACTTCAACACGATGATCTAGGTTACGTGTCATCCAATCAGCTGAAGATATAAATACTTTTTCATCGCCATTGTTACCAAATACCATTACGCGAGGATGCTCTAAAAAGCGATCAACAATACTAATTACCTTAATATTATCGCTAAGTTTAGGCACGCCAGGGATGAGCGAGCACATGCCACGTACAATAATTCTAATTTTAACGCCGATTTGACCAGCTAGGTAAAGCCTGTCTACCAGCTCTTTATCGACGAGGTTATTTATTTTTACCGTTATTTTGCCTAGTTTGTTGTTTTTAACATGGTCAATTTCGTTATTGATTAAATTAAGCAGCGTTTCACGGGCATTAATTGGCGAAAGCATTAAGTAGTCAAATTTGAACGGTTTATAACTGCTTTCTATAAATCTAAATACGCTGTCGCTTTCTTCACAAATACCAGTGTGGCGAGTAAATAGGCTAAAGTCAGTGTAAATTTTGGCTGTTTTTTCATGGAAATTACCTGTGCCAATATGAGCATATTTTACTATTTGGCCTTTTTCTTTACGGTGCACCACACATAATTTGCTGTGCACTTTTAGTGCGGGTATACCAAAAATTACTTTAATACCTGCACTGCTTAACACCTTTGCCCATTCAATATTATTTTGCTCGTCAAAACGTGCTTTTAGCTCAACCATAACGGTCACTAATTTACCGTTTTGAGCGGCATTAATTAACGATGAAATCAGCCTAGATTTGCTCGCTACACGATAAATATTAACCTTTATTTGCGTAACCTTAGGGTCGAAGGCCGCTTGGCGCACATATTCAAGCACATGATTAAAAGTATGATAGGGGTAATACAGTAAAATATCTTGCTCGCTAATAGCGTCAAAAACACTGGCATGTTTATTAAACGCACTACTTTGCAAGGCTGGGAGGGGTTTGTTTTCTAAATATTGGCGCCCTACATTAGGAAACGATATAAAGTCTCTAAAATTACGATAACGCCCCCCGGGGATTAACGCATCATGATGCGTGACACCGAGGCGCTTTTTCATCACTTTTAGCATGTTTTCAGGCATGGCTTGATCGTAAACCAATCTTACCGGCTCAGCATAAATACGTTGTTTTAACCCTTTGGACATTTTATCAAGTAAGCCAGCCTCTAGCTCGTCGTCTAGGTTGTACTCTGCATCGCGAGTTAATTTTATTGCATAACCGGCAATGCTTTTATAAGAAAAAAAGCTACTAAATACATCGTTTAAAAAGTAAGTGATGACATCATCAAGCATTACAATGGTTTTATGGCGGCGGGTTTTTTCTGGAGGCAGGTTTATAAAGCGATCAACCCTGTCGGTGGGTACCTCAAGCATTGCGTAATAACTTTTTTCATCACTCATTTCTACAAATAAGTAGGTCATGGTGTCGTTTATATAGGTAGAGAAGTCTTTGTTCTCGTTTAGCAAAATAGGAGAGGTATGTTGCAAAACGTGATCATGAAAGTAATTTTTTAACCAGTTTAAATGAAACTCACTGAGCTCATCGGGGCGACTAACATGAATGTTATGATGGTTTAAGTCTGTTAATACCTGCTGATGTATGTGGTTAAATTTTTTACCTAACTGGAGTACTTTTTTTTGTATCTCACTAAGCAGTATTTCGTCTTCTTCAAAATTAGCATCGGGGAGTTTATTTAATAAAATTCGGCGCTTTACATCAGCAACCCGTACTCTAAAAAATTCATCTAAATTATTAGAGAAAATGCCCAAAAAGCGCATGCGCTCAATAATCGGGTTATTTTTATCTTTAGCCTCTTGTAGTACACGCTCGTTGAATGACAGCCAGCTTAATTCTTTTGCAAAATATTCAGTTGTTTGAGGGGGCTCTATATGGGCATTCATATCTATTCCGTTATCAGGATATGTTTCAAATTTAATTTGGGGCTGTGTCTGCGCTTATGAGGTTAACAATGTAAAAAGCGATAAAAGTAGTAATAATCAGCCCTTTTTAACTTAAACATACGCCAGTTAGATGACATAAAAATGACTACCATGTCATTTTTATGTCAACGGCGTTTGGGCTATGCCTCTTCAATATCTACAATTAAATCACTGGTAATCGATTCAAGTGCATCAATAACTTCTTCTTTATTCATACCACTAGGTAAGGTTACAGTCGCTACGGCACTAAAAATAGGCACTCCCCAATTTGGCGCACTTTGTTGCCTTGAGTTTAAGTGAGTAATGCTAGCGCCTTTGTGGCGTATTACACTTGCCAGCTCCTGCACAATGCCCGGGCGGTCATTGCCAGTAATGACAAAATTTATTTGCTCTTTGCTACTTGGCTCTACTTCTGTGTTGCCAGTTTCAATCCGTACGTCGAGTTTAGGTAAGGCATTTAATGCGTTTTGCAATGCTTCAAAGTGCTCTTGCGCTACTTCTACCTGAATAATACCGGCAAAGTGGCCTAGTAAGTGGCTTAAATTACTGCTCAGCCAGTTACCCTTATTTTGCAAGATAACCGATGAAATACTTTCTACTAATCCGGGCCGGTCTTGCCCTAAAATGGTGATCACCAACTGCTTCATAAATAGCTCTCTCTAAGCCTGAAAATGTAAATGCGTAGGCATTAAGTGTTTATAACGTTTCTATCATTGTAGTGGGTAATATAAACGCATAAAAACTAATTGTTTATTATTACTTATTTGTGTCTTTATCGTTGAGTTTTTTTAACTTTAGCGCTGCGGTCTGGTTTCGTTATACATAGATTTAGTATTGTCTGCGTTAAATTGTTTGTCCAATAAAAGCACAAATTAGTTCCCATAAGAAGATAAACTCACACTGAATTTATTAACAATTTTATAGCACTTTTGATAATAAGTGTCATTTATGACCATAACATTTATTTTTTCCATGCTTTGAGCGCTATGCACTTTATTTAACCATAAAAGTGTTAACAACTAATGCGCCATAAAGGCATAAATTTAGTCATCTCCAGCAGGGCAGTAAAACGCGTTATTAAATAGCTAAATAGGCACTAATTTAGGGCATTTATATTAAATATTTCCCCTTTTTAGTATCGATTTATGTTGTGGCATATCAGTGAGTAACAATTAAGCAAGCGCTGTCATTAGAAAAAAGGACTGATTTTAAAGCATTTAGGCGGGTATTTATTACATCTGTAACATTACTGTCATCTTGATGAAATATAATTTGCGCAACGACAGAATTAAAGGGTGTTTTGATGACTTCCAATCCGAATAAGCCGACTTTAAATACGGATCGAAGCCGTCTATTTAAAGACCGGTTTGCAAAGTGGGGTATTTCCGCAGGCGGAGTAATGGTATTAATAGCATTGTTATTAATATTCTTTTACCTTCTTTATGTAGTACAACCAATTTTTGAATCAGCAAAAGTAGAAAAACGTAACAGTTTTAACGTTGCTAATGCTGAACAAATTGTGGGCTTAGGTGTTGAGGAGCAAACTGAGGTTGCTTTTTTACTCTCTCAGCAAGGAAAGGTAGATTTTTATAGTGTGCAAGATGGCAGCTTTGGTAAAAAGCTTAAAACATTAAGCGCCGAGCTACCTAGTGATGCATCAAGCTTTGCAAACAGTGCGCCGTTTCAGGGGCATTATGCGTTTGGTTTAGAAAATGGCTCAGTGGTGCTGGTAGCACCTAAGTTTTTAGTTACTTTTCCTAACAACGAAAGAAAGCTAACGCCACGTTTAGATTACCCACTTGGCAAAATGGCATTAGAAGTTGACGAGCAAGGTGCTGCCATTAAGCGTTTTGCATTTAGTCATTACGAAGATAAAACAGCTGTGGTTGCTTTAACCGAAGACAAACGCGTTTTATTTAGCAGCTTTGTTGCTGAAGAAAACATGTTTACCGGTGAAGTAGAATGGGTAGTTGAGCGCACTGAGCTTAATATTGAAGGCCGTGTTGATGAGCTTTTAATTTCGCCAGATACCACCCGCACATTTGTACGTTCTGCAAATCAAATTTATGTTTACGATACACGCTACCCAAGCGAAGTAGAGCAAATTCAGCTGCTTTCGGCTAACGAAGAAAGTGCTAACTTAGTGTCTGCGCAGCTACTTGCTGGTGCTAACTCACTCATGCTTGCAAACGATAACGGTGAAGTATCGCAGTGGTTTGAAGTAAATACAGACAGCGGCCGTGAGTATCAAAAAATTCGCTCGTTTGAAACAACTAAACAAAGCAAGCTGAACATTTTTACCGAGTTTTATCGTAGAACTTTCTTCACTACAAGCAGTAACGGTGAGTTAGGTGTGTATTACACCACAAGTGAGGCAAAACTTTGGCAAGGTAAAGTAAGTGATGGCGAGATTAAAAACTTTGCTATAGCTCCGCGCTCAAATGCCGCCCTTATTTTAGCCGATAACCAACTAACCGTATTAGAAATTCATAATGAGCACCCAGAGGTTACCTGGTCTGCACTATGGCAAGAAGTGTGGTACGAAGGTTACCCTGAGCCTGGTTATATTTGGCAATCTACATCGGCAAGTGATGACTTTGAGTCTAAATTTTCATTGGTTCCTATTTCGTTTGGTACGTTAAAAGCAGCGCTTTACGCCATGCTATTTGCAGTACCCATTGCGCTTTCTGCCGCTATTTACACCGCTTACTTTATGTCGAGCGAGCTGCGTAAAGTGGTAAAGCCAACGGTAGAAATTATGGAAGCCCTCCCAACTGTAATATTAGGCTTTTTAGCAGGCCTGTGGTTAGCGCCACTTATAGAAGAGCACCTACCTGCTATTGTCGGCTTATTGATTTTATTACCGTTAGGTGTATTAGCAACAGCATTAGGTTGGACTAAGTTGCCAGCGAGTATTCGCCATAAAATCCCTGAAGGGTCGCACTCTATTTTACTTATTCCGGTTGTATTATTTATAGGCTGGGTATCGTTTGCAATGAGCGAAACCGTAGAGCTTTGGATGTTTGATGGCAATGTACGTCAATACTTAACAAATGAGCTGGGTATGACGTTTGACCAACGTAATTCATTAGTTGTTGGTATTGCGATGGGCTTTGCCGTTATTCCTACTATATTCTCGATTGCAGAAGATGCTGTATTTAGTGTTCCTAAACACTTATCAAATGGCTCACTAGCACTTGGTGCTACGCAGTGGCAAACGCTAGTACGTGTTGTACTACTTACAGCAAGCCCAGGTATTTTCTCTGCCGTGATGATGGGGCTTGGCCGTGCAGTAGGCGAAACCATGATTGTATTAATGGCAACAGGTAATACGCCAATTATGGATTGGAGTATTTTCCAAGGTATGCGTACGCTTGCAGCAAACATTGCGGTAGAAATGCCTGAATCAGAAGTAGGCAGCTCGCACTATAGAATATTATTCTTAGCAGCATTTGTACTATTCATATTCACCTTTATTTTCAACACAGTGGCTGAGTTTGTTCGTCAGCAACTGCGTGAAAAATACAGCTCAATGTAAGTGGAGAGACACGACATGGTAAAGCAGTGGTTTAAGTCTGGTTCTCCTTGGATTTGGATGACAGGTGGTGCGGTAAGTATCAGCTTAATTTCAGTTCTCGGTTTATTAGCAATGATAGCTTGGAAGGGATTAAGCTTTTTCTGGCCATCAGAGGTAGTTCAATTTGAGCTAGAAGGGTCTATTTCAAAACAAACCATAATTGGTGAAGTTTACGACCGAGAACTTGTGCCTACAGCGCGTTTAGCTGCAACAGGTATTGATGTATCAGATTTTAATAAAGACGAAGTTGAGCGTTTACTTATAAAAACAGGTAACCGCGAATATGTAGATTTAGATTTTCGTTGGATATTAGAAACCGATATTACTGAGCAAAGTACACCGGCTACGCTTGCTGTATTTGAGCGCAGTAAAAACGGTAACTTTTATGGCTACATAGAAGGTGTAATTAAAGATGGAAAGCCGGTTACTGGCGATAAAATCGAAACTTTACATGAGCTAGTAGAGCGTGCGGTTGATTTAAACGACGAAGCGCTTGATTTACAAAATGGCGACATCGGTCATATCAACTACGAATTAGAACGTCTTCGCTTACAAGAAAAGGCGTACCTACTTGATGACGAACTAACCGATGAGCGTGTGGCTGAGCTTGCTCAAGCACGTGCCGAGTTACGTAACGAATACGCAGTACTTGAAAAAGAGTTATTTGCACTGCGTAAAAAAGCCAAACGTGACCAAGTTTTAGTTAAGGACATGCGCGGTGAAGTAGTCACCATTCCACTGTATCAAGTGCTTGATGTTTGGTTGCCTAACGACATGGGCTTTTTCTCAAAATTAGGTCATTACTTTGTGCAACTGGGTAAGTTTGTATCAGACGACCCACGTGAAGCAAATACCGAAGGCGGCGTATTCCCTGCTATATTTGGTACAGTATTTATGGTTATGCTGATGGCCGTTATTGTGACCCCATTTGGTGTTGTTGCTGCAATTTACTTACATGAATACGCAGCTAAAAATGCAGTAACTAAGATGATTCGTATTGCGGTAATTAACCTTGCCGGTGTACCGTCTATTGTTTACGGTGTATTTGGCTTAGGCTTTTTTGTTTACATGTTAGGTGGTAGCCTTGACCAACTGTTTTACCCAGAAGCTGCGCCTACGCCAGTATTTGGCACGCCAGGTGTTATGTGGTCTGCGCTTACATTAGCTATTCTTACATTACCGGTTGTTATTGTATCAACCGAGGAAGGTTTATCGCGTATTCCAAGTACAGTGCGTGATGGTTCATTAGCGCTTGGTGCAACCAAAGTTGAAACCTTATGGCGTATAATTATTCCTATGGCAAGCCCAGCAATTATGACAGGTTTAATACTTGCTGTTGCTCGAGCGGCCGGTGAAGTTGCGCCGTTAATGCTCGTAGGTGTGGTAAAAATGGCCCCTACGTTACCACTTGATGGCAACTTCCCTTATTTTCACTTAGATAGAAAGTTCATGCACTTAGGCTTTCATATTTATGATGTGGGCTTTCAAAGCCCGAATGTTGAAGCGGCACGCCCGCTGGTATACGCAACGGCCTTCTTATTAGTGTCGGTGATTATTACCCTCAACATAACAGCGATAGGCATACGTAACCATTTACGTGAAAAATTCAGATCGCTTGAACACTAATTAGTAAAGAATTATAGGTAACAAACATGATTACAGTCGCTCCACAAGTAAACCAAGCTAACAAAAGCTTGAAGTTAGACTTAGAAAACTTAACTGATGACCAAAAAGCGTTAGAGATTAAGGACCTTGATCTTTACTATGGTGAAAAGCAAGCGCTTAGCAAAGTAAATATGAATATCCCGAAAGGCCAAGTTACGGCGTTTATCGGCCCGTCTGGTTGTGGTAAATCAACGCTATTGCGTTGTATTAACCGCATGAACGATTTAGTTGATGTGTGTCGTATTGAAGGTGAAATATTACTTCACGGCCAAAACATTTACGATAAAACTGTAGATGTAGCCGCGCTTCGTCGTAACGTAGGTATGGTGTTTCAGCGTCCTAACCCATTTCCTAAATCAATTTATGAAAATGTGGTTTATGGCCTACGCTTACAAGGTATTAAAGAAAAGCGTAAGCTAGATGAAGTGGTAGAACAATCACTTCGCGGTGCGGCTTTATGGGATGAAGTAAAAGACAGATTACACGATAGTGCATTTGGTCTATCGGGTGGTCAGCAACAGCGTTTAGTTATTGCCCGTTCAATTGCGATTGAACCTGAAGTACTATTACTTGATGAACCAACATCGGCACTTGACCCAATTTCTACTTTGGTTATTGAAGAGCTAATTAACGATTTAAAGAACAAATTTACCGTTGTTATTGTGACACATAACATGCAACAAGCAGCGCGTGTATCTGATCAAACGGCCTTTATGTACATGGGCGAGTTGATTGAATACTCAGACACAAATACCTTATTTACAACGCCAAGCAAAAAGAAAACGGAAGACTACATTACAGGCCGTTACGGCTAGTCGTATACGTTTTAGTGTTGTAAACGAATTTAAGAGAAGGTAATTATGGAACATAATATAAATAAGCATATTTCTGGGCGCTTTAACCAAGAGCTAGAAAATGTTCGTAACCATGTACTTAACATGGGTGGCCTAGTTGAGCAGCAGCTAAGCAGTGCATTAGATGCAGTAAGTCGCAATGATGCTGAACTGGCACAAAAAGTACGCCAGAACGATTACAAAGTAAATGCGATGGAAGTTAGCATTGATGATGAATGTACGCGCATCATTGCTCGTCGTCAGCCTGCAGCGAGCGATTTACGCTTAGTAATAGCCATTGCAAAAACGATTGCCGATTTAGAACGCATTGGCGATGAAGCAGAGCGCATTGCTAAAGTGGCTTTGGATTCATTTACTAAAGATCAGCAAGATTTATTAGTGAATATTGAAAACATGGGTCGCCAAGTTTTAAAAATGCTACACGATGTACTTGATGCGTTTGCGCGCATGGATGTACAACGCGCCTTTGAAGTACATAAAGAAGATGCAAAAGTTGACCGTGAATATGAAGCAATCACGCGTCAAATTATGACTTACATGATGGAAGACCCACGTTCAATTCCTAAAATTATGGATTTAGTGTGGTCTGTACGTTCATTAGAGCGTATTGGCGACCGTTGCCAAAATATTGCGGAATACATTATTTATTTTGTAAACGGCAAAGATATTCGTCATACATCTCAAGAAGATATAGAAAAATCGTTGTAGGTTTTTATCTATCATTCTTTTTTATTAAAGCGGCTTAGTGCCGCTTTATGCATTGTTAGCCATGATGAAATAATAAAAAGCGTTCACAATCGCGGCTAATACTGTAAAATTCATGCTGCAAAGCATATCAATTTGATTAAAGGGTCAGTTATGCCTACAAACGCGTTTTTAGGAGTATTTGCAAAATCTCCTATCAAACCAATGGAAGAACACATCAAGAAGGTTCATCAAGCAAGTAAAGCCTTGATACCTTTTTTTAATCACGTATTTAAAGAAGAGTGGCAGCAAGCAGAAGAGCTTCGCTTAACTATTCGTAATTTAGAGCGTGAAGCTGATGATATGAAAAGAGATATACGCTTACAATTACCGCGTGGTTTATTCATGCCGGTAGAGCGTACAGATCTGCTCGAACTCGTAACTCAACAAGATAAAATAGCAAATAAGGCTAAAGACATTGCAGGGCGCGTAATTGGCCGTGAAATGACAATTCCTAGTGCTATGCAAGCAGACTTTTTAGCTTATCTAACACGTTGTGTTGATGCGACTAAACAAGCATCAAAAGCAATTAATGAGTTAGAAGAATTGTTAGAAACGGGCTTTAAAGGTCGCGAGGTGACTTTAGTAGAAAAAATGCTCGTAGAATTGGATGCCATAGAACAAGACACGGATGAAATGCAAATTAAAGTACGCCGCCAACTACGCGATGTAGAAAGCGAGCTAAACCCAATTGATGTTATGTTTTTATACAAAATAATTGAATGGGTTGGCGAACTTGCAGATATTGCAGAGCGCGTAGGATCACGTCTTGAGCTGATGCTAGCTCGTTAATTTATAAAAATCAGTTCAAACGAAAGATTAAGGTTACACAATGGATATCATTGCATCTTACGGCACGGTATTAGTTTTAATTGCCGCAGCAGTCGGCTTTTTTATGGCTTATGGTATTGGCGCGAACGACGTTGCTAATGCGATGGGTACTTCGGTAGGTTCAAAAGCGTTAACAATTAAACAAGCAATTATTATTGCTATGATTTTTGAATTTGCTGGTGCTTACTTAGCAGGTGGTGAGGTTACGTCAACAATCCGTAAAGGTATTATTGATGCTGCGCCTTTTGCTGCTCTCCCTGATTTAATGGTTTTAGGTATGATCTCTGCACTTTTTGCAGCAGGTACTTGGCTATTAATTGCCTCATTTTTAGGTTGGCCTGTTTCAACAACTCACTCAATTATTGGTGCAATCATTGGTTTTGCATTAGTTGCAGTGGGTACAGAGGCTATTCAATGGAATAAAGTAGGTGGTATTGTAGGTAGCTGGATTATTACACCTGCTATTTCGGGCTTTATTGCTTACTTAATCTTTATGAGTGCGCAAAAGCTGATTTTTGATACTGATGCACCGCTTAAAAACGCAAAACGCTTTGTACCTTTGTACATGGGTTTAGCGGGCTTTATTATGGCGCTAGTAACAATTAAAAAAGGCTTAAAGCATATAGGTATTAACCTAGGCGCTACTGAAGGTTATTTAATTGCGATAGCGATTGCTGTGATTGTAGCTATTATTGGTAAAATTGCGATTTCACGTTTAAATATCGACCCTAAAGCCGATAAACAAATGCAATTTAATAACGTAGAAAAAGTATTTGCGGTATTAATGGTATTAACAGCGTGTTGTATGGCGTTTGCGCATGGCTCAAACGATGTAGCGAATGCAATTGGTCCACTTGCTGCGGTTGTGAACATTGTTGAAAGCAACGGTGAAATTGCTAAAAAAGCGGCTATTGCTTGGTGGATTTTACCACTAGGTGGTTTTGGTATTGTTGCCGGTCTTGCTATTTTAGGTAAAAAGGTAATTAAAACGATAGGTGAAGGTATTACTCACTTAACGCCTAGCCGTGGTTTTGCTGCCGAATTAGCTGCTGCGTCTACCGTTGTTATTGCATCAGGTACAGGTATGCCAATTTCTACTACACAAACCTTAGTTGGTGCGGTATTAGGTGTAGGTATGGCACGTGGTATTGCTGCACTTAACATGGGTGTTATCAGAAACATTGTAGTTTCTTGGGTAATTACATTGCCAGTTGGCGCTGCCCTTGCTATTGTTATTTTCTACGTACTAAGAACCGCGTTTGGGGTTTAACAAAAAAGTACTCAAAGACTTTTAGCTTGAAAAGATCTCAACGCCCTAGGTGTTGGGGTCTTTTTATTTGTGGAAAGAAAAAATGACCAACCTACCAAGTATTAAACAGCTACAGTATTTATTAGCTGTACATCAGCACCAGCATTTTGGCCGTGCAGCAAGTGCGTGCTTTATTGGGCAATCTACTTTAAGCAGTGCAATTCAAAACCTTGAAGAAACACTCGGTTGTCAGCTAATTGAGCGAGAAAATCGCAGCCTTATGTTTACCAGTATTGGTGAAGAGGTCGTTGAGCGCTCTCGTAAAATTATTAACGATACAATTAGTTTAAAAGAGCTAACCAAAAGCTTTTTAACGCCACTCAGTGGTAAGTTAGTGGTAGGGGTTATACCCACTATCGCCAGCTTTATAGCGGCGCCTTTGTATCACTTTTGTAAGCAAACCTTTTGTGATTTAGAGTTGGTACTTGTTGAAGATACCAGCGACAAGTTATTAGATAAGCTTGAACACGGCCATATTGATTTAGCCTTATTAGCCTTACCGTACCAAACGGAGAAGTTTCATACTCAAGTATTGGCTAAAGATCACTTTAGTTTAGTGCACCATAAAGATTACAGCCCTGCTAAAGGCGTTGAAGACTTTAACTTGCTACCCGATGCTAGTGTGTTTTTATTAGAGCGAGAGCATTGTATGACGGGGCATGCATTGAGTGCGTGTCATCTAAACCGCTCAAGCTGTATTAACCCTTTTGAAGCTGCAAGCTTACATACCTTATTAAGCATGGTAGAGCATCAGTTAGGGGTTACATTTTTACCGCAAATGGCGATTAATGCGGGCATTCTTAAAGATAAAAACATGATAGCAACCCCATCGCAAGGCGATGCCTACAGAGATATAGGCATACTGTGGCGTAAAACCACAGGAAGAATTCGCGACTTTAAGTTATTCAGCCAGCAGCTAGAAGTGTTTTTGGCTCGCCAATGTAGTTTAGACTTTGAGAGTTAAGCCTATTTACCTTAAGGTTAAAGTGCAGCAGTAATATGTTGCTTTTGGTAAACAAGGTTTGTGCAGTGTGGTTATTGGCCACTATTAAGCACCAGCGTAGCATAAACAAAACAGCAGCCTACAAGGGCTGCTGTTTGCTATGTGTTTGGCTTTCAAAGGGTTCGAGTTCGGGTAGGAAAAGCAAGTAAATCCAAACCACTACATTAAAATAAGGGAGTAGGCCTAAAGTAGCAAATACGCCTACTGGGTAGCCCTTTAGCTGCGCGTACCGATAGCACTGATACGCAATTACACAATGTATTACGAGAAGTAAAATAATCAACTGCGCCATACCTTCCTCCTTAAACCTGACAAGCTTTAACCTCTATGTAATTGCTAGTCATGTATGCTTATAGGTAATGTCATGTTTTTATTGTTAAATCATCAAAATAACAAGACATTTGCTAAGTGGTACGTAAAGTATAGGCAATAAGTGCAATAATGATAGTAATAAAATGCTTAAAACTGTTTAAAAATGTTTAGCTGGCGCTAGTGTGTTGTTGGATAAAAGGTTTCTTCTGGTAAATAATTTTAAGCGTCGATTGTACTTTTTCTACAGGCACAGGACGGGCAATAAAATAGCCTTGTCCGTAGTCAACACCAATCTCTTTTAGTGCAAAAAATATCTCTTCGCTTTCTACGTATTCTGCCACAGAGCGCTTATCAAGGGAGCGGCTTATATCGTTAATGGCCTTAACCAGTGCTAAGTCAATGGGGTCGTTAATCATGTCGCGTACAAACGAGCCATCTATTTTTACATGCTGTGCAGGTAACTGTTTTAAATAGTTAAATGTACTAAAGCCTGTACCAAAATCATCAATAGAAAAATGACAGCCTAAACTGTTTAGCTTTTCTATCATTTTGCGGGTGGCTTTTAAATTGTTAACTGAGGCTGACTCGGTAATTTCAAAAATAATACGCGAAGGCGGTACGTGGTATTTTTCTAGGCTCAATTCTATATGTGGCACTAAGCGCTCATCTAAAAACGATTGAGCAGAAAGGTTAATAGCCACTTGGTTTAAATCTGGGTGTTCAGCCACGCTAGCAATGGCATTGCGAATAACACATTGGTCCATTAAAAAGGTGTCGTTTAGCAGCTCAAGAGAGGGAATAAATTGATTAGGGAAAATAAGTTTATCGTCTACTTTTAAACGCAGTAACGCTTCAAAATAAGCCACTTTATTGGCTTTAAAGTCCCATATTGGCTGATAGTGCAGCTCTACGTTATCTTGCTGAAGTGCTTGTCGAATCTCATGCCCCCACTCAAGCCCGGTTTGCAAGGTGTTATTTTGTGCATCTTCTTTTGAGTAGCAGTGCACTAGGTTACGGCCTAAACTTTTAGCAATATATAAGGCAATATCGGCTTGCTTGAGGCACTCACTCGGGTCGCAATTTTTAGCCGTTATTTGCGTTAAGCCAATAGAGCAGCTAATTGAATACACTTGGTCTTCAGATTTAAACTCGTGCTGTTCAATCGCGCTACAAATACTCTCTGCAATTAGGTGAGCGTCAAGCAGCTGCGTATTTTTTAAAATAACAGCAAATTCGTCACCGCCTATTCTACACACTAAATGTTTAGCGCTAATGTTTGCTTCAAATAATTGAGCTACATCTTTTAGTACAATGTCGCCTTGTTGGTGGCCTTTGCTGTCGTTAATTATTTTAAAATGATCTAAATCGATGTAAATAAGTGCGTGCTCTACATCACCATAGGTGTGCTTGGTTTGGCATATTTTATTGAGTTGTTGATCAAAATAATAACGATTATGTAAACCTGTTAGCGTATCGTGCAAGGCTAAGTGGCGCAGCTTTAATTCAGCTTGTTTACGCTCGTGTATGTTGTCGATTGTGGCAGTAATGGTGGCATTATTACGGCTGTTTTTTATTAGCTGTAAGCGGCATTCCACCCAAATCTGATTGCCATTTTTATGATTAAGTTGAATCTCGACTTGCTGTTGGTGCATGCCGCCATTAAGAATATCGTTAATGGTCGTATTTAGTTTTACTTGGCATTCATCAGAGCAATAATCGATTAATGATTTTTGCAAAGACGATTTAACCCCAAAGCCACTTAGTGTTTCCCAAGCAGGATTGATAAAGCGAATTTTACCTTGTTGGTCAAGCTCTAAAACCACCGTATTTAAATGCAGCAAAATACGTTGGTGCGCCGAAAACAGCTCTTTGTAGCGTACTTCGCTAATACTTAACTGTTCAACCTTTTGCGCAAACTCAGCATAACTAACCATAAAGTCTTCACGGCGCGCAGCATGGTCACATACTTTATTTAAAAACGACGGGTCGTATGGCGCTCTTATAAAGTCGGTAACACCGGATAGCAGCAGCTGCTCTGCATAGTCGGCATCGTTATTATCAATAATAGTTACAATGGCTTGTTTAGGGTTATGTTGCAGTATTTCTTCAACTAAAACACTTGAAGTATCTGCGCGCGACGCGGTTGCATCAAGCAGTACAATAGCAAATTGTTGTTGGTTGTAAGCATTTAAAGCACTTTGGCTTGAGGTGACATGGGTAATGGCAAAATTAAGCTTAAGTTGCTCCGCGATTTCATCGGCTTTTTGCGCTATTGGCTCAAGCAAGAGTAAATTAAGGCGGCTGCTTTTTTCTAAATGCGTAGACAGAACATTAGCCAGCACCTGCGGCAGCATATCTTGGTGCTCAAAAGGCAGTACGGCATCTATGCCATAACTACGAGCGGTGGTTTCTGCTATACGCTCACAATAAATAGGGGGAATAAGTAAAATAGGGGTGTTTTTAGGTGTTTTAAGTAAGCCTGAGCGGATCATGCGAGAAAAACGCCAACCATCTATTTTCCCCACGCTTAAGCCTGTAATAATCATATTTACTGGCTGCTTTTTTAACAGAGTGAGTGCATCTAGGCTATCTGCGGCTTCAATAAATTCAAATACGTTTAAGTACTCTAAAGTGGCGCGTATAGTGCGGCGTTCTTCGCTACTTGCGTTTAGAATGAGCAACTTCAGCTTATCTGCCACTTTTTTATAACCCCAAAACTAAACCATCATTATTAAGGACAGTAAGAATAATGATATTTACCAATAAGAACAAGATTATTTAAAGTAGTTACTCAAATGTATCTAAAATAGGGTGAATCCTCTCAACTGTGGTAGATATCTTGAGCTTAGCCGAGGATAGATATACACTTGGCGCGATTTTAATGATGTGGAATACCGACTATGCGCGTGGCTGACTTTAGCTTTGACTTACCTGATGAATTAATTGCTCGTTTTCCTAAACAAGACAGAACCAGCAGCCGTTTACTAACCCTAGATGGTCCAACTGGCAACGTTGAACATAAAGTGTTTAGCGACCTACTTGATTTAGTAAACGAAGGTGACTTATTAGTATTTAATAATACCCGCGTTATTCCTGCTCGTATGTTTGGCCAAAAAGCCTCTGGCGGTAAGGTCGAAGTACTTGTAGAGCGTGTAGTTGATGAACACCGCGTACTTGCCCATGTAAGAGCAAGTAAGTCGTTAAAGCCTGGTAACGAAGTTATCTTAGAAGGCAAAGCCAAAGCGACAATGATTGCGCGTCACGATACGTTATTTGAGCTTGAATTTGATCGCAGCCAAAATGTACTCGATATTCTAAACGACATTGGCCACATGCCTTTACCTCCTTACATTGACCGCCCAGACACCGAAGCTGACCGCGAGCGTTATCAAACCGTTTATGGCGAAAAGCCCGGTGCAGTAGCAGCGCCTACAGCAGGGCTGCATTTTGACGATAAGCTAATGGCGGCATTAAAGCAAAAAGGCGTAAACATGGCGTTTGTTACGCTACATGTTGGCGCAGGTACGTTTCAGCCGGTGCGTGTAGAAAGCGTAGATGAGCATGTAATGCACTCTGAATACATTGAAGTACCTGATGAGGTGGTTCACGCTGTTGCTAATACAAAAGCTAACGGTGGGCGTGTTATAGCTGTGGGAACTACTTCTGTACGCTCGCTGGAGTCGGCAGCAAAAGTACACGGCGGTAAATTAGAGAGCTATTTTGGCGATACCGATATTTTTATTTTTCCGGGTTATCAGTTTAATGTAGTTGATGCCATGGTGACTAACTTTCACTTGCCAGAATCAACCCTCATAATGCTAGTAAGTGCCTTTAGTGGCCAAGATAACATTATGGGCGCGTACAACACGGCTATAGAACAAAAGTACCGCTTTTTTAGCTACGGCGATGCGATGTTTTTAACACGTAAATAAGCACGTTTTTATCCGATACCGTTTTTAAAAGCCCAGCTCGCACGCTGGGTTTTTATTTGCCTGCGCTAATACGCATTGAATTTAGCGCAGCTAATAGTAATAACGGGGCAAAAAGGGTAGAATCGAGCGGTTAAATTATAGCTTGTTGGACTGTTTTTCCGACATTGAGGATGATATGAAATTTGAATTAGACCGCACCGACGGAAAAGCGCGCCGCGGCCGCTTGATTTTTGACCGTGGTGTAATAGAAACGCCTGCATTTATGCCAGTAGGTACTTACGGTACTGTTAAGGGCATGACCCCAGATGAAGTTAAAGCCACAGGGGCACAAATTTGTTTGGGTAACACCTTTCATTTAATGCTACGCCCAGGTACTGAAATCATTAAACAACACGGTGATTTACACGACTTTATGAATTGGGACTTTCCAATTTTAACCGACTCAGGTGGTTTCCAAGTATTTAGCCTTGGTGCTATGCGTAAAATTACCGAAGAAGGCGTGTTGTTCCAATCGCCGGTAAATGGTGACCAAATTATGATGTCGCCTGAAAAATCAATGGAAGTACAGCGTGATTTAGGCTCAGACATCGTAATGATTTTTGACGAATGTACGCCATACCCTGCCACCGAAAAAGAAGCAAAAGACTCAATGGAGCTATCGCTTCGCTGGGCTAAGCGCTCTAAAGAAGGCCACGGCGATAACCCATCAGCCTTATTTGGTATTATCCAAGGTGGTATGTACCCAGAGTTACGTGCACAATCACAAAAAGGCCTAGAAGAAATTGGCTTTGATGGTTACGCATTAGGCGGCCTATCGGTTGGTGAGCCTAAAAACGAAATGATGAATATTCTTGATCATTGTGCGTACAAAATGCCAGAAGACAAACCGCGCTACTTAATGGGTGTAGGTAAACCTGAAGACTTAGTTGAGTCTGTACGCCGTGGTATTGATATGTTTGACTGTGTAATGCCTACCCGTAATGCACGTAATGGTCATTTATTTATTACCACAGGTACAATTAAAATTCGTAACGCAGTACATAAAACAGATACTGGCCCACTTGATCCTGAGTGTGATTGTCATACCTGTAAAAACTATTCGCGTGCTTATTTGCATCACCTTGATAAATGTAACGAAATTTTAGGCGCACGATTAAACACAATCCATAACTTACGTTACTATCAACGTGTTATGGAAGGCCTACGCAATGCAATTAGCGAAGGTAAACTAGAAGAATTTGTTAGTGATTTTTATGCTCGCCGTGGCCAAGACGTGCCAGAGCTTGCAGATATAAATTAAAATTTAAAAATATAGAGGAAGTATTATGAGTTTATTTATTTCAAACGCACACGCCGCTGCTGGTCAACCTGCTGCAAGTGGTGGTTGGGAAATGCTAATTATGTTAGCTATTTTCGGTTTAGTTTTTTACTTTTTAATTTACCGCCCACAAGCTAAGCGTGTTAAAGAGCACAAAAGCCTTATGAGCGCGATGGCTAAAGGTGATGAAGTACTTACCCAAGGCGGTTTAGTAGGTAAAATTGTTAAAATTACTGAAGATAAAGATTTCATCGTGATTTCTTTAAATGAGCAAGCTGAAGTAACAGTACAAAAATCGGCAGTATCTGCTGTATTGCCTAAAGGCACAATGAAGTCACTATAAAAATAAAAAGGACATGCCTGTGTTAAACAAGTTTCCAATTTGGAAGTATTTACTTGTTTTAGCTGTGGTAGCCATTGGCCTTTTATATGCTTCTCCAAACTTGTATGGCCGCGATCCGGCCATTCAGGTTTCGGGGGCAAAAGGCGCAGATGTCGATCTCAGTGTAGTAGACAAAGTAAACGCAACCCTCAAACAACATAATGTAACAGCTAAGTCTACCGTGCTTGAAGGCGGCCAAGTATTAGTACGTTTTAAAAATGTTGAAGAACAGCTAAAAGCGCAAGACTTACTGCGTAATTCTCTTAGCGACGATTATATCTCTGCTATTAATATGGCACCTGCGCAACCTGCATGGTTAAAATCATTGGGTGGTAACCCTATGAAGCTAGGTCTTGATTTAAGTGGTGGTGTTCACTTCACCATGGAAATCGACATGGCAACCGCAGTAGATAATCAGCTAGAGCAAATGGAGCAAGATTTTCGTAGCGACCTACGCGAAGAAAAACTTCGTTACCGTAGTGTTCGCCGCGTAGCGGGATCTGAGCGTATGCGTGTAGAAATGCGTACCGAAGAAGATAAAGAGGCGGCTGAACGCTTTTTAGCATCGCGCTACCCACTAAACGTATACATTGATGATAGCAGTAACGATCGCGCATTTTTTGCCACTATGAGTGAGCAAAAGCTTAAAGAAATACGTGACTACGCTATTAAGCAAAACGAAACCATTATTCGTAATCGTATTAACCAAATTGGTGTTGCAGAGCCTAACGTACAGCGCCAAGGTGCTGAGCGCATTATTGTGCAACTACCAGGTGTACAAGATACAGCACGCGCTAAAGAAATTTTAGGTGCAACGGCCACGCTTGAATTTCGTGAAGTAGACGAAAACGCAGACCCAAGTGCTGCTGCTCAAGGACGTATTCCTGCGGGCACAGAAATGATCATGAGCCGTGATGGCTACCCTGTGGTACTTAAAAAACGTGTCATTCTTGAAGGTAGCCATATCACTGGTGCACAATCAGGAAACGACGAATACCAGCGCCCACAAGTAAGCATTACCTTAGATAGCAAAGGCGGGGCAAAAATGAATGCCTTTACCAAGCGTGCAATTGGTAAACGCATGGCAACGGTATTTATTGAATACAAGCCATCGGGTAAAAAAGATGCTGACGGTAAAGCACTTCCACCTATTAAGGTAGAAGAGGTTATTAACGTTGCGACTATTCAGGCTCGTCTTGACCGCTCATTCCGTATTACAGGTATTGATAACCCAGCCGAAGCCCACAACTTAAGCTTACTATTACGCGCCGGTGCATTAGTAGCGCCAATTCAAATTGTTGAAGAGCGCACAGTAGGCCCAAGCTTAGGTCAAGAAAACATTGAAGCTGGTATGACAGCTGTAGCCCTTGGCTTTGCGTTTGTACTTGCCTTTATGCTTATTTACTACAAAGGGTTTGGTTTAGTTGCCAACATTGCACTAGCAGCTAACTTAGTGCTTATTGTAGGTGTAATGTCGTTAATTCCAGGAGCCACATTAACACTGCCAGGTATTGCCGGTATTGTATTAACAGTGGGTATGGCGGTTGATGCTAACGTACTTATTTTTGAGCGTATTCGTGAAGAGCTGGCCGATGGCCGCAGCCCTCAACAAGCTGTTCATTTTGGTTACGATAGCGCCTTTAGTACTATTTTTGATGCCAATATTACCACTTTAATTGCTGCGGTTATTTTATTTGCAGTGGGCACTGGCCCTATTGCAGGTTTTGCCGTAACACTGGCAATTGGTATTTTAACTTCAATGTTTACAGCCATAGTTGGTACCCGTGCGGTAATTAACTTATTTATTGGTGGTAAGCGCATTGATAAACTTTCAATTTAAGGAGCGGACATGCAAATTTTAAGTTTGGGTGGTAAAACCCTACGTTTCATGTCACTTCGTAAAGTGGCTATGGGTTTTTCTACGCTATTAATTTTAGCGTCGTTTGCCTCAATTTTTATCAAAGGTTTAAACTTTGGTTTAGATTTTACTGGCGGTACCGCTGTAGAGGTTGGTTTTTCGCAACCTGCAGATTTGAAAAAAGTACGCTCAGTATTAGCTGAAAACGGGTTTGCCGATGCCTCAGTGCAGCTGTTTGGTTCTAGCCAAGATATTTTGGTTCGTTTAGCGCCGCGTGGCAGTGAAGTAAAAGCCGAAGTTATTGGTAACCAAGTTATTACTGCCTTAAAGCAAGCTGATGAGAGCGTGGTAATGCGCCGCATTGAGTTTGTAGGCCCAAGCGTAGGGGAAGACTTAAAAGAGCAGGGTGGCCTTGCCATGTTAACTGCGCTTATTTGTATTTTGATTTACGTGGCATTTCGCTTTGAGTGGCGTTTTGCTGTGGGCGCGGTAGGTGCACTATTACACGATGTAATTATTACAGTTGGTTTGTTTTCTGTATTAGGGTTAGAGTTTGACTTAACTATTTTAGCGGCAATATTGGCGGTAATTGGTTACTCACTTAACGATACTATTGTTGTATCTGACCGTATTCGTGAAAACTTCCGTAAAGTACGCATCGACGACACTATTGAAATTATCGACATGTCGTTAACGCAAACACTTAACCGTACACTTGTAACGTCAATCACCACTATTTTGGTATTGATTGCGCTATTTGTGTGGGGCGGACAAACTATTCACGGCTTTGCTACAGCCCTGTTATTTGGTGTGTTCATTGGTACTTATTCTTCAGTTTATGTTGCAAGCTCGGTAGCTATTACCATGGGCGTAAGTAAAGAAGATTTAATACCAGAGGTAATTGAAAAAGAAGGCGCAGACCTAGACGCATTGCCGTAATAGAGTTAACGCTAAATAAAACCGCTCAATTGAGCGGTTTTTTATTGCGCGCGGTTTTATAGAGCTTGGTTGCCTTTAAGATTAAACGTACACGCTTTTTAGGCTGAACTTAAAGCCTAAAGCCGATTATATAATTAAGCCATTACAATAACGTATGAATAGTTAACAGTATATTAGGCTATAAACTTAGTGCTTATATTGTACCGCCCCTAAATTGAGCAAATTTAATCCTGAATGGTCAATAGCGCCTAATGCCATAAAATTGTCATACAGGCTTGCTACTTTAATGCCCCTATTAAACGACAATCAGGTTTTGCAGTGACGATGCAGCGCAAAGTACTAGAGTACATTTTAAGTAACGGTGAAATAACCACGTTATTTCAGCCTATTTTTGATATAGCTAATCAAACAATTATAGGTTACGAAGCGCTAAGTCGAGGGCCTAAAAACAGCCCTTTGGAAATGCCTAACCGACTGTTTGAAGCGGCCAGTGAGCACGCTTTAATTTCAGAGCTTGAGCTATTGTGCCGCTCAAAAGCAATTGAAAACTTTGTAAAGCTTAATCTAAACGGTAAGTTATTTTTAAATGTAAGCCCTAAAACCTTGCTCGACCCTTGCCACCCAAAAGGTGAAACCTTGCACTTAATAGAGCAGTTTGGTTTAGCAGCAAACCGAGTAGTAATTGAGGTAACAGAGCAAGAAAAGGTCGACGATGGTTTTTTATTATTAAAAACAATTGCACACTACCGCGAGCTGGGTTTTACCATTGCCATTGACGATTTAGGTGCTGGTTACTCGGGCTTAAAACAGTGGTCTGAACTATGCCCGGATTTTGTAAAAATCGACCGTTACTTTATTGATCATTGCGATGAAAGCGAAGTTAAAAAAGAGTTTTTGAAATCGATTACGGTACTAGCAAAAGCAACAAACACCGCCGTAATAGCCGAAGGCATAGAAAGAGTAGAAGAGCTTGCCTATGTTGAAAGCTTAGGAATAGCAAACGTACAAGGTTTTTTACTGGAAGAACCAAACTCAAATCCAAGCCTTGATTACAGCTCAGAGCAATTACAAGCATTAAACTTTAAACAGCCAAGCAATACGTTTGATCAATCAATGGCGATTGGCTGGCTTGCTGTTACACAAGAAGCAATAGACAGCGAAACCCGTTGCAAAGACGCCCACAAGCTATTCGAAAAAGACAAAGCCGTGATGAGCCTAGCGGTTTTAAATAAAGCCGGCCAACCGGTTGGCTTACTACATAAAGATCAGCTCACTGAGGTGTTTGCAGCGCCCTATGGCCATGCACTTTACGACAAGTGCCCCGTAACCGATTTTATGGATAAACAACCTTTAGTGGTGGATGAAAACCAACTTCTTGATACCGTGAGTCAGCAAATTACAGAGCAAGACTTTGATATTCGCCGCCATATTGTGATCACCCGTAATAAACGTTACCTAGGGCTTGCCCCTTTGCGTGATATTTTAAAGCACATAACAGAAGAAAAAATTCGTCACGCCCAGCATGCTAACCCACTCACCATGCTCCCTGGTAATGTAGCGATTAATGAGGCAATAGAGCAAAGGTTACGCTCACAAAGTGCGTTTTCGCTTGCCTATATAGATCTTAATCACTTTAAGCAGTTCAATGATTTATACGGCTATGCCAGTGGCGATAGTGTGATTAAATTATTGGCAGATGTAACCGTGCAAGCATGCGAAAACAGTGCTAACTTTGTAGGACATATAGGTGGTGATGACTTTATGGTTGTGTTTGACCAATCAGATGCTGTGTATATTTGTAATACCATAATTGAGCAGTTTGAACTGCAATCACGCACTTTTTTTACGCCTGAGCACATTAAGAGCAAAGGCTACTGGGCTACAAATCGTGAGGGAGAAAAGCAATTTGTACCTTTACTTACGTTATCAATTGGCCTTGTGGAGCCCGACTTACAAGAATGTAAAAACAGCCATCAAGTTGCAGCACTTGCAACAGATGCTAAAAAAGAGGCTAAGCGATATCGCCATAGTTATTTGTTTATTTGTAAGCGCAGAAAGCCTGCGCCTGCCGTAGTGCGCTTAGCACCAGAGAATAAACAGGTGGTATAAAAAATAGGTAATTATTATGTTGCCATTAAAAGTAGTTGTTGGTGGGTTTGCTTTATTTGCGGTTAGTTTTTTTGTGCAAGGGGTAGAGATTGTTAATGTTGCTCAAAAGCAAAGTGTGCAAAATGCCCGTGAAGAATACCTAAGTGAGCTATTAACACGAGCCCTAGAGCGGGCTAATTACCCTGTAGACATAAAAATGCAGCCAGTGAGCTTACAGCAACAGCGTGACCTGATTGAGCTAGATAAAACAGAGTTAGATGTTTATTGGAGCATGAGCAGCCCAGAACGAGAGGCACGGGCAATAGCCGTTAAAGTCCCGCTATTTAAAGGCTTTATAGGTAAGCGCGTTTTATTAACCAGTAAAAAAAATGTCGAAAAATTTAAAGGCATTACCACTTTGGCGCAATTAAGTGAGCTCTCGGCAGTGCAAGGGCATGATTGGCCAGATACAAAAATAATGGCCTATAACGGCTTACATGTAAGGCCGCTGAGTAACTATCAAGCTATGTTTACGCTTACTAGCCGGGGCAGAATCGATTACTTTCCTCGCTCATTTATCGAAGTTAATTCTGAGCTTGTTGCCAATGCGCAGAGTAACTTAGTTATTGTGCCTAATTTATTTATTAGTTATCCCACCGGTATTTATTATTTTGTTGTAAGTAGTAAGCCAGCATTAGCGCAAGCCATAGAGCTTGGGTTGCAAAACATGCAAAACAGCGGAGAGTTTGATGCGTTATTTGATGAGTATTTTGCAAAAGACATAAACTCTCTCCCTTTTACAAAAGGTTATACCACGGAGCTAAAGCTCGATAACCCTTACTTTTAAAACAAAAAAGGAGCCATAGGCTCCTTTTTTATAATAGGGTTACATGCACTTTATTAGCGAAGTAACGCTTCAGGTAATACAGGGCGAATTTCACGGATAATTGCTTGCGTAAGCTTAGGTGCACCACAAATAATGTTACCGCTATTGTTGTAGTTAACGCCACCTGCAAAATCAACAACCATGCCGCCAGCTTCTTTTACAAGTAACTCGCCTGCTGCTGTGTCCCACGGTTTTAAACCAATTTCAAAAAAGCCATCAACACGGCCCGCCGCTACATATGCCATATCTAGCGCTGCAGAACCTGCACGACGAATATCAGCAGTTTGTGTAAACAATGCTTTAAACGCGTCTGTGTATGCATCTAAGTGATGTTTTTGTTTGAAAGGGAAGCCTGTTGCTAAAATTGAACCAGCTAATTCTACGGTTTTAGTAACGCGTAAACGCTTGCTGTTTAGCTGTGCGCCTTGACCACGAGATGCTGTGAAAAGCTCGCCACGAATTGGATCGTAAATTACAGCTTGGTCTAAACGACCTTTTACTTTAAGTGCGATAGAAACCGCGAAATGAGGGATACCCTTGATGAAGTTAGTTGTGCCATCAAGCGGGTCAACAATCCATTGGTAATCTGCATCTTTGCCTTTGTGCTCACCTAGTTCTTCACCAACAATGCAGTGATCAGGGTAAGATTTTAAAATTGTATCACGAATTACGGCTTCGGCTTCTTTATCAATGTTAGTCACTAAGTCGTTAGTGCCTTTTTGTTGAATTTCAACTTTTGATAAATCTTCACTTGCGCGAAGTAAAATTTTGCCTGCGTTGCGCGCAGCGCGAACCGCAATGTTTAACATTGGATGCATGGTATTACCTTTGGGTTGTAAAAGAACGTTTATATATTTAAGCCGGCGTATTTTAGCGACTTTTGCCATAAAGTAAACAATAAACCCTAAATACTTTTGTGCGTTTTTTGTACGGCCTTGAAATGCATGTAAATTTATTCGTATCTAAGACGTGTTGGCGTGTATGGATTGAAATTTGTTCAACCAAAGGGCGACTTAATCACAGCGCGAAGTGCGAAGCCTTGGGGGCTCAATAACTTCCATGAAGCAAAGCTTGCGCGTCCTGCTAGCAAACATATTGTTGTAAAAATTAATCTTAAAAGGGCAGTACTCGCCAATATTATTAAAAACTAAAAAAAGTGCTTTACCTAAAGTTAGCTTGAGGTTTTATCTTGTGTTTAAGCAATCAACTAGGGTAAATAATAATGAAATTAGAACACGTACATTTAGTAGTAAACGATATAAATGCCATGCTTAAATTTTACCAAGCAGCCTTTCCTTATTGGTCTATCAGAAGTGAAGGGCATAACACTTGGTATGGTAAACCTAAGCGCTGGGTACATTTTGGCGACGATAATCACTACATTGCTATAAGCGATAATGGCGAGCATAAAAACAGAGATTTGGCAGGGCACCAAGTCGGACTGGCTCACTTTGCTTACGTTACAAACAACCTAGATGCTGTTATACAGCGCTTAAAGCACGCCGGGTTTAACATTGATAAAGAGGGCGCAGAAAACCCTTTTAGAAAAAACGTATATTACTTAGACCCAGCCGGGTTCGAGGTTGAGTTTGTGCAGTATATGAGTGACATTCCAAGCGAGCGTAATAACGACTTATAAAATAGGCAGTAACTAACGGTGTAGAAAAGCGCATAATATGGCTTTTCTACCCATTGTGTTTTTACCCGTATTATTTATTACTCACCCCAAGCTGGGCCTTTAAATCATTAGCAAAACTCACAAACTTTTCTTTAATGGTGCGTTTAACTTTTACCTCCACCGAACCTAAAACTGTTTTACCTTCTAGGTTAATTGTGGGGCCTTGGCGCTTATTAAGCGACACCGTTTTGTTTTCAAAACTACCTAATATACAAAACATTTTAGAAACTACATTGACGTGCTCTGGTACGTAAATTTCTTCGCTGCCAAAAATACAATTTACATGCACGGTAACATGTTGGTGGGCAAAAATGGCATCAGTAAAATCTAAAACAATCGACCCCATATAGTTTTGAATATAAATATCTTTAGGCACCACCCATTGGCCGCTACGCTCGCTTAATCCTAAAATGCTTCGCAGTGTTAAGTTTTCTTCATCCGCTTGTTGGGCACTGTAGTTAGGGGCAAATTGCGTTTGCTTTTGAGCACTGTAGTGGGTATCTGTAGTAAGGGTTAAATCCTCTACTAAATTAAGTAGCGCGATATTATCGGTTGCTTCCATTGCACTGTCTAAACGCCTTTCAAAGGCTTCAGCTGAAATAACGCCATGGCTGTAGTTATAAATAAGTTGATCTATCACTTGTTCGCGAACTTGCTCTATTGGGCGGTCTTCAATTTTTACAGACATGGGAATAATCCTTTTTATATGAGTTACCACTGTACATAGCAAGTGGTGTACCAAAAATTAACTATTTATATATCAATGGCTTATTATTTTAGTAGCGCCGCTTAATTTATTATATTAACGATAGATTAACCAGAACAGCAATATAATCGTTATTTTCACCACTTAAGAAAGTTTTACCTAATAGCCTGTAAATGTTTACTCGGAGGTATTTTTATTTATACCCAATAAAATAGCTAACATCATGAATTTAAAGTGTTAATAAAGTTGGCCTAAAGCTCGCATATATAAAAGTGTCTTTAATCAAAAGGAGAAAGATTATGAAAACATTCAACAAATCTATGATTGCGGCTTTAGTTCTAGGTACTACAGCTATGGGTGCTCAAGCGGGCACTTGGGAAAATGAAAGTAAAGATGCTTGGATTGATGGTAAGGCAGAAACAGTGCTTCTTATGAACACTAATCTAAACAACTTTGACATTAACACTGATGTAAAAAATGGCAAGGTAGTACTTACAGGTAAAGTAAACAGCGACCTTGATAAAGAGCTAGCTGAAGAACTTGTAATTAGCCTAGATGGCGTATCTGATGTAGAAAACAACCTAACTGTTGTGAAAAACATGGATATGGACGACAAAGATCGTGATGCTATGGATGATGATGATAACGACTTAACTGACGCTAAAATCACCACAGTAATTACTACACGTTTCTTATTTGACTCAGAAGTTGACGGTACAGATATCGACGTTGATACCGACAACGGTATAGTAAAACTTAAAGGTTCTGTTGAAACAGAAGCTGAAAAGCAGTTAGCAGTAAAAATTGCTAAAAATGCTGAAGATGTTCGTGACGTAGTAGATGAACTAACTATTGTTGCTGAATAATACACTATACTAAAAAGCCCAGCTTAGCTGGGCTTTTTGCTTGTCAATTTTAAAGGAGCTACATCATGGATATCATTCGTATAATACTGTCGATTTTATTACCGCCACTGGGTGTATTTTTACAAGTTGGTTTAGGTATGCACTTTTGGCTAAATATTTTACTAACTTTACTAGGTTACTTCCCTGGTTTAATTCACGCTATCTACATTATTGCTAAAAAATAATGTGTGGTGTGTTCAATGTGAGCCGGCCACTTTTTTATAATTATTAAAATTGTAAAAAAGCGGCTTACATACTTCTGCGTTTATTTTTCTGTTATTTCCTGCCTATTCGCATGCAAAAAGATTACTATTTAAGCAGTCAGCTTACTGATTGTTAAAATAAAGGTTTTTGCTAGTGACAAGCCTTAAAAAACTTTTTATACTGCAACCCGCTTTAGTCGCTCAGTGGCTAAACGCTTCAAAAATTAACTACCTCGTAGTTATACAAAGTTGGCCCCTTAGCTCAGTTGGTTAGAGCACACGACTCATAATCGTTAGGTCCCCAGTTCGAGTCTGGGAGGGGCCACCACTTTTCAAAGCTTTCCAATTTTTAAATAGTTATAGCCAATACAAAATATTCTCTACTATACTTTTTTATACAGCATTTAGGTTAGTTGTTTACGTGCCTATACCGTCTCTATTATTCAAAAGCCAGCTTCAATCATTTTTCTTTTTTACTAATAACAGCGACATATGTTGGTTCGGTTGCTAGATTCATATTTGCAATCAAGAACCTAGTTGTGTACTTTTTAGGGGCAATTTAAGGTTGTTAAAATAAATTTAAAAGGAAGTATTATGAAAAAGAATAAAATTGCAATCTTGCTAGTGACTGCTGTTATTACAAGCCCAGCTGCTTTTGCAGAGTCACCTAACTTTAACTATGTTGCTGCAGGTTATCTTGACGGTGATATTGATGGCGATGATGCAGATGGATGGACATTTGATGGTAGTACGCTATTAGGCGAAAACTTTTTCCTATCTGGTCAATACCAAACTCTGGGTAATTCAGATGATGGTGTTGATGTGGACTTAAACTGGCTTAGTGCTGGAATAGGTTATCGCACAGCTATTGGCGCGAACACTGACTTTTATGGTTTAGCAACTTACGAAAACGTAGAGCTAGAGGCATCGTATCGTGGAAGTCGTGCTTCGAATGATGAAAATGGCTATAGTCTATCTGTAGGTGTTCGCTCTATGGTAAGTGATAATATTGAGCTAGATGGCCGAGTAGGCAATGTCGATATTGCAGATGAGAGTAAAACATCTTTCAGTGTGGGCGCACGTTACTACATTAATAACAACGTTTCACTTGGGGCTAATTACACCTCATTGGACGAGCTAGATTTAGTTAGCTTAACTGCTCGTTATAGCTTTTAAGTATTAATAAATAAAAAAAAGCGCACTAAACAGTGCGCTTTTTTTATGCCATTTACTTTTTATAAGTAGTTTCTAATTTACTTGGTACTTACTGTTAGTACGAATGTAAATAGTGGCTGTTTTGTCGCTAGTGTTCTCAATCGTGTGGGTAAAGTTACCGGTTGATTCTACATAGCTGCCTGCGCTTAGGTTTTGCGCTTTATCTTGCTCGCTTGAGTTGTACTCAACGGCGCCGGCTATAACAACAGCACGAAATTCGCTTGCATCTGTTTTTATTTCACCTTTAAAGCCGGCAGGAAGTTTAATCATTGAGCCGTTCATATCGGCTGTACTTCCCCAAAGATAGGCGGTTTGCACGCCTTGGGCGTTAATGTCGTTTAAATCGCTGCTGTTTAACCATACCATGTTGTCTGCATGTAGGTTTAACGGGCGCTCACCATTATCAAACTGGGCATTAGTTGGTTTAACTAAGTACGGCCCCGAGTCGATTTCTAAGTAAATTAAATTTGTTTCAGCATTGGCTGCAGTGGTGTGGTTTTCACCTGCTGGTTGTGTCCAAAACGAACCCGCTGGCATCCACATTTTTTCGGCTGTTGGGTCGTCATTATGCATTTGCCCTTCAATAACGATACCGCGGTAGGTAATGTTGTGAATGTGCGGCGGAGATTCAAAGCCTTTTTTAAAGCGTACTAACATGCCTGTTGCAGTGTCGGTTGTGCGGTTTCCCCATAAATCTGCAGCGCCAGGGCTTTTATCACCACGTAGCGGGTTTAAGTAACCCCAGTCAATATTGCTTGCAGCAACAACTTTTGATGCGCTTTGCTCTGCAGAGACTGGCGTTGATATCAGTGTTGCAACCAGTGCAAGAGTTGATGCGTTTAGTAAAAATTTCATTTAAAAGCTCCGTTAAGTTGGTATAGCGCTATAGTACGGCTTAAAATTCAGTCAATAAATGGGCATAAGTTAAATACACTTTCGCAAAAACGTGGATAATAACGTTATAGTTACGCATGCTGGTTTATGTAATAAGAGGGTTTGATGAAAATAGCTGATTTACAAGTATTACTCAAAGTGGCTGAGCTGCAATCAATTACAGCTGCTGCAAATCAGTTAGATATGAGCTCATCGGCTGCAAGTGTCTCGTTAAAGCGTATAGAGCAGGCGCTTGGGGCACAAATATTTGTGCGCACAACAAGGCAAATTCGCCTCACGCCTGAAGGGGAACGGTATTTACCTCTGTGTCAGCAGGCACTCGATTTATTGCAACAAGGGCAAGTGCTTATTCATGAGGAGCAGCAATCTATTAGTGGTGAAGTGCGATTAGCAGTGTCATCGGAAATGGGGCGCAACCTTATGCGGGTATTACTAAATAATATTATGGATAAACACAGTGAAGTGACGCTGCGCTTACAAGCAAGCGACAGTCGCGCTGATTTTTACCGTGATGGAATTGATGTTGCGCTGCGCGCCTTAACTAAAGAGGCCGCACAGGAGCTAAATTTATACGGCTTTAAAATTTGTAACATTGCACACGTGCTATGCGCCTCGCCTGATTACATTAAAAAGCACGGTGAGCCGTTAACGCCAGATGACCTACTGAATCATAATGCCCTTTTATATAAGCTCTACGAGGTAGTGCATGATGGGTGGGAGCTGTATAACGATAACCAAAAATACAAGGTTAAAATGAGCAGCGACCGCGCCGTTAACGATGGCGATATAGTAAGGCGTTGGTGTGTTGATGGCACCGGGATAGCCAAAAAATCGGCCATTGATGTAGCTGAAGATTTATTAGCTGGCAGGCTAAAAAGGTTAATGCCCGATTACAAAATCCCCCTCACTGAAATGTGGTTAGTACTACCTAGCCGCCAGCTTATAACGCCTGCCATTAGGCTTATTCGTGATGAGTTAAAACACACTATTAGCCAATTAAGAAAAAACCTGATTGCGCAAGGGATAATTAACGAGCAAGAGTGGCCCGATTCCCCCTAGTGCTTCTTACGCGAGGTTAGTGTTGCTAGCCTTGCGCCTTTAAAATTTAATTCGCTTTCCTGTGGTGGATTAAATTAAAATACACGCTCTTCTTTTATGTTCTATTTTTCTAATTATTGGGCTTATTGCTCAGCCGATCCTATATTTATTCTAAGCAAGTGTTAGTTAAGTCCTTTATCCATTTACAGGTATCGTATGTTACTTAAACAAAAAGTTTATATTAGTCTTATTTTGGCTATTGTTGTGCCGTTAGCGGTTTCTACATTTTTATTCTCAAATAGTATTCAAAATCATACCGATGAAAAGCTCGCAAAGGTTGATTTACCCACCGCACTGAGTGAAGTAAAAAGCAAAATTGAACTCGAACTTGCCACACCTATAATTGTTGCCAAAGAAATTGCGCAAAACAGCTTTGTTAAACAGTGGCTAAGCAACGGTGAAAGTGAGCAAGCAAGAGCCGATTATATTAATTATTTAGCCAGTATTAAAAAAGATAACAACGCAGTTATTGCTTTTATAATTTCCAAAAACACCAACAACTATTACACCGATATTGGCATATCTAGACAGATAGATAGAAGCGAAGAAGTATGGTTTGATCAGTTTTTATCCTCTAACAGACCCTTTGAGATAGCACTGGATATAGATAAAACCACAAATAGCATGGTGGTTTTTATTAACTATGCACTGCAAATTAATGGTGAGCGTACCGCCATTACCGGCGTAGGGCGCTCGCTCGATTCTATGATCAACTTAATTAACGAATACCGTATTGGCGAAGCCGGGGTGGTGTATTTGGTCTCTGATGAAGGTGAGGTAATGCTTCACAGTGACAGAAGTAAAATGGGTCAAAAAATTAATATTAACGATATTAAAAATGGCGCCATTATTAGTAAAACAATGGCAGGCGAAGATTATGTTGTGTCGAGTACGCCTATTGAGTCATTAGGTTGGCATTTAGTGGCAGAAGTGCCCGAGCAGCAGTTATACGGGCCAATAAATAGTGCCATTAATAGCAATTTATTATTTGGTGTGATCATTGCCATTATTGGCTTTGCTCTGGCCAGAGTTTTAGTGTCGCAAATATTTAAACCCATTGAAAACATAACTGCTGCAGTGAGCGCGTTAACTAAAAAAGATGGCGATTTAACCGTAAGGCTGCCTACTAACGATAACAACGAAATATCAGAACTTGCCGCTAACTTTAATTTATTTTTAGAGCAGTTACATGGCATGTTTAAGCAAGTGTCGGACTCAGCAAACCATGTTAAAAGCATTTCAGAAAATGTGTTAGTACAAGTACAGGGCGCGGCCAACTTGGCCGAGGTACAATCATCTAGCACGCAAACGGTGGCGGCAGCCGTTAACGAAATGGAAGTAACCGTACAAGACATTTCAAACAGTGCCAGTAACGCCTCTGACATTGCGACTTCAACAGAAGAAGCGACTCATAAAGGGGTGGAGTTTGTAAATAGCACGATAAAGCAAATGGAGCAGCTAGAAAACGCCATGGCTACCTCGGTTGCCTCGGTAACTGAGCTTTCAGGAGAGATAAAGTCAATTACGCAGGTGCTTGATGTTATTAAAGCAATATCGGAGCAAACTAACTTACTGGCGCTCAATGCTGCCATAGAAGCCGCGCGGGCAGGCGAACACGGCCGTGGTTTTGCCGTTGTAGCCGATGAAGTAAGAACCCTTGCTATGCGTACTGCAGAGTCGACCGAGCAAATTAACGAAATGATAGACACGTTAAATTCTAAGGCTTCAAGTACGGTGTCGGCTATAGAGCTTGGCAGTAAAAATACCCTAGAAAACGCCGAACGTTTAAAAGTAACGGGGAGTACCTTAACGGGTATATCTCAAGAAATTGTTACGCTAAGTGAGCTAAATAGCTCAGTGGCAACAGCCACCCGCGAGCAAACGTTGGCTACCTCAGAAATTAGTCAAAATGTGGTGATGATTTCTGATTCTGCTGAGCAAACAAAACAAAATATGAAAACCTCAGAGCAGTTATGCAATGGGCTAAATGAAGAGTCGAATATATTAAAAGACTTACTGGGTAAGTTTACGCTTTAAAAAAAGTGACAACATTAAGCTAAAAAACGCGTTGTAACTTAGTTAATCTAAGCTTTGGTTAAGAGGTTTATTATCCAAAGTTTAGGTTAATAACAACGCGTTTTTTAAAAGGGTTAATTTTTACGGTAAATTTCGTGTTGAATGTCGTAAATATTAACGCTTAAGCTGTCAGAATCTCGGCAATAAGTTTTTAAACACTCAAGCAAGCTCTCGCTTAACATTTGTTTTTGTTCAATAGAGCGCCCGGCCATGATATGCGCCGCAATATGAATAAACCCTTCTTTTCCTTCACCTAGCTGGTATTGCTGATAAGCAATAGCGCGGGTTTTAATGGTTTCTAAGTCAAATAAACCACTTTGAAAAGTCGCGTTGTGCACTTTTTCAACAAGTACTTGCGGTAATACAGGAAGATCTTCAGAGTGTTCAATAATAATGTGCGGCATTTACGCGTTTCCTATTATGAGTTACTACGTGGGCGTACGTATAATTGTACCAAAGCCTGAACTGTGCGCTAACCCCTCAATGGCCTAAATTTAGTTGTATTAATTTTTGATGGTAGTATAAAAACAGTCACGTGAACCTTCGCTTATAAAGCAAAATTAAGGATTAATATGAAATTACCTCACCGCTTTAAACGTTTAGCTGTGCTATTAAGTGCAGTGGTTACCTTAAGTGCCTGCTCAGATGATGTTGCATCGGTGAGCTTAGGGCTGTTTACTACTAAAGATGTAGTGGTAAATTCCCAGCAAGACCCGTTAGTGAAAGGGGTTACGTGCCATATTAGCCATATTGAGGCCGACCTAGATTTTTCAGATCCCTCTGATATGTCTATTGCGTGTCGCCAAACAGGGCCAATTACAGCCGATATGTTACAAGCAATAGATCGCAGTAAGTCGGGCGAAGTGGTGTTTAAGTCATCAAAAAGTATTTTATTTAAATCGCTAAAAGTGCGCCGTATTTACGATGCACAAAACCGCACATTACTGTACTTATCGTACTCGACTAAAGAGTCGAGCGGCAGCCACCACCACGCACTTTCAACTGTGCCTTTATACAATACACAAGCTTGGAACTGGGCACTTGAACAAAAATAAGAGCACACTATGTTAGCGTTATTTAAATCAAAGCCGCTGCTAGAACAAGCCGAGCAGCAGTGGCTAATTGATACCTTTATTTGGGCGGTAGAGCACTTTGATGCTGCATTTTTTACCAAGCACACGCAAATAATATTGCCAACGGTGGCGCATTTTCCTGATTCGGTATCGAGTATTGAGGAAATGGCCACTAAGGTATTTGTACGAGTACGTGATTACGCAGGTATGAGTGCGTGGCCAATACAATTAGTTGCGCCACAACAGTTACAGCCGCAAGTATTTCCGCATTTTGAATTTGCTGAGCACTTACGCGGAGAGCAAAGCCAACTTATTGTACCGCCAAGCCATACGATTAATATCTCATTTAACACTAATCAAATTAATCAGCCGCAAGATTTAGTAGCCAGCTTTGCCGGCACGCTGGCTACTGTATTAATTCATCATGTTGGGGTGTTACCGCCAGGCGGTAAAGACTACTTGCCACAAGCAGCAGATGCGCTGGCCTGTTTTTTAGGGTTTGGGGTAATGATGAGCAACACTGTGTATCAATTTAAAGGCGGGTGTGGCTCGTGCTATAACCCTTATGCTAATCGTGAAGCGAAACTAAGCGAAACCCATACTGTATTTATGCACGCGCTGATTAGTTATTTTAAAAACGATCGTGACTCTAAAAAACATTTAAAGCCACATTTGCGCAGCCAATTTAAAAAAGCCCAAAAAGAGATCAAAGCATTAGTTGATAATTCTGCTAATCCGCTATTGCTTGCCTATGCACCAACTTAAACCGGATACTTGTGAACTACTTAGACGAATTTTTACTGATTGCCATCGCCCACTTTTTTGCAGTAGCCAGCCCAGGCCCCGACTTTGCCGTGGTGCTCAAACAAAGTATACAGCAGGGCAGGCGTAACGCCCTATGGACAAGCGCTGGCGTGGGCGCTGCTATTTTATTACACGTAGGATACTGCGTATTAGGGGTAGCGCTAATTTTAACGCAATCGCCTAATTTATTTATGGCATTAAAGTACGTTGCGGGGGCGTATTTAGCCTATTTAGGCGTACAAGCATTAAGGGCTGCCAAACCACCGGTAAATAAAACAGACAACATAGAAAACAAAACAACCCCACAAGAAAGCGTATGGCATGCATTTAGACGTGGCTTTTTAACCAACGCGCTTAATCCTAAAGCCACTCTCTTTTTTATGTCGTTATTTACCTTAGTTATTAGTGTAACTACACCAACTAGCGTGCAAATTGTGTATGGGGTTTATATGGCTTTGGCAACGTGGGTGTGGTTTTCTATGCTTTCTTTAGTGTTGTCAAAACCCAGTGTACGGGCGTTTTTTCAAAAAAGCGGCTATTGGTTTGACCGGGGTATAGGTGTTATTTTAATTGCTTTAGCCATCCGTGTAGTAATTTAACCCTAGGGAGAAGTCATGCCTATTTATAATTTTTCGTTTGGATCGAATATGTCCTCTAACCGCTTGCTTGCGCGTTTACCAAAAGCAAAGCGAGTCGGCACGGCTGTACTAAAAGGCTACGAGCTTACGTTTAATATGTTATTTAAAGATGGCTCGGGCAAGTGCAGTATTCAAAAAAGTGATGACAAAAACGCCTTGGTATATGGCGTGGTGTATGAACTTGATGAAGCCGAAAAAGCAATTTTAGACACCATAGAGGGCCCAGGCTACGATTGCGTGGCTATTAAGCCCGCTTTGTTAGATGGGGAGCAAATAGAGGCCCACTGCTATATTGCTAACACCCACGATAACGATGTACTGCCATACGACTGGTATATTCAGCACGTTCATCGCGGGGCGCTTGAGGCGGGCGTACCAAAAGAATACAGTGATGCAATACTTAATCGGCCGCATAAGCCCGATACAAATAAAGAGCGTGCTGATATTGAATTTGCAGTGCACCAAAAATAATAAGGATAATCATGAAACTCACCAAATTAGCCAGTTTAGCGTTGCTTGCCAGTGCCACTTTTAATAGTTGGGCACAAATTAATACCACGGACTTAGAAGAGGTTATTAACACCTCAATGGCACGCTTTGACGTACCGGGTATGGCGGTAGCGGTTGTGCAAGACGATAAAGTTGTATTTGCCAAAGGGTTTGGGACAAGCAACCTCAATACAAATGCAAAAGTGAACAAAGACACACTTTTTGGTATTGCCTCAAACACAAAAGCGTTCACCAGTGCAGCGCTGGCTAAGTTGGTTGATGAAGGTAAGTTGAGTTGGGATGACAGGGTAATTGACCACTTACCTGAGTTTAGGTTGTACGATTCCTACGTCACCCGCGAAATGCGTGTTCGTGATTTATTAAGCCATCGCAGTGGCTTAGGGCTTGGGCAGGGCGATTTAATGATTTGGCCAAGTACTGATAAATCTATAGAGGATATTTTAGCCGGCCTACAGTATTTAAAGCCAGCCAGCAGCTTTCGCAGCCAGTATGCCTATAACAACTTAATGTTTGTAACCGCAGGCGAAGTGGTGGCACGTGTATCAGGTATGAGCTGGAACGATTACATCGAAAAAAATATATTACAGCCTTTGCACATGGATAACTCTCGCGCGGGCTTTTCGCGTATTCCAAAAAGCAATAAAAACTGGGCAATTGGCCACATACCAATGGATGGCAAGCTCAATCCTTTTTTTGTTAACTACCTAGAAGATTTTAGAGGCGCAGGGGCTATTGCATCAAGCGTAAACGATATGAGCCAATGGTTACTAACGCAGTTAGCTGGCGGAAAAATGCCAAGCGGCGAGCAACTATTTAGTGAAAAACAGCAAGCGCAAATGTGGCATCCGCATATTACCTCTATGGCTTCTAAAAGTGCGTATGAGGCCTATCATCAGCAATTTAGAGGCTATGGGCTAGGTTGGAGCATTGAAGATTACCACGGCTTTAAAAAGCTAGGCCACGGCGGGGGCATTTTAGGTATGGTGTCGCAAGTCACATTATTGCCTGAGAAAAAACTTGGCATTGTTATTTTATCTAATCAGCAAGCATTTAGTGCACTTTCGGCAGTAACCCACGAAGTGCTTGAAGATGCCCTTGAACTTGAAGATAAAGACTGGGTTGAAGAGTTGGCTAAAAAACATTTTGCGAGTAAACAAAAAGCCTACGCCAATGCAAAACCCGACACCCCAGCAGATTACCAGCCACAGTTACCTAATATAAATTACACCGGCACGTTACATGACGATTGGTACGGCGATGTAATTATTGAGCAACTCGATGGCAAACTACGTATTGATTTTACCCATACCAAACGCTTAAAAGGCACGCTTGAGCATTACACAGGTAATACGTTTATTGTTAAGTGGGATGAAAAGCTACTCGAGGCCGATGCGTTTATTCGTTTTGATATGGGCGCAAACAACCGTGTTAATAGCGCAAAAATGCGCGCCGTATCAACAGCGGTAACAGACTTTAGTTTTGATTTTAGAAACCTTAATTTAAAAGCTAAGTAGTGATGCTATACACCAAAGTCGCAAAGCCACCGTAAGGTGGCTTTGTTATATTAAGCACTCACATTAAAGGAGCGTTTATGCGTACTGCAGTTATTTCACATCCTCATTGCCGTAAACATAAAATGATTGACGATCATCCTGAGTGCCCAGAGCGCCTAGACGCTATTGCAGATAGACTTTTGGCAAGTGGGGTAGATATTGGCTTAACGCATCTACAAGCGCCTAAAGCGCAGCGTGAGCATTACTTATTAGCCCATGATGAGTCATTAGTTAACCTTGTGGAGCGCTTAGTTCCTGAGCAGGGGCTACATAACCTTGATGGCGACACCTGGCTTTGCCCTGATTCGTTTAAAGCGGTAGAGCGCGCCGTAGGAGCAGGGTTGTTGGCTGTAGATGAAATACTCGCAGATAAACTCGATGCGGCGTTTTGCGCTGTACGCCCGCCAGGGCATCATACCAATGCACACGCTTCTTCTGGGTTTTGTGTATTTAATAATTTAGCAATAGCAGTTAAGTATGCTCAAAGCAAAGGCATTAAGCGTATAGCAATAGCTGATTTTGACGTACACCATGGTAATGGCACCCAAGACATATTTATAAACGATGAAAACGTATTACTTTGTTCGTTATTTCAATACCCATTTTACCCAAACACAGCCGTAAAAAATAACAGCCACATAGTTAATTCCCCTTTGCCAATTGCCAGTAGTGGCGATGATTTAAAAGAAGTGTTTAATACCCAATGGTTGCCAAAATTAGAAGCCTTTAAGCCAGAGCTGCTATTTATTAGTGCAGGGTTTGATGCCCACCTAGAAGATGACATGGCAAGTTTAAAGTTTGTAGAAGATGACTACAGCTGGCTTACAGAGCAATTATGCGACGTTGCAAAAGAGAGTGGCTGCAAAGGTGTTATATCTTACCTTGAAGGGGGCTATGCGCTATCAGCATTAGGAAGAAGTGCTGTAGCGCATATAAAAGTGCTTAGTGAGTACTAAGACTAATCCGCAATAATACTTAATTAAGCGAATTGGTATAACTAAGGTTTATAAACCCAGTAAATCAAACGCCTGCTTGGTATTAAGGGTTTTAATTTTGCCAAGGCAGCATTGCCCTTCATTTAATAAATAAGTAGTGACCAGTTGCGCTAGCTGCTCCTGTGAAAGAGGGGCGCATGCAGCGCCGTGTAGGCCAACGTACTCACCTTGCTTGTTTAACACGCGCACATTACTAAGCTCACTTTGCGTAACGCTGTGCAAAAACGCTTCTTGTTCTTGTTTATCGTGCGCTATTTCAAGCTCATTATAAACAATTAATAATTGTGGAAAGCTGTTTAGCATACTTACCCTACTGTTACCTCGTATGAGGTAAATTTACGCACATTAATAACGCCAGTATCAAAAATTAAGTACTGACCTTTTATACCTTGCAGCACGCCGCTTACTACTGGGTTTTTATCAAAATTAAACGAGCTAATTTTAGTGGGGTACTCTGTTACCGGAAAGTTTAAATCAACCACGTCTTCATCAAGTTGCTCTATGGCTGTGGCACCAAATAACTCGCTTAGCTCGTTTAATTTATCGCTAATTTGCGGGATCAGCTCTGCCGCGGCGGCTTTAAGGTCAATGGCTTCGTTTTGGCCCTTTAGCATGTTACGCCAATTGGTTTTATCGGCAATAAACTCGGCCAATGCCACCTCAACTAAACCTGATTGCAAACGTGTTTGTACTTTAAAAATAGGCAGTGCTTGAGTGGCGCCTTGATCAACCCAACGTGTCGGTATTTGTGTATGGCGAGTAATGCCTACTTTAAGCCCTGAGGTATTGGCTAAATACACATAATGCGGGATCATGCAGTTTTCTTCGCCCCATTGCGGCTCGCGGCAAGTGCCTTTATCGTAATGGCAGGTTTCTGGTTTCATAATGCACATATCGCAGCTAGCAAGCTTGCGCATACACACAAAACAGTGGCCTTGCGAGTAACTCTTTTTGGTTTTTTTGCCACAGTTTGAGCATAAAATGGTACCGCTAAACGTCAGCGTTAACTCTTTACCAATGAGTGCGTTTAGGTCGACTAGGTTGTCGCCCACAGGAAGATGATATTGAACCGGCTCTGTTAAGCTCGATTTTAATTTACGCAAAGTGCCTTGCATCTTTACTTGGCCCCTAAAGATGTTGATATTAAAACGTGGAGTTTAACATCTTTAAACTGTATTGGCTTTTTAAGAAATACAAATAGTCATCTAAGGGAAGGGGCTTAGCGTATAGGTAACCTTGCGCTCTGTCGGCCCCCATTTCTTTTAATAAGTGGTGCACATCTTGGGTTTCTATGCCTTCCATAGTTATAGATAGCCCTAGGTTATGTGCCATATCTATAGCGGTTTGCACAATCACTTTATTGGCGGTGTTATTCGTTAAATCAAATACAAACGATTTATCTACTTTGAGCTCCGTAAAGCGATAATTAACCAAATAACTTAGCGATGAATAGCCAGTGCCAAAGTCATCAAGGACCACGCGCACCCCTAAATCAGAAAGCTCATTAACCAATGAAATAAGCGCTTCGTGGCTTTCGACTAATGCTGACTCCGTTAATTCAAACTTAAGAAGCTGCGCCGGAACTTGGTATTTTATAAGGACGTTTTCGACTTTTTCGGCTAGGTTTTTAATCGACAGATTTTTAGCACTTAAATTTACGCTAATTGGGTGATCGTTATAGCCTTGCTCGGTTAGTTTGAGGATATCCTTACAGGCTTGCTCAATAACCCATAAGGTAAGCTCGTTAATAATACCTGTGTGCTCAGCAAGGGTGATCAGCTCTTCTATCGGTACGCCTTTAAAAGCCGGGTCGGGCCAACGTAGCAGCGCTTCGGCGCCACATACTTGATTAAAGTTCAACCCTATTTGAGGCTGATAATACAACGCTAGTTGGTTGTCTTTAATTGCTTTTTGTAATTTAGCGGCCAATGCCACATCCATTAATATATTACTGCCGTTAGAGGCGCTTACTACTAAATCGTTATTACTTTTAGCTTTTTTAAGTGCCAAGTAACCCCGTTTGGTCCAGTATTCAAAGTCGTCACTGTGGGCTGCGCTACTAATCCCTATGTTATAGGTAAGTTGTAAGTTTAAACCTTGAATTTCGTATTGCTTGGGCAGGCTATTTATAACTTTAATTAAGGCCCCTTCAAGTGACTCCTGGTTTTGGTTTTTAGTAGATATGCAGGCAAATACCCCGCTGCCTAAGTCGGCTAAGCGGGGGCTGTTATTAAAATCTGTATCGAGATTGGTAAATTCGCGCTCATGGCTAAGCTCTAACTCTATTTGTTTAGCCACGTGCTTTATTAAAGTGTAGCCTTGCGATGGGGTAATAATGGTATTGAGCGAGTTAAAATGGCGAATTTTAATTAAACACAAGGTGGTATTTCGCCCCTGTGCTTGTAAGCTCATAAACGCTTGTTTTAATTTGGCACTGTTAAGTAATTTAGTTTGCTGTGTATGTGTAGCATGATAAAGCGCACGCTCGCGCTGGTAGCGCACTCTATCGGCAAGTGCCATAGCCATTAAAATAACTTCACACAATATAGCCACTAAAAACGCGTGACGAATCGCAAAGCTATAATCCAAATAGCCCGTTAATTCTAACGGCTGTATTGCCGCGCCAACAATGAGGGGAACCCACGAAAAAACGTAAAACTTCGCCCACCTAAAGCCCGTGCGTAGTTTGTTATAAATTAAAATAACACACGTAATATATAACAAGCTTAATACACAAAAAAAGATGGGTGCTGCAATGTACTCGGGTATAAATAAAGTGGTGATTGATAATAAAGATATTAAAATAAGTAGCGCTTTACTCATTTTATAGCGCCAGCATTTGTCCTTGTGGTAGCGCAAAAACATGGTGCAAAAGGCGAGCGTAAAAAAGGCCATTGCGTAGTTTGAAAAAATCACTTTTTCGTGTAAGTACAATTGCCACTCTAGGGGCCACAAGTAAAAGCCAAAGCCCATTACAATGCCCATTAAACACAGCGCACTAATTATATAGCCTATATAAACTAAATAAACGCGGTCTTTAATCCCAAAATAAAGCACTAAATTATACAGAGCAGCCATTAATAAAACGCCGGCAAATATCCCCCAAATGCCGGTTTGCGAGCGAACTAAATCAACAAATTCTTTATGGCGATACAAATTAACCGGCGTTTTGCTGATCCCCGTTGTATCTATTTTTATGGCTAAGCGCTCTGTTGTTTTACTCTCAAGTGCAAAACGTATATGCGGTACGCTATATTGAAAAAGCGTGAGAGACTTTACTTTATCACCTAATTTATAGCTTTCTATAAGCTCATTTCTTTTGTTTAACCGATACACGCTTAGGTGATCAACCATCGGGTTATCAAAATGGGCAACAATGTCTTGAGCATCTAAACTTTTATTTTCAAGGTCTATAAATAGCCAATAGTTTTGCTGCTTAAAGCTCCATTGAATATCGGTTAACGGCTGGTGGGTGATTAGCTCGGGATTTAAAATAATATCGTTGAGTGTGTGAGATTTACTTTCATCTATGTAGTAGGCAAAGTCTAAATATACAGGCGTGGTTTTATCGATGGTATAGCGAGTCGGCACAACCAGGTTAGAAGCGAGTGTGCTAATAATATAAAATATGAAAATCAGTATGGCTATGGCCGCGGCATGATAACGTAAAGTTTTCGTTTCCAACGTTGTATACTTGTAATAAATCTTTTAATTAGTGTAGCACTAAAAAAGCGCATATAAACTGCGCTTTTTTAGTTAAATTTTTAGGGCCTGCTTATCCTTCAGGATTAAAATTTGTTCTAACTAGGGACGATTTAATCGTGGCGCGAGGTTTGTAACCTAGTGGGCTAAGTAAAAACCGAGCAACAAAGAGTTAATCGTCCCTAGGACGAACCTTCGTGCAGCGCGTGTTTGGTATTTATACTGCGTTATCGCCTATTTATGGGGAATAACCACACTACATAGGCTCTGCCTTGCCTAAATGCCAAACACACTGCTGCAAATTTAATCTCGAAAGATAAACAGGCCCTAAGTTAAACCAATAATTTAGTTACAGGCTACTGCTCTCGAGCAATCGCTCTGTAAGCAATATCGGTGCGGTACTCCATACCTTCCCAGCTAATTTGTTTTACAAGCTCGTATGCACGTTGCTGTGCCTCGGTAACGGTATTGCCGAGTGCCGTTGCACATAATACACGTCCACCTGCGGTGACAACGTTTTCGCCATCTTGCTTAGTACCCGCATGAAATACTTTTTCATCAGCAGGGTAGTTAACTTTAAGGCCTGATATTGCATCACCTTTAGGGTAATCACCTGGGTAGCCTTTAGCGGCAATTACAACACCTACGGCTGCGCGCGGGTCAAACTCAATGGTTGTTTTATCAAGTTCTTCGCGGTTTGCCGCTTCAACTAGTTCAACTAAGTCTGATTTAAGACGAAGCATCATAGGTTGCGTTTCTGGGTCTCCAAAACGACAGTTGTACTCAATTACTTTAGGCGTGCCTTGAGCATCAATCATTAAGCCTGCGTATAAAAAGCCAGTGTAAGGATGGCCTTCGCTTGCCATACCCTCAACGGTAGGAACGATTACTTCGTTCATAATGCGCTGGTGGATTTCGTCGGTTACTACAGGTGCCGGTGAGTATGCGCCCATGCCGCCAGTATTTGGACCTTCATCGCCATTGTATGCACGCTTATGATCTTGGCTTGTTGCAAATGGCAAAATGTTTTTACCATCAACCATAACAATAAAAGAGGCTTCTTCGCCTTCTAAAAACTCTTCGATCACGACGCGGCTGCCAGCCTCGCCAAAAGCATTACCGGCAAGCATATCGCGAATAGCATCTTCAGCTTCGCGTTCATCCATTGCCACAATAACGCCTTTACCAGCTGCTAGGCCATCTGCTTTTATTACAATTGGCGCGCCTTTTTCTTTTAAATAAGCAAGGGCAGGGTCAATTTGTTCAAACGTTTGGTAATCAGCGGTTGGGATGGCATGGCGAGCTAAAAAGTCTTTAGTAAACGACTTAGAGCCTTCTAGCTGCGCTGCACCGGCTGTTGGACCAAAAATAGCGAGACCGTGTTCACGGAACTTATCTACTACGCCTAATACAAGCGGTACTTCAGGACCAACAATCGTAAGTTCTACATTGTTTTGTTGTGCAAAGCTTAATAGGCCATCTAGGTCTTCAACGTTAATTGCAACGTTTTCTAGTTTTGGCTCAAGTGCAGTACCGGCATTACCCGGTGCTACAAATACAGTGTTTACTTTCGTGTTTTGAGCGGCCTTAAACGCAAGTGCGTGTTCGCGGCCGCCGCTGCCAATGACTAATACATTCATGGCGAAATATTCCTATTTAAAGCGGTTTTTTAAATTTCAGCGTCATACGGTCGCTTTCACCAATAGCTTTGTATTTATCAGCGTCTTGTTCGCCAAGGCGTAAGCTAGGTGGTAGCGTCCACACCCCTTTAGGGTGATCGGCTGTATCTTTTGGATTGGCGTTAATCTCACTGCTTGCAACTAATTCAAATCCAGCTTTTTTAGCTAAATCGACCACGTAACTTTGCTTCATGTAGCCGGTTGATTTTTGATCCCCATCAGGTCGGCTTTCATCTAAGCGGTGTTCAACTACACCTAATACGCCACCTGGTTTTAACGCTTTATAAAAAGACTTAAATGCACTGAGTGCGCCTTTAGTGTCTTTACCCATGTACCAGTTATGTACATTGCGAAAGGTTAATACCATGTCGGCAGTGCCGGCAGGGGCAATATCAGTGTGCGTTAATGGGGCAAACTCAGAAATTTTTACTTTGCTAAAACGCTCATCTTCGGCCACTTTTTTCTTAAAGCCAGCTAAAGAGCGCTGGTAGTAACCTACCGATGAATCACTCGGAAAATGCGCTGCGTAATATAAGCCTTGCTCTTTAAGTGCTGGGGCTAAAATTTCGCTGTACCAACCACCGCCTGGGGCAATTTCAACCACAGTCATTGTTGGTTTAAAACCAAAAAATGCCAGTGTTTGCTCAGGGTGACGGTATTCATCGCGGGCGCTATTTTTAGCGCTACGCTCGCTTGATTGAATAGCATGGCTAAGGCTTGACTCATGGTTATGGCTAAGTGCCATTGTTGAGGTCAGCGTAAGCGAGGCAACAAGTAGTGACTTTAGTGCAAATTTCATCGTTTGTTCCTTAACATTTTATATAGGTGTTGAACCAGAATACGTGAATTGATTGCAAACAAAAAGGGCTAAACGTTGTGTTTAACCCTTTGTGTGATTAGTGGCGGAAGTGGCGCATGCCGGTAAATACCATCGCCATGCCAGCTTCGTCAGCGGCGGCGATAACTTCTTCATCGCGCATTGAACCACCCGGTTGAATAACCGCAGTAATACCAGCGGCTGCGGCTGCGTCTATACCATCACGGAATGGGAAAAACGCATCTGATGCCATTACAGAGCCAGGTACTTCTAGGTTTTCATCAGCGGCTTTAATACCCGCTATTTTAGCTGAGTAAACACGGCTCATTTGGCCTGCGCCTACGCCAATGGTCATACCGTCGCGAGCATATACAATCGCGTTTGATTTAACAAACTTAGCCACTTTCCAGCAAAATAGTAAATCTTTAAGTTCTTGCTCAGAAGGCTGGCGCTTAGATACGACTTTTAAATCGCCTTGGGTAACCATGCCTAGGTCGCGGTCTTGTACTAAAACACCGCCGTTAACACGTTTAATATCGTGGCCAGTTGCTTTGCCGCTCCATTGACCACACACTAATAAGCGTACGTTCTTTTTCGCTTCAACAATTTTTGCTGCTTCGCTTGAAACGCTAGGAGCAATAATTACTTCAACAAATTGACGCTCAACAATGGCTTGTGCTGTTGCAGCGTCAAGCTCGCGGTTAAAGGCAATAATGCCACCAAACGCTGAGGTTGGATCTGTTTTAAAGGCGCGGTCGTATGCACTAAGAATATCTCCGCCAATTGAAACGCCACACGGGTTTGCGTGTTTAACAATAACACATGCAGGTACATCAAACTCTTTAACACACTCAAGTGCTGCGTCGGTATCTGCAATGTTATTAAACGACAGGGCTTTACCTTGTAGCTGAGTAGCTGTTGCAACAGACGCTTCGCTTACGTTGTTTTCAACATAAAAAGCAGCATCTTGATGCGAGTTTTCACCGTAACGCATATCTTGCTTTTTAGTGAACTGCATATTGATAGTGCGTGGGAATTTAGTCTCTTCAGCGGCTTCTTCAGTGTAATCAGGTACCATTTTGCCAAAGTAGTTAGCAATCATGCCATCGTACTGAGCTGTGTGCTCATACGCGGCAATGGCTAAATCAAAACGTGTTTTGTACGTTGTTGAGCCATTGTTGCTTTGCATTTCGCTAATAACGCGCTCGTAATCGTTTGCGTTTACCACGATGGTGACGTCTTTGTGGTTTTTAGCAGCTGCACGAACCATGGTAGGTCCGCCAATATCAATGTTTTCAATAGCATCTTCAAGGCTGCAGTTTTCTTGAGCGACAGTATTCGCAAAGGGGTATAAGTTAACTACAACAATATCGATAGCAGAGATGTTATTATCTGCCATTACGCTTTCATCTTGTCCGCGACGCGCTAAAATACCGCCGTGAATTTTAGGATGAAGGGTTTTTACGCGACCATCCATGATTTCAGGATGACCTGTGTGATCTGATACTTCAGTCACTTTTATGCCGTTATCAGCAAGGAGTTTGCAGGTACCGCCAGTTGATAAAATATCTACACCTTGCGCTTCTAGTGCGCGGGCAAATTCAACAATACCGGTTTTATCAGACACACTTAATAGTGCGCGACGAATAGGACGATGAGTATCCATTGTAGTTTAATTTCCTCAGTTAATGAGCTAGCTTAGAAGCGGGCATTTTAACTGATTACTACTCAAAAAACGACTTATAAAGCGCCAATAAGCGTGAGCATTTTGCAACATCTCAACTAAATTGTACGCATAAAAAAAGCACCCGAAGGTGCTTTTTTAAAATTAGCTGCGATAACTCACAGCCAGCATATTAGTTCATGCCGTATTTTTTAAGCTTTTTACGTAAAGTACCACGGTTGATACCTAGTAAAATTGCCGCACGAGTTTGGTTACCACGTGTGTATGTCATTACTTCTTCAAGTAATGGCGCTTCTAGCTCTGAAAGAACAAGGTCGTAAACGTCTTGCACATCTTGACCGTTAAGCTGCTTTAAATAGTGGTGAACAGCTTTTTTTACTGCATCACGCAATGGCTGCGGTTTCTCGTGTGACTGAACATGAGGGTTTGTGATAAATGGAGAAGTCACGTTTTGTTCGAACATTATTTAATCTCTTTCTTTCTTAGTTAGCTGCTAGTGTTTTAAAGTATTGCGTTAATGCGTCAACCTGTGCTTGTGGGTTGTCGAGCGCATTAAATACTCGCCTAAACTGACCGTCACTGTCATGGGTTTGCAAATACCAAGATACATGTTTGCGAGCGATTCGCGCTCCCATTGGCTCGCCGTAAAACGCATGGAGGTTATCTAAATGCTCCATTAAAATACTTCGCACCTCTGAAATAGCAGGTGGTGGTAAGTGTTCTCCAGTTCGCAAATAGTGGTCTATCTCCCTAAATATCCAAGGGCGACCTTGGGCGGCTCGGCCAATCATGATGGCATCTGCACCCGTATAGTCCAAAACCTGCTTTGCTTTTTCTGGAGATGTAATATCACCATTAGCAACCACAGGTATCGACACTGAGCGTTTTATATCCCTAATCGTGGCATATTCTGCTTCACCTTTGTACATACATGCGCGTGTACGCCCATGTACGGCAAGTGACGCAATGCCATAACGCTCAGCTATTCTCGCAATCTCTACACCATTACGGTTGTCCTGATCCCATCCTGTACGGATTTTAAGTGTGACCGGGATATCAACAGCGTTAACCACTGCATCAACTATCTCTTCCACAAGTTCAGGAAACTGTAATAATGCAGAGCCTGCGAGTTTCTTGTTCACTTTTTTTGCTGGGCACCCCATATTGATATCTATGATCTGTGCACCGTTAGCAACATTGAATTGTGCGGCCTGCGCCATAAGCTCAGGATCAGCTCCTGCAATTTGCACCGCGCGTATACCCGACTCACCGCTGTGATCCATACGGTTCATCGATTTTTCAGTTTTCCAAACCTTCGGGTTTGACGATAACATTTCAGACACGGCCAAGCCTGCGCCTAAGCGGCGGCAAAGCTGTCTAAATGGTCTGTCTGTAATACCTGCCATTGGCGCGACTATTACATTATTCTCAAGTTGGTATGAACCGATACGCACTGTATTCAATAGGCCTCTTTTCAAGGGGCGCTAAGTTTACGGTTTTTTTAGGAAAAATCAAAGGCTATAAATTGAACAAAAGTGACTTTTTTTTGCCCTTTTCGTATTGACTTTTGATAACCGCATGACAAGTGGGTCGATTTGTTTGAAATTTAAACAAAAAATAATTTTGTCAAATTATGCGTGCTAATTTTCTAACTGTAAAAAAATAGTAAAGCCTGTTAAATACAGGCTTTACATGCAAGTTTTGAGTTAAAACTCTAAATTTATAAATGTATGCGGTTAGCTATTTTTTGTACCGCTTACACGGGTCCAATCACCCTCTAGTGCAATATCGTCAAGCTCAATAAACGGTGCGTAAATATCGGCAACCGATTGGGCTTGTTCTTCTAATATGCCCGACATAGCAATTTTGCCACCCGGTTTAAGTAATCCCAAAATTACACTGTGAAGCTCACGCAGCGGCTGCGCTAAAATATTAGCGACTACAATATCAGCACTAAACTCAGGTTGGTTTTCTGGTAGGTATACCTCAAGCTTATCGGCTACGCCATTACGTTGTGCGTTATCTAAGCTTGCTTCTAGAGCTTGCGGGTCGATATCAATACCTATCATGCGCTCTGCGCCAAGTTTAATGGCTGCAATACCTAAAATGCCCGAGCCACAACCAAAATCAACTACCGTTTTGCCGGTTAGGTCTTGGCTTTCTAGCCATTTAAGGCACAGTGCCGTTGTTGCATGCGTACCCGTACCAAACGCAAGGCCTGGGTCGAGCAGTACATTAACTGCATCTGGGTCTGGAATGTCGCGCCAGCTTGGGCATATCCACAGTTTTTCGCCGAACTGGATTGGGTGAAAGTTATCCATCCACTCACGTTCCCAGTCTTTATCTTCTAGTTGCTCAATTTTGTATACCAGTGTGTCTTTAATTTCATCATGACGCTTAAGTAATGCAATTACCGCGTTCATATCATGATTGGCTTCAAATAGACCAATTACAGTGGTATCGGCCCAAAACTCAACGGTACCAATTTTAGGCTCATAAATAGGTGTGTCTTTAGCGTCAATAAAAGTAACAGAGGCGCTGCCTGCTTCCATTAATAAGTCACTCACTGCATCTGCGGTAGCAGCATTGGCATTGATACGGATTTGGATCCAAGCCATGGTTGATTCCTTTAAATAGAAAAAAGGCCGCTACAGCGGCCTTTTTTAGTTTATATGAAGCGCTAAATTATTTAGCGTCTAAAAAGCTTTTTAGTAAATCAGAGCGAGAAGGGTGGCGTAATTTACGCAGTGCTTTCGCTTCTATTTGACGAATACGCTCACGTGTTACGTCAAACTGTTTACCTACTTCTTCTAAGGTGTGGTCGGTATTCATATCAATACCAAAGCGCATACGAAGTACTTTAGCTTCACGGGCTGTAAGGCCTGCTAGCACGTCGTTTGTTGCGCCACGAAGAGATTCCATAGTTGCCGAGTCGATTGGCGAATCAATAGTGGTATCTTCGATAAAGTCACCTAAGTGCGAATCTTCATCATCACCGATTGGTGTTTCCATCGAAATTGGCTCTTTGGCAATTTTAAGTACCTTACGGATTTTATCCTCAGGCATCATCATGCGTTCTGCTAATTCTTCAGGATTTGGCTCACGACCCATTTCTTGTAACATTTGACGAGAGATACGGTTAAGTTTATTAATCGTTTCTATCATATGTACCGGAATACGGATTGTTCTTGCTTGGTCAGCAATTGAGCGGGTAATCGCTTGGCGAATCCACCACGTAGCATAAGTCGAGAACTTATAACCACGGCGGTATTCAAACTTATCTACCGCTTTCATCAAGCCAATGTTACCTTCTTGGATTAAATCTAAGAACTGTAAACCACGGTTTGTGTATTTTTTAGCAATTGAGATTACAAGACGTAAGTTAGCTTCAACCATTTCTTTTTTCGCACGGCGCGCTTTTGCTTCACCAATGCTCATACGACGGTTAATGTCTTTAATACGCTCAATGCTTAAGCCTGTGCTTTCTTCAATTACACATAGCTTTTGGATGCAACGAATAATTTCAGGCTTCACTTCTTCAAGTTTAGCTGAATGTTTTTCGTTAGCATTTATTTCTAGGTCAAGCCACGCTGAGTCAGTTTCGTTATTAGCAAAGTGCTTAATAAACGTTTTCTTAGGTAGCTTAGCAATTTGTACCGCTTGTTTCATGATAAGGCGTTCTTGAATACGCACTCTATCCATCATTTCACGCATGTTGTTAACCATGCGATCAAACTGTTTTGGTACTAATTTAAAGGTTCTGAAAAGCTCGCCAATTTCAAAAATAGCGGCTTGAGAATCTGGGTGCGAACGCCCTTTTTCATCAAAGGTAGCGCGAGCTTTAACGTATAAATCACGTAAGTTTTCAAAGTGAATACGGGCTTCTTCTGGATCTGGGCCTGTATCTACTTCTTCTTCGTCTTCATCGTCATCGCTGTCTTTGTCATCTTCATTATCGTCTTCATCAAGTTGTTCTTCACTTAATTCAGAGCCGATGTGAGTTGCTGAGATTTGCGCTTCGTCTTCGTTAGGGTCGAAAAAGCCTGAAATAATGTCGCTTAAGCGCATTTCTTCTGCTTCAAACTTATCCCACTGTTCAAGTAGGTAAGTAATCGCTTCAGGGTATTCGGCAACAGAAATTTGTACCTGGTTGATACCTTCTTCAATACGCTTAGCGATTACAATTTCGCCTTCACGTGTAAGAAGTTCAACAGTACCCATTTCACGCATATACATGCGCACTGGGTCAGTTGTACGGCCAATTTCTTTTTCTACAGTTGCAAGGGCTGCAGCAGCAGCTTCTGCTGCGTCTTCGTCTGTCGTGGTTTCTTGCATCATTAATTCATCAGCATCAGGCGCGTTTTCGCTAACCTTGATACCCATGTCATTAATCATGCTAATGATATCTTCTACTTGATCTGAGTCGATTATGTCTTGTGGAAGGTGATCATTTACTTCAGCAAAAGTTAAGTAGCCTTGCTCTTTACCTTTTTGAATCAGAAGTTTTAATTGTGACTGAGGAGTTGGATCCATAGAGATTGTTTCTTCCACTCTGATAAGTTGATACAACAGGCGTCATCATAGAGTTAGCCTTTTAACTAACTTTAATAATGTGACGCAGTGAATAGCACAGTATAACAGTTTAAATCAAGTCTGACTAGCTGTTACTCGCTTTTAGCGCTGTCATAAGTAAATGACATTCTAGTTTTTCATCACTTGATAAGCCCTGTGTCTTGTCCTTTATTAATAGGGTCTCTAGTCGATAATTTAAACACTGATCTTCAATAAATTTAAAAGTATTTTGAAAAACAGTCTCTAAACGCTCATCACTAATTTGGTGCTGCCATGTGGCAAGCTTTACTAGCGGTTCGTAATCCTCGGAATCTCTAAATGATTCAAGTAAAACTGCTGTGTTCGCATTGTCTTTTTGCAGTGCGCGCTCTTGTAAGCGCAGTAGCAAACCAATACCCGCTATGTTCATTTGCGCCAATTCTGGCAAATGGGGCACACTTTTAGCTAACTGTGGGTGCTGAATTAAAATACCAATAGCTTGGCGCATTGGGGTAATTTTAAATTTTCGCTCAACAGCGTGTTGTTGCTTTGGTGTTTTTAAGCGGCTATTTAGTTGCTCACGCGTACGGCCAATTAATCGCCCTAACTGCTCTAAAATATTTTCTTGGTAAAATTCACTCGGAATTTTTTCAATTAACGGCAAGGCGGCACTTAATAGCTTCGCTTTGCCTGAGTCGAGTGTTAGGTCTACTTCTTGGCTAAGCTTATTAAATAACACTTTGGTAAAATCATCTGCTTGGCTTAAACGTTGCTCAAACTGTGTTTTACCTTCTTGCTGAACCAGTGAATCGGGGTCTTCGCCGTCAGGCAAAAATACAAAGTGTAATGCTTTGCCATCGTTTAAGTAGGGCAGGGCATTTTCTAGTGCTCGCCATGCCGCGTCGCGGCCAGCTCTGTCGCCATCGTAACAACAAATAACTTTGTCAGTGGTTCTAAATAGCGTATGCATATGCTCGCTTGTTGTTGCGGTACCAAGCGCAGCTACGGCATATTCAATACCTTGCTCTGCAAGTGCAACTACATCCATGTAACCTTCTACAATGAGTACATGTTCAAGCTTTTTATGTGCTTGTTTTGCCTCATACAGACCATATAGCTCAAAGCCTTTATGAAAAATGCGGGTCTCAGGTGAGTTGAGGTATTTTGGCCCTTGGTCGGCTTGCATTACACGCCCGCCAAAGGCAATAACACGGCCACGTTTATCACGAATAGGGAACATTAACCGATCACGGAAAAAATCAAACTGCCTACCTGGTGTTTTTTCTGAGGCGAGCTTAAGCTCGACCAGCTGTTCTTTTTGCTCTTTTGTTCGGCCAAGTTGTTGGCACAGCGCTTCCCATTCGCTCGGCGCATAACCAATCATAAACTTTTTAACGGTTTCGCCACTTAAACCACGCCCTTTTACATAGTCAATCACCGCAGCAGAGTTACTGTGGTGCTTTAATTGATGCTGGTAAAAGCGTGCCGTGTGTAACATTAAATCGTAATCTGAGCGCTTTTGCGCTGCCGTGCGCTCAGGTGCTGAGCTACTGCCTTTCTCGCGAGGTACGTCTAAATTTAAAAGGCTTGCGAGCTCTTCTATGGCATCAACAAATTCAAGCTTGTCGTATTCCATAACAAACGAAATAGCGTTGCCATTAGCACCACAGCCAAAGCAGTGGTAAAACTGTTTATCTTGAGAAACAGTAAACGAGGGGGATTTTTCGTTATGGAAAGGGCAGCAAGCTTGGTAGTCTTTGCCTGCTTTTTTAAGACCAACTTTAGAGTCTATTAGCTCTACAATATCTGTTCTGGCGAGTAAATCGTCAATAAAATTTCGTGGGATCTTTCCAGCCATGTTTTGTAAGTAGTCCTAACAATTGGTGAGGTGTAATTTCAACACAATGCGCGCATTTATAAAAGGGGTATTGGTAAGCTAAAAAGCTACATTATATCCATGGGCAATAATACTTAATCATTTTCAGGTACTAAACCTGACGCTAACAGCGTGCAAAGCTAGGATATTGAAGGTAGAGCAGTGCAGGCGCAGTAAGTGATAGCCCTAAATAACCTATTTTACCTAGCCCTCGATGTGCTTTTGTAGCTACACAATAAATCACTTAATTACATGCACGAGCATTACTTAAAAGCGTTTTGTTCGTCTACTTAAACGAAGAAACCGAGCACTAGGCTCGGTTTGCTTTAATCATACTTTGTGTATGTGGGAGTATTAGGCTGTTAATCGTTGCTTAATTAAACCAGAAAGCTTGCCCATATCGGCACGTCCTTCGGCTTTGCTTTTGATTATGCCCATTACTTTACCCATGTCTTGCATACCTGCTGCATTAGTATCAGCAATAGCCGCATCAATAAGGGCAACTATTTCTTCTTCACTCAATTGTTGAGGTAAAAAAGTTTCTAGTGCTGCGATCTCATTGGCTTCAATTTCGGCTAAATCTTCACGCCCAGCATCTTTGTACTGAGTGTAAGAATCACGACGTTGTTTAACAAGCTTCACTATAACGGAGGTAATACCTGCGTCGTCTAGTATTATTTGCTCGTCAATCTCACGTTGCTTGATTGCGGCAAGCACCATGCGAATAGGGTTAAGACGTTGTTTGTCTTTCGCTCTCATCGCATCTTTTTGCGCATCTTTTAGCGTTATTAAAAGGCTCATTTATACAAGACCTAATACTATTAGTATAATTTAACGCGACGTGCGTTATCGCGAGAAAGCTTCTTCATGTGACGCTTAACCGCTGCAGCTTTTTTACGCTTACGCTCAGCTGTTGGCTTTTCATAGTGCTCGCGACGACGAACTTCTGAAAGGATACCTGCTTTTTCACATGAACGCTTGAAGCGACGAAGTGCTACGTCAAACGGTTCGTTCTCTCTTACTTTAATTACTGGCATTAAAAATTCACCTACCTAAATTATGAGCGTTGCTCAAGTTGATCAAACATTGATCAAGTGGTTCAAAAATGGTGCGGTATTGTAATCCGAAGCAACACCACATGTAAAGGATAATATTAACAGAAATGCAGCGGCTTAAATAGTGTTAATTTGGCTGGCGTTGGTATAGCCTACAGAATACTTGCCCTGCTTTTTTTTCTTTAATTAACAGCCAGTTATCTGGTTGTGAAAAGCTGCTTAGTTCGGTTTCTACCTCAACATAAATGAGCGCGTCTTCGCTAAGCCATTGGTTATTTTCTAATAAATCACAGCTACTTTGCGCTAAGTTTTTACGAAATGGTGGGTCAACAAAAACTAAATTAAATGGTGAATTTGTATTCTTTTGCTCTAAATATGAGAGTGAATTAGTGTGTTTTACCTGTGCATTTTCAAGCTTTAAGGTACTAATATTTTGCTCAATTTGCTTAGCAGCCGAGGCATCTAGTTCGATAAACGTGGTGCTTTTAGCAAACCGAGAAAGCGCTTCAAAGCCAAGCCCGCCAGAGCCTGCAAAGCAATCGAGTACTGTTGCATCGCGCGTATCTTGCATTAACCAATTAAACACGGTTTCTTTAATGCGGTCTGTTGTTGGGCGTAGCCCTTCTACATTTTTTACCGGCAGTTTACGGCCACGAAATTGCCCGCTGATTACTCTAATAAAGCCGTCAGTAGATTTGCTAATTGCTTTATTTTTCGTTGTTTTTTTTCTCATTTAGGTCACTAAAAAATGGTATAAGGGATCTAGCTCAGATAATATTGTGCGTAGTTTACGTTTAGCTTCATTTTTCAACCGCATTAAAAGTGTTACTATTTAGCACTTACGTTTTGAACGGTTGTTTGGCCGGCACGCTTTGCTGAGCCACACCAAGCTATTTCAAATTTTAGTTTATCAGATTTTTATAAGTGGTTATTAGCAAGTATGGCAAAAAAAAGTAAATTCATGTCTTGGCTCGGTTTTGGTAAGTCAGATAAAAAACAAGCAGAAGCTGATAAACAACAGGCATTAGCTCAGCAACAAGAAGCTGAGCGCTTAGCGGCAGAAAAGGCCGAAGCAGAGCGTGAAGAACAAGCGCGTATTGCTGCTGAAAAAGCACAAGCAGAGCGTTTAGCAATTGAAAAGGCTAATGCAGAGTTGCTTGCAAAAGAGCAAGCAGAAGCACAGGCGCAACAACAAGCACAAGCTGCGCGTCTAGCTGAGCAAGAAGCGCAAATGCGTTTAGAGCAAGAGCGCATGGCTGCACAGCGAGCTGAGCAACAACGTTTAGACACAGAGCGTGAGCAAGCTGAGCAAGATGAAAAATTAGCAATTGAAAAAGCCAACGTTGAGTTGCTTGCGAAAGAGCAAGCTGAAGCACAGGCGCAACAACAAGCACAAGCCGCTCGTTTAGTAGAGCAAGAAGCGAAAATGCGTTTAGAGCAAGAGCGTGTTGCAGCAGAAAAAGCAGAAGCTGAACGTGTAGAGCAACAGCGAATTGCCGCAGAGCAAGCAGAAGCTGAACGTGTAGAGCAAGAGCGTATTGCAGCAGAGCAAGCAGAAGCTGAACGTGTAGAACAAGAGCGTATTGCACAAGAACAGGCAGAAGCTGAACGTGCAGAGCAACAGCGTATTGCAGCAGAACAAGCAGAAGCTGAGCGTTTAGAGCAACAGCGAATTGTTGCAGAACAAGCAGAAGCTGAACGTTTAGAGCAAGAGCGTATTGCAGCAGAAGCAGAAGCTGAGCGTTTAGAGCAACAGCGTATTGCAGCAGAGCAAGCAGAAGCTGTGCGCTTAGAACAAGAGCGTATTGCACAAGAACAGGCAGAAGCTGAACGTGCAGAGCAAGAACGCATTGCAGCAGAGGCCGAAGCTGATCGTTTAGAGCAAGAGCGCATTACGGCAGAGCTTGCAAAAGAAGAAGCTAAACTTGCCGAAAAGCCTAAAAAAGAAGGCTTTTTTTCACGTCTTAAAAAAGGGTTATTAAAAACCCGTGTAAATATAGGCTCTGGCTTTGCATCTATTTTTAGTGGTAAAAAAATAGACGATGATTTATTTGAAGATTTAGAAACACAGCTTCTTACCGCCGATTTAGGTGTTGATACCACCATGAAGCTGATTGATAGCCTTACTGATGCAGCCGATCGCAAGCAGCTTAAAGATGGCGATGCGCTCTATGACTTAATGAAGCAAGAAATGGCCGCAATGCTTAAAACAGCTGAGCAACCGCTTGAGATACATGCTGATAAAAAACCATTTGTTATATTAATGGTCGGTGTAAACGGCGTAGGTAAAACGACAACCATTGGTAAGTTAGCTAAGCAATTTCAAAATGAAGGTAAGTCGGTTATGTTGGCCGCAGGAGATACCTTTCGTGCAGCAGCCGTAGAGCAGCTGCAAGTGTGGGGAGAGCGTAACAGCATTCCTGTTATTGCCCAGCACACTGGTGCAGATAGTGCCTCGGTGGTGTTTGATGCATTTCAAGCCGCTAAAGCGCGTAATGTAGATGTATTAATTGCTGATACAGCAGGGCGCTTGCAAAATAAAGATAACTTAATGCAAGAGCTTGAAAAAATAGCCCGCGTAATGAAGAAAATTGACCCTGATGCACCGCATGAAGTTATGCTAACCATTGATGCGGGTACAGGTCAAAATGCAATTAGCCAAGTAAACTTATTTAATCAATGTGTTGGTTTAACCGGTATTACCCTCTCAAAACTTGATGGTACTGCTAAAGGTGGGGTTATATTTGCGGTTGCAGATAAATTTAATATTCCTATTCGTTACATTGGTGTTGGCGAAGGTATTGATGATTTACGCGCATTTAAAAGCGATGACTTTATTGACGCTTTATTTAGCCAAGATGAGGATGACGCTTAATACATAAAAGGGAGCTTGCTCCCTTTTTTGGTCTGCTTATCTTTTGAGATTAAACATGCGCTGCCCTTTGGGCTATTTACTTTTTATTGCTCGGTTTTACTTAGCCTTCTGGGCTATAAACCTTGCACCACGATTAAATAGCCTCTAGGTAGAGCAAATTTCAATCCTCAAAGGTCAACAGGCCCTAGCTAAGGAATTCCATTTTACTAATATGGGACTGGCATAATAAAAAATGATAAATTTTCAGCAAGTAAGTAAAACCTATCCGGGTGGGCATCGCGCTCTCGAAAAAGTTACATTTCATATTAAGCCTGGCGAACTGGCTTTTTTAACAGGCCACAGTGGTGCGGGTAAAAGTACCTTATTAAAGCTCATTAGCTTAATGGAGCGCCCCTCTGCAGGCAACGTGCTAATTAATGGTGTTGATTTAAATAAAGTTAATTCTCGGCAAATTCCTTATGCGCGCCGCGATATTGGTATTATTTTTCAAAATCATCGTTTGTTAGAGCGTTACACTGTGTTTGATAACGTTGCACTGCCGTTGATTATTGAAGGCACTCATCATAAACAAATCGCTAAACGAGTTCATGGTGCGCTAGATAAAGTAGGGCTGTTAGATAAAGTTAAATGCCATCCTTCTACACTCTCTGGTGGTGAGCAGCAACGCGTAGGTATTGCCAGAGCGATTGTAAATTCTCCGCCTATTTTATTAGCTGATGAACCAACGGGTAACCTTGACCCCGAGCTCTCTATGGAAATATTAAGGCTATTTGAAGATTTTAATAAACATGGTACGACAGTACTTATAGCAACACACGACCTTGGTCTGGTGTCGCGTTTAAAATACCGTAGCCTGACTTTAAAAGATGGCCGTATGCTTGAAGACCCACTTGCGGAGGGCACGCTGTGAGCTTGTTATTTAAAGGACGCCAAAACTCAAACGATAAACAAAAAAAATCAGCCATAGCTGGCGGTTATTTTTTTATTATAAATATTTTTCGCCAAGGGGTGCACAGTTTAGGTGAAATGTGGCGTACGCCACTTGCATCATTAATGACAATTGCTGTACTTGGGCTAAGTTTAACATTGCCTGCAACGCTTTATTTAGTCGTAAAAAACGTACAGCAAGTCAGTAGCGGGTTTGAAGAAGCCAGTGAAATATCGCTTTTTGTAAAAGAAAGTATGAGCGAACAAGAAACACAAACCTTAGTAAAGCGTTTAGCACTTTACGCCGAGGTAGAAAGTGTTGAATTTATTTCTAAGCAGCAAGCATTAACTGAATTTAAAGATGTGTCGGGGTTTGGGCAAGCTTTAGAGTACCTAGATAGCAACCCGCTACCCGATGTTGTATTAGTGACACCTACTAAGCGGCATCGCCAGCCTAATGCGGCTAAAGCGCTGCTTACAAAGCTTGAGAACGAGCGCGAAGTAGATTTTGGTAAGCTTGATATTGCTTGGCTTGAGCGCCTAAATGCATTATTAGACTTATTAAAAGAAAGCGTTATCACAATTGCTTTATTACTTCTTACCTCTGTCACGCTTATTATTGGTAATACGATTCGTTTATCGATTATGGACAAAAAAGAAGAAATACAAGTAATGAAGTTAGTAGGTGCTACCAATACGTTTATACACGCTCCGTTTTTGTGGACCGGCATTTGGTATGGCGTTATAGGGGGCTTGTTTGCATTTATTTGTATTGCCTTAATGATGTGGTGGTTAACTAGCGCAGTAAGCAGCGTTGCAGGCGTGTATCAAACAAGCTTTTCGTTAATTGGTTTAACGCTTAATGAGTTTGGCGCATTAGTATTACTAGCAACCAGCTTAGGTTTTATTGGTTCTTACTTATCGGTTAACCGATATATTAAAGAAATTGAGCCTGATAAAGTATAAGTACGGCTGCTAATGGCTGACTCAAAAATGTCATGTTTGTATATTATTATCCTCAAATGAGATTAGTTGTAAATGCGCTGTTACGCTTGCGCTAATCTCTTGCAATCCCTTAGTTCATCACTTATTCAGTCGCATGTAGTAGACTTAACATACACTAAAAAACCGCTTGATTTACGCTTAAAAAAAGTTTTAAATTGGGGTTAGCACTCTTAGAGAAAGAGTGCTAAGATGGTTTCAAATGTTTATCACCGAGGTGAAAAATGAGTAAAGATTTATACGCAATGGCACTTACAGTTGGGCAACAAAGCGCAAGTATGGACGGCTACCTTCAAGCGGTTAGCACAATTCCTATGCTTAAAGCTGAGCAAGAGAAAGAGCTAGCAACACGACTTCAAGAAGAAGGCGATCTTAGTGCTGCAAAGCAACTCATTATGTCGCATTTACGCTTTGTAGCACATATTGCTAAAAGCTACTCGGGGTATGGTTTACCGCAAGCCGACTTAATCCAAGAGGGCAATATAGGCCTGATGAAAGCGGTTAAGCGTTTCGACCCGAGTGTGGGTGTACGTTTAGTGTCTTTCGCTGTTCATTGGATTAAAGCAGAAATTCATGAGTTTGTGCTTAAAAACTGGCGCATCGTAAAAGTTGCGACCACTAAAGCGCAACGTAAATTGTTTTTTAATCTTCGTAAAAACAAAAAACGTTTAGGTTGGTTTAACCAAGCTGAAGTAAGCACTGTAGCGAATGAGCTAGGTGTGAGTGAAAAAGAAGTTCGTGAAATGGAATCGCGCATGAGCGGCCAAGACATGGGCTTTGACTTAACGGGCGACGATAACGACGACGCGCCAACAAGTACATATTCACCAGTACAATATTTAACAGACGGCTCAGCTGATTTAGCTGACGATATTGAGCAGCAACAATGGCAAGAGCAGTCACATACTCGTTTATTTAGCGCGCTTAAAACGCTAGACGAACGCTCACAAGACATTGTAAGTGCACGCTGGTTGTCTGATGACAAAGCAACACTACAAGAGCTTGCTGAAAAATACAGTGTATCTGCTGAGCGTGTTCGCCAGCTAGAAAAAACAGCGATGAAAAAGCTGCAAAGTGCTATGAGCTAATAGCGCAAAAATAGTAAAACTTAAAAAGCCCTGCATTAATATGCGGGGCTTTTGCTTTGTGGCTATAAGTATTTTAATCAACGTTTTAGCTATTAATATTGCTTTTATTAGCTTAGTTGTATGGCTTAAATATATTTAAAATACCGCCTAAAGCTACCTAGCGTTGATCCCTTTACCTTGCGCCTGCGCTAATTGTATGTATTTTTTATGCACTAGTTGCGATACCGGAACTAACTCAAAGCCTTGCTCGGTGAGCTCAGGTAGCGCTTGGCGTAAAAAGTCGATGGTTTCTGGGTAGGGGTGGGCAATCGCTATGGCAAAGTGATGTTTAGTCGCTTTATATTTTAGCTCATCCAGCCTTTGCTGCAGTTGCTCATGCGTGGTTATATTGTCTAAAAATACATGGCGGCCAATATTTTCAACCCCGATAAAATTTGCCGCATTTTGCGCTTGGCTTAAGTCGGTAGTACGGCTATCTAAAAAGAATAAATTACGTTTTTTAAGTACTTCCATAGTCCACTTCATGGCTTGGCTTTGTTGAGTGAGTGCCGACCCCATATGGTTATTAACCCCTTTTACTTGCGGTAAGCTTGCCAATGCAGTGCCTAAAGTTTTTTGTAGCTGTTCTTTATCCATATTTACGGTGAGCCCGCCAGGGCCGAGTGCTTTACCGTTTAAGGCTTGCATAGGTACATGCAATAAAAGCTCTTTATTTGCTTGGCTGGCAAGCGTGGCAAAAATTTGAGAGTAGGGTGTGTGGGGCAAAATTGAATACGACAATTGCCCTGGTAAGGTAAGAAATTCTAAATCTCGCTGATGATAGCCAATATCATCAATTACGATGGCTATTTGCTTTGCCCAAGTAGCGCTAGATACAAAGCAGATAGCCAACAACAGCCATTTTATTATTTTCACGTTTATAGTTTTTATTATCTTTTTAATTTATTAAGAGTACTTAATCTCAGCGCCGGGTAATAAAGCTATCTCAGCAGCTGTTTTTAGCGCTAACTGCGTTGAATTTACTTAAAACTTATAGCTAAAGAATAGCAGAATTTAATAGTGTTAATATTTATTCTGTTATTAAATCGCTTACCTAGAATTCAGATTATTTACTATTGCATGCTAAGTAATTGCTTAGCTTTTACTAACTGCAAGTCGCCCAGTATTTCATGTTCAAATTGTGGTGCATTTTTGTTCTGCTCATTTTTTATTATAGCGGCTTTATTTGATTGTGGAAGGGTTGCTTGCGCAATTGCTACATCGGGGGTAACTCCTACGCCTTCAATCGATACGCCCGCAGGTGTAAAGTACTTAGCAGTTGTTAATTTTAGCGCTGTATTACCATCACCAAGTGGGATCAAAGATTGCACCGAGCCTTTGCCATAAGACTGATTACCAACCACTGTAGCACGCTTATTATCTTTTAAAGCGGCTGCGAGTATTTCTGCCGCAGAGGCCGAATTTTCATTAATAAGCACCACAATAGGCAAGCCTTTAAGTATGTCGCCTCGTTTAGCGTAGTAGGCTTGATTAGCGTCGTAATAGCGCCCTTTAGTGGTGACTATAGTGCCGCTTTGTAAAAATAGATCCGCTACCGCCACTGCGCTTTGTAAAGTACCACCTGGGTTGTCACGTAAATCAATGACTAACCCTTTAAGGGGTGTGCGATAATCATTTTTAAGTGCAGCTACCTGCAGCGCCACTTCATGTAAGGTGTGATTAGAAAAATTATTTATGGCTAAATACCCAGTGCCTGAGTCGAGTAATTGGCTAGTGGCGCTTTCTAAGTTTATTTCTTTGCGGTTTACCGCAAAGCTAATTGGTTGCTGCTGCCCTGCGCGCTTTATTGTTAGTTTAACCGCGTTAAAGCGGGTATCTTTTATCAACGCAGCTACTTGCTCTAAGCTACCTGTTTGCGTGTTTATATCATTAACACTAACTATAATATCGCCCGCTAAAATACCGGCCTTTTTGGCTGGGGAGTTTTTAACAACACCAACAATAGTAATGTCACTGTCAATGTCTTTCACTTCAATGCCCACGCCAGTGTAATGGCCATTTGTATTGTTAAACAAAGCGTCTAAGTCATTTTCATTGAGGTATTTAGAATAAGGGTCTAGCTGGTCGAGTAAAATTTCTACTTGCTGATTATTAAAGGCACCCTGTGCACCTTTTGTCAGTGATAAGTCATCAACATAATAGGCTTTAATGTTGAAGAGTATTTCAGAAATTTGCTGACTTTTAAGATCTTTAACTGAGCTGGCAAGTAATGAATTGCTAAAACAAAAAATAGCAATACAGGTCAATGCGCACAATAAAAACAAATAGCGCGTACGGGAAGAGGGAAATGAGCGTGTTTGTGGTATTTTTTGAGTCATCAGCTGCTCCTAATGCGGTGCAGCTGTTTTATTCACTTAAATACGTCTGCACCATTTAACAGGATTTACTGCGCGTCCTTTGTGGCGTATTTCAAAGTATAGACCAGAACTCGACTGTCCGCCGCTTTGACCTACTAATGCCAGCGTTTCGCCTTCTCGAACCATGTCGCCCACATCTTTTAATAATGTTTGAGCATGGCCGTATAGGCTCATAAAGCCCTCACCATGATCAACCACAATAACCCAGCCAAAGCCTTTAAGCCAATCAGCAAATACAACTTGGCCATTATTAATACTGTTTACATTAGTGCCTTCTTTTGCACCAATTAACACGCCTTTCCAGTCTATGCCGCCATGTTTGCGCTGACCAAATGTGTGTTTTAGCTTTCCTTTGCTGGGCCAATTAAGCTTGCCTTTACTTTTATTAAGGCCGAGCAGTTCAATTTTTTGAGTTTTCTCTTGCTCAAGTTCTTCAATGGTGGTGATTAATGTTTGCTCGTTGTCTTTTAAGTAATTAATCGAGCTTTTAGTGCTATTAAGCTGTGCTTGTAAGTTTTTAAGGTTAGTTTGGCGCTCGCTTTGGGCATTTACTAGCGCGCTTTGGCGTCTTTTTTGTTCTTCAAATAAGGCGGCTAATTTTTGTTTGGTTTTGGCAAGTGCGGCTTGGTTTTCTGCAATTTGTTGTTGTAGTACTTTAAGCTCTTCAATTTGTTCTATGCGCGCTTTATTTAAATAGTTGTAATAGCTTAAGGTACGCTCAAATTTAGCTGTGTCTTGCTGATTTAAAAGCATTTTTGGGTAGTCGTCGCCCCCAGCCATGTAAGCACTTTTTAGCTGGGCGGCTAAAATGGCTTGAAATTGCGCGTGTTGCGCTTTTAATTGCTGTGCTTTGTGTTGCTGCGTTTGTTGTTTTTGCTCGGTTTCTTTTACTGATTGCTCAGCCATATTGAGGGCTTTGGCATTTTTAGCTATTTCTAGCTCGTGTTTTTTTAAGTTTTTTTGCAGTGCGGCAATTTTTTTTCGCTGTGCGTTGTACTCTGCTTGGCTTTGTTCTAATGCAGATTGCACTTCAGATAGGTCTTTTTTAGTGCGGCTTTCGTTAGCGGTTGCAGGGGCAACCACTAACGAAACCAATACAAATGTATAAACACTAAACCAATTTACTGGTTTGCTCATGTGTTATTTCAACGTCATGATTGGCGTGCCGGTCATTTCGCTTGGTTGCTCCATGCCCATAAGGTGTAGCATAGTAGGTGCTACATCACTTAATGCTTTGCCTTCACTTGGCGTTGCATCGCGTCCTACATAAATAAATGGCACTGGCTCGCTAGTGTGAGCGGTATGAGCTTGGCCCGTGGCAGTATTTGCCATTTGCTCTGCATTACCGTGATCAGCTGTGATAAGTGCTTCACCGCCAAACTCATCTAGCGCTTCTACCACGCGGCCTATACATGCATCAACAGCTTCACAGGCTTTAACCGCGGCTTCAAACACACCAGAGTGACCCACCATATCGCCATTCGGGTAATTACAAATAATGGCATCAAACTTACCGCTTTTAATGGCTTCAATAAGTTTGTCGGTTAGCATTTCAGAATTCATTTCTGGCTGAAGGTCATAAGTGGCAACCTGTGGAGAAGGAATTAATTCGCGTGATTCGCCTTCAAATTCATCTTCGCGTCCGCCACTAAAGAAAAACGTAACATGAGCGTATTTTTCTGTTTCAGAAATACGTAGCTGCGTTTTGCCATTTTTTTCAAGCCATTCACCTAATACGTTTACCAATGGCGTAGGGCCAAATGCGACAGGGGCATCAATATCGGCTGAGTATTCTGTCATCATTACAAATGCGCTTAACTGTGGTGATTTTTTCTTTTCGAACCCGTCAAAGCCTGGCTCTACAAAGGCACGGGTGATTTCACGGGCACGGTCGGCTCTAAAATTAGCAAAGATGATAGTGTCGCCATCATTAATTTGTGCTGCTTCAGTGCCTTGTGGCGTGATGGTGGTTGGAGCTACAAATTCATCGTTTTCGTCGCGCTCATAGGCGGCTTCTAATGCCGACACACCATCAGCATAATTAAATTCGCCTTCACCTAATGCCATTACATTGTAGGCTTTTTCTACACGGTTCCAACGGTTGTCTCTGTCCATGGCGTAATAACGGCCCACAAGAGACGCTAAGCGGCCACAATTTAGCTCGGCAAATAAGGCTTCTATACGCTCTATTGATGCTTTAGCACTGCGTGGTGGTGTATCACGGCCATCTAAAAAGCCATGAAAATATACTTCTTTTGCACCGCGTTTAGCGGCTAATTGAATACTTGCGACAATATGATCTTCGTGGCTGTGAACACCACCTGGGCTTAATAAACCCATAATATGCACGGCTTTGCCTGCAGCGACTGCTTTATCGATGTTTTCAACAAGTGCAGGAGTTGAGTCAAATTCGCCATCGTTGATTGCTTTGGTAATGCGAGTAAAGTCTTGATAAACCACACGACCAGCACCTAAATTTACATGGCCTACTTCTGAGTTACCCATTTGCCCTTCAGGTAAGCCTACATCTAAACCTGAGCCTGAAATTAATGTGCGTGGACGGGTTGCCCATAGGTTGTCTAAAACGGGGGTGTTGGCTGCAAGAATCGCATTGCTTTGCTCATCTTCGCGGTATCCCCAACCGTCTAAAATCATTAATACCAGTGGTTTTTTATGCTCTGTCATAATAGCTCCTGAAAATTAGCACCTGTTGATGGGTACTGTGCACCGAAAAGGTTACCTGGTTAGTTTTAGCATACCGTGTTTTAGCGCCAGAATCAGCACTGAGAACAAGATATTAAATTTTTTACTTACTTTCATATATGGGGGGCTTTATGTGTTTTTAAAGCGCAGCAAACTCGCATTTTAACTTGGTTTGGGTATACTTGCGTGGCTAAAGTACAAAATACCTAGAATATTAGGGCGTGTTGCACTTTGGTGGCTGAATTTGCAGCAGTATGTTTGGTTTTTAGGTAAAACAGAGCCTATGAAGTGTGGTTACCCCCCATAAATAGGCGATAACGTAGCATAAACACCAAGCATGCGCTGCCCGTTGGGTTCTTTCTAGGGACTATTACCTTTTTGTTGCCTACATGGATGTAGGTAAGGGGCGTGAGCAGGACGCGGAAGCTTTGCTAGGTTTTTACTTAGCCCACTAGGTTACAAATCTCGCGCCGCGATTTAATCGCCCCTAGATTGAACAAATTTCAATCCACAAAGGCCAACACGCCCCTAGATTTAGAACATAATTTCATAGTGGAAGTAGAATGGATCAATATATTGAATTTATTACAAATCATCCTATTTTAAGCCTAGCTTGGGTTGGTCTTGTATTCCTTATTGTAAGCGGCTGGATAAAGAGCAAGTTTTCAGCAGTGAGAGAAATAAACCCACAGCAATTAACACTTCTTATTAATCGTGAAGATGGCAAAGTAGTTGATATTCGTGCTCAAAAAGAATTTAACGCAGGTCGTATTGCGGGTGCTGAACACTTAAGCCCTGAAAAAGCAAAACAATCTGATTTTTCAAGCCTTGAAAAGCACAAGAGCAAACCCATTATACTAGTATGTGCCACAGGCATGACTGCTCAAGGTATTGCTAATGCAATGCATAAAGCAGGCTTTGAATCGGTTTATGTATTATCAGGTGGTATGGGGTCGTGGCAATCTGCCAGCCTTCCAACTACAACAGGTCGCTAATCAGTTTAGTAGTACCGATAGAGGATTTATTATGAGTAATGTTGTTTTATACACCAAAGCGTACTGTCCATTTTGCCAACGTGCTCTTGCACTTTTAAACAGTAAAGGCGTTGAGTACACAAATATTGATATTGGTGTTCAACCAGAGCTTCGCGATGAAATGATTGCTAAAGCAGGTGGTGCAAGCACAGTACCGCAAATTTTTATTAATGATGAACATATCGGTGGCTGCGACGACATGATGGCTATTGAAGCGCAAGGTAAACTTGACGCTAAGCTAAATGCTTAATTTTAATTATAAAAACTAACACGTAGGAAGCACAATGAACGAAGAAAATCAAAACGCAGCAGCACAAGAAGGTGGCGCACAATTTACTATTCAACGTATTTACACTAAAGATGTATCGTTTGAAACGCCTAACTCGCCTGCGATTTTTCAAAAAGAATGGACGCCAGAAGTTAAGCTAGACCTAGACACGCGCTCTAATAAGCTAGACGAAGGTGTGTTTGAAGTGGTTTTAGCACTAACGGTTACTGCTTCTATCGGTGAAGAAACTGCGTTTTTATGTGAAATTCAGCAAGCCGGTATTTTTACAGTTGGTGAGCTTGAAGAAGTACAACTAGCACATATGCTAGGTGCATACTGCCCTAACGTGTTATTCCCATACGCGCGTGAAGCCGTATCTAATCTTGTTAACCGTGGTACTTTCCCACAGCTTAACCTTGCGCCAGTGAACTTTGATGCGTTATTTGCACAATACATGCAACAACGTACTGCGCAAGCTGAGCAGGTTTCAGCAGACGCATAATTTATGAGTACAGCAACTTCAGCTGTTACTGTATTAGGAGCGGGGTCTTACGGCACCGCTCTTGCTATTTGCTTAGCCCGAAATGGTCACCAAGTGACACTTTGGGGCCGCAATAGCGACGACGTTGCCACGCTTGCAGCTGAGCGGAAAAATCAACGTTACCTTCCTGATGTACCATTCCCTGACACTCTTTTATTACAAGCCGATTTACAACAAGCAGTAGCCAGCAGTGCCATTGTACTTGTGGTTGTGCCAAGCCATGCCTTTGCAGATACATTGCAGCAAATTAAACCTGCGCTGGTTGAAGGTGCGCAAGTTGCGTGGGCAACAAAAGGGCTTGAGCCAAATACTGGTCGCTTGTTACAAGAGGTTGCCCTGCAGGAACTAGGTGATGAGATGCCGCTTGCGGTTTTATCAGGCCCAACCTTTGCAAAAGAAATGGCAATGGGGCTACCTACTGCGATATCGGTGTCGTCTACCTCAACGGAGTTTGCGCAACAACTTGCAGATTTACTCCATTGTGGGCGCTCGTTCCGCGTGTATAACAACGATGACTTTATTGGCATTCAGTTAGGTGGCGCGGTTAAAAACGTAATAGCCATTGGTGCAGGTATGTCTGATGGGGTGGGCTTTGGTGCTAATGCACGTACTGCACTGATCACTCGCGGCTTAGCTGAGCTAACGCGCTTAGGGTGTGCCTTAGGTGCAAAGCAAGAAACCTTTATGGGTATGGCCGGACTTGGCGATTTAATCTTAACATGTACCGATAATCAATCGCGCAACCGTCGCTTTGGTTTGGCTTTAGGTAAAGGTGAAGGGGTTGATGCTGCTATTGAGTCTATCGGGCAAGTTGTTGAAGGCTTTAGAAACACAAAAGAAGTGTATTTATTAGCGCAACGCGCCGGTGTAGAAATGCCTATTACTGAGCAAATTTATAAAGTACTTTATGAAAATAAAGATATGAAAGAAGCAGCCATGGCGTTATTAGGCCGAGAGCAGCGCGCTGAATAAAGTGAGCATATAATGCTCACTTTATTAAAAGCATGAACATGCTTTGTTATTAAAAAAACCGACGCTATGTCGGTTTTTTTATTGTTTGGTACAAGGTGCTTATTGCGCGTTAGGAAAGCCTAGCTGGCGCCATGATTCATAAACGAATACCGCCACAGCGTTAGATAGGTTCATACTACGGCTATTGGGCTGCATAGGAATGCGCACACGCTGATCGTTAGGTAGCGCTTGAATCATCTCATCGGGGAGACCGCGAGTTTCTGGCCCAAATACCAAGCAATCACCGGCTTCATAACTGGCTTCGTGATGAAACTGGCTGCCTTTAGTAGTGCATGCATACACTTTTTTAGGTTGGCACTTTTCAAGGTAGGCTTCAAACGAGGCATGGCGCTGTACGTTACTAAACTCGTGGTAATCTAGCCCGGCACGTTTTACTCGCTTATCGTCCCACTCAAAACCTAATGGCTCAATTAAATGCAATGAGTAACCTGTGTTTGCACACAAGCGTATGATATTTCCTGTATTTGGTGGAATTTCAGGTTGATATAAAACGATATCCAGCATAATGCGCCTTTCTATTAATCTATAATTTGACGAGTGGCAGTATACACGAAACCGGTAAAAAAAATGATATACTCGCGCCATTGAATACCGCAAGTAGTGAATATTAACGTGCATCACCGTAGTTACGAATTTTGGGTTAAAACATCAAGCATAGTTACCATGGTTATGGTTAGCTTAATGATAGCCGCTAAAACCTGGGCGTGGTTGGCATCGGGTTCAGCTTCTATGCTTGGCTCATTAACCGACTCATTAATGGATATTACCGCCACGGCCATGAGCTTTTTAGTGCTAGGGTATGCACTGCGCCCAGCAGATGACGATCACCGTTTTGGTCATGGCAAAGCTGAAGCCCTAGCCGGACTTGGTCAGGCTGCGTTTATAGCAGGGTCGGGGTGCTTATTGGCGTTTCACGGTATTGAGCGATTATTTAACCCAATTGTGCTTAGTCATTCACTGTTAGGTGTGTGGGTGAGTATATTTGCTATTGCTTGTACGTTAGTGATTGTGTTTTTTCAGATCAAAGTGGTTAAGCATACCGAATCCATCGCTATTAAAGCAGACTCGGTGCATTACAAAGGGGATTTAATTTTAAATGCGGCGGTATTACTTGCTATTTTGCTCTCGTACTATGGGGTGTTATACGCAGATCCGCTGTTTGCCATAGGCGTAGCCGGTTACTTACTTTATAACAGTTGGGATATTGCGTGTGAGAGTGCCGATCATCTAATGGATAAAGAACTCCCAGATGATGAAAAGCAAAGTATTTTAGATATTGCTAACGCACATAAAGATGTACACGGTGTACATGATATCCGCACTCGCCAAGGCGGTAAAATTAAGTTTATGCAAATGCACTTAGAGCTTGATGATCATTTAAGTTTAATACGTGCCCACAATGTGGCTGACGATGTAGAAAAGGCGCTTGCCGAGCGCTTTGACTCTGAGGTTGATATTTTAATTCATCTAGATCCGCTCTCCGTGGTACCTAAGTATCAAACGAAGAACAAAACTGATACAAGCGCATAAGTACAGGTTTTCTAATTTCGTCGCGTTCAAACAATAACTCGTGTTTAGCCTCAGCAAAGCTTTTTAGCTCGGCATTAGGGAGCCTATTTACGAGCTTTTGTTGCGCGTTGTTATCAACCACTTCATCGTTTTGTGCGCTGGCAATAAAAATAGGGAGGTTGATTGTGTGGGTATCCACGGCAGACATAAAAGCAAAGCTTGCATTTAACCAGCCATATGTAACGCCGCCTAACTGTAAAAGTGGCTGTTGTTGATAAGTGAGCCTAAATAGGTTGTACCGCACTTGGCTGCTGGTTAAAGTATTAAGCGCAAATTCTTCTGGGTTGTAATCGTTTTGCCCTAGCGCATAACTGTAGCCAAAACCGAGCTTTGTGGCGGCGCTGGCTATAAATTTAGCTACCGGTTTAGGAATACCTTTAGTGTAAATATCAAACATGGGCGCAGATAAAAACGCGCCGCTGAAAGTATGCGGGTAATTTGCAAAATAATCGTACGCTATAGCGCCGCCCATAGAGTGGGCTAATAATATTTTTTTGCCTTGCCAGTGTTTATTTACAATATGTTGATTAAATAAATCTAAGTCGGCACTGTAGTCACTAAAGCGTTTTACATACCCTTTGTGCTTATTTTTTAACGGTCGATACGAGCGGCCTTGCCCTTGGTGGTCGGCTATAAATACCGCATAATTATTAGTGTAAAGCTCCCACAGCAGCTCTTTGTATTTTTCAAGCCCTTCTATGCGCCCAGAGCTAATTACTATGGCAGTGTTAGCTGTTTCTGGCACTGCGTAAGCAAAAAACAGTTTACCTTCAGATGCATTAAAATAGTTTTTATTAAGTACATTTTCGTAAAAGTGATTAATGCGTGCTTGGTTACTTTCAAGCGCTGATTCGGTACTGTAAAACATGCTTACTCTTTAATTAGTGGCAGGGTGATATTGGCACAAAGCCCGCCTTTTTCTTTATTAGATAGCGCTAAACTACCGCCGTGGGCAATAATAGCATTTTTAGCGATAGCTAAGCCAAGCCCTGTGCCGCCACTTACTCTGTCGCGAGCGTCAGATTGCCTAAAAAAGGGCTCACAAAGCTTGCTAAGTTGCTCATTTGGAACGCCAGGGCCATCGTCGCAAATCTCTATATAGATTTGGTTGTTGTAGTGTACGCTAAAGCTAATGTTGCTGTGCGCGTATTTTATTGCGTTACGTAATAGGTTTTCGAGTGCGCTGGCAATTAATGATTCATCGCAGCTTAGCATTACATCGGCATTGCCACTAAAAGTAAGTGTTTTAGTATTTTGCTTGGCTTCAAACTGCGCATCGTTTAATACGTGCTCTACTATATCTTTTAACGATTGCTTTTGTAGTGACAGTGTTTGGCTTTGCGCTTCTAAACGCGACACTTGCAGCACGTCTGCAATCATTTTATCAAGCTGGTTTGCTTCTTTTTCTATACGTAATAAATACGATTGGCTTGCCTCGTTGGCTTGCATTTGTGCAAGCCCCGTTGCCATTTTTAAACGCGTAAGCGGGGAGCGCAACTCATGAGATATATCAGCCAGTAAGCGCTTTTGGGCGCTAATAAGTTGCTCAAGCTGATTAGCCATACTGTTAAAGTCGCGCCCAAGCACCCCTAACTCGTCTTTTCTGCTTGCAGGTATGGCAACTCGCGCTGATAAATCGCCTGATGAAAGTTTTATAGCTGCTTTTTTAAGGCTGTTAATTGGGGCGATTAAATTGCGACTAAAAATAAAACTCAGGATTAAAGAGGCAAAAATAGCCACGAGTACTTTCATCCAATTTGGCATTAACTTAAAGCGCATGAGCAAAGGAGGTTGGTGGTTAATGTCTATTTCGTAGAGGTAAAACTGCCCCTCTGGCACGCTAATATTGACAGGGCCGAAAGCTTGGTATTTTTCGGTAAAAATGACCTGTGGTGCCAAGTTTTGACTAAAGCTAAGTAAGTTTAAATCTATTTCAGCGGGGATCTCTTTATTACTTAATGCGTCTTCGGGTTGTGCTGCGCCTAAAAATAAAATCTTTCGTTTTGAAAGCCTAGGGTGCGATAAAACATCAGCAAGGGTGCGCTTGTGCTTAGTGGCACTTCGCTCAATACTTTTGGCAGTATAAATTAGGTTTTTTTTCATTGGCCCACGCAAAGGCTCGGTGCTTACTGCATTAATTGCCGTAATGTTGCTTAAGAATATAAGCGCAGCCACCGTGCCCGTTATTGTTAGCCAAAACCAAATAAATATTTTAAAAAATAAATAATGTCGAGGGTGCTTTAGCCATGCAAAGTAATGTTTATTACTCACCTTGGATGAAGACATAACCTGTACCTCGCATTGTTTTTATTCGCTCGCCTTGAATATGCTCAGCTATTTTTTTTCGAATATTGCTAACGTGCATATCAATTGAGCGGTCGAACGAAGCTAAGCGCCTGCCTAATACTTCTTCACTTATTTGCTCTTTACTGACAACTTCGCCGGCGTTTTTAATTAATAACACCAGTACTTCGTACTCTGTGCCAGTAAGCGTGAGGGTGTGCTCGTTAATAGCGGCCTCTCGGGCTGCCAAATTAACCGTAATGCCATTTATATTCATTTTGCTAGGTGTTGCAACATTTAGGCTATTTATGTGCTCTATACGACGGGTAATAGCTTTTACACGGGCAAGTAACTCGCGGTGATTAAAGGGTTTGGGTATGTAATCGTCTGCGCCTAGCTCTAAGCCAAAAATGCGATCAAAGTCTTCGCCTTTTGCAGTAAGCATAATAACCGGTGTTAACTTTGTTTGCCTAAGTTGTTTAAGTACTTCAAAGCCATCAAGGGTGGGGAGCATGACATCAAGCAATATCAGCGCGTAGTCATTTGATAGAGCAAGCTTTAAGCCTTGCTCGCCATCGTGAACGCTTTGTACGTCAAAACCTTGCGCGGCTAAATATTCAGTGAGTAGTTCGCACAAACCTGTGTCGTCATCAATCATTAATAGCTTCATTTCAAACCCTTAGGCAATTTCTATATGGTTATTTTACTTCTTAAATTGTGCAAAAGTGAATCTTTACACAACCTTTACACTGCTTTGCGTTACTTTGCGTTGCAAGAGGTATAGTTAACTCACTGGCTTAGCAGCCACAACCAAATTCAATCCATCCAATATTAAGGTGATGATTATGACTAAAGTAAATACACTTTCAAAATTAGTACTTATTTGTGGTCTAGCAACGGCTACACTTGGCGCCGGTAGCGTATTAGCAAAAGGCGGCATGCACGATAAGCAAGGCCATTCTCAAGCGCGTTTTTTATTATCTGAGCGCGGTGCCGACAAGCTTGATTTAACGCAAGAACAGCAAACTAAGCTTGAAGCTATTTTTGAAGCGCAAAAAACACAGATGAAAGCACTGCGCGGCGATGATAAAGAAGCCCGTAAAGCACAGCGTAAGGCTCAAAAAGAGAAAATGGATGCTCTACTTAGCGCACCAACATTTGACGAAAACGCTGCAAAAGAGCTATTAGCTGCACGCCACGAAAAAGGCACTGAGTTTGGCTTAATTAAGCTAAAAACACAGCATCAAGTAATGCAGGTACTTAACGCAGAGCAGCAAGAAAAGTTTGCAAAAATGCAAAAGCGTATGGGTAAAAAACACCGTAAGCAAAGAGACTAATTTATAGATTAAACACTAAAAAGCCAGCTTAATGCTGGCTTTTGTCGTTTAAGAGGTTGAAAAACGCTTATTTAAAAAAGTCGTCATCGTTTTTAGCCATCATCTCTTCAATATCTTCTATCATATCTTGGCTAATTTGGTTAGCCGAGGTAATAGGCGTTGATATTTTATTGTTCTCAAAAGACCATTCACCTAAATCAATAAGCTGACAGCGCTTAGAACAAAAAGGACGATGTGGGCTTTGCTGTGACCATTCAACTTTGTTTTTACAGGTTGGACAGTTAACAATTGTTGGCATACTTTACTCTCTACAATGTGTTTTAGCCCTAATTAGGGCTATCACTTTTACATATTGGTTACGCGATTAATTTCAGCCAGAGACGTTAAACCATCGGCGGCTTTTCGTAAACCCGATAATCGCAAGTTATTAAACCCCGCTTGTAGCGATACCTCTGCGATTTCGAGCGAGTTGCCACCGCGCATAATAATTTGTGCAATTTCAGGGGTAATTTGCATGACTTCGTAAATACCCACACGGCCTTTGTAACCATCGGTGCAATTTTCGCAGCCTTTGGGTGCGTATAGTGTCATGTCTTCAATTTGTGTTGTGCTAAATCCTTGACGAGCCAATTCTTCTGCTGGCAGTGTTTCTGGAGTTTTACACTTAGGGCATAAACGCCTTGCTAAGCGCTGGGCAATAATCAAACTTATAGAGCTTGCCACGTTATACGCAGGCACGCCCATATTTAATAAACGCGTTATGGTTTCGGGCGCTGAGTTGGTATGTAGTGTAGATAACACTAAGTGACCTGTTTGCGCCGCTTTAATTGAAATTTCTGCGGTTTCTAGGTCACGTATTTCACCTACCATCACTACATCTGGATCTTGACGTAAAAAGGCACGCAGGGCGTTAGCAAAGGTCATTTCAGCTTTAGGGTTAATTTGTACTTGGTTAACCCCTTCAAGGTTTATCTCTACCGGATCCTCGGCGGTACTAATGTTACGCTCTGGCTGGTTAAGTATATTTAAACCTGTATAAAGCGATACGGTTTTACCAGAGCCCGTTGGGCCGGTAACTAGTATCATGCCTTGCGGTTGCCCAAGCGCATCCATGTAGAGCTTTTTTTGATCCTCTTCGTAACCTAATACATCAATACCTAGCATAGCGCTTGATGAATCAAGAATACGCATTACTATTTTTTCGCCCCATAATGTAGGCATAGTACTTACACGAAAATCGATGCTTTTACGCTCGGTAATTTTTAATTTAATACGGCCATCTTGTGGTTTACGTTTTTCAGCAATATCGAGCCTCGACATTACTTTGATACGCGCCGATAGCTTACTTGCTAATGTATTTGGTGGGTTGGCAACTTCATGCAAAATACCGTCAATACGAAAGCGAATACGGTATTTGTGTTCGTAAGGTTCAAAGTGTAAATCAGAAGCGCCTTTTTTAATGGCATCCATTAAAATTTTATTGATATAAACAATGATTGGCGCATCGTCTTTATCATCATCTTTAGGTGTGGTTTCTTTAGGGCCTTCACTATCTAGGTCGGCAAACTCTTTAAATTCATCGGCGCTTAAATCTAAGCTGCCTGCAGCATCAAGTAGTTGCTCAATTTTGTTATCTAGCTGAATATAGTCAACCACGACTATTTCGCACGATAAGCCGGTGCTAAATTCAAAGTTTTCAAAGGCACCGTAGTCAGTTGGATCTGAGGCGGCAATGTATACTTTTCTGCCTTTTTGAACCAGCGGTAAAATGTGGTGTTTACGTATTAGCTTTTCTTTAACTAAGTCTTCGGGAATTTGTGCAGGGTCGAAGTCTTTTAAATCAAAATACGGTACGCGAAATAAGTCTATACATTGTTCAGCTAAGTCGTTGCTGTCAATTTTTCCACATTTAGATATAAGCTCGGCGGTTGAGGCAAACTCTTGCTGTTTTGCTTTTACGGTATCGGCATCAATGCGGCCAAGCGTTATAAATTTTCTCAATAACGGTGAGTTAATATTCATTGCGCACCTATTTTAGTCCTTCAATAGTTAACAATTTATCAGAAAAAAGCAGGTGATTAAATTCGCTGTGCTTATCAACACCTTTTTTGCTAACCAAATTACGAGTTTATGTTGTTATGACCGCATTAAGGGGCATTAGTTGTATTTTATACTGCATATTGTAGGTAATTTTTATGAAGAACAACAAGTTCTGCATGAACAAGTGATAAATCGCGGTCATTATTTAGAATATCATCGGCTTTTTGTTGTTTTTCTTCCCGTGGCATTTGTGACGCTATAATGCTATTTACCTGCTCAAGGCTAATATTGTCGCGTTTTATAGTACGTTCAATCTGCACAGGCTGTGGTACATCAATTAATAAAGTACGGTTGCAGTATTTGTTAAGTTTATTTTCAAACAATAATGGTGCAACCAATACAACATAAGCACTGCTTGCATTATTTAAATCGGTGAGTATTTTTTCCCGAATAAGCGGGTGCAATAGTGCGTTAAGCCACTCTTTATCATCATTGTTGGTAAATATTTTAGTGCGCAGCGCTGCTCTGTTTAATGTGCCATCGGGTAGTAAAATACCCTCGCCAAAGTGTTCAATGATTACATTTAGCCCTGTGCTATTAGGCGCTACTACTTGGCGGGCAATAATGTCGGCATCAACAACGCAAATACCCAGTTCTTCAAACATATAACTAACAGCCGTTTTACCGCAGCCAATACCGCCTGTTAAACCCAATACCCAATTGTTTATTTTAGTTGCTGGCTTATTCATACTAATAACCAATTAAATTAAAATACGCAGCTTGAATTTGAGCGCCCCACAGCAGTGTTATCCAACCCGCTATGGCTAAGTAGGGGCCAAATGGAATGGGGGTTGCTTTGTCTTTACCTTGAATACTTAAAAGGGCAATACCAATAATGGCGCCCACCACGCTTGAAAGCAAAATAATGGTTAATAGCGACTGCCACCCAAGCAGTGCGCCAAACACGGCCAATAACTTAAAATCGCCATAGCCCATGCCTTCTTTACCAGTTAATAGCTTAAATAACCAAAATACACTCCACAGGCTTAAATAGCCGCATGCGGCCCCTACTATCGCATCGCCAGGGCTTATTGTTATACCCATTACAGCGGCTATGAGCGCAAGCCATACTAAAGGTAAAGTGAGCTGATCGGGCAGTAGCATGTGGTCAATATCAATAAAAGTGAGCGCTACTAAAATCCAGGTAACAAAAATATATAAAAGGGCGTGCTCAGTAGCGCCAAAGCTGTAGGCAATAACTAAACTTAATAGTGCGGTAATAGCTTCAACTATCGGGTAACGCGCTGATATTGGGTTACTGCAATTAGCACATTTACCTTTAAGCATGATCCAACTAATAATAGGAATATTTTGCCAAGGCTTAATCGCGGTTTTGCATTTAGGGCAGGTAGAATTAGGTTTTACTAAATTAAATGGCTCACTGTTACTAGCTTGTGTAGTTTTGTTTGTTATTTCATCTTTTAATAATAATCTACATTCACTTTGCCATTCTCGCTGCATCATTAACGGCAATCGATAAATAACTACATTTAAAAAACTACCTACACATAAACTAATTAAGCCAACCGTGGTTAAATAAAACCACTGCTGACTTTGCATCGCAGTGGTTATATCAAGAAAAAAATTGTCCATTAAAATACCTAACTTCAGGCCATTTATAGGCCAATTTTATTTCGCTGTGTTGAATAGTTTTTACTATTCAATTTATCTTGCAAGCTATTAATTAGCGTTTGAAATTTTGCTACAGCTTACAGCTATGCTTTTAAATTACAGAGCCTAACTGGAAAATTGGCAAGTACATGGCAACAATTAAGCCACCGACGAGCACACCAAGCACAGCCATAATAAGCGGCTCTAATAAGCTAGATAAGCCATCAACTGCATCATCAACCTCTTGTTCGTAAATTGTTGCTACTTTGGCTAGCATGCCATCTAACGAACCAGATTCTTCACCAATGGCCACCATTTGAATAACCATGTCTGGAAATATTTTAGAGTTACGCATCGCCCAGTTCATTTGATTACCCGAGCTCACCTCTGCTTTAATATCTAAAATAGCATAACGATACACAGCATTACCGGATGCACCAGCAGCTGAGTCGAGTGCATCAACAAGTGGTACACCTGCAGCAAAGGTGGTCGAAAGCGTACGAGCGTAACGGGCTACAGCGGCTTTATTTAAAATCATACCAATTACAGGGAGTTTTAAGATAGCTCTATCAGTGGCATCTCTGAGTTTTAAACTTCTTAAACTTGCTTCTTTAAATATATAGCCTGAGACAACAACAGTAATTAGTGCGACCCACCAGTACTCTTGCATAAATTCAGATATACCAATAACAAATAAGGTAAAGGCAGGTAGTTGTGCACCAAAGCCGTTAAAAATATCCTGGAACTGTGGTACTACAAATATAAGTAGTATTGAAGTAACTATAAGCGCCACGACCAAAACCGCGATAGGGTAAAACATCGCCTTTTTGATTTTAGATTTAAGTGCTTCAGACTTCTCTTTATAAAGGGCAACACGGTCGAATATTTTATCAAGCGCACCTGATTGCTCTCCTGATGCGACTAAATCACAATATAGGTCATCAAAGTAACGAGGGTGTTTTCTTAGCGCTTGGTTAAGCGGTTGACCTGCTTTAACTTCATCGCCAATGGTTTCCATTAACTTAGCTACACTTTTATTAGTAGAGCCTGTACCTATCATCTCAATGGCTTGAATAAGCGGTACGCCCGCCATTAACATAGTGGCAATTTGTCGAGTAACTAACGCAATGTCTTTTGGGGTGATTTTTTGAGTGCTTTGTATACCAAATAATGGCTTAGGCTTACGCTTAACTTTTGATGGGGTTATACCTTGCTTTCTAAGCTGTGCTTTGACAAGAGCAATGCTTGAGCCTGTTAGCTCACCTTCGAGCTTTCTCCCTCGGGCACTTACACCGATCCACTGAAAAGTATGTAGAGTATTGTCTTTTTTCATGTTTTACCAAATATAAAGGGCCTGAAAGCCCTTTATAAATTTGCGATTAACAAAGGTTAGGAATTCTTGTTTGAGTGCTACAAGTACCGCCTACTGTGAAAACAAAAGTTGAAGGAGGCGGATCACCAGCTGCAATTACTGGTGGCGTTAAGGTATAAGTATAAGCGCCAGCGCTAGCAGTCCCTGTAGCAGTAATTACACCAGTTGCTTCTGTGATTGCTACAGATGCTAAATTATCGTTAGCCGCAGGTGCTGCAATACCTAAGTCAGCAAATGTGTCACAAGAGGCTATGATGTTGTTGTTTTCTTGAAGGCATTGCGCCATGGTTGTTTTTACAGAAGCAGCAGAGGTTTTTACTTCAGCAAAGCGCGCTTTTAATGTGTAATCTTGATACGCAGGCAACGCTACTGCAGCAAGAATACCGATGATTGCTACAACAATCATTAATTCGATTAGGGTGAAACCCTGTTGTTTTTGAGTCATTGTTTTCATGTTTCCTCTCCTAAAGGATAATGTTTTGCAAGATAGTCAGATTAGTGGCGAAAATGCCAAGTTTAATTTACCTGATTAACTTTACAGATTTACTTAAAAATAAATTTTCACGTACTTTTAGCCTTAGGTATGAAACACAAAAGCTAAATGTGAGTTCATTATGTTGCAACTTGCGTAGGCTACCTAAACACAAAGTAGACTAAATATAGGAAACATACAGACCATTTGCTTTAATCTTTTAGGTGTTTTTTGAAGATTAAAACAAAAAGCAGTTACTTATTACTATATTTTTCAAGAAAGTAATACAACAGGGTTAGTCTAACACTTTTTTTATGCTTAAAGCACACAAAATTTTCTAAAAAAGATACTTTATTTAACAAAATGTTACAAAGTAAGCCTTTTGGATTATTAAAAGTCTTTTCATGCGTTTTGTCAATTAATTAGCATCAATAAAACTAAATTGTTGTCGTGCTTTTATACAAAACGCATCGATAAATCGATTGATTGTAAATTTTTTGTAAGTGCACCGCTGGATATAAAGTCGACACCTGCCTGCGAGTAAGTTTTAAGCGTTTCTAGCGTCATATTGCCAGAAACCTCTAATTTAGCGCGCTTATTAGTAGTGACCACAGCTTGCTGAATTTGTTCAACGCTAAAATTATCGAGCATGATTATGTCGGCGCCGGCATCAATAGCCTGCTCAAGTTCACTTAACGATTCAACCTCTACTTCTACGGGTTTTGTAGGGTGGTTTTGCTTGGCTTGTGTGACTGCTTTATCAATTCCGCCACACGCTGCTATGTGGTTTTCTTTAATTAAAAACGCATCAAATAAGCCTATACGATGATTTGCACCGCCGCCGCATTTAACAGCGTATTTTTGCAGAGCTCTGAGTCCTGGTATTGTTTTACGGGTATCGAGCAGCTGGGTTGTGGTGCCGCTAAGCTCTTTTACATAATTTGCAGTTGTGGTTGCGGTACCCGAAAGCGTTTGTACAAAGTTAAGCGCGGTACGCTCTGCAGTTAAAATAGCGCGGGCAGAACCTTTAGCTGTAAATAAGGTGCTATTTGCTGGCACAAAGTCGCCATCATTTAATAATACGTTTACTTCAACGCTTGGATCTACTTGCTTAAACACTTCTATAATGATGTCTTTACCGCAAAAAACGCAGTCTTCGCGGGTAATTACTTTAGCATTTGCGTGCTCGTTTTGTGGAATAAGCTGCGCGGTAATGTCGCCGTCTTGTGCTGATTGATAATTTAGATCTTCATCTAAGGCGAGGGTGACAAGTTGAGTAATAAGCGTGTGCGAAATTGACATATGAAGGCTCATAAGTGTTAATAAATTAAGCAAATTTTACTATGTTTAAATAACTAATAGAAGTGCTTTTAAATGAGCAGGGGTTATTACACCTACATATATAGCATGGCTGCTAAAAGTAATACTAGCAGCTGAATGTTAGCTAGCCGCAATGGCTATCATTCTTTATATAAATCCTTTAGCATCAAGTTTATGTATACCGTGGTATTAAAATAATGCAGATAGATTCAAGCGGAGTTGTCGCTAATATAACACAGCGGCCGTGTACGCATTTTGATGAGCGCCCTGAAAATACCGATATTTCGCTGTTGGTAATTCATAATATTTCCTTGCCGGCTGGGCAATTTGGCACCGAATACGTTGATGCACTGTTTATGGGTGAGATTGACTGTAATGCGAACCCCAGTTTTTGTGATTTAAATGGGCTTAGAGTGTCAGCGCACTGTTTTATAAAACGTACTGGCGAGATTATTCAATATGTGCCATTTAATAAACGTGCGTGGCATGCCGGGCAATCTGAATATGAAGGGCAAAGCGCATGTAATAACTTTAGTATAGGCATTGAACTTGAGGGTACAGATACCACACCTTACACTCAGGCGCAGTACACCAGCTTACATAGCCTAACAAAGGCAATTATGACTCGTTACCCGCTTATCACCACTAAGCGAGTAGTAGGGCATTGCGATATAGCACCAGGGCGAAAAACCGACCCTGGGGAAAGTTTTAATTGGCCTGCTTATATAAGCAGGCTAGAACAAGCAAATTAAGTGAGTCGCTATCATGATTTTAGTTTCTATAATTATTGCACTAATACTTGAGCGTTTAGGTGCGCGCTCACAGTATTGGCAAATAAGTCATTACGTTAATGGTTATTTAAATCGCTCGGGTAAATTACTTAGTGAAAACGGGTTGTTTGGCTCGGCAATTGGCTTTTTAATTTGGTTAGTTTTGCCGGTAGTGGCTGTTGCGCTTATATATGTACTCTCTGACTTTGTACTGTGGCAGTTAGCTATAAATGTTGCGGTTTTATTAGTTTGTTTTGGTTGTGCTAAGCATCGTGCTTTATATAAGTCGTATTTAAATGCACTAACGCGGGATGATAAAACCGCGGCCTCATTATATGCACTACAAATGGGGCAAAAACACCTAGAGGATGAAGAGGGCGGAGAAACATTTGGGCAAACCTTAGCCTGGATTAATTTTAGATTTTATTGCGCCGTTATTTTTTGGTTTGTAATACTTGGCGCCCCAGGGGCCGTGTTGTATGCAATAGTGCGTACGTTGGCCGATTTAGTTAAAGAAAACCATAAAGTGGTGTTTGCAAATCGTTTTACGCTGCTGCATAAATTATTATTTTGGCTAGATTGGCTACCAGCGCGTGTTGCAAGCTTTGGCTACTTAGTTATTGGTAATTTTAATAAAGGTACAAGCTGCTGGTTGCATTATGTATTGGATTTTAAAACACCAAACCGCAAAGTAGTTACGTGTACAGCGCTTGCGGCTGAACAAGTAGAACAGCGTTATTACGGATGTGCTATTGAAGCCACTTGTATGATTAAATTAGTTAAACGCAACGTGCTTTTTTATTTAGTACTGATTGCACTGCTTACTTTATTTGGCGGTTTATCGTAGTCGCGATTTTACATCGCGCAATGTACGCCGCGCTTAGGGTGAGTCTCGGGGTGAGGGTGTTAGTCGCGGGGTAAACCCGCAGCTACGACCTTCTTTGATTCAAAAATTAATTTCTTCAATAAATTCAACTAGAGCGAATATTCTAATTCGCTCTGGTCAGACCATTTGTTTTCATCTTGTTAACGTTTGAATAAAACAACCTCAATTGTGCATTGTTTGAACTTCGTTCAAAATGCGTTACGCTACTCTAATTGCTCAAATAACCCGTAAATTGACAGTTATTTGCCTTTTTGATACCTTATTGAAAATTTTTGGTATGACCAATTTACCTTTTGGGTAAATCGTCAAGCTCTAGGCCTTAAAAATTAGGCTTTTTAGTATTTATGCAACGTGGACGTTGATTAATGTCTTTAAAGATTAAAGCAGCAAAATTATCTGATGTTATTTTACAGCAACTTGAGAATATGATTCTTGAGGGCTCATTAGCGCCAGGTGAAAAACTGCCGCCAGAGCGCGAACTAGCAAAACAGTTTGAGGTGTCTCGCCCCTCACTGCGTGAAGCTATCCAAAAGCTAGAAGCAAAAGGATTGGTCACTCGCAGGCAAGGCGGTGGCACGTTTGTAAAAAATCAGCTTGAAGAGGGACTCACTGATCCGCTGTTTGATTTGATCAGTAAGCATCCTGAATCACAGTTCGATTTACTTGAATTTCGTCATGCACTTGAAGGGATTGCTGCATATTATGCGGCGCTTCGTGGTACCAGCACCGATTTTACCAAGGTTAAACAAAGCTTTGATAAAATTGCTCAAGTTAATAACGATTTACAATTAAAAGCCAAAGCAATTAATGCGTTTCACTTTAGTGTAGCCGAAGCCTCACACAACGTGGTTTTACTTCACTTAGTGCGAGGCATGCAAGCGCTACTGGAGCAAAATGTATTGCAAAACTTAACGGTTTTATTAAAAAAACCAGATATTAGCAATCAATTAGCCCAGCACAGGCGCTTATTAATGGATGCCGTAATTGAGGGCAATCCAGAACAAGCCCGTTTAGCAAGTAATGCCCATTTAGCCTTTATTGAAGAAGCATTACTTGAAGCGGGTAAAGAGCATTCGCGAATTGAACGTAGTTTAAGACGCACAAAACAAAATTAAGCTAATACGCTGTACTTAGAACACACTAAATTAGGTATACGTGGTATTAAATTAACAACATTCGTATTTTAAACATAAGGAAACCTCCATATGTCTGAAGTCAATAAAATTGACGTAGACGCGCTAGAAACACAAGAGTGGTTACAAGCTCTTGAATCAGTTGTGCGCGAAGAAGGTGTTGAACGAGCTCAATATTTACTTGAGCAAGTGTTAGAGCAAGCCCGTTTAGACGGCGTTGATATGCCAACTGGCACAACAACTAACTACGTTAATACTATTCCAGTAGATCAAGAACCGGCGTACCCAGGGGATGTAAACCTTGAGCGTCGTATTCGTTCGATTATTCGTTGGAATGCAATCATGATTGTATTACGTGCATCGAAAAAAGATCTCGACTTAGGCGGCCATATGGCGTCTTACCAATCATCAGCTGCGTTTTATGAAGTGTGTTTTAACCACTTTTTCAAAGCGCCAAATGAGGTAGACGGCGGTGACTTAGTTTACTACCAAGGTCATATTTCTCCGGGTATTTATGCGCGTGCATTTGTTGAAGGTCGTCTTACGGCTGAGCAGCTTGATAACTTCCGTCAAGAAGTCGATGGCAAAGGTTTACCGTCATACCCGCATCCTAAACTAATGCCTGAATTTTGGCAGTTCCCAACGGTATCAATGGGCTTAGGTCCAATTGCGTCTATTTACCAAGCACGCTTTTTAAAATACCTAGACGGCCGTGGCTTAAAAGACACTAAAAACCAACGTGTATACGCGTTTTTAGGTGACGGTGAAATGGACGAGCCAGAATCACGCGGCGCAATCTCTTTTGCTGCACGTGAAAAGCTAGACAACCTATGTTACTTAATTAACTGTAACTTACAGCGTTTAGATGGCCCAGTAATGGGTAATGGTAAAATTATTCAAGAACTAGAAGGCCTATTTAAAGGCGCTGGTTGGAACGTAATTAAAGTTGTATGGGGTAGCGGATGGGATATTCTGCTAGCTAAAGATACATCAGGTAAATTACTACAATTGATGAACGAAACAATTGATGGTGATTACCAAACATACAAAGCGAAAGATGGCGCGTACGTACGTGAGCACTTCTTTGGCCGTTATCCAGAAACAGCTGCACTTGTTGCAGATATGACTGATGACGAAATTTTTGCGCTTAAGCGTGGTGGTCATGAGCCATCAAAACTTTATGCTGCATTTAAAAAAGCTGAGCAAACCAACGACCGTCCTACCGTAATTCTTGCTAAAACTGTAAAAGGTTACGGCATGGGTGAAGCGGCTGAAGGTAAAAACATTGCGCACCAAGTGAAAAAAATGGACATGAGCCATGTTGAACACTTACGTGACCGTTTAGGCCTACAAGATTTAGTATCAGAAGAGCAAATTAAAGATCTTCCATACTTAACGCTTGAAGAAGGTTCGGAAGAATACAAGTACTTACACGCACGCCGTGATGCACTTAAAGGTTACACACCTACACGTATTCCTAAATTTACTGAAGAGCTAAAACTGCCAGAAGTAGACGCATTTAAGCCGCTACTTGAAGAGCAAAAACGTGATATTTCTACCACAATGGGCTTTGTACGTGCACTTAACGTGTTACTAAAAGACAAAGGCATTGGCAAAAACATTGTGCCAATTATTGCTGATGAAGCACGTACATTTGGTATGGAGGGTTTATTCCGTCAAATCGGTATTTACAATCCACATGGCCAAAACTATACCCCTCAAGACCGCGATATTGTTTCTTACTACAAAGAAGCTACATCAGGCCAAGTACTTCAAGAGGGTATTAACGAGCTAGGTGCAATGTCATCATGGGTAGCTGCTGCAACATCTTACAGCACTAACGATTTACCTATGATCCCATTCTACATTTACTACTCTATGTTTGGTTTCCAACGTGTTGGCGACATGGCATGGATGGCGGGTGACCAGCAAGCACGTGGTTTCTTATTAGGTGCAACAGCAGGTCGTACCACACTAAATGGTGAAGGTCTACAGCACGAAGATGGCCACAGCCATATTCTTGCAAATACGGTTCCTAACTGTATTTCTTACGACCCAACGTACGCATTTGAAGTAGCGGTAATTATTCAAGATGGTATTCGTCGTATGTACGGTGAAAACCAAGAAAACATTTACTACTACCTAACGCTTATGAACGAAAACTACCATCAACCAGCAATGCCAGAAGGCGCTGAAGAAGGTATTCGTAAAGGTATTTACAAGCTTGAAAGCTACGAAGGTAAAAAAGCCAACGTTCAGCTATTAAGCTCAGGTACTATCATGACTGAAGTGCGCAAAGCTGCAGCCATTTTAAGCGAAGAGTACGGTATTGCTTCTGATGTTTACTCAGTAACATCATTCAATGAGCTTACCCGTGACGGTCAAGACGTTGAGCGTTTCAACATGCTTAACCCAGAAAGCGAGCAAAAAACGCCTTACATCACTAGCGTATTAAAGGATTCAGTGACTGTTGCTGCGACCGACTACATGAAAAACTACGCAGAGCAAGCGCGTTCATTTATTCCAAGCAGCAACTATAAAGTGCTTGGTACAGATGGTTACGGACGCTCTGATAGCCGTGAAAACTTACGTCGTCACTTTGAAGTTAATGCAAGCTACGTGGTTGTTGCTACGTTATCTGAACTTGCTAAACGTGGTGATGTTGAAAAGTCAGTGGTTGTTGAAGCAATTAAAAAGTTCGACATTGACACAAACAAACTAAATCCACTGTACGCATAAGAGGTTTGCAATGAGTATTAAAATTAATGTACCAGATATCGGTGGCGATGACGTAGAAGTAACCGAAATCTTAGTAAGCGTTGGCGACAAAGTAGATGTTGATCAATCGCTACTAACCGTTGAAGGCGATAAAGCATCAATGGAAGTACCTGCTGCGCAAGCAGGTACAGTCAAAGAAATTAAAGTAAGCGAAGGCGACACGGTAACAACAGGGTCGTTAATCATGATTTTTGAAGGCGAAGAGTCAGGTTCACAAAGTGAGCCAGAAGCGCCAGCTAAAACTGAGGCATCTGCACCTGCAGAAGCTTCAGGTTCTTCAACTAAAGAAGTAACCGTACCAGATATTGGTGACGACGAAGTTGAAGTAACAGAAATCATGGTCGCTGTTGGTGACAGCGTAGATGAAGAGCAGTCAATTTTAAGTGTTGAAGGCGATAAAGCATCTATGGAAGTACCAGCTCCTTTTGCCGGTACTGTAAAAGAAATTAAAGTAGCCGAAGGCGACAAAGTAAAAACAGGCTCTTTAGTGTTTGTTTTTGAAGTAGCTGGCTCAAGTGCACCTGCATCAGATGCGCCAAAGCAAGAATCTGCGCCAGCAGAGACTACTCAAAGCGCCGAGCCAAGCACAAAAGAAGTAAACGTGCCTGATATTGGCGATGATGAAGTTGAAGTAACTGAAATCATGGTTGCTGTTGGCGATACGGTTGAAGAAGAGCAATCTATCTTAAACGTTGAAGGCGACAAAGCGGCAATGGAAGTACCAGCCCCGTTCGCTGGTACCGTTAAAGAAATTAAAGTGGCCGCTGGCGATAAAGTCAAAACTGGCTCACTTGTGTTTGTTTTTGAAGTTGCAGGTAGTGCGCCAGCAAAAGCAGCAGCCCCGGCTGAGCAAAAGCCAGCGGCTGCACCTGCAAAAACCGAGTCTGCGCCAGCTCAAGCAGCACCTGCGGCTAAAGCAAGCAACGAAAGCTTTGAAAACAACAGCGCGTATGCTCATGCATCGCCAGTTGTACGTCGTTTAGCGCGTGAGTTTGGTATTAACTTAGCAAACGTTAAAGGCTCAGGGCGTAAAAACCGCGTAGTTAAAGAAGACGTGCAAAACTATGTTAAAAACCTAGTTAAGCAAGTTGAATCAGGCCAATTACCTGCTGGTAAAGGCAATGCGGGCGGTGGTGAGCTTGGCTTAATTCCTTGGCCGAAAGTAGATTTTGCTAAATTTGGTGAAATTGAAGAGAAAAAACTATCGCGTATTCAAAAGCTGTCGGGTAAAAACCTACACCGTAACTGGTTGCAAATCCCACATGTTACACAGTTTGACGAAGCTGATATCACCAGCCTTGAAGTGTTCCGTAAAGAACAAAACGTGTTAAGCGAGAAGAAAAAGCTTGGCGTTAAAATCACACCACTTGTGTTTGTGATGAAAGCGGTAGCGAAAGTACTTGCTGAGTTCCCAACGTTTAACTCGTCATTGTCTGAAGACGGTGAAAGCCTTATCCTTAAAAAGTACATCAATATTGGTGTGGCAGTAGATACTCCAAATGGCTTAGTTGTTCCAGTATTTAAAGATGTGGACAAAAAAGGCATTATTGAATTATCTCGCGAGCTGATGGATATTTCTAAAAAGGCGCGTGAAGGTAAGTTAACGTCATCTGATATGCAAGGCGGCTGTTTTACTATTTCAAGCCTAGGCGGTATTGGCGGTACGGCATTTACGCCGATTGTTAATGCACCAGAGGTGGCTATTTTAGGTGTATCTAAATCTGAAATGAAACCTAAGTGGAATGGTAAAGACTTTGAACCAAAATTAATGGTTCCGCTTTCTATGTCGTACGATCACCGTGTGATTGACGGTGCTCTAGCTGCACGCTTTACCGCAACGCTTGCTAGCTACATGAGCGACATACGTCAACTAGTGATGTAATCACTACAATATGAACAAAATCAAATCCCAGCCAGTTGTTTTTAGCTGGGATTTTTACTATATGCAATGATACAATCTTTGCACTATTTGTGAATTGCTCTGATTTTCTGCCCATGCAGAAACATGGCAGTTAAATTTTAGGGCAGTGTCCCGTTCAAACAATTAAGGTAATAGCATGAGCAACGAATTAAAAACTCAAGTTGTTGTACTAGGCGGTGGTCCTGGTGGTTACTCTGCGGCTTTCCGTGCTGCTGACTTGGGCTTAGAAGTTACATTAGTAGAATCGCGTGAAACATTAGGCGGCGTATGTCTTAATGTTGGTTGTATTCCTTCAAAAGCACTTTTACACGTGGCTAAAGTGATTGATGACGCTGCAGAAATGTCATCTCACGGTGTTACTTTTGGCGCTCCGCAAATTGATTTAGACAAAATTCGCTCTTGGAAAGAGTCGGTTGTTGGCCAGCTTACAGGTGGCTTAGACGGCATGGCTAAGATGCGTAAAGTTAAAGTTGTACCAGGTTACGGTAAATTCACTGGCAGCAACACTTTAGACGTTGAAGGTGCTGACGGCACTACAACTATTACATTTGATAACGCAATCATTGCTGCAGGTTCTCAACCAGTTAGCTTACCGTTCATCCCAGAAGATGACCGTGTAATTGATTCAACTGGCGCATTAGAACTTAAAGACGTACCAGAGAAACTACTTGTTTTAGGTGGTGGTATTATCGGCCTTGAAATGGGTACGGTTTACCGCGCACTAGGTTCTGATATTGATGTAGTTGAATTTGCAGATCAGTTAGTTCCGGCTGCGGATAAAGATATCATCAAGGTTTACCAAAAATACGTAAACAAAAAATTCAATGTTATGCTTTCTACTAAAGTTGTTGGCGTTGAAGCGAAAGATGATGGCTTATACGTTACTTTTGAAGGCAAAAACGCACCAGCTGAGCCAGTACGTTACGACAAAGTACTTGTTGCTGTAGGCCGTACGCCTAACGGTAACTTACTTGATGCTGATAAAGCAGGTGTTAATGTTGATGAGCGTGGCTTTATTAATGTTGATAAGCAATTACGTACTAACGTAGACCATATTTTTGCAATTGGTGATTTAGTTGGCCAACCTATGCTTGCGCATAAAGCGGTACACGAAGGCCATGTTGCAGCAGAGGTTATCTCTGGTCAGAAGCACTTCTTCGACCCTAAATGTATTCCTTCAATTGCCTACACTGATCCAGAAATCGCATGGGTAGGTGTGACTGAGAAAGAAGCAAAAGAGCAAGGCTTAAGCATTGAAACTGCGGTATTCCCGTGGGCTGCATCAGGTCGCGCAATTGCATCTGCACGTACAGAAGGTCAAACTAAGCTTATCTTTGATAAAGACAGTGGCCGTGTAATCGGTGGTGCTATGGTTGGTATTAACGCAGGCGAAATGCTTGGCGAAATCGGCTTAGCAGTTGAAATGGGCGCAGACGGTGAAGACTTAGCGCTTACTATTCATGCTCACCCAACATTGAACGAGTCTATTGGCCTTGCAGCTGAAATTTTTGAAGGTTCAATCACTGATTTACCAAACAAAAAAGCAGTTAAAAAGAAGAAGTAAACTCTTTTAGTTAACTGTTTAAAAACCCAGGCCTCGGCTTGGGTTTTTTGTTTTTATAGTCGTCAGTCGTCAGTCGTCAGTCGTCAGTCGTCAGTCGTCAGTCGTCAGTCGTCAGCGGTCAGTTTAAGAGAAGCTCGTCTTGACACGTAAGTTAATATGAGCAAAATTTCTAGCTGATAGCTGATAGCTGATAGCTGATAGCTGATAGCTGATAGCTGATAGCTGATAGCTGATAGCTGATAGCTGATAGCTGATAGCTGATAGCTGATAGCTGATAGCTGATAGCTGATAGCTGATAGCTGATAGCTGATAGCTGATATCTATTCCCTTTTATTTTAGCTACAATACGCGCCGAACAAATTTTAGGTAATAGCCCCCTTGAAAAATCCCCAACATAACTCAGTATTAGTTTTGCGTGCTCAGCAAATCAGCGAATCGCGCCGCGAATTTAATGCCCGTGGCGGCAAAATGGATCGCTGTGAGCAGTGTTTAATTGCTAAGCATTACTGTATATGTGAGGGGGTAGAACAAGCGCAGTGCGATGCTGGCGTGTGTTTATTAATGTATCATAATGAAAGTTTTAAACCGTCAAACACAGGGCGTTTAATTGCTGAAATAGTCCCTGACAACTATGCATTTAGATGGGACAGAACAGAGCCAAGCGCTGAGCTATTAGCTTTATTAAACAACGCTGATTATCAACCTATGGTGATATTTCCAGCTGAAGATGTAGAGCCGGGCAGGGCAACCACCGAAGTAAACATTGAACCTGGCAAAAAGCCATTATTTATATTTTTAGATGGCACCTGGCGCGAAGCTAAAAAAATGATCCGCAAAAGCCCGTATCTAGATAATTTACCGGTGTTGTCGATCACCGCTGATAAACTATCAGATTACCGTTTACGCGTTGCACCTCACGCATACCAGTTAGGCACTGCTGAGGTAGGCATTATGGTGTTAGCGCTCGCAGGTGAGCAAGATGCCGCCTTAAAGCTTGAACAGCACTTTATAAAATTTCGTGATGCGTACTTACTTGGTAAGCGAAATAAGGGCAGGCCGCAGTAACTTAATTTTAGGCAAAGAAAAGCGCGCTCTATCTCTAGGCGCGCTTGCGGAATCTTCTAATTTTGCATCCTGCAATTGAACTTAATCAACTCCAATTTTTACTTATCCATGTGATTACGATATTACTTTTTAGTTCTATGTAATTTAGGCTATCCGGGCCTATCTCCTTTAAATCCCTGTACATCCTGTAGTGGTAAAAACTATTACCTATTCCTTTTGGCACATCCTAGTGCAGTCCATTAATTTACAATTCCATTGTGTTGCCTCAAGGGCCTGTCCATTTAATTCCTGTCACATCCAGTTAAACAACTATCCGCTGTTGTTATCCTTGCTGTATCGTCCTGATACGTTCCTTTGTGCAACAATCCATTGCGATACTCATCCTGAGCCTGTCCTAATTTCCGTGTTGTCCGTAGTAACCTAATCATTGGTTGTTCGAGTAAGCAGTCCATTTCCTTTTACTCGATAAGCATCACTGCTTGGTTGATGTAGTAATTGTAGCGTGCTGGTGCAACTAAAATAGGTTAAAACGGCTATGGATTTACTTATAAAAAATGAGTGTTTATAACAAATTAAATAAAAACAGATGCTTACATTGTTTTTGCTGGGTTGTTATAGGTTTTTTTACTCATTAGCTGTCAGCTCTGTAAGAGATGTCTTACGCGGTATTTCCCTTTTGGTCATTAATTACTTATTTACATTTATGTAAAGAGTGTATATTTTCACTTATCACGATAAAATCCCCTGTAAATAATTACTATTTAGGTAAATTGATATGAGAACTGCACTGGCTATACTTACTTGTATTATTAGCGCTTCGCCTGCGTTTGCGAGCGATGTTGTTAATATTTACTCTTTTCGTCAACCGTTTTTAATTCAACCTATTTTAACTGACTTCACTAAGCAAACAGGCATTAAAACGAATGTGGTTTTTGCAAAAAAAGGGTTAATAGAGCGTGTTAAGCGTGAAGGAAAACACAGTAAAGCCGATTTAGTATTAACATCTAACTTTAGTGCGCTTATTCAGCTAGAAGACCTAAATTTAACGCAAAGTATTAAAAGTGATCGCATTAAAAACAATATTCCTGCGTCGTATAGAGATAGCGACGGGCAGTGGGTGGCATTAACTAAGCGGGTTCGTAATGTGTATTCATCAAAAGAGCGCCTAGGTGCATTACCTAAACTCACCTATGAAGATTTGGCTAACCCACAGTATAAAGGACAAATTTGTACACGCTCTGGCAAGCATCCTTATAACCTTGGCTTAGTTGCTTCGATGATTGCTCATCACGGCGAGGCAAAAACTAAAATATGGTTAGAAGGTGTTAAAGCTAATTTAGCACGTAAGCCACAAGGTAACGATCGCGCGCAAGTAAAAGCAGTAAAAGAAGGTTTGTGTAATCTTGCTTTAGGTAATAGTTACTACCTTGGCAAAATGCTTCAAGACGACGAGCAAAAAGCGTGGGCTGAGTCTGTTTATATTAATTTTCCTAATCAGCAAAACCGCGGCTCACACATAAATGTTTCGGGTGCTGTCATTACTAAATATGCAAAAAACCCTGATAATGCCCTTAAGCTTATTGAGTTTATGAGCGAAACCAAAGCACAAAATATGTATGCCTCTGTAAATATGGAGTACCCGGTTAAGCAAGGCGTTGAGCTATCAAGTTTAGTCGCCTCTTGGGGAAGCTTTAAAGAAGATGGCCTGGCACTTGATGAGATCAGTAAATATCGTCCGTTAGCCCTTAAGCTAATAGATGAGGTGAAGTTCGACCTTTAATGAATTTTATATTTAAGCTGTCTAAATGGCAGCTCTTTGCTTGGTCGACAGGGCTTTTATTGTCGGCCCCGCTGTTTTTTCTTATATATGAATCTTTACAAGGCGACTCAGAGGTATTTTCTCATCTGTGGGATACCGTGCTGTGGGATTATATTACTAACACCGTACTGCTGATTTTTGGCGTATGCCTGCTTAGCTGTGCAATTGCGCTACCGCTTGGTTGGCTCAGTGCATATTGCTCCTTCCCCGGAAAAAAGCAATTTGAATGGGCGCTTATGCTGCCCCTTGCAATGCCTACCTATTTAATAGCCTATGTGTATACCGATTTGCTAGATTACGCTGGCCCTGTGCAAATAGCCCTAAGAGACTGGTTTGATTGGCACTCGCCAACGGATTATTGGTTTTTTGATATTCGCACTTTGCCCGGCGCTATTGTAATGATTGCACTTGTGCTGTATCCGTATTTATTTTTAATTTTTAAAACCGCATTGCGAGAGCAGTCATTTAAGTTAGTGCAAGCTAGTCAATTAATGGGTTTATCGCCTTGGCAAAGCTTTTTTAAGGTAAGTATAGTGCTTTCTCGTGGCTCAATTGTGGCAGCCCTTGCGCTCATAAGCATGGAAACCATGGCCGACTATGCAACGGTAAGTTACTTTGCAGTGAGCACCTTAACCACCGCGGTGTACGATACATGGTTTGGTTATTACTCACTCACGGCTGCAGCGAAAATATCGGGCGTTATGTTGTTACTACTGTTTTTAGCTTTAATGGCCGAGCGCTTTAGTCGGCGTAACCAAGCCGTGTTTGAGCGTCAATCAGGTGTTAATAGCGAGTCGTTATACAAACTTAAAGGTAAACATGCATGGCTGGCTACGTCATTTTGCAGTGTTATTTTGCTCATTGCTTTTATTATACCTATGTTGGTATTGCTAAATTATGCAATAACTTACTTTGATAAAGCGTGGAACACGGCATTTTTTAGTTACGCGTGGCAAAGTTTACAAGTAGCTATTATTGTAAGCGTAGTCAGCATAATACTCGCTACACTCATTGTTTTTTATCAGCGTGTGGCAAAGCAAGGCTATTCTTTAATACCTGGTCGCTTAGCGAGCACCGGCTATGCACTGCCAGGTACGGTACTGGCTATTGCTGTGTTATTACCGCTTAGCGCATTAGAAAACTCAATAAATACAGCCCTTGAGAGCTACAACCTAGATATAGGTTTATTACTAACCGGTAGCATTATCACTATTATACTGGCTTACTTAGTGCGCTTTTATGCCATTGCGCACGGTGCTATAGAATCGAGCTTTGTACGTATTAGTCCATCACTGGATATGGCTAGCCAATCTATGGGTAAAAGCCAAGGGCAAACACTGCGCTTAGTGCACCTTCCTTTATTACGTCGAGGTCTTTTAACAGCTGCATTGCTTGTATTTATTGAGTGTATGAAAGAGCTGCCAGCCGCATTACTATTAAGGCCTTTTGACTTTGAAAGTTTAGCCACACATGTATTTCAATATGTGAGCGATGAGCAGCTTGAGCTTGCTTCTATTTCCGCTTTATTTATTGTTTTGGTTGGGTTGATCCCCTTGTATTTTATTAATCGTTCTATGGAGCAACGCAGTTAAATGAGCCGTTTAAATTTACAAGGTGTGGGTTATCACTACAGTGGCACGCACGTGCTACACAATTTAGATTTAACGGTGGGTCAAGACGAAATTGTGTGTTTGCTCGGGGCCAGCGGCTGCGGTAAAACAACCACTTTAAAAGCAATTGCAGGCCTTATTGAAATAAATGAAGGTAGTGTATTTATAGACGGTAAATGTGTAAGCGATAAGCATACATTTGTATCACCAGAGCATCGTAATATAGGGATGATGTTTCAAGATTATGCCCTGTTTCCGCACCTCAGTGTGGCCGATAATATTGCGTTTGGGCTGGGTAAAATAAGCAAAGCGCAAAAACAGCAACGGGTAGAGGAAATGCTAGAGCTAGTGCATTTAACGGGGTGTGCAAAACGCTACCCTCATCAGCTCTCGGGCGGCCAGCAGCAACGCGTGGCTATTGCGCGGGCTTTGGCTTATAAGCCTAGTTTATTGCTTCTTGATGAGCCTTTTTCGAACATAGATACACAAGTACGTTTTGAGTTAATTGCTGATATTAGGCGCATTATTAAAGCGCAGCAGGTTTCTGCGGTATTTGTTAGCCACTCAAAAGAAGAAGCCTTTGCGTTTTCAGACACGCTAGCCATTATGCACCAAGGAAAAATAGCCCAACAAGGTACACCAGAGCAGCTTTTTGCCGTGCCAAAGACAAAGGAGGTTGCAGAGTTTCTGGGTCAGGGCATATACTTAGGCGCAGAAGTGTTAACGGCAACTGAATACACAACGCCTTTTGGTGTCGTGCAATCGCAGCATGAGCATACGCACAGTGCAATGAAAGGGCAGGTGTATATTCGTCCACACCATATTGAGCTTGCGCAAAATACGCAGGCCGATAACCCTCAAGGTGTGAGCATTTTAAGCCGTCGGTTTATAGGCTCGGCTTATGTTTACACTGTTGTAATTGCAGAGCAAGAGATTGAAGTTGCCGCACAATATGGCCAGTCATTTGAAATAAATGAGCAGGTTATAATAAAAATAAAACCTCACACGGTGAATTTTTTCGAATCATAACAAATGTGTTATTCGCTGTGTTTTATAAAGCTAAGGAATAACAATGGCGCAAGCGCAATCTGGGATTTGTGCTGAAGCAAACTTACACGGTTTGCATTTATTTTTTAATGTATTTGATGGTCAAGACGAGTCATTGCGCGCAAAGCTTAAGCGCGTAAGCGCAATTGAAGAAGAGTTCAGTGATCAGTTTTCCGAAGCCATGCTCTCTTGCATGGTGGCTATAGGCGCGCAATATTGGCCGCATATACTACCTGAATATATCCCAAGCGAGCTGCAAAGCTTTCCTAATATAAATCACAGTGATTTTGTTATGCGCGTACAGCCATGTGATTTATTCATACAAATTCGCTCAGACCGAGAAGATGTTAATCACCTTTTTGCATTGCAAATATTAAAGTTGTTTTCGCCCGATGTAGAGCTGGTTGAACAAATTCGCAATTTTAGGTTTTTAGATGGGCGAGACTTTAACGGCTTTATTTATGCAGGCGACACCCCGCATGGACGCCAAAAACGAATCACGGCACTGGTTAATAACCCCGACAGCTTTGAACACCAAGGCAGCTATATTCATGTACAGCGTTATAAGCATGACCTGAGCGTATGGCAGCATTTATCACTAAGCGAGCAAGAGCATATTATGGGGCGCACGCGTTTAGATAACACTTTAATTGAGCCTAAGGTAGATACTAGCCACGCGACTAGAAGTGAGCTAAAAGATGAGAGCGGCCAAGCTATACTGCTTAACCAAAGCATGCCGTATGGCGATGTTTACGAGCAAGGCATGCTAGGTATTACATGCTCAGCATCGGGAAGTGCGTTTGAAAAGGTACTTAACAGCCGCATAGGAAAAGGGGAGTGTTACGACCACTGGCTTGATTTTACTCAAGCCGATATGGGCTCAGCGTTTTTTGCGCCGTCAGTTAGTTTTTTAAAACAGCTTTAAACCGTATCAAATAAAATACGTACGCGCTCTAGTGTAATGTCTATTTCAGATATTTTTGCTGGCGCAATAAAAATAGTGTCATCTCCGGCAATTGTGCCCAATACACCATCAGCTTTGCCTAGTGAGTCTAATAAGCGGGCAATTAACTGCGCAGCGCCTGGGCTGGTGGTTATAATAATCATCATTTCGTTATGCATAATATCAATAACAAGCTGACGTAGTGGGCTTTTAGCAGTCGGTACGCCCATTTCTGCGGGTAGGCAATAAACCATTTCTTGTTTAGCATTACGGGTACGCACAGCGCCAAACTTGCTAAGCATGCGCGACACCTTACTTTGGCTTATATTGTCAAAGCCTTGCTCTTTTAATGCTTCGACTATTTCGCCTTGCGAGCCAAAGTTCTCTTCTTTTAAAAGTGCTTTAAACGCTTTTACCAGCGCTTCTTGTTTGTCTTGTGGTTGCATAGTCTTTATTCATTTTTGTTATTTATAATGCAAATTCTACACAAAAATGAATAATTATGCAGCAGTTGTTTAGTTAACTTGCCAGTTTGCTGCGATAAACCAACAAAGTTTACAACTATGGTCGAAAATATACCTGAAATAAGCAGGATAAATTTGTTTTTAGTCGCTAATTTCATTATCTTAAGAGCCACAAATATTTCCTACCTCAAATTACGGAGAATTCCAATGAAAGTTGCTGTATTAGGTGCTGCAGGCGGTATCGGTCAAGCGTTGTCTTTATTATTAAAAACAGGCTTACCAGCTGGTTCTGAATTATCACTTTACGATGTTGCACCAGTTGTACCAGGTGTTGCGGTTGACCTATCTCACATCCCTACAGATGTTAAAGTAGCAGGTTTTGGCGCAGACGATTTAAATAAAGCGCTTGAAGGGTGTGATATCGTACTTATCCCAGCGGGTATGCCACGTAAACCAGGTATGGATCGTGCGGATTTATTTAACGTAAACGCAGGTATCATCAAAACATTAGCAGAAGGCATTGTTGCTAGCTGTCCTAAAGCGTTAGTGGGTGTTATCACTAACCCAGTAAACGGCACTGTGCCAATTGTTGCTGAAGTATTCAAAAAAGCAGGTACTTACGACGCTAAGCGCGTATTCGGTATCACTACGCTTGACGTAATTCGTTCAGAAGCATTTGTTGCTGAGCTTAAAGGCGTAGACGTAGCAACTGTTAAAGTACCAGTAATTGGTGGCCACTCTGGCACAACTATTCTTCCTCTACTTTCTCAAGTTGAAGGCGTAAGCTTCACTGAAGAAGAAGTAGCTACACTTACTCCACGCATCCAAAATGCAGGTACTGAAGTAGTAAATGCTAAAGCGGGCGGTGGTTCAGCTACATTATCTATGGGTGCTGCTGCAGCACGTTTTTGTATGTCTTTAGTTAAAGGCCTACAAGGTGAAGACGTAGTAGATTACGCATACGTTGCTGTTGAAAATGGCGATGCAGAGTACTTTGCTCACCCAGTACGTTTAGGCACAAACGGCGTAGAAGAAATTCTTTCTTACGGCGAGCTAAGCGCATTTGAAGAAAAAGCTAAAAACGACATGCTTGAAACTCTGAAAAAAGACATCAAAGAAGGTGTTGATTTCATGGCGTAATAGCCAAGTTATGCACAAAAAAGCCTGCTTATGCAGGCTTTTTTATTGCTCGAAAATTATGGCCCTTAAATACTAATTAAGGGAGGCTGCAAAGTTAGTGATCTCGCTCTACAGCTATACGCGCTAAGCTGATTAACGCTTGCTTGTACTGCGACTCTGCTAAAAAGTCTAAACAGGCAATGGCCTTGTCTGCTTCTTGCTGCGCCTTTTGCATTGTAAATTCAAGTGCGTTGGTTTGTTTAAGTGCCGTTAAAATAGCCTCAAGGTTATCCATACCATTGCAATGCTCAATGGCATCACGAATAAGGGCTCTTTGCTGATCACTGCCGTGCTTCATTGCATATATTAGCGGTAAGGTTGGCTTACCTTCTGCTAAATCATCACCAATATTTTTACCTAATTGGTCAGCGTCTGCGTTGTAATCAAGCACGTCATCAACTAACTGAAAAGCAGTACCTAAGTGCATACCATATAAATTAAGCGCATCTAACACACTGTTATCTTGCTCGGTAATAATAGCTGCAAGCCCTGTAGCGGCTTCAAATAATTTAGCCGTTTTAGAGTAAATAACCTGCATGTAACTTGCTTCGGTGGTATTAGGGTCGTTGCAATTCATAAGTTGCAATACTTCACCCTCAGCAATCACGTTGGTGGCATCAGCAAGCACTTGCATAATTTGCATTTTGCCAAGCCCCACCATAAGTTGAAACGAGCGGGTGTAAATAAAATCCCCAACCAGCACGCTGGCAGCATTACCAAATTCGGCATTTGCAGTCGGTGTACCACGGCGCAGGTTAGATTCATCAACAACATCATCATGTAATAGTGTTGCAGTATGAATAAATTCAACAATCGTTGCCAAAGTAATGTGATCTTTACCTTGGTAACCCAAAGCTCTTGCTGCCAATATTGCCAGCATCGGGCGTACGCGTTTGCCGCCGCTGTTAACGATGTACAAACCAAGTTGATTGACTAACGCCACATCTGAGCGCATTTGCGCGTGTATAAGTTGATTGACGTCATTCATATCGCTTTCGATTAACGCCTGGATAGCTTTTATATCCATTGATCTCCGAGCCAATTTTTATGTGTGAACGGCGCCGATTGTACAACAAAAAAAGCACTAGCTCGATATTTTGTGACGATTCATTAAAAAAACCGAGTTAAAAACCTTAATTAGCGCTTAATTAGGGTATTTAATTGTATATTTCACACTCAAAGGGCGGCTATTTATTGCGCAGTTAATGGGTTCTGGAGTAGGCATAGCGACACGCAAATTTATTTTGTCTTTGCACTAAAAAGCGCTTGGCAACAGGGCAATTTAATATAAAATGGGGGAAATATTGAATTGCTCTCAATGCAGCTACTTTTTATTCATTTTAATTACAAAATAGGCTTGCTAGTTTTTATGCATTAGCGTAAACTTCGCGCCCTATCGAAGAATATTTTAGTTGCGTCGATTTGAGGGCGCACAGACGGAGTTAATTATGTACGCGGTTTTCCAAAGTGGTGGTAAACAGCATCGTGTGACTGAAGGTCAAACGATTCGTCTTGAAAAATTAGACGTTGAAACTGGTGCAGCAGTTGAATTTGATTCAGTACTTTTAGTTGCTGATGGTGAGAAAATCGAGATCGGTGTACCGTTCGTAAACGGTGGTAAAGTAACAGCTGAGGTTGTTTCACATGGTCGCGGTGAGAAGATTAAGGTTGTTAAATTTAGACGCCGTAAGCATTCTCGTAAGCAAATGGGCCATCGTCAATGGTTCACTGAAGTTAAAATCACTGGCATTAGCGCTTAATTAGAGGTACTTAGAAATGGCACATAAAAAAGCAGCTGGTAGTACTCGTAACGGTCGCGATTCAGAAAGCAAACGCCTAGGTGTTAAGCGTTTTGGTGGCGAATCAGTTCTAGCGGGTAGCATCATTGTTCGTCAACGTGGTACTCGTTTCCACGCTGGCGCAAACGTAGGTATCGGTAAAGACCACACTATCTTCGCAAAAGCAGATGGTAAAGTTCAATTTGAACAAAAAGGTCCTTTAAACCGTAAATACGTAACTATCGTAGCTGAGTAATCAGTAAGGTAGTAAAAAACCCCGCCTTTGCGGGGTTTTTTGTTTTCAGAAACGTCAAATATATACCCAAGCCTGCATTTACGTTGGCTTGGGTATATAATAGTTAAATTAAAGCCAATCCCTAAAGTGAGTAATCATGAAGTTTGTAGATGAAGTAGAAATTCGCGCAGAAGCTGGTGACGGCGGCAGCGGTGTCGTGTCTTTCCGTCGAGAAAAATATGTACCAGACGGTGGCCCGGACGGCGGTGACGGTGGAGACGGTGGTAGTGTTTATCTACAAGCTGATGAAAACTTAAATACCCTAATTGATTACCAGTTTGAGCGTTTTCACCGTGCAGAGCGTGGTACTAATGGTCAAAGCCGTAACTGTACAGGTAAAAAGGGCGAAGACTTGGTAGTAAAAGTACCTGTTGGTACACGTATTACCGACGTTGACACTCAAGAGGCGTTAGGCGATTTAACGCAGCATGGTCAAAAAATTGTGGTTGCAAAAGGTGGTTTCCATGGCTTGGGGAATGCACGTTTTAAATCAAGTACTAACCGTGCTCCACGTCAAAAAACGTTAGGTACTCCAGGTGAAGTTCGTAACCTTAAATTAGAGCTTATGCTACTTGCCGATGTAGGCCTGTTAGGGTTGCCAAATGCAGGTAAATCAACGTTTATTCGCAGTGTATCGGCAGCAAAGCCAAAAGTAGCTGATTACCCGTTTACCACGCTAATTCCTAATTTAGGGGTTGTGCGCCCAGAGGCTAACAAATCGTTTGTAATAGCCGATATTCCGGGCTTAATTGAAGGTGCCTCAGACGGCGCAGGCCTAGGTATTCGCTTTTTGAAGCATTTAGAGCGTTGTCGTGTATTGTTACACGTGATTGACGTTATGCCTGTTGATGGTTCAAACCCTGTTGATAATGCATTTGCCATTATTAACGAGTTACACCAATACAGCCCTAAGCTTGCTGAAAAGCCACGCTGGTTAGTGTTTAATAAAATAGACTTATTACCAGAAGATGAAGCGCAAGCTTTGTGTGAGCAAATTGCGCAAGAGCTAGGTGAAGAAGAAAACGTTTACCGTATTTCAGCAGTCAATAAGCTTAATACTCAGCCATTAATTCACGATATTATGGCATTACTTGATAGCATGCCTAAAGAGAAGTTCGTTGAGATTGAAGACGAAGAAGTTGAGTTCAAGTGGGATACCTACCATCAAAAAGCAACCAAAGGCGATGATGATGATTGGGACGACTGGGATGAAGACGACTACGATGTAGAAGTGGTCTACGAGCGTTAATAAAAAACATATTTTAAAAAGGAGCATAAGCTCCTTTTTTATTTTTTAAGAATAAAGTACTAGGTATTTGATGTGATAATTTCAATGATCGCCGCAATGGCAAATAACCGTGTAATTGGTCTTGATAATAAAATGCCGTGGCATTTACCCGCCGATCTACAGCATTTCAAAAAGGTAACAACAGGCAAACCTGTCGTTATGGGGCGTAAAACATTTGAATCGATAGGTCGTCCTTTACCTGAACGTCGCAACATAATTATTACCCGTAATAGCCAGTATAGCGCTCAAGGTATTGAGACGGTCACCACCCCAGAGGCTGCGCTAGAGCTGGTTAAAGCCGAAGAAGAGGTGATGATAATTGGCGGTGGTAATATTTATCAGCAGTTTTTACCAAGTGCCGATCGTTTATATTTAACCTTTATAGATTTAGAGGTTGAAGGGGATACGCAGTTCCCAGATTACCAAGCGGTAGCAACGTGGGAAAACGTCGACGAACAGGCAAATAAACCCGACGAAAAGAATCAATATAGTTATAAATTCGTAACTTTATATAAAAAAGATTAACATTATTGCGAAACTTACAGCAGGTTGGTACAATATTAGACAATCAACATAGGTAAAAAGTACCATAAAGGGTGTTTCATGTTTAAATTGTCAAAGCTAATTGTTATTACAGCCGTTGCTGCTGGTTCGTTAATGTATACCGTGCCTGCTAAAGCCAATGATCAATTAGCAGTATCTATTTGTGAATATATCGCAGCTGATGATAAAAACCGTTTACGTAGTAAACTAAAAAGCTCACGCGTAAAAATTCGCAATATTTACGATGCTATTCAATGTAATGGTAATAATTTACTTCGCCATGCTGTAGTTAGTAACGCTGTTGACTCGGGCGAGTACATAGTTAAAAACTTATCAAAAAGCGCACTGTCTGATGGCGCTGATATAGCATGGGCTGAAGGCAATGGCCACGGTGGCTCACCGTTAATTGCTGTAATTAAAGACCGTGCAGGCCTTTAATTAACACAATAAAATAAAAACCGCGCTGGTCGCGGTTTTTTTGTGCCTGGCGTTAGCTAATACGCAGCGCTTTAGTAATGGTGATAGCTGTATTAAGCCTATTTTAATTTGCACACCCAAGTGATGAAACTCTCACTTTGTAATTAACCCGCGTTTCTTATCTTTAATAGCATATAAATTAAGTTGCTTGGTTTAATAAAGGCGCTGTATTCGCTAAGCCTTTACTCGTATATTTGGGGCAAATATACGTGTTTTCCCTGAGTTACATAAAATTGTCATAAATAGTTAATAGTCTACGCGCTTAAACAATAGGGGTTGTTATTTATGCGCGTATCATCTTTTACTCGGCTGTTAGCCATACTGTTAACATTGGCAAGTATTTTATTAGCCATCACACTATTTTGGGCAAGCCAAACTTTACTTAAGCTTGAGCAACAAGACAGCGCATACAGTAAATTAAAAAACACGATTTTAGTGGATTTAGCCGGTGACTTAGGCAGTTATCTAGAACAAGGTGATAGCCAATACTTAAATCAATCATCAGCCCTAATTGAACAAGTAAAAACACAGCAACTCGCAGTACTCCCCTCGGTACTTGCCGAGCAATTAAATGAGCAGCTCAGCACGTTAGATACCGATATTAAAGGTAAGTACAGAGCGCTGGGTAAATTGTCGGGCAACGAAACGGCGTTACTTGATAATGCAATTCGCCAAATGGCCGGCTCAGCCTCGTCACTGATTGGTTATGCAAAAAAATCCCCTAATCAAAATAGCGATGCGCAAGCTTATTACACACTTGGCGCTGATTACTATAACGAGGTGACCAACCTTGCCTTATTTACTTATCAACTAATCGTAAGTTACGACAGCAATACTGAACAAAGTTTGCAGCAAAGTATTGCTAATTTAAATGCGTTAGCAGGCAAAATAGAGCAACTCCCTAATTTAGGTGTTATGAGCGAGGTTGACGAAGATGCTTTATTTTTTGACGAAGAAGCTGAAGATTTGGCCGATGAAATAAAATCTGAAATTACCAGCTGGCCTAACCGCTACCCCCGCGATTTAGCCAGTACATTAGCGCAAGCCCAGCAACGAGAAGCGGGCACCAATGAATTGCGTGAGCAAATTAGCTTGCTCTCTAAAACCGTTATTAATGCAGAGCAGCAACTAAAACACGCACAAGGGGCGCTTAAAGAAAACGTATTTTGGGTATTTTGCTTTGCTATTGGCGCTTTGGTGATGCTAGCCGCAGGGGTTTATATTGTGCAGCGTAACCAAGTGCTCAACCCATTAAGGCAACTCAGAGACGGGTTTGCCTTTTTAATTGAAAGTAACGAGCTTAAAAACATTGAAAGTAAGAACCCAAAAACAGAGGTTGGCGAAATAGCCAGTTACTTTAATTTATTAATTGAACGACAGCGCAAAGAGGCGCAAGAGCGTGCCCAAATGCTAAAAGTGGTAAATGATTTTATGCAGCAAATGAGTGAGCATTTGCAAACTATTAGTCAAAAAGCGTCTACAAGTCATGGGCAAGTGGAGCAAAACCAACATTTGCTTGCTGATATTCAACAAATTGGCGAGCAGGTAAATAATATTAATGCCCAAGTGGCTGATAACGCCCAACACACTTTTAGTGCAATGGAGCAAAGTTTAGGCTTTGCACAAAGCATGCTAAGTGCCAGTTCAGACACGCAAACACGGGTTGAGCAAAGTATGCAAAACCTACAAGAGCTGCTTGCGGGGGTTGAAGGCGTTGGGCAAATTATTGAAGTGATCCGCAATATTGCCGATCAAACAAACCTACTAGCGTTAAATGCAGCAATTGAATCAGCACGTGCTGGCGAGCATGGCCGAGGCTTTGCTGTTGTAGCTGATGAAGTACGCCAGCTTGCCCGCCAAACTCAAGGCTCATTGAGCGATATTAATGAGCAACTCACACTACTGAGCGAAAAGTCGGGCACAGTATCTACACAAATTGCGGCCTTAGCAGATGGCGCGCAGTCGCAAACACAAAACGCGCAAGAGCTAAAAGTAAACTCAGAGGGCGTGGCCGATAACGCTCAGCAAGCCAACAAAGTGGCCTTTGAGGCCATGGAGCTGGCTAAACAGCAAAGTAATTTGCTAGATAACTTTAGCCAGTCAATGCAAAGTATGAAAGGCCAAGTAAGCGAATCAAGCTTACTTGTTGACGATATTCATAGCCAGTTACAACAGCAAATGCAAACCATAAAAGTAAACCTTGGCTTGTAAATACCTGCTAACACAAAGGTAATTAGCGTTATACTGTAGGCTCATTAATCAAATGCTTTAAGGATTTATCATGATTGAACAAGGTCAAACGTTACCCGCAGTTACATTAACGCAGCTAACAGACGAAGGCATGCAAACTCACACTAACGCTGAGCTTTTTAATGGTAAAAAGGTTGTGCTTTTTGCTGTATCGGGTGCATTTACGCCTACCTGTTCAAATGCGCATTTACCTGAATTTATAACCCTTAGTGATAAAATTAAAGCAAAAGGTATTGCGGCAATTTACTGTGTATCGGTTAACGATGCTTTTGTAATGAAAGCGTGGGGAGAATCTCAAAATGCCCAACAAATCGACATGTTAGCAGATGGCGATGGCAGTTTTACTAAAGCGTTAGGGCTTGATAAAGACACCGGCAGTTTCGGTGGAACACGCTCTAAGCGCTATGCAATGGTAGTCGACGATAATGTAGTAACAGGACTGTTTGTTGAAAAAGACAAAGAGTTTTCAGTAAGTCGTGCTGAGTCTGTGTTAGAAAAACTATAATCGCATTATTAAAGCCCTAAGTGCATGCACTTAGGGCCTTTTAATTATGGCTGGTATTGGCCACTTAATGTTAAACCCGAAAAGGTTCTGTAAGCGTTAACGCTTAAATGCCACGTACCCGCTTGCGGATTGCTAAACGTACATGTTTCTGCGTTGCCGTTTTTATAAGGACGACAATCGTAGCTAGATGCGGTAGGTTGGCTGCCAAACTTAACAAATAAGTCAGCATCACCTGTACCACCTGAGGTGGTGACTGTAAATGTACTCATTCCTGCTGGCACATCTAAAGTGTAGTGCTTCCAGTTACCTGTTGTAGCCGTTACATCGCTCACCGTGCCGCCACCGGCTTCTGGTGTAGTTGAACCGCCACCTGTAGAACCACCTGTAATATTACCCACTAAACTAACACCAGAATAAGCCGAGTAGCCACGAAGCATTACATGGTATGTACCAGCGGTTGGGTTATCAATAGAACACTCCTCGCTATTACCGCCTTTGTACGGACGACAATCGTAGCTTGAGGTAGTTGGTTGGCTGCCTGCGCGTACGTATAAATCTGCATCGCCGCTACCGCCACTCATTGTGAATGTAACATTCGTTGCGCCGCTTGGTACTGTCATCGTGTAATACGCTTGTGAACTGGCAGCGCCGCTTAAGCCTGTTTTAGCTTCGCCATCTGTCAGTTCGCTATCGCCACCGGTAGGAGGTGTTGTACCGCCACTTGCTGCGGCTACAGCGGCTGCTGCATCTACAATACCTGTACCACAACTTGTACATGTTGCTGGGAATGAGCGGGTGGTCGATTTTAAAATGCTTTCTATTTCATCTGGGGTAGCATTTGGTTTAGCTTGCTTTATCAGGGCTGCAACACCGGCCACATGAGGCGCTGCCATTGATGTACCTTGAGAGAACGCATAGCTATCGCTTGAAGGTGTAGACGAGCCTGAGTTATAGGTTGATAAAACGCCTTCAGAGTCGTTTGCAAAGCTTTGTGCGCCGCCCGGCGCTGCAACATCAATATTGCTACCATAGTTTGAATAATATGCTCGTCCGCCGTTACGTCCAACAGAGGCAACATTAACAACGCCACTACAGTTACCTGGGTTATAGTTTGCTGAGTTATCGTTATCATTACCGGCAGCAATAACCACGACTGCACCGTTGCTGCGTGCCGTGTTAATTGCGTTTTGTGTGGTAGAGCTACACGAGCCGCTGCCACCTAAGCTCATGTTAATTACATCAGCAGGGTTTGAGTTGGCAGGAATGCCCGATACACTTCCGCCAGATGCCCAAATAATGCCATCAGCAATGTCTGACGTTAAACCTCCACACTTACCAAGAACACGTACAGGCACAACTTTAGCGCCATAAGCCACACCGGCAACACCTTCACCGTTATTAGTAACAGCCGCAACCGTACCTGCTACGTGCGTACCGTGCCAGCTTGAGCCTTGTGCGCCGTTATTTCCACATTCGCCAGCAGCTACAGCATCGCCCGGATCGCGTGCGTCACTGTCGCGACCGCCGCCATCATTAGCTACTGATAGGTTAGAGATCATATCGTAACCCGGTAAAATGTTAGCATTTAAATCAACATGTGGGCGGTAGCCAGTATCAAGTACCGCAACCACTACGCCACTGCCTGTTGCAGTATCCCATGCGGTTGGTAAGTTTAGGCCGCCCGCTTGCTCATAGTAGTGCCATTGGTCGCCGTAACGAGGGTCGTTAGGCGTTGCAAATGGTTTTAACATTTGATCCACTTCAATGTATTCAACATTGCCAGAATCAACCATTTCTTGCATAAATTCTTGTGCTTCTGCAGCGCTTAGTTTTTTATCTGCGCGCATAACGTGGTGGTTATTAAGCGCCATTGCACGGATGTACTTCGCTTTTACTTTACCTTTTTTAGAAGCGAAATTTTTTACAAAGCGTTGAGCGCGCTTTTTCATATTTGCAGGGCTTGCGTCAGCAGACGAGATGCTTAGCATATCGTTCGCGCTATTTTTGTACTTAATAATAAACTGAGTTTCAAAACCCGATTGGCTTTGTAGTTTGGCTGTTGTTTCTGCCATAGAGGTAGACACATCTTGAGCAACACTTGCAGATGCTGCAAATACCGTACTAATAGTGAGCGCGATAGCGCAACGCTTAAATGATTTACTTGTTGTCATAATTATCCCTAGTTGTTATTAGTTAGTTTGTAATATTAAATTACGAAACAGAAACAAAGGTAAATGATCTGTTAATTTCTTTAAAATAATAATTGCTTATGTACCTATTTCTTTTAGTTATAACCTAGGTGTACGGTGCCTTTGTCGTTGTTTAGTATTTATCATATAAAACAAAAATAAGTATAAAGGATTGTTATTTTTAAGCTGTTTAGAAAAGCCATAACTAGTCTCGGTTACATTTGTTGCTATAAATTTAATAATAAATTCTATTCAGAGTGTTTAAACAAACTTTGCTATAATTGGGCAAATTTTTGAGTAGGGCGAAGTAATGAATCAAGTAGATGTAATTGTGATTGGCGCAGGTGCAGCCGGATTAATGAGTGCAGCACAAGCAGGTTATCGCGGGCGTAGCGTTACAGTGCTTGATATGGGCAAAAAGCCTGGTCGAAAAATTTTAATAAGTGGTGGTGGGCGTTGTAATTTTACCAATGAAAATGCCAGTCCAGAAAACTACTTATGCAGTAACCCTCACTTTGTTAAATCGTGCTTAAGCCGCTATACACAACACGATTTTATTGAGCTGGTGGACCGCCACGGCTTGGCATACCATCATAAAACCTTAGGCCAATTGTTTTGCGATAACAGCGCGCAAGATATAGTTGATATACTACTTACCGAATGCGAGTGGGCTAGTGTTAATATTAAATTGCGCAGCGAAGTGTTAAATGTGGCTAAAACCGATATTGGCTACCGTGTTACCACTGAGCAAGAAACACTTACTTGTGAATCGCTAGTTATCGCATCGGGCGGTTTAACAATGCCCAAGCTTGGCGCCACTCCTATAGGCTATAAAATTGCAGAGCAGTTTGGCTTAAACGTACTACCTACCATGGCGGCGCTTGTGCCATTTACTTTGCATCAACACGATAAAGAACGCTTTGAAGGGCTTTCAGGAATTAGTATACCGTGCGAAGTGTCTAGCGAAGACGGCACTGTATTTAAAGAGAATATTTTGTTTACTCACCGAGGTTTATCGGGGCCTGCCATATTGCAAATAAGCTCATTTTGGCGAGCAGGGCAGGCAGTAAGCATAAACTTGCTCCCTGATCTCGATTTAAAACAGCAACTGGCTGATTGGCGAGAAACACAAGCCCAAAAATCATTAAAAAACAGCCTTGCGACTATTTTACCCAAACGCTTTATAGACATACTGCACGACAGCAAAGCTATTCCAGATTGTAATATTAATCAGCTTACCCATGCTCAAATAGATGAGTTAGCAAGCTATATTCACGCATGGCAAATAAAACCTAATGGCACAGAGGGCTATCGTACCGCCGAGGTAACTTTGGGCGGCGTTGATACCGATGAGCTGAGCTCTAAAACCTTTGAAGCTAAAAAAGCCAAAGGCTTATATTTTATAGGCGAAGTAACCGATGTAACGGGCTGGCTTGGGGGCTACAACTTCCAGTATGCGTGGAGCTGTGGGTTTGCATGTGGGCAATATGCATAAGTATTTCAGCGTATTGTGATAGATGAGATAAAAATATTACACTCTTAATTAAGGTGATTTTAAAGAGTGTAATATTGGTGCGTATATTTTTGCTGTTAAGTATTGTCGCTACAAGTTTTAATGCATTAGCATCAGAAAACTACAGCGATCATGAAGCGTTTTGCTTGCAACAGCCCAAAACGCACTGTTTAACTTATATTGAAACGCGCCTTAATGAAGTCAAAGATAACCCTGCACAGTGGTACAAAATAAAAACCTACCAATTTGATTACTACTACGACTACCAACAGTTCGAAAACTTAGTCAACGCTATTACTCCTTTTTTAGAGCAAGATAAGCTGCCCGATGTATTTAAGCTACAAATGTATTTTTATTACGCGAAAGCACTTAACTATATTGGCAAAAAAGCAGAAGCTAAAACGTATGCCGCTAAAGCGTTTACCCAGTTAGACGGGATATATAATGCTTTTGGTGACCCTTTAAGATTAGTGGAGTTGGCTAACCTACACTATGTGTTTGGTAGTAAAAAAGCAGCGATGCGATTACTAAGAGATGCCGAGCAGCGCTTTGCAAAAAATAACGATCCTATTTTTCATTTAGAGCTGCACATTAACAAAGCGCATATTTACTTAAAGTGGCAGCAATACGAGCACGCAGTAAAAAGTAATTTAATGGCCTATAACGCCATAAAAAACACCAACCACGCTGCTAAAATAGTGCTTGCTAGCGGTAACTTAGCGTACAGTTATCAGCAAAATAAAGAGTATTTAGAAGCTATAAATTATTATAAAACCGCATTCAAATTTACTGAGCCCTCAAGCATTTACCATGCTATTTATAGCTTACGTTTAGCGCAGGTATATTTACAAATAGGTAAAAAGGTACAAGCGAAAGAATGGCTTAGTCGCATTGATAGAAACGCCACCGAGTTTGGTAAAGGCCATGCTGCATTGTATAGCAAGCTGCAGCACGCCCTTAGCAATAATTAATTTGCAATCGCTGCTTTATATGGGGTGTTAACGCCTGCGTAACGCGGGCCAAATATTTCTAAACCTTTAGGGCCTGTAAATTCCTTTGGCGCTGGTAAAATTACAACGGCTACTTTCATGCCTACCTCGTAATTAGGATTAGTAATGGGTGTGCCTGTTTGGCTGTTAATACAGCATATTAAATCAGGAATGGTTACGTGTACTTCGTCATTTAAAAACGCGGCCATGTTTTCGTTTTTAACCGTTATTTTGTAACTGTTATTTACAAACTCGCTTAACCCTTTAAGTGTTACTTCGCCCAAGGTAAAGCCTTCTACGGTGTTAAATTCAAATGTGCTTACCTCGCCTTCAAAGGCAATAAAGCCGCCGCCGTGCTTGGCAATTATGTGTGCGGTGTTAGCGTGCTGTGCGTTGGCGTCACGCATTGCTTTACCGAGTTTAAGGGCTTTACTAATAGTGCCGTGAATAACAGCGTTTTTCATTTGCTCAATAGGTAAAATATGATCAATGGCTGCTATGTCGTTACGGCTAATTTTAGCCAGTGCTCGCACGACTGTTTCGGCGCGTAAGTCGTCCATTACATTTTCACAAATAAAGCACTCACCAAATTCATTCGCGGTAATAATGGGCGCTGCGGGTAAGCTATTTAAATAATAGGTTGAATGGGTGATCTCCGGTACTGCGCGCCCAGCGGGGTCGGCATCAATAATGTAGCCGTCAAACATTGCAGCTAAGTAAAACGATACTGCGGTGTTTGAGCCGCCAAGCTCACAACAAATAGTGCCATAAATAGCATCGTTACCTGTGTATTCAAGGGTGCGCTGGTAAGCAGCTAAAATAGCGTGCTTAGTGCTGCGGGGCAGGTTTGCATACGCGCGTTCTTCTTGTTCACTTAAAGCAGAAATAGCGCCTAACATGTAAGGCGTACAAACAAGCTCACCCGCGGGGACTTCATCGGCACTAATTAGTTTAAAGGTTTTACCCTGTGCGAGTGCTTCGTCAATATAGGCAATGCCTTCACTTAACTCACCGCCGCCGCCAGTGCCTAAAATGGCGCAGCCGTATAAAATATCAATAAGTTGGTCACGATTAAGAATTTGCATGTGTGTATCGCTATTGGTTAACTCATACCCATCCCCAAAATAGATCACTTAATTAAGCGGATTGGTATAAAACAGCAGGCATTAAAAAAATACCTGCTGTAAAGGTGAAAAAATTAAAATTGGTAACTGAGCTCTATACCGTAACTACGAGGCTTATTAGGTTGGCGCACTAAGTCTGTAACCCCATCGGCTAGTAGAAAAATATCTTCAATAGCGCGCTCATCCGTAAGGTTGTCTACGTAAACTTGAACGCTCCACTGCTCTGATTTAAGCCCTACACCGGCATTTAGGTAGGTATAACGCGACGACTCAACATCAGGAATATCAATACTGAATGTTTTAGGGCCTTCGATTAATAGCTCAGCGCGCGAGAACAATGACCACTCACCGTTTAGTGCTAAGTTATGATTTGCCGACAGCCCGTAGTTATACTCAGGCACCCAAAATTGTGGCCTGCCAGCCAGTTCTGGGCGCAGTGCAAAGCGTTTAATTTCTGAATCAACAATACCTGCACTGAGGTTAATACTTAAATTGCTGGTGGCAGCAAAGGCGGCTTCTAGCTCTAAGCCTTTGGTTTGTACTTCGTCAATAGAGAGGTTTTCAAGGGTGAAGGTATCTATATTAAATTGGGTAAATTGCGCATCGTCTTGCTCAATAATAAACGCGGCGCCATTAAGGGTAACTTTGTTATTAAACAAAGCGGTTTTAAAGCCCATTTCGTAGCTGTCAGAAATTTCTTTATCAAAGGTGCGGCTAATACCGTCGGCTGGCTCGTTAAAGCCCCCACTTCTAAAACCACGCGAGTAGCCGGTGTAAAGCAGTAGGTCGTCATTCATTTGGTACGCTAAGGTAACTTTAGGCTGTAATTGGCTAAACGATTTTTTAGCGTAAGTGGCGTCTTTATTAGTTGGGTCGAACGACTCGCGAGTATCGTGATCGTAGCGCATCGCACCGGTAAGCTCTAACTGCTCGTTTATATCGTAGTTAAACTGCCCAGCAAGAGCCCATGCATCGCTGCTGTTGTTATCGATAATTGAAAGGTAGGGCTCGTCGCTGGCAAAATCTGCACGCGTTAAAATTTCGGCATCGGTAAAATCATCGTAAAATAATACCGCAGTATCGCGGTCGCGCTGTTGATAAAACGCCGACACCGACCATCTAAAAGCCTGATCCGACTGGGATATAAAGCGCGACTCTAGCGTTAACGACTCAATATCGTATAACCCTTCAGTACCAAATGGGGCTCTAAAAAAGCCATCTTCGTCAATAAAGGTGGCATCGGCAGAGTAGTCGCCATCGTAAAAGTGCTCGTTTTCTGAATTGCTGTACGCGGTTACAAACTCAAATTTACCTAAATCGTAATGTTGGGTTAGCTTGGCGCTTAGCTCATACACATCACGCTCATCTTGGTTAATAATATTTTGTGAGGTATTAATTGAAAAGTCTTCAATGGTGTCATCGCTCACCCCTTGGTAGTAAGCAAACCCAGCTTCGCTTGAGGTGTATTTACCTTTAAGATTTATTGAGGTGTCTTCGCTTAGCTCAAACTCTAACTGTGAAAAAACCGATTGCTCTTTTAGCGGGTCGGCGTAATCGCCTGTGTAGGTATTTTTAATCAGTCCGTCGGTATCTTTAATGTAACCACCGGCTCTAAAATAAGCGGTATTTTCATCGTTAAGCGAACCCGATACAACCGCATTCAAATTATACGTGTTGCCATTACCTACTGAGCCTTTAATTTTACCTTCAAAGTCTTCAATAGGTTTTTTAGTTGTCACAATAACCGCACCACCAATGGCGCCGCGGCCATACAGTGCGCCTTGTGCACCACGCATAACTTCAATACGTTCAATATCAACTAGGTCTTGGTTTATAAACTCTAAATCTGGGGCGGTAACACCATCAACTACAAACGCTAATGGCGGATCGCCCACCTGCGGTGTAATTAAGCCACGAATAGTAATACGGGCAAGGCCGGGCCTAAAATTATCGAGCTGCGATAAGTTGGGAGTTAAATTAGCAACATCACGAAAGTTAGTAATACGTGATTTTTCGATTCTCTCGGCGCTAAATGCGGTAACAGAGTCGGGCACGTTTTGTATCGACTCAACACGCCCGCGCGATATCACCGAAATTTTCTCTATAGTGTCAGTTACTGTTTGTTGTTGTTCTTGCGCATGCACATAGTTTATGCACGACAGGGTAACCGCCGATGCTAATAGTGTTTTACGAAAGCGTATTTTGTTGTATCTGCTCATGTTCTATGTCCTAATGTGACTATCATGGTGATGTTACTTAGTGATAAACATTGTCGCTTTTTCAGACAAAATAATATTTTGTAAACCCTTAATACAGCACACTCAAATTGCTGAAAATAACGCTTAAGCGCGTAATTTTATGTATTTGTTGACCTTAAATTTACAAAATTCATTATTATTAAATGTGAAACCGGTTATGAAAAAAACGATAAAAATAGACAGGTACAATCAAAAAATACTGGCAATTCTGCACCTAACTGCCGATTTAACAAACGTTGAATTGGCCGAGCAAGTTAACTTGTCGCCCAGTGCATGTTTTCAGCGAGTAAAAGCATTAAAAGAGGCGGGATATTTTAGAACCTTTCATGCTGATATAAATTTAGAGCAAATTTGTGAGCACGTGTTTGCCTATATGGAATTTACCCTAGAGGACAATAACCTAGCAGCGCGGCGTAAGTTTTTAGCTGACATACACAACATTCCCGAAATAATGGATTGCATGCAATTAAGTGGCGATATTGATTATATTTCTTTTTGTTGCTTTGCCGATATTCAAGCGCTTAATGCAATGTGCGACAGGCTAACCGGCAGCTCACAGTATGCAATAAAAAAGCTGACTACACGCATAGTGCTTGAGCGCGCTAAGTTCTTTTTAGGCTACCCGCTGGAAAAACTTAAATGGCGAGACGAAATGAAAGTAGACGATGAAGAGTAGCCCCCTAATTTAGAGTAATAAAAAGGCGCTTTATGCGCCTTTTTATTGTTTAAAGTTATTGCTGAACAACCGGTTTGGGCGCAATGGCTTTTGCAAACAGGGTATAAATAACGGCCGTTAATATAATGGCGTCAATCACGGTAATACCACTCATTGATACGTTAAATAAAGCGCCATTACACACCGCATATGCCGCGCCTACAAACCATGCGCTAAATGCGGGAAGTGAAAAGTTAGCGTTATTTGCCAAAGCCGCTGCGTTATAAGCATGGGGTTTAATAAACAGTGCATCAACAATAATTACGCCCGCTACCGGTACAAAAATATCAGACAAAAACGCTAAAAAGCTTATAAACATATCTAAAATATTTATAAAGGCGGCGCCAATTCCCACCAAACCTAATAACACAATAACCCACTTTTTATGCCAATGCGGGAAGGTAGCCTCCACGCTAAGTGCGGTACTGTAAAGGTTTAACGAATTTAAAATCCAGCTGCCTGCTATCACAATAAAAAACGCTGAAAACCCTAAATTAAGCGCAAGCATTAAGCTTAATATTTCGGTTTCTTGCATGGCGGCTGCGGCAAATACAGCCACAAAAATAACCAAAAGCTCAATAACCATATACGCAATAAATGAGGTGTACACGCCGCCACGTTTTTGTTTAGAAAAACGGGTTATGTCGGGCAATATTATTGCGCCAATAATAACGCCGCCAACAATGGCTGCGACACCATCTTCAAGAGAAAGCGATGCTGATTTTTCTAAATTAATAAAATCAACCAGTGGCATACTATCGAGCGCGCCAAAAAGCATCATAGCGGTGACCGCAGCCAAAATAGGGATCATGATAGAGGCCAGCACATTAATGGCTTTAAACCCATACAGTGTGGTTATGAGCATGGCGCAACCTGCGATTATATCGATGGGCCATTCGGGCATAGTAATATTAATTTCTGCACTGAGTAAGCGCACCACGGCATTAGAAAACAAATCAATATTTACGCCAAACCAGCCAATTAATGATAAAGCAAAGGCAATATTAACAATGCCCGCGCCAGCATTACCAAACGCTATTTTTACCAATAAATAAGAGCTTAAGCGGCTTTTTACACCTATGGTGCCCATAGCACCACCAATAAGGGTTAATATAAGTGAGCCAATAACTAACGCCCACAGTGTATTACTTACACTTGAACTTTGATGTATTTCTAGGCCGGTGATAAAAGTGGGCAGCGAAAAGCTGAGCATAGCGGCTATGGCTGCAATACGCGGCCAGGCAACAAGTTCGTTGCAATTAATAGTGTGGGGGTCGTTCCCGTTTGGCATTGCCTGTTTCTCTTTTTTATTATCTTTTATATTACTATACGCCGCTGGCGTGCAAAATTTTTTATTATTAGGTGTTTATTCAAAATATGAGGTTTAAAAAGTAGGGGGCGCACAAAATTATATTTTGTGGTGATTATTTTTAGGGTGTTAAAGGCGTAACTATTTAGGCAAAAAAAACCGCCAAAAAGGCGGTTTAAAGGTCTACACAACATAATTAAATGTTTTACCTTATTGGGTTATTTTAATAACGCCAACACGTCAAAGCAGGCACCCATAGTATGGTAATCCGTTTTACCAATTGGGCTTTTCATGGTATCTATTTTTTTGTTATCTACGGTTAAAATTCTAAACCACGCACCGTATTGATGATCAACTAAGTGCTGCCACGAGTACTGCCAAATTTTGTCATACCACTGCTGGAATTTTTCATCCCCTGTGGTTTCATAAAGGTAGGCTGCACAGCACAGTGTTTCGGCTTGCACCCAAAAGTACTTGTCGTCATCACATATGCTTTTATCTGGCGCAAAGCCGTAACAAATACCGCCATGTTGTTTATCCCACGCAACGTCTATTGAATTATCAAATAACGCTTTAGCGCGCTCTACAAGCCAAGTTTGTGGCTTATGCTTATTTAAAAACATTAATAGTTTTGACCACTCAGTTTGGTGACCTGGCTGAAAACCCCACGGGCGAAACAAATTTTTAGGATCGTCTTTGTTATACTCTAAATCAACCTGCCAATTTATATCGTAGTGCTCCCAAATAAGCCCTCCCATTAAATTAGCTTGGCGATTAACCATGTTATCAGCCAGTGTGAGCGCGCGATTTAAAAATAGCTCATCTTGAGTGGCTTCATAAGCGGCAATAAGTGCTTCGCACGTATGCATATTGGCGTTTTGCCCGCGATACGGATCGCACTTAGTAAAGTCATTGTTGTGCTGATCTTTATATAAACCCGCTTTTGCATCCCAAAAATGCGTTTCCATTGTTTGAAATGTATCGTTTAGGTATTCGCGTGCCTCTGTAACACCTACACGGTATGCCCAACTGTAGGCTAAAATCACGAACGCAAAGCCATAGCAGTGGTTGGTATCATCAAGTACAGTGGCGTTACCTTGCTCAACACTCAATAACCAATTGTAACCGCCTGTTTGCTCAACAAAGTGGTGCTTACGAATAAACTCAATACCCGATTTAACACGGTTTAGGTACTTTTCGTCATTAAAGGTTTGGTACGCACGTGCATAGTTAAATACAAACCGAGTAGAGCTTACTAGGTGGCGAGTTTGCTTATCAAATACCTCACCATTATCCGAAAAGTTTTGGTAAAAACCGCCGTGTTCGTCGTCTATGTTTGGCTCGTAAAACGCCAGCGTATCGGCAATATGTTGTGTTAAAAATTCGCGGCTTTTAAAGTTATCAGGTGTGTGGCTCATAGTGCGCTCCTAAAATCGTTAAGCGATTTTTCGTTAGGAAGAGACGTAAATGCCCCTTTGTAAGATGCTGCATGAGCACCACATAACGAAGCAAATTCAAAAATAGTTGTTAGTGTTTCGGGGTTGTCGCAAAGCTTACTAAAAGAGCTAGGTGTGAGGTTTTGTAAGCCTAGTTGATACAACAATCCACCTACAAACGCATCTCCTGCGGCGGTAGCATCAACCATAGTAACCTTTTTAGGGTGAAGCGTTTGCTTGGCATTTTTGGTATACCAATGCATGGGGTTGCCTGCATCGGTAACCACAAATAACTCACAGCCATTATTGAGAGTGTCGGCTATAAATTCTTCACCCGTTTGCTCACCCGCTAAGTATTCAAGCTCTTCTTTAGAGGCTTTAATAATAGAGCAGTGTTTTACCAGGGGTAAAATGTGTTCACGCGGGTTAGCATTACTAGGCCATAAGTTGAGGCGTAAGTTAATATCAAAACTGACAATTGAGTTATTTTGCTTGGCAAATTCAACGCCATATGCGGTGGTTTTACGTATGCGCTCGTCGGTTAAGGTGTTTGAGCAAATATGAAAAATATCGCATTGCTCAAACCATTCACTGCTAAAGTCACTATTAGTAAAGTGCAGATCGGCGGTGTTATCACGGTAAAACTCAAACGTACGGTCGCCGTCCTTATCAAGTGATACAAACGCAAGGGCGGTTTTTGCTTGGTCGGTAAAGCGCATAAAGTCGGTTTTTACGCCTTGCTCTTTTAAGGCGTTATGTAAAAAATCACCAAAGCTGTCGGTGCTTAGCATGCCAGCAAAGTAGGCGTTACCACCTAGCTTTGCAATAGCTACGCTTACGTTTGCAGGCGCACCGCCTGCAAACTTAGTAAACGCTTCGTGCTCGCTGTTGTTTTGGCTTAATTTATCAGAGAGTAAATCAACCAATACTTCACCAAAACATATTGTGTGTTTCATAATGCTGCCTTAGTTATTAATCAAGTAGCCAATGCAGCGCAATAGCGGCTGTCCATGAGAAATCTTTACCGCCACAGCCGGCGCCTGTTTCTGGGTTAAAATATTCGTAGTAACCCGATTTAAGCACTAAATCGCGCGTGTCGTCCTGAATTTTATCAGCAGTGGTTACAAACCCTGCTTCTTTAAGGCCGATGGCTATCATCCAGTTAATGTGTAACCAAATAGGGCCGCGCCAGTAACGTTGTGGCTCGTATTTTTCTTCTTTAGGGTGGGTAGATGCCACACTAAATTGACTCGACTCAATAAAATCTTCTGTCGCGGTATTAATAATACGCGTTTGCTCGTCAGTTGTTAAACCAGCATAAACGGTTAGTAGTGCCGCTGATGTTTTAACTTTAGCTAGGCTGTTGGTTAACACGTTTTTACAGTAAAAGTATTCGCTTTGCTCACACCATAACGTGTTAATTGCTGTTTGAGTTAGTTCTAGACGCTGTGCTAAATAATCGGTACGTGCATCGTTTAAACCGAGTTGTTCACCCATTTTGAGTAAATCTTTTGTCGCACGGTGCAAAATAGCAATAATACCTAGGTCGTTCATTTTGTACGGGCAGGTTTCGTAAATTACTTTGCTATCAAAATTGTTACGTTTAAAAAAGTCTACTAGGTATAAGAAGCGGTCGTACTCGCTTTTATGCGGGCGCTGCGACGAATCAACATGGCTGGTGTCGCGGCGGGTGTATTCCCAATCAACACCAGGTACAGCTTCAAGGGCATCATCCCACGATGGGCTGTTATCCATACCCGATTCCCACGGATGATAAGTGACCACTAAGCCTGTGTTTTCAGGATCGCGGTCGTTGTACCACCATAAATGGTAATCAACAACTTGAGAAAATAATGCTTTAACTTTTTGCTCTGCAAGGGTTTTATCTTGTGCGCTGGCAAGCATTTCTTTCATTACTGTTGCCACAACGGGTGGCTGCGAAATAGACGTACTTTTAATTTTTTTATCAGAGCCCCACACATCTGGACCAGGGAAGTAGGTAGTTGAATCCTTATGAAATAAGATATGTGGCACCATGCCATCATCCCACTGGCCTGAAAATAACACATCAATTTCTTGCCACGCACGGCTCTCGTCAGACTTCATCCACCCTAGGGCTGTAATCGCTGAATCCCAGTTCCACTGAAACGGGTAAAGGCCATGCGTAGGGACGGTATAGCCACCTAAATCGTTTGCTATAAGTGTTTTAGTAGCAAGTTCTGTAAGCGATGCCGCTGTGGCTGCATCAAGTTTACCGTTGATTGTAGTAGTCATATTGGGTGCTCTTTGTGTGTTATTTTCGATTTGGATAATATTAAAGCACTCATTATGGGTTGTAAATGTTTTTTTTCTGTGCTTAAATCCTGTTCGAAGTAACAAAAAACTAACATGTATACTTGATTATTTCGCACTTACTTAGCCACACTCTGAGTAATTACACAGACAACTAGCACAATTGGAGAATACCCGTGAATAAAACTACGATCGCCTCTATTGTATCTTTATGCCTCACACAAGGCGCGTTTGCCGCAGAAGAGACTGCGCCAGATACAGCAAAAAAAGAAAATAACGTTGAACGTATTATCGTCTCTGGTACCAGCAAAGGACGCGTTATTTCAGATACCCCACAGTCAGTAACCTCTATTAGCGAAGATGAGTTAATAAAGCTTTCATCAAGTAGCCAAGCAGATGTATTACGTTATATCCCTGGTATTAAAGTAGAAGGGGGCGGTGGTGAGGTTGGAACAAACCTACAAGTAAGAGGCTTACCTTCATCGGGTCAGTTTCAGTTTACGCCACTGTCGTACGACGGTTCACCTAGTTTGAGTGTTTTTGGCTTAAACTCATCGGCGTTTGATGTGTACTACCGAAACGACTTAGGTATTGAGCGTGTAGAGTTTGTGCGTGGCGGTGTGTCTAACTTATTTGGTCAAGGTTCTGTAGCGGGTATTATTAACTATATTTCTAAAACGGGCAGCGATGATCCGCAAAGTACTGTGCAAATGGAGCTTTCTGATCAGGGCCGTACCCGTTTAGATTTTGCTACAAGCGGGCCGCTAAACGAAGATGGCCTTTATTATGCGCTGTCAGGCTTTTACCGTTACGATGAAGGCCCGTTAGATACAGGGCTTGAGACTAAAGGCACTCAGCTGCGCGGTAATATTCGTAAAGAATTTGATGACGGCTCTGGCTCATTTACTGTGTATGGCCAATACATTGATGACCAAGCACAGTTTTACCTGCCTATTCCGCTTGATGGCGACAGCCGCGAACGCTTAACTGGTAACGATGGACGCGAAGTGGAGTCATTACAAACTGCTAATGTGTCTAACCTCTCTTACGATACTGCCAATGGTCGTTATGAATCGCCAATTAGTGATGGTGTGGTAACTAAAGGTGGCTCTATTTCAGTGGTGTTTGAAAAAGAGCTCGCTAACGATTTTGCTATTAACATGCGCAGTAAATACGCAAAGTACCAACACGAATTTAATCTATTTTTAGATGGCGACGGTATTATTAATGTACCTGAGAGCCAAGAAGAGTTTTTAGCTAACCGTGGCTTAGGTGATGTAAGCGATGCAGCGTTTACTTACACTGCATCGGGGCAGGCACTGGCAAGCGATGACTTATTATTTGCTAACCGTATTTTAGATAGAGACCGCCCAGCAGAGGATTTCTCTGCCGAATTTAATATTGTTAAAAGTATTTTTGTTGGCGATTTTAGCCACGATATTACCGTAGGTACGTTTTTCTCTCACAGTGAAGCCGATGACGATAACGTTATTACGACCTACTTGGGGGAATTTAACAATAACCCAGAACTGGTTGATTTAACGTACACCAATGCCGATGGTGATGTTGTTCAGTACACTCAAAATGGTATTAGTGGCCCAGGTATTTCTTACACCAACCAAACAATTAGCGCTACCCGCCGTGCGCTTTATGTAGCGGACCAAATGGAAAGCGATGATTGGATTATCGACTTTGGTGTTCGTTATGAAGAAATTGACGGCAAAATTAGCCGTGAAGGCAGCCAAGTTGTACAAATTTCTGATGATCCATCACTTGCGCCTAATTTACAGGTAAACACCACAGGCAGTGGTGTAATGACTTACGGCGAAGTAGACACCTCTGAATTTGCCGTATCGGGTGCAGCGTTATACCGCTTAACCGATAACTTAAACGTATACGCGAATGCATCTCGCGGGTTTTTCTTCCCAGAAATTAGAGGGATTCAGTTTAATGATTTAGGTGAGCCTGCCAGCTACGAAGCCGAAATTGTTGAACAAGGCGAGCTTGGTATTAAGTTTTTTGATAACGACTTTAGCGGTAGCATCGCGTTATTTAGAACCGACTTAAAAGACAGACGCAGCGTAGACTTTGTTAACGATGGCAACGGTGGGGTATTAGAGCTGCCTGTTATGCAATCAACCAAAGCAACGGGTGTGGAGCTTACGGGTCGCTACGATATTACCGACGAGTGGGCGGTTGATGCCAACATGACCTACACTGACCACGAATTTACTGAGTTTGACTCAGACCCTTCTATTATTGGTAACGAGTTACGTCGTAAACCAAAAGTATTATTTAACTCTTCTATAAGCTACACCACAGATAATTGGGATGCTGCTTTGTATCATAACTTTACAGGTAAAAACTTTGCTAACGATGCAAACTCTGTAGAGCTTGATTCATTCCACTTGTTTAGATTTGATGCGGGTTATAACTGGCAAATCGCCCCAGAGCAAACCGTACGTTTAAGCGTAGGGGTATTTAATTTGTTTGACTCTGATGGTGTTACCGAAGGCTCGCCGCGTTTAGGTAATAGCCAAACGTCAGACAATCCTTACTTTGTAGGCCGTCCAATTCTCCCACGACGCGTTACATTTAGAGTCAAATACGACTTTTAAATAAATGCTTTACGCCTATTAACCTGTTTTGGGGTTAATAGGCTTTTTGCATTGTGATGCATTTTTCAGCTAAGTTAGCGATAGGCTTGTTTTTAGGGACTGTTTTAGAAGTAAGCATATAGCTGTTTAGTTTTTTATTTTTGAGAAGGCGCTGTGTTTTCTTAATGTGAATACGCGAAATAATTATGAATATATTAGATTTTTCAATAGTTGCTCTTTACCTTGGTGCCTTATTGGTAATGGGGTTTATGCTACGCGAACAAACCAATAAAAGTGATTACTTTTTAGGAGGCAAAAGCTTAGGGTGGAAACCTTTAGCTTTGTCGGTAATGGCCACTCAGCTTTCGGCTATTAGCTTTATTTCGGCTCCTGCATTTGTTGGTTTGCGTGAAGGCGGTGGTATGCAATGGCTCTCGTATGAGTTAGGTGTGCCGCTGGCGATGATTTTAATTTTAGCGACTATTTTACCTAAGCTTTATAAAAGCGGCATTGTAAGTATTTATGATTACTTAGAAATGCGTTTTGGTCGTTCTACCCGTGTGCTTATTAGTGTGGTGTTTCAGTTTAGCCGCGCATTTGCCACCGGCATTATGATTTATGCGGTATCGCTTATTCTCCAAGGCACCATGGGCATAGAAGCATGGCAAGCCATTGTGCTTACCGGCGTGATCACGGTGTTATATTCACTGCAAGGCGGTATGAAAGCCGTGGTGTATGGTGATGCAATTCAAATGATCATCATTGTACTAGGTACTATTGCTTGTATTGGCTTTGGACTTTATCACTTAGGTGGGGTTGATACCTTTATTGCTAATGTTGATTCGAGCCGATTAGAAGCCATAAAATTTGATTCGTTTGGATTTAGTGGCGATGGCTTTGGTTTTTTACCTATGATTTTTGGTGGTGTGGTGCTTTACGCCTCTTACTATGGATGTGACCAAACACAAGCGCAACGTGCACTTAGTGCAAAAGATCCTAAAAACTTACGCTACATGATTTTAGCCAACGGCGTAGTGCGTTTTCCTATTACTATTTTATATTGTGTGTCGGGCTTAATTGTAGGCACACTGGCTATGAGTAACCCTGAGTTTTTAGCCAAAATTCCAGCCGATAACCCAGATTGGATGATGCCAATCTTTATTTTAGATTACTTACCACATGGCTTAATTGGTTTATTAGTGGTGGCTATTTTATCTGCGGCTATGTCATCACTTAGCTCTGCTATTAACTCGCTTTCGGCGGTAAGTATTGAAGACTACAGCCGTATTTCAAATAAAGAGCTAGACCAACCAACCTACTTAAAATTGGCTAAATACTTAGGGCTTATTTGGGGTGCAATTACGTTAATTTTATCGCTTTATGCTGGGGATATAGCACCTACTATTATTGAAGCCATTAACAAAGTAGGCTCGTTATTTTATGGCCCAATACTGGCGGTATTTTTAATTGCCGTAGTTAGTAAGCGCAGTGCTGCGCTGCATGCAAACATAGGCTTAATTAGTGGTGTGTTAATTAACTTGTTGGTGTCGGTATTTGCGCCAGACGTATTTTGGTTTTGGTGGAACTTTATTGGCTTTGTGGCCACTGCCGTGATTACCCTTACGACAAGCATTGCGATTCCACGCGAAGTAAACGAGGTTGCTAAAGCGCAAAACGCTGAGACTATCTCAAACTCAATTTTAACCGGTAAAGATATCGTTATACTGCTTAGCATGTTTGTTGTGATGGTATTAATTTGCCTTGCTATTCCATCAATTTTTTCGTGAGCGTTAACCCATGGATTCTAAAAAGTCATTTTTAATCGATTTATTTACCACGGCGGTAAATGCCTGTAAACCCAGTGCGTGTATGAGCAAGTACTTGGAAAATATAGATGCCAGTAATGGCTTATGCGTGGTGGGCGCCGGTAAGGCCGCCGCCGAAATGGCTGCAGAGGTTAACCGTTTTTATGGTGATAAATGCTTTGGTGCGGTAGTGACACGTTACGGTTACGAAAGTGCCGGCGATACTGGGCGCATTAAAGTGCTTAGTGCTAATCACCCAACGCCAGATGATAACAGCTTAGCAGCAGGTAAAGAGTTATTGGCGCTTGTAAAAAATAATCCGGTCGATATTCCTATTTTGTTTATTATATCGGGTGGCGGCTCGTCGCTTATGTGTTTGCCGGTAGATGATGTGCCGTTTGAGCAAAAGCAGGCGCTTAATCAGTTTTTACTTAAAAGTGGTGCAAGCGTTGATGAAATTAACGTTGTGCGCAAACAGCTCTCGCTTGTTAAAGGCGGTAAGTTAGCACAAGCGGCTAAGTCGGATTATGTCACGCTGATTATTTCGGATGTAGTAGGGGATAAGCCAAGTGATATTGCATCAGGCCCCACAATTAGCGATAACAGCACTAAAGCCGATGCGCTGGCTATTTTACAAAAGTACAACTGGCCGGTTATTAACGAAATTGAAGCGCATTTATTAAAGCCTGAGCAACCACGCGCGGCTGATACCCAAGGCAAACACTTTATTGTGGCTAATGCCCAGCTCGCGATTGACAGTGCTATTGATGTAGCGCAGCACCAAGGCTGGGATACGCAAGTACTTGGGTACGACATTCAAGGTGAGGCAAAAGAGGTTGCCCGCGCACATGCTAAAATTGCCCTTGAGCAAAAAGCGCAAGGTAAGCGCGTTATGTTGTTCTCTGGTGGTGAGCTTACAGTAACAGTAGCCGATGTTTATGGTGATGGCGGCCCTAATCAAGAGTACTTAATGGCATTGGCAGAGGCGCTTAACGCCGAGGCGGGCATTTATGCCATAGCCTGTGATACCGATGGTGTAGATGGCAGTAAAGACGTTGCCGGTGCGTATATAGATAGCAGCACGATTGCGCGCGCACTTGATGCTGGCGAAAACTTACACGCTCAGTTAGAAGGCCATAATAGCCATCAGTTTTTTAAAGCCATTGATGATTTAATTATTACTGGACCAACCAATACTAACGTTAACGATTTTAGAGTGATAGTGATTGAGTAGGCGCGCTCGCCTACTTGTTCTTTAAAGTGGTTTAACGTAACCTTGTGCTCCAATTTTATTAGGGTTAATAGCTATGTTTTCGCTAAATAACAGTAACTTATTACGCTCAGGATTTGAGCTTGGAAAAGGCGACAAACTTTTTCAAGACATTGAACGTGATATTATTAAAGTGGTGTTTTGGGAGCAATGCGTAACACAAAGCCATATTGTGAGCGCCACCCGAATTCCGCAGCAAACTGTCTCGCGTTTACTTAAATCGTTAACTCAGCATGGCGTAATAATGCAAACCGATACGCTTATCCCTAATAAAAAGGGTAAGCCTGGGTTTGGTATTGCGCTTAACCCCGAATACGGCTTTACCTTTGGCTTAGCTATTTTGCTTGATGCTATTTCTGTAGCGGTCATGGATTTTACCGGCAAAGTTATTTACACCCATATGCAGCTTATGTCAGACATGAGTATTAATAACGTACTTAAAAGTGCGCAAAAGCTGGTGGACGATATAAGCGCAAAGCATAACATTGCGAGCGAAAAAGTGCTGGGAATGGGCGTGGGTATATCGGGCTTTTTTAGTTCTATGGACGGGAAAATGAATACCCACCATATGCTAGAGGAGTGGTCGCAGGTTGATATTATCGATATTGTCTCTAAGCATTTTCAACTCCCTACGTGGGTGGTGAATGACGCCACAGGCGCCGCCGCTGGCGAAGGAGTTGCAGGTATAGGCCGCGAGTATAAAAACTTTGTTTATATGTTTGTCTCGGCGGCATTTGGAGGCGGAATCGTAAATAACGGCGATGTATTGCGTGGTACTTACGGTAATGCTGGCGAGCTTGGCGATATGTTACCGCCAAAGTTATACGCTCATCCCAATTTAGAGTTACTAAAGCGCATTTTGAAAAAAAATGGTGTAGCAGTTGATTCAATTTATGACCTTCACGATAACTTTGACCCCGAATGGCCAGGCGTTGAAGAGTGGCTATTTAAAGTTCAAGATTCGTTTGATTTAGTAGCAACCTGTTGCTCGGCGCTATTAGATGCAGAAGCGATTATTATTGGCGGCCATATACCTAAAGAGCTGGCCGAAAAAGTAATAGCGCGTACTGAGGTTTACGCACAATTTAGACGCGGTGCTAAACGCCCAATGCCCAAGCTGGTGGTCTCAAACATTAATAATTTTCCGGTCTCCATTGGTGCAGCCACTTTGCCATTTAGAGAGCTGTGTTTGTAGCTTAATAATAGAAATTTTAAAACAAAAAGCCGATATTGATTTATACAATATCGGCTTTTTAGTATTTAAACCAAATTCTTAACTAAGTGTTATTGCGAATGGGTTTTACTCTTCAACGAACGGTTCACCTTCTGTCATCCACTTAGCGGCTGGCTTGCCTTTTAAGTAATGGTCAAAGTACTGCATCATACGCACTGAAAAATCGACCTGATTAGGAAACTTTTTCAAATGATGTGGTTCACCTTCGTATTGTAAAAAGGTGGCGTCTTTACCCGCACGGCGCAGGGCTAAGTAATATTGCACGCCTTCGTGCCAAGGCACTGCGTCGTCTTTATCCCCAAACATAATTAAAATAGGGGTATTTACTTTATCGGCAAAAAACACTGGTGAGTTTTCGATGTATAGCTCGGGTGCTTCAAATAAATTTTTACCTATGCGGCTTTGCCCTGTTTCGTACTGAAATTGACGCGCAAGACCCGACTTTAAACGTATGCCGCTGTATGCACTGGTCATGTTTGATACCGGCGCGCCCGATACAACCGCTTTAAACATATCTGTTTGGGTGATCATAAACGCACTTTGATAACCTGCCCATGAATGCCCTTGTAGGCCTATTTTATCTGGGTCGGCTATACCTAAATCTATTAATTTTTGGGTAGCGTTTATCATGGTTTGCGTTGACGATTTACCCGGGTGGCCTATTTCAAAGCGAATATCAGGTAAAAAGATTGCATAACCATTTGAGGTAAACATAGGGAAGTTAGGACGATGATTTAGCTCCATTTTAGGAAAGTCATACATGCGCTGGCTCATGTAGCGGTAAAAATACACAACAACGGGCACTTTATCGCCTTTTTTGTAGCCTGCAGGTTTAATTAATACCCCTTGTAGGTCTTCGCCATCAAAGCCTTTGTAGCTAATTAGCTCTGGCTTTTCGCCCCAGGCAAAATCCGCCATTTGTGGATTTAAGTTGGTGACTTTTTTAGGTGCTGTAAAGCTAAAGTCGCTTTGGTAGTAATCAGGAAACTGATGATAAGTTTGCTCGGTAAAGAGGTATTTATCGGCATGTTTTGCCTTTTTAACTACATCAATACGTTTTTTGCCACTCAGTACATTAGTAACCGTTTGTGAGGCTAAATCAAGCTTGGCTACTTCACGTTGCTTTGATTGTAAGTTAACGGCTGATACAAGCAATGTATCGTTTTGGGCAAAGCCTACGTGGTTTTTATCAAGCTTAATAACGCGATATTGCGTATTGCTTGGTTTACCATTAGTTAAACGCTCAGCGCGTTGAGTGTTGACATCAAACGCCCAAATATCGTATTTGCTATAAACCAATACTTGGCTGCTGTTATTTAACCAACCGGCAAACCCATAGCCAGGTTGCGGTGATGGATAGTCGTGTTTGTCATCGGCAAACGTGGCATTAATAGCTTTGCTAAGAGCGGTAACTTTGTTGGTTTTTAAATCTTTAAGTTGTACTTGGCTTTGTGCAAAGTAGGCTGCGTAGCGCCCATTAGGTGCAAGGCTTGGTGTAAACGGTGAGTTTTTAATAATGGGAGTTTGCTCACCGGTATTAATGTTTATGCTGTAGTAGTCGGCAAAAAAGCCACCGTACATAATTTTTTCTAGGTGGGCTTGGTTAGAATAGCCTAATACACTTTGGTTACGGTTTGTATTAAGCGCTAAATCGCTGACTTTTTCATTGCTTAGTTGTACTGCTTTTTGGCTTTTTAAATGAAAAACAGCGCTGTAATGGCGGTTTTTATTAACCTTGTTCCACTGTTGTTCTTCTCGTGGTTTTATTTGGGCATCGTTGTTGTGCCACACGTTTAGCGCTTTATGTTCACGAATCGTGTCAAAGTCGTACAGTGATGCTTCGTCGGTGTACTCTTTTGCTTTTATTTTAGCGGCCAGTTTGGGGTGGTTTTCAAAATATAAGCGCTCGCCATTTTCAGACCAGCTAATCGATGCTGTTTTACCTATAACCCATTCTTTATTAGGGGAGTCGATAGTGCTAAGGGTGTTATTTTGCCAAAGCTTTAGAGAGTATTGCCTGCGACGCTCATCATCGTTTACGTAGTTACCGAGGTTAAATGCGGCTATTTCTTTATCAGGGTGCCAACTAATTGATTGTGCAACCACGCCTGGCTCATCAATTAATACGCTTTGCGCAAAGTTATTATTAAGCTCAAGCAGTACAAGCTGATTGTTGTTGCCATCGCTAAAGCTTTGGCTGGCAAGTAGCTGAGCGCCACTTGGGCTTAGCGCATAACTAAATACATTATTTAAGCTGTGGGTGGTGCTGTTTTTTAAGTTTATTATTACTAGCTCAAAGCTTTTATCTTTTTTATCTGGTGTGATAGCGCTTTTTTCTTCGCTGTTATCTTCAGCAGGTGTGTCTTTTTCTGCTTTTTTATCAACTCGATAAGCAAGCCACTGGCCATTGTTACCTAAAACATAGTCTTTTACGTCAGCAAATTGCTGTTTTTCGCCGGTTTGGGTATTGACTAAAATGAGGTTGTTTTTAAGTGATGACTTTTTCTCGCTGGTCTCTTGCTCAAGCAGGGTGGGTACTTGTGTAAATGCCACCCAATTAGCCGCTTTGTTAATAACGGGCTTGGTGCCGCGCTCCACGGTGCTAATAAGGGTATTTGTTGTTAAGTCATAAACTTGCCCATTTGCATTGCCACGGTAGGGTTTAGCGCTAAAGCTGAGGATTTTACCATCATCTGAAAGTTGGGTGTTTTTTGCGTACTTAAAATCGAATACGTCTTTAAATTCTAAAGGCTTTTGAGCCCAAGCAGCCGGGCTCGCTAAGCTTGCAAGCAGTGCTGAGCTTAAAAAGGTGAGCGTTGTTTTCATTATTGATTCTCGTTTTTCACAGTACTTTTAATGTAATAAGTATTGTAGCGAGTTTGGTTTATATTTCGAGCGGATCAGATAAGCGGTATAAGAAAAGGGACGAAAGGGTAAGCGTTAGCGCGATTAACTAGCGCTAACGGTAAAATAATAAAGTAAGGTTATAACCAAATTTTTTGTAGTTCTGGCCATTGTTTTTCAAATTGCGAACTTGGTTTTACTTTAAAGTCGCTGCGCACAAACTGGTTCATTTTACCTTCAACATAGGCTAGTAAAAAGTTAGCAAGGGTTAGTTCATCGCTTTGAAAGGTTTTACCTTCACGAAGTTTTCGCTCGCGCAGTACTTGTTTAAATTGCGTTTCTAGCTTTTCAAATAGCCCTTGTACACGTTCGCGTAAACGCTCTTGCTCGCCTTGTAGGGCGTCGCCGGTAAGTATGCGTGTAATACCTGGGTTTTTTTCTGCAAACGTTAGTAGCAACAACAAAATATTATAAACGCGTGTTTGGCTTTCTTTTTCGTTTTCTAAAATAAGGTTAATGCGCGATAAAAGCGTGTCTTCGATAAACTCTATTAGGCCTTCAAACATACGTGCTTTACTTGGAAAGTGACGGTAAAGCGCAGCTTCAGACACGCCCACTTCAGCAGCAAGCTTTGCAGTTGTAATCCGTTGTCCTGGGCTGGTTTCTAACATTTGCGCGAGGGCTTGCAGTATTTGCTCTTTGCGATTACTTCTTTTTGTCGCAGGCATGAACCTTCCTTTTTTATTTGTTATTTTTAGCTGCTAATCATTTTTTGTTCAAATGAGTGGCTTATGTTAATGTTTTATTCAGTTTGTTTCCAGCACTTTATAGTTGCTTGGCAAGTTGTTTAATTACCTCAAGAGCAATGCGTGTTTTACTATTTACCGCCAGTGCTAACTGCTCATTTTGCCAGTAAAGTGTTAAAGCATTGTGATCGGAATTAAACCCTAAACCACTTTGCGATACATCGTTAGCGCAGATCATATCGAGATTTTTATTTTTAAGTTTACCCTTTGCATAGCTCTCCACATTTTGCGTTTCAGCAGCAAAACCCACAGTGTAAGGGCGGTTTTGCGTTAAGTTTGCCACGGCGGCTATTACATCGGGGTTTTTAACAAGGGTGAGGGTAAGCTCATCGCCTTGTTTTTTCATTTTTTGAGTCGCTACATTCGCCGCTCTATAATCGGCTACGGCTGCACAGCCAATAAAAGCATCAGAGAGTGGGGCATAGGTTAATGACTCATTTAATAGCTGCTCAGCGCTTTCAATGTTTATTAAATTAACGCCAACAGGGGCTTTGATAGTGACAGGCCCTGAAATTAAATTGACATGAGCACCAAGCTTTAAAGCGGCCTCAGCCAGGGAAAAGCCCATTTTTCCTGAGCTGTGATTAGAGATAAAACGTACAGGGTCAAGCGGCTCGCGGGTTGGCCCTGCCGTAATTGTAATGGTTTTACCTGCTAATAATTGCGGCTGCTCTGTAGCAGTGCACAAAGCCACAAGCTCATGCGGCTCTAGCATGCGCCCAGCTCCTACATCGCCACAGGCTTGCTCGCCTTTGCCTGGGCCCCAAATAAGTACGTCACGTGCTTTTAAAGTGGCTAAATTTGCTTGTGTTGCAGGGTGTGCATACATTTGCTGGTTCATTGCTGGGGCTATTGCCACTTTAGCAGGGGTTGCCAGTAATAGTGTGGTAAGTAAATCATCGGCTATGCCTGCGGCCATTTTGGCAATGGTATTACTCGTTGCAGGCGCGACTAAAATTAAATCAGCCCATTTGGCAAATTCTATGTGGCCCATTGCAGCCTCTGCTGAGGGGTCAAGTAATGAATCAGACACCATTTCACTACTCACCGCTTGCATGGTTAATGGGGTTATAAAATGTTTAGCTGACTCGCTCATAACTACTTTTACTTCGCAACCTGCCTCTTTTAAGCGCCTAACGAGCTCGGCACATTTATAGGCCGCAATGCCGCCGGTGATGCCAAGTACGATTTTTCTGTTTGTTAAGTTAGTCATGAGTGTTTTTTGCTTGAGTGTATATGCAGGCTAAAATAACAAATCTTTGTGCTTTGAGCTAAGTTTTTAGGATTAAATAATCAGGCTAATTTTAAAAATTGCATTACAGTTATAAGACTGTTTTTTAATCATCAAGGATGAATAATGCAATTAACATCGTTACCTAACTCACTTCGCCCACGCGAAAAACTCATTGCAAAAGGCCCTAAAGCATTGACCGATGCTGAGTTATTAGCGATATTTTTGCGTACGGGCTTACCCGGTATGAATGTGATTGAGCTTGCACAGCACCTGCTTAACGAAAACAAAACATTGCATAATTTATTTAACGCCAGCCAAGATGAGTTTTGCGCACAAAAAGGGTTAGGGATGGCAAAATATGTGCAATTGCAAGCGGTGCTTGAGCTGAGCCAGCGTTACATGCAGGAGCGTTGCCAGCGCGATGCGGTGTTTAATTCGCCAAATGCGGTGTATGAATATTTAACGCTGCAAATGCGTGGGCTACAGCAAGAAGTGTTTATGGTGCTTTATCTCGATAGCCAAAACCGTTTAGTAAAAGACGAAATTTTGTTTTATGGCACGATAAACTCAGCCAGCGTTTACCCCAGAGAAGTTCTAAAAGCGGCCTTAAAAAATAATGCTGCGGCCATTATTTTGGCACACAATCACCCAAGCGGGATTGCTGAACCAAGCCAAGCAGATAAACTTATCACTAATAAATTACAACAAGCACTGCAATTAGTAGACATAAATGTGCTTGATCACATCATTGTAGGAGGAGAAACGTGTGTTTCTTTTGCACAGCGAGGCTTGATTTAAGGTTGCTTGATGAATAAGTGTGTTAAAAATGAGCGGTTTGGACGGTTTTAGCAAATTAGTTTAATTTAAATGCAGTTTTTACTTTCCCTAAGGGCATTCGATCTTTATAATTAGCCGCTATCAAATTTACATATGAGCTGGTTGGATAGATCAGTATTTGATCTTTGCCTGTAAAAGCTGTATAAAGAGCGCCCTTCGATTTATCTAGGGCACAAATACATGGCCTTAGGTTAAATTAAGCTCGAGCGAAGTTATTGGAGATATATAGACATGTCTAAAGTATGTCAAGTTACAGGTAAGCGTCCAACGGTTGGTAATCACCGTTCACACGCGAGAAACGCGACTAGACGTCGTTTCCTACCTAACCTACAAACACACCGTTTTTGGGTTGAAAGTGAAAAACGTTTTGTAACACTACGCACTACTACTAAAGGTATGCGTATTATCGATAAAAAAGGCATCGACGCGGTACTTACAGATATCCGTGCTCGCGGCGAAAAAGTTTAAGGAACTGAATCATGCGCGATAAAATCCGTTTAGTTTCAACTGCTGGTACTGGTTTTTTCTACACTACCGACAAAAACAAGCGTAACATGCCTGAAAAGATGGAAATCAAAAAGTTCGATCCTAAGGCTCGTAAACATGTGATTTTCAAAGAAGCTAAAATCAAGTAATTTAGTTTTCTTTCAGAATTGTAAAAACCCAGCTTATGCTGGGTTTTTTGTTTTTAGCACTTATCAATATTAAACAGCCCCTAAAATATTTTATTAAATCAACAGATATAATTTAGGCATAAAAAAACCTTGCAGGTAAAACCCACAAGGTCATTATTTTTACAGCTTACAGCTTACAGCTTACAGCTTACAGCTTACAGCTTACAGCTTACAGCTTACAGCTTGGCAAACACGTCTTGTAGTGGTGGTACTACTTGCTTTTTACGGCTTAATACGCCATCTAGCCATACTTTATCTTCGCTCGGCTTTTCACCGTAAGCTTGCTCTACAAGGTTTGCATCATCTGAAGCGATCAGCATTTGTGAGCCTTCTTTCATGATGTCGGTAAGCAGTAAAAATACTGAGTGGCGGTTGCCTTCAATTTTTAGCTTAGCAATATCGGCTTCTAAGTCTGCTTTAATTTCGTCAAACACTGCAAGGTCAATAACCTCTAGCTGGCCAATGCCCACTAGGTGACCGTTCATGTTGAAGTCTTTGAAGTCACGCATTACTAAGTCACGTACAGGGGTGTCTTCAACAGCTGACTTAACACGGAACATGTCCATGCCTAGTTCTTTAAAGTCTTCAATGCCGGCAATTTCTGCTAGTGCTTCTACACATTTAATATCAGCCGTTGTACAGGTTGGCGATTTAAAAATAACGGTATCGCTTAAAATTGCACATAGCATGATGCCAGCAATATCTTTAGGGATTTCTACGTTGTAGAAGTCATACATCATTTTAATAATGGTATTTGAACAGCCTACCGGACGGATCCAACACTCAAGCGGTGTAGATGACGTTAAATCGCCTAGTTTATGGTGATCGACTACGCCAACAACACGTGCTTGGTCGATATCATCAGGTGCTTGTGTTTTTTCTGTGTGGTCAACAATATATACATCTTCGCCAGCGTAGCTTAATTTAAGCTCAGGTGCTTCGAAGCCAAATTTATCTAGGATAAATTGAGTTTCTGGTGACACTTCACCAAGGCGTGTTGGAATTGCTGGCTCATCGATTTGGTTTTTTAAATAAGCAAGTGCAATTGCACCACAAATAGAATCTGAATCTGGGATTTTATGGCCCACTACATACATAGACATTGACGGAACTCCTTTAAATTTGCCGATATTCTACCAAAGTCTGTGGCCTTTAACATATAGACAGTGCAATTAAGTTTTAGTTACACTTTAAAATCTTGAATTTACTGGGTGTATAAATATGCGACTGGGCCGCAAAGGTTGGAACAACGTTATTATTTTTTCGATGTTGATTATGATCTTCTTTTTAAATGGCTGGCATAAACAGTTTTTAGGGGGCGAAGACGAGCCTACATTACAACCGGTACTGCCATTACAAAGTTTTGTGCTAACACTGAGCTTTGTTGATCAGAAAATTGAACGTATTGGTACAAGTTGGCGTACAACCGCATTAAAAGAAAATACGCCAGTGAGGTGGGATGCGTCACAGCAGCAATTAGCTGAGCTAATTAACCATTGGCAAACGGCTGCGTTGATGCAGGTAAATGAGTCTGTTGTATTTAATCCAAACTCACCATTGTACGTGGCCACCTTTGAGTTGGCTGGTGAGCGCTTACCTTGGGTTTATTTACTGTACAAAGGTAACGGTAAGTATTATTTGTTGGAAAAAAATAGCCAGCGCCTGATGGGGCTTGATTTAGCGACTGCAAAGCAGTTATTTCCAAGTGTTGATTTTTCAAAAAGTGAGTTGCATTAATGCCTGAATTACCAGAGGTAGAAGTAAGTAGACTGGGGATCACCCCGCATGTAGAAAACCAGGTGGTGACGAAGGTAAATATTTATAATGCCAGCATGCGATGGCCTGTGCCTGATGATGTTTATCAGTTAGAAGGGCAGAGGGTAGAGCGAATTGAGCGCCGTGCAAAGTATTTATTGCTGCACTGCGAATTAGGGAGTGCTATTTTACATTTGGGAATGTCGGGTAATTTGCGCGTTGTGGATAAACGCGAGCCGCTTAAAAAGCATGATCATGTTGAGTTTGTTCTTAGTAATGACAAGGCACTGCGATTAAACGACCCACGCCGGTTTGGTTGCTGTTTATGGCAAGCACCGGGGGATGTTCATAAGTTACTTTCAAAACTTGGCCCTGAGCCGCTTACGGATGATTTTTTTGCAAAGCGTGTATACGAGCAGTCGCGAAATAAAAAAGTCCCCGTGAAGCAATTTATCATGGATAACGCGGTGGTAGTGGGCGTAGGTAATATTTATGCCAATGAGTCGTTATTTAAGGCGGGAATACACCCAAGACGCGAAGCAGGCAAAGTATCGCTAAAGCGATATCAAACCCTGATCCCTATTATTAAAGACACTCTAGCAGCGGCAATAACACAAGGCGGTACAACCCTTAAAGACTTTGCCCAAAGTGATGGCAAACCAGGTTATTTTGCACAGCAGTTGTTAGTGTACGGGCGAAAAGGGGAGCCGTGCGTAACGTGTAAAACGCCACTTGAAGAAATTAGGCTAGGGCAGCGCAGTACGGTGTTTTGTAAGCACTGCCAAAAATAGCCGTGTTATAGCTCAAACGGTGCCACACCGACGGCTTTCATCTTATAGCCCACTTGGGCTATTTCACCAGACCAGGTTTCGGTACTGATAACGCCGGTAACTACAATCGCATCATACAGGCTCTCTATGGGTACGCCGCCTTTTACTGTTACATGAACGATTTGATTTGGCGGCGGGGGCGGTACGTGAATACACGCGCCAAAGTATGGCACAAGCAAAAACTCAGTAATAACTTCACTGTCGCCCTCAAGTGGGACAACAAACCCCGGTAAGCTCACTGATTGGCCATTTAATGCTTCAACCACAGGAGCATCTAGCTCTGGTTGCACCCAGTTTTGCTCACTGCCTTCGTGGTTAGCCTGTGCTTGGGTATCTATTTGTACATGCCCTTGCGGGATTAAGTCTTCCCAAAAAATTTCTTTCGGCGGGTTTGCACTACTGACAAAGCTAATAAGTAGGCAGCTTACTAGCGTGCAGTAATAAAGCGCGGATTTAAAAAGTATCATGAAATTCCTAAAGTTAAGTTTTTATACTCATACCATCGCTAAGCGAATAAAAGTAAGCGCGGGTAGCTGGTATTAAGCCAATTATAAACCCAGCGGCCATAATAACGCCTATTAAAGTGAGTTCATAGTAAGAGAGCATGGCAATATTAACGCTTATGCCTGCATGGCTTTGCAAATAGCTGCTACTGATAAGCATAACGCCACAATACAAACCACAGCCAACTAGGCAGCCTAATAATGTTGTAAATAACGATTCCATGCTTATTAGTGTAAATAGCTGCCATGGCCGTGCGCCGACTGAGCGCAATATAGCAAGTTCTCTTCGGCGTTGATTTAAATTGGCCAGTAGTGTGGTCAACATACCCAATAAACTGACTAATATAACAACGCCTGAAAACAGTAAGAGTACTTTTTCGACAATGGCGAGCATTTGCCACAGCTCTTTTAGAGTAACTGTGGGCATAATGGCCAGAAGTGGCTCTTTTTTGTATTGGTTGATATTACGCCTAATTTGCAATGTGTATAAAGGCGAGTCGAAGCCCATTAAAAACGCAGTAATTTGACTTGGCTCACCGATTAGGTTGTTATGCTCATCGTGCTCATCGTGCTCATCGTGCTCATCGTGCTCATCGTGCTCATCGTGCTCATCGTGCTCATCGTGCTCATCGTGCTCATCGTGCTCATCGTGCTCATCGTGCTCATCGTGCTCATCGTGCTCATCGTGCTCATCGTGCTCATCATTCGCAGAGTGTGAACCACCATGTATTAAATCAATAGCTGCTAGAGGTATGTGTAAGGTTTTATCTACTGGCGTGCCAGTGGCGTTTAAAATACCGATAACAGTAAACGGGTTGTCTTTATGATGATGAAAGCTCGTATTACCCATCCCGTGTGAGATTACTACGTTATCACCTAGTGTATACCCTAAACGGCTCGCTACATCGCTGCCAAGTACCACCTGGTTTAAATGCTCAAACGCGTGGCCTTGTTGAAAACTTAACGTTTGTTTTTTACCAAAGCGATAGTGGGTAAAGTAATCACGGCTTGTACCTAGTACAGTTTGGCCTTTGTGGCTGTCGCCTAAACTAATAGGAATGCTCCATTTAACACCACGTTGAGCTGCGATGTACTGATAACTTTGCCAGCTTACCCCATTATTTGCGTAACCTATTCTAAATACAGAGGAAAGCAGTAATTGAATATCGCCGGTGCGGGCACCTACAATTAGGTCTGTCCCAGAGATGGTATTACTAAAACTGGTTTTTGCATCCACGCGAATTCGCTCAATACTTAGTAAAAGCATCACGCTAATAGCAATGGTAAACAATGTGAGCAGTACACTTGCTCGGCGATTTAGCAAACTTTTATAAGCTAACTTAGTCAGGATCATAACTGCTCCTGCAAGCTAACTAGGCTAATTGCACGATTAAATAGCGGTTTTAATGTTTCGTCATGGCTTACAAAAACTAACGTACTGTTGGCGCGCTTAGCCTGTTCGAATAACAGCTTTATAAAGCTTTCTCTATTTGCGGTATCGAGTGCCGAGGTAGGCTCATCAGCAATTATAAGCTCTGGGCTGCCAATAAATGCGCGAGCGGCGGCAACCCGTTGTTGCTGACCAATACTGAGCGAGGCAACATCTTTACTATGATAAGACTCACTTAAGCCTAATGCTGTTAATAAGCGTATCGCTTCTTTTTGTAAGCTTGGCTTGGGCTCTGTTGTTTGCTGTAATGCTTTTTGTTTTCTGCTTTTTGAAAATTCACAGCCAAGCGTGACATTCTCAATGGGTGTTAAATACGGTAATAAATTAAAGTTTTGAAAAATATAGCCAATATTCTCCGCTCTAAATACATCTCTTTGCGTATTGCTAAGTGTATTTAAATCACGATTTAAAATACGTATGTTGCCACTACTTGGTGTGTTTATACCTGCCAGTAGCGCAAGCAGGGTTGATTTACCGGCGCCGCTGGGACCATGTAAAAAAATATGCTCGCCTTTATCAATTCTAAGGGTTGGGATATTTAGCGTAGGCTTGGCATCACTTTTATGCCATTTAAAGGTTACATTATCGAGCTCAATCATACAGTGTGGTGTTACCAACCCCAATAATTTAACATTTTTCTCATTTTAAATTGCCTAATAAGGTTTAGAGGTTTAGGTTTCAATTTATTATCGCTATGCAAAAATTCATTTGTCGCATTAAGTACACGCAGGCTAGATTGCCCATCGGTATAAGGATGAAGCTCTTTAGAGTAGTTGCTAATTGCTGCCATTAGCTCCTGTGGGTATGTAAGGGCGTAATCAATATTTTTTTCTACTTCTGAAGCTTGCGTAACATCTAATAAATGCGGGAAAGGCTGCCTCGTTCTATACGTTACTACCGGTTTATTTTGTAATAAGAACATTTGCAAGACAGAAGAGGTGTCGCACAGCATAACATCTGCAGCTTTAAGTAAAGGCAGTACATTGTCGGTTTCTACAAAAGTTAAGTTTTCATTACTTAAGGCTTTGTATTTATCTACCCACTCCTGTGGCATTTTAGGATGAAATTGCACCAATATTCGCCATTTCCCTTGCTTACTAAAGTGCTTAATTTGCTCATAAAGCCTAGGTGCAAGTGTGAGCCTATGTGAAAAAGTGGAACAAATAAGTAATGTCGGGCGTGCATCATTGCTTGCATATGGGTTGTCAGCTTGTGCTGTAAATAAGGGATCTAGAGTTGGCCAGCCAGTTTCAGCTACTTTGAAGTGGCCATGCTTTATGGCTGATTTTGCAAACCGCCTGGTGGTATTTGGACCTTGCGTACAATACAGGTCAAAGCATCCTCTGATTGCAAAATGCCCTTTTTCACCATTTGTATCTCTTTTATGAGCATCAAAACCATGAAATACAGCTACTTTTATCCCAGGGATGAATGTAGGTATTAGGTTAGCTGGGGCGAAAGTTGCGTCGGGTTTCCAAGTATGTACATCTTTTATAGAGTGAAGTTGCTGCTCATCATCATCTAAAAAGTCGGGGTTTACTTCATTACCCGCTAAAAACCACCGAACTTCTCCACCATGGGCTAAAATTTGCGCCTGAAGCGGCCTTAAAATAGCGTATGAATAATTTTGCGAAATATACATTAGGTATTTTTTATTTGCGGTCGCAGTTAGGTAGTCCAAGCGTTACTCCTCTAGTTAGCACGCTAAGTTTACCGCATTATTACAGCCATATAAATATTGCGTGGTTATTTAACCTGAGCTCTGGGTAATAAACCTATTTCTAGCAGCTATTTTCAGCGCTAACTGCGTTGAGTTTACTTGCAATAGGCCAGCTATTGACGCGTAAATTCGCCTTGCTTTCATTGAAAATCTTTGGCTAGAGAAAGTAAATTTAAATATCAGCATATTACAACACGCCCTAGTAAGTCACTTAACCAGATTCAGGTTATTTAGTTTTCAGTGCTGATTGAGCTTTAGGGTAGGCTGATTTATTATATAGCGCTTATAACCCCATACCATACTTTGCTCTATGAGCATCCCTAACCCCGGAGATAGCATGACTAGCTATAAAGTTTTAGACGTAAACGATGACTTACCCATTCGCACTAAAGGTGCCGTACACAGCGGTAAAGTTCGTTCGGTTTATTGGCTAACAGATGAAGACAGCGCACGCCTCATTAAAGAAAAAAACTATAAAGTTCCGCAAGGAACTGAGCTGGCAATTATGGTTATTTCAGACCGTATTTCTGCTTTTGATTGTATTTGGCAAGGCGAAAATGGCTTAAACGGCGTGCCGGGAAAAGGTATTGCGCTTAACTCTGTTGCATCTCATTGGTTTAAGTTATTTGATAAAGCTGGCCTTGCGGGTAACCACATTGTTGATATTCCACATCCTTATGTATGGATTGTGCGCAAAGCAAGCACCGTAAAAGTAGAAGCGATTGCGCGCCAATATATAACCGGCAGCATGTGGCGTGATTACAGTAAAGGGGTTCGCAACTTTTGTGGCATAGATTTACCTGAGAGCTTAAGAGCAAACCAAAAGCTTGAAAATGTACTAATAACCCCTTCTACAAAAGGTATTATCGAAGGCGTGGCTGATATTCCACCTGTTGATGATGTGAATATTACGCGCGCTAATATCACTGATAATTTAGATGTATTTAATTTTAAATCGGCAGAGGATGTGACTAAATACGAAAAGCTATTGGTTGAGGGCTTTAAGCTAATTAGTGAAGAGCTGGCAAAGCTTGATCAAATATTTGTAGATACAAAATTTGAGTTTGGTTATGTAGAGGATTTAGACGGTAACCAACAGCTTATTTATATTGATGAAGTAGGCACCCCAGACTCTTCGCGCATATGGGATGGCGCGGCTTACCGCGATGGTAAAATAATCGAAAACTCTAAAGAAGGGTTCCGCCAGTTATTAATTTCTACTGTGCCAGAAAGTGACGTGCTGTTAAATAAAGACCGCATGGATGAGCGTGAGCAGCTTGCTAAAGACTTTATTTTACCAGAATCGGTCATGCTTGAGGTGTCTAACACTTATGTAGGTATTGCCAGTAAAATCATTGGCAAAGAGATTGTAATTCCAGAAGATCCTCGCCAAGAAGTAATTAATATTTTAGATACTGATTACGACCTTATTGTAAAATAGTACAACTAAAGTGTTAAAATAAACAAAGCCCAGTCTTTATTTTTAGTTACTGGGCTATATTCCTTGCAATTAGTGCTGGTCTCTAATTAACTTAACCTAAGATTAACTTTTAGGTATTGATATGTTTAGGCAAGTGCAGCAAGTTTTTAATAAAAGAGGTTATTTACTCGCCGCTACTTTATTTTTTAGCCAAGGCGTACTGGGTGCAAATATTGATTTAGTAATTCAAGACCAGCATGGTCAGCCACTAAAAGATGCAGTCGTTGAGCTTTATAAGGCGACAAAGTCAGAGCGCACTACGTTACCCGTTGCGGTAATGGACCAAGTACATAAAGCGTTTTTGCCTGATTTACTGGTGGTACAAAAAGGCCAGCAGGTTAACTTTCCTAACAGCGATAATATTCGCCATCATGTTTACTCTTTTTCTCAGGCTAAGCCCTTTCAGCTAAAACTCTATTCAGGCCAACCTAAAGAGCCTGTAATTTTTGATCAACAAGGTGTTGTTGTACTAGGCTGTAATATTCATGACTCTATGGTTGGCTATATTTATGTAGCCAATAGTGAACACGTTTATAAAACGAATAATACGGGTAAGTTATCCTTAGACATAACGCCGTTACCGACTACGCTGAGTGTGTGGCATGCGCTACAAACTGCACCGTTGGAAAATAAAAAAATGATAACAATAAACAATAACAATGAGTTACTAATTAAGGTTAATACCTCCACCCCAGCACCGCGAAATACTTTTGGTAGTAAGTTTAAGGGCGGTAATGACTAACAGTTTAAAAAACCGCATTATTGTTTTATGTGTAGGCTTAGTGTTACTGACCACTATGGTGAGCATTGTTAGCTTTTGGTGGTCTACAAGTAAATTTCAAGAAGAAAAAGTAAATCAAGATATTAGCGTAGCGCAAAATGTATATAAGCAATATCTGAGCGCAAAAGAAAGCCTACTGCTTACTGCTGCTAAAGTACTCACTGCCGACTTTGGCTTTAAGCAAGCGGTTGCCACTCGCGATGCAGGCACCATAAGTAGTGTGTTGTTTAACCACAGCCAGCGTATTGATGCAGAGCTTATGCTACTGATTGATTTATCAGGTAAATTAATTTCAGCCAATACTAATGCAGATTTGTACCCTCAAAATTTAAAGCCGTTACTGGATGAGTTATTAACTTCGCCAGAGCAATCGAGCTTTGTTGTTCTTAATAATCAGTTATATCAAGTTATTTTACTACCTGTAAGGGCGCCTAGAACCGTTGCATACAGCTTAGTGGGTTTTAAAATTGATGACGAAGTCGCCCTAGAACTTAAAAACCTAACAGGAATGGATGTCAGCTTTATTGCTGAGCAGGACAACCTCGTAAGAAGCTCGTTGCTTAATCGCCCAGAGTTTTTTTCACCTAAAAACTACTTTAACACCACCACAACAACGCGTTTGTTTGGTGATTATCCTGTATATAAAAACCAAGATATTATGTTGCCCTCCCTACAAGGGGATGCGGTAACAATTTTGCTCAGTGCTGATTTAACGCAAAGCTATAACGATTTTGAAAACTTATTGTTTACGCTAATTATTATGGCCATTTTAACGATGCTGGTGGGGGTTATTACCAGTAGTTTACTGGCAAATAACTTAACAACTCCACTCTCTCAGCTTGCAGTTATTGCTAGGCAGTTTGCACAAGGTAATTACGCATTTGAATTTAATGCATCTAAACAAAGTACCGAAATAGCAACCCTTGCTAACGCCTTTGATAACATGGGTAACGATATTAACGAGCGTGAACAAAAAATTAGTTTTCAGGCACGTCATGATTCGCTTACAGGCTTTTATAACCGCTCGGCTATGCTTGAAGTACTCGATGATGAGCTGACTCCCTCTACACAATACACCCTAGTTGCTATTGATATAAAAGGTTTACGGCATATAAACGATAAGCTAGGCCCACGCGTAGGCGATGAATGTTTAAAAGCGGTTGCCAATCGAATTAGTGGCTTTTCGGACGAACTTGGCGGCTTTCATGCGCGTATTGGTGGCGATGAGTTTTTAACTGTGTTTCCAAGTGCCGCTGCCAGAGAGAAAAAAAGCGGTATTGTTGGTTTAATGGCACAGCTATTAGCGTGTTATACCATTAAAACGTTAAAAATTAACTTACGATTTAGCGCTGGGGTTGTCGAGTATCCCATGCAAGGTCTTGCCAGCGACGATTTAATGCGCCGCGTACTTATTGCCGTAGACAATGCAACAGATAGCCAAGACAGTATTCATTATTACCAAAATGGTGAAGACGAAGCGCACTTAGATCGTCTTAAAATGTTAGATGAGCTTAAACAAGCCATTAGCGATGATGATGGGCAATTATTTATGACCTATCAGCCTAAACTGCATTTACACACACAAAAAATAAATAAAGTCGAATCACTGATCCGCTGGCAACGTAAAGATGGCTGCTGGGTAAACCCAGAGCTGTTTATTGATTTAGCCGAGCAATCGGGGCTTATTGTTGAGCTTACATCATGGGTTGTTAACACGGTGGTTTCTCAGGTGGCTGATTGGCAGGCTAAAGGGATTGAAATGCAGGCAGCAATTAATGTATCAGCACAAGATATTGCCTCACCGAGTTTTCATTCAGCGTTAGTGCGTACTCTAAAAAAATACAATGTTGATCCAACCCTCATCACTGTTGAATTAACTGAGCGCGACATGATTGAAAATGAAGAAAAAGGCATAAAAGCATTACAAAACTTAAAAGCCATCGGTGTAAAAATTTCATTGGATGATTATGGCGTAGGGCAAACATCACTGGGGAGATTAAAAATGCTGCCTATTGATGAGCTAAAGTTAGATAAGTGCTTTATTTTAAAGTTAGATGAGTCGCGCAAGGATCAATACATAGTGCAGTCGTCGATTACCTTAGGGCATCAATTAGGCTTTAGCGTTGTTGCAGAAGGCGTTGAAAACAGGGATTCGTTAGACTTACTTAAACTTATGCATTGTGACCATGCTCAGGGTTACTACCTAAGTAGGCCTTTAAAAGCAGAGTTATTAGAACAGTGGCTAAAGGAATATTATGAAAAAAGTTAAGTGTTTATTACTTGGGTTATTACTTAGCTCGAGTTTTTCTGGTTTAGCAAGTGATGGTAAATTATTAGCGACCCCCGGGGTTTCACAAATAGAAGGCAGCGGGGGCGGCGGTATTGTGCCTTGGGCACAACTTGCAGGTTACGCCAGCGAAGACGAGTTCTCTGTGAATGGCTTTTGTAGCCGTGCAGATGTAACAGACTACACTTTAGATGTATGTGGAGCACAAGTTAACCTATTTAATCGTGTAGAACTTAGCTACGCTCAACAACGTTTTGACGTGCCTGCACTTGATACCGAAATAGAGCAATCTATCACGGGCGCTAAAATTCGTTTATACGGCGACATAGTTTACAGTGACTGGCCGCAATTGAGTGTGGGTATACAGCATAAATCTCTTGATGATGGCGCTGTTGCGACCCTAGTAGGAGCAAAAGATACTAGTGGCACTGATTACTACCTCGCAGCTAGTAAACTCCACTTAGGCGCTGTAGGGGGGCTTAACTGGTTTTGGAACGTCACAACTCGCTACAGTGAGGCTAATCAACTCGGTTTGCTTGGTTATGGTGGGGCAAATGATGATGCAAAAATTTTATTTGAAGGCAGCACCGCTGTGTTTTTGAGCCGAAGTGTTGCCGTAGGTATAGAGTATAGGCAAAAGTCTAATAACCTTAATTTGGGTGAACAAGACTGGAAAGATTTATTTGTTGCTTGGATGCCAAACAAGCACGTGAGTGTCACCGCTGCATACTTAGATTTAGGTAGCATTGCAGGTGCGAGCGATCAAACAGGGTGGTACTTATCAGTAACAGGGTATTGGTAATGAAAAACGTTGTCATTTTATGGTTGTGTTTAAGTGCCCTGCCAGGGTGCGCAAGCTCAACAAATTTATCGCTTTATCAACAGCTTGATGGCCGTGCGGGGCTTACGCGTATTGTAGACAGTTTTATTTACCAAATAGGTAATGATGAACAAGTGCTGCATTATTTTGAACACAGCGACATAAGCCACTTTAGAGAAGGCTTTATTATGCATATGTGTATGCTAGTTGATGGCCCATGCAAGTATAAAGGTGACTCTATGGTAGATATTCATACTGGGATGCACATAACTGAGAAAGATTTTAACCATGTGGTGGACTTACTTGTAAATGCGATGGAAGAGCAAAATATTAGCCATAGCATACAAAATGAGATCCTATCTAGGATGGCACCGCTGCGTAGTAAAATAATAAGAATTTAGGTAACATCTGTAAATTATTTACTCGTAGCAGTGAACCTTACTTTTGTAATAGTGTCCACTTAGTATTATTTCCTATAAACAATAATTGGCGCGCACAGCTTGTATGTCTTACCTATTTATATCCCGCAAAAATGTACACGCAAAGTACTATAAAAAAATAATCAAAAAGCTGAGTATGGATTGCCAACTGCATGTTATGGGGGCGCCAAAGCTTTCAGCTATACACTATTTAAGTAAAGCGTTTAAAGTTGATTTTAACGATGTTATTAATGCACAACTAAAACGTAAGCGCGCCCGTAATAACCTTTGGAACAATGCTTTAGTATCGGCGGTTTACAAAGTGGGGCTGCGCTTTTTTGAGCGTTTACGTTACGCAAAATATTTAGCTTTATTAACTGAAGTTAACCCAGATGTAATGGTGATATGGAATGGTAATAAACTGCCTAATACTACCGTTGCTATGGCTGCCAAGGCACTGGGTATTAAGCAATTTTATTATGAAAATGGTTTGCTTCCGGGTACCACCAGTTTAGACCCTCAAGGGATTAACTTTAATGCGTCGCTAAGTCGAGATCCTGATTTTTATTTAAATTTTAATGCAAATAATGCCTTAAACTTTGATGCACCGGCGCTTGTCCCACGAGAAAACCATAAAAAACGCTGTGATTTTGCAGCTGAAAATATACCTGAACGCTACATATTTGTGCCTTTTCAAGTGCCTCACGATACGCAATTAGCGAGCTTTTCGCCATGGATTGACTCAATGGAAATGCTATACGATGAAGTTGTTAGCGCAGTGAAAGCATTGAACGACCCTAGTTTAAAGGTCGTTTTTAAAGAACACCCGTCGTGGCACAAGCATTACACCCATTTATACGATAAAGACCCAATTGCACTTTTTGCAAACGGCAATAAAACCTGTGAACTTATTGAATGCGCAGAAGCGGTGATCACTATCAACTCTACGGTTGGTTTAGAAGCACTGTTACTAAATAAGCGCGTAATTACTGTAGGGCAGGCTTGTTATAATATAGAAGGCTTAGTTAAGCATGCTGATACTCGTGAGGGCTTAGCTGCCCAAGTAGCAGATGTAGCTCAAGGATGGCAGTTTAATCCGCAACTACGCGATAAATTTTTTTGCTATTTAAAGCATGTGTATAGTGTGCCGGGCGTTTGGAAACACGCCGAAGAAGAGCATATCAAAGCAATTGAGTTACGTTTTAAAGGGGCGGATAAATTTGCACAATATAGCAACAGTGTGCCCAACGAACTTATTTAACCGCGTATTGTATATCAACATGTTGTGATTTAGCTGTAAGGGCAATTTTTACAGCCATTTTTACAGCATGTTCCTCGCTTTAAAAAAAACCATTTACTAAACACCATGTAGCCATTTTGCATGGTGTAGTCTAGCCCTTCAATTAAATTGTCATTACCTCTAAACTTTTTAGCAAACTCAATTTGTGCTTTGATTGGCTGAGTATAAATATGCGCTAAATAAGCGTTTATTTTATTAAGCGTACATTGCGGGCATAAACAGCTTGTTGCTGACTCTTCAAGCGGTAAAATAGCAGGTAATTGGTTACACCAACATGCGTTTATATCGTTTACATTACAACTAAGCGCAGTGTGGCATTGTGAGCAGTTTAATCTCGTCATTTTAAGTCTTATCAGCAGTAGAGCAGCAAGAATAACAAATATTATGAATATACAAAAAGCATTGGCCGAATTTATTACCTTTGGTGAGCAAAGAGATGATGCTATTAGCGTTATTATTTCTACCCCAGCAGAGGAAAGTGCTCCCGGTTATACACTCACAAAGCCGGTATTGATTGACGTGCTAACACGTTGTGTAAACCACGAAATAGAGATAGATGATTTAGAGCTATGGGCAAATGTGGTTGAATCGCGAGATGATATAAATTGCGCCGAACACGAAGGGGTTATTTTTGCGCTCAGTAATAGTGAGCAAATGGGAGAGCTTGATAGCCAAAAGCTTGAACAATTACTGACATTATTGAAGGGCTAGATATTTAGGCTGACTCTTATTTTAGATGCCAACTTACTGCGGTTATATGTAACGAATAAATAAAAAAGCCGTATTTAAATTAAATGCGGCTTAGTATTTTTTACAACTGACAATTAATTTACTTATGATATCCCAAGCACGTTTCTACTTCGTTTTTAGAGCCTAATATTACCGCCACACGCTGGTGGATTGCATCGGGTTGAATATCCATAATACGCGCAGTACCCGTAGATGCGATGCCCCCTGCTTGCTCAACTAGCATAGCCATGGGGTTGGCTTCGTACAGTAAACGTAGTTTATTAGGTTTATTTGCATCTTTGGTGTCGGTTGGGTAGGTAAATAAACCACCACGGCTAAGTACACGGTGCACATCGCCAACCATAGCGGCAATCCAGCGCATGTTAAAGTTTTTAGCACGTGGGCCGGTATCGCCAGCGAGTAAGTCATTAATATAGTTTTGCATTGCTGGCTGCCAATGACGCTGGTTTGACGCATTAATGGCAAATTCGTTTGTATCAGCAGGGATAGTGGCAAAGTCTTGTGTTAGTAAAAAGCTACCTTGGGTTTTATCTAGCGTAAACATGCGTGTGCCTTTACCTGTAGTAAGTGCAAGCATAGTTGATGGGCCGTAAAGCACGTAACCTGCAGCAACTTGTTTGTGGCCTGGCTGCATAAATATACTTTGATCGGCGGCGTCTGAGCCTTCTGGGGCTTCCATAATTGAAAATATAGTACCCACTAGCGAGTTAATATCGGTATTTGATGAGCCATCAAGCGGGTCAAACGCCACAATGTATTTAGCGTCTTGGTTGCCAGCTACGGTGTAGTCTTCCTCTTCTGAGGCGATGGCTTTAACTGACCCAGACTCCAGTAAAATATCTTTTAAAAGCTGATTAGATAATACATCGAGCTTTTTTTGGGTTTCGCCTTGAATGTTTTCATCAAGCGTTGAGCCTAATACGCCAGAGAGCGCACCTTGGCCAACACGAAACGAAATTTCTTTACATGCTGCTAAAATGGTTCTAATTAACGATAAAAGTTCTCTAGGACAACCGTCTTCTAGTAATACTGGTGGGAGTCTACGCATTCTATTTTCCTGATAACGTGTACTAGCTAATCTAAATGTGAGAGAGATTAACTTAGTGCGCTGAATTTCGTCTTAAATACCTGTATTGTTTAAATAGCACTGTAATAATGGTGCCACCTAATCGTACTTAAAACGCCAATAACAAAGATAAGATTATGAAAAAAATACCACTAATAAGTTACATATTCTTTACTGTGCTGTGCTCTATGATAACCCAAGCGCACGCAGCAATTAAGCCTATAGATGAATTTACTGCGCAAATGAATCACTTTCCTGGGTACTTTTCGTTTTATTACGATACTCAAAACGGCAAAGTGTTTTTAAAAGTAGATAAATTAGAGCAGCAATTTTTACTTCAGCAAAGCTTACCCTATGGTGTTGGCTCTAACGATATAGGCTTAGATAGAGGCCAACTTGGTAACACGCATTTAGTTCAGTTTGAGCGTTTTGGCGATAAAGTAATGTTACGCGCGCTAAATACATATTATCGCGCTAATACTACTAACAAAGCTGAGCAGCAAAGTATTAAAGAGGCCTTTGCATCCAGTATTTTAGCGGGCTTTAAAGTGGTAGCGCAAAGCGAAAAAACGCTCCTGATTGATTACACACCTTATTTATTAAGCGATGTACACGGGGTAAGCCGTACGCTTGCAGCGCGCGAGCAAGGCAGCTTTAGCCTTGATGAATCACGCAGCGCTGTGTATATGAATCGCTCAAAAGCGTTTGTAAAAAATACCGAGCTTGAAGCAGTATTAACGTTTAAGGGCACTAAACCAGGTAAATTTGTGCGCCAAGTAAGTGCCGATGCATACGCACTTACTGTACATATGCACCACTCACTTATTAAATTACCTGATGATAAATACACGCCGCGCAAATTTGACCCGCAATCAGGGTATTGGAGCATTGAGCATAAAGACTACGCAGCCCCCCTTGGTGAATCTATGTTTGTGCGCTATATACCGCGTCATCGCTTAGCTAAAAAAGATCCAAGTTTACCGATTAGTGAACCCGTTGAGCCTATTACTTATTACCTAGATCCTGGCGTGCCTGAGCCGGTTAAAAGCGCGTTACTTGAAGGCGGTAAGTGGTGGAATGATGCCTTTAGCGCAGCAGGCTATAAAAACGCATTTATAGTCAAAGTATTGCCGAGCAATGCTGATCCTATGGATATTCGCTATAACGTTATTCAGTGGGTGCATCGTGCTACACGTGGATGGTCTTACGGAAGCTCTGTTATAGACCCTCGTACCGGCGAAATACTCAAAGGGCATGTAACACTAGGCTCATTGCGTGTACACCAAGATATTTTAATTGCAGAAGCCCTTGGTGCGCCTTATTTAAAAGGTAACGAGGTGGCTAAAAACTTACAGGCAATGGCACTTGATAGGATTCGCCAGTTAAGTGCTCACGAAATTGGCCATACGCTGGGCATTGCACATAACTTTGCAGCCTCGGTGGGGGATAGAGCGTCGGTTATGGATTACCCGCACCCATTACTTAGCTTTAACGAGCAAGGCGAGCTTGATGTAACCCGCGGCTATGCAAGCGGTATGGGCGTATGGGATACCCAAGTTATTAAATATGGTTACAGCGACTTTACTAATCAAGATGAAAGTGCTGAGCTTGCAGCAATATTAAAAGAGAACAAAACGAAGGGCCTTGAGTTTATATCTGATAGCGACGCACGCGCAAAGGGCGGGGCACACCCTACAGCGCACTTATGGGATAACGGTACTAACCCAGCGCAAGAGTTACTTAGAGTGCTTGATGTACGTAAAAAAGCGCTTTCGCAATTTGGTATTAACAACATTAAAACGGGCGATGCACTCTCGCAGTTAGAAGAAAAACTCGTGCCGCTTTATTTATTTCATCGCTATCAAGTAGAGGCTGCAGTTAAGCTAATTGCGGGGGTTAACTACGAATACGAAACACGTAACAACTCACCTGCTAAGGGCGCGCAAGTGGTTGCAAAAGCGCAGCAGCAAGCGGCGCTTAGTGCTATTTTAACAACATTAAAACCGGCTAATTTAATTTTGCCTGAGTCGGTGTTAGCGCTTATTCCGCCAAAAGCGTATGGGGAGTCTAAATCGCGTGAAAGCATAATAGGGCGTACGGGTTTAACACTTGATGCGATGGCTTTGCCAGAAGTAGCTGCGCAGCATAGTTTATCGTTATTATTAAACCCACAGCGTTTAAATCGTTTAGCTCAACAACAAGTTCGTAATTATAATTTTTACAGCTTAGATGAGTTGCTAGAGCAGCTTTACAGCCAGGTGTTTAATGTGTCATCACCTAATACAATGAAAGGCAAAATCACCCAGCGGGTGCAATTTTTAACTGCAAAAAATATGGCTGATTTAGTCACTAGCGACAAGGTAAGTCCAGAGGTGCAGGCGCAGTTACGTTTCTACTTGGTAAAACTAAGCAAAGAGTACAATCAAAACTCAATGTTAAGTAATACCAGTGTAGGAGAAAGCGCATTTAAACAGTATTTAGCAGAGCAAATAAAACAGTTTTTAAAAGTAGGTAAGTGGCCTGAAAACTTCAGTGGTTTACCAATGCCACCGGGCTCACCAATTTAATTATATGTTTTAGTGTGTAGTGGCTACTTAACCTGAGCTCAGGTTGCTAAATAAGTAGCCACGTTGCGGTGCCTAAAAAGGCAAAAATACCGACAATATCAGTCACCGTTGTAAGTACAACACTACCTGCAAGTGCAGGGTCTATATTCATTTTTTTCAATAAAATAGGAATACATGCGCCAGCAACACCAGCCACTACGAGGTTCATAAACATTGCAAATGCGAGCACGCCGCCAAGCATAAAATCCCATTGCCAAAGCGCAATTACACTGGCTATAAGTATTGACCAAATAACCCCGTTTAATGCGCCTATCGCCAGCTCTTTAGCCATTAAAAATCGTTGGTTAGTTTGGTTAATATGGCCCACGGCAATACCGCGAATAACTAGAGTTAAAGATTGGCTACCTGCTACACCACCCATTGAGGGCACAATGCCATTGAGTACAGCTAAAATAGGTAATATATCTAAGGTGCTTTCAAAAAAGCTGGCCACAAAGGCGGCAGCTAAGGCTGTGAGTAAGTTAACGCCAAGCCATACTGAACGCTTTTTTGAGCTTTTTAAAACAGGAGCAAAGGTGTCTTCTTCATCATCAAGACCGGCAAGGCTTAATAAGCTGTGCTCTGCATCTTCACGAATAACATCAACAATATCATCAATAGTGACACGCCCAAGCAAGTGGGCGTTATCATCGACTACAGGGGCCGATATCCAGTTATGGCGCTCAAATAACTGAGCAACTTCACTTTCATCCATCGAAATAGGGATAGACTCACAGTCTTCATCCATTAAATCTTGAACAATTTTTTCAGGCGGATTAGTTAACAGTGTACTAAGTGATAATGCACCTAAAAAACAGTTATGTTTATCAACAACGTATAAATCATCGGTGCCCTCTGGCAGCTCACCGCGTAGCCTAATATAACGCAGCACAACATCAAGAGTAACGTCTGGGCGAATGGTCACCGTATCGGTGTTCATTAGCGCGCCTGCAGAGCGCTCTTGGTAAGATAAAGCTTGTGTAGCGCGTTCGCGGTCTTGCGTATCCATAGCGCTAACCACATCTTTGTACACGGTATCAGGTAGGCTACGCAGGACTTCACCTAAATCATCGTGGCCCATATCCTCAGTGGCCGCGGCAATATGCTCAGGTTCCATTTGTGCAATGATACCTAAGCGTACATCTTCAGAGAGCTCTTCTAGCACATCCCCTTGCACATCTGGGTCAACCAGTTGCCAAAGCATGCGTCTAATTTTATGCGGAGAGGATTCAAGCAGCAGTGCTGTATCACAAGGTGCTGTTTTTGCTAGCATGCGTCTTACTTGAACAAATTGCCCACTATTAAGTGATTTAGTCACTTGTTTTAGTTGCTGTAGTGGATAGTCTTGTTCAAACGCTTCTGGCATTGGCATCCTAAATATTTTTGTGTAATGGAAAGGTGTTTAGTAAGTGGTGTTGCCCACTGTCATTTTCTTTATTTTTTGTGCTAAACCCAATGCTGGGGCTAAATTAGTGTTTAAAATTAAGTAACCAAATTTAGCAGGGGCATGGCTTTATTACCTTAAATTAAAGCACTAAATTAGGCGAGTCGGAATACCCTAACTTACTAAATCTTTATAGTTCAGCCTGATAAGACTTTAACTTATAAGGCTATGGTGCTTTAAGTTATTCTTGTTCGTTAAATCGTTGTGCAATTAATTGCCCAACCGCATGCAAAGCTTGCTCTGAATCAGGGCCTTCACAGACTACTTTAACTTCTTTACCTTTACTGCTTTCAAGTAGCATTAAAGCTAATACGCTGTCGCCTGCGGCTTCTTTATCATCTTGGTGTAAGGTGATTTTAGCATCAAACTGCACAGCTAATTGCGCAAGGACCGTTGCCGCTCTGGCGTGTAAGCCTAATTTATTTTTTATTAAAAATGTGTCTTCACAGCGCATAAATTACTATACCTAAACTGAACAGGTTATTATTTTAAGGTTACTTTTCTTGCTCACGATGACGAATTTTGACATTCGGATGCGTCATAGCAAAGCTCTCACCAATGGCTTGCGCTAAATAAACCGAGCGATGTTGACCACCAGTACAGCCAATTGCAATAGTGAGGTAACTACGGTTATTGCGCTCTAAGTGTGGCAGCCAAGTTTGTACAAAGGTTTGAATTTGCCAAGTGAATTTTTGCACTATGCTGTGATTTGCCAAAAAATCTTTTACTGGTTGATCAAGGCCCGTAAGCGGTTTAAGTTCAGGCTCCCAGTGGGGGTTTGGCAAAAAGCGAGCATCAAAAACATAATCAGCTTCTTTAGGTATGCCGTGTTTAAAGCCAAACGATTCAAACGTTACAATAAGTTGCTTATCTTTTTTACCCAGTATTTTTTCGCGAATTGACTCTGCTAATTGGTGCACACTTAAATCGGTGGTATCTAGCATAAAGTCAGCGCGCGTTACGAGTACATCAAGCAGTTCTTTTTCTTTTTTTATTGCTAAATCAAGCGGCAGCGAATCGATGGATAAAGGGTGTAATCTGCGTGTTTCTGAAAAACGTTTGATCAGTGTTTGATCATCACTATCTAAATAAAACAGTGTGGGTTTAGCAAAGTCAGGAAGGTACTCGAGAATATCGTTAAATTCGTCTTGTTCTTTGGGGATATTACGAACATCTATACTAACGGCTATTTTGTCATAGTTATCTGAAACACTTCGCACTAAAGAGGGCAGTAAGTTGACCGGAATATTATCTACGCAATAATAGCCTAAATCTTCAACCACGCGTAAAGCAACCGACTTACCTGAACCAGAACGGCCGCTTATGATAATTAACTCCATTTATAGCCCTTAGTATTTACTACGATTGATCAACAATTACTTGATAAAGCTCTGCATCGGTTTTAGCACTACGCAGCTGTTTACAAAATTCTTTGTTGCTCAGTTTATCAGCTATGGTTGCCAGAGTCTTTAGGTGCTGTTGGTTATCGCCATCTGGTACGATGAGTGCAACAAAAATATCAACAGGGCAGTTATCAATAGCATCAAAGTTAACAGGCGTGTCGCTAACAAGTACTAAAGCCAGCGGCTCTTCTACGCCACCCATTCTGCCATGAGGAATGGCGATACCCCGGCCAATACCAGTACTGCCTAGCTTTTCTCTGCTTGCCAGCGCATTAAGAATATCTTGTTGTGGTAAGTAGGGGAGCTTTTCATGAGCAAGCTCACTGATAAACTCTAAAATTCTTTTTTTACTACTAAAAAGGACCGCAGCTTTGCTGCAGTCCTGGCATACTAATGTACTTAATTTCATAATATTAGTGTCTAGCAAGCTTCTCTTTATGTTTTATGACTTGACGATCGAGCTTGTCAATCAACGAGTCTATAGCGGCATACATATCTTGGTGCTCTGTTGAGGCAAATAAATCTGCGCCACTTACATGAATAGTCGCTTCTGCTTTTTGGTTGAGTTTTTCTACATCGAGAATGACATGCACATTGCTAATATGATCTGAGTGCCTTTCTAGCTTTGCAAATTTATTATTTACATAGTCTCTAAGTGAATCAGTTACTTCTACGTGACGACCAGTTAGGTTTAGTTGCATAAGCATTTCCTCTTTGTTTTTTACGTCTTATATCAAACTCTTTCTCTGATTTGACGGTGGAATAGCTAGCGATTCACGGTATTTTGCTATTGTGCGTCTAGCTACTTTAATTCCTTGCTCTGCCAATATATCCGCAATTTTACTATCACTCAATGGTTTAGCTGAGTTTTCCGCGGCAATTAGCTTTTTAATTAGGGCACGTATTGCGGTTGATGAACACTCTCCGCCGTTTTCTGTGCTTACGTGGCTTGAGAAAAAATACTTAAGCTCAAAAATACCACGTGGCGTATGCATATATTTTTGTGTTGTAACACGCGAAATTGTCGATTCATGCATTTCTACCATCTCAGCAACATCGTTTAAAACCATTGGCTTCATGGCTTCTGGGCCATGTTCAAAAAATGCCTGTTGCTGTTTTACAATACAGTTTGTTACCTTAAGCAGCGTGTCGTTTCTGCTTTCAAGGCTTTTTATAAACCATTTAGCTTCTTGTAAGTGAGAACGAATAAACTGGCTATCACCACTTGATTTTACGGTACGTGACATAGCCGCGTACTGACTATTTACGCGTATTTTTGGCATGCTATCTGGGTTTAGCTCTACCACCCAGCGGCCTTTTATTTTTTTAACCGACACATCCGGTATTACATACTCCGACTCTTCCCTTACTATTGTATCTGCAGGTTTTGGGTTGAGGGTATGTATTAGGGTCATGACCTCTTTAAGCTCGTCTTCTTTAAGCTTAGTCTTTTTCATTAATGTACGATAGTCGCGTGCCGCTAATAGATCAATGTGATCGGTTAAGATCATTTTTGTTTGTTCTATAAAAGGGGTGTCTTTATCAAACTGGTTTAGCTGAATGCACAAGCACTCTTGTAAACTGCGCGCGGCTATACCTACAGGGTCAAATAGCTGAATACGTTTTAAAACGGCTTCTATTTCATCAAGTTCAACTTCAACTTCGTCATCGTTTTCTTGGTTAAAGCTTTCTAAAATTTCTTCGCAACTTAGCGTTAAAATACCCGAGTCATCTACAGCTTCTACAATGGCAATAGCAATGGCTTCGTCAGTTGGGCTAAAAGGAGTAAGCTGAAGCTGCCACATTAAATACTCATGTAGCGTTTCAGTAGAGGCACCTTGATAAATAGACTCATCTTCTGGCATTGGGCCTGAGGATGCAGCAGGGGCTGCGCTCATGTACTCATCCCAAGTTACATCCATTGCCATATCATCGCTAACGGTGTCTTTATTTAAAGCTTCGCCACTGTCTTGCTCGTACTCGCTGGTTGTATCGTCAGCCGATGCGCTTACGGTTACATCATCCGTATCTGCTTTTTGTTCATTTTTTCCAGCCGACTCTTCCGTGTAATCTTGCTCTTCTACTTCTAATAGCGGGTTGCTATCAAGTGCTTCTTGTATTTCTTGCTGGAGATCCAATGTACTGAGCTGCAGCAAGCGAATCGCTTGTTGCAATTGTGGAGTCATTGTAAGTTGCTGGCCCATGCGCAGCTGTAATGATTGCCTCATGTATCTCTAACAATCCTTTTATGTTGTTATAATTAATATTAGCAGATGCTTGTAGGTGTGGCTTAAATGTTACAGCCTAAATTGCTCGCCTAAATAAACATCGCGTACAGTTTTGTCATTTAATACGTGTTCTGGGGTGCCAGATGCAATTAGCTCCCCATGAGAAACAATGTAGGCTTTTTCACAAACATCAAGGGTTTCTCTTACATTGTGATCGGTAATTAATACGCCAATGCCACGGTTTTTAAGATGCTCTATTATTTTCTTTATATCTAACACTGAAATCGGATCAACACCAGCAAAAGGCTCATCCAATAAAATAAATTTAGGGTTTGCTGCCAGTGCTCTGGCAATTTCTACACGGCGGCGTTCACCACCAGAAAGCGCCATACCTTGGCTATCGCGAATATGCTGAATACTAAATTCATCAAGTAAGTTGTTAAGCGTTTCTTCTCGTGCGGCTTTATTGAGCTCTTTACGCGTTTCTAAAATAGCCATTAAGTTTTGATAAACTGTCAGCTTTCTAAATATTGATGACTCTTGCGGCAAATAGCCAATGCCTAAGCGGGCGCGGCTGTGCATAGGTAATAACGTAATGTCGTTATCATCAATAGAAATTTTACCTTTGTCGCTAGGTACTAACCCTACAATCATGTAAAAGGTGGTGGTTTTACCTGCGCCATTAGGGCCCAATAAGCCAACAATGCTGCCGGCTTCTACTTCAAGGCCTACATTTTTTACAACTTGGCGGCCTTTATAGCTTTTTGCTAATAGTTCTGCTTTTAAGGTGCTCATGGTTGACCTTCGTTACCTGTTTTTTCTTTAATTTTTGCTTCAACAGGCACTAAAATTGTATGGACACGATCCGTAGAGTTTTCGTCTTTTTCTGCGCTAATAAGCTGCTGCTGCATGTCGTAGGTAATACTTTTAGCATTAATTTTTTGACCGGCTTGTGCGACTTCAGCATCGCCAACAAGCGTTAAAAAGCGCTTTGCTACGTCGTAACGTACTTCGTTTGCGCTGGCACTCATTACGGTACCGTCGTCTTGTTTTTCTTCGAAGTAGGCTGGGCTGCCAGTGGCAATAAGGAGTTGTTTGTTATCCCCTAAGTCTTCACGTTTATGTACTTCGAGTCGGTCGGCTGTAATTTTGCGATTACCATGCACAATTTCGACGTTCTTTTCAAAAATACCTACGTTTTCTTTAAGTTGGCCTTCTTGACGGTCTGCACTAATAGAAATTTGATTTGCTGGCGGTTGAGCAGCAGGCTCAGCAGCAGAGGCGCTAAATGCAAGCATTAGCGATGGGATAATAAGTATTTTAGTGAGTTTATTGGTCATAATATATTGTTCGCGTATGGTTAATTAGTTTTATTACTTCGGTTTTTAAATCGGCTTCAAGGCCTTTACCGACAATTTTTAAATTAGGCCCAGTGACAACCACTGGCTGCTCAGAGCGCATTGTTAGCGCTTTAATGTCGACTTCGATGTTATCGGCATCGATGTTATCTATCATGGCGTTATCAACTAAATTTTTAGCAACCACATTGCCTTCTAAAATAAGTTGTTTATCTTCGTAAAGCGTTGCTTCGTCTGCATTTATTCGCCATGTTTGCTTTTCGTTATACAAGGTGAAAATAGGTTTTTCAAAAAACGTAAAACCAAGCTGTTGGTACAGCTCCATTTTAGCCGCTGTGACTTTATGGCTTATTTTGCCTTGCTCGTCATAGGCTGTTTGCTTAAGCTCTATAGCGGTGTAATCGGGCTTTGCAATTACTTCAGGTTCTTGCTCTGGCGCTACATTGGTTTGGGTAAAATAAGGGTACCAAAGCCAAACCATACAGCCGATGAATAACGCACTGAGTATAACGCGTGCTGCATTCATGAACTGGTGCCTTGTGTTGTAAGCGCTATGCCATTCTCTAGCATAAGTAAGTCTGTGAGCTCTCTAACGGCGCCAAAGCCGCCAGGCATTTGCGTAGTGTAATGCGATAAGCGCTTAATAAGCGGGTGCGCATCGTTTACTGCAACGGCAAAGCCAACGCGCTCCATTACTGGCATGTCAGGGCCATCGTCACCAATATAGGCTATTTGTTCATCAGTTAACTTTAAAGTGTTTTTGAGTTCTTGATAAGCAATAAGTTTGTCTTCTTGGCCTTGATAAATGTGCTGCACGGTTAAGCTGCTCATGCGAGTTTGTACTATTTCTGAGTGACGCCCCGTAATGACCGCAACTTCAAAACCGCTATTGATCAGCGCTTTAATGCCAAAACCATCTTTTGTATTAAATGCTTTTAATTCTTCGCCTTGGTTACCGAGGTAAATTCGGCCATCAGAAAATACACCATCAATGTCGCATATGAGTAGTTTTACTTTTTTGGCGCGTGCTTTGGCATCATCGCTTAGCGGTTGATAGAGATCTTCAAATTGCATTTATAATACTCCTGCTTTTAAGAGGTCTTGCATATTTAAGGCGCCTATTGGCTGGTTTTTATCATTGACCACAATTAAACCATTAATACGTTTGTTTTCCATTATGTTTAGGGCTTCAGCTGCAAGTATATCGGCCGTGGCAGTTGTGCATGATTTGGTCATAACTTGGCTAATAGCGGTGCTATGTATATCCACTCTTTGCTCTAAAATACGGCGTAAGTCACCGTCGGTAAAAAGGCCTGCAAGCTGTTGATTGTTATCTACAATAGCGGTCATGCCCAGCCCTTTTGCTGACATTTCTATTAACGCGTCTTTAATTGTTTTCGTTACACCTATAATAGGGGTGTTTGCGCCGCTGTGCATTACATCTTTTAAAGTGAGCAACAATCGCTTACCTAAACTGCCGCCAGGGTGAGAGAGTGCAAAGTCATCGGCGGTAAAGCCGCGTGCTTCTAAAAGCGCAACCGCCATTGCATCACCCATCGCTAAAGTGGCAGTGGTGCTTGCTGTAGGCGCTAAACCTAATAAACAGGCTTCTTGTTCTACTTTTATGCATACGTGCACATCGGCAAGTGTTGCCATAGTAGAGAGCGGGTTGCCTGTCATCGATATTATTTTTGCGCCAAGGCGTTTAAGCACCGGAATAATATTAAGTACTTCGCTGGTTTCGCCCGAGTTTGATATAAGCATAACCACGTCATTTTTGGTTATCATGCCTAAATCACCATGGCTTGCTTCGCCTGGGTGAACAAAAAAGCAGGGCTGCCTGTACTTGCAAGGGTAGCAGCAATTTTATTACCAATATGGCCTGATTTACCCATGCCAATAACAATAATGCGGCCTTGGCAATCAAACATGAGCTGACACGCACTATGAAAGTTTTCGTCAACATATTGTGTAATATCAGCAAGCGCTTGGCGTTCAATGTTTAATACGCGTAAACCTTGCTCTATAAAATTTAGTTGTGCCATTGTTACCCTACTTGACTAAAAATATAACCTTGGTACGCCAAAAATGCGATGAGTAATAGGCCACCTTCTACTCTATTGATACGCTGAGAACCTCTAAAGTTCAATGACATAATAATAAGCGCAAGCGTAGCACCTAACATAATAAGTATGTCGCGGTTTGCAAGTGACGGGTCAACCACTGATGGGTTAATAATACCTGCAAGCGGTAATACCGCTAAAATATTAAATATATTTGAGCCCACAATATTACCTAGGGCTAAATCATCTTCGTTTTTAAGTACACCCGCTACAGAAGCTGCAAGTTCAGGCAAGCTTGTGCCAATGGCGATAATGGTTAAGCCAATTACTAAGTCGCTTAAACCAAAGTATTTAGCAATATCGACTGCTGAACCAACTAAAAAGTGTGAGCTAACAGGCAATAAAACCATGCCGACAATTAGCCATAAAACGGCTTTTTTAGTTGGTACATCGTTAGGAACCTCATCGCAGGCTTCTGAAACAAAAGGGTCATCTTGATTTTTTGCGCGCAAAGAAACCACAATCAAACCGCCAATAAATACAGCAAATGCAACTAGCAATGCCACCCCTTCGGTAAGTGAGAAGTAGTTGTCTGAAAATACATACCACGTAGCCAAGGATACCAGCATAACAAGCGGCATTTCGCGTTTTAAAGTGCTTGATGACACACTCAAAGGGCGTAGCAGCGCAGTAATACCTAACACAAGTAATATGTTTGTTATATTTGAACCTACCGCGTTACCGACCGCTGTGTCGGTTTTATTTGCCAAAGCAGCCGAGGCCGATACCATCATTTCAGGGGCCGAAGAACCCATAGCAACAACCGTTAAGCCAACAATTAAAGTAGGGACTCCAAAGTTTTTAGCAAGCGCTGCCGCACCGTATACAAATCGGTCGGCGCTCCACACAAGTGCAGCAAAACCAAGAATTAAAATAACAAACGAGGTAACCATTATGTTAAGCCAGATGTTCAAAATACAGATGGCGCGAATAGTAACAAAAGCCAACATGAAAGTATAAGCAAAAGAGCAGGGTCTACTATTGCAGTGCGTGAATTTTATGCGCTTAAGCAAAGGTTAAGGCAATTTACTTCAGCCTTAGAGCGCTTTTTGTAGGCGTATTACAAAATCTTACGAATTGTTTTTTCCATCTTGGCTAAAAAACCCTTAAAATAGGAGCACGAGTGAACATTGTTACGGAGAGCGACTTGTCGCAATCAATAGTAGAAGTCAAGGATGTTAGCTTTTCGCGAGGCGATAGAACCATATATAAAAATATGAGTTTTAGTGTTCCTAAAGGTAAGATAACAGCGATTATGGGGCCAAGCGGAATTGGCAAAACCACAATGCTACGCTTAATTGGTGGGCAGCTTAAGCCTGACGCCGGCGATATTTTATTCGAAGGCGGCAGTATTCCTAGTATGTCGCGCAAAGAGTTATATGCGGCACGAACCAAAATGAGCATGCTGTTTCAAAGCGGTGCGTTATTTACTGATATGTCGGTATTTGACAACATTGCATTTCCTCTGCGAGAGCACACCAAGTTAAGTGAAGCGTTAATTAAACTAGTCGTATTAATGAAACTGCAAGCGGTGGGTTTACGCGGTGCAAAAGATTTAATGCCTTCTGAGCTTTCTGGCGGTATGGCCAGACGAGCAGCACTTGCACGTGCTATTGCACTGGACCCAGAACTTATTATGTATGATGAGCCTTTTGCCGGCCAAGACCCAATATCTATGGGCGTATTGGTAAAGCTTATTAAGTCGTTAAATGAAGTGCTAGGTTTATCATCCCTTATTGTAACCCACGATGTGACGGAGGTAATGAGTATTGCCGATCACGTTATTATTATTGCCGATCAAGGCGTAATAGGGGCAGGGACACCGGATGAAATGCGTAATCATGAATCTCCATTAGTACAGCAGTTTTTAAAAGGGTTATCGGATGGGCCTGTGCCATTTCATTATCCTGCACAAACGTATGCTGATGAGCTGTTAGGAGAAAACGCTTAATGTTGGATTTATTTCAAAAGTTAGGTCATAAAACGCTGGGGCGTTTTGCTGCATTAGGGCGCTCTGCCAACATGCTTTTTAATGCATTGTGGAATGTACCTAACTTTAAAAAAGGCACACCGCTGTTAGTGCGCCAACTTTATATGGTTGGTTCGCAATCATTATTAATTATTATGGTGTCGGGTTTGTTTATTGGTATGGTGCTTGCGCTGCAAGGTTACACTGTATTGGTTGGCTATGGCGCCGAAGACAGCCTAGGCCCATTAGTTGCGCTTAGTTTATTACGCGAACTAGGCCCTGTGGTTACAGCGCTATTATTTGCTGGTCGCGCTGGAAGTGCGCTAACGGCAGAAATAGGCTTAATGAAAGCCACCGAGCAACTCTCTTCACTAGAAATGATGGCCATTGATCCTCTCAAGCGCATTATTGCACCGCGTTTTTGGGCAGGTTTTATTAGTATGCCATTGCTTGCACTTATTTTTTCTGCGGTTGCTATTATCGGTGCTCATTTAGTTGGGGTTGATTGGTTAGGCGTAGATACCGGCAGCTTTTGGTCGATAATGCAATCGCAAGTATCGTTTCAAGAAGATGTATTAAACGGCATGATAAAAAGTTTTGTATTTGCCATGGTAGTGACCTGGATTGCGCTTTATAAGGGCTACGACTGTATCCCAACCTCAGAAGGGATCAGTAAAGCAACAACAGAAACAGTTGTTCACTCATCACTGGCAGTATTAGGGTTTGACTTTATTTTGACAGCGGTAATGTTTACCAGCTAATAGGGTATAGATAATGAATTCACGGAAATTAGAGATTTTAGTTGGCTTTTTTGTCGCATTAGGCATTTTAGCGTTTGCAATGTTAGCACTTAAAGTGGCTAATTCGGGTATTAGCGGGTCGGGCGAAACCTACACGCTAAATGCAAAGTTTGAAAATATCGGCTCACTTAAAGCGCGTGCACCGGTAAAAGTAGGCGGTGTAGTGATTGGCCGTGTTGAATCTATTTATGTACACCCACAGGAGTTTTTGCCAGTGGTAAATATGACGATAGATGCACAGTATTTATGTCGTTTTTCAGACACTAGCTCAATCTCAATTTTAACATCGGGTATTTTAGGGGAGCAGTACTTAGGTATTCACCCTGTTATTTCTCCTAATGCAGCAGAGCAGCGCTGTTTAGGTGAAACAGTGACCGAAAACGCACAAGATCAAGCAATCGATGAGTTATTTGGCGTAGAGAGCAAAGCGTTAGGTGATGGTGATTCAATCACAGATACTAAGTCTGCACTTGTTTTAGAAGAGTTAATTGGGCAGTTTTTATTCAACCAAGGTAGTGAGTAATTATTATGTTGAAACAGTTTTTAGCCGTTATTGCACTTGGTGCAACCCTAGCTGTGCAAAGTGTTAGCGCAGCCGAAGTTAAACTGACAGATCCTAACAAAATGGTGCGTCAGGTAGCAGAGCATACATTTGAGCGCATTAAAAAAGATCAACCGCTTATCACTAAAGATAAAGAACACCTTCGTGTTATTGTAGAAGAAGAGCTGATGCCTTACATAGACTACAAATATGCAGCACTTCGTGTGTTGGGTAGTGAAGTGTCTAAAGTGCGTGCAATTACCGATGAAGCCGAAAAAGCCGAAGCAATTAAAGACATCCAAGAATTTATTGGCGCGTTTAGAGGCTATTTAGTTGCTACTTACGCGGGTGTATTTACTCAATACACTGACCAACATGTAGAATTTGGCGCAGAGCAACCATTTAAAGGCAAAGATGTAGTTGTAGTAAAAACTAAAATTACAGAAGATGGCAAGCCTGACATAAAAATTGATTTTAAAGTGCGTGAAGATCGCAGCGGTGAGTGGCGCGCATACGATATGATTGCAGAAGGAATTAGCTTACTCGATGCAAAACAAAGTGAGCTACAAGGTATTTTACGCCAGCAAGGTATTGCACACGTAAGTAAATTACTAGAGCAAAAGAGCCTGTTACCTGTGCAATTTAGAGGCAACAACAGCAATGACTAAATTGGCAATTAGCCAAGTAGATGAGCAGCACTATAGGGTAAGTGGTGAACTTACCCGCAGCTCAATTGGCAATGAACAGCTTCTGAACGCCAAGTCATTAAGTAAGCATAAAACCATCTATTTTGACCTTTGTGAGGTAATGAGGGTTGACACAGCGGGCTTAGCTTGGTTAATTCACTCTTTTGCTGAATTTAAGCAACAGGGCACACGCCTTGAATTGCAAAATCCACCTGAGCAATTGCAAAATTTAATGCAGTTGGGTCAGGTAACAACTTTATTTGAGTGAGAGTTATGGAAACTAGCCAAGTCGAAACATTATTACGCGACGAACTTCAATTATCTGAAGTAAAAGTAAAAGCCAATGGTAGCCATTATGAAGTAATTGCAGTAGGTGAGTGCTTTGACGGTTTAAGCCGCGTTAAAAAGCAACAGCTAGTTTATGGCCCATTAATGAATACTATTTCAGACGGTACAATTCACGCTGTATCAATTCGTGCATTTACGCCAACTGAGTGGAAGCGTGAACAAAAATTTATTTTACCTCAATAGTTAAGGCCTCTTAATGGATCAGTTTGTAATTCAAGGTGGCACTTCACTTGCGGGTGAAGTAACTATTTCTGGCGCTAAAAATGCCGCATTACCAATTTTGTTTGCCGCACTGCTTGCCGATGGTAAAAGTACATTTACGAATGTTCCTCGCCTTCGCGATATTGTGACCACTGAGGCGCTTTTAAGCACCTTAGGCGCAACTGTAAATTGGCAAGGCGATACACTGTATATTGATGGCGCGACCGTTAATAAAACGCTTGCTCCTTATGATTTAGTTAAGCAAATGCGTGCCTCTGTTTTGGCTCTAGGGCCTTTAGTAGCGCGTTTTGGTGAGGCGCAGGTATCGCTACCTGGTGGCTGTGCTATAGGTGCACGTCCGGTTGATATACATATTCAAGGTTTAGAGCGCATGGGCGCACAAATAAACGTTGAAAACGGTTATATCAATGCAAAGGTAGAAGGCCGCCTTAAAGGCGCTGAAATTTTCATGGAAATGGTCAGTGTTGGCGCAACCGAAAACTTACTAATGGCCGCAGCACTTGCCGATGGTAAAACGGTGCTTGAAAACGCAGCACGCGAGCCCGAAATTATTGACCTTGCCAATTGCCTAATTGCTATGGGTGCAAAAATTACTGGTGCAGGTACAAGCCGTATAGAAATTGACGGCGTAGAGCGTTTAGGCGGCTGTGAGCACAGCATTTTACCTGACCGCATTGAAACGGGCACTTTTTTAGTTGCAGCAGCGATGGCTGCAGGCGAAGTACTTTGTAAAAAAACAGATTTTCATTCACTTGAGCCTGTTATTGAAAAATTACGTGCCGCGAATGCATTAGTTGAAGTAAACGATGACAGCATTTATTTAGATATGCGTAATCGTGAGCTCAAAGCCGTTAATATTAAAACCATGCCACACCCTGGTTTTCCAACCGACATGCAAGCGCAGTTCACCGCGTTAAATGTAGTGGCTAATGGTAGTGCAACAATTACCGAAACCATTTTTGAAAACCGCTTTATGCACGTACCAGAGTTACAACGCATGGGCGCTAATATTCGTTTAGAAGGGCACACCGCTATTTGTGGTGAAACGCAAAGTTTAAGTGGCGCACAAGTAATGGCAACCGATTTACGCGCCTCTGCAAGCTTAATTTTAACCGGTATTGTGGCGCAAGGTGAAACGGTAGTCGATCGTATTTACCACGTAGACCGAGGCTATCAACGCATTGAAGATAAACTCAGTGGCTTAGGTGCCAATATTAAGCGCAGAAGTAGCTAATACCCATTCGCAATAATATTTATTCGCTTTGAGGTGAGAGCACACTTGCTCCTAAATTAAGCGCGCTGAGTTAAACACAGTTTACTTTAGACATAAAAAAAGGTCGGATACGCGTATTGCTATCCGACCTTTTTATTGCCATTTTGGTTAGAGTTTAGTTTCGAGCTCTGCAACTCTAACCATTATTTTTTCTACTTTACCGTTTCGGTACAGCTCAAATTCTATTTCTTTACCGGGCTGTGTATTGCCTATTTTTTCGAGTACTTTTTGCGGGTTGGCCACACTTAACCCTGCAATTTTAATAACGATGTCTTGCTCTTCAATGCCAGCTTGCCATGCAGGGCCTAATGGGTCTAAATTGGTGATGCGCATACCAGCAACCTCAGTAAGGCTGTCGTTTACCTCTTTGCCCGTGCTATCTACAGCGGTGCCTTCAAAGCCTAAATAGCCACGTACTACACGGCCATGGCGTATTAGCTTTGCCATTACTTCTTTAGCGAGCGAATAAGGAACAGCAAAAAATATTCCTTGGATATTTAGGTTTTCACGGGTTTTAAATTGCGCAGACGTGATCCCTACTAAATCACCATTTGAATTAACCAAAGCACCGCCAGAGTTACCTACATTTATAGCAGCATCCATTTGCAGTAAGTTGTTATAAGGGCTATCGGTAATTTTTTGTTTACCGGTGGCACTAATTATACCTTGGGTGATGGTTTGCCCTAAATTGAGTGGGTTACCAATGGCCAGCACTACATCACCTACACTGGTGGTGTAATTATCGTTTACGGGGATCACCGGCAGGTGGTCGGCGTTAATTTTCAATAAGGCTAAATCGGTAATGGTGTCAAAGCCAATTAACTGCACATCAAAAAAGCGTCGGCCATCGGTTAAAATAACCAAGATTTGATCTGCATTATTTATAACGTGGTAGTTAGTTAATATGTAGCCGTCTTGCGCCATAATTACGCCAGAGCCAAGCTCTTGAACGGTGTTTTGTTGCTTATAGCGAGGCTCTTTAGAAATGCTTTCTGAAAAAATAGTTACTACCGACGGTGCAGCACGTTTAACTGCGTCAGCAAAACTAAGGTGATTTGAGCTCATAGCACTGGGCAAGGGAACATTAGGGAGTAAAGAGGCGCGCATATTAGGGCTGAAAAAAACCACTAAAAAAGCGATACCTAAACCGACAAACAAAGGGGGAAGTACAAATTTTAGTAATTTCAGCACGAGATTCTTATTGTTAGTGAGCAATTCTTTATGATGGCACAAAAAAAATAACAGCGGCAAGTGCTGCTGTTATTTTTATTGCTTATTTATAACGTGTTACTTATTGGATAAGTACAAAGATAGACTCTCTGCCACGTTTAACGCCAAGTACAATATTACCTTGGGTATCTTCGATAATTTTGTTCATTTGACGAATGTTTTCTACACGTTGGCGGTTAACTTGAACAATCACATCACCTTCTTCAAGACCAACACGTGCAGAAGGAGAGCGCGGATCTACTGTGGCGACTTCAATACCTTTAGTGCCATTTTTTTGCACGTTCTCAAGCGTCGCACCTTGGAATGCAGGATGCAGTTCATCGCCTGCGGCGGTTACACCCGATGCACCATCAAGTGTTACTTTAATGGTTTTTACTTTGCCATCGCGGTAAATACCTAATTTAACTTCGCGTCCTTCACCTAATGTTGCTATTTTACTACGCAGCTCGTGGAAGCCACTAATGTCGCTGCCATTAATACTAATAATAACATCGCCGGCTTTAATACCTGCTTTGCTTGCTGCGGTATCATCCATTACTTGCATAACGTAAGCACCTTGTTTAACGTCAAGTTGCTGTGCTTTTGCAAGGCCTGCATCAAGTGGGCGGCCAGAAATACCCAGTGAGCCACGGCGAACTTCGCCATGTTCGATAATTTGGTCAACTAAGTTTTTCATCATATTTGATGGAATGGCAAAGCCAATACCAACATTTCCACCCGAGGCACCTAAAATAGCAGTATTAATACCAATGAGTTCACCATTTAGGTTAACTAAAGCGCCTCCTGAATTACCTTGGTTAATAGCTGCATCGGTTTGAATAAAGTCTTCATAGCCTTCAATATTTAAACCACTACGCCCTAATGCACTTACAATGCCCGAGGTTACTGTATGGCTTAAACCAAATGGATTACCAATTGCTACTGCAAAGTCGCCGACACGCAATTTATCTGAATTTGCCAGTTTAACTTCGGTTAAGTCATCTGCATCTATTTGTAATAGCGCAATATCAGACTCTTTATCGGTACCAATTTTGGTGGCTTCAAATTCACGGCCGTCTTCTAGCGTTACCACCATTTTTTCGGCATCTTGAATTACGTGGTTATTTGTTACTACATAGCCTTCGTCGGCATCAATAATAACCCCTGAGCCTAAACCGCTAAATTGGCGCTTTTGACTACGTGGTTGAGGGTTACCAAAAAAGTATTCAAGCGGGTCTGCACGGCGGCGCACTTCTTTTGAGCCAGAAACCTGAATGCTCACAACGCCAGGGGTAATTTGCTCAAGCATAGGCGCAAGTGTGGGTAATTGTTGGCCGTTAACTGCAATAGGCAGTTTTGCATAAGAGGCCATTGGGCTTAGTAATAAGCTTGTAGATAAGATTGCAGCACTAATAAGTGATAATTTCATTTTCATAGTCAGGGTGTACTCCACATCACAGGAAAAGCAAAAAGGCTGCATAAGCAGCCTTTTCGAATTTAAATATAAAGCTGTTACATTTAAAGACTATGGGGTCAAAAAAAAGTTCCTCAAGATAGCACTAACATTTTAGCGTGCTCAGTGTGTTAAGAGGCTTTTGCAGGTTTTGTATCGCCATTTTGCCCTGCAAATAAACCAGACTCACCCGAGACGTAATCGGCAGGTTGTGCATGTGCAGATGAACGGTCAACCTCGCGCTCTTTTAAAGACGCTTGTAATTGCTCTGTTGTTTCTTTAGAGAAAAACGGCTCGCTAGGCGCTTTGTTTTTATCATCAAGTAAGAGTTGATTGGTTTCTTCAACATGGCTGAGTAGTTGGTCGTAGTTTTCTTTCATTTTATTCACAAGCTTACCTGTGCTTGCTAAATGATCGGCCACATCTTGGCGATACTGCTCAAGCGCGTTTTGTGCTTGCTCGGCTTGTTCTTTTAATTCATCTTGCTTAAATTGCTTTTTAGTAACGAATGCACCAACAAAAAATGCCACTACAGCAGTAATAATAATTAAACCTACCCACGTAACTGTGCCCATAACTTTACCCCTTTGGGAAAAAATATCTAATAATGCCTGATTCAAATATAAATCATCCTGTGGGTAATATACCCCGAGTTAAGATGCGTGTTAATATGTTGTGCAAATTAAACTGTGTTTAAAATGTAATTAGATATGACTCCTTGGCAAACTTACCAGCAAGATCTTAAGCGCGATGACTTTGTACATGACCAAGCACAAGAAAATGCAGTGCGCCATTTACAACGTTTATACGATGACCTCACAAATAAAAAACCACAGCAACAAGGCTTTTTTGCAAAGTTGTTTAATAAAAGCGAACCTGAGCCAATTAAAGGGCTTTATTTTTGGGGTGGTGTAGGGCGTGGTAAAACCTATTTAGTAGATACCTTTTACGAAGCGCTGCCAGGTGAGCGTAAAATGCGTGTGCATTTTCATCGCTTTATGCACCGAGTTCACGATGAACTAAAAAAGCTAAATAATAAAAGCAATCCACTGGAAATTGTTGCCGACATATTTAAAGCCGAAACAGATATTATTTGTTTTGATGAATTCTTTGTTCAAGATATTACAGATGCCATGTTACTCGGCGGCTTAATGCAGGCATTATTTGCACGCAATATAGTATTAGTCGCTACCTCTAATATAGTACCTGATGATTTATATAAAAACGGCTTACAGCGTGCGCGTTTTATTCCGGCCATTGAGCTGGTAAAAGCGAACACAGAAATAGTAAATGTAGACTCTGGTATTGATTATCGCTTGCGTACACTTGAGCAAGCCGAAATATTTCACAGCCCGTTAGATGAGCAAGCCGATAAAAACTTATTTGAATATTTTGATAAGCTATCGCCAGAGGCGGGGGAGCTTGATCAACCCATAGAAATAGAAGGGCGCTTAATCAACACACGCAAAGTGGCCAAGTGTGTAGTGATGTTTGAATTTAGCGAATTGTGCGAAACCGCACGTAGCCAAGTCGACTACATGGAAATTAGCCGCTTATATAACACTGTTATTATTTCTAATGTTAAACAGCTTGGACAAAATAATGATGATGCAGCTAGGCGCTTTATCGCTTTAGTGGATGAGTTTTACGAGCGACATGTAACATTAATTATTTCGGCTGAAAAACCGATCACGCAGCTTTATACCCAAGGCAATCTTAACTTTGAATTTAAGCGCTGCATTAGCCGCCTGCAAGAAATGCAGTCTTTAGAGTATTTAGCAAAAGAGCATTTAGCATAGCGCTAATACGACTGTATCGACTCTTTAAAGTGCCCTTATTGTTGTTTTTATATAAATGCATAAATTTTTGTAATTTTCTTGTGGAAAAAACAACCGCTCGGTAGCAATGTGTTTTAAGTGCTGGTATACTCCCGCGTCTGCCACGTTGCGTTCTATGTCCTCATATAGTTTAGCCACTTGTGAGCGGCGCTAAAGTCTAAAACTCGAAGGGGTTATAGCATACTTAGAGCGGTAGTTAATAATAACTGCCTGTGGTTTTAATTGAAAAACATTGGATTTTTATAAATGAAAACGTTTGTTGCTAAACCAGAAACAGTAAAACGTGACTGGTACGTAGTTGACGCTGAAGGTAAAACTTTAGGTCGCATCGCTACTGAAATCGCTCATCGCCTACGCGGTAAGCACAAAGCTGAATACACTCCACACGTAGATACTGGTGATTACATCATCGTTATCAACGCTGAGAAAGTTACTGTAACTGGTAACAAATTCAAAGATAAAGTGTACTACGCTCATACTGGTTTCCCAGGTGGTCTTAAGTCTACTACTTTTGATAAACTTCAAGCTGCAAAGCCTGAAATGATCATCGAAAAAGCTGTTAAAGGCATGTTGCCACGTGGTCCTTTAGGCCGCGCTATGTACCGTAAACTTAAAGTTTACGCAGGTACTGAGCACAACCATGCTGCACAACAGCCTCAGGTTCTAGACATTTAAGGAGCACTATCATGGCAAATCAATACTACGGTACAGGTCGTCGTAAAAGTTCAAGTGCTCGCGTATTCTTACGCCCAGGCACTGGTAACATCGTAATCAACAAGCGCTCTTTAGAAGAGTACTTTGGTCGCGAAACAGCACGCATGGTTGTTCGTCAAGCTCTTGAGCTTGTTGACATGACTGAAAAATTTGACCTTCACATCACCGTTGCCGGTGGTGGTACAACTGGTCAAGCTGGTGCTATCCGTCACGGTATCACTCGTGCACTTATGGAGTTTGACGAGTCATTACGTCCACAACTTCGTAAAGCAGGTTTTGTTACACGTGATGCACGTAAAGTTGAACGTAAGAAAGTGGGTCTTAAGAAAGCGCGTAAGCGTCCACAGTTCTCAAAACGTTAATTTTTACGTTATCAAGAATTCAAAAACCCAGCTTATGCTGGGTTTTTTGTTTTTGGCATTAAAATTTAAGTACTTACCTACCTCAAGCCCGCTTTTTTAAGGCTAGGCGCTGATCATATTTTATAAATACTGCGTATTTAATGTACGAAAGCTTTAAAATACCCATTTCGCTGCAAAAAAGTTAAATAATTATCGCAATTAGTGTAAATCCATCAGTTAATTGGTGGAATTTTTTGCTACAATTGGCTGGCAAGTAGTATGAGCAAGTTCAACATCACCATGTACAGTTTATCTGTTTCCTCGTAGTGGGGTTGATCTTGGTCAGTATATTGTTTTTACAGAAGCGCTATTATAGTCATTCGGCTTTATTCTCGAGCTTACTTTATCAAACTATTGATCAAGTCGGGTTATTCGAGCGTGAGGCTGTGAATAACCTTGTTTTAATCAAGGGTTTTAATTATGATCGCTTCTATTTTAAAAATTTCGAAAAATTAACCTGCTGTAACTGATGTTCTCAATATAGCAAGTGTTGAGAATCATAGTGGAGATAAGTGGATGAGCAATGCGCCTGTAGACAATGGCCGACGTCGCTTTTTAACCATAGCTACCTCTGTTGTAGGTGGTGTTGGTGCGGCTGGGGCTGCTGTTCCTTTTATTGCGTCTTGGAATCCAAGTGAGCGAGCTAAATCTGCGGGTGCGCCTGTAGAAGTAGATATCAGCAAACTTGAGCCAGGACAATTAATACGTGTCGAGTGGCGTGGTAAACCTGTATGGGTTGTATCACGTACCCCTAAAATGCTTGAGCAGATGAAAGAACATGAAGGTCAACTTCGTGATCCGCAATCGCAAGAGCCACAACAACTAGAATCATCAACAAATGATTACCGTTCATTACGCCCAGAGATTTTTGTCGCTGTTGGTATTTGTACGCATTTAGGGTGTTCTCCAGGCTTTTTCCAAGGTAACTTTAGTGAAAAAGTTGAAGGGACAGATGATGGTTTTTACTGTCCATGTCACGGTTCTAAATTTGATATGGCTGGGCGAGTATTTCAATCAGTTCCTGCACCATTGAACTTAGAAGTACCACCTTATACTTTTCTTGATGAAACCACTATTTTAGTGGGCGAAGAAAAAGGGGTAGCCTAATGTTTGGTAAAATTGTTAGTTGGATTGACGACCGTATCCCAATGACACGTGTTTGGAACATGCACATTGCACAGTATCCAGCACCTAAAAACTTTAACTTCTGGTACTTTTTTGGCTCGCTAGCCATGTTAGTACTAGTAAACCAAATACTTACTGGTATTTGGTTAACGATGAACTTTGTTCCCTCTTCTGAAGGCGCTTTCGCATCAGTAGAGTACATCATGCGTGATGTTGAATACGGTTGGTTATTACGTTATTTACACTCAACGGGTGCATCTGCGTTTTTCATCGTTGTTTATATGCATATGTTCCGTGGCATGATCTACGGCTCTTACCAAAAACCACGTGAATTACTGTGGTTGTTCGGTATGTTTATTTTCTTAGCATTAATGGCTGAAGCCTTCATGGGTTACTTACTACCATGGGGTCAAATGTCGTTCTGGGGTGCGCAGGTAATCATTTCGTTATTCGGGGCTATTCCGGTAATTGGTGATGACTTAACACTTTGGATCCGTGGTGACTACGTAATATCGGGTGCAACGCTTAACCGCTTCTTTGCATTACACGTTATTGCACTACCATTGGTTATTGTAATTTTAGTGTTCTTACACATTGTTGCGCTGCACGAAGTGGGCTCTAACAACCCTGACGGTGTTGAAATAAAACGCAAAAAAGGCACTGTGGCTGAAGAAGATAAGTCTAAATTTAAATTCCATGAGTATTACACCGACAAAAAAGACATTGTTGATGCGATACCGTTCCACCCGTACTACACAGTAAAAGATATTGTGGGCGTGGTTGGTTTCTTAATCTTGTTCTGTTGGGTTGTATTCTTTATGCCTGCGATGAATGGTTTCTTCCTAGAAGCGCCAAACTTTGAAGCAGCAAACCCACTTAAAACACCAGAGCACATTTTCCCAGTTTGGTACTTTACGCCATTCTATGCAATCTTACGTGCAATCCCTGATAAACTTATCGGTGTTGCGGCTATGGGTGCGTCAATTGTGGTACTCGCATTGTTACCGTGGATTGACCGTGGTCGTGTTAAATCGGTTCGTTACCGTTGTGGTTTCCACAAATGGAACATTGCAGGTTTTGTTGTAACTTTCGTTCTTTTAGGTTGGGTGGGTGCAACTCCACAAACTGATATGAAAACGATAATTTCTCAAATCTGTACTGTGACTTACTTTATGTTCTTCGTACTGTTATTTATATACAGTAAGAATGAAAAAACTAAGCCATTGCCTGAGAGGTTAACGAAATGATGAAAAAGCTACTTATTGGTGTATTTGCTTTATCAGTAAACTTGCTGCCTAACATGGTTATGGCTGCGGGTCCTTCGGTTCCTCTTATGGAAGCGGGTAACGATATATCTGATCAGCCTTCTTTGCAGCGCGGCGCAAAGTTGTTCATGAACTACTGTCTTGGTTGTCACCAAATGCAGTATCAACGTTATGAACGTACTTTCCGTGATATTGGTATTCCAACCGAGCTTGGTAAAGAGCAATTGATTTTTGATGGTTCAAAAGTAGGTGGCCATATTCTTAACGCTATCGCAAAAGAAGATGCTGCTAAATGGTTTGGTGCGGCTCCGCCGGATCTAACCAATGTGGCGCGTGTGCGTGGCAGTGATTGGATTTACACTTACTTAAAATCGTTTTATAAAGATGAATCTCGTCCGTTTGGCGTAAATAATACGTTATTCCCATCGGTGGGTATGCCACATGTTCTTCAAGAACTACAAGGTTTACCAACACCTATCATTGAAGAAGTTGAACAACATGGTCAAACAGTGACTAAAGTTGTTGGTACTGAAACAGATGGTAAGGGCGAATTAAGCGTTGATGAATACGATCAAGCGGTTCGTGATTTAACGAATTTCTTAGAGTATGTAGGTGAACCTACACGCCTTGAGTCAGAAGCGTTAGGTATTAAGGTAATTGGATTTTTAGTTATCCTGTTTATCTTGGCATTTATGCTTAAGAAAGAATACTGGAGAGATGTTCATTAATTTGAGCATTTTACAAGGTAATTTTGCAATAGGGGCTTAAGCCCCTATTGCTGTTTTAGTTATTTAATGGAGGTATAGGCATGGCCGTAGCTGCCAATAAGCGCCCTGTAATGACCCTTTTTTCTGGTGCTAACTGTATGTATAGCCACCAAGTACGTATTGTACTTGCAGAAAAAGGTGTAAGTGTAGATATTCATTTGGCTGAAAAGGATAACTTGCCAGAGGCACTTCACGAAATTAACCCTTACGGTACAGTACCCACACTGATTGACCGTGAGCTTGGCTTATATCAGGCAAACATCATCATGGAATACCTTGATGAACGTTTCCCTCATCCTCCACTAATGCCTGTGTATCCGGTAATGCGTGGTCGTAGCCGTTTAATGATGCACCGTATTGATACTGATTGGTACAGCCTTGCTGAAAAAATCATTAACAATACAGCAGATGCTGCACAAGCTCGTAAAGAGTTAACTGAAGCGTTACTTGCAATTGCACCAATCTTTAACGAAGCTCCATACTTTATGAGTGAAGAGTTTAGCTTAGTGGATTGTTATTTAGCACCACTATTATGGCGTTTACCAGAGTTTGGTATTGAGCTTAATGGCTCTGGCGCTAAAGAGCTAAAAGAGTACATGATCCGCTTATTTGAGCGTGAGTCATTCCAAGCTTCTTTAACTGAAGCAGAGCGTGAGATCCGTTTATAATGACGCCTAATCGTCCTTATTTACTACGTGCTTTTTTTGATTGGATCGTAGATAACGACTGCACACCACATTTAGTGGTTGATGCGCAGTACCCAGCAGTACAAGTGCCTACGCAGTTTGTACAAGATGGCCAAATAGTGCTTAATATTAGCCCTTCTGCCGTTACTGGGTTTTCGTTAGATATGGAACAACTAAGCTTTAATGCGCGCTTTGGCGGACAGCCAATGCAAGTATATGTGCCTTTAGGTGCGGTGCTTGCTATTTATGCGCGTGAAAATGGCGAAGGAACAGTCTTTACTGCAGATGAGTTTTTAGAGGACGAAGACGATTTTGCACCTGACCTTGAAAGTGTGGAAACATCAGATGAAATTATTGATGAGACCCCGCCAGAAAAGCCAGAAAAGAAAAAAGGCTCACATTTACGCGTTATCAAGTAACGCTTAAATACAAAAAAACCGCTAATTAAGCGGTTTTTTTATGTGCCTTATCAACGGCTTTTTATGTATTTTATAAATATTCAAACACTTTAATAACGCGCTCTACACCCGATACATTGCGTGCAATGTTAACCGCTTGGTTAGACTCAGATTCAGATACTAATCCCATTAAAAATACTTCAGCGTTTTCGGTCACTACTTTAATATTATTACTCGGTATATCTTTAGCTGTTAAAAGCTGCGCTTTTACTTTAGAGGTTAGCCACGAGTCATGCGTTTGTGTGGTAATTCCAATATTTGAGCCAATTCTAATTTGGTTATGTATTTTACGTATACCTGAGAGCCCCTCAATGCTCTGCTGAGCTTGGTTTTTCATTTCTTGATTGGCAACCTGACCTACCAGTAAAACAATGCCATTAACGCTTATAGCGTCTACATTGGCGAACTTTTCTAGTCGTTCAACTTCACTAAGCGCAATACTGGCTTTAATTTCTATATTATTGTCGTCTATTTGCGAGCCAATGGTGCGGCGATCATTTGCTGCTGTTACTGCACCAGCTGTTCCTGCAACCACTGCGGCTGCACAGCCTTGCAGTAAAACAACAGTACCTAAAACAATAAGAGAGCGTTTAAACATAATTTTCATCCTGCGGGAAAAGAGTTAAATCAACCAGTTCACTTAAGCAATGTAAGTTAACTAAGTGAGATTCAATAATGCGGCTAGGGCGCTTAGAAGGCGTACGAATTTCTACATCATTAGGGCCTAATAATCCAACGAGTTCTCCACCATCGTCACCTACCATCACTATGACCTTCATATCTTTAGTAAGTGCCGCTTCTACAGCAGAAATAATATGTTTTTCGTTGCCATTAATTGCTAACGCAAGCAGTAAATCGCCTTGCTGTGCAAAGGCACGTACTTGGCGAGCAAAGGTATCATGCTCATCTACTTGGCTACTTTGCCCTAAATTGATGTTTTCTTGAGATAGCGCAATAGCAGGTAAACAGGGGCGCTCTGTTTCGTAGTGATTAACTAATACGCCGGCCATGTGCTGCGCTAGCATATGGCAGTTTGCCGTGCCACAGCAAAGGAGTTTGTTACCATTAATTAAACTTTGTGCAATGGTAAATGCCGCAGACTCTAGTGCGCTTGGCAGTACTTCGCCTGCTGCTATTTGTACTTGAATGCTTTCTGTAAAAATTTCTTTAATTGTATCTTGCATAGACTACCAATAATTTATTCGTCATTTTTGTTTGTTGCTGGGCGTTTTACTAATCTGTTTGCGTGGTGTTAAAGTACGCTTTTGATCCAATTTATATTGCCAGAGCCTTCACCTGTAATGGCAACGTAGTCGACTCTTATAGGCTGATTAGTTAAGTTTTTTGCTGCCAAGTAGTGATAAATAGTGCGTTTTAATCGTGCTTGTTTTTGTGCGCCAAGGGCATAATTTGCACCGCCTCTCGCATTGTTTTTACGAAACTTAACTTCTACAAATACAAGCGTATCGCCGTGTTTCATAATTACATCAAGCTCACCAAAGGGGCAATAATAATTACGCTCAATAGGCGTAAGCCCTTCACGGGTTAAGTATTTCTCTGCTTGGCGTTCATAGTACTGGCCTTTTTCTCGGCTATTTTGCCACAGCTCTTTAAACCACGACATAGCCGCTCCAGATTAATCAAACGTAAGCGTATTGCTTTCGTTGGCTGATTGCATAAATAAAGGCACGGGCTGCTTTGTTTCTAGCTGTACGGCTTTTATGCGTCTATTTGTGTATTGTGCCCAATCAAGCGTACGCTCTATGTGTCCGCTTGTATTCACCGAAAGCTTCCCACTTAAACCTGTAAACTTATTACCGGGCATTACACTCAATTGCCTAATGTCGCTTAGCACCGACACGGCATCGTAAGCCATGGCAAATAGGCGTTGGCTTATATCGGCATTTTCAGGCCACAGCGTGTTGTATTGGTTGCGTAAGTTATGTTGTTTAACTGTCGCATTAAGCATCCACGGAAGCTCTGTAAAGTAAAGCCCTTCTAAATCGCCTTTATCAGTGCGATCTATTTGTTTACTATGGCTTTTAGAGCTGGCATAAAGCGGGATACGCTGTGCAAAAGTACTTACATTTACATCTAAATAAGGTTTTATCAGGCGTGTTTCTATAGCGTCGCCTAAAATGTAAATCGCATCAATATCGCTACGAGAGCGGGTTTCACTTTCTACTTCTTGTTTAAATAAAGACTTAACCGTTTTAATACGCTGCTTAGATTTATCAACCTCTAACAAGCTTGTAATTGTGTTTGGCATGTCTTTGTTATCGTTATAAAACCCAATTTGCGGTTTTGTTTCGCTATAGCGCTGCCACTGAATATTAAAGTAATCAACCAAACGCTGACCATTGGCATTATTAGGCGCTAATAACATAGGCTTTTGATAACCTTTAGCTAAAAAGTGCTCCAGCGCTTGCTGCACTTCATGCTCAGGGTTTAAAGCAAAAAAGTAATGTTGCAGCGAGAGTCGCTCACCATCAAATGTATTTAAGTGTAATGTTGGGGTATCAATAAGTGTTTTAGCTTGCGCAAGTTTATCTATATTCGCTTTTAATAATGGCCCAATCACAAAGTCTGGATTAAATTGACTCAGCTGCTCGCTTAGCACTTGGGTTGAAAGGTTCTCATCTATAAAAACAGTGTCGCTAATAGTTTGCTTATCAAGCCCTGCCAAAATGCCGGCTTTTAGGGCGTCACCTAAGCGCTCATTTGCGCCTGATTGCGGTAAAAGTACAGCTAATCGCTCTATATTAACTGGTGCTAGGTCGGCTAGGGCTTCATCTTGCTCGGGTAAAATAGCTACGGCAGGGTGGCCAGGGTAGCGACGGCGCCAATTATTAATGGCTTGGTCAAGCTCTACACCGCTATTTGCATATACCTGGTGGTACAAAGCTAAGTTAGTCCAACCTTGTTGAATAACAGAGCCACGATTAAAGCGCTCTAGCGCATAAGAAGACAGCTTTGTTAAGTTATCCCAAAGCGCACTTTGCAGAGCAGGGATCTCAATATTGTTTTTATTCGCAGTTTCTGAGGCTCTAAAAAAATAAGGTGCGGCGCGCTTAGGAAAGTTTTGCGATGCATATATGCTAGCAGTTAAATATTGATGCCAAGCAAAGTGTTCAGGCTGTTTAAGTTGGCCATCGAGCGATTGCAAAATAACGAGCGCTTGGTCGTTTTTATTTTGCTGCTTTTGTGCATAAGCAATGTATAAGCGGTTTTGAATTTTATCTACACTTGGGGTTTGCTCAAGCTCATTACAAATGTTTTCAAGTAACGGCCAGCTTTGCTCCGAAATAGCCGCATCACGCGCACTATAAAGCAATTGAATTTTGTCGGCACCGGTACGATTAAGCGCTAATTTATAAATAGCATCGGCACTGGTTGCTTGATTTTGCAGCGCATTCGCACTGGTGTTAATGCTATCGCTATTTTTAGTTGGTTTTTCGGTTGTGCTACAGGCCGATAACCCTGACAATATAATTAATAGACTAACAAGTTTAAGTCGCACAATGATTTCCCAATACGTTAACGCGATTTGCTTATATTACTGACTGACGCAGGAGACCTCAATGTTAAATGAGGAGAATTCACAGAAAATTGGCACTCTTTACATTGTTGCCACCCCAATTGGCAATTTTGACGACTTAAGCCAGCGTGCCATCGCGACATTATCGCAAGTTGACTTAATCGCTGCTGAAGACACGCGCCACACCGGTAAGCTACTAAGCCACTTTGGTATAAAGGCTAAAACCTTTGCATTACATGACCATAACGAAAAACAAAAAGCGCAGCAGATTATTGATTGGCTAAACGAAGGCAAAAATATCGCGCTAGTTTCAGATGCCGGCACGCCACTGATAAGCGACCCAGGTTATGCCGTTGTAAACTTGTGCCGCGAGCAAGGCGCGCATGTAACACCCGTGCCCGGTGCGTGTGCTGCTATTACTGCAGTGTGTTGCTCAGGCCTGCCAACAGATCGTTTTCAGTTTATTGGCTTTACACCGGCTAAAAGTAAAGCCCGCCAAGACTTTTTCATAGAAGCTGTAAACTCAAGCATTACCAGCATAATGTACGAAAGCACCCACCGTATTATGGCAAGCCTAGATGATTTAGAAGCGGCCTTAGGTAGTGAGCAACAAGTGGTATTTGCAAAAGAGCTAACCAAAACCTTTGAAACTTTTTTTAACGGCACAGTGAGTGAGCTCAAGCAATTTTTAACTGATGATCCCACTAAGCAACGTGGCGAAATTGTTTTAATGTTGCCAGGCAAACCTAAGCTTGTGGACGATATTCCACCCGAGGCACGTAAAATGCTAGCGCTACTTGAAAGCGAAATGCCGATGAAAAAAGCCTGTGGTATTGTTGCTGAATACTTTGGAATGAAGAAAAACGCCCTGTATAAAACAATTATTGACGAAAAAGGGTAAATCTTTACTGCGTACAAGGCGCAGCTCATGTATACTGCGCGCCGAGTTAGCCAAGATAATCGCTGCCTGTGACGAAAATGATCAGGGGGAGGAAAGTCCGGGCTCCACAGGGCAGAGTGCCAGCTAACGGCTGGGGGGCGTGAGCCCACGACAAGTGCAGCAGAGAGGAGACCGCCAACCCTCGGGTTGGTAAGGGTGAAAGGGTGCGGTAAGAGCGCACCGGGCCACTGGTAACAGTTGGTTGCAAGGTAAACTCCACTCGGAGCAAGACCAAATAGGGTTCTATCATTTTAAATAATGAACGCGTGGCCCACGTGAGAACCGGGTAGGTTGCTTGAGCCATAGAGCGATTTATGGCCTAGACGAATGATTATCACTTTCTTCGGAAAGGACAGAACCCGGCTTACATGGCTAACTCACTCATTCAACAAAAAAGCCCGCAGTTAACGCTGCGGGCTTTTTTGTGCCTAAAATTTGATTAAGTACTTTGTTGTTTTTTAAGGCTCAGGCTGTCCTTTTTTAAGTCGCTTACTGAGTGCTGGCTGCGATATACCGAGTAGTTGCGCTGCCATTGATTGATTTGAGTTGCTACGTTTCATAGCTTCTGCTACCAGTAATTCTGCGGCTTGTTTTAAAGTGGGTAGCGTTGATGTTGACTCAAATAACGGCTTGGCAAGCTGGGCTTGCATATCTAATTTGGGCACGGCGCTGCGTACGCTTTCAAACGCTTTCATAGACAGGGCGCCACTTTGGTGGGTGCTCATTGCATCAAAGGCCATGGCGCGCAGCTCTCTTATATTGCCTGGGAAAGCGTAGTTTTCGAGTAAAATTAATAATTCTTTTGGAATACTTGCCACCGGTTTATTAAATTCTTGTGCGGCAAGCGTTAAAAAGTGCTCTAGTAATAAGGCTATATCTTGCTTGCGCTCTCTAAGCGGCGGAATATTTACATGATGAATTTTTAAACGGTAGTATAAGTCGTTTCTAAATTCGCCATTTTCTTTTTTAGTGAGTAAATTTTGGTGGGTGGCTGCAATAATGCGCGCGTTGATGCGCTTTGGGGTATCGCTGCCTACTGGGTAATATTCGCCTTCTTGCAAAAGCCTTAATAACTTTACTTGCGAGGCCAGGTTTAAATCGCCAATTTCATCAAGAAATAGTATCCCGCCTGATGCGCGTTCTATCATGCCTTTGCGGGCTTGCTCAGCACCTGTAAAAGCGCCTTTTTTATGGCCAAATAAGGTATCCGAAAATAAGTTATCGTCAAGGCCGGCTACGTTTACACACACAAGTTCGCCACTGCAGCTACTGGTTTCGTGAATGGCTCTGGCTATAAGCTCCTTTCCTACGCCGCTTTCTCCGGTTATAAGAATAGGTTGTTGGCTATTTGATATAGACTCAATGTAATTAAACACCGAATGCATTTGGTGATCTACACTGATAATTTTAGAAAACGCAGGATGCAGGCTTGTTTGGTTTTCTAGTAGATAGCCGCGCATGGCTTGGTTTTCTAGGTTTAGCTCTTGAAAACGCACCACCTGCATTATGCTATTGCTTAGGCGTTCGGGATCTTCTGTTTTTACATGATAACCATAAGCACCTAACTTTATGCATTTTACAGCGGCTTCTACTTGGTTAATGCCGCTGATGATCACCACCGAAATGTGCGGAAAAAGCTCTGTAATTTGCGCTATAAGCTCATCGCCACTGATATGTGGCATGTTTAAATCAAGCAATACAACGCGAACATTCCCTTGGTTTAGTTTGGCAATTACATCGCGGCTATCATTACATTGTACAATGTTGTTAATGCCGCAGTAGCGCTCTATTGCAAACGATATGCTTCGTAAAAAGCTGTTGTCGTCATCACAAATGAGGACCTCAAAACTAGGATATAAATTAGTATTCATAGTTCACTCTCGTGTTGTAATAAGGGTAGTGATAGCTTTACTTTTGTGCCTTTACCGAGGGTTGATTTAAAGGTGAGTTGGCCTTGGTGATCTGCCACGATCCCCGCTGATACAGAAAGCCCTAAGCCAGTGCCGCCAGATTGTCGTTTGGTGGTATAAAACGGGTCGGTGAGCTTAATTAAGTGCTGTTGATCAATGCCTACGCCTTGATCTTCAATGCTCAGCACAACCTGATTGTGTTTAGTATGGAAATAGCTGGTGATAATAATTTTTTGCGATTTGTCTTCAAGCGCTTGGCAGGCATTTAAAATTAAATTTACGATTACTTGCTCAATGCGGCTGCCGCTGCCTTTAAACGCAGGCAGTGAGTTGGCTAAGTTAACCTCTAAGTGGTTTGTCGAGTTTTTAATTTGATTTGTGACTAAGCGAATAGAGCGGTTTGTTAGTAGGTTTAAATCTAGCTGCTCAGTTTTCTCATGCGATGCTTCACCTTTTACGGCAAAGCTTTTTAAATCCTCTACTATGCCTTTTACCTTGTTACTGGCAATGTGCATATCGTCTAAAATTTCTGGCAGCATATGTTTAAAGCGCTGATAGCTTACACCGGCAACAAGAAAGTCGCCTTGGCGTGCTTGATGCTCATCAAGTATGTCTGTTGCATCTTCAAAGGCTTCTTTTATAAACGGAAAATTTAACGTTAAAATACTACATGGGTTATTAATTTCGTGAGCTACTCCCGAAACCAACACCCCCAGTGAGGCCATTTTATCTGCATGAAGTAGCTGTAACTGCTGGGCTTGTAGCTCTTTGGTGCGGCTTTCTACTTTTTTGCGCAGGGCTTTGTTCCAAATTATCACCACGGTACTAATTAGTAGCAGCACCACTACACATATACCTGCTATTACGCCAGCTTTTGACCAAGGTGATACGTTTAACGGGCCAAACCATTTGTCGTAAATTTCTTGCTGACGGCCGGTGTTTTTTAAAATAGCTAAGCCTTGAGTAAATTGCGATAACAGTGCTTCATCTGCGGTTTTAGTGGCATAGCCATAAAGCCGGTTTCTTTCTAGGCTAGAAATAGCAGTGATGTTTGATAGCCCCAATTTTTTACTTAAATATAAACCGGGTAAGTTTGAAACCACTGCAAAGTCATAGCGGCCAGAGGCAAGCAAGCGCAGGGCATCGGCATGGGTTTCAACCGGTATAAGGGTAATGTTTAAGCCTGAGTGGTTAAGCATATCAAATGCTGAGCCATTGCTTTGTACAATAACGCGGTAGTTTTCAAGCTCGCTGTAGTGCGTTATTTTAGGACTATTGTCGCGCGCAAATATAGAGTGGTTAACAAACGTGTGCGGGCTAAAGTTATACAGATCGGTGCGCTCGGGTGTGGCGGCCATGCCTTGTAAAATATCCACATTTCCACAGTCAAACTCGGCTCTTATTTCGGCCCAGGGCATTAGCTTTATTTTTATATTAAGCCCCATTACAGCGGCTATTTCTTGGCTAAGTTCTACGTTGTAACCTGTAAGTTCGCCATCTTCGTTAATAAACTCATAAGGGGGGTAGTTAAAATCTCCGCCCACTATAATTTGTTTAGGCTGCGATAAATTAGCTTGTGCAATGCAGTTTAGGCTATTAATACCCAGTAGGCTTAGTAGCGCTATTTTTAATACATAAAACCAAGCGTTTTGTTTAATAAACAAGTGAGTAAACCTCTGCATTTTTTAGTTGTGGTAGTGCGTTTGTAAATTGTCTAAACAGTACAAATAAAATGGCGTTTATGTTCCTTTTACAGCCGCAAATAAGGTTGTTTTTAGTTGGCAGCAGGGGACTATAGTCTGTATTTTAATTTTATATAAATTAGGTACTAACGAATTTATCATGGTTTTAAGTCTTATCTATTTATACTTTAAACTAAATAAGAATAAATTAATTGTTAATTAAGGTTTTTTGTAAGGCAGTTATGTCTTTTTAAGGCTGTTTAATAAAATAAAAGCGATTTAATATCGGCTATTAAATCGCTTTTATTGGTTGGGCCTATTTAGAGAATGTTGACCTGTGTAGATTAACGTTTTTCAAGCTAGGGCAGTTTAAGCAAGGCGCTTGGCTTTTAAGCGAGTGGGCTTAATAATCGCTTTTGCTAAATACTAAACTCACTACTGTAATTTTAATCACGATTGGTCAACATGCCTTAGTACTAAAACTTCATGTTTAGGTTTACTTGAATGCGATCGCGGCCATTGTTGTTAGTGGGTATATCGTTATTAATATTATCCACGCTAAACCATCTTAAATCGGCATTTAGGTTCTCTGCAATTTTGTAATCTAGCTGTACGCGTGTGCCTTTAATATTGGTATAAGAACCCGGAGTATTAGTTTGCGTAAACGCGCCGTTCATAGGCAATGCATAGGCTTCGGTACGTAGCACGTAAAAACGCAGGCCAAACTGTTTATTAATTTGATAACGAGCATGCACAGTAAACGCTGTATTTTCGCTATCGGCTTCACTTGTGTAGTAATCGGCTGCAAAGCGCACTGCGCCATAACGTACATCAAGGTTGTAGGTCATTACATTGCCTGCTTGGTCATCATCAAGACCCGACTCAGCACTGGCATAGGCCGTATCTGAGGCGCTAACAAAAATTCCGCCAATACCGGCTTTAACGTTAATGTTATTAAAACTTGTAGCATATACACCTTGTAGCTGTTGCCAGCTAGCATCGCGCTTGCCTTCGCCATTATCGACGTTTTCTTCAAGAATAATATGCCCCGCATTAACGCTAAACGTATTGTTACTCCAGTTAGCTTGTACACCTTCTAGCGCTATATCGTCACGAAAAAGCAGCTCTGATGAATGCATATAAACGGGTGCCGCCTTACCAATATATACTTGGGTGTTACTAAGCCCTGTGTACTTCATAAAGGCGCGGTCTAAACCAAAGTCATCGTTATCGCTGGTATCGGTGATACCAAAAGTTTGATGGGTTGAATCGTGTTGGCTTGAGGTTGTTCTAAAGCGCATTTGCGCAGACCAGTTCTCGGTAGCTGCGTATTTAATACCAAATCGGGCACGCAAACGGGCGCGGCTTGTTGAGTCAATTGTATCGCCTTCGGTGCGCTCAAAGCGCATACGCATATCGCCAAATAGCTTAACGGCTTCAAGGCCATTTAAACCTTCAATTGTAATATCTGCGTGGGCAGGCTTAGCTAAGGCAATAACACCTAATGCAACGGGTAAATAGATAAGTTTACTAGTCATGGTTTGTTCTCTATAAAATTACTAAATCGAGGGTTATTGCTTAGCGGGTTGAGCCGCTGTGTTATCTTGGTTGTAAAGGGTTTCGTCAAGCTCGCCTTCGCTTTTGCCAATTAATAAAGTAACCATTAAATCGCCAGTTACATTTATGGTAGTGCGCGCCATATCTAAAATTCGGTCAATACCGGCAACTATTGCAATGCCTTCAAGTGGTAAGCCAACGGTGGTCAGTACTAGCGAAAGCATAATAAGGCCTGCACCGGGTACACCAGCGGTGCCTACAGAGGCTAAAGTAGCTGTAGCTATAATGGTTAAGTAATCTGTTGTGGTGAGGTCAATACCAAAGGCTTGGGCAATAAACAGTGCTAATACGCCTTGGTATAAAGCGGTGCCATCCATGTTAATAGTGGCGCCTACTGGCAGTACAAAGCTTGATACAGTACGCGATACACCTAAGTTTTGGGTGGCGCATTTAATGCTGGCAGGTAAAGTACCTGAGCTACTTGTGGTGGTAAAAGCAATAATTTGCGCTTCAATAATACCTTTATAAAAACGCTGTGGATTAAGCTTGCCTAGTAAGCCTACAAAGCCGCCACCTAACACTAAAACGTGAATAATGCAGCCTAGGTACACTAAGCCAATTACTTTTATAAGTGGCAGTAATACATCCAGTCCGTACTTGCCAGATACCCAAGCCATTAATGCAAATACACCATATGGCGCCAGCTTCATTACAAGCTCCGTTAATTTGTACATTGCATCGGCTAGGCTTTCAAACATTTTGCTAGCGGGTTCGCCTTTTTCACCAATTAGGTTTAAAGCAATGCCTAAGCTCAACGCAAACACAATAATTTGTAAAATATTACCTGAGGCTAATGAGCCCACTGGGTTTTTTGGTACTAAACCTACAATGGTGTCTACTAAGGTAGGGCTTGGTTTAGCATCAGCCACTGTGGTTGCAACCATATTTAAGCCTGCGCCAGGTTCAAACAACAACCCAAGACCCAAACCAATCGAAATGGCTACTGCGGTGGTGGCTAAATAAAATACGATTGACTTAACACCAATACGCCCCATTTTAGTGGTGTCTTTCATTGAGGTAACACCAACAATTAATGAGCAAAATATAAGCGGTACAATTAACATTTTAATGGCGCTAATAAATAGCTGGCCAATTGGCTTTATATATTCAGCATTATTGCCTAACAGCATGCCGGCAATAATACCCGCTATCATACCTATGAGTATTTTTAGCCAGAGCGCCATTTTTTTAGGCTCGTTGTTATTAATACTTGTTGTACTGGTCATAGTGTTATTCCAATTATTTATAATATTTAGTGGGAGCTATTTAACTTTTGCTTAGGGCGTTAACGCGCATATTGCACCGGCACGTGCACAGGCCGCACAAGGGGCTTGCAATGATATGGACAAGCTTTCGTTAGCCTTTTTAGATAGGGGGTGTTTGTACACGTGCATAATTAAGCTCTAAAGTTGTTAGATTATTGTTATTGCATTAATAATGCCAAGCACGGCTTTGTTAATAACGTATTGAATATTATCGGTTTTATTGTTTTTGGTTGGTGGTTTGTTAATATAACTTTTTGAATAATTATTAATAATGAAAGGCGGGTTAAAGGCGGCTTAAATGATGGTTTATAAATAACTCATTTAAAATCAATGAGTTGATAGTTGTATAACTTTTATTATTGATATAACAAAAGTTATATTTAATGCATTAATTAATCATATTTTTTGATTTTTTAGGGTTTAAAACATTATTAAGTTGTAAACTGGCTGTATGTGGTTTTATTTTTTCTTATACGTTTAACTTAGATAATATTTTTACCCTGTTCAGGATCCCGTGATTTTTCGGCTTGATCACGAATTTCGTCGGTATCACTACTTACATCATCAACCGTTTCATTTTGCTGCTGCAGCTGCTTAGAGCTTTGCTGAGTAGTTAAAGGTTGCTCAGCTTTGTTGGTGGGATTTTGTGTATCACTCTCATCAGGTGCACTGAGTAAAATACGCTCGCGGGCATCATCTGGCATACTGATGTTTTGCGCTGTAAATTCGGTTACTAGCTCACGCATTAACTGCGAGGCCACTTTTAACGGACTATGTTGCTCGCTGTTAACCCAAAAAAACAGATTAAAGTTAATTGTTGAGCTGCCTAAATTATTGATCAGTACTTGTGCTGGTGGCTCAGTAATCACACCCGTTTGCTTGTTTGCAATTTCAAGGGCGAGTGTTTGGCAGTAACGAATATCGTTATCGTAACCTATGCCAATCACCACCTTGGCACGCATTTTTGGATTTGCAGTTAGGTTTTTAATGGTATTTTTATAAACCGTGGCGTTAGGTATTTGTATATGGTTGCCATCGTAATCAACTAAGGTGGTTGCGCGAGCGGTGACCTTTTTAACCACACCTAAGCGGCCATCGACTTCTATTACATCGTCTATTTTAAATGGCCGTTGAACGCTCAACAGTAAGCTAGCAATGAAGTTCTCTGCTATGTCTCTAAAGGCAAAGCCCAATATTAAGCCTATTAATCCGGTACCGCTCATAATGGCAATAGCAAATTCGGTAAGTCCTGCTAAACGTAAAAATAAATACACGCCCAGCAATAAAATTAAAATGCTAATCCCGCGTTTGGCCACTAAGTGCACAAGTTTACTGTCGGTCATATAAATGAGCGGTTTTACTAACAGCTTAGACAAAGGACTGGCGACAAAGTAGCTAATAGTTAAAAGTATAAAACCTAATAAAAGAGTGGGTAATATTTGCGCTGTTGCGTGAAGTAATTGCAAACTTTGGGCGTATAAATACTGCCAACTGAGCACGCTTTCTGGGGTGTTTAAGGCATTCACAGCCGTGGTGTTCACTGCAATTAGCATAGTTATAAGGCTGTTCATGGCGTATTACCTTGGTATTTTAAATAATCTAGCAAGCAGCAAGTTTAATACCAATGCCAAAAGCACAGCTTGGCAAACTTTTTGCTCGATAATAGGCTAAAAAGGAGCAAACAATGAGCAAACCTAAACGGGGACAACATGCCGAGCAGCCAGTGCACATTCCGGTTATTGGTTGGTGGGACATAGCCAAACGTATTTTTAAGCAAATGAGCCAAGATAACTTATCGCTGGTTGCAGCGGGCGTTGCGTTTTATGCCTTACTTGCTATTTTTCCTGCTATTGCTGCAATGGTTTCTGTGTATGCGTACTTTTCATCGCCCACCGATATTAGTGAACACTTAAGTAAAATAGTTACCTTATTACCGCAAAGCACGAGCGATTTAATTTTATCTCAGGTCTCGAGCTTGGCTCAAACCTCTAACGCCAGTTTAAGCTTAAGTGCAATTGGTACACTTATTCTTACTATTTGGAGTAGCTCTAAAGGCAGCCAAGCGCTTATTACTGCCTGTAACATTAGTTATCATGAATACGAAAAACGCTCTTTTTTTCATGCTCAGTTAGTACGTTTTTTATTTTCGGTAGGGGCTATTTTAGTGGCTATTTTTGCTTTGCTAATTATAGGTATTTTACCCATAGTACTTAATTTAGTGGGCTTAAAAGAAAGTATAGACTTACTTATAAAGTTAATATCGTGGCCATTACTCGCCTTTATGTTTAATTTTGCATTGGTGCTTTTGTATCGCTATGCACCACACCGAAAACCCGCTAAATGGCGCTGGATCACACTTGGCTCGTGTATTGCGACTGTATTATGGATTTTAGCCTCAATTGGTTTTTCGTTTTATGTGTCTCACTTTGCAAGCTACAACGAAACGTATGGTTCGTTAGGCGGGGTAGTGATTATGCTAATGTGGCTCTATATAAGTGCCTATATTATTACGCTTGGGGCGGTAATAAATGCGGCAACCGAACAACAAACAGCGAAAGATAGTACCAAAGGCCCCGCTAAAGAACGCGGTAAACGCGGCGCCTATGTTGCTGATCACCTTGATGTAGATGAGCCGACAAACTCTTAGCCGGGCTCATTATTACACAAGCTTATGAGATGCTGAGTAAATGCTTGGCCAACGGGGCCTAAACGGTCATTGTCGGTGCACATTAAATAAAGCTTTAAGGAGCGGGTTGTACCTTGCTCTAAATTAAGGGGCTTAAGTGTGTTGTTTTTAAGATAAGGTTTAATTTGTGCACTAGGCAGCCATGCATAACCAAAGTTTTGGCTAACCATATCAATAGAGTTACGTAAGTGACTCACTGTCCAGCGCATATCTGCCCCAAGCCAGCCGTCGTCGTGGTTGGTGTGGGTGGCCGAATCGCGAACAACTATTTGCCTGTGTAATTTAAGCTCTCTGTAGGTCAGTGGTTCAGTGCGCTGGTGTAAGGGGTGATCAGGGTGCGCAACGGCAATAAATTCTATCTCGCACAAGCTATGGCAATTAATGCCATAAAGTGCAATAGAGGTAATTGCTAAGTCGACCACTGCATTGGTAAGTAATTCGTTTGCGCCGTTAAGTACGCTTTCTATCAGTTCTATTTTTACCAGTGGGTATTGCTCATTAATATGGCTTAGCGCTTGGTACAATAAATGCTGCGGAAACACTTCATCTACTGCTATTTTTAATGTGCTTTCAATACCTTCGCTTAACGTATTAGCAACCGATTCTATTTTGCTGGCTTCATCTATTAAAAATTCGGCGCGGCGCAATATAAGCTTACCGTTTTCGGTTAAATACGCTTTACGGCCTTTTACTTCAAGCAATTTTACTTGCAGTGCCGACTCTAACTTTTGCACTGCATGGTGCACGGTTGATTGGCTTTTAAATACCGCGCTGCTAGCACCGGCAAATCCACCATGCTCTACAACAGCTTTAAACATTCTCCATTGCTCGAGTGTTGCCTTTGCCATTTTAAACCTTGTTACTACTTACTATTGATTAAACTACCTGACCGTGTAGGCACTCTATTTATTGCGTAACTACTTATTTATTATTGGCAATTACCATTTTTTTGCTGCTCAGCAGCGTCATAAACTCTTTTTTAGGCACTGGCTTTGAAAACAAATAACCTTGCCCGTAGTCGCATCCTGCTTTTAGTAGTAGTTGCATTTGTTGCTGCGTTTCAATCCCTTCGGCAATAACTTTTAGGCCAAGCTGGTGGGCCATTACAATAATGGCTTCACATAAAGCAAGCTCTTGGCTCCCTGCTTTAATATTATCAATAAAGCGTTTATCTATTTTTAGGTAATCGGTATCCATTTCTTGCAAGTACGCGAGCGATGAATAGCCGGTGCCAAAGTCATCTAGCGCTAATTGCACACCTGACTGGACTAATGTTTTTAAGCGACTTTGAGTTAGTGGCTCTGGGTTAACCATAAGGCCTTCTGTGATCTCAGCCACAATAGAGGAGGCGGGTAGTTTGGCTGCTTTTAAAATCTCACACCAATCGTCAATTCCGCTATCGATTGTTGATAACTGCACAGGAGAGACATTTATACTAATTTGAAATTGCTCCCCCATGGTGGTGTTTATTTCTTTTAGGGTGTGTATTGCTTGTGTAAATACAAATTGGCCCAGCGCATTTATTTGCCTAGTTTCCTCAGCAAGCGGTATAAACGTCGCCGGCGAGACTAACCCCTTTTTAGGGTGGTGCCAGCGAATAAGCCCTTCGGCTTTATGAATGTGCAAATCGTTTAATGCCACAATAGGCTGATAAAATAGCTCAAATTGTTCAAGCTCTATGGCGGAGCGTAAATCTTTTAATAGCTGCATACGCGCTTGTGCATGAATACGCATATCTTTTGAAAAAAACTCAAACCCATTACGGCCGTTATTTTTAGCTTTATACATGGCTTGGTCGGCAGCTTTTAATAGCAGCTCTGTACTTTGGCCATCGCTAGGTGCGCATGCAATGCCGATACTAGCGCTAATAAATAGCTCCTCGTCTTCAAGCTGTATACTTGATGAAAGGCTTTGCAATATATTGCTGGCAATTTGGTTTATATGGCGACTGCTTTTAACATGGTCGTATACAATCACAAACTCATCACCGCCAATACGCGCGACAAAACTGGCGTTTATTGCAGCTTGAATTATCCGTTGAGAAACTAACTTAAGTAGATTATCGCCATAATGATGGCCTAACGTGTCATTAATATCTTTAAAGTGATCAATATCGAGCAGCATCACAACAAGTTCGCATTTGTCGCCTGTTACTTCTTCAAAACGCTTATTTAAACGCTCTTTAAGCTCAAGCCTATTTGGTAAATCAGTTAAGTGGTCGAAGTGAGTTTTTCGCCATATGGTTTCATCGGCTTGTTTTTTTTCTGTTAGGTCGGTAAAAATGGCCACCCGGCGAGTAGGCATGTTTTTATCATCGTAAACGGTATCTATGATCAGAAACTCGGTATAGGTGTCGCCATTTTTTTTACGATTAATTATCTCACCCTGCCAACGGCCAGTTTCTCTGAGCTCTGCCCACATTTTTTCATAAAAAGCTTTTGAATGTTTGCCAGATGCTAAAATACGGCTGGTTTTACCTATCGCTTCTTCTTTGCTGTATTGGGTTGTTTCGCAAAACGCAGGGTTTACGTCATAAATAATGCCGTCGGGGTCTGTAATCATCATCCCTTCACTACTATTACTGTAAACAAGCGACGCTAAATGAAGTGCTTTTTCGTTGACCTTTTTCTGGCTTATATCCCTAAGAACAATAATGTATTCATTATTAGTGAGTGCATTGGTTCTTGCCTCAAAAAAGTGCTCTTTAGATTTTTTAAACAATGTAAACTCAATGGTTTGTGAACCCTCTAAAGTACCTAATTGAGAAAGCAGTAACTCTGCGTTGGCCTCAGAGAGTACATCAACTAATTTTAAAACTTTGCCTGTCTCAACGTTTAGCACAGGGCTAATATAGCCGCCAATATAAAGGATTTTGCCTTGGGCATTTATACGTATGTAGGTATCGGGTAAAGCATTTAATAAGCTCATTAACTCGTTGTGCTTATTTTTTAATTTAGCCTCTGCAGATAACCGGGTTTGTGCCATAACAGCAAAACGGTCATAAAGCGCACGCAGCTCTGGGCTGTTAGGCTTTTTAATATGTTTTGGCATAGTGCCATTTGCCAGTTCATCTGTGGCTTTGGTTAAATTAGCGATAGGCTTAAATATACTTTGTTTAATTAAGCGCCTAGCGAGCAACACCAACAAGGCAATAGCCGATAAAAACGCAAAAATAGTTTTAGCAAAGTTTTTATTAACTGTATTAATAAAGTCTTCAACCGAAACGGCTATATAAATATCTAAATTATTATCATGGTCGTCTTCGTATATAACTGAGCGATGAAAAACCTGGTTTTCGCCTTCTGCATTTTTAAACACGGTTAACGAGCTTTTATCGTGAAGTAAATCTATGTCGGTAATTTTTTGGCCTAAATTACGTGGTTGATTAGGGTAGTTGGCCAGTATTAAGCCGTTAGAGTCGGCAATAACGGCCTTGGCATTGTTAGGTAATTTTGCTTCGCTTAAGGCGATATTCCACCAATTCAATGCAATAACGGTAACTAGTGTGCCTTTTAATTGGTTATTACTATCTATAATTGGGTAGGCAAAATTGACACTTTGCGCTTGAATACTTCGGTCGTATTGAAAATACCCCACCGAAAAACTTTTATTACTAATGGCATTTTGAAAATAAGTACGATCGCTAATATTAATATTTTTACTACGACCATTTGTCACGCATTGTAGGTCGCCGTTTTTATCAACAATACCTATATTTGCAATATTCTGGTGAAGGGCTTTTATTTCATAAAAATAGTTAGGGCAAGTTGTGGGGAGTGTTTCATTTTTTGCAGTTTTATCGGCTAAATAAATAGTAATACGTTTAACATCATCAACCATGATTTTTTGATGTTGTGTCAATTGCTTAGCGATATTTACTATTCTTTCTTCACTTTTTTCTATGGCAGCATCACGCTCATACCATAGCGTAAATACCGTCACAGCGGCGCCGGGAATGCTAAGTAGGATGAGTAGCCTATACAGCTGACTTTTAAGCGATGAAGTAAAAATAAGTTTTCCTTAAGCTCTGCGTCCCTAAAAAGTGATTGTAGACATAAAAGCCAAAAATAACCATACAAAATATAGGGTTGCACTAAAAAGTTATTAGAAATCAGCTTAAGTCTGTGTTTTTAATCATGAAGCTTATTATGCCAAATAAACGAATTATCAAAATAAGCACTCAACTTTCTAAAAAATAGAATGTTTTGCTCGATTTAAAGACATAGTCGTATTGTTTTATGAATGCTTTAATAAGCTCATTAATTAATCTACTACAGTATTTTAAATATGAACATAGCAAAAGTGTTAACTGCTTACGCCACCCAAGATGGTGATGGTGTAAACATAAGTCGAATACCTGGTTTTGATGGCAAATATCTCGACCCTTTTTTAATGATTGATGAGCTAAAGTCTAACAATGAAAGTGACTATATTGGTGGCTTTCCACCGCACCCTCATCGCGGCATTGAAACCTTTACGTACATTATTAAAGGTGGCTTTGAACACCAAGATCAAATGGGTAACAAAAAAGCGATCCGATCTGGTGATGTACAATGGATGAGTACAGGTAGAGGCGTAATGCACAGTGAAATGCCACTAACAGATGCAAAAGAGGGGCTGCATGGCTTTCAAATTTGGATCAATATGCCCAGTGGCGAAAAAATGCGTGCGCCACGTTATCAAGATACTACACAAAATCCAGCGCCTGAAGTCACTAACAAGCACGGCGTGAGCTTTAGCGCACTTGCGGGTAATTGGCAGTTTGAAGATTGTACGTTAACGTCGAGTTTGCAAAGCTTAGCGGCCAATGCTGCACTGGCCAATGTTACTCTCCCCGTTAATACACGCATGCAGTTAGCAGGGCTTAAACAACGTAAAGTGATGATTTATGTTCATACAGGTGAGCTTATTACAGGTGACGAGCAAACATTTAATGCTGGCAAGTTGCTTATATTAAGTGAAAACAGTGACATTGATATATCTTCACAAAAGGGGGCGGGGATACTTATTTTAGCGGGTGACCCACTTGAGCAACCTATTGCACATATGGGCCCATTTGTAATGACCACGCAAGAGGAAATTAAACAAGCGGTGCGTGATTATCAAAACGGTGAATTTGGCAACATTTAATAGTTAAATGAGGAGGTTATTATGGGTTTATTAGTTGATGGCCAATGGCAAGACAAATGGTACGACACCGACTCGAATAATGGTAAATTTAAACGCGAAGCAGCGCAGCTTCGTAATTGGATCACAAAAGATGGCAGCCCTGGTCCTACAGGAAGTGGTGGGTTTAAGGCGCAAGCAAATCGCTACCACTTATATGTTGCCTTAGCGTGCCCGTGGGCGCACCGCACACTTATATTCAGACAGCTAAAAGGCCTAAGTGATATTATTAGCGTATCGGTAGTCAGCCCAGATATGTTAGATAAGGGGTGGAGCTTTGATAAAGATAACCTCAGTAGCGGCGATGATTTATTTAATAGTGAATACTTACATCAAATTTATACTAAGCACGATGAAAATTACAGTGGGCGAGTAACTGTGCCTGTGCTTTGGGATAAGCAGCAAAATAAAATTGTTAGTAATGAATCTGCAGATATTATTCGTATGTTTAATACCGCATTTAATGAAATTACGAATAATACGGATGACTATTACCCACAATCACTACAAGCTGATATTGATGAAATTAACGACCTTGTTTATACCAATATTAATAATGGGGTATATAAAGCGGGTTTTGCAACCACACAAACAGCATACGAAGATGCATTTACTGCGTTATTTAAAGCACTTGATAAAGTAGAGGGCATACTAAGTAAAAATCGCTACCTGATGGGGAGCACATTAACTGAAGCGGATTGGCGTTTATTTACCACACTCATTCGGTTCGATAGCGTGTATGTAGGGCATTTTAAGTGTAATTTACGCACCATTGAAAGCTACCCAGCGCTGAGTAACTATGTACGTGAGTTATACCAAATAGAGGGAGTAGCCAGTACGGTTAACCTTGAGCATATTAAGCGGCATTACTATTTTAGCCACACAATGATCAACCCAACGCAAATTATACCAAAAGGGCCGGCGTTAAACTTTAGCCAAAACCATAATAGAGACGAGTTGGGCTAAGAGGTATTAGAAGGCATTAAAGTAAGCGGCAATTGCACTTTTAAAAAAGCTTTTATAAATGCAATTGCTGCTATGCAAATAACTTTACCAGCCAGCCGTATTTTCGCACAAAGCTCGTTTCGCTTTTGCCAGCTTGAACCGTTGCTCCGGCTAAAAAGGCTGATGCCAATCCTACCTTGGTGGCTGCAAAGCGCTTAAAGCGGTACTTTATTGCTGCATGGTGCTGGCGCTTTAATGCATGCTGTAAATCCATTTGCTTATTTAACGTGTCAACGTTCTCATTGGGTTCTTTAATTAGAAAATTAACGAGCATGGTTATTTCCTTATAGATTTAAAAGTTGCTTCACACTTTTAATCGTTTTACTAAAGCCAATTTTATTGCTTAGGTATACGGTATTTCGCCAAAGCCAAATTAAACAAATTATTTGCGCGAGTGCAGCAGTAGCAAAGCTAAGCCAAACCGAGCCAAATAAATCATATACACCGTAGCCAATTGCACCTAGTAAGCCGGCCCACAACAAAATCAAACCACTGGCAAAACATCCTAAAAATATAGTGATCAACGCCATTGATCGTAACGACAGCTTCCACTCAGCTTTTGCAAGTTGGTGGGTAAGCTTTCCTTGCGTTTTATAATCCTCCTTGAGCTGGTTAGAGTATTCAATGATCTTTGCTATATGATCCTGCCAATCATCCTTTTGGCTAGGGTCATCTGTTGTTTGATTTTGAGCATTACCGTCCGTGGTTGCTGTTGTTTGTGAGCTACTCATTATTTATTACTTACGACGAAATAGTGACGTTACAAGCATACCCGCCGCAAAAGCAATACCCGCTGTTGCTAGCGGATTTTCTGAGGCAAAAGCACGCGTTTTTGCGCTGCACTCAGTTAGTTTTTCACGAGCAATAAGTTGTTTTTCGCTTAGTGCTTCTGCAGAGCTTGAAGCGCCTTTACGTACGCTTGACTCAGCAACTGATGCCTTGCTTGAAAGTGCATCTACTGCATCGTGTGCTACAGACGTTGCTTTTTCAGTCAACGGTGCCTCACTCTCTTTTTGTTTAAGATCAGGTTTCATGTTTGTTTCAGTATTCGGTTTTGTATTTGTTGCAGTAGCCATAATCAATCCTTAATAAATAAAATAAAAAATTTAACTGGTGCTATAGCAGATGCAACGATTAAACCAACCATTAAAAATAATATAACCAATTGATTTTATTAATTTTATATATTTAAGGTAGGGTGCGTAAGATTAAATAAAAAGCAGTATGAAGTAAGTATTGCTGCTGTGCTAAGTAAATTTTACATGCCTATAAACCTAGGGCCTGTTTACCTTTCGAGATTTAATTTGCAGCAGTCTGTTTGGGATTTAGGCAAGGTAGAGCCTATGTAGTGTGGTTATTCCCCATAAATAGGCGATAACGATGTATAAATGTCAAACAGGCGCTGCCCGAAGGGTTCTGCCTAGGGGGCATTTACTCTTTGTTACTCGGTTTTTACTTAGCCCACTAGGTTACAAACCTCACGCCGCGATTAAATACCCCCTAGATTGAACAAATTATAATCCTTAAAGGTCAACAGGCCCTAGATTCATTTTTTTGTAATTATTCATTGATTATTCAGTAAGCAAATTATGTAAACCAAACGTTATTAGTATCGCTTAAAAAAAATTTTATCTACTACCTCCACTTTTTCCCACGTAATTCAATCGCTTTGCGTAAAGCCTTATTTTTTCTAGCTTAGCGAGACGTTAAAGCTGGTCAGCTTACTTGACAAAAAGGCTTGTCAAGCCCTAAACTGGAGCACTGTGGTAAAAAGTGGTTTTTAGTGGATCTAACTGGATCAAATTAATCGAAACTCGATTACACAATTTAAAAGTAGGCTTTTTATGTTTCGTGGCGCTAGTTCACTGAGCTTGGATGATAAAGGACGTTTTGCGGTACCGACTAAGTACCGAGACGCTTTGCTGTCTGAAGATCAAGGAACGGTAATATGTACCATTGCGCTAAACGAGCCGTGTTTATGGTTGTATCCTCTTGCACAGTGGCAAGAAATAGAAAGCCGCTTATCTAAAATCTCTAATATGAATCCACGCGCTCGCCGAATGCAACGTATGTTGTTAGGTAATGCCACAGAGTATCAACTTGATAAAAATGGTCGAATTTTGCTGGCGCCTTCATTGCGTAGCCACGCAGAACTTGGCAAAAAGATCATGCTAGTTGGTTTAATGAATAAATTTGAAATTTGGGATGAAGCGCGTTGGCACGAACAAATGCGCCAAGACACTGAGTTGGAAAGGCTCGGCGATTTTGAAGCAAACCAAGATTTAGATAATTTCACACTCTAACGGCACTAAAAAAGGCAAACACAAGCTAATGACTGCGCAATTTGAACACGTATCCGTATTAATGGACGAAACCATCGATGCTCTTGCAATTAAGCCAGACGGCATATACATGGATGGTACTTTTGGACGTGGCGGACACTCAGGTCAAATACTTGCTCGACTTGGTGAGCAAGGGCGTTTACAGGCCATTGATCAAGACCCACAAGCAATAAAATCGGCTGAAAAATTTGCCGATGACGCACGCTTTGCTATAGCTCACACCCGCTTTTCTAACTTATACGATGTTGCAGAGCAAAACGATCTGTTAGGTAAAGTTGATGGCATTTTATTAGATATTGGCGTGTCCTCACCCCAGCTTGATGACGCAGAGCGTGGCTTTAGCTTTATGAAAGACGGCCCTCTTGATATGCGCATGGACCCAACAAGTGGGCGCAGTGCAGCGCAGTGGCTAGCCGAAGCTGAGCTTGAAGACATTACCCATGTAATTAAAACCTACGGTGAAGAAAAATTTGGTAAGCGTATTGCCCACAAAGTACTAGAGGTAAGAGAGCACACGCCAATTACCACAACCAAGCAACTTGCCGATTTAGTCGATGAAGCGGTGCCCGTAAAAGATAAATTTAAACACCCAGCCACACGTACATTTCAGGCAATCAGAATTTACATAAACAGTGAACTGGAAGAAATTCAAACCGCACTGCAAGCCGCTGTAAAAGTATTAAAGCCAGGTGGACGTTTAGTGGTTATTTCGTTTCATTCACTTGAAGACAGGATAGTGAAGCAATTTATTAGAAAACAGAGTAAGGGAGAAGCGATACCCAGAGGTCTGCCTTTAACCGACGCACAAATAAATAAAAACCTGACGTTAAAAGCAGTGGGTAAAGCTATTAAACCAAGTGCTGAAGAAATTGAGCGTAATCCACGCTCTCGCAGCTCAGTACTTAGGATTGCACAGAGGCTTGGATGAACACTAAAGCGAATCATCGCCAACCCAATTTATTTTTAGAAATATTAAAAGGCCTAGGAGCTAACAAGCTAACCTCGGCCTTGTTGGTTGTGATATTCGCTTCAAGCTTTGCAGTAGTACAGGTTACGCACTCGGCTCGCGCGCAGCTAATTAAGCAAGATACGCTGCTACAAGAGCGAGATGAGCTCGACCTTGAATGGCGTTATTTACTTGTAGAAGAAGAGTTTTATTCGCAGCATGCGCGCATTGAAGAAGTTGCTACCACGCAGCTTCAAATGAAGCGCCCTACCAGTCAGGATGAACAGGTAATAATAATACAATGAGAAATCGCGGCAAAAAACAGGTCAATAACTTAATCACATGGCGCTTTATGTTGGTGTGCACTGTGGTGTTTTTAGTGTTTGTAACACTGGTGTCGCGTGCTGCCTATTTACAAGTTATTGAGCCAGATAAAGCCCGTTCAGAAAGCGATAAACGCACCGTTCGTGTAGAAAAACTACATGTACAACGCGGTATGATCTTCGATCGTCAAGGCAAAGAGCTTGCTGTAAGTGTGCCTGTAGTCAGTGTGTATGCCGATCCTAAAGCATTACATAAGTCACTTGTTGCCAAAGTTATAAAACAAGCACGTAAAAACGGTGAAGATCATAAAACGCTTGCAGAAAATGCCGCTGAGCTTGATAAGCGTACTTCTGTTTATTATGAAAATGATCTGCGTTGGCGTGAGCTGGCAGATGTATTACGTATCGATCCTAAAAAAATAAATTCGCGTTTATTAAATGATCCCACCCGTCGTTTTGTGTATTTAAAGCGCCAAGTTACACCGGCGGTTGCCAACTACATTAGCCAATTACGCTTACCTGGTATTCATTTGTTAGATGAGTCTAAACGTTATTACCCTGCAGGAGAGGTAACGGCCCACATTATTGGTTTTACAAACATTGATGGAAAAGGCATAGAAGGCATTGAAAAACTCTACGAAAATGCCTTAACAGGCGAAGAAGGCCGTCGCACTATTCGTAAAGATGCCCAAGGCCGCGAAGTTGAAGTATTAGATGAGCGTGAGCGTGTAGAGCCTGAAAACATTCAGCTGAGTATTGATCAACGTATCCAAGCAATTGCTTATAAAGCAGTAAAATCTGCTGTACTCACATATAAAGCGACATCGGGGTCGGCCATGGTGGTTGATGTTAAAACCGGTGAAGTTTTGGCCATGGTAAATAGCCCATCATTTAATCCAAATAATTTGAACGATGCACAACCACATAAACGCCGTAACCGCGCAATTACCGATTTGTTTGAACCAGGCTCAACCGTTAAGCCACTAGCCATTTTAGCTGGGCTAGACTACGGCGCAATTAAAGCCGACGACACCATTGATACCTACCCAGGTTGGATGCGTTTAGGCGGCAGTTTAGTAAAAGATACCCGTAACCACGGTGAAATGACGCTTCGCGAAATTTTAAAGTATTCATCAAACATGGGCGTGGCGAAGGTAACGCAGCAAGTACCTAAAGATTACTTAGTTGGCTTATATCAAAAAGTGGGCTTTGGTAGCGATACCGGCACAGGCATGGTTGGCGAAAGTAGTGGTTTATTTTATCCAAACCGCCGCTGGTCTGACTTTGAAATTGCCACGTTATCGTTTGGTTATGCTATTTCGGTAAGTACGGCGCAAATGGCCCGCTTTTACACCATGTTAGGTGCCGGTGGGATTAATCGTCCGTTAACGATTTTAAAGCAAGACGGTGTGCCAGAAGGCGAGCGTATTTTTAAACAAAAAGACGTAGAAGCCGTTGTTCACATGATGGAAAGCGTGTTTGAAAAAGACGGTACAGCCCGAAACATAAAAGTAGATGGCTACCGTGCGGCAGGCAAAACCGGTACTTCTAAAAAGGCGGTTGCTGGTGGTTACGGTGATGAATACGTAGGTTATTTTGCAGGTGTAGCACCGGCAAGTAATCCACGCTTGGCTGTGGTAGTGATGATAAATGAGCCCGGTGGCGATGTGTACTATGGAGGTGCCACCGCAGGCCCTGCATTTGCAGAAATCGTCTCTAACGCATTAAGAATATTAAACGTAGCCCCTGATAAGGAAGAAGTGGCTTACGTAAAAGGTAAAGATAACGATGCGTGATTTAAAGGCTATTTTAAAATACATCGACATAGATGCACCTTCGCAGCTAGTTAAAGATTTACGCCTTGATAGCCGTGATGTAACCCCTGGCGATGTATTTGTGGCTATAAAAGGCCATGCGCTTGATGGCGGACAGTTTATTGCCAAAGCAATTGAAAACGGCGCTACAGCCATTATTGCCGATAGGCTGTGCGAATTTGATGTTACTTTTGAGCCACTGTATTTAGTAACCGAGCTTGATAAAAAACTCCCAGAACTGGCGAGTCAATTTTATGAAAATCCAAGCCAATCTCTCGATTTAATTGGTGTAACGGGCACTAATGGTAAATCTACAACAACGGCTATGATGGCGCATTTAGCGCAGTTTTGTAGTACCCCTTCGGCCATTATAGGCACATTAGGTTACGGCCACCCTGATACACTTACGCCACTTATTAATACCACGCCTTCGGCTGTTGACTTGCAGCACATATTGCATGACTTAAAACAGCAGCATAAAAAGCTTGTGGCGATGGAGGTTTCATCGCACGGGTTAGTGCAACAACGTGTGGCACAATGCCAATTTAAAGCGGCGGTATTTACTAATTTATCGCGCGATCACCTTGATTACCATGGCGATATGACAAGTTATGGCGACGCTAAGCTTATGCTGTTTCGCGATTTTGACCCACAGTTAGTGGTGCTTAATCAAGACGATGGGCAAGCAGAGCAATGGCTTGAAAAATACAGTTTTAATAATCTTATTTGTTATGGTCGTAAAAATTTAGCGCCTAAAAATGCACAATATGTGTATTTTTCTGATGTTGAGTATTCTAAAAATGGCATTTCGGCGCAATTGAGCACAAGTTGGGGTGATATTAGCGTAACATCGCCTCTATTTGGTGAGTTTAACTTATATAATTTAACTGCGGCACTGGCAACATTGTTGGGGCTAGGTTATCCGCTTGAGCAGTTAGCCGCCGGATGCGCGCATTTGCAACCCGTTGCTGGGCGTATGCAAGCGTTTAGCGAAGTTAATTTACCCACGTGCGTTGTTGATTACGCCCATACGCCAGATGCACTTGCTCTGGCTTTACAAGCATTGCAAAAGCATGTGCCTGGTGGGGTTAGTTGTGTTTTCGGTTGTGGCGGCGACAGAGATAAAGGCAAGCGTGCCTTAATGGCGCAAGCAGCAGAGCAAAATGCAGATAAGGTTATTGTTACCAGCGACAATCCGCGTTCAGAAAACCCAGATGCTATTTTGGCAGATGTGGCAGCGGGTTTATCGCAGCCTGAAAAAGCCCATTTAGAGGCTGACAGAGCAAAAGCCATTCGCTATGCAATAGAAAATGCAAATGCGGATGACGTTATTTTAATTGCCGGCAAAGGCCACGAGGATTACCAAATTATTGGCGATCAACGTATCGACTTTTGCGATCGCAGTTATGTAAAAGAACAACTAAAAAAAGCAGTAAGAGGGATAACTCAATGATCCCAATGGACTTTGATTGGCTGGCAAATGTGTTAGCAACCGATTATCAAGGTGATAATCTCAATGTAGTAAATATTAATACCGATACCCGCAGCATTTGCGACGGTGAGGTGTTTTTAGCTTTAAAAGGGCCTAATTTTGATGGCCATAAATTTATTGCTGACGCTAAACAAAAAGGCGCTATTGGCGTTATTGTTCAGCATAAAGTAGATGTAGATATTGTGCAGTTTGTTGTTAGCGATACCCGTATTGCATTAGGTAATATAGGTGCGGCGGTTATGGCGCAGGTTAACCCTAAAACCATTGCCATTACGGGCAGCGTGGGTAAAACAACGGTAAAAGAAATGTGCGCTGCTATTTTATCGGTGCACGGAGATGTGCTTGCTACAAAAGGTAATTTTAATAACGATATTGGCGTACCACTTACGCTATTACGTTTAGAGCCGCAGCACCGTTTTGCTGTTATAGAGCTTGGCGCTAATCATTTAGGCGAAATTGCTTACACTACCGCCATGGCAAAACCCGATGTAGCTGTGGTGTGTAATGTGGCCGCTGCGCATTTAGAAGGCTTTGGTAGCCTAATGGGAGTTGCTAAGGCAAAAGGTGAGATTTTTGATGGCCTAAAAGACGATGGCGTTGCCATTGTTAACTGCGATAGCGAATTTAGCCAATACTGGCTTGATAAATTAAAAGGGCGCACTGTTAAGTGTTTTTCAAGTACTGAAAAACTTGATATTTGGGCTGAAAATATCAGCCTAGACGAAAACGCTCGCGCGAGCTTTTTATTGTGTACACAAGATCAAAAAGTACCAGTAACGCTTGCTCTTCCTGGTAAGCACAACGTGAGCAATGCGCTTATTGCCGCGGCTTTAACCAGCGAGTTTGATGTATCACTTGAAGAGATAGCCACCGCACTTGCCACCATGGGCGATGTGAAGGGGCGGGTAAATTTAATAAAAGTAACTGATTCACTGACTGTTATTGATGATACCTACAATGCAAATGTTAAGTCGGTAAAAGCAGCAATTGATTTATTAAGTGATATTCAAGGGCACCGTATTTTAGCACTGGGCGATATGGGAGAGCTTGGTGAGCAAGCCAGAACTTATCATCAAGAAGTAGGCGAATACGCAAAACAACAAGGCATTGATGAGCTGTATACGCTGGGTGTGTTAAGTAAATACGCAAGCGATGTATTTGATAAGCCAAACCGTCATTTTTCTAACCGAGAAGAGATGCTCAAGCAAATTCAAACCAGTCTTAATAACACAAACAATAAAACCACGCTTGTGGTGAAAGGATCGCGCAGTTCTCGCATGGAATTATTAGTAACCGATTTAGTAAATGGCCAGCAACAAGCCATCAATGGAGTATCATAATGTTAGTTTGGCTGGCAGAGTATTTAACCCAATATTACAGTGGCTTTAATGTTTTTTCGTATTTAACCCTACGTGCCATTTTAGGCATATTAACAGCGTTAATGATGTCGCTTTATTTTGGCCCTAAGCTCATTCGTTCGTTACAAAAAATGCAAATTGGCCAAGTAGTGCGAGATGATGGCCCAGAATCTCACTTATCTAAAAAAGGCACTCCTACTATGGGAGGCTTACTTATTTTAGGCGCCATATTTACCAGCACCTTATTATGGGCTGATTTATCAAACAAATACGTATGGGCAACCTTATTTGTAATTGGCTCATTAGGTTTAGTGGGCTTTATAGATGACTACCGCAAAGTAATACGTAAAGACCCTAAAGGGTTAATTGCTAAATGGAAGTATTTTTGGCAATCGGTTATTGCTCTAGTGGTGGCAACTGCACTGTATGCAACGAGTACACAAGCGTCAGAAACCTCACTTGTTGTGCCATTTTTTAAAGATGTATTGCCACAATTAGGCTTGTTTTACATTGTAATTACTTACTTTGCATTAGTAGGCACTTCAAACGCGGTAAATCTGACTGATGGCTTAGATGGCCTGGCGATTGTGCCGACTATTTTAGTGGCTGCTGCACTGGCGATAATTGCTTATTTAACCGGTAATATTAACTTTTCGGCTTACTTACATATCCCGCATTTACCGCTTGCTAGTGAGCTGGTGGTTGTGTGTACCGCTATTGTTGGCGCTGGGTTAGGCTTTTTATGGTTTAACACTTACCCAGCACAAGTGTTTATGGGTGATGTAGGGTCGCTGGCACTTGGCGGCGCGCTGGGCATTATTGCTATTTTAGTACGCCAAGAGCTACTGCTTATTATTATGGGCGGTGTGTTTGTAATGGAAGCTTTATCGGTAATTTTACAAGTGGGCTCATACAAATTACGCGGACAGCGCATTTTTAGAATGGCGCCGATTCATCATCATTACGAGCTAAAAGGTTGGCCAGAGCCACGTGTTATTGTGCGCTTTTGGATAATTTCAATTGTGCTAGTACTTGCTGGCCTTGCGACATTAAAGATTCGATAAATGCAGTATTTAAACGAGATAAAAAACAAACATATAACAGTGCTCGGACTCGGTGTAACCGGTCTGGGCATTGTGCGTTTTTTATTATCTCATGGTTTTGCACCAAAGGTCGTTGATAGCCGGGTTGCGCCACCAGGTATGGATTGGCTAAGCGAGCATGCTCCTGAGCTTAATACGCATTTTGGTGATTTAGCCAGCGCCGCGCTTTGTAAAACCGATATGATCATCATAAGCCCTGGGCTTAGCTTAAAAATTCCCGCAATTGCTCAAGCAATAGAGTCAGGCGTTGAAGTAATTGGTGATGTAGAGCTGTTTGCTCGTATAAATACAAAACCGGTTGTTGCTGTTACAGGCTCTAATGGTAAATCAACCGTTGTTACCTTAGCCTACGAGGTATTAAAAGCAGCAGGTTATAAGGTGGCATTAGGTGGCAATATTGGCACTGCGGTATTGGATTTACTAAGTGATGATTTTGACGTGTATGTGCTGGAGCTTTCGAGTTTTCAGTTGGATACCTGCTCAAGCTTAAAACCAATAAGCGCAGCGGTATTAAATATATCTGAAGATCATTTAGATCGTTACGACAGCTACCAAGCTTATATCGACTCTAAATTAAGCATTTATAACAATGCTGAGCTTTTAGTAACCAACGCAGATGATATTCAAACTAAGCCTATTAGTCGCGCTTTAGCGCCGCAAATGAGCTTTGGCACCGACCACGGTGATTACCACTTAGCTGAGCGCAATAATGAGCTGCACTTTATAGTAAAAGGCGAGGCGTACTTACCTGTTAGCACGCTTGCGGTCGTTGGTAAGCACAATTACTTAAATACACTTGCGGTTATGGCGTTATTAAGCCCGTTTGATATTAGCAAAGAACAGTACGCAGCGGCGCTTTGTCAATTTAATGGTTTAGCGCACCGTTGCCAGTTTGTTGATGAGCAACATGGTGTTCAATACTTTAACGACTCTAAAGCCACCAATGTTGGCGCCACTATAGCGGCAATAGATAGTTTGGCCTCAGATCACGAAAACCTGATTGTTATAGCCGGTGGTGATGCTAAAGGCGCTGATTTAAGTGCGTTAAAGCCATATATAAAAAGTCATGTAAAAGCGCTTGTATGCTTTGGTAAAGATGCAGCAGAGCTTGCTGCTTTAACGAGTAAATCGCACTTGGTAAACACAATGCAAGAGGCGGTATCGCTCGCGAAAGTACTTAGCAAGCGCGGTGACATTGTATTACTTGCCCCTGCCTGTGCCAGCATTGATATGTATAACAACTACATGCAACGCGGTGATGACTTTGTGCAATGTGTAATGGAAGGGCAATTATGATTGCCTTTGCCGATTTAAAAGAAACACTCACCCCTAAACCCTCAGCACAGCTTTACGATGTGCCACTGCTTTATTGCATGTTAATGCTTATAGGGGTGGGTTTTATAATGGTGACCAGCGCCTCAATGCCCACAGCCGAAAGGCTGTTTGATAACTCATACCATATTACCATTCGCCACAGCATGTTTTTAGCGATGGCATTTGTTTTATTTTGGATTGCCGCCAGCGTGCCTATGGATTGGTGGAAACGCTCAAACCCGTATTTGTTGCTGCTTGGTATGGTGCTACTTATTGCCGTGTTAATAATAGGCCGCGAAGTCAACGGCGCTAAGCGTTGGATACCCATTGGGCCTGTTGGTTTTCAGGTGGCCGAGGCCGCTAAATTATACTTTTTCAGTTATATAGCAGGCTACTTGGTAAGAAAGCGCGAAGAAGTACAAGAAAATATTAAAGGCTTTGCTAAGCCTATCGCTGTATTCGCGGTATATGCCTTACTTATTTTACTGCAGCCCGATTTAGGAACCGTGGTGGTTATGTTTGTAACAACTGTGGGGCTGTTATTTTTGGCCGGCGCAAAGTTATGGCAGTTTTTTGTACTTATTTTAACGGGCGTAGGGCTTGTTGTATTACTGATTATTGTAGAGCCATACAGAATGGCGCGAGTGGTGGGCTTTTTAGACCCTTGGGAAGACCCATTTGGTAAAGGGTATCAGTTAGTGCAGTCGCTTATGGCCTACAGCCAAGGTGGCTGGTTTGGCCAAGGGTTAGGTAACAGCGTGCAAAAGTTACAGTATTTACCCGAGGCACATAACGATTTTATTTTTGCCGTTATAGGTGAAGAGCTAGGCCTTGTAGGTGTAGCAAGTATTTTATGTGTGTTGGCTGTGTTTGTATTTAGGGCGCTTTTAATAGGCCAACAAGCTTTAAAATGTGGCAAAGAATACGAAGGCTATTTTGCGTTTGCTATTGGCATTTGGTTTGCGTTTCAAACCATGGTTAATGTAGGCGCCAGTGCGGGGTTATTACCGACTAAAGGGTTAACCTTGCCGTTTATTTCGTATGGTGGTTCAAGTTTATTAATAATGACGATTGCCACCGGTATTTTATTGCGTGTTGATTTTGAAACTAAAATGGCAACCAAACAAGCCACCTCACGCGGAGGTAAGCGATGAGTAAAAAATTAGTAGTTGTGGCCGGTGGTACAGGTGGGCATATATTCCCAGGTATTGCTGTAGCCGATTATTTAAAAGAGCAAGGCTGGCAAGTAAGCTGGATAGGCACGCCAGACAGAATGGAAGCGGATGTTGTACCAAAGCATAACATTGAAATTGATTTTATTAATGTAAAGGGCGTACGCGGTAATGGCTTAAAGCGTCTTATTAAAGCCCCATTCATGGTACTTAATGCAATATTGCAGGCGCGTAAGGTATTGAAATCTCAGCAACCTGATGTAGTGCTTGCTATGGGCGGCTATGTAACCGGGCCAACCGGCATTGCCGCTAAAAGTTTAGGCATTCCACTGGTGATTCATGAGCAAAATGCAGTGGCAGGAATGAGCAACAAGTGGTTGGCAAAATTTGCTAACAGAGTACTTGCTGCGTTTCCAAGCGCCTTTGCACCAGGGCAAGCCGAATTAGTCGGTAACCCAGTTCGTGCAAGCGTTGCTAATGTAGCTAAACGTGATGTTTCAAGCCCTATTAATATTTTAGTGGTAGGTGGCTCGCTAGGCGCACAAGTGCTTAACCAAACACTGCCAGAGGCGTTTAATTTACTTGCTAAAACAGCGCCAATTAAAGTGTGGCACCAAACAGGTAAAGGCCATATTGAGGGCGTGAAAAGCGCGTATGCGAAAAACAACATTGCAGATGAAGAGCTAAAAGTTGCTGAATTTATAGATGATATGGACGCCGCCTACGCGTGGGCCGATATTGTTATTTGCCGTGCTGGTGCACTGACTGTTAGTGAAATTGCCGCAGCGGGTAAAATGGCTGTGTTTGTGCCGTTTCCACATGCGGTAGACGATCATCAAACCGCCAACGCAAAATATTTAGTAACCGCAAATGGCGCGCTTTTAATGCCTCAGCCGCAGTTTAATAAAGATTCAATAGTTGAGCTATTAAACCCGTATTTGGCAAAGCCTATATTAATTAAACAAATGGCCAGCAATGCTAAGCAGCAAGCCATTTTAGATGCCACAGCAAGCGTTGCCTCGCACTGTGAGCAAGTAACAAATAAGAGAAAATAAGTGAAAGATAAGTCAATACAAGAACAACAAACTCGACCTGCTATGCGTCGAATAGAAACCATCCATTTTATTGGTATTGGTGGTGCGGGTATGGGCGGCATTGCTGAAGTACTGGCTTTTGAAGGCTACCGCATTACAGGCTCAGATATAGCGCACAGCGCAATGACTGAACGCTTAATTAAAGCCGGTGCAGAAGTATTTATAGGCCATCACGAAAACAACGTAAAAGACGCCAACGTAGTTGTTGTTTCAAGTGCTATTGACGAAACAAACCCTGAGATTATTGCTGCAAAAGCAGCGCGTATACCGGTAGTTCGCCGTGCAGAAATGCTTGCCGAATTAATGCGTTTTCGCCATGGCATTGCCATTGCGGGCACACATGGTAAAACCACAACAACCAGTTTAATTGCCAGCATTTATGCTCAGGCGGGGCTTGATCCTACTTTTATTATTGGCGGCTTATTAAATAGCGCGGGCAGTAACGCAAAAGTGGGCAAGAGCGACTTTTTAATTGCTGAGGCAGATGAAAGCGATGCATCGTTTTTGCATTTACAGCCTATGGTATCGGTGATCACCAATATTGAAGAAGATCACATGGAAACCTATGGCGGCAGCCTTGAGAAAATGAAAGACACCTATGTGGACTTTATTCATAACCTGCCATTTTATGGCTTAGCCGTAGTGTGCATAGACTCGCAAGTAGCAAGTGAGCTGATCCCGCGTTTTGGTCGCCCTGTGATCACGTATGGCGAGTCAAAAGATGCCGACTACCGCATGAGCGATTTTAGCCAATCAGCAAGTACTTGTACTTTTACTGTGACACATAAAAGCGGTGAAAGCTTAAGTGCAACGCTTAATATGCCAGGTAAGCACAACGCACTTAATGCCACGGCGGCAATTGCAGTGGCTAAAGATCAAAACATTGCTAACCACGCAATTTTAGAGGCGCTGCAAAAATTTGAAGGCATAGGACGACGCTTCCAGCATTATGGCAACTTTGAAAACGAGCGCGGCAATGTCATGTTGGTGGATGATTACGGACATCACCCATCAGAAGTTGCTGCCACCATTGCAGCGGTACGCGAAGGCTGGCCAGAAAAGCGTTTAGTTATGGTTTATCAACCGCACAGGTTTACCCGTACACGCGATTTATACGAAGACTTTGTAAAAGTATTAGCAGATGTAGATCAACTTTTATTACTAGATGTGTACAGTGCCGGCGAAGAGCCTATTGTTGGTGCAGACAGTAAAAGCCTGTGCCGCAGCTTACGTCAGCGCGGAAAAGAGCCTCTACATGTAGCAACGAGCGCAGAGCTTGCTGGTGTGCTGGCCGATAACTTACAAAATAACGACTTAGTTTTAACGCAAGGCGCTGGTAATATAGGACAATTGGTTAAAACATTAGCGGCAACAGGTATGTCGGTGGAAAAATTAAAGCAAGGTGAAGTATGACGCAAGAAAACGCGCAATTTGGTAAAGTAGCAGTACTGCTTGGGGGTAACTCAGCAGAGCGCGAAGTGTCACTACGTTCAGGGCAAGCGGTGCTTAATGCACTACAAAATGCCGGCGTTGATGCCATTGCTTTTGACCCGCAAAATCGCTCTTTGTGGGAGCTAAAAGAATTACAGGTCGATCGTGTTTTTATTGCTTTGCATGGCCGTGGTGGCGAAGATGGTACAGTGCAAGGCGCGCTTGAATTTATGAACTTGCCATACACGGGCAGCACTGTATTAGGCTCAGCCTTGGCAATGGATAAAGTCCGTTGTAAGCATTTATTTAAATCTGCAGGGCTAAGCACAGCGCCTTATGCAGTTGTTGATGCTAAAAAAGGCTTTGATGCAAAAGCCATTATGGATGAGTTTAAAAAAGTAATGGTTAAGCCATCGCACGAAGGCTCAAGCATAGGTATGGCGCAAGCAAGTACCGCTCAAGAGCTTGAAGATGCCCTTACACACGCTTTTAAGTTTGATAGCCAAGTGTTAGTAGAGCAGTGGATAACTGGGCGCGAATTTACCGTGACTGTATTAGGCGATGAAGTACAGCCTGTGATTGAAATGACGACTCCAAATGGTTTTTACGATTACCAAGCTAAGTATCAATCAAATACAACACAGTATCATTGCCCTGCAGATTTATCGGCGAAAGATACACAGCACTTACAGGCTATCTCGTTAGAGGCGTTTGATTTAGTGGGTGCAAGCGGCTGGGGCCGTGTAGATGCCATGCAAGATGAGCAGGGGAACTTTTATTTATTAGAAGTAAATACAGTCCCTGGCATGACCGAAAAATCGCTGGTGCCTATGGCGGCAAAAGCAAACGGGGCAACATTTGAGCAATTAGTTGTTCGCATTTTGGGGCAAACGCTTTAATATGCATCCCCTTTTAGAAAAAGCTCAACAGTTAAAACAGCAACTTAACTTTAATTGGTCGCTAATTTTTGGTGTGAGCTTTTTTCTGGTGGTAGTGATTGGGCTCGTGCAAATAACTACCGGTGTATCTGATTGGCTAGTAGAGAACAAAGATGCACAAATAAAGCACTTAACAGTGCTAGGAAAGCCCAAATACACTGACGAAAAGGCCATAATAAAAGCAATAAAAAAGGCCGATTTAAGCAGTTTTTTTGAGCTAGATGTAAAACGCGTACAGCAACTGGTAAAAGATTTACCTTGGGTTGCAACCGTATCGGTACGCAAGCAATGGCCCGATACAATACAAGTGTACGTAGTTGAACACGAAGCCGTAGCCCATTGGAATAGCGATTTACTGCTAAACCAAAGTGGCGATGCCTTTGAAGCAAGTAGCGATAAACTCGCCAATGATTTACCGCAACTTTACGGCCCAGAAGGCAGCGAAAAAGAAGCGTGGATTGCCTTTAAGCAGTTTGACGAAATGCTAAAGGTAAATGCATTAACGTTAAAAAGCTTAGCCCTTTCGGAGCGTTTTTCGTGGCAGTTATGGTTAGATAATGGTGTGCGCTTAAATTTAGGGCGCAAAGACAAAGCAAAGCGAGTACAGCGGTTTATAGATGTGTACCCGCGCATGGAAAAGCGTGCAGATGCAGAAATAGATGCAATAGATTTACGCTATGATACCGGCCTTGCAGTTAGCTATAAGCCTGTGCAAGAACAGCAATTACAAAATAAGAGTAAGGCATGACTAAGTCAGCAGAAAGAAACCTAGTGATTGGATTAGACGTTGGTACCTCAAAAGTGGTGGCCACGGTAGGTGAAATCACCGCAGATAACAAGCTCAGCATTGTTGGTGTGGGCAGCCAAGTATCTCATGGTATGGATAAAGGCGGCGTTAACGATTTAAACTTAGTGTCTGAGTCGATTCGCCGAGCAATAGATGAAGCCGAGTTAATGGCTGATTGTCGTATTAGCTCAGTGTACTTAGGGATTTCTGGCAAGCACATACAGTGTCAAAACGAAAGCGGCGTGGTTGCTATCAATAATACAGAAGTAACCGATGAAGACATTGAAAATGTAATTCATATAGCGCGCTCTGTGCCTATTTCGGCCGAGCGTAAAATGCTGCATGCATTACCGCAAGAATACAGCATTGATATGCAAGAGGGCATTAAAAACCCCCTTGGTATGAGCGGTGTACGTATGGAAGCACGTGCACACATTATTACTTGCTCAAACGACATGGCTAAAAACATTGAAAAATGTGTTGAGCGCTGTGGTTTAGAGGTTGATCAGCTTATATTTACCGCACTTGCATCGTGTTACTCGGTTTTAACCGATGACGAAAAAGAGCTTGGTGTAGCGGTACTTGATATTGGTGGTGGTACAATGGATATCACTATTTATATTAATGGGGCATTACGTCATTCTTCGGTTATCCCAGTGGCGGGTAATCAAGTAACCGGTGATATTGCAAAAATATTTCGTACACCTATATCACATGCTGAGTCACTCAAAGTACAATATGCATGTGCAAGTAGCCAAATGGCCAGTAACGAAGACACCATAGAAGTACCAAGTGTAGGCGGGCGACCAGCACGATTAATGTCGCGCCATACTTTATCTGAAGTGGTAGAGCCTCGTTTTAGAGAATTATTTGAACTAGCGATGGAAGAAATTCGTCGCTCAGGTTTAGAAGACCAAATTGCGGCAGGCCTCGTTATTACAGGCGGGACCGCTAAAATGACTGGCGCAATGGAAGTGGCTGAAGACATTTTCCAAATGCCAGTGAGGATAGGCAAACCAATCGGGATAGTTGGTTTGACAGACTACGTAGACGATCCTTCGTACGCAACCGCTGTAGGTTTGTTACAATACGGGCGCACTATGCAATCGATGAATGCACAAAAGTCGAAAGCAGAGGATAATAATAATTGGTGGAACCGCATTACTAAATGGTTCCAAGGCGAGTTTTAAAGTACTCAAGTCGGAGAGTAAACATGTTTGATATGATGGAACAACACAGCGAAGAAGCTGTAATTAAGGTAATTGGCGTGGGCGGTGGCGGCGGTAACGCTGTTGAGCACATGGTAAAACAACAAATAGAAGGCGTACGCTTTATAGCCGCAAATACGGATGCACAAGCATTACGTAATTCCGCTGCCGATATTACCGTACAACTAGGCACGCAAATAACCTCAGGGTTAGGTGCAGGTGCAAACCCAGAAGTAGGCCGCGAATCGGCTGAAGAAGATGCAGAAACAATCCGTGCCAGCCTTGAAGGCGCAGATATGGTATTTATTGCTGCCGGCATGGGTGGTGGTACAGGTACAGGTGCTGCACCAGTGGTTGCTAAAATTGCCAAAGAATTAGGTATTTTAACGGTTGCTGTAGTAACGCGTCCTTTTGACTTTGAAGGCAAAAAGCGTGCAGCAGCTGCTGAACAAGGTATTAACGAATTGTCAGAAATTGTAGACTCACTTATTACAATTCCGAACAATAAATTGCTTAAAGTTTTAGGTAAAGGGACTACACTGTTAGATGCCTTCGCTAAAGCAAACGATGTACTTTTTGGTGCTGTTCAAGGTATTGCGGAGCTAATTACACGTTCTGGTTTAATTAACGTGGATTTCGCCGACGTACGTACCGTAATGTCAGCAATGGGTACTGCCATGATGGGCACAGCCTCTGCATCAGGCCCAGATCGTGCTCAAGAAGCTGCAGAAGCGGCTATCTCAAGCCCATTACTAGAAGACGTTGATTTAACCGGTGCTAAAGGTATTTTGGTTAATATTACCGCGGGTATGGACATTGCGATTGAAGAATTTGAAATTGTGGGTAACCACGTTAAAGCGCTAGCGTCTGAAAATGCAACCGTGGTTGTGGGTGCGGTTATTGACCCAGAAATGAGCGACGAGTTACGTGTAACCGTTGTTGCTACGGGTTTAGGCGGCGATCGTCGTCCGCAGTTTGGTATTGTTGATAACGGCTTTAAAAAGGCATCAGGTTCTGATGTAGCAAGTTCATCAAACCAATCTAGCAGCATGTACGTACCAAGCTTTGCAAGCCAAGGCACAAGCACTGAAGAAACGACGCCAAGCACGCAAGTAGAAAGCAAAGAACAAGCGCCATCTACAAGCTCAAGCAACACGGCAAGTTCATCAGCGCAAAACAGTAAAAAAGCGGATAAATCAGAAGGCGGAGATTATTTTGATATTCCGGCTTTTTTACGTAAGCAGGCTGATTAACATTTACTAATGCTTTTGTTTGAAATATGTACAAATATTGAAAGGCAAAAGGATTTATGTTAAACTCCGCCGTCTATCTGTAACTGATTTAAAAGTGAGCGAACCTATGATTAAACAGCGTACGATTGCACAAGTAGTCAAAGCCATAGGAATTGGACTTCATAAAGGTGAGAAGGTCACAATAACTCTCCGACCTGCGAGCGCAAATACCGGGATTGTATTTCGTCGTGTCGACCTTGATCCGGTTGTTGATTTTGAAACAACACCTGAAGCCGTTGGTGATACGCAGCTGTGTACCTGTTTAATTAACAAAGATGGCGTTCGCTTATCAACGACTGAGCACCTAATTGCAGCGGTTGCTGCAATGGGTATCGATAATTTAATTGTTGAATTAGACAGCTCAGAAGTGCCGATTATGGATGGTAGTGCATTACCGTTCATTTATTTATTACAAAAAGGCGGCATTGAAGAGCAAAATGTTGCGAAACGCTTTATTCGTATAAAAGAAAAAGTACGTATTGAAGAAGGCGATAAATGGGCCGAAGTAGAACCATATGATGGTTTTCATATCGACTTTGAAATTGCCTTTGATCACCCGGCCATTAATGAAAGCCGCCAGCGCATTGGTTTAGATATTACTGCGCAAAGCTTTACTGAAGAAATTAGCCGTGCACGTACGTTTGGCTTTATGAAAGACATTGAATACATGCATGCTAATAACCTAGCACTTGGTGGCAGCATGGACAGCGCAGTAGTACTTGATGACTTTAAAGTACTAAACCCAAATGGTTTGCGCTACAGCGATGAATTTGTAAAACACAAAATATTAGACTGTGTGGGCGACATGTTTATGACAGGTCATAACCTACTAGGTAAAGTAACGGCTTATAAATCGGGTCACGATTTAAATAATAAGTTACTTCGCAAAATTATGGCAACAGAGTCAGCATGGGAGTGGGCAACATTTGAAACGCCTGTTACGATGCCTGCACCCGGCCTTGAATTAGCGACGGCCTAATTTAGTATTTTTTAAAAATACACGCTCACAAACAGTTATAAAAAATGACGCTTAATAGCGTCATTTTTTTTGCCTTAAATTAGCGAGTTGCAGCTAATTACTATTAATTTTTAATAATTAACGCGCAGCTTAAAGCGCTAAAATTGCTGGTAACTGTGCCAGTTCAGTTATGGTGTAGGTTGGGATTATGCCTGCTGGTAACTGCTCGCCAGGGTGCTGTAGCCAACAGGTATCAATACCGGCATTATTGCCTCCTAAAATATCGCTAGAGGCAGTGTCGCCCACCATTAATATTTTGCTTTTGTCTGGGTTACCCATAAGCTCAAATGTGTGCTCAAAAATAGCCTTGTTAGGCTTAGCAATGCCTACCAGTTCCGAAATAACCAGCCAATCAAACATATTTTCAAGGCCGGTATGCGCTAGGCGCAGGGCTTGCAAACGTGCAAAGCCATTAGTAATAATACCCAATCGTGCATGCGGTTTGAGTGCATTTAGTAAATCGATTGCGCCGGGGAGTGGTTCACAAATTTGTGCCATAGCATCTAAAAATGCATCGTTTAGCTCCTTAGCGGGTACCCCTAATTTTACAGCCCACTCGTTAAAGCGGGTTACTTGTAAGTAATCGGCGCTAATTTTTCCATCTTGATAATCTATCCACAGCTGCTTATTAGTTTTTTGGTAATGGATGTAATCGGTTTGGGTAAACTCAATGTTGTACGCTTTAAACATGCGGGTCATTCCCGCTAAAATATCAAACCTGAATAGTGTTTCGTCTGCATCAAACAGTACATAACTGTATTTCATTAATTTTCCTGATAAAGGCTAGGGTGTAAAAAAGGAGCCATAGCTAAGGTAAGCGCTTGGGTGTAGGTGCTCTGGCGAGTGGCATGATTGTTTGTGAGAAGTCCTATCGCGCCGCCTTTTTGCTTAACATTATGGGTGTTAAATGCTTTATCCATTACATCGCCAAGCTCTTCTCCGTTTAGCAGCGCGTTATATAACACTTGTGGTAACGGCAGGTTACTGCTGCGTCCTATCGCTTGCTCAGAGCCATTATTAATCACAACATAGGCAAAGGTGGCAGCACCATAGCTAAATTGCTCTGCACCGCCTTCCATTGCACAGTAGTAATCTGCTTGGTACATGTTTTTACAGTAAGTAACTCGGTTTTGTGCGCCTATACGGGTTTGTTCCTCGCCAATTGGTTGATCGGGAACATTTGAGGGAGCATCAACGCCTTGGCAATCAATTTCGTAACTAGGAAAGTACATTGCAAAAATATGTTTTGCAGCGTTAATTTTTACTGGGTTTTTAGAGCCCACAATAATTTTTAATGAGTGCGACACGTTTTCCCCTCACTGTTAGCAAAAGCAGCAGTGTACGTCAGAAGTGTAAATCATAAAAGAGGGGCTAAATGGGTATATCTAAAGGGGCTAGGTTTTCAAGAGCACGCTTTTTAACAATAATGTCTTTAATTAGCGGAGTAAGCACCAGCTCCATTGCTAAACCCATTTTACCGCCTGGCACCACAAGGGTATTTATACGCGACATAAAGCTGCCTTCAATCATCTGTAAATAATACGGAAAATCAACGTCATCAATTCCTCTAAAGCGAATAACCACAAAGCTTTCATCTAGCGAAGGAATATCTTTTGCGCTAAATGGGTTTGACGTATCAACCGTTGGCACACGTTGAAAGTTAATATGGGTGCGCGAAAACTGCGGTGTGATGTGGTTAATGTAGTCATCCATACTGCGTACAATTGAGTCCATTACTTTTTCGCGAGAGTGGCCGCGGTCTTGCGTATCGCGGATCAATTTTTGGATCCATTCAAGGTTAATAATAGGCACCATGCCTATAAGTAGATCCACGTGCTTAGCTACATCATGATCCTGATCAACCACGCCACCGTGCAAGCCTTCGTAAAACATTAAATCAGTGTTTGTTTCAAGATCTTGCCAAGGGGTAAAGGTCCCCGGTAATTGATTATAAGGCACTGCTTCGTCAAAGGTATGTAAGTATCGGCGCAATTTGCCTTGGCCTGTTTCGCCGTAGGTACCAAATAAGGTTTCTAATGCGCCAAAGTCATTGGCTTCACGGCCAAAATAACTTATGTGTTTACCTTCTTGTTGTGCTTCGCGTACTTTTTTATCCATTTCTGGGCGCGTGTAACGATGAAAGCTATCTCCTTCGATAAAAGCCGCATCAATGTTGAGGCTACGAAAAATATGTTTAATTGCATTGGTGGTAGTGGTAGTTCCCGCACCCGACGAACCTGTAATAGCAATGATAGGATGTTTAGCTGACATGTATTTTCTCTTTTTTAGGACCAAGTTAGTTATAAAGAGTTGACTGACTTAGGTCAAGTGACGCCATCGGCAAATAACGTTATCATGAGGTGCTTAAAAATAAAACGAGAGAAAGCATGAAACTTATTAAACCATGGCTTGGGCTAGTCTCTTTAGCGGCGCTAAGCCTTGCTACAGCGCAGGCTAGCATGCCTAAAAGCCAAATATTACTTGCTGATTTAAATACACCCTACGGTATGCAAGTGAGTATAGTGAGCGACAAAAATAGCTATAACAACCAACCTTATTTAACAAACCAGGGTATTTATTTCACCCATGAAGTTATTTCAAGCGAGCAAAGTCAAACCGATATTGCCTATTATGACTTAGCAACCAAGCAAGTAAGCAACATAACAAATACGCCAGTGAGCGAATATTCGCCCACTGTTATGCCCTCAAAACAAAGTTTATCGGCCATTGTGGTAGAGCAAGATAGCAAACAAAAGTTGTGGCAATACCCACTCGATACTGAGCAAGCACCGAGCCGTATCTTTGATTGGATTGAACCTGTTGGCTACCACGCATGGGGCGCTCAAAGCGACTTAGTGATGTTTATTTTGGGTGAGCCACATACATTGCAATATACTTCGGTTGCTGCGGCAAAAGGCGAGGTGGTAGCAAGTAACATAGGGCGCACGCTTATTTATAACAGTAAAACCGCAACATTTTTATTTAGCTACACAAAAAATGATCAGCATATTTTAGCAAGCTTTAACCCGCAATCTAAACAGGTAGAAGATTTACTTAGATTGCCAGAGCAAGTACAAGACTTTATTTTAAAAGATGCTAATACAGTGGCTTATGCGGTTAAAAATCGTGTATATATGCGTAACTTAAGCGGCAGCGATGAGGTTTCTCAATGGCTTAACTTAAGCCCATATTGCGAGACAAATATAACGCGAATGAGTTATAAAAACGACAAACTTGCCTTTGTATGTGATGTAAAATAATTCGGACTTTGCAGCGCGTATAGGCTAATGTAATGCACAATTAAACATTAAAGGGATCACCACGTGGCTTATAGTGCAGATGAGTTAACAGAGCAGCTCATTCAGTTAAAGTGCAGAAGCAACTTTAAAATTAAAAACATTGCTGAGTACATGTTAGCAAATTCTAAAGAAGCAATTTATACCCACAGCGAAGCGGGTAAAGGAAAAATAATTATTCGCCCAGCCTTTGAGGTGTTTAGCGATGATTTTGCAACAATTGATGAGGTAACACGAGTACAAGGTTATTTTCATAGTAGCGAGATGACACGCTTTCCTACACGTATTCACAAAAGTGCGCAGCCGATTCACTATGGTGTGGCCTTTAAAATTAACTCAGAGCAAGCAGCAAAAGACTTTATTGCCAAGCTAACACAGATTATTAACGGGTAAATAAAAGCCGCTGAGTGAATAACTCAGCGGCTTCTTTAATTATACATATTTACTTTTAATTAAGCTTACTTGCTTTTTAAAAAGTCATTAACTGATGCCAGTTCACGCTTTTTAAGCGCAATACAGTCATGGGTACTTTCTTCAAGCTTGCTTAGTGTACGCGCGTAGCCCGGTGTTTCTTCAATTTTATCTTTAAAGAATGTTTGCGTGGTTGCTAAACTTTGTTCATCACAACGCGCGGTTGTAAAGTACGGTAAGTTAGGCACAAAAAACGGCGGTAAGCTTTGTGTTACCTTGTCGTAATTGCTGTATATCCACTCAATAAATAGTGCTTGGCGTGACTCGCTATAACTTTGACCCGCTAAAATGGTGCGCATATCAGATGCGGTTACTTCGTCGGTTAGGGTGTACGCTAATACTTGCTTTTGTAACTGCGCTTTACCCATAAAGCCCATTGCAGCCAGCATGTTTGTGCGTACTTGTGGATCTTTAGTGGTTTTAAAGGTTGCCATAAATTGATCAAGTAAGGCTTTATCCCCATTATAGGCGGCAAGTTTTAAGTAGGTAGCTGCTAAATACGGATCCACTTTTTGCGGATCGTTTAAGTACACTTGCGTTTGCTCTTTTGCTTTGCTGATCACACGTTGATCTTCGCCATCAAAACCAAGCAAGGACACAACACCCGCACGTAGTTGCGATACTGCACCGTCTTCGCCAGCTTGTGCTTCAAGTGAGTATTTTTTAGCTGCAGGCATTACTGCACTGCGAATAAACTCAGGCCATAACGCTTCGTTGCTTTCATCTTTAAAGGTATTTTTTTGCGATACCAAATAGCCCAGTGCTGTATTTGCAACACGAGGATGATCATCGCTCACAAATACTTCTAAGGTTTGCATTAACTTAGCCGCCGATATTACACCCGCATCAAGTAGTGCATCAGTGGCAGAGAGCAGCGCTAAACGCTCACGATCATTAAGTGCTTGCGGAGCATGTTTTATAAGTGAATCAAACTGCGCATCGTCCATTACCCAGCGGTAATAACCTAGCGCCCCTTCATCGGGATAAATCCACTGTGGCTCAAAATCAAGTGTTAAGGTTTGGCTTTGCTTATTAAGTAAAATACTCGCAGTTTTTACTTTATCACCAGCGCCATATTTTATCCCAACAGGGACATTCCAAAGCTGTGCGGGTGCATCTACACCAGCATTAGCAAAGCGACTTTGCGATATAGTAATTTTTTTACCGTCTTGTTTTACATCTACAAGCGGAAAAGAAGACTGTTCAATAAATGATTTTAAAACACTCGCAACATCTTTATTAGAAGCTTTACCTAGCGCTTCCCATAAATCGGCTGCTTCGGCGTTTTTATACGAGAATTTTTTTAAGTAACTTTGAATCCCTTTTTGGAATGCCTCTTCACCAATCCAGTTTTCAACCATAGCCAGTACAGCGCTGCCTTTACTGTAGGCAAGCCCTAAACCATCCATAATATCGGCTTCGGTTTTAATCGGTTTACGAATCGGCTTAGTGCTTAATCGAGCATCTAATGCCATTACGTTGTTTTGTGGTAAATCAAGGTGAGATTCAAATTCTGGATTAAGCTGCTTAGTAATCTTTGCCGCCATCCAGCTGGCAAATGCTTCGTTTAACCATAAGTCGTTCCACCACTTCATGGTCACTAAGTTACCGTACCATTGATGGGCAAGCTCGTGAGCAATAATCGACACATTACGCTGTTTTTTACTGCGTGTAGCAGCTGCTAAATCAACCAGTAATATATCTTCGCGGTAGGTTACTAGGCCTGAGTTTTCCATTGCGCCAAAAGGAAACTCGGGTACTGCTACCGAGTCGAGCTTTTTATAAATATAAGGAATACCAAAATATGCCTCAAGTGCAGCAAGTACTTTTGGCATGTTCTCTTTTGCGTAATCAGCTAAATGAATTTTACCCTGCGGGGTAATAACACGCCCTGGAATTGGCATATCTTTTATTTCAAGCTCTTCAAAAGGGCCCACGGCCATAGCCACTAAATAAGAAGGAATAGGTGGCGTTTTATCAAAGTAATGCGTTGTCATCTCGCCGTTAACTGCGGTTTTAAGCTCTGGCGTATTGGCATAAACCTTTTGAGACGTTGGCGCTGTAATTGTTAACTGAAACGGTATTTTATAACTTGGCTCATCAAATACTGGAAATGCACGGCGTGCATCATTCATTTCAAACTGAGTAAATAAATAAGGTGTGCCCTGAACAATTGTTTTGTATAAGCCCACACTTTGGCGATTATACGGCGCAGAAAAATCTATTTTTAGGGTGTACTTACCCGGCTGAATTTGCTCATCACAGCTAAATTTTACTTTTTCTGTTTTTAGCATTTCGTTATTTAAGTCGCAGTTTTCATCGCCTAGTAACTGCGCCATTTTAACAGCGTAAGCCACGCCGTTAAGTTCAATGTAATGAGTGGGTTTTAACACTTCTAGGGCTATTTCTGTCATCCCTGTAAAGGTGTCTTGGCTTGGGTCGAGTGTTAACGACACCTTTTGTGAACTTGGTTTAGCAAGCTTTTCGATAACGAACTCGTTAGCGTTGGCAGTAGTCATTGCTAAAGCAACACTTACTGTTAATAGGCTTTTTAAAAACATAGTGATCCCTAGATTGTTGTTGTTAGAAACTGACTCAAACAGGCATTTCTATGCCCTTAAAAATTGAGATTTAGATATCCTAGCAGTTTTTTTTATGAGAGTAATTTAATAAAGTGGCTGCTTGGATTTAAAATAGTAACAAATAGTGTCAGTGGCTCTGGCGCTGCTTAAAGCGCTGCCAATGCAGCTGTGGGTTAATGGTGCGAATTTGCTGTATTACGTTGTTTAGTAAGGCGGTATCGTCAAATTTATCATTGGGGTATTCGTTAAACCCCATTAAATAATTAAAGGCGTCTTTTGAATTAGCCTGTAATGCGTAAATACGTACTTGTTGCTCAAAATTAAGTCGTAGGCTACTTATGGCGGTTTTCATACCAAGTTGATCAACAGTGGGAATGGCACATTTTTGCAAATAACCCGCACGCTCACCTTCACCAGTAAACCAAATGCGTACTTTTTCGCTGTAACGGCCAGACTTAGCCGGTAAATCAAACAACAAACGTGTGTGATTATGTGCTTTAACAAAGGCAATAAAGTCGTTAAGCCCTGCATCAACTAAGGCTTGATGCACCGGAACCAAACGCGCTTTTATTTTTCCATTAGTATGAAAATTAAAACATAAAATGCCATTTTTAAGCTCAAGATCGTCAAGCGTTAAGCAGCCAATTTCATCGCTATATGCGCCACTGTAATAGGCAATTAAAGGCAACCAAAAATGCCAGTGCTTTGCTTGCTCTCTTGCTACTTTAAAATCGCCATAAATATAGCCGTTATAAAGCGTATGCAGTTCCATTGCTGAAAAAGGGCGGCGGCCAAGATGGGTTTTCAACGTAATCCCTTGAAATTAATGACATGTTATATTTTATACTTAAAACAGATAAACATGCGAGTATCGATTTTAGTATTTATGTTTTTAGCTACAAAACAAAAACACCCACTTAAAAAGCAGGTGTTGTATTCACTATTTAATTTATAGTGGCAGTTATTCGCTAAGTGCGCGTGCTAAGCCAACAGGCTCTATTTCTACACACACTTGGTCGTCATTCCAATTTAAACCAACTAATGCGCTGTCTTCGTTTAAATCTTCTACCCACTCATCTAAAAATTCATCTAAATTAATTTCTACAGGCGTAAATTCTTGCCACTCTTCTTTACACTGGGCTTTTGCTGCGTCTTCGCTTTCCCATAAAAGCAGTACATCCGTTTCGGCAAACTGGTTAGATTCGCACACTACAAAGCCGCCGTCGTCGCCACCTAACGCCCACACTTGCTCGCTTAAACGTACTTTTTCTACAAAGCTAACTAGTTGTGATTCAATTTCAATATCGCTCATGTGTTTACCTTATTTGTTTAGAGTCTGGGATCGGTGCTTACTGCAGCTTGACGCGTGCCATAGTCTTTATAAAAACTGACTAAAGCAGCGTGTTGGCTAAAGTCTGTTAATTCACGAAAGCAAATCCAATCAAGTAGGCAGTATAAACTGATGTTAAGGCATTCACAGCCTTTAAATTCATCATCGTTTAAATGACTATTTAAATAGCTTAATGTTTGTGCAATTCGTTCGTTTTGCAGATTAAAAAATAATTTATCGTCGCTAGTATCAAATCCTGAGCGTCTGCTAAGTGCTAATTCTACTAACGAGTCGTTACAGGCGTTAATAATATTAAGTAGGTGCTCTTGCGACCAGCTTAGTGGTGTTTTACCAGCCTTGGCGATAAGGTAACGTAAAATAATAGTTGAATCGCTTAGCGTTAAATCACCATCAATTAAAACCGGTATTTTTCTTCCTGGGTTGTTACTGGCTAAGGTAGGGCGGTCTTGCTCAGAAAAAATATCTAGGTTTACTAGCGCTAAGTCAACATTGTTTTGTGCTGCCCACATTCTTACTCTGCGCGCAAATGGAGAAGGGTTAGATCCTATAAGTTTCATAATTGCTCCTAAAAAAAGCCGCATAAGCGGCTTTTTGTGTTGCGATAAGTCAACGTTATTCTGAGCGGCTTGTCACTTCTAGTAAGTGATAGCCAAACTGTGTTTGTACAGGGCCTTGCACTTGATTAATTGGTGCTGAAAATACAACTTTATCAAACTCAGGTACCATCATACCTGGGCCAAACTCGCCAAGTGCTCCGCCGTCTTGACCAGAAGGACAGTTTGAATATGTTTTTGCAAGCTCTGCAAAGTCTTCGCCTTGTTCAATCTTAGCTTTTAAATCTAAGCACTCTGCTTCGCTGTCTACTAAAATGTGCCTTGCACTTGCCACTGCCATAAAATCTCCTGTTTAAAGTTGGTGTATTTAACCATTAAAGCCAGTCTAGTTAGTTTTAACTCGCAGTACCAGTATAAACTTAATTGATGAGTAGCGTATTTTCAATTGCATCAATTAATTCTTTTGAATTAGGAGCTACTTTACTGTTAAAGCGTTTAATTGTTTTACGATCAGCTGAAACTAAATATTTATAAAAGTTCCAGTTAGGTGAGCTGGTTTGCGCGTTTAAGTGTTTAAATATTGGATTTGCATCACTGCCGCGAACTTCGCTGGTAGTAAACATAGTAAAAGTAACGCCGTAATTAATAAAACACACTTTTGCTATGTCTTTTTCATCGTTTTCTTCTTGAAAAAAATCATCAGATGGAAAACCTAATACCACTAAACCTTTATCTTTGTATTGTTGGTGTACTTTTTCAAGGCCCTCAAATTGAGATGTAAAACCACAATTGCTAGCCGTATTTACAATGAGCAAAGGGCGGTTTTTAAATTGGCATAAGTTTAAGGATTCTTTTGAGCGCAGCTTACGTATCTCTACATTTGTAAAGTCTTTACATTGTTGCTGCTGTTGTTTGCTGGGTAACGTGTCATTTGCTTGGGCAGCTAAGCTCGTAATAAAAATACTGAGCCCTAGTATCGTTTTTTTTAACATACTCAACGCCTAAATTTATAATTGTTTGACTAGTCTATCTTACGCTAATATGCACAAAAGTGATCAACAATATTAAGCTGTTATGACTACACGTTTAGCCACTATAGAAGATTTACCTGCCATTGTCGCAATATACAACGAAACGATCGCCTCGCGTATGGTGACCGCCGATACCGAAGAAGTATCGGTACAGAGCAAACGTGAGTGGTTTAATAGCCACACCGATAAACGGCCTATTTATGTTTATTGCGAAAATGACCAAGTACTTGCCTGGCTAAGTTATAAATCGTTTTACGGGCGCCCCGCATACGATGGCACCGTCGAAATGAGCATTTATATTACCAAAGCGGCGCAAGGTAAAGGACTTGGCAAAAAGCTGATGGAGTTTGCCCAAATAGAGGCTAAACAGCTAGGAATTGATGTATTGCTTGGTTTTATATTTAGCCACAACTTACCAAGTATTAAGTTATTCAAGCACTTTGGTTTTAGCGTATGGGGTGAGTTGCCTAATATCGCGGTAATGGATAACACACGCTACAGTTTAACAATATTCGGTAAGCATCTACCAAAATAGTTGTGGAGCTTATCGGTAAAAAAATCAAAATTAAGTCTAACAACCTATACCAACTAAGAAATTATAGGCTACGCTATTAACATATAAAGTGTTTACGATAGTGTGGCTTAATGAGTCGAAAAATTTTAATTGTAGATAGCAGCAGTGTTATCGCAATGAGAGTGAAAGTTTTACTAGAATTAATAGGTTGTGAGGCTGAGCTCGTTCATTACTCTATGATTGATTTATACTCTAACACCAGCCAGTATGACTTGGTAATTGGTGCTTACGGAGTGCCGTGTGAAGTAGTAAAGTCGATAGCTCAAAAAATCTCACAAGACCGCTGTGTATTACTTGCCCCTAAAGCCGAAAGCGGTGAGCAACTTAGCGCCTTTAGCGAGCTTAATAAGTTAGTCCCAGATGCAACGGTTATTTATCCGTTTTTTTCAAATAAAGAAATTACCTCATTACTCGAAAATCTCTTAGAGCTTGGCTCTAGCCACGTTTTAAAACTCCCCACTATTTTACTTGTTGATCATATGCCTGAGCGCCTTGAAAAAATGAAAAGTAATTTAGTCGGGGCGCATATCAAAACGCTAACCGCAACCAGCGCAACCGAAGCGGTGGCAGTGGCTAATGAAAACAGTATAGATATTTTAATTAGCGATTTTAGCTTTGAAGATGGCACCGGTTTAAATATTTTTTCTGCTATTAAAATGTCTCAGCCAGATTGCCGATGCTTATTGTTTACCGCACGCCCTGAGCAAGTTTCAATGATTGAGGCAATTCGTAAAGGGGTTGAAGATGTTTTAATAAAGCCTCTAACCGATAGCGTACTGCTGCAATCGGTACATAAATTGTGGCAAACAGAGCTTTTAAAACGCCGTAACGCTGAGCTAGTTGAGCGTTTACAAGATACCGTTGATGCATTAATCGAAAAAGACAGCCTACTACAAGTTATTTATAAAAATACCCCTGACGCCATTATGCTATTTGAACGCAGCGGCAAAGTAATAGAAGCAAACGATGCCTGCTTAAGGCTGTTTAAGCTACCCTTTGACAAACTTGCGGGCTTTTCTGTATTTGAATTTTTAGATGAGGAATCAAGTGCTGAAATAAAAAATAAAATCAGCACACTTAATCGTAACCGCCAATTTAGTAGCGACCTACGTTTGCAAAAAACAGACGGCGGGTATATTCCGCTGGTTGGCTCGTTTAACGAAATAGACCACCATGGCGAAATTGCGTTGGCGGTTATATTTAAAAATGTAACTCACTTAAAACAAAAAGAAGAATTACTCCTTGAAGCCAAAGACCTACTTGAGGAGCAAGTGCGAGCTCGTACTTCACAGCTAGAGCATGCTAAAAATGTGGCTGAAGCTGCCAATTTAAGCAAATCGGAATTTTTGGCTAACATGTCGCACGAGTTACGCACCCCTATGCACTCTATATTAAGCTTTTCTCGATTTGGTTTGAGTAAGTTAGAAGCGGGCGATTTTGCTAAAGATAAACTCTTAAAATATTTATCTCGTATTGAAAGCAGCGGCGAGCGTTTACTGTCGTTATTAAACAACTTACTTGATTTATCTAAATTGGATGTGGGGAAATTTCCATTTAATCCACGCCCATACAATATAGAAAGTATTATAAAAACCAGTATTGATGATGTCTCTGGTACGGCTATGGAAAAAGAAATTGAAATTGTTTTTTCAAAACCCGGGCCAGTGGTTGTGCAGTGTGATGAAGAGCAAATTAATCAGCTATTGCGCAATGTGTTAGGTAACGCACTTAAATTTAGCGAACCTAAAAGTCGTATTGAAGTGAACTTAATGGCTGATCAAAGCAGCGCTATTATTGATGTAATAGACAATGGAATAGGTATACCTGAGGATGAATTAGAGCACGTGTTTACTAAATTTGTACAAAGCAGCAAAACGAACAGTGGCGCTGGTGGTACTGGTTTAGGGCTTGCGCTTTGTAGAGAGTTTGTAGCACTTCATCAAGGCGAAATTACGGCAAGTAATAATAGCGATGGTGGTGCAACAATTAGGATTCAGGTACCCCTAGAAATAGATTTAGATGAGCATTTAGCCGATGATAAGCTAGCAGTGCAAGATAGCTAATTATATGTGTAAGTAATGTTTAAATGATATTTAATTGGATGATGAAAATATGGCCTTAACTAAAATTCTTGCTGTAGATGATGAACCTTTCAACCTTGAAATTATTGAAGAAATTTTAGAAGATCTTGATTTCGAATTACAAGTTGCCACAAGCGGCCCTGAGTGTTTAGCCATGGTTGAAGGCTACATGCCCCAAGTTATTTTACTTGATGTAAGTATGCCGCAAATGAATGGCTACGAAGTGTGTAAAGCATTAAAGGCGAATCCGAATACCGCGCATATAATTGTTATGTTTGTTTCCGCCAGAGGAACGGTTGAAGAGCGTATGGAAGGTTACTCAGTCGGTGCTGAGGATTACATTGTAAAACCGTTTGGGCATGATGAGCTTAAATCAAAACTTAAAAACTTAAACCAAGTATTAATAGAAAAACAAAGCCTTGAAAAACAAGTAGAAGATGCAACATCTACGGCATTTAACGCTATGGCAAACAGTAGCGAAATGGGGCAAATAGTTAATTACATTGAAAACATTGGTTTTATTAATAATCCGCAAGATTTAGGTAAAGCCTTAATAGACTGCTTACAAACGTTTGACCTACAAAGTAATGTTGAATTTAGACATGGCGATACAATAGAGCACTTTGCTCTTAGCGGAGTGTGTTCGCCTATTGTAATTGAGCTGTTTGATATGCTTAAAAACAAAGGTCGCTTACATGAGTTTTCTCACCGAATATTAGTTAACTACGAGATGATAAGCTTATTAATTCTGAATATGCCAGATCACGACCCAGATAAACACGGGCGTATTCGTGACCACGTTTGCTTTATTGTCAGTGTGACTGAACAGCAGTTACGTGCAATTATGACCAAGCAAATGCTTGAGTCGCAGCAGCAAAAGCTAAATGATGTAGCCAGCACAGTGCATAGTAAGTTTCATGGCTTGATTGGGTTACTAAACGAAAACCGCGAAAGTAACGAAAAGGTATTCAAGCAATTACAAGAAGACTTAGAAGTACGCATACCCACAATGGGGTTAGATGAAGACCAAGAGGTATTTATTTATAAAAAAGTGGACGAAACTATTCAAAATTCAATTGCCAGAGAAGAGTCGGTTAAACAAGTTAAAGCCGCCTTTGCTGAAATTGAACAAGATTTATCTTTGTTACTTAAAAAATAAACCTCTCACAATAAGGCTCACCTGAGTGATTTACGCATCACGAGGTAAGCCTTTTTCGACAATTCTAATTAGGCGCTGTGTTTTACGAAGTTGTTCTCGTTGTTTATTATTTTGTTGCTCAAGCGCCCACTCTATATGCTCTTTTACTAGCTGCGAGCTAGACTCATGTTTGCTTTCTAAAGCGTTAATAATGCTAGGGCTAAAATCGGCATTGCCTAAACCCACCGCTAAATTACGCAGCCAACGTTCGTGACCAATACGGCGAATTGGGCTGCCTTCGGTATTTTTTAAAAAAGTAGGTTCGTCCCAGGTAAATAGCCCAAGTAAGTCTTTGTTTTTTAATTGCGTACGGGGGTGAAAGTCTTGCTCATCGGTAATTTGACCATAACGGTTCCATGGGCAAACCAATTGGCAATCGTCGCAGCCATAAACTCGGTTCCCCAATAATGCACGGTATTGCTCAGGTATAGGGCCTTGGTGCTCAATGGTTAAGTACGAAATACATTTGCGTGCATCTACCACATACGGCTCTACAATTGCGCCTGTTGGGCAAAGCGTAATGCAAGCTACACATTTTCCGCAGCCTTCAAACGTGTTTTCATTATCTATTGGCAGGGGTAAATCAACAAAAAGCTCACCTAAAAAAAACCACGACCCAGCTTCTTGGTTTATTAATAAAGAGTGTTTACCTCGCCAGCCCAATCCCGCTTTTTCAGCAAGCTGGCGCTCAAGCACAGGCGCAGAGTCTACAAATGGCCTAAAACCGTAATCGCCAATTTCTTGCTCTATTTTTTGGCCCAGCTTTTTTAGTCGGTTGCGCATTAATTTGTGATAGTCACGCCCTAATGCGTAGCGGCTAATATAGGCTTTTTCGGTGTTTTTTAGTGTTTTGGCAAAACTAGCATCAGGGGGCAGGTAGTTCATTTTTACCGAAATAACCCGCTGGGTGCCAGGGACTAGTTCAGCAGGGCGTGCGCGTTTCATGCCGTGGGCTGCCATATAATCCATAGAGCCATGGTAGCCCGCATCTAACCAGCGCTGTAATTGTGCTTCGTGTTTAGATAGGTCTATATCGGTAATACCTACCTCACTAAAGCCGAGTTCTTGGCCCCAGGCTTTAATATTTTTGGCTAGCTGTTGATAGTTAGGGGTTGAGTTACTCACACACATTACACACTTAAATAATTAGCTGCGTAATTTACCATATTTATAAAGCGCTGTTGAATGTTGCCAGTTAAAATATTAAGGCAATATACCGCTCGGCTTTTGTTTTGTAATTGCTTATTGCACAAAACGCTTTAATTGCTGTTGTGTTTGTTGGCTAAGTGCATGTGATTGCTGGCTATTACTTAGTGCATGATCAATAGCGCTTTTAGCTTGCTCGCCTAAGGTAACAATTTGCTCTACCGATTGGTGAGTGTGCTGCTGCGCTTGCTCTAGCGTATGCACCGCATCCGCTATTTGCTGTAGCTGCTGTTGGTTTTGTTCAAACTCACCTAGCATTGTTTTAAACCCTTCAGAGGTATTACTAATGGCGCTTTGTGCGGTACTTGAGTGGCTAATTAACTGCTCACTTTCTTGATTGGTTTCGTTAACCAGCTCATTCATTTGGTTAATAAAGTCGCTTATTTGTCGGGTTGCACCACTTACTTTTACCGATAATGTACGTACTTCATCAGCAACAACAGCAAATCCTCTGCCAGCTTCACCAGCGCGTGCCGCTTCAATGGCAGCGTTTAGTGCCAGTAAATTAGTTTGATCCGAAAACTCCTCAACCATTTTTAAAATGCTGCGAATATTTTCGCTGTTTTCTTTAAGGCCAGACACCGTTTTAGAAAATCTTTGCAGCAAGGTACCAATAAGCGACACCTTATCGACTAAGCTTGCAAGCTCTTGCGACGAAAGCTTAACAAAGTCTAAGTGCTCGCTGTTAACGCTATGCACGCTGTCGGTATTGCTCACTATGCCCTCTAAGCTTTGCACTATTTGGTTACTCGCATTAATAATATTGTGGCTTAGCTGAGTTTGCTGCTCACTTAACTGCTGCGTATTTTGCATAGCGGTATTTACATCAACATTACTTTGCTCGCTGGCTTTAGCGCTGGCGTGAGTTGTACTTAGTAAATCACTTAAGTGGTTAGTAAATAAGTTATATTGCGTACTTAGTTCTTTAAATTCGTCAAAAGAAAATTGCGGTAAGTTGGCGGCTAAATTAGCCTCTTGCTGGTTTATGTTTACTAAAGTGTCGCACATAGCTTTTACAGGGCGCACTATTAAATAGCGCATATAAAAAATAGTAAAGGCAAAGCCCGCTACAATAACCAAGGTTAACAACCAAAATGCGCTAGTACTGTGCTGCTCGCTTAAGCTTTGATATAACCAAAATAAGGTAATGGCCTGAAACAAAAAAACAAAGCTTAAATTACCCACTATTTTACGCGTAAGTGTATAAAAAAATGTTCGCTCAATATAATTATAAAATTGCATTACACCACTCATTTATTGCTTACCCATCTAGGGCGTGTTGACCTTTGATGGTTGAATTTGCAGCAGTATGTTTGGCTTTTAGGCAAGGCAGAGCCTATGAAGTGTGGTTATTCCCCATAAATAGGCGATAACGCTGCATAAATGCCAAACATGCGCTGCCCTTTGGGTTCTGCCTAAGGGCGATAAACTCTTTGTTGCCTACATGGATGTAGGTAAGGGGCGTGAGCAGGACGCGGAAGCTTTACTCGGTTTTTACTTAGCTCACTAGGTTACAAGCCTTGCGCCGCGATTTAATCGCCCCTAGATTGAACAAATTTCAATCCGCAAAGATCATCACGCCCTAGCTAGATTATCGACTAAGTTACCGTTAACTCAAGTAATAATGTTTGCTAAATATTTTTTAGAACGAGCGGGGTAATTAGTAAAAATACCATGCACCCCAATTTTTAGCATAAAATCCATGTCTTCTGGCCTATCTACGGTGTAGGCATAAACTTGCAGGCCTCGCGCTATGGCATCATCTACAAAAGCTTTATTTACAAAGCTTTTGTCTACATGAACACTATACGCATTTAACTGTTGAGCAAACTGTGCATAATTTAATGGAATTGATGAGGTTAACGCGCCAATGTGTAACCACGGTAACCTATTCTTAAGCCAATGAATTTGATGGTGATCAAACGACGACACTAAAATATTACCTTTAGTAATAACGCCTTTAGCAATATTGTTGTTTAAAATAGTGGCAAACTTTTCAAGCTCAAAGGTATGTTTAAGCTCTATATTGAGTAATGTTTTATTGTTATTCCAATCAAGTAATTGCTGTAGAGTGGGGATTTGCTCGCCGTTACCGGCATCCAACAGACTAAGTTGCTGCGCCGTAAAGTCGCTTACTTTACCGTGCCCGCTGGTGGTTCTATCTAGCCACGAGTCGTGTATAAGCATATAGTCATCAAGCGCACTTTGAATATCAACTTCAATGCCATCTACCCCTACATTTAACGCTTCTAAAATAGCGCTTTTAGTGTTTTCAGGGTAATTGCCGCTTGCCCCGCGGTGCGCAAATATTTTCATTTTCTAGCCTTTTGAGTAATAGACCACGTTTCAAAACAGGCTGCACTGACTATAAGTGCACCGCCAATAAGTGTTAGTAGCGTTGGGCGCTCATGAATAATAACAATAGCCAACAAAGTGCCGTAAAGCGGCTGCAAGCATGAAATTAACCCCGCAGTAGCTGCCGATAAGTGCTTTAAACTCGCTGCAAACAGCGAGTGCGGTGTAGCGGTAAAAATAATACCCGCCACAGCAATTAAAATAAGGTCGTGGTTACTCACCTCATACACAGGGACCTTAATAAATGCGCAAAGCATAACACTTGCCACTAAGGTTTGATAAAACATGGTTTGTGGGCCGCCATACTGGCTAAAAAAACGCTTATGGGTAATATTTCTAATCGAAAAAAACAAAGCCGAAACCACACCCATAATAACCCCTAAGGTTACATCGTCGCCTAAATTTGCGCTGGGTACGAGTAAATATATACCTAATACAACCACAGCTGCGCTTATAATATCTTTTGCTTGGGGCCTGCTTTTATTAAACAAGGGCTCTAAAAATACCGTCATTACTGGGTAGCTAAAAAAAGCCAGCATACCCACAGTTACGCCCGCCATTTGCATGCCTGCAAAGTAAGTAACCCAATGCATGCCTACCGCTACACCTAAAAATAACGCAATGAGGTAATCTTTTGGTTTGTTTAACTTAATTTGTTTTTTTTGAAAATACAGCATAGCCAAAATTGCCATGCCAGCAATAGCGGTACGGTACACCGTAATATCAATTGCATTTAACCCTATTAACTTTGCAAAAAGGGCGGTGCCCCCAAAAAGTAACACGGCAATATGTAAGTAAATCAGGCTTTGCTGTTGTGGCTGCATTTAAATGAGAACTCCTTTTTTTATTATCTTATCACTGGGTGCGAACTCACAGGATGAAATTTTTAAAACATGACAAATGTCAGCAAAGTTAATGACATTTCACACTCTTATTATTTTTTGGCTTTGGCATAGTTAACTTATCTTAATGGGAGGTGGCTATGAATACGTTAATTTTAATAAGTCTCGCTATTAGCGAGTTTTTAGAATCACTTAGCTTTAGTGTTTCAATAAATGATTACTTTATACTCATTAGTATTTTTGTGTTATTTATATTTATTAATAAAAATAATGTTATAAGCAATAACAATGAACTAGGGGCAGTGGCATGAGTACAACAAATACGCTTTCAAAGCCCAGTAATAAAAAGTTTTGGGAATACGCACCTTTAATTTTTACTGGGTTTTATTTGCTTCCGACTCTATTTAATCTATCTAACTTGCCAGTCAATACCATTGTAATGAGCGTGGCGTTTTATATTGTATTTATTTTGCTTTACATAAAAGCCATGCACTGTGAAACAAAGCGTATAACAACGCTGTTTGTTATTATGTTAGTGGTGTGTTTTAGCGCCACATTTTATACCACCGGGACCTCTACATTATTTGGTTTTATCGCGTTTATAGCTGGTGAGTCATACGCTAAAAAAAGCAGATTATATGCCGTTTTTAGCCTTATATTTACGGTGGCGTTAAGCGCCTATTTGGCTGATATAGCAAACATAAAATACTTTTTAGCCGGCACTTTATTAATTTCAGGAGCGCTGTTGGCCTTTGGCATTGCAACCCAAAAAGAGCGCCTGCATAAAAAGCGCGAACAAGAAAGCGCTAACCAATTAGAGCAATTAGCTGCTATTGCTGAGCGCGAACGTATAGCGCGCGACCTACACGATATTTTAGGCCACTCACTATCATCTATTGCTTTAAAAGCTGAGCTTGCTAATAAGCTAAATCAAGGAGAGCGCTACGAACAAGCCAATAACGAAATAGCACAAGTAGCAGATCTAGCAAGGCAGTTACTTAGCGATGTAAGAAACGCCGTAAGCGATTTAAAACAACTTAATTTAATAAGCCAAATAGCCCAGCTTAAACAAAGGCTAATAGAGCAAGACTTTAACGTTAACTTTAATGTTGTATTAAATACCTTACCCCCTAAAGTAGAAGGGATCGCAGGGCTTATAATTAAAGAAGCGGTAACTAACTTATTACGCCATAGCAGTAATAAAAACGGCGAAATAAGTATAGAGCAAACACAGCATCAGCTGCATATAAGTGTGGTTGATAACGCACCTTGCAGCACGTTAAACGCAGGTAACGGTTTAAATGGTATTAAAGAGCGTGCAGAGCAACTTAATGGCCATGCCACGTTTACCTGTGGCGAGAAGTTTACTTTAAACGTAATGCTGCCAATTTCAGCTAAGGATTAACAATGATCAAAGTATATTTAGTGGAAGATCAAGCGCTAGTGCGTGACGCAGTAGGGGCATTGTTAAGCCTTGATTTTAATATTGAAGTGATAGGCCAAGCCAGTAACGGCCAAGATGCCCTTAATGCAATAAAAGCACTGGCCGATGAGGCATTGCCAGACATAATTTTAACCGATATTGAAATGCCACACATGAGCGGTATAGAGCTAAGTGAGCAAATAGCGGCCACGTTCCCAACCATTAAAATGGTTATTATGACCACGTTTTCGCGAGCTGGTTATATTAGGCGCTCGCTCGCCCTAGGCGTTAAAGGTTTCATTTTAAAAGAAGCGCCAAGTGATGAGCTTATCAATGCACTTAAAAAAGTAATGCAAGGGCAAAAGGTTATAGACCCAGAGCTTGCCATTAACGCGCTTGACGATGCCGACCCGCTCACCGATAAAGAGCGCAAAGCACTTAAGCTTGCAAGTGATGGCTTAAAAACAAGCGAGATAGCCAAACAGCTGTTTATAAGCGAAGGCACAACACGTAATTATTTATCCGATGCTATCGCAAAACTCAATGCCACTAACCGCGTTGATGCAGCGCGTATTGCAAAGCAAAAAGGCTGGTTATAATCGCACTTATATTAAGTGATGATTAAGGCCATTAAGCGTATGTTTTACTTATTAAAGCGGTTTATTAAAAGTTTCATACGCTTTTACCTGTCTCATTTTACGTATATGGGTTAAAATACCTACATAACCAACTAACAAGATAGTGAATGTCAAACCAAGATCCAAATCTCAGCCGAGAACAAGAAAAGTACGAAAACCCAGTCCCTAGTCGTGAGTTTATACTTACTCACCTTCAAGAGCGTTCAAAACCTGCTAACTTCACGCAACTTTGTGATGAATTAGCTGTAAACGATACCGAACGCCAAATTGCATTTAAGCGCCGCCTTCGTGCCATGGAGCGCGATGGCCAATTGTATTTTAATAAGTTTAAATGTTACGCCCTAATTGACGAAGCCGGTTTAACCAAAGGCAAAGTAATTGGCCACAGAGACGGTTTTGGCTTTTTAGAAGTTGAAGGCGAGAGCAAAGATTGGTTTATAGCCAAGCATCAAATGAACATGGTGCTGCACGGCGACATCGTACTTGCTAAAGGCACAAAACGTGGCTCAGGCTCAAAATGTGATGCCCGCATAATTAAAGTACTCACCAACGAGCGCGCACCTATTGTAGGGCGTTATTTTGTTGAGCATGGTATTGCAGTTGTTGTAGCAGAAGACCCACGTATTACCCAAGATATTATTATTCTGCCAGGCAGTGAAAATGGCGCGCGCCATAACCAAATGGTGCAAGTGCAAATCACTCAAAATCCTAGCCGCAACATGAACGCGGTAGGTAAAATTATTGACGTACTGGGCGAGCATTTAGCGCCAGGTATGGAAATAGAGGTGGCACTGCGCAATCACGATATTCCTCATGTTTGGCCAGAAGAAGTGGAAGAACAAGTTGCTCATTTAGGTGAATTTGTTGATGAAGCCGACAAACAAGGCCGTGTAGATTTACGCGACCTGCCACTGGTCACCATAGATGGTGAAGACGCCCGCGACTTTGATGATGCCGTATATTGTGAGCGTAAAAAATCTGGCGGCTGGCGCTTATGGGTAGCCATTGCCGATGTATCGCATTATGTAGGTATGAACACGCCGCTAAATAAAGAAGCGATTGCTCGCGGTAACTCAGTGTACTTTCCTGAGCAAGTAATTCCAATGCTGCCAAAAGTGTTGTCGAACGGTTTATGTTCGCTTAACCCTAAAGTAGACCGCCTGTGTATGGTTGCCGAAATGACGGTATCAGACGCAGGTAAGCTTTCGGGTTATAAGTTTTACGAAGCGGTGATGAACTCACATGCGCGTTTAACCTACACCAAAGTAAATGCCATTTTACAAGGCGATGAAAAACTACGCGAAGAATACGCACCCGTTGTGCCACATTTAACTGACTTACAGCAAATGTATATGGCGCTTAAATCGGCGCGCCAAACCCGTGGTGCTATTGAGTTTGAAACGCTCGAAACGCGTTTTGTATTTAACGCACACCGTAAAATAGAATCAATTGTGCCGGTTGTTCGTAACGACGCGCACAAATTGATTGAAGAATGTATGATTTTAGCCAATGTATCGGCGGCTAAATTATTAGAAAAACACGAAGCCAGCGCGCTTTACCGTGTGCACGATGAGCCAGATCAAGAAAAACTAGGTAACTTTACTCAGTTTTTAAGTGAACTTGGCATTCAAAGCACATTAAGTGATGAGCCAACACCGAAAGAAATTACCCAAGTGTTAGCCCGTTTAGGCGACCGCCCAGAGGCCGAGCTTATTCAAACCATGCTACTTCGCTCAATGAAGCAAGCGGTTTATCAGCCAGACAACATAGGCCACTTTGGCTTAGCGCTGCCTGCGTACGCACACTTTACCTCACCGATTCGCCGTTATCCTGATTTAGTGGTACACCGTGCAATTAAAGCGATAATAAAAGCACAAGGTCAGCAAACATCGGGCGCATACGCGTACACCGATGATGAAGTAGACCAACTAGGCGAGCAGTGTTCAACCACCGAGCGCCGCGCAGACGACGCAACGCGTGAAGTTGCCGACTGGCTTAAATGTGAGTTTATGCAAGACCACGTGGGTGATGAGTTTAACGGGGTTATTTCATCCGTTACTAACTTTGGTTTATTTATACGCCTAGACGACTTACAAATTGATGGTTTAATTCATGTTACTAATTTAGGTGATGAATACTTCCATCATGATGGTGCAAAACACACCCTAATTGGCGAGCATACACATACCGTTTACCGCCTTGGCGATAAAGTAACGGTACAAGTTGCTTCGGTAAGTTTAGATGAGCGCCGTATAAATTTAACGCTCAGTGGTGATGTAGCTCAAGATAGATACGCGCGTCGCCGTGGCTCAGCTAAAGGTGCAGGGCGCGGTAAATCAAGCCATGCACCAGCAAGTGTAAGATCGCAGCTTAAAGCGGGTAAAATCCCTGGCAAAAACACATCAGGCGATGAAAAACCCAAAGCTGGTAAAAAACCAGCCAGTAAAAGCAAAGGCAAACCAGCGGGTAAGTCTGGCGCAAAGCCAGCCGGAAAAAAAGCCGCTGAAACCACCGCTAAGAAAAAACCGAAAAAAAAGGCAGTTAAAAAGCCTAAAAGACCAGGCAAAAATGCCCGTAAACGTAATAGCCCAGGAGCAAACAATACGTGAGTAATGAATTAATTTTTGGCTTTCACTCTGTTGAAGCAATTTTAGCAAAAGAGCCAGAGCGTTTTTTAGAAATTTATGCCCTAAAAGGTCGTGATGATAAGCGCTTATCCCCGATTATTAATGAAGCACGTAAATTTGGTATTTCTGTACAATTTATGCAGCGAAAAGCGCTAGATAACAAAGCAAACGATGAGCAGCACCAAGGCATTATTGCCAATGTAAAAGCTGCGCGTGTTTACAACGAAAAAGATTTAGATGAGATCATTGCTCGCGAAGACACGCCGTTTTTATTAGTACTAGATGGCATAACCGATCCGCATAATTTAGGTGCCTGCCTACGTAGCGCAGATGCAGCAGGTGTACACGCTATAATTGTACCTAAAGATAAGTCGGCCAAGCTTAACGGCACAGCACGTAAAGTAGCCTGTGGCGCAGCCGAAACCGTACCGCTTATTCAGGTAACAAACCTGGCGCGTACGCTTCGCGAAATTAAAGATGCAGGCGTATGGGTTGTGGGCACCGCTGGTGAAACAGACACCCACGTGTTTGATGCAAACCTTACTGGGCCAATGGCAATAGTAATGGGAGCAGAGGGCGAGGGCATGCGCCGTTTAACGCGTGAGCATTGCGACGTGTTAGTTAAAATTCCGATGGCAGGAAGTGTTTCTAGCTTAAATGTATCGGTAGCCACCGGTATTTGTTTATTTGAAGTGCTACGCCAACGTAACGTAAATAACTAATATCCATTTGCTTAATTAATATATTTATTTTTAGGCAGCTAAGCGTGTCGATAGGCAAAAATTCGTTATTTAATGGTTTAAATGAGGGTTTTAGTTATCGCCAAGTTTAGCTTACAAAACGCCGAGGTTAGTTTAACCTCGGCGTTTTTTATGTAGCGTAGTTGGTAATTTTACAGGTTAAGCAAATCGCCAACGCGCACTAATAGCCTAAACGTAATGCGATAAACTCAGCGAGTTTGTCTACTGCGTGCTCCGACTCCCCACCGCTTTTTATTAAGCTAATGCCTATGCTACCAAGAGCTGGTAAATATTTACTTTTCGCCTGAAAATTAAGATCGCTTGGCACCGTACTTTTAGCCAGTACAGTAATACCTAAGCCTTCTTTTATGGCGGCTATTAATCCGGTTAAATCGGCATTGCTGTAAACAATTCGGTATTTTATATTGGCACTTTTAAGTGCATCTGTAGCGCGGCGCCTATAAATACAGCCCTCGGGCGCGGTGACTAAGGTTACTACCTCATTTTTTGCCTGTGCTAAATCGCCCACCCATACTAGCTCGTCTTGCATAAAAATAGGGAATTTGTCTGAATTAAGGCGCTCGTTAAGCGCTAAAACAAGATCAAATTGATCTTGCCTTGAGGCCGACAGTAAATGTTTACTTAAACGCGATTTAACCTCCAGCGATACCTCAGGATAAAGCGAGACAAAATCACCAATAATAGAGGGCAAAATACGTGCTGCAAATTCGCTAGGAATACCCAAGCGCACTTTACCGGTTATGCTTTCTGAGGTGAACTGCTGCAAAATAGCATCGTTATACTGCATCATTTGTTTTGCCATAGGCAAAAGTAGCTCACCGTACTGATTAAGCACTTGGCGCTGGCCCTGCTTTTTAAATAATTTATAACCGAGTAAATCTTCAAGGCGTTTAATTTGTAAGCTTACCGCAGGTTGCGATAACCCCAGTAGGTCGCCGGCTTTTGCAAATCCACCTACCTCAACAACCATTACAAAGGTACGCAAACTGTCGGTTGATATGTTTTTCATATTTAAAATTACAATTTATATAGCTACATATATAAGTATTATTTATCAATTGATAAATAATTACAATTTGTTGTTGTCACAGTGGCGCAATATACTTTTGGTATCAAAAATACACAGGTGTTTGTTATGACTTTTAACCCAATAATGTTTGCCCGCCACAGCAATGCTGCAAGTGCAGTTACCAATGCCGTGCAAGCAAATAACAACCTCGTTGTAATGGATTTTAGTGGCAGTGAAACCAGTGTATTTTTAAGCACTATTTTAGGGTTAGATCTCACAAAGCTTACAGCCAGCGGCTTAGGCCTAAAAGGCACGCTAGATGGTGATTTAAATTCTGATTACAGCTTTGCCGTTTATTACTTTAGCGAAACCGCATTTAGATTTGTATTACCGCACAGCGCAAGCTTGCAATTACAAGCACTTATAAACGAGCAGCAACTTCGTTTTGATATTGATTATGTACTACGTAGCGACCTTGCAACTCTTGCGCTGTGTGGAGCAAACGCATTTGATACCTTAATTAGCGCGTTTAAATTAACGCCAGGGCTGCGTTTATCAAACCCGCAACTATGTTATGGCGCGCAAAGCGGCGAAGTATTTATTACCGCCATAGATAAAAACGACGAACAGCACTTTGTGTTAGTAGCCAAGCAACAAGAACTACAAAAATGGCAACAGCACTTACAAGCACAAGGTTTTGCCCTAATGCAAAACGAAGCTGCCTAATACATAAAATAACCGGTAAACATAACCGTGTTTACCTGTTTAATTAAATCTATTTAAGCCACGCCCGCACAGGGTTAATTTAAAAGTGAAGGAATGTTATGACTTCTAAAACTGTACTACATGCTAAGCACCTTGAAGCAGGCGCAAAAATGGTTGATTTTCATGGCTGGGAAATGCCAATCAACTACGGCTCACAAATAGAAGAACACAATGCAGTGCGTACCGATGCAGGTATGTTTGACGTATCACACATGACCATTGTTGATATTGAAGGCGAACAAGCAAAAGCATTTTTACGCAAGTTAGTAGCAAACGACGTAGCAAAATTAACCGTACCAGGTAAAGCGCTTTACACGGGCATGCTTAACGAGCAAGGCGGCGTAATCGACGATTTAATTATTTACTACTTTAGCGAAACGTTTTATCGCTTAGTGGTAAATTCTGCCACCCGCGAAAAAGATTTAGCTCACTTAGCTAAAGTATCTGCCGACTTTACAGTAACCGTAACTGAGCGCCCAGAGTTTGCAATGATTGCAGTACAAGGCCCTAATGCAAAAGCAAAAACAGCCACACTTTTAAATGCTGAGCAACAAGCAGCCGTTGAAGGCATGAAGCCATTTTTTGGCGTACAAGTGGGTGATTTATTTATTGCCACAACGGGTTATACTGGCGAAGACGGTTACGAAATTGTAGTACCGAACGAGCAAGCAGCCGATTTATGGCAACAACTGCTAGATGCAGGTGTAGCGCCAGCCGGTTTAGGTGCACGCGACACGCTACGTTTAGAAGCAGGTATGAACCTTTACGGCCTAGATATGGACGAAAGCGTATCGCCACTTGCAGCTAACATGGCATGGACTATTGCATGGGAACCAGAAGATCGTGACTTTATTGGTCGTGACGTACTTGTTAAGCAACGCGCCGAAAAAAGCACCCATAAACTTGTTGGTTTAGTGCTTGAAGAAAAAGGCGTATTGCGTAGCGGCTCAAAAGTAATTGTTGAAGGTGGTGAAGGGGTAATTACCTCAGGTACTTTCTCACCAACGCTTGGTTTTAGTGTAGCCCTTGCACGTGTACCGCGTTCAACAGGGGATACAGCCCAAGTAGAAATGCGCAAAAAATTAGTTAACGTTAAAGTAGTAAAGCCTAGCTTTGTACGTAACGGCAAATCAATCATTTAAAAATTTGGTTATACCAATCACAATAATTATTGTGATTGGTATCCTCCCAATATAAACCAAAGGAACAAAATAATGAGCAATATCCCTAGCGATTTAAAATACGCCTCTTCTCACGAGTGGGTTCGCAACGAAGGTGACGGTACATTTACTGTGGGTATTTCTGAGCATGCGCAAGAGCTGCTTGGCGACATGGTATTTGTAGAACTACCAGAAGTAGGCGATGCAGTAGATGCAGGCGAAGATTGTGCAGTAGCAGAGTCGGTTAAAGCTGCATCAGACATTTACGCACCAGTTGGCGGCGAAATTGTAGCGATTAACGAAGAGCTAGAAGACGCACCAGAAACGGTTAACAACGACCCATACGGTGACGGCTGGTTATTCCGCATTAAAGCAACTGACGAGTCAGAGCTTGAAAACCTACTTAGCGCAGAAGACTACGCTAACACAATCGACGAAGAGTAATACTCTAAGTAGATGACAAAAGCCCCATTCACTGTTTTTGGGGCTTTTATGATTTAACGGCCTACTTCCCATACACAGTACGTTATTAAATCATCACATATTTTAATCAATACTAATTACCCGTTAGTATTTAGGATCATAGGAATCTAGACGCATGTCAAACGCCAAATCTCTTGAACAGTTAGAGCAAAAGCAAGATTTTATTCGCCGCCACATTGGGCCAAGCCCAGCACAAGTAAGCGATATGCTAAGTGCTTTAGAAGTATCAAGTGTGCAAGAGCTGATCGACCAAACTGTACCTGCAAGCATTCGCTTAGCGCAGCCATTAACAGTTGGCGAAAGCCGTACTGAAGTTGAAACACTAAGCTACTTAAAATCGGTAGCAAGCAAAAATAAAGTTTTCAAATCGTACATTGGCCAAGGCTACCACCCAACGCACGTACCGCACGTAATTTTACGTAACGTACTAGAAAACCCAGGTTGGTATACTGCGTACACGCCATACCAGCCAGAAATTGCGCAAGGGCGTTTAGAGTCGTTATTAAATTTTCAAACTATGACCCTAGATTTAACAGGCCTAGATTTAGCAAGTGCCTCATTACTTGACGAATCAACCGCTGCTGCTGAGGCTATGGGCCTTGCAAAACGCGTATCTAAAGCTAAAAAAGCCAATGCCTTTTTTATTGCCGACGACGTACACACACAAACTATTGACGTAGTAAGCACCCGTGCTGAGCAGTTTGGTTTTGAAATAATTGTAGGTAAAGCAGAAGATGCCGTTAACCACGACATTTTTGGCGCACTTTTCCAATACCCATCTACAACAGGTGAAGTAGTCGATATAACCGACCTAATTGCTGGCGTACAAAGCAAAAAGGCCATTGCCTGTGTTGCTGCCGACATTATGAGCTTATTACTATTAAAAGCGCCGGGTAAATTAGGTGCCGACGTAGTACTTGGTTCGGCTCAGCGTTTTGGTGTACCTATGGGTTACGGCGGACCACACGCTGCATTTTTTGCAACACGTGACGCATACAAACGCTCATTACCAGGGCGTATTATTGGTGTATCTAAAGACCGTTTAGGTAACGACGCACTCCGTATGGCAATGCAAACGCGCGAACAACACATTCGCCGCGACAAAGCCAACTCAAACATTTGTACAGCGCAGGTACTACTTGCCAACATGGCAGCGTTTTACGCGGTGTACCACGGCCCACAAGGCTTAAAAACTATCGCGCAGCGTATACATCGCTTTGCTGATATTTTAGCTGCTGGCCTAAAAGCTAAAGGTGTAGCACTTAAACACAGCACCTGGTTTGATACGCTAACAGTAGTTAGCGACAGCAAAGACGACGTAATAGCACGTGCTCTTGCCAAAGGCGTTAACTTTGCCACAAACCACGACGGCGAATACTCTATTTCGGTTTCAGAAACTACAACACGCGCCGATGTAGCTGAGCTATTTGATATTGTACTAGGTGAAGGCCATGGCCTAAGCGTAGATGGTATTGCTGCCGATATTGAAGCAAACGGTAGCGACTCTATTCCAGCTAGTTTAGTACGTGATGACGAAGTATTAACGCATCCAAACTTTAACAGCTACCACAGCGAAACAGACATGCTTCGCTACATTAAGCGCCTAGAAAACAAAGATTTAGCGCTTAACCACTCAATGATCTCGTTAGGTTCATGTACCATGAAACTAAACGCGACCGCTGAGATGATCCCAATTACATGGCCTGAATTTGCAAACTTGCACCCATTCTGCCCGCTCGATCAGGCCGAAGGTTACCAAATAATGATTAACGAGCTGCACGACTGGCTAGTTAATATTACGGGGTACGATGCAGTTTCACTACAGCCAAACTCTGGCGCACAAGGTGAATACGCAGGCTTAATTGCTATTCGTAAATACCACGAGTCGCGCGGCGATGCGCACCGTAACGTATGTTTAATTCCAAGCTCAGCGCACGGTACTAACCCTGCATCTGCGCAAATGGCCAGCATGAAAATTGTAGTGGTTGATTGCGATAAAAACGGTAACGTAGACATGGCCGACCTAAAAGCGAAAGCTGAAGAAGTGTCTGAAAACTTATCGTGTATTATGATCACATACCCATCTACTCACGGCGTTTACGAAGAAACCATTCGCGAAATTTGTGACATTGTGCACGAGCACGGTGGCCAAGTTTACATGGATGGCGCAAACATGAACGCGCAAGTAGGCGTAACAAGCCCAGGCTTTATAGGCTCAGACGTATCGCACTTAAACTTGCACAAAACGTTTTGTATTCCGCACGGTGGCGGCGGCCCAGGTGTAGGCCCAATTGGTGTTAAATCGCACCTTGCGCCATTTATGCCAAACCACAGCGTAATTAACGTACCGGGTACAAACATCAACAACGGTGCAGTATCAGCAGCGCCTTACGGCTCAGCCGCTATTTTACCTATTTCATGGGCTTACATTACCATGATGGGCTCAGAGGGCTTAAAACAAGCCACTGAAATGGCGATTGTGAATGCTAACTACTTAACACACGAGTTAAGCCAGCACTTCCCAATTTTATACCGTGGCCGTAACAACCGCGTTGCGCACGAATGTATTGTTGACCTACGCCCACTTAAAGAGCAATCAGGCATTACTGAAATGGACGTAGCTAAGCGCTTGCAAGATTACGGCTTCCATTCACCCACTATGTCGTTCCCAGTAGCGGGCACGTTAATGATTGAGCCAACGGAGTCTGAGTCAAAAGGCGAAATAGACCGCTTTATCGAAGCAATGGTGTCAATCAAAGGCGAAATCGACAAAGTAATCTCTGGCGAATGGTCAATTGAAAACAACCCACTTGTATTTGCACCGCATACACAAGCTGACGTACTTGGTAACGAATGGGACCGTGCTTACGAGCGTTTTTACGCTGCATTCCCAGTGCCTTCGGTAGCAAAAGACAAGTTCTGGCCAACCGTTACACGAATAGATGACGTATACGGCGACCGTAACTTGGTATGTTCATGCCCAGCGGTTGAGACATATCGCGACTAAGAACCGCGACTAATTTTTGAACTTTAATGGGTAGTAAGTTCCATTATATTTTGAAAATTTATCAAAATTATAAAAGCCGTTGCAGCAATGCAACGGCTTTTTTGTATGTGGTGATTCGCCATAAATTATATGAACGTAGGTTGGGTAGAGTGAAACGAAACCCAACGAAACACAAATATACTTACTCGCTCAAAAGCCAAGAGTATGTGTTATTAGTTGTAGGCGTTTAGCTTGCTGACGCGCGGGCGGCAGCCCGAATAAGTATTTGAATAGGTGTTTGAGGTTACCATCACCGATAATGTGAATGCGTTTCGTACTTTTAAAGATTAGAAACCTTATTCAAGGTTTTGTCGCGCTGGCGACAGCAGCCAAAGAGGGGCTGCCGCTGACCCCTCTCTGGACTCTCCCAGCGCCACCCGAGCATCACGCTTAATCCTTCAAAACACAATTGATGTGAATGTAAACGCCATGAAAGCACATCCATGTGCAAGTATGGCTTTCATTTCATTGCCTGCATGGATGTAGGTACTTAGGATTTGTCGGGAACAAAATCCTGCCATGAAATGCATTACTCATCAATTACTTATTTTCAGGGCGTGATGACGGGGGGGTGTTAAACGTGAGGCTAGAGTTTGGTTTTAGCAAGAAGCAAGACCTGACCCTCTGTATTTCCAATGACCTCTCGTCCAAAGCTACGCTTTTGGTCCCAGACCAAGTTTTGCCTTATCGCGCATTGCCTATATGGATTTGCGAGAAAAAACTGTCATGCGCAGCATCTCTTATTAATCTTTTTTTCGTACGTTATTTTATGGGAGTTAAGTCTTCTCTTTGAGCTGTAGATTTTTTAAAAGCCTAGCTATGCTTTTGAACTAAATGATTTTGTTGTATAGTTTTCTTTTAAGGTACATTAATAAAAAATTAAAAATAATATAACAGGGAGTATAGTGTTCTTGGATGCTATAAAAAAAAATGAAAAGTACACCTTTTACTAAACATCAGAAATTGTTTTTACAAAAGCACAAAGAATTGGAAGGTAGACAGCAAGCTTTTTTTAATCAATGGGTTGATCGTGAACGCGTTAAAAAGGCAGTTGAGTTCCTAAGAACAATTGAGTATGTACCTACTATTTTTAGGAAAGAGGAACCAGATAGGATTGGTAATTTTTATTATGCGACCAAGGTAGTAAGAAAACAGCATAATGGTTATAAGGCAACAAAAGAGCTAATTGTTGAGTGTTATGATGATTTTAAAACTGACAAAGCTATAATAGTTGAAGGGACTGTTGGACAGGGAAAATCCATATTATTGAGGTACTTACATAATAAGGAGTTAAATAAAGGTGTTACTTTACCTATTTTCATTGAATTAAAAGATGCTGATTCAAATATACCTATAAAAGATCTGATCATTGAATTCATACATGAAAGCCTAGGTTTAAGGTGTGATGAAGAGTTATTTGATACTCTTCTTGACCTTGGGCTATTTTCATTTTTTTTTGATGGATTTGATGAGGTAGAGTATAAAGATCGTGCTGATTTAGTACAGTTTATTAGTTGGATCAATAACCGTTGCGCGCACTCAAGAATAATAGTAACTTCTCGCCCTGGTAATGAAGTTCAGCAAGTTCAAGGCTTTGAAATATTTAGTATATGTCCCCTCAATGAAGAAGAACAAATTAAATTTGTTAATAAGCTAATTCATAACTATGAAAACGTTTTTCAGCAAGACTATTTACTAAGAAATATTGACAGTTTGTCAATAGAGCTAAGGAAAATATTAGGTTCCCCTTTAGTTTTAACACTATTTTCAATGGTTTATAGGAATAAAGTTAAAGTTCCTGAGAGCCACTCAGAATTTTATCAAAAGTTATTTGATACTTTGGTTTCTGAGCATGACGGTTTAAAAGTTGGCTTTACTAGGCCTACTAAAAGTAACGTAAGAGCAGATGATTTAAAGCTTATATTAGAAAATGTTGCATACTCATTAATGCTCAAAAGGGAGTCAACGAAAGAAGGCTTTAAATTGCTTATTAGGCATGCTTTATCTGAGCTTAGCTTAACTGCAGAGCCAGAGAAAGTATTGTACGATCTAACAAAAAATACCTGTTTGATTCAACTCGATAATCATAAATATAGATTTATACACGAAAATATTGAGTGCTATTTTGCTGCATCTTATTTAAAAAATAATGCTGACGATGACGATGCTAAAGAGTTTTATGAAACATGTAGGGATAAATGGTCTAAGTGGTATGACGTTTTATTGTTTTTGAAAGATATTGATAAAATAAGGTATTGTAGATTTTTTTATAAGAAGGAGCTTGAAGGACTTTTTGAAAAAAAATTACTTCCAAAAGTTTTTAGATTTACTAAATCTTCATCTTTAATTGTAGCTAAAAATATCTCATATATTGAGGTTGAAATGCACGATTCTGATGATATTACTGTTGTGGATACTCACTCCCTTATCGTTTTGATGCCTGAAACTAACTTTATTTTTAAAAAAGATTTCAGACAAGGCGCTTATCCCTTCGAAAGATCTTCCAATAAAAAGGTTAATCTATCAAAGGCTTTTAATTCTATTGGCAAAAGAATTAAAGAAGTAGGAAGAAGCAGGCAAAGAGAGTTCAAAGAGCTGATTGAGGCTAATTGTACTAAGAAAAAAGATGATTCAGTTATGTTTAGGGTTATAGCTTTGGATGTCGTTATTGAAGAGTTTGAATTAGAAGACTGGTTTCTAAGTGAGCTCAATAAAATCCCTTTAGATGGTCTAAAAAGCTCATATAAAGAGTTGTTGACATTATTAGATAAAAAGCAAGTAACTAAAGCAAGAGGGCGTTTTACTGTATGAGCATCAAATGGTCTGATTTGAGGTGGCTTGGAAATAGTACACTTGTTAAAAGTAATTATTTATGGATTTTCGTAATCCCTATTTTTATTAAAGTTTTAAACTACATTGAAGTCAATCATCAAATTAGTTTTGAACTTCCACTGAAATTAACTACTTTATTCTATTCATCCATTTTTTTTATGCTTGGCTCGTTCACATATACTATCCGCTGCCCAAAATTAATCAAAGAAAATGGAAATTATAACGATTTTCTAGAAAAAGGCATGGGTATGCAGCAACTGGTCAACTACTTCTATAGTTCTGTGGATCAAATTTTATCTTCAGTATCTTGCAAATTTATAGAAAGTGAACTTAAAAAGCATGATAATGAAAAAGAGTGTTCTAACTTGAATTTAGTTACTTTAAGAGGGGGGGCTGGGGAATATATCAGCCAGTTCTATGATGAATCTAAACTTCGAGACTCTTACTGGAACGTTACGGAGGTTTTAGATACTAAATTTACTTTTAGTAGGTATATTTGTTTGTGTATGTTCTCAGTAGGTATCGGCTTCTTATTATGGACTGCGGGTCTAAACGTTATCTTAGCACTTAAGTTTATTCATGGTTTGGATTAAAACCAAAGGGCCGCCCATTAGAAAGTTTCGATCAAGCAGGCAGCTGTGTTTGCTTGACCTTCTTATTCAAAAAAAACAAGTGTTTTTATTATTTAAACTCTATTTAAATATGCCTACGCACTTAGTAATGACGTCGATTTGTGTGAATATGCACCGTGGCTTGAACAAAGAACTCCATATAAATTAATGCTCTTGGCTTTCGCCTCAGCCATCGTTTAGTACGGTAATCCCCCCGAAAAATAATAGAAGCCAAACTATAAATATCTTGAAATTATACTTTTAAGCTCTATAGTTACGCGTAACAACACCCCTCCCGCTACCCGTAAGCTCAGCGCCCTGCGAGGGGTTTATTATTTCTATAGCATGATAAAAGGCTGTAATTTTGGCTTTTTGTTGTGTTTTAACAAGCTTGCGGCAACGCTAGCCCTTAGCTAACTTAAAACCTTCCTAATCATCAGGGCCTTTTAAAGTAAACACTAAATGTTTACGCATATCTTTTAAAATCACTCCTTTTTTAAGCATTGCGGCGCTTAAGCGCTTTTGCCACTTTAATAAATCAGGCTCTGCGGCTGCTAAAGCTTGTTCGTTTTCGAACTGAAAACAAAGCAGTAGTGAACTTGGAAATAAGTGATATTCCACATCAAACCAGCACTGCAACATACCAGGGATTTCTTCGCGACCTTGCGCTTCTATTTTATCGGCAACGTTAAGCACAAGTGCTTGTTGTTTTACTTGCACTGCAGAGAGTTTTTTCATTATTAAAATCCAAATTAGCGGCTAATAGATACAGCCAGAGTGCGGGCATTATACGCAAGCTTGTAGCTATGCAACAACCGTAGGTTGGTTTGAGCGAAGCGAAACCCAGCTCAAAACTAATTGAATTACTATTACCCCTACAAAAAATAACGATTTTCACACCGAAAATAAAAACGACGCTATTCTGCTAAAAGCTAAAAGCTAAAAGCTAAAAGCTAAAAGCTAAAAGCTAAAAGCTAAAAGCTAAAAGTGCTCATATAGTAAACACTTTCGCCCTATGCTTTAATATTAAAAAAGGGAGGGCGTTATGCGTAAAAATCGATTTTTATTTAATAAACACTTTGCGGCAACGGTTGCGCTAGGGGCTTTAGCTGCGCCGTTACCTGTATTGAGCAACGAGCCTGGGGTATTAGTTGAGCAGCTTTGTGCCAGTTGCCATAGTTTAAACAACCTTGATCGCAGTGCGGGTTATAGCCAAGCGGATTGGCAAACACTCATAAGTTATATGGTAGATACAGGCGAGGGCACTGCGCTTAGTAAAGATATTAGCGCGTATTTGGCCAAGCATTACCCTGTTAATAATAAGCGTGAGTCAACGGTGGTTAAAGGCGATTTAAAACTTAGCTTTAAATACTGGCAAGTGCCTACGCTTGGGCAACGCGCTCGCGACCCTGTGCAAGGTGAAAACGGGCTTATTTGGTGGGTTGGTCAGTGGGGTAATATTTTAGGTAGATTAAACCCTAAAACCGGTGAAATGAAAGAGTACACGTTGCCAAGTGGTACGTATGCACACAGTGTATCGCTTGATAAAAACCAAACCCCTTGGTTTTTAGGTAATAAAAATGGCACGGTTGGGTATTTAGATTTAAAAACCGAAAAATTTAAAGTGTATAAAATGCCTGATAAAAACGCCCGTGACCCGCATACAGGCGTGTTTGATGATGCAGGTATATTTTGGTTTACCCTGCAGCACAGCAACATGATTGGCAGGCTAAACCCTAAAAGCGGCGATATTAAGCTGGCTACTTTACCCACTAAAGGCTCGCGGCCTTATGGTATAAAGCTTGATTCTAGCGGGACGCCGTGGGTGTCGTGTAATGGCAGTAACTGTTTGGTTAAAGTTGATAAAAACACCATGGAGCTTAGCGAAATAAAACTCCCAGGTGCTAAAACACATACTAGGCGCCTTGCCATTACGCCTGATGATATGGTGTTTTATGTAAACTCTGGCATGGGCAAACTTGGCCGCTATAACCCTAAAAACGGCAATATCACCGAGTGGGATAACCCAAGCGGTAAAAACAGCCACCCGTATGCCATTGAGTATGCCGATAACGCTATTTGGTTTAATGAGTCGGCTAAGCGCCCCGAAACGCTGGTTAGGTTTGATTTAAAAACTCAAACCATGCAAAGCTGGCAAATTCCCAGTAAAGAAGGGGTTTACTCTGGCTTAATTAGGCACATGCGTATGGGCAATAACGGCTTAATTATTCATCAAACGGCTACTAATCAATTAGCCGAAATTACGTGGTCTAAGTAATTGAGTTTATTAACGCGTTATACAAAAGCGCTAAGCGTTAGTGCATTTATTTATGTGGTAGGAGTTTTTTACAACGGTTAGCAATATTTACTGTGTAAATGAAAGCAGTAGTTTAGGTTTGTTATTTAACTCATTGATTAATAGTAATAATTTAAGTGGTTTAGGTTTTGCTTAGTAATAGCTGTATTTTTTAAATAAATAAAGGAGTTATTATGAGCACGGTTATTACTGGGTTATTTGAAAGCGCATCACAAGCAACACTGGCTATTTATAGATTAGAAGCATTAGGTATTAATGAAGCTGATATAAGCATTGTAGCCAATGACTCATACGCAAAGGAAGACTTTGCCTTAGACGAGGGAACCAAAGCGGCTGAAGGCGGCATTGTTGGTGCAGCGTCTGGTGGTATTATAGCTGCAATTGTTGGCGGTTTTACTGCCGTAGGTACCGTGGCAACCGGTGGTACAGGTTTATTAGTAGCAGGCCCATTAGTGGCTGCATTTGCAGCGGGCGGCGCTGGTGCTGCCGTTGGCGGAAGTTTAGGCGCTGCTATTGGGGCGTTTATTCCTGAGCACGAAGTTAAATTTTACGAAGACGCCATTGAAAAAGGCTCTATATTAATTGGTGTTAAGTACGACAGCGATAACAAAAGCGCGATTGAAGAAATACTTAAAAATGCAGGCGCGAGTAGTGTGTCTACCGCGTAAAGCTAATTAGTTTAAAGTAATAAAAAAGGTGAAACTTAGTTTCACCTTTTTTTATGCTTTTTTACGTTGCACTTGAGTAGCTATTGGCTTACTTAGATTTACGTTTGTCGAGCACATAATGTACGGCCATTCTTGCCACGCCTGCACCAATGCCAGATACCACCGCCCATGTAACGGCTTCTTTAAGATCTGTATGCTCGCTTGGCTTGTCTTTTGGGGCGGGCTCGTTGGTTACCTTTTCCCACGACTTTTGTAAACTTTTTCTGGTTAGCATGCCAGCTGATGCGGCGGCTAGGCCTATACCTAGTGTTTTAATTAGTTGCTTGTTACTCATAATTCCCTCGATTGTTTAATAGCGATAGGGTCATCTATAACCCGTTTAATAACACTAGTATGTTCAGCAATTAGCATACCGATAGCGCAGCAGGCGTGGTGAGCATGGTTTATTTTAGCGTGTGCATAGGCGCGTATTTTGATTAAACGCGCTGTGCTATTGGCTTAGCGCGGTATTAGTTAATGCACTATTAAGTGTTTAAGCTGCTTTTTTACCCGTTTTGAGCGGTACTTAGTATTAGGCGGGTGGGCGTGTTAAGCCTGTAAAGTTGTCATTTCTTTTGTAAATTTGCACTAGTTTTTGTACAGCGTTTAAACAAAAACACGCAGTAAATTTTAAGTATGTGTAGTGGCTAATTATCTAGCTTTGTTTATTTTATTTTTAATCAATGCGTTACGTTTAGCGCAGGTGAAATTTTTTGCCTACAGTGAGCTTGGTATAGAGATTGTACCTAATAACTGAGCAGTCGCGTTATTTACAAACCTGATACTACATGAGGAGATCACGATGAATTGTTTACAGTTTGATTCAACCGCTAAAAAAAGCGTAGCACGTATTTTTAAACCAGCTTGCGCCATATTATTTACCGCTGCAATGCTACAAAATAGCGCATTGGCGAATGTAGATGTTGATATGCATGCAGTAAGTAAGTCGGGGCAAGGTGAGCTACTTGGCACCGTTACACTGACAGAAAATGAGCACGGGGTGGTATTTACCCCTGCGCTTAAAGGCTTAACGCCTGGGCAGCATGGCTTTCATGTTCATCAATATGCTAGCTGCGAGCCAAAGCAAAAAAACGGTAAAGTTGTACCGGCCGGTGCTGCTGGTGGGCACTTTGATCCTAACAGCGCTAAACACCACGATGAACCCTGGAGTAATGGCCACTTAGGCGATTTACCTGCGTTATTTGTAAATGAGCGCGGCGAAGCTAAATCGCCTGTTTTAGCGCCAAGACTCAAGCTTGAGCAGCTTAAACAACACGCAGTGATGATCCACAAAGGGGGCGACAATTATGCCGACGAACCCAAGAAATTAGGTGGTGGCGGTAAACGTGTTGCGTGCGGCGTAATTAAGTAATACGGAGATTATTTATGCCTTATCAAAACACAAACGAGTTACCGGATTCGGTAAAAAGTAACTTACCTAAACATGCCCAAGAGATATATCAAGAAGCGTTTAATAGCGCGTGGGATACCTACGAGGACTCAAGCGATAGAAAAAACGACGACGACCGCGAAACCACAGCGCATAAAGTGGCTTGGTCTGCGGTTAAAAATAGCTACAGTAAAAATGATAATGGAAATTGGGTTAAGTCGAATAATTAGTTACTGGTACAAGTAAAAAAACCAATGCATAAAAAAGCCGCTACAAAAGTTATAGCGGCTTTTTTATAGCGCAATTAGGCTACTCGCTTTTGTGTTTGCGGCGTTTATAAAAGGCAAAACCACCCACTACACAGGTTAATATAACCGCCATAATAATAGTAAATGCCCACGGCCCAAAATTAGCAATGGCAGGAAGTGCAAGGGCAGTAACAATACCGCCGCCAACCACGGGCTCATAAAGTGGTTGTTTGTAACTAAAGGGGCGAATATGCTCGCTTGGGTTTGAGGTAGCCTGTTTTAGCATTAACAGCCCAACCGCCGTAGTGCCCATAGATTGCCCAAGCTCGCCAATTCCTCTCACTTTCCAATCTTTTGGGAAAAACCACCCACCAAAGAAAAAGTAAATAGCTGCGCTATAGGCAACCCCCACTGCGCCTAAAATTAAAATACTTTGCCAATATTTAGCAAGTACCGATAAGTTAAGCGCACCCAGTGCGGCAATTATTAGTAAATCGAGGGAGAGGTTAGAAAGCAGGTTTATTTGATAGTGACTAATTAAGTTACCCATGCCTGATTTATTAAGCACTATTTGCACCACTAAACCCACCATCATCGCAATGGGGAATAAAGGCATGTACTCAAGTATTTTTACCGATGAATCGGCAAAAAGGCTTTTTTCGGCTACTTGTAAGCCACTAAGAATAAGCCAAGCAACAATAACAACCGTGCCTAAAATAGCAAAGTGCAGGCCAAATGGGCGGTCTTTTACTTCTACTTTTTCGTCGTGGCTAATTTCAAGTTCTTGGTCGCCCCCATCGGTGCGGTTAGACATAATAGTCCCTAATATGATGGCGCTTATAAGGCCTATTGTTGCTATACCTAACCCCAAGTCCATACCTTTTGCAAAATCGATACTTTCAAAAGTGGATTGCAGGCCAGCTACGGTGCCATGCCCGCCCTGAAATCCCACCGCAATGAGTGCGCCGGCAACTTCGTTGGTATCAAATAAAGGGGCAAGTACTAATAATGCCGTGATCATACCCACCACATATTGGCCTATAGCAATGCTGTAGCCAAAGCTTAAATTGGGTAGGCTTTGATTTAGCGATTGTTTAATTGTAGGTATTTTTTTACCTAAAAATAAACCTGCAAACACCACTACAATTAAATACCCAGGTAACTCCTTCCATATGCTTGTGACCTTTTCATCTATCCATAAATTAGTGCCTTGGAGCGACAAATTAATATACTCACCAAGTAATTGTGGCCCTAATAAAAGAGCTAATACGCCAGCAATTAAAGATGAGGGCACAATTAAGCCCTTTAAAAATGTGTACTTAATTAAATTACCTAGCGTTAAAAAAAAGGCCAGTAGTAGTAACGACTTAAAAAATATAGCTATACCCATAACTGATTTAACCTATGTTTTATGCTCCTTTAAACTACTCACTAATAAAAAGAGCTATACATGTTTGAGTGCTAAATACGCTAAGTAGCAATATATATTCCAGCGATTTTTAAATTTTAAGTTATTGATAATTCTATTTTAAATATTTAATGCTGAATTGAGTGCAACGGCTTTACAGAGTGTTTGTATAATTTTCAAACTAAAGTGTTAGGTAATTACACAGGGAGCGCGCTAAACACTCGTGTGAGTTTCGCTTAAATGTGCGTTACTATTTGGCAAAATTAAGTTTGTTTAAACCCATTGGGATTACGTTGAATTATTTAGCTCACCTTTACTTTGCACAACCAACTGCCGATTCACACTTTGGCAATTTATTAGGTGATTTTGGTGGACGCAGGCACGCAGAATACCTGCCCAATAGCGTTAAAAGTGCACTAGAAAACCATTACTTAGTCGATAAATTTACCGACTCTCACCCGTTAGTAAAAACCACTAAGCAGTACTTTTCACCCGAGCGTAAGCGCTTTGCAGGCGTAGCGATTGACGTGCTGTTTGATCACTTTTTAATTAGGCATTGGCAGCAATTTAACAAACACCCTTTAAATGATTTTAAACGCAGCAGCTACGCACTTTTAAATGAGCGCATAGCGGTTATGCCAGCGCGCATGCAGCATGTTGTAACCAGCATGACTACAAACGATTGGTTTAAAGAATACGAAACTATAGAAGGGGTAGGGCTTGCGCTTGATAACATAGCCAAACGCATTCGTTTTACTAATAACTTTGCAGGTTCCGCTGAGGATATAGCGCAAAACTACCATGAGTTAGAATCGGTATTTTTAGCATTTTTTCCTGAGTTAATTGAACATGTTAATGAACATGCCTTAGAAAGGGCGTATTAAAAACAATGCTTAAATGTGTTTAATATTGAACGTGCATTATTACGTGTACTGCTAGTTTATTTTTGTTAAATTTCGCGGCTCTATTATGCCATTTGTATAGCTTAAAGGATTAACTAAATATGGATTTTTCTACGATTTTGGCCACGTTATTAGGCCAGCTTTGGTATTTTATACCGCTGTTTATTTGTATTGGGGTTTTTAAAACACCTTGGTTTAAAGGAGCGATAGGAGAGTGGCAAGTTAATGTGCTAATTAAACTGTTTTTAAATAAGGCAGATTACACGTTAATTAAAAATGTGACGCTGCCTACTTTTGAAAACGGCATCGAAAATGGTACTACGCAAATTGATCATATTATTGTGTCTGAGTTTGGTGTGTTTGTGGTGGAAACTAAAAACATGAAAGGTTGGATTTTTGGTTCAGCGAATCAAAAAATGTGGACACAAAAAATTTTTAAACACTCATCAAAATTTCAAAACCCCCTGCATCAAAACTACAAGCATTTAAAAACACTTGAGTCGTGTTTAGGTATAAACAGTAACGCATTATTTTCGGTTATTATTTTTATTGGCGACAGCACATTTAAAACTAAACTACCTGAAAATATTAGGTTTGCACGCGGCGGTATTGAGTACATTAAAAGTAAAACCGAGCGAGTACTTAGTGCTAATACTAAAAACGATATAGTAAATACAATTGAAAGCGGAAAATTAAAGCCAAGTTTTAAAACAAATCGCCAACATGTAAGCCATGTAAAAACAATTATTGAACATAAGCAGGCGCCAAAAAAAGAACGCTCAGAAACTCAGATATGCTCACGTTGCGGTGAGAAAATGGTACTACGTAAAGCAAAGAAAGGTACTAATATAGGAAATACGTTCTTTGGCTGTAGTGCATTCCCTAAATGTAGAAATAGTGTTGAAATTTAAAAGGAAGTAGATTTTATGCCTGATGTAACGGCACTGTTTTATATAGCTATTATGGCTTTTTATTTATTACACAAAAACGAAGAAGCCAAAATATTAGTTCCCGTTATTGGCTTTGCAGCAATCCCTCTTTTTAGTAACGATTACTGGCAATGGTTTCAGCTTAGTGCGGCACTGAGTGTTGTGGTTATAGTGATAGAAAAAGAGAAAGCAGGGTATACAGGCGGTGGTGCTGTTTCGGCATTTGCTGCATTTTTTATCGGCGCTTTATTAGTTAGTATTTTTATACACGCGACTTCGTCTGCGGTTACTAGTTTAAACTCTACAAACTTTAATTTTAAACATCCACTAAGTTACGCGTGGCCTAGGGAGGTTGTAATTTTATATGCGTCTGCGTTTATAACTGCATTGCTTGGGATATTGTTTAACGTTCGTATGCTTGTAGCTTTTTATGGCGCAGTAATTATTGCGTGTTTACTTGCTGTTTTACCTCACTTTTGTGGCTCTTTTTTATATGGCTTAGCATTAAGTGTAATTATTATTGTAGTTACTTTTGCCGTGGCATTTATTAAAAAGGCACAAGAAGAAGCGCGTTTTATATTTGCTTATATTGGTGCAGGGTTAATACAAGTGAGCTGTTTGGTTAAGTACTTTAGCTAACTATTTTTTGAACGACTGCTCAAGTTGTGGTTTAATTGTAGCTACTACTTTTAGGAGCGTTTTATGATCAAATTTTATTTTCACCATACACCTAACCCAATGAAGGTTGCTTTGTTTTTAGAAGAAACAGGCTTACCGTTTGAACTTGTGCCACTTGATACCTTAAAAGGTGAGCAACACACACCTGAGTTTAAAGCCATCAATCCTAATGCAAAAGCACCTGCCATTGTTGATGGTGAAACACGTGTGTTTGATTCGAACGCTATATTAATGTACCTAAGTGAAAAACACGGTAAGTTAGCAGGTAAGGTAGAGAATCGCGCCGAAATGCTTTCATGGTTAATGTTTATAGCATCGGGCCTTGGGCCGTATTCAGGGCAAAGTGTGCATTTTAGACACATGGCGCCTGAAGGGCTTGATTACGCAGTTAATCGCTACTTGCGTGAGGCGCAGCGCCATTACGAAGTGCTTGATGCACACCTTGAAGGTCGCGAATTTATAGTGGGTGATGAATACACTATTGCTGATGTATCTGCTTGGGGTTGGATTGATAAAGCGCCAGTAGTACTTGGTGAAGAAGGCCTAGCGCCATACCCTAATTTAAAACGTTGGTTTGAAAGCATTGATAGCCGCCCAGCAGTTGCGCGTGCACGCAAAATTGGCACCGATGTCGCCTTTAAAAAAGAGTTTGATGAAGAAGCCAAACGTGCGTTTTTCCCATCTAACTACCCGAAGAGCTAACGCTTAAAAAGTAAAAAAGGGCAATTAATATTGCCCTTTTTTTATGTATATTAATTGCTTAGCTTTATTATAATGCCACTAAGCTTTGCGTGAGCATTGCTTTAATTTGTTTAACTATGTTGGCTTCTGTTTCTGGTTCAAATTGTTGAATACGCGGGGTATGGATATGCCCAGTAGGAATGCTCGAATTTAGCGCGTCACGCAGTCGAATACTACGATACGATATTTCGTTAGACAAATAACCACCCCCGCCGCCATTTACCGCAACACTGTTTTTAAGCGCGCCGTACGAGCCGGCTTTAAAGGTTTTATTAAGTGTAGTTACTTCGCGGTTGTCGATTACTTTATATGGGCCTTTGGCGTTTTGCATGGCGCTTACTGGTAGGCTAAATTTTACAAACTCATTACCAGGTAGTGGGCGGCCATTTAGCTTGGGTATAACAGGGCTTGTTTGCGTACCGCCGTAGACAATATTAGCGTTATCTGGCGCGGTTACGCTGCGGCGTTTACCAGGAAAGTGCTCTAAATCAAACTCGGTTCTGCCCATGCTAACCGTTACAACCATGTCGACGTTGTTAAGTGCGTAGTAGGGGGCAAGGAGTGATTCTATTATACCTTGGTCAAAGTCTTCGTAGCGTACTGGTACCATAACCGTGTTAATTTCGGCGCTAACGCCATTGTAATTAATAACTTGGCCGTCGAGTAACAATGCGGCGACCCCAGATGGGTTACTTTGGTTGATATTTTTGTCGAGTAAAAAAGGGTCAAATCCGGTAAGTATAATTTTTTTATCACTGCCTGATGAAAAAGCTAAATCGGTGCGGCCTCGGCTACCCTCTTCAAGCATGCTTAGCAGCGTATTTATTTGCGCGTCAGATAGCTCAACGTTAGCTGCGGTTGTACGTATTATTTTGCTTGAAAGCAAGCGCGCCCAGTAAAGTGCTCGGTCGTCGTAATTGTTAGTTTTAATAATGCGTTGCTTAGCGCTTTCCCACAGCTCAAAACTATAGGTTTGAATGAGCTGCTTTGCCTCTTTAAAGTTATTGAGTGCTTTAAACTGTTGCTCAAAGGTGGTTACTTCTTTATTAAAGGCGTTTAACACAGTGGGCATAGCTGTTTGTGCTTTGCTGATGCGTTGTTCTTCAACGGTGAGTGGATTACTTAAAGCTGCGAATGAAGAGGCCATTAAGCTGGTTGCTAGTAATACTTTGATCATGATACTCCTAATTAAGCCGTTGTTATTTGGGTAACTTACTATCCTACTATTAAACAGTGAGGGCAATTATTTAAAGTTGAATTAACTGATATCTGGTACGGATGGAATGTTACATTATTACATTTTGATGAATTTAGCAAAGCGCCGCACTTCTAGCGGGTTATTTCCTTTACTATAGATTTAATAAAAAACACGGGAATAAAATAATGGTTTCTAGAAGAGAGTTTTTATTTAGTGCAGGCTCGCTTGCGTTTATTGGCTTATCGCGCAGCGCAATGGGTAACGTTGCTTTACCTGAAGTAACAACAAAGTTACCTGCTTATGGCCCATTAATAGCCGACCCTCAGGCCTTATTAGATTTACCTGAAGGCTTTAGTTATCGGGTTATATCGGCACTTGGCGATAAAATGGATGATGGTTTAGACGTACCCGACCGTGCCGATGGCATGGGTTGTATTGTATTAGATAACGAACGCGTAGCCCTTATACGTAACCATGAGTTACAACCTAAACACATTAATAAAGCATCTGATTTAATTAGTAACCACAAAACCCCCTTAGCCTATGATTCATTTAAAAATGGTGTAGCTTTGCCTGGGGGCACTAGCCATATAATTTATAACTTAAAAGAGCAAAAGCGCGAGCAAGAGTATTTATCGCTATGTGGCACAATAAGAAACTGCTCAGGCGGTGTTACGCCGTGGGGTAGTTGGCTAACCTGCGAAGAAACCGTTATGGATAAAAGCGATGGCTTGTCTCAATCTCACGGTTACATTTTTGAGGTACCAGCCAGCGCCAAAGGCCTAATTAAGCCAGAGCCATTATATGATATGGGCCGCTTTAATCATGAAGCCGCAGCAATAGACCCACAAACCGGTATTGTTTATTTAACTGAAGATAGAGGCGATAGTTTGTTTTATCGGTTTATTCCTCATCATCGCGGTAAGTTAAATAAAGGCGGCACATTGCAAGCTATGGTAATTAAAAACCAACCTCAGTTTGATAGCCGAAATTGGGATTCACCGGCCATGCCATTACACAGCGACCTTTTAGTTGAATGGATAACGCTCACAGACCCTAAAAGCCCAAATGATGACCTACGTAAGCAAGGTTATAAAAAAGGTGCAGCCTTATTTGCACGAGGAGAGGGAATACATTGGGGTAAAAATGAGCTTTATTTTTGCTGTACTAATGGGGGCAAAAAGCAGTTAGGTCAGGTAATGAAGTACACACCTTCAAAAAACGAAGGCACTGAGTTAGAGCAAAATGAGCCTGGTAAAATACAACTATTTGTAGAAAGTACAAACGAGTCGTTATACAACTTTGGTGATAATTTAACGGTAGCACCTAACGGGCATTTAATTGTATGTGAGGATCAATACACAGACACGGTGAATAACCATTTACGCGGGGTAACACCCAAAGGAGAGGTGTATAACTTTGCTAAATTGCATGCGCAAACAGAGCTTGCTGGGGCGTGTTTTTCACCAGACGGACAAACCTTGTTTGTAAACGTATACATGCCAACTAAAACGTTGGCTATTACTGGTTCTTGGGATAGTTTTAAGCTTTAAAGTGGTAAAAAATACAAACGCTTAGTATGCCTTATACTAGGCGTTTGTATTTTAACAATCCTTGTAGGTTTACCAAATCCGTTAGCAAGCTTTAGTCATCCTTGGTGCATTTACTACATCCTTTATGTAATAAGCAACGAGTCCTTGTAGTTTGCACTTCATCCTGTACCTACTTATGTAACGTATCCTTGTATCTTTATTAGTCCTTTAACTCTTATTAACATTCCTTGTATGGCAAAGTGGGTAATAAATTAATGATTTAGTTTACCTGCAGACGATTCAATGTGTGCACGTACAAACCATTGAAACTGCTCTAAGTCACCTAGCTGGCTGGTGATCATATCCTCTGATACTGGGTCTAATTCAGACAGCGTGCCAATGGCTTTGCGGTGGTCGGCGTTTACGCCACTGTATACTTTGTCTAATGCACCTAAATGCTCTACTACAAAGGCTTTACCTAATGAGTATTCTTCCCATGTGCGGCGATCTACAATTGACTTAGGTGTACCTTGTGGCGTACCGCCTAATGTAGCAATACGCTCTGCGATGGTGTCGGTCATTTCGCGAATAGCATCGACTTGTGGGTCTAACATTTCATGCACACCAATAAAGCTTGGGCCTACTACATTCCAGTGAATATGCTTTAAAGTAAGTTGTAAGTCTAAAAGCGCTACGAGTCGGTTATCGAGTGTTTCAATTGTTTTTTTTGCTGATTCGTTATCCATACCTGGGGCTGTAAATTCAATTGGGTGTTGTGAGTTACTCATAATGTCTCCCGTTGTGTAATTTGTTGTATGTAGCCATTGCTACCATTTAACTTGCAATACATGAAGCAAAGCCTATGCCTACCAAGTTTATTTGTTTAAGTTATTGATATTTAATATTTTGTTTTTACTTGGGTACGTAAGGTTAAAAAGGGAGAGGCGTAGAATATGAATTTTATGCACTTATTTTTGTAAATTGTGCACAGTAGTAAAAAAGCTGTGGCTGTTTATCGAAAGAGTTGAAATTTGTTTATGCTCAATAAGGCGTAGTCTGTGTAATACATCTACCTAAAGTACCTAGCCTTACAATTCACGCCGTTATTAAATTGCCTTTAAAGCTCACCTTAATATTGCACGCGCTACAACCTCTAAATAAAACCCAGTAAATAAGCTAAGCAAGGGTATACAAAATATAAAGGCGCTTATTTATTACCTGCGTAATGATTAATTCAGGTGTTTTATAAAGGGCTAACGCTGCTCTTTTAAAGCCGCGCTACTGGGCTTTACTGCTTAGATTTTAAAAATCAGCCTTTGTACTTATTTAATCTCTTTAGTTGGTGAATGCTCACTGATATACTCCCGCCGCATTTTAATTGGGGTTATGTAAATAAATCATGAATTTTTTAAAAACACTGTTTACAACATCTATACTGCTTTTGTCTCACTCAGCACTAGCAGAAAATTGGAGCGTCACACAGCTTCACACAAATTTTGGCGATGCCTTAAATCCCTTTACCGGGGAGTCGTCATTTACACGCACCTACACCATAGAGCATGCCTCAGAGCATGACTTAGGTGATAACTACTTTTTTATCGACTTTTTAAACGACAGCCTTAGTGATGGTTTTCAAGATACGGGTATATATGGCGAGTGGTACACAACACTTAGCTTATCAAAAGCCTTTGATACCTCTGTGCGTTATGGTGCAATAAAAGACACAGGTTTAGTGTTTGGTATAAACGCCGGTGAAGAGGGGTTAATGAAATACACCCCAGGCATCAAGCTCAGCTGGGATGCCCCAGGTTTTGATTTTTTAACAACCACTTTTGCAGGTTACATTGATGCCAACGGCGGCGTGCAAAAAGATCAGCTAGCCAAGCAAGACAACAGCATTTTTATAGACCTTGCATGGGGTGCTCCTTTTACACTAGCTAGCCAAGCATTTTATTTTACCGGCCACGTAGAATATATTTCTGGGCGTGATGACGAACTAGGCAATAAAGTTAATGAGTGGTTGCTTGCTCAACCCGCTGTGCATTGGGATGTAGGGCAAAACTTTAATTTAAACCCGCAGCAGTTAATGGTAGGGGTAGAATGGCGCTATTGGTACAACAAGTTAGGGACTAATAAAATAGAAAACCAGCCCTTTTTACATGCTATTTGGGTATTTTAAGCACAGCTTGCTTTGCTAGGTTGATAAAAAATAGCGCCTTTTGGCGCTATTTTTAGTCAGTGTGGTTGGAACTTTAAATGGTTGGTTGCTACTCGTAACCACGAGGTTTTTTGGTTTTAATAACTGCAATATAAGCATGCCAACTGGCGTAACTAAGCAAAGGCATAATTACAATAAAGCCCGTGGCGCCGGTAGCAAAACCAACAGCTACCAATAAAAATATACAAATTGACCATACCACCATAGCGGCAAAGTTAGTTTTTACAGCGTTCATAGAGCTTATTACAGCGGTCATAATATCTACTCGGCGCTCCATCATTATTTGTGGAGCAAAAGCAGAAAGCGAAAATACAGTCACCAGTAATACCCCTCCTATTATGCTGCCTAATGTTAAAAACGCCGATAACTCTTCAAAGGTGGGATTGGCGTGGCTAGGATATAAAGCATGCACAAGCGCGGCTAAACGCATCCAAGCAATCATGATAACCATTAGCATTATTGCAAAGCCCCATTCGCCTACTGGGTTTCTAAACATCGACTTTATAGAGTGGCTAAGTGTGGGTTTATGACCTTTTTCAAGCTCCCATGCTACATCGTAAAGGCCTGCCGCAAAGGCTGGGCCTATTAATGCAAACGCCACGGTTGCAGGCAGTATTACTAAATATGTACCTGTAAACATTGCCCAGTAAACAATAGCAACAGGAATAAGGGTAAATATTACCCCGTAAATAAGGCTCAATATGGGCGCACGGGACATGTCTTTAAATGCCAGTGCTAGCCAGTGAAAAGCCGCAAATGTGTTTACCTTATTGCATTCAATGCAGCGGGCAAATTCAGAGTGTTTATTAATCGTATTTGTTGTTGGCATAACAACGCTCCTTAACAAGGTGTCTCTTAAAGGTTTAGAACACATTGGCTTTATTTACAAATGTAAGGGCTGAGTAAAATTAGAGATTGAATAATTAAAGAGAAATTTTTAATTATTGGGTATCAATAACTTAATTTTTTTGTTTATAGGTAAAACTATACGAATGAAAATCTTGAATTGTTCACTAAGTAGTCGGTTTATTTTGTGTCATGCCTAAATTAAAGAATTATTGTAGCCCAAGTAGGTAGGCTACAACCGTAAACAATAATAAGTTAGATCATTTCAGCGTCGATGTGACGTATTAAGTTTGTGACCCAATTTACGTACTGACGGTGAATTTTTTTGCCATTGTAATTAAGGTTTTTAGAGCTAACGTAGCTAACACTATAAGCAGTTTCATCGAAGTTAATTGCAACTGTTAGTTGGTGGGTTCTAATGTTCAAAACACCATTAATTACTCCTGCAGATTCAGGTGTACAATCCCACCCTAGTTTTATACAGGCTTTAACTATCCCTTTTTCGACCTGTTGAAGATCGCTATTCGTTGAAGAAATTTTTGGAATTGGATGGTCCTCAAAATTTTTAACTGGGACAGTTGTTGTGCAGCCTACAAAGAAGGTAAGTGCGGAGGCCATAAGTAGAAGGGAATGTTTTTTCATAATAGTCCTTTTTAATATTTAGCGAGCAGTAACCTAACTGCTACACGAGATTTACAGGTGCAATTATCGGTAAATTTACTTTTTAAAACCAGAGGTAATTTGTATTAAAGGATTATTTAAATTTAAAACGTAATAGAGCTGCTTTATATAAAAATACGATATAAAACTCGTAGGCAGGTTAATAAAAAGTTAATATGGGGTTTTTGATGTGCTTTTATATTTACAACCAGCCTAACAGGAACAATAAATGGACGAGATAATAAATAATATTGATGTAAATCAGTATTTGCCGGCAGCAGTAATGTGGGCAACAAATATTCTAATGGCAATTGTTATATTACTAATAGGCTTATGGCTTGCGGGTAAAGTGCGTAATATGATTATTAGTTTATGCCATAAATACACTCACTTTGATGACACGCTGTTTCGCTTTTTAGGCAGTATGGCGCGCTATGTTATTTTAGCGTTTGTATTTATTGCCGTGTTAAACCGCTTTGGTGTGGAAACAGCTTCAATAATTGCGCTATTAGGTGCGGCAGGTTTAGCTATTGGGTTAGCGCTGCAAGGTGCTATGTCTAACTTAGCTGCAGGTGTAATGTTACTTATATTTAGACCTTACAAAGTAAACGACTTTATTGAAGCCGCAGGGCGCTTCGGTAAAGTGACCGAGGTTGATATGTTTACAACTATTTTGCAAACGTTCGATAATCAGCAAGTTATTATCCCAAATAGCCAAATTTGGGGAGCGCAAATTATTAATCATTCTCATCATCCTATTCGCGGCGTAGATATGCACTTTGGTGTGGCATACGATGAAAACACCGACGCTGTTCGCAAAGTTATTGATAGCGCGCTTGAGGCTCATCCATACATACTAAAAGACCCAGCCCCTTTTGTTGAAGTAGAAACACTAAACAACAGCTCGGTAGACTTTTTAGTAAGACCTTTTTGTAAAGGCGAGCACTACTTCGAAATTTTATACACGGTGCCAGAGCTGATTAAAAAAGCCCTTGATGAAAACAATATTGAAATTCCATTCCCACATCGTAAAGTTATTTTAGTTAACGAGAATAAAGATTAAGGCTTAAACCTAAGAGCACTTTTTAAGTGCTCTTTTTTTGTCTGAAAAAGTTACACGCCTGTGTAATTTTTTCTTTTATAAATTACCTCAAATACTACTTTTTTGTCTGTACAGCCCTTTTTTACTAGGTTGGATGGCTGGTCTTTATTTTGCATTTGCATAGTCGCTTTTAATTTAAAGCCCATAAAAACTATCGACCCATTAAATCAAATTGTATGAAGGACTAAACATGGCTGAATCATTTAAATACTCAGGCAATAAAGGGCATGGTGGCGAATTACATCAAAAGGCTTCTGATGAATACCCAACGATGACCACCGCGCAAGGGTGCCCTGTTAGCGACGATCAAAACTCATTACGTGCAGGCAAGCGCGGCCCAGGTTTATTAGAAGATCATGTAATGCGCGAAAAGCTGTTTCACTTTGATCACGAACGCATTCCAGAGCGTGTGGTACATGCCAGAGGCTACGGTGCTCATGGTTATTTTGAAACCTACGATACGCTTGAAGACTTAACCTGTGCTGATATTTTTCAGCGCAAAGGTGAAAAAACACCGGTATTTGCACGGTTCTCAACTGTGGCAGGGAATAAAGGGTCTCCCGATTTAGCACGTGATGTTCGCGGGTTTGCTGTTAAATTTTACACCCAAGAAGGAAACTGGGATTTAGTGGGTAACAACATACCTGTATTTTTTATTCAAGATGCAATGAAGTTTCCTGATTTAATTCACTCAGCTAAGGCTGAACCAGACCGTGGTTTTCCACAAGCGCAAACCGCGCACGATAACTTTTGGGACTTTGTAAGTTTATCGCCTGAGTCAATTCATATGATTATGTGGGCCATGTCAGATAGAGCCATACCGCGCTCTTTACGCTTTATGGAAGGCTTTGGTGTTCATACCTTTAAATTTATTAATGCAAATGGCGATGAAAAATTTGTTAAGTTTCATTGGAAACCAAAAGCCGGTATGCAGTCAGTAGTGTGGAACGAAGCACTTAAACTTAATGGTGCAGACCCTGATTTTCATCGCAGAGACATGTGGGAATCTATTGGTAAAGGCGACTTCCCAGAGTGGGAGCTAGGTGTGCAAGTGTTTGATCAGCAATTTGCTGATGAATTTGAATTTGATGTTTTTGATGCCACGAAGCTTATACCTGAAGAGCAAGTACCAGTAAAAATTGTGGGCCGCATGGTGCTTGACCGTGTAGTTGATAACTTTTTTGCCGAAACAGAGCAAGTTGCTTTTTGTACACAAAACATTGTACCTGGGCTTGATTTTACACCCGACCCATTACTGCAAGGGCGTAACTTTTCGTATTTAGATACTCAAACCAAACGCTTAGGCGGTCCTAACTTTACGCACATTCCGGTTAATGCGCCTAAATGCCCAATGCGTCATTTTCAACAAGATGGCCACATGGCAATGCATAACCCTAAAGGGCGTGCTAACTACGAGCCAAACTCCTGGAGCGGCGATGAGCATAACCCCCGCGAATGCCCAGTGCATGGCTTTAAAAGCTCAAGCGAGCCAGAAGTAAGCGGTGGAGATAAGCTGCGTTATCGCTCAGAAACATTTAGCGATCACTACAGCCAAGCGCGCCAATTTTACTTAAGTCAAACAGAAGTAGAGCAAGCGCACATTCAATATGCGTTTGTATTTGAGCTTTCAAAAGTAGAGCATGTGCCGATTCGTGAGCGTGTGGTTTCGCACTTATTAAATGTAGATAACACATTAGCGCAAGAAGTTGCAAAAGGCCTGCGCCTGCAAGATATGCCAGAGCCGGCTGAAGCTGCTATGCCAACGCGTAACGATTTACCTGTATCAGATGCGCTAAGTATTTTAAAAAATGCGCCAGATACCTTTAAAGGTCGTAAGTTAGGTATTTTAGTAAGCGATGGCTTTGATGCTGATATTTTTAATTCGGTTACAAATGCCTTAGACGCTGAAGGTGCTAACTACGAAATTGTTGCCGCACAAGTAGGTGGTGCATGTTGCAGTAAGGGTAAGCATGTAGCAGCGGATCAAGTAATTAATGGCGGCCCTTCGGTGCTTTACGATGCGGTTATGGTACTTGCAACGCAAGAGGGCGCTAAGAAGCTTGCTGGTATCCCTGAGGCAAAAGACTTTGTGAGCGATGCGTTCGCGCACATGAAATACATAGGCTACACAAAAGATGCCATGGCTCTATTTGAAGCCGCAGGGCTTGATGGTAAAGCCGACAATGGTTGGATAGATTTAAACATGCACTCTGCAGATAAATTTATTGAAACATTGCGCAATTTAAGATTTTGGCAGCGTTAGAGCAAAACGCTTTAGCAAATAATAACCACACCCTGTAAAGGGTGTGGTTTTTTTATGGCTAACTGGTTATGGTATTAACTCTAAACAGTAACTAATTGGATTTATTATGAAGCTTAAAGGCGCTTGTCACTGTGGCAAAGTAACGTTTAGTGTGAGCTCTAAACACCCTTATCCTTATAACTTATGTTACTGCTCTATTTGTCGTAAAACGGCCGGCAGTGGCGGGTTTGTTATAAACTTGAACGCACAATACAGCACGCTTAAGGTTACAGGGCGTGAGCATATTACTATTTACCATGCCAAAGTGGGTGATAAAACCAGCCCCGCTGAGCGCCATTTTTGTAAGCACTGCAGCAGTAACTTGTGGTTATATGATTCGCGATGGCCTGAGCAAGTTCATCCCTTTGCTGGCGCAATAGACAGCGAATTACCCGTACCGCCAGAGCACACCCATTTAATGCTTGCCAGTAAGGCCAATTGGGTTACCCCGCATATTCAAAAGAATGATAAACAGTTTGATGAATACCCCGATGAAAGCATTGCAGCGTGGCACCAACGTTTAAACTTAGAGCAATAATACGCTGGCTAAAGTGCACTGCATCGTACTTAAAAGGGCATACCCCCAGTTAACAGGGTAAAGTTTTAATGATTAACAGTGCACTGTGAGGCGTTACTTTGGGTACAGTAATGAAAGTCGGTGTAGTAGTGAGATTGCGCAGGCTTTTTATTATATAAAATATAGTCGTGCATTAGCTTGGTGCTCAAGCGGCCCATTTCAAAAGGGTTTTGCCCTATGTTAGCCGAAGATAGACCCCTGCTTAACACATTGAGCTGTATTTCTTCTGTATCGGCAGAAACAATAATAATGTCTTTATCGGCAATACGTTGCTTAAAAGGCGCTAAGGCATTTACGTAATGAGGGTTAAATTGTGCAAACCCCGCCACAGCTAAAAAAATGGGTGGGTTGTCCATTTTTAATAAATGCATTAACTGCTTTAGTGACTCTTCGCGCTTACCTAAGCTAAATAAGGGGCAGCGACTATGTTCGCGCCAGCCGTTTTTACCTGATAGGTGCGCTGTCGCTTGATCAGACAGCGCATACCTAACCCCAGCAATACGCTTGTTTAAATTTGGGGTTGTATGGTGCCCCGACTGCATGCAAAGCGTATTATTTGCTTTGTTGGTCAGTTTTTTTACTTGCTCGCCTAAGGCAACGCCAAAGTCGAAGTTGTTACTGCCTACGTAGGCTAGGCGGTACTGTTGGTGTTTTTCTAGCAGGTCAGAATCAAACGTTATAACAGGAATGTTTTTGCTTTTAAGCGCCATTAATGAACGAGTGACCAAATGCTGAGAGTCGGTTGTTGCTACAATTAACCCATCTATTTTTTGATCAACTAACCTATTAATGACCATAGATTGGCTACGAATGTCTTGAAAGTCTTTTGGTCCATCGTACTTGCATTCTATTTCTGGGTGCTCACTACTAAAGTGCAAACAGCCTTTAAAGGCTTGCTGATAAAAGGAGTCGTTTTTTGTTTTACCTACAATGGCAATCACAACTTTAGCCACGCTTTGGTGGGCAAATAAAGCACACCAGCTTAAAACTAAATACTTCAGAACTTTATACTTTTTAGCGGCTAGGCTAATTTTAGCTAACATTATAAAAGTCCTAAGCAAGTAAAAGTAAGATATATATTACAGCTAGTATAGTTATTGACCACAAATTGGCTAATTTATTTATAGTAACTTAAATGAGTTAACACGTTGAAAGAAGTGTTTTTAACCTATAGGCTAAATGCATACACCCATAAAAAATAATGGAGAGCGTTATGACTGTTTCAGCAATTCCCAAAGGGTTTAGTTCGATAACACCGTACTTAATTATAGAAGGTGCTCAGCAAGCTATTTGTTTTTATCGTGATGCATTTAGTGCGCAGTTAGTAATGCAAATGCCGCTGCCAGAGGGCGGTATAGCCCATGCTGAAATTATAATTGGCGACTCCCACATTATGATTTCGGACTCATGCCCGGATGAGTCATTTAAAAGCCCCAATGCACTTGGTGGCACACCGGTAAGTTTAATGCTTTACGTAGAAGATGTAGACAGCGTATTTAAAAAGGCAATTGAACTTGGCGCTACAGAAGTACGCCCAGTGCACGACCAGTTTTACGGTGATAGAGCCGGCACCCTACAAGACCCATTCGGGCATATTTGGACCATAGGCACCCATAAAGAAGATTTAAGTGAGCAAGAAATTAACCAACGAATGGCCGACTTAATGTCAAAAGAGCAAGATGCTTAGCGCAACTTGCCCTGCGTTTTAGCTAAATTGTTTACCCTAAATTTATCGCTAAATATTTTATTTCGTCACCGTTTATTTGCGGTAAAAAATAAATATCTTGGTACTTAAAATATTGTTGATCGTTAATCGTGACAGCCTCTGCCGAAATAGGGAGGGTGTCGTAGGTTTGCCCTAAATCATAATTTTTAGCACTGCCTACCTTAATAGCCTGATTAACCACTATTTTAGGCTCATCAACTACTCTATAACCATTATTATCTGCCACGTAATATACATTTTGGTAGGTATAGTAAGTGGTATTATGGCGTTTAAAGTGTGAATAATGCCTTGGTAGTGAGCGTATTCTTAAGCCTCTTGGTGGCTTAACTACGTGGTAGCCTCTTTTTGCTTTTCTATAGTAAATACCATCACTAAATGTAAACGTAATGCCATTAAATCTGATTGAAGCACTATTGCGCGGTAAATGATTAAAATAATGCCCAGGCCGGTAGGTCACTACGTTGTGGCGATTATGTTTAAAATAATTACGAGTGCGTTGCTGCTGTTTGTAATGGGCAACTTTGCGCTTTTGCTCTTTGCGGTGCTCGCGTTTGGCTTGTTTGCGCTCTTTACGGTCGTTTTTTTTATATTCTATACGCTGTTTTTTGTCATCGCGGCGCTCATCTCGTTTGTATTCGATGCGTTTTGCGCGCTCATTATTAAAACTTTTTGCGTGTTCTCGCTCATTGGGTGCTGCATATGCAGCGCCAGATACTGCACTTATGGCAAGTAGAGCAGGGAGTAATTGAGTCAGTTTCATACTAGTGCCTCGTGTATGTTGTTACATAACTGGGTTCAATACTAGCGCTTTAAACTGAATGGTAACTGACATGTAACCGATAACAGGGGCGTGTTTACAGCTTTTTACTAACGTTTACTGTTCTTGACACAAGCCAACGTTTTCTCACATTTTTGACGATTTTAGGAACTTTTATAGGCTATAAGTTGCGTAACTAATTGTTACGGCAAGTGCTTTTAACACTTGACGTAATTTATAATTAGCCTGAATTTGGATAATAAATCTATCTCGGGCAGCTATATTCAGTGCAAACCGCGTTTAACTTACTTGCAATAGGCCAGCTATTGACGCGTAAATTTGCCTTATTTTCACTGAAAGTTTCTGGTTAGAGAAAATAAACTTAAATATCACCATAGTTCAATATGTTAGCAAATCTCTAACCAGAGTTCAGGTTAATTAGCGTTTAGGTTTTTCTGGTAAGGCGGCTTTTAATTGCTCCGGTGTTACGTTAAGTGCCTTTGCTACAACCGTTAAATCGGCATTAGGGCCGCCGGCTTTTTGCATTGCTTGCATAAGCACTTTTTCGCTAACGCCTAGTTTGTTAGCTGCCTCAGCAAACCCCGGTGGCGACATGCCGCCGTTAGGGCCACCCGCCTTTGGACCGCCGCCACCAGGTGGTTCATGGCGAGATATTATAGTGCCTTCAGGTGGCTTGGCCCCTACACCCGCTTGTGCTGTGGTCGTAAAGTTGTTTTGTGCAACCACGCCTTTTAAGCACTTAGGTAAGTTAGGGAATGTATTACTTGCATGGTAGTGGTAAGTAACTATGCCGCTTTCACCCACGGGGCCTGTGTGGCCATTACAGCTATCAAGCTCGGTTGGGGATGTACCATCAATTTCTTGGCTTCCGTAAATTGGGTAGCCATCAAAGCCATAACCAAATAGGGCGCTTGGCTTTTGCGCTAAATTATTACAGTTGGCGTTTACATGTTCGTGTTTATATACGCTGTCTATATCACTAGCGGTGCCGTGGTAGTGGTACCAACCGCCCGGATCAATATGGCCTGCGCAGGTATCAAGCGCGGGTAAATGCCCAGTATGTTGCACACTTGGCGCATCCGAAAAAATAGGCACACCCGCAAGCGCTATACCCACTTTAGATACAGTGCCCAGCGCTGTTGATTGCTCAGACATAACAGGGTGGAGTGGTAAAAGGGCGGTAATTTCTACGCTTTTATCTACCGATACATTAATACATGCATGATCAACTGTTGGGTGAATGGTCGCGTTATCAACAATATGCACTTTGCCGTCTTCATCGTAAAAGGTAAAACCTTGCTCGTTAAGCATGGTTAAAAATGCTTTATCTAACCTATATAGCCCCGCATCGGTGCCATCCCAATCCCAAATTCCGCCTACGTCGTCGAGTGTTTCTGGGCAAAAAGGGCCGACTTCAATGTTGTCGGGCTGATATTTTAAAACCACTTGAGCACACTGAGTTTGTAGGCCGTTTTCAAGCGTACACTCTACAGTTTGTGGCAGCTTTACCATGGCTTTAATATTAAAATCATCGGTATTAATAAGCGTGTTTTTAGCGCTTTTAGCTTCTGGGGAGGCAGGTGTACTTTCGCTTTTTATCTGCTCGCCACATGCAGTTAAAAGTACCGTGGCACTAAGCAGGCAAAATGAGAGCTTAGTTTTTGTAGTGTTAACGCTAGGCGCTTTTAAACGACTTCGTTTAATTGTTCTCATACTTACCCCAAAACGATTTATATACGAAGGTTTTAGTATGGCAATAAATTGTGCAAATAAAATGAAAGTTTTAAAAGAGATAATGATATGTTTGAGATGCATGGCTAGCTTTTAATTAACATTATTGGGAGTTGTTATTAAGTTATTTAATAAACTTACACGATTAAATACGAAGTATAAAAGTACAAGTTAGCAACTGCTGTTTTTACTTGCCCAAGGTTTACCAATAAAGCTCCATATATTTAAAGCGCAAAAAGCACAAACCTAGGTTTGTGCTTTTATATTTTACGGTTAAATAATTATATTTTTTCCCAGTAGGGTTCGTCACCAAAGTAGCCGCTAAAGTAGTCTATAAAGGCCCTTACTTTTGGTGCTAATAAACGCGAACTTGGGTAAACACTCCAAATAGCGGTGTCGGATGCAAGTGGGTAGTCTTGTAAAATTTGTACCAGCTCACCACTTTGTAGTTTTTTATAGGCACACCAGCTCGACATTAACGTAATACCTAGGCCTTGCACGCACGCGTCGCGCACCGCTTCACCGTTATCGGCTTGTAATACGTTATTGGTTTTAATGTTTTGTGTGCCCTCGGGTGTAATAAACGACCACGTAGTTAAACCATGTAAATTAACACAGGTATGATTTTTTAAATCTTGCGGTGTTGTTGGGGTGCCGTGTTTTGCAAGGTAATTAGGCGATGCGCAAATTAAGCGTTTATCGCGGGCAACTTTTCGAGCAATTAGGGTTGAGTCGTTTAGGGCGGCGTCGCGTATTGCTATATCAAAACCTCCGCCAACCATATCAATAATGCTATCGCTTAAGCGTAAATCAATTGTCAGGTCGGGGTATTGCTCAATAAATCCAGCCAATGCAGGAATAATATGCATTCGCCCGAACGAAGCAGGAGCAGTAATGCGCAATTTTCCTTGTGGAGTTACACTGCCAATACCTACCGAGGCGCGTGCCATTTCAACATTGGCAAGCACTTCCTCGGCGTGGGGTAAAAAAGCTTGGCCCTCTTCGGTTAGCGATACTTTTCGGGTTGTACGATGAATAAGTTTAACGCCGAGCGTTTCTTCAAGCTTATTCATTTGGGCACTAGAAACCGCGGCCGACAAACCTAACTCCTTGCCAGCTAAGCTAATATTATGTGTTGTTGCGATTCTGACAAACAGATTTAAATGGGCAATGTTCATTATCAAATTTTTCAATAAACTGATTATTTAAACAACTATATTATCAATACTTAGTTGTGTAAATATACTAGCAGCTTATTCATTGTGACTTTTCCTGTGGCGCTTACTATAAGCGCCTTTTTTTTCGGTATTTTTCTCGTTTAAATTTTTAAGTTTAGAGTGAGCCTGCCTTATGAGCCGTAATACATCATTACTTTTAAAGTATTTATTTAAGCAGACATGGCCTATGTTGGTTGGCTTGTTTTCTATTATGGGAAGCCAGCTGGTTGATAGTATTTTTATTGCTAAGCTAGGCGCTGAGCCGCTCGCTGTAGTTGCCTTTAGTATTGCTATTTTTCAGGTAATTGTGGGAGTACAAGTAGGCTTAGGTATTGCGGCAACTGCGACCATTTCTACTGCACTTGGGGAAAATAAAGTTAACTACGCACGCTACTTAGGTAGTTTAATCGTATTTATTGGCACCGTAATAGTAACGCTATTGTGCTTGGCGTTGTGGCTTTTTCAGCAGCCTATAATTTTAGTGCTGGGTGCAACGCCTTCGTTATTTAATTTAACCGAGCTTTACTGGTTGCCTTGGCTAATAAGCTGCTGGCTTGGAGCGCTGCTTTATTTTGGTTACAGCATTTGCCGTGCTCATAACGAAACCTTATTGCCTGGGCGAATTATGGTGCTAACCAGTGTGTTAAATATAGCGCTCGATCCATTGTTTATGTTTACCTTTGATATGGGGTTAGCGGGTGCTGCATGGGCAAGCTGTGTTGCTTTTTCAATAGGCTTAGTAGTGGTGTTTTACACGCTTATTAAACGAGAACTTGTAACCTTTGACATTTTAAAAAACCGCACCGAGCAGGCAATAAAAGCCATTGCCAAAATGATGGCGCCGGCTTTACTTTCACAGTTTATTCCGCCTATTTCAGCCATGATAGTAACGGCATTGATTGCCGCGTATGGTGGGTTTGCTGTAGCAGCTTGGGGGCTTGCAAACCGTATTGAATATATTGCGATTATTTTAATTTTAGCGCTTACCATGGCGCTGCCCCCCATTGTTGGAAATTTAAAAGGGCGGGGCGAGCTTAGGCAAATATTAAGCGTAGTAAAACTTGCGTGCGGTTTTGTAATTGGCATACAAATTTTATTAGCGGTTATTATGCTAGGTGTGGCTAACCCGCTTGCAAATGCGCTTAGCAATAATAGTGAAATAGTAGCTAACCTAACAGATTACTTTGCATTTGTGCCCCTGAGCTACGCGGCTTTGGGTGTATGTATGATCACGGTATCGGTATGTAACGCGCTGGGCTTTGCGACCACGGCCTTATTTATCTCCATATTGCGGCTATTTTTGTGTTACTTACCACTACTTTGGTTAGGCTCGTATTTTTACGGTTTAACAGGGTTATTTATCGGTATGGCATGCGGTAATACCTTGTCGGGTATTGTGGGTTGGCAGCTTTTTAAGCAGCAATATAAGCGGTTAACAACACACGTTAGCGTGCGCTCAATCACTGTTTAATTATCAATATATTGAAGAAAGTTATTCCACTTAAATTGCAATTATCAAAATAGTTAAATGCAATTAGTATGCACCTCATTGAATCATTACTTAATCTATAGCAGCTAAATTTGCTGTGTTTAGGTCAAGCAATTGCAATAAAAATAGAGCTGCTTGAGGTGAATAACATGAAACTTTATAAATTGTTTTTAATAGCTATAACGCTATACGCAGGCGCTGCAACGGCTGCACAAGATTACTTTTCGATGAGCTATATTCAAGGTGAAGGAGACGTGCGAGGGATTAAGGTGGCTTATCAATATGCCTTAGATTATCAAATAGAAGGCTTTGAAGAGCTAGAGATTTACCTAGAAGCCAATGCCAACTTTTTTGAATACGATGACCCAAAACGCTACGACGCTAATTTAGGCTTATCGCTTTCACCTGTTATTTTTTATCCTATTGGCAGTATTGCTGGGAACCGCGTTTTTGCCGAGTTTGGTATTGGTTTAAGCTTATTAGACGACACCAAATTTGCGGGAAAAAACATAAGCACACATTACCAGTTTGAAGACCGCCTAGGCATTGCCATGAAATTTGGTGAGGCTGAGCAACATAGCGTGTCGCTTAAGTATTTTCATTATTCAAACGCTGGTATTAAAAAGCCCAACCCAGGCCTCGATTTTATATCGCTAAGCTACTCGCGCTCACTTTAAATATTACTACCTCAGTGAAAAATACTTCACTGAGGTTTTTAGTTAACCCCTTTTAACCCATCCTTAACCCTTGCCCTAATACACTGTGTGTAATGATGTAAATTAGGCACAGTTAAATGGTTTATTTTAAAAAGCGCTCAACGGTTTTATTGCTTGCACTTAGCTGCACGCTTGCTGCGTGTAGTAGCCAGCCAAGCTATACAGGTAATAGCACCGAGCAATCGCTAAAGCAGCATGCAAATTGGCAATACACACAAGATAATGCAACCGAGGTAAGTTATATCACTGATTTAGTGAATATAGCGGGGCTTGATTCGCTTATTAACCAAGCCGTTGCAAATAACCCTTCATTTAACCAAGTGCATGTGGCGCTAAAACTTGCTTATGCGCAGCGCGATGTTACCGCAGCAAGCCAGTGGTTTAGTGTAGATGCCGATTTTGACGCTCAGCGCAACGAAACAACTGGCACACAGTACAGCTCATCACTAGGGGTTAGCTGGGAGGCCGACGTATGGCAAAAAATTGCTGATAACGTAGCCGCGCAAGACATGACCATAGCCAGTAATCTGGCCACTTACCAAGGCGCTAAAGACACCTTAGTAGCCAGCGTGATGCGCACGTATTTAAACATTATTTTGCAGCAAGATTTACTTAACATTGAGCAGCAGCGCTTAACGGTTTTAGAAAATAACGAGCAAAGCATTGTTGAGCGTTACCAATACGGCTTAGGTGATTTAGAAGCCCTTGATACCGCGCGTACAAATACCGCTTCTACCCGAGCCACTATTGCCGATTATCAAGAACAAATAGCGCAAGCTAAACGTGGTTTAGTATTATTAGTGGGCGTTGATAAACTTGAAAACTTACCTACTACCTCTGTTTTACCTGAGGTTATTGAGCCGCTAAGCGCGCTACCAGAGCAAGATTTAGCGCGTCGCCCCGATTTACAAAGTGCCTATTACAATATTCAATCTAAACGTTATTTAGTGGATGTTGCTTACAAAGATTTACTGCCAAGCATTACGCTTTCGGCTTCGCTTAGCGATTTAGCAACTACACCCAGCCAAGCATTATTAACCAGCCCAGTTTGGAACTTATTAGGCAGTTTAAGTGCGCCGTTGTTTCAAGGCGGGGCACTTCGTGCACAAGTTGATATTGCAAAATTAAATGCCGAACAGGCGTTTTGGGAATACCAAGACACGCTACTTAGCGCCGTAAACGAAGTAGAAAACGCACTAGGCCAAGAGCAATCATTAACACAGCAGCAGCTACAAATTAGTAAAGCACTTGCCAGTGCTAAGCGCAGTTATAGCAACTACCAAAGCAAATACCAGCAAGGTTTGGTTGATATTTTAGACCTACTAACCGTGCAGCAGCAGGTGTACGACCTACAAGCTCAGCTTAGCCAAATAAATTACACCCTTTTAACTAACCGTATAGATTTAGGCCTTGCCTTGGGCCTTGGAGTATCGTCATGAAAATTTCGCCAGTACCTGTTGTTGTAACTCTTGTTGCCATTGTTTGTATAGGGCTTGCTATTTCATATAACGGCCAAAAAATGGCGCAGCAAGCAAATGGCCCAAAGCCTGAGCCGGCTAAATCTGTGGCACCCAATGTATCGGTTATTAACGCTGTGCCAAGTACGTATCAAGCCTATGTTAGCGGCCACGGTGAGGCTAAAGCACACTGGGCGCTTAGCTTAAAAGCACAAGTTAAGGGCGAAATAACGAATATGAGCGAGCAATTTGCTACCGGTAATGTAGTTAAAAAAGGCCAAGTGCTTGCACAAATAGATAACACCGAATACTTACAAGCAGTTGCGAGCGCTAAAGCCACATTAGCAGATGCCAAACTTGCCCTACAAGAAGAGCAAGACTTAGGAAACCAAGCAAAGCGTGAATGGCAGCGCTCGGGTGTAACACAAGCGCCAAGCTCACCTTTAGTATTTAGAACGCTACAGCTAGAAGCTGCCCAAGCAACGGCCGATAACGCCCAATACGCACTACAAACTGCGCAGCGTGATGAAAAAAACACCCATATAAGTGCGCCGTTTGATGCTGTTATTTTATCGCGCGATGTAGATTTAGGTACTTACGTAAGCATCGGCGATACACTTGCTACATTAAACAGCACCGACAAAGTAGAAATTAGCGTACCGCTTTCATTAAGCCAATGGCAAAACCTGGCAAGCGATAAGTCGGGCGAGGTTATTTTAAGTGATGTAACAACACAGAATCAGTGGCAAGGTTACATTGCTCGTTTTGAGCAGCATCTTGACGATAGCTCTCGCCAGCGCAGTGTAGTGGTTGCGCTAGACAAACCTTTTGAGCAAGAAACACCATTGTTACCAGGTACATTTTTAGCGGTACAAATTGCCGGTAAAGCGCTTAACAACGTAATTAAATTACCCGCCTCAGCAGTATCGCAAGAAGGCTTAATTTGGTACGTAAACGATCAAAACACGTTAGTGAGCATTCAAGCGCAAAAACTATTTGAGCGCGGTGATTACGTTTATATCTCTCCTATTGAAGGGCACACTAATTTACGTGTGGTGGCTCGCCCACTCGTAAGCTATTTAAACGATATGTTAGTAAACCCAATTGTTGAGGAGATGCCATAATGAGCCCGCATCAAGCACCGCAATTACCTAATAATACTAACCCTTTGCACGGCATTATTAGCTGGTTTGCTAACAACTCAGTGGCCGCCAATTTATTACTCATTAGCGTAATAGTAATGGGGATAATGTCGCTTTCTACTTTGCGTAAAGAGGCGTTTCCAAGCCTTGAGCCAGATACTATTTCGGTATCGGTGGTTTACGACAGTGGCGATGCCTTACAAGCAGAAGAAGGCATCGCCCTAAAAGTAGAAGAAGCCCTTGAAACCGTACCGGGTATTAAGCGCATTACCTCTACATCCGATGCCAGCGGCAGCCATGTAAGCATTGAGAAAAAAACCGATTACTCGCTTGATGAGCTACTCACCGATGTTAAAAACCAAGTTGATGCCATAAATAACTTTCCGGCAGATGCCGAAGAGCCGGTGATCGACAAAGCGCGCAGGCAAGATCACGCATTAACTTTACAATTATTTGGTGATGCCGACCGCCATACGTTGCAAAACCTAGGTGAAAAACTAAAAGCCGATTTATTAGCTAAATCGGGCATTAGCGATGTAGAGCAATCGGGCGTGCTTGACCCTATGATGTCGGTAGAAATCGACGAAGGCAAACTACAAGCCTACGGTTTAACAATTAGCGATGTAAGCGAGGTGATTAACAACGAATCATCGAGCCCGCTTTCTACTAGCTTGCGCGATAGCAATAAAATAATGCGCCTAAAAGCGGCAGATCAAGCTTACTGGCAGCGCGACTTTGCCAATATAGTGTTACTTACAACGCAATCAGGCACACAAATTAAATTAGGTGATGTAGCAACCGTTACCGACACATTCGCAGAAGATACCAACTCACTAAGTCGTTATAACCAACAAAATGCCGTAGGCATTGAAATTTTAATGGATGAAAATAGCGATATAACCACCATAGTTGAGCAAGCACAAAGCGTAATTGATACATGGCACGAGCGCGGCTTATTACCGCAAAATGTAGAGCTTGAAAGCTGGCACGACAAAAGCACCATGATCACCGAGCGCCTATCGCTGCTTACTAAAAATGCCGTAACCGGTATTATTATGGTGTTTGTTATTTTAGCGATATTTTTAAATGTACGCGTTGCGCTATGGGTTGCAGGTGGCTTGCCATTTGTATTTTTTGGCACACTGTACTTTATGACCGACAACTACACCGCGCTGACCATAAATGAAATGACCACCTTTGGTTTTATTATGGCGTTGGGGATCGTGGTCGACGATGCCGTGGTTGTGGGGGAGAGTATTTACACCACTCGCAAAAAACACGGCGACACCCTTAATAACACGATTTTAGGCACCATGAAGGTGGCTGTCCCCACCATATTTGGCGTATTAACCACGGTAGCTGCGTTTGTTGCGCTTTCGAATGTATCTGGCAATTTAGGTAAAATTTACTCTCAGTTTGCGACCGTAGTGACGATTTGTTTACTGCTTTCGGTTGTTGAGTCAAAACTTATTTTACCGTCGCATTTAGCCCACGTAAGCACTAAACGCCAGTTAAAGTCGGGCCTTAGTGGCTTGTGGTCAAAGGTGCAGCACGGCGCCGACAGCGGTCTAACTTGGTTTAGCGATAAAGTGTACCGCCGCGTTATTGAATACTCGTTACGATTTAGATACGCCATTGTTGCTGCATTTGTGGCCTTTTTTATTCTGGTTGTTGGTATGCCTATGACCGGTGCAGTAAAAGTAGGTTTTTTCCCAAGTATTGCCGGCGATACCGTAACCGCTGAACTTGTTATGCAAAACGATGCAGCGTATGGGCAAACTAATAAAAACTTGTTAGCGCTTGAGCAAAGTGCACTACAAGCCCAGCAAAATTTAATGGATAAGTTTGACTCGCAAGAGAGCGAAATAACGAGCTTACAATTAGTGAGCAGTAGCGATACTAGCGGTACGGTAAGTGTTGAGCTATTAAACGAGGGCGACTTTACTGCAAGCGAATTTGCACAAGAATGGCAGCGCCTTGCCGGTATGCCAGAGGGCAGCAAAAAACTACAAGTATTGGCTACACGTAAAATGGTCGATAACTTTAAAGTGGAGCTAAAAGCCTGGGATGACGAAACCGTAATGGCCGCAGGCGCACTGTTTAAAGAGCGCTTACAAAATACTGCTGGTGTTAATGGCATAGATGATAATTTAAACCCAGGTCAGCCACAGCTTAAATTTACCTTAAATGCACAAGGGCGCGCTTTAGGTATGGATACGGCGAGCCTATCAGAGCAAGTATTACAAGCTTTTGGTGGAGCAATTGTACAGCGTTACCAGCGCGATAAAGACGAAGTAAAAGTACGTGTGCGTTACCCAGAAAACGCCCGTAAAACACCAGCCGATATAATGCAATCGCGTATTAGATTACCCGATGGCACTGTAGTACCTTTGGTTAACGTAGCCAATATAAGTAGCGAATATCAGCAAGATGAAATAACCCGCATTGATGGCCTACGTGCAATTTACTTAAGCGCACAAGTAGATAAAAACATTGTGGCATCTAACGAATTAGTTGCTAACTTAAGCCGCGATTTAGTACCTGAGCTTAACGCGCAATTTCCTAACTTAAGTATTCACTTTGCCGGAGAAGCCGAAGAGCAAGACGAAACAACAGGCTCAATGGCCACTATGTTTATAGCCGCGTTATTAGTTATTTACGTATTGCTGGCGATTCCACTTAAATCGTACATTCAACCTATGTTGATTATGGTGGCGATTCCGTTTGGTATTGTGGGTGCTATTTTAGGCCATTGGTGGAACGACTTAACCATCAGCATACTTTCTTTAAATGGTATTTTGGCGCTCAGTGGGGTCGTTGTAAACGACAGCCTATTATTGGTATCGCGCTTTAACGAGCTGGTAAAAGATGAAGGCATGAGCACGCACGATGCCATTGTAGAGTCGTGCACAAGCCGCCTGCGCGCGGTAATGCTTACCTCAATTACAACCTATGCGGGCTTAGTGCCGTTATTAAGCGAAACCTCAATGCAGGCACAGTTTTTAATCCCTGCTGCGGCATCACTTGGTTATGGTATTTTGTTTGCCACGGTTATTACATTAATCCTTATTCCGGCATTATTAATGATTCAAATAGACATTAAGCGCTTACTTGCCAATGTGTTAGACTTTTTAAGTGGTAAACGCACCCAAGGAGCTGCCTCTTAATGATAAACGTACTACTGGTTGAAGACGACATAGACCTGGCAACAACAATTGTTGATTACCTCGATATAGAAGACATTGAGTGTGACCATGCAAACAACGGCGTTTTGGGCTTAAATTTACTGCAAATTAATGATTATCAAATGATTATTTTAGATGTAAACATGCCCAAAATGGACGGCTTAACAATGTGCAAAACATTGCGTGAACAAGGTAAAGATATTCCGGTATTAATGTTGACCGCACGCGATAGCCTCGATAATAAACTTGAGGGCTTTGCCGCCGGTAGCGACGACTATTTAGTAAAACCCTTCGCTATGAAAGAGTTAGTAGCGAGGGTACAAGTACTGGCAAAGCGCAAAAGTGGTGAGGCAAAACGCCTCACCTTAGCTAATTTAAATTTAGATTTAGCAAAGCGCAGTGCCGATGTAGAGGGGCAAACATTAAAGTTATCGCCCATTGCATTTAAATTGCTAGAAACCTTAGTACGCCATGCGCCGCAGCCTGTTACGCGCAGTAGCATTATGCAAGCTATATGGGGCGAAGAGCAGCCCGACAGCAACAGTTTAAAAGTGCATGTGCATCATTTGCGCAAGCAATTAGAAGCAACCACACACCAAGTTACACTTGAAACCATTCCTAGTGTGGGCTTTGCAATAACAGCAAATGAAGGGCAACCACAATGAAAATAAGGCCTAGTTTAAGGCTCTACTTTTTTGCCAGTATGGTGGTGCTTAGCTCTGCTATGGCCATTGGCTTTTCGTTTTTAAGTGTAAATTACTTTATTGATGGGCTAGATAAAGGCTTAAACGGAGTTATGTTAAAGCTTTCGCAAACCACTGAAGTAAAGCCTGGGGAAACAAAAGAGCTGGTGGGCTTTAATATAGCAAGTCTCTGGGAAGACATGCCTGCGTCAATTCAGCAGCGTTTTAAAAAACCAACAGAGGTGGGGCTTTTACATAAAACAAAAGACAGGCCATCGATGTTTTCTATGCCGCAAAATTTATTTTTTGTGGTGTATTATCCAAACCCCGAAGGCGAGCCGCGTTATATATCGCGCATTATGCTCGAAAAAGACAAACCACAATTGCTCGCTAATATAGAGCCCGAACAACGCATGCTATGGATTGCCATTACAGGCATTGCTGCCATTGTGTTATTTGCGTTTTTTTTGTTTATGGTAATGAAAAAAATAGCCAAGCCAGTGGAGTCGTTAAGGGGTTGGGCTAAATCGTTAAACCAAACTAATCTACAGCAAACACCGCCCGATTTTACATATAACGAACTAAACACTTTAGCCACATTAATACGCAGCAGCTTACTTTCGGCAAATGAAAGCGTAGAGCGTGAACAGCGCTTTTTAAGCTATGCCAGCCACGAGCTGCGTACGCCAATTTCGGTTATTCGCAGTAACGTTGAGCTACTCAATCGGCTGAGCGAAAAAGCCCCGTTAAGTGATAAACAGCAGCTTACACTTGAGCGTATAGAGCGCGCCGGTTTAACCATGAGCGATTTAACCGATACGTTATTATGGCTAAGCCGCAACGAAGATCAGCAAAGTAGTCCAGAACCTGTAAACCTTAGTGATAAAATAACGACCCTGAGTAATGAGCTTAACTACCTGCTTAATGCTAAGCACGTTGAGGTGGTTTTAAACACCCAACAAGAGAGCGTTATTACCACCGATGCTACTGCGTGCCACATTGTACTGACTAATTTAATTCGTAATGCCTACCAACATACCCAATTTGGCCAAGTACATATTACGCAGCAAGGAAGTAAAGTGACTATTGTTAATTGTAGTAAGCAGGACGAGGCCCCTAAAGCGAGCTCGCCTTCAGCAAAACACGCCAGCATAGGGTACGGACTAGGCCTGCAATTAAGCGAAAAAATAATAAAACGCCACGGCTGGATTTACGATGTAAACGACAAGCCAGGGCGCTATGAAGTGGTGGTCGATTTTAGTTAGTTATTTGGTTAATTAGGTTTAAAGTATTAATAACCGCGCTAAGGCTTTTTATAAAGTGTTAGCGCGGTTTTTTATGTGAAATTAAACATTTGATTGAATAGTATGCGATAGTGGAGTGTGAAACTGGGAATGGGAAATTGCTCTATAGTAATCAGGGCAATCCAGTACAAACTAGTTGCGATTATTGAATGTTTTATTTTAGGAGATGTATGCAGATACTTTTAGTTTTTATATTACTTTGCCCATTTTGGGTATGTAGTGCTGAAAATACATCGCTTGTTATTTCTGAAAATGTACTGAGCTCAGATGAAGCAAAAAAATTACACATTCATCGACTAGTTGATGGAAATAGTGAAAATTTGGACGATAGCTGGATAATACTAATGTATCCCGAAGTTGATCAGCAAGGCCAACCAATATCTGAGTTATGCATAAGTATTAATAGTGGTCCAAAGAAGTTAGCTTCGTTGTGTGCTGCTATAAACAAGTCTGAAATTAGCGGGTTTAATCGTTCTGATTTTGAAATAGGGGAAAGTGTTTCTGTTTCAGCTGATTTTACATATGGTGCGGCTAGTTATACTTTACAAAATGTTTTATTACTTGAAAGCGAAGACTATGAGTCATTCAAAGAGCGATATAACAAACGCGGCGACCCAGAGAATGATTAATAGTCATATATTTAGCAAATAATACAAAAAACGATACCAACATATTTAGTGTTGGATAACATGGAGTGTTTATTTTTATGTTCAAAATTATAATTATTTTAATATCAATTATTTCTTTTAATGCCTTGGCAGCAGAAGAAGTGAAGCTTGGAGTTGTAGGGAACGTTGGGGCGGATGGCTTTTTTAGCCCAAAAGTAATGTCATTTATTATTGAAAACGTAAAGCCTAATTCACCCGCTGAAAAAGCAGGGATTGTTGCAGGGCAAAAAATTATTTCTATAGAAGGCTGTAAAATTCCGGGCTGCCCTGCCAGTAAAGCAAAAAAATTAATGCGAAAGGAGTCAGGGGACATCTTACAGTTAGTTTTAGAAAATGAGGATGGTAGCCAAGTTCCTTTAGAGGTTCCTATGAATGCTTGGTAAGACTAATGAGCTTTAAGCGCCGTTAATTGTCGGACGGTGCTGCGCTTCCGACCTACGTTTTAAAACGGTTTAAAAGTCTATTAAAAAAGCGGCTTAACGTAGTAAACATTAAGCCGCTTTTTTGTGATTACTGATAGGATAATACTTGTAAATGATTATTCGGGGGCAGCTTGCTTGGTTTTTCTAAACATAAACTCAAGGGGAATGTGTAAGCGTTTTGCCCACGCGTTTTCGGTGTGATCTTCCCCCGGGAAATACTGGCTTTGCCATAGCTTTGCTGGGTATTGTTGCACCATAAATAAATCATCAATTTGCGCTTGTAGCTTAGGGTACATGGCATCTAAAGTGCTGTCGCCGTAATCAAAATACACTTTTTGGTTACTCAGCTTTGCGATGTTGTTGGCAATGTAATTTTTAAACTCGGCAAATACTTCGTCGTCGTGGCTAAAAATACCCGGCCAGTGGGTCGACATACAAATAGCGCCGGCAAATTCGTTAGGGTAATTAAGTAGTGTATACCACGATATAAGCCCACCCATGCTAGAGCCACCAATATAGCGGTGCTGCGCGCCTTTGTTTACGTTGTAGTTAGACTCTATGTAAGGAATAACTTCTTTAACTAAAAAGCGTGAGTAGTTGTCTGAGTACACCTTAGAGGCAAATAATTTGTGGCCTGGGTATTTTTCTAACTGGTATAGGGCATTTTGCTTTTGTTTGCTCAAGGCCTCAAACGGTTGTTGTGGGTAGTATTCGCTGTGGCGGTTTTCAACGGCGTTTGGAATGCCTACCACAATAAATGGGCGTACTTTGCCTTGCTCTATTAATGAGCCGGCTACTTCATCTACGCGCCACTCTTGTTTGTTCCATGTGCTATTGGCGTCAAACAGCATGCGGCCATCGTGCATGTAAAGTACATCGTAGGTGGTGTTTTTGCTGTAACCTGGCGGTAACCATACATTTAAAAAACGGTTTTTTACAAACTGTGATTCTATATTGTCGATCACTTCAATTTGGCCCTTGCTTACTTGCACTTTGGCCGTGTTTGCATAGCTGGTATGCACTACAAATATTGATAAGCTAAACAGTAAAGCAACTAATTTCATGGTGGCGCCTTAGCATACAAAAAGTGCACTATCACAAGCTCGCATTGTTAATTCAATGTGAATACGTATGCACTTGTATTTAAGCTATAAATGCATACACATACAATTTATAAATCGCTGCGCCAGCCCATGCCCGACTCTTCCATAAGGCGCTCGTATACGCCCTCAATATTAAGTGGCAGCCATGCTTTATATTGCTTTAAATCTGAAAATTCATCGAGCTTAACGTTTTGTTTTATTTGCTCTAGGCTTTGCCCTGCAAGCGCTGCGGCGGTTACTTGGTTGTACAGTTGCTCTATATAACTTAAATAACGTGCAACATCGGCTTTATTACCCATATCGGCATGGCCGCCCACAAAGGTATTAAAGTCGTAATTTAATACCGCTTGGGTTGAATTAATCATACCTTGAATATCGTAGCTCCACAGTTTTTGCCATGGCATTCTGCCAATGACTATCCAATCGACCACAAATAGTGTTTTTTGCTTTTCGAACAGCATACTTACCGAGCCTCGGCCATCGTTAGGGCCGTGGTAGTTAAGTTTTAAGGTTGAGCCGCCAAGGCTAAGTATTAGTTCATCATCAAAAGTAAGGTTAGGCATAACCGTTTTTATTTTCGTGTTTTTAATATCTTGCGCGGTAAGTTTGTGCGCTACAAAGGTTGTGTGCGGGCTTTTAAATACCTCTGCGCCGTAAATATGGTCGCTGTGATTATGGCTGTATACAACGTATTTAACGGGTACGTTATAGCGGGTTTTAATTTGCTCCTTTAACCAAGTGGCGGCTTTTTTATTAAGTGGGTCGGTAACTATTGCACCTTGTGGGGTGATTAAAAATACCGAGCGGTGTCTGTCGTCAATAAAGCGGTGGAGGCCATCGCCTAAATCTTCAATTTCGTAACTTTGCGCCATAAAACCTGTAAATAGTAGGCTGGTGGTAAGTAGTGTTTGTATTAAGCGAAGCATGCACAATCCTGTTTAATGTTCTAAGGGTCTGTTGACCTTTGCGGATTAAAATTTGTTCAAATTAGGGGCTATTTAATCGCGGCGCGAGGTTTGTAACCTAGTGGGCTAAGTAAAAGCCGAGCAAAGCTTCCGCGTCCTGCTCACGCCCTTTACCTACATCCATGTAGGCAACAAAGAGTAAATAGCCCCTAGGAAGAACCCTTTGGGCAGCGCCTGTTTGGCATTAATGCTACGTTATCGCCTATTTGTGGGGAACAACCACACTATATAGGCTCTGCCTTGCCTAAATACCAAACAGACAGCTGCAAATTTAACCTTAAAAGATCAACAGACCCTAGCATTAAGTAAGAAAGTGCTAATGAGTATAAAATTTCAGTCAAAGTAAAAGCCATTTTATTTTAAATATAAAATGGCTTTGTTAGGTTGGATTTAACGCAGGGTGAGCTGCTGGTTTATTTCTTCAAAAATACCGGCATCGTCTATGGTTGAAGGAATTTGTAGTTCGTCGCCATCGACCAGTTGACGTAAATTTTTGCGTAGTATTTTACCTGAACGAGTTTTTGGTAATCGCTCTACGCTTACTATCGTTTTAAGGCACGCTATAGCGCCTATTTGGTTGCGTACTGTTTGCACAAGCTCTTGCTCTACATCGGTAGGGGAGCCGGTAAAGTCGTTTTTAAGTACGATCATGGCCATCGGTAATTGGCCTTTTAGTGTATCGGTAACCCCAAACACCGCGCACTCTGCAACGGCTGGGTGGGATGCGACTATTTCTTCCATTTCGCCGGTTGAAAGCCTATGGCCTGCTACGTTTATAACATCGTCGGTGCGGCCCATTATAAATAGGTAACCATCGTCATCTATGTAACCACCATCGCCGGAAAGATAATACCCCGGGTACTGAGTTAAATAACCGGTTTTAAAGCGCGCTGTGTTTTGCCAAATGGTGGGTAAGCAACCTGGCGGCAGCGGCAATTTTATAGCCACCACGCCTTGCTCGTTTGGTGCGCATTGCTCGCCTTGCATATTTAATATTTGCACATCAAACCCAGGAGTTGGCACGGTAGAGCTACCTGGTTTTGTTACTAATTCTTCTATGCCTACAGGATTACAGGCAATAGCCCAGCCGGTTTCTGTTTGCCACCAGTGATCGAGTATTGGCAGGTTGGTTTTTTCTTTTAGCCAGTTATACGTTGGCGGGTCGAGCCGCTCTCCCGCTAAAAATAAGCGTTTTAAACTACTGGTGTTGTATTGCTTAAAGCCCTCTGCGTTAGGGTCTTCTTTTTTGATGGCTCTAAACGCAGTGGGCGCTGTAAATAATGCAGTTACTTGGTATTGCTCTACTACTCGCCAAAATGTACTGGCATCAGGTGTGCGAACTGGTTTGCCTTCAAACAATACTGTTGTGCAGCGATAAATTAGCGGGGCATACACTATGTAGGAGTGCCCAACGACCCAGCCTATATCTGAGGCAGCCCAAAACACCTCGCCGGGCTGCATGCCGTAAACGGTTTCCATGCTGTAGTGCATAGCAACACCATGGCCGCCGTTTTCACGCACTACGCCTTTAGGCGTACCTGTGGTGCCTGAGGTATATAAAATATAAAGAGGATCACGCCCACTTACAGGTACTGGCTCTACTGCAGTGGCTGTTTGCATTGCCTCATCCCAGTTAATATCTCTTGTGGGGATAAGCGTGGCAGCTACTTGTTCGCGCTGGTAAATAACGCAGTGATCTATTTTATGATTGGCAAGATCTATGGCGTGATCAATCAGCGGCTTATATTCTATTACGCTATCTACCTCTACACCGCACGAAGCGCTCAGTATGAGTTTAGGTTTAGCATCGTCTATACGTACGGCAAGTTCATGCGCTGCAAAACCACCAAATACCACAGAGTGTATAGCGCCTAATCGGGCGCAGGCCAGCATGCCTATTACAGCTTGGGGGATCATGGGCATATAAATAACAACGCGGTCGCCTTTACTAACGCCTAACGATTGCATTACACCGGCAAATTTAGCTACCTCTTGCTGTAGCTGGTAGTAGCTATACTTCTGCTGCGTATTGGTTACGGGGGAGTCGTAAATAAGCGCGGTTTGCTCGCCAAAACCGGCAATAACGTGTTGGTCGAGCGCTAAAAAACTGGTGTTTAGTTGGCCATCATCAAACCAATGGTAAAGGCCGTCAGTGTCTTGTGTGTAGGCGTTTTCGGGCTTTTTATACCAAGGTAGGCGCTTTGCTTGTTCAAGCCAAAATTGTGCTGGGTTTTGTTTAAAGCTTTCGTATTGTTGTTTATATGGGCCTAACATAGTGGGCTCCTAATACTAAATGTGTGTGAGAGACCTTACAAAAGGTAGGCTTTTTTTTAACCGATAGGTATTCGACTATGGTCGGCTAAAAGTTAAACAACACTTTGGGTTTTAAAATACAAAATTGACAATACAAAGCGTGTGGCTCAGCATGGCGCGCAATTAAAATAAGAGAAAACACAATATGAGTAACGTAGTAAGAGTAGGGGTTGCGGTTATTATAATGCGCCAAAACACTATTTTATTAGGTGAGCGAATAGGGGTGCATGGTGCAAATACATGGGCAACGCCTGGTGGGCATTTAGAATTTGGTGAAAGTGTTGAGCAGTGCGCAATACGCGAGGTATTTGAGGAAACAGGGCTAAATGTGAGTAAAATTACTAAGCTTGATTTTACTAACGATATTTTTAGTGCTGACAATAAACACTACATTACTTTATATGTAAAAGCCGATTACGAGAGCGGCGAGCCTGTGCTAAACGAGCCAAATAAATGTATGCAGTGGCGCTGGTGCGACATTAATAATTTACCATCGCCACTGTTTACATCACTTAAAAACTACTTAACTACAACAACGCTTACGGCTTAGTTGATGGGCTTAATACTAATTTTTTAAAGCTCACTTGGGCGTAATCACCATTTTGTTTGTCGGTGGCCCAATCGCCCGTGCCTAAACAACCTGGGTACCAAATGCCTTTAGCGCTTTTGGTGCTACATTGGTTATATGCACCCGCTTTAAAGTAATGCCAATCGGCAGCATAGCCATTAGGGTGATCTTTATCATCTACCTTGCCATAGGCATCTACGTTATTGCCTAAGTTAATTGCGTAATTAACGTCTTTTTTGCCTTGGGCGCTAAAGGTTAAGTACATCATGTTTTTATGCACGTTTACTGTGTAACTAAAGTCTTCGCCAAGCGCTATGCCCGCCACACCGGGATCGTCTGAGTTTTCCCAGGTATTCCCCCACACAGGGTATGTAATGTCGGTACGGTTAGGATCTTTTTTTGGTAAGTTACGTTCGTAGTTCCAAAAAACAGATCCGGTTTTATGGCCAGGCCATTTTTTATAATAAATTTTAAGTGGTTCGTTACCCCAGCCAAAACCCAGTTTTGTATCTATTAGGGCTTGATCTTTACCTGCGTGAATTTGCCCTACCACCACAGAATAAGCGGCTTTTTTATTAGGGTCGTTAGCGCGTAGTGCAACATGATCCACCTTTAGGGTGGCTTCCATTTTTCCGCCTACCGAGCCAAAACGCTCCGATAGCGGGTGTACAGCTAGGGCAAAGTTATTCTTTGAATTTTTAGTTTTTATTTTGGTATTGGTGCCGCGGATCATTTGTCTTAGTTCACTGCGGGTATTGGTTGAATTTGCACTGGTAAGCGCTTTATTTGGCGAGGTAAATACCATATAACCTTGATCATCAAGGTAGAAAAAATCAGGGTGCGCATAGGTTTGGATCTCTTCTACGTCTACGGTATCTATTTTTCCATCGTTATTGAGATCTACAGGTACGTTTATTTTCCATTGCGATAAATCAAATTTTGACGCAGGTACTGCGACATTACTATCAACAGGTGTACTAGTGCTGGCACAGCCCATAAATAGCAAAGGGGTAACAGCAGCCAGTGCTGTGAGTTTAAAGGTAGATGTTAGATTTTTCATTGTTGTCTCTGTGTGATGATATTAAAAATGAGCGATATTAACTTCGCTTAACTTTAATCTAACATACCAATTTAAAATATCAATATTACCAATTTTTTGTTTTCGTAGTTTTTATAGTGCCTTTTTGGTTATACCAAAGTGGTTTTTTGTTGCTGTTGTTTTTTGCGTTTTTTATTTAGGTGTTTGCGCTGTGCTTTTTTTACATGCTTAACTATCCACTTTGTCATAAGAGGCATAAGTTCTGGCGCAAAGTTATGGCCCATCCCAGGGACTACTCTTAGTTTGGCTTTTTTTATAAGGCTTGCCGTTTTTTTTGCTGCACTTACGGGTATTACCACATCGTCGCTACCATGAATTACTAAAGTAGGCGTTTTAATTTTACGAATTAAATGCTGCCTGTCTTTACTCGCGGCCATAGCAATAAGGTGGCGTTTGTAGCCACTTGGATTATGCGAGCGCTCTACAATTTGCGTTGCATGATGGCGAAGTGCGTCTTCTGATTGAGGGTAAGCGGGACTGCCAATAAGTTGGTTAAGTTTAATGTTGTAGTTTATTGCCTCATCACGGCTGGATGTTTTGGGCTTTAATTTGGCAAGCTTTATAAATACGCCAATGCTTTTGGCACTCAGCCTTGGCAGGCTAGAGCTTGACATAATAGTGGTTAAACTTAGCACCTTTTTTTTATGTTGAGCTGCAATTAGCTGAGCAATCATACCGCCCATAGAAGCACCTACAAAATGCGCTTTTTTTATTTTAAGCGCCGCCATAAGCGCCAATACATCGTTTGCCATATCATCAAGTAAATAGGGCGTTTGCGTGCGTATGGGCAGGCGTTTACTTAACCACGATTTAAATAAACTCGGGCTAGGGTGGTGCTCTAAATGAGTAGAAAGGCCAGTGTCGCGGTTATCAAAGCGTATAACCCTAAACCCTTTTTTTACTAAGGTGTAGTAAAGCGAGTCCGGCCACACGGTCATTTGTGCGCCTAAACCCATAATAAGTATGATTGCGGGGGCTTTTTTATCGCCTTCGTCTTGGTAACTGAGTTTTATACCCTGAGGTGTTTTAATTGTTCGCATAGCCAACTAGCAGTGTTTGCGTTGCTAAAATTATAGACCCTGTTTATTACAACTTGTTGGCAGTAGCCGGAAGCGGTAGCTGCCACTTGGTTAAAATAGCCTGATATTCGCCGTTTTCTTTTAGCGTGTTAAGTGCATGGCTAATAGCGCTTGCGGTGTGTTTATCTAGGGTTTTGTTGGCACTAAAATATAATTTTGAAGGGTAGTCGGTTAAATGAATTCGCTTAGTTATTAAATTGGGATTTAGGCCTGAGTGCTTTAGCTCGTTATTTAATGTAAGTGTATTGGTTAGTACAAAGTCGATGCGTTTTTTATAAAGCATTTGCCACAGTTGCTGATAGTAGCTTACAAGAACTAGGTTTTTGTCTTCAGTAAAACCGGCGTTTTTCAAATAGGTGGCACTTGAATAGCCACGTATTGTGGCCACTTGGTAAAATTTTGCGTGATTAAGGTGGGTAACTTCATCAGTACGGTTTTTTAAGCTAACTAAATAAGCATCGGCAAAGTATGACTCACCTAGCCAGGTGTATTGCCTTGCTCTAATGGGGGTTTTTAAAAGAGACAACGCAATTGCATTTGGGTTGTTTTCAAGCATTGTAAAAATACGCGCCATAGGAATTATTTCAAACTTGGCGGATAGCTTTGTGTGTTTAATGGTGGCTTTGGCTAAATCGACTAATGCGCCGTCGGGTTCGTTATTTTCATTTATAAAATGATAAGGCGGGAGATCTTCTGCTACAAAGGTAATGGTTTGTGCGTTGCACATGGCGCTATAAAGCATAAACACACAAATACTTAATACTACACGCACAAATATAACCCACATTTTTAATTATTATGCGCTCTAGTTTAAAGAGTGTTGATTAAAAGGTATACCATAAATGTTTATTTAATGTGAATAACACTGCGGTTCATTTACGTTTTAAAAATTGTGTGGGTGTGCAATGGTGCCATCGTAAAAAAGCACGATTAAACGAGCTCTGATCTTTAAAGCCTAACAGGTTAGCTAGTTCGCTAAGTGGGAGCGTGCCAATTAACGTGTGGGAGCGGTTTTTTCTTTCTTGTTCGAGCAATTGCGCAAAGGTTACATGTTGTTTTTTTAAATGTCGCTGTAGCGTGCGCGGTGTTACGTTTAGTGCGCTTGCAACTGCAATAAGCTGGCAATTTTGTAATGTTGTTTTTGCAATAAGTAGCTGTTTAACTTTTTCTGTTAAGCACTGCTGACTTTTAAAACGCGATAGCTGCTGTTGTGAAAGCTGCTTAAATGTAGCATTTACAATGGCGTTGTCGGTTTTAAAGGCAAGGTTTAAATAACTGCTCGGAAAGTTTATTTGGTTATGCGCTGCGCCGCTTATAACGGGGCATTTAAACCACGCTTCTAACTGTTGTGTGTGCCTTTTAGGCCAATTATGTATAAAGCTGATACTGCTTGGGCAAAGTGATGCGTTTATCAATTGGCGAATAACGCTTACCCACGCAGTCATGTTTCGTAATACTACTTGTTCATTACAATGAGGATGAGCATGCCAGCGCACCGTAGCGGTGTCTGCAACTTGCAAAAACTGCGCTTTACCAATATCTGCCACTAAGCTGTCGTAATTTAACAGTGCCTTTATAGCGCTACTTAGGGTATCGCTCGATTCTATTAAATAGCCCAATATACCGTAATCTGCGGGGCGAATGTGCATACCTAAAGTAAAACCAAACAGCGCATCGTTTAGCGCTTTTTGACCATACACAAGCAGCGCATTGTAACTTTGTAAACTAATACGGGGTGCTAATTGCTGACTATGCTGGCGACTAAATTCAGTAAACCCGATTGCCTTAAGAGCCGTATTAGAATCAATCCCTTGGGTTTGCAAGTAATCTAAAATGCTCGAAAAGTAATGATCAGCCAGTGTATGCATTTGTCGTCTAAAGCTAAAAAATGGTCGTGTATGAGCAAGCTTGCCATGTTCAATTTTTATATGCTAGTTACATGAGAAATTATCTTCGCTGTAAACAATGATCTTTATATCAATAAAACAAACGCTTAATGCAGATCCTTTGCAAATTATAACCACCTTGTTGGATCATCAGCAGTTAGATCGCTTTTTTAATGCCAAGTTTGAGCTAATAAAAACAGCAAATAGCGGTGAGCTAAAAGGCGGTAAAGGCGCTATTAGGCAAGTGAAAATGGCAAATGCCACGTTTAATGAGCGTATAATAATGGCTAACCCCAGCCACATTTGCTATCGAATAGAAGGTAATAAGCCTGTGGCGCACCATCAAGGTGATATTTATTTAGTTGCTAATAAAGGCGCTAAAAGTATCACTACTGAGCTTAATTATTGTATACGCTGCAAAGCGCCGTGGTGGCTGCCAAATGCTTTGCTAAAACACCTAATTAGTAAAGATATAACCCAGGCATTAAATAAACTGCAGCATTACTTTATGGCGGGCAAAGTATGAGCTCAGAAATTATTTTACTTGCCCTAAGCCCTGTTTTTTTAGTGTTTGTATGCTTTGAATTTGTAAAATTTAAGCGCTATTACAATATAAAAGACAGCCTAGCAAACACCGTTTTAGCCTTGTTGCACCAAGGCGCAGATGCAATGGCACTGCTGCTACTTATGCCATTTTTTTACATGCTTTACGAGTACCGTTTATTTGATATAAAGCTAAGTGTATTAAGCGTTGCTTTTGCATTTTTACTGCAAGATTTTTTGTACTATTGGTTTCATCGTGCGTCGCATCATATTCATTGGTTGTGGGCTGCGCATGTGGTGCACCACAGCTCCACTAAAATGAATTTTACCACTGCGTTTAGGCAAAGCATAATGTACCCAGTAGCCGGCATGTGGGTATTTTGGCTGCCTATGATACTGCTAGGGTTTGACCCTTTAACCGTATTTAGCGTAGTGGCACTTAATTTGGCGTATCAATTTTTTGTGCACACGCAAATAGTGGCTAAGTTAGGCTGGTTTGAAAGCGTATTTAATACGCCATCGCACCACAGGGTTCATCATGCAATTAATAAACGCTATCTTGATAAAAACTTTGCCGGTGTACTTATTATTTGGGATAAGTTGTTTGGCACCTTTGTAGAAGAAGACAAAAATCAGCCCTGTAAATACGGCATAGTAGGGCAGCTAAATAGCAATAACCCACTAATAATAACGTTTCATCAGTGGGCTCATTTATTAAAAAGTACCTATACGGCGAAAGGGTTAAAAGCTAAATGCAAAGTACTATTTGGCTACCCAACCAGTAGTGTTAAAGTTAAAAACGAGTGATTTAGCCAAGTGGCTTTTTACTTCTTGGCGCTCCGAGTAAAATAAACATATGGCAAATACAAATAGATAAAAACGCACTCACACCTAAGGCACCGCCATAACCATCAAGCTTTGGTACTAGGTATTCAAATAAAAACGAAAATAAAATAGATGAGCTGGCAACGGTATAAATACCAAATCGGTGTGGGGCGCTCATGCCTATAAATGTGCCGCCAAAAAACACGACTGAGTATAAGTCGGGGTTTAGGTTTAAAGCACTTAATAGTAAATAAGCAATAATAGAAAGCGAGGCCGATGCACGTATGCCGTCAAAACGATTATGTTTGGCTAAGTAAAACGTTAAAAACGCACCTAATAAGGCTATAAACGGGTATTCTAAATTCATAAAACCATTCCTTTGGCCAACATAAATAAAGCCACGCTTGCAAAGGCAACACTGCCAAGCTTACCGCCAAATCCGGTAAACATATTTATGGTAAGCACATATAGACTGGCGCCAATAACAGAAATTATGGCTATTTCCCAATAACTTGTAATTAAGTGTGTAGAGCACATGCCGGCAAAACTACCTGCGTAAATAGCCGCATAGGGATGGTTTTTAAACCGAGCAGGAAAAGGAATAAACGAGCCAATTAGCCCTGTAAGCGCCGCCGAAATAACTAAAGGCAATGCAAAAGTTGTGTGCATGGCAAAGCAGGCTACAAAGCCTAAAAAGAAGGTTATAAACTTTAAAAATAAGAATTTAATCATAGCAGCGCATTTTAAACTAATCCTTTTACGCTTTCTAACTATCTCTAATAAATAAAATGTGGGTGTTAGCGTTAAATGTTATTAAGGCTACTTTTTAAGCTGGGTTGGTATTAACTATGCTTATTTGTGGCTGTTAATGTTTCATAAATTATATTTTATGTATAATAGAGGTTATTAATATACAAATTTAAAAGATTAAAGGTAATTTATGTCTAACTGTTTGCACTTGGCTATACCCGCTGGCGATTTAAAAGTAGCGAAAACGTTTTACTGTGATGTGCTTGGCTGTAAAACAGGGAACAGCGAAGAAGGGCGCTGGGTAGACATAGACTTTTGGGGTAATGAGCTCACCTTACACCAAAGCGAAGAGCGCTTACCCACTGTTCGCCACGATGTAGATATGGGCGCAGTGGCGGTACCGCATTTTGGTATTCATTTATCAGAAGATGAATTTAAGGGTTTAAAAAAACGTATAGAAGATGCGGGGCTTGAATACCTAGATAAACCGTATCGCCGTTTTGTTGGTGATGAGTTTGAACAAGAAACCTTTTTTATTGAAGATCCAAACGGCAACGTGCTTGAAATGAAAACCATGGTAAACCCTGAGGTTTTATTTAAAAAAGCGTAAGCAATATTTATTAAAGAATAGGCCACTTTTGTAGTGGCCTTTTTTGTACCTATAGATGAAAATAATTACACCGTATGAGTGATATTTATTCACTCTACAGTACGGAATTTTAAACGTAGACTAACGCGCAACTCTCATACTTTATAGTTATTTATGTTGCTGTTAAAACTCACCATTGCGCCATTACTTTTATTATTTATTCACTTTGCTCAAAAACGCTTTGGCAGTTTTGTGAGCGGTATTATTCCGGGCTTGCCTATTACATCGGGCCCTATTTCGTATTTTATTGCGCTTGAGCAAGGTAAGTTATTTGCGAGTAACTCGGCTGTGGCGTCGCTGTATGGCATGAGCGGTATAGGCTTATTTTGTTTTTGTTATGCTGCCATGCTTGCAAAATACGGGGTAGTTAAAGCGCTGTTTGCTGCATTAACACTATGGTGCGCTTTTAGTGCATTTACCTTGTTATTGCCGGTGAATATTGCCTTTGCATCGGTGCTTTCGCTCAGTACTTTATTGGTGCTTGCGCTGGCATCGAGTAAGTTAAAATTTGCGCCCGATGCCAAACCTTTTACCGCTGCGTGGGAGCTGCCGCTAAAAATGTTACTGGTCAGCTGCTTTATTATGTTAGTTACGTTTATATCGGCAAAAATAGGGGCAATGTGGAGCGGGTTACTTTCTACTTTTCCGGTAATTTTGGCGGTTATGGGCAGTATTGCGCATGCAAGTGATAAAAAATACTCGGCGTATAAGGTGCTTAACGGCGGCATTATTGGCTCGTTAGGGGGCTGTGTGTTTTTTGCTGTGATTGCACTCGCGCTTAAGTTTGAATTTGTGATTTGGCAGGTGTATGCAGCGGCTGCAGTGTGCTCAACTTTATTTACCATTATTATGAGCCACTATGTAAACCGTAAACAATTTGCCAAGCCGGCTACGGTTTAATAGCAATAAGCAGTATTACTTAAATTTAGCCATCTACTAACGTGAGCGGTTTAACCTTTCGTTGTATTTTTTCGTGGTACATGGCGGTGTCGCCCGCTTTTAAAATTTCATCAATAGAGTGGGGCGGTTCACTAAATACGGTAGTACCCATACTCGCTTTAATGGCTATAGGGTCGTTGTTGTGATTTATTGTGAGCCTATTTAAGGCGGTTTTTAAATGATGAGTTTTAGGATTTACCTGCGCATTAGTATAAAAATGTGCAAGTACGACAAATTCATCACCGCCTAAGCGCCCTACAGCATCGCTGCTGCGAACACTGCTTTTTAAGCAACTGGCAACGTTGCATAAAACGTCATCGCCTACAGCATGGCCGTAGCTGTCGTTTATTTGTTTAAAGTCGTCTAAATCTATATACATCAAGCATAATACGCCGCCTTTTTTGGCGTGCATATTGATAAGCGCGGTTGATTTTTTAGCCCAGCCCCTGCGGTTTAAAATACCACAAAGGGGGTCGTAGTCTGCTTCGGTTTCGGCACGCTTTTGTGCAATTCGCATTCGGCTTATGCGCCTTGAAACCGCAACAGCTAATAAAAATGATTCAACCGCAAACGCTAACACAAACCCATAACGCTGCATAAACGGGCTTTGGTTAATAAGCAGCACCCTAAAAATCATACTTACTAATACAAAGCTAAGCGCTACAAATACGAGTGTTGCCTCGCGTACACCTTTGAGGGCTTGCATTGCTGCTAAAGTAAAAATAACAGCCACAATAAACAGCGAAGAATAAGCCATTATATGCCCTGCTATTGTCCAAAATAACAGGTCGGTAACGAGCATTTTAAGTACCGCGCATAGCATTACAGTACAGGCCAATGTTTTGAGCAGCTTAGTTAATTTAGGCCAGCGTTTATTAGTCTCGAGTAACGCAAGCATAAACCACGTGGCACTTAGTACGGTTAAGCCAATGCTAAGTAGGTATAAGTTAAAAATAACGCCAGATACATGCTGCGTTACAAATAAATACAGTTGCCCTTCTTGGAGTAAAATAAAGCTGCCAATACAAAAAATGTAAATGCTGTAGAGCTTAAATACACTTTCGTTAAGTCTATGTCCCATTATTAATACATAAAAAATAAGTGTAATGCACAAGCCATAAAATGAGCCCATAATCAGCGAATGTTGCTGTGCTTTTTTAAAATAAATATGAGTTGGCTGCCATTTAAACCGCGGTGTGTAATTAAGCTTTGATTCTAATGTTATTGTGGCTGTAAAAGCCCCCGAGTCCATTAAGTAGGCTACTTGCCCTGCTTTTAAGGGCGCTTTTACAGTGTTGTTTTGCTGCCAAGTAAAGCTATCTAGCCCCGGGCGTAAAAAGCTTAGTACGCCACCATTTTTAACAGAGCAACTTATTTGATATTGATTAACACCGCGTTGAGCAGTGAGTTCAGAAGGAGTATTTACCTTTAGCACAGAGACAGGCGTGGGTGAGTTTAAGTGCTTTATTTTACATGTATCGGCAGCATGAGAATCAAAAGTAATAAATAACGTGAGCAAAGTAATAAAAACAAAAAAGAGCGCCCCCTTATTTTTAGGTGGGAAAAACGTCAATCTATTACCTTTATAGCTCATAAGCGGATCCAATTTTTACTACTTTTTTTATACTAGCAGAACCGGACTATTTAGCTATTAGTTTACTGTTTAATAACGCTTAAAAGTGCGCCATTAAACTAGCTCCTGAGGTGTTTATGCCCGCTAAGTACAAAATAGCCGCAACTTAGTTAAGCAATTAAAAACACCATGTTGATAATTTGGCAATAATATTCGTATTAATTGTTTTAAATGATGATAGTAAACTGTACTCATTGGTTACTAGCCCTATTAACAATAAAACAGGATCACACTATGAAATACTTACACTCATTATTAAGCTCTAACGCAGGCATAGCAGCACTTATTTTACGTGTACCCGTTGGTTTAATTTTATCAGCGCACGGTGCACAAAAATTATTTGCTTGGTTTGGCGGCTACGGCCTTGAAGGCACAGGGCAGTGGATGGCAAGCATTGGCCTTGAGCCTGGCTATTGGCTTGCAATGATGGCAGGCAGCGCTGAATTTTTTGGCGGTATTGCCTTAGCCATTGGTTTATTAACGCGCCCAGCAGCTGTAGTTACGGCGTTTACTATGCTGATTGCGATATTTAGCGTGCACATTAGTCATGGTTTATTTGTAGCAAACAACGGCTATGAGTTCGCACTTACTTTGTTAGTTGCAACGGCTGCACTGGCTATACAAGGGGCAGGTAGCTTATCGTTTGATAACGTAATTGCTAAAAAGTTAGCGAACAAATCGCTGCCTCAGTAGTAATAAATAACAATTCAGTATTAAAAAATAGCGGCTAAATTAGCCGCTATTTTTGTATGGATTAAGCGCTGTTTTATTTAGCACTAAATTTTAAAGAGTAGTTGTATTGCTTTTGCTCTAGTAAATACTCTTTATGGGTACTTGGGCTCCACGAGTCATCGCCGCCAACCCCCATATGTTGATGGTCAATATGCACATGTAAGCAATCATCAGCTACTAGCTCATTGGTGTGCTTTGCTTGCGTTAACATGCTTTGTGAGTACTCGCTGGCGGCAAATAAAAACGCACCAGTTACGGTTAAATTATTAATGCTAAGTAATTGGCAATCACTACGTACGCCATTATCGGTTGGGAATATATACGGTGTATGTAGCTCATTATATTGTGCGCTGTAAAACCCTAAGCGCGCAGCCGCTTTACGATCTGGATAGTTTTCAAATGGGCCTAAACCAAGCCAATTTACTTGTGTATCGCTTGGTTTATTAAGCGTTGTGCTTAACCCTATGCGTGGCATGGGCGGGAGAGTATCGTTTAGTTGTACATCAACTTTTAAGCTAATTTCACCGGTATTATAAAGTGTATAAAGCCAAGTTGTTTTTGCTTGTACTGCGCCATTAAATTCATAACTAAATACACAGGTAATACGTATATCTACGGTTGATTGCACTACTTCAAACGAGCGACATGTACGCTGCCACTGCCCAATACCCGCTCTTAACCAGCGTGCTTCCCATGCGTTAGGGTCTAGGTTGTCTACTTCGCTTACGCCTATATCGTTATCAAGCGGGGCACGGTAAAAATTATCAACCAATGGGCTATAAATAACTTGGGTTTGATTGTGTAACCATTGCTCAATAAGGCCTGATTGGCTATTAAACACAAGTTTAAAGGTATCGCCTTCAATATTTAGCTGTGTGTTGGTTTCGCTAATATTTAGTGCGCCGTGCGTTGAGGCGTTTGCTATAGCAGGCGAAAATGCATTAGCGCTTAAACTTTGGCTATTTATAAGCTTAAATTGCTCGGTGTTTAATACATGCTCGGCATTTGCAAAGCTTGAGTCGTTAATCAGCGCAACATCTAAATTAAGGTGATATTGCGCACCTGCTTTAAACACCGTTTTTGTATTAATCGTTAGCGTTTGCGTGCTTTGTGGAGCAATATTAATAATTTGCTCGCCTTGCTCTACACATTGGCCATTTTCTATTAACTGCCAAATAAGCTTTTCGTTATCGGTTGCTCTAAATACATAATCGCTAAATACATCAACGGTGTATTGGTTTTGAGTTTGCTCTCGCAGCGTAAATTGTAAATGTTGCTGGCTGTATTTAGCTTCAAACAGGCTTGGGTGCGGTGTACGGTCTGGGAATAATAAGCCGTTTATACAAAATTGGCGGTCATTTAGTTCATCACCAAAATCGCCACCGTAAGCCCAATAATGCTTACCGTTTTCATCAGTTTTAGATAAACCTTGGTCTACCCAATCCCAAATAAAGCCACCTTGCAAACGCGGGTATTCTCTAAATGCTTGCCAGTAATCATCAAAGCTACCTAGGCTGTTACCCATTGCATGGGCGTATTCACATAAAATAAGTGGGCGCGTTTCACCCGGTAGGCTTAACCACTTTTTAATAGAGTATTTAGGTACGGCGTCGTCGGCAATATGGGTATCTACACGGGCATACATAGGGCAAATAATATCGGTTGCTGTGGTATTTGCGCCGCCACCTTCGTATTGCACTGGGCGCGATGGGTCAAAGCTTTTAGACCAGCCGTACATCGAATCGTGGTTGGCACCGTGCCCGCACTCATTACCCAATGACCAAATAATAATAGAGGCGTGGTTTTTATCGCGCTCAACCATTTGCGTATAGCGCGACATAAATGCGCCAGCCCACTGCGGATCGCTTGCAAGCCTTCCCATAGGAAACATACCGTGAGTTTCTATATTGGCTTCGTCTACTACGTATAAACCTAGCTCGTCACACAGCTCGTAAAAACGAGGGTGGTTAGGGTAGTGAGCGGTACGTACAGCATTAAAGTTATTTTGCTTCATCAGCTTAATATCTTCAATCATGTCGGTGGTACTCACCGTGTGGCCGTTTTCTGGGTGATGCTCGTGGCGATTAACACCGCGAATAAGCAGCGGTTTGCCGTTTAAGCAAAGCTGCCCGTTGAGCATTTCTACTTTTCTAAAGCCAATGTTATAGGCTTCTACGTCTACTGTATTGCCTTGCTCATCTAGTAAGCTTACAACGCAGCGGTATAAGGTTGGCGTTTCGGCGGTCCATTTTTTAGGGCTTTGTATATCAATTGTTTGAAATACGACATCGCACCAGCCGCCTTTTTCATCAACACGTTTATTGTTAGTGCTTTGTATGTGTGGCTCACATAGCGCCTGTTCCCTATCAAAAACTTGCACGGCTACTTGGTAGTTATTTGGCGCATCTATTGCGGTTTTTATATGTAGCGCTGCATCGCGGTAGCAGGCGTCTAAATCTGGGGTTATAAATACATCACGTATTTGGTGTTGCGGTTTAGTAAGTAAATTAACATCGCGGAATATACCGCTTAGCCACCACATGTCTTGATCTTCTAGGTAACTGCCATCGCTCCAGCGAATAACCATAACCGCAATGCGATTAGTACCTGCAATTAACAGCTCGCTTAAATCAAATTCGCTGGGTAAGCGGCTATCTTGCGAGTAGCCCACCCATTGCCCGTTACACCAAAGATGAAACGCCGAGTTTACGCCTTCAAAAATAATATGGTTACGCTGCGCTAATTGATCTGCCGTAACAGTAAACTCAGTACGATAGCAACCTGTTGGGTTATCGCTTGGTACAAATGGCGGGTTTACTGCAAAGGGGTATTTAACGTTACAGTAAATAGGTTTATCAAAGCCGTGTAATTGCCAGTTAGAAGGCACTGGAATACTTTGCCAGTCGCTGGCGAGTGCCTCACTTAGTAATGACTCATCAACCGCTTCGGGTTTATCAAATAATTTAAAATCCCACTGGCCGTTTAAACTTTGTTTTTGTGATTGTGTGTTTGTACGGGCATGGTCAACGCTTTTAAAACCATTAAGTGGGCTGTGCGCTTTTATTTGATTAACTTGCACCGAAATTGGGTTTTCCCAATCGCGGCGGTTAATTATGTGCTGTAGTGAGTTCATTCGTGTCCTATTGCATGTGTGGCAATTATAGTGGCTTAAATATAGCTAAAATAGCGCGTTGCGGTTATGCTTAAAGCTCTCTTTTATTTATCCAAAACTATCATTTTAAATTATGCGCAACACCATTGTAGATGTACTCGATATTGGCCCAGAGTGTACAGAGCGGTTTATTGATTTAAACACGCTTTCGCAAATGCCAAGCCTTGAAATAGAGCTGGCAGGTTGCTCAAATTTATTGGGTGACTATTGTGTTGCACGTACTAACCCGCTTGAACACACTCTTTTTTATACTTTGGCTGGCCAGGGCTCGCTAAAAACCATTAATAACCAATATGCACTTGCCGAAAATAGCTTAGCTATACTGCCTGCAAGGCAAAGTTTTGAGGTAGAAATAGCGAGCGAAAAATGGGATGTGATTTGGCTAAACCTTGCAAACACCAAGCGTTGGCAACATTTAAATTTAGCGCAGGCTAAAGTATTAACTAATCAGCAGTTAGCGCCATTACATTTAGCTATGGAGCTTTTATACAGCGAGACAAACGCTACTTTGCGCGAAAGCGTAATGCCTATTTTAAGCCACTACTTAAATACTACGCTTCAAAGCGAGCCGCAAATAGGCGGGCAAAATAGATTAACCAGCTTGTTTTTAGAAGTAGAAGAGCGCCTGCAATTTGATTGGACAATAGAGGCTATGTGCGAACAAGTACATTACTCAGCACCGCATTTACACAGGTTATGCCAGGCACAATTTGGTAAAAGCCCAATGCAGCAGCTTATTTACTTACGTATTAAACGGGCTAAAAACTTGCTACTAAATACCCGCTGGCCGGTTGCCCATATTGCCGCTTATGTGGGGTACCCTAATATATTTAATTTTTCAAAACGGTTTAAAAAATCAGTGGGCGTGTCACCCACTGAGTTTAGAAAAATGAGCATTTAAAAAATAGCTTGGTATAAAAAGCCTGCACCAATAGCCATAGTAATAATGACAAACAAAAAGGCGGCTATCATTTGGTTTTTAAAAATTGATTTAAGCAAAATAACTTCTGTTAAGCTTGCGCCCGCGCTGCCAATTATTAATGCCATTACCGAGCCAAGCGCCATGCCTTTTTTGACCAATGCGGCACTTAGCGGAATAACGGCTTCGGCTCTAATATAAAGTGGAATACCAATAATGGCTGCAATAGGAATGGCATACCACATACCATCGCCCGCATATTTAGCAATTAGCTCGGTAGGAATAAAGCCATAAATAAACGAGCCTATTGCTACCCCTAGCATTAAGTACGGAAACACCTGTTTAAAGTCTTTAAAGGTTGCATGCCACACTTTTACCCAGCGATTAGGCTGCGCTTTTTTAGTAGGCTCTATTGCTTTAGGTTCGCCGCAGCTTGTGGTTGCACAGCTTGGCTCAACTTCTTTAGGCTCACTACAGCTTGGTTTTGCGCAGCTACTAGTAGATTCTGTGCTGTAAGCTTCTGGTTTTACATACCTTTCAAAGCCTAGCTTTTCAAGGGTATAGCCTGCTACAACCGACACCACCATAGCCACTAAAAAGTAAAATAAAGCGACCTGCCAGCCAAAGGTAATTACAAATAACCCAATGATCACCGGGTTAAGTAGCGGGCTGCCAAATAAAAATACCATCATAGGGCCAAAGCCCGCTCTCGCTCTTAATAATCCTTTTAAAAACGGAATGGTTGAGCACGAACAAAATGGTGTAATAGCCCCCAATAAAGCAGCAACAACGTAACCCTTACCGTTTTTTGAACTTAAAATGGATTGAATTTTTTCGGGTGTTATAAATAGCTGTAAAACACCTACTAAATAACTAATAACAATAAATAAAATAGTTAACTCTGTGGCTAAAAAGGCAAACATGCCTAACGCCTCTTTTGCCATTGCTAGCATTTCATTACTCATAACGCACTCCAAAGTACACAAGGTATAACTTACGTTAAGTAAGTTATATTTCGAATTTTATAGAAGTATATTGATGAGCAATAGCATCGTCAATACTTTATTTCTAGATATATAGAAATGGTTTTTATACCCTTGTTTTTAAATGTTTTATTTTTAACTTTTAAGGTAACTTGCTAATAAAGCTGTATTTAAAGATTCAAATTGTTATTATTTCTAATAATTTAGAAATTACGAGGTTGTAATGGAAATTATCGACGTTGCAAAAGCATTAAAAGAATTAGGCCATCCTACGCGTTTAACTATATATAAGCGTGTAGTTAAAGCAGGGCACACTGGAATTAGTGTTGGCAATATACAAGAAGAGCTAAGCATGGCGGGCTCTACACTTTCGCACCATATATCGGGCTTAGTTAACGCTGGGCTAATTAGCCAAAGGCGCGAAGGGCGCACGCTTTATTGCGTGGCTATGTACCAGCGCTTAGACGATGTAATTGGTTTTTTACAAAACGAATGTTGTGTAGACGAAGGGCAGTAAACTTTTATCAACGGTTTTGCGCGTTGTTTATTGACCTCAAGACGCGTGCGGGTTTAATATTCCGCTGTTCCTAGTTTGTAAAATAGGAACCTACTTTAAATTTAATTAGGTAATGGATGCGCTCAAACTACTTTTTAGTCGTGATACTTCTTGTGCTTGTACACAGCTTTATTAGCTGTGATGCTGCCGCGTATCATTTACAAGAAGAAGTCGATCATGCTTCGCACGTTCAGTCTGTGGCCGATACAGACGATGAAGACGCGCAACCACCTACCGAAATTCATGCCCATCAACATTGCCACTGTGGTTACTACAGTACACTAAATCAATCTATAAACCCTGAAAAAAGCCAAGCAGCTCAGCCTGCTTGCTACAATGGTTTAAATTACCCACCAGATGTTCCGCCACCCAATTTTTATAGCTAGTTTTTAATTTTAAACACTTTGTATATAACTGCCTGCGCCTGTGCGCTACAAGGCTAGTTATGTACATATTTAGGTTGCTTAATCGCGCTTGTTTTTAAAATAGGCATAGTGATTAAGCCAACTCTGTTTGTTAAAACGGATATGCTATATGAACAAAAAACTACTTATGCTGGTGGCGCTACTGTGTGCACTACCAACACTGAGCGCTTTGGCAAAAAGCGAGCCTCAAAACGTATTAACGCTAAAGCAAGCGCTTAAAAATACTGAGCAGCAAAACTTACAGCTTAAACGCTACCCGTACCATCAAAAAATATTAACCGCGCTTAAAAGCCAAGCCGCGCTTTCACCTAACCCTGAGCTGAGCTTTGAAGCTGAAAACTTTTTAGGAACTCATGGCTCTCATGCGTTTTCGGGGGCGCAGTACACCCTGGCTTTGAGCCAGTTAATTGAGCTTGGCGATAAACGCCAAAATCGTATTAATTACGCTACTGCAAATATAAAAGCGCAAACAATTGAGTATAAAAATACTCGGTTAGCACTTTTAGCAACCACCGCTGAGCGTTATTACCAAGTGCTAAAATTTCAGGCGTTAATTGCACTAAACAGTGAGCGTAAAAACACTGTTAAGCAGGCTCTCAACGCAATTGAAAAACGCGCTAAAGCCGGTGCGGTCTCAAGTGCTGATGTAACCCGCATGCGTTATGCATTAAGCCAAGTAGATTTAAACACGGCCATGCTACAAAGTGAATTTGAGCGCTCTCGCTTAGCACTCAATGAGCTTTGGCAAGAGGAGCAAGTGAGTGATTACTATGCGGGCGATTTATCACAAATAGCTGCTATTAAAAGTGAAGCAGCGTTACTTGATATGGTAAATACAGCACCAGAATTTGCACTGCTACAGCAGAAATACATGCAACAAACGGCTAATTTAGCACTGCAAAAATCAACGGGTCAAAGTGATTTAACCCTTGGTGGTGGTGTGCGTTACAACCAGCAAACTGATGCCAGCTCGTTAGTGTTTTCGTTTTCAATGCCGCTGCAATTAAGTAATGCTAATGGCGGTAATATTGAGGCTGCGCAGCATCAACTTACGCTACTTAATGAGCAACAAGGGCAATTACGCTTACAGTTACGTAAGCAAATACGCACGCTCTATGCGTATTACCAAGGTAAAGCGGCGCAAGCACAGCTTTTAACACAGCAGGTTATTCCACAAGCGCAAACGCTTATAAAACAAAGTTTAAAAAGCTATCAACAAGGGCGAATATCGGTATTGCAATTACTCGATGCACAGCAAGCTTTATTTGATTCTAAACGTGCACTTATCATAACGCATAGCGAGCTATATCAAGCGCTCCTTACCCTTGAGCGTTTAACTGGCCAACCTTTAATTGAGACTCATCAATCATGAATAAAACTCTTATCGCATTATTAATTACGCAATTATTTACACTCCCATTTTTAAGTAGCACGGCTATGGCGTCGGCTAATCATCACGCAGAAGGTCACGAACAAGGCCATGAAGACGAACACACACAAAAAGGCCCACACGGCGGCTTTTTACTAACCAATAACACACTTAATTTAGAGCTTAAATTAACCCAGTTTGCCGGTAATACTGAGCTGCGAATATATGGGTTTAAGAACGGTAAAGCCGTTGATATAAACCAGTTAGAGGTAACCATAAACGTGCAGCGTTTAAGTGAAGCGCCAAAGCTTATTCGCTTTAAAGCTGAAGGTGACTATTTAGTAAGTACCGTGAGCGTAAACGAGCCGCATTCTTTTAAGCTTGATGTAATGGCTCGCTATAAAGGCGCTGAAATAAATTATCATTATGAGCAAGGAGAAGGGCGCACAACGCTAAGCGAGAAAGCAATTGAACGCGCTGGTATTAAAACTGACATTGCAAAAGCAGGTAGCGTTGAGCTAACCGATACTCTATTTGGTGTTATAGCGCCCACTGCGCAGAGCACTGTTGAAGTAATGGCGCCTTATACCGGGTTAGTTAACGATATTTTTGTAAGCATTGGTCAAAACGTTAAAAAAGGCGATAAGCTTGCCAGCATAACCAACCGCGAAACCCTACAAAATTACACCATAAAAAGCCCAATTACAGGCGTTATTACTGAGCAATATTTAAAGCGCGGCGAGCTTGCCAGTAGCGCTTTAATGCAAATAGTAAACCTTGAAACCGTATGGGTGGAGCTGTCGGCCTTTCCCGATAACATTGAAAAGCTCGCCATAGGGCAAAGCGCTACAGTGTATGACTTACATCATCATTTAAATGCCCAAGGTGAGGTGTTTTACATAGCCCCAATGATGAGTGGCGGGCATATTGCGCGTGCGCGAATCGAGCTTAAAAACCCTGATGGCCATTGGCGACCTGGTATGCATGTTAATAGCGACATTAGTACTGCAAAAGTAGATACGGCTGTACGCGTTAAAGCGATTGCTATTCAGGAATTTAACGGCAAACCTAGCGTGTTTATAAAAAGTGGCAATGTGTTTGAAGTACGCCCAGTAAAACTCGGTGCTAAAAACAGCGAATGGGTAGAAGTGCTTGAAGGACTTTCGCCAAACAGTGAGTACGTAACTGAGAATAGTTATGTAATTAAAGCCGATATTTTAAAAAGCGGCGCAAGTCACTCTCACTAGGAGGTAGCATGATTAACTGGATAGTTTCGTTTGCGGTTAAGCGCCGCATGATGGTGCTTGCACTCACACTTTTATTTGCTGGGTTTGGCGTATACAACACACAAAATTTAGCCGTTGATGCGGTACCCGATATAACTAATGTACAAGTGCAAATAAATACCAAAGCGCCGGGCTTTACTCCGCTTGAAGCCGAGCAGCGCATTACATATTTGATTGAAACTGCAATGGCGGGTATTCCTAAGCTTGATTACACCCGCTCAATTTCGCGTTATGGGCTCTCGCAAGTAACCGTTATTTTTAATGAAGGGACCGATATTTATTGGGCGCGCCAGCAAATTAGTGAGCGTATTCAAAGTATTCGTTCAGACCTACCAGCCAATATTGAACCAAACTTAGGGCCAATTGCTAGTGGGTTAGGGGAGATTTTTACTTATTCTGTGCATGCAAATAACGGTGCATTAAAAGATGATGGTACGCCATTTAATGCAGAAGATTTACGTACCCTGCAAGATTGGGTTATTCGCCCGCAGCTATTAAAAGTAAAAGGCGTTACCGAAATAAACAGCCAAGGGGGTTTTGAGCGCCAGTACCAAGTAGCGCCCATGCCAGAAAAGCTACTCGCTTATAAGCTTACGCTTAGTGATGTTATTACGGCACTTAAATTAAATAACAGTAACCAAGGCGCAGGATTTATAGAGCGTTTTGATGGGCAATATTTAGTGCGCTCACCAGGGCAATTAAAAACCATTGATGATATAGCCAATACCGTGGTTGCTAAGCGCGATGATGCACCAGTACGCATTAAAGATGTAGCAAATGTGCGCCTAGGTAAAGAGCTCAGAACCGGCGCTGCTACTTATAACGGTAAAGAAACCGTGCTTGGCACCGCCATGATGCTCATTGGTGAGAACAGCCGCGTAGTGGCAAAAGCCATGGCTGAAAAACTTAAAGATGTACAACTTAGCCTACCAGCAGGTGTTGTGGTTGAGGCTGTTTATGACCGTACAACCCTTGTTGATAAAACCATAGACACTGTAAAAACGAACCTGTTCGAAGGAGCTGTGCTAGTTATTGTTATTTTACTGCTGTTATTAGGTAATGTAACCGGTGCGCTTATTACGGCCATGGTTATTCCGCTTAGTATGTTATTTGCCATTACCGGTATGGTAGGTAATAGGGTGTCGGGTAACTTAATGAGCTTAGGCGCAATCGATTTTGGTTTAATTGTTGATGGCGCAGTAATTGTGGTTGAAAACTGTTTAAGGCAACTTGGCCTTGCGCAACATAAGCATGGCAGGCTACTTACACTAAACGAGCGTTTAAATGTGGTAACCGCCGCCACTAAAGAAGTGTTCAGCCCAGCAGTATTTGGTATTTTAATTATTATGCTGGTGTATTTACCGCTGTTTGCATTAAGTAGTGTTGAGGGCAAAATGTTTCAGCCAATGGCGTTTACAGTGGTTGCTGCATTAGTTGGCGCACTTATTTTTGCAGTAACTTTTGTACCTGCTGCTATTGCAGTATGTGTGCGAGGAAAAGTAAGCGAGAGCGAAAATGCCGTGATGCGCGGTATTAAAAAAGGTTATAAACCGCTACTTGGTTTATCGCTAAAACTACCGTGGGTTATGGTTAGTATTGCGGCTGTACTTGTAATTGCGCTAGGCTTTAAAGTTAAAAAAATGGGGGCTGAATTTTTACCGCAGCTTGATGAGGGCGATATCGCTATGCATGCGCTGCGCATTACCGGCACCGGTATTGAGCAATCGGTAAAAATGCAAAAAGAGCTAGAGCAAGCCATTTTAGCTAAGCCGGAGGTGGCAAAAGTATTTTCAAAAATTGGTACGCCCGATGTAGCAAACGATCCTATGCCGCCTAACGTTGCCGACACCTTTTTAATGTTAAAACCTCGCGATCAATGGCCAAATCCTGCTTTACCTAAAGAAGAACTGGTTAAGCAAATTCGTCATTTAGTTAATGAAGTACCCGGTAATAACTATGAGTTTACCCAACCAATAGAAATGCGCTTTAACGAGCTAATTGCTGGCGTGCGCGCCGATGTGGCTGTGCGTATTTATGGCGATGATTTATCAACATTAAAACAGTTCGGTGAAAAAGCCACAGCCTTGGTACAAAATATTACTGGTGCAACCGATGTACGCCTTGAGCAAATGGAAGGCCTGCCAACGCTTTCGCTAACGCCGCTTCGCGACCACATGGCGCTGTTAGGTTTAACCGTAACTGATATACAGCAAAGTGTAAGTGCTGCTATAGGTGGTGTGCAAACTGGGCTTATTTATGAAGGCGATAAACGCTTTTCGTTATTAGTGCGTTTAGATGAGCGTTGGTCTAGTGATATAACACAGCTTGCACGTTTACCTGTTGCTGTACCAAAAAGTGCTAATCCCGACCTTGCATTTGTACCGCTTGGCGAAGTTGCAAATATTAGTATTGATAAAGGGCCTAATCAAATAAACCGTGAAAGCGGTAAGCGTAATGTTGTCGTAACTGCAAATGTAGAAGGGCGCGATTTAGCAAGCTTTGTAAGCGACGCGCAAGCCGCTTTAAATTCGCAGCTTAATTTACCTAGTGGTTATTGGATTGAATACGGCGGCACGTTTGAACAACTAGAATCGGCAAGTAAGCGGCTATCGCTGGTGGTACCGGTTACTTTATTACTTATATTTGGCCTGCTTTATAGCGCGTTTAATTCACTGCGTGATTCGTTAATTATATTTAGTGGCGTACCACTTGCACTTAGTGGGGGCGTGCTTGCGTTGCTTTTACGTGATATGCCGTTATCAATATCGGCAGGTGTGGGGTTTATCGCGCTAAGTGGTGTAGCGGTATTAAATGGTGTGGTTATGCTGTCGTTTATTAAACAGTTAAGAGCTGATGGGCTTAGTTTGATAGATGCAATACAAACCGGTGCGCTCTCGCGCCTGCGACCAGTACTTATGACGGCTTTAGTGGCGAGTTTAGGGTTTATTCCTATGGCGCTAAATACAGGCACCGGCGCTGAGCTACAAAGCCCGCTGGCAACGGTTGTGGTTGGTGGAATTATTTCATCAACTTTACTGACGCTATTAATATTGCCTGCGCTTTATAAATTAGTGCATGCAAAATTTAACAAGCAACTTAGTTAGTTGCAGCTCAAAATACAACAAAAAAGCAGCTGAAGTTTCAGCTGCTTTTTTGTTGTTAAGTAAACTTTGAACATTAATTATATTGAAACAGGTTATCCCAGCGCTCATCTAAAATAGTTTTTGCATGATCTAAATTTATTGCGCTATACACATCGTTAGTGCAGGTTACTAAACGCATCCGAGTGAGCTTTTCAAGCGCATCGCTAATTTCAAAGTCGAGTTCGCACTTATACTTTGTTTTAAACCACGCCTCTATTTGCTCATCAAGCATTTGTGCGCTTAGGCCACTTTCTGATTTTAGTAAAAATGTATAGGCAAGCAGGGCTTCTTTTATGTCTTCTTCTTCGGCGGCGTCTATAAGGGTATGAAAAACACCGGCATTGTTATCTAGATTTTTAAAGTAGAGGTTATCGCTTAGCGCTTTCATAAATTTAATTTTACGGTTTTTAAATTTACTCCACTCTTTAAAAATAAAGCTGCCAAAAACCCCCATTCCAATAGCAAAGGTAATAAAGTGTTGTTGGGTCATTTCTACGGCTTCACTTCTAAAGCCACCCCAAAAAGCAAATAAAGCAAATAACAATAAAATAGATGCGCCAAGCTTAGTAATTAATACCACAGCACCGCCTACTAAAGCCGATGAGCCAATAATCACTTTATCAATAGGGCGCATACGTACTTCGCTATTCGGAAATAGCATTTCAAGGTCGGCTTTTGGGACATTTTGAAACAGCTTAACTATGGTCGAGCTTGGCTCAAACCCTAAAGGCGTTTTATTTTTAGCCTCAAAGTAGGCTTTATCTTTAAAGCGAATAAACACCGCAACGCGGTCGTAATTGGTAAAGTGCAGGGGCTTTTTACGCAAGCCCCAAAAGCTGGTTATGGTTTCAGTGAGTTGTGATTCGCCACGACGATAAAAAACCACTTCTTCAAAGTCGTCAAACTCTACCTCAAGGCGTACTTTAAATAGTGACTCTTCGTTGAGTGCATCTTGTAGGTCTTGATGGGTGATCACTTCAAAGTTAGCTGCATTAAGTACCTTAGCAAAATCTTTAGCAAATTCGCGTTGGCACTGCGCTTTTTGATCAGCTGATACTGGCGCTAAAGATCGCGTATCGCTATTAGGATCAAAGGGCGCGTAGTTATTTTTAAGCGACTCAAGTGTTGAATGGTAATCGTAATGGATAAGGCTTGCTAATAAATCGCAAAATTGTTTAAACGATGTTTGCTCTGAGTTGTTTGTGAGCTCAGCGCTGCACATATCAACAATATCTTGTTTTCTAAAGGGAATAAAACGTGCACTTTGCATTTGCTTGACTAATTTGGAAATGAAACTACCTTTAGGGATGTTAATTTATTCCCAATAAAATTGCTAACATATAAATTTACAAATAACTAAGTTTATTGAATCCAAATCACCCCTTCATACGTTGTATACATATAGCAGTTACATTTTTCTAATTGTTTTGTATTGCAATTTTGATATTATCTTATAAATAATAACTATATTTCAAACTTAACCACTATAAAATCCAGTAAAAAGGTACTGTAAGATGTTATTTTTTTTGTATCATTGACTGGATTTTGTAACGATTAGAGCTACCTTTTGGCTAAGCCGCTATTTACTCTCATTAACTATTTAGGAAATTCACTTTGGAAAATATAAGTAAAGCTGTTGTTATTGTCGAACTACTAAGTGATGTCTGGGTTGTTATGGATAATGGAGATTGGGTCAAGGTAGACTCTATACCAGAGCAATTTGCCGATCTGCCTGTGTTAAATAGCAGCGACATTGCGCTAGAGGGGAACGAGCTGGTTTTTTCTGAAGCCAGTGAACAGCTTGTTGTACCTCAAGATATTATTTCACAGCTTGTATCGGATTTAAGCCAAAATAGTACCTTTGACGCCCGCAGCAATACCAGTAGCGTTACATCTTTATCTTCAAGTGATGCTAATGAAGCTCAAGTGGCCTATCAACTTATTGCTCGCCAAGGGCAGGAACTTGTTCCTGAATCAGGCTATGAAACAACACCTACCGAAACAACAGAAGAAGAAGATCCTAATTTTATTGAGTTTAGACCCGACCCTATTTTTACTGTAGGTCAGCTCGGTGGCGATGGTGTGTTTATTAATAAATACGATGCTGTGGCTTTGGAATTTTCCGGTACTGTTGAAAATGTACCCGATGGCTCGTTAGTACAAATAGTTTTAAGTGATAGCGACGGCAACGAAATAATTGTTACAACCGAAGTGCAAGATGGTGTTTGGTCTGTAACAAATATTGATATTACTGCTCTAAATGATGGTGAAGTGACTGCAACGGTTTCTCTTGTAGGGGGCAACGAAGATGATGCAGCCAGTGAAACTAAAGTAAAAGATACTCAAGCAGATATTTTTATTGATTTTGAGGATGGCTTAAACACTAATCAACCAATTGATTTTGAAGGTGAAGTGCAAGATGTGCAAGATGGACAGCTGGTAACAGTGACCATTTTTGATGCGCAAGGTAACCCTATAACAACGTATGAGGCAACAGTCACTAATGGTCAATGGAGTGTTGGCCCTGAGCCTTTTGCCGATTTACCGGATGGAAATTACACCATACAAGTTAGTACCATTGATGAAGCGGGTAATGACACGCAAACTCAAAAATCATTTTCAAAAGATACTACGGCCATTATAACAATAGACGTTAATGAAACCGAAGATGGCGTAATAAATAACTCAGAAAACGTAGTACAAGTAAGCGGAACAGTTGAAGGTATTGAAGATGGTCAAACAGTCTTAGTAACCTTAACAGACATAGATGGCAATGAAGTGAGTGTTGAGGCTGTTGTTGAAAATGGCCAGTACCAATTAGAAGTCGATATTTCTTCGTTAAGTGATGGAGAGATCACAGCAACCGCACAAGCACAAGATTTATTAGGTAACGAAAGCACCGCGTCTCAGGTTATTTCACATGATAAAACAGCACAGCTCACCGTCGAAATAGACTCAACACAAGATGGCGTTATCAATAGCGAAGAAGAGAGTAACGTAACTGTACGAGGGGTAGTAACTGGTATTGAAGACGGCCAAACAGTGACTGTTGTATTGAGTGACGGTGTTAACCCTCCAATTACATTAACGGCAATCGTAGTTAATGGCAGTTATGAAATAGCCGGTGTTGATATTTCATCGTTAAATGATGGCACTATTAGTGCAAATGCAACTGCTCAAGATATTTCAGGAAACCCAGCAAGCGCGAGCGATGAAGCGCAATATGACAGCTCTGTTGCAACAAGCATAGTAGCACAAGATATTGATGGGGTTATTAATAGCGCCGAGCAAAATAATGTACAACTTAGTGGCTCGGTTACAGATATTGAGCCAGGCCAATTAGTTACCGTTACTTTTACGGATAGTAATAATCAGCAAGTAGTAGTAACAGCTGAAGTTGATGCTGATGGGAATTGGCAAATTAGCGGTGATATTGAATCTTTAGCTGATGGCGAAATCTCAGCGCAAATAAGTATTTTTGATGCAGCTGGAAATGAGGCCACTCAAGAGGTTACTTTTGCAAAAGACACTCAAAGCACGCTAACACTTAATATTGATAAAACTGAAGATGGCGTTATAAATGGCAGCGCTGAAAACACCGATATTTCGCTTAGCGGCATAGTAAATGGTGTTGAAGATGGCCAAGAAGTTACCATTATATTTACAGACTCTGTAGGCAATGAAGTGGTTGTTACCGCAATTGTTGAAAATGGTAATTACGCGCTTTCAGGTGTGGATATTTCTGCACTTAATGATGGCGATATTTCGGTATCAGCAAGTGTGCTTGATACAGCTGGAAATACCGCAGTTGCAGAAGATTCTTTTGAAATAGATAACAGCGCATTAATAACTGCATCAATAGATAAAACAGATGATGGAGTGATTAACGGGCAAGACGACGATCTTCGCGATAATGTTAATACAGCAGAAAATGCAGGTGTGGTTGTACGCGGTACTGTAGAAGATGTTGAAGATGGCCAAATAGTTACTGTAACGTTGAGCGACGGTATTAACCCTCCGGTAATTACTCAGGCTGTAGTTCAAAATGGTCAATATGTTACAGAGCCAATGGACGCAACAGGCTTAAATGATGGCACTATGATCGCCACAGCAGAGGTTGCAGATGCAGCCGGTAACCCTATTAGTGCCCAAGATAATGTTGAAATAGACACAACTGCAGCAATCACAACTAGCATTGATAAAACAGCTGATTCGGTTATTAATGGCAGTAACGAAAATCAAGAAATTGTTGTGCGTGGCACCGTGAGTGGCATTGAAGATGGCCAAGTTGTAACTATCACCCTAAGGGATGGTGTAAACCCAGATATAGCTGTGCAAGCAATTGTACAAAATGGTGAATATGTCACAGCTCCTATAGATGCAAGCTCTTTAAACGATGGCGATATTGTGGCAAGAGCCGACGTCTCTGATTTAGCTGGCAATGAAGCCACAGCAAGAGACACCGTTGAAATAGACAAATTAGCAGACATTACAACCAACATTGATAAAACAGCCGACGGTGTTATTAACGGCAGCGGCGAAAGTGCAGCCATTGTTGTACGCGGTACTGTAGAAGATGTAGAAGATGGCCAAATAGTTACTGTAACAATAAGCGATGGCGTTAACCCTGCGGTGACTACAACTGCAACCGTGATCAATGGTGAATATGTAACAACTCCTATTGATGCAAGTAGCTTAAACGACGGCACATTAACCGCTACTGCAAGTGTATCTGATATCGCGGGCAACCCTGTAAGCGCACAAGATAGCGTTGAGCTCGATAACACTGCCGCCATTACCACAAGCATTGATAAAACAGCCGATGGCGTTATTAACGGTAACGGCGAAAGTGCAGCCATTGTTGTGCGTGGAACAGTTAGCGATGTTGAAGATGGTCAAACAGTTACGGTTACTATTAGCGATGGTGTTAACCCACCGGTTGAAGTGCAAGCCATTGTAGAAAATGGCGAATATGTAACAACTCCTATTGATGCAAGCAGCTTAAACGACGGCACATTAACGGCCACTGCTACAGCGTCTGATTTAGCTGGTAACCCTGTAAGTGCGCAAGATAGCGTTGAGCTCGATAACACTGCCGCCATTATCACAAGCATTGATAAAACAGCCGATGGCGTTATTAACGATAACGGCGAAAGTGCAGCCATTGTTGTGCGCGGAACAGTTAGCGATGTTGAAGATGGCCAAACTGTTACTGTTATTATCAGCGATGGTACAAACCAAGTTGAAACCACGGCGCTTGTGCAAATCGGCGAATACGTTACCGATCCGATTGATGCAAGCGCACTAAATGACGGGACACTCACCGCCACAGCTAGCGTGTCTGATGTGGCTGGCAATCCAATTTCAGCACAAGATGCAGTTGAGCTTGATAACACAGCAGTTATTACAACCAGCATTGATAAAACAGCCGACGGCGTGATTAATGGCAACGGCGAAAGCGCCGCCATGGTTATACGTGGCACAGTGACTGATGTTGAAGACGGCCAAACTGTTACCATCACTTTGAGCGATGGTATAAACGCGCCAATTGAAGTTCAAGCAACCGTTCAAAATGGCGAGTATGTTACTGATCCGATTGATGCAAGCGCATTAAACGATGGCACACTCACCGCTACCGCCAGCGTATCCGATGTGGCAGGTAACCCTGTAAATGCGCAAGATAGCGTAGAACTTGATAACACCGCAGTGATCACAACTAGTATTGATAAAACAGCCGACGGCGTGATTAACGGCAACGGCGAAAGCGCCGCCATGGTTATACGTGGCACAGTGACTGATGTTGAAGATGGTCAAACCGTGACGGTGATCATCAGTGATGGCACAAACCAAGTTGAAACCACGGCACTTGTACAAAACGGCGAATACGTTACCGACCCGATTGACGCAAGCGCATTAAATGACGGCACGCTCACCGCTACAGCAAGCGTGTCAGATTTAGCGGGTAACCCTGTAAACGCGCAAGATAGCGTAGAACTTGATAACACCGCAGCGCTCACAACCAGCATTGATAAAACCGCCGACGGCGTGATTAATGGTAATGGCGAAAGCGCCGCTATGGTCGTGCGCGGCACGGTGAGCGATGTAGAAGACGGTCAAACCGTGACGGTGATCATCGGTGATGGCACAAACCAAGTTGAAACCACAGCGCTTGTGCAAAACGGCGAATACGTTACCGATCCGATTGATGCAAGCGCATTAAACGACGGGACACTCACCGCCACAGCTAGCGTGTCTGATGTGGCTGGCAATCCAATTTCAGCACAAGATGCAGTTGAGCTTGATAACACAGCAGTTATTACAACCAGCATTGATAAAACAGCCGACGGCGTGATTAATGGCAACGGCGAAAGCGCCGCCATGGTTATACGTGGCACAGTGACTGATGTTGAAGACGGCCAAACTGTTACCATCACTTTGAGCGATGGTATAAACGCGCCAATTGAAGTTCAAGCAACCGTTCAAAATGGCGAGTATGTTACTGATCCGATTGATGCAAGCGCACTAAACGACGGCACACTCACTGCTACCGCCAGCGTATCCGATGTGGCAGGTAACCCTGTTACAGCTGAGGATACAGTTGAACTTGACAACACCGCAGCGATCACAACCAGCATTGATAAAACCGCCGACGGCGTGATTAATGGCAACGGCGAAAGCGCCGCCATGGTCGTGCGTGGTACTGTGACTGATGTGGAAGACGGCCAAACTGTGACGGTGATCATCAGTGATGGCACAAACCAAGTTGAAACCACGGCGCTTGTACAAAACGGCGAATACGTCACCGATCCGATTGATGCAAGCGCACTAAACGATGGCACACTCACCGCCACAGCCAGCGTATCCGATGTGGCAGGTAACCCTGTAAACGCGCAAGATAGCGTCGAACTTGATAACACCGCAGCGATCACAACTAGTATTGATAAAACCGCCGATGGCGTGATTAATGGTAATGGCGAAAGCGCCGCCATGGTCGTGCGTGGGACGGTGAGCGATGTAGAAGACGGTCAAACCGTGACGGTGATCATCGGTGATGGCACAAACCAAGTTGAAACCACAGCGCTTGTGCAAAACGGCGAATACGTTACCGATCCGATTGATGCAAGCGCATTAAACGACGGGACACTCACCGCCACAGCTAGCGTGTCAGATGTGGCTGGCAATCCAATTTCAGCACAAGATGCAGTTGAGCTTGATAACACAGCAGTTATTACAACCAGCATTGATAAAACAGCCGACGGCGTGATTAATGGCAACGGCGAAAGCGCCGCCATGGTTATACGTGGCACAGTGACTGATGTTGAAGACGGCCAAACTGTTACCATCACTTTGAGCGATGGTATAAACGCGCCAATTGAAGTTCAAGCAACCGTTCAAAATGGCGAGTATGTTACTGATCCGATTGATGCAAGCGCATTAAACGATGGCACACTCACCGCTACCGCCAGCGTATCCGATGTGGCAGGTAACCCTGTAAATGCGCAAGATAGCGTAGAACTTGATAACACCGCAGTGATCACAACTAGTATTGATAAAACAGCCGACGGCGTGATTAACGGCAACGGCGAAAGCGCCGCCATGGTTATACGTGGCACAGTGACTGATGTTGAAGATGGTCAAACCGTGACGGTGATCATCAGTGATGGCACAAACCAAGTTGAAACCACGGCACTTGTACAAAACGGCGAATACGTTACCGACCCGATTGACGCAAGCGCACTAAACGATGGCACACTCACCGCCACAGCCAGCGTATCCGATGTGGCAGGTAACCCTGTAAACGCGCAAGATAGCGTAGAACTTGATAACACCGCAGCGATCACAACTAGTATTGATAAAACCGCCGACGGCGTGATTAATGGTAATGGCGAAAGCGCCGCTATGGTCGTGCGCGGCACGGTGAGCGATGTAGAAGACGGTCAAACCGTGACGGTGATCATCAGTGATGGCACAAACCAAGTTGAAACCACAGCGCTTGTGCAAAACGGCGAATACGTTACCGATCCGATTGATGCAAGCGCATTAAACGACGGGACACTCACCGCCACAGCTAGCGTGTCTGATGTGGCTGGCAATCCAATTTCAGCACAAGATGCAGTTGAGCTTGATAACACAGCAGTTATTACAACCAGCATTGATAAAACAGCCGACGGCGTGATTAATGGCAACGGCGAAAGCGCCGCCATGGTTATACGTGGCACAGTGACTGATGTTGAAGACGGCCAAACTGTTACCATCACTTTGAGCGATGGTATAAACGCGCCAATTGAAGTTCAAGCAACCGTTCAAAATGGCGAGTATGTTACTGATCCGATTGATGCAAGTGCACTAAACGACGGCACACTCACTGCTACCGCCAGCGTATCCGATGTGGCAGGTAACCCTGTTACAGCTGAGGGTACAGTTGAACTTGATAACACCGCAGCGATCACAACCAGCATTGATAAAACCGCCGACGGCGTGATTAATGGCAACGGCGAAAGCGCCGCTATGGTCGTGCGTGGTACTGTGACTGATGTGGAAGACGGCCAAACCGTGACGGTGATCATCAGTGATGGCACAAACCAAGTTGAAACCACGGCACTTGTACAAAACGGCGAATACGTCACCGATCCGATTGATGCAAGCGCACTAAACGATGGCACACTCACCGCCACAGCCAGCGTATCCGATGTGGCAGGTAACCCTGTAAACGCGCAAGATAGCGTAGAACTTGATAACACCGCAGCGATCACAACTAGTATTGATAAAACCGCCGACGGCGTGATTAATGGTAATGGCGAAAGCGCCGCTATGGTCGTGCGCGGCACGGTGAGCGATGTAGAAGACGGTCAAACCGTGACGGTGATCATCGGTGATGGCACAAACCAAGTTGAAACCACAGCGCTTGTGCAAAACGGCGAATACGTTACCGATCCGATTGATGCAAGCGCATTAAACGACGGGACACTCACCGCCACAGCTAGCGTGTCAGATGTGGCTGGCAATCCAATTTCAGCACAAGATGCAGTTGAGCTTGATAACACAGCAGTTATTACAACCAGCATTGATAAAACAGCCGACGGCGTGATTAATGGCAACGGCGAAAGCGCCGCCATGGTTATACGTGGCACAGTGACTGATGTTGAAGACGGCCAAACTGTTACCATCACTTTGAGCGATGGTATAAACGCGCCAATTGAAGTTCAAGCAACCGTTCAAAATGGCGAGTATGTTACTGATCCGATTGATGCAAGCGCATTAAACGATGGCACACTCACCGCTACCGCCAGCGTATCCGATGTGGCAGGTAACCCTGTAAATGCGCAAGATAGCGTAGAACTTGATAACACCGCAGTGATCACAACTAGTATTGATAAAACAGCCGACGGCGTGATTAACGGCAACGGCGAAAGCGCCGCCATGGTTATACGTGGCACAGTGACTGATGTTGAAGATGGTCAAACCGTGACGGTGATCATCAGTGATGGCACAAACCAAGTTGAAACCACGGCACTTGTACAAAACGGCGAATACGTTACCGACCCGATTGACGCAAGCGCACTAAACGATGGCACACTCACCGCCACAGCCAGCGTATCCGATGTGGCAGGTAACCCTGTAAACGCGCAAGATAGCGTAGAACTTGATAACACCGCAGCGATCACAACTAGTATTGATAAAACCGCCGACGGCGTGATTAATGGTAATGGCGAAAGCGCCGCTATGGTCGTGCGCGGCACGGTGAGCGATGTAGAAGACGGTCAAACCGTGACGGTGATCATCAGTGATGGCACAAACCAAGTTGAAACCACAGCGCTTGTGCAAAACGGCGAATACGTTACCGATCCGATTGATGCAAGCGCATTAAACGACGGGACACTCACCGCCACAGCTAGCGTGTCTGATGTGGCTGGCAATCCAATTTCAGCACAAGATGCAGTTGAGCTTGATAACACAGCAGTTATTACAACCAGCATTGATAAAACAGCCGACGGCGTGATTAATGGCAACGGCGAAAGCGCCGCCATGGTTATACGTGGCACAGTGACTGATGTTGAAGACGGCCAAACTGTTACCATCACTTTGAGCGATGGTATAAACGCGCCAATTGAAGTTCAAGCAACCGTTCAAAATGACGAGTATGTTACTGATCCGATTGATGCAAGTGCACTAAACGACGGCACACTCACTGCTACCGCCAGCGTATCCGATGTGGCAGGTAACCCTGTTACAGCTGAGGGTACAGTTGAACTTGATAACACCGCAGCGATCACAACCAGCATTGATAAAACCGCCGACGGCGTGATTAATGGCAACGGCGAAAGCGCCGCTATGGTCGTGCGTGGTACTGTGACTGATGTGGAAGACGGCCAAACCGTGACGGTGATCATCAGTGATGGCACAAACCAAGTTGAAACCACGGCACTTGTACAAAACGGCGAATACGTCACCGATCCGATTGATGCAAGCGCACTAAACGATGGCACACTCACCGCCACAGCCAGCGTATCCGATGTGGCAGGTAACCCTGTAAACGCGCAAGATAGCGTAGAACTTGATAACACCGCAGCGATCACAACTAGTATTGATAAAACCGCCGACGGCGTGATTAATGGTAATGGCGAAAGCGCCGCTATGGTCGTGCGCGGCACGGTGAGCGATGTAGAAGACGGTCAAACCGTGACGGTGATCATCAGTGATGGCACAAACCAAGTTGAAACCACAGCGCTTGTGCAAAACGGCGAATACGTTACCGATCCGATTGATGCAAGCGCATTAAACGACGGGACACTCACCGCCACAGCTAGCGTGTCTGATGTGGCTGGCAATCCAATTTCAGCACAAGATGCAGTTGAGCTTGATAACACAGCAGTTATTACAACCAGCATTGATAAAACAGCCGACGGCGTGATTAATGGCAACGGCGAAAGCGCCGCCATGGTTATACGTGGCACAGTGACTGATGTTGAAGACGGCCAAACTGTTACCATCACTTTGAGCGATGGTATAAACGCGCCAATTGAAGTTCAAGCAACCGTTCAAAATGGCGAGTATGTTACTGATCCGATTGATGCAAGCGCACTAAACGACGGCACACTCACTGCTACCGCCAGCGTATCCGATGTGGCAGGTAACCCTGTTACAGCTGAGGATACAGTTGAACTTGATAACACCGCAGCGATCACAACCAGCATTGATAAAACCGCCGACGGCGTGATTAATGGCAACGGCGAAAGCGCCGCTATGGTCGTGCGTGGTACTGTGACTGATGTGGAAGACGGCCAAACCGTGACGGTGATCATCAGTGATGGCACAAACCAAGTTGAAACCACGGCACTTGTACAAAACGGCGAATACGTCACCGATCCGATTGATGCAAGCGCACTAAACGATGGCACACTCACCGCCACAGCCAGCGTATCCGATGTGGCAGGTAACCCTGTAAACGCGCAAGATAGCGTCGAACTTGATAACACCGCAGCGATCACAACTAGTATTGATAAAACCGCCGATGGCGTGATTAATGGCAACGGTGAAAGCGCCGCCATGGTCGTGCGCGGCACGGTGAGCGATGTAGAAGACGGTCAAACCGTGACGGTGATCATCAGTGATGGCACAAACCAAGTTGAAACCACGGCGCTTGTACAAAACGGCGAATACGTTACCGATCCGATTGATGCAAGCGCACTAAACGATGGCACACTCACTGCCACAGCCAGCGTATCCGATGTGGCAGGCAATCCAATTTCAGCACAAGATGCAGTCGAGCTTGATAACACCGCAGTTATTACAACCAGCATTGATAAAACCGCCGACGGCGTGATTAATGGCAACGGCGAAAGCGCCGCCATGGTCGTGCGCGGTACAGTAACCGATGTAGAAGATGGCCAAACCGTGACGGTGATCATCAGTGATGGCACAAACCAAGTTGAAACCACGGCGCTTGTGCAAAACGGCGAATACGTTACCGATCCGATTGATGCCAGTAGCCTAGATGATGGTACGCTCAGCGCTACAGCTACGGTAAGTGATATAGCAGGCAATAACGCAACAGATACAGATACAGTGACTCATGATAAAACAGCTGTGACCAGTATTGATGTGGCAACCGGCGATGATGCATTTATTAATACCGCAGAGCAAGAAAACGTAGTAGTAAGCGGTGTAATAGAAGAAGCAGATACAAGCCAAACTGCCACGGTTGTCTTTACCGATGTGAACGGAGACAAAGTCACTGTTGAAAACGTAGCTATTGATGCAGATGGTGAATGGCAAATAGCGGCTACGGATATTTCAACGCTAGCAGATGGTGAAATTACAGCAAGTGTTAGCGCATTAGATGTTGAAGGCAATTTAGCCACAAACGAAACCAGCTTTACTAAAGACACCACAGTTGCCGTAACGGTAGATATAAACGATACAAGTGACAACGTAATAAACGGCAATGGTGAAAACACCAATGTTGAAATCACTGGAACTACAACCGGCGTTGAAGATAACCAAACAGTCACGGTGGTTGTAAAGGATGCAGCGGGTAATGAGCGCAGCTTTGAAGCGACGGTTATTAATAATGCCTACACGATTATCGGTGCTGATTTATCAGGGCTAGATGACGGTACATTAACAGCCACAGCCACCGTAAGTGATGTTGCAGGCAATACCGCAACCGATACAGACACAGCCATTCACGATAAAACCGCAGCAACCACCATTGAAATGGCAGCAGGCGATGACGTTGTTAATACTGATGAGCAGGGTAATGTTGTAGTAAGCGGTGTAATAGAAGAGGCTGATGAAAATCAAACCGCCACGGTGGTCTTTACCGATGTAAATGGTGACAAAGTCACAGTCGAAAATGTAGTTATTAATGCCGCGGGTGAGTGGTCAATCAACGCCACTGATATATCAGAACTTGCTGATGGAGAGATTACCGCAGAAGTGAGCGCACTTGATATTGAGGGCAATTTAGCGACTAATTCAACAACTTTCACTAAAGACACCACCATTAATATTGATATTGATACTGGTGAAAGCGGCATTAACAGTAGATCATTTAAAGACGGTGAAGTAACCACGTTAAATGGTACAACCGATGCTGAACCAGGTTCTATCGTTACACTTACGATTTTTGATGGCACTACTAGTGAAATAGTGACTGCAGCAGTAGCAAATGGTGGAACTTGGACTGTTAACGGTATAGATGTATCTGAGCTTGATGATACACAGTCGTGGACTATTACAGCAACCGTTACCGATTCTGCAGGAAACACAGCGCAAGATATCGCACCCACATTAGATGCGCTTGATAGCCAAACATTAAACGAAAGTAATACTGCAAGTGGTGGCACAAGCTCAGCGACTAGTTCAATAGAAATAGATAACGCTGACCTTACATTAAGTACAAATCAATCTGGCCTTGAAGGCTTAACGGTAGATGGAAACCCTGTAACTGTTACCTTAGCAAATGATGGTTTATCGTTAGAAGTTAAAGACTCTCAAGGCAACTTAGTGTTAAGTGTGGCGCTTGCTGGCGGTGAGCTTACTACCACGTTACATGCCCCCATTGATCATGAAAGTGAAAGTTTACTAACAGATATTTTTGTCGATGCGCTGCAAACAGATGCCGATGGCACAACCGAGCTTGTCGTTGTACCAACATCCGTTACGATTACCGACTCAGCCCCACAAAGCAGTGACGACAGCTTTTCAGTCACCGAAGCAGACACTGATGCAGGTAGAGTATCAACAGGTAGCTTAGTCATTAACGACAGTGTAGTAGAGGGCGAGCCAACCGTTACAAGCGTTACATTTAATGGCACTGACTATGATGACATAACAGCCGATACACCTGCAATAATAGTAACCGATGAAGGCACGTTAACGGTTAACAGTGATGGCACTTGGAGCTTTAACGCACTAGATAATCGTGATTCAACCCCTTCACCACAGTTTACTATTGAATACACAATAGCAGATCGCGACGGTGTAGGTAGCTCTACCAGTACAGCTACATTTACAGTACAAGATGGCAGTGCGGGCAGTTTTACTAACCAAGCAACCACCTACACTGAAAGTGACTACGGCGTTATTACCACGAATAACAAATCCTTTGATGTTGTAGCAGGCTCTGATGCATTAGTTGCCGATTCAATCACCTTTGATGACACTATTGCAAGTTTAGATTCGCTTAACTTAACAAGTTCAGGCTCTGCTATTACCTTTGTTTTAAGTGAAGACGGAAAAACAATTACAGGCTCAGCTAATGGCAGCGAAGTTATTCGCTTTAGCGTAAGTGCAACGCAAGATGCAAATGGCAAAGATTTAGATGCTAAGGTTCAAACAACAGTAAGCTTACCCCTTGATAACCCTAATGGAGAGAATATTGATTTTGCGCTTTCTATTAATGGGGAGGACAGTGATGGTACAGCAATCAGCGGTGCGGGTAACGTAACCATAACCGTTCAAGATGGCGGTGGGCCTCAAGTTGAAGATACCTCAGAAACACCTATTAGCATTGACGAAAGTGGTTTAGACCCCGCTAATAACACCACCGTATCTCAGCAAGGTACCGTGAGCACAACAGTTGGCAGTGACACAATTACATCGCTAGCATTCTCTAGTGATTCACAACCAAATTTAACTGCCGGTGGTGTCGCGCTCGTATACACTTTAAGTGATGATGGAAGAACGATAACGGCAAATACTGGCGAAGGTACAGAAACAATTTTTGTAGCGACGTTACCCGACATTAATGGCACGAGTAATCAAAACTTAACATACGAGTTTACGCTTTACCGTCCATTTGACAACACAATAGAAGGTACCGGCGTACCATTGCAAGTCGAAGTGATCGATAATGATGGGGACAGTAATACGACCACATTAAACATTACCGTTAATGATGGCGGGGCAGAGCATACTCAAAATGATATTACTTTAAATGTTTCTGAAACACCTAACAGCGTGGCTGACAATAACGAAGATGGAGATGGCCAAGCAAATACTGATACTGATACCTCATTTACAGTAACAGCAGGTCTTGATGATGTAGTGGACATGCAAGTTAGTATTACTGATGGGGCAGCAGTGCTTGATAGTAATGGTAATCAGCTAACGCAAACTACGCTCGATGAAAACGGTAATGCTGTCACCACAAATATTGTTTGGCAAGTTAATAGCGACGGTACCGCACAAGGTATTTTAGAAGGCACTTCAACCGAGGTCTTTAAAATCACTTTACCAGATGTGAATGTTGATGCACAAACCTCTGCCACCTATGCTATTTCATTCGAAATTTCAGGTGCAATAGATCACACAGGTGATACCACAGATGCACCGCAAATAGTGATTCCAGTGTACACAGAAGATACCGATGGTTCACAAGTTACAAGTAATGTTACGGTGACATTAAACGACGGTACCGACCCTGTAATAGCTAACTCAGCTACAAGTGTTGATGAAGCTAACCTTAGAGGTAATGACTCAATAACGGCAACAGGGCAAATTAGTGTTACCCAAGGCTCTGACGAGATTATTGAGATTAAGCTTGTAGATGACTTTATAACAACCTTTAACAACGAAGGTTACGTTACTGCAGATGGAAATAATGCAATTACATTAAACGATAAAAACGCTGATGGCTGGTATATCGCTACAGCAAATGGCGAAGATGTTTTACGCGTTAAATTTAATCCTGATGGCTCTTACACTTACGAGCAATTTACAGCAATAGAACATCCTGATGCTAACGGAGCCAATACGAAGGATATTAGCTTTGATGTAACAGCTGTTGATGCTGATGGCGATACAAATAACGCGTCAGTAACTATTTCAATAACAGATGATACACCAACAATTGATGCAAACCCTGTTGAAGTCAATTTAGTCGAGGGGCAAAGCACGACTATTGATTTATTAGACACAAACAGCAATGACTTTGTAGGCAATGATAATAACCCAGGCGCTGATGGTGCCAAACTGTCTTCATTTAATTACGGTGGTACTGAATATACTGCGTTTGATTCAGGCAGTGATACCAACGGTAGCTATAAAGAAGTGGCTCTGCAAGATGAAAATGGTAACGATACTCAAGGTACATTGAGAGTATACGAAAGTGGTAAAGTGGTATTTGATACATCTGCATTTGATCAAACAGCAAGTGTTGATTTTAATGAACAAATTACTTACAACGTCATAGATAATGATGGTGATGAAGTGACAGGTTCGATTATCGAACTGACCACTAGTGATGCTGAAGGTTCGATGAGCGTAACAGCACAAAATATCCGTGAAGATGCAACTGATGATAATGGCATTGTAAACTCAGCGCGTAGCCAAATCACAATAAGTATTGACCGGGGAGACATAGATCAAAACGAAACAGTGAGTGAAATTAGAATAGAAGTTGCCTCTTTACAAGGCGGTGAACTTTACCTCAATGACGCTTTAGCAACGGATAACGCTAACGTTTCGATTGTTGATGGCTACTATGTATTCACTGGCGATACGATTACAATTAACGCTGATGATACAGTGACAATAAGTGACTTATTTTTTCAACCTGCGCAAAATAGTTCAGATGAAACCCAATCTGTAACTGTAAATATAGAGGCGACAATTGGCATCGGCAGTGCCTCTAGAGAGTTGTCGGCTAGTGATACTATTGCCGTTGAGTCAGTGGCCGACACCCCTGATTGGGATGGCACAAACGATTACAGTTACACAACAGCAGAAGATACCGAAGCTACTATTAATATTGGCGCTTCACTGCAAGATACAGATGGTTCAGAAACACTCACTTATATAATTAATAATATACAAGAGGGCTTAATTGTTAGTGCCGATGGCCGTGAACTATCAAACGGTGATGAAATAACCGCAGCAGAGGCACAAAGCTTAACTGCAATTGGCGAAGAGCATGTAGCAGGCACGTTTACTTTTGATATTACTGCAGTTGCTACTGAAGCTGAAAATGATGATAGTGCATCATCAATCACGCGAGAGGTAGAGGTTAAAATAACCCCTGTTGCTGATGAACCTCGCTTATTTGTGCGAAACCAAACCGTAGATGAAGATACGCTCACCCCAGCTATCGATTTATTTAGTGGTTTACTTGTAGATGAAGATGGCTCAGAAACACTTCGTTTTGAAGTTGAATTACCAGAAGGTTTTGAGCTCGTAGATGAAAATGGAAATGTATTAACTCAAGATACAGATGGAAATTGGCTAGTAAGTGATACAGAGCTGCAAGCAGGGAACATATTCTTAAAACAAAAAGAAGATGCCAGTCGTGCAACCGATGCTACATTTGACATTACGGTTACAGCCATAGCAACAGAAACCAGCACCGGTGAAGAAGCACGTACACAGCCAGATACTCTACAATTAACTGTTATAGGTAAAATAGATCCGCCAGAGCTAGATGAAGAAAATAGCAATGATAACTGGGCATTTGCAGAGGTAGATGAAAACAACTTTACGCTGCAAAACACCCAAGGTACGGAAGATACTAACCTACGTTTAGACTTTTTAATTGTGACCTCTGATGTGGATCAGTCAGAAGCAATTAGCTTAGTTATTTCTGACTTACCAGACTCGGTAATGCTAGTTGATGTAAACGGCGACCCAGCAGATTTACCAATTGTTGGTACTGATGCTAACGGCAAGCCAATGTACAGCTTAACGGCTGCAGAGATGGAGAATTACTATTTAGCGCCTGTTGATGACTTTAGTGGTGAAGTTAACTTTAATATTAAAGTAGTTCCAACAGAAGCTGATGGTGATACTAATGATTACAACATTGCTGTAACCACAAACTTTAACCCAACAATCGACAATAATACGCAAAGCCTAGCAACAACGTCTGAGGGTAATGAAGATACACGCATTGCACTTAACTTTAATCCCGATTTAATCGACAGCGACGGGTCAGAAACAATAACAGGTGCCGTAATTACAGGCATACCAGCAAACACTACCTTGTATGTTGATGGCAACGAAGTGAGTGTAGGTAGCGGGTATGATTTAGCTGATTTAATTAATGACGAATACCCAACACTTGAGGATGTTTTAGCCAGCGATAGAGTGCGTTTACTGCCTGATGAGGATTTCTCAGGCACGCTTACTGTAGATGTACTTTATACCGTGACCGATACATCTGATGTAGGCAGTGTAAGTGAAGACATTAGTAGTCAAGTTACAGTAACCGTAAACGGGCAAGTCGATACCCAAAGCAGTGCCGAGCGCGATAATAGTGGTGCTGTTACCCGCCTTGAAGCAACCGATGAAACAATAACGAGCTCAAGCAGAACAATGAGCTTATCAGGTGCTGTTAGCTTTACAGAAGAAGATATTGATGGCTCTGAGGTTATTACTCATATAGAAATAATACTCCCTGATGGCGTAAATATAGAGGTGCTTCATCCAAATGGGGCGTACCCAGATGGCTCTGGCCGTTGGATTATACCTATTGATGCAGGTACAAGTGACACAGTACAAGATGTAATTAGTGACTTACTTGCTGATGTGACCTTAGAAGCGCAAAACTCTACGGGTGATATAGATGTTACTGTTAAAGCGCGCGTAGCCGATGGCAGTCACGCCGTATTATTAAGTGACAACTTTACCGTTAACTTTAGTGTAACAGGTGAAGGGAGCAGCTCAGAAGCTTCTGAAGTAGGGCAATTACAAATTTCAGTGGTTGATGCTGTAGAAGATGAAGTTGTTGATTTTACAGGCCATATTAATACCAGCTTGACTGATGATGAAAACGACACCGTGACTGTTTATATAAGTGCAGACAGCTTACCTGAAGGTCTTATTATTGAAGGTGATGGTGTTATCGCAATCCCTGGGGATGACGGTGAAGTTGCTGAGTATATTATTCCAGAAGAGTCGCTTGGCAACTTAAGCTTTACTAGTGCAGGCGATGACTACTCAGGGCAATTAATCATTCCGGTAACCATTATTGCAGTAGATGATGATAGTGGTGATGAGTATATTGATGACACTCAATCTTTAGAAATAGATGTAACCCCTGTCGCCGACGGTGGTGAGTTTAGCGCTGCTATTAACAAAATTAAAGAAGATAACCGCACTACAGCGCTTGGCTTAACGTTAGCATTAACCGATTTAAACCAAGTGGATGATGATTCAAACCCTCAGCAAAATGGGGGAGTTGAAGAGGTTGATTTCAGTCAGCCTATTACTATTACTTTACCGGACGGTGTGGGGCTATATGACCCTAATAATATGTTTACCGACAACGGCGATAACACATACACCTATAACGGGACAGAAGCAGAGTTTGCCGCTGCGCTTGCAGGTATTGGCGTTGAGCCAATTGAGGACCAATCAGGAACTGATATTGATATTCAAATAACGGCAACCATAGTTGATACCGCACAATTAAGTACAGGTACAGCTACAGCTACAACGCAAGTTACTAATACAATTAGTATTGCAGTAGAGGCGGTAACCGATGAAGCCGTATTAGCAGTGGCAGATGCACAAGGGAGCGAAGATGCCGATATAGCATTAGCAGGCTTAAGCGCGCTTCTAAAAGATGATGATGGCTCTGAAACTATATCAATTACTATTTCGGGCGTACCAAAAGATGCCGTACTAAAAGACGCTGATGGTAATTTACTTGTTAATAACGGTAAAGACGGTGGCACCTTTAATGGTGAAGACACCACAAGCTGGACCGTAACTGCAGAGCAATTAGCTGGTTTAATTATTGTACCGCCGCTTGATTTTAGTGGTGAGTTTGAATTAACCCTAAATGCGCTAACACAAGACGAATCACCTGGTGAAATTGTACAAACCTCAGCCTCGTTTATGGTTGTAGTAAACCCAGAAGCCGACGCATTGGATTTTTCTAAGCAGCCGTTTGAAAGCTACGACGGGCAAGAAGATGACACTATAACTATTGACCTTGAAGCATTTAGTGAAGAGGCTGATGGCTCAGAGACAATTCAGTTAACGGTTAATATAGCAGCCGATTCGGACAGTAGTGCTCTTGAGTATATTGACGGCGAAGCGTTTATTACTATTGGGAGTGAAACTGTATTCTTTACCAGTGATGGTAATGGCGGCTTTAGCGCAACAATTACAAGCGATAGCAGTTCAATAGAAAACTTTGACTTTAATGCCGGTGGTCTTGCGTTTGGTACATTGAACATGAGTGTCGATGTAGCAACAGTTGATAGCGCAGAAATTAATGGCGAAACAGTAACAAGTGTGGGTGATACACAATCATCAGAGTTTATTATTGAGTTAGAGCCTCAAGCTGATGCGCCTGTATGGACTGCCGCAAATGATGTTACAAGTAATTCAACCAACAATATTGCCCTAAACTTAGATGCAGACTTGCAAAACCCTGCAGCAGATGAAACCGGCTATATTGAAATTACCGGCTTACCTGATGGATACAGCTTTAACTTTGGAGAAAAAGTAGGTGATACGTGGACCGTTGATATTGCTGATATTGAAGCTCTCGAAATTATTGACGCCGATGCAGGTGATAGCTTCACGCTAACGCTCAATGCGTTTTCTACACTTAACGGTGAGACTCAACAAGCTCCCACCGAAGAGGTGGATGTGACAATTTCAGCTTCAGCAAGTAACACTTCAAGCTCAAGCGGCGCTCAAGCTCAATCATATAGTGAGGGCTCAAGTGGCAGCGACACTGCTTTTGCTCAAAGTATGAATGAAAGCCTAGACGGCGATCAAAACGTATGAAGTTAAATTTAAAACGAGAACAAATGCAGGCACTGGGCAAGCACATTGCTGATGCCCTGCATTTACGCCATCAAAGCGATAACTTGTTACTTGGTTTGCCTAGCAATGAATTTTCGGCGCATCATTTAGAACAAGCATTGAGTAATATTAATGTGAGCGCTCAGCAGCAAACTGCGCCTAAGCATTATGCTTATCCAGCTTTGGTACTCGATAAAGATGGCTATTTTTGGTTTTTTGAGAGTAAGGGACAAAGTACATTTAGCTCGCAAGATGGAGCGGAACCAAAGCAGTTAACTGATATTGATAAAGAGTTAATTTGGTATCTCTCTCACGAAGATGTAACCGATGAGCGCTCAGAAAAACTCCATACCCGTATCCCCGGTTGGCTAAGGCCTGCGTGGGATCAGGTAAAACCATTTTATAACTCATTATTATTGGCGTCACTAACGGTAAATTTACTCGCATTAGTAGTGCCACTATTTACTATGAATGTGTATGACCGTGTTGTACCCAATGCAGCGTTAGATACCTTATGGGTATTAGCAACGGGTGCCACAATAGCGATTATTTTTGACTGGTTGTTAAAGCAAGCAAGAGGGCATTTAACTGATGCCGCAGGCAGGCAAATAGATTTACGTATTAGCAGTATGTTGTACGCTAAAGTACTCGGTATGAGGCTTGAGCAACGCCCAGCCTCTGCAGGTGCCTACGCCAAACAAGTGCAAGACTTTGACAGTGTAAGGGAGTTTATTACTTCTGCCACATTGGTTTCTGTTATTGATTTACCTTTCACCTTATTGTTTTTAGCATTGATATTTTGGCTTGGGGGGTTGATTGTACTCATCCCTGTTGCTGTGCTCAGCATTGTTATTATTACAAGTATTGTATTACAAGCTAAATTAAATGAAAGCGTAGAGCAAGCCTCTAAGTTATCAACTCAGCGCCAAGCGTATTTAATTGAAAACTTAAACCAACTTGTTGAATTAAAACAGATGAACGGCCAGGCAAATGCGCAGCAAAAGCTTGAGCAAACACTCGCTCAAATGGTTGATTGGCAGAACAAGTCTCGCCATAGTGCTACAACGCTTACACATACCGTGGCAAGCTTAAGTCAATTTACTAGCATAGGCTTAATTGTATTTGGTGTTTACTTAATAAGTAATGGTGACATTAGTATGGGCGCACTGATTGCTATTGTTATGTTAAGTGGTCGAGCATCGGGGTCTATATCTTCGTTGGCTGGGCTTGTTTTAAAGTACAAACAAACGCAAACAGCTATTGAGTCAGTTAAAAATATAATGGCATTAGAGCAAGAGCAGCAAAGTGGCGAAAGTACAATTGATGCTTCTTTAAATGGCAATATTACAGCGCGTTATTTAAGTTTTCAGTACCATGAGCAAGAGCTCGAAGCTATTCATAATATTAATTTTGAAATAAAGCCAGGTGAAAAAATAGGCTTATATGGACGAGCAGGGTCAGGTAAGTCTACCTTACTGGCTATTATTGCAGGTCAATACAAAGCAACGTCTGGGCAACTACTAATAGATGACATTGACATAAAACACTGGTCTTTAAGTGCGTTACGTAGACAAAGCGGCTGGGTAGCACAAAGCCCAAGCCTATTTTATGGCACTGTGCTTGAGAATATCACGTTAGGCGCTCAAAACATCAACCCAACGGAGCTGACAAAAGCGCTTGTGCAATCAGGTGTGAGTCGCTTTATTGATCGCTTAGAGTCGGGACTTGAAACGCAAGTAGGCGAATTCGGCCGATTTTTATCTGGAGGACAACGACAAGCTGTTTGCATTGCTCGCGCAATATTACAAAGTGATAATTCATTACTCCTATTAGATGAGCCTTCCTCAGCTATGGATGAAGGGCATGAAAAACTATTAATTAAAACTTTAAAAGAGCGTACAGAAACTGTGGTTATTTCTAGCCACCGCAAAGAGATGCTCTCAATATGTGACAGGATTTTTGTTATAGACCATGGCCGATTAAAAAGTATAGAAACCCCCAAATCATTATTTAGCGAAAAAGTATCGGGCGGCGTAAAACTGGTGAGTAAAAAAGTGACGCGAGTAAGTAATGCCAATAGTGGGAGCGTGTCTAAATAATGGCTGATTTATATATGGGGCAGCTGCAAGCTGCAAAGCAAGCTAAGCGGTTGGTTATTATTGTTTTTATTTTGCTGTTTTTAGTCGTTTTGTGGGCCAAGTTTGCTAAGCTAGAAGAGGTAATTATTGGACAAGGCACTGTTATTCCTGTTCAGCGTGTACAAACAATAGAAAACCTCGACGGTGGCATATTAAAAGAAGTACTTGTACATGAGGGACAGTTAGTTGAAGTGGGCGACCCATTGCTTTTAATTGATGAAACTCGCTTTGCCGCAGCATTTGCTGAATCAAGCCAAGAGCGAGAGTCTTTACTTGCTAGGCGTAACCGCCTGTTAACAGAGCTTAAAAGTGTTGAACTTGATGATAAAAGTAGTTTTGGAGCCACAATTCAGCGCCTAGAAATACCACGAAAAGGCGTGTCGCCAGAAGTATATAGGCAAGCCTATAACACTTACACATCTCGTTTAACTCAGCTCGAGTCACAATTACAGCAGCGTACGCAAAGCTTATTGCAACAAGAGCAGGCAAGTAATGAACAACTGGCTAATATTTCAGCGTTAAAACAAAGCTTAAAGCTTACGAGTAGAGAGGTAGAGTTAACGCAAAGCGCAGTAGATGCTGGAGCCGTTGCTGAAATGGAACTGGTTAAGCTACAACGCGATGAAATTGCAATGAAAGGTGAACTAAACCAAGCTACGGCACTGCTACAGCAGCTTAGAGCAGCCAAAAGCCAGGTACTTGAAGAACGCAAAGCGATTGTATTTGATTATTTAGCCGATACACAAAATCAGTTAGATGAAGTGAGTAATGAACTTGCCAAAATTTCACAAAGTAGTAAAGCGCTTGAGGACAGGCTGTTAAAAGCACAGGTAAGAGCGCCTGTAAGAGGAACGGTTAAAAATATAGTCTCGCGTTCTATCGGCAGTGTCATCGACCCTGGTGAAGTTATGATGGAGATTGTCCCTCAAAATGATCAGCTCTTAATTGATACCAAAGTACAGCCTAAGGACATTGGCTTTATAAGAGTGGGTATGCCTGCAAAGGTAAAATTTACTGCATATGATTTTGTGATTTATGGCGGATTGGAAGGCGAGGTTACTTATATCAGCGCCGATGCTCAATATTTAGAAGACGGCACCGCTTATTACCAAGCTTTTATAAAAACCACCGTAAGTCAGATTGCTCAGCAGCCTATCATACCGGGTATGCAAACTCAGGTAGATATAATTACTGGGAAAAAAACTGTTTTAGATTACTGGTTAAAACCTTTGCTAAGAGCAAAGGCAAATGCCATGCGTGAACCATAATAGGAATATTAAATGCGAATTATAGGATTACTCTCTGTTTTAGCTTTAACACCGGGGTATGCAAGTGCTCTTACATTAGAGCAGTCGGTAGCAGAAACATTAAATACAAACCCTCGCTTAATGCAAAAGTATGCGAGCTTTGAAGCTAAGTATCGTGATAAACGCAGTGCATTTAGTGAATACTTACCTCAAATACGTTTATATGCGGCCTATGGCTATGAGCATGTGAATTTTAAATCGGGCAGCGAATTTGACACAGAACTAGACCGCCGTGAACTGGGCTTAAAAATAACGCAAATGCTGTTTGATGGTTTTAGCACTTCTTCTGAGGTAGCGCGTTTAGATAATGAAGCGCGGGCCGATCAGCTTGGTTTAATTTCTGAGGCAGAAAATATCAGCCTTGAAGTTGTTCAAGTCTATTTAGATTTATTAAAAGCAATTGAATTAATTGAATTGTCTGAAAAAAATATCGAAATACATAAAAAGATTTTAAGTGATATTGAGCAGCGCCACCAACGTGGTTTATCAAGTGATGCCGATGTAGCTCAAGTGCAATCACGTTTAGCAACATCGCAGTCTGGTTATCTAGCAGCTAAAAATAATTTATTAGACATACAAGCAAATTATTATGATTTAGTAGGCAAGTATCCTGAGGATCTCGTTATCCCTAAAGCGGATGCACATTACCTACCTGACTCTTTAGAAGAGGCGATGAGAATTGCAAAAAGCGCACATCCTGAGATTGCTGCCGCTATTTACGATATTCAAGCGGCGAATAAGCAAATACAACGTGAAAAAAGCGGTTACTGGCCTAAAGTGAGTTTAGAGCTTGATGTTGCAGATAACCGAGATATATCAGGATCGCCTGGGCGAGATGACAATGGCCGTATAATGCTAACTATGAGTTACGATTTATACAGCGGCGGTAAAACAAATGCAAATACTGATGCCGCAAAATGGCGCTATCAAGAAGCTGTAGCTGTAAAAGACTCAACACATAGACAAGTAAAAGAAGCAACGAGCTTTGCGTGGAATGCTTATGTGTTTTTAGACGAGCAAAAGAAGTTTTATCAGGAAAACGTTGGTTATGCTGAAGTGGCACAACAAGGTTACGAAAGACAATTTGGCTTAGGGCGGCGTTCACTATTAGATGTACTTGATTCGCAAATTGAATTATTCACAGCAAGAAGAAACTATATTGAATCAGCGTATGATCAACGTATTGCCAGCTACAGACTAATTAATGCAACGGGTCGTTTAGTAAGTGCCTTAAAAGTAGATAAGCCAGATGCTTGGCAGCTTGGAGATAGATAATAATGAAAAAAATAGCTTTATTAAGTGCCGCTTTACTTTTAACAGCCTGTGCTACTGAGCCAGGTCCGTACGAGCAAAAATTACAGTCTAATGATTTGCTTGATCAAGACCAAGATGGGGTTATTAACGAGCGCGATAAATGTGCAGACACGCCCTTTAAAGCGGTAACAGATAACGACGGTTGCCCGCTTGAGGAAAACATAAGCACAACTCGTGGGGTGGTAATTAACTTTGAATTTGATAAGCATGCACTTACTACTGATGCAAAGCAAAAAGTAGCCGAGTTTGCTCGCTCTATTGAAAATTCACCACTACTGAGTGTTATTTTAATAGGCGATACCAGTAAAAAGGGCTCACTTGAATACAACCGAAAGCTAGCGTTAAAACGTATTGAAACGGTTAAATCAGCACTGCTTGCGCTTAATGTGAGCGAAGAGCAAATTTCGCAACAAACGTTTATCGAAACTAAAAAAATTCCGACAGAGCTACAAGGCCGAGAAACGCGTGTTATTGCTTTAGTTGAAGGTGAGCAGTCTAGCGTTATGCAAATGCAGTTTGACGTATATAACTCAACCATTTAAATAGCGCACAACAATGGATAATAGCCCGTTTTATAACGGGCTTTTTTATGCTTAAGCGTACCTTAATACTCTTACTATACACTGTGCTTACAATGGCAAATTATTAAGGGATTTACATGGCTATTCAAAAAAAACTAAAAGAAAAAACACGGCACTTTATAGATTCTAAACATATGCTAACAGGCATTACCGTAGCGTCGTTTTTAGAATCTACGATAGTCCCTATTCCGCTTGAAGCAGTGCTTGTGCCTCTTATGCAAGCACGTCGTGAAAAGCTTTGGTTAATAGCGCTTATGGCAACAGTTGGGTGCGTGATTGGTGCTTTATTTGGTTATGCGCTGGGTTATTACCTATTTGACGCTATAGGTGACTGGGTTATTGAAATGTTTTCAAGCCAAGAGCAATTTGAAAATGTTAAGCAGCAAATGCAAAGCCAAGGTTTTTGGTTTGTAATGACGCTGGGAATTGTGCCCATTCCGTTTCAAATTGCGATGCTTGCCGCTGGGGCTACAAAATACTCTATTGGTTTGTTTTTATTAGCCTCAGGTATTGCTCGTTCAATTCGCTATTTTAGTTTAGCCGTTGTTGTATATTACGCAGGTAATAAAGCCGAGCAAATAATCAGTAAACACAAAACTAAAGCAATGATTGCTATTACTATTTTAATATTAGCTTTATGGGGCCTTAGCACTTTAATATAGTTTTATACTTAGTTGTTATAAGTAAGCTGCTCAGCGCGACTAAAACTGTGTGGACACTAATGCAAATGTGGGTTTTTAGCTTTGCATTGTATTTGTGTCTGCTTTGCTCAACTCTTTGTATTCAAGGTGGTGAAATAACCCTGCAAGTACAGGGTAAGTTAACCTTTTATAGCGGTTTTTTCTGGTGTGCTATAGTTTGTTAATAACGCATTAAAAAGCGCCACCCTATGATTGAAACTGTAAAACTTACCGTTAGGCTGTCTAACTTTTATAAAATGAGTTGGATAAATAAGGCGGTAAGTATAGCGTTACTGCTCTACATTATTGTTTTCTCACTTTATGCTTTAAATACTTTCCCCCCTTTAGATGTGCAAAATAACGTGTACGGTTTTACTACCGACTTTTGCAATCTCATCGTGCTCGTATTTTTATTTTGGATAGTGCAATGCTCTGAGCTTTCAAAACAAGCGTATGTTTTTTCTACATTGGGTTTATTGCTATGGAGTATGGGCACAACGGCCGATGTAATAGATGAATTAGTTGTGCAGCCCTATTGGATGAGTGTTTATTTTGAAGACTTATGCAGAACCATGGGAATGGTTTTTACCGCCTATGGCTTATTTAAAACCATGCGCTTTGTGCAAAGTATTCATAACCGTTTAGCGCGCGAACTAATTACTGATGACTTAACACAAGTACATAATAGGCGTTATTTTTATCGGCATGTTAAAACTGCCCCTAGTACGCCTTACGTTATTTTAATTATAGATATTGATCATTTTAAGGCTATTAATGATGAGTTTGGACACGATGAAGGTGACTTAGTGCTACAGCAGCTAGCCACTAAATATAATCGTGTGTTTGTTAATAACGCTAAATTTGCGCGCCTCGGTGGTGAGGAATTTGGTGGCTATTTGCCTACCGGTAATATAAGCCAAGCGGCTGAATTTTGTGGGCAACTAATAGACATTGCACACAATATTAAAGTTAAACAGGTCAAACAGCTTACCGTAAGTATTGGTATGGCGCTGCAAAGCGCTAACGAGCCCCTCGACAAGGTAATGAAGCGGGCAGACATGGCTTTATACGTTGCTAAAAATAATGGCCGAGATCAATATAAAATAGCCCCTTAAGCTTTCTACGCAAATATCCTTTTTATTTGCACATTTATTACACTTTTAAACGTTTTCGTAAAGAACTGTCAGCGAGGGTAATACTTTGTAAACTATGAAATTAAAATGCAGCAAAGAAGTCATAATAGTGATTTTAATAATAAGGAAACTTTAATGACCAACTCTCTGTTGAAAGCTGCTTTACCTCTAAGTTTAATGTCTATTTTAGTTGGTTGTGGCGGCAGCGACGGCTCAAGTGATACAGGCTACGTACAATTATATAACGGCTCATATAACAGCCCATATACGCGTTTATTTGTAGACGAAACTGAGCGCTCAGGCACTGATTTTGCTGATGTAACCACGCGTCATAATTACAGCACCGGCACTTACGATTTAAGCTTTGAATACTTAGATGCAAACGACAGCTACATTACAATTAGCGAACAAGAAGTATCAATCAAAGGTGACAAAACCGAACTAATTGTAATGAGCGGTAACTTTGACGAACCTACGTTCACAGAGCTAAGTGTGCCCATTTCAAGTGATACAGATGAGTTTAACTTAGGTTTTTACAATATCACCAGTGAAGACACTAGCTACGATATTTACCTAGCAACCGATGATGGCGTATTTGAAAGTGCTGAACTATTTACATCAACACAGTATTTAAGTGAACTAGATTTACAAACCCTTGATGAGGGTTACTACACAATTTATATCACTGAGGCAGGTAGCACTGATGTAGTGTATGAGTCGGAGTCGGTTTATTTTTACGATGAAGAAAGCTACGTAGCCATGATCCGCCCAAGCTATGCAACAGAAGAAAACGGTATCACGCTCGATATTGTGACTGACAATAACTATGTTACAGCGCTAAAGCACCAATCAGCGTTAGGCCAATTGCGCTTTATAAATACCGTTGACGATTACTCGCCAGTTAGCTTTAGCACGACCCGTGGCACCACAGTTAACGATACCAATACGGTAGCAAGCGATACCTACACCGATTACATTGAGCTTTCGCCAAATAGTTACAGCGTTGCAATGTACGACGAAGAGGGCACTAAGCTTGCCGATAACTTTTTAATGACCCTAGAGCGCGAGCAAAGTGCGGTAGGCGTTTTTTACAACGATGTCGATAATGGTTTACGCATGATGAGCGTTGAGGAAAACCTAACACCTAGCAGCTACAGCCATACTATTTCGGTTGTTAACCTAATTGAAAGCTACGCAGGGCAAACAGTAAGCGAAGTTGACGTGTACTTTACCTTAAATGGTGAAACTGTTGATGACGCCACCAATGTAATTGATGGCTTAGATAGATACGATCAAGAAGAAATTGATGTAGATGATGAAGCTTACACCGTGTATGCCGTATACGAAGATAACGGCCAACAAATAGTGTTAATTCAACAAAGCGATATAGATTTTACCGAAGAAGGTAACTATATCTTAATTTTAGAGCACGATGAGACAACCAGTTCAGGCTTTAAAATGAGTGTAACGCGGACAATTACAGACAGCGTAGAATAAGTAACATGTAACACGTTCTAGAAAGTAAAAGCCCTAAGCTTTATTGTTTGGGGCTTTTTTTTGCCTAGCTGTAGCGTGATTTTGTTTACATTAAATAAACCCATATATAAGCAGAGTGCTATAACTTTTAATAATTTTAGGTACACTCATAACATAATAAATAAAAAGAGCGTGCCATGGATGAGTTTTTAGGAATAGTGGGTTTATTTGCATTTGCAATAATGGCCGGTGCTATTTGCGGTATTGTAGCAATTGCACAACTTAGTAATTTAAAGCAAGAAATTACCCAATTAAAAGCAAAAGTACTTAGTTTAGAATTAGCTAACAACGCACAAAGCCACGCTGAAGACGCCGATAAAAGCACCGATTGCTCCACAGCTGAACATGCATACACGGCTCAAACAAATAGCAATGAGGCGACTTTTAATCAAGTTAGTCCTAATCAATCCAATCAGCCAAGTCAGCCTCGTGGGCAGGTAAAAACGCCAGCTTCAGCAATAAAGCCTCCCGCTAATGCTTCTGCCAGTAAACATAAGCAAGGCAGTAAAAATCTCAAACCCACACTTTTCACTTCTTTTTTTGAAAAACTGCGTAGCGACTTTGAGCAAAACTGGATGACCTGGATAGGCGCAATCGCATTGGCGCTAGGCGGTATATTTTTAGCAAAGTACAGTTTAGAAGCCGGGTTGCTCTCTCCTGCAATGCGATTAACCCTAGGCGGTGTATTTGGTGGAGGCTTAATTGCAGCCGCAGCTTATATGCATTACAAAAATAGTGTATTTGAAGGGTTTAATAACTATATACCTGCAGCGCTTGCCAGTGGGGGGGTTATTACGTGCTTTGCACTGACCTTATTAGCGTATAGCAGCTATAACATGATCAGCCCTTTAACAGCATTTGTTGTCCTTGGGGTTATTGCCATAAGTGCGAGCGCTATGGCAATAATGCTTGGCCCAGTATTAGCCGTACTAGGTATTATTGGTGCTTATTGTGTCCCCGTGCTGATTAACACTGGCAGCAATAATTTATTTGCGCTTTATATGTACATTGGGTTTGTGAGCTTATCTGCTGCGCTGGTCGCGTATAAAGTACAGCGTGCATGGCTGTGGTATTTACTTTGGGCGGGGCATTTTAGCTGGTATGTTGTTGGCTTTACTTTAGCTAACAGCAGCACCATTTGGCTTATGGGCACGTATGGGCTATTAAGTGTTATTGGTTTAATTGCCGTGCCACGCTTGGGGTTAAAACTTGCGGTGGTTGAAACTCGCCCACATAGTTTAAAGCGCCTAATAAGCGCACTCCCTAGTAACCCTTTAATGCTTGCCTGTATTGTCCCTTTGTTACTGGCTATGCTTTTTGATAGTACTAACTACTTACAGTGGCAAATAATAAATGCGTTTAGCATATTAACATTGCTGTTTTTAGTGCTTAAAAATAGCCGCTGGGATTTATGGCAAGGGGTGGCGATGTTAATAGCAGTACTCTGGCTATTAAGCACGCCTTCTTATTATGCTGATTATTCTGACTCGCTATTTATATTTAGGCACCAATATGGTGGCGCTATCTTTTTAGGGTTAGCGCTCAGCGTATATGGGCTTTATTTTGGTATAAAGTGGCAGCCTAAACGATTGGCTTTTCATATTACCGCCTCGTTTAGCGTATTTATAATGATTGCCACCTTATACGCTATAATCCCAAACCATGCGTTGGCCGCAGCCTATCCATTGTGGGCAGTGATACTACTTACAAGTAGCGCCATTTTAATTAGGTGCGAAATAGGTGGCGCAACGCTTTTTCAGCGCTTTACATATTGGGTGGGGGCAAATGCCAACATCACGCTTGCTATCACTATGTTATTAAATGACAGCGGGCTAACCATTGCACTGGCTATTCAAGTTTTACTTATTAGCGTGTTAATAAACCGCTATCGGGTGCCTATGCCACATTGGCCAATTAAAGCGCTGGTGGCTGCATTACTACTTCGCCTTACACTGTCACCGTGGACCCCAAGTTACGAGGCGCTTAGTGTATTGGGTGTGCACTGGAGCTTAGTAGTTTATCCTTTGTGTGTGGTGTTATTTTACACTGCAGCCAAATGCTTTAACGCATCGCAGTTAAAAGTTTGGCTTGAAGGCGCAGCGCTGCATTGCTTGGCGTTATTTATTACCACCGAAACCAGCTACCAACTGGTAGGGCACTATCCGCAGTTTGATTCTTTGAGCTTTTACGAACAAGCTTTACTCACCTGTAATTGGCTTGCGCTGGGTTGTGTATATTTACACCGTGCTCGTATTGCCGGTAGCTTAGCTAAATTATACCAAGTGGCAGGCATGGCATTAGCAGGTGCTGCGGGTGTTACTGCACTGAGCACCTTGCTAAACGCTAACCCATTTTTAAGCTCTATTTATATTGGCGAATATTTTGTATTTAATTGGCTATTTTTGCTTTGGTTAGTGCCTGCGGGTCTCGTGCTTTGGCTTTATACGTTAATTAAACCGCTGTATACAAAAGCTGCGCCATTTATACTCACAGTAGCGGGTGTATTGAGTGTGTTGGCAATTAATGGCTTTATACGCCAATACTGGCAAGGCCCTTATATTTACTTATCAACAGGTGCAAGCAACGCAGAGCTTTATAGCTACTCGGTTATTTGGCTTGTGTTAGGGGCTATTACTGTGGTGCTAGGGCATTTAAAAAATCAGCTATTAATCCAAAAAATAGGGTTAGGATTATTGGCAGCCGTTATTTTAAAAGTATTCTTAGTGGACATGGCTAATTTAACGGGGCTTTTAAAAGCGCTGTCGTTTATTGGCTTAGGCTTGTCGTTAGTGGGGCTTAGTTGGTTATTTCAAAAACTACGAAGCCAAGCCAAACCAGCCTAATAATTAAGGGTTCCAACGCCTTGGTTAAGCACATAAATAAGCCCAGCTAATGCTGGGCTTATTTTTTGCTGCTAATTGGCTATTACGTGCTGTGATTAAGTAAAGCTTTAAGCTTACCTGGCTTAATAGGCTTACTTAAATAATGTATATTAGCCGCTTTGGTTTCTTGTTTAAGCTCGGTGTCGCGTACGGCGGTTATAAGTATGGCGGGCACTTCGCTTTGCCATGTATCACGCAGTGTTTTTATAAGCGAAATACCATCGCAATCATTACCTAATTGGTAATCCATTAAAATTACATCGGGCGCTGTGTGCTGTTTAGCGTGCGCGAGTACTTTATTTACATCGTCAAACAAGGTGTAATTGGCTTGCCACTTTTTAAGTAAACTGGCCATTGCTGCTAGGTTTTCGGGGTCATCGTCTACCGCGACTATGTTAATCGCGGCGCGGTTTTCTACTAAGCTGCTGGCCGTTGCTTTTTGTTGTACAAACTGCGCATCTCCATAGGGTACTTCAATACTAAAGCGGCTGCCTTTACCGGGCTCTGAGTGCACATCAAGCTCTAAGCTAAGTAAATCGGCCATACGTTTTACAACGCCAAGCCCTAAACCAACGCCTTTGTTATCACCGGCTTCTATACGGTAAAAGTCGTTAAATATTTTAGCTTGTTCTATTTGGCTAATACCTGGGCCGGTGTCCCATACTTCTATACGTAAATTGTGTTTACGGTTTCTGCACGCTATTAATACTCGCCCTGTTTCGGTGTATTTAACCGCATTAGACACCAAGTTTTGTATAATTCGGCGCAAGTAGGTAATGTCGCTATGCACAATTTGTGCGTTTGAACGCACGGTTAGTTTTAAGCCTTTATCGCTTGATAAAATAGCGTACTCACTTTGCAGTGGCATAAGTATATCGTTTATACAAAAGTGCCGTGGAGTTGGGGTCATTGCGCCTTGCTCTAACTTGGCAATTTCTAGTAAGGCCGACATTAAATGCACGGTTGAGTCTAAACTGTGGCCAAGCTTATTAAAGCTATTTTGGTTAGTTGTATCAAGCTGCTTTTCATCAATGGCTGCAAGGTATAAACGCGCCGCGTTAAGAGGCTGTAAAATATCGTGGCTAGCCAGTGCTAAAAATCGCGTTTTACTGTCGTTGGCTTGCTCTGCTTCGCGCTTGGCTAAAGTAAGTGCTTGCTCTGTTTTTACTCGGCTATCTATTTGTGCTTGTAAATCTTTATTAATGGTTTGCACTTCTTGGGTTCGCGCTTCAATGCGGTTTTCAAGATCCATGTTAATTTCTTCAAGCGCATTTTGCGTACTTATATGGTTTGTAATGTCTGAAAAACTCGTTACAAAGCCGCCATCGGGCAGAGGGTTACCTATCATTTCGTACACTTGGCCATTACGGCGGTGGCGAATAAAGTGATGCGAGCTACCATTTTTTAAATGCTGAACGCGTTTTTCTACTTGGCGCTCTATTTCGCCTGGGCCACATTCACCGCGTACTGCGTTGTACCTTATTATATCTTCAATGGGTTGCCCCACTTCTAAAAAGCCGTCGGGGTAGCCAAACATTTGGCTGTAGCGCTTATTCCATGCCACCAGTTTTAAGTCTTTATCGACCACCGAAATACCATGGCTTAAGTTTTCGAGCGAGGTATACAGCAAGTTTTGGTTAAACTGCAATGCTTGTGTGGTTTCGTCAAAAAAGTTAACCACCTCTTCAAAGGCCATACGTTTACCCGATGAAACCGTACGTATTAGCGCCTGCGCCGAAGACGCCCCTAATACCCCAGTTAACGCACGCTCGCAGTAGGCTATAAATTCGGGCTCGGGGTGGGCATTATTGTCACTTAGCTGGTGCGAAAGTGAAAAGTGCGCCAGTACTTGTTGGCTGCGCTGAATACCTAAAAAGGTTTGCAGCAGTATTTTAAAGTCGTAAACCGTGGCTTTAACATTTTTGTTTAAGCGGCGCGATAAAATAGCCTGATCTTTAGGGTTAACAAATGCAGCGGCCTGAATTTTATCTATCAAGCGCTCTTCTGCCCCTAACGAAAAACTAATATAACAACCAATGTTAGCAAATAAGGCTATCAGAGTGCCGCGTGTAATAAGGGTTTGCTGAAGCTCGCTATCAAGGGCACTGCCGGCATCTAAAATTGGCATCATTAAAAATAATACCCAACAAATAAAACCCGCTAATAGCCCCGCATATACACCATAAGCATGGCCTTTTCGCCAGTAAAGTCCGCCCACAATAGCCGGGAGCAGCTGCGTTACTAACGAAAATGCCACCAGCCCCATACTAGCCAGCGCACTACCATGGCCAAACCATTGCTGATAAAAATAAGCCAATATAAGTATGCCGGCTATGGTAAAGCGCCTGACTAATAAAATTTGCGATTTATAACTGCTGGTAATTAAGTTGCGCTTAAATTTACGGCGTAGCAGAAGCGGCAGCACTACATCGTTAGAGATCATGGTGCTAAGCGTAAGTGTGGCCACCACTATCATGGCGGTGGCTGCAGAAAGCCCGCCAATAAATACAAAGGTACTTAAAAAAGCTTGGTCGTGAATAAGCGGTAACGCTAATACAAAGCTGTCGGGTGAAAAACTGCTACCAATACTTGGGTGAATTGCGGCAGTAGCAATAGGAATTATCATCGCGGCGGTGAGTAATAAATACAGCGGAAAAGCCCAGCGAGCAGTAAATAAATGGCGTTTGTCTTGGTTATCTACCACGGTGACATGAAATTGTCGTGGTAAACAAATTATTGCCGCGGCAGCCATAAGTGACTGGCCAATAAAGTTAAAACTAAAAAAGTTAAAGTTGCCCCAGTGTTGCCAAATCGACTCTGTGACTTTTTCGCCGCTAAGGGTGGGTAAATTAAATAAGGTGTACAAGGCTAAGCCAGCGACGGCAATAAGCGCAATGAGCTTTATCATAGACTCAAAGGCGACTGCTAGCATAAGCCCAGAGCGGTACTCGGTAACATCTACCTTACGGGTACCAAAAAATATTGCAAACAGCGCCATAATTAACGTGGCGGTGAGGGTAAGCATTTCGCCAGATATTTGATTGCTGTTTTGCAAAAGCAAAAAGCTGGTACTGAGTGCTTTTAACTGCAGCGCAATATAGGGAATGGTAGCAAGTAGGGCAATAACAGTGACCAGTATTGCACTGGTTTGACGTTTACCATAGCGGGCAGAAATAAAATCGGCAATGGTGGTAATGTTTTGTTTTTTACTTACTAATACCAGTTTGCGTAAAAAGCCTTGGCCAAAAAAGAACAACAATGAAGGGCCCAATAAAATGGGTAAATAGCTCCAACTACTGGTGGCGGCGGTACCAACCGAACCATAGTACGTCCACGAGGTACAATAAATCCCTAACGATAACGAATACACAAAAGGATGATGGCTAATCCGTTTAGCAAGTGATGTTGTTTTATCGCCCCAATTAGCGAGCCAAAACAGCACCCCAATATAGCCTAATGCTACAAAAATCAGTACAGCAGTCATGTTGTTATTAAACCTTATTATTTATACCCACACACAATACCAGAGATAACTTTAAGTGTGCGTGCACAATTTTATGCAAAATATTAACGTTGTTTTTATTGTATTGATTTTAAATGATTATTTATATTGTTGATGATTTATTAGACTAATGTCGCATTTTTACACAAAGCCACTTAAATTTTGCCGTTAACGCACTTAGGGAAAAGCTAACCTACTGAAAATTATGTGTAATTGTGTTTTTAAATACAATTGCATTTGCAGTTTACGTAAACGTTAACAGGCTGTTACGACTATGGTCTCACTTCACTCTTCACGCCGCGTTGCTAAATTAATAACCGACTATAAAAAAACCACTCATTGCAATTATGCAATGCTTAAAGGGGAAAATAAAAATGGCTTTTAAAGATGAAGAACAAGCAAAAGCTTATTGGGCAGAAAACATTTCACTACTGTTTAAGTTACTAGCAGTGTGGTTTGTGGTCTCATTTGGCTTTGGCATATTACTGGTAGATGTACTGAATGAAGTACGTTTTTTTGGGTTTAAACTTGGCTTCTGGTTTTCACAACAGGGCGCTATTTACACCTTTGTAGCTTTGATTTTTGTTTACGTTTTCAAAATGAACACGTTAGATAAAAAATACGGCGTAGACGAATAGGAGCTAGGTAATGGATGTTCAAACACTCACATTTATAATTGTTGGTTTAAGTTTTGCGCTTTATATCGGCATTGCAATTTGGGCGCGTGCAGGCTCTACAAATGAGTTTTACGTGGCAGGAGGCGGCGTACCTCCGCTTGCCAATGGTATGGCAACCGCAGCTGATTGGATGAGCGCAGCGTCGTTTATTTCAATGGCGGGTATTATTTCGTTTGCAGGTTACGATGGCGGTGTTTACTTAATGGGGTGGACTGGCGGCTATGTATTACTCGCTATGTGTTTAGCGCCTTACTTACGTAAATTTGGCAAATTCACTGTACCTGACTTTATAGGCGACCGTTACTACTCACAAACAGCACGTGTTGTTGCTATTTTGTGTGCAATCTTTATTTGTTTTACTTACATTGCTGGACAAATGCGTGGCGTAGGCGTGGTATTTTCGCGCTTTTTAGAAGTAGAAATTGAAACCGGTGTTTACATTGGAATGGTGATTGTATTCTTTTATGCGGTACTTGGCGGCATGAAAGGCATTACCTACACGCAAGTAGCGCAGTACTGTGTGCTTGTGTTTGCCTACCTTGTGCCCGCTATCTTTATTTCAATGATGATGACAGGCCACTTCTTCCCGCAAACCGGCTTTGGTGCCACATTGAGTGATGGCTCAGGCATGTATGTACTTGATAAGCTAGACGGATTAAGCGCAGAGCTGGGCTTTGCACAATACACCGAAGGCTCTAAAAGCATGATTGACGTATTTGCTATTACCGGCGCTTTAATGGTGGGTACTGCTGGTTTACCGCATGTAATTGTTCGCTTTTTCACTGTACCTCGCGTTAAAGATACCCGTATTTCAGCAGCGTGGACACTGGTATTTATTGCCATTGTTTACACTACTGCACCGGCGGTTGCCTCGTTTGCACGCGTAAACATGATTGACACCATTAACGGTAAGGATGGTAGCGGTACAGAGTACGCTCAAGCACCAGCGTGGATCAAAAACTGGGAACGCACGGGTTTAATTACCTTTAATGATAAAAACGGCGACGGCAAAATGTTTTACACCGCTGGCAAGGTAGAAGACCCAACAAGCGCAAACGAAGTAAAAGTAGACCGCGATATTATGGTACTGGCTAACCCTGAAATTGCTGATTTACCAGCATGGGTAATCGCATTAGTTGCGGCCGGTGGTATTGCTGCTGCGCTTTCAACCACAGCAGGGTTATTGCTGGTTATTTCAACCTCAGTGTCGCACGATTTACTTAAACGAACCCTTAAACCCGACATAAGCGATAAACAAGAGCTACTAGCTGCTCGGTTAGCCGCGATGATTGCCATTGTTATATCGGCTTACTTTGGGATTAACCCGCCTGGATTTGTTGCATCGGTGGTCGCCTTTGCCTTTGGTTTAGCGGCGGCGAGTTTCTTCCCGGCAATTATTATGGGGATATTCTCTAAAACAATGAATAAAGAAGGCGCAATTGCTGGCATGGTGACCGGTATAGGCTTTACCGCTGCGTATATTATCTTCTTTAAATTTGTAAGCCCTGAGCTTAATAGCCCAGAAAATTGGTTCTTAGGTATTTCACCCGAAGGAATTGGCTTAGTGGGAATGATAATTAACTTTGTGGTTGCTGCAACCGTACTTAAATTAACAAAATCGACACCGCTTGAAATACAACAAATGGTGGAAGGTATTCGTAATCCTAAAGGGTCAGGTGAAGCACACGCACATTAATGCGCTAAGCCTACTTAAAAATAAAGCACCAAAAGCCCGACTTTAGTCGGGCTTTTTATTTGTTCAAATAATGAGTACATTAGGTTTTGTGTATACTTTTTAAGAGTACAGCAATGAGTGTAGAGCAGCAGGAAGTTGCCCAGTTTGTGTGTATGCAGGCACCATTTAGCATGCTACACGACAGTGCGTGTGAGTATTTTGTAAGCCATATTGATAGTGTTTATTTAACCCGAGAAAACCAAGCGCAGTGGCTGCAAACGCAAACCCCAAAGCTTTTTTTAATTCGCTCTGGTTTATACGACCTAGTGGATGCAAAAGGCGATGTAGTGAAGCGTTTAGCGCAGGGGGATTACTTTGGCTATCCTTCTTTGTTAACAGGAGAGGCGATTCAAAATAGGTTACAAGTACAAAAAGAGGGCATAGTGTATATGCTTGCACAAACGCATTTTGACTTTTTACGTCATCAATACAAACCGTTTGAGCAGTATTTTGTACGCGCGCACGCCAATCGTTTGCTTTCATCACATTATAAAAGTAAAAACGATAGCTGGTCTGAGCGCAGAATATCTGAGCTGATGACCCGCACCGCCATAACCTTAGCCCCCGATGCCAGTATTAGGCAAACCGCTAAAAAAATGAAAAAACACGGTGTATCGTCAATTATGATCACCGAACACGCCATTTTAGTTGGCGTAGTGACCGACCGCGATTTACGCAACCGTGTACTGGCCGATGAAGTCGATCCACAAGATGCGGTTAGCAGCATAATGAGTGCAAAGCCTAAATTTATATTTGAAAACAATCGGGTGTTTTCTGCTTTGCATTTAATGCTTAAATACAATATTCATCATTTACCTGTACTTGATGAAAACCACAAGCCTTTGGGTATGCTTACCAGTACTGATTTACTGCGCCAGCAAAAAAGCGACCCTGTGCAGCTTATTGGCCGCATTTATAAAGCTCACAGCATTGCCGATTTAAAACGTTATGCGGGAGAAATCCCTGAGTTACTGCGAAGTTTTTCGTACAACATAGAAGACATATCGCTAATTGGTAAATTACTCAGTGGCTTAACCGATGCACTTACCTCGCGTCTTATTCATTTATTTCAAGAAGAAAATGGTGCAGCGCCCACCAGCTTTTGCTTTATATGTTTTGGCTCGCAAGCACGCGAAGAGCAAACCCTACATTCAGATCAAGACAACGGCTTATTACTCCCAGATGACTTAAGCGAGCAACACCAAGCTTACTTTAAACACATGGGGGAGTTTGTATGTGAGCAGTTAGTAGAGTGCGGCATTAGGCGTTGCCCGGGTAATATTATGGCCAGCAGCGATGAATGCAGAATGAGTGTAAGCCAGTGGTGCGAGCGTTTTTTTAAATGGATAAAAAGCCCAACGCCTAACGCCATGCTTAACTGCAAAATATTTTTTGACTTGCGCTTTATAGAAGGCTCCAATGCTCTATACAGCGGCTTTTGCGAGCAGTTAAACAGAATATCGCGCGATGAGTTATTTTATGCTGCTATGGCAACCGACATAAGAGCCAGTTCAGTGCCTATTGGCTTGTTTAATAAACTTAAAACGCAAAAAAATGATAATAATCATAAATACATTGATTTAAAAAAACGTGGTGTGGTGATCATTAACGACATAGTGCGTTTATATGCGTTAAAAGCCGGAATAAAACGCGCCAATACCCAAGAGCGTTTAGATGCTTTACTTAAGCATTCACTGCTAAATAAAGACGATATTTATAATTTAAAAGATTGCTGGCGATTTTTAACTCAGTTACGTTTTAGTACGCAAATAAACGAAGAAGGTTTGCCAAGTAACTGCATAAACCCTGATAAACTTACCTCACTTGAACGCCACCAATTAAAAGAAGCCTTTTACTTAGTAAAACAAGCCCAGCAAGCCGCCGCATTTAAATTTGCCCGTGGCAGTTTGTAATAAGAGGTAAGCGCTGTGGTAAAAAAATGGCTCAGTAAGTATATAAAAAGGCGTAATTTATTAAGCAAAAATGCGTTAACGCAACGCTATTTAGTGATTGATTTAGAGCTTACTGGGCTTGATGTAAACCAGCATGAAATTGTCTCAGTAGCCTGGGTAAAAATAGATAACCAATGTATAAAAATGAGTGAGTCTCAGCATTTAATTAATAAAAACGTTAAACGCTTAGACCAAAGCCCAGTTTTTCACGGCATTATTGACGACACCGTTGCTAAAGGACAAAGCCTGCACACTATATTAACGCAGCTAAGCCGTGATTTTAGTGACCATATTTTGGTTTTTCATAACGCCATACTGGATTGGGGGTTTTTAAAAGCAGCCCTTAAAGGTTCCAATATAAACGCACAACCTAAGTTGATACTCGACACCCTCCACATAGAAAAAAAGCGCCTTATTTGCCAAGGCGCAGAAATAAAACAAGATGATTTAACCTTAAGTGCGTGTCGCAAACGTTATGAGTTACCAAGCTATCATTGCCATAACGCACTTACAGACGCACAGGCCACCGCCGAATTATTACTAGCCCAGTGCTACCAAATAAACCGTGGGAAGGAGTTGCAGTTGAGGTCAATAATTTAACAAAGCTACAGCATTTACTAATTATTTTGTTAAGATAAGAATTTTAAAAGGATTTATTATGGTAATTGAAGCCGCCAGTAAGTATTACAACCAGTTAAACAATGACCTTAAAGCAGTTAAAAAGTACATTCACAATAATTTTGGTGTGTTTCTTACTATTCTTTACTTACTGGGTAGTTTGTCAGGTGTCGTGTATCTTTACGTTTTACTTAATAACTTCTCGATTGATGTATTCAACTTTATTGAAATAAGTGACTTTTTACTGGCACTGATTTCAAATCCTTTACTTATTACTCTTTATACTACGCTCATCGTTATAACTGCTATTTATTTCAATTGGCGCTCAGGACACATGCCAGATCCCAGTAAAACAACCGTGTTAAAAAAACTTTATTATGGCTTTGGTTACCCGTTCTATTTATTAAAACCTAGTTACTCATTAATGTTATTTTTAGCACTTATAATATCTACATACCCTACTATGTTGGCGCATTCACACAGTAAAGATATAATAAATGAAAGAACAATGAATTATCACTTGTCATTAAATTATCCAATTGCTAAGAGTAAAGTAACTCAACTTCAAAATGTTCAAATAGTAGCCTCAACAATGCGGAATTTATTTGTTTATGATAATAAACAAGATAAGTTACTTATTATTTCACAAGAAAATATTTCAGCATTAATACCTAACCTACACAAAGAAAAAACGATTAAGCCAAAGTCAAAAGCTGCATCAAGCACACAGTAATTAAACATTCGCTGAAACACGATTGGCTGCTATTTATTAGTATGGACGCATAACCAAGCATGGCACTTATTCAGGACAAATTATGAGACTCATTACCACTATTCTTCTAACCTTATTCCCTGTGATCGCTTTTGCTAATTCGAGCTTACCTGCCAATCGTCATATCTCAGTGCAAGGCACTGCTGAGGTATTAGTTGAGCCTGACATGGCTAAAATACTATTTAAGGTGAATAGTGTTAAAAATGAGCCAAAAGCCGCCAATAACGCGCTTGAGAATAAAGTGAAGTTATTAATCGATGGGCTCAATCAATTTGAAATAAGCGCCGATGACGTAGTTGCCTCAAACGTTAAAATTGAAAAAACAGGAATGGACTATATTGAAACAGGGCATCAGGCCCTTAGCGAATACGCAGCGATAAGAACGTTTGAAGTAACGCTAAACAGTATTGAGCGTGTGAGCGATTTAACCGATTTTTTATTGAACCAAGAAGTAAATGCCATTCAAAATATTGCGTTTTTATCTTCAAAATTTGAGCAATTACAAGCGCAAGCCACACAGTTAGCAATTGAAGATGCAAAAATAAAAGCGGATTTACTTGCTGATTCATTCAATGCAAAAGTAGGTGAAGTACGCACTATTCGCTCAACTAAAAACAACTATGACAGTGGTTTTAGTACAGCCATAACCAAGATGCACAGGGCGCAGCATGATAATAATTCTTTTCCTCAAATACGTAGTAACGATTTACAGGCAACAATAAGCTTTAAATCATCCATAAACGTGGTGTTTGATTTAGAGATAACTGATTAAATTAATAATTTCATTTCAAATACATGTTCGTACTGTAAGCTAGTTTTATGTTTTTGATTAATTTGAAGGTAGCAGTATTATGAGCGATGAAAGCAACACGTTAAAAGCACAAACCGAGGCAAAAGTAGCAGCAGGGCGAAAAGGTAACCCTGATTTTATGAAAGGCGTTGATGAAACCATTGCTCAGGCAAAAGCGTTTCAAGAAGGGGCAAATGCACTTAATTTAGATCAAAATGCCCCACGCTTTGAACTGCCGAACCAGCACGGTGAGCAAGTTTTATTAGATGAGCTACTTGCAAAAGGGCCTGTGGTTATAACTTTTTATCGTGGTAGTTGGTGCCCTTATTGTAATTTACAGCTAAAAGCATTGCAGTCACGCCTAGCTGAAATTCACGCATTAGGCGCACAGCTGGTGGCTATTAGCCCACAAGCGCCCGATGGCTCAATGAGCGAAAACGACATACGTAATATGGATTTTGTCGTGCTGAGTGACCAAAATGCAGATGTAGCAGCAAGCTATGGCGTAGCGTGGCAAGTACCTGCATTTTTATTAGATCATATGCGCGAAGACCGCGGCCTTGATTTAGAGTCGCTTAATAACGGCAACGGCAGTATTTTACCTATCCCTGCCACGTTTGTTTTAGATAGCGAAGGTAAAGTGACGTGGCGCTATGTTGATGTTGATTACCGCACCCGCTCAGAGCCACAAGATATAATTAATGCTTTAAAAGCACTACAGTAAGCACTCAAGCAAGCTCGCTTTATGCCTAAAAGTAGCCAAGTAAATTAGCTACTTTTGGGTTAATTTAAAGTTTCTAATCGCTCCCTCTTATAATAATGTTCAAGGTCGATTACAATACAGCCATCTAAAAGGCATCGATGCCTTTGTCTGCACGTAAAGAGAGTGGATTTTATATTTCATGGCAATCAAACTTGCAATTAATGGTTTTGGTCGTATTGGTCGAAATATTGTCCGCGCGTTGTACGAGTCAGGTTTGAGCGACGAGATAAAAATTGTTGCGATTAACGAACTTGCTGACCCTGAAGCTATTGCTCATTTATTAAAATACGACACGTCCCACGGTCGTTTTTCTTTTCCTGTAAAACTTGGTGAAGACACCATTAGCGTTGCAGGCGATACCATTGCACTATTTTGTGAAGAAAACCCAGTAGAATTGCCTTGGCAAACCCTTGATGTAGATGTAGTACTTGAATGTACCGGTGTTTATCACTCGCGCGAGCATGCACAATTACACATTACCGCGGGTGCTAAAAAGGTGTTGTTTTCGCACCCAGCTGATAACGATGTAGATGCCACCATTGTGTATGGCATTAACGATGATGAGCTCAAACACGAGCACACTATTGTATCTAACGGCTCGTGTACTACAAACTGTGTGGTGCCTGTTATTAAAGTGCTAGATGATGCGTTTGGCATTGAATCGGGTGCTATTACCACTATTCACGCGTCGATGAACGATCAACAAGTGATTGATGCGTACCATCATGATTTACGTCGTACCCGCGCTGCGAGTCAGTCTATTATTCCGGTTGATACAAAATTAGCACGAGGAATAGACCGCATTTTACCCAAATTTGAAGGGCGCTTTGAAGCCATTGCGGTTCGCGTGCCGACAATTAACGTAACGGCAATGGACTTAAGTGTTACAGTAAATGCCGATGTAGATTTAAAGGCGGTAAATACGGCACTTAAAGCCCAAGCAAAAGACCGCTTAGAAGGTATTTTAAGTTACACCGAAGAGCCATTGGTATCGGTTGATTTTAATCACGACCCACATTCTTGTATTATTGATGGCACGCAGACACGTGTTAGTCACAAACGCCTGATAAAGTTACTTGTTTGGTGTGATAACGAATGGGGTTTTGCCAATCGCATGCTAGATACAGCACGTGCGATGATGGCTAAGTAAGCATTTTATAATAATTTTAAAATTTATTTTTCAGGTTCAAGTATCGTTAACTAAGGAGATGTTATGTCGGTCATAAAAATGGCAGATTTAGATTTAAACGGCAAGCGCGTATTAATTCGTGAAGATTTAAATGTACCAGTTAAAGCAGGTAAAGTGACCTCAGATGCACGTATTCGTGCTGCACTGCCTACTATTAAGCTAGCTCTTGAAAAAGGCGCTAAAGTAATGGTTATGTCGCACCTTGGCCGCCCTACGGAAGGCAAGTACGATGACGAATTTTCACTTGCCCCTGTAGCCGATTACCTAAACGATGCACTTGAGCAAAATGTACGCCTTGAAAAAGACTACTTAAACGGCGTTGAAGTTGCCGATAACGAAGTAGTTGTATTTGAAAACGTACGATTTAATAAAGGCGAGAAGAAAAACGACGAAGCCTTATCAAAACAACTTGCTGCACTGTGTGATGTGTATGTAATGGATGCATTTGGCACCGCTCACCGCGCACAAGCGTCTACTCATGGCGTTGGCTTATTTGCAGGTGTTGCCTGTGCTGGCCCGTTATTATCAGCAGAACTTGAAGCACTAGGTAAAGCACTAGATAACCCAGCACGCCCATTAGTGGCCATTGTAGGTGGTTCTAAAGTCTCAACTAAATTAACTGTTTTAGACTCGCTTTCAACGATTGTAGATCAGCTTGTAACAGGTGGCGGTATTGCTAATACCTTTATTGCTGCTGCGGGTCATCCGGTTGGTAAATCACTTTATGAAGCAGATTTAATGGATGAAGCAAATCGTTTATGTGCAGCAGCTAAAGCAAACGATGGTGAAATTCCGGTACCGACTGATGTTGTAGTAGGTAATGAATTTTCAGACTCTGCAGTCGCTACGCTTAAAGATGTAAGCGAAGTAACAAGCGATGACATGATTTTTGATATTGGCCCTGATACAGCCAGCCAGCTTGCAAAAATTATTGCAAACGCCGGTACTGTTGTATGGAATGGCCCAGTTGGCGTATTTGAGTTTGATCAGTTTGGTAATGGTACACGTGCTATTGCCCAGGCAATTGCTAATTCTAATGCGTTTTCGATTGCAGGCGGTGGTGACACTTTAGCGGCAATTGATAAATACGGCATTGCCGATAAAGTATCTTACATTTCTACCGGTGGTGGTGCGTTCTTAGAGTTTTTAGAAGGCAAAAAACTTCCAGCAGTAGAAATGCTAGAGTCGCGCGCTAAATAATAAATTTTTAGCCGCATTAGGTGAGGGGAAACCCTCACCAACGATTAATTATTAAATACCTCTCACCCTTATTTAATAGTTAATTAAGACAAAACTAAGCAGTGTAAATTGCTTTATTTTGTGGCGCAGTGATTGCGTCAAACTAACATATCCGTTCAAACTAGATGGCAGGAGACTGCTGTCGATAAATTGGAGAATACCCAATGGCTTTAATCAGTATGCGACAACTTTTAGATCATGCAGCTGAACACGGTTACGGCGTTCCTGCCTTTAACGTGAATAACCAAGAGCAAATGCGCGCAATAATGGAAGCGGCTGATAAAACAAACAGCCCAGTAATTGTTCAAGGATCAGCAGGCGCACGTGCTTATGCTGGTGCTCCATTTATCCGCCACATGATTTTAGCAGCCGTTGAAGAATGGCCGCACATTCCAGTAGTAATGCATCAAGATCACGGTACCTCACCCGGTGTTTGCCAACGCTCAATTCAACTTGGTTTTTCATCAGTTATGATGGATGGCTCATTAATGACTGACGGAAAAACCCCATCAAGCTACGAATATAATGTAGAAGTAACACGCGAAACCGTGGCTATGGCACATGCATGTGGTGTATCGGTAGAGGGCGAGCTAGGTGTACTTGGCTCACTTGAAACCGGTGAAGCGGGCGAAGAAGATGGTGTAGGCGCAGAAGGTAAACTAACTACCGATCAAATGCTTACCGACCCAGAAGAAGCCGCTGATTTTGTAAATAAAACCCATGTTGATGCCTTGGCAATTGCTTGTGGAACATCGCACGGTGCGTACAAATTTACGCGCCCACCCACAGATGACATTTTAGCAATTGATCGTATTAAAGAAATTCACGCACGTATCCCGAACACGCACTTAGTAATGCACGGATCGTCGTCTGTACCACAAGAGTGGTTAGAGATCATAAATCAATACGGTGGCGAAATTCCTGAAACGTATGGCGTACCTGTTGAGCAAATTGTAGAAGGGATCAAATACGGTGTACGTAAAGTAAATATTGATACCGATTTACGCCTGGCTTCTACCGGTGCTATTCGCCGTCATATGGCGCTTAACCCCTCTAACTTCGATCCGCGTAAATACCTAGCAGAAGCAACTAAAGCAATGACAGAGATTTGTGTTGCGCGTTACAACGCGTTTGGTACAGCTGGTCAAGCAGGTAAAATTAAGCCAATTTCACTTGATGACATGCACCTTAAATATTTAAGTGGTGAGTTAGACCCACAAATTAAATAATGATCTTTGATTAATAAATAGCGTTATAAAAACCAGCTGGCGTAACCCAGCTGGTTTTTTTATACCGCAAGGCACTGGGATCACTGTTGTACCAACTTAATAAAATGGGATCACTGATTTACTAACCGCCCCGCATTTGGATCATTTATTTACCAACTAGCGCATAAATTTACGCGACGTTAGGTGCTCAATCAATCAGGTTGTTTTTTATTTGTACAATAGATCAGGTGCTTAGTTGTTTGACTAAGTATAACCGTGATCCCAAATCCGATCGGCTTAGTAAAAATCTGATCTTTTTATAGGCTGCTTAGTAAAAAACAGATCTATTTTTAACCACGTAATCACATCTTCCAGTGCAAACTCAGTTTCGTATCTGGTTTTTATACTGTGTTAGTAAAGTAATGATCCCGCCATGAGTATCTACTTAGAAATAAAACTGTCATCTTTTTGTAAATATGTTTTGATTAACCGTAATTTGCAAAATAGTTTTAAAAATATGACGTTAATGAGGTTTTTTGTCACTATTTTGTGTTTTTTTACCAGGATTTTAATTTACACGTTACACTTTCATAAAAATGTCATACTTAGTCATAATAATGAAAACTAATTCGATAGCGTAAGAGATAATTTGGAATGTCACGTAAAGTACTAGTCGTAGATGATGAAGCTCCTATCAGAGAGATGTTAGTTTTTGTTTTAGAGCAAAATGGATTTCAAGCAATTGAAGCAGAAGATTACGATTCTGCAATTGCAGCTATGGTTGAACCATACCCAGATATGGTTTTACTCGATTGGATGTTACCAGGCGGTAGCGGTATTCAAATTGCTAAGCAATTTAAGCAAAGTGAATACACACGCCAAATTCCAATCATTATGCTTACAGCCCGCGGCGAAGAAGAAGACAAAGTACGCGGCCTAGAAGTAGGGGCAGATGACTACGTCACTAAACCTTTTTCTCCTAAAGAGTTAATGGCTCGTATTAAAGCGGTTATTCGCCGTGTATCGCCTACCTCATTAGAAGAAGCCATAGAAGTACATGGCTTGCGTTTAGACCCAATATCGCACCGCGTTACCTCTGAGGGAAGCGAGCTTGATATGGGCCCAACCGAATTTAGATTATTACATTTTTTTATGACTCACCCAGAGCGTGTTTATAGCCGTGAGCAACTGCTTGACCATGTTTGGGGAACTAATGTGTACGTAGAAGACCGTACAGTTGATGTGCACATACGTCGTTTACGCAAAGCGATTGCACCACTGGGGCATGATCGCTTAGTACAAACAGTACGTGGTGCAGGTTATCGTTTTTCTAGTAAATTATAAGGTACCGCAGCTAGGGTGTGAGTACGCATAAATTACTACTCAAAGGTAAAGTGAGTGTATGTATCGAGTTATTAATAAACAGGCGTTAGTAAAACGTCTGTTTATCTATTTTTTACCCCTGTTATTAGTTGGTGTGCTTATTGGTGCACCTTTTTTGCTTTTATTTTTAGGCACTTCTTCTCTTTTAGTCTGGCATTATCATCAACTTTATCGCTTAAGCGATTGGCTTTTAAATCAACGTAGCTTTAACCCACCAGAGGGCGAGGGTGCGTGGGAACAAGTATTTGAAGGCATTTATCATTTACAGCACCGTAATCGTAAAAAACGCAATGAACTGGCCGATTTAATTCGTCGCTTTCGCGATGGAGCTGAAGCCGTACCCGATGCCGTAGTGGTGTTGCAAAGTGATTTAAGCATTGTTTGGTGTAACCAACTTGCACTTAAAGTATTGGGGCTACAATGGCCGACCGATCATGGCCAGCGCCTAGATAACCTAATACGCGAACCTAAATTTGCCAAGTACATGCTGCGGGGTGAATTTGATGAGCCATTAGAGCTTGATAACGGGCATATTGTTGACCAAGTGCTTGAATTTAGGGTAATGCCGTATGCCAACACGCAGCTTATGGTGGTAGTACGTGATGTAACACGCCTAAAGCAACTAGAGCAAATGCGCAAAGACTTTGTTGCCAATGTATCGCATGAGCTGCGTACGCCGCTTACGGTTGTTACTGGCTACCTTGAGATGATGGATGGCGATATGATGCCACCGCCTGCAATGTGGAATAAAGCGCAAAATACCATGCTTGAGCAATGTAAGCGTATGGACAGCTTAGTTAATCAGCTTTTATCTCTTTCGCGTATTGAAGGGGCGCGCAGGCAAGACAACGACAAAGCCATAAATGTGCCGCAAATGCTCAACTACATTAAAACCGAAGCGCAGTCTATAAACCAAGATAAAGGCCATGAGCTTATTTTTGATATAGATAATGAGCTTGATATTAAAGGCTCTGAAGATGAGCTACGCAGTGCATTTTCTAATTTAGTGTTTAACGCTATACATTACACTAAAGCGGGCGGAAAAATTGTTGTTACCTGGCAGCGTAAAGAGGGGCTTGCGCACTTTAGCGTAAATGATAATGGCGATGGTATTGCACCAGAGCATATAAATCGTTTAACTGAGCGCTTTTACCGCGTAGATAAAGCAAGGAGTCGCACAACCGGTGGCTCAGGTTTAGGCTTAGCAATTACTAAACATGTGCTTACACGCCACGATAGTAAATTAAATATAAGCAGTGAGCTTGGTAAAGGCTCGTGTTTTTCTTTCGACTTTTCAAAGGATAAGCTTGTTAACTTAGCAAGTTAAAGGCAATAAAAAACAAAGTCATAAAAGTGTCATTTAAGAGTAATGTAACTGTCATCTACTCACTTTACAGTAGACGACAGTTAGGAAATGGGACGAACAAATCGGAGAACCCCGCATGAAATTTAAAAACTTAGTTGCCGCAATGGGTGTGGCTGTTACAACATTAGTATCTGCACAGGCTGTTGCTCTTGACGACGCAATTCCTGAATATCAAAAAATTAACGGCGTTTCAGGTAACTTTTCATCTGTAGGCTCTGATACTTTAGCTAACATGATGACTTTTTGGGCTGAAGAGTACAAACGTATTTACCCAAATGTAAATATTCAAATTCAAGCGGCAGGTTCGTCTACTGCTCCACCAGCGCTTACCGAAGGCACCTCTAACATGGGTCCTATGAGCCGTAAAATGAAATCAAAAGAAATCGAAGCGTTCGAAAAACGCTACGGTTACAAGCCTACAGAAGTGCGTGTAGCGATTGATGCATTAGCGGTATTTGTACACAAAGATAACCCAATTGAAGGCTTACGTATTGACCAAGTAGATGCTATTTTTTCATCTACTCGTAAATGTGGTGCGTCTGAGCAAGTAAACCGCTGGAGCGATGTTGGCCTAACAGGCGACTGGGCTGCAAAAGACATTCAATTATACGGACGTAACTCTGTATCAGGTACTTACGGTTACTTTAAAAAGAAAGCACTGTGTAAAGGTGACTTTCGTAACAACGTAAATGAGCAACCAGGTTCAGCCTCTGTTGTACAGTCAATCTCATCTTCATTAAACGCGATTGGTTACTCAGGCATTGGTTACAAAACGTCGGGTGTACGTACGGTTCCTTTATCTAAAAAAGGCACTAACTACGTAGATGCAACGCTTGATAATGTTGCTAAAGGTAAATACCCACTTTCTCGTTTCTTATACGTTTACGTGAACAAGCACCCTAATAAGCCGCTTTCACCAATTGAAGCTGAGTTCTTAAAAATGGTACTTTCTAAAGACGGTCAAAAAATCGTTGAAAAAGATGGTTACGTACCACTATCTGCTAAGTTAGTAGAAGCAGAGCTTAAAAAGTTAGGTTTATAATTTAAACCCAACCAATAAAAAAACCGCTCAATGAGCGGTTTTTTTGTGTGTAAAATTTTAAAGCGTAAAACAGATTAACTTACTAAAAAGCGATTACAGATCAGTCAGCTTTTGCGCTTGTGCTTTACATTGATTATAGCTCTCTACACACTTGGCAGAGCACACTTGCTGTTTTAACCCTTTGTCAATCGATTGCTGATCGCAACTATTTTCGCACTGATAGTTTTGTTGTGCGCATTGGTTTAACTCAGGGTTTTTCACTTGATTTTGGCAAGCTGCTAACAATGAAAATGAAAGGGCGAGGGCACTCGTTTTAATAAATGTTTGCATGCTTATCCTTAACGTTGAACTGCGCTTTTGTTAAATCTCAACTTGTAAGTTGTCGATTAATCTAACATTGCCTAAAAAGGCGGCAGCTAAAATAACAAGTTGTGTATCATCAAGTGTAGCAGCTTTTAATGTATCTCGTTGAGCTATCTCAAAATAATCTGGCTTTAAGCCGGCTTGCTCTAAACTAAGCTGTGCGCTTTGCTCAAGTGCTTTGTAATCGGTATTACCTGCTTTGAGCTGCTCAGCGCAGCTGTTTAGTGTTTTAAATAATGCGGTAGCCGTGGCTTTTTGCTCTGCAGATAAATAGCCATTTCGCGAGCTCATAGCTAGGCCTGAAACTTCACGCATGGTCGGTACACCAACAATTTCAACCGGAATTGATAAATCGCGTACCATGGTTTTAATCACTTGCAGCTGCTGAAAATCTTTTTCGCCAAAGCATGCATAATCTGGTTGTACTAAATTAAATAACTTAGTCACTACCGTGGCTACGCCTCTAAAGTGTCCTGGGCGCGTGCCGCCACAATACCCCATAGATACGCCTGGTACATCTACAAAGCTTTGCTCACCAAGCCCATTTGGGTAAATGGTGTCTACGCTTGGGGTAAACACAATATCGGTATTTAAGTCGGCTAAGCCTTGTTTGTCTTCGTTTAATGTACGTGGGTAGCTATCTAAATCTTCGTTGGCACCAAACTGCATTGGGTTGACAAAAATACTCACAACCACCTTATCGGCCATTGTTTTTGCCTTTTCAACTAGTGAAAAGTGGCCGCGGTGCAAGTTGCCCATGGTTGGCACTAAAGCCACGCTTAAACCTGCTTGGCGCCAAGCTTTAATTTGACTACGTAATGATTTAATTTCAGTAATTGACTGCATTATTTAAACTCATGTTCGGCGCTTGGAAATGCACCACTTTTAACGTCTGAACAATATTTTTTAACTGCATCTGGCATGTTGCCAGTTTCCAGTAAAAAGTTTTTAGAAAATTTAGGAATGTATCCTGCCGAAATACCGACTAAGTCGTGCATTACCAGTATTTGGCCATCCGTTACATTACCTGCGCCAATACCTATGGTAGGAATGGTGACGGCATCGGTAATGCGTTTAGCGAGAACACTTGGGATACACTCAAGCACTAATAATTGAGCACCTGCGGCTTCTAGGGCTTTTGCATCATCAATCATTTTTTGCGCTTTGTCGTCTTCGCGGCCTTGAATTTTAAAGCCACCAAATACGTGTACTGATTGCGGCGTTAATCCTAAATGGCCACAAACAGGAATCCCTTGCTGCGTTAAACTTTTAATGCTGTCGTAAAGCCATTCACCGCCTTCAAGTTTTACCATATTAGCGCCTGCACGCATTAACTCTGCTGCATTTTTACAGGTGTCGCTAACGTTTGAATAGCTCATAAAGGGCATATCGGCTATTACAAAAAGCTCACGGCTGCCGCCGCGTACACAGCGGGTATGATAGGCTATATCTTGATTGGTTACGCCTAGGGTATCGTCGCCACCTTGCAGCACCATGCCCAAAGAGTCGCCAACTAAAATAACGTCCACACCGTTATCATGAAATAACTTAGCAAAACTGGCATCGTAAGCGGTTAATGCGGTGATTTTGTTATTTTCTGCTTTCATTTTATTTAAAGTAGAAACGGTTATTTTAGACATAATATCCTCGCAGGCATAAGCCTTGGTTAATTACAGAGGTAATTGTTGTAAGTCGTTGAGCGGTAAGTCTTGCGCAATGGTTTTTAATGCAATGCCGCTTGGTAAAATCAGTTCTGGGGCAAGCTCAAGTAAAGGGTAAACTACAAACTCACGTTCGCACAGGCCATAATGTGGCACAGTTAAGCGCTGAGTATTAATCACTTGCTGACCAAACAGTAAGGTGTCTATATCGAGCGTACGCGGCCCCCAACGTTCGGCTTTTCTTACCCGCCCATGTTCAAGCTCTATGGCTTGAGTTAAATCAAGTAATTGCTCAGGTTCAAGCGCGGTTTTAATACACGCTACGGCATTTACATAGTCGGGTTGATCTTGTGGGCCCATTGGTTTGCTTGCATAGTAATGCGATACACTTATAAATTCACAATGAGGCAGCTTTTTAAGCGCACAAACGGCGTTATCAAGCTGCTCTTTGGGTGAGTTTAGGTTGGCACCTAAACCCAAATATACACACTGCATGCAATTACTCGGCTGGCTTTTTAGTGGTGCGGCGGCGCGGACGTTTACGTGGTTTTGGTCCACCTTGGTGGCCTAGGTTTTTTACCATTTCTTTTTGGCCATTAATATCTAGGCTCAAGTATTGTGTCCACCACTGGGCAAGCTCACTATGTTGGTGCTCACCGGCATCCACTCGTAATAATAAAAAGTCATAAGCGGCTTTAAATCGTGGCTGCTGGGTAAGTCTGTAAGCGCGTTGGCCGGCACGTTTATCTAAGCGTTGCTGTATATGCCAAATGTCGCGTGCGCCTAAGGTAAAGCGTTTAGGTACTGCTATATGCTGGGCATTTTCGCTCAGTACTTTATTCATGGCTTGAGCAAAGGCATCAAAGTAAGACAGCTGTTCTTGTTGTTTAATTTTAGTTGTGCGCTCAAGCAGCGGAAACCACATTAAAGCAGCAAATATAAACGCAGGCGTTACTTTTTTATCTGCATTAATGCGTTTATCGGTGTTTTGAAACATTTGCTGAATAAACGCCGCTTCTAAGCCGTCAGGGTTTTTATCTAAAATTTTATCAAGCACCGGAAATAACGACTTAAATAAGCCGTATTGGCGTAGCATTAAATAGTTAGCTTCGGCTTTACCGTTTAAAAACAGCTTTAGAACTTCTTCAAATAAACGCGCTGGCGGTATGTTATCAAGTAGGCTGGCAAGCGCAGTAATTGGCTTTTCGCTTTTTGGCGCTATGCTCATATCAAGCTTGGTTGCAAAGCGTACCGCACGTAGCATACGTACAGGGTCTTCGCGGTAGCGTGTTTCTGGGTCGCCAATTAACTCAATTTGTTTTGCTTGTATGGCCGCTAAGCCATTGGCGTAATCGTATATACAAAAATCGTTAATAGAGTAATACAGCGCGTTGATAGAAAAATCACGGCGCTCGGCGTCTTCTTCAATGCTACCAAACACGTTATCGCGCAGTAACTGCCCGTGCTCGCTTGATTGGCTAATTTGGTTTTTATCTTCTTGCGCTTCGTGGTGCCCGCGCATGGTGGCTACTTCTATAATTTCGCGACCAAAAACAATATGTGCTAAGCGAAAACGACGGCCAATTAGGCGGCAATTTCTAAATAGTTTTTTTACTTGCTCTGGGGTGGCATTGGTAACAACGTCAAAGTCTTTTGGTTGTTGACCTAACAATATATCGCGAATACAACCACCTACAAGGTAAGCGTCGTAACCACCGTCTTTTAAACGGTAAAGTACTTTGATTGCATTTGGGCTAAATTGTTTACGTGAAATACCATGTTCGCCGCGTGTTACAACAACCGGTTCATCACTTGTTTGAGTGCTTTGCACATCGGCATTTGGGCCGATTATTTGCCTGCAAAATTGAAAAAGCTTGGAAATAATAATCTGTCTCCTACAGAAATGATGATTGGCTGGTCATCGCAATCAAAAGCACATAAATTAGGTATTATAGTGCGGTGCTTTATATTTATTGTAAATAGCCTCTATTTAGGCGGCTATCATATACCAGCGCGGTATAAAAATTAAGTTGATGGACTGAAATTAAGCCGTTTTTAAGTTTTTTATTTGCTTAAATGCGTAAATTTAGTGCTGTTTGGATGCTGACCTTGCGAAATTTGAATTTCGGGTATGTTTGGCACCGCTGTTAAGCTAAATTCGTTAATAGCCCACGCCATTAATTGCTCTACAGACAAATCATTCAATTGGCTATGTACAGGTAAGTTTAAAAATTCAAACGCATCAATAAGCGCGGGCTTTGGGTTGTCTGTGCTAATAGCGGGCGCATAATTTTGTTTAGAGAGTTTAAAACCAGGCTCGGCCACCACAAGGGGTAAATGTGCGTATTGGGGGATGGGCGCATTAAGCTGTTTAAATAAACTGATTTGCCTTGCTGTAGGCTCGATTAAATCGGCGCCACGTACCACACGATTAATACCTTGCTCAATGTCATCAATAACCACCACTAGCTGGTAGGCAAATAATCCGTCGCTGCGCTTTATTATGTAATCTTCATGGGCTAATGCACTATTTACAGTAATATCGCCTTGAATCAAATCGTTAAAATGGCATGTTGGGTGCTGCTGGCTAAGACGAAGTGCGACTTGCTCTGTTGATAAGTTAAGCGTTTTGCAGTGACCTTGGTAAATGCCACCCATGGCTTTTATTTGTTTGCGAGAACAGCGACAACCATATACACATTGTTGGTGGATCAGCTTATTTGTTACCTCTTGATAAAGAGGTAGGCGCTGAGTTTGATAAACAACGGATTCGTCCCAGTAAAGGCCGTAGGCTTGTAAGGTATTTAGAATATGGGTGTCGGCATTTTTAACCACGCGGGTGGTGTCTATATCTTCAATGCGCACTAACCATTTACCCTGATTTACTTTAGCATCAAGGTAGCTGCCCACAGCCGCCACAAGTGAGCCAAAATGAAGTGGCCCAGAAGGAGACGGTGCAAATCGACCGCGATAGTCACGCTTTGGCGTGGTAACGGCTGTAGGAGACATAGTTAACTAATTTTAATTAACCGCGCCCAGCTTGTTTTTCTTTAATTTCTGCAAGGGTTTTACAGTCTACGCATAAATCTGCAGTTGGACGCGCCTCTAAACGACGAATACCAATTTCGATTCCGCATGACTCACAAAAGCCAAAATCATCTTCTTTAATTAAGATAATTGTTTTTTCAATTTTTTTGATCAGTTTACGTTCGCGGTCGCGAGTACGAAGTTCTAAAGAGAACTCTTCTTCTTGCGCAGCGCGGTCAACTGGATCAGGAAAGTTGGCAGCTTCGTCTTGCATATGCGATTTCGTGCGGTCAACTTCATTACGTAAGTCGTTACGCCACGCTTCTAAAATCGCTTTAAAATGAGCACGTTGTGCTTCATTCATATACTCTTCGCCCGGCTTTTCTTGGTATGGTTCTAAACCGGCTTGAGCCAATAAACCATGTCTTTGTTGGTCTGGCATAACTCTCTCCTAAATCCTTAATTTAATGCCTCAGCATTAGCCGGCGGTATAAATAGCAGAATCTTATACCCTAGGCAAATTTATTTTTTAATTAATCGAATTAGCTTTAACCAGTGTGTTGACTAAAAAGGCTCATATTTTAATTTTGATGCTTTATTAATCGTTATTTCGGTATTTAAACTTGCCTAGTTATATGGGCATAAAGTTTAAAAGCAAGTTAAATTTTTTATTTAAAGGCCACTTTCTCACTAAGCGTTACTTCACTTGGCGAAATAGATGCCTTATAAGCGTATACCTCCACACCTTTTTTAATCGCGTGGTTTAATAAGTCGCTGTATTTTTTATCTATGTGGCTTGCTGCACTCACCGTATTAATACCTTGGTGCAAAACAGCGAACAGTAATACTGCGCGGTGGCCTTGTTCGATCATTTCTATTAATTCGCGAATGTGTTTTTGCCCACGCACGGTTTGCGCATCCGGAAAGTAGCCTTGCCCACTTTGTGGCGCGCTTTCACTTAACAAAGTGACTGACTTTACCTCTACATAGCAAGCGGGTTTATTGTCGCCGGTGAGTAAAAAGTCGATACGGCTGTTTTCGCTGCCGTATTTTACTTCACTTTGAAGCTGCTCATAGCCGTTAAGCTCTGTAATAACCTGGTTGTTGATAGCCTCTTCGACCACTTTATTTGCCACGGCGGTATTAACACATATTAGCTGCGAGAGGGTGTTTTGAGTGAGCTCTAACGACTGAGGGTATTTTCGTTTACTGTTATCGCTGGTTGAATAATAAGCGCTAAAGCCAGGCTCTGCGCAACCTGTCATTTTACCGGTGTTGGCGCAGTGGGCGGTAAATTCAGTTCCATCGTTAAGTTGGAGGTCGGCTAAAAAGCGTTTATAGCGTTTTAATAACGTGGCGGGCTGTAAAGCTGGGGTGTATTTCATTTAAATTCCAATGCTAAACGCTGCAGATGCGTTGGTTTATGTTATTTATCTCAAGCTGTTGGGAACTTGTACTCACTATAGTAAACTCGGTGGCACATTTAAGTGTAAGGGTATTCTAACATGAGTGAAAAATTTGTTGTTCAACTAAGCGAGCAAGCAGCACCAAGCCATTGGGGCGAAAACGCGGCGTTGTCTTTTAACGAGCAAGGCGCAACGGTTCATTTATCTGAGCAAGAAACATTAAAAAATGTTCAAAAAGCGGCGCGAACAATTGCAAGCCAAGGTGTTAAACAGGTTGAGCTTGCGGGCGATACTTGGTGCACAGAAAGCCAATGGGCTTTTTACCAAGGGTTTGTAACACCTAAATCATTACATGGTGTTGAATTTGTTGATAACGCACAATCAGATCTAAACGAGCTTGCGCATTTAAAAGCCTCAGCTACGTGGGCACGAGAAATGGTAAACGGTACAGCCGATGACATTTACCCTGAAAGCCTTGCTGAAAAAGCCGCCGAATTTATTCAATCGTTAGCGCCTGAACACGTAAGCTATCAAATTATTAAAGGCGATGCGTTATTAGAGCAACAGTGGATTGGTATTCATGCTGTGGGCCGAGGCTCTGAGCGTCCACCTGTTTTACTTGAGCTTGATTACAACCCAACAGGCGATGAAAACGCACCGGTAAGCGCTGCGCTTGTAGGTAAAGGTATTACGTTTGACTCTGGTGGTTACTCAATTAAATCTAGCGAAGGTATGCTAGGAATGAAGTGCGACATGGGTGGCGCGGCAACGGTAACAGCGGGTTTAGCACTGGCTATTAACCGCGGTATAGAAAAACGCATTAAGCTGTTTTTATGCTGTGCAGAGAACTTAATTTCGGGCCACGCTTACAAACTAGGTGATATTTTAACCTACAAAAATGGCACAACCGTTGAAATTGTAAACACCGATGCTGAAGGGCGTTTAGTGCTTGCTGATGGTCTAATGGCTGCAGGCGAAACTGGCGCAGAGCTAATTATAGATGCGGCAACACTAACCGGTGCTGCACTCGTTGCTGTAGGTCAAGAGTACAACGCATTATTTGCCCTGGATAAAGAGCTGGTACGCGAAGTAGAAGACTTTGCATCGCAAGAAATGGAAGCTGCATGGCCTCTTCCGCTTGAAAAATGGCACCAGCAAAACTGCCCATCTCCATATGCTGATACGGCAAATAGCCGCGCTCAAAAAGGTGGCGGTTACGGCGGCGCATCAAATGCAGCAGGCTTTTTATCTCGCTTTGTACCAAACGATGGTAAAGGTTGGGTACACATTGATTTAGCTGCAGCATTTAATATGGGTAGCACTAGCCAATGGGCTGCAGGTGCAACTACGCAAGGTATGCGCACAGTGGCACGTACATTGTTAGAAAAAGCTTAATAGTACGTAACTAGGCGTTTAATACATAAAATAGGCACCAATTGGTGCCTATTTTGCTATTTGCAGGCAAGCAATTTATTTTTATTTACGGTAAAATCCTTCGCCAATACCTGTTTGGGTGTTTAATTATTGGCTAAAGTGCCTACACTCAAATGTTATACTCACCACTGGGGTTCTAAACTATGTCAGATAAGTGCTACATCACAGCTCAACAGCTACTTGAAGATTCATTCCGCGTAGCGGCACAAGTTTATAAAGATGGCTTTCGTCCAGACTTTATAATTGGTATTTGGCGAGGTGGTGCACCTATTGGTATTGCTGTGCAAGAATACTACGATTACAAAGGCATTGAGACTGATCACATTGCGGTGCGTACGTCGTCTTATTACGGTATTGGCAAGCAATCTAAAGAAATAAAAGTACACGGCCTACACTACATTGTAGAAAACGCTAATGCTGGTGACTCACTGCTTATTGTTGATGATGTGTTTGATTCTGGCCGCAGTATATTTGCACTAAAAGAAAAGCTTTCTGAGCTTATGCGCTTAAACTTACCACGCGATATTCGTGTGGCATGTCCGTACTATAAGCCTAAAAACTCAAAAGTAGAGATGGTGCCAGATTACTTTATTCATGAGTCAGAAGAGTGGTTAGTGTTCCCGCATGAGTTATCGGGTTTAACGCCAGATGAAATAATTGAAGGTAAATCTGATTTAGTAAATATCCAAGATATTTTATTAGATAAGTAATTGCCTAAGCGTTAAGTAGGAGTTTATTTGCGCGGGGGCATGTTTGTGTACTCGTTTTAAATAAATTGCTGCTATAGCGCAGTCCTAATAAATACCATAAAAACTAAAAAAGGCCATTACGGCCTTTTTTTGTGTCTATGAATTTTTACAGCTGCGCAAAACTGTCTACGTAATCACTTAAACTTTGTGTATCGACCGCTTTTAGCCCATGGGAGCTGCGCTGCACTAAGCCTTTTTCAACAAGCTCGGTTACTACGCGGCGATAAGCTCGCTCAGTGGTTGCAAAGCGCTCTGCTTCGGCATTAACGGTTGGGTATGCGCGCAGTAGCGTTGGGTTATTGTTCTCGGCGCGTAGTAAGCAGTCTTTAGCTATGTTGTAGCTTAAAGGCAGCAGTAACTTATCTAAATTAATTTTTTGGTTTTCTTGAAACTTAGCCGCAATGGTTTGCGCGGTATATAAGCTCAGCTCTGGCTTTTCGAGTAGTAATGCTCGCCAGTGGCGAAGCTCTATTAAATTATAGGTTACATCGCTAAAACAGGTGACCGTATAAATACATGGGTTATTGTTTAGTGCTTCTATTTCACCAATTAGGGTGTTGTTGCAATCTAATTGGCCTAATAATAGGCGGCGTCCGTTACCTACGTCATAACTAAATGAAATAGTACCGCTGCGCACCAGCACAAGTTTACTAAGTGGTTGATCTTGGTGGATCAGCACTTCTTTTTTTGATTGTTGATAGCTACTCCCTGCAAAAGTGAGTAATTGTTCAACAAGGTAACTAGAAAAATGGTATTGAAACATCAATATGCTCTTCGGACAATTGTCCTATTTATTACACCTTAATGACGATATTATTAAGGCTCTAAGAATTTACGCTAACTTGCTAGTGTATTTAGCCTTGCTAAGTACGTAATACCTTCATTTCCCGTGTAATGATTTAGGAAGCTATTGGCTACAACCAATATACTTTTTAAGGTTTTTTAAGCAAGTTAGTTTTTTATTTTATACCAAACAGCCTAATTAAGTGATCAATTTTAAGGCTAGGAAAACGTGTTGATAGCTAGGCAAAAAATCGCTATTTAGTCGTTCTCGGCAATTGCTTCTGCATTGCTCTACCTTCTGCATCCATGCAGTCGTAAATGAGCATTTTTTAACGCAGGTAGCGACACGTTTAGCCCCATAAAATGATTGAGTATTATTGCGCATTGGTATTAAACGTTGTAACACTGACAAGTGCCACACGTTAGCATTAGCGTAATGCTAACCTAAAGGGTAGGAGAGAACAATTGAGTTGGGAATATTTAGGTTATATTGCATCAGCTTTCTTGGTTGCATCGTTAACAATGACCGATGTAGTAAAACTGCGTTGGTATAATATGTTTGGTTGTATTGTATTTACTATTTACGGTGTGGCTATTGGTGCAGTGCCTGTTGCGTTTACTAATGGCTTATTAGCGCTGGTAAATATGTATCATATTATAAAGCTCTACCGACAGCCTAAAGTCAAAGAAGCGTGAAGCTAAAAATTCAAAAAAAGGGTTAACATTTAAGTTAACCCTTTTTTGTTTTAAAGCACCGCGTCTAAAACAATGCCATCAGTTCTACGAGTTGGATAAAGTGACTCAACAACAAAGCTTGGGATAAATCCTTTAGCCGATGAGACCACTACTTTAGACTTTGCCCCAATAATACGAGCGTTAACTATTACACCACGATTCGTGTAAGTTAGAGTGCCTGATAAAGTGTATTCAATATGTGGGTAACCTTTAATTTCTTTACCATTACGACTAAAAGAGAAATCACCTAACGGGGTTACATGCACAGCGCCTGTGTGTTTGTAATCAACTACCGATAAGCCAAACTCCTGCATTTCAGTAATAAAGCTTTCAGCCAAGTGATTACCAAATATATTTGTGGTTTGTAAATTGTCATCTAAGTTCACAAACGAAGTAATTGCAACAGGCGTTCCACTGTTGATGTAGTTCATATTTTCAATCAGCTTCATTGCTAATTGTTCTGTATAGTTACTTAATAATTTACTGCTGTTAATAGGGCGGTAGTTATTTTCTGGGAACTGCCAGTTATTTACGCGTGGCTGATGAACGTTTGTGTAACGATTATGGCTATTGTGATGGCCAATATTATTATGCGAAGCGTGGCCGTTATAAACTGGGTGAGTAGAGCATGCACTAAGTGATAAAGTAAAAAGAGCCGATAAAGTAAGCGATAGTTTTTTTGAAAACATGTTTTCTTCCTGAAACATAAGAGATTTTTTAAATTCCCTCACTTATCGACACACTTTTTAATTACTTTAGTAAATATCCATAATTACTTTGTTTATTTTTAAGTTTGTATGCTTTATAAGCTATTCTTTTTTAAAGCGTAATTCTCCAGCTACCCAAGTCTGTAAAACCTGTGTTTTATAAATCTCATCGACAGGGGCTTTAAAGTAGTCTTTGTCTATTAAGATAAAGTCTGCCCATTTTCCGTTTTCTAAGCTGCCTATTTTAAACTCTTGGTGAGCTGCATACGCGCCGCTGAGGGTAAACGCTCTTAGGGCTTGTTCGCGGCTTAGCACTTCGCTTGCGCGCCAGCCGTTCTCAGGCAGCATATTATGATCCATACGGGTAATGGCTGAATACAAGCCATCAAAAGGGTTTGCCAGCTCTACTGGGTAGTCAGAGCCTGCTGCAATTACAGAGCCTTGCTTTAAAAATGTTTGCCATGCATATGCACCTTGTAATTGGTTATCGGTTAAGCGCTGCTGAGCCATATGCATATCTGAGGTGACATGCACAGGCTGCATAGATGGAATGATTTTAAGAGCTTTAAAGCGTGGAATGTCATCAGGGGTGACTATTTGCGCGTGTTCAATGCGGTTACGCAGTAACATACCGCCCGTTTGCTTAAACACGTTTTGATACGCATCAAGTACCACTTTATTTGCCTTATCACCAATTGCATGAGTGTTGGCGCTAAAGCCATTTTTGAAGCTTAAAGTAAATAATTCTTCAAGCTTGGCTTGGGTTTCTAGCATCAGACCGTGGTGGTTTTTTCTATCTGCGTAGTCATCAATTAGCGCAGCCCCGCGCGAGCCTAATGCACCATCGGCATATACTTTTACACTGCGGATAGACATAAACGATGCTGCATCTTGATAGCGCCCTGCCTTAAGCATGTGCTTTAAATCTGGGCTAGCAGCACTTAGCATAGCGACAATTCTTAGTGGCAAATTACCTTGCTCGCTGCGCTCTTTGTAAACTTCCCAGGTGGTTTTATCGATACCGGCATCGTGAGTAGAGGTAATGCCTAAGCTTAATAAGTGCGCGCCTGCGGCATCTAACGAGTCGCTTATAGCTTGTTTTGAAGGGGCGCTCATATGCTGGGTAATTAACGACTCGGCCTTATCAACAAAAATACCAGTTGGATTCCCAAATTCATCTTTAATAATTTCGCCGCCGTCAGGGGCTTGAGTTGCTGCGGTAATACCGGCCAGCTCTAAGGCTTTGCTGTTAACCCAAATTGCATGGCTGTCAACGCGCGAAAGTACCACTGGACGGTCATTGACTACTTTGTCTAAGTCTTTGGCGGTAGGAAAGCGCGTGTCGCTCCACAGCTCTTGGTTCCAGCCTCGCCCTAATATCCAGCCTTGTTTATTTTTTGCAAATTGCTCTAACTTTGTGGTTATTTCATCGACCGATTTAGCGCCGCGGACATCAAGTTGCGATAAGTTATCGCCAAGGCCAATTACATGCCCGTGAGCGTCAATCAACCCTGGCAGTAACGTATTACCTTTGGCATCAATAAGTGTGGCATCAGGAAAAGTGTTTTTAAGCGTATCATCTCCAGTTTTAACAACTTTACCGTTTTTAATCACTAAAGTAGAAAACGTTTGAATACCACCTTGGTATAAGGGAGTGTAACCATTAGCGTTGTAAATGACCTGCGTTTGCGCAATCGCAGTGCTGCTTACAAATAAGCCGGCAAGCAGTAGTGGGTTAAATAGTTTTTTGAGTTGCATAAGTTGGTTATTTTTTATTGTTAGTAAAATAACACTAGCAAACTCACTTTTAGAATACCAATATGTTGAGGTAGATAGCTTAAAAGCGTAAGGGCTGTTAAAAATTTAGCGCTTACGCTTATAAAAAAAAGTTACTTACTGGCGTATATGCCATATTCCGAAAGGGTAAGTCTGCCGTCTTTATCTTTATCATAACTTGAAAAACGCGACCAAAGGGCGGGGTCAATGGCGGTTTCTGAACGGGTTAAAAAGCCATCGTGATTACGGTCAAACTTTTCAAATTTATCGGCAACTTCTGTACTTTGGCCAAGGCTTACATCGCTAAAAAGGCCCAGCGCAACAAGCGCTAAATAGCTTACAGTCTTCATACTTATACTCAGTAAAGGTTATTGGTTAAATAGTCTTTAAACTCAAGAAGCGAGATTTGTTTGTCTTGGTTTTTATCCCAGCGAGTAAAGGTGCTGAGTAGCTGAGGCTGTGGCTCTAATTCGTCTTCTGTTAAGAAGCCGCTTTTATTGGCATCAAGGTGATCAAAACGTTGTTTAACATCTAACGCAACAGCATTAAAGCTGATCATAGTAATAGCGATAACACTAAAAAAAACACACTTCATGGTTTTCCTTCCAACATACAGTGTTTGTAGATTAATAAAAAAAGCACTTGCCATAATTTAACTTCCCAACATTAAATCCGTTTACACATTCCCTCAGGGATTATGGCAAATGCTTTTGAAACCTACCTTACTAGGTAAAAGCTTAAGTAAAACTTAATTAACTTCAGCTGTGGATAATAAATCTATTTTAAGCAGCCCGTTTAGCGCTAACTGCTTAAAATTTCTAGCCAGAGAAAAAGATTTAAACATCGTTACTATTGAGTTTGTTATTAAAGCGCTTAATCACAATTAAGGTTTAAAATTTTGAAACTCTTCTTTAGAAATTTTTTTGTCTTGGTTTTCGTCTAAATCGGCAAATTGCCTCATTACTTCTTTATCTTGTTTGGCTTCTGCAAGCGATACCGCTCCATCCATATCTTTGTCTAAATGAGCAAAGCGAATGTTGACAGAAGAGGCTAAAGCCGTGGCGCTAATGGCTAAAAACATTAATGCAAATGCTGCGATAAGTTGTTTCATAATCATGTTCCCTAATTAAATGAATTTACTGAATAAACTTTTTGAATTCACTTAGCGACAACTGGCCATCTTGGTTAGTGTCTATTTGTGAAAAGTTTTCGTGTAGTACGGCATCTTCCCCCGCTTCTGATTCGCTAAGTGTGCCGTTACTGTCTTTATCTAGCTCATTAAATGTAGCTTGAACGTCCATAGCTATTGCATCTGTGCCCATAAACCCAAAAGCCAGCATGGGTAAAATTACTAAAAAGCGGTTGTTCATTTAATTTCCTTATTGATTAAAGTTGCTCTCACTATTACAAAAATAGTGCCAATTTAAATAGGTGTTTAAAATCAATGAGTTAAATTGCTTATGGGGCGCTGGTCGGAATTTTTTACTTAAATGTGTGTTATTTTTGCAACAGGCGGTACGTACTATTAGTAGTTAACAGAGTTATCAATAGCTTAGTGTGTTGCTAAATAGCAACAAGTGCATATATTGGGTTAAATATAGAAGTTGATTCAGCGAGAGTATAAGGTAAGTAACTAAAATAGGGCGCTTAAAATAATAAAAGGAAATGATAATGCCTGTAACGTTGGCTAAAAAGTATCGTGCAATGCTTAATTGGCGGCCTAACTTAATAGGTCAGTTTATAATTAGTATGCTGCTGTCGTTACTGCCGCTTAGTTTGGTGGTTATTGTTTTTTTAAATGCGTTAAACAAACAGCTCGCAGTTACTCAGCTTATTGTCAGTAATAATTACCAAGTTACTAAGCCGTTTAATTTTTTAAAGCAAGAGCTTAATAGCCTAGAGCGGGCAACGCGACAAAACTGGGTGTTAAAAAGCGAGTCGCTCGACACGTTAATAAACGAAAAATGGCAATCCTCCTTACAAACAATCGACACGCTCAGCCAAGCCAGTGCCACACAGCAATACACTATGCAGTGGCGTCGCTTAGCAACAACATTGCGTAGCACTCATCAAGCTTTAATTGAAAATAACCAACAAGATGCTGCATTGTTTGTGCCTATTAGCGATTTAGTGGCTGAGCTTACTGTGTGGTTGCGCGATACGAATGCAGCACAAATTCAAAACAATCAAAGTGAATTAAGTACTTTACAAAGCTCGTTTATTAACTGGTTAGTGGCGCTTATTCCGCTTACTTTACTAGTTGGCGGGGGCTTTTTATGGCGCATAAGTAAACGTTTAAAAGGGCTTACGTCGGTAATAGATAAACTAGGACAAGGCCACTGGCAGCAAAAAATTGCAGTGCAAGGCTCAAGTGAGTTAGTGGAATTAGGCGAAAAACTACAATGGGTGCAAGAGCAGCTACATATGCTTGAGCAACAAAAAGATACCTTTTTACGCCATGTAACCCACGAGCTTAAAACGCCGTTGGCTTCAATGGTCGAGGGCACCGATTTACTGAGCGATGAAATAGTCGGCCCCATTACAAAAGAGCAGCAAGCCGTACTTGAGCTTATTAGCCAATCTATGGTGCGTCTGCGTACTATGATTGACAGCCTACTTAGTTATAACGCTATCAGAACCAGTAAAGACAGCGTTAGCGAAGTCGAATTTGGCAATTTAATAAATAAAATAAACAGCCATTTTGAGCACCGCTTAACGGCTAAGCAGCAACGCTTAAATTGGCACAACAGCATAACAAAACAGCTACTTGCATTACCCGCAGAGCTGATAGAAATGACCCTTATTCAGCTTATTTCTAATGCGTTAAAATTTTCAAATACAGGGCAAAGTGTTGATGTAACCTTAGCGCTTGAGCAAAAGCTATTAATAATGCAAGTGCGCGACGAAGGCTGTGGTATTAAAGAGCAAGAAAAAACTCAGATATTCAGCGCATTTTACCAAGGCAAGCATAATAAAGATGTTACGCTGCAAGGCAGTGGCTTAGGTTTAACCATAGTAAAAGAGTCGGTTGAGCAGTTACAAGGCCAGCTTAGTGTTGAGCATAACCAGCCCCAAGGCTGCTTATTTACAATAAAAATACCTTTAACTAATCAAGGAGTTTTATAGCATGCGTACGCGTTTAATAGCTATTTTATGTGTGCTCAGTAGTACGGTTGTTTTAGCTGGGTGTGAAACAAATAACACACAAACAGCAGCAGTGTCGCAGGAGGTTGAGCCTGCAAAAAATACGGTGCCAAATCCTAAAAAGCGCCCTAAAAGTGACCCCGTTTACCCCAGTGCAGAACGTGTTGTTGCATGGCATGCTAATCAATGTGGCGGTTTTAAAGTAAAGCCAAGCCTACATACTTATTTAGGTGAAAAAGAGCTAAAACGTTTTTTTAAATTCATGTGTGTCAACACCTCAAGTGCACCAGAGGAGGTAATGACACGATTACAAAAACTCGATTTAGCCTACTTTTGGCCTGAGCCAATAAAACAATATTTATGGCTTCAAAAGCAGCATGTTACTCGGCAAATAAATGCCCTAAAAGAGCAGCAGGCGTTAAATGACAAAATGCAGCAAACGTTATCGTCTTTAGCCACCATAGAGCAGCAGCTGTTACTACGCGAAGACACTAAGGAGCAGTAATTATGGCAACACACACACCACAAGGTGCAAAAGTATTACTCGTTGATGACGATGCAAGTTTACTTAAATTACTCGCGCTAAGAATCGAGTCTAAAGGGTATGAAGTAACAACCTGCGAAAGCGGCATACTTGCATTACAAATTCTTAAAAACCAAGTGTTTGATGCAGTTATAACAGATCTGCGTATGGACGAAATGGACGGCATGGCCTTACATCGCCAATTACAAAGCCGCTACCCAGCGCTGCCGGTTATAATGATGACAGCGCATGGCTCTATACCCGATGCCGTTGAGGCGACAAAACAAGGTATTTTTGCGTTTATTACAAAACCGGTAGATAAAGACGAGCTGTTTGACAGCCTAGCCAAAGCCATTGAAATACATGGCGTAAACGCAGAAGAATCGCCCCAAAAAAGCAATATAGTAACGCGCAGTGGCGCTATGTTGCACCTCCTTGAGCAAGTAAAGTTACTGGGGCCAACCCAAGTAAATGTACTTATTTCAGGCGCCAGCGGCACAGGTAAGGAGCTGCTGGCTCAGGCGATTCATCAACACAGCCATGTAAGCGAAGGACCTTTTGTGGCCATTAACTGTGGCGCAGTGCCTGGGGAGCTTTTAGAGTCAGAGTTATTTGGCCATAAAAAAGGCGCATTTACAGGGGCGGTGAAAGATCACCAAGGTTTGTTTCAGCAAGCTCAAGGCGGCACCTTATTTTTAGATGAAATTGGCGATATGCCGCTTAATTTACAAGTTAAGTTACTGCGTGTACTACAAGAAAAAACCATACGCCCGGTGGGCTTTCAAGAAGAGATTCCTATTGATGTGCGCATTGTATCGGCCACTCACAAAAATTTACCCGATGCGATTAGCAATCAACAATTTAGGGAAGATTTATACTACCGCCTAAATGTTGTTAATTTAAAATTACCGCCGCTGTGTGAGCGCCGAGAAGACATAAGCCTGCTCGCTCAGCACTTTAGCGCAAGTATTGCTAAACGTATGAACCAAAAAGAAAAGCGCTTTGCAAACGATGCCATGCATGCACTAGTACGTTACGACTGGCCTGGGAATATACGCCAGTTACAAAACGTTGTAGAGCAAGTGGTCGCATTGAGCGCCAGCGAGGTAATTTCTGCACACTTAGTGTTAAACGCACTTAACTCAAACCAAGCCAGTGCAGAGCCGCTTTCTCTAAATGATGCCAAAAAGGAGTTTGAGCGCGATTATGTAATAAACACCCTAAAAATGGCCGGCGGTAACGTAGCCGAAGGCGCAAAGCTTGCCAAACGTAATCGTTCGGATTTTTATAAGTTAATAAAAAAACACAATATTGATGTCGATAATTTAGTGTAATTTAAGAGTAAGGTTATTAAATGCAGTTATTTATGGTGTATCTAGGCGGGCGAATTCAAGGCTGCCACATAGAAATGCACGATATTCGCTTTGTCGTAGGGCAAAGCATTGAGCAAACTTATTCAAAGCTAAAAAGCCAATGGGTGGGCGATAAAAACAATGTGCATATGGACAGCTACATGGCAATTAACCATATCGACGGTTATAAAGTAGAAGTTGTTGATACCTACGTTGAGCAAAATAAGCAGCTGTATTTTGTTAATTTAGGCGCTTACAGAAGCGACTCTATGGCAGAGCAACACGACTTTGCATTGTATGTTGCCAGTAGTGCTGCAGAGGCCAAGGAGCGCGCTAAAAGCGATTTGCTTGCAGGCCTTAGCCATATTCATAAAGATGATTTACATGATGTAGATGACTGCTTTGCTATAGACCTGCTCGACAGCCAATTAAATATTAAGCTTACGCCAAGTGGGCATGCTCAACCAATAAAACCAGATTGGTTTGGGTATTATATTCTTTAACAGTAAAATTAAGAGTCTTGCTCGCTTTGCTCATTGGCTTCGCTTTTAGCTGCCATTTTAAATGCCACAATAACTAGGCCAAACATCGCAAAGGGCAGCGCTGCCAACATGTATTCAACCATGTTGCTATCTTGAAAGTTAGCCTGTAGTAAAAAGTGACCCGCCACACACATTACAATAACCACAAGTAATATAGGCAGTAGCATAAGTTCTTTTTTTGATGAATGATTTTTCATTGAATGTAAGGCTATGGCTTAAAATAAAGCGCTATTGTAATGAGCTTATTTAAGCTTGGCAAACTATGGCTATTTTAATGGTATGATCGACATCAAATAACCACCCAGTGTGATTAGGATAAACAGTGAAACACAACCTTAAGCAAGTTTACCTTGTTGGTGGCGCGGTACGCGACCAGCTACTTAATATAGCATCAAAAGATAACGACTATGTTGTTATAGGCGAAACACCCCAAACTATGGAGTCGCTTGGTTTTGTGCCTATAGGAAGTGATTTTCCGGTTTATTTACACCCAAAAACAAAAGAAGAATACGCCTTGGGTCGCACCGAGCGAAAAAGCGGTAAAGGCTATACCGGCTTTGTGGTAGATGCTAGCCCTAATGTCACCCTTGAAGAAGATTTAGCACGGCGCGATTTAACCATAAACTCAATGGCACTTGATGAAAACGGCACCGTTATTGACCCTTTTAATGGCCAAAGCGATTTACACAATAAAATACTGCGCCACACCACAGAAGCCTTTGTAGAAGACCCGGTAAGGGTATTACGCATAGCCCGTTTTTTAGCACGATACGGAAGTGAATGGCGTATCCACCCAAGTACTTATGCATTAATGCGCGAGCTTAAAAACAAAGGTGAGCTTAATCATTTAGTGCCCGAGCGCGTATGGCTTGAAACCGAAAAAGCGCTGGGTGAAAAACACCCTGAACTGTATTTTCAAGCATTACATGGCTTAGGTATTTTCCCAGAAATAGAGAGTATGCAAGGGGTGCCGCAACCTGCAAACCACCACCCTGAAGGCGATGTGTTTGTTCATACTATGTTGGTACTTAGGCGCGCTGCCGATTTAAACTTTAATTTAGAAACACGGTTTGCGGCACTCACTCATGATTTTGGTAAGGCCCTGAGCTTTAAAAAACGCGGTAATTTACGCGGCCATGAACGCGAAGGGGTAGCCGTAGTAGAAAAGTTTTGTGAGCGTTTAAAAGTGCCTAATCGTTTTCGCGATATTGGCGTACTCACCAGTGATAATCACACCTTATGTCATACGCTGGAGCAATTAAGACCACAAACGATTCATAAATTAATTGTCACTAATTTAAATGCTTTAGTGCACCCAGAGCGATTTATTGCGTTTACCCAAGCATGCCAATGTGATGCGCAAGGGCGCGGAGAAACACTTGTAAATAAGCCCTATCCGCAAGGGGCTAAGCTGCGTGCAATTTTTAATGAATTACAAAAAATGGATAAAAAACAGGTGGTGCAAACTGCACTTAAAAATGGCAAAAAAGGCCCAGAAATAGGCGAAGAGGTAAAAGTGGCAGAAATAAACTGCATCAAAGCATTTTTACAAAACGAGCAAGCAACGCAATAGGCAATACCCTAGCTGAGGTATTCAGACACGCCTTCGTTTTTAACTTGTTCTGGCTGTCGTAAGTTTTTATATGTAGAGGTGGCAGGCTCTGAAGGCAAGCTAGGTGCTTGCTCTTGGGGCCTGTATAGATCAAAAATAAATTCGATCTCTTCACGCTCAAGTGGGTTGTTCATGATCTATTCTCCTTAATTAGCGTTCAGGGTATGGCCGTTTGACTGAATTAAAAGTGAATAGTTACATTTTAAGTTGTAGTAAATTGTAATCGATGTGCAAAAAATAAGGGCGACTCAGTAGGGCGCCACTTTATGCACAGCTTAGCTTTGTAAAGGCAGGGTTACTTTAAACACCACGCCATTACCGCGCTCGTTGTTTTGCGCAGTGACACTGCCTTTGTGGTAATCACACACCAGCCTTACAATATAAAGCCCTAAACCTAAGTGCGGTTGCTGCTGCATCTGCTGGCTACGCACCGACACCATAGAATCAAAAATATGCTCAGTTAGCCCTTCAGGCAGGGCGGGGCCTGTATTACTCACTGTTAATATTGCTTTATTTTCGCTTTGCTTAAGACCTACATTAATAGCTGTATTTGCTTCACTAAATTCCAGCGCATTATTAATAAGCTTATCAAGTAGCTGAGCTATAAATTCGGGAGCACCTTGCATAGGTAAAGGGCTTAGGCATACATCAAGCTCAAATAACTGCTCTGGGTAAGTAAGCTGGTAGCCTTGCATACAGCCATTAATTACTTTTTGTAAATCAAACGGCTCGCTCTCGTTGCTTTGAATGCTTTGTTCAAGGCGCGTGGCTTCGCTCATGGTGGTTATTATTTTACCTAAGCGCTCAACCCCTTCACTCGCTCGCTCTAGGTATTTTTGGCTAAGCTCATTTTGCTCCAAGCTTTGTAGGTTTTCTAAAGAAGAGCGAACCACAGCCACCGGTGTACGTAGTTCATGAGATAACCGCGATGACATATTTTCTAAATAATTCGTGTACCCGCCTAAGCGGCCAACTATATTGGCAAAACTTCGTGAAAGGTCGCCTATTTCATCGTTTGAGTCGCTGTAATTAATACTGCCGGTAATGCGCCCCTGGGCATCAATAGCTTGCTCTGCGGTGTCGCGCAGTCGTCTAATACGGCTCGAAATACGCGAGGCAAAAAAGAACAACGTAACGGTACCAATTAGCATCACCGCTAAAATAACGTTAAAAAGCTTTTCCAGCGATTTATTACGCAGGGTGCGTACACCGTTAGTGGTTTCCTCGGCGATTACTGCGCCAATCACTTTATCTTCTATCCAAATAGGGTAAGCCGCCGATAAAATAACGGCTTTACTGTCGGGCGTTAATCGCCAAGACGACGCTGGTTGCCCCTTCAGTGCCTTAGCTAAATGTGTGCCCTGCATTGAGGCAACATCGTGCAGGGTATCTAAAAATTCGTTTTCTGGGCGAGTTAAAATTTTATAATAAAGCGGGTGCAAATACGTTTGCTCAAAGCGTTGCCAGGCATTTTTAGGCGGCTGGTTTTTAAGGCCGTCGGCCCATACGCCATCGGCATTTTGAATTGTGCCCGACTGCGCTAATACACGATGATGATTATCAACCACCCAAATACGGCTACCACTGTGACCCATACCTTTTAAAATTCGGTTAATTTCTGGTGAGGGCACCAATACCGAGCCTAAATCGCTTGGGTTATTTAAATTAGAGGTCGACATTGTTTTAAAATCGAGCGGCGCTTTTTTTGTGTCAATATCGACCACGGCAAAGCCTAGCTTGTTACCAAGCATATTTATAGGAAAGCGCAGCTCTACGTTATATCCCGATTCAGTGCGTATAAAATAGCCCTGAATTTTTGTAAACGGTGTTTTGGTATTAGCATCAAACGCATTTACCCAGCCATCTTGGCGTGGGGCAATAATGTACGTATTAAAATCTCCGGCTGGGCTTTTTAGGCCAATTATTAAATGGTCGTTATTAGTAATGCTTAAACTATTTTTAGCACGATATACAAGGTGATCGTCAGTTACTTTAAACACGGCATATAAGTAGTTATCAAATTTTCCAACCATATGATCAAACGATAAATCCTCAGCTTTATGCTCCTTGTCTGCTTTTTGTAAATAGCGTTTATCGTAATGCCAAAAGAGTGGTTGATAGCTTTGCCAGTCGCTCAGTTTGCCATCGAGTTGAATGGCATTTTTAAGATTGTACGCATATAAGTCGCGCCCTTTTACTACCTGATCTAAAAAGTTGGTTTGCTCATCAAAAAGGGCTGGGCGTTCATGCAGGGCGGTGGCGAGCGCCCGTGTGGTGCCTACGAGGGTTTTTTCTTGGCCTTGGCGTAAAAACTTTTCCATTTCCCACACGTACTCGTAGCCTAGCCAAGGCAGTAAAAACAAAAAACACGACAGTAATATAAATTTACTGCGCAGGCCAAATCGTAACATTAGCGTTGTTCCCACCTGTAGCCCATGCCGTACACCGTATCTATGCAGTCAAAGTTGTTATCAAGGGTGATAAACTTTTTACGAATGCGTTTTACATGCGAAGTGATAGTGCTGTCGTCTACGTAAATTTTTGCATCGCTCATTAAATCGTTACGGCTTTTTACATGGCCTGGGCGCTGCGCAAGTGAGTGCAACATCCAAAATTCGGTCACGGTTAAATCAACCAATTGCTGCTGCCAAAATACTTGCATGCGCTGGGTGTCGAGCGTTAACTGGCCGCGTGTAATTAATGCATTGGCATCGGCGGGTTGCTCAAGCGCTTCCATGCGTCTAAATAGCGCGCCTATTCTGGCAGCCAAGTGGGCTAAGCTAATATCTTTTGTTAGGTAGTCATCGGCGCCCATACGCAGGCCACACACGGTATCTATTTCGCTATCGCGGGCGGTTAAAAAAATAATAGGCAGTGTTTTAGAAAGCGTACGCAAGGTTTGGCAAAGTAAAAAACCGCCGTCTATTTCGTGGCCTAAACCAATATCAACAATGGCTAAATCGGGTAGGGCGTCTTTAAATGCAATCTCTGCGCTGACGCGATCAGCAAAACCACTTACCTGGTAACCTTGGGCGCTAAGCATTTCAATATAGTTTTCGCGGATGGCGGTTTCATCTTCAATGATGGCTATTTTTTTCATTCTACTCACCCTTATTTATTTTAAAACGCACTATATCGAAGTTTTTCAGTTATGTACGCTTAAAAAGGCAATTGCCATTTTTTTGCCACAATTGCTCAGCGGTTTGCCATTTTTGCTCCCCTTTGTTGCCACTTGCAGCTGTTTTAATACAACCATCAAAACAAAACATCACAAATTAAAACAAGTTTAAGGATTACATTATGAAGAAGACATTAATCGCATTAACGCTAGTAGCCTCAGTGTGTACACCTGCATTTGCAGCAGCCGCTAACACCCCTTCTAAAGAAGCACATAAAGAAACCGCCATCGGCTTAGGTACTGGCGCCATTATTGGTGGTGTCGTTGGTGGGCCAATTGGTGCTTTTATTGGCGCATTTGCCGGGGGCTTAATTGGTGATTCAAAAGTAGCTGATGACAAAATTGCCCAGCAGCAGAGAGCAATAACAGTGATGCAGCAAAAAACCAGTGACTACCAACAGGTACTTAATCAAAACAATAGGCTAGAGCAGCAGTTAGATGTACTGACTAATCAAAATGAGCAGTTAACACAATCGCAAATAAATAACTTACTCGCCATGACAGTACAATTTAAAACAGGCTCAAGTGCTATTGCCCCGCACTTTGCTACGCAATTAGACCAGCTTGTGGTGCTGTTAAAAAATCAGCCGCAACTAGCATTAGATTTAAGTGGCTTTGCCGATCAGCGCGGTGATGAGCAAGCGAATCTTTTATTGTCTAAAAAACGTGTAAACGCAGTGCAAAGTTACCTTATAAAGCACGGTATTAGCCATACACGTTTAAGTGCGCACGCTTTTGGCGAGCAGCAAACATTAGCGCGTAGCAATACCGTAGAAGATAACTTTTTTGATCGACGCGTAACACTTACTACCCGCTCAATAAACCCAGTAAATGGCCAAACGGCAAGTAACTAAAGCCACTTTTATTTGAGTAAAGTTAAGCGTTCGATGGAGTGATTTTATGTTGAGTAACCCAACCAAAATGCTTACTAAAGTAAGCATTTTTATTTTCTTAGTGGCTGTGCTTCTGGTTAGTTTTAATAGCCGTGCACAGTCGCCCAAGCTTGAACTTTTTGACAGCAGCGGCGCATCTGTCGCGCCGGCAATTATATTAAAAAGCGATGCTAACATGACCCTAACCGGGCTGATAAATCACGTGGTTGTTAAGCAAACTTATCAAAACGAAAATCCGTTTGCGGTAAATGCGCGTTATGTGTTTCCGTTACCTGATGAAAGCGCCGTACATGCGATGACGATGCACATAGGTGAGCGAGTCATAAAAGGCCAAATAGATAAAAAAGTAGAGGCCGAAAAAAAGTATCAGGCAGCTAAAAATGCTGGCAAGCAAGCCGCACTTGTACGCCAGCAGCGCGCTAATATGTTTATTACTAACGTGGCAAATATAGGCCCTGGCGAGCAAATTGTGATAGAGCTTGAATACCAAGAGATCATTGATTACAGCAATGGCACATTTGCTATTCGCTTCCCAAGTACCATTACGCCGCGCTATCACACAATAAGCGCAAATATTGAAGCTGAGCAAACTAGCCTAACTCATGCTCCTCAGGGGTGGTTAAGCCCTGTGTATAGCAAAACGCAGCACAGCGAAGCGCCAAGCAGCCAATTTAGTTTAAATATTAATATAGATGTAGGCTTAGAGCTTGTAGATATAACGTCTAAATTTCATCGTGTAGAAGTACAAAACCCGGCCTTTGGGCAATATACGGTTGCTTTAAATGAGCAAACGGGTGCCAATCGCGACTTTGTACTTGAGTTTAAACCGCTGCAAAAAGAAAGCGCACAAGCAGCATTTTTTACCCAGCAGTTTGAAAACGGCGACCGGTACGGGCTTGCTATGCTAATGCCGCCAGCAGATAACTTTACACAAACGCAGCGCCTACCTCGCGAAATGGTGTTTGTTGTAGATACCTCTGGCTCTATGCACGGGCAATCTATGGAGCAAGCTAAAAAGGCCCTGTTTTATGCGCTGTCTTTGCTTGATAGCGACGACAGTTTTAACATTATTGGCTTTGATAACGTGGTTACCCCCATGAGCGATAAACCCCTTATTGCTAGTGACTTTAACTTACGCCGCGCTGAGCGCTTTATTTATAGCCTAGAGGCCGATGGCGGTACCGAAATACAAGGTGCGCTTGATGCGGTACTTGATGGCAGCAGTTTTGAAGGCTTTGTACGCCAAGTGGTGTTTTTAACGGATGGCAGTGTAAGTAACGAAGATGCCTTATTTAAAAATATTCAGCGTAAATTGGGTGATAGCCGCTTATTTACTGTAGGCATTGGCAGTGCACCCAATAGCTTTTTTATGCGCCGCGCAGCTGATATAGGTAAAGGGTCATTTACGTTTATTGGCAGCACAAATGAGGTGCAGCCTAAAATGAAGCAGTTATTTGATAAGCTTGCTCATCCCGCTATCACTAATTTAGCACTGCGCGATGAAAGCACTCACAGTTTAGATTTTTGGCCATCACCTTTGCCTGATTTATATTTTGGCGAGCCAATAATGGTGGCTATAAAACTAAATGATACAAATCAAATTACGCTTAGTGGGCAAACCGCTCAAGGCCCTTTAAATATAAAGCTAAGCGCACAAAATAGCGCCAACGCAAAAGGGATTGATAAGCTGTGGGCGCGCCAAAAAATTAAATCGTTGCTTTTGTATAATGACCGTCAGTCAGTTAAAAATGAGGTGCAGGGGCTTGCGCTCACACATCAACTACTGAGCCCGTTTACTGCTTTTATAGCTATTGAACACACTCAAATTAACGAGCCTGCAAAGCAAACGGCACTGGCTAAGAACGCAGCGCCACAAGGACTGGCTATGCGTTTACCACAAACCGATGGGCAAAGCCGACTGTACATATTGCTGGGCTGCATTTTATTACTTGGCTATGGCGCGTTTAAAATAAACCGAGGGCTTAAATGAAAAAGTGGCTAAGTGCGGGCTTATTAATCGCTGGGCTGGGGCTGTTTTCTCATGGTGCTTATATGCAAGCTAAGGCATGGCTTGCCCAAGTATTAATAGAGCAGGCCTGGCAAGAGGCACTTATTACGCCACACGCTCGCGTTAAACCGTGGTTTTACGCCGACAGCTTTGTAACCGCGCAGCTTAACTGGCCCGAGCATAATAAAGTGCTTAGCGTTTTAGCTGGGGCAAGTGGTCGTAATTTAGCATTTGCACCAAGCCACTTTTTACCAGGGGCAAAGCTTGGAGATAAACATGGCGGTGCGTTAATAGCGGGTCACAACGATACCCACTTTGCATTTTTAAAACATACTAAAGTGGGTGAAACGTTTACGCTGCAGCTGCAAAGTGGCGTAATACAGCATTATAAAGTGAAGGGGATTGAGGTTATTCATCAATCCCAGCAGGCGTTTTTACAAACCCCAGGGCTTTATTTATTAACCTGTTACCCTTTTGACTCGCTGGCATCAGGTACTGATTTAAGATGGCTTGTATCGGCTGAGTTGATAGGGTCATCGCCAGCGTCATTAAGCGGTATATCTACCACCAGCTCTTGATGTCGTTGGCTTATCATCACCCCTGCAAAAACAACAAATATACTCACCCATTGCCAAAAATCGAGTACTTCACCCAAAATAATGGCCGATAAAATAAGCGTAAAAATAGGAATTAAATTTGAATAAGCCGCAGCCGTTAATACCGACACTTTGCCAATTGCATAGTTATACATACCATAGCCACCTAAGGTGACAAACGAGCCTAAATACAAAATGCTCATAAGGGCGGTTAGGTCATGCTGGTTTTCGCTTGGTAAGTCGATAAAAAATAAAAACGGTGCAAAAAACACACTGCCGCTTATGCCTTGTAAAGCAATTAGCGTTAACGGCGAGTAGCGATTGGCCAAGTGCTTAATGCTAATGGTGTAAAACGCCGCGCATACCATGGCCATAAGCTCTAAAAAGTTACCCAATAATGGATTAGGGGCCTGATCGGTATTTGGTGAAAGCAAAGTAAGTAAAATACTGCCGCCAATACACAGGGTAAACCCAATCACAATGGCTTTACTTATATACTCTTTAAGCATAAAAAACGCCATCAACGCCACAATAATAGGCAAACACGAAACAATAACTCCCGCCTGAGAGGCCGAGGTGTATTCCATTGCGTGGCCTTCAAATAAAAAGTACAAGCATGGCTCTGCGAGCGACATACCTAATAAGTACTTCCAATCGCCTTTTAAATACTCAAACCTAATTACGTAACGCCATAAACACAGCGATAAAACTAAGGTGGTTAGCATGCGTAAAAATATAACTAGTGCTGGGTCGTAAACGGCAATAGCATACTTAAGTGCAATAAAGGAGCTACCCCATAAAAAGGTGGCAATAATTAGGCATAAACTGGCTGGCATAAATGAAATTTTATCAAATTAAATTAACGCCGATCCTAGCATGAATAATTTTAACTTGTTCAAAAATACCGAGCTGGTATAAGTTTATTTATCTTTCATTTTAATAGTAAATAATAATGCGTAGGGAACAGGTAATTGTTGTTAAGCTTGGTACAAGTGTACTGACCGGCGGCACCGATAAGTTAGATAAAGCCCATATGGTTGAGCTGGTTCGCCAATGTAGCGAACTTAAAAAGCAAGGCCACCAAGTTATATTAGTATCAAGTGGCGCGGTTGCTGCGGGTCGCGAACAACTTATTAAACCCTGTGGCCGCGGCCTAATAGATAAACAAATGTTGGCAGCCGTTGGGCAAGGTCAGCTTATACATATTTGGCAAAGCTTATTTGCCTTGTATGGCATAAACGTAGGGCAAATGCTGCTTACCCGTGCCGACGTAGATGACCGCGAACGCTATTTAAATGCGCGCGACACCTTAAATGCGTTATTAAGCCACGAGGTGGTGCCTATTATTAATGAAAACGACGCGGTAGCAACCGCCGAAATAAAAGTAGGCGATAACGATAATTTATCAGCGCTGGTGGCTATTTTGGCTAATGCCAACAAGCTATTACTACTTACCGATCAAGAAGGTTTATTTACCAGCGATCCGCGCACAAATACCGACGCAAAACTGATTGACGAAGTCACTCATATAAACGATGAGTTACGCCAACTGGCTGGTGGTAGCGGTACAAGTTTAGGTACCGGCGGTATGGCCACAAAACTACAAGCCGCCGACGTAGCAAGGCGCGCAGGGGTAGAGGTAATTATTGCAAAAGGCGCTGGCAACAACGTTATTTTAAAATGCATGAGTGAGCAATTACCCGGCACGCGGTTTTTAAAACTCACTGCGCCAAAAGATGGCCGTAAAAAATGGCTAATGGCAGGGCCTAAAAGTACCGGCCAAATTATGATTGATAAAGGGGCTATTTCGGCGCTACAAAACAAAGGGGCAAGCCTGCTGGCAAAAGGCATAACCAATGCGTTTGGCCGTTTTGAGCGTGGCGACTTAATAGATTTAATAGACGCCAACAACCAAGTTATTGCACGAGGGTTAACACGTTTTAATCAAGTTGAAGTAAATAAAATTAAAGGTGCTCACTCAGAGCAAATAGGCGAACTACTCGACTTTGATAGTGGCGCTGTGGTGCTACACAGAGACGACTTAGTTTTGCTTTAGTTTTTTAAATAGCGCGTGTTGCGTATTAGTTATTAGTATAGCGGCTGGATTTAGGTATTTAAGCAAGGCAGGGCCTATGTTGTGTTTAGAATAACTGGTTGTACAAAAACATAAATGCAAAGCATAGGCTGTTTTAGGCTCTGCTGTATGTAAGTTATTAAATAATACCGCAGTAGTTATTGAGCTCACTAAGTTACTAAGCTCGCGCTACGATTTAATAGCGCTTAGCTAAAACAAACTTTAATCCACATAGCTCAATGCGACCTAATTAAAAAGTATTGGTTAATTAATTAGCAAAGTTGATGATTTTGTCTAAACTGATTGAAGTTAAAACAGTTTAGGCAAACTAATGAAGGCAAACAATTGCGGGCACGAATGGATAATCAGTCTAACTCAGCAAGAAGAAGAAAGTGATTTAGATGCATCATTAGTGCAGATTATTGGCGACCTACTCGAAGTTGAAAATTTTGCTATTTATATTAATAAACACTTTAGTGCGCAATTACCGCCTACGCTTATAAACTCGCACACCCGCCTTGAAGTATTAGAGTCTAACGAAGCCTTAGCGCTGCTTAATAAAGTAACCCAAAACAAAATAAGAGTAAGCCGTGCCTTAGGTGTAGTAACTACGTATGTGCCAGTGTATTACTTTGGTAAAGTAATTGGTATATTACTAATAGAAACCACAAAAGAGTTAGCGCAAACCACCACAATGCTCGCCGTGCATATTTTAAATATTTATGCCAACCAGCTAGGGCTATTACATAAATCGCGATTAGACCCTTTAACCGAGCTTTTAAATAGACAAACCTTTGATAAAAAAGTGATCGAAATTGTCTCAGGCAAAGGCTTTTTATTACCTCGTGATGATACAAACGAAAAGCGACGATGGTATTTAGCCATTGCAGATATCGATCACTTTAAACGCGTAAACGACAGCTACGGCCATGTAATAGGCGATGAAGTTATTTTACTTGTGGCGCGGCTGTTAAAAAATAACTTTAGGCTTGAAGACTACGTATTTAGGTATGGTGGCGAAGAGTTTGCGGTGTTATTTCAAACCAAAACCGAGGCACAAGCTCATATAGCACTTAACCGTTTACGCTCAAATATTGCTGAGTATCCTTTTCCGCAAGTTGGGCAGCTTACAATAAGTATTGGCTTTTTAGAGCTGGCAAGTATTGATACTGTATCTAGTATCGTAAACCAAGCCGATATGGCGCTGTATCATTCTAAAAATAGCGGCCGTAATAAAGTGACTGCTTATAGCGAGCTTGAGGTAAATGAAGAAGTGACCACCGATAATAGTATTGAGCTTTTTTGATTGTAAATTTGTGCTAAAATCTGGCTCCTTAAATTGTTGTAGGCAGGCACAAAACATGAAATTCGTTCGTTGGTTTTTAGGTTGTATAATTTTATTCTTTAATTTTGTATTTACTCCTCGCAGTAAAAAGCGTGCAAGCGATGTGCAAGCGCAGCTTGATCAGCAAACCTCACAATTTAAACTTTATCAATTTAAAGCATGCCCGTTTTGCGTAAAAGTACGCCGTGCAATTAAGCGCGAAGGCTTAAAAATAGAAACGCGTGATGCAAAAAATAATCAACAATTTCGTCAAGAGCTGTTAGAGCAAGGCGGCAAAATTAAAGTGCCATGCTTACGTATAGAAAAAAATGGCCAAGTAGAGTGGCTATACGAATCTAACGATATTATTGCTTACTTAAACAAAGTAGCGGCTTAAACGACCCCCTTAATTTTTATCTCACTTATTAAAAGAGACATTATCATGACAATCCGTACTCGTGTTGCCCCATCTCCAACAGGTGACCCGCATCTTGGCACCGCTTATATTGCTTTATTTAACTACTGTTTTGCTAAACAACAAGGCGGCGAGTTTGTGCTTCGTATTGAAGATACAGACCAAGTTCGTAGCACGCCAGAGTCAGAACAAGCGATTATGGATAGCTTACGTTGGTTAGGTCTTGAGTGGGATCATGGCCCTGACGTAGGTGGCGAATTTGGCCCTTACCGTCAATCAGAGCGTAGCGATTTATACAAAAAATACGCACACCAATTAGTTGAGCAAGGTAAAGCATTTTACTGTTTTGCAACCAGCGAAGAGCTTGACCAAATGCGTGAAGAGCAAATGGCAGAAGGTCTGCGCCCTAAATACGACGGCCGTGGCTTAAACCTCACCGAAGATGAAATTAAAGCAAACCTAGCCGCAGGCAAGCCTTACGTTATACGTATGAAAATACCAAGCGAAGGCACTTTTAAATTTAACGACTACCTACGCGACGAAATTGAGATCCCGTGGGAAAACGTAGACATGCAAGTGCTATTAAAAGCCGATGGATTCCCTACGTACTTTTTAGCAAACGTAGTGGATGACCACCACATGCAAATAAGCCATATTTTCCGTGGCGAAGAGTGGATTAACTCAGCACCTAAACTATTAAAACTTTACGAAGATTTAGGTTGGGAAGCTCCAGTACTAGGCCACTTACCACTACTGCGTAATCCTGATAAATCAAAGCTTTCTAAGCGTAAAAACCCAACTTCTATTAATTACTATAAAGAAATGGGTTACCTACCAGAGGCCGTACTTAACTACTTAGGCCGTATGGGTTGGTCAATGCCAGATGAGCGTGAAAAGTTCACTCTTAACGAGATGATTGAACACTTCGACATGAAGCGTGTATCACTTGGTGGCCCAGTATTTGATGTTGATAAGCTTAGCTGGTTAAACGGCATGTGGATCCGCGAAAACCTAACAGACGAAGAGCTTGTACAGCGCTTTGTTGATTGGAAGTTTAATGGCGAAATGCTAGCTAAAGTATTACCAGAAGCTAAAACGCGCATTAATACGCTTTCGGACATGGTTGATTTAGCAGGGCATTTTGTAGGCGGCATTCCAACTTACGACCCAGCACTGTTAACGGCGGGCAAAGCTGACGAAAATGTAATACGCCAAGCGCTACAGTTTTTTGTATGGCAGCTTGAAGGTTTACGTAGTTTTGATAAGCCAGCTATTTTTGCCATTGCAAAAGAAGTTGCTACATTCCACGAGCTTAAAATTAAAGACTTTTTAGAGCCAATATTTGTAGCAATCACGGGTAAAACGTCTTCAACGTCAGTACTTGATGCAATGGAAATTTTAGGCTCAGACTTATCACGTGCGCGTTTACGTGTAGCGCTTGCTCATTTAGGCATTTCTAAAAAGCAGGCTAAAAATATTGAGCGTGCGTACCGCACATACCCAAGTGCATAATCTTTAGTCATACTTTATAAAAAGCCGAGCTTATTAATTAAGCTCGGCTTTTTTGTTTCAGGCTGTTTGGCTATATGTCATCGCGTTTTGATATTGTTTAGCGCAAGCCGTGGCGCTTTAGCAAATGCTATAATGCTGCATGTAAATTAAAAGGAGGCAGTATGATTGCACCTGTAAAAAACAAAGCTTTATTTAGCAGTAATGCCTTTTCAATAAACCTAGTTACTTACCCTACACATCACAGTGTGATGAACCATATAGATCCAGTACAGCAAGGGCGCTACTACAAACTTAATTTTGTACTAGTAAAACCTAAAGCTGGTGGGGTTTTTAAATGCTCAAAATGCATTATTAATTGGTTTAACCGCGTGTACTTATTTAGACCCGACAAATACGAGCATAGCGTTTCTAAAATTGAGTCGGGAAAGCGCGTACTACTTAGCTTTGCGCTTAATATATAATTTATTAATAGTCGTAGGCCTGTCCGCTGCATAAAACAGACAGGTCACAATACGATACAGAGATTTCGCTACAAGAATTTATAGTAAAGGCGTTACCGCCTCTGCGCATTGCATCTGCTTTAAGTAAGTCTATAGCATTTGATTTTAAGCGATTGTAGCTTATATTATTGTCGCCTCTACCGTCGCCATTGCAACTTTCGCCTTCAATTCGGCCTAAAAGTGTGGCGCCACTTTCATGTGCTTCTTGGTCGCTATAAAACTGTTGCAAATCTCGTTTTTTAACGTACGTACCAATTTCCTCAGATAAAACATCGTTATCTATATCGGTATGAAAAGTCACGCTAGAACATCCAGCTAAAGTAGTGAGTACGGTAATTGCTGCAAAAACACGTAACATAATAATTAGTCCCTTATTTAGTTTGGTACCTAAATTACTAACTAAAACAGGTGTGTGCAACATTTACTCTTAAGTTAATTGTATGAATTTGTAAGTGATTCGACCTCTCTTTAAATTTTTTCTGGTAGTATGGGCAGGTTATAAGCAGTTTAAGCAGTGAACAATCTATGTTAAGTCCTTACTTTCAGCAGCATGCTGATTATGTTTCTATCTCTCGTGAGCAAGGGTGTCGTTTCGCAAAGTGCGTTGCCGATGATTACAACCCACTTCATGACAAAGATGCCAAAAAGTTTTGCGCGCCAGGAGACTTACTTTTTTCTTTAGTGTTAGACCGCTACGGTATAAGTGAGCGAATGGAATTTACCTTTGCCGGTATGGTTGATGAAAACACCAAACTTAATTTCCCAGAAGGGGATGATGAGTTTGATGTAACCAACGGCGACAAAGTAATTTTAAAGGTAAAACGCGAAGGTAAAACCAGCAAATGCCCAACACTTACTAATAGCTTAATAAAAAATTATGTTGAGTTTTCTGGTGCGGCATTTCCGCACGTAATTATTCCGCTAATGGGTAAGCAAGATGTAATGATTAACCCAGCGCGCCCTATGGTTATTTACGAGTCGATGATCATTAACCTTGATAACATTAATATTCAAGCACCAACGCTTGAGTTTGCTGAGCCAAGTTTTGAGTACACGGGTAAGCGCGGCAAAATTACCTTGCGCTTTAATTTACTAGAAAACGGCGAAAAAGTGGGTTTTGGTGAAAAGCACATGGTGGTGTCGGGTATTCGTGAATACTGCCAAGCAACGGTTGATGACTTAATCGCGTTTTATAATGAGCGAAAAGCCACCTTAAAACCGGTTTAAAACGTTATTAAATTATCATACCAATCCGCAATAATACTTAATCATTTTTAGGGGCTAAAAGTGTTGCTATCTGCGTTAAAAAATTCTCATTTAGAACAACTAAATAGCGAATTTTTTGCCTAGCTATCAACACGTTTATCTGTCCTCAAAATAGATCACTTAATTAAGCGGATTGGTATAAAAAAGGCGCTAAATACATTGTTATTTAGCGCCTTTTTTATTGGTGTAGGAAATACAACTAAGCTCAATACTTTTCTGAGCTGGTTAATTTACGCAGTACCGTAATATGCGTACAATAGCGCTCTTTGTTACTTTAAAGCTAAGCTTATGTCTGCTACATCGTTCTCATCTCTTAAACTCGATTCGTTATTACTAACCGCAATTGAGCAAAATAATTACACCACGCCTACCGCAATTCAGGTTAAAACTATTCCGCACATATTAGCGGGCAGCGATGTAATGGGCAGCGCGCAAACAGGCACAGGTAAAACAGCCGCCTTTGTATTACCACTACTACATAAGCTTTTAAATACACCAAAAAAAGATGAGCCAGGCATAGCCCGAGTGGTTATTTTAACGCCCACGCGTGAGCTTGCTCAGCAAGTGTTTGCAAGCTTTGAAAAATACGCCCAAGGCACAAATATTCAAGGCGCTTTAGCGTATGGCGGTGCAAGTATTGGCCCGCAAATTAAAGCGCTTAAAACGGCGCAAGTGATAGTCGCAACGCCTGGGCGTTTACTTGATCATATCGTTAAAGGCAGTGTGGTGCTTTCAAGTGTTGATTCGTTAGTATTTGATGAAGCCGACCGCATGCTGGATATGGGCTTTATTGATGAAATAAAACGTATTTTGCGCCACATTCCGGGTGATCGCCAAACCTTATTGTTCTCAGCCACATTCGATGACAGCGTGTTTGAGCTGAGTAAAAAACTACTTAAAAACCCTGAGCTAATTGAGGTTGATAAACGTAACTCAGCCGCGGTTGAAGTAGAGCAAGTTATTTACGCAGTTGATGAAGAGCGAAAGCGTGAGCTTGTATCACACATGATTGGCATGAAAAACTGGCGCCAAGTGCTTATATTCACCCGCACAAAACAAATGGCCGATAAACTTGCCAAAGAAATGTGTAAAGACGGCTTAAAAACAGAGTCTATCCATGGCGATAAATCACAAGGTGCGCGCGACCGTGCATTACAAAACTTTAAAGAAGGCACAACGCGGGTTTTAGTTGCCACCGATGTAGCTGCCCGCGGTTTAGATATTCCGGCGCTTAAATATGTAATAAACTTTGAGCTACCTTACATAGCAGAAGATTACGTACACCGAATTGGCCGTACGGGGCGCGCTGGCGAGCAAGGCCTTGCCATGTCGCTGGTAAGTATTGACGAGCAGTGGTTACTGGAAGAAATTGAAGTACTACTGAATACCCGCTTAGCACCACAATGGCTAGAAGGTTACGAGCCTGATTTAAACAAGCCACCTAAAGATAACCGTAAAAACACCAACAAAGCGCGTAAAGATCGCGATAAAAAGCGCATTACCGGGCAAAGAGCACCAAGTAAACGCCGCAGAAAGTAGCCTTAAACATATTTATTTGGCTATACTAAGGCCACTAAATAGCTGAGGTATAGTTATGTTTGAAACAGATCAATGGGCGTTTTCTGGTGTCGATGGCCAAATTTCATTACATAAATGGCAAAAAACCATTGATCTTATTACGGGGCTTTTTTCGGCCCCCTCTGGTTATATAGTTCAGGCTACTAGTAAAGGTTATCGTGTAGTTATTAGAGCTAATGAAGGTGGCTCACACTTTGAGACCAACCCTATACTCCCTCCCGAAACTCCCTTATTTTGTAAATATGTAGCCGAAAACAACAACACTTTGTATGTTAGCGATACCCGCAGCGATACGCAGTGGAATACCATGCCCGAGGTTATTGAAGATGGCGTTGAATCCTACCTTGGCTTGCCAATTCACTGGCCTGAAGGTGAAGTATTTGGCACCTTGTGTTTAAAAGATTCAAAGAAAACCAGCTACACCGATGAATATTTTGAGCTAATAGAGCAGCTTCGTGATTTAATTGAAGACGATTTAGCCCTTATTTATAGCTTTGAGCAAATGCGCGAAATAGCCATGCTTGACCCGCTTACCAATATTTATAATCGCCGTGCACTTAGCTTACTTGCCCAACACAAACTTAATTTAGCGCTGCGTTTAGGTTTTGATGTGTGTTGCTTGTTTATTGATATAAACGACTTTAAAAAACTAAACGACACTTATGGCCATGAAATAGGCGATCAAGCGTTAATCCTCTTAGCAAATACCTTAAAAACACATTTAAGAGAGGCTGATATAGTAGGGCGTTTAGGCGGCGATGAATTTGTAGCTGTGATGCAAATTAGTGATAGAAGTAAGCTTAGCCATATTATTGATAAAATAAAAATTGAGTATAAAAACGCACTATTAGAAAACAACGTGTGCGCGCTGACACTCAGCATAGGCGAAAGTTTTACTAATAAACAAAAGCAACCTTTTGATACGTTATTAAATTTGGCCGATCACCAAATGTATAAAAATAAACAAGCGTACAAATTGGCTAAAAAGCATAATAATAAAAGTAATACACTTAAACATAGCAACAAAAAAGCAAGCCATTAGGCTTGCTATAAACGGGGATAATTAGGCTTTAAGCGATTTGTTTTTCGGCTAGGTTTAATTCCATAATGGCTTTTAATAAACGGTATAAGTTTATTGATGCGTCAATTTCTTCTTTACGGTTTGTTAAGCTTTCAATATTTAAGCCCAGTGGCACATCTAGGTGCGCACAACTTTTGAGTATTAGGTCGAGATTTTCTCGGCAAATACGTACAGATTCACTTAAGGTATTGTCTGCATCAAGCATGCGCCATTTAGTGGCCTCTGGCACTGAGATACCCAACCATTGCATAAACTCTAAGGTTTTATCGCCACCGCACGGCGTAAACGTTAAAATAATCCGTTTTGGTGTAATACCTTGTGCTTTACAGGTACGCGCGTAACTTGTTATTAGCTCTATAGTTGCTTGCGCGTCGTAAACCGCTTGCGATATAAAAAACTGACAACCTTGTGCTGTTTTTTCTATAAGGCGCTCGTGTTCATTTCGCTTATTTGAATGTCGCTCAGCAATGGTAACGCCCCCTAAAAAGAAGTCATCACTTTGCTCTGCAAGCGTTTTATAGGCATCGGGCAAGCTTAGTTTTATATCACCTACCGATGAGGGGCTACCCACTAAAACGACATTTTTTAAATCGTAGTCGTTTTTAGTTTCATCCAACCAGCCTTTAAACTCCTCTACACCACGTTGTGCCACACTTTTGTAAGTAATGACATCTGGAGCAGATAAATTACGTAGTAAGTGGCTGTATTCACGTGGGTCTACAGTTTGTTTAAACGGAAATGGGCGTGCTTTATCTGTACGGCTACTTTCATCTTGAATGTCGTAAATTATCACGCCGTCGTATTCAATTTCGTGTAAGCGAGCAAGTAGTTTTTCTGCAATGATTTTTAGTTGCGCTTTATCAGTACCAATTTTAGGTGGAGTAGTACCAATAAGATAAACACCTTGATTGGTGTCTTCTATTTTTTCTTGTAGTGATAAAGCCATAATCCTCATTCCAGCTTAGTCCAATGTATGTAATTTAATATAGCAGCCATTTAGACGTCTAGATAGATTTATTTAGTGAAAGTTTTTCAATCAACTTGAGCTTTTTTCATACTTAAATGTTTTTAAAATGGGGAATTGACACAGTTGTTTACATTATAAATAGCCGATGGGCTCTTATATTTAGTGGCTTTGGGGCATAATTTAAGCGAGTTAGTATTAAACCTAATAAAAAATTTGCTCAATTTAAAAAGGGACAACAATGAAATTTAAATTACTAGCAACAAGCTTAGCGGTATCGCTGGCACTAACAGGCTGCGCAACACAGCAAAGCGAAAACACCCAAGCGGCACAACAACAGCAAACAACAAAAGCTGACGAACGTGTATTTTCGCAAGAGTACTTAATCGAAGAGCTTGATAACGGCTTACGTGTAATGGTTGTTAAAACCGATTACCCCGATGTCGTTTCGCTACAAATTCCGGTATCGGTTGGTTCGCGTAATGAAGTAAAAGCAGGTAAAACCGGTTTTGCTCACTTTTTTGAGCACATGATGTTTAAAGGCTCTAAAAAATTTCCGCAAGACGAATACACTGCCACATTTAAAAATGCAGGGGTCGATAACCGTGCTTACACCACCAACGATTACACAAACTACCATTTAAACTTTTCAAAGCAGCACCTTGATAAAGTACTTGAAATTGAAGCCGATATTTTTCAAAACTTAACCTACACCGAAGAGCAATTTAGAACCGAAGCGCTAACGGTTAAAGGGGAATATTTAAAAAATAACGCCAGCCCAATTCGTAAGTTATTGAGCGCAGTACGCGAAGAAGCGTTTGATACGCACACTTATAAACATACCACCATGGGCTTTTTTGAAGATATAGAAGCCATGCCAGATCAAATGGCTTACGGTAAAGAATTTTTTGATAAGTTTTATAAGCCTGAATATGTATCGCTAGTGATTGTGGGCGATGTTGACCCTAAAGAGACCATGGCTATGGTTAAAAAACATTGGGGTGGCTGGGAAAAAGGCGATTACGTTGCCGATATTAAAGCTGAGCCAAAGCAGCAAGCGCCTAAATATGTACATGAGAAAAACGAAGGTTTGCCTGGTCATTGGTTGCTTGTATCTTACAAAGGCGCAGCATGGGAGCCTGCTAAAAAGGACAGAGCCGCACTTGATTTAATCTCACAGCTTTATTTTTCTAATAACTCCGATTTATACCAAGAGCTAGTTGTTGATAAACAAATAGCGAGTCAAATGTTTACCTACAATCCAGAGACAAAAGATCCTGGCTTACTGCATGTGTTTGTAAAAGTAGAAAACGAAGATGATTTAGCAAAAGCACGCGATGCTATTAACCGCACTTACGCAAAAGCACGTACCGAACTTGTTGATGAGCAAAAACTAAGTGATTTAAAGTCTAACCTTAAATACAGCTTTATTAACGGCTTAGACTCATCGCAAGCGATTGCATCAACCCTTGCAAGTTATATGCATTTTGAGCGCGACCCAGAGGTTATTAACCAGCTTTATAAATCGGCCGACAACATCACAGCACAAGATATTAAAGCCGTGGCTAATAAGTATTTTGTAGATGACGCGCGTACTACCGTAACTATGTCGGCACTTGATAAAGCGCCAGACTTTGAACAAGAAACGAGCTTAAATGCATTAGTAGCTAAGCATGATAAAGCGCCAGAGGCACCCGTATTTAAAGTGCTTGATAAAACGAATAGCTCGCCGCTGATTGATGTAAACTTTTTATTCAATACAGGGGCTGCTGCAGACCCGCAAGGTAAAAAAGGGGTTGCTGCGCTCACAGCCGCTATGCTTGCTCAAGGTGGCTCGCAAAGTACGAGTTACAAAGACATACAAAAAGCGCTTTATCCGCTTGCTGGCAGCTTTGGTTATCAAATAGATAAAGAAATGCTGTCATTCCAAGGGCGTATTCATAAAGATAACGCTGCCACATGGTATGCGCTTGTAAGCGATCAATTACTTAACCCAGGTTTTAGAGATGATGACTTTAAGCGCCTTAAAAAAGAAATGATCGACGGTATTAAGTCGGGCTTAAAAGCCTCTAATGATGAAGAGCTAGGTAAAGAAGTGCTTTACAGCGCACTTTACAAAGGCCACCCATACGAAAGCTACAATTACGGGGATATTTCGGATTTAGAAGCATTAACGCTTGATGATGTAAAAGCATTTTACAACACAGAGCTTACCCAATCTAAACTAACACTGGGTTTAATTGGCGCTGTGCCAAAAGCGCTTAAAGCAGAAATCATGAGCGACTTAGCAACCTTACCTAAAGGCGAGCAAAGCCGTTTAAGTATTCCTGATGCACCAGCGCTTAAAGGTCACCATGCCACGATTGTAGAAAAGTCGGCGCAATCTACTGCGGTATCGTTTGGTTTCCCAATTGATACTATTCGTAGTAGTGAAGATTGGACAGCCCTTTGGCTGGTGCGTTCGTACTTTGGTGAGCACCGTAGTTCTAACTCATACCTGTATGAGCGAATTCGTCAAACACGTGGTATGAACTACGGCGATTACGCTTACATTGAGTACTTCCCACGTGGCATGTTTCAAACTAAGCCTGATGCAAACTTAGGACGCTCTGAGCAAATATTCCAAATTTGGTTACGCCCGCTGCGCTCTAATAACGATGCACACTTTGCAACACGTACCGCGTTGTTTGAGCTGGATAAGCTTATTAAAAATGGCTTAACCGAAAAAGACTTTGAAGCAACACGTAACTTTTTAATTAACTACGTACCGCAGCTTGTCGCAAGTCAAAACCGCCAATTAGGTTATGCACTTGATAGCGAATTTTATAACACAGAGTCGTTTGTAAAATACGTGACAAGTAAACTTGAAAAGCTAACGCTTGCTGATGTTAATCGCGTGATTAAAGATAATTTGCAAACAGATAACGTACAGTACGTGTTTATTACCGGTGACGGCGAAGACATGAAAAAACGTTTAGTGTCAGAGCAAACATCGCCAATGGTTTACAACACAGAAAAACCAGCAGCGCTTGTTGCTGAGGATAAAGTCATTGCCGATTATAAATTAGCTATTCCAGCTAACAACATTGAAGTAATGGCTGTTGAAAAAGTGTTTCAGTAATTAATCTCTTTTTCTAACATATAAAAAATGCCCCAGTGCTTATAGCCTGGGGCATTTTTATTTAATTAATGCTATTAAAGCGTAATATTAGTTAGTCGCTAAAAGCACTGAGCCTGCGCCTAGAGCAAAGCTTATTAAGGAGCTAATAACAACCCCCGCTAAAAAGCTTTTAGTTGGCGTACTTTTAACGTCATTATTTATAGGCTCATCAAGTTTAATTAGCTCGCCTTGGCGTACTTCAAGTACCGCGCAAAGCGCCATAGTGGTTTCTTTAGAAGCGGCGCCTTCTTTTTCTACCCGTTGAATGGTCCGCAAACTTACATCGCAGGCATCTGCGAGCTGTTGCTGCGTCCAATCTAACTTACTTCTAAGCGATTTAACTGTTGTAGGATTTAATTGCACGTTAAAGCTTCCCTACAAATAGTTCAACAATAGTTGCCGTTGTATAGCCAAACACCGCCCCACCTAATGTACAGCCAGCAAGAAAAAATGCTGCTTTTTTAGGATCGTCTGAAAGAATACTTTGAACTTGTGTGGCTATCACACTGCTATTTTTATAAAGAGTGCACTCCAGACGCCCCGTAAGTATATTAAGCATGTCAAATTTTACTTGGTACTGTGAGCCCTCAAAAGCAAAAGAGTGTGTGCTTGCACAGTAGATATTTCGTTTTTTACTGAATAGGTCATCGTTTACAAACACTTCTTCTTTACCCGTAAAGTAGCTTCCAAAACAGGCTATTTGATTGTCGCCATCTTGAAAGTAAAATTTATAACCAAGCTTTTTTGTATTCAATATATCGTTTTTCATCATCGTTATCCTTGTTGAGTTGATGATGCTAATTTAGCGTTTGTTTTTATTTTTTACGCCGTCAGTAGTATGCCAGTAGCTAGTTTGGCATATGACAGTAACCCTGTCATGCTACTTTAGTATCTGATTTTTAATGTAAAAGTAAAATTTTTTATATTTTTTATAGACTACTTAGCTGTCATACGGAGTATTACTTCACATTGATAAATTATGCAACTAACGTGAAGTAAAGTAACAATATTGTGTTAAAAAATTGTTATTGATTATACTGATTAACAACAAAGCTAAAATGGAAAGCTCGTGATTGACGATAAAGCGTTTTTTAAGTTGGTACTAGATACCACGCCCGACCAAGTAGTGGTTATTAATTCTAACGGCGACATAGTCTATATAAACCGAAGTTGGCAAAACTTTGGTGAGCAAAACGATTGTGCCTGCTGTGATATGTGGGAGCAGCAAAATTACTTAGCAGAGTGTGAAAAAGCTGCGCAAAAAGGGGATAGCTTTGGTTTAAAGGCATTTAACGGCATTAAATCAGTTATTTCGGGGGCTAATGACGACTTCTATTTAGAATATCCATGTCATAGTGAAGATGAAAAACGTTGGTTTATGATGCGAGTAGTGTCGTTTAGCCATACAGATAAAGCGTATTACGCTATTAGCCATCAAAATATTACCGAGCGTAAATTGGCTGAAGAGCAAGTACAAAAACTTGCCGCTATTGATGGCTTAACTGATATTGCTAACCGAGGCTTTTTTGATACCTTTTTAGAGCAAGAATGGAATCGTTGTCAGCGTTTAGGTATGCCGCTTTCGTTGGCTATTATTGATATAGATGATTTTAAATTACTCAATGATACTTACGGCCACCAACAAGGCGATACATGCTTAAAAAGGGTGGCAAAAGTACTCAATGAATTTACTAAACGCCCAGGTGATTTATGTGCCCGTTTTGGTGGTGAAGAGTTTGTATTAGTGTATGGAAATACAAACTCAGATCAGGCCTTGTTAGTATTGAACGATATTTTAGAAAAATTAAAACAGTTAAACATTGAAAATAAACATTCATTACCAAGCAGAACCCTTACAGTGAGTGTAGGCCTCACTACTATTACACCCAATAGTGACTTTACCTGTGCGTATTTAATCAAAGAAGCAGACGATTTACTTTATAAAGCGAAAGATAAAGGAAAAGATGCTTTATGTGTGAGTGATTTAGCACTCATATAATTTTTTTACTCTTAGTTATACCTAATAACCAGAACAAATAACTAAGGCGTTAACACCTTAGGCTTTAAATCCGTTAAACTTAGGAAAAGGCTCTTTTTATATCAATTTAAGGCAGTGTAGTATTATGCGTCATGAAATTTGGCAACAGCTTCGTAGTGAAGCTAATGAAGTTGTAACTCGCGAACCACTTTTAGCAAGTCATGTGTATTCATGCATTTTAAATCATGAGTGTTTAGGTTCGGCGTTAAGCTTTATTGTTGCTAATAAGTTGGCTGATGCTGTTGTATCGGCTTTTACAATACGTGAGTTGTTCGACCAAGCGTTTGTAAAGTGCGACCGTATGCTTACTTATGTGGCCGAAGATATTAAAGCCGTTAAAGACAGAGACCCGGCAGCCGAAACCTACCTTACGGTTATTTTAAACTTAAAAGGGTTTCATGCTATTCAAGCGCATCGTTTAGCTAACTGCTTGTGGCAGCAAAACCGTAAAGAGCTTGCTCGTTTTATTCAAAGCCGAACCTCAGAAGTGTTTGGGGTTGATATTCACCCCGCGTGTCAGGTTGGTAAAGGGATAATGTTTGACCACGCCACCGGTATTGTTATTGGTGAAACGGCGGTAATTGAAGATAACGTATCAATACTGCAATCGGTCACGCTTGGTGGTACGGGTAACGAGCAGGGCGACCGTCATCCTAAAATTAGAGCCGGTGTGCTTATTGGTGCAGGCGCTAAAGTGCTGGGTAATATTGAAGTAGGCGAGGGTGCACGTATTGGCGCAGGTTCAGTTGTTTTAACCGCAGTACCGCCACATACCACCGCTGTAGGCGTACCGGCTAAAATTATTGGCAGACCGGATTGCCCGTGTCCGGCGCAAAGTATGAACCAAAACTTTTTAACCACTCCAGAGCCTGAAAACGAATCACACACCAGCGCCATGCTGTAATAGCAGCCTGTATAAATAAAAATAATTTTAAAAGGAATTAAAATGAACAAAAATAGCTTATTAACACTAGGGATAGGATTTATTGCGGGTGTAGGTTTAACGTGGAGCTACTTTAATTTATCTTCAAGTGACGCAAACCCCGCAAAGTTACAACATGCTGATACAAAGCAGCAGGCACCTTTTGTTCAGCCAGTTAAAAGCAGTGAAGCAACAGCAAAGCGTGTTGTACCAGCAGTCCCTGAGCAAAGCGCTCGTATAGAGCAAAAAGATAATCCCCCTAAACCAGAACCACAACCGCTAGATGAGCTTCCTTTAGAAGAGCAAGTATCGCAGCTTAAACAGCAATTAGCAGCGCAAAAAGCCTTGATGAAAAACGCGGCGCAGCAGCTACGTGACCCCTCTGATGCACAAGCCGTTTTGCAAGCGCAATTTGATGAGCAAATACGTAATGAAGAGTGGGCTTATCAAACAGAAATAGCTTTACAAGATTTTTTACTTACCTCTGATCTAAGCTCTATCCCAGAGATTGTTAGTGCAGCGTGTAAAACCACCGTATGCAAATTTGAACTTGCTGCACCTACTGATAACGACTCGTTTGATCATACCCAATGGCGAGAGCTAAACGATAAGTTAATGAAGCAAGAGTTTTGGTTGCAATTTAAAAGAACAACCTCAACGTCAAGCGACACCGAACTAACCTTACTAATGGCCACAGAGCTTTAACTGAAAGGGCTTTACAACACCGTTGATTTTATAGCGCCATCGGCCAGCTCTGTAATTAGCACGTCACCCGTTTTAATGTGATCTACCGATTTAACCACTTTGCCTTGTTGGGTTTTGGTTATGCTGTAACCGCGCGCTAAAACATTAAGTGGGCTTACCGAGTCAAGCCTACTCGCTTGCAGCGCTAAGCTATTTTGCGCGTGTTGCAACTTGTGCTGCATTGCTTGTTCAAGCCGAGTTTGTATCTGCATAAGCTGATGGCTGGCCTGCGATAACTTTTTATCAGGCGATTGACGCATTAAACGCGGGGTTAAATTATTAAGCGTGCGCTCTTGTTGGTAAAGGCGATTGCGCATGCCCTGTTGTAAGGCAATAGTTAGCTCATCTAATCGCTGCGCTTTTTGATTAAGTTGATTGCGCGGATGACACAAGTTAAGCCGGTGCTGTAACTGTGTTGCTAGTGCGCGCTTATCGGCCATATCGTGTTTAAAGGCATTATTTAAACGGTTAATGAGCTCAATAACCTTACTATGTAGCTCTTGCGTGTTAGGGCTGACAAGTTCAGCGGCTGCTGAAGGCGTTGCTGCGCGTACATCGGCTACGTAGTCACTGATGGTTGTGTCTATTTCGTGGCCTACCGCACTGACTATGGGTAATTCACTTTGATAAATAGCTCGCGCAAGCTGCTCATGGTTAAAGCACCATAAATCTTCTAACGAGCCACCGCCTCGCCCTACAATAAGTACGTCGACCTCATTGCGTGCATTGGCTAACTGTATTTGGTTAATTAAGTGCACATGGGCTTCTTTGCCTTGCACCATGGCTGGGTAAATAATGACTTCTAATTGAGGTGCGCGGCGTTTAAGTACGGTTAATATATCTTTTATAGCAGCGCCCGTTGCTGAGGTTATTACACCTACACGGTTTATATTTTGCGGCAGTGGTTTTTTATAGGCCGAACTAAACAACCCCTCAGCGGCTAGGCGCATTTTTAATGCATCAAACTCTTGCTTAAGCTGGCCTTCACCGGCAGGTTCCATATGCTCAACAATAAGCTGATAATCACCGCGTGGTTCGTAAAGTGAAACACGGGCTCTTACTGTTACTTGTGCGCCGTTTTCGGGGCGGTAACTTTGAGAGCGGTTATTGCCGCGCCACATAGCCGCTTTAATTTGTGCTTTTTCATCTTTTAATGAAAAGTACCAGTGCCCAGAAGCAGGGGTAATGAAGTTAGAAATTTCGCCTGTTAAAATTAGCGATGCAAAGCCCTGCTCAAGAACTGTACGAATCTCTCTGTTAAGGCGCGATACGGTGTAAACCGTTTGCGAAGGCTTCGAAAACATAAAAAACAACCTAAAACTATTATGAGGCAAGTTATAAGGCAAGTTTATCATAAATATTTGCGAAATATTATTTACGAATGCCCACAACGCTGTTAAAATTTGGCCGCAATTCCTTATCTTAGATCCACATGTGAGAAGTTGCCAAAATGCTTAGAATCGCTAAAGAAGCTCTTACCTTTGATGACGTACTTTTAGTACCTGGTCATTCTACTGTTTTGCCACACACGGCAAATATTTCAACTCGCTTAACGCGTGGTATCAAACTTAACTTGCCGCTTATTTCAGCATCTATGGATACTGTTACAGAAGCTCGTTTAGCTATTGCCCTCGCGCAGGAAGGTGGTCTTGGTTTTATCCATAAAAACATGACCATTGAAGAACAAGCGAGAAACGTACGTAAAGTTAAAACCTACGAAGCAGGTATTGTGTCATTCCCTGTTACTGTGTCTGCCGATTTAACCATTGCAGATGCAACGCTTCTTTCGCAAGAAAAAGGGTTCTCGGGATTCCCGGTTACTGATAGCGAAAATAACCTACTAGGTATTGTTACTGGTCGTGACATGCGTTTTGAAACGAAGCTTGAACAGCCTGTTTCTAGCGTTATGACTAAAAAAGACAAACTGGTAACGGTTCAAGAAGGCGCATCGCGCGAAGAAATTTTAGGTTTAATGCACGAACACCGCATTGAAAAAATCTTAGTGGTTGATGATGCGTTTAAACTAAAAGGCATGATCACCGTAAAAGATTACCAAAAAGCGCAAGACAAACCACATGCATGTAAAGACGAGCTAGGTCGTTTACGTGTAGGTGCTGCTGTTGGTGTTGGCGCAGGTACTGATGAGCGAATTGCTGCATTAGTAGAGGCGGGTGTTGATGTTTTACTTATCGATACTTCACACGGCCACTCACAAGGTGTTATTGACCGTGTTTCTCAAACTCGTGAAACTTACCCAGATTTACAAATTATTGCCGGTAACGTGGCTACAGCCGAAGGCGCAATTGCCCTTGCTGATGCAGGTGTGGATGCGGTTAAAGTAGGTATTGGCCCAGGTTCAATTTGTACTACGCGTATTGTTACAGGTTGTGGTGTGCCACAAATTACGGCTATTTCTGATGCGGTAGATGGCTTACAAGGGCGTGACATTCCAGTTATTGCTGATGGCGGTATTCGTTTTTCTGGCGATATTGTTAAAGCATTGGTTGCGGGTGCATCGTGTGTAATGGTGGGCTCAATGCTTGCTGGTACTGAAGAAGCGCCAGGCGAAGTTGAACTTTACCAAGGCCGTTACTACAAATCTTACCGTGGTATGGGCTCATTAGGTGCGATGGATCAAAAAGAAGGTTCGTCGGATCGTTACTTCCAAAAATCTAACCAAGCTGACAAATTAGTACCTGAAGGTATTGAAGGTCGCGTCGCTTATAAAGGCCCAATTGCAACGATTATTCATCAGCAAGTGGGTGGCCTTCGTAGCGCAATGGGATTAACGGGTTGTGCCACCATTGAAGAGCTAAATACTAAACCGCAGTTTGTACGTGTTACATCTGCAGGTATGGGTGAGTCGCACGTTCACGATGTGCAAATTACCAAAGAAGCGCCTAACTACCGCTTAGGTTAAACAACACGTTTAAATTACGGGGCTGGAATTACCAGCCCTCTTTTATAGCCACTAAGCAAATTAGTGGAATCTAGCATCTACTTTACGAGATCCTTCATGAGCAAAGATATTCACGATTCACGAATTCTAATTTTAGATTTTGGTTCGCAATACACTCAATTAATCGCGCGTCGTATCCGCGAAATTGGCGTTTACTGTGAGCTGTGGGCATGGGATGTGACCGAAGAGCAAATTCGCGAATTTAATCCACAAGGTATTATTTTATCTGGTGGCCCTGAGTCAACCACACTAGAGAACAGCCCGCGTGCACCTGAATACGTGTTTAACGCTGGCGTGCCAGTGCTGGGTATTTGTTACGGCATGCAAACCATGGCAGCTCAACTTGGCGGCAGTGTACACAGCTCAGATAAAAAAGAGTTTGGTTATGCACAAGTAGAAAAAGTGGGTAACTGTGCATTATTCGATGCAATTGAAGATCATATTACCGATGGCGGCAACGGCGTTTTAGACGTGTGGATGAGCCACGGCGACAAAGTAATGGAAGTGCCGGCAAGCTTTAGCACTACAGCTAAAACACCAACGTGTCCGCATGCTGCTATGTCTAACGAAGAAAAACGTTTTTACGGTGTACAATTTCACCCAGAAGTAACGCACACTCATCAAGGGCAACGTTTATTAGAGCGTTTTGCAATTGATATTTGTGGATGTGAAAAGCTATGGACACCTGCCAAAATTATTGATGATGCTATTGAGCGCATTAAAGAAACCGTTGGCGATGACGAAGTTATTTTAGGCTTATCAGGAGGTGTTGATTCATCTGTTGTAGCAATGCTGATCCACCGTGCAATTGGCGAAAACCTAACATGTGTATTTGTTGATAATGGCTTACTTCGCTTAAACGAAGGTCAGCAAGTTATGGACATGTTTGGCAATAAATTTGGCTTAAACATTGTTAAAGTAGACGCTGAGGAGCAATTTTTAGCTGACCTTGCAGGCAAATCAGATCCAGAAGAAAAACGTAAAGCCATTGGCCATACGTTTATTAATGTATTTGATGAGCAAGCTAAAAAGCTTAAAAATGCGAAGTGGTTAGGTCAAGGGACTATTTACCCAGACGTAATAGAATCAGCCGCTTCAGCGACAGGTAAAGCACACGTAATTAAATCTCACCACAACGTGGGCGGCTTACCTGATGACATGAAAATGGGCTTAGTTGAGCCATTACGTGAATTATTTAAAGACGAAGTACGTAAAATTGGTTTAGAGCTTGGTTTACCGTACGACATGCTTTACCGCCACCCATTCCCAGGGCCAGGTTTAGGTGTTCGTGTACTTGGCGAAATTAAAAAAGAGTACTGTGATTTACTACGTCGTGCTGATGCTATCTTTATTGAAGAGCTACACAAAGCTGAGCTTTATCATAAAGTAAGCCAAGCGTTTACTGTATTCTTACCTGTTAAGTCGGTAGGGGTTATGGGCGATGCACGTAAATATGATTGGGTTGTATCACTACGTTGTGTTGAAACTATCGACTTTATGACGGCGCGTTGGTCACATTTACCGTATGAGTTTTTAGGTGTGGTTTCTAACCGTATCATCAACGAAATTGACGGTATCTCACGTGTTGTTTACGATATTTCTGGTAAACCACCGGCCACTATTGAGTGGGAATAACACCCGTCTTTACTAATGGTTAATGCCTTTTAGATAGCAAACATAGTTTTGTTATCTAAATAATAAAAAGTCCGCTTACACGGACTTTTTTTATGCCTAAAAACCGTTAGCTCTTGCCCACTAAACTCATTAAGTGAAGTGAGCTAAGCGGGTTTATTTTGCAGGAACGGGCGTAGGTTGCTCGGTTTCTGTAAGTAGCCCTTTAACTAGGCTAATACAGCCTAAAATTAAAATAATAGTAAAGGGCAGGGCGGCAATAATAGTAATGTATTGCAATGCTTGGATTGAATCGGTGCCACCAATCCACAGCATTAACATAGCAATAATACTGGCAATAACGGCCCATACTAGCTTTTGCTTTATAGGTACTTCTAGTTTTCCGCCTGATGTAAGGCTATCTATCACAATAGAGCCGGAGTCGAGGGTGGTGACAAAAAAGATAATTATTAACGCCACAGCTAAAAGCGAAAGCAGCGTACCAAATGCATAAGCATCTAGCATATAAAACAAGCTAAGCGTTACATCTGTAATGCCTTGATTTGCGCCAAGTACCCCAACTTCATTTATAATTTGATCAATCGCAACACCACCAAAAACCGACATCCAAGCAGTAGTCACAAGGGTAGGAATGAGTAATACATACACTAAAAACTCGCGTATGGTGCGCCCTTTTGAAATACGCGCTACAAACATACCAAAGCAAGGTGCGTATGCAACCCACCACGCCCAATAAAATACAGTCCAGCCATGTAACCACTGTGTATCTTCTCGGCCGGTGCTTGAGCTTAGAGGTATGATATTTTTAACATAACCTATTACGGCCGTGTAGGCAGAATCAAGTACCGTGGTAAAGTTTAAAATAAATACCAGCGCTAAAAACACAAATGCTATGCCCATATTTATATTACTTAGGAGTTTAACGCCACCATCCATACCGCGCACAATAGAGAGGATAGCCAAGCTCATAATTAATAAAATAATGCCTTGTTGTAATAATAAAGAGCTTTTAAAGCCGAGCACGTGGCTAATACCACTGGCAGCTTGTGCCCCGCCTAAGCCTAACGACGTAGCTAGACCAAAAAGGGTTACTAATACCGCCATTACATCGATAACATCACCTAACTTGCCCCATACTCTATCTCCTAAAAGCGGATAAAATATTGAGCGCATAGAAAGCGGTAAGCCTTTGTTATAAACAAAATAGGCTAGGCATAAAGCGGTCATACCGTAAATTGCCCACGCGTGCAGACCCCAATGGAAAACAGTAGCCCCTAAAGCCATTTCTCGGCCTTGCTCGGTAAAGGCTTCTGCATTAAGAGGCGTGCCAAACCAGTCGGTGTAAAAGGCGGTGGGCTCTGCCACGCCCCAAAAAATTAGACCAATACCCATGCCTGCAGCAAACAGCATAGATACCCACGATAAGGTTGAATAGTCTGTAGTTGCTTTATCGCCGCCAAGGCGAATTTTACCCAGCGGTGAAGCGGCAATACCCACTGCAAACAGCAGTAATATATTGGCGCCCCACATAAATACGTAGTCAAAATTAGTTAGTGCGGCATTTTTTATTGAGTTAATCGCCTCTTTAGCTTCGTTAGGCGAGAGTGCAAGTAGAGTAATTATAAAAAGTAGAGATAGGCCAATAGAAACAGAAAATACATTAGTATGAATATCCATGCCCCATTTGCTAACGTTATCTTGTCCTACTTGGTAATCGGTTGAATCGATACTGTATTTTTTTGATTTAAACTTCATATAACACGGCGTGAACTACCAGCAGCTGCTAATAGTAAAGCTCCTCCATATTTGCATTGTGAATGACCCGCGTAAGTAAGATACATGATGAAATATGCAATTAGGTGGTAATACCAATCGACTTAAATACTTAGTCTTTCTAGCGAGCTAAATAAAGCGCTAACAGCGTTATAAATTTCTCAGGTAGAGCAACTACATGTAAAAATTAATGCCTTGTAACCGCTCTATTTATCTGTCGCTATAAGCGACTAATAACTTAACACGATTGGTATAACGCGGATCCCCTAGACGCTAAATTGTATCATAAATGCTGCCAATGTTATTGACTTGTTTATGTATACAGCAACTCAACCAAGCTAAACCGCTATAAAAATAACTAGCAGCAAGTGTAAATACACCATGCTACTTAAAGTATTTAACACTTAAGAAGGAATTTACAACATAGCGTTTGGGCTAAGCGTAGGTAAAAACAGTACCGCAGTTATTAAGCTTGCACGGTTTTAAAGCATACACTGCAGTTTTAATTACGCTAAGCTGAGCAGCATTTATTTTTTAAAGGTAAGTAGCTGTTAAAGTTAAAGTGGCTTTACAGCGCTATTTAGTTTGCTAATTCAGCGTTTTGTATAATTAAAAAGCAGTTAAACTAAAAAGTTAATTTTTTACTTTACCTTTTCTAAAAGGTCTCTATAATTCGTCGACATTGCAGGGGCGTAGTTCCAATTGGTAGAACAGCGGTCTCCAAAACCGACGGTTGGGAGTTCGAATCTCTCCGCCCCTGCCATTTCTTCTTTACATCGTTTTTATTACTTCATATATTGTTCTAGTGTTTAATCTACTGAGTTGTTATGCATCCACGTTACGCAGCTATTTTTGGTATAGAAAACCTTGAACTAAATCAGCATTATCGTCCTAAAAATACTGAGACTACTTTAGCCGTTTCACAAAGCACTCCAGCTGAGCCTTTAGCGCTGAGCAAACAGTTATTAAGTGATATACGTTTAAGTGCACCTTCTTTAACAATTAATCATGTTTTAAAAGGGCCAGACATACAGTTAGCCGACGATAAGCTTACACTACCAACCTCACAGCTCAGTGCTTCTGATAAGCGCGCTTTATGGGCTTTAATGAGCACACACCTTGATAAACTTTAAACCTGTAAACGAAAGCGCAATAGCACAATTAATGGCTATTGAAACTGCCTGCCACTCTCATCCTTGGTCTCTTAAAACAATGAGCTCTTGCATGGGCGGTCGTTACTTTAATTTAGCGGCGTTTGATGAAAACACCCTGGTAGGTTTTTATATAGGTGAAAAGGCCGGGCCTGACTTTACCCTTATGGATATTTGTGTAACGCCCAGTGAGCAAGGTAAAGGTATTGCAAGGCAGTTACTTAGCCAGTTTATTGAATATGGCGAGCAGCAAAATGCTGAAAACCTTTTTTTAGAAGTACGCGAATCAAACGCGCGTGCAATAACGCTTTACGAACATGCTGGCTTTACGCAAATGTCGGTACGTAAAAACTATTACCCAAGCAATGAGCCCTCTAAAAATGGCTATGAAGACGCCATACTAATGGGTATGGCGCTTAACTTAGGGTTTAGTTAAAGGGTTAAATTAAGCGCTAAATAAACCTTTAAAGTAAAACACGTATTTTTAGGCTGTTTCTTTACTTTTAGCTATGGTTTGCTCAATAGCATTAATTAAATTTACAATTAATGTGGGGCGCTGCGCTTGGTCATTACTAAGCAGGTTTTCTTCTAGTAGCGCTGCACTGTGGTAAATATCGTCAAAATTAAAGCAACCAGCACTGCCTTTTAAGCTATGAGCTACACTTCGAAGTGCTTCTGCATCGTTACTGGCTTTTAAGCTGTTTACCTTTTGCAGGTAACTTGGCAGGTTAGCCACATAGTTATCGTTAATTTGTTGAAACTTTTCACTTTTTAGTAAACTATCCCACTTGTTCTGATTATCTTTTTCAAGGTTTAAGTAACTAACTAGCACGTTTTCAAGCGCGTCTTTATCAATGGGTTTTGCCAGCGCTTTATCGCAACCTGCCTCAATGTATGTGTCTATATCATGGTTCATTACATTGGCAGTAAGCGCGATAATGGGCCCATCGTAGGCTGCATGACGTAGCATTTTAGTAGCCTCAAGGCCGCCCATTACAGGCATTTGCATATCCATAATAATTAGCTGGTAGTCGTTTACTAACGCCATTTCTACTGCTTGTGCACCATTGTTAGCCATATCTGGCTCTAGGCCCCAGGTTTGTAATAGCAGTTTTATAAGTAGCTGGTTATCGGGGTTATCTTCGGCAACTAATATGTTGGCATCAAAACTAGAAGTGGCAAACGACAAGAAAGGGTCTTTTTCTGGAATAAGCTGTGCTTGCTCAGTTAAAAGCTCTAGTGACTGTTTAGGCTCGTTAATATGGCAATCAACGGTAATAGCAAAGCGACTGCCTATGCCAATTTCGCTTTTTAAAGTAACATCGCCACCCAATAACTGCGCTAAGTTTTTAGAAATACATAAACCTAATCCTGTGCCTCCAAAGCGGCGCGTGGTGGTGGCATCGGCTTGTTCAAAAGGTTTAAATATACGCTCTATTTGGTGCTCAGACATACCAATACCGGTGTCTTTAACCACAAATTCAAGCTGCTGCTTACTTTGCAAATAATGCACACAAATTGATACTTTGCCTTGTTCGGTAAATTTTACGGCATTGCTGGCTATGTTTATCAAAATTTGTTTTAAACGCGTCATATCACTATAAATAGTGCGCGGTAATGGCAGCTCGTAATGAATGCTAAACCCGAGTTGTTTTTCGTGTGCTAGCGGTTCAATAATTGATTCTATATCGTGAACCAGCTGCACTACATTAAGGGGGGCTTGCTCTACAGCGAGCTTTTCTGCTTCTATTTTAGATAAATCGAGTATGTTGTTTATTAGCTCTAATAAGTGTTTAGAGTTGCGTAAAATGGTATTTAAATGCTGTTTGTCGTTAACCACTTTATCGTTAATTAATAACTGCTCGGTAAAGCCCATAATGGCCGTAAGTGGGGTGCGAATCTCGTGACTCATATTTGCTAAAAAACGGCTTTTAAGCTGGTTAGCTTGCTCTGCTTGAGCTATGGCAAGTTCAAGCTGGCTGTTCATCGCTTCGAGCGCTTTAGTACGGCTTTCTACTTTGTCTTCTAGGTGGTGTTTATATTCTTCTAGCTGTTCTTGGTAGTGTCTAATTTGGTTGATCATGTGGTTAAAATCGTTAAACAACACCCCAACTTCATCATTTGTATGAGCAGGTAAATTTACCGATAAATCACCATCACCTACACGGTGGCTGGCGGCCCCTAAAAGCTCAATTGGGTTTAGCAGTAAATTGCGCACAACCACAAAAATAAGGATGGGCAGGGTGATCACCGAAATTATCACAATTAAGCCTGTGATTAAGCTAATTGCCTTACCCGATTGATAAAGCACGCCTTTTGGAATGGTTGATACAAAGTAATAACCGCCACTCATTTGTACAGCAAATATCATTCTTTCTATTTTATCTATGCTCGAAAGCTCTATCGTCGAAAGGGTGCCTACATCGGCTAAATCGTGAACCTGTTCAAGCTCGTGCTCGGTAATATATTGCCCGCGTAAGCTGTAGTCTGAGCTAAATAAAATTTGCCCGTCGTTGGTTAGCAGTAAATTAAGGGTGTTGTTATAAGGTGCTTCTAAAATACTCGTGTTTAATATAGAGGGTTCAACTTGCAATACTATAAAGCCAAGTTGTTGTGGGCGTTTTAAATAGTAATCAACACTTTGTACGCGCTGTACAAAAAATAAGTTGGTGGTGCCGTCGTTGTTTTGCACCATAAATTGTTGTTGGCGCAAATTACTTTGCAGTACTTGCTTAAAAAATGGGTATGACTGCGGTGCGGTTGTTAAATTATTAGAATAATACGCGTCACTTTTACCACTGGCCGAGACTAAGTTAATACTAATTATATCTGGGTAGGCTTCGCTATAACTGGCAAAAACATCCATTAGTGCCCCTAAGCGGCGGGTATAACTGCCATCAGCATGAATGTCGTTTGATAAAAAATCGTTTAAAACAGGCGAGGTAGACAGTAGTTTTGCTGTTGAATGAAACGAGTCTATGTAGTTGAAAACCTTTTGCTGTTGCTGCTCAACAAAGCGACTCATTATAAGATCAGCCTGCTTTTGTGTTGAGTTGGTTACGTTAGTTAATGTAAAACCACCTAAAAACAACAAGGGTAATATAACAAGCGGGGTTATATACCATAATAATCGAATACTTAACTTACTGGTTTTCATGACCAAACTACTTATCCTCCGTGCAATCTAGCAATGATATGCGTTACGACTTTATTACACAAGAAGCGTAAGCTGATTTGGGTTAATTTAGCGTAAAAAAAGTGTGTATATAATTGGTTTAAATACGGCTAGTGAGCACCGAAAGCGAGATTATCTTTTAAGGCGCTATATTTAGCTTTGTTTTAAATAAGTTAGCGGCTGCGCTGCTTGGTTTTTTAATTATATAGCTAACAGTGCAGTATCAATGCCTGTCATAAATTGAGCGCAAGGGGTAAACCCGTAGCGCTATTTTTATATTTATTAGTGTTTAGCACAATGCATTAAAATATGCGTTGTTAGGGCATTGGCATTAAGGGTAATTTAGCCACGCTTAAAATTAATGCGTGGCTTTAAAATGCTATTTATTTAAAGTATTACACATTTAAAAATTAGTTCTTTTGAGTGTGAGCCGTACCGTAAGAGCGCACTAAAAAGTTTATTGCTACTTCTACCCAGCGGTCTATATCTTTTTTAAGCACAGGCTGATCGGGGTGAGTTAAGTACATTAAATGTAGCTCACTGCGCATTAAGGCAACAAATAGGTTAGTGGCTTCTTCAATGTTTAATTCTTCAAAATCAAGCTCTTTAGATTCCACTGCCGCTTTTAAATAATTAGAGACCTTGCCTTTTACCACCCGCGGGCCAGAGTTATAAAACATATGACCTAGGGCGGGTAGGCGGGGGGCTTCAGCAACAACAATTCGGTATAGAGCCATTGCTGTCTCTGATAGAGCGATTTGTAAATAAGCATGCCCAAGGCGGCGTAAGTTTTCTGTTAAGTTGCCTGGCTTAAACGTTATATTATCGATTGATGCTGTAAATATTTCGCATTCACTTTTAATGACCGCTAAAAATAAAATTTCTTTATTTGCAAAGTGAGCGTAAACCGTCGATTTTGATACGCCTGCCTCACGTTGGATCATGTCGGTGGTTGCACCATTAAAACCATGAATTAAAAATATTTTACGTGCAGCATGTAATACCGTTCGTGCTTTTGCGCCAAGCTCTAATTCACTTGGAGGCAGAGTGTTTTGGGCATCAGTAAGCGTTTTTGTCATTACATTTCACCTTGACATAATGTTAAATTAAGCCTAGCATATCAAACCGAGCGGTACAGTTCAATTTGAGCTTTAAGTTAAGGGTGTTTTTTGCAGCTGTTAACTATCGGTATTACCCTGTTTAAATGTATTTAAGGTGTGACTAGGCAGCAATTAGCGTGCTTAGCTTTTTTTTGCTTATCACTCGAACCGAGCGGTACAGTACATAAATAATTGTGTTATTAATTTAGGATTTAAAAATGGCTAATCAGTGTCTTAATAAAAGACTTTTTAATTATTCGCGGCATTCAGCTATTGCGCTTACATTAGCTGCGGCTTTGTCGGGTTGTGTAGTGGGTCCTAACTTTGAAGAGCCTAATACAAATATAAACAACGATGCTATAAAGCCAACTCCCGAATTTACTCAGCTACAAGGCGGTAATGCTGAATTGGCGTGGAATTGGTGGACAATTTTAAACGATCCTATTTTAACGGAGCTAGAGCGCAAAGCACAGTTAGGTAATCTTGACTTACAGCTAGCATCAAGCCGAATTGCCCAAAGCCGCGCGGCATTGGGTATTGCATCGGCAGACCGCTTACCCAGTGTATCTGCTGGGTTTGACTACAAGCGCGAAGGGCTGAGCGAAAATGGTAAGTTTGTTGCACTCGGTGCGCCCTCAGACCCTGATAACTTTTGGCAGCTTGGTTTTGATGCCAGCTGGGAACTTGATTTATGGGGCCGTAATAAACGTGTTGAAGAAGGGGCCGTCGCTATGCTGCAGGCCTCTTTGTATGCGCGTGAAGCCGCGCGTGTTAGCTTAGCTGGCGAGGTGGCTAAAACGTATTTGTTACTGCGCAGTGCACAAACGCAGCTCAACATAACACACGAAAACAAAACCATTGCAGAGCGTGTGTTAAAGCTTGCACAAAGCCGCGAAAAAAACGGTGTAAGTACACGTTTTGAAACAATTAGTGCAAAAGCAGAGCTGGCAACAATTAATGCTGCGCTACCAGAGCAAACGCAGCGCCGTAATGTGTTAATGAACGCGCTTGCGTTGCTAGTAGGTGAAAAACCACGTGCCTTAAATACTTTGTTAGCCGAGCGTATTGCTGCGCCTGTTATGCCAAGCGAAATCCCTTCGGCTATTCCATCAGAGTTTGTGAAACGCCGCCCAGATATTTTGCAAGCGCAAGCAAACTTACACAGCGCTGTTGCCGCTATTGGCGCGGCCGAAGCGAATTTTTACCCACGCATTACTTTAACGGGCTCATTAGGAGTTGAAGGGTATGCGCAGAGTGATTTATCAACCTGGGATTCACGTGTTTTTTCAGTGGGACCAAATGTTTATTTGCCTATTTTTCAGGGTGGGCGCTTAAAGTCACAGCTTAAGCTTACTAAAGAGCGCGAGAAAAACGCGGCATTAACGTATCGTCAAACTGTACTAAAAGCGTGGCACGAAGTTGATAACGCAGTAGATGGCTGGGCTGCGCAGCAAAATCACCATCACAAAGTTGAAATTGCCCACGACTTTAATAAGCAGGCTTTACAAACCGTTGAAAGAGCCTACCAGCAAGGGGCAGCCGACTACCTTAGTGTTTTAACGGCGCAACGTAATTTATTAGCAAGCCAAACTAAGTTAAATAACAGTGCAACCAATGCCTCGATTGCGGTTGTAAATTTGTATAAATCTCTCGGTGGTGGCTGGAACCCAGACGCGCTACCTGAAAGTGCGCTTGCGCCCATGTCAGCCAAGGCGGAGGGCGAGTAATGAATGCAGTCACGATTAATGTGCCTGTACAAAATGCAGCACCTGTTGCTAAGCCCGCAGGGCCATCAAAACAAGCACTCGCTGGGCTATTAGGCATTTTTATTGCCGCTATGATGGCGGGTTTAAATAACCGAGTAGGGGCACTTGGATTAGCAGATGTGAGGGGCGTAATAGGGGCTAGTTTAGACGATGCCTCTTGGCTTTCAAGCGCCTATACCGTTGGGGAGCTAATCGCTATGCCTTTTGCTTCTTGGTTTGCCATTACGTTATCGGTTAGACGCTTTCATATTTCTATGGTGACTATATGTGGCGTTATTGCGGCAATTTTGCCTTTTATTCATGATTTAAACTTATTAATTGCGCTGCGTTTTGTGCAAGGGGTAAGTAGTGGCGCGCTCATTCCTATATTAATGATGGCTGCACTTAAATTTTTACCCCCTAACATACGTTTACACGGTTTAGCGCTTTACGCCATGACCGCTACATTCGCCCCAAATTTAGCTATTTGGCTAAGCGGGCAGTGGGCTGATGTGTTATCGGACTGGCGCTGGATTTACTGGCAAGTTATTCCGCTTTGTATTATTGCGGGCTCACTAACTGCGTGGGGGCTCCCAAAAGAGGGCGTTAAATATGCGCGCTTTAAAGAAGGAAACTGGTTAGGCCTAGTGTGCGGCGTATCGTCTTTGACGTTAATTGCCATCGCGCTTGATCAAGGTGTGCGTTTAGATTGGTTTAATTCATCGCTTATTAGTGTATGTTTTTTTGGTGGGCTAATTTTATTTGGCTGCTACGTATTAACCGAGTGGCATCACAAAGCGCCGTTTATGAGACCGCAATTATTAGGCCGACGCAATTTAGGTATTGGCTCTGTACTGCTTACCATGTTGTTAGTGGTGTTGATGTCGGGCTCAATGTTGCCCTCAACCCATTTAGCCAATTTGCATAGCTATAGAGCATTACAGCTAGCGCCAGTAGGGTTATTAATTGCGCTACCACAACTTGTACTTGGCTCGGTAGTGGCACTGCTTTTATACAAAAAATGGGTAGACGCCCGCATTGTGATGTCAATTGGATTATTTTTAATTGCGCTGGCCTGTTTTAGCGGCGTACAAATTACGCCTTTATGGCATCGGGATCAATTTATCACAGCGCAGCTGTTGCAAGCATTTGGCCAGCCCATGGCAGTGGTCTCTATTTTATTTTTAATGACCAGTGTACTAGACCCAAGCGAAGGGCCGTTTTTTTCGGGAACCATAAACACATTACGTGTGTTTGGCTCGCTTATTGGCGGGGCTGTTGTGGGGCAGCTATTAACGGTGCGCAGTCATTTTCATAACGAAATGCTATTAGATCGCGCCTCACTGGTCGGTAATTCATTGGCAAACACCATACCTAATGAGCAATTAGGTGGCGTTATTGCCCAGCAATCGTTAGTGATGTCGGTAGGTGATGCCTACTTGGTGCTTGGTGTGTTAGCACTTGTATTAATTCCGCTGGCGCTATGTATGAACTTTGTACCAGCCCCGAATCTTAGTAAATCTTAAATTTTAATCGTTGAGTAATATATTATGGCCTTACCAAAAGTAGTTAAATTAACCGTTGTAGCAACTATACTTGCCGTTGTTGCAGGCAGTATTATTTATCTTAATAAACCGGAGTCGCAAAGTGCAACTCAAACAACTGACGATGCCTACGTGCAAGCCGACTTTACCTTTGTGGCGCCTCAGGTATCTGGCACGGTAGATCAAGTACTCATTAAAGATAACCAGCGAGTACAAAAAGGCGATTTAATTGCCACCATAGATAATCGCGATTTTGTAGTGGCCCTAGATTCTGCTAAAGCCCAAGCTAATAGTGCTAAAGCAAGTGTAGCTAGCTTGCAAGCTAAGTTAACTTATCAAGATTCGTTGGTACAACAAGCGCAAGCTGCGGTAGAGGCCGACACTGCATCACTTAAATTAGCGCAGTTAAATTTAAAGCGTTATACCAACTTAGCAACCGATGGCTCAGGCACTGTGCAAGCACGAGAAGAAGCACAAGCAAAGCTGGCTATTCAAAAAGCAAACTTGCATAAAAACCAAGCAGGCCTTGCGGCAGCAAAGCAGCAGATTGAAATTTTACGTGCCGATATTGAAAAAGCCAAAGCTGTGCTTGTACAAGCTAAAGCACGTGTAGTAGATGCCGAACTTAAGTTATCGTACACCCAAATTACAGCGCCTATTGATGGCATAGTTGGCCAAAAATCGGTGCGTGTAGGGGCGTATGTAAACCCAGGCAGCCCGCTATTGGTTGTTGTACCCCTTGATAAAGTGTTTGTTAGTGCAAACTACCGTGAAACTCAACTAGCTAATGTAAAAGTAGGCCAAGAAGTTGAAATAAAAGTAGATGCACTACCAGGGCAAATTTTACGTGGCCACGTTGATAGCCTAAGCCCTGCCAGTGGCGTGAGCTACTCAGCCATTGGTGCTCATAACGCCACGGGAAACTTCACCAAAATTGTGCAGCGTTTACCGGTTAAAATTAGCTTAGATGCAAACCAGCCGGCGCTTAAGCAGTTACGAGTAGGTATGTCGGTGGTGCCAAGTATTTCAATAACGCAGTAGCACATTGCGTTAATTACAGGGCCAGTAACCATGTTGCTGGCCCTTAAAATTAGTTACTCCTTCCTTTTGCATATAAAGCCAAGATATTTTTGAGTTAGATAGCACACTTTTATACCGACTCCTGTTACAATTGCCACTATTAAAAAATTAGCTATATGGCGTTAATTGTTGTCAATTTATTCACACTAAATTGCTCAAAGCCCAGTTAATAACGATCAACTTAACGGGTTGCCTTGCATACACTCAATGTTATGCATGTAACTTGGCATCAAACTAAAAGAACTTATTAATGGCAGACCAGAATATTATCAACGAAATTAGCAAGCGAAGGACTTTTGCAATCATATCGCACCCAGATGCTGGTAAGACCACCATCACCGAAAAAGTACTTTTGTTCGGACAAGCGATTCAAAAAGCCGGTACTGTAAAAGGCCGTGGCTCTAATCAGCATGCAAAGTCTGACTGGATGGAAATGGAAAAAGAGCGTGGTATATCGGTTACTACCTCTGTAATGCAGTTTCCGTATAACAATGCGCTGGTTAATTTACTTGATACCCCTGGACACGAAGACTTCTCAGAAGATACTTACCGTACATTGACCGCGGTAGATTCGTGTTTAATGGTTATTGATGCCGCAAAAGGTGTAGAAGAACGTACCCGTAAGCTAATGGAAGTTACGCGCCTACGTACCACGCCTATTGTTACCTTTATGAATAAGTGTGACCGTGATATTCGTGACCCAATGGAACTACTTGATGAAGTAGAAACAGAGCTAAATATTGCCTGTGCGCCTATTACTTGGCCAATTGGTTGTGGTAAAGAGTTTAAAGGTGTTTATCACATTCATAACGACGAAGCTGTTTTATACAAAACAGGCCAAGGTCATACTATTCAAGAAGTTCGCACTGTAAAAGGCCTAGATAACCCAGAGCTTGATACCGCCATTGGTGAAGAACTCGCTGAGCAATTACGTGAAGAGCTAGAGCTGGTAATTGGTGCCTCAAATGAGTTTGATCTTGAATTGTTTTTAGCAGGTGAGCTTTCTCCGGTGTACTTTGGTACAGCCCTTGGTAACTTTGGTGTAGACCATGTACTTGATGGTTTAACGCAATGGGCACCAACGCCATTACCGCGCGAAACAGATGACCGCCAAGTAATCGCAACAGAAGAAAACTTTACCGGCTTTGTGTTTAAAATTCAGGCCAACATGGACCCTAAACACCGTGACCGCATTGCCTTTATGCGTATTGTGTCGGGTAAATACAGCCAAGGCATGAAAATGAACCACGTACGCCTTGGTAAGCAAATTAGTATTTCTGATGCGGTAACCTTTATGGCGGGCGATCGTGAGCGTGCAGCAGATGCGTATGCGGGCGATATTATTGGTTTGCATAACCACGGTACCATTCAAATTGGCGATACCTTTACGCAAGGCGAAAAGCTTAAATTTAGCGGTATTCCTAACTTTGCGCCTGAGCTGTTTCGTCGTATTCGTTTGCGCGATCCACTCAAACAAAAGCAATTATTAAAAGGCTTAGTACAACTTTCTGAAGAAGGTGCTGTACAGGTATTTAGACCGCTTACTAACAACGATTTAATTGTAGGCGCGGTAGGTGTTCTTCAGTTTGACGTAGTTGTAGCGCGCTTAAAAGCTGAGTACAACGTAGATGCAATTTACGAAGGCGTAAATGTAAATACGGCACGTTGGGTAAGCAGCGACGATGTTAAAAAGTTTGAAGAGTTTAAACGTAAGTGCGAAAGCAACTTAGCACTCGATGGTGGCGATAACTTAACTTACATAGCACCGAGCCGTGTAAACCTTAACTTATCGGTAGAGCGTTACCCAGAGGTAACCTTTAACCATACGCGCGAAAACTAGAATCGACTGACTAAAGTTAACTGAAAGCCTGCTATGGCGGGCTTACAAAGGTAAATAATATAATGAACATTCGTACTATTTTAGTAGAAAAAGCCATTGCCGCCATGACCGCAGCAGGCCTACCAGAAGACACAAACCCAGCTGTTACACAAAGCACACGCCCACAGTTTGGTGATTACCAAATTAATGGAGCAATGGGCGCCGCTAAAAAAATGAAAAGCAACCCACGTGAGCTTGCGCAAAAAATTATTGATAACCTAGATGTAACCGACATCGCTGAAAAAACAGAAATTGCCGGCCCGGGTTTTATTAATATTCATTTAAAGCCTGAGTTTTTAGCCAACAGTGTAAAAGCAGCTAACAGCGATGCAAAACTGGCTGTAAACGAGCACGCAAACCCGCAAACTGTCGTGGTAGATTACTCATCACCTAACCTTGCAAAAGAAATGCACGTAGGCCATTTGCGTTCAACCATTATTGGTGATGCGATTGTACGTGCGCTTGAATTTAGAGGCGACAAAGTCATTCGTCAAAACCACATGGGCGATTGGGGCACACAATTTGGTATGCTAATTGCGCATTTAGAAGATCAAATTAGCCAAGGCGTAGACTTAGAGTCGGTAGCGCTTGCTGATTTAGAAACGTTTTACCGCGATGCTAAAAAACGTTTTGACGATGAAGAAGGCTTTGCCGATAAAGCCCGTGACTATGTAGTTAAACTACAAGGCGGCGACGCGCACTGTGAAAAACTATGGAAGCTATTTATAGCGACCTCTGTTAAGCACTCTGAAGAAGTTTACAAACGTCTAAACGTAACGCTTACCCAAGACGATATTATGGCTGAAAGTGCTTACAACAGTGAGCTTAACGATATTATTAGCCTGTTAAAAGATAAAAACATAGCGGTAGAGTCGCAAGGCGCACAAGTGGTGTTTTTAGATGAACTTGCCAATAAAGATGGTGAGCCATCGGCGTTTATTGTGCAAAAATCTGGCGGCGGCTTTTTATATGCAACCACCGATTTAGCCGCGTGTAACTACCGCTCAAATACCTTAGGTGCTGAGCGTATTTTAATATTTGTTGATGCACGCCAAAGCCTTCACTTTAATCAAGTAGAGCTTACCGCACGTAAAGCAGGCCTTTTACGCGATGAAACAAGCTATGAGTTTTGCCCGTTTGGCACCATGATGGGCGCCGATGGTAAACCATTTAAAACCCGTACAGGTGGTACAGTAAAACTTGCTGATTTACTTGAAGAATCAATTAGCCGTGCAGCAACAAAACTTGCTGAGCGTGAATCTGATTTATCAGATCATGATCGCAGCGAAATTGCGCGTAAAGTAGGTATTGGCGCTGTTAAATACGCTGATCTTTCTAAGCATCGTACCAGCGATTACATATTCAACTGGGACACCATGTTAAGCTTTGAAGGCGCAACAGCACCTTACTTACAATATGCTTATACCCGTGTGCGCAGTATTTTCCGTAAATCAGGTGTCGATGCCGCTACGCTAAATGCAGATGTAGCTATAGCCGAGCCGCAAGAAAAAGCACTCGCGCTTAAACTGCTACAGCTTGAAGAAGTCCTAGATTTAATGATCTCTGAGGCTACTCCGCACGTACTATGTAGCTACTTATACGAGCTAGCTAGCCTATACATGACATTCTACGAAGCCTGCCCAGTACTAAAAGAAGGCGTAGAGCCAAACGTACGTGACAGCCGTTTAGTGTTATGTAATTTAGTGGCAGATACGCTAAAAACAGGATTGGATTTGTTAGGCATTGAAGTCATGGAGCAAATGTAATCACCGTCGTATTTTAACCTAATACTGCGTTATCCACCCCAACTTACCCTAATCACATACAAATCGTATGCTCATAGGGATAAGTAGGAGGTGGATGCCTTGTCTTAGGCTAAACTACATAGGTGAACCTTCTGCTGCGTGTAGTTCGCTTTGACTGCGTTGTCGTGCTTTTTTAGCCTAAGTCACATACTAACTGTATGCTCCTTGGCATAAAAAAGCACTTCGCCTTGTCAGCACTCCTACACTTGCAGATATCTGAGTTGTGTAGTTCGCTTTAGCTGCGTTGGTAAAACTATTCAGCCTAAGTCACATACAAACCGTATGCTCCTTGGCATAAATAGTTTTACCGCCTTGCTAGCACTCCTACACTTGCAGATGATTTTAGGCTTTACTTGACGAACTTTTGTAAGTTGATCATTTTGTAGCTGATAGCTGATAGCTGATAGCTGATAGCTGATAGCTGATAGCTGATAGCTGATAGCTGATAGCACCGTAGGTTGGGTTGAGTGAAACGAAACCCAACATTAACCAAGCACTAACCCAAAATATAAAATTGTTCTTATTACTGATTACTATTAATTGCCTGACCTTACTTACCCACATACGCTTTAATAAACAGAGAAGGATTTGTTTATGAAACTCGAAGACATCCGCCGTGAATACCTGCAAGACGCGCTAAGCGAAGATAACTTGCAAGATGATCCATTCAAACAATTTGAAACCTGGCTTGAGCATGCTGTGGGCAGTAATATTCCAGACCCAACGGCCATGGTTGTGGCAACGGTTGATGAAACCGGGCAACCTTCACAGCGTATTGTATTGCTAAAACATTTAGATGATAACGGGTTTGTATTTTTTACTAATACCGGCTCACGTAAAGCGCAAGAGCTAAAAGGCAATAACAAAATATCGCTACATTTTCCGTGGCATCATATGGAGCGCCAAGTGATTGTATACGGTGAGGCAAAACCATTACCGACGGCTGCAGTCGCTAAATATTTTTTATCGCGCCCTAAAGAAAGCCAATTAGCAGCATGGGCCTCAGCGCAAAGCAGGCCGGTCTCATCGCGCAAAGTGCTTATGGAAACCTTTGCCAATATGAAGAGTAAATTTGCTAATGGTGAAATTCCATTGCCTGATTTTTGGGGCGGTTACTGCGTAGTGCCTACTAAAATAGAGTTTTGGCAAGGCGGCGCACACCGTTTACACGACCGCTTTATATATCAGCGCCAAACCGATAATAGCTGGCAAATAACACGTTTAAACCCTTAACCGGTTTACGCTGTGAAGTTTATAGACTCCCACTGCCACCTCGATTTTACTGAGTTTGACGCAAACCGCGGATCACTCATAAAAGAGTGTATGGCTAAAGGTGTTGAGCGCTTTGTTGTGCCAGGTATTAGCTTGGCGCAATCTCAGCAGCTAATTGAATTTAAAGCTAAATACCCACAAGTACATATTGCCGCAGGGCTTCACCCTTACTTTTTAGATGAGCATAAAGATGCTCACTTAGCGCAGTTATTCGATTTTGCAAAAGCCAATAAAAAGCAGCTGGTGGCAATAGGGGAGTGCGGGCTTGATAGAAGTATTGATGACCTTGAAAAACAAACCAGCCTATTTGAGCAACACATCACCCTTGCTAACGAGCTCCAGCTGCCGCTTATTGTGCATCACAGGCAAAGCCATGATTTAATTGCGCATGCGTTTAAGCGCTGCAAGCCAAAATATGGCGGCGTGATACATGCATACTCAGGCTCCATGCAACAAGCACAGTATTATATTAAACAGGGCTTTAAATTAGGTGTAGGTGGCGTTATTACTTATGAACGAGCAGCAAAAACCCGTGATGTAATTGCTCAAATAGAACCGCAGCATTTAGTGCTTGAGACGGACGCGCCCTCAATGCCATTAAGTGGCCATCAGGGAGAAATTAACACCCCTGCGCATATTCCTGCTGTATTTGAAGTTTTATGCAGCTTAAAGCCAAATAGTAATAAAGCCGAACTTGTTCAGCAGCTTTACGATTCTTGCTCTGAGGTTTTTTGCATATAGCGATTTACCTGCCAACGTTTTAGGCCTCGCCCTAGCTGCCATGTAAAAATACAGGCTATTACTAGCATTAATAAAACTTGCCTGCCTAAATCATGAAAGTGATTGTGGCTGTCAGATATCGCCGCGCGGGTTAAATAAGTAATAGATACAAAGCCTAAAGGCTTATCTATGTCGCTTATAACAGGCTCAACAAATGGGGTTTTTAGTTTACTAATCCCTGGGGTGGACTCTGGCAATTGGCCAAATATATGGTGCGATTGCCAGTGATCGCTGCTGGCTATAAGTACGCCTTGCTGATCGTATATTGTGGCTGAAAGTACAAACTCGTCTTTGCTTATATCATTACACAAAGCTCTAAGCTGTGGCTTATTTTTAGCAAGCAATGGCTCTTTAGCATTAAGAGCCATAAATGAGGTTAAGCTTTTGGCAGTATTATCGGCACTATTATAAAGTAGTTGGTGGCTTTCAAAGCTACTGTTAACACCTACAAAACTCAGTAATACAAAACAGCCCGCAGCCAATAACAAGCGAACGATTCGCTTTCTTTGTGATGCAGACAAAGGGCTTTTTATATGGTTATTTTTCATAGTCACCGTATATGCTACTGACAGCATTTTGATTTGATGTTACAACTACGCTAACTATAACCTTAAATCTACCCCGATGGCGAATTTAGCGTTATGAATACCCTAATTGATACGCCAAATTAGAAAAATAAATAACAAACACGGAGAACCCATGTCGCAAATGAACATGGCACAGCCAGCTGCTGAGCAAGCATTACATTCTTTAACGCTAAACACATGGTTTGATTACAAAGAAGGGAGTTTTACTCCTGCTCAAACAATACCAGATAAAACCGTTGGGTTATTTAGTATTGCGTTTGCGGGCGATTTTGAACTGAAGCATGTAACGAGTATTATCGACTTTCTAAAAACGCACGCGCTTAAAGTAACCGCTGTATGTCAATATCAGCCCGACTTAGGGTTAGCCCCAGCTCTGTGTTTTTATAGCCCAGAGGCAGAGCAAAAAATTAACCCGCTTGCGCTAAGAGAGTTTGCAAACAAGCTTGATTTTCAGCTAGTGCAAGTTACAACGCCACCTAACCTATATGAGCCAGGGTTGCTGGTTATGGATATGGACTCTACCGCCATCACCATAGAGTGTATTGATGAAATTGCACGTTTAGCAGATGTATATGACGATGTGGCTTCGGTGACCGCGCTTGCAATGGCGGGCAAACTAGATTTTAGCGAAAGTTTAAATCAGCGTGTAGCAAAGTTAGCCGGCATAGAGCAAAGCTTAATTGAAGACTTAAAAAACACCTTACCATTAATGCCAGGTATTAAAGCGTTATGCCAAATTTTAAAGCAGCATAATTGGTATCTTGCTATAGCATCAGGCGGGTTTGTACCCTTTGCCGAGCGTGTGCAGCAGCTGATTAATTTAGATGAAGTACACGCTAATGTGCTTGAATTTGCAAACAATAAACTCACAGGAAAAGTCTCTGGTGCCATTGTTGATGCGCAGCAAAAAGCGGTTGTTTTAGAAACACTGCAGCAAAAGCTGGGCTTAGCAAATACGCAAACGGTAGCCATTGGCGATGGTGCAAACGATTTGCTAATGATGGAAAAAGCAGGGTTAGGTGTTGCCGTACATGGTAAACCAAAAGTGGTGGAGCAAGCTCAAGCGGCTATATGTCAGGGCTCGTTACTGCAATTGTTGTATATGTTGGCTATTCCCTTAAAGAAGTAACCTGAGAATAACCACCAAAATAAGTTATACCAATCGGGTTAAGTTATTTAGAGCGACAGATAAATAGCGTGATAACAAGGCATAAATTTCGACATGTAGTTGTTCTATTTGAGAAGTTTATAACGCCGCTAACGCTTTATTTAGCACGCTATAAACTTTTAAGTCGATTGGTATTAAGCCGCTTAGCGCAAGCGGTTTAACCATAACAGCTTTCTGCGGCCCATTTGAGCGACCTGCTTTTGATCTAACTCTAAATGGCTAAGCGCTTCGTCGGTTATATCTACAATATCACCCACCCCAGATACTGCCCACAGCGCTTCTTCTATGTCTTTTGCTTTGTGCATTGCATATTGGCTTACATATTTAAGTTCGTTTGATAGGTAGTCTGTATCTGGGCGACCCGTTCGCGATAAGTACAAGCGCATAACAAATACCAGCTCAGATTTAACGCCTGCGCTAATTTGCTCACTAAAGCTTGAATAGTTTTCGCCTAGTACGCATTGGCTCGTCACAGCCTTTTCAATGTTATCTTGTTTAGGGTCAAAATTAATTGCGAGTGTAAATGGCAAAGGCGGGTCTTGTCGGCTACGATCTTTAATGCTTGGGGTGATCACATCAATAATTTGTTGCTGCGTTAAAATATGGCTTAGGTCAGTTTTATTATTTAATAAGCCAAAATTTTGTAAAATCACGTGAATTGGGCTGGCATATAAACCAAAACCTATGGCACCTGGAATAAAGTGGCTTGCTTCTTTATGTAAATAAAGCGGGAATTGGCACACACTTTTGGTCACCATATTTCTCAGTGCGGTAGAAAGGCCTTCTATTTTAGGGGCTTCTTCAGACACTTTTAATTTATCTTTATTACTTTGAATTAATTGGGTAAAAAAGTTAACCCCTGCATGTGGTAAGTCAGCAACTCTGTTGGCTTTTAAATTAATGGTCGTTAACGACTTACTAATTGCCATCACTTCGTATTTAAGCTCACTTAAATTATGCTTTTTAGTTATTTTTTGTAAATCGGGGAAAGACAGTAAAACAATATCACCTTTTTTAAAGCTAACCGGCGAGTCTGACTCTAATTGCAAGCCCATAACCGAAAAATCCCGAGTATGAGCCTGATACTGCTTATCCTCAAACGTAAGCTCGGCAGGTGTTTTATATAAGTATCGTTTGTGAGAGCGTAAGTTTACATACTCTAGTGGCACAATATCTAAATAAGGAGGCTTATTATGCTTAGCGTGGCCAAAATGTTTAAGCTGGTTAACTAACGCCTTATCGTAGGGCTGCTTCTTATAATGCGCTTGTTCTTCACTGTTGCCAATGGCGGTTAAAACCGCAATATATTTTACATCTTTTATAAGGCCTGCCACTCTTGGAGAAGGTGGCTTATTAAGCTTTTCTATGTTTTTACCCGCCGAATTAGGCAACGATAATGGAATAAACGAATCATCAGGGTGGCTTGGCATAACTTGTAACTTAAAGCATTGCCAACTGTCTTTTTGGCTACCAAACCCTAAAAACAGGTTTCTTAATTTAGGGTTGTTATTAAGCTCTGTACGCGTGGCTGAGTAGTAATAGATTTTTCCTGCAGAAACATGAGTAAACGTATATAAGTAATCTTCTTTTACTGCGTTTACTTGGGTAAGCATTTGGCTAATACGTTGATTATTTAAAATGCTATATAAGCAGGGCACTTTTCGTTCATCAGTAAAATAGCGCTGAATAAAAATATTATTTTCAGTGGTTAGGCTTAAACTAGGAACAATTTGTTCGCCTTTTTTACTTAAAAACACGTATAAAGAGGTAACGCGCGGAATATAATATTGCTCATAACCCTTTGAAACCACTGCATCTAGGGTGTTATCTAAGTTCACTTTATAGCGGCGTTTATTACCGTTTATAAAGCTATCTAAAAAATTATCGAATGCTTCATTTTTTTCTATAAAAGTACGCTTTAAACGAATGTGGTTATATTCACGAGATATGTTTTCTACTGCAACTACTTCATATTGAATGCCATTTTTAAGGCCTAGCTCAAAATCTTGCTCAAGCCCTACTAGCCGCATGGCAATTAGCTGCCCTTTTTTTATAATTTGGCGGGTAGGAAGCTTAATTTTACAACCACTCAAAGAGATATCTGAGGTACTCGCGGCAATGTTTTTCTTATCGTTGTACTCAATTTTAACTTTAATCGAGTAGTTCATTCGCTCCTCAGAGCGGCTTTCATAAGAGGCAAATTTTATTACGCTGGTAGTCAGAGTGTCGTTTTCAACTTGTGTATCACTTTGCTCTTGTGCTTGTTTTTGTAGTACGCGATGGTTGTTTTCGGTATTCATTACCGCTTCGTATACCGCTAAAGTATAGCCGCCGTGTTGTTTTAAGGCTGCCTCAAATACTTCTATGGCGGTGTCATCCATAAAGTGTTGTTTACCATTGTGCTCATACGGGCGAACTTGGCCTGTTACTAAGCCTCGCAGGTCAACAAAACGGGCAACTGGCTGAGATAGGCGCGACATTTCCATTTTCATTAAAAACTGCTCAGGCTTTGTTAAACCTGCTGTTTTAGATTTGAAAATTAGGTCGAACTTTGCGTTACCTAAATAGGTTTTTAGCTCATTTACGAGGTCTTCGTGTTTGAGCAGTATGTCTTCAGCCATTTATAAATCGTCACCGTCTAATTGAAAAGTAGGTATACTGTAAAGTCCATTTATTTGAAAAATTCAATAAACGTAACATCGTGCTATGTTATTAATATAGGTACGATTTTTCGTGTAAGTACAGTTTAACTCTTGTTATTATGTGTTAAATGCCAATTTGTTGGCAAGTTACTTTAAAGTATTTAAAAGCAATAAGTATGCCCTAACTTAAAGTAAAAGAGAAAATTACATGTGTTTGTTTCTAATATAGATCCTAGAGTGGCTTTAGCAATGTAGCGCTGCTATGTCGTTCTCCCCATGATAAAATAAACAACTAAATGTATGCATTTTAAATTAAAGAATAGTAGGTAAGGTTATAAATGGCTAAGGCGGCAAAAGTAGAATTTGTTTGTACAGAGTGTGGTATGAACTACCAACGTTGGCAAGGTCAGTGTCGCTGTGGTGCGTGGAACACGTTGGCAGAATTTAAACCCTCTGCAGGGCAAAGTAAAAAAGCCGCTGCGCGAGCAACGGTTGGTGGTTATGCAGGTGGTATTGGTGGTGGCTCTAAAAAAATTGATGATGTAGCCACCACCGAGGCCGAAAAGCAGCTAACAGAAATAGGCGAGCTTGACCGTGTACTAAGCGGCGGCGTAACCACGGGCTCGGTTAATATTATATCGGGCGACCCAGGGGCAGGTAAAACAACGCTGTTATCTGATTTAGTAGCCAGAATGTCGCAGCGTATGCCATCACTTTATTGTACTGCTGAGGAGTCGTTGTCGCAGTTTAAAAACCGTGTAAACCGCTTAAAGCTTAACTATAACGCCGATGAGCTTTATTTACTTTCTGAAACTAGCGTAGAAACCATTATTGAAGAACTTGATAAAAATAAAATTAAGTTTGCTGTTATCGACTCTATTCAGGCGGTTGTAACCGATACTGCAAATGGCAGCCCTGGTTCGCCTTCGCAAGTAAAAAGTGCCGCGCAAGCGCTTACTCAGTATTGTAAGCAAAACGATGTCACTATGTTTATTATTGCCCATGTAAATAAAAACAACGAAATTGCAGGACCGCAAACATTAGTGCATATAGTGGATGCCTTATTGCATATTGACACGAATGATGGACAGGTACGTACGCTTAGAGCTAACAAAAACCGTTTTGGTGATATTGATACCGTAGGCATTTTTAAAATGTGCGAACGCGGCATGCTAAGTGTTGATAACCCCAGCGAGATTTTTTTATCGGGATCAAGTACTGAATCACCAGGCTCTACTATTACGTGTATCCGAAAAGGTAACCGTAACTTATTGCTCGAAATTCAATGTTTAACCACCGAAACCGAAGCCGAATTTCCGCAGCGTGTGTGCGTGGGTTTAAACATGAACCGAATAAAAATGCTCACTGGTATTTTACGCAAACACACCAAAACTAAAATATTTCACGATACGTTTTTTAATATTGTGGGCGGCTTACGAATCGATGAAACCGAAACCTGTATTGATTTAGCGTTAGTAACCGCGCTTTTAAGCAGCTTAAACGAGTTTGTTGTACCGCGTACAACCTGCATTATGGGAGAGCTTAGTTTAAACGGCGATGTGCGCCCAATCGACAGCGGTGTACCACGGGTTAAAGAAGCGGCACAGCATGGGTTTACTGAAATATTTATCCCGTTTCGTAATTACCATAAATCGATGGAAGGATTAGGGGCTAAAATTACGCCAGTAAAAACCGTGCACGAGTTACTGAGTTTAATTAATTAACGCTTACAGCGGCTGCTGTGCAATGTTACTCTTGAGCAAACACAATTTATATACAGATCAGAATAAGGAAATAGCATGAAAAAACTCGTAATAGCCATAGCCATTGTTGCAGCTGGCGTAGGCGGTGTTAGCTACGCAAACTATGTAGCAACTCAAGAAGTACGTACCGAAGTAGACAAGCAGCTTGCTTTAGTGAGCGATCAAACCGGTGCAACATTTAAATACGCGGGTTTATCGGCAAGTGTTATTTCTAAAAGTGTTGAAATTACTAACATGGAAGTAATTAGCCCTGAAGGTGATAACGTAGCGCATATTCAAAGTATTGAAGTAACCGGTTACAAAACCGATAAAATATCGCCACATACATCGTTTATAGTAAAAAGCTTTCAGTTCGATAAAGACTTTGTAGCAAAACTACCTGCAGATACAAACGAAATGCTTGCCTCTGCAAGTTACGACTTAAGCTCATCGCTCGATTACGATGAACAATCTGGCGACAGCGACGTAGTTTTAAAGCTTGATGCAAAAGATATTGCTAGTTTTAATATGGATGTAGGACTTGCTAACTCTAAAGCATTAATGGACGCATCCCTTGCTATAAGCAAAGCGCAGCAAGAAGCAGGTGACACGCCGCTTACTTACGAGCAAGAGTTACAACAGCAAACCTTAGTTATGCAAGCTATGAGTAAGCTTGAGCCACGAAATATTAATTTAGTACTTAATAACCAAGGCAAATTAAAAGAGCTATTTGTGAGCGAGCTTGAAAAACAAGGTATGACGCTTGAGCAAATGCAAATGACGCTACAGCAACAGTTACAGCAAGCTCCCGTAACTGAAGAAATTGCACAGGCGCTGACTGATTTTGCCAAAGGCTTAAACTCATTAAGCATATCGGCAAAATTGCCTGAAGGTAAAACTATGATGGAAGTAAACCAGCAAATAATGATGTTAGCTGGCCAGCCAGAAGAGCTAGTTAAATTCGTTAACTTAGAAGTTAAAGGCGAGTAAAGTCGTTTTAGCTTTGTAGTTGCCTATATGGTTGGCTGCAAACAATAAAGTTGTTAGAGCGTGGGTATACCTCACGCTTTTTTATGCAATATAATAATCTGTTTTTAAATGCTTTTTCATTGGTTGAACTGCTTGTTTTTTAGTCTCTGTTTGGCTAGTGTATTAGTTATACATACGGAAATGGACCTAATTATGCGCTTATTTTTAATTCTTACCCAAGTAATAATCTTATCGCTTTCGCCTGCCTTATCAGCAAAAACTAATTTTGAGCACAATATCAAGGTGGAGTCATGCTCTTCAGAAAAATGTAAGGAAGAGTTTAAGAAACTAAAGCGATACTCACGTCAACAGATCCCACTTGCTCAAGAGATGTTGGGCACTTTTTATTATAATGGTTATGGTGTAGAGCAAGATTTAAAAAAAGCAAGAAGGTACTTTTATGAAGCCGCTCGTTGGGGGCTGCCTAATAGCCAGTTTAAACTTGGCATAATGATGATTGAAGGCCAAGGTGGTGAAGTTAATAAAAGCCTTGGCTTTACAAACTTACGACACGCCGCTAAAAAGTTACCAAAAGCAAATTATTATATTGCAGCATATATGCTAACTAATAACCCGACAAAAGATGATGCTTTAGAAGCAAAAGAAAAGCTAGAACTGGCAGCAAATAAGGGCTATGTGAGGGCAAATTTTTTACTAGCTAAAGTGTATGAATCAGCAATTTTAGGTCAATCCAATAAAGAAAAAGCAATTAAGCATTATAAAAAGGCGGCTATAAAAGACCCAAGGGCAAAACTAAAGCTTGCCGCTTTAGGCATTGATTTACCAAGAGAGCCTGAAAATAAAGATATTGAGCGTATAACCGTTGTTAGAGAAAAGCAAACAATGGGTAATTTTATCACTAATATAAAAAATATGCCTAGTATGCGAACCGCCGTATCGAGTCGTATTAAAGGAGGTAAATGCGAGGATAGCATCAGCTGTGAAAGTATAAGTGGTTATGAAAACTTGAAACTGTTTAAGCAAGGCGCTACTCAAGGTTTATAATGGGCACCTAGGTAAATGCGTTGAAATGAGAGCCTAAAGTTAAGTTAGCTTTAAAATAAAAAACACCGTATTTATTTTAAACACGGTGTTTATTTAATTATTTTTTACACTTCATCTTTTAGTGAAGAATACGCGCTCTAATTGTACCTTCTACTGCACTTAGTTCTTTAAGTGCAACTTCTGACTGATCGGTATCTACGTCAATAACTACATAACCAATTGATTCATCAGTTTGTAAGTATTGAGCGGCAATGTTAATACCGTGCTGGGCAAACGCTTGGTTAATCTGCGTAAGTACGCCAGGGCGGTTGTGGTGTACGTGCAATAAGCGGCTACGGTTAGCAAGCTCTGGAAGCGAAACCTCAGGGAAGTTAACCGCTGTAATAGTTGAGCCATTATCTGAGTATTTAGCTAATTTACCGGCTACTTCAATACCAATGTTTTCTTGCGCTTCTTGGGTAGAGCCACCAATGTGCGGCGTTAAAATAACGTTGTCGAATTCACGCAGTGGCGATACAAATTCTTCTTCGTTAGATTTTGGCTCAACGGGGAATACATCAATAGCTGCGCCGCTTAGCTTTTTCTCGCTAAGTGCTTCGGCAAGTGCATCAATATCCACTACAGTACCGCGTGAAGCGTTAATTAGTATTGACCCTTGCTTCATTACGGCAAGTTCTGCTGTGCCAATTAGGTTTTTAGTTTGCGGTGTTTCTGGTACGTGTAAACTAATAATATCAGCGCGCTGTAAAAGCTGTGTTAGGTTATGAATTTGTGTTGCATTACCTAAAGAGAGCTTATCTTCAATGTCGTAATACTCTACGTTCATACCTATGTTTTCAGCCATAATACCAAGCTGTGTACCTATGTGGCCGTAACCAATAATCCCGAGCGTTTTACCGCGCGCTTCAAACGAGCCGGTTGCTGTTTTTAACCAGCCGCCACGGTGCGCTGCTGCATTACGCTCTGGAATACCACGTAATAGTAATAGTATTTCGCCAAGTACAAGCTCAGCTACTGAACGAGTGTTTGAAAACGGTGCATTAAATACCGCAATACCGCGCTCGCGAGCTGAGTTTAAGTCAACTTGGTTAGTACCAATACAAAAACAACCAATGGCTACTAGCTTTTCAGCTGAGTCTAAAACTGCTTGGTTAATATGAGTACGAGAACGAAGCCCTACAAAGTGCACATCTTTAATACGCTCTTTAAGTTCGTCCTCAGGTAGCGATGTTTTTACGTAGTCGATGTTGCTGTAACCATTACGTTTAAGCGTTTCTACTGCGCTTTGGTGAACACCTTCAAGCAAGAGAATTTTAATTTTGTCTTTTGCTAACGATACCTTACTCATAACCTCATCCTATTTAATTTGTGGCCCATTTTTAGTGCCGATAATCACTTTATCAGCGCCGCGCATCGCAAATAGGCCGTTGGTAACTACGCCAACAATTGAATTAATTTGTGTTTCAAGTTGTTTGGCATTACTAATACTTAAATTGTGTACATCTAAAATAACGTTACCGTTATCGGTTACTACGCCTTGGCGGTACACAGGGTCGCCACCAAGTTTTAATAATTCACGCGCTACGTAGCTGCGTGCCATGGGTATAACTTCTACCGGAAGCGGAAAATCGCCCAATGTATCTACTAATTTTGTGTCATCAACAATACAAACAAATTGTTTTGCAACGGCTGCGACTATTTTTTCGCGGGTAAGTGCTGCGCCGCCGCCTTTGATCATTTCGTTTTGGGCATTAATTTCATCTGCGCCGTCTACGTATACATCAAGAGCATCTAAATCGTTTAGCTCAAACACTTCAATACCTAACGCGTGTAAACGCGCTGTTGAAGCCTCAGAGCTAGATACCGCACCCGTTATGGTGTCTTTTACTGTGCCTAGGGCATCAATAAAATGATTTACGGTAGAGCCTGTCCCCACACCAACAATGGTGTTTTCTTTTACAAACTCGAGTGCAGCCCACGCAGCTGCTTTTTTTAATTCGTCTTGCGTCATTGTTATGCTCATATTTCAAATGTGTAGTGGGTGTTTATTACCAGTGATAAATTTTATCGGGAGTAATAATGGTTTTAAGTGGAACATCCCACGATTCAATTGGCAGTGCATCTACTTTTTGGCAGCTATGTGCTAAGCCTATAAGTTGCGGTTTTTGCCAATTGTAAGCGTGTAATTGCGCCAGTGTTTTATCGTAAAATCCACCCCCCATTCCTAATCGATTACCTTGATTATCAAATGCTACAAGTGGCATCAGTAAGTAATCTAAATCAGTTAATGGGCATATTTGAGAGCAGTTCAGCTTAGGCTCCAAGATACCATAGCGATTTGCCCTCATGGGTGAGTTTTTTTCATAGCGTTGAAACAGCAAAGTAGCCCCATTAAATGGGTGTATAACGGGTAAGTAAAGGGTGTGGCCTTTTTCCCATAACTCATTAATTAACAATGAGGTATCTAATTCTCCATCGTTACTAAAGTAAATGGCTATATGTTTTTTTGAGGCTGTTTTATCGCTATTTAGCTGTTGAGTAAAATTCAACTTTAACTGTGCCGCGGCTTTTTCTTGCTGTTTTTTTGATAGATTATTGCGTAATTGGCGAATAGATTGGCGTATGTGTGTACGTTTATTGCTCATTGTAATTACGCACCTTTGATTAAATAGACACTAAATCAGGAAAAGCTAAGTAAACAGCAAGCACAATAAGTAGTAAAACGGCAGTGGCAATCAGTGAATATAACAAAGTATTGCTACGCGTTTTAACGGGTTCATCGAGCTGCTCGTCAAGCATAAGATCATCTTCTTGCCACTCATCACTTTCGTCTGTAGGGCTTTTTAGCTCATTGGTTGGAAGCCTTTGTTCTAGCTCTTCTAGTTTTTCTTCTAGGCGGATCAAGCTGCTCGTTATGTAATCAAGGGCATCAAAAATCCGTTCATCACGCTGACTAGCTGCGCTAGGGCTTTGAGTGGGCAGCTCACCTGTGGCTTGTAACTTGCTTTTAATGCCTAGGCTTGCCAGTAATTTGGCCTGCTTTAAGGCTTTGTCTTTATTGCTAGGTGCAAAGAGTGCTTTGCCATTAAAAAACTGAGTTACTTTATCTTCAGACGTTTTTAGCTTACTTGCTAAATTTACGCAGGCCGTTTTAGCCTCAGTGCCCTCGGCGAGCCCTACAAACATAACGCGAAAATTATTGGCCATTTACTTATCCCTTAAGCTTTTATTATGCAAAGAGTATATACCTAAAACCGTACGAAATTCGAGGGCTAGTTAATACCAATTTAATTCAAAACACGATTAGTTTAGCGTATTAAATAGCGCACTGACTGCGTTAAAATTATTTATATAAAATAACTGTACGCCGTAAATTCCTTTGTTATTGCACTATTTACTGGGTGCTATGATAAACAACTAAATTAATGCAATTGATATAAAGCGCATAATTAGCCTTTGCTTTAGATATAAAAACGGCCCTTAAAAGGGCCGTTTATTATTTAATGCATTTTGGCTTATAGGCCAGCAGCTGCGCGAAGTGCGTCTGCTTTATCTGTACGTTCCCATGGGAATTCGTCACGACCAAAGTGACCGTATGCCGCTGTTGGTTGGTAAATTGGGCGCTCTAAATCAAGCATTTGAATTAAGCCGTAAGGGCGTAGGTCAAAGTGCTCACGAATAAGCTCAATTAAACGACCTTCTTCAAGCTTGCTTGTACCAAAGGTTTCAACGCTGATAGAGGTAGGCTCGGCTACACCAATTGCGTAAGATACTTGTAATTCACATTTATCAGCAAGGCCAGCCGCAACTACGTTTTTAGCAACGTAACGTGCAGCGTATGCAGCTGAGCGGTCAACTTTTGATGGATCTTTACCTGAGAAAGCACCACCACCGTGACGTGCCATACCACCGTATGTATCTACGATGATTTTACGACCCGTTAAACCACAGTCGCCCATAGGTCCGCCAATTACAAAACGACCCGTTGGGTTAATGAAAAATTTAGTCGCGCTTGTAATAAGCTCTGCAGGAAGTACCGGCTTTATGATGGTTTCCATCACGGCTTCTACTAAGTCATTTTGCGAAATTTCTTCAGCGTGCTGAGTAGAAAGTACAACTGCATCAATACCTACAGGCTTGCCGTTTTCGTATGCAAAAGTTACTTGAGATTTTGCATCTGGGCGTAACCAGTTAAGCTCGCCGCTTTTACGTACTTGCGCTTGGCGCTGTACTAAACGGTGTGAGTAAGTAATTGGCGCAGGCATTAGTACTTCTGTTTCGTTACATGCATAACCAAACATTAAGCCTTGGTCGCCAGCACCTTGTTCTTCTGGGCTAGTACGGTCAACACCTTGGTTAATATCAGGAGACTGCTTACCAATAGTGTTTAAAATTGCACACGAGTCTGCATCGAAACCCATGTCTGAATGCGTGTAGCCAATTTCACGTACTGTTTTACGTGTAATTTCTTCAATATCAACCCATGCGCTAGTGGTAATTTCACCACCAACCATAACCATACCGGTTTTTACGTAAGTTTCGCACGCAACACGGGCATGAGAGTCTTGCTCTAGGATAGCATCAAGTACCGCATCAGAGATTTGATCGGCGATTTTATCCGGATGACCTTCAGAAACAGATTCAGAAGTAAATAAATGTTTTGCCATTGTATTTCTGCTCACAAATATTGCGCTTCACAAACGTCGGTATTAGCGCTAAAAAATTAAGGGGCGTATTTTATCTAAAACAAAACACCTTGCATAGTGTTTTTACGCCTAGACGTCTAAATAAAATGAGTAATAACTTTTTGGTCTTAAAAAATATTCATAATAGCCCATTTTTATGGGGTTTTTAATTGCACACTGCACCCACATTAAGTAAGAATGGTTGCTATAACAGCTCTTAAGTTACTTAAGGGTATTAACGAACACATAAGTACCCGCGCAAATACACATAAAGGTAGGAGAATTCATGCCATCTCGCAAAGAACTTGCAAATGCTATTCGCGTCTTGTCAATGGACGCAGTACAAAAGGCCAAATCTGGCCACCCTGGAGCCCCAATGGGCATGGCCGATATCGCAGAAGTATTATGGCGCGATTATCTAAAGCATAATCCAACTAATCCAGAGTGGGCTGACCGTGACAGATTTATTCTTTCAAACGGCCACGGTTCAATGCTTATCTATTCTCTATTGCACCTAACTGGTTACGACTTACCACTTGATGAAATTAAAAACTTCCGTCAAATGCATTCTAAAACGCCAGGCCACCCTGAGTACGGTTATGCACCAGGAATTGAAACTACTACGGGCCCACTAGGTCAGGGGATCACAAATGCGGTAGGTATGGCGATTGCTGAAAAAGCGCTTGCTGCACAATTTAACCGTGAAGGCCACGACATTGTTGATCACTACACATATGCATTTATGGGTGACGGTTGTTTAATGGAAGGTATTTCTCATGAAGCATGTTCACTTGCTGGCACATTAGGCCTTGGCAAGTTAGTGGCTTTTTGGGATGACAACGGTATTTCAATCGATGGTGAAGTTGAAGGTTGGTTTAGCGACGATACACCAGCACGATTTAAAGCGTACGGCTGGCATGTAATAAGTGACGTTGATGGCCACGACAGCGATGCTGTTAGTGCTGCAATAGCAGAGGCTCAAAGTGTTACCGACAAACCATCACTAATTTGTTGTAAAACAGTGATTGGTTACGGTTCACCTAATAAATCTGGTAGCCACGATTGTCACGGCGCGCCATTAGGTGATGACGAAATTACAGCGTCTCGCGAATTTTTAGGCTGGTCTGGCGGTGCATTTGAAATCCCTGATGATATTTACGCACAGTGGGATAGCAAAGAAAAAGGTCAACAGCTTGAATCTAGCTGGGACGAAAAATTTGCAGCATACGCAAAAGCATACCCAGAGCTTGCAGCTGAATATAAGCGCCGTATTAACAACGAACTTCCAGGCGATTGGGCTGAAAAATCTCAAGCATACATAGAGCAACTACAAGCAAACCCTGCAAATCCTGCATCTCGTAAAGCGTCGCAAAATGCATTAAATGCATTTGGCCCGTTATTACCAGAATTCATGGGTGGCTCAGCCGATTTAGCTGGCTCAAACTTAACAATTTGGGATGGCTCTAAAGGGCTAACTGCAGACGATGCAAGCGGTAACTACGTTTACTACGGTGTACGTGAGTTTGGTATGTCGGCAATTATGAATGGTATTGCCCTTCATAAAGGCTTTATTCCTTACGGTGCAACGTTCTTAATGTTTGTTGAATACGCAAAAAATGCGGTACGTATGGCTGCACTAATGAAGCAACCAAGCATTTTTGTTTACACGCACGATTCAATCGGCCTAGGTGAAGACGGTCCAACTCACCAACCAGTAGAGCAAATTGCTAGCATGCGTTTAACGCCAAACTTATACAACTGGCGCCCGTGTGACCAAGTTGAGTCGGCAATTGCATGGCAACAAGCTATTGAGCGTAAAGATGGTCCTACATCACTTATCTTTACTCGCCAAGGCCTTGAGCAACAAGCGCGTGACGCTCAGCAATTAGCAGATGTTAAAAAGGGTGGTTACATCCTTAGCTGTGACGGCGAGCCAGAGCTAATTATTATTGCAACAGGTTCTGAGGTGCAACTAGCACAAGACTCTGCAACAGAGCTACGCAGCCAAGGTAAAAAGGTACGTGTTGTATCTATGCCATGTACTGATGTATTTGAAGAGCAAAGCGCACAGTACAAAGAAAGCGTACTACCGGCAGCCGTTACACGCCGCGTAGCAGTAGAAGCAGGTATTGCTGATTACTGGTACAAGTACGTAGGCCTAAATGGTGCAGTAGTAGGTATGACTACCTTTGGTGAGTCGGCACCTGCTGGTGAGCTGTTTGAGTACTTTGGCTTTACAGTAGAGAACATTGTAAATAAAGCAAACGCGTTGTTTTAACCGTTAGCTTTAATATTTAAAAGCCCGCCCTGTGTAAAACAGGGCGGGCTTTTTTGTTTGCTGACTGAGTTATAAAGTGGCGTAGTAGCCTTAAGATACTTCAATCACACTGCTTGTAATACGTAGTACTTTTTTGGCTTAAAGCCTTTTGAGCTTGAATTTCAGATGAGTAATTTTCACAGCGCTTTTCTTGCAAGGCTATGACCTATCAGGCAAGGTGGTGGCCGATTAAATAAAATAATACAACAGGAGTGAGGATGTCTCAGTTTGAAAATGTAAGCGTAATTAAAAAAGCGAACGTGTATTTTGACGGTAAAGTATCAAGCCGTACCGTGGTATTTAACGATGGCACAACCAAAACGCTAGGCTTTATGCAACCAGGCGAATTTGTATTTGATACAAGCAAAAAAGAACTCATGGAGCTGTTAGGCGGCCAATGGGATATTTTATTACCTGGCGAAACGCAGTGGAAAACATTTATCGCGGGCGAATCATTTAACGTTGATGCCAATGTTAGCTTTAAAGTAAAAGTGAGTGATTTTGCTGACTATTGTTGTTCGTACACAGACTAAACGCTAAAGGCTAGACGTCTGAAAGCCCATACCCTATGGGCTTTGCATAAACTTTGCACAACTTATAATTTAAATCAGTTTAAGTAACAAATTAATTTCAAAAATCAGTGCTTTTTCCTTGTGTTAATCTAAATAGCCCCCAATACTATTTATGAGGTAACAAATAAAAGGATACCCTATGAAAATTAATCTTTCTGGTCACCATGTAGACGTTACTAACTCTATTAGAGAGCATATCAACGAAAAGTTTTCAAAAATCGAGAGCCACTTTCCATCACTTATCGCACTCGACATTATATTGTCTAAAGAGCATCACAAAATCCAAGCAGAAATTAGCACAAATTACGAAGGTGCGCGTATATCGGTAAAAGGGGAAAACGAAGTTATGTACCCGGCGATTGCAAGCGCAGCTAAAAAACTCGATGCAGCACTAAAACATCGAAAAGGGCAAATAAAAGCAAATTTACACGAAAAGCCTGTAAGCACAACGCCAGAAATAGCGCACGAAATCATCCAAGAGATGGAACTAAAATAAGATTTAGTCCCAAAGTACTATAAAAAAGAGCCTTACGGCTCTTTTTTATTGCCTTTAATTTAGGTAAGTTATGCAGCCTTCGGTGTTATTAATTATTAAAATTAATAACCAGAGCGAATAACACACATAATTTGAGAAATTAATGCAGCAAACACACACCTCTTGGAAATCTCGATTGGGCGCACTAGGCCCTGGTATCTTAATGGCAACCGCAGCAATTGGCGGCTCTCACTTAGTTGCATCTACTCAAGCTGGCGCGCTATTTGGATGGCAACTGTTTTGGCTAATTCTCGTTGTTAACGTATTAAAGTACCCGTTTTTTCGCTTTGGTATGGAATACACCCTAGCAACCAAAAACAGTTTAGTAGAAGGCTATAAAAATAAAGGCCCTGTCTATTTTTATAGCTTTATTGGCTTAAATATATTGGCCGCCATAGTTAATACCGCAGGGGTGTTATTACTGACTGCAAGCTTGCTGCATTATGCACTGCCAATAGTGATAGAAGTCACGCTACTGTGTTGGATATTATTGGCCGTGTGTTTAGCTATTTTATTACTTGGGCACTTTAAAGCGCTCGACAGCGTTGCTAAAGGCATTATGGGGCTATTAACGTTAGCTACTGTTATTGCACTGGTTATCGCGTTTAGTAACGGCCCAATGGCTCCTGCTGACTATATTGGCCCATCACCTTACGAGTTGGCTATGCTGAGCTTTATGGTCGCGTTAATGGGCTGGATGCCAGCACCCATAGAAATATCAGCGCTTAGTTCGCTTTGGCTCAAAGAAAAACAAACTCAGCAAACGGTTACTAAAAGCCAAGGCTTATTCGATTTTAACGTAGGCTATTGGCTAACAGCCTGTTTAGCATTGGTATTTTTTAGCTTAGGTGTGCTGGTGCAATATGGGCAAAGCAGCAGTATTGAGCTTGGCGGTGTTGCCTTTGCTAAACAGCTTATTGATATGTACGCACTGACTATTGGCGAGTGGGCAAGGCCACTTGTATCAGCCATTGCTTTTTTATGTATGTTTGGCACTACACTCACCGTGCTTGATGGCTACGCCCGTACACTTAACGAGTCACATAAATTACTTGGTTTTAAGCAATCTAAACACAGTTTAAATATTTGGTTAGTACTGCAGGCCTTTGCCGGTATGGCCGTTATTTTATTTTTTAAATCGGCCCTGGGGCCAATGCTTACCTTTGCCATGACACTTGCTTTTGTCACTACCCCCGTTTTTGCATGGCTTAACTTTAGCCTAGTGCGCTCAGAGCCCGCCATTAAACACAGCGTACTATTGCGCAGCTTAACCTGGTTAGGCTTAGTGTACTTGGTTGGTTTTGCTGTTGCGTTTGTGGTGTGGAAGCTAGCAGCTTAAAAATAGCTATTTACTTTAGGGTTTTAATTAAAGCCCTAAAGCATTAAATTCAAGGGTTAAATGGGGTGTAAATGGATATTAGAACAGACGAGCTTTCAAACCCACACATTATAAAGTTACTACAAGCGCATCATAACGATATGCTAAAACACTCACCTGTTGAAAGCGTACATGCGCTGGATGTAACTAAACTCACTCAGCCCGATATAATTTTTTATAGCTTATGGATTGATAATAATTTAGCGGGTGTTGGTGCTTTAAAAGCACTAAATACAACGCATGGCGAAATTAAATCAATGCGCACCTCAAGCAACTATTTACGCCAAGGCATAGCCGCTAAGTTACTCACGCATATTATTGAGCAAGCAACACTGCGAGGGTATAAAAAGTTAAGCCTAGAAACTGGAACAGCAAAAGCATTTTTACCTGCGCAAAAGCTTTACACTCAATTTGGTTTTAAAGAGTGCGAGCCGTTCGGTGATTATCAGCTAGATCCGTATAGCTTGTTTATGAGTAAAGTGCTTTAGCTAAAGCAAAAGATACCAGCTGCCGCCCATTTAAAATCTTTAATTGAATTTGTACGCTATCTGCGTATACTTCTATGTATGAAAAGCCTATTTGTTGAATCAAGCATATTTGAAAAGTACCGAGAGCTGTACTTGAGTGATGACGAATATCGTTTATTTCAAGCAGACCTCATGGTTAACCCAAAACAGGGCGATGTGATTCAAGGAACAGGCGGCTTACGTAAAGTTCGAGTTGCGAGCAAAGGAAAAGGTAAGCGTGGCGGTTCAAGAGTTATATATTATTACTTGGACGACAAAAGACGTTTTTATCTACTCACTATTTACAGTAAAAACGAAGTAACCGATTTAACAGCAGATCAGAAAAAGCAATTAAAAGAATTCTTAGAGGTATGGCGCAATGAGCAAACGTGATTTATTTTCAGAATTAACGACAGCACTTGATGATGCTAAAGCGCATTCACAAGGAAAGCTAACGTTACGTACTCATGCAGTAAATGATATTAACGATCTTGCTATCTCACCCGATGAAATAGTAAATATTCGAGAAACATTTAATATGTCGCGCGGTGTATTTGCAAACATTCTACATACATCAGCAAGAACACTCGAAAACTGGGAGCAAGGGCGTAGTGCACCGAATGGGCAAGCAATTACCTTGTTAAAGCTTGTGCAGCGACATCCTGAAACATTGAATCATATAGCTGAATTGTAGGGCTTTGACACTGTAATACGATTTTTATTATGTTTTAAAATGAATAAAGCGCAGTTGAGCTACAAGGTATAATGTTGAAATATAAAAAGAATCCTTTCTTTTTATCAGTTAAATAATTGTCACATAAAGTTATTGATGATTAACAAGATTGGAGAAACTGAAGTAACTAACCTTACTAAATCAGCTAAAAACTTCTCACTAATTTTAATCGTGATTTGCATGATGCACCTCTCGGTCAAATGGTTTAAATTAATTGACCATTTTACCGTGCTAATGCTAACCTTTAGTTCTCACGCAAAAGGGTATGGCATTAGCAATTTACAAATGGTCAATACCTAAAGAAAGCCTAAGTTGATTTATAATCGCTTAGGCTTTTTTGTTATAACCATATTCCTTTTGGTTATATGTTTATATTATAACCTTATATAGAAGAGTGCAAATAATAATTTATAGGATAAGGGTAGGTATCATTATTTAGCCTTTCCTTGCTTGAAATTTCAACAGCTCATATTTAGCGCAGTAAGTCGGGTTGTTTCTAGTTAATTCATCATTATCGTCGGATGGCGTGGCTTCGCCACTTATCCGACCTACGTCAAAGGTAGGTTGGTTAAGCCAAAGGCGCCACCCAACAAAGTTATAGGTTCACGCCTGGAGGATTCGCTACTAGTTTTGAGCCTTCGTAAATTAACATTCTAACTCAGCTCTTTTATTGCCTTACTTATTCCATCTAAACTCAATGGGTACATTCTGTTATCCATCAGCTGCTTAATAAAATCAATGGATTGATAGTACGGCCAGTGTTCAACCGGTTGTGGGTTGAGCCAGGCGACTTTATCAAAGTGGTTTGTTATACGTTGCAACCATGCACTGCCGGGCTCTTCATTGTAGTGCTCTACTGAGCCGCCGGGGTAGGCTATTTCGTATGGGCCCATAGTGGCATCACCTACAAATATGACCTTGTAGTCGCTGGTAAATTTATTAATCAGCGTCATGGTGTCGATTATGTTTGAGTGGCGGCGCGCATTGTCTTGCCAAACGTGCTCGTATAAACAGTTATGAAAGTAGTAAAACTCTAAATGTTTAAACTCGCTGTGGGCTGCGCTAAATAGCTCTTCGCAGGTATGAATGTAGTCATCCATTGAGCCGCCAATATCAAACAGCATTAATACTTTAACGGCATTGTGGCGCTCGGGTGCCATTTTTACATCCAGCATGCCGCCTTGTTTGGCGGTAGCGCGAATGGTCTCGTTTAAATCAAGGGTGTCACTTGCGCCTGTGCGGGCAAATTTACGTAATTTTTTAAGGGCGAGTTTAATAGTACGAGAGCCAATTTCGCGATCAGAGTCTAAATTGCGGTATTCGCGCTTATCCCACACTTTTACCGCTTGGCGATTACGGTTACCCTCTTGCCCTATACGCACGCCTTCTGGGTTATAGCCATATGCACCAAAAGGTGATGTACCGCCGGTGCCCACCCATTTATTACCGCCTGCGTGGCGTTTTTGCTGTTCTTGTAAACGCTCTTTTAGGGTTTTCATTAGCTCGTCGAGCCCGCCCATGGCTTTTAGCTGGGCTTTTTCTTCATCGCTTAGGTGTTTTTCAAACTCTTTGCGCAACCAATCTTTAGGTAAGTTGTGCTGTTGTTTTAAACTTTCAAGCAAATCAAGGTCGGCAATACCGCTAAAATAGTCGCTGAAGGCTTTGTCGAACCTGTCAAAATGGGTTTCGTCTTTTACCATTATGGTGCGGGCTAAATGGTAAAAGCCATCTACATCGGCAAATATAACGCCTTTTTTTAAGGCGTTTATTAAATCGAGTAGCTCGCGCAGGCTTACCGGTAAGCGGTATTTGCGCAGCGTGAAAAAAAACTGTACTAACATGTTAGCGACGACTCATAAACGCAAGTTTTTCGATGAGGCTTATGTCTTGCTCATTTTTAAGCAGTGCGCCAAACATCGGCATTAAGCCGCCTTTTTGGGCTTTATCGTGCAGTGTTTTAGCGTCTATATCTTCTGCCATTAAAAGCTTTAACCAATCCAGTAATTCGCTGGTGGAAGGTTTCTTTTTAAGACCGTTGGCTTCACGTAAGTTAAAAAATACTTCGAGTGCTTGGCGAACTAAATCTTGTTTAACGTTAGGGTAGTGCACATCAACGATTTGCTGCATTTCTTCGCTGCTTGGAAAATCAATATAGTGAAAAAAGCAGCGGCGTAAAAAGGCATCTGGTAGTTCTTTTTCGTTGTTTGACGTGATGATCACAATAGGGCGTTCTTTCGCTACAATGCGCTCGTTAGTTTCGTAAACATGAAACTCCATTTTATCAAGTTCGAGCAGTAAGTCGTTTGGGAACTCGATGTCGGCTTTGTCTATTTCGTCGATTAAAAGCACTGGCCGTTTGCCGTTAAGTTCAGCGTAGTTAAACGCTTGCCACAGTTTACCTTTAACAATGTAGTTGCCAATATTATGTACGCGCTCATCGCCTAATTGGCTGTCGCGTAGGCGCGATACCGCGTCGTATTCGTACAAGCCCTGTTGTGCTTTGGTGGTTGATTTAATGTGCCACTGAATAAGCTCGGTATCTAAGCTTTTAGCAAGCTCTTCAGCCAGCATGGTTTTACCTGTACCTGGCTCACCTTTAATTAATAAGGGTTTTTCAAGCATAATAGCGGCATTTACAGCCTGTTTAAGCGAGCTGCTAGCGATGTAGTTGTCGGTAGAATTAAATTGCACGGGTTCCCTTTGCCTGGTCTGATCAGTGTTGTATGTGATTATAATGCCATAGTTAATCTGCAGCTCCAAGGTAGGCAAAGCGTGGAATAGTGTGTCCATCTTTTTCAACGGTTTCTAAAAACATACTTAGTGGGCGTGCCCACATGCCGTACTCGCCATACAGGGCTTGGTATATAACTAGTTGCTCGTCGGTTTCACTGTGTGTTGCTACGTAAAATACTTTGTATTGTGGGCCTTTGTAGTGTTGATATATCCCTGGTTTGAGGGAAAGCGGTTTTATTGCTGTAGTCATGTTTTGATCTCTTGTATAATTGCGTTTGCTTTTTATTATGCCAAAGAATACACCAACACTATGAATTATATTTCGCTCGATGATCACAAAAAAGCCTGGGTTTTTCGTCATAAAGACCTCCCTGTATCTGAAGAAGACGCTGCGCGTATTAAGCCAATGACCAGCGAACGTGCTGCGGTGCTTTGGAGCACTATGGTGAGCCGCGAGTTCGACCACCCCGATTTTTTTGATAAAACTGATTGGTGCGGTAAAGAAGAAAGCTTTAGCGACGAAGTAAATTGGGAAGATGCGTGGGAAAATGGCGACGAAAGCTTACCACAAGCCATTTTGGATCATTTAGATTGGCAGGCTAATACCACCGTTTATTTTTGTATGGCACGCGATAACGTTATAGAAACCACCTTCGATGTATTTAAACGTAATTGGCAAAACTTTATGTTTTTAGCTGATGGCAGTTTATTAATTGGTAAAAAGCGTAATACCGTGGTGCAATTTTTAGAAAGCGGCATTGCTAAATTAGGTGAAAAGCCAAGCGTTTAAATTGCCTAGTGCGCTTAAAAAATAGCCGCTATTGTGCTATAAAACAGCTACCTAATTGTTTTTTGAGTATAACTATTGGTAGCGAAGAGTCAGCCACTTGCAGCTCAGCAGCAAGAAATATGGCAAAGTGATGCGCAAAAAGTGCTGTATGCACAATTGTGCAATGCGTTTTATCAGCGAGAGGTACAGCGCTTAGTTGCTGAGCCTAATGCCGATAAACTACGCCGCCAATTAAAAAGCTTACCGTATTATATAGAACGGGCGGCCACTTTGGTTGCCAATGGGAGTTCGCCGTTTACGCTCGACTCACAAAATGGCTCTTGGCTTGAAAAACAAAAGCCAACACCGCCAGAGGTTAACGCTCAGGCAAATGAACTTTTTTATAAAAAATATGCCCAAGTGGGGCTAATAGTGCCGGTGTTAATAAATAGCCATGACCAAGTGAGGCTAAGAATAGACAGCATAGATCAAGTAAGCGACAATAAACTGCACTGTAATGAACTAGGCTGGTTTGATTTTTTTGGCAAGGGCCTAGAGCAAGCGAATGCGCAGTTGGTAAAACCCAGTAAAATGAGTTTAACAGCGGCGTGTTGCGGGCATCAGTGGCAATTTTCAAAACGCTGCGCACCTAGGTTGCTTTCACTTAGAGAAATGTTATTAGCGGGTAATATTAATTGGCGTAATATAAAACGCCCACGAGCCTAATTTTATTTAAAAACGAATAGGGAGTGTTAAATGCGGTTTTTTCAGCTTGGCCTGTTGTGCTTAGCACTGTTTATACAATACCGACTTTGGTTTGGACATAACGGTGTGCAAGACTATACGCGTTTAAAAGCAGCCGTGGCTTCTCATCAACAAACTAATGAAAAACTAATTAAGCGCAATAAAGTACTCACCGCCGACATAGAAGATTTAAAGCTTGGTCAAGAAGGCATAGAAGAGCGCGCTCGTAACGAATTAGGAATGATTAAACCGGATGAAACATTTATACGTGTTTTACCGGGCAAACAACATGAAAAATAATAATTCAATAGCTGCCATTGTACCCGCTGCCGGCGTAGGCAGCAGAATGCAGCACAGTGCACCTAAGCAGTATATTAAATTGGCAGGAAAAACTATTTTAGAGCACACGCTCTGTAAGCTTTCGCAATTACAAAGCTTAAGCCAAATAGTTGTCGCCGTTAGTCAAACCGACCCTTATTTTGACTCGCTTGCGCACATAGACTCGCGAATTTTACGCGCGAACGGCGGGCAAGAGCGAGCAGACTCAGTGCTTAATAGCCTATTATTTTTAGAAAATAACCCTCCTGAATGGGTGCTGGTGCACGACGCAGCCCGCCCCTTAGTCACTATTAACGATATTGAAACCTTAATAGCGCATTGTATAGCCGACGACGAAGGCGGTATTTTAGCAAGCAAGGTAAAAGACACCATAAAGCGTGGTAACACGCATAGCGAGCAAACCGTGCCTCGTGATGATTTATGGCAAGCGCTTACACCGCAGTTTTTTAAATATGACGAGCTTAAAAATGCGTTGCAACGTGCGCTTTGTGAAGGCGTAACTATTACCGATGAAGCCAGTGCCATTGAGTGGGCAAATAAACCCGTTAAGCTAATTGCAGGGCGCAGCGACAATATTAAAATAACCACGCCGGAGGATTTAGACCTAGCGGGGTTTTTATTAAACAAACAACAAAACGAGCAAGCATTATGATTCGAATTGGCCATGGTTTTGACGTACACAAATTTGGTGGCGAAGGCCCAATAACAATTTGCGGCGAAAAAATAGATTACCCGCAGGGCTTTTTAGCACACTCAGATGGCGATGTTGCTATTCATGCATTATGCGATGCTATTTTAGGCGCGTTGGCAATGGGCGATATTGGTAAGCATTTTCCGGATACGGCGAGCGAGTATGAAAATATAGATAGCCGTATTTTACTTCGCCATGTTGTAGGCCTTGCCAAAGAGCAAGGTTATGTACTGGGCAATGGCGATGTCACTATTGTGGCGCAGGCTCCTAAAATGTTGCCACACATCCACGCTATGCGCTCTAATTTAGCCAGCGATTTAAATTGCGAGCTTTCACAAATCAATGTTAAAGCGACCACCACCGAAAAGCTCGGCTTTGAAGGGCGTAAAGAAGGTATTTCTAGCCATGCGGTGGTTATTATGAGCAAAGCGCTTGAGAGTACAGCAAGCGCATGAGCGATTTAAATTATCTATACGGTGCACCCCTTTCAAAAGCAGACTTTAAAACCGTTGCTGAAGATTTTATGGTTGATGAATACCTCGGCATAGAATTTACCGGCAGTGGTGAGCATGTATGCTTACAGGTCGTTAAAAAAGGTGAAAACACGCAATATGTGGCTAAGTTAATTGCACAAAAGGCTGGAGTGTCACCGCGCGAAGTAAGCTATGCCGGCATGAAAGACCGCCACGGCGTGTGTAGCCAATGGTTTAGCGTAAAAGTACCCATTAAAAAGCACATTGATTTTAGTGAACTCAATAGCGACAGCATTTTTGTGGTTTCGCAACAGCGCCACGAACGTAAATTACGCACCGGTTGCCACAAAGGAAACCGATTCACTATTACGCTTCGTAATGTAACCCAGCCGCTTGATATTTTATGCCGCATTAATGCCGTGCGTGCGGGTGTGCCTAACTACTTTGGCGAGCAGCGCTTTGGCCGCGATGGGCATAATTTAGTTATGGCCGAAAAAATGTTTGCCGGCGAGCGCATTCGCGATAAAAAACTACGCGGTATTATTATCTCCGCTGCCCGTTCACATGTATTTAATCAAATAGTGAGCTTACGTGTTAAAGAGCATGGGTTAGCTAAAACCATGCACCGTGAAGTATTTATGCTAAGCGGTAGTAACGCATTTTTTGAAGATGCAATAAGCGATGAAAACATAGCGCGTTTAGCCTCTGGCGATATTATGATGTCGGCTCCTATGGTTGGTAAAAGCGAAAAGGGCTTAACTGATCAAGAAAAATTATGGCTAAAACCATACCAAGCATGGTGTGAGGGCTTAGGCGAATTAGGCCTTAAAAATGAGCGCCGTATGCTGCGTCTCATTCCGCAAGATTTAACCATAGAAACACTAGACGAAACGACTTTAAAATTAAGCTTTGGATTGCCTAAAGGGTGTTTTGCTACCGCACTTTTACGTGAGCTGGTGGATTACACCGATGCAAGCCCTAATGAGCGAAAAGAAAAGGACAGTCAAAATGAAGATACTGCTAAGTAACGACGACGGTGTAAACGCTAAAGGGATTGCTGTTTTATACCAGGCTCTTACGCAAATTGCCGATGTAACCCTTGTAGCCCCTGATCGTAACTGTAGTGGTGCCAGTAACTCGTTAACGTTAATAAATCCACTGCGCTCTACCACGCTTGAAAACGGCTTTATATCGGTTAATGGCACACCTACTGATTGTGTTCATTTAGGGGTTAATCAGTTAGTAGATGAAACGCCTGATTTAGTCGTAGCAGGTATTAACCACGGCGCTAATTTGGGCGATGATACATTGTATTCAGGCACTGTGGCTGCGGCGACCGAAGGGCGCCATTTAGGCTTGCCTGCTATTGCCGTGTCGCTTTGCTCGCACCATGGTGAGCACTTTGAAACCGCAGCAGCTGTGACCGTTAACATAATTAAAGGGCTGGCATCGCACCCACTGCCTAAAGATCAAATTATCAACGTAAATGTACCCGATATTCCTCTAAGTGAGCTAAAAGGGGTGCAAGTTACGCGTTTAGGCGCTCGACATAAAGCCGAAACCATGACCAAACAAACGGACCCATGGGGGCGTGATATTTTTTGGTATGGCTCGCTTGGTATTGAAAGCGATGCCGGTGAGGGCACTGATTTTTACGCTGTTAATAATGGCTATGCTTCAGTTACACCGTTAAGTGTTGATATGACAGCAAAAGAAAGTATTGAAGCGGTTGGGCAGTGGTTAGCTGAAATGGAGATAAACCGTGCTGGCTAATTACTCGCGCAGTGCTATTGCGCTTTCTAAGCTATTAGAGCAAGAAGGGGTAGAAGACAAACAGGTATTAAAAGCCATTGCAGATATACCACGTCATGCCTTTATTGATGATGTACTAAAACACAAGGCGTACGAAAACACGGCGTTGCCAATAGGGCAAGGGCAAACTATTTCGCAGCCTTATATTGTGGCGCGTATGACCGAGCTGCTTCATTTGGCTGGCGTACGCGACAAAGTGTTAGAAATTGGCACAGGCTCTGGTTATCAAACCGCAGTGTTAGCCAAGTGTTTTAATAAGGTGTATTCGGTCGAGCGTATAAAAGCACTGCAATGGCAGGCTAAACGCCGTTTACACCAACTTGATTTATACAATGTAACCATGAAACACGCAGATGGCTGGCAAGGCTGGCAATCACAGGCCCCGTTTAATGGTATTATAGTTACCGCGGCCGCATCAAAAGTGCCCCAAGACTTACTTGCACAACTAGCTGATGGCGGTGTACTCCTTGCCCCCATTGGAGAGCAAGAACAAAAATTAACCATGGTTATTCGCCAAGGCGATAGCTTCACAGAGCATGTTATTGCACCAGTACGGTTTGTCCCTCTCGTCCCTGGTGATATTGAATAGGAATTCACGTTGAAATTGTTTACTAAGTTATACGATATGGCCCTAGTGTGGGCAAAACACCGCTTTGCTGAGCGCTATTTAGCAGCCATGAGCTTTGCTGAGTCCGTTTTTTTTCCGGTACCACCGGATGTAATGCTTGCTCCTATGTCGCTTGCTCAGCCAAGTAAAGCGTGGCGCTTTGCAAGCTTTGCAACAGTTGCTTCAGTACTTGGGGGGATTGTAGGTTACTTTTTAGGTTACTGGTTATTTGAGCCTGTTGTACAGCCCTTTATTGAGCAGATGCACTGGCAAGAAAAGTTTGAAACAGCGCTTACATGGTTTAAAGAGTATGGCGTGTGGGTGGTATTTTTAGCAGGCTTTTCACCTATCCCTTATAAGGTATTTACTATTGGTGCAGGGGTATTACAAATGGCATTTTTACCATTTTTAATAGCGTCTGCCGTTGGCCGCGGTGCGCGTTTCTTTTTAGTTTCTGCTTTAATGAAGTGGGGCGGGGTTAAAATGGAGCAAAAATTACGTCAATATGTTGAAGTACTTGGTTGGGGTTTAGTTATATTAATAGCGGTTGCTTACTTTTTATTACGCTAACAAGCAAAAGTAGTACTTTTTAAATTTCGGAGCAAAACACCTTGAATAGTCAGTACGTATTATATGCAGTTGTATTTATTGCTGTTTTGCTTTCGGGGTGTTCATCTCGCCATATTCCTGCTCCTGTTAGTAGCCTCAATACTAATGTTAATGATTTTCAAAAAGGCATTAACATTAATGGAAATAAATACACAGTACAAAAGGGTGATACTTTATATTCCATTGCCTTTAGTGCAGGGCAAGATTTTAGGTCGCTTGCAAAAAACAATTCAATTCCATCACCTTATGTTATTTATCCTGGGCAAGTTATTTCGCTTGCAGCCACCACTAGCCATGCGGTTGCTAGCAATTCACCCGTTAAACAAAAAATAACACCCACTAAAATAAAACAAAAAACTAACAAAAAATTAAAGAAAAATCTTGATCAGCCGAAACAACGAGAGTATGTTCGAAAACAAGCCAATGAAATAGTTAGTAATGCTAAACCTTCGTCGAGAAGTAAAGTAAAGTGGTTTTGGCCTGCAAAGGGCAAAGTGACTAAACGCTTTTCTAATAAGGAAAACGGTTACAAGGGTTTACAGATTACTAACCGTACAGGGGCTTCAGTTTTAGCCGCAGCACAAGGAACGGTGGTGTATGCGGGTAATGCGCTTCGAGGGTACGGTAATTTAATCATTTTGAAACATAATGATGATTACCTAAGTGCTTATGCACATAACTCGAAACTACTTGTTAGAGAAAAGCAGAAAGTTAAGGCAGGACAAAAAATAGCAGAAATGGGCAAGTCAGAATCTTCGGTCACTGCGCTTCGTTTTGAAATTCGCTACCGTGGGCAAGCTGTCAATCCTGCTAAATACCTTCCCTAATTTTTAGGTATTGATAATTGCTCGGGAGAAGGCTTATGGCTAACGCAGCAAAACTTGACAAAAACACCACCGACGAAAAATTTGATGACACCGCAGTAGAAGAAACTGCAGCATTACTTGAAGAGGTTGATAACGAAGAAGAGATATTTGCAAAAGAGGAAGTAACTAAAAACCTTGATGCAACCCAACTTTATTTAGGAGAAATTGGTTTTTCTCCCCTACTTAGCGCTGAAGAAGAAGTCTTTTTTGCCCGCAAATCGCTACGTGGATGTGAAGCATCTCGCAAGCGTATGATTGAAAGTAACCTACGTTTAGTTGTAAAAATTGCCCGCCGTTATAACAACCGAGGATTAGCACTTCTAGATTTAATTGAAGAAGGTAACCTAGGTTTAATTCGCGCTGTTGAAAAGTTTGACCCAGAACGCGGTTTTAGATTTTCGACTTATGCAACGTGGTGGATACGCCAAACAATTGAACGCGCCATTATGAATCAAACGCGCACAATTCGCCTGCCAATACATGTAGTTAAAGAATTAAATGTTTACTTGCGTACAGCACGCGAGCTGACACAAAAGCTAGACCATGAGCCAACTGCTGAAGAAATTGCTGAAAGCTTAGGTAGACCCGTAGAAGACGTAACTAAAATGCTACGCTTAAACGAAAAAATTGCCTCAGTTGATATGCCAATTGGCGGTGAGAACGACAGCGCACTGTTAGACATTATTGCCGATGAAAAAAGCGCAGGCCCTGAGGGCGAAGTTCAAAACAATGATATTAACAAACATATTGTTGATTGGTTAGGTGAGTTAAACCCTAAACAACGTGAAGTATTAGCGCGTCGCTTTGGTTTACTTGGCTATGAGCCATCAACACTTGAAGATGTTGGCCGTGAAATTGGTTTAACGCGAGAGCGCGTAAGACAAATTCAGGTAGAAGCATTACGTCGTTTGAAAGATATTTTACAACAAGAAGGGTTAAGCACAGAAAGTTTGTTTGACCAGTTCTCGTAACTCCCTTTTATATGTCTATGTGTTTAAAAGCTGAAGGATAAAACCTTCAGCTTTTTTTATGTCTTACGACCCCCAAGAAATACTATTTACAGTGTTATCAGCCTCTTAACCACCGCTCAAGTTACCTGTATTCAAAGTAGTGCTTTTAATTTATAAAGAAGTTCGTGTGCTTGACGCGGCGATAGGTTATCAGGGTCAATGGCACCGAGCTGCTCCTCAACTTCAGAAGGCTCAGGCGCAGGTAACTCATTAGCAAATGAAAACGCCTGTTGCTCAGCATTAGGCGCTGTTACACTTTGGTGGTTTTCGAGCAGTTTAAGCTTTTGTTTTGCTTGGGCTATCACGGCTTTAGGCACGCCGGCAAGCGCTGCGACCTGTAAGCCAAAGCTTTTACTTGCTGCACCATCAAGCACAGTATGCATAAATGCAATGGTGTCGTTGTGCTCTATGGCATCTAGGTGTACATTCACCAGCCCGGTTTTTTGCTCGGCAAGTTCCGTTAATTCAAAGTAGTGCGTAGCAAATAATGTTTTAGCAGATATTTTTTGTGCCAGATGATCAGCCGTTGCATAAGCAAGTGACAAGCCATCGTAGGTACTGGTACCTCTGCCAATTTCATCCATTAATACCAAAGATTGCGCAGTTGCATTATTTAATATTGTGGCGGTTTCTGTCATTTCTACCATAAAAGTAGAGCGACCAGAGGCTAAATCGTCGCTTGCACCAATGCGAGTAAATATACGGTCAATATTACCAATTTTTGCACTATCAGCAGGGACATAACAGCCAATATGCGCCATCAATACGATAAGTGCTGTTTGGCGCATATAGGTTGATTTACCACCCATGTTTGGACCGGTAATAATCAACATTTTACGCTGGCTATTTAGCTCCACAGGGTTGGCAATAAAAGGTTCTTTCATTACTTGCTCTACCACGGGGTGGCGACCTTGTTTAATGAATATATTATCATCATCGCATAGTTGCGGTTTAGCATAGTTAAGCGTTTGTGCTCGCTCTGCTAAGTTATTCAATACATCTAAATCGGCTAATGCGCCAGCCATTATTTGAAGCTGTTCAATATGCGGGGCTATAAACTCAAATAGCTCTTCATATAATTGTTTTTCAAGCGCAAGAGCTTTTGATTGGCTGCCAAGCACTTTGTCTTCGTGCTCTTTTAGTTCAGGTATTATGTAGCGTTCATTATTTTTAAGTGTTTGGCGGCGAATATAATCAGCAGGTACTAAGTGTGAATTTGCACGACTTACCTCGATGAAAAAGCCATGTACCTTGTTATAGCCAATTTTTAATGTGCTGATCCCGGTGCGCTCGCGCTCTCTAAGCTCTAGTTGCTCAAGTATATCGGTAGCGCCTTTACTCAAGTTTCGCCATTCATCGAGTTCGCTGTTGTAGCCTGGAGCAATAACGCCCCCATCGCGAATTAGTACCGGTGGGTTATCAATAACAGCACGCTCAAGTAAAGCTTGTAGTTCAGGCAGCTCTGGAGAATGGCGAACAATGCTAGCGATACGCTCATCATTAGCATCGTTTAATAATGCGTGCAGTGGTGCGAGTGCTTGTAGGGCACTGCGCAGTCGGGTCAAATCGCGCGGGCGTGCGGTGCATAAAGCAAGTCGTGCTATTACGCGTTCTATGTCACCAATTTCTTTTAATGAATCGTGTAACTCGCCATATAACTGCACATCTAAAATAGCGCTAATGGCATTTAAACGTGAGTTAAGCTCATTTTTATTACGCACAGGTGTATGAATGCGGCGTTTAAGTAAACGCGACCCCATGGCCGTGGCGGTTTTATCAAGTACCTGCGCTAAGGTGTTTTCAAAGCCGCCCGATAAATTAACGGTTAGTTCTAAATTTTTGCGCGTTGCCGCATCTAATATAACTGCGTGCTCGTTATGCTCAAGCGTAATAGCGCGAATGTGAGGGAGCGCAATACGTTGTGTATCTTTTACGTATTGCATTAAACAACCCGCAGCGACCAAAGCAGCATGCGCTTTATCTACACCAAAACCAACTAAATCTTTGGTGCCAAACTGCTCGCACAGTAAGTGTTGCGCGGTGTCTAGGTCAAACTCCCACTCAGGGCGTCGGCGTGCCCCTTTTATATGCTCAATTAAATGTGTGTTTTCAAAGCTTTCACAGTATAAAAGCTCAGCGGGTGCTAAGCGCTGTAAGGTTGAAGTAAATGCTTCGTCGGTGTTAACTTCAACTACGTTGAAGCGCCCTGAATTTATATCAAGGTAGGCAATACCGTATAGCCCTTTTTTATTTTGCCATACGCTAGTGAGTAAGTTATCTTGGCGTTCTTGCAATAGCGCTTCATCTGAAATAGTACCCGGAGTAACGATACGTACGACTTTGCGCTCTACTGGCCCTTTACTGGTTGCAGGGTCGCCAACTTGCTCACATATAGCAACCGATTCGCCCATTTGCACTAAACGAGCTAAATAGTTTTCTACTGCATGATAAGGGACACCCGCCATAGGGATAGGATCGCCGCCGGCTTTACCGCGATGCGTTTGCGAAATATCGAGTAGTTGGGCCGCGCGTTTAGCGTCGTCAAAAAAGAGTTCATAAAAATCCCCCATACGATAAAACAATAAAATATCGCGATGCTCTGATTTTATTTTTAGATACTGCTGCATCATAGGGGTTTGTTGTTTTATAGTGTGCGGTGCATAAAGATCAAACGACATGTATTTACCCAAAGGCTGAATATGGAATTACATCAAGAGATTAAAACACTTGCTGCGCAATTGGGCGTTATTTTAACGGATAAACGCTTATGGATCACTACCGCTGAATCATGTACTGGTGGCGGAGTGAGTTATGCGCTTACAGATACGCCAGGTAGCTCAGGTTATTTGGGCCGCGCATTTGTTACTTATAGTAATGAAGCTAAGCATGAACTGCTTAATGTGGCCAATACTACGCTAGAGCAATTTGGTGCGGTGAGTGAGCAAACAGTAAAAGAGATGGCTTTTGGTGCCGCAAGCGTTGCCAAAGCTGATGTTGCCGTGGCAATTTCGGGCATTGCTGGGCCAGGTGGCGCTACGTCCGATAAACCAGTTGGCTTTGTGTGGTTTTGCATACAAATTGCCAATGAACAATTTACGTTTAAGCAAATATTTAACGGCGATAGAGCGCAAATTAGAATTCAAGCTATTGAATTTGCATTGAAAAGCACTATCGAGAAGATAAAATTATAAATTTCACTTGATACTGTGATTTCATACAGTATACTTGTTCGCATTAGCCGGATTTGGAGAACAGAATGAACGATAATAAACAAAAAGCGCTGGACGCTGCACTATCACAAATTGAGCGTCAATTTGGTAAAGGATCAATTATGAAACTGGGCGATAACAAAGCCCTAAATATTGATGCTGTATCTACAGGCTCACTTGGGATTGATATTGCTTTAGGCATAGGCGGTTTGCCTATGGGGCGTATTGTTGAAGTGTATGGCCCTGAGTCTTCAGGTAAAACAACGCTTACTTTGCAAGTTATCGCGCAGGCTCAAAAAGAAGGCAAAACATGTGCCTTTGTTGATGCTGAGCATGCTCTTGATCCGGTATACGCACAAAAGCTAGGTGTTAACATTGATGAGCTGTTAGTTTCTCAGCCAGATACCGGTGAGCAAGCGCTAGAAATTTGTGACATGTTAGTACGTTCAAGTGCTGTAGATGTTGTTATTGTCGATTCTGTTGCTGCGCTTACACCAAAAGCTGAAATTGAAGGCGACATGGGCGACTCGCATATGGGCTTACAAGCACGTTTAATGTCGCAAGCACTACGTAAGCTTACAGGTAATATTAAACGCTCAAATACGCTATGTATTTTCATTAACCAAATTCGTATGAAAATTGGTGTAATGTTTGGTAACCCTGAAACAACAACTGGTGGTAACGCACTTAAGTTTTACGCATCAGTGCGTATTGATATTCGTCGTATTGGCTCTGTTAAAGAAGGCGATGAGGTAGTCGGTAACGAAACCCGCGTTAAAGTAGTTAAAAACAAAGTTGCACCACCGTTTAAACAAGCTGAATTCATCATTATGTATGGTGAAGGTATTTCTAAACAAGGTGAGTTAATTGATTTAGGTGTTAAGCACAAAATTGTTGAAAAAGCAGGTGCTTGGTACAGCTACAACGGCAATAAAGTAGGCCAAGGTAAATCAAACTCTATTAAGTTTTTGAAAGAAAACGTAGAAATTGCAGATGAAATTGAAGGTAAGTTACGTGATATGTTGCTATTAAAAGCAACGGTTGAGCCAGAAGATGGCGAAGACGTATTAGGCGCTGAGTCTGACCTTTAAGTGTAAACGTTCTCTAAGCTTGATTTGACCCGAGCTTTAAAAGGCGCTAACCAGCAGTGGTTAGCGCCTTTTTGTGTTTAAAGCACGCTAAAACTATAACCTTACAGGCTTTAATAGATGCAGTTTAAATAGCGCTTAGCCATATTTATAGTGAGGCTGGCTAACAAGTACGCTTTTTAATTGAGGCGCGTAATAAAAGCATGGTATTGCAAATACTTTGCATAAGGTAGATAGCGCAAGGAGGGTGATAAGCGTTTTAACTTAAAGGGGCTGAAAGCAAAAACGGCACTAAAAAGTGCCGTTTAAATTTAAAAGCCGTACTTTAAAAAAGCGACTTATAGCTGCCAGTTTACAGATAGCGCGTAGTTACGCGGCGCACCGTAATAACCTTGAGCCCAGTATAGGCTGTGTAGGTATTTTTCATCCGTGGTGTTATTGACGTTAAAAGTAACCCCAACGTTTTCTGTAATTTTGTAGTTAGCCATTAAATCAAGAATACCGTAAGCATCTTGGTTCGTGGTTACAAGTGCAGCGCCGGTTGCATCTTCAACTTGTACGCGGCTAACAGAGTCTTGCCAACGATAATTTGCACCAAAAGTTAAGCCTTCAACAAATGGTACTTGGTAAGTTGCAGCCAGTTTTAGCTGGTTCTCTGGCGTGTAATCTTCAACTAAATCATCACCATCAATACTTAAATTACTAAAGCTGATACTTGCACTTAAATCCTCGGTCACTTTACCACTTAATTCAATTTCAAAACCGTCGCTGGTGATACCATCAGCACCATAATAACGAGTATCGCTTGGTAATGAATCAGGTAATGCAACCGCTAGGTTTTCTTGTTTTGCATCAAAGTAAGCAAAGGTTACAAATACTTGATCGTCTAATAGCTGTGCTTTTAAACCAATTTCGCTACTTTTACCTGTAACTGGCGCCAATTGCTCGGCATTAATATCAAGCTCTTTTTGTGGCACAAAGGTCTCTGTGTAACTTGCATAGGCTGAAAGCGATTCATTAAAGTCATACACAGCCCCCACATACGGGATAACTTCGCTGTCGTTACGTGTTTGTTCAACACCATAAGCAGTGCCCGATGTTTCCCAATCAGTGTAACGTACACCTGCTAACACACTTAGCGGAGCGCTTAATTTAATGCGAGTAGACATATAAGCTGATTGCTGTTTGTTTTCTATGTCACTGCCATTTAAGCCATCAGCAAGGGTTGCTTCAGGTACTACGCCATCCCACGTATCAAGCGAAGGCATTGCAGGAAAGCCGTTGCCCGTGGTGTAATCGTAAAGCGACTGCTCGTTGTAATCCATTTTTGCTTGACTAACACCAAATGACAGGTCGTGTTCTTGGCCAAATAAATCAAATTTACCGCTGGCGTATAAATCAAATAAATCGTGCTTATCTTCGTAGTCGTAACGGCTTGCGTAACCTGTTAAACCAAGGCCAGTTTCGCTATCTGGTGTGCCATATACGTAAAATAGTTCTGAGTCTTGCTCGTTTTCTATGTGTGCGTAACGCGCTGTTGCAACCCACGTAGCCGATAGGTTTTGCTCAAGTGTTACATATACTTGCTCTGCGCTGTTGTCCCAGTAAGACCAATCAGATGCCGTACTTGTAGAGGCGTCGTAGTTTGTTGCTGTGCCATCGGTGTAATAAAGAGGGAGTGCGCCCCAAAGTGGGCTATCGGCATCTTTTTGTTGGTTAACATAGTTGATGCTTAATGTCGTGTCGTCGGTTAGCTTGCCTTCGTAAGCAAGATAAGCAATTGTTTTATCTGTTTCGTAACGATCTAGGTATGACTCCGCTTTTTGCTTGGTAAATACGGCGCGTACAGCGTGGTCGTCGTTAATTGGCGTTGAAACATCTACCTCTAAACGCTTGTTGTTCCATGAACCATACGATGCAGATGCATGCGCTTGAGTTATGTAAGTTGGTTTTTTTAATACCATATTTACGGTTGCAGATGGGTTACCTGCGCCAGTCATAAGGCCGTTTGCACCACGTACAATTTCTACACGGTCGTAAATAGACGTATCTAAAGTGCCCTGAATAGAGCCTGAGCTTTGAGGGATGCCTAAACCATCAACCTGAAAGTTTGTTATTTCAAAGCCACGGGCTTTAAAATAAGTACGGTCAGTTTCTATTTGTTCTACAGTTACACCGGGGGTGCTCTCTAGCACTGAGTTAATATCATCTAGTGAAAAATCATCCATTAAAGCGCGAGAAACAACAGAAATACTTTGTGGGGTTTCTTTGATTGTTAGGCCTAATTTTGTAGCAGATTGCGCATCTTCTGTGATGTAGTTTTTATGATGCTGGCCATATACTGCTATTTTTTCTAATGAGTCATCTGTATTTGTTGTAGTTTCTTGTGCAAATGCATGACCAGATAAAACAAGTGAAGTAATAAGGCTTAGCTTAGATAAACGCAAAATTTGTTGGGACGACATGTGTTTTTCCAATAGGTTCAAAAAAGAAGTGCATAACATAATCTAAATGAGAGTGATTTTCAATAACATGTTTGTTGTTTGTGCAAAATAATTAATAGTTATCCGAAATTGTGGGGATTTAGTGGATTTTAGCAACTAAATAACCGCTTAGTTTAGCGCTAAGGTAATATCCCTTAATCGCAAAGAGAGTGTTATTTCTGTGCAAACTTTTATCTGAGCTCTTCCAAATGCTGCTATTTAAGCTTATTTAAGCGCTAACCGTGTTTAATTTACTGAAAATCTCAGACAAAAAGGCACCCTTAAATACCATTACTACCACAGTACTATTAAATAAACCTTTTAAGCAGAGTTCACGTTGTATAGCTAAAAAAAAAGCGGCCTAAGCCGCTTTATTGTGATCACTATGTTTAATTAAAAATTGTATTTTACAGAAAATTGTAAGCGCTCTAAATCGCCGTCAATACCACTTTCTGTTTCGCGCTCGGCATGTTTAAACTCTGCACCAAATGTTAAACGCTTAACCGGTGAGTATAAAATGTTTGCACTAAAGCTTTGGCTTGATTCAACAGGGTCACCTGATATTGTTAATAGATCGGTGTTGTTGTCAGCACTAAAGAAAGAATATAAGAAAGTTGAGCGCCACTGGCTTGTCCATTTATGCTGATAAGCAACAAAACCAGATGTTGAGTCTATTGCATCTAGTTCATCGCCATTAAGCACTGCACCATGGGCAACATTTAAGCCCACGTAACGGCCAAGGCCTTTACCTTGTGTAAGCATAAATTTAAGGTAATCTTCGCCAAAATTTACACGGCCCGAAGCGCTAATACCAAACGAGGTTTCATCAGCGTCAACATCGCCTACTTTATAAGTAAGTTGGCGAGCAAGTGCTGCAACTACAAAGTTACCCCAATCGGCATTGTGTGTGTAGCGCGCAGTAACATCAGGAAGTGACGCATCATCTGTTTCTACACGTGCGCCACCTTGAGTGGTAATTGTGCTTTCTGGGTTTTCTAGTGAGAACGACCAAGCACCGGTTGTGTACTTAATTTGTGTTTGGCGAACAAAAACAGTGCCTTCAGCAGGGCCTACAAAATCAAGTGTTTCTGCAAGTGCACCCACGTTTTGAAAGTTTGACCATGTTTGACCAAATAACCAGCCATCGTAAGTTACAAATGCATGGCGAATACGTGGAGCATATGAGTTTGATACGCGCTCGTTACCGCCAGGTGCAGATGCTAAAAAGTCTAACTCAATTTTAGTTTTAACTGTTTTACCGTTATCCATTAACGTTGACGTACCAAAGTTAAAACGTGACTCACGTGCATGCATATCAAATACGGCATCCGAATCATCGTCATCGCCTACTGGCAGTGTACTTGGTACGTAAAAATCACGCCCTACATTTGAGCCATCAGGAGCGCCTGCAGAGTAATCACTCCACATTGTATCTAGCTTAATGTATCCGCCGTAAGTAAATTCGGTGTTACCTACTTTAGCTGCAGTTGCCGCATAAGCCGTGCTTGTTAAAGCACATAATACAGCACTCGCTGCAAGAGTTTTTAATGGGGTAAATTTCATTGTGGTGTCCTTTAAAGGCTACTTGTTGTTTGTTGCTTTTTAAACGTTCAAATGTATTACTTGCTACAGGTATTACTTACGAATAAAAATTTATTTATCTTGCATCACGCTATGAGTTCGTTAAATAAGTGTTTAACTTGCATGGCTGCATCATTATTTTAATGTCCGAAAACCACTTTTAAATATGTGCAAAATTTACTCAATTACCTATTGGTCTATAAGACGAAGGTTTAAGAGTAATTCAATGGCCACTTACTTATATTTAACATACTGTATTTCTATGTAAAAAAGTCATGAGCGGCGAGATTATAAACCACAAAATGTTAATTAGAAGGGTTGTACAACTAAGGTCTAATACTTAATAAAGTACTGCTGAGTAATCCTTTAATCATGGCAAGTTATTAAAATGGAGACTGAGATGTCACAAAGTATCTATCCTGTTCCTGCACATATTGAAAAAACGACGTTAGTTGATAACGAAAAATATAATACACTCTACAAACAGTCGATTGATGACCCACAAGGGTTTTGGCGTGAACATGGCCAGCGCTTAGATTGGTTTACTCCGTATACTAAAGTAAAAAACACCTCATTTGATAAAGGCCATATCGATATAAAATGGTACGAAGATGGAGTTTTAAATGCCTCTTATAACTGTATTGACCGCCATTTAAAAACCAAAGCCGATAAAGTTGCGCTTATTTGGGAAGGAGACAACCCAAACCAAAGTGAAAACATTACCTACCAACAATTACATGATGAAGTGGCGCGCTTTGCCAATGGTTTAAAAAAACTGGGTGTACAAAAAGGTGACCGAGTTGCTATTTATATGCCGATGACGCCGCAAGCCATTTACGCCATGCAAGCCTGTGCACGTATTGGTGCTATTCACTCGGTTGTATTTGGTGGTTTTTCTCCCTCAGCCATTGCAGATCGAATTAAAGACTCTGGCGCTAAAGTGGTGATCACATCCGATGAAGGCCGCCGAGCTGGTAATTGTGTTCCTTTAAAAGCGAATGTTGATGAAGCCGTAGCACAAGAGTCGGTGACAAGCATTGAACACGTTATTGTACATCAGCTAACCGGTGGCGAAGTTGATTGGAACGAGCACGATATTTGGTGGCATGAGCTTGTAGCTGACCAACCGGCGCAGTGCGAACCGGAGCCAATGAATGCAGAAGATCCACTTTTTATTTTATATACTTCGGGCTCTACTGGCCAACCAAAAGGGGTTGTGCATACTACAGGGGGTTACTTAGTTTACTCATCAATGACCCACGAATACGTATTTGATTTACAAGAGGACGACGTATATTGGTGTAGCGCCGATGTAGGTTGGATCACCGGCCACAGCTATATTGCTTATGGCCCACTGGTTAATGGCTGTACGCAAGTGGTATTTGAAGGTGTGCCTACCTACCCAACCGCAGGGCGCATGGGTGAGGTGATTGATAAGCACGGCGTAACCATTTTATATACTGCACCAACCGCTATTCGAGCGTTAATGGCTAAAGGCGATGAGCCAACCGCGTCATCTAATCGTCAAAGTTTACGCATTTTAGGCTCGGTGGGTGAACCCATCAACCCTGAAGCATGGACGTGGTATTACGAAAATATTGGTAATGCTAATTGCCCAATCGTAGATACGTGGTGGCAAACCGAAACGGGTGGCATTATGATCACCCCACTGCCTGGTGCTACCCAAACTAAACCAGGCTCAGCAACGCATCCGTTTTTTGGTATTGCGCCGGCTCTATTTGATGCAGAGGGTAATACACTAGAAGGTGCCGTTGACGGTAATTTAGTGATATTAGATAGCTGGCCTTCACAAGCGCGTACTGTTTATGGCGACCACGAACGTTTTGAACAAACCTATTTTAGTGCTTACCCCGGTGTTTACTTTACAGGTGATGGCTGTCGTCGTGATGAAGATGGCTATTACTGGATCACAGGGCGTGTTGATGACGTGCTTAATGTATCAGGGCATCGCTTAGGCACCGCTGAAATAGAAAGCGCGCTAGTAGCTCACGAAGCTGTAGCAGAGGCCGCCGTAGTCGGTTATCCGCATGATATTAAAGGCCAAGGTATTTATGTTTACATTACGCCAAATGAAGGCGTTACTGTAAGTGATGAGCTGACAACTCAAGTCCGTAATTGGGTACGTAAAGAGCTAAGCCCAATAGCTTCCCCTGATATGATTCAATGGTCGCCAGGCCTACCAAAAACTCGTTCAGGTAAGATTATGCGTCGAATTTTACGTAAAATAGCCGCAAATGAACATCAACAGCTAGGGGATACATCAACACTTGCAGACCCAACCGTGGTAGATGAGCTCATAGAAAACCGATTAAATCGTTAAATGCGCGTTAAAAACTTGATTACAAGTTGATTCTAAACGTAGTATATCGGCTGTCAGTAAGTACTTTATACCTTATTGGCAGCCGAATTTATTAGGAGCGAACCATGAGTCAGTTTTTAATAGCGGATGATCATCCGTTATTTCGCGAGGCACTAAAAGGAGCATTAAGTGCTAAGTTTGACGATTTAGAGGTATTTGAATCATCAGATTTTGACAGCACACTGCAAGTACTTAGCGAACAAGAAGATCTTGATATATTACTGCTAGATTTACACATGCCAGGTAATGGTGATTTATATGGCCTGATCCGCATTCGCGAAGACTACCCAAGCTTACCCATAGCGGTTGTCTCAGGAAGTGAAGACATAAACATAGTGTCTAAGGTAATGGGTTATGGCGCAATGGGCTTTATTCCTAAGTCATCATCTTCAGATGATATTGCTAATGCTATAAACCAAATACTAGAAGGCGATACGTGGCTTCCAAAAGAGTTAAAAAATAAAGTAGCCGAAATAGAAGGAGAAGACAGAGAAATTGCCGCGCAGGTTGCATCGTTAACGCCGCAGCAATATCGTGTATTGCAATACCTTCATGAAGGGTTACTAAACAAACAAATAGCCTACGAACTACATATTTCTGAGGCAACAGTCAAAGCACACATTACTGCAATTTTTAGAAAACTTGGCGTTTATAACCGTACCCAAGCCGTTCTTATTGCCGCTAAATTACAGCTAGAACCAATAGAGCAAGCTTAAAATATTAAAAGCGCTAAAATTTGTTTATCGTTTAAAAATAAATTTACAGCCGTATGTTTGGTGTTTAGGCAAAGCCGTGCCTAGCTAATGTGCTTATTGCCAGTTAATAGGTGATAAGCGCTTAAAAATACCAGATATGCGCTGCTCTCGGTGATATGGCAAGACTGAAAAAACTTCAATCCACAAAGGCCAATACACTCAAGCAGCGCTTTTTAAACTTAAAACCTACACGTCATTTACCTTTTATACATGATCTCTTTTGCAAACAATGCTAGGTTAGCGCAATTTTGTAATTTATAGAGCCAAGTATGACAGACTCCACACACTCACCTAATAATCAACCTAAAGACAATAACGGTTTATTTAATCGCTTTTTAGCAACCGTTGAGTTTTTAGGAAATATGCTTCCTCATCCCATTACTTTATTTGCGATATTTGCGGTTTCAATTGTGCTAATAAGTGGTATTGCCGATTGGTTTGGGCTAAGCGCAATTGACCCAAGACCGATTGGGGCAGCAGGGCGTGCGCCTGATGGAGTAATTGAAGTTGTTAGTTTACTCAGTGCTGAGGGGCTACAGCGTATTATGGCTGGCCTGGTTACTAACTTTACCGGTTTTGCGCCTTTAGGCACTGTTTTAGTGGCACTACTTGGGGTCAGTGTTGCAGAGCATTCAGGGCTACTCTCTGCTGCTATGCGAGGCATGGTTATGGGCGCGTCAAAGCGTTTAGTTACCTTTATGGTGGTGTTTGCGGCCATAATGTCTAACACAGCTTCTGAGCTTGGCTATGTGGTGTTAATTCCGCTTGCAGCCATGATATTTCATAGTTTGGGACGCCACCCTTTAGCTGGCTTAGCGGCTGCCTTTGCCGGTGTTTCTGGCGGCTATAGCGCTAACTTACTACTTGGCACAATAGACCCATTATTAGCAGGTATAACTACGCCTGCAGCACAAATGATTGACCCAACGTACGAGGTTGGCGCCGAGGCTAACTGGTATTTCATGATGATATCAGTATTACTTATTGCCGCACTGGGTACACTCGTAACCGAAAAAATAGTAGAGCCGCGTTTAGGTAAATATAACCCCGATGAAGCCAGTATCGACTTGTCACAAAACAATATTGATACACTTACCGCGTTAGAAAAAACCGGTCTAAAATGGGCGGGTGTTGCTCTATTAGTGGTGCTGTCGTTATTTGCTTGGACGATTATTCCTGCCGATGGTATTTTACGCCACCCAGAAACAGGCCAAGTGGCAGGCTCGCCTTTTTTAAAAGGAATAGTCGCAATTATATTTGTAACTTTTAGTGTGCCAGGCTTTGTTTACGGGCGTGTTGTTGGCAGCATGAAAAACGATAAAGACATTATTAACGCAATGAGCAAAAGCATGAGCTCAATGGGTTTATATATAGTATTAGTATTTTTTGCAGCCCAGTTTGTGGCCTTTTTTAAATGGACTAATTTAGGCACTATTTTGGCAATTAATGGTGCAGCACTATTACAAGCGTTAAACCTTACTGGCCCAGAAGTATTTGTATTGTTTATATTAATGTGTGCAATGGTTAACTTGAGTTTAGGCTCGTCATCGGCGCAGTGGGCGATTACGGCCCCTATTTTTGTGCCTATGCTTATGCTAATTGGTTACGCGCCAGAAACCATTCAAGCGGCGTATCGTATTGGTGACTCTGTGACTAACTTAATCACCCCAATGATGAGCTATTTTGGCTTAATTTTAGCGGTGGCAGTTAAATATAAAAAAGACATGGGTATAGGAACGTTAGTGGCCACTATGCTGCCATACAGTATTGTGTTTTTTATCGGTTGGGTCATTTTATTTTACGTATGGGTGTTTGCTTTAGGCTTGCCAGTAGGGCCTGAGTCACCTATTTATTACACACCTTAATGGTGGATGCCAATTTACAATTAATTATGGTGTCGGATAAAACACAGCTACAGCTAATATCTGACTCTAATTAAGCTGTTAGGCATAAAAAGCCAGCAAAAGGGGGAAACCCTGTTGCTGGCTTTATAGTATGTAAAAAGGGGTCTTATACCAATCCGCAATAATACTTAATCATTTTCAGGGGCTAAACGTGTCGCTATCTGCGTTAAAAAATTCTCATTTAGAGCAACTAAATAGCGAATTTTTTGCCTTGCTATCAACACGTTTATCCATCCTCAAAATAGATCACTTAATTATGCGCAATGGTATTAGCTAAATACCACGGTTTTATTACCGTTAATAAATAGTTTGTGTTCAGAAGCTAGTTGTAAGGCTTTACTAAACACGGTTTTTTCTACGTCTTTACCCATTTTAGCCATCATTTCAGCGGTATTAGCGTGCGTTACGCTGGTGACGTCTTGTAAAATAATAGGGCCTTCATCTAGCTCATTATTTACAAAGTGAGCCGTAGCACCAATAATTTTTACGCCGCGCTCAAATGCTTGATGATACGGTTTAGCGCCAATAAAGGCCGGTAAAAACGAGTGGTGAATATTAATAATTTTGTTCTCAAAACGACCCACAAATTCAGGGCTTAGTATGCGCATGTATTTTGCTAAGCCAATAATGTCAGGGTTATAAGAGGCAATTAAATCACCTACTTTTTCATCATGCTCGGCGCGACTTAGGCCTACGTGCGAAACAACATGAAAAGGCACATCAAAGCCTTTTGCTAATGGCTCTAAATCTGGGTAGTTGGCAATCACAGCTAATACTTCAATATTTAACGCTTGCTCAAACTGTTTAAGTAATACAGACCCTAAGCAATGTGCTTCTTTTGTTGCAAGCAGTACCACTTTAGTTTTTGTATCATCATGTAGAGCAAGTTGTGCACCCTCAGGTAATAAAGCGCGTAATTGCGATAAAAAGTCACTTTGTGGCTCGCCGGTTAGTTCAGTGCGCATAAAAAAGCGCTTGGCGTCTTTATCTACAAATTCGTTATTACGTGTAATATTTAAATTGTGCGCGTGGCAAAGCCCTGTAATTTTGGCGATTAGGCCTACATCGTCGGCACATTGGGTGGTTAGTATATAGCTCATTTTCCTCATTCTTACCCAGTTTATAATTGCTTCATTATTTGGTTTTTAACGCATAAAGCAAGGGGTTTATGCGTAAATTTAGAATTAATCGGTCAAATAGGTATAAATGATTCAATAAAGTGAAGGACAATTAAAAATACGTTAATAATAAGGCAGATAAACACCATAAATTTTAACAAGCTGGTATTTAAAAAAGGTTTAGCGGTAAGTAATTAGTGCGCGCACGGTTTGTAACCTAGTTGCCTAGATTACAAACCGCGACGCAGTTTAGCTTTTACAAATATAGCAAAGCGATTATTAAGCTTTAGGCTCTGGTGTTAAGTTCTCTTCTTGCCTTAGGTAACCAGCGGCCTCTTCATCCTCTTTTGTTATTGCTTGCTGAGTAGGTATTGCACGGGTTTGTTGGTTTAATTGATGTATTTGCGATGCATTGCCTAAATCGCGCTCACTGGTAATTGAGGCAATCGATTCGCGGTCTTTTAGAAAGGCAATTACATCATTTTTAATGGCTTGTAATTGACCTTCATCTTTGTGCATTTCCATTATATGGCGAGGATGCTCAAGGTTTTTCATACCGGTGGCAGCAAACGTGCTCGTAATAACACGAGAGACAATGACCCATGGCGTGATACTGCTGCGCACTAAGGTGTTTTCTGAGCGGGTGCTGTCATGAATACCTGTCCCCGTTGAAATTTTAGATTCGGTAAATGTACCTTCGCACTTAAAGTACACAAGTAATGATTCAAACTGCATTTCGGCAAAAAATAAATGAGCACAGTTAGCCAATAAACGAGCAAAGGCTTTAATAATCACTGCTATTATTAAAATATGAACACTGCTCATTAGTAAGCTACTAAACTGTATAACGTTTTGATTATTAAACGCTTGCTGTAAATTATTAATATTAGCGCTATCTATGTAGTAATAAATATCTATTAATGAATAGGCTAACAACACCGTTAATACTAATGCCACAATATAAAGTAAATTAGCACTGATTAGCGCAACTAATCTGGCTAGGGTAAAGTTTTTACCTAGCTCCATAGCGTGTAGCTTAGGCTGAACCTCTTGAATCATTTCGCCTTTAAAACCGCCTTTACCTTCTATTTGCTCTTGTAGTTTTGGGTCTAGCTCGCGGTAAACTCTATTAGGCACTTCTTTGTAGCGTCTATTTGCCATGACAAGATTATCAAGGTTTATAAATACTTCATCAGGGTGAACAGACTCTTGCCAGTTTTCACGTAATTCTGACACTTCGGCGGTAGGGGTCACTGCGTTTAAGCGTGCTTTGATCATTGTAAATACTAATGCGCAGCTTAACGTTGCTAATATAATAATGGCAATGAGGTATATGCCAGCATGCAAGTTTGGCAGTTGTGCCAGCCACGCGTCTATTTCTTGTTTGCTGATATGTTGCTCTTGCATTAGCCACGACATAGAAAGGCCAATAACAATAGGCAAAATAAATGACAACGAAATAATTTTAGCTAATGTACCGCCTCCAAGCGCTTCAATGTTTCTTTCAGCATTGCGAGAGATAGGTTTGCTACTTGAGCGCCAAGAAAAAAGCACATAAAACATTAAAATAGCACTGTAAACCGGAAAGGCTAATTCGCCAGCTTCCCCAGTAAAGCCCGACAGCGAAACAAACGCTACAAGCCCATAAGCAATTAAGGCAACAAGCGTGCTCACCCATGAGCCAAATAATCGCTGCGCTACATTTCGAATTGGGTAAGGTAAAAATAACAGTTTGGGAATTAAGCTGTGTAACAAACGAGATAAAAATCCGTTAGGCTCTTTAAAGGTACTGTTTTTACGACCAACCAGCATTTCTTCGAGTGATTGGGCGTTATAGGCTACTTCTTTTTTTTCTTCTTGCGCGGTAGAGCTCTCAGACTTACTAAAATTATACGCAAGCGATGTAGGGTGGTTTCTGCCTACAAAGTACTTTAAGGTGGCATAAATACCTGACGATAAAGAGCGAATACCCAGCGCTAAAATAAACATACCAAATAGCATTAAAATCCAGCCTGCGGTGGTACTTTCTTTCACCGAGCTTGCAGCTATAACAAGTAAACTTACGCCTGCTACCGACTCAATAATACCTCTTAGCGCGGTTACTTTACCTTCCAACTTAAAGGGGTTTTTTAACCCAAGATCAATAGAACCATAATCAAATGCCATTGTATGCTCCTTGTAAACAGCACATTATTTAAGGGGGGTTACCAGTTTTGCAATAATACTTAATCATTTGCGAGGGCAAACCTAGTGTTAGCTATGTTTTTCCGGGCTCAAATAGACTAATTAATTTAGCGAGTTGGTATTATTATCCGTGTATATTTTGGCCAAAATGAGCATAGCTAAACGGTACCAAAAGGTGCAGTTTATATACTTAAGCAGGTAATTAAACTAAACGGATTTTTATATTATTGTTCAATTTTTGATTATATATCAATAACGTTGTTCAGTTTAAGGTTATTTTACAGTGATACATTTATTGATGGTGGTTTAAGTTGCTAGGAGCATAAATGAAACTAATCTACGTAGATGATAATTTACCCGGTATAACCCGTAAGCGTAAAAACAAAACGTGGCTGTACTTTGACCCAATAGGAAAGCAAATCACCGATCAAAAAGTGATTGATCGTTTAAATGCGTTAGCGTTTCCTCCCGCCTACAAAAATGCTTGGTTTTGCCCTGAAGAAAATGGCCATATTTTAGCAACGGGGATAGATAGTAAAGGCCGTAAGCAATACCGTTACCATGAAAATTTTAGAGCTCAACAAGAGGCGAAAAAATACCAAGCCTGTGGGGTGTTTGGCAATAAGCTGCCATTACTGCGTGCCCGTTTAGAAAACGATTTACAAGGGGATGAGCTCAGCGTAGAGCGCACATTAGCTGCGGTAGTTAGGCTTATGGACTTAGGTGCATTGCGGGTAGGTAACGAGCGAAATGTAAAGCAAAACAAAAGTTTTGGCGCCACAACCCTGCGCAATCGCCATGCTAAGCTTACGGGTAAAAATATACAGCTACGGTATCGGGCTAAATCGGGCAAAGAGCGCGAGGTAAACATAACCGATAGAGTGCTTAGCCATGTAATTAAAGACCTACAAGATTTACCCGGTCAGCATTTGTTTCAATATATAAGCGATGGAGAGCGCACAAACGTAACCTCTAGTGAAATTAACCAGTATATTCAACAAATTATGGGTGAGGACTTTAGCGCTAAGCACTTTAGAACCTGGCGAGCCAGTGTTATTGCCTTTAAGCAACTTGTAAAAGCAAAAGGCGCACTTAGTTTAAAAAGTATGCTCGAGAGCGTGTCTGAGCAGCTAGGTAATACGCCCGCTATTGCCCGTAAATCGTATGTTCACCCGAATTTAATTGCCTTGTGTAAAGAGGATGTGCAAACCCAAATAGCGTGGCGAGAGTCGCTTTCTTTACCGCGAAAAACAAAATACTTGAGTCGTTATGAGCGTGGCTTTTTAGCCTTTTTAAAAGACTAATTGCTATAGCAACTTTACACACTACAGCAACCAAATTACATAATTGCGTAGTTGAAGTATTTTTTAATTACCATGTAAAAGTTTAAAAAGTTATTAAATTTCAGCGTGTTGTGTTTTTATTTTATTTTGGCACCTGCATTGCACCTTCAAGTTACTGTTAAGCAGTAAGTACAAAAGCATTTATCAATGATATTTAGCGAGGAGGTACAAAGTGAAGGGGTTATTTTCAAAGGCATTGTCTACAAAGGTAAAGCACATTACGTTACACGCTACGCTTGCAGGCTGCGTTAGCGCCATGCTAACAGGGCAAGCGCTAGGCAGTGCAGATCTTGAAAGTGTGGCACTTGCCAACTCTTCATTGACCACTTACAACTCGCAACAACAATTGCAAAATGGCGATTATTATTTTGATCAAAATGCAGCACAGTTAATAGCGCGCACCGAAAAAGCAATTAACTGGTACACAGAAATAGTTAACAGTGGCGGGTTTACTCCTTTATACACTAATGAGTTGCTTGAACTTGGCAGCACCAGTAAAGCGGTGAGTCAGTTAGCGCTGCGTTTGTATCAAGAGCGTGACTTAACCAGCAATGTATGTGACACCGCAATGTGCACATTTGATAAAACCATTGAGCAGGCTGTGCAACAGTTTCAGCGTCGCCACGGTTTAAAGGTTGATGGGCGAGTAGGCAAGCGCACCTTAGCTAAGCTTAATGTACCCGCTAAGAAAAAATTGGCTAAATTAAAGCTTAACTTTTACCGCATAACTAACTTCGCAGGCTCAAGTGATTCGCAGTATGTGTATGTAAACATACCTGAGTACACATTGCGCTATGTAAAAGCAGGCGAAGTAAAACTACAAAATAACGTTATTGTGGGTAAGCCGAGCTGGGAAACACCAGCCTTTAGTGACGAAATCGAAAAATTTGTAGTAAACCCTGAGTGGCGCATACCAACCTCTATTGCAACCAAAGAAATAGCACCAAAGGTGGCTAAAGATCCTCAGTACCTTGCTAAAAATAATATCGAAGTTAGAAAAAACAGCTACCTAGATTCTAAAACAGTTAACCCCAGTAATATTGATTGGCAGTCTATTAAGCCCTATCAGTTTGATCACTTTTTAGTTAAGCGTGCAGGGGATGAAAACCCACTTGGCGAAGTGAAATATCTGTTTCCAAATCCTGAGGCCATTTATGTTCACGATACTCCAGCAAAGCAGCGTTTTAACCAAGCGCAGCGTGCGCTATCACATGGTTGTATAAGGGTTGAAGAGCCATTTTCATTGGCGCGTGAAATAATTAAGCACCAAGGTGAAGAGCGCACCCTTAAGCAAGTGGATAAAGCCAGAGATACTGATACCACTCAAACTTTTTATTTAAATGAGCCCTTACCTATTCATTTAGTGTATTGGACGGCGTGGGTTGATGAAGACATGTTCGTTAATTTTAGAGACGATATTTATCAACATGACGCAAAAGCATTACTTAAAAACGAAGATCAGTCAGTCATTGCTGCATTGATAAAATAGACTATGAGAGGATTTATGCCGTTTATACCACGTATTTTAGGCTGCATATTAGCGCTTTGCGTAAGCGTAGGTAGTTATGCCGCCGAGCCAGTGAAAAAAGCACACCCAAGCGTTGATATTCAAAATAAAGCAAATTTTGAAGATGCAGAGTTTAGCCTAAAAATTAACGACATAGTAATGCCGTATTCGGTGTTTTCTGTATTTGTGATGCCTAATGAGGCAGTTGAATTTGAAGTGCTTTACGCACAATCAAAACGATCCTATTCATTTATTAATAACCATAGCAACGCCACCTTAACTGATACAAATCGCTGGCAGTGGCAGGCGCCTAAAAAGCCTGGCTTAACACGGGTAATTATTGAATCCCCCGACAAAAAGCAACGTATGACAATTAATGTGTTTGTTAAAGTACCTGCAGATGAAGTACAAGGTGGAAAGCTTAAATATTACCACATTGGCCATTACCCAACGCCCTCACAAATTAAGGATAGTAAGCATTACATAGTGCCCGATGGTTTTGTAAAGGTGACCCCAGAGAACGAAAATATAAAAATATCACCGCATTTTTCTCTTAAAGAATTTGTGAGTAAGCAACGAAGTAAGCACCCTAAATATTTATTCTTACAAAACAAGTTGTTACTTAAACTTGAAAAAATACGCAAAGAGCTGATTTTAGAAAACATACCGGTTAAAAATATGGTGGTAATGAGCGGTTACCGCACCCCTTATTACAACAAAGCCATTGGTAACGTAAAGCTTAGCCGCCATGTGTTTGGCGACGCTGCCGATATATTTATAGATAACGACGGCGACTACCGTATGGATGATATAAACAAAGACGGCAAGCACTCTATTGGTGATGCACAAGCTATGGCTAGTATAGTGGAGTCGCTCGCTAAGCGAGAATCATTTAAAGGCTTACTTGGCGGTTTAGGTGTTTACGGGCCAAAATCGCATCGCGGTGCATTTATACATGTTGATACGCGTGGTTTTAAAGCGCGCTGGGTGAGTAAGTAATTGCAGCTGCATCACCATTTAGTATAAAGCTAAACTAGTTATGTCTAACTATGCTAAAGATTAGCTAAGCCAAGTAAGGGGAGTTTTCTTGGCTTTTTATACTCTTTGTTTTAGCAGTATTTTATATACTTACTGCGCTAGCCTTTTTTGTTTAAGGCTGAGGCGCTTATGTGAGCTATAAACATGATGTATATCATAGGCTTTAACAAGGTATGCATCAATTTCTACAGAAATCAGTCCTGATAATGGTTTTATTTCTAGTGTGCCAATATCCTCAAGGTTTGCAGATAACAAAGCTTTGTTGCCAAAGGCAAAAAGCGTTTTATTACACTCGCGCAAGTCACCATTTACATATAACTTAATGCCACCAAACCAATAATTAATTATTTTAATTTTGTTTGATTTGACCGTGAATTCAAACGACTTTCTCATTCATAGATCCTATTATAAAAAGCGTGGAATATCAGGCTAATTTTATACGAAACTTTTATGCTACTGCAGCATAAAAGTTTCGTACTCAAGCTCTTCAAATTGTTTTGATAGCCAATAAAGACCAATTACAGATGTAATTATGGTCGAGAGCGCAAAACCGTAACCATAAAACTGTGGTCCTAATGCAATTGAGGCAATCGTAAATACGATATTGATAAACAAAAACAGCCCAGATAAAAATAATACGGTGGCACGCTTATCTAAGTAAAATAAAATATTTAAAATAGACAAAAATATAACCTGTACACCTACACCCACCACATCAATAAACAGCAGTGTTTTATAGTTAGGGTCTATGCCTATAAAGGTCAGTATTTGCTCGCCCCACAGTAATAAGCACGCAACGGTTATACCTTGGATTTTAAATATATCGTAAAGGCCGCCTTGCGCTGTTTGCACCATTTTATCTTTTAGGTAAAAAATTTCTTCAAGCGATGAGCCACCTCTAATGGCGGTATAAAAACGGTCGTATTGTTCTACAAAGTCGGTTTCCATTCTGACTAAAAATACCGCCATTCCTGGAATAATGGTTAAATAGGCTAAAAATATAGGCAAGTCGTAAATAGGGCTTGCTCTTAATGTGCCTATAATTTGAATAGAGGTAGCGGGGGAGTACCAAAAAATAATTTTATCGGCCCACACGCCTATGTTGTAAAAAAGCCCACAAAAAAATAGGCTGTAATACACTTTTTTATTGTTTAAAAAATCAAAACTAATGAGTTTACCGCCAGGGTAGCGACGAATAATCATAAACAAAAAGCTAAAAAAGAGCAGCGCTTCACCGGCAAAAAAAGCAAAAAACAACCCGTCTATTTGCCAGTCGCGCAGTAAAAATGCCAGTAACACCATAAAGCTGTAACCGCTTAACATGGTTACTAAAATAAGCCGGTACTCCTTCATTCCCGACAAAAATATAGCGCCAAGCCATTGGTTACATAAGCTTACAAACGCCCCTAATATTATTATTTTAGTCACAACAGGTAGCGGTAGTATTGGCCATACAGCTAAGCCAATCAGTAATGCGGCAAGGGTGGTAACAAGCTGCGCGCCAAGTAAATTAGGCAGTACCTGCTCGTCCTTTTTTTGAAAAAACAGATCGGCAACAAAACGCGTTAATAATAGCTGCAGGCCGCCGGTTAATATAAGGGACGCTGCCATCATATACGTAATAAGCGTTAAAAACTGAATAATTAATACTTTTGGCAGCACGACACCTAGGCTTAAAATACCAATTAGCATGAGCGCAATGATAGAAAGCAGCCAAGGGCCTGAGCCTATTAATCCCGCATAACCGTATGCTTCAAAAACAGAGAGTAGGGTGTTTTTTTTGAGAATTTTACGTATCTCAAAACCTATTCCGGCCATGCGATTGTATCCTTGTAAAGTTTATCGTAGCGGGCAAACATATGGCTCTCGTCGTAGTATGTTTTAACACGGTTGAGGCCGTTTTGTTGGTACTGATACCATGTTTGCTCATTTTCCAATAGGGTAATTATTTGCTGTGCGGTTTCGCTGGGTGAGGCAATAGAAACTACTTCGCCAGCTTTACCAAGGGCCCTATCTTCCTCGCTTGCCCCTTCTATTATTTCTCGGCACGAGCCCACGTCACTTGCAAGTACAGGTACGCCTGCAGCCATTGCTTCAAGCAGCACTAATGGTTGAGCTTCAGAAATTGAAGTCAACGCAACAATACCTAGCTTTGGGAGTATTTCGACGATGTTTTTCATGCCGGTAAACGTAATGTTTTTGTCTAAATCTAGGCTGCTTACTAGTAGCTGGCACTCTTTATAATACTGTGGGTCTTCCTCAAAAGGGCCTATGATCCAACCTTCTATGTCTGGCAGTTCGGCTTGGACCTCTTTAATGGCACGAATAAAGGTTTTAATATCTTTAATTGGCACTACACGGCCAATTAACCCAACCACCATAGGGACCGATTTAGGTCTCGCGTTAAGGGCATCAACAAAGCGTTTTGTTTTTATACCATTAGGCACTACCGAGGCTTTACTTTCGCAGGCACCATCTTTAATTTGCCTTTGTCTATTCCCTTCATAAAGCGAGATGATTTTGTCGGCTTGGTTATAAGTAGTGCGGCCAATTTGCTCAAAAAAGCTGATCCACATTCGGCGAATAAAGCCCATTTCAGTATTTAGGTTTTTACCTAGGCTTTGTTCAGACTCTTTTATCCAGCTGGCCTGTATTAAATCTATTTTACGCTCTTTAGTATAAATACCGTGCTCGGTAAGCAAAAATGGCGTGTTGTGTATAACGCTTGCACCTGCGCCCAATATGCCAGCATAGCCTGTCGAAATAGAATGAATAAGTTTAACATCGGGGAGTGAACGGGCTATTTCGGCTATTTTAAACAGTGGTTTATACAAATTTCTGTACGACCAAAAAAAGTCGATAAATGACGATTCATCGCAATAGGTTAAATAATAGTTTGCCAGCACCTGCCACGACGACTCGCTGTATAAAAAATCGGCTTCGTTGATGCCGTCTTTTTTAGCTAGATTTTCAAAGGCAAACTTTACCAACTCCGTCGGTATTGGGTCTTTACAGTCACGGAAATACCCTTGCAATTGCTGCCAAAAATCAAACAGTTCTTTTTTATATTTAAGGCCATGTTTCGCTTTTATTTTTGTACTGTGTTGCGTAACTAAATAATGCACATGCAGATTAGTTACATTACTCGGTAGCGTGTACTGAATGTCGCCGTAGTGTTCGGGTGCGCCACCAACAAACACTAATTCAAAGTTATAGTGAGGCAGGCCTTCTATAATTTGGTGTACCCAGCTCGATACGCCGCCCCGTACATAAGGGTAAGTGCCTTCAAGTAAGAGTAAAATGTCGGCTTTTTTTTCACTCATGCCAATACTCCTGTAAATGGCGTAACTCAGAGCCTTTAGGCTGTAGTGCTAGCTCTTCAAGATAGCGCTGACAGTCTGTGTAATTGTGTAATCCAAAGGCGACTTCGGCTTTATAAGGTAGGACGTGGCGCCTAGCCATGCCTAATTGCGTGGCTAAATTTAAGCTTTGCTGCGCTTCATTTAATTTACCGAGCGCAAGTTGAATTCGCCCTAAAAACACATAGCTTGCTGGCTGCGGGTTAAACTTTATACTTGTTAAGGTTAACGCTTCTGCTTTTTCTAGTACGTACTTTTTTAGTGCGCCTTGTGCTAAGCCTAAGTAACTAAGCTCCCAATAAAGCTCGGCTTGTTGGCGTTGCAAATTGCTCAATTTAGGTTGTTGCGTGGTATTGGCTATAGCGTGTTGGCACTGGCTTATTTTTTCGTTCAGTTTAGTTTCTTTGCTATCAAGAGTTGAATAGGCAAGTAAGCGAATATCATCTTCTAAGTCTTTTAATGCCAGTTTGAGTATAGGAATAGCTTGGGCATCGCTCATGTGCCGTGCAGCCATTACTGCACTTAGGCGTTTATTTGGCTCACTGGCGTGTTTTAAAATAGCCTTTAGTCCACCCATTGAGTAAATAGGCGTTGCTGAGACACTTCTTGCTTCAAAGGGCAGGGTAGGAACCTTGTGCTCTACAATATCAATGTCGTTGTTTTTAAGTGGTTTACTAAGGGCAAAAGTAATGGCAAATACCACTCCTAAAATACCAAATACAGGCAAGGTAAATAGCAACAAGAATAACAGCGCTGAGCCACTTTTTAAGGTGGTTTTGTATTTGTTAGGAATAAACGCATGGCTTACAAAGGTAAAGCACAGGCTAGCAATGCCATGTAATAAAACAATCAACAGCCAGTTAGGCGCATCTAAAATATGCGCAAAAGCAAAGTATTCACATAAACAGCCAATAAAAGCGGCAACGATAATTTTAATCATGGGATGCAACTAACTTAGCGATGTGTTCGCTGCTTATAGGCAATGCCATTTGTTCTTCTATTTTAATTTGCAGTTGCTCAACGGTTTTACCAAAGTGCTCGATACACCAAGTATTAATACGCGATATAAAGCCACTTTTGTCCAGTTCACTTGCCATTGGCATAAGTAGTAATAGTGTGTGGTTTTGACTATCGTAAAGATAAATATCTAAACCTCTGCGAGCTTCACTTAAATACTCTAATAATTGGCGCGACTCTTCACTTGTTTGCATTGCTTTGAGTTTAAGCAGCTGCGAGGGAATATTATAGCGTTTAGCTTCTTTGTTCGCCCTGCGTAGTTGCCTTACAAAATAAGGGGTTTCTTGTGGGGTCATTACTGGGTTGGTAATTTCATGATGCAGCAAATCGCCAATGTTACCGGCCATAACGGCTAGCAAAGTAAGTGTGGTGTTTTTAAGGGCAAAAAATTGAATGCTTTGTACTAAAATCACGCCGTAAATAGTGTTATTAATATCAACCAGTGGGATAGCAATATGGTATTGGCTAAATTTATTTTTAACCTCTTTAACAGAAACCAGTTCGCGCTCTTCAAACATGGCTTTAATAAGGGGGTCTTCCATATTTAGCTCGCCCATAGCACCTATGCTTGCTAATGGCTGCTCTATTATGGTGTTGTTTTCTACTTTATAAAGCGCTGCTTTTTCAAGTGAGCCATATTCAACAAATAAGTTTAAAATGCTATTTGCCGCACTGTCTAACCGTCTTTGTGTTAGTTGCCCTATAACGGCCCGTACCGCTTGGAGCGATTCGCGCAGGCTAAGAGTATGACCTGCTAACATTTGCTCAATCCGGTCGTGGGATGAGTTTATTAAATGGTATTGGCGGGTAAAGGTTTCTAATCGGTTAGTTACATATTCAAGCTCAATACTTTGCTGTTGATTAGTGCGCTCCCATACATCTCTGAATTCGCCAGCAATCATAATTACAATTAAATAACCAATCATGGCGTTAATATTAAATTCGTTAGGTTGCGCTAATACTTCGCTTTTGCTTAACATCAATTGCCCGGCTAATAAACATAATATGCTTATAAAGCCTTTTGAAAAACCATAGCGCAAAGCCACTAACAGCGGCCCAAGTACCGGCCACGAAAACCCATTTTCCGTCCAAAAGGGGTCTTCGGCGTTAAATATAACCGGCAGCACAATTGCAAGCGCGGTAAATACAATTACCTCAGCCCAAATTTGTAGCTCAGGGACCTCTCTTGGTCGAAAAAAATGTGTTTTCACTCACTAACCTCAATGTACGAAATTAAATCGGCGATGACATCTTGTGCTGTCGCGGCAATACTGTCGCGGCCCCAACCACTTTTTGCGATAGTGCCCGTCCAAAGTGGGGTTGTTTGACCTTTAGCCGTTAAGCTAAGTGTAAGTGCGACTACCGGCTCGCCATCTAGACCCGCTTTATAACGCCATTCTTCTATGCTACCTGATAACACATAGTCTGTTTGCTGTGTGCTTAACCACTGCATGGCGTTATCAAGACGGTATTGATCGTCAAGTGGCGGAAGGTCTTTAGAGTTACTGCGCGGTGCACGTAATAACGTAGGAAGCTTATTTTGCTGCCAAATACTTGCAAGTATATCTTCTGCACGTTCACCGGCTAAGGGGGTTTGCGCATGATTTACCAAAGGCATTAAAGCCACGGTAGTTGATGGACCTAGCTCTACATCATCAGCCACACGGCTGGTGGTACATGCACTGAGCACTAATACCAAACACGGTATGATTAAACGAAACATATTCTCTCCTAACATTAAAAATGTACGTAATAGCCTAATTGTAATTGTGTATCTGAGTTACCCACTTTATTGCTACTTTGATAACCCAGCTGTAATTTAAATAAATCATCCCCTAGCACTGACCAGCCCGCACCACTTGATACTGAAATGTCGAGGGTGTCGTTTAACGTTTGATAACCCGTACTGATGTCGAATAACCACGAGGGGCTTTCGCCTAAATAAGGGGGAGCTAAGTTTGAGTTTGACGAAAGCGAAGTGCCCAGAGCAAAGCGCCTAAAAGGTTGTATATCAATAAGCAGCGGTCGCGCTCTTTGATCTATGCCTAAAGGGGCTAATGTGCGTTCAAAGTCTTGCCATTGAGCACTAAAATAAGTACTCCAAATAGGGCGGTCTTTTAAAATAGTGTATTGATAGCGGGCGTTATATTCTTGACCGCTGACAAGCGTTGAGCTATCACTGCGGCGCTTAAATGCCATGGCGGCTGCCGAGAACTGCATGTTTTGACGCCCATCAATAGCGTAATTTATATAAGCCGTGGTTTTATTTAATTTGGCAAAGCTAAGTAAGGTTTCTGATTGGCGGTTTTCAACGTTGTGCTCAAGTTTTACGCCTACCTGCGTGCGCGAGTCCCACTGGTAACGCGCATCTAGGCTCAAGCCTTGGCGGCTCATTAAATTGCCCTGATGAGAGTCTACTTTTGCATTAAAGTACCAACGACCCCATGTCATTTTATCTTCTATGGCAAACAGTAACCCGTTGTTATTTAGGTTTTGTTGATTGCTAATGCTAAGTTTCCATTGCCCTTTAGCATACGGAAAATAAACATTTACATCGTATTGGCTAGTGTTTAAACCGGCCTCGGGGGATAGGTTAATCTCTAATGCTCTAAAGTAGCTGGTGCGGGCATTACGTAATAAAGACGTTTCGGCTTGTGTTGGCTCGTGTGTTAACTCCTCATACCAACGCTGCATAGTTGCATAAGGCTGCCTTAAATAGAGCAAAGCACTTAGCTCATCTATTTTGCCTAACGTTTGCGTATTTACCAGTGCTTTTACTTTATTAAACTCGCCGTTGCTCATAGCCAATTGTAGCTTTTGCCATGGCTCAAGTTTTTGTGCTGCGCGTCTGGCTAACCACCAGTTGGCGGTTGCGTTGTTTATAGCCTCAGGTGCTATGTCATCTAAGCTGCTAAATTGGCGTAAGTGGGGCACGGCCATTGCGCCGGCCCATTGGATCATTAAACCTCGGTATGCGTATTTGTCTTTTGGTAAATGGTTTAATAAGTAATGTTTCAGTTCGCTGGCATTAGCGTAGTAGCCTAACTGGTTCATAACATCGGCTAAATTTACTAAAGTGGTTAAATCTCGAGGGTTACTAATGGCTAATTGGCGCAGATAAAAATAAGCACTATTAAAAGCTTTTTGATGAATAGATAAACTCGCCAGTAATTGTGCCCACTCTCGGCTGGGTTCATTGCTTGAGTAGTTAGCTAAAATACGCTTAATCATAATGGTGTCGTGCATTTGCAATGCAAGCCAGCCTTGCGCTAGTACCACATCGGGATTGTATTCACTTAGTTTTGCTGCGCGGTTAAGTGTTGTGTATGCGTAATTTAAGTCACTTTGATTTTGGTACCAGTTTGATAATATTAACCATGCAGGGTAAAGCGCTTTATTATAACGTTGTTTTTCAAGAGCCTGATGAGCACGAGTAACGTGTTCTTCATCGCCAATTTGCGTGCTTAATAAAGTAATTTGGATTAACTGTCTATCAGTGAGTGCGGTTTGTTGCCATAGGTAATTTAATAACCCTTGTGGGTTGTCTGCAAATTTTAGCTGCTGATAATGCAGCATATCACCTACACTCAGTGGGCTAATGTTTTTTAATTGCTCTAAAGCGTACAGTTCTTCTTTTTTATCATTTACACGCAAAGCCATATCAACGCGGGCACCCCAAAACTCATCATCGTTACTACGTGCTTTTTGCTTTAAAATGGCCAAAGCGGTTGTAAAGTCATCGTTTAACCAATGCGCTCTTGCAAGCCAGAGTAAGTCTTCTTCGTTTTTTGGCCCTGCGTAGTGAGGCCACAAAGCTCTCAGTCCAGCTAAATTACCGGTATCGTGTAACACCTTGGCTTTCCAATATTGTGAAAGAGGTGTTTTTCCATTTATTTGCTCATAGCGCTCAATATGATTAAGCTCTTGTTTTGCGTTACCAATAAATTCGTTGGTTTGCATCCAATTTGCAAATCCGTTGCCTTTAAGCTGTCGGTTTTGCGCTTTATATTCGTAAATGTCGTTGGCATCTTGATATAAGTACAAGGCATTCGCATCATTAATGCTGTCGGTCAGCATAGCTACATCAACGGCTTTATGGGCCATTAACCATTTAAATTCTTTAAGCGCCTGTTCAGGCTTATTTTGCCAGCGCATAATTTTCCAATTTAAAAGCCTCAGCGCTTTATCATTGGGTGTTTTAAGTAATAACTTTGCGATTAATTGTTCAGCTGCGTTTGCATTGCCATTGGCTAAGTTTAAATGCATGGCTTTGGTTAAATATTCGCTGTTATTAGGCTGAGTTTTTAATAATTTTTCTACTGCTTTTAAGGCTTCTTTATTATCACCCGCTAAGTTTGCAAAATATAATGTACGCTCGGTATTAGCGGTATCACCGTATTTTTTCCACCATGTGTAAGCTTGTTTTGGATTGTTAGCACCCAGTGCGGTTTCAATGGCTTTTTGGGCTACATCGGCATTAATGTGGGTTTTATAAATAGCGAGCGCTTTGCCAGGCTCACCTGCGCCTAACCAAAAATCAGCGGCTAATAATGGCTGTGCGTGTTGCTCATAATATTGCGCTACGTTTGCATTGAGCCCCGTGGCTTTAGCTATATTTAATAACTGGTTATCCCAGTGTTTAAATGCCGCAAGTTTAAGTGTTAGTTCTTCAAAACGGTCATCTTTATTTGCGCCGCTATCAACCCACAATGCGTATAAAAGTTTTATTTCTAATTCAGTTTTTGTATCGCTTTTAGGGAGTTTTTCAAGCTCGTTAGTCGCTTGTGAATACTCATTTAAGCCCAGGTGAATGGCTATTTTTTTGGCGCGTAGTTTTTCATTATTAGGGTCGCTACTTAATGCGGCATTTAAGTAGGTTTTTTCAAAGGTATAATCTTGCGATAGCGAGTCGTCTTCAAAAAATAAGGTGTGCGGAAACAGCGCGTAAAGTGAAAAACAACTAACCGCTAATATAATTAAAATGGTTTTAACTGATACTAAGTGAGGGCGCTTTTTGTTATTCATTATTGAGCCCTTGTTGCGCAGTTTAAATAGCCATAAAATTCGCCAGCAGGTAATGTAAACTGCGTTGTATTGCCAAAGGTTTTTCCGCTAAAGCGCTTTCCCATATGCGAAATGAATTGACAATTGCGAGCATTTTTAAGCACAATTTTAGCCTCAATCCACGCTTTAAAGCTGACAGGGCCGTTTACCTGCCAATTACTAAACGCGACATTAGCAGAGAGCAAATAAGGTTGGTTATCTGGCGTTGTATGATCAAAGTTAATTGTGGCTATTTCATCGCCCAGGTGAATATAGTTTCCTTGCGCGGTTACCCCTAAAATACCCTGGCTGTTAGTCATATTGGGCACATCAAAAATAGCAGGCAAGCGCAGCGTTTTTATATATTTAGAACTAAATAGCCATTCGCCGCGCGTATTTTTAGAAAGCGCAGAAAAATAAAAGTCTTTGGCAATGCGTGCATATTGACTTAAATGCACCGGGGTATTTTCTTTGGCTAATACGTAATCAATATTGTAATGCAGCGCATCAAGCCCTGCTGGCACTTCGCCAGAGTAAAAATGAAAGTAAATTGTGTAAGGCTTTAACCTGTATGGTTTTTCGGTTATTTCAAATGTTTCTACTAAGCGTTTAAAACCATAGTAAGGGCCGTGCCATAAATTGGTGTAAACATTTTCGTTTAAAATGGGGGCGTATATTTGATACAGCAAATCTCGCTCAGGACGGCCAATAGGTGATATATGCGACAAGCTTGGATTGTCGGCATTTACGTCGGTATTTCCTCCATTAACGTTAATTACACCGGCATCGCGGGCAAGTTCGAGGGCTTTTGGGCCAGGGGTTGCATCACCTGACCATAGCATCATCACGGTTTTTTTATTTTTTGGTGCGAGTCGCTCATTAATGTAATTTACTGAGCCCGTTATTTCTTTATTTAAATCGATGGCGTCATAACCGGGTACATCTAAATGAAACCCGTAGTCGGTGTCGTCTTTATTTATTTCTTTTCTACCTGATAAGGCTGTCCAAAAATAGGGGTGGCTGTAAGTGTGTGATGCCACTTCGACATAAGGAAGCGCAAAAATTTCTTTGGCTATTTTTTCAAGCTTTGGGCTGTCAGCGCCATGCAATCCGTTAGGCTCAATATCGGCTTGGATAATTGAGGAGGTAAGTGGTAGCTTGTATTTTTTTATAACTTCATCGCGCACAACTTCTGCTGCGTAAGGTTTACCTGCAAAGTGTGCAATGCTCGTAAAGCCGTCGCCATCAATATGAAGGGTTAGCATACGCCGACCGCTTAATGTAGTTGTATCTGGGGCTAGTATAGGCGCAAGCCCCATTGCTTTAGTTAACACGGCTTTGGGGTCTACAACCCAGTTACTGCCCTCCATAGGCAATGTATCTATAAGCCAAGGTGCCGCGATAAGTGCGCCGTACTTAGTTTTACTTCCTTGGGTTAGGGTAGTGCCATCTTCAGCGTGTATTGATATTAATGATTGCGCATTCTCTGCAAGTGTTAATAAATAGGGCTTTACAATAGCGGGCGCAGTGGTTGACTCACCCTTGAGCCAAGGTGACATAGCTGCGAGTTTATAAGGCCCATTTGAAGGCAAATTAAAAGGCTCTACTCCTAAGCTTTTAAGTAACTTATTAGAAGGAGGGAGCTCGCCAAGTACCAGTTGCGGTACCACGCCTAAGTTACTTTCGAGCCACTCAATAACCTGTGCATTATAAAATTGATCGCTCGTCGTCCAAGAGATAATGCCAGCATGGAGGCTGGTATCTACTTTAGGTAAAGGCGTGTTAGCCATGTCTATGTAATCAGGTATGTAGCCTAAATACTCAATCATTGTGGCAAGCTTTAAGTGAACCGTGGTGTATATAAGTGGCTTTACATTACTGTTGTATGGAATAAGTATGCGCCTAGGCACTGGCTGTATATTTGATGTCCCCCAAGTTTGAAGGTGCCCATCAGTAACCCAAGGAGCATAACCTTGGGCAATAATTTGTTTAGCCATCGCAAGGCGCTGCTGTGGTTTAGCGTAATCAATTACCTGTACGTTAAAGCCCAGTGATTGTGCTTTATGGAGCTTTTCATTTAACCAAGCTTGATCGTTCTCAGTAGTAAGTTTGTAGCTGTTATCTACTGGATTAAAGTGGCTAAATAGCCCCTCTGCAACTAAATCAGAGGCGTAATCGTTAAGCTGTGGCAGTAGCTCAAACCCTCTGTTTAAAATTAAATGTTTATTAAATGTACTCGACAAACCTTTAATTATATTCACAAGCCCCACTTGTTGAGCCGCTTTATCGTAATCGGGTTTTAATAATTGGTAGCTGTCGAGCGTATCTAAAAATAAACCGTTAAAGCCTCGTTGTTGTAATTCACGTGCTTGTTTTTGCAGGTGTTGTTGCCAATGCTCAGCGGTTAAATCAGCAATATGGCTATTCCAGTGTGGATTTTTTGCTACTGAGGATTCATTTTCAGTAAACGATTCTCCCACACTTAAATAAGCGTATACGCTAATGTTGCGCTCTTTAAGCCAATTAAGTTCGTGTTGAGTGATGCTTTGCGGCTGCACAACAACCCGTGAATAAAAGGTCATTTCGGCCAATGGCATGGGGGATGAGTAATAAAAGGCAATGCTCTTGTTAGCAGGTTGAGCGCACACGTTTAAACAAATCAACAACGTTAGATATAAGAAGTACTTCATTATTATTTTTAAAAACCACAGCCTAAGTTAACGTTGAACATTGTCCCGCTTTTTGTATAAGTATTTATTATTAGAATTGTGATGATTATATGTTAAATAAAAATGCCTGGCTACCTTAATGTGAGATGAATAGTGGTGGAATTGCTTGGGTATTAACTAAGTAAAAGGTAATGAAAACGCCTTACTGCACAGTGTTTTCGATAGGAAATTGCGACTAATGTCGAGTGATAATGTATATCTAAAGCGCTGTAATCTAATTATAATGCGCCCACCTTGCCAGCCCTTGGCAACCCCCTGCGCTATTTATAAATTGATATAAATAGTGACATATTAAATGCTTACTTTATTGCGTTGATTACTGCAAAGCAGACAGTGATAACGTGCATACCCTATTTGTGGAGATTTAATGAGTAACTTAAGCTTGAGAAATAAACTTTTATTACTGGCTATTTTACCGTTGAGCTTGTTATTGATTAGCTTAATGGCCAGCTCGTACTATTTAGAATCGCAAAACCAGCAACAAAATTTTGAAACAATTAAATCTAAACTCATTAAAGACAAACACACGCTACTTGCCACTGAAGTGGAAATAGCAAGCAAGTTGGTACGCCATCAGTTAGATAACGGATCAACACAAAGTGTTAAAAATGTTCTTAGGGAGCTTACTTTTGGTGACGACGGTTACTTTTTTATTTACGACACACGTGGCGTTAGCGTGTTCCATGCCCTGTTAGGAAGTGCTATTGAGGGGCAAAATAAAATAGGGATGACAGACCCAAATGGTAAAAGAATAATTGTTGGATTATTAGAGCAAGCACGTAAAGGTGGCGGGGCATTTAATTACCATTTTCAAAAGCCAAATACCAACGGGTTAGTAGAGAAAATAGGCTATGCCGTAATGATACCAGGTACCGATTGGATGATTGGTACGGGTGCCTATATGGATGATATACAAACAGAGCTTGCAAATTATAAACAAACTATGCAATCGCATACTCGCGAAAAAATAACCACCTTGTTATTGATTGCCTTATTTTGGGTTGTGGTTAGCGTAGTGGGCGCACTTTTAGCGTCTAACGCTATGGTTAAACCTATCCAAATAATGGGCCAAAGCTTAGATGATATTGCTAAAGGTGAAGGCGACTTAACAAAACGCCTAGCTATACATACGCACGATGAAATAGGGCAGTTGGGCGAATCGTTTAATGTGTTTGTTAGCAAGCTGCAAAGCATTATAAGTAATGTGGCTGATGTTACTAATGATGTAAAAAACGCCTCAAGCGATATCAATTCGCAAACAAAACTGTTTGAAAATAAACTGCTTAATCATAACCACGAAACAGATTTAGTTGCCACAGCGATTACCGAAATGTCGGCTACTTCTCACGAAGTGGCTAAAAATACCACGCAAGTTGCTGAGTCTACTCATACGGCAACGCTAGAAGTGGCAAAAGCGCAAGAGTGCGTAGATATTTCACTAAGTGAAGTTTCCAACCTTATGGGCGAAATTAACCTAGCTGCTGATCAGGTAAATTCTTTAAGTGAGCAATCTAAAAAAATAGACAGTGTACTTAGTGTAATAGGTGGCATTGCCGAACAAACTAACTTGCTTGCACTTAACGCCGCCATAGAAGCCGCACGTGCCGGCGAGCAGGGTAGGGGTTTTGCCGTGGTGGCTGATGAAGTAAGGAGCTTAGCGAGTCGTACACAACTTAGTACCCATGAAATTAGTGAAATGCTAAGTGAATTACATAACTTAGTGGGCGCCGCGGTAAATGCCATGCAGGCGAGCCAAGCAAGTTGTAATCGCTCAGTTGAGTCATCGCGCGATATATCGCAAAGTTTAGGTGCTGTGACTACGTCGGTTACCACCATTAACGACATGAGTACGCAAATTGCAACCGCTGCAACAGAGCAAAGCTCAGTGACAGAAGAGATAAACCGTAATGTGTTTGCCATTCAAGAAATTGTTAATGAACTAACCCAAGCAAGTAAGGCCACCTCTGAGGTTAGCCAGCATTTAGCTGGGCGCGGTGAAAACTTAGGACAATTAATAGGGCAGTTTAAGGTTTAAAACGGTACTGCATAAACCACTACTAGCCGCAACTTATGTTGCGGCTTTTTATTTTAAATACAAAATGGTTTAGGGGAAGTTTACTTTTTGAGGTTGAATTTTTAGCAAGGTACTTTTATTTGGTAAAGCTGTGCTTATATTTTAAGGTTGCTGCACAGGCATAGGCGATAACGCAGTATTAACGCCAAACATGCCAGACCCTAGGTAGAACAAATTTTTATTTTTGAAAGTACGCTAACCCTAGGGAATTTTATTAATTATGTGTAGTCTATTACACGCATTTTGAATAAACAGAGTAACCCTTATATGCAACAAAGTATGCCTTCAGTACAAAACGCCGACCCCGAAACGCTCGTAGCAGAGCAAGACCTAGGCCGGTTGATATCGTTTTTACGTTCAAAAATTGCTACACACATTGATGCCCAACTCGATTGTATGGACTTAACCTCTGCGCAATATATTGTGGTAGTGCTATTAGCGCGTGGCTCAGTAAACACATTAGCCGGACTGAGCGATCATATGGTGTACGATAAAGGCGCAATGAGCCGTTTGTTAAAGCGTTTAGAAGAAAAAGACTTAATTGAAAAAACACAATGTGAGTTTGATAAGCGCTCTACACTTTTAAGTTTAAGTGATAAAGGCAAAGCGCTTTACCCGCAAATAATGCCCTTAGTAAATCAAGTGTACGAAAAAGCACTTAGCGGCTTTTCTGAAAATGAAAAACACAGCGTTATGGACTTACTAAACCGAGCAATAAACAACCTAGATACACCTTCATAAATCTCTAAAAAAGATTATCAACATTTTAGCGATACTGTTTCAATAAAAACTTAGCCTGCTAAGTACTAGATCTAATTGTGCGGCAAATCCAACTTTGCCAATATAGTTGCCTAGGCAATTAAAGTTATCATCTTGTTAGGTTTGTTATGATTGAAAATAAGTTGTTATCACAATTACAGCAGCAGTTTCCTGAACATGTATTTATGCAACAGTATTTAAGTGTTGTTCATAAAGGGCGTTTTGCGAACGCAATTGTATACAGGTACAAAGATGATACGTTTGACTTAATAGTAAAAGACTTTAGCCAAAGCCCGTGGTTTATTCGTAAAACCTTTGCCAAGCTTTCTGTAAATCAAGAATTTAAAGGGTTGAGCCGCTTAGCACAGCTTGATGCAGTTGCTAATCGGTTTAGCCGTTTATCGCCGATAGCGGTGGCGTATGACTACATAGAAGGCACGCCGCTTAGAAGCTTAATACACCAGGGTGAGACGTTGCCTGTTGAATTTTTTATTGAGCTTGAACGCCAAGTTGCAAAAATGCACCGCCTAGGCATTGTGCATTTAGATTTACGTAATATGGGCAATATATTATGTGGTAGCGATGGCAAGCCTTATATCATTGATTTTCAGTCAACCATTAGCTTTTCGCGCTTTGCGCGTTGGTTGCAACGTTTTATGCGCGGCTCTGACATGTCGGGCGTATATAAAGCGTGGGATAAGCTAAGTAGTACACCTTTGCCGCGTGCTAAGCAGCAGTATTTGCAGCGTTTTAACCATGTTCGTAAACGCTGGATATTTAAAGGCTACCCAATACAACGTGCATATGCATGGGGTACTGCAATGGTCACGCAGTTTGTGGACTCTGACCTAATACGTAACTTAACCGATAGATTTTAATTCCCCTTTTTCATTGTGTGACTTTGCCCATAACAGCTTAGCGTTATGGGCTTTTTTTGGTTAAAAATAAGGCCAATAATTTCTTTTTTAATTTTTAAAATAAACAGTAGTATCGCTGATGTTTTTGCCCCTACAATGCGCAAAAATAATGAGCGCAGTTTCAACCATCAAAGCTTAAAGCGTCTTAATAAGTTTAGGTTTTTTCTGCAATTTTTTATTGTTCAAGTAAACTATAAGCAATGTGCATTTTTAAATTTAAGGTTTCAAGATGATTGAGTATCCAGTCGACCAACTACCGCAGCTAATAAACGATTTATTACAATGCGAAACACACACGCAAAAAAGTCAGCTTTTAGCCGATGCACAGCTTAATTTATCTACTGAGCACCTATCGCTACTTTTTGAAGCCATCCCAAAAGAACAGCGTCTAGAAATTTGGCAGCTATTAGATAAAGACACGCAGCATGAAATATTCGTCACCCTGAGCGATGACAGCTGCTTATGGTTACTACAAACCTTAGATGATAGCGAGGCATACGCGCTATTAGATGAAGTGAATGTTGAAGAATTACTTGAGCTTGAAGAGGTTATTCCTGAGCGCTTTGTTGATTATGCTAAAAAGCAACTCGATGAAGCACAAACGAAACAATATGATCTTGCTCAGCAGTATCCGCCTGAGCAATTAGGTCACTGGGTTGGTTTCGACTTTCTAAAAATAACTGAAAAAGCAACAATTGCAGGCGTTAAAAAATTACTGCACAAAGGTTTGCCGCAATACAGCGAAGTTGTGTATTTAGTTAGCCGCCAAGGCAGCCTAATAGGTGAACTTGCAGTAAATGATTTAATAAAAGCCGATGAAGGCGATAACCTATTGGCGCTGGCAAACTATGATTTTTCATCATTGCATGCTGATGATGATTTATACGAAGCGGCAGAAGTGGTTATTCACAGTGAAAAAATGGCCATGCCGGTGGTTAATACCGATAACAAATTAGTCGGGCGTTTAACCATTAGCTCGGCATACGAACTACGCCAAGAAATTGCCGACGAAGCTGCTGCCAAAGCTGGTGGTTTACGCGAAGACGAAGACCTGTTTGCCAGTGTAAGAAAAAGTGCTAAAAACCGGGGAATTTGGCTGGGTATAAATTTAGCCACTGCGTTTTTAGCATCTTGGTTTATTGGCTTATTTGGCGCAACAATAGAGCAGGTTGTGGCACTGGCGGTACTTATGCCTGTGGTGGCCTCTATGGGCGGAATCGCCGGGAGTCAAACTTTAACGGTAATAGTGCGCGGTTTAGCGCTTGGCCAGGTAACCGACTCTAACCGCAATGCACTTTTAAAAAAGGAGCTACGGGTGGGGGCGGTGAACGGCTTAGTGTGGGCATTAGTGATTGGCGCGCTCACCTTTGTTTGGTTTAGCGACATAATGCTAAGCATTACAATTACCGTTGCTATATTGCTTAACTTAGTGGCTGCGTCGTTAGCTGGGGTTGTTATACCGTCTATTTTAGACAAAATGAAAATAGACCCTGCGCTTTCTGGCTCGGTAATATTAACCACGGTTACCGATATAGTTGGGTTTGTGACCTTTTTAGGGTTAGGCAGTTTATTACTGCTTTAAGCTATAAAACAACAAAGCCGCATTAAGCGGCTTTGTTTTTTATTAAGAAAGGTCGCGTTCTTTAATAGTAACCACCCGCTGCGGAAAGGGTATTTCTATCTCAGCGCTATTAATGGCTTTATAAACGCCTGCGTTAATAGCAAGCTTGGTTTCTATTATTTTGGTTGTAGGCACCCAATAGCGATAACTAATGGTTACGCCGCTATCGGCAAAGCGCTCTATGCCTACTTGAGAAATAGGGTTTTGAGCCACCTGATCATGAGCCTTTAACACTTCTTCAATAAGGCTAACAGCGGTATCAGCGCAGGCAGTATAAGCTATGTCTATTTCTCCTTTAACTAACGAGTAGCTAAACGAGTTGTGAATAATTTCACCCACTATGTGCTTGTTAGGAATAGTGATTTCTACTTTTTCTTCATCAATTAAAATGGTGTAACCCAGCTCAATTGTTTTTACTTGGCCGCTGACTCCTTTTACTTCAATGGTATCGCCTACCACAAAAGGGCGCGTGGCAATAATAGCAAGGCCTGCGCCATAGTTTGAAAGCATTCCTTGTAAGGCTAAACCCGCACCCAGAGAAGCAGCACCTATAGCCGCTACAAAGGGGGTAACACTAATGCCTATTTTGCCAAGCGCTATCACTACAACCATCACAATAAGCAATACTTTTACCACGTTACTGACAAAGCTGGTAAGCGTGATATCGACATTGTGACGAGCCATCAATTTAGCGACTAAATTTGAGAGTTTTTTAGCAACCCACAAACCTAGTATAAGAATAAAAACGGCACCCACAATTTGCATGCTGTAGGTAACTAAATACTCAGTGAGCATGGTGTAGTATTTTTCAAATTGTTCTATTTCAGAACTGATCATAGTGGGCTCTTTATATTGCGTAATTATTTTTTGCTAACTATAGCAAAGTGTTGACTAAAAAAGGATATAGCACGGGGACTATTATGGCGGTTAATAATGCGCTTAAAGCCATAGCAACCGAGGAAAACGCGCCTATTTTTGGGTGCTCGTCCAGTGCTGCTGAGGTGCCTATAGCATGGCACGCAGTTCCCATTGCTATTCCTTGAGCTTGCTGGTTATTAACACCTATCCACTTAATGAGCATTAACCCAAAGAGTGCACCTAGTAAGCCAATAAATATAACTAATGCTGCGGCAAGAGAGCTAATCCCCCCTAAGGACTCAGTAACTATTAATGAAATAGGCGTAGTTACACTTAATGCAGCTACGGAGGCGCTTAAATTGGCGGGTACATCAAATAAAATACTTAAAATAAAAGCCACCACAGTGGCGTTAATAATACCTAAGCTACAGGTGCTTACTATTAACAGTAGATTTTTTCTTACATGTATAAACTGCTGATACAAAGGTAAGGCCAGTGCCACTATAGCAGGCTCTAATAGCCAACTAAGTAGTTGGCTATGCCTAGAAAAATCAGCATAAGGTAATTTTAAATTAACAAGCACTAAGGCAATAATCGCAATACTTAAAAACACCGGGTTGGTGAGCGACTTTACTATGCTGTGCTGCCAGTGTTTATTAAACGCTCTTAATAATAAAAACAGCAACATAATAGCGGGAGTTGTTAAGTACCATAGCGTAAGGTGCAGCTCAGTCATTGTTATTTTTACCTTTAACATAGCCAACAACGCTGCTTACCAGTAAAAGCGTACTGGCAGGGACGAGCAAAATAACCAAAACCAAATAGGGCCAATGCAGCTTAATAAGTGCAATGTGCTCGATAAATCCTACCCCCGCGGGTATAAAAAATATTGGCATAATATTTAAAATAGGAGAGGCCGAGGGTTTAATATGGTGCTCTTTCACTACACCTAACAGTAATAAACTCAGTAAAATAACCATGCCAAGGAGCGGTGCAGGGAAGCTGCCACCAATTAAGTGCATTATTAATTTAGCACACCCTAAGCACAGTAAAATAATTGCACTGCTAAGCAAGTACTTCATGATAATGGCTCATTAATATAGAAAGAAATTAACGTTAGCAAATACGCACTATTATTAAATGCTAATTTAGTCTTACCAGCGCTTTGAATTTGCATAGCTTATATCTGTTTTCCCTTTTGCTTTGGCAATTGCTTTTTTAGTATTAGGATTGAGTAACAAGCGAATTTGGCTAAACGTTTCTTTAGCTAAAATTTGTCGTTGGTTTGTTGTGTAGCTTTTTTGAGTAACGCGCTTTATCGCTGCCAGTGTATCGGGGGAGCGTTCACGTAATATATTTAACATGCGCTGCGTGGCCTGTTCGGTATTGTCTGTAAGCTCTGTGACTAACCCCAGCTCGTAGGCCGTGTGTGCACTAATAGGATTGGCGTGGCTTGCCAGCCACAGTGCTTGGTCGCGCTTTAATAAACCAGCAAGCACTACATTAGCGCCCATATCGGGGCATAACCCCCAACGCGCTTCCATAATGGCCAGTTTTGCGTGGGTATCAACAATTCTGTAGTCGGCGCCCAACGCTATTTGTAGCCCACCCCCTAAACAATTTCCGTTTATTTGCGCAATCACAGGTACGCTTAACGATTGCCAGCCCAGTACCACTTTTTGCGCTAGGTTTTGATTGCCAGGTAGCCATTTTAGCAACAGCCTACCAATATTTAATGGTGAGGCCATCACTGCAGCCACATCAAGCCCTGAGCAAAAATGCTCACCATCACCTTTTATCACTACGGCGCGAACACTTTTATCTTTTTTTATACGTTTAATAGTGCTGTTTAATTGCATGAACATATCAAAGCTCAGTGCATTTTGTTTTTCTGCGCGGCTTAAAATAACGTTAGCAATGCCTTGTTGTATTTCTAGTTTTATCATTGCGCTCTCCTATTGTTATGTGTTTGAGCTTATGATGTACGCCTTACTAAGTAAAGTAACGGTTTGTTTTATAATAAAAAATAAATTGAATTATTTTTAACTTTTTTAGTCAAAGCACTTTGAATCTTATTTAAGCTTAACCGCGCATGAGCTGGTAACAAAAAAGTCATTATTTTTAGCTGTTTTTTCTCAAAACACAGATGAGTTTTGATATTATGTGCGCACTTAAAATGCATTGAGGTTTTACCCATGTCAGGCCCACGTTTATATAGCGAAGAAGAAGTTACCCATCAAGCGTACGATATTTTTTTAGAGCTGGCGCCAAATAATCTTAGCGAACAAGATGTTGAAGACTTTAACGAATACCGAGAAGAGCTTGGGTTTATTGAAGAAGGCGAGCCTGATGAGCAATGGCAAGACTTTGTAGCACTTGAAATAGAGCCGGAGTTATTTGTGCAAGTGCTAGTGGGGTTAGAGTTTGAAAACGAAGATGTGTTATTTGCAAAAATTTTAATTAGCCGTGATAAAGACGCGCCGTTTTGTCATATTTTGTGGAAAGAAACAGAGCACGCTGAGTAAGCAGTTTTGTTTGTATGTGCAAGAGAGTTTACCGTGCATAAGTATTTACTATTCGTGTTTTTAATAATGAGCAGCCGCTGTTGGGCTGTTGATCCATTTGAAGACTTTCATGAATATGGACAACTCTCTGATGAAGAAATTCACGAGCTACATAAAGGCGAAATGCTCTATGGCGATACGGAATTTGGCTTGATTTTAAGTAAGGGTAATACTAACTCTACCAGCTTTAAGTTTAGAGGGAATTTATACCAAGACTTCGAAAATTGGCGTAACCAATTTAAATTAGACACCTTGTATAAACGAGATCAGAACGACGATACAGGGCAAACCGATGTAACGGCAGACCGTATTTTTGTCTCTGCACAGGGTAACTACAAAGTGGGCGTTAAAAACTCTTCATTTTTTATTTACGGTGACTACGAAGAAGATAAATTTAGTGGCCTAGATTACAAAAGTACAGTGGCTACAGGCTATGGTGCCAGAGTTTACCAAGGTGTAAAAAATAAAGTAGATATTGATATTGGCCCAGGCTTATATCGCTCTGTCGCTGATGATGAATCAGAGGTAAGCGAAGAAGATGAAAACAAAACTGGTTATTTAGTACGTATTGCAATGCAGTGGGAGCGTTTGGTATCAAAGCGCACGCGCTTTAATCAAGATGTGAGTATTGAGCAGTCTTTGTCGGGGTTAAATTCGCGTTTGAAGTCAGAAACCGCTTTGATTAGCCAAGTCATAGGTGCGGTATCGTTAAAGTTTGCCTACATGTATCGTTATAATTCAAAACCTGAAGACGATAACCTTAAATACGACTCAGAATTAAGCGCCACGTTGGTGTACAGTTTTTAATAATAAAGAGAGCGTTATGTATCAGCATAAACAATATGCGGTGTTTATATTTTTTGTTTTAGCATGGATAGGCGGCTTTGTGGCGCTAGCCTGGAACTTAATGGGCGCCGATGTGCCATTAATGGTATTTGCCGGTGTATTGGTTTTAGTCGGCTTTTTGTTTCATGGCTTAACTGTAAAAGTTGACGAGCAAACAATTAGTTGGGCTTTTGGCCCTGGCGTTGCGGGGCAAAGATTAGCACTAGCTGACATAGTAGAGGCTAAAGCGGTGCAAAACTCTTACCGCCATGGTATTGGTATTCGTATTACGCATGATGGGTGGGTGTATTCTGTATCCGGGTTTAGCGCGCTACAGTTAACCTTAAAAGACGGTACTAAGTACCGAGTGGGAACAAACGATCAGCAAGGCTTATTACGTGCGCTTGAGGGTAAAATAACACCCAGTGAAACCCCTTTAGAGGAACCGGCGCCAATAAAAACCGCGACCTACAACAATATGTTATAAAAAAAAGCGCCTTAGGCGCTTTTTTTTATAAACGGCGGTATGATTAGTGATCGTGACCACAACCGCCTTCACCGTGCACGTGGCCGTGCGCAAGCTCTTCTTCGGTTGCTTCGCGCACCTCTAAAATTTCTACATCAAAATTAAGGGTAATACCCGAAAGCGGGTGGTTGCCATCAACTATAACATCTTCATCTTGAATCTCGATAATCATCACAGATTGATCACCATCATCAGTTGACGCTCTAAATTGCATACCCACTTCAATCTCCATGCCATCAAACATCGACTTAGGCACCGCTTGCATTAGGTTATCGTGACGTTCGCCGTAGCCTTCTTCAGGTTCTACTTTTACATTTAATGTATCACCGGCTTGCTTGCCTTGGAGTGCATTTTCAAGCCCTGGGATTAAGTAGCCTGTGCCAATAATAAAAACCAGTGGCTCGCCATCAAAAGAGTTATCAATGGTATTGCCATCGTTATCCAGTACTGAATAATGCATTTTTACTACTGTGTTTGGTGCAACGATCATAGTCATTCCTATTTATTCATCTTCAAGAGAGTAAGGTAGAGGCAGAATGCTTAGCTCTACCTGAGGGGTGTGCTTTGCACGAAGTACGTGTGTACTTGGTGTATCGTTTGGCAGCACAACAAGGCCAAATATGGTTTGGCTATTTTCGTTATAGCTTTGGGCAATTAGTTTACCAGCGCGGCGCCAGTTTTCGCCCACTTGGGTTTCAAGCTCAGGCTCTTCAAGTAGGCCATCGCTTTTACCTGTAACAATATACATAGCGCGTTTGTTTTTACCTAGGTACTTCATACGGGCAACCGTTTCTTGGCCGGTGTAACAGCCTTTTTTAAAACTAATGCCGTTAATCGCTTGAAGGTTTACCATTTGTGGTACGTATTCGCCAATGGCGTCACTATTTAATTGTGGCTCGCCCGCTTTTATAGCGGCTTCTTGCCATAGTGCGCAGTTATCTAATGTAGAGACATCATCTGGCATACTAAATTGGCTATCAACCATTAGTAAAACGCGATTTGGCGCTAACTTAAGGGCTTTACCACTTGGGAAATCACAGGCCGTTTGGTCATCAGAAAAACGAATATCAAGTTTTTCTAGCACTGGGGTTAAATCGTCACTGATCAACCCGATTAATCTGTTCGTAGAAACATCAATATCTACTTTGGCAAACACAGCGTATTTTTTTAGCTCACTGAGCGACTTCTCTACCTCAGGCTGTGAACCTGCTAAGTAGTAGCTATCTTGGTGAGAAAATAATTTAAATACACCCCACAACTTGCCTTTGGCACTGCAGTGACCAGCCCATAAATAATTGCTGTTAGATAGTTTATTGAGATCTTGAGTGATTTGTCCGTGAAGATAAGACAATTTATCCGCACCGGTTAGGCTAATAAGTTGGTGAGATAACGGACATGCATAAACGCTCGACATAAAAACCTTCTGTGCAATACAAATGAGTAGACATAATAACGCAGTTATAACCTAGGGTACAGCAACGAAGGCGGGCAGTTTTTTATTATTTGAACACAGATTAATAGCTGCTAATTAGGCGGGTATTTGTTAAACTCGGGACAATTAAGTATGAGGTTTAAAATGACTGAAATTCATAGTAAAGCACGTATACGCTGGGCTTGTCGCCGCGGCATGTTAGAGTTAGATGTTTTGTTTATGCCATTTGTAGAGCAGGCGTATGATTCGTTAAATGCACAGCAACAGGCTGTATTTCAGCGTTTGCTAACCCAAGAAGACCCTGATTTATTTGCATGGTTTATGGGCCATGAAGAATGTAAAGATGCTGAGCTTAATACCATGGTATCGCTAATTTTAGACCGAGTTCGTGTATAGGTTTACAGTAGTAAATAATAAAGCAGAACAGCGGCCAGTGGTGCTGTTTTTCTGCTTATTAAGTGTGGTATTGGGGCTTTATTTAAGCTCTTTTTTTAGCATTGTTGTTTGTATAACTGTAAATGCAATTGCGCTTTGCTGGGTATGGCAAAAAATAGTGGCCATTCACCCTGAAAGTGGCGTTATTATTTTAGAGCCTAAGCAAATACGCTTCGAAAACGAAAGTTTAAAAGTTCAGGGGCAAATAACCCCTAAAACAAAAATATTAAATACCAGTGTGTGGTTACACATTAAAGGTTTTAATAAACGCCAATGGCTTATTATTTCAGCTAATGGCGTAAATAAGCAAAGCTACGCACGTTTAAAGCGCGCAGCATTGATTGCCATTAATGGCGAGGTGGAATCAAAATAGTGGGTGTTGGGTTTTCATTTTGCTCAGGGTAGTCAATTGTATAGTGAAGGCCGCGGCTTTCTTTACGCTGCATTGCACTTCTAATTATCAGCTCGGCTACTTGTACTAAATTACGAAGCTCCAATAAGTTATTACTTACTCTAAAGTTTGCGTAATAATCATGTATTTCTTGTTGTAATAACTCAACACGGTGTAGTGCTCGCTCTAGGCGTTTAGTTGAGCGCACAATGCCTACATAATCCCACATAAATAACCGAAGTTCGTGCCAGTTATGGGTAATAACAATTTCTTCATCAGAATTACTGACTCGGCTTTCATCCCAGCTTGGCAGCGCAAGTGGTGCTGGCGCATGCTCAAGTTTACTTAAAATATCTTTTGCGGCAGCGTGAGCAAATACAATGCACTCTAATAATGAATTGCTCGCCATACGGTTAGCGCCGTGCAAACCCGTGTAGGCTACTTCGCCTACAGCATATAGGTTAGCTAAATCGGTTTTACCGTTAAAGTCGCTCATTACACCGCCACACGTATAATGCGCGGCAGGAACAACCGGGATGGCTTCTTTGGTTATATCAAGCCCTACACTTAAACACTTTGCGTAAATAGTAGGGAAGTGCTCAATGATAAAGTCTTTATCTTTGTGGCTAATATCTAGGTATACACAATTTGCACCTAAACGCTTCATTTCAAAGTCGATAGCACGGGCTACTATGTCGCGCGGTGCCAGCTCTTCTCTATCGTCAAAGTCTTTCATAAAGCGAGTGCCGTCGGGGCGCTTTAAATACGCTCCTTCACCGCGCATAGCTTCGGTAATTAAGAAGTTTTGTAGCTCTGGATGATAAAGGCTAGTGGGGTGAAATTGGTTAAATTCCATATTGGCTACCCTACAGCCTGCACGCCACGCCATGGCAATACCGTCACCGCTAGATACATCAGGGTTTGAAGTGTACAAATACACCTTGCTTGCCCCCCCTGTTGCGAGCGCTACAAATTTAGCGGAAATAGTTTCTACTTTTTTTGCTTTTTTATTCCACACGTACATGCCATGAATATGCGAACCCGGCTTACCTAAACTCTTATCACTAATCAAGTCGATGGCGTTGTATTGCTCGAGCAAGGTAATGTTTTTATGCGCTTTAACTTGGCTAATTAACGTGGTTTGTACGGCCCTACCAGTGGCATCAGCTGCATGTAAAATACGGCGATGGCTGTGTCCGCCTTCGCGGGTTAAATGAAAGCGCTCTTTTCCTTTGCTATCAAACTCCATATCAAAAGGAACGCCTTGCTCAATGAGCCATTGTAAACACTGATGCGCATTACTTGCAGTATAATGCACAGCTTCTCGGTCACATAAACCACCGCCGGCATCAAGGGTATCTTCAACATGTGATTCTATGCTGTCGTTTTTTTTATCAAATACTGCGGCAATCCCGCCTTGTGCATACAGTGTAGAGCCTTCGGTGAGGGCGCCTTTACTGATCACAGTAACATTACAATAGTTAGCTAAAGACAATGCAAGAGATAAGCCCGCCGCGCCGCTACCGATAATAGCGACATCAGCAATATGATGTTTATTTTGGTTCATGTCAGAGGTACTTTGCGGTTACAATGCTCAAATTAGAGCAATATTTGTTTTTAATAATGTAGTTGTATCATATTTGTCATATTACTACGTAGTGATTTTAATGGCTTAGCGCCGTTATTTACGACTATTTTATAAAAAAATAATATTAAGCAGAACTTTTTATTCATAAAGAGGTCAGAGTATTTGTGAACAATGGCGACACTATGAATAACCAGCAAGAATCAAACAGAGGAGTACCGGCTCGAATGAGCGAGCAGGAATTAGATTTAGCGCTTGTAAAAAGGGTCCAGCAAGGAGACAAAAACGCCTTCAACCTATTAGTAAAGAAGTATCAGAACAAAATTGCAGGGTTAATTTCACGTTATGTGTCTAACCAAGGCGATATTGCAGATGTAGCACAAGAGGCATTTATTAAGGCCTACCGTGCACTTCCAAACTTTAGAGGTGATAGTGCCTTTTATACGTGGTTATACCGTATTGCCGTTAATTGTGCTAAAAATTATTTAGTAGCTCAGGGCCGTAAACCGCCAGCAAACGATATAGACGCTGAAGATGCGGAGTTTTATGACGGTGCGGATTCGATGCGTTCAAACGCATCGCCTGAAAATTTACTGTTAAGCGACGAAGTACGCGCTGTTATTTTTAATACGATTGATAGTTTGCCTGAAGACCTTAAAACCGCGATTACCCTAAGAGAAATCGAAGGGATGAGCTATGAAGAAATAGCCGTGGTAATGGATTGCCCTGTTGGGACAGTACGTTCGCGTATTTTTAGAGCCCGAGAAGCAATAGATAATAAATTAAACCCATTAATAGGCGAGTCTTAGTATGACAAAAGCACACGTTAACAAGTTGGATAGCGAAACGTTATCAGCATTACTTGACGGCGAACAACACCTTGCAGAGGGTAAAATTTCTGATCAGGATGTTGCTACGTTTGGTCGATATGCGCTAATTGGTGATGCGATGCGTGCTCAAAAAAATAACAACGACATACACATCGATATAAGCGATAACATCGCCTTAGCACTTGAAAGTGAGCCTGTGTATGCCGATTTCACCCAATCGACAACAAATAACGCATCCGATACCGAGCACAGTGAAGCGCAGCAAGATAACAAAGTAGTGGCGTTTAATTGGCGCAAGCCGGTTGCACAACTTGCTATTGCTGCAAGCGTAGCTATGTTTGCCATTGTTGGCGTAAATACCTTGCCGCAAGGTGCGGGCGAGCAAGAAAGCGAAATTCCGCTTTTACAAACTACCCCATTAACAGGTATGGCGTCGCCGGTGAGTTATTCATCAGAACCTGCTCTTGAAAACGCTGAGCAAGGTTTACGCGAATTACAGCAACAACGCATTGGCGCGTTAGTTTTAGAGCATCAACGTCAAGCACGTGTTGCACACTCTTTGCAAACAGCGCAAAATAGTGACAAAGCGCAAGAGGAAAAAAACTAATTAAATGAAAGTAATCACTTTTGTTCTGTCGTTAGTATTAAGCTTTAATGTTTTTGCTAACGACACAAATCCCGCCAAAGATTTATTACTAAACATGGCGAATGCAGTGCATACCCGTAATTTTGACGCCTCTTTTGTGGTGGTAAAGGGTAAAGCCATGGAACCTTACCGTTGGGTGCATGCAAAGCAAGGTGAAACAGAGCTTGAGCATTTAAGTTTACTTAATGGCGCGGGCTTAGAAATGGTGAGAATTAACGACCAAGTAACCTACTTTGAACCGCAATCGCAGCCATATTCTATAAATACAGACTCCATTGCTGGGCCAATACCTGAAGTATTATTTAAAGATATTGAAGCGCTAAGCAGCCAATATGATTTTGTGCTAGGTGGTAAAGGCCGTATTGCAGGGCGAGCGGCGCAACTGGTGAGAATAGAATCAAAAGATGAATACAAATATAACTATTGGATTTGGCTTGATACAGAGTCATCGCTGTTATTAAAAGCCGCTTATGTTAACCACAAAGGTGAAGCATTAGAACAGCTACAGTTAACCCATATTAGCGTAACAGAGCAACCAGCACCGATGATTTTAGAAGTGCTCAACCGTAATTTTCCAACGCCGTTACCAGGTAACGCACTGGAAGGTGAAAAAAGTAATGCCACAAACTGGCGCATTGGTTGGTTACCTAATGGCTTTAAATTACTAAAATCAGACCGCCATAAACTTGATTTAAATAACGAACTTACTGACTATTATTTATATTCTGATGGGTTTGTGGAAATTTCTGTTTTTGTACAGCGCCCCCTACCAGGTCGCCGCTTAAGCGGATCATTAACTTCTGGCGCAACGACAATTTATGTGCATAATGGCGGAAACTTTGATGTATCCGTTGTTGGTAATGTGCCAAGCCAAACCGCAAAGGCAATTGCTGAGTCAGTGACTCGCGCATTATAAACAATTCGTAAGGGTTGTTATGATTGAACAAACACTTACAGTGGTTGCCCTAGATGGCACCACTGCCCACTTAGAAGCCCAGCAAAAAAAAGCCTGCGAAGGGTGTAATGGTCGCTGTGGCTCGCAAGTCTTTGCCAAACTCTTTGGTAGCGATAAAAAAACCTTTCCATATCAATTTGATATTCCTGTAGAAGTGGGCCAAAAAGTAACGCTCTCATTAGATGATTCGCATTTAGTCAAACATGCTTTTGCTGTATACATGCTGCCTTTATTTTTAGGATTAACGCTTGCATTTATTAGTGCCGAATTACTACTTTTAGCGCAGGGATGGCAAATATTATTCGCCGCTTTGGGCGGTGTAGGTGGTTACTTTTTAGCTAAAAGCAAAGTAAAAACACTCAGGCATGATGTAAAAGTGATAAAAATTCATCCAATTAGCCTTCCTTTAACGCAAATAGATGGTGATTGAGGCCAATTAAATGTAAAATTGCCGTTTTATACCAGAGTAACTTGGAAATACAGGGTAAAAAGGCAATCAAAAATTTGATTATCTAAAGCGCATTTAGCCATTTATATAGCACTTATACCCAATAAGTATTTTCAAGTCACTCAGGTGTTCGTACTTAGCCTATTAAAATAGAAGTTTAGAATCCAGTTTATGAAGCATATCCGTAATTTTTCGATCATCGCCCATATTGACCATGGTAAATCGACCCTTTCAGATCGTTTGATCCAGGTTTGTGGTGGCTTAACAGACCGCGAAATGCAAAAGCAAGTGTTAGATTCAATGGACATCGAGCGTGAGCGCGGTATTACCATTAAAGCGCAAAGTGTAACGCTTAACTACACAGCTAACGATGGCGAAACCTACCAACTTAACTTTATCGATACACCAGGGCACGTTGACTTTACTTATGAAGTTTCTCGCTCTTTAGCGGCATGTGAAGGTGCGCTTTTAGTTGTTGATGCCGGACAAGGTGTTGAAGCACAAACGCTGGCAAACTGTTATACCGCCATCGAAATGGATTTAGAAGTAATCCCTGTTTTAAATAAAATAGATTTACCGCAAGCCGATCCGCTTCGTGTAGCAGAAGAAATTGAAGACATTATTGGTATTGATGCCCTAGATGCTGTGCAATGTAGTGCAAAAACTGGTGTTGGTATTGCTGAAGTACTTGAAATGATTGTAAAGGATATCCCACCACCGGTAGGTGAAAAAGATCAACCTTTGCAGGCGCTTATTATTGACTCGTGGTTTGACCCATACCAAGGTGTTGTATCACTAGTGCGTATTAAGCACGGTGAACTACGTGCCGGCGACAAAATAAAAATAATGTCGAACGAGCAAGTACATACAGCTGATCACGTGGGTATTTTTACCCCTAAACAAACCAACACAGGTATTTTACGTACCGGCGAAGTAGGGTTTGTTATTGCCGGTATTAAAGAAATACACGGCGCCCCAGTGGGCGATACGATTACGCATCAAAAAAATGCGGCACCAGGGCGTTTACCAGGCTTTCAAAAAATTAAGCCGCAAGTATATGCAGGTATGTTCCCAATTGCCTCTGATGATTATGAATCGTTTCGCGATGCACTTAATAAACTAAGCTTAAATGATGCGTCGTTATTTTTTGAACCTGAAAATTCAACAGCACTGGGTTTTGGTTTCCGCTGTGGCTTTTTAGGTATGCTACACATGGAAATTATTCAAGAGCGTTTAGAGCGTGAATACGATATTGATTTAATTACCACGGCACCTACTGTAATCTACGAAGTAGTAACCAAAGAAGGTACGAGTCAAATTGATAACCCGTCTGACTTACCGGCGGTTAATGATATTGTTGAAATACGCGAACCAGTAGTAGAGGCAAACATACTTGTACCGCAAGAGTTTTTAGGTAGCGTTATTACTTTGTGTGTAGAAAAACGTGGTATGCAAACTAAAATGAGTTATCACGGCAAACAAGTCGCTGTAACTTATGAGCTACCTATGGCTGAAGTGGTTATGGACTTTTTTGATAAATTAAAGTCAACCAGTCGTGGTTTTGCATCGCTTGATTACAACTTTAAGCACTTTCAAACATCAGACATGGTACGTGTTGATATACTTATCAATGGTGAACGTGTTGATGCACTCGCTATAATTGTTCACCGCGACAGTGCACAATCACGCGGCCGCCAACTTGCTGATGCGTTAAAAGAGCTTATTCCGCGCCAAATGTTTGATATTGCGATTCAAGCTGCAATAGGACAACATGTTATTGCCCGTACCACGGTTAAGCAATTACGTAAAAATGTAATCGCTAAGTGTTACGGTGGTGACGTGAGTCGTAAGAAAAAGCTACTGCAAAAGCAAAAAGATGGTAAAAAACGAATGAAGCAATTGGGTAACGTAGAAGTACCGCAAGAAGCGTTTCTAGCTATTTTGAAAGTTGGTAAATAAAAACAAAGGATTATAGATGGCTGGTTATTTCTCAGTTTTATTGGTGTTATTAACGTTAGGCTCAGGTTTAATATGGTTAATTGACCACCTAATGTATGCGCCAAAAAGGCAAGAGCGTTTGGCGCTTGCCCAAACATCTGCCGGTGGCCAGCTTGATGAAGAAACAGCGGCGTTAATTGCACCTGAGCCGGCAATTACAGAAACTGCAAAATCGATTTTTCCGATGATTGCAGCTATTACTATTTTTAGGTCGTTTATTTTTGAGCCTTTTCAAATACCGTCAGGTTCAATGATGCCAACCCTGTTGGTGGGCGACTTTATTTTAGTACAAAAGTACTCGTACGGGATTAAAGACCCGGTATGGCGTAGCCAGCTTGTAGATATAGGCGAGCCTGAACGCGGCGATATTGTTGTTTTTAAATACCCGTTAGATGAGCGAGTAGATTATATAAAACGTGCTATTGGTTTACCGGGCGATAAAATTGTTTATCGTGATAAGCGTTTATATATTCAACCTAATTGTAAAGAAGGCGAGACCCAGCAGGGTGACCTACTTTGTAATGAGTTTAATAAAATTGATTTTAAATTAATTAACGATAATGAGTTTAAACAAGGCCAAATGTCGCTTGCCCGAGTAAATGAAGATTTAACGACACTCAAGCACGACATTTTAATCAACCCACGCGCACCTGAACGTAAAGGGCGTTACTATCAGCAACCAGGGACTCCTTCGGATGAATGGACTGTACCAGCTGATCATTATTTTATGATGGGTGATAACCGCGACAACAGCCAAGATAGTCGCTTTTGGGGCTTTGTACCAAAAGAAAACTTGGTGGGTAAAGCTGTCTTTATATGGATGAGTTTTGAATTTGAGAATGGCCCAGATGATGTTTTACCAGGATGGGTTCCAACTGGTGTTCGTTTTGAACGCCTAGGTAATATTCAGTAACAATGAAAAAAAATGTAACAGAATTATATAAACGAATTGGCTACGAATTTGCTGATCAAGGTTTACTTGAACAGGCAATGACGCACCGCAGTCATAAAGGTCAACACAACGAACGCTTAGAGTTTTTAGGCGATTCAATTTTGAGCTTTGTTATTGCCAATGCTTTGTACGACAAATTTCCAAAAGCGCGTGAAGGCGATTTAAGCCGTATGCGCTCTACGCTTGTGCGTGGCCAAACACTTGCTGAATTTGGGCTAGAGTTTGGTTTAGGTGACTACTTGCGCCTTGGGCCGGGTGAGTTAAAAAGCGGTGGTTTTCGTCGTGAATCAACATTAGCTGATGCTGTAGAAGCCATTATAGGGGCTGTGTTTTTAGACTCAAACATAGACCGCTGTGGCGAGCTGATTTTAGCGTGGTACGAATCTCGACTTGATGCTATTTCACCAGGGCTTAATCAAAAAGATCCTAAGACCCTGCTGCAAGAGTATCTACAAGCGCGTAAGTTATCTTTACCGGGCTACACCGTTGTTGATACCAAAGGTCAAGCGCACAATCAAACGTTCACGGTTGAATGTATAGTTGAAGGTATGGATAGCATTATTTCTGTTGGTAGCTCGCGCCGTAAAGCCGAACAAAAAGCTGCCGAAAAAGCATTGAAGATACTAAAAAATGAATCTTGATACCTTAATACAGCCTCATGAAGGTGATATTGATACGTTTTGTGGCATGGTTGCCATTGTTGGCCGCCCTAATGTAGGTAAATCAACATTGCTTAATGAAATCATTGAGCAAAAAGTAAGTATTACCTCGCGCAAGCCACAAACAACTCGCCACCGTATTATGGGTATTCATACAGAAGGGCAACACCAAGCTGTTTATATTGATACGCCGGGCTTACACGTTGAAGAAAAGCGCGCTATTAACCGCTTAATGAACCGTGCTGCATCGAGTTCAATTGGTGATGTAGAGCTTATTATTTTTGTTGTTGAGGGCACTCACTGGAATGCCGATGACGAAATGGTACTTAATAAAGTATCGCAAAGTGGTAAGCCTGTTTTACTTGTTATTAATAAAATAGACCAAGTAAAAGACCGCGATTTAGTATTACCGCATATGAAGATGCTTGGCGACAAATTTGATTTTGTGGGCATTATGCCGGTATCGGCAACGCAAGGTAAAAACGTTGATTTAATTAAAGCCGAAGTGACTAAACGCTTACCACCGTGCGAATTTTACTTTCCTGATGACTATGTAACCGACCGCTCAATGCGTTTTATGGCGGCAGAAGTTATTCGTGAAAAGCTAATGCGCTTTATGGGTGAAGAGCTGCCGTATTCTGTTACTGTAGAAATTGAGCAGTTTAAATGGCAAGAAAACGGTGTTTGGCATATCAATGGGTTAATTCTTGTTGAGCGTGAAACCCAAAAACGCATGGTAATAGGTAACAAAGGCGAAAAGCTTAAAGTGATTGGCCGTGAAGCCCGTAAAGACCTTGAAGAAATGCTCGATAACAAAGTGTTTTTAGAGCTTTGGGTTAAAGTTAAATCGGGTTGGGCAGATGATGAACGTGCCTTAAGAAGTTTAGGCTATGGCGAAGATTAACCTGCATTTAACCAACTAATATGGATAGCGACTTCTACACAGCGTACCTATTACATCGGCGTCCTTATAGCGACTCCCAAGTAATGCTCGATATGCTGGTAGAAGGCGTAGGCCAGCTTAGAATGCTAGCCAGAGTGAGTGGTCGCCAGGCCACTAAACACAAAGCACAATTACAGCCTTTTCAGGCACTGCTTGTTCATTACAGTGGCAAGTACGATTTAAAATACATTAATAAATTTGAGCTACATGGTAATCCTTTATATTTAACAAAGGATAAGCTTTACTGTGGCTTTTATTTAAATGAGCTGACTAACCGCATTGTGCCGGTAAACGAGCCACTTGAACAAGTGTTTGAGCTCTACAAAACTCACCTAGAGAACTTAAATAGCGATGTCGATTTACAATCGGTGCTGCGCTCATACGAATTTCAACTATTAGAGTTGTTGGGCTATGGCGTCGACTTTAGCTTTGATGCCAGTGGTGAGCCAATTGATGAAAGACAAACGTATAGTTACTTTCCTGAGTTGGGTTTTTTGATGCAACAAGATACGCGCTCAGGGTTTAGCGGCGCGCAGCTCAAAGCGATTGCTAATCATGATTTTAGCCAAAGCGATGTACTCTATATGGCAAAACAATTAAGCCGTTATTTACTAAAACCTTTACTGGGTAATAAACCATTAAAAAGCCGTGAATTATTTATGGCCTCTCAATAAACATATTTTACAGGTAACAAAATGAAAGACATTCTTTTAGGCGTAAACGTTGATCATATTGCAACGCTTCGCCAAGCGCGTGGCACATCATACCCAGACCCAGCACATGCAGCCAGTGTGGCAGAGCACGCCGGTGCAGATGGTATTACTATTCATTTGCGTGAAGACCGTCGCCATATTCAAGACCGCGATGTATACGTAATGGCTAAAACGATTCAAACGCGTATGAATCTTGAAACAGCGGTTACAGATGAAATGATTAACATTGCCCTTGAAGTACAGCCTGAGTACGTATGTTTAGTACCTGAAAAACGTGAAGAGCTTACGACCGAAGGCGGCCTAGATGTGGCTGGTAACGTAGATAAAATTAAAGCAGCCACTAAAACACTGACTGATGCGGGTATTAAAGTGTCATTATTTATTGATGCCGATAAAGCACAGTTAGATGCAGCTAAAGCGTGTGGTGCACCGTATGTAGAAATTCATACCGGCGCGTATGCAGATGCCACTAATGATGAAGATTTACACAAAGAGCTTGAGCACATACGAGAGGGTGTAAAATACGCGGCGAGCTTAGGCTTAATTGTAAATGCAGGGCATGGCCTTCATTATCATAACGTAAAACCAATTGCTGCAATGCCTGAAATTTATGAGCTTAACATTGGCCACGCTATTATTGCGCGCGCAGCTATTGATGGCCTTGAAAAAGCAGTACGCGACATGAAACGCCTCATGATTGAGGCAAGGTTATAAATTTAACCCCACGGTGGCACCATTTCATAGAAATACTTAATTAAGTAAAATGGTATTAAAACCTGTTAAAAGCGCATTGTCTGCGCTTTTTTATTATGTGTTTTTTAGCGTTGATGCTCGGTAGCACTTGCATCTGCCATGAGGTTTTCCAGCTCATCCTGTAGCTCAAATAGTTCAGGCTCAACGTTATCTAGCACGCAATCACTTTTAAGTGAGGTTTCTATGGTTTCTGCCAGTGATTTAAGCTTAGGCACACCGGTATAACAGCACGCGCCATGGAATTTGTGGATAACACTTAATACCGTTTGGCAATCGTTTTGCTCAATAGCCTCGTTGAGCTGCGAGAGTGTCTCTGGCACACTTTGTAACAGCATATTGAGCATTTCCAGCGCCAGCTCACCCTTACCCCCTGCGCGTTGTAGCGCAAGCGACCAATCTAAGCAGTTACTTTCAAATGGAGCTGGGCTTTGTGACGTTACACTTTTTATTTTGTCGCGGCTTACGGGCGATTGCGGACTATGATCGCATATAATTTGGCTCAGCATGTCCTCATCAATAGGCTTAGTTAGATAGCCTTTAAAGCCATCTTTTAATAGCTGCTCTTTTTCACTGTGCAGTGCATGCGCGGTTACCGCAATAATAGGTGTGTCTTCGTTTAAAGAAGACTCTTTAATAAGCTTACACGCGGTAATGCCATCCATAATCGGCATTTGTATGTCCATAAATATAACATCGTACTTATGGCTTTTACTTAAACTGTAGGCTTGTGAGCCATTGTAGGCCGTATCTATAAATTCAACTTGTTCTTTTAACAAGGTGCAAATAAGCTTTAAGTTTGCATCGTTGTCATCTACCACCAGTACTTTTAATGGCAATAATGTTTGATCGCTTGGCTCAATATTTAAGGTTGGATGGTCAAGGCGATAAGGCGCAGCCAGTACTTCACATAATTTACGGTGATTAAGCGGCTTACTTAAGCACGCATCGGCACCGCTACCAATAAACGCTTCGCGCATATTATGCGATACAGTATTGAGCATAAGGTATAAATAATCGCACGACTCGCGAACCATATTCACATAGCCTTTAAGTCGCTGCATATCATCTACCGATGCCATATCACCAATAATACAAATATCGTATTTAAACATTTTATGTTTGATGGCATCTAAAAACGCTGCTTCATTAAAACAGGCGGTTACAACCGCTTCCCACTCGTTTAATACAGAAAGCACTGAGTGGTGCGTATGCTCGTGTGGCTCTAAGTATAATATGCGTTTACCAATAAGTGATTTAGAAGGTAAGTCGTTACTAAAGGTATGATCAGGCAACCTAAACACACCATTAAAGGTAAAACAGGTGCCGCTTCCCGGGGCTGAATTTAGCGTTATTCGGCCATTCATAGCCTCTACAATGTGTTTGGTAATAATAAGACCTAAACCAGTGCCGCCAAATTTACGGGTGATGGATGAATCTGCTTGGCCAAATGCAGTAAATAACGCATCTTGCTTATCCATTGGAATACCCACACCGGTATCGGTTACTGATACTAAAATAGAGGCGCGGTCTTCATCTAATAAGCGGTAGCTTATATCAACTTTTATAGAGCCTTTTTCAGTAAACTTAATGGCATTACTTAACAAGTTAATAAGAACTTGTTTAAGGCGAGTGGGGTCACCGGTTAAATCATCAGGCACTTGTGGGTTGATATAAATAGATAGCTCAAGTTGTTTTTCATGCGCCGAGGGAGCTAATAATGTCATAACCTCGTTTACGCTATCGCGTAGTTGAAACTGGATTGATTCAAGCTCCATTGCGCCTGCTTCAAGTTTAGAAAAATCTAAAATATCGCTAATAATCGTCAATAAACTATTGGCAGAAAGCTCTATGGTATCGAGGTAGTCTTTTTGATGTTTATTTAAAGGTGTTTTATACAATTGGCGCGTAAAGCCAATAACCCCATTAAGCGGGGTGCGTAGCTCGTGACTCATCTTGGCTAAAAAGTCGGACTTAACGCGGTTAGCATCTTGCGCCTCTTTTTTGGCCATGGTTAGCTGAATATTTGAGGTTTCGTATTGCTCTAGGGTTTCGCGGTAATCACTCGTGGCCTGATCAATATTTTTCTGCATTTCGTCTTTTTGCATAACCATAGTGTGGGCAATGGTATTAAGCCCTTCACGCAAAAGTTCAAATTCGCCCATCATGGTGTCGTTTAAACCCGTGTCTCTTTTACCCTCAACTAGTTTGTCGGTGGCAAGTACTAACTTATTAAGTGGGTTCATAAACATACGGCTAAGCTTAAGCGCTAAAATAGATGCCAATATTATTGAAAATAAAATAACAATGCCGCTAATTAAAACCGCTCGCTGCTGGCCTATAATCGCTTGGTCTTTGTTAAGTTGTAAAATAACGGTGCCAAGCGGGGTTTGAAAATCATTAATATCCCATTTCGATACCGGCGCAGAGTGATTAAAAATTGGGGTGTAGAACGTGATTAACTCTTCTGATTTATTAATTTTTGTTGTGTGAAGATTTTCAATTTGTTCTTTTTGAGTTAGTTCATCAAACGAGCGATGATAGTTACTGGTCATAATAAGCTGATTGCTGGTATCAAAAATAGCAATCGATTTAATGGTTGGGGAGTGCTTATTGTGTGTGTAACTAATCAGACGGTTGAGCAGCTTTTTATTTTTTTCAAGTAAAGGCTGCTCTAAAGCAATTGCTAAGGGTTCAGATATTGAGCTGCCTTGCTGATATAAAATTTCATCAAGCTCAATGTAACGATTTATTGTAAAATAGCCGCCAAGTAACAAACCAATGATCACTGTGGGGATCAAGGTTAAGGTTAAAACAGAATCACGTAAGCCTAATTTGGTCATAATGGAAGCGTTATTATCATTATTAGTATGGATCGAGTATATACGGTTCATCGGCTATTCTCAAAGCATCTGATTTGCTTATACGTAATACAAAATTTAAGGTAATGCCGCATGGCGCAAATTTTTAAAGCAAAGAAAAAACCACTTAAACAGCAAACACTCACACTTAATATTACGGCCATGGATCATCAAGGGCGGGGCGTTGCCAAACACAATAATAAAGTGTGCTTTGTAAGCGGCGCTTTAATGAATGAAAAAGTAACGGCAAGCCTAATAGAAGATAAAGCCAAGTACAGTAGCGCAAAGCTGGTTAAGGTTATTAATCCAAGCGGTGCGCGCACGCAGCCTTTTTGTCAGCATTATAATCACTGTGGTGGTTGCCAGTTGCAGCACCTAGAAATAAATCAGCAAGTGGTTGAAAAGCAAAATGCAGTGACGCAACTGTTTCAAAAATTTGCCAAATTAAGCGACTTAAATTGGCAAGCGCCTCTTTTAAGTAAGCCCACTCATTACAGACGCAGTGCCCGTATTGCCGTAATGTATGATAAAGCCGCTAAAAAAATGCGAGTTGGGTATCGTGCGCCTAGCTCTAAAAATGTGATTAGTATTGAGCAATGTGAAGTGCTTAGTAAGGCATTTACTAACGTATTTAGTATTTTTGAAACGCTTATTAATCAATACAAAGCGCTACACAGTATAAGTCATTTGCAGTTGTGCCAAAACGAAGCTGGGAACTTTATTGTTATTCGCCATACTAAAGCGATACCAGATGAAGCCAAAAGCTACGTACAAGAAGCGGCAAACGCACAGCAGTGGTTAATTACCTGGCAAGACAACAGCGATGTTATAGAGCAGGCTCATTTGCCTACGCCGTATTATTTTTTAGAAAAGTTTAAATTAAAATTTGAATTTGGCCTTGGTAATTTTATTCAAGTAAATGATGAAGTTAACCAAGCTATGTTAGCTCAGTCGGTAAATTGGCTTAACTTGCAAGGAAACGAGCAAGTATTGGATTTATTTTGTGGTATTGGTAACTTTTCGTTAGTGCTAGCCCAGCATGCTAAATCGGTTTTTGGAGTAGAAGGGGTTGCATCGGCGGTTGCAATGGCGACGCAAAATGCGCAAACTAACTCTATCACTAATGCGCACTTTCATTGTTTTGATTTAACGCAAAAAATTGAAACAGCACAATGGTTTAATAAGGCGCTAGACGTATTAGTATTAGACCCTTCTCGCACAGGTGCTATGGCTGTTTTAGAGCAACTACCTTTAAAGCAGTTTAAAACCATTTTATACGTCTCTTGCGATCCTGTTACTTTAGCCCGTGACAGTGCAATTATTTCGCAAGCAGGCTTTGAAGTTACTAAAATTGGGCTAATGAATATGTTTCCACATACAGGACACATAGAAACAATGGCGTTATTTCAACGGAGGTAAAGCGTTTTATGGTCGCTACACGTCAATCACATCAACAGGACGACACAGGTGACTTTGCTACTAGCCTAAAACAGTTAGCGTTATCGCAAGAGAAAATAACGCTACTAAACAAAGCGCAAGCATTGTGTGTTACATGTGACAACCAAGCACGGCAAAACACGGCCATAGAAATGGTCGAGATTTTAGCCGAGCTAAATTTAGATGCAGAATCTCTCGCAACCGCGTATCTCACGCATTACTACTTAAATGACTTAGTAGACCTTGAAACCGTAGAAGCACAACTTGGCAAAAATGTAGCCATGCTTTTAACTGGGGTTGCGCAAATGGCTGCTATTAGTACTTTATCGCACCAAGGTAAAGGCACTATGCAGGTAGATAACATTCGTAAAATGTTACTTACCATGGTTGAAGATGTGCGCGCTGTGGTGATTAAACTTGCTGAGCAAGTGTGCCATTTACGCAATGTAAAAAATGGCGATGAAGAAGAGCGTGTTATTGCCGCTAAAGAAACTGCAGATATTTTTGCCCCGTTAGCAAACAGGTTAGGTATAGGCCAGCTTAAGTGGGAACTAGAGGATTTATCGTTTAGGTATTTACACCCCGACACCTATAAAAGCATTGCTAAACAACTTGATGACAAGCGCCTTGCCCGTGAAGCCTATATGGAAGATATGGTTGCGCAAGTAAAAGCTCGCTTAAGCGAAGCCGGTATTGAGGCGCAAGTGTATGGTCGCCCTAAGCACATTTACAGCATTTATAAAAAAATGCAGCAAAAAAACTACGAGTTTGATCAGCTGTTTGATATTAGGGCAATGCGAATTGTTGTAGAGCGCCTGCAAGATTGTTACGGCGCGCTAGGTATTGTGCACACTAATTGGCGCCACCTTAATAAAGAGTTTGACGACTACGTTGCTACACCCAAACAAAATGGCTATCAATCAATTCATACCGTGGTATTTGGCCCTGAAGGGAAAACCGTTGAAATACAAATACGCACCAGCGAAATGCACCAAGATGCAGAGCTAGGCGTAGCCGCGCACTGGATGTATAAAGAAGGCGCTTTACCTGGGCGTGGCTCAGGCTATGAGCAAAAAATTAGCTGGTTGCGCAAATTACTGCAATGGCAAGAAGAAGTGGTTGATGGGGGCGATTTAGCCGAAGAGCTTAAAAACCAAGTTGTAGAAGACCGCGTTTATATATTTACCCCAAGTGGCGATATCATCGATTTACCTGTTGGCGCTACACCGCTTGATTTTGCTTACTACATTCACTCAAATGTAGGGCACCGCTGCATAGGGGCTAAAGTATTTGGCAAAATAGTGCCGTTTACACATCAGCTATCAACGGGCGATCAGGTAGAAATTCTCACGCAAAAGCAGCCTAATCCAAGCCGCGATTGGTTAAATCCATCGCTTGGTTATATTAAATCGTCGCGTGCAAGGGCTAAAATCCATCATTGGTTTAAACAGCTCGACCGCGATAAAAACTTAAGCGCCGGTAAAGAGATTCTTGATAACGAACTGCAAAAGCTAGATTTAACCTACAAAGATTTAGACCCAGCTATTAAGCGCTTTAATTTTAAAGAACTAGATGACTTAATGGTTGCCATAGGTGCCGGCGATGTTCGCTTAAACCAAATGCTTAACTTTGTCAGTGATCGTACTGAAGAAGAACCCGTTATTCGTTTTAAAGCGCCAAGTAAAGTAACTGGCGATAAAAACGGCATTGTGGTGGATGGTGTAGGCAGCTTAATGAGCCACGTTGCTAAGTGTTGTCGCCCAGTACCTGGCGATAAAATAATTGGCTATATTACACAAGGCCGTGGCATTGGGGTACACCGCGAAGATTGCGATTCATTTAACAACTTAAAAGAGCTGCACCCAGAGCGTGTAATATCGGTTAGTTGGTCAGATGAAATAAACGGCTCTTATGCGCTAAGTATAAAAATAGAAGCCAGCGATCGCTCAGGTTTAATTCGCGATATTAGCTCTGTACTGGCTAACGAAAAAGTAAATGTGATCAACATGAACGTCAATACTGTTGGGGCTGATCAGTTAGCGGTATTTACTATGCAAATAGAAGTGCATGACCTATCGGGCACAAACCGGGTTTTGTCAAAGCTGCATCAAATTGAAGGTGTGCACAGTGCCAAGCGAAACCAATAAAATGGCAAACAGTAACGCACTTGAGCAACTACTCGATATTATGGCGTTGCTTCGCGATCCTACCGACGGTTGCCCGTGGGATCGCAAGCAAAACTTTAAATCGATTGTACCGCACACGCTAGAAGAAGCCTTTGAAGTGGCCGATTGCATAGAGTCGGGTAATTTAAACGAGCTTAAAAATGAGCTGGGTGATTTACTGTTTCAAATAGTTTTTTACGCACAACTTGCCAAAGAGCAGGAGCTATTTGATTTTAACGACGTGGTTAGTGAGCTAAATAGTAAACTTACCCGCCGTCACCCTCATGTTTTTAACACTAAGCAAGCATTAACCGACGAGCAATTAGCAAAGCAATGGCAAGCAATTAAAGCACAAGAGCGTGCAGCAAAAGTACAGCCAAGCAAAGCCTCACTTTGGCAAGATATACCCACCAATATGCCAAGCCTAACTAAAGCTAAAAAAATTCAGCAGCGTGTTGCCGCACTTGGTTTTGATTGGCCAAGCTACCACGGGGCACTTGATAAAGTAAGTGAAGAAGTACTTGAAGTAAAAGAAGCGCTTGAGCACGACCCTTCATCCGATCATACCGCAGAAGAAATAGGCGACTTATTATTTGCCACGGTAAATGTGGCTCGCCATGTTAAACGCGACCCAGAGCAACTACTCAGACAAGCCAACGATAAGTTCTCGGCACGCTTTGAAAAAGTGCAAGGTTATTTAATTGCAAAAGGTAAAAGTTTAGAGCGCGCAACGCTTGACGAAATGGAAGAAGCATGGGAAGCCATTAAAAAAGCGAAATAAGATTAGCTCAGTACAACCTAATGTTAATCAACGAACATTTTTTGTGCGTCTAAACGCTATTTTTAGCTGGATTGCTCAACGCTGTTTTGGTACAATTTCGCCCCGTCTTGATGATATACCCAGAGTCTCTTTCTCGGGTGTTATATTCCTTTTAATTCCTGATATTCTAGGGTTCGCATGAGTACAAAATTTATCTTCGTTACTGGCGGGGTTGTTTCTTCGTTGGGTAAAGGTATTGCAGCAGCGTCATTGGCAGCTATTTTAGAGGCCCGCGGTTTAGATGTTACCATTTTAAAGCTGGATCCTTACATAAACGTTGACCCAGGCACAATGAGCCCAATTCAACACGGTGAAGTATACGTTACAGAAGACGGCGCCGAAACGGATCTTGATTTAGGTCACTACGAGCGTTTTATTCGCACCAAAATGACCAGCCGCAACAACTTCACACAAGGGCGAGTGTACGAAGATGTACTACGTCGTGAGCGCCGTGGTGAATACTTAGGTGCAACCATTCAGGTTATTCCACACATCACAAATGACATTAAGCAACGTGTATACGACGGTGCTGAAGGTCATGATATTGCGATTGTAGAAATTGGTGGCACAGTAGGTGATATTGAATCACAACCATTTATTGAAGCAATTCGTCAGTTAGGTACAGAAATTGGCCGCGAACGCGCGCTATTTATTCACCTAACGCTAGTGCCATTCTTAGGCCCTGCAGGCGAAGTTAAAACAAAACCAACACAGCACTCGGTTAAAGAGTTACGCTCTGTAGGTATTCAGCCAGATATTCTTATTTGTCGCTCAGACCGTAAATTGCCTAACAATGAACGTGCAAAAATTGCATTGTTTACAAACGTTGAAGAAAAAGCGGTTATTTCGCTTCCTGACGTAGACAGCATTTACAAAATTCCTGCGCTATTAAAATCACAAGAGCTAGATAACTTTGTGTGTCGTCGTTTCCACCTTGACGCACCAGAAGCTGATTTAGTTGAATGGGAACAAGTACTTTATCAAGAGTCTAACCCGACTGGCGAAGTAACGATTGGTATGGTTGGTAAGTACATTGAACTACCAGATGCATACAAATCAGTTAACGAAGCACTAAAACATGCAGGTCTTAAAAACCGTTTAACCATTAATATTGAATACGTTGACTCGCAAGACTTAGAAAGTAAAGGGGTAGAACTGCTTTCTCATCTAGACGCTATTTTAGTACCAGGTGGTTTTGGCGGCCGTGGTGTTGAAGGTAAAATTTTAGCAGCTAAGTATGCCCGTGAAAACAAAGTACCTTACCTAGGCATTTGTTTAGGTATGCAAGTAGCACTTATTGAATACGCACGTAATGTTGCAGGTTTAACCGACGCTAACTCAACTGAGTTTAATATTCACTCTAAAGCGCCAGTAGTGGGCTTAATTACCGAGTGGTTAGATGCTGAGGGTAACATTGAGATACGTGATGAAAAATCTGATTTAGGTGGCACCATGCGTTTAGGCGCACAAAAATGTCACTTAACGCCGGGTTCTAAGGTGCACGAAGTGTACGGCAATACAGAAATTATTGAACGTCACCGTCATCGCTACGAAGTAAACAACAACTTTGTAGAGCAATTAGAGCAAGCAGGCTTAAGCTTTACCGGTTTATCAGAAGATAAAAAACTAGTAGAGATCATCGAAAATAAAGATCACCCATGGTTTATTGCCGCGCAATTCCACCCGGAATTTACGTCAACACCACGTGATGGTCACCCGTTATTTGAAGGGTTTGTAGCAGCTGCTCATACTCATCAAAAAACGTCTTCGTAATTAAAAAAAGCCGTGCATATTGCACGGCTTTTTTGTCTAAAGGGCTGACTAAAAGATATAAAACGTAGTAAAGTTAGCTGAACTCACCATTTTGGGAATATAGAGGAATCAAGATGTCAGAAATCGTAAAAGTAATTGGTCGCGAAATTATGGACTCGCGTGGTAACCCTACTGTTGAAGCTGATGTATATTTAGCTGATGGTTCTTGGGGCCGCGCTGCCGCTCCTTCAGGTGCATCAACAGGTACTCGCGAAGCACTAGAGCTACGTGATGGTGACAAAGCCCGTTACTTAGGTAAAGGCGTATTAAACGCAGTTGGTTTTATTAACAACGAAATTGCGGATGCGCTAAAAGGCCAAAATGCATTAGAGCAAAGTGCTGTAGATAAAGTAATGCTAGATTTAGATGGCACCGAAAATAAAGAAAAACTAGGTGCAAATGCTATCTTAGCGGTATCACTAGCAACTGCAAAAGCCGCTGCACAATTTAAAAAAGTTGAGCTTTACGAGCACATCGCAGACTTAAACGGTACACCAGGTGTTTACTCAATGCCGTTACCTATGATGAACATCATCAACGGTGGTGAGCACGCCGATAACTCTGTAGATATTCAAGAATTTATGATCCAACCTGTTGGCGCTGAAAACTTCCGCGAAGGCCTACGTATGGGCGCTGAAGTATTCCACAGCCTTGCTAAAGTATTAAAAGCAGACGGCCACTCTACAGCGGTAGGTGATGAAGGTGGTTTTGCACCAAACCTTGCATCAAACGAAGCGGCACTTGCAGCTATTAAAACAGCTGTAGCAAACGCAGGTTACGAGCTAGGTAAAGATATTACACTGGCTATGGACTGTGCAGCCTCTGAGTTTTACGACAAAGAAGCAAACATTTACGATCTAAAAGGTGAAGGCAAAAAGTTCACTTCAGAAGAGTTTAACTACTTCTTAAAAGATTTAACTGAGCAATACCCAATTGTATCTATTGAAGATGGCTTAGATGAGTCAGATTGGGATGGCTTTGCGCACCAAACTAAATTAATGGGCGATAAAATCCAATTAGTAGGCGATGATTTATTCGTAACTAACACTAAGATTTTAAAACGCGGTATTGATAACGGTATTGCTAACTCAATCCTAATTAAATTTAATCAAATTGGTTCACTAACTGAAACGTTAGCAGCAATCAAAATGGCTAAAGATGCAGGCTTTACAGTTGTTATTTCGCACCGTTCTGGCGAAACAGAAGATGCAACAATTGCTGATTTAGCAGTGGGTACTGCTGCTGGTCAAATTAAAACAGGTTCATTGAGCCGTTCTGACCGTGTTGCTAAGTACAACCAACTTCTTCGCATTGAAGAAGCGCTAGGTTCTAAAGCACCTTACAACGGTCTTAAAGAAGTTAAAGGTCAGTAATTCTATTTTATATAGAATCTTATTTTTAATTTTAGATAATAAAATCCTCGCTAATGCGGGGATTTTTTATGCCTGATAATTTTTCAAAGAGATGAGAATGCTTTGTAGGCGTTAAGCTTGCTGACGCGCGCACGTAGTGCGAAACAGGATTTGCTTAACTCATAATATTTTCTGCACAGCTCAGAGCTGAAATTGCTGCTTCAATATTTCACCTGTAAAACTGGTTTTTAAATAAAAACCACGCGGTAAGGTTTTTATTGTTTGCCCATTTGGACCAATAGCATCGGTAACTACTTTGCTATTAGCGGCTTTAGGTCTAATTTGTATAGCATCCCCTAAATGGCCTGATATTTCATCAACTCGCCCAAGCGCTATTAACTCCATTTGTTCTTCCCAATCACGTTGTAGCAACGCATCTTGCTCAGGCGTAGGCTGCCATAAAAAACCACTGCCTATGGTTCTATCAAAAGGCGCAATATCGCGCTCACTCAATATAGGCAGCCATAAAACATGATTGAGTTTTTTACGCACAGCGCTTGTATGCCACGTCATGCCGGTTACGTTTATAAGGGGGGTAACCGACACAAAAGTGGTTTCTAAGGGTTTTCCTTTATACGAAATAGGCAGTGTTTTTAATTCAACGCCTAAATCTTCAAAGTCGGGGAGGGGTTTTGAGCCTGCAGTAGCGCCTAACACGTATTCAATAAGTTGCCCGGTCCAGCCTTTTTCACGTAATAGGTCGTCAGGGGTTTTAAAGCTGTATTGAGAGGCTAATTGCCCTAATGTTAAACCGGCAATAGCGTTTACGCGTTGCATTAAGTCATTAATTGAATGGGGTTTTGTTGGTCGCATGCTACTCATTTATCTTGAATAATTAACAGCGCCATGATAGCAAAACCCCTGTAAGGTGGATATCTTTGCTTTTGGTTGTTTTTTATACGTACTGTGTTTGGCGTAATTTTGCTCACCCCAAAAAGTCACAGTTTAACTGTAAGTGACTGACTAGCTTTAATATTTTCAATTAACTCATTCAGCTTTAATTAAGTTAGCAAATTCTATATGGGATAAATACAACTATATAAACAAGTTTATCCACAGAATCTGTGGAGAAAGCGAGTTTTTAGATCTGCTATTGTGGACTTGTTTGCAAAATAGCCTTGTTTATCAAAAGTTATACACAAGCTGTGAGTAAATAGCACTAAACATAATAATCAAGGCATAGCTTAGCTTTTTTTGCTAAAAGTTGCGTCAATTAAGGGTTATTTTATCCTTGTAATTACTCAGTGCTCATTTAAGGTTAAGTCGTTATGCACAGCGTAAATAGTAAACGTGCGATTAGGGCGTGATGACTTTGGGGATAATAGTGTTTGCCGAATTGCAGCTAATGTGGAACAATCATTAAAAATCGACTTACAAATGAGGCACTAAGGTGATTGATGCCGAAGGTTTTCGTGCCAATGTCGGAATTGTAATTTGCAATAATCAGGGGCAGGTTTTTTGGGCTAGACGTTACGGTCAACATTCTTGGCAATTTCCCCAAGGCGGTGTTGATGACGGAGAAACACCCGAACAAACCATGTACCGTGAATTACACGAAGAAGTAGGTTTGCGACCAGAAGATGTAGAAATAGTTGCAAGCTCAAAACATTGGTTACGCTATAAATTACCCAAGCGATTAATTCGCCGCGACTCTAGTCCGGTGTGTATTGGGCAAAAACAAAAATGGTTTTTATTAAAACTGCGTTGCAAAGATGAAGATGTAAACTTGCTTAAAACACATCATCCCGAGTTTGATGATTGGCGCTGGGTGAGTTATTGGTACCCAGTAAGGCAAGTGGTATCGTTTAAACGCGATGTATACAGACGGGTGATGAAAGAGTTTGCACCGTTTGCAATGCCTTTTAATAAAAGAGAACATCATAAAGAACAGTGGCGACACAAAAGGTAGTAGCATAATTATAAAATAAGGAGCAGGTAATGCTGGCAACACTTAGAACTATTGCTGAGTCTGTTTCGCAACAAGCGAATTTAGACAGTGCCTTAGTGTGCTTTGTGAAAATGGTTAAAGAGGCCATGAAAACCCAGTGCTGCTCTATTTATTTTGCCGACTACAGCCAGGATAACTTTGTACTTATGGCAACCGAAGGCCTAAACCCCGATGCCGTAGGTAAGTTTAGAATTGGTTTTACCGAAGGGCTTGTAGGTTTAGTAGCCCAGCGTGAAGAGCCCATTAATATAGCTTTTGCAAAATCTCATCCGCGTTTTAAGCTCTCCCCCGAAGTAAACGAAGAAGGTTACAATGCTTTTTTGTCTGTGCCTGTGGTACATCAAAAAAAGGTATTGGGCGTTATTGTTGTACAACAAAAAATGGCGCGGGTTTTTAGCCAAGACGAAGAGTCATTTTTAATTACCCTTTCAGCGCAGCTAGCCTCGCAACTTGCGCATGCTGAAATAAAAGAGCTTTTACGCCAAGACGAATCATCACACCAAACCTCAGTGCTCAAAGGGGTCTCGAGTGCGCCAGGTATTGGGATTGGCCAAGCCTTTGTGGTACTGCCCAAGCTTGATTTTAAATCTATAGAACTAAAAAAAGATCCCGATAGCGCCGAGCAACGCCGTTTGTTTACACAAGCCGTTGCTGCCACCCGCAAAGAATTTAATACCCTGTCAATGACCTTGAGTGACTCAATCCCGCGTGAAGCACTCGCGGTATTTGATGTATACCAACAATTACTTGATGCGAAAAGTTTAGGCCACAATGTTGAGGTACAGTTACAAGAGGGCTGGTGTGCAAAAAGCGCCTTAAAAATTGTTATTGAGCGGCTTATTTCGCAGTTTAATGCCATGCAAGATCCCTACATTAAAGAGCGCGCAGTTGATGTAAAAGACATTGGTTTAAGGGTATTACACCACCTTGTAAACACAGAGCACGCAGTAAAAGATTACCCACCCAATACCATATTAATTGCGAATACCTTAACGCCCGCCATGCTGGCTGAAGTACCCAACGGGCATTTAGCGGGTGTAGTGAGTGTGAATGGCTCAGCCAATAGCCATGCCTCTATATTAACCCGAGCGATGGGAATACCGGCTATTTGGGGTATTGAAGATTTACCCTTATTGCAATTTGATGCTAAACCAATGATTTTAGATGCCTTTGCTGGGCGTTTATATATTTCTCCTTCGCAAGTGTTACTCGACGAATACGCACAGTTAAAGCACCAAGATAAACTACTCAATAACCGCTTTTTAGCAGAGCAAAGTGCGCAGTCGGTTACCTTAGATGGTGAGCAAATAAATTTAATGCTAAATGCAGGGCTTGAGCTTAATACCGAGCAAAGCAGTGCGCATATTTGCGATGGGGTAGGACTTTATCGTACCGAAGCATGGTTTATGCAAAAGGGGCAATTTCCATCGCAAGCTGAGCAAGAAAACTGGTATAGGGAGGTGCTAAAAAGTTACCACCCAGCGCCAGTGGTTATGCGAACCCTAGATATTGGTGGCGATAAAGTTTTAGATTACTTTAATATCACCGAAGAAAATCCCTTTTTAGGGTGGCGCGGCATACGCATAAGCCTTGACCATCCAGAGCTATTTTTAGATCAGCTCAAAGCTATGTTAAAAGCAAATATGGGCTTAGGTAATTTAAAAATAATGCTGCCTATGATCAGCGGTACAGAAGAGGTAGACGAAGCGCTCGCGTTATTTGAACAAGCTTATTTTGAACTGGCAGAAAAACACCCAGAGCAAAATTTGGAGCGCCCAGAAGTGGGCATTATGCTTGAAGTACCCTCAAGTATATTTATGCTCGACGAGTGGGCTAAAAAAGTAGATTTTTGCTCAGTAGGCAGTAACGATTTAACGCAATACTTACTTGCTGTCGATAGAGCAAATGCGCGCGTGGCTCAGTTATTTAACCCATATCACCCCGGTGTGTTAAGGGTATTAAATAAAGTAGCGAATGAATGTAATAAACACCGTTTACCCTTTAGTTTATGTGGCGAGCTAGGCGGCGAGCCAGAGGGCGCTATTTTACTCATTGCCATGGGCTATAGGCATTTAAGTATGAACATGTCGTCGTTAACTAAAGTAAAGTGGATTTTAAGGCGCTTAAATATTAACGATATGCAGCAATTACTCGCAGAGTGCTTAGTGCAATCGAACGCTAAACAGGTACTGCGCTTAACGCGCAATTTTATGATTGAACACCAATTAGGCGATCTATTCTACACCGCCAAATAATGCAGCGCTTAAAGATGCTATTAACTTTATAATCCTTTAATATAGGCGCACGAAAAGGTATTTGAGAACACTATGTATGACTTAGCTTTACTCGTGGCCAGTTGTGCGCTACTTGGCTGTGTAGTTGGCTTTTTAGCTGGGCTATTAGGGATAGGCGGCGGTTTAATTATTGTGCCTGTTTTAAGTAGCTTATTACTGATGTTTGACGTTACTTCACCTGATCACGTATTAGTTATTTCTATTGCAACATCGCTTGCCTCTATTTTATTCACTTCTACTTCTTCAGTCTTGGCTCATCATAAAAATGATAATGTGCCGTGGCAAATTGCACCGTGGGTTATGTCGGGTGTAGGCTTAGGCGCGTTAATAAGTGGCTTTGCCGCAAGTTTAATACCCGAACAAGCATTACGCAGCGTGTTTGCAATTAGCGTTGTGTTTATTGCAGGCAGAATGGTGTGGGCATCACGTAGTAAATCGCTCAAAGAAAAACCGCTACCAAAAGGGGTTATTTTAGGGAGCATTTCTGCCCTTATGGGCGCGCTTTCTGGTTTAATAGGTATTGGTGGCGGCGCACTTATTGCCCCTATGCTTAATTACTTTTCAGTTGATATGAAAAAAGCGATAGGCTGTGCATCAGCGAGCGGCATTGTTATCGCGCTATTTGGCTCTATTGGTTATATAAGCGCAGGCTGGCAGGTAACCGATTTAGCCCATGGGTTCGCAGGGTTTGTATACTTACCTGCATTATTTGGTATTGTAATAACATCTTGGTTTGTGGCGCCCTTAGGGGCTAAAGCAACTCATTATTTACCTGTTAATATAATAAAGAAAATTTTCGCGGTGTTGCTTGTGCTCATCGCACTTAAAATGGTTTTTAGCTAAAGGTTTATTTATGGCACTTGAGTTTCCTCAAATCGATCCAATAATTTTTTCTGTTGGACCGCTAAGCGTACGTTGGTACGGTTTAATGTATTTAATTGGTTTTGCATTTGCGATGTGGTTTGCTAATCGTCAAGCCGAAAAACCAAACTCTGGTTGGACTAAAGAGCAAGTTAGCGACTTGCTTTTTTACGGCATGCTAGGGGTTATTTTAGGCGGTAGAATTGGTTATGTATTGTTTTATCAGTTTAGTTACTTTTTAGAAAATCCATTATATTTATTTAGAATTGACCAAGGCGGTATGTCGTTCCACGGCGGAACATTAGGGGTTATTACCGCTATTATACTATTTGCCAAAACCCGCAAAAAATCACTATTTGCAGTGGGAGATTTTGTGGTGCCGCTGGTTCCGGTAGGCTTATTAGCAGGGCGTATTGGTAACTTTATAAATGGCGAATTATGGGGCCGCGTAAGCGATGTGCCATGGGCAATGGTATTTCCAACGGGTGGGCCGCTTGCGCGTCACCCATCGCAGTTATACGAAGCCTTTTTTGAAGGGCTAGTCCTGTTTTTAATTTTATTATGGTTTATTAAAAAGCCTCGCCCTGCAGGCAGTGTAGCCGGTGTGTTTTTATTAGGGTACGGCGTATTTAGATTTTGTATTGAATATTTCCGCCAACCAGATGCGCAGCTTGGCCTATTTGCCGATTTTATCTCAATGGGTCAAATACTCTCGTTACCTATGATAATTGGTGGCCTAGGGCTATTAATTTGGGCGTACAAAAAACCGCAACCTGTAACCGCAGCAAAGGCATAGTAAGAACAGATCATGAAACAATATTTAAAATTATGTCAGCGCATTGTTGACGAAGGTGTATGGGTAGAAAACAAACGCACAGGCACGCGCTGCTTAACCGTTATTAATGCCGACTTAGAATACGATGTAGGTAATAATAAATTCCCTATGATCACCACTCGTAAAAGTTACTACAAAGCCGCTATAGCAGAGCTTTTAGGTTACTTACGAGGGTACGATAGTGCAGCGCAATTTCGCGATATAGGCTGTAAAACTTGGGATGCAAACGCAAACGATAATAACGCATGGCTAAATAACCCTAACCGCAAAGGCGAGGACGACATGGGCCGCGTTTATGGCGTGCAAGGGCGTAATTGGCAGCGCCCAGATGGCTCAACGCTCGATCAGCTTGCTAAAGTAATAAATAACTTAAAAAACGGGATTGATGACAGAGGTGAAATAATTACCTTTTATAATCCTGGTGAGTTTGAGCTTGGTTGCTTGCGCCCATGTATGCACACGCATACGTTTTCGCTGCTTGGCGACACGCTGTATTTAACATCGTATCAGCGCAGTTGCGATGTGCCTCTAGGGCTTAATTTTAATCAAATTCAGTGCTTTGTATTACTGGCATTGGTAGCGCAAATTACCGGCCATAAAGCAGGTAAGGCGTATCATAAAATTGCTAACGCGCATATTTACGAAAACCAGTTACCGTTAATGCGCGATGTACAGCTAACACGTGAGCCGTTTGACTCACCGCAATTAAATATTAACCCAAACATAAAATCACTAGAAGATATAGAAACATGGGTAACACGAGACGATTTTGAAGTAGTAGGCTATCAATGCCACGAACCAATCCAATATCCGTTTTCAGTATAATAAGATTAAGGAGAACAAGATGAAAGCAGTGATCCCCGTAGCAGGCCTTGGAACGCGTATGTTACCTGCCACAAAAGCTATTCCTAAAGAGATGCTCCCAGTGGTAGACCGCCCGCTTATTCAATATGTAGTAAATGAAGCGGTAGCAGCAGGTGTTAAAGAGATTGTACTTGTAACACACTCAAGTAAAAACTCTATCGAAAACCATTTTGATACCAGCTTTGAGCTAGAAGCCACGCTTGAAAAACGCGTAAAGCGGCAATTACTTGCCGAAGTACAGGCAATTTGCCCTAAAGATGTGACCATTATTCACGTACGCCAAGGCGAAGCCAAAGGCTTAGGCCACGCAATTAACTGTGCAGCGCCAATTATTGGCAACGAACCCTTTGTGGTTATTTTGCCAGATGTAATTGTTGATGACGTAGAGAGCGACCTTAAAAAAGACAACCTAGCAGAGATGATCGCCCGTTTTGAAGAAACTAAGCACAGCCAAATTATGGTTGAGCCAGTACCAATGGACGAAGTAGACAAATTTGGTGTTGTTGATTTAGGTGACGTAGAGCTTCACCAAGGTGAAAGCTCGCCAATTATTAACATGGTAGAAAAACCGCCAGTAGATGAAGCACCTTCAAACCTATCGGTAGTAGGGCGTTATGTATTAAGCGAAAACATCTGGCCACTGCTTGCTAAAACGCCGCAAGGGGCTGGCAACGAAATTCAACTTACAGATGCAATTGCCATGCTAATGCAGCAAGAAAAAGTAGACGCGTACGCAATGAAAGGCCGCAGCCACGATTGCGGTAGCAAAATAGGCTACTTAAAAGCAACGATAGAGTTTGCTTTGCGCCGCGACGAGTTTGCAGATGATTTAAAAACATTTATTAAATCGTTAATTTAGGTTTTATTAAATTACCCACCAAGGCGCCTGTTTAGGCGCCTTTTTTAGTGCTCAATTATTAATACCAAAATAGGTATGGGTTTACTTAATTTTAACCACGCCAGTAATAAAGATGGTCTACGCTTAATTATGTTCTGAATTTGACTTGCGTTATATAGCAACATAACGTAATTTATATTGTAAAGTTTATGTTAATTGGCATCAAAGTTGTATTAAAAGCCAAACTCACGGAAGGGTCATGTTAATTTTATCTATGCAGGTAAATTAGCGTGCGGGAGCAAAAATCGCTCATTGTTTAAATTGCTAAGTTAAACGCTTTCTTGTGAGAATGTTTAACTGAAATGTAAGTGCACAGGCACTGCTTTCAGGATAACGGGTACATGCTTAAATTAAAAAAATACTATAAACACTTTTTTGTATGCCTTTTTACGCTTACGTTTGGCACGGCGTGCTCTATTACGCCTACCGCTAAACCTGCTGTTGATAATGAAATACCTAACACCACGCCCGATTACGTATCGATAACTGCACTAGAGCTTGCGCAATTAAAAGATGCAGCAATGCAATGGCAGCAAGCACGCGCCGGTATAGAGCGTATTTTAAAGCTTGAAAAAGAAATTACTTACCTGGTTAATCATATAGATATAATAAACTCTAAAGCTATTGCACAATCTAATGCAAGCCCTGCCTACAGTAGCCGTTACACTCGCACGCCTTCACGTACAACCAGTAATAAGCCACGTCGTCAGCAAACTTACAAAGCTGCTAACAATAACCAAAAGCAAACTATAAAGCTTAATACCCCTAAACATGTATTTGCATTACAAGTTGCCTCGGTTGATTCTAAGCAGGATGTAGCCAAAGCTTGGCAAGAACTAAATACCAAAGCAGCGCCACTATTTAGAGATAAAATATTAACCAACGTAGAAACCGCAAAAATAAATAATAAAACCTTTTATCGCTTAAAGCTTGGCTCCTATAAAAACCTTAAAAATGCCAAAGCCGACTGTGAAGTATTTAAAATGTATAAGCTCGACTGCATTGTAAGTAACTACACCGATAAGCCAATTAAACTTTAATAGTGATACTAACCCGCAATAATAAATAATTATTTTACGGGGCTAATCGTGTTGCGTTCTGCGTTAATAAATCTCGTTTAGAGCAACTAAATAGCGAATTTTTTTGCCTAGCTATCAATACGTTTTACTATCCTCATAATAGATTACTTAATTAAGCTAATTGGTATAAAAGCGCAATAGGTCCTAGCACGCGTGACTTGCTAAGCATTGTTTGGCTGTTAAAATAGCGCTCACTCTTACCCAAATTAACAACATACTTATGCTGCACTACAAGGATTTTTTAGCCACATTAGTTTTAGGCTTTGCATTAGCAAACAGTGCTCACGCACTCGCAACGGCCCAAAAGCAGGCGGTGCTCATTAAAAAAGATGATTTAGCCGTACTAAAAGAGTCAGCGCAGCAGTGGCAACAAACCAAGCCTCAACTAGAAAGACTGTTAAAGCTAGAAAGTGAATTACAGCGCACAGTAGATAAATTAAAACAACTTAACGCGCAGCCAAAACCACAGCAAACTAACCACTTAGCTGTTGTAAATACAAATGCGCTGTTTGCTGTGCAAGTGGGGGCATATAAAAATAAAGCGGTACTTGAAGCGGCTATAAAGCAATTTCAATCGGCCTCAAATAAGCTTGAAGTAAATACCGAGCAAGTACTGATTGACCAGCACACCTTTTATAGATTAAAGCTTGGTGCGTTTAAAACAAAAGAAGCAGCAAAGGATGCATGTAAGTCATTAATAAAAATTAATAACTGCTTTGTCACTTACTATGTCAAAACGCCTCAAAGTTAATTAACCTGAACTCTGGTTAAGAGCCTTACTAGCATATTGAACTATCTTGATACTTAAATTTATTATCTCTGGCTAGAGATAGGTTTATTATCCAGAGTTTAGGTTAATTAGGCATAATAATTGCTTTATCCTCGGTATGTTTTGAAGAGGACGGCAACTATGCGCCTTTTACTGCCTTTAGTATTGTTAAATTTAACTGCTTGCAACTTGGTTCCGCCCCCAGAGCTGAGTGTGCCTACTGACGCGCCAAAAGCAGCAATGGCCCCCTATACCGTTAACGAGTATGTAGCAAATCTAGCCTCGCAGCTTAACCATGTAAATGGTGCTTTAAATGCCAATGCGCGCATTGGTGTGAGTAGCTTTTTTTATGCGGATGCTTTAGATACTAAGCTAGTAGCAGGGCAGGCCTCGGGTTTGAGCTTACAAATTCAAGAAAGCTTATTAACGCAATTTACCCAGCTTGGCTATCATACCGTTGAGTACCGCCTTGGCAATAACCTTATATTAGCGCAAAACGCAGACAGCATATTAAGCCGCGACTTAAGTAAATTACGCAATCGCCAAAATATTGACTTAGTCATCACCGGCACTGTAACGCGCCAACAGCATGCTTACATAGTTAATGCACGACTCGTTAATATTGAAAACAAGCAAGTACTGTCGGCAGGCAGCACAGAAATCCCTATAAATGTAATGTGGGGAAACGAAAAAATTCAGCAGCGTGACGGCTCTTTGTACCGCAGCGAATATTAATCTGGAGCACACCATGAGAAACCTATTAATTACCCTATGTTTGCCATTAGGCTTTGGCTGTTCGCAAATGTTAAATTCGCTACATTCAGAGCCGGAGCAGGTTGAGCAAGACAATGCAGCCCAGCTTGTTTCAGAGCAGCGTGCGGTAAAAGCACCTGCACCAAATGAAGCGTTATTTCAGTCTAATTTAAACAAGCAAAGTAACTACACCAAAAGTGCCCCTGCAAAACGCAAAAATATAAACCATTATGTGCGTGGGATAATGCAAGACATGGTCGAAAACCTGCAATACGTAAACGACAAAACGCCACTTGCCGTTTCTAGCTTTGTGTTTTTAGATGATGACTACAGCGATGGAAGCCTGTTAGGTAACCAAATAGCCGAAAGCTTTATGCACGAGCTGCATAGTTTTGGAGTACCGGTTATCGATTTTAAAACCACTGATTATATGCGAGTAACCCCCGCAGGCGACTTTGTATTTAGCCGCGACTACCTAGAGCTAAACCAAGATCAAAACTTTAATTACGTATTAGCAGGAACACTTGTGAGCCACCAAGGTGGCGTACTGGTAAATGCACGAATAGTGGGCATTAAAAGTAAAGCGGTAGTGGGCAGTGCGCAAGGGTTTATCCCTCAATCAGTGGTTGATGCGCTAAACAGTAGCTATCGCACCGACGGAATTATGCTTAAACAAGCCAGCGAGTGAGGTTGACCATGTTTTACAAACTATCTGCTATAGCGGGGCTAATGGCAACGTTAGTATTAACTGGCTGTTCAATAACGCAAAATAATGAGCATAACGAAAGCATAAACACGCGCTCAGATTACACCGTGGTAACGCAAAGTAGCCAATCAAAGCCTATGTATGCCAACCAATCTGTGCAGCAGCAAAGTGAGTACGACACAGTAAGGCAGTTTACACCGCTAAAACACCACAAAACGCTGGCAAACTATGTAGAGCAAATGGCGCTGGATTTAGTCGATACGCTTGAAGCCGAAGCGCCCGATAACAACAGCATCAACATAGCGGTTACCACCATTGTAGATTTAGACGCATCGCTTAATAAAAGTAATCAGTTGGGTAATCAATTAGCAGAGACGTTTATTCATCAGCTGCAAAAATTTGGCTACGGCGTGGTAGATTTTAAAACCATGGACAACATTGATGTATCAAATAGAGGCGATTTTGTGTTATCTCGCGATATAGAAAAGCTAAGCGAAAGCAGCATGGCTAACTATGTATTAGCAGGTACGTTAATTTACCGCCCAAATGGCGTAGCAGTAAATACCCGCGTTATAAATGTCCATAGTAAACATATTGTAGCAAGCAGCCGAAAACTCATACCACTGTACGTGTTAAACAAAGAAGATATATATTTATCAAGCAATTAAGTTAATTTTAGCTTGATATGAAAAACAAGATGCCGTTATAATTTTTGTAAGCTGTAAGCTGTAAGCTGTAAGCTGTAAGCTGTAAGCTGTAAGCTGTAAGCTGTAAGCTGTAAGCTGTAAGCTGTAAGCTGTAAGCTGTAAGCTGTAAGCTGTAAGCTGTAAGCTGTAAGCTGTAAGCTGTAAGCTGTAAGCTGTAAGCTGTAAGCTGTAAGCTCGATGCGGCCTCTTAGTTAAATGGATATAACGGCCCCCTCCTAAGGGGCAGTTGCAGGTTCGATTCCTGCAGGGGCTACCAACCAAAAACCTAATGCAATATTAGTAACTCTTTTGTGCCTGCGTAGGTCGGATAAGCGAAGCGCCATCCGACACAGTAAAATACCTTACCAATTATTATCAATATTTTATGTTGCCGAGTGGCTGGGTAGTGCCAATAACAGCCATTAGTTAGTCTGATAGTAAAAACTGCTATCAGAAACTTTTTGAACAATATCGAATTCCAAACCTATATGGCTATAATCACCAGAAGTTGGAATAGTTGATTTATGGTTAATTACGATTCCCCAATGGTTATCGCTTATACCTCCAAAGATTATGTTGAGACTCTCTTCGTTTACTCTCGTGATTGCAGCAACATTATACTTAGCCATCACCTCTCTCAGAGCCTTAGTAACTTCAGATAATGCCAACATTTTGGGAGCTTCTTCAGGCTTGGATAACCTATAGTCACCTGACGGGATAAATCCTGCTTGTTTGGATGGGTAGTAGGTAATAAGCTGCGTTGGACTATAAAACGTGTTATTTATGCGAAAAACATGTGGTGCCGTTTGCTGGACAATATAAAGATTTGTATTTTGTCTCAACATTTCAACTTCACTCTTTGAATCCACTAAAAACTGCTTTATCAGCTCAATTCGTTCTTTTTTACATTTTTGCTCCTTGCATATTGAGATGCTTGGCAAATTAGAAAGTTGCTTCTTATTAATATTCAGGAACCTACTTCCTAATACCCCAAAATTAAAATTTGCAAAGGCTTGCTTGTCATTATTATTTACGAAATTGGTTGGGCGAACATCCAACAGACTAAATGGAAAGAATGAAGGAAGGTATGCTAGCTGTTTATCCGTTTGAGGAAGCATCTTGTCCGCATGTTTAAGCAGCTCTCTGTACTCGCTATCAATGTCTTCGTTGAAATAGGATGGCATATTTCCATAAGCAGACGTCGCAATGATTAAACTGCAACACAATAAAAAAGTTCTCATCATTTGTTATTTCAAATCCCTATAAAATAAAGAGTCATTATAATGGTATAGCATAATATTATTTAACAATGAAGATTAGCTCCATGTCCGTAATTCGCTCTTTGTCGAAGTTCGGCTCAGTGCCATTTCCGGACGTTCGTAACGACTCGTTAAAAGCCAACTGTTTTTGTCCTTTTAAACGACTTCTTAGCAGTTGACTTTACCTAGGTTCGCCTGCCTTTATTAACGTGTACCGCTCATCTGTCCATGAGAATTCCGATAGAGCAAGAAAAACGGCATTGTACTTTTTTAATTTTTCAACAGATTCTAATGAAAAACAGCCTCCAACAACTATTAAAGTATCTTGGCTCGGCTCTCCAAACTTTTTTAATGCTTTTTCTGTAAGGTTACTTTTTATCACATCTTTTCTATTATGTGGAAAAGTAATCAAAGTACATTTTTCAGAAAACTGAGATTCACAAGCTGCCGCTAAGCTCTTGTACTCAGTTGGTACACGATCTTTAATAATATGTGCTTCAATGCTTCTAATTATGCGAAATTTCATATCGACTGCTAACGCCCGCATAAACTGCGGAACATGTTGGACACTTTTTTGCGTCATTTTCTTTTAAGCAAAAAAATCGGACAATGTAGGGCGTCAGATTTAATGCGCTTGTTAAACTTATAATCGGGTTTGCTCATCTTTCGCTGTTAGCTTCTCAGAATGCTTGATGATTTCTGTGGGAAGTCCAGTGGTGCAGTACAAAAGCCTAACAAACAGAAATCCACATACTTTGCCTAATTTGACAGTAACGTATTAAAGCATCAGATTTAACACGTTTCTGTCCAACAACGAGTTTACCCAATCGTCCGCTTATAGCTCAAAGCCGCCCTTAAAAAACCAAAGATGCCAATAACTACTGAGTTGAAGTGTTAGTAAAACAGTAATTCTTATAACTACGTATAAAAAAGCGAGTAAATATAAATCTACTCGCTTTAAAATTTTGACAGCTTACAGCTTACAGCTTACAGCTTACAGCTTACAGCTTACAGCTTACAGCTTACAGCTTACAGCTTACAGCTTACAGCTTACAGCTTACAGCTTACAGCTTACAGCTCAACCATCACTCGTAATCGTATCAATCAGCTCACCAAGCACCGCTTCGGCTTTGCTGGTTTCTACTTGGCAGGTACCGGCGTTTAAGTGGCCGCCACCGCCGTATTTAAGGCATAACTCGCCCACATTGGTGTTTGAGCTGCGGTTGGTGATTGATTTGCCTATGGCAAATACTACGTTTTGTTTTTTAAGGCCCCACATTTTGTGAATTGATATATTGCAGTCGGGGTACATGGCGTAAATTACAAAACGGTTGGTGGCGTAAATAGTTTCTTCTTGAGTTAAATCTAGCACCACAAGGTTTTTATGCACGGTTGCGCATTGTGCTATTTGCTCTTTGGCCTTTTCGTTATGCTCGTTATAAAGCGCAACACGTTCGGCTACGTCTTCCATTTTTAAAATATCTTCAATGCTTTGATCTTTACAGGCATCAATTAGCTTCATCATTAATTGGTAGTTTGAAATTTTAAACTCGCGGAAGCGGCCAAGGCCTGTGCGTGCATCCATGATAAAGTTCATTAATACCCAGTCTGTTGGGTTGAGTATTTCGTCTTTTGAGAACTGCGCTGCATCGCCTTTATCTACCGCTTCCATCATGTCTGTGCTGATGTTTGGAAATTTTTCTGCGCCGCCATAATAATCATAAACAACGCGTGCAGCAGAAGGGGCTTTAGGGTCAATTACGTGGTTTTTAATATCGCTTGCGTTACGTACGGTTTCGCTTAAGTGATGGTCAAATGCAATATGACAGCCAGCAACGTAGGGTAGGTTAGTTGTAATGTCGTTTGCAGTTATGTCTATTTTGCCATCTTGCATGTCTTTCGGGTGTACAAATAAAATGTCATCAATTAGGTCTAAGTCTTTGAGCAGTACGGCACATACCAAGCCGTCAAAATCGCTGCGGGTGACTAGTCTAAATTTATTATTGGGCATAGCTTTTCCATCTTGTTGTGATTGAGTTATCAAATAAGTGTAACAGCTAAAATAATTTTTGAGAGGTTATAGCAATCGAATTAAAAATTTAGTCATTCAAACGTGCTAAATAAAGCGTAAACGGCGTTATAAATTTTTAAGTAGAACATATGCCTATCGAAAATTATGCCTTTGTATGTACTCTGTTTATCTGTTGCTATCAATACCTCATAATTTAATACAATGGGTATTAGCGTTAAAAAAGCGCATAAAAAAGCCAAAACGACTGTTTTGGCTTTTTGTTAGCAAGTATGTATTTGTTTTATTACTGTATAAAAGTTAAGCGCCTGGTCCGCATTCCATACAGCTGTTAATAATATCTGGGCCAAATTTAAGTCTGGCATTTAAATCGCGTAGGGCCGTGCGTAGACCTTCTTCAATTACTGGGTGGTAAAATGGCATATCCAGCATTTCTGGTACGGTCATTTTGTTTTGTACAGCCCATGCTAATAAATGAGCAAGGTGTTCGGCTTGTGGGCCAATAAATTCTGCACCTAAAAATAAGCCTGTGCCTTGCTCTGCGTAAACGCGCATGTGGCCTTTATTTTTAAGCATTACTCGGCTGCGGCCTTGGTTTTCAAAGCTCACTTCGCCTACTTCAAAGCAACCACATTCACCTAGGCGGTCTGTAATTTGTTTGAAGCTTTCGCCAACCATTGCTATTTGTGGGTCACTAAACACTGCGGCAATTTTAGCGCGGCGAAGGCCAATGCGTACATCGGGGAAGCGCCCAGCATTTTGTCCGGCAATGGTGCCTTGATCAGATGCTTCGTGTAGCAGGGGGATCATATTGCTGGCATCGCCCGCTATAAATATATTTGAGTTACCACATTGCATAGTGTGCGGGTCGGCGTGTGGCACACCGCGCTCATCAAGCTCTATGCCGGTATTCTCTAAACCTAGCTTGTCTACATTGGGTACTCGGCCTGTGGCTGCAAGTACGTAGTCAAATTGCTCGGTGTGTTTAGCACCGTCTTTATCGGTGTAAGTAAGCTGGGCTTTATCGCCAACTTGCATCATGTCAGATACGTTTGAGTCGGTATCTACAAAAAATTCTTCAGCAAAAACAGTGTTTGCATAGTCTTTAATTACTGGGTCGGTAAGTGGGCCAATTGCGCCGCCAACACCAAATAATTTTACGTTTACGCCTAAGCGGCTAAGTGCTTGGCCAATTTCTAGGCCTATTACGCCTGGGCCAAATACAGCCACTGACTCTGGTAGGTCGTCCCAGTCAAATACATCGTCGTTTATAATAAGTTTGTCGCCAAAGTTATTAAACACGCCAGGGTATGATGGGCGCGAACCCGTGGCAATAACAAAACGTTTAGCAGTAATAATGATGTCATCGTCAATTTGTACGCGGTTGGCGTCTAAAAACTTGGCGTAGCCACGAATTTTATCTTCATCAGGAATGTCGTCTACGGCTTCTACTACGAATCCTGCAAAGCGGTCTCGTTCGCTTTTAACACGTGCCATAACTGCTTTGCCGTCTATTCTTGGCTTTGAGCTATGTACACCAAATGCAGGTGCCATTTCAATTGAATGCGCGGCTTCGGCTGCGGCAATAAGTAATTTACTTGGCATACAACCAACGCGTGCACAGGTAGTACCGTACGGGCCTGATTCAATCATTAAAACGTTAGGGGTGAATTGTTTTGCGTTACGGTATGCGCTTAAGCCTGCAGTACCTGCACCTATAACAACAACATCGGTTTGTAATTCTTTCATAGTGGTATCCTTTATTATTTTCAATCTGAGCGATGAGATTGATATAGAGGGGCGTGTACGCCCCTGCTATCTTTTTACTTAATTAAGCAAAGTATTTTTCTAAATCGTCTGAGCCGCCAATGTGTTGTCCACCAATAAATATTTGTGGAACAGTGTCACGGCCAGTGATTGCTTTAAGGCTTGTTAATGTAGCGCCTGCACCCATAACAACTTCTTCAAATGCGTAGCCTTTTTCTGTTAGTAGCTCTTTTGCTTTTTTACAGAAAGGGCAACCAGGTTTAGTAAATACGGTTACTGGCTCTGGCTTAGTTTGTTTTGGGTTGATGTAGTCAAGCATTGTGTCTGCATCAGAAACTTCAAACGGGTCGCCTGGTAAATCTGGTTCGATGAACATTTTGTCGATAACGCCATCTTTAACTAGCATAGAGTATCTCCAGCTGCGCTTACCAAAGCCTAAATCGTTTTTATCTACTAACATGCCCATGCCGTCAGTAAATTCGCCGTTGCCATCAGGTAATAATGTGATGTTTTGCGCTTCTTGATGCTCTGCCCATGCGTTCATTACAAATGTATCGTTTACTGATACACATACAATTTCATCAACGCCATTTTGCTTAAGTACACCGGCTAACTCGTTGTAGCGTGGTAAGTGAGTTGATGAACAGGTTGGCGTAAATGCGCCCGGTAGTGAAAACACAACAACGGTTCTGCCTGTAAAAATTTCGTCTGTGGTTACTGATTTCCATTCGTCGTTTTGACGTGTTGCAAATGTAACGCTTGGGATTGTTTGACCTTCAATATTCTTTAACATAGTTTGTTCCTCTTGATTTGTTGGAGCCATTATGGCGAGAATTTAAATATAGTTCCAATCGTTTGTTTGTATTAAACTAATAGGTGTAGCCTATCAGGTGGAGATGAATTTGAACTTAAAAGATTTAGAGTATGTAAAAGCAATAGCGCACCACAAGCATTTTCGCAAAGCGGCCGATGCCTGTTTTGTTAGCCAGCCTACACTAAGTGGGCAAGTAAAAAAGCTTGAGCAAGAGCTTAATGTTGTTTTATTTGACCGCTCAACTAAGCAAGTTACATTAACAGCGCAAGGTGAACGTTTGTTGACACAAATAAACGTTATTTTAGAGCAAACAGAAATCTTAAAAGAGCTGGCGGCTACTTCGAACGGGCCGCTACAAGGTAAGCTAAGAATTGGTATTATTCCTACTATTGCGCCGTACTTACTCAGCGCTTTACTGACCTCTATGAAAGCGGCGTTTAGCGAGAGCCACTTTTCGTTTATAGAAATGCAAACAGCGACTATGCTAGAGGCGCTTGATAACGGCGAGCTCGACTTTGCAATTTTGGCCGATGTTCCCGAGCTTAAAAACTACCATACGGTTAACGTGTACAAAGAAGACTTTATGGTTGCTGTTTCAACCGATAACCCATTATCTAATCGTAAAAAAGTAGCGCTAAGCGATTTACAAAGTTGTAGCCTATTAATGTTAAGTGATGGTCATTGCTTTAAAGATCAAGCCCAAAAGTTTTGTTTTGCTGCGGGAGTGGATGTGTCGAACCAATATCAGGGCAATAGTTTAGAAACTTTATTGGCGCTGGTGGCAATAGATGACGGGGTGACATTTGTGCCCAAGCTTGCGTGTACACAGCGTGTAGGGATTGATTATTTAGCTATTTTTCCTAATCAGCAACGTAATGTGGTATTTGCTTGCAGAAAACACTACCCGCGTTTGGCGGGCGTTGAGCAATTAGCCCAGTGGTTGGCAGAGCACCCAAATTTAAAGCGGGCGCTTATTTAGCGTTCTTGGCTTGCAACCTCTACCACATCGTTTATTTGTACCCCAGGCAAAGGCTTGTCGTTAAGGCTTACAGCAATTGCGCTTTGTTTATAAAGTTGCTCAACCACAATGGTGTTAAGCGTGGTAATGGTATGCGGCATAGTATTGCCTTGTGCATCGGTTAAGTAGTTATGGTGCGCAATGCTTAATAGTTGGCCTTTTTTAAGGCCATGAACTGTGCCTAGGTTTATCACTAATTTGTTGTTTTCCATGTGCATTATTTTACCTTTAGTAGGAAAACACGCCATAGCCGCTTGTATATCGTAACTGACCGTTTGATTTATATCGCTAATACTTTGCCCAAAAGGTGATTGCCAAAACCTATCACTATTTACATCAACTATGGCTGTTTTTTCAAATGGCCATACAGCTTGGGTATGATAGCTGTTTTGCCATAATTGTTCGTACGTGGTGCCATCAAACAACATAAACTCAATAGCGTAGCTGCGCTGGTAAGTTTCGTCTTGCCAAAAGGCGTAGTCGTTATTGAGTTTATCGCTTGGCGCTAAATTGGTTATTTGACTTAATAAAACATATTGCGCGTTGCTTCTGGCTGAAAGCTCTTCTAGTTGTGCATTTGAGTAATCGTGCTGCTGATTAAAGTAATTGTCTACATTAATTGCTTTATTGTAGTAAGCAACGGGCAGGGTGCTCATTTTTGTACTTTGCAAAGCACTAAATAACTTTTTACTAATGGCTTTATTTACGTCAAATATTTGACCCATTAAGGCATGCTCACGATGAACAAGCTGGCTTTGGGTTACAGCAACAAATTTATTAAAGTTACTTTGTGGGCATTGCTCTGTTTGGGCAAATACATCAAGCCTAAGCGTAATGGCAAATTGTTGATTTTGGCGTTGCTCGCTCACCAGCTCTATTTTTTGTATTTCGCCGTGGCTACTAATTTTTAGCTGATCTTGCGTTAGCACGCCATCTACCAAGGTCTGTACCGAGCTAACCCGGGCGCCAGAAAACACTAATGCTTGTGTAATTGCATCTTTAATCGCGGCCGATTTAGCACTGCTTATGTCGCCATTTTGTATTTGTGCATGGCCGGTAGATTCAAACCATTGTGCGTAAGTACTGGCAGAAAACGTTAATAATGCAGCGCTAGTAACACCTGCAAATAGTGATGATAAAAACGTATTCATACTGGTACTCCACATAAAATTAGTTAATTACGCTTTAGCTAAGCAAGGACTGCACCAATATGAGGACTTTATAACAAATGGCATTAAACCTGCATTTATTTGCGCAATTAGTTTAAAGGGTGCAAATAAATGCGTGCAATTATATTACTTACTTTAGCAGGCCTTGGCCTTGCCGGTTGCAGCAACGTGTTTGATAAACATGTTGAGTACAAATATGTAGAGCCAAATAATTATCCCATACTTAAAGCGGTTGGTTATGCACCTATTAGCTTGCAGCAAGGGGCTAATAAATCACAAAAGCAATTAATGGCAATTAAAGCCTCTAAGCTTGAGGCGTACCGTGAACTGACTGAGCAAGTTTATGGGCAAAAAATTACAGCGGGCACGTCTGTAGCAGGTGCTATTGCTCAAAACGATTACATGGAAAGTAAAGTGCAGGGCATAATTAAAGGTGCGCAAATTATTAAAACTTACTCAGTTGACGATGTATACGTTACCGAGCTTGAGCTAAACATGAAGCGCGTCCACGACTTATACATAGGTGAAATTAAGCCGCGAGAAGTTAAAAAAGTGACCTACTACTAAGTAACTGGCCAGTACTTTAAATAGTAAAGCTACATTAAGCTGCTATTTTAGCAGCTGGTTTTAGTGTTAAACGCGTGGAATATACTCGTATAGCAATACATAACTTTGCTATTTACGGGAGCGTTTTTCTGTAAATCTAGGGTTTGATAAATCAGCTTTAAATACAACGATGGTTCAATACGTTAGTTAATGTATTAAGCAATGTTGAAATGACCGAGTTAAAATTTAAATCTAGTAAAAAAACACATACAAAATATCTCATCCTTTTATATTGAGTGCTATGCTGTTGTTACGAATAATATTTGAACAAGTAGTGTAGCGTTTGGTGTATGTTTTTAATTTTTCTTTTTTTGGGCTGTGAATGACACTTAGGCCCACTCTTTCCTCAAATAAGCTATTTTTTTGGTGCAAAAGCAATTTGCGCTATTTACTGCTATTTTTTTTACTTTCAAGCGGCGTGTTTGCGAGCCGTTTAACTATTCAATTTAATACCTTTATAGAATTAATGGGGCAAAAATATGGCCCTGCGCGAGTCACTGTGGCGCGTAATTGGCAAACTATGTTGGTGCGCACCCAAAATAAACCAGAACAACAACAAATTTTAATTGTTAACGACTTTTTTGCACGCAATCTTCGATACCAAACCGATATACAGCTTTGGAAGCAAAACGACTATTGGGCTACGCCATTAGAAACTCTTGGCCGTGGTTTAGGTGATTGTGAAGATTATGCCATTGCTAAATACATTAGTTTACGCGCCTTAGGCGTAAGCGACGACAAGCTTAGGCTTATATATGTAAAAGCTAAGCTTGCTGGTACAAACAAAACACAAGCACACATGGTATTAGGCTACTTTGCTACGCCTAATGCTCAGCCGCTTATTTTAGATAGTTTAATAACAAAAGTGTTACCTGCAGCAAAACGCGTTGATTTAAGCCCGGTATTTAGTTTTAACAGCCAAGGTTTATGGGCAAATAACTCGACTAAAAGTGTAGCCAGCCCGACAGCAAGGCTATCGCGTTGGCGTAAAATTTTGGAGCAGACATCACAAGAAGGGGTTATGTGGTAATGGCGTCATTTTCCTTATTTAAGTTTTTCAAAAAAAGAAAAATCACTCTTAGGCAAGAGCTGTGGATCACCTTGCTGGTGGTGATTTTTGTTGGCTTTATAAGTAGCGTGTTAATAAGTACTAACTCTGCTAGAAACTATTTTTCTACGCAGCTGTATTTAAAAAATGTTGATAATGCCAGCTCTTTAGCGCTGATGATTAGTCAGCTTGAAAAAGATCCTGTAGAGCTTGAGCTTTTAGTATCGGCCACTTTTGATACCGGCCACTACAAACGCATAGAACTGCAAGACCCAAATGGTGAGGTTATTGTAAAGCGCGTATTTACCGACACGTTAGAAAATACCGCACCAGCTTGGTTTAGAGCGGTATATGGGCTAAATGTTCAGCCAGGTGTAGGGCAGGTTAACAACGGTTGGCAGCAATTTGGCACCTTATTTGTTGAAAGCCACAGTCAATATGCTGAGCAAGCGTTGTGGGAAAGCGCCCTTAAACTGTTTTTTAGCTTTTTAGTGGTGGCCTTTTTTGCCTGTGCCATAAGTGCGTATTTATTACGTAGAATTTTAACGCCACTTGATGATGTGGTGTACCAAGCTAACGCCTTTGGCGATAAGCGTTTCATTAAATCAAAAGTGCCAAAAACCTTTGAGTTTGCACGCCTTGTGCAGTCGATGAATTTATTATCGACACGGTTTAGTCGCATTATAAAAGAAGATAATAAACGCTTAGAGGAGTTGCGTTTTAAAGCCCAGCACGATGAGCTAACAGGGCTTGCCAATCGAGAGTATTTTAGTGCCACATTAGAGGCTCATTTACAAAAAGTGAAAGATCATGCCCATGGTGCTTTGTTTTTATTTAGGGTGGTTAATTTAGATAAAATAAGTGAATCGATTAGCCGTGTAGAAATGGTTAACTTTTTGCGCCGTTTTTCTCAGGTGTTAACGCAGTTTTTAGAGTCGAATCAGGCGCACTTTTCAGAAAACTATATTGCGCGTATATCACATACCGACTTTACTGTGTTGTTTAGCGATACTGATGATATTCAAGCGCTTAGCGAGCAAATAACCGCATTGCATAAATCGATTGTTGATGAATACAAAAATATTGATTTGGCCATTGTACACAGTTGTACCTACATTGAGAAAAACGACACCCGATTTGATTTATTACGCCGTGTAGATGGTTTATTAAAAACAGCAGGTAACAAACCTGGGGTGCAAGCAAAAGTCATTGATAATAAACAAAAGAGTGAAATTTTTGATGACTCTACTGGCTGGCAAAAGGCTATTGAGGATGCGCTTGAGCAAAAAACTATACAGTTAAATTGTTTAGAGGTTATGGGTTTTAACGACACCTTGTTACAGCACCAGCTTAGTTTAAGTTTAGAATTTGGCGGCCAACATTATAAATCAAGCTACTACTATCAATGGGCTAATCGCTTAAACCTATTAGCACGTTTGGATTGGAGTTTAATCAAGCAAATTGTTAAACAGTACGGTGAAGCGCCGCCAAATGAATTGATTGCTGTAGAGCTTTCGGCGCAAACATTAATGGATGATACCGCGCTTGCCTCGGTATTAACCTATGTGTCTGCCTTTCCTGATTTGGCAAAAAATATATGTTTTGATATACGCGAAAACATTGTCGTAAACGAAAAAGATATATTTAAGGAATTTTGTGAGCAGGTGCGTTGTATGGGCGCTAAAGTGGCACTTAAACGTGTGGGACCTGAATTTACTAAGATTAAGAACATTCAAGAATTTGGCTTAGAAATGCTTAAAATAGACAGCATTTACGCGCATAACATTAGTTACAGCCAAGACAATCAAACCTTCTTACGCGGTGTTTGTACATTAGCACATTCTATTGGTATTAAAGTGGTCGCACAGGGCGTAACAAGCCAAGACGATATAGATACACTGGTTAATCTTGGCTTTGATGGAGTTATTAAAGAGTCGTAAAGCGACTCTTTAATTAAAGGGGAGTGGTTTAATAATGGCGGTGAATAGGTAAATGCAATTCAGTATTTAACCTATAAGCCTTTGTTTATTAGGTTAACTATAACTGGCGAAGGTTTTATTATTTCAGCTTAAGCTAGTTACCTTTAACTGCTAACATAAGTTGTATACGGTCGCGCACTTTTAACTTAGTGAAAATTGAGCTCATGTGCTCTTTAATTGTCCGCTCTGTAATATTTAGTGACTCAGCGGCTTGTTTATTGGTTGCCCCTGTTATAACTATATCAACAACTTGGCGTTCGCGTTTAGTTAAGCTTTGAATATCGCAGGCTTGGGTGTAATTTATTTGCTGCTGACTTAGTGCCCCAACAATATTAGATAGTAGCTGCCCAGGTAACCACAGGCCGCCTGAGCAAATAGTCTCAAGTACCTGTTGTAATATTACTTTAGATGCAAGTGCTTCTACATAGCCTCTTGCGCCCGCTTGCAGGGCTGCTCTAAGTTCCTCTATTTCTAGATTTGTGGTCATTACAATAACTGGCAAGCGTTTTTGGGCATATTTTTTTACCAGTTCAAGCCATCCCGAAGTGCCCGCCAGAACCCATATAATACTTGATGCATTAATTTGTTTTGGTTCTTTGGTGCATATTACACAACCTGCAAACGCACTTCGCCAGTGGCTCGATTCAAGTTCGGGTTGTGTAACAAATATACTTTGACGCATTAATTTACTCCAATAAATTCAGTTTAGCGTTCTGTCATTGCTTGCGATGTAGCTCTGAGTACGGGTTTAAGTAAATATTCCAAGACGGTTTTTTTACCAGTAATAATATCCACTTGTGTGGTCATTCCTGGAATTATAGTCAACTCTTCTGAAAAGTTATTTTTAGTGGTTTTTAATTGCACTAAATAAAAAGTATTTTCTCTGTCGTCGGTAATTGTATCTGCACTTATATGCAGTACCTCGGCTTCTAGTCCGCCGTATACCGCAAAATCATAGGCGCTAAATTTAATCATGGCGGGCTGCCCAGGGCGTAAAAAGGCAATATCTTTCGGCGGTATTTTTGCCTCAACAATAAGTTGATCGTCTAAAGGGACTATTTCTAAAACGTCACTGCCGGGTTGTAAAATGCCGCCTACGGTATTAACCAATAAACGCTGTACCGTGCCTTTAACCGGTGATTTTATCTCAGTTTGGGCCACTTTGTCGGCAAGCCCTGATTCGGTCTCTTTTATCGACTCTAAACGCAGCAATGCCTCCGAAAGCTCGTTGTTCCAGCGGTTGATCATCGCAAGTTCAACTTCTGTTACTTTGTTTTTAGCTTCGTTGATAGCCGATAAACTGCGGTTAATAACGGCTTTAGTGCGGTTTATTTCGCCGTTTAAATCAACTATTTCACGCTCTAACCTAATGATGTCTATATCAGATACAGCACCGGTTCTTAACAGTGGGCGTGTTACTTGCAGCTCACGATTACTTAGCCTTAGAGCGCTAGTGTGTTGTTGCAAAGCGGCTTTTGCTTCAATGTGATCTTGTCTGCGTTGTTCTAGCTGGCGTTTATGAATTGCCACTTGCTGCTCTAATTCTTGGCGATTACTTAAATATATTGAGCGCTCATGAGCGACCGCCTCGGGTACTTGCTTAACAAGCTCATCAGGAAAAACGAGATCTTCTTTTCTGGTAAGGGCTTGTAACCTGGCTACTTTTGCAGTGAGTGATTGCACTTTAGATTGGTTTTCTCTAAAGCTTGAAATAAACCGAGTAGGGTCGATTTTTATTAATACGTCACCTTCTTCAACAATTTGCCCTTCTCGAATGTTTATTTTTTCTACCATACCGCCATCATAAGATTGCACTAACTGTAATTTATTTGATGGGATAACGCGTCCTTCACCACGAGCTACCTCATCGAGTGGCGCAAAGCCTGCCCAAATTGTAAGCAAAATAAATGCAATGCAAATGAGGTATAACAAAAAACGTGCGCTGGCAGGCTCTTGCTGCATTTTTTCCCACTGCGCATCGACTACCCAATCTTGTGATTCAGGAGGCGAAAGCCAGCCTTTAAATAAGCGATTAAAGATCGAAGGCTTACCTTTTTTACGTGCTTCTATTGCTTTACTTACCGATTCAAAAGAGCGCTGCTCTAGTGGCTTTTTATTGTCGCTCATGATGCTTGCTCCACTGTTTGATTATTCAGTGCGGCAATTACTTTTTGTTTAGGCCCATCGGCAACTATTTTTCCGTTATCGAGCACGATGATGCGATCAACCAACGAAAGTAAAGACGAGCGGTGAGTAACTACAATTAAGGTTTTGTCTTGGGTGGCGGTTTTTAAATTTTGAATAATTTTATTTTCACTATTGTGATCAAGCGATGAGGTAGGCTCATCTAACAGCATAATAGGGGGGTCGTTTATTAGTGCGCGCGCTATACCAATTGCTTGTTTTTGGCCGCCAGATAGCAAGCGACCTTGCTCACCAACTTGTAGGTCAAACCCATCGGGGTGAGAGTTGATTAACTCGAATAACTGGCTTTTTTCGCATGCGCTAATAATTTGCTCATCTTTAGCATGCCATGCGCTAATAGTGAGGTTGTCTTTTAAGCTACCAAAAAACAATGCTATATTTTGGGGCACGTACCCTATGTTATGACGAAGTTCTGCGGGGTCTATTTGTTGTATATTGTTGTTATCGACCATTACGGAGCCTGCGGTTGGGTCATAAAGGCCTAAAATAAGTTTTTCGAGGGTGCTTTTACCCGAACCGTTGCGCCCTAAAATAGCCACTTTTTCGCCCGCTTTTATTTTAAAACTAATATTACTAAGCGCATCGGCCGCGTCGTCTTCATACTTAAAGCATACGTCTTTAAATTCTATTTCGCCGTTTAATACGGGGTGGCTTAACCAATGTTTATTTGGCGGGCGTTCAACGTCTTTCTCCATTATTTCGTTAAGCGATTGCATAGCAATAGCAGCATGATGATATTGCGCAAGTACGGCGGCGCATTGCCCAAGCGGCCCCATTGCACGTGATGAAAGTAAGTAAGCGGCTATTAATCCCCCTTGCGTGAGCTCGCCTTCAATAACTAAATGAACACCGATGATCATAATGATCACGCCAACACATTGTTGTATCCACGCTGCGCTATTAGAGATTGAGCTTGAGATTAAGCGACTTTGCGCATTAACCTGAGCAATATAAATAGTTGATTTTTCCCATGTTGATTGGGTTTTGCATTCGCTGTGAAAACTTTTTACATCTTCAATGTTGGTTAAGCTTTCTACAAGTATGGAGTTGCGCATTGAGCTTGCTTTCATGGTTTGCTCTGACAGCGCTTCAAGTTTTCTGTGGGCTGCTATGCCATAACTTAAAAGTATTAGGGCACCTGCGATAATGGGTAGGCTAAGCGGTACACCTATTATTGCAATAACAATTAGGTATATAGCAACAAAGGGTAAATCAACCAGCGCGACCAAGGTTATTGAACTAAAAAAGTTACGTACGGCTTCAAACGATTGTATGTTACTCGCAAATGACCCCGCTGATGAGGGCCTATTTTTAAGCTTCATACCAAGTACGCGCTCCATAATAACCGCAGATACTTTTACATCTATACGACTTGCCGCAAGCTCTACAAAGTAGCTGCGTACTAAGCGCAGTACAAAGTCGGCGGTCAGCGCTATTAAAATACCGATGGCTAAAACCCAGAGGGTTTCTGTTGCATGATTAGGAACTACTCGGTCATATACATTCATTACAAATAAAGGCATGGCAACAGACAAAACGCCTAATGCAATGGCGGAGATTATGACGTCTTTGTACAGTGCGCGGCATTCTTTTATTACGCCCCAAAACCAGCCATCTTTAGAGAGCTTTTCAAGCACCGGGGAGCGCTCATCAAACATAAACTCTGGATGAGCATAAATAATTAAACCTGTTGATTTTTCAATTAACTGTTCTAGGTCTTCTTCTACAACAGACTCGGTTAGCTCGGGGTAAGTAACTTGCGCTGTATGTTTTTGGTTATCAATAGCGGTTACCACGCACGCTTGGTTATTATTTAAAATAACAATGGCGGGTAATAAAGCAGTATTAATTTGATTAAGAGGCTTATTTACAACTTTTGATTTAAAGCCCACACGTTTTGCAGCACGTGCAAACCCTGAAGGCGTTAAGTTTCCATCTGTTAGTGGGAGGCCATTTAATAAGGCCTCCCTTGAAAAATCTTTATCATGAAAGCGGCACAATACTGCAAGGCAATCTACCAGTGCGCCGCCATGATCAAGTACATCATTTAATTCCATATACCATCCAATGTTATGTAAAACATTTTAAATTTATTTGTTTTAAGCACCTCTTAACTATCGGTAATAACCGCCTCAATACGGCGGTTTGCCGCATTAGCACGTACCGAAATTTCATTAACGCGTGGCTGATCAATACCATAACCAAATGATTGAACACGATTAGGCGCTATATCAAATTGCTCAATAAGTAATTGTGCTACGGCAAAGGCGCGTTGCTCTGAAAGTTTGCGGTTGTATTTTCTATCGCCATCTAATGAGGCGTGACCTTGGATCTCTACCTTTTTGTCAGGGTTATTTTTTAAAAACTCCGCGAGCTTTTCTACCTCTTGCAAGTACTCTGGGCGCACTTGGCTTGAGTCGGCTGAAAAGGGAATGCCTATTTCAACTGAGTCGGTCGCTTGGTCATACAAAGTACACCCAGACAGGTCTACATTTGTTCCCGCTGGCGTGCTTGGGCAGGTGTCTTGCTCGTTAGGTACGCCGTCGTTATCGTCATCTGCAAAACTCGATGCGCTAGGGGTTTCTGGTGGCATTTCTAAATACCTAGGCAAAGCTGTAACGCTCATGTAGGCGTTATCTTGCTTGGCTTTTTTTTGTAAAAAAGCTTTGCGCTTAAAGGTGGCAGCTACATCGTAACTTGGGCATATATTTTGTGCGTTATGCACGATTGGGTCATCTGTTAACTCAGTTAATGTTGGGTACTTGTCAGACATAACATTTAGAGCTGGCAATAGTTTACCCATTTCGTTAAGCATAGTTAAAATGGCTGTTTGTCTATCGTATTGAGCAACAATGTACGAGCGGTTAGATTGAAATGCTTCGTTTTCAGCGTCAAGTACATCAAGCAAGGTGCGTTGGCCAATATCAAATTGGTCTCGGTAGGCTATTTTTACTCTGTTTGACGAGTTTTTATAGCTTTCAAGCGTGGGTAGCTTTTGCTCTATATTGTTCACATTATGATAGGCAATTTGTAGGCTTTGACGAATATCAACACAAGCTTGATCGCGTTGATACTTGGCAATATTTACATCTTGGTATGCTTGTTCAAGGTTGGCGCTATCTAGGCCCCCGTTGTACAGGTTATAGGTTATGTCTATACCTACCCGTGCTTCGGTTCTTGTTTCGTTTAAACCTAGCTCGTCTCTGTCTTGTGTGCCGTAACGGGCAGATAAGTCTACGTTTGGATGAAACGCTGCCTTTTGTGCCTGAGCGTTGGCTTCTTGCGCCTCTATATTATAAAGCGATGCGTAAAAAGCAGGGCTGTTTTTATAGGCTATATCAAGCGCTTGGTTAATAGAAATGGGCACGTTTTGCTCATCTAATTTGGCTTGTTTTATATCATTAACGGGTAGCTCGCCAACAACTCTTAAATAACGCGCGGTTACATCGTGCAGGTTAGCGTACTCGGTTAGCACATTAGATTGCGCTAGCGATAAGCGCCCGCTAATTTGCTCTAGATCTGCTGCTCGGGCAACACCGGCTCCTACACTTTGTTCAATTTGTTGGTATACAGACTCGTGTTCTTGCAGGTTTTCTTCAGCGAGTGTCACAAGTTCTTTAAATTTTTGCACATCTAAAAATGCAATAGATGCATCTAATGCAGTTTGCTCTGTTTGTGAGAGTAATTCAAAATACCGAATGAGCTGAATACGCTCAAACCTTTCAACGGTGTTAGATGTTCTAAACCCGTCGTAAAGCATTTGAGTAACACTAAGCTCTGCAGTGTTGCGGTTGTATTCGTCTTCTATACCGTAGTTTCGGCGCTCATAACCTGCGCTGGCAGATACATCAACGCTAGGTAAGTAGCCTGAGCGGGCTGCATCTACGCCATAAATTGAGGATTTAAATGTATGCCATGCTTGTTGTACCTCGGGATTATTTTCAATTGCTTTACTGGTGACGTATGTAAGCGGCGCCACAGAGCTGTCATCGGCTTTTACCACGTTAGTTGCGCCAAGCGCACTTAGCGTTAAACCTATAAGCAGCTTTCCTTTTTGCTTTAGTAAAGTATTTTTTGTAATCATTTCTTCCTCTTAGGGGTTACTTGGGCTATCAATACCTACCATATGGTTTAGTCAATAAATGCATATTTCGCAAATAATCGTTTTGGCTAGCATAAAATTTATTATCTACCACTTTTTTATTTTTAATGTTTTTTTAAAAACTGTACTTGAGTACAGTATCTAATGCGTTTTGCTGTTCTACATTTTAATTAATAGTTTTTAATTCTTATGTTTGAGGTAAGTAAAATGGAATCTAATCAATTATTAGTAATAGACTTAAAAGGGTCTGCTGGTGTTGTTTTAGAAGATGGCACAATTAAGCCACTTGAAGTGGGCGATACTATTACTGTGGGCGATTTAGTGGTTACCGCCGATAATTCATCGCTAACAATTGATGTGCAAGGAGAAACACTGTCGATTCCTGCTAATCAAAACGTAAAGATCACCCCTGATTTATTAGCACAAGAAACCCGCGATAGCAGCGAAACCACAGTGTTTGACGAAAGCCTAGATGCGGCCATTGCAAGCTTAGAACAAAATGATAATAACGATGACCAAACGGCGGCTAATTCTGATGTTACTGACTTTTTAGATGCCTTAGAGGGCGATGGTGATATTTTAGATAATTTAGAAGCAACAGCCGCAGGTGGTGCTGGTGGTGCGGGCTCTGGTGGAGGAAGCTCATTTGTTCAGCTTACACGTATTGCGGAGGGGGTTAACCCTAATAGCGTTGCATTTGATTCAAGCTTTGCTCCTGATTCTACAGAAGCGCTAAATATTCGCGACACCTCTGATGGGGTAGTTCCTGATGATGGCACCGCGTCTATATCATTAAATGAGGTAGGTTTAACTAATTCATCTCAGCCAACAATTAGTGGTACAAGTGAAAACTTAGTGGGTGAAACAGTAAATATTACTGTGACAGATGAAAATGGTAACTCTCAAGTAGTAAGCGCGGTTATTGGCCCAGATGGCACGTTTGAAATTACATTGCCTAACCCGATAGCCGATGGACCCGTGAGCGTAGTTGTAGAAGCCACCGATCCAGATGGTAATGCGTTTAACGATGCTATTTCTATTGAAATAGATACCACCGCGCCAGTAATTAATATTGACCCTGTTGCAGACTCTGCATCTCAGACAGTAACGGTTACGGGGTCGGTAGCGGGTTTGAATACTGGCGACAACGTCTCTGTAACTCTTACCGATAGCACAGGCACACAACAAACAATTGTTACACAAGTTGATGCACAAGGTAATTGGAGTATTACCACTACATCGCCTTTAGCAGAAGGGGAGTTTAATGTTAACGCAGTAGCAGTTGATGCCGCTGGTAACCAAGCAATTGACCAAGCTGTTGCGAGTATTGATTTAACCGCTCCAGAAATTACAGTTACAGTAGCGGGTGAAACTAATAATGCTACGCCGCCATTAACCGGTACTACAACCGGTGTGCCACAAGGTACTGAAGTAACAATCACAGTAACCGACAGTGCAGGCGAAGTGCAGCTTTTAACAGCCATTACCGATGAAGATGGTAGTTGGGCTGTTGATGTGGGTGTGGCACTACCAGAAGGTGATTTTACTGTTGATGCGCAGGTGAGTGATAGCGTAGGCAACCAAGCACTTGCAAGTGATGCTGGAGTTATTGACTTAACGGCGCCAATTGTAGAAATTAATGCGATTGCCGATACGCAAGATACAACCCCAATTATTACTGGCTCTGCGCAAGATGTGCCAGCAGGCTCGGTAATTACCGTGGTTATTACCGATATTAATGGGCAAGTTCAAACGCTGTTAACGCAAACAGATGATGATGGCAGCTGGTCTGTAAGTGTTTCTACACCTTTAGCACAAGGTGAGTTTGAAGTTAATGCAACCGTGACCGACACAGCAGGTAATGAAGCACAAGCTGTAGAGCAAGGGTTAGTTGATTTAACTAGCCCTGAGATAACGGTTACGGCCATTGCAGACACTAATGACACAACGCCTACTTTTGTTGGGCGTGTTGAAGGGGCACCAGAGGGCTCTGTAATTACTGTTTTAGTAACCGATAGCGACGGTAATATACAAACCTTAACAACGACACTTGAGGCTGATGGCACGTGGAGTGTTGAATCGCCCAACGCTATCCCTGGCGGAGAGTTTAGTGTTACCGCTACAGTGAGTGACCCTGCGGGTAACGAAGCATCCGCGCAAACAAGTGGTGAAGTTACATTTGCCCCTATTTCCATTCAAATTGACTCTATTGCAGATACAAACGATACCACGCCATTTTTAAGCGGTAATACCGGTAACGTGCCTGCTGGTACTACTATAACCTTAACTATTACCGCAAGTGATGGCAGTACTTTTAATCTTTTAGCTGTCACTCAAGAAGATGGTTCTTGGAGCGCTCAAGTTACAGAGCCTCTGCCTGAAGGGGATTTTACCGTAGTTGCAGCCGTTATAGACGATGCGGGTAATGAGGCACAAGCAAGTACGGTCGGTAATGTAGATTTAACAGTAAGTATTAATTTTATTATTGATACTAATGATACCACTCCAACAATTAGTGGTACTACGCAAGATGTTGACGCAGGTGCGGTTGTTACTGTTACCTTTACAGGCAGCGATGGCGCAACAGAAACTGTGCAAGTAACCACAAATGCTGATGGTTCGTGGTCAATCGAAGCAACCGAGGAGTTGGTAGAGGGGCAATTTACGGTGGTTGCAACAGTAACCGATGCTGCTGGCAATACTGCCTCTGCAACAGAAGTAGGGGAAATAGATTTAACTGATCCTGCGATTACTATTAACCCAATTACAGATACAAACGATACAACACCGAGTGTGACAGGTAGCGTAGTAGATGTACCTCAAGGTACTGAGGTTACCTTATTAATAACCGATAGTGACGGTAATCAACAAACTATTACAGCGGTTACTAATGCCGATGGAAACTATAGCGCCGATATACTTAATGAGCTTAGCGAAGGTGACTTTACAGTTACTGCAAGTGTAAGTGACGAAGCAGGCAATAGCAGTACAGCAACGGTTACTGGCACCATAGATTTAACCGCACCTAGCGTAACTATAGATAATATTGGTGATACAAACGATACAACGCCTACTATAAGCGGCTCTACTCAAGGTTTAGCTGCAGGTAGTGTGGTTACAGTGATTGTGACTGATGATGCTGGCGCTGAGCAGCAATTTGTCACTGCTATAAATGGTGATGGCACATGGAGTATAGATGTCCCACAAGCATTAGCTGAGGGTGAGTTTAGTGTGGTGGCAAATGTAAGTGATAGTGCTGGTAATAGCGCGCAAGACTCACAAACTGGCACTATAGATTTAACCGCACCAACTATTAGTGTAAATGACTTTACTGACTCTAACGATTCAACACCTGTATTTAGTGGTACCACAACTGATGTAGAGCCAGGTAGCTTGATCACTGTATTAGTAACAGACTCTAATGGTGATTCGCAAACCTTAACGGCAGTTGTTACAGAAGATGGTTCTTGGCAAGTAGGTGCAACGACTGCAATTGCTGAGGGGGAGTTTACAATAACGGCCACAGCCATGGATGCAGCTGGAAATGAAGCCTCAGCCACAACTACAGGCGTTATAGATACTGCAGCGCCCACACTAACAATTGATCCGGTGGGTGATACAAACGACACCACACCCACTATTTCAGGGTCTGCCATGGGCGAGCCAGAGGGCACAGTTGTTACGATCACCGTGACGGATGAAGCGGGTAACCCACAAACCATTACTACCGAAGTGCAAGCCGATGGCACCTTCAGTGTGGATGTACCGAATGAGCTAAGTGAAGGTGAATTTACCGTTGAGGTATCGGTAACCGATAATGCAGGTAATGAAACTACAGCCACCACCACAGGTGAAGTAGATACCGCAGCGCCTACAGTAATAATAGATCCCGTGGGTGATACTAACGACACCACACCGACTATTTCAGGGTCTGCCACGGGTGAGCCTGAGGGCACAGTTGTTACGATTACTGTAACTGATGAAGCGGGTAACCTGCAAACCATTACTACCGAAGTGCAAGCCGATGGCACCTTTAGTGTAGATGTACCGAATGAGCTAAGTGAAGGTGAATTTACCATTGAGGTATCGGTAACCGACAACGCAGGTAATGAAACCACAGCCACTACCACAGGCGAAGTTGATACCGCAGCGCCCACAGTGTTAATTGACCCGGTGGGTGATACAAACGACACCACACCGACTATTTCAGGGTCTGCAACGGGCGAGCCAGAGGGCACCGTTGTTACGATCACCGTGACGGATGAAGCGGGTAACCCACAAACCATTACTACCGAAGTGCAAGCCGATGGCACCTTTAGTGTGGATGTACCCAATGAGCTAAGTGAAGGTGAATTTACCGTTGAGGTATCGGTAACCGATAACGCAGGTAATGAAGCCACAGCAACCACCACAGGTGAGGTTGATACCGCAGCGCCTACAGTGTTAATTGATCCGGTGGGTGATACAAACGACACCACACCCACTATTTCAGGGTCTGCCACGGGTGAGCCTGAGGGCACAGTTGTTACGATCACCGTGACGGATGAAGCGGGTAACCCACAAACCATTACTACCGAAGTGCAAGCCGATGGCACCTTTAGTGTAGATGTACCGAATGAGCTAAGTGAAGGTGAATTTACCGTTGAGGTATCGGTAACCGATAACGCAGGTAATGAAACTACAGCAACTACCACAGGTGAGGTTGATACCGCAGCGCCTACAGTAATAATAGATCCCGTGGGTGATACAAACGACACCACACCGACTATTTCAGGGTCTGCCACGGGCGAGCCTGAGGGCACCGTTGTTACGATTACTGTGACGGATGAAGCGGGTAACCCACAAATCATTACTACCGAAGTGCAAGCCGATGGCACCTTTAGTGTAGATGTACCAAATGAGCTAAGTGAAGGTGAATTTACCGTTGAGGTATCGGTAACCGATAACGCAGGTAATGAAACCACAGTCACCACCACAGGTGAAGTTGATACAACAGCGCCGGTTGTGACAATAAATGCGCTAGGTGATACAAGTGATACTACACCAACTCTATCAGGTACGGTAAGCGGGGAACCTACAGGCTCAACTGTTACTTTAACTTTAACGGACGCAAATGGTGCAGTGCAAACAATCACCGCACAAGTCATTGCAGATGGAAGTTGGACAGTTGAAGTACCCGTAGCTTTAGCTGAAGGTAGCTATACTGTTGATGCTATTGTTAGCGATAACGCTGGCAATGAAGGTACTGCAAGCGCCTCTGGTACTATTGATACAAGTGCGTTAACTATCACTATTGATGTGATTGGTGAAACCAACGATCAAACCCCACAAATAAGCGGTGATACATTTAATGCAGAAGTAGGTTCGTCTGTTGAAGTTCAGATCACAGGCTCTACAGGTGCGACTATTACCTTAACTACGGTTGTTGATGCAAACGGACAGTGGAGTGTTACTCCGCCAGCCGATTTACCTGAGGGAAGTGTATCAATCAGTGCAACAGTAACTGATTTAGGCGGTGGTTCAGCCATAGCAGAACTTGATGCTGTAATTGATATTACGCCGCCAACCATACAAATTAACGATCTAGAAACCAGTAATGATACAACACCAATTATTGCTGGTAATACTACAGGCGTTGTATCTGGCACTGTAATAAGCTTGACTGTTACAGATTCGCAAGGAGTTGTTCGCTCGTTTAATACGACAACGGATGCACAAGGGAATTGGAGTGTAGAGCTTTCTCAAGAGTTAGCTTCAGGGGATTATACTGTACAGGCAGAGGTTTCTGATGCTGCAGGCAATAGTGCTTTAGATACAGCAACCGGTAATATTGATACTGCGGGGCCAAGTTTAACCGTTGATTTTGATGCTGTAACCAATGATACAACACCGACTATTTCAGGCACGAGTGATGCCGATGTAGGTACATCGATTACTGTAGTGATCAGTGATGAAAACGGTGTTGAACAAACACTAACAACCACAGTAGATGCCAATGGAAATTGGGAAGTAACCCCTCAAACAGACTTGAATGAAGGTGATAACACCATCGAAGTGAGCGTGTCTGATGAAGCAGGAAACACAACAACAGTAACCGATACAATTACTTTAGATACGCAAGCGCCCACATTAACCATGCAAACCGTGGGTGATGTAAATGACTTAACCCCGACATTACAAGGCACCAGTAACGAAATTGGCGGCACGGTAACACTCACCGTGACTGACAGTGATGGCGCTGTGCAAACCATTACCACCAGCGTTGGTACGGATGGGCATTGGGATATTGAAGTGCCCAGTGCCCTGGCACAAGGTGACTTTACTGTAACAGCCAGTATTACTGATGCCGCAGGCAATGAGAGTACCGCCAACAGCAGTGGCAATGTAGATACCATTACCCCGGTTGTAACCGTGGATGCACTGGGACTTGGCAACGACAGTACTCCACTTATTAGTGGTACTTCAACTGAGCCAGAAGGCACAGTTGTAAACATTGTAATCACCGACAGTAATGGCGATGAAACACCGCTCACCGCCACCGTTGATGCCAACGGCAACTGGCAAGCAACCAGCCCTGAATTACCAGAAGGCAGCTACAGTGTACAAGCCAGTATTACGGATGCGGCGGGCAATACAGGAGGCGCTACGCAATCGGGCACCCTTGATAGCCTTGCACCGACACTGACACTCGATACTGTGGGCGCTACCAACGACAGCACGCCAACTATTAGTGGTACCACGAATGCACCAGCCGGCACGGTAATTAGCATCAGCGTCAGCGATGGCATTACCACCGAAACCTTTACAGCCACAGTCCAAGCGGGTGGCAGCTGGTCAGCCGATGTACCAAATGCTCTGGTTGATGGTGAGCTGACCATTGAAGCCAGTGTGAGCGACAACGCTGGTAACACCACTACGGTTAGTGAAACCGCCACGCTGAACACCACCGCGCCAAGCATTAGCATTAATACCTTGGTTGATACCAACGACACCACGCCAACAATTAATGGGACAAGTGATGCAGCCGATGGCACCACCATTAGCCTAACGTTTGAAGATAGCGCGGGGAATATTACGACTGTTGATACCACCGTAACCGGTGGCGTGTGGAGCGTTGCTGCGCCGAGTGAATTAGCTGAAGGCGAATACACAGTGACCGCAGAAGTTGACGATGGTCTGGGTAATATCGGCAGCGCGAGCGAAACCGGTGAGATTGATTTAACCCCACCGAGCCTTGTTATTACAGATAACGGCGTTAGCAACGACACAACACCGACAATCTCCGGCACAAGTGATGCGCCACAAGGCAGTGAAGTGACAATTGTTGTGACAGACAATGCCGGTGCAGCGCAAACCATTACCGCCACAGTGGGCGCAACTGGTACATGGTCAGTGCCGGTTACAACAGCCCTTGCTGAGGGCAGTTATACCGTAAGTGCAAGCGTAAGCGATGCAGCGGATAACACAGCGACCGCCACAGGCGCAGGGGAGGTTGATACCATTGCGGCAACGCTTGATTTAACCAGCCCAGGTTCAAGTAATGATGTTACACCGACTCTAAGCGGCACCAGTGATGCGGTTGAAGGCACCGTGATCACCTTTACGGTTATCGATGATTTAGGAGTCGAGCAAACTTTTACCACCACCGTGGATGCGAGCGGCAATTTCTCAGTGGAAGTCCCGACGGCACTTGCAGAAGGGCCTTACAGCATTGAGGCCAGCATTAGCGATGATGCAGGTAACAGCACTGATATCACCGGCAGCGGTAACATCGATACCACCGCGCCAAGTGTGAGTGTGGATGCACCAGCGCTCACCAACGACAGCACGCCAACTGTAACGGGCACCAGTGATGCACCAAACAGCACCGTCACGGTAACCTTTACCGATGCAGCCAATGCCGTACAAACTATTGATGTACAAACCGATGCCAATGGTAATTGGAGTGCCACCCCAGCGACGGATTTAGCCGAAGGGAGTTACAGTGTCAGTGCTAGCATCACGGATGCAGCGGGTAACACGGGCACAGGAACAGACAGCGGTGAAGTGGATGTAACTCCACCGGCTCTTGCCTTTACGCCAACCTTCGAGCTTGGTTTATTGGTTACCCTCAGTGGTACGTCTGACCTGCCAGCAGGCAGCGAAATTACCATCACCGAACAACTCATTGGCGGGGGAGTGGGTGTAACTTATACCACCACAACCGATGCCAACGGTAATTGGTCTTTGGTGGGGCTTGATGTATCACTACTGGATGTAGGCTCTGTGATTGCCACAGCCACAGATGCAGCAGGGAACACACGCACAATCAGCTCAGATGACTTTGATAACACACCACCTACACTCACAGTTGAGGTGGATGCACAAAGCAATAGCAACACGCCTATAATCAGCGGCACAAGTGACGCAGGCGAAGGCGCACAAGTCACGATTGTGGTGACCGACAGTGACGGTAACCCACAAACCATTACCGCCCTTGTTGATGCCAACGGCGAGTGGAGCGCCACCCCAGCGACACCACTCAGTGAAGGTGAAAGCACAATTGAAGTGAGCGTACGCGACAGCGTAGGCAACGAAACCACCGTGAGTGAAACCACGACTATCGACACGCAAGCGCCAACGCTTACGATACAAAATGTAGGCGATATAAACGACTTAACCCCGACATTACAAGGCACCAGTAACGAAATTGGCGGCACGGTAACACTCACCGTGACCGACAGTGATGGCGTTGTGCAAACCATTACCACCACCGTTGGTACGGATGGGCATTGGGATATTGAAGTGCCCAGTGCGCTGGCACAAGGCGACTTTACTGTAACGGCGAGTATTACTGATGCCGCCGGCACTGAGAGCACCGCCAACAGCAGTGGCAATGTAGATACCATTACCCCGGTTGTAACCGTGGATGCACTGGGACTTGGCAACGACAGTACGCCACTTATTAGTGGTACTTCAACTGAGCCAGAAGGCACAGTTGTAAATATTGTAATCACCGACAGTAATGGCGATGAAACACCACTCACCGCCACCGTTGATGTCAACGGCAACTGGCAAGCAATCAGCCCAGAATTACCTGATGGCAGCTACAGTGTCCAAGCCAGCATTACGGATGCGGCGGGCAATACAGGCGGCGCTACGCAATCGGGCACCCTTGATAGCCTTGCACCGACACTGACACTCGATACTGTGGGCGCTACCAACGACAGCACGCCAACTATTAGTGGTACCACGAATGCACCAGCCGGCACGGTAATTAGCATCAGCGTCAGCGATGGCATTACCACCGAAACCTTTACAGCCACAGTCCAAGCGGGTGGCAGCTGGTCAGCCGATGTACCAAATGCTCTGGTTGATGGTGAGCTGACCATTGAAGCCAGTGTGAGCGACAACGCTGGTAACACCACTACGGTTAGTGAAACCGCCACGCTGAACACCACCGCGCCAAGCATTAGCATTAATACCTTGGTTGATACCAACGACACCACGCCAACAATTAATGGGACAAGTGATGCAGCCGATGGCACCACCATTAGCCTAACGTTTGAAGATAGCGCGGGGAATATTACGACTGTTGATACCACCGTAACCGGTGGCGTGTGGAGCGTTGCTGCGCCGAGTGAATTAGCTGAAGGCGAATACACAGTGACCGCAGAAGTTGACGATGGTCTGGGTAATATCGGCAGCGCGAGCGAAACCGGTGAGATTGATTTAACCCCACCGAGCCTTGTTATTACAGATAACGGCGTTAGCAACGACACAACACCGACAATCTCCGGCACAAGTGATGCGCCACAAGGCAGTGAAGTGACAATTGTTGTGACAGACAATGCCGGTGCAGCGCAAACCATTACCGCCACAGTGGGCGCAACTGGTACATGGTCAGTGCCGGTTACAACAGCCCTTGCTGAGGGCAGTTATACCGTAAGTGCAAGCGTAAGCGATGCAGCGGATAACACAGCGACCGCCACAGGCGCAGGGGAGGTTGATACCATTGCGGCAACGCTTGATTTAACCAGCCCAGGTTCAAGTAATGATGTTACACCGACTCTAAGCGGCACCAGTGATGCGGTTGAAGGCACCGTGATCACCTTTACGGTTATCGATGATTTAGGAGTCGAGCAAACTTTTACCACCACCGTGGATGCGAGCGGCAATTTCTCAGTGGAAGTCCCGACGGCACTTGCAGAAGGGCCTTACAGCATTGAGGCCAGCATTAGCGATGATGCAGGTAACAGCACTGATATCACCGGCAGCGGTAACATCGATACCACCGCGCCAAGTGTGAGTGTGGATGCACCAGCGCTCACCAACGACAGCACGCCAACTGTAACGGGCACCAGTGATGCACCAAACAGCACCGTCACGGTAACCTTTACCGATGCAGCCAATGCCGTACAAACTATTGATGTACAAACCGATGCCAATGGTAATTGGAGTGCCACCCCAGCGACGGATTTAGCCGAAGGGAGTTACAGTGTCAGTGCTAGCATCACGGATGCAGCGGGTAACACGGGCACAGGAACAGACAGCGGTGAAGTGGATGTAACTCCACCGGCTCTTGCCTTTACGCCAACCTTCGAGCTTGGTTTATTGGTTACCCTCAGTGGTACGTCTGACCTGCCAGCAGGCAGCGAAATTACCATCACCGAACAACTCATTGGCGGGGGAGTGGGTGTAACTTATACCACCACAACCGATGCCAACGGTAATTGGTCTTTGGTGGGGCTTGATGTATCACTACTGGATGTAGGCTCTGTGATTGCCACAGCCACAGATGCAGCAGGGAACACACGCACAATCAGCTCAGATGACTTTGATAACACACCACCTACACTCACAGTTGAGGTGGATGCACAAAGCAATAGCAACACGCCTATAATCAGCGGCACAAGTGACGCAGGCGAAGGCGCACAAGTCACGATTGTGGTGACCGACAGTGACGGTAACCCACAAACCATTACCGCCCTTGTTGATGCCAACGGCGAGTGGAGCGCCACCCCAGCGACACCACTCAGTGAAGGTGAAAGCACAATTGAAGTGAGCGTACGCGACAGCGTAGGCAACGAAACCACCGTGAGTGAAACCACGACTATCGACACGCAAGCGCCAACGCTTACGATACAAAATGTAGGCGATATAAACGACTTAACCCCGACATTACAAGGCACCAGTAACGAAATTGGCGGCACGGTAACACTCACCGTGACCGACAGTGATGGCGTTGTGCAAACCATTACCACCACCGTTGGTACGGATGGGCATTGGGATATTGAAGTGCCCAGTGCGCTGGCACAAGGCGACTTTACTGTAACGGCGAGTATTACTGATGCCGCCGGCACTGAGAGCACCGCCAACAGCAGTGGCAATGTAGATACCATTACCCCGGTTGTAACCGTGGATGCACTGGGACTTGGCAACGACAGTACGCCACTTATTAGTGGTACTTCAACTGAGCCAGAAGGCACAGTTGTAAATATTGTAATCACCGACAGTAATGGCGATGAAACACCACTCACCGCCACCGTTGATGTCAACGGCAACTGGCAAGCAATCAGCCCAGAATTACCTGATGGCAGCTACAGTGTCCAAGCCAGCATTACGGATGCGGCGGGCAATACAGGCGGCGCTACGCAATCGGGCACCCTTGATAGCCTTGCACCGACACTGACACTCGATACTGTGGGCGCTACCAACGACAGCACGCCAACTATTAGTGGTACCACGAATGCACCAGCCGGCACGGTAATTAGCATCAGCGTCAGCGATGGCATTACCACCGAAACCTTTACAGCCACAGTCCAAGCGGGTGGCAGCTGGTCAGCCGATGTACCAAATGCTCTGGTTGATGGTGAGCTGACCATTGAAGCCAGTGTGAGCGACAACGCTGGTAACACCACTACGGTTAGTGAAACCGCCACGCTGAACACCACCGCGCCAAGCATTAGCATTAATACCTTGGTTGATACCAACGACACCACGCCAACAATTAATGGGACAAGTGATGCAGCCGATGGCACCACCATTAGCCTAACGTTTGAAGATAGCGCGGGGAATATTACGACTGTTGATACCACCGTAACCGGTGGCGTGTGGAGCGTTGCTGCGCCGAGTGAATTAGCTGAAGGCGAATACACAGTGACCGCAGAAGTTGACGATGGTCTGGGTAATATCGGCAGCGCGAGCGAAACCGGTGAGATTGATTTAACCCCACCGAGCCTTGTTATTACAGATAACGGCGTTAGCAACGACACAACACCGACAATCTCCGGCACAAGTGATGCGCCACAAGGCAGTGAAGTGACAATTGTTGTGACAGACAATGCCGGTGCAGCGCAAACCATTACCGCCACAGTGGGCGCAACTGGTACATGGTCAGTGCCGGTTACAACAGCCCTTGCTGAGGGCAGTTATACCGTAAGTGCAAGCGTAAGCGATGCAGCGGATAACACAGCGACCGCCACAGGCGCAGGGGAGGTTGATACCATTGCGGCAACGCTTGATTTAACCAGCCCAGGTTCAAGTAATGATGTTACACCGACTCTAAGCGGCACCAGTGATGCGGTTGAAGGCACCGTGATCACCTTTACGGTTATCGATGATTTAGGAGTCGAGCAAACTTTTACCACCACCGTGGATGCGAGCGGCAATTTCTCAGTGGAAGTCCCGACGGCACTTGCAGAAGGACCGTACAGCATTGAGGCCAGCATTAGCGATGATGCAGGTAACAGCACTGATATCACCGGCAGCGGTAATATTGATACCACCGCGCCAAGTGTGAGTGTGGATGCACCAGCGCTCACCAACGACAGCACCCCAACGGTTACGGGCACCAGTGATGCACCAAACAGCACCGTTACGATAACCTTTACCGATGCAGCCAATGCCGTACAAACTATTGATGTACAAACTGATGCGAATGGTAATTGGAGTGCCACCCCAGCGACTGATTTAGCCGAAGGAAACTACAGTGTGAGCGCGAGCATCACGGATGCAGCGGGCAACACGGGCACAGGGACAGACAGCGGCGAAGTGGATGTAACTCCACCGACTTTAGAGATCATTCCTTCGTTTGCCCTAGGCAATTTAGTCTCTCTTTCTGGGGATTCTGATTTACCAGAAGGGTCAGTGATCACAATTACCGAGTATTTAGTCGGTGGTTTAGTGGGCGCAACGTACACTGCTACCACGAATGCTGATGGCACATGGGGACTTGCCAACATAACAGTACCTTTGCTTAGTCTTGCGTATGTTACTGCAACTGCAAGTGATGCAGCCGGCAATGTTGCGAGCGTCAACTCACTTAATTTTGATAATGAAGCACCTGCGCTCACTGTGACTGTTGATGCCTTATCGAACGATGCAACGCCTGTGATCTCTGGTGTTACTGATATGGTTCAAGGAACCGAGGTAGAACTAACCGTCGTAGATAGTGCAGGTCAAAGCCAGCAGTTTACGGCCATAGTTCAAGCTAATGGAAGTTGGTCTGTTGAAGTGCCAACCGAGTTAGCACAAGGGCAGTACACTGTTACCGCAGAGGTAAGAGACGATGTGGGTAATTTAACCACTGAGCAAGCACAAGGTGAAATAGACAGCATAGCACCTACTCTTAGCGTTAATCCTATCGACACTACAGCAGATACAACGCCAACCCTATCAGGCACCAGTGATGCTATAGGTGCTGATGTAATAATTAGCATTGATGGCCAAACCTTTTTTGCGGTAGTAGATGCTGATGGAAATTGGCAGGTAGAGGTACCAACTGCACTTACAGATGGTAACTATACGGCGCAAATTAATGTTGCTGACGACGCCAATAATATCACTAACACAACAATCGACTTAACAATTGATACTCAGATACCAATAGTCGCATTGGACGACATAACCGTATTTAACACAGATACGCCAGTTATTAGTGGTACATCTGGTGAACCTACTGGCACAAATGTAGATATTGTTATTACAGATAGTAATGGTGATACGCATACGTTAGCCGCTACGGTTGATGCAAATGGTAATTGGCAAACAACAGCGCCTAATTTACCTGAAGGAAATTACAGTGTTGTTGTTAGTATTACCGACGATGCTAATAATACAGGTTCAGCGACTGGAACAGGGCTTGTTGATACTCAAGCACCAACCATTACCATTGACGCATTAGGTACAATTAATAGCAGCACGCCTACTATTTCAGGTACATCTAATGAGGTTGAAGGTACTACAATTAATGTCACAATTACTGATGGTGATAGCACTGATACCTACGCAACGACTGTGGGAGCAGGCGGAGTGTGGAGTGTTGATGTAACCACGCCATTAACTGATGGACAAGTGACAGTTTCAGCAAGTATTACTGATACTGCAGGTAACAGTAGTGAAGCAAATGCTACTGCCACGCTTAATACTAATGCACCTACCATTAATATAAACACTATTGTTGATACAAACGATCAAACACCTACGCTTTCTGGGTCAAGTAGTGCTGCAAATGGTACGCTAGTTACGGTTACAATTACCGATATTAATAATGTCTCGCACACGGTTACAACAACTGTAACTGATAATGCATGGAGTGTAGATGCGACAAATATCCTTCCTGAGGGCACGTTTACTGTTTCAGCCAATGTGACTGAAGGTGGCTTAACCAGCAGTGCAACAGATACAGGGCTGATAGATTTAACAGCCCCAGAATTGAATATTACACCGCTACTAACGAGTAATGATACAACGCCTACAATTTCAGGTACAAGTACAGCCCCACAAGGCGCCATAGTCGCTATTTTGATTACAGATAGCTTAGGCGCCGAGCAAACAGTTAATGCCACAGTAGGTGCAAATGGCACATGGTCAGTTGCAGCTCCTTTATCGCTTAGCGAAGGCACGTATACTGTTACTGCATCAACAAGTGATACCGCGGGCAACCCTGTAAATACTAGCACTACCGGTGTGGTTGATATAACCGCACCAGTGGTTAGCATTAACGATATTGTAGGTAGTACAGATTTAACACCTAGCGTTTCTGGCAGTGTAACAGGTGCAGCCGTAGGAGATGTGGTTGCTGTGGTATTTACCGACTTCCAAGGTAATGCGCATACAGTCAATACAACGGTGCAAGCCGGTGGAACTTGGTCAGTAGAGGCAAGCAATAGTCTTTCGCAAGGGGCATATTCAGTAGAAGTATTTATTACTGATAATGCCGGAAATACAGGCAGCAATATCACTAACGCTAATATAGATACAATTGCGCCAGAAATTAGTATTGATCAAAGTTCATTAATACTTACCCAAGACAGCACGCCATTAATTAGTGGCACATCAAACGAGCCAAATACAAACGTTTTCGTTACGTTTACCGACTCAGCTGGCGCATCGCATCAAATTACCGTACAAACGGATGCTAATGGAGACTGGCAAGCCGCTGCAGACAACGTATTAGCAGAAGGGGTTTACAGTGTTTCGGCAACGATTACTGATAGCGCAGGAAATACCTCTGTTGATAGTAAAACAGGTGGCGAAGTAGATACAGTAGGGCCAGAGCTGACTATTGTGCCTTCGTTCGTATTAGGACAGCTAGTATCTTTATCTGGTACTTCCGATTTAGGTGAAGGTAAAACAGTCACCGTTAATTTAGAATTAGCAGGCGATTTGGCTAACTTAACTTACGATGTAACCACCGATGCCAATGGTGATTGGGAGTTATTAGGCCTAGCGGTTAATATTATTGGCTTATCAGTTGTTGAAGCCTCCGCAACTGATGAAGCGGGTAACACCACCACTATAACGACGGCAGATGTAGATGCTTCAACGCCGTTACTTAATGCGGTGGTTGACTTTGTAGCTGGCGAGGGTGATTTACCAGTAATTAGCGGGTCAACAGACCAAGCCCCAGGCACCGAAGTGCTAGTTAGAGTGGTAGATAGCGATAACATAGCACAAGATTTGGTTGCTATAGTGCAGGCAGATAATTCATGGACTGTACAGGTTCCTCAATCACTTGCTGAGGGCGTGTTTACTGTAACTGTAAATGTATTAAGTGAAGTCGGGATCACAGCTACACAGCTGCTAAGCAGTGTAGTAGATACCATCTCGCCAACGCTTAATTTGCAAGTGATTGGTACAACGTCAGATTCTACTCCAATTATTCAAGGGACCAGTGATTTAATTAATGGAGTGGTAGAGATTCAGCTGGACGGAGGCTCAGTACTAACAACAACAGTGAATGCAGCAGGGCTATTTTCACTGGAGGTTGATGCGCTGACTGAAGGGCAGCATGTTGCCAACGTGAGTATCACTGATGATGCCGGCAATGTAGTAACACAAACGCTCGAGTTTGTTGTTGATACGTTAGTGCCTGTGGTAGATATTTTACCGTTGAGCATCAGCAATACTGACCTTCTAACTATTTCTGGTACTTCTGAAGAAGCTCAAGGCACAGACATTGATGTAACTGTGATAGATAGTAACGGCAACGCAACAGTATTTGATGCCCTTGTTGGTAGCGATGGCACGTGGTCATTAGTAACCACTAGCCTACCTGATGGTATATATAGTGTATTTGCAAGTATTACTGATGCTGCGGGTAATCTAGGCCAGTCTGCTACTGAGCAAGTGACGATTGATACCATACCGCCATCGTTAGAAATAGACGCTTTTGGTGTACTTAATACATTAACGCCTACTATTACTGGCACCAGTGACGAAGAAACCGGTAGCTTAATAACTGTTAATATTACCGACTCTGCAAACACACTTTATGAAGTTACTACAACAGTATTAGGAGATGGCACGTGGCTTGTTGTTGCACCTTTACTTGCTGAGGGCGATTTAACCGTTGAGGCTATTAGTATTGATAACGCAGGCAATATAGCAACGGTGACGCAAACGGGCGTTGTGAGCACCACTTTACCGAGTCTATTAATTAACCCAATAATAGATACAAGCGATACAACCCCAACTATTAGTGGTACTACCGATGTAATAAACGGTAATGTAGAAGTGGTTATTACAGATAGCAGTGGTAATGCAACAACCTATAACACTCAAGCTATTGCTGGTGTATGGACATTAATACCGACCATTCCATTAGCTGAAGGTGCGTTTACGGTTGATGCAACAGTCGAAAACTTAAACCTTACAAGCTCTACAAGTCTTAATGGCATAGTTGACTTAACTCCGCCTACAATTGAAATTAATGAACTTGCAGCTACGAATAACTCACTGCCAACCATCTCAGGTACAAGTGATGCTCCGGCAGGTACAACCATAAGCGTAGTACTTACTGATGCTAATAGTGATTCGCAAACATTAACTGCGCAAGTGGCAGGTAACGGAACTTGGTCAGTCACAGCTGTTACGCCGCTTAGTGAAGGCGGTTTTAGTGCTACTGCAACAGTGAGTGATGCTGCAGGAAACTCATCAAGCGATACCATGGTTTCAAGTACTGATTACACAGCACCTATTGTATTTATAGACCCTATTGCAGTAGGCCAAGATACCACACCGACTATTACAGGCTCGGTAACCGGAAGTTTTGCTGGAGCTGCAGTTATGGTGATGTTTACTGACGCACTAGGTGAAACACACAATGTTTCAACAACAGTAAACACAGATGGGTCGTGGAGTGTTACAGCTTCGCAGCCTCTTAGCGAAGGGAATTACAGTGTTGATGTAAGCGTACTTGATAATGCAGGTAATATTGGCGAGCAATCTATAAGCAGCATAGTTGATTCAGGCATAGTAATTAACTCTGGTTTAGAATTAACAGCCGATAGCACACCTAAGATCTCCGGTACCGCAGGAGCAAATGAAGATATTACCGTAAGCTTTATAGATGAAAGCGGTACTGTGGTAACCAAGGATACAACAGCGGGTGAGACAGGTGTATGGAGCGTATCACCAGACAACGCTTTACTCGATGGGGCATACACTGTAACGGCTACCGCTACTGATGAATCTGGAAATGTTACTTCAAGTGGAAGTTTATCTGGGTTAGTGATTGACTCAACGCCGGTAGACTTCGAAGTGTCTAACTATTACTGGGGCTTACTAGGAATAGGTTTAACTGCAGAAGGCACAGTAGAAGAAGGAAATAGTGTATATGTTGTAGGAGCAAATTTACTTGGCCTTGAGGTGTTAAACCTAAACTTAAATGTGCTAGAAAGCGCTATGGAAATTCAACCTGATGAGAATGGAAATTGGAGTTCATTATTATCAGTTCTTGATTTAGGTTCTTGGTCTGATTATCGCTTTATCACAGTTGATGAAGCCGGTAATTATTTAATTAAGGATATTAATGACAATATTATTGACCAAGGAAACGACCCACAACTTGCTAGCGCAGGAAGCAGTGCAAGTGCCACCGATACAACATTTGGCTTAGAAGGAGCCGCTGAGCCGTTTAGCGAAGAAGCAGCATTAGGCGCTACTATGCCAAATGCAGCAGTAACCAGCGATGCTTTAGGAGAAACTGTTAATTTAAGTAATGTAAGTGCTTTATCGAGTACAGATCAAACGGTGTCAATGAGCTCTACAGAGCCCCTTAATATCAATGATGTAATTATTGACGAAGACACCGAGCAACTCGTTGCTCTTAATACTTTGATTGACGATGAAGGCTCTGCAATTGCTTATAGCCCTGCACAAAGTGGAGGAAGTGTTGATGAGGCAGCGCCTGCAGTTGATGTTCAAAATCAATCAGAGGAAATGATTAAACACTTAATTGAAAATGGTAATAATCAAACAGATATTTAAATCAGTAACCCACTTCAGTTAAATAGCTGAAGTGGGTTTCTAAAACTCACTTAATCAAAAGTGTGGTTATTATTTTGTGCTAAGTAGTAAACCTAAAAAAGCCCTTATTGAGACTTCAATAAGGGCTTTTTTAATAAATTAGGATAGATAAAAACAGTTAAGCTTTTAGGTTACGAACCAGCTTGCTGTCGGTATTAACTACACTACCGCCTTGGTCGTAAGTCATACTGGTTGGGGCGCCAATTAAAATATCTTTTAATTGTTTTACACTTAAGTGTGCTTGGCGGGCAGCATGTGAGTTTACTTTATTTTGTTTTTGGCACTGCGCTAGCTGCGCTTTAACTTGCGCTACTCGTTCAGTCACTTCAGGGGCATTTTCATCATTTGCAGTAAAAAGTTTATTCAACTCTTTATCGAGCTGCGTAAGCTTAGTTAAAAAAGACATTTTTTGTTGGGCAAGTTCTTTTAAACCTTCACCTCTGCGAGAGGCAATAATACTAAGCTCTTCGTTTAATAACGCATATAATGAATCCAAGCATTTAACTTGTTCATTTAATTTAACGCTAATTAAACTATTGTGATCAGCCATATACGTTAAACTCAAAATCAGCTAAGTTTTTAGTCAGCTTTTCAGCATCAATTTGGTATTTACCTTCGGTAATCGCTTTTTTAAGTTCAGCGACCTTTGCACTATCAAAGCCAGATGATTGCTGTGCTTTATCTTGCAGTGTTTTTAACTGCTGTGCTTGTGGCGTCAGGCTCACTGAATCGCTCGCCGCTTTAGGCGAAGGAGTCTGTGTTGTTTGTGTACTTGCAGCGTTATCTTTTTTAATATCAACTTGTTGCTGTTTTGCGTTTGTAAGCGCATTAGCTTGTTGATTACTGCCATTAACTTGATTAACCATAATAATAAACCTGTATATTACCCAACTTATGCCAAGTTATCGGCATATACATAGGATACTTTAGTATAAATCGAAATTAAATATTTACTTGCACAGACTCTACACCATCTACGCGTGCATTCAAAATTTTACCGGATTTTTTATTCTTTATCTGTACTTGCTCACCAAGGGTGCCATCTTCAAGTGCTATCCCCGTGGTTTTTATTCTAAGTCCTTTAATACTCGCATAAATATTAACAGCGTCGCCTTTGCAAACCATACAAATTTGGTTGAGCAAAACCGGCATACCGCTTCTTATATTTCGCTTACTGCGGCTGCCAATAAGCATTAAAGGGTCATCTAAATATTGTACCCTAACAAACTGTGAAGGCTTCATTTGTACGCTTAAATGAGACTCAGTAATAACTTCACCACGGGCTAAATTTGCCGTGGCAACCACAACGGGCGCCATTTTAACTATTCTTACATGGACATATTGAGTCCAGCTTTGCGCATCGTTACATTTTATTTGAACAGTCACCTGGCGTGTAAATGGCGGCTCATTTGGCACGACTAATTCTGGCTCGTTTTCGCATACTCTATCAGGAATGCGGCTATCGAGGGCAAGCGCGGTAATCTCCACATTTTTTTCAAGTGGCACGGTAACTTGCTCTGCAATATGAGAAATTGCTATTTCTTGTAATAAATCTTTACTAAACACTTTTGCATGCAAAGGTGTTGCTAAGCAGAGGCTAGCAAGAAAATAAAAAACACTGTATCTTCTGACTTTTTTTAACAAACTCATAATGTTTCGACTATGCTTATGGTTTCAAACAGGGTATAAATATTTTGCGTCAAAAAGTAGACGCTCCCGCGATGTTATGTAGCTTTATAAACAGAAAGCAATTATCGTTCCGCATTATTTGTTTTCTTTAGGAGATTTGAATGGCAGGCATTTTAGACTCAGTAAACCAACGCACCCAGTTGGTTGGGCAGAACCGCCTAGAATTACTATTATTTAAGCTCAGAGGGCGTCAGCGTTTTGGGATCAATGTATTTAAAGTAAGAGAAGTACTACAATGTCCTCCTTTAACGAGTATGCCTAAATCAAATGCATACATTCGGGGTGTGGCGCATATTCGTGGTCAAACTATTTCAGTTATCGACTTATCAATGGCCGTAGGCGGCCGACCTATTGAAAATGTTAAAGACAGCTTCATAATAATTGCAGAATACAATCGTTCAGTGCAGGGCTTTTTAGTTGGCGGCGTTGAGCGAATCGTTAATATGAACTGGGAAAAAATAATGCCACCTCCGTCGGGAGCAGGGCGTTACTCTTATTTAACTGCCGTTACCGAGATTGAAAACGAACTAGTCGAAATTCTCGATGTAGAAAAAATCTTAAACGAAATTTGTCCAGTAAATACCGAAGTTAGCGCCGACCTTGCCGCCGATAGTGCAATACAAAAAGACTTAGGCGAGCGCATTGTATTTATTGCCGACGATTCAGCTGTTGCACGTAACCAAGTAAAAAGAGCACTTGAGCCACTTGGCGTGCAAACTGAGCTTGCAAAAAATGGTAAAGAGGCTTTAGTTAGGCTTAAAGAAATAGCCGAGCTTGATTGTAAAAATGATATTACTGAGCGCGTAGGTTTACTTATCTCTGATGTTGAAATGCCTGAAATGGACGGCTATACATTAACAGCAGAAATTAAAGCAGATCCAAAATTAGCGCCTCTACATGTTATTTTACACACTTCTTTGAGTGGGGTGTTTAATCAGGCGATGATCGAAAAAGTAGGCGCGGATGACTTTATAGCAAAATTTAACCCTGATGAATTGGCAACAGCAGTTAAAAAATGGGTTCATTGCGACTAAACAACAATAGGTGTTATTAATTTGAATAATAAAGATTTGCAGCAAAGTGACTACGATCAGTTTCGCTCATTTTTAGAGCAGCAATGTGGTATTGTGCTAGGCGAAAACAAGCAGTATTTAGTAAAAAGTAGGCTTGCGCCGCTTATGGCTCGTTTTAATGTTGAATCTTTATCACAATTAGTGAGTAAAACGCTTGGCCCTCATGAGCGGCAACTTAGAGCCGCTGTAGTTGATGCCATGACCACTAACGAAACCTTGTGGTTTAGGGATCAATACCCATTTGAGCTTTTAAAAAATAAATTGTTTCCAGAGTTTAAAGACGCCCGCCGACCATTAAAAATTTGGTCAGCGGCCAGCTCTTCAGGCCAAGAACCATACTCTATTGCCATGTCTGTTGCTGAGTTTCAGGCCAAGCAACCGGGCGTGTTGCGTATGGGGGCTCAAATTATTGGTACTGATATTTCTAACACAATGCTCGATATGTGTAAAAACGCTGAATATGATGCGTTGGCATTAGCGCGAGGCCTATCTGCAGAGCGCCGTAAAAAGTACTTTATGGATAGCGGCAACGGTATGGCAAAAGTTGTCGACTCAGTTAGAAAACAGGTGAGCTTTAGACATTTAAACTTGCTTGATTCTTACGCCTTAATGGGGAAGTTTGATATTATTTTTTGCCGCAATGTCCTTATATATTTTTCACCAGAGGTTAAAGCAAAAATAATTGGTCAGTTTGCCCAAGCACTAAACCCAAAAGGGTATTTATTTTTAGGTGCGTCGGAGTCGATGACGGGCTTAAGTAATGAGTTTGATATGGTTCGTTGTAACCCTGGAATCATCTACCAAAAAAAATAATCCCATCACTTTGTTATTAAAAACGACGTTCTTAGCGTCGTTTTTTTATTTAATAACAACCCTCTATAAAAAAATAACGTAACTAAAAACTACTGGCTTATAAATTGCTTTAACTTAAGCAAGTCAATTTTTTGGAGAACGTTATGGCTATCAGTTTTGATAAAGCATTAGGTGTGCACCCGCATGCAATGTTGATCCGCTCACAGCGGGCAGAAGTACTTGCCACAAATATAGCGAATGCTGATACGCCTGGCTATAAAGCAAAAGATATCGACTTTGCCTCAGCATTAAAAGCGGCAAGGTCAACTCAGCAAAGCGGCAATAGCATGGTTACTACCAATGAAAAACACATCGCAGGCGGTACTCGAAGTGTAGGTGGTTCTGAATTATTTCGCACTCCAAATCAAGGAGATACAGGCGATGGTAACTCAGTTGATATACAGGTGGAACGAAACTTGTATACACAGAATGCGATGGAGTATCAGGCAAGCCTGCAATTTTTAAGTAGTAAATTTAAGGGCCTGAATAAAGCGCTCGGTAGTCAAGGATAATAATTATGAGTTTATATAACGTTTTTGATATTTCAGGCAGTGGTATGAGTGCGCAAAATGTTCGCTTAAATACCACCGCGAGTAATATTTCGAATGCTAATACAATTAGTTCATCCCAAGACAAAACTTACCGAGCACGCCAACCTGTATTTGCTGCCGAGCTGACAAAAGCGTCTGCCTCAGCCAGCAACCCTCAGGGCTCCGCAGTTGGTGTTAAAGTGCTGGGAATTGTTGAGAGTAACAAACCACTACAAATTGAATATAACCCTAATCACCCAAGTGCGGATGAAAATGGCTATATCTATAAACCCAACGTTAATGTTGTTGAGGAGATGGCAAATATGATCTCTGCTTCTCGCTCTTATCAAACAAACGTGCAAGTTGCCGATGCAGCTAAGCAAATGTTAAGCAAAACGCTGTTACTTGGGCAGCGATAACCGAGGGTAGGTTATGAGTAACGATATTAGTACTAGTTCATCTTTTTTGGACTCTATAACTTGGCAAGAGACCCAAGTAGCGACAACCACTGAAGAGAGCGATGCATTAACGCAGGAAGATTTTTTCTCGTTGCTAACTCAGCAGCTATCGTATCAAGATCCGAGTAATCCGGCTGATAACGATCAGATGATTGCGCAAATGACTAACTTTACCATGGCGCAAGGCATCACAGATTTAAACACAAATTTTGAGTCACTTGCCTCGTCAATGACCTCAAACTCCGCTTTACAAGCATCAACGCTAGTTGGTAAGCAAGCGCTTTTAGAATCTAATACGCTTGAGCTTGGCGAAAGCGGAGAGGCAAAAGGGTCTGCGGTTGCTGAAGAAGCCGTTGATAATTTAACAATTAAAGTCACAGATGCTTCTGGGCAACTGGTTAGAACTATCGATATGGGTTCGCAAGCAGCGGGTGCAGTGCGCTTTAGCTGGGATGGTAATAATGAATCCGGTGAGCGCCTACCAGAGGGCGAATACACTATTACTGCAGAGGGCAGTACCAACGGCGAGTTTTCAAGCTTACCGGTGGCAACATTCAAAAACATTGAAAGCGTTAATATCAATGGCTCTAGTGGCATTATTATTAACACTAAAGAGGGTGCGGTTAGGTTGACTGATGTCGCAGAGATCGCATAACCAATTAAAAAGTATTTCGCCTGCTAGCAGGCTATTAGATTAAAAGTTAGAGGTGAATTATGAGCTTTAATATCGCACTTACAGGCCTAGCTGCCGCTCAAAAAGACTTAGACGTAACAGCAAATAATATTGCTAATGTAAACACCACCGGTTTTAAAGAATCGCGGGCTGAATTTGCTGATGTATATGCTGCATCTGTGTTTAGTGCAGGTAAAACCAAAAATGGTGATGGTGTGCAAACAACCATGGTTGCACAGCAATTTCATCAAGGCTCACTGCAATTTACTAACAACTCGTTAGATTTAGCGATTACCGGCGAAGGGTATTTTGCAATGACTGATGATATTTCGTCGCAAGATTTAACCTATACTCGTGCAGGTGCATTTAAGCTTAACCAAGATAACTTTATGGTTGACGCCAAAGGTAATTATTTACAAGCTTTTCCGGTTGATGCATCAAGTGGGGACACCACATCGGTAAGTCTAAGTACAACTAACCCAATTCAAATTCCTGATTCATCTGGTTCGCCTCGCGCAACCGAAAACGTATTTTTATCGTTCAACTTAGATGCAACAGCTGATGCAACAGGCCTCGATTTTGATCCGACATCGAACGGTACCTATAATTCGTCGACGTCTACTACTGTTTACGACTCATTAGGTGAACCACATATTCTGCAATACTTTTTTGTAAAAGAAGAAGATGCAGCTGCAGGTGGTACAGACAATAGCTGGGAAGTATACGCTACGCTTGATGGTAAAGTGGTAAACGGTACATCTGGTGCAGAGCAAACAACTACACCATATACACCTATTACCACACTTGGTTTTGATTCTAGCGGTTTACCCGCCACAACAGATGGTGTAGCAAATACTAACGCCACCACGTTTGATGAAATTAATTTACCGGCAGGTGCAGGTACTGGTTTATCGTCAATGCTTGATAACGGCGCAACATTCCCAAGTACAGGTATTGAGCTAAACTGGCGTGATGAAAACAACACAGCTGGCCGTATTCCAACTCAGTACTCAAGTGGCTTTGAAGTAAAAGCACTTGACCAAGATGGTTCTACAGTGGGTCGTTTAGCGGGTATTGATATTGGCACAGACGGTAAAATTGTTGCCTCATACAGCAATGGCGATTCAACCTACTTAGGCCAAGTTGCTATGGTTCGCTTTCCAAACTCTCAAGGCCTTTCGCAAGTAGGCGATACCAGCTGGAAGCAAAGCATTGACTCTGGTGAGCCAGTGGCCGGTGAAGCAGGCTCGGGCACTTTTGGTAGTATTAATTCATCCGCGCTTGAGCAATCTAATACCAACTTAACAAACGAATTAGTTGATTTGATTACCGCTCAACGTAACTACCAAGCGAACTCAAGAGCGCTTGAAGTTAACTCAACAATTCAGCAAAGTATTTTGCAGATTCGATAAGTTAACCTTATTTTTGGTTAAGACTCTGAGGCTGCATTTTTGCAGCCTTTTTTGTAGCTATGTCGCTAAAACTAGTCTAGCTGAACCGTTCAATACCTTCCTTATATTGCGTCAAATTTAACCTGGCATCTATTTTGCATTTATCAACTCAGAGATTTTTTATGTGAGTCGATGTTATGGACAAAATGGTCTACATTGCAGCCTCTGGCGCTAAGCAAAGCCTACAAGGGCTTGCACTTAAAGCCAATAATTTGGCAAACGCAAACACCACGGGTTTTAAAGCTGACTTTGCGCAAGCGCGCTCTATGCAAGCATTTGGCGAGGGCTTGCCAACGCGCGTGTTTTCAATGCAAGAGCGACCAGGTTCTAACATGACCTCTGGCGGCATAATCGAAACAGGGCGAGATTTAGATATTGCCATGAGCGATAACGCCTGGCTTGCGGTTCAAGATGACTCAGGAAACGAAGCCTATACAAAAGTAGGCACGCTAAACATTACTGCGCAAGGTATGTTGGTAACAAGTCATGGTCGTCAAGTTATTGGCGAAGGTGGCCCCGTAATTTTACCGGTTCCTATTGAAAAAATAAGTTTTAGTGAAGATGGTGCCATACAGGTTCGCCCCCAAGGCGCGCCTGCAAATTTTTTAGAAGAAGTAGACACGCTGCGCGTTGTTGAAGGAAACAGCAGAGAGCTTGAAAAAGGCAACGATGGTTTATTTAGACCTGTACCTGGGCAAACCGTCGATACCTCTGCAAATGTAAAAGTGTTAAGTGGTGCACTGGAAATGTCTAACGTTAATCCAGTTCACGAAATGGTCGATATGATCAACCACCAACGTCAATTTGAGTTACAAGTAAAACTAATGAAAACAGCTGAAGAGATTGACGAACGTCAAGATCAGTTGATGCGCATAGTTTAACTTTAAAATGAGGGCATACTTATGAATCCTGCATTGTGGATAAGTAAAACAGGGCTAGACGCTCAACAAACTGATATTTCAGTTATTTCAAATAATTTGGCGAATGCCAGTACCGTAGGTTACAAAAAGAGCCGCGCTATTTTTGAAGATTTACTGTATCAAAACATCAACCAGCCTGGCGGGCGCTCTTCACAAGATACCGAGCTGCCATCTGGCCTAATGCTAGGTGCGGGTGCAAAAGTGGTTGCTAACCAAAAAGAGTTTACGCAAGGTAATATGCTCACCACCGAAAACTCACTCGATTGGATGATTTCAGGCGAAGGCTTTTTTGAAGTGCTGCAACCCGATGGCAATATAGCGTATTCGCGTAATGGGCAATTTACTACCGATGAAGACGGCCGCATTGTTACCTCAGGTGCAGGTTTTGTTGTTCAGCCCGAAATGAATGTACCCGATGATGCGCAATCAATTACAGTCTCTCAAGATGGTGAAGTATCTGTACGCGTTGCAGGGCAAGCCGATAACGTGGTAATTGGCCAGCTAACAATTAGTGACTTTATTAATCCATCGGGTCTTGAGCCAATTGGTCAAAACCTTTACACCGAAACCGCTGTTAGTGGTGCGCCTGTTCAAGGTAATCCAGGCGTAGAAGGCTTAGGTACTATTATTCAAGGCTCACTTGAAACATCAAACGTTAATGTAACGGAAGAATTGGTAAACCTTATCGAAACTCAACGTGTTTACGAAATGAACTCAAAAGTAATCTCGGCCGTTGACGAAATGATGAGCTACATCAATCAACAGTTATAACCGTGCACAAGGGGATAGTTATGCGTAATGTTATTTTATTTGCAGCAGGCACCTTATTTTTAAGTGGCTGTGTTTCTACGCAAAATAGTGAAGTGGTTCAAGATGACCCCTACTACGCACCCATGTACCCAGAGCCTGTAGCAGAGCCTGTTGTTGCAACGGGTTCGTTGTTTAACACCAATACATTTAATGATTTGTATTCAGACAAAAAAGCACTTAGAACCGGCGATATAATTACCGTTAAGCTTGAAGAGTCAACACAAGCTACAAAAGCCGCTAAAACCGAAACCGATAAAGAAACCGAAGCCAGCCTAGACCCCGTTATTGGGTTAGGTGGTTTACCAGTCAATATAGGTGGCGACAGTATTCAGTTTGGCATTGGTAGTGATTCATCATTTACCGGTGACTCTAAATCAAATCAGTCAAACAGTTTAGTGGGTGATATCTCGGTGAATGTTATGCGTGTTTTACCCAATGGTAATTTAGTTATTCGTGGTGAAAAATGGCTAACACTTAACACCGGCGAAGAGTTTATTAGGCTCGAAGGCCTTGTACGTCCGCAAGATGTAAGCGCCGATAACACGGTTGAGTCGAATAGAATTGCCAATGCCCGAATTCAATATTCAGGTAAAGGACAAACACAAGAAGCGCAAAGCCCAGGGTGGTTAACACGTTTCTTTAGTAGCTCGTTATTTCCGTTTTAGAGGATAGTAGTATGAATAGCATTAAAGCGTTTATTTTGATCATACTGCTAGGCTGGCAATTTTCTGCCAGCGCCGAGCGTATAAAAGATGTCTCTATGGTTGAAGGTGTACGTGCCAATCAATTGGTAGGCTATGGTTTAGTGGTGGGGCTACCTGGTACAGGGGAGCAAAACTCTTACACGCAACAAAGTTTTAGAGGCATGCTAAACAGTTTTGGTATTACGCTGCCTTCAACACAAAGCCCTAAAATTAAAAACGTAGCAGCAGTGGCAGTCCATGCTGAGCTTCCGCCGTTTAGAAAGCCGGGTCAAACAATTGATATTACGGTATCTTCTATTGGCAGTGCAGGCAGTTTACGTGGCGGCACCTTGCTCCAAACTTTCTTAAAAGGGGTGGATGGAAACGTATACGCTATAGCACAAGGTAGCCTAATTGTGGGAGGTTTAGGAGCACAAGGGCTTGATGGCAGTAAAGTGGTCATTAACACCCCGACAGTTGGCCGCGTACCTAACGGAGCCACTGTTGAACGCGAAGTTAAAAGCCCTTTTATGCAAGGCGACTACATTACTTTTAACTTAAACCGCCCAGACTTTACAACGGCAAAACGTTTAGAAGCAACAATTAACAATTTGGTAGGCCCTAATAGTGCACAAGCTATTGACGCTGCCTCAGTACGCGTTATTGCACCACGTGATGCATCGCAACGAGTGTCTTATTTATCAACGCTTGAAAACCTAGAGTTTAAGCCTGCTGACACTTCAGCCAAAATTATTGTTAATTCACGTACGGGAACGATTGTCATTGGCAAAAATGTGAAGCTACAGCCTGCGGCAATAACCCATGGCGGCCTAACAGTCACAATTGCTGAACAGCAAAATGTAACGCAGCCTAATCCGTTAGCAGAAGGCGAAACTGTTGTTACACAGCAAAGTATTATTGACGTTAATCAAGATGATTCTCGTGCGTTTGTATTTAACCCCGGCGTTAGCTTAGATGACTTAGTGCGTGCTATAAATGAAGTAGGCGCAGCACCTGGAGACCTAATGGCTATTTTAGAAGCGCTTAAAGAAGCGGGTGCAATTAACGGACAGCTTGTTGTTATTTAGTTAGTTTTTAGAATATTTACCCTTCTACATAAAGCTTAAGTACTCAAAAGGTACTTAAGCTTTTTACTGTTTACCTTTCTTTGGCTCAATTTTTGCATTTCTTAAAGCATTATTCATTTTTGTGTCAAAAAGCTGATGGAAACAAATCACCTCGATAAGCAAAACTTTTTTGATTTAAGTAATCTTAATACTTTACGTCAAGACGCTTTAAACAGCGGTGATGCATCTACTGATGCCTCTAAAGCGGCGCTAAAAAAAGCAGCGGCACAATTTGAAGCTATTTTTACCCAAATGCTTCTAAAAGGGATGCGTAAAGCGAACGAAGCATTTGAAGATGAAGACAGTCCGTTTAACTCGAGCGGTGTAAAGTTTTTTGAAGAAATGCACGATCAGCAGCTCTCTTCTGAGCTTTCATCAAATGGGTCTTTGGGTTTGGCTGATTTAATTGTTCAGCAGCTCTCACCAGAGGCTGAGAACTTTATGCCTGGCTCAGTATTAAGAACTACTAACGACTTTATGAGTGATAAACGCGCAGGCTCTGAACTGCCGCACGAAAAGGTGCACAGTGTAAAGCAAGCAAATAAAGATGACTTAGTAGTCAGCAGTGCGGCAACACAAACGAAAACCACAACACAGCCTACACAGCAGTCGTCGTTTAATAATGCTGAAGAGTTTGTTAGTGCAGTGTGGGAGCATGCTAAAACAGCGGCCGAAAAAATTGGTTTAAACCCTGCAGTAATGGTGGCCCAAGCGGCACTTGAGACGGGGTGGGGTAAGCATATTATTAATAAAAGCGACGGGAATAGCTCAAATAACCTGTTCAATATTAAATCAGATAAAAGCTGGGAAGGCGATAAAGCAAGTAAAGTAACGCTTGAATTTGAGCAAGGTACCCCTGTTAAAAAACAAGCAAGTTTTAGAGCTTACGATTCTATAAAAGAAAGCGTGAACGACTTTGTCGATTTTTTAACGCAAAACCCACGCTACGAAGAAGCATTACAAAAAACAGCACAGCCAAACGAATTTTTAGATTCGCTACAAAAAGCAGGCTATGCAACCGATCCTAATTACGCGAGTAAAATAAAAAAAGTGCTAAATAGCAGTGAGCTTAAAAATATTGCAACAAGCGCGTTTACCCAAGGAGTGAAGTAATATGTCGTTTAGTTTATTAAATATTGCCAGTGCTGGGGTGCGTTCAAGCTCTGAGCTGTTGCAAACGACCAGTAAAAACATCACCAATGTAAATACAGAAGGCTACGTTCGTGAGCGCACTGAATTTACCACTATGGTTGATAACCAAGTAGGTCGCGGCGAAACATACAGGTTATTGAACGAGTTTGCCCAGTCGCAGTTAAACCGCGACACGTCAAATAAATCGTTTTTTGATCAATTTGTAACAGAAGCCAACCGTGTTGATACTATTTTTTCAGAAGAGTCTAATAACTTATCAACGGGCATAAATTCATTATTTAATAACGTGCAAGAGGCGCTAAATCAGCCGTCTTCAACAGTTGCTCGCTCATTAGTAATGACCGATGCGCAAAGCTTAGTTGATCAAATGGATAGGCTTTCGGGTATCGTGCTTGAGCAACAAGGTATAGTGAATGAGCAGCTTGAGATTTTTTCTGAAGAAGCCAACTCACTCATCCAAAATATAAATACGTTAAACCAAGAAATTGCAGTCGTAAATGGCACAAATAACGCCTCTGACGCAAGCTCTATTTATAACCAGCGCGACTTAGCGATTCGTGAATTATCAGAGCTTGTTGATATAGAAACACTTGATGGCCCTAATGGCGAAAAACTCGTCTTTATGGGCAGCGGTGAATCTTTAGTTATGGAAAACGGTACATTTAACTTGTTTTCACTGTCGGGCGACCCCGATCCTAATTTTAAAGAATTGACGCTTGACGTTAATGGCGGCAAAGCTGTGCCGCTAGAAATAGATGCAACTAAATTAAAAGGCAAAATTGGCGGCTTGCTGGCTTTTAGAGACGACATACTTGTGCCTGCACAAAATCAAATTGGCCAAATGGGATTGGCAATTGCTGATGCGTTCAACGAGCAAAATAAATTGGGTATGGATGCTAACGGTGAGCTAGGCGGTGATATATTTAATATACCTACCGTGGGTGCTCATGCATACCAAGCTAATACCGGCGGCGCTAGTTTAACGGCCACGCTTGAGGCTGGTAAAGGTAGTGAACTGCCTGCCAGCGACTTTATAGTTACTTATACCGCTAATGCAAATGAAGTGAGCATTCAGCCTATAGATAATAAAGGGGAGCCGATAGGCAGCGCTTCTTTAGCGACGATACCGCCATCAGGTGTTATTGACTCAGATGACATTACGAGTGGGGAGTCGTTTGGTTTACAAATTGATGTAGCAGGTACAGGTAATACAGGTGATCAGTTTCAAATTAAACTTAACTCTGAGGCGGCAACCAGTATTTCCCTTGCGACAAGCCGCGGTGAAGACTTAGCACTGGCATCGCCTATTCGTACAGCTAACAGCATAGATAATGTAGGTACAGCGACTATTTCAGCCGGAGAAGTAACTAGTGTTACCTCGGGTGGCTTTAACACTACCCCTGGTTTAGCCAATGGCGATATAACGTTAGTTAAAACAGGCACTGCAAACGAATATCAAATTACAGATGCAAATGGCACCACTACGTTTACAGTAACGCCTCCAGCAGAGGGCGTACTGGCTCAGGCTGGCGTACCTTATAGCAACTATGGCTTTGATTTTGACATTGAAGGCACGCCAGCCACTGGAGACACCTTTACCCTTGAATTTAACGAAGGCGGTTTTGATGATAACCGTAATGGTTTAAAGCTCGCTGATTTACAAAATGGCGAATTAGTGCGTAAAAATGTAGTGACAACAGCCACTGCCGACAATCACGAAACGTTTAATCAAGCCTATTCAGGGTTAGTGAGTGATATTGGCGTAGTAACCGGCCAAGCCATTACCAGTGCCAGCGCATTTGATGCGTTAGCAGAGCAATCAGAAGCGTGGTATGAGTCGCTCTCAGGTGTAAACCTAGATGAAGAGGCTGCCAATTTACTGCGTTTTCAGCAATCATATTCAGCATCAGCTCAAGTGTTGGCTGCAGCTCAAGAAATTTTTGACACCTTATTAAGTGCAGCGAGGTAATTATGCGTTTATCAAATAACTTAATGTACCAAAACAACATTAATAAAATACTCGATAGCCAACAAAGTGTTGCTAATGCACAAGAGCAAGTAACGACAGGGCAGAAGTATTTAACTACCTCAGAAGCACCTGCTGCTATTTCGCAAGGGATGCTTTACTCAAATAAAATACAAACAAATGAGCAGCACGCTAAAAATATTGACCAGTTGAATAACCGTCTTAATACAGAAGAAATTGTATTAAGCAGCATAACTGATGCAATTCAAAAAGCACAAACACTGGCAATCCAAGCGGGTAACGGTGCCCTCAGTACGAGCGACAAAGCATCTATTGGCAAAGAGTTAGAAGAATTACAACAAACTATTTTGAGTTTAATGAATACCCGCTCAGAAGATGGTAAATTTATTTTTTCAGGTTACCAAGACAGCACTCAACCATACCAGTTTGACTCTACAACAGGTGAGTACACCTATAATGGGGATCAAGGCCAGCATGTTATAACCATAGCTGAAGGAGTGAGTATTAAATCAAGCGATAACGGTTTTGATACGTTTGAGAAAAGCGACGCAAGGTTAGATGTTACTGATAATCAAGCTGCGATCCCGGTAACTACGCCTGCAAATAATATTACAGCAGGCACGGTTTATGTAGATGGCCAAACAGAGTTCGACCGGTTTCATCAAGATAACTACAATGCTGATCCAACCGCAGCGGCAACAGCGAACACGTATAATGTGGTAATAACACCAGGCGCTACCGCCAACGACCCTGATACTTATGAAATTTTGCGCGACGGTGTGTCGCTGAGCCCCGCACAAGTAGGCGAGGTAACGGATGAGCCAATCGATTTTGCAGGCATGAAAATCGAATTTGAAGGCGCAGCACCAGGCCAGCTTGATTTTACCCTCGAAAAGCCGCACAAAGAAAACGTGCTTAATACATTACAATCACTCATTACGGGGTTAAATGATGGCACACTTGAAAACGATGATTTTCAGCAAGTATTAGCCGATGGTGTAGTACAGCTTCAAAATGCAAGTGAGCAAGTTGTGTATACGCAAGCGAGCTTAGGCGGGCGGATGAATGCGGTTGAAAGCGTGAGTGACTCAAATCTTGCGCAAGACATTCAAAACAAAAGTAACCTTTCTGATTTAGTAGAGGTAGACATGGCAGAAGCCATTAGTGAACTCACTAAACAAGAAACCGCACTGCAAGCGTCACAAGCCACGTTTGGCCGTTTAACAAACCTTTCTTTATTTGATTACTTATAAACAGATTATAAGCAGAAATACCTTGCCGCTTTAGCTAATACAAAGCGGCAAAAACCTCCCTCAAAATAGCGGCAATAAATTGTCGTCACTCCAGCTAACCAGATAACTTATTATTAATGTTTGATATTTTGATTGAAAATACTTTAAAAACATATGATTATATTTATTTAAAAGTTGGCACAGTAAATGCTTTTCTAATAATTAGAAATTATCGAATAGTGGTTCCTGTTAAAACGTGTTGAACCACACTCTGTTTAAACCTAGGAGATGGTAAAATGGCATTAACAGTAAATACAAATGTAGCATCACTTAATTCTCAACGTAGTTTGGCTAATTCAACAAATGACTTAAGTACATCGTTTCAACGATTGTCATCAGGTTTGCGTGTTAATAGTGCTAAAGATGATGCTGCAGGGTTACAGATTGGTACTCGTTTAGCCACACAAGAGAATGGCTTAAATCAAGCCGCACGAAATGCTAATGATGGAATATCTATTGCACAAACAGCGGAAGGTGCATTAGAAGAAACGACCAATATGTTGCAACGCATGCGAGTACTCTCTATTCAGTCGGCAAACGGATCTAATAGTGATGATGATCGAGCTGCATTACAAAAAGAATTTGCGCAGCTCCAAGAAGAAATGGATCGAATTGCAGAAACAACTACATTTGGTGGCGTAAATGTTCTCGATGGAACTTATAGCGCTGAATTTCAAGTAGGTGCAGATGCTAATCAAACTATATCAGTTTCAATAGCCGCGAGTATGGGGGCTTCGGGGCTTTCTGTTAATGCAAATACTATTTCGACAGCTGCAGGGGCTCAAACAGCCATAGATAGCATTGATGATGCATTAAAAGCTGTGAACGATGTACGCGCCGATTTAGGTGCAAAGCAAAACCGGTTTAGTTCAACAATACGAAACTTAACAAATATATCGGAAAATGTGGCTGCATCTAAGTCACGAATCATGGATGCCGATTTTGCTAAAGAAAGTGCTAACCTTGCACGCAATCAAGTGCTTCAACAAGCTTCAAGTTCAATGCTCGCTCAAGCCAATCAACAACCCCAAATAGCCCTGTCTCTATTACAATAATTTTTAAATTGTAATATAACAATACCAAGCCAGAACATAGTTCTGGCTTTTAACTTTATGAAAGATAGTAATAAATAAATATTTTAAAAAAAGGCTAAAGTAACTCAATCGAGCGCCGATAACTTAACTGCAGGCAGGAATCATTGAGCTAAATTACAAAACTGTAAAGCTTGATTCCCATCTAGTTAAATTATTAGGAGGCTATCATGGCTTTAAGTGTAAATACTAATGTAATGTCATTAAATTCACAGCGTAACTTATCAAATTCAACAAATGATTTGTCTACATCATATCAACGTTTATCTTCAGGTTTACGCGTTAACAGTGCAGCTGACGACGCCGCGGGCCTTCAAATTGGTTCACGTTTAGAGTCACAAATGAAAGGTCTGGACCAAGCAGCACGTAACGCTAATGACGGTATCTCAATTGCTCAAACAGCGGAAGGTGCATTAGAAGAAACAACAACTATGATGCAGCGTATGCGTGTCTTAGCAATCCAATCTGCCAATGGTTCAAACAGTGCAGATGACCGTGCAGCGTTACAAAAAGAATTTGCTCAGTTGAATGAGGAGATCACACGTGTTGCAGACACAACCACATTCGGTGGTGTGAATGTACTTGATGGCACATATTCTGCGGACTTCCAAGTAGGTGCGGATGCAAGCCAAACTATTGCTGTGTCTATAAGCGTTGCAATGGATGCTACAGGTTTATCAACAGGTGGGTTGGATATTAGTACAGCTTCAGGCGCTCAAGCTGCTATAGATGGCTTAGATGATTCACTAAAAGCTGTGAATGATGTTCGTGCAGATCTCGGTGCAAAACAAAACCGCTTTAGCTCGACGATTCGTAACTTAACAAATGTGTCTGAGAATGTAGCTGCGTCTCGTTCACGTATTATGGATGCTGACTTTGCTGCAGAAAGTGCTAGCCTTGCTCGTAACCAAGTATTACAGCAAGCGTCTAGTTCAATGCTTGCGCAGGCTAACCAGCAACCACAGATTGCGCTTTCTCTTCTATAATTAATAAATATTAAACTACAATTAGAAGGACTTGTGTACTGGTGAAGCTGGTGTACAGGTCCTTTTTTGGTTTTAGAGGTGTCAAATGGAAAATATTAACTCAAATCTTAGTAACGACGCGTTTGCTAAGCGCATAAACTCTGAAGTAACTCAAGAGCAAAAGGAGTTTGTTGCTGAACAGGTGAATGCGCTAAAAAATTTAGACGAAAGTCAGCAATCAGAATCGGGTGAAGATATTGTGGCGCAAAATTTGCTTAATTCTGTTGAGAAGTTAGAATCGTTGACCCAACTAAAATCAAAGCAGTTTAAATTTCATATTGATGAACAGACAAGCTCACCTGTTGTTGTGGTTACTGATACAGCAACCGATGAAGTGATAAGACAAATACCAAGTCTGGAAGTTTTGGAGTTGGCAAGTAAAATTGATGAGCTGCAAGAGCAAATTTTTGGCCAGCCTTTAGGTGTTTTGATTGATAAGACAATTTGAGGAATAACGTATGGCTACTATAACGTCAGCTGGGGTTGGCTCTGGTATTGATCTTGAGTCGATTATTGAAGCTACAATTAGTGCGGAAAGAACCGTAAAAGAAAGTCAGTTAAATGAGCGTGAAATCAATTACACCACGCAGCTTTCGGGTGTTGGAACATTTAAATCTGCGCTAGACTCGTTTAATGATGTATTAGCAAAATTAGGTGATGCTGAAACGTATAATTCGCGAATTGTTTCTTTCGCTAATAGTTTAGAAGAATCGGAACAGGCATTTGAGGTGGAAGTAGGCAGCTCAATGCAATCTGGTGACTTTTCTGTTGAAGTCTTGCAATTAGCAAAAGGCTCTAAATTACAATCTGCAGCGCTTGGGTCGGCAGAAGATACTTTAGGTGCCGGTAATTTGACATTTAATGCAGGTGATAACGAATTTACTATTGCAGTTGAAAGTACAGATACGCTCGAAGATATCCGTAATAAAATTAATAAAGCAAGCGAAAATTTTGGTGTTAGTGCAAATATAGTAAATAGTGATAGCGGTGCAGTTTTAACGTTTAGTTCTGCTATCTCAGGAGCAGATAATACTTTGTCTGTTACGACTGATGATGATTCACTTTCAAGTATTGCTACTAATTCACCAAGCGGGGGGGCGAGTCTGTCTGTCCAACAAGCAGCTCAAGATGCTAATGCTTTGATAAATGGGCAGTCTGTAAGTAGTTCAACTAATGAATTAAAAGATAAAATCCAAGGCACAACATTAACTCTTAAATCAACAACAACTGAACCGCAAGAGTTTAGCGTATCAGTTGACGAAGACATAGTAAAAGAAACACTCACAGAATTTGTAGAGGCATATAACTCCCTAAAAGGAACGTTGGACTCGCTATCAAATTCTTCGTCAGGGTTATTAGCCTCTGATAGTACAATTAGAACAATGGAACAGCAATTGCAAAGGATGTTTACTAATGAGTTAGGTGGTACTACTGACATACAATCTTTAATGGAAATTGGTGTTAGTTTTAACCGTGAAGGTGAAATGGAGATTTCATCCCTAGGAATTGGTTCATTGCAAAGCGGAGAAGAGCTATTGAATAGCGCTATTTCTGACAAATTCAGTGCATTGCAAAGTTTTTTTAGTGATGATGATGGACTGGTTCAAAAAGTTGACGGACTGGTTGAGCTTTACACAGGTAGCGATGGTTCGTTAATCAAAAGGGAGCGATCCCTTAATGAATCACTAGAGACGATAGAAACAGATCGTGATGCCTTAGATGAACGTTTAGCAAATCTTGAAGCTTCGCTAAGAAGCCAATATGCTGCTTTAGATAGCGTAATGGCACAGTATCAAACATCTAGCTCATATATTTCGAGTATTTTAACAAATACATCTAATAGTTAGGTTTAAGAGGTGAAAAATGAATTTACGCGCAAATACATACCAAAAAGCTCAAAAAGAGCTTTCTCTTTCTGAGGCAGATCCGCATCAAGTAATTCAGATTCTTATGCGTGAGTTTTTGACTCAAGTTTATCAAGCTAAAGCGTTTATAAATCGAAAAGAAATTGAAGCGAAAAACAATAGTATTAAAAAAGCTATTAGTATTATTGGCGGGCTCAAAGGCGGGTTGAACTTTGAGCAAGGCGGCGGTATCGCAGACAACCTTAATAACCTTTATGATTATATGGTAGTGAGACTTTCAGAAGCCAATACGCAAAACTCGGTTGAAATACTTGATGAAATTAATGAACTATTTTCGCCTATAAAAGAAGCTTGGGATGGTATTTCCGAACAAGATAAACAAAAAGGCTTTGCACTTTTAAAACAAAGCGGCATTTAAGTGAACGAGTTATTAGATGACAAAGCTTTTCGAATCATCGAAAGTTTAGAAGAGTTACTCAAAAAAGAACTCGTTATGATAGAAGATGAAAACTATAGCGGCTTAGCAAAGGTTATAGAAAAGAAAAATAACTTGCTTTACGAGTTACTTTCGCTAACAAATGGACTTGAACAACAAAACAAAGCGTTTGTAAATGCATTTATAAGCAAATTGCAAATAGAAACTGAAAAGCACCATACCATGTTAGGTAATGGAAAATCAAAGTTGCAAGCCTTGTTAACTTCAATGCATAAAAAGAAAAAACACTTACAGGTATACTCAGATGTTATAGGGACAAGCGATAATGAATGACCTAACTTTGGCTATAAATGAAAAACTAAATGAGTTAGAGCGCTATCAAGCATTTTTACAGTCACAAATTGAGAACAGAAAAAAGTATGAAGCAGCGCTAATGGACTTTGTTCGGCCAGATTTTGATTTAGAAAAGATGTTTCAATCTAATATGCAAGCCTTTGAGCACACCTACCCTGATATATTCAATATCTTTTTAAATTATCAGCTCAATCGCTTTGAGTTACATATGGATAACGGTAACGTTAATATTTACGATACTGAGAAAAAGAACAACATATATCAACAAGATGTTTATCAAGATTCGTATGTACAGTATCTCGATTATTGCGAGACGCCCACAGTTTTAACCAATAAGTTTTCAGTGCGAAAAAAGTTAACAGACGACTTTATTCATAGTCAATTCCTCAATGAACTTTCAATTAGTTTAAAAGAGCAGAACGAGAAAAAAAAGCATAATCATTTGCCTAAGGTTATACCTAGTTTAATGTTAATGGGTATAGGGTGTGGTTACCATATAAACTCATTAGTAAAAGAACATATAGTGAAGAAGCTCTACATCTATGAGCCGCATCTTGATTTACTTTATTTGAGCTTATTTTTAACAGATTGGGCGGATATTTTTGAGCAGCTAAACGTACATAATACGGAACTGCATTTTAGCGTGGGTGAGTTTGATACTGAACTGGGTATTAGTAAAGAAGTAGAATCAGTATTTCAACGTTTTGGCCGCTTTTTCTCAGGGTACAGTTTTTTATATAAGCATTACCATGATGATTACTTAGATCGAGTTACCAAGCAACTATCCTTACAGTTTGTCGGTAATATTTTAGGGTTTGGTTTTTATGATGATGCTATTTTAAGTATTGAAAACTTTTCAAAAAACTTCGATGTGCCTTTTCTTAGACCCGATAGTTTAGACGAGTTAAAAAATGTACCTGTCTACTTAATTGCTAACGGCCCATCACTAGATAAAGACATTCAGTGGCTGATTGAACATCAAAATAACGCCATTGTTATAAGTTGCGGCACAGCGCTCAGCGCCTTATACAAATATGGTTTAAAGCCTGACTTTCATTGTGAAATGGAACGCTGTCAAGTAACCCATGATGTTTTAGCGTCGTTTTATGATAAAGCGTTTTTTAGTGGGATTACCTTACTTGCATTAAATACTGTATTGCCTTCTGTTTTTGCTATGTTTGAAGATAAAGTCCAAGGTGTAAAGTGGGGGGAGGCTAGCAGTAAACTTTTCGTTCAAGGCCTGGGGCAGCAGGAAAAACCCGCATTATTGGTAAATTGTAATCCAACAGTGAGTAATTGTGCGTTGGCTTTTTGCGAAAAAATAGGTTTTACAGATATAGCTTTGTTCGGTGTTGATATGGGCTATAAGTCTAAGCAACATCACTCTAGAAACAGTGTCTATTATAAAGGAGACCAAGACTCTGGTTTATATACACACAAAGCTAAGTATAAACTAAAAGCCAATTTTGATGCTGACGCTCTAGTGGAAACAGATGAGATATTTAAGTATTCACACACTGTACTTGAAAGAACATTAGCGCAAAATCCGCATTTAAAGGTAAAAAATTGCAGTGACGGGGCTTATGTTGAAGGTGCTAAGCCAACTCAGGCCGATTCATTAGTTAGTTCGTTAATAGAGAATAAAGCCGCACTGATTTCAAATATAACTGAAACGATTAAAAGTTCAGAGACTTATACTAATGATGCTTTTGTTGCGCTCCATAATGATGTGCCGTTGTTTTTAGATTTGTGTAACTTATTTATTGAGCAACTATCAGGTAAACCAGCTTCTATTAATGTAGCGTTAGAATTATTAGATGAGCAACTTCGTCGCCTTTCAAGTTTTAATAACACTAATATTAGTTACTTTGATGAGTTATTACGCGGAACTATTTTACATACTCATTCTATGTTAGTTAATTCGCTGTATAGTCATGAAGAGGAGGGGCAGGCGTTGGAGAATTTTCATAATAGTGCTCAGATAGTTTGCAGTTACTTTGAAGAGATAAAATCAGATTATGAGGAAAAATTTTCTGAGATTGAACCCTCAATATGAATACATATAAGGGTTTTAATTTTCAATTTGTTAGTATTATTTATAGGTTTAAAATTATATTTTGAACCCACATTACATTAGTAATGTTCAACTTTATAATAATCAATTTAAACCGATACCAAATTTTAAGCCTTTACTGTCACAGTTATTATATGGCACACAAACTCAAGTTACTTGAATAACAATAATACTTAAGTTTTAATCATTAAGTATTATTGTTTTATAGCGATGTCTATTTTTTGGCGTTTATGTCAAAAAACCGCCGCTATTACTTGCATCCATTCAGATCTCGCTTACAATTTAGCTAATAAAATAAATTAGTGAAATTATGGCTCGCTAACTATGATCTTGATTTTAGATAATAATAATAACCGTGCAATAGGATTAAATGCATCGCTTACCTTTATTGGGGAAGCTGTGCAGTTACTTGACGAAAGTGATTTTGAGCAAGTATCTAGTAAGTATCAACAACAAGAATGCATTGTTATTTTAGGTGCATTGCAAAGCTTAGATCATGAAAGCTTAATTAAGCGTTTTCCAACCCTGCCTTTTTTACTGATTGGTGAAACACTCAAGCCCTTATTAAGTATTGCTAATGTAGTGGGCTTAATTTGTGAGCCGTTTAATCACGAAGTAACCACACAGTTATTACACGACTGCCAACAGTACCAACGTATGCTTCCTGGAAGTCACAAGCATCATAAACCACACAAAACATTTGATGGTTTAGTTGGCGAAACAGACGCAGTTAAAAACGTACGCTTTTTAATTGAGCAAGTGGCTAAAACCGATGCAAACGTGCTTATTTTAGGTGAGTCGGGTACAGGTAAAGAGGTGGTTGCGCGTAACGTCCATTTATTATCTAAACGCAATACTGGGCCGTTTGTACCAGTAAACTGTGGTGCTATTCCTGGAGAGTTGCTCGAAAGCGAGTTATTCGGTCACGAAAAAGGGGCGTTTACCGGCGCTATTTCTGCACGTAAAGGGCGCTTTGAATTGGCTCAAGGCGGTACGCTATTTTTAGATGAAATTGGCGATATGCCGCTGCAAATGCAAGTAAAGTTATTGCGTGTATTACAAGAGCGCAGCTACGAGCGTGTAGGTGGCACAAAAGCTATTCAAGCAGATGTACGGGTGATTGCCGCTACTCATCGCAACCTTGAGGAAATGATTGAAAAGGGCAGCTTTAGGGAAGATTTATATTACCGTCTAAACGTGTTTCCTATTGAAAACCCGTCACTTAATGAACGTGCTGACGACATACCTTTATTACTTAAAGAGCTAATGCGCCGTGTTAATGAGCAAAGTGGTACGTCGGCTAAATTTACAGAGCGCGCGGTTGAGAGCCTCAAAGAACATGCTTGGCCTGGTAATATCCGAGAGCTTGCTAATTTAGTGGAGCGCATGGTGATTATGTTCCCTGAAAAAGTAGTGGATGTACCCGATTTACCCAATAAATATCGCTACATCGAGGTAGACGCATACGAGCCAGAGTACCCTGAAGAGCTACTTGAAAAAGATGCCTTTAACGATATTTTTAGCTCAGGTTTTAGCGATTATGATAATGAACCTGAGCCTGAATTTAGCCAACCGGGATCTGGCGTATTACCCGAAGAAGGTATAGAGCTTAAAGATTATTTAGCAGAGCTTGAAATAAGCTTAATTACCCAAGCGTTAGAGCGTTTTGATTACGTTGTTGCGCGCGCCGCAGAAATATTAGGTGTAAGGCGTACAACGCTTGTTGAAAAAATGAAAAAGTACAATCTATCGCGAGATTAGCAGTATGCAAATGGTGAAAGACTTTTCGTTATTTATTATTCATTTTTGAGGAGTTAATTTACGGGCTTTGCCCGTCACGCAAGCAAGCTTCGCGTTTACAAGATAAACGCAAACTTAAACTTTGGCGGTAGACGCGAAGCTTGCTCGCGTAAAAAGCGCAGCTTTTAATTACTTAGCCCCCCCAAAAAACGAGGTCAAATGAGAAACCACAATTAACTTACACGTTACTTCTCTAAAGCGAGCCTTTAAACCTCTTTGTGAGCAAATCGCTTACTCACTAAACGCCTTTATAATTTCTTCTTTTCTAAAACAATCATTACTGTGATCGTTTACCATGCCACAGGCCTGCATATGTGCGTATACCGTTGTAGGGCCCAAAAATTTAAAACCTCGTTTTTTTAAATCTTTTGCAAACGCTTTTGACTCCTCGGTAATTGCAGGGGTGTCTTCAACACTATTTAAATCACTAATAATTGGTTTATTGCCCACAAATCGCCATTGGTAATTACTAAAGCTGCCAAATTCTTTTTGAATCTCAATAAACCGCTGAGCATTATTAACGGTGGCAGCAATTTTTAAGCGGTTACGCACTATGCTCTCATCTTGCATTAGCCGTTCTATATCATCGGCTGTAAAGTTAGCCACTTTTTGCACATTAAAATTAGCAAATGCTTTTTTATAGCCTGCGCGCTTTTTTAAAATGGTGTACCAACTTAAGCCCGCTTGCGCCGACTCGAGAGTAATAAATTCAAATAATTTCGTGTCGTCATAAAGGGGGGCTCCCCATTCTTCATCATGGTATTTCACATAATCAGGCTTTGTGGCGTCGAGCCATGCACAACGGCATTTATTTTGCTCACTCATTATTATTCCTTTTAGTGTGCGTCATTTTTTTGTTACGCGATATTGTAAGGTAACTAAATGAAAAATATATAAAATAATATTGGTATAAATTGTGCATTTAGCCCTGTATCTACATCATTAAGAGATTTGATTATGGCCCTTGCGAGTGTACTTAAACCACAGTTTATTACTGCAAAACAGTATAACCCATGTTTACTTCAAGAAGAGTACATTGGTGAATTAAGTGATTTAAGACAGCAAGCAAGTTGGCTGTCGCACTTAGTTGATACTATGCCTGCGGGTGTTGTTGTGCTTGATGGCAAAGGGCTTATCGCAAAAGCCAATCAAATAGCGATTGATATGTTAGGCGAGCCGCTCGAAGGAGAGAAGTGGTTTAACATTATTCAACGCTCTTTTCGTCCCCACCAAGATGATGGACATGAAGTGTCGCTCAAAGATGGGCGACTTATAAAGCTTGATATTACTGCGCTAGCGCCAGAGCCTGGGCAATTAATATTAATGACAGATTTAACAGAAACGCGCCGTTTGCAAAAGCGCGTAGCCCATATGCAGCGCCTAAGCGCGTTAGGTAAAATGGTGGCATCGCTTGCGCACCAAGTGCGTACACCGCTCTCGGCGGCTATGTTGTACGCGGCCAATTTGGGCTCTAAAAAGCTACCAGAGTCATCACGGGATAACTTTCAAACTAAGTTAATGTCGCGTTTAAAAGATTTAGAAACCCAAGTTAACGATATGCTACTTTTTGCCAAAAGCGGCGAGCAACAAGTGGTTGAACAGGTTTCTATGCAGCAGCTTTTAAACGAGGTAAAACTAGGTGCCGATGCAATGGTGGCCTTAAATAACAGCTCACTTGTTGTTGAGCTACCAGAGCCAGACATAGAAATTACCGGTAATAAAACCGCGCTGGCCAGTGCTATTCAAAACCTTATTCACAATAGTATTCAAATTATTGGCAGCCAAGCCCAGGTGACATTAAAAGCGCAGCGCGATAGTAGCGAACCCGATACCGTGCGTATTAGCGTATGCGATAACGGCCCTGGTGTAGAGTTGAGCAAAATAGAGAAAATTTTTGAACCGTTTTATACCACAAAAAGCCAAGGTACAGGGCTTGGGCTTGCTGTTGTAAGCTCTGTGGCTAATGCGCATCAAGGACGTGTTGAAGTGGTTAATAATGCCAATGGTGGTGCATGTTTTAGTTTATTGCTGCCCATATGCACGGCCTCAACGCTGGAGAAAACAGCATGAGTAATACAATACTAGTGGTTGAAGATGATGCAGGTTTAAGAGAAGCACTCATAGACACGTTAGAGATGTCGGGTATTGCCTGTGTTGCAGCCGATAGTGCTGAGCAAGCCATGATCCAATTAAAAAAATCTGAGTTTTCATTAGTGGTCAGCGACGTGCAAATGGGCGCGATGAGCGGCCTAGATTTACTTAGAAGCATTAAGCTTAACTACCCAGATCTCCCCGTATTAATGATGACTGCCTATGCAACGATTGATGATGCAGTAGAGGCAATGCGCTTAGGCGCAATTGATTATATGGCTAAACCATTTGCCCCTGAGGTGCTTTTAAATATGGTTAGTCGGTATTTACCCGAAAAGCCAAAAGACACTGACGGCCCAATTGTTGCCGACCCTAGCAGTATTGCGCTTTTAGAACTGGCGAGCAAAGTGGCGCGCTCAGATGCAAGTGTTATGGTGCTAGGCCCTAGTGGCTCTGGTAAAGAAGTGCTAGCGCGATACATTCACGATAAATCAAACCGATGCGATGCGCCTTTTGTGGCAATAAACTGTGCGGCTATTCCCGAAAACATGCTTGAAGCTACTTTATTTGGCTACGAAAAAGGCGCGTTTACCGGTGCAATACAAGCATGCCCAGGTAAATTTGAACAAGCCCAAGGCGGCACCATATTACTTGATGAAATAACCGAAATGGACTTGGGGCTGCAAGCTAAGCTATTACGGGTATTGCAAGAGCGTGAAGTTGAGCGTTTAGGTGCCCGAAAAACAATTTCACTCGATGTAAGAGTACTCGCCACCAGTAACCGCGACCTAAAAGAAGCCGTTGCAGATAACCAATTTAGAGAAGACTTATATTATCGCTTAAATGTATTCCCCCTAATGTGGCGACCGCTCTGTGAGCGCCCAGGGGATATAATTGTATTGGCTAAGCATTTAATAGAGCGCCATTTAGTTAAAAGTAAAGAGCCGCTAGCAACGCTTGATAGTGCCGCTGAACAAAAATTACTAAGCCATGCATGGCCTGGTAATGTACGCGAGCTTGATAACGTAATTCAACGTGCGCTTATTTTGCGAACGGGCAATGCAATTGGCGAACAGGCTATTTTTATTGAAAACTTAATGCAAGCGCCAATTAACAGTATGCCTAAACAGGAGATAGCGCCTGAGCAAGTGAGTACTTCCAGTGGCGCGTATTATGATGACAAAATAACGCCTGCAGAGGTGAGTAGCTCCCTGCCTAGTGTTGATACTGGCAGCTATAAAGATGAGCTAAAAGATAAAGAGCATAAAATAATATTAGAAACCCTAGCGCGCTGCCAAGGCAAACGAAAAGATGTTGCACAAACACTTGGGATCAGCCCGCGTACTTTACGTTATAAACTAGCACAAATGCGCGATTTAGGTATTTCGCTGCCCGCATAACTTTATCCCTTTCTTCCATATAACCCTAAACTAACCACGCTTAGTTTAGGGTTGTCAAATCTCTGACTCTCAAAAACAATAGTTAACCTTTTGTAATTAAAGGTTTATTTTTATGGCACACTTTGTGCTTTATTCCCTTTATGAACGTTAACTGCATTTGCCAGAGAAAATTATGAAAATTCAAAACAGCGCGCTATTTCAAGAAATGCAATCAATGGCTTTAGAAGCAGGCCATACAAATCAAATCAATAAGCTACCTACTCAAGCTCAGCCGACATCGTCTGCTCAATTTGGTGACTTACTAAGTGATGCATTAAACACGGTTAATGGCTTACAACAAGATGCCAAACAAAAAGTAGTGGCTGTTGAAATGGGTGATAGAAGTGTATCGCTTGCTGAGGCAATGATTGCCTCACAAAAATCGTCAGTGGCATTTGAGGCTACAGTACAAGTAAGAAATAAACTTGTTGAGTCATACCAAGAAATTATGAACATGCCTGTTTAAGTAGGTAGTGGAGAATTATTGTGGCGCAATCTAATCAATCAACAGATCTTGCTCTTGCTGGCGGCGGTATTGACCAAAGCGAAGATAACGAGCAACAAGAACAAAAGTCGGGCTACTTAAGCGCCTTAAATGGTGTTGATGTGCTTCGCCAAGTCACCCTTATTATTGCGCTGGCTATTTGTTTAGCTATTGCTATATTTGTGATTATTTGGGCACGTCAGCCAGACATGCGTCCGCTGGGTAAAATGCCAACAGAAGAGCTGATCCAAACCCTTGATTTTTTAGATGCACAAAAAATTGACTACGAGCTAGATGGCAACGTAATTTCGGTTGATGAAAGCGAGTATCAAAACATTAAATTGCTGATGGCCCGTGAAGGCCTAGAGCAAGGTCCTACCTCAGGCACCGATATCATAATGCAAGATATGGGCTTTGGTGTTAGCCAGCGATTAGAGCGAGAACGTTTAAAACATGGCCGCGAGCAACAACTTGCCCGCACCATAGAAGAATTAAACAACGTAACACGCGCTAAAGTTTTATTAGCCATTCCAAAAGAAAACGTATTTGCACGTAGAGAGAAAAAGCCATCAGCCACAGTGGTATTAACTCTTAAGCGCGGCAGAATGCTTGATGGCGAAGAAATTGACTCAGTGGTTGATATGATTGCCTCTGCAGTACAAGGGCTTGAGCCTTCACGTGTTACGGTAACAGATCAAAACGGCCGCTTACTTAATTCAGGCTCGCAAGACTCATTAGCAGCACGCTCTCGTAAAGAGTACGACATTGAAAGAAAGCGTGAGCAAGAGTATTTAGAAAAAATAGACAGTATTCTTATTCCCGTAGTCGGCTTGGGTAACTACACTGCGCAAGTTGATTTAAACATGGACTTTAGCTCAGTAGAAGAAACACAAAAGCGCTACAACCCAGACTTACCAGCAGTAAGAAGCGAAACCACATTTGAAGAGAACAACATTGGTGGCTTAGCGGTAGGAATTCCTGGGGCACTGACTAATCAGCCACCTATGAATTCAACTATTCCAGAAGTGGCAGGTCAAGGCAATGCTGGTACGGCAACGAACCCAAGCCGAGTGCATAAAGAGGCTACACGTAACTTTGAGCTAGACACCACCATTTCGCATAAGCGCCAGCAAACAGGGGTTATTCGCAGAATTAGCGTCTCGGTTGCCGTTGATTATGTGCCAAAAGTAGGTGAAAACGGCGAAACAACTATGGCGCCGCGCTCGGTAGAGGCTTTGTCAAATATACGTCGCCTATTACAAGGTGGGGTAGGTTTTGATATGCAACGCGGCGATGCATTAGAGGTGGTAACCGTGCCATTTGTACGCGAAGCAGTTGATTTAGACTTAGAAGTACCGCTGTGGGAGCAGGACTGGTTTATGAAAATCGTCCGCTTAGTACTGGGTGCGCTGGTTATTATTGTGCTTATTATGGCAGTTGTTAAGCCTATGCTTAAACGCTTAATATACCCAGATGATACGCTCGAAGAGTACGATGAAGATGCATTAAGCTCAGGAGTTGATATTGGCGATAGCACGCTAGATATGCTAAATAAAGACTTTGATTCTGCTTCTGTAGGCTTCTCAAGCGATGGTACACTACAGCTGCCAGATTTACATGGCGACGAAGATTTGCTTAAAGCGGTAAGAGCACTTGTAGCGAACGAACCTGAACTCTCATCACAAGTAGTGAAAGCGTGGTTAACAGAAGATGACTGATCAAGAACAAAAACAACTCCCGCCAGCGTTTGATGTTGACAAGTTAGATGGCGTAGATAAAGCCGCGATTCTTTTATTGAGCTTATCTGAAGAAGACGCAGCGCAAATACTTAAACACTTAGAGCCTAAGCAAGTGCAAAAAGTGGGTATGGCAATGGCTGCGCTAGATGACTTGTCACAATCTAAAATAAGCGCAGTTCACAACTTATTTATAGAACAAATACAAAGCTTTAGTACAATTGGCTTCCAGTCAGAAGACTTTATTAAAAAGGCGCTTACCGCCGCATTAGGTGAAGATAAAGCTGCTAGTTTAATAGACCAAATTGTAATGGGCTCGGGCGCTAAAGGCTTAGATTCACTTAAATGGATGGACTCAAAGCAAGTTGCCAATATTATTCGTAATGAGCACCCGCAAATTCAAACTATTGTTTTATCGTATTTAGAGCCTGAGCAATCTGCAGAAATCCTAGCGCAATTTCCTGAAAAAGTGCGCCTAGATTTAACTATGCGTATTGCGAACCTTGAAGAAGTGCAACCTGCAGCATTGCAAGAACTTAACGAGATTATGGAAAAACAATTTGCCGGCCAAGCAGGCGCACAAGCCGCTAAAATGGGTGGCTTAAAAGCCGCGGCAGATATAATGAACTACCTAGATACAAATGTAGAAGGGCAGTTGATGGACTCTATTCGTGAGCACGATGAAGAAATGTCTCAGCAAATTCAAGATCTTATGTTTGTGTTTGAAAACCTTATGGATGTGGATGACCGCGGTATTCAAGCCATATTGCGTGAGGTACAGCAAGACGTACTAATGAAAGCAATTAAAGGGACTGACGAAGCGCTTAAAGATAAAATTTTGGGTAATATGTCTAAACGTGCAGCCGAAATGCTTGCCGATGACTTAGAAGCAATGGCACCAGTTAGAATAAGTGAAGTAGAAGCTGCCCAAAAAGAAGTGCTTTCTACAGCAAGGCGTCTATCTGACTCGGGTGAGATTCAGTTAGGCGGCGGTGGTGGCGAGGAGTTCCTATAAGCTATGTCTAAATTAAAAGGTCGCCCTTTACATGCAGATGAAGCTGATGAGCTTTTAAAAAACTGGCCAATACCTGATGTTGCTCCTGATGAGCGCAGTTTTGGCAATCGTTCAACGGCTTTTGGCACACCGCTTTCTGATTTGTATAAAAAAGAAGTTGAAGAAGAAGCAGTAGAAGACACTCAGCCGCAAGAGCCTGAACTGCCTTCGTTAACTATGGCTGAGCTTGAGCGCATTAGGCAAGATGCTTATGAGGAAGGCTTAAAGCAAGGGCACGAACAAGGCTACATAGATGGCTTTGAAAAAGGGGTTGGTGAGGGCAAAGAAGCAGGTTACAAAGAAGGCGTAGAGCTTGGTAAAACACAAGGCCAAGAAGACGTTAAGCCGTTAATAGAAGAGCAGTTAACCAGCTTGCGTAGCATAATCGACAACCTCAGCGCTCCGCTTGATAAAGTGGACGAACTGGCAGAAAAGCACTTAGTGCAATTAGCGGTTATGCTGGCAGAAGCTATAACCTATCAAGAAATTAAAACATCGCCCGATGTTATTTTACATACGCTTAAAAAAAGCATAGATGCATTAAATACTGAGCAAGAAAAAGTTCGTGTGCATTTAAACCCAGATGATCTAGAACTGGTAAAGCAAAGCTATGGTGAGCAAACTATTGCAGATAATAATTGGCAGCTAATTGCAGAACCCACACTCGAGCGCGGCGGTTGCGAAGTTAAAACGCCACAATCGTCTTTAGATATGACCCTAAAAACCCGTGTCAAAGAAACGTTGGATAGCTTTTTGCATAATAGCGGTATCTAATCTTTTTTGTGGCGTGTTATGGCAGCTCAACGTGCACCTCTAAGCGAACGCTTAAATCAATACCAACAACATATTGCAGCGTTTAAACCTGCTGTAGCAGGTATTTTAACCCGAGTAGTCGGTTTAACCCTTGAGGCGAAAGGGCTACGTGCGCCTGTAGGCAGCCAATGCAAAATAGAAACTATGTCAGGGTTTGTAGATGCTGAGGTAGTGGGCTTTAGTGAGCAAACCCTTTACTTAATGCCTAATGACCACATTTCCGGTGTGTTACCCGGTGCGCGTGTTATTCCACAAGTAAATGATACCGGCTTGCCTGTTGGTATGAGCCTACTAGGCCGCGTTGTAGATGGCTTAGGCCGCCCGCTTGACGGCCTGGGAAAAATTAACGCCGAACACTATTTAAAGTTTGCACAAAACCCCATAAACCCCCTCGCTAGAAGACCAATCAGCCAACCTATGGATGTAGGTGTACGGGCTATAAACTCAGTTATTACTGTAGGGCAAGGCCAGCGTATGGGTTTGTTTGCAGGCTCTGGTGTTGGTAAATCGGTCCTCTTAGGTATGATGACCCGCGGCAGTGAAGCCGATGTTATTGTGGTTGGCCTAGTGGGTGAGCGTGGCCGTGAGGTAAAAGAATTTATTGAAGAAATACTCGGTGTAGAAGGGCGCAAACGCTCTGTTGTGGTAGCTGCTCCTGCTGATGCATCGCCTCTTATGCGCTTAAAAGGCTGTGAAAGCGCGGTGACCATTGCTGAGTACTTTCGTGATCAAGGTTTAAACGTATTGTTATTGCTTGATTCAGTAACACGTTACGCTATGGCGCAACGCGAAATAGCGCTAGCGGTTGGCGAACCTCCTGCTACAAAAGGGTATCCGCCTTCTGTATTTGCTAAATTACCGGCGCTGGTGGAGCGAGCGGGTAATGGCGGCGAAGGGCAAGGGTCTATCACTGCGTTTTTTACAGTCCTTAGTGAGGGCGATGATATGCAAGACCCAATAGCCGATGCTGCACGTGCTATTTTAGATGGGCATATTGTACTTTCGCGTGACTTAGCCGATAGCGGTCATTACCCCGCGATAGATATCGAAAAATCAATTTCTCGTGTTATGCCGCAAGTGGTGTCTGAGCCTCATATGCAGCAGGCCCGCGTATTAAAACAAGTGTATTCAATGTATCAGCAAAATAAAGATATGATCACCTTAGGTGCGTATCAAAAAGGGGCTGACCAAATGCTTGATCAAGCTATAAATATGATGCCGCGCGTCAATGCGTTTTTACAGCAAGGTATGCGTGATGTAATAAGTTACGACGATGGTTTACACGGCCTAGCTCAATTACTAGGACAAGCATAATGGCAAAAAATAAGCTCGATTTACTGCTTAAGCTCGAAAACGACAAAGAAGAAAATCTGCGCATGAGCTACTTACAAGCCAATCAAAATTTACAAGCTAACCAACAAAAGCTGCAAGGGTTAAATAACTTTAGATTAGAATACTCTCAGCAATTACATGTGAAAGGAAAGTCCGGTTTATCAAGCGCGGGCTTTGGTCAGTACCATGCCTTTATAGCAAAAATTGAAGAAGCGATTCGCCAGCAAGCCAGTACGGTAAATACCGCTAAGCAAGTTGTAACACAGCGTAAAGCTTTGTGGTTAAAGCAGCAGGTAAAAGCAAAAGCCGTAGCAAAATTAATTGAAAAACAAAATCTAAAAGCAGCGGCGTTAATGGCAAAGAGTGAGCAAAAAATGTTGGACGAGTTTTCTGCTAATCAATTTTTTCAGCGCCGTAAAAGTTTATAACTTTGGCGCGTTTATTGCTTTGTTGGTAGGTGGTAATTAATTTTGGCAAAGTGCGGTGGCAACTTGCCGCAGTGCTGTGTAGGTGAATTATGGCAATAAACGATATTTCAATGTTGGCAACAGCTGAAAAAGACTCTTTTTTAGCATTTAAAGACAGTAACTTACCTGCAGGTAACGAATCTGGTGATGCTTTTTTAAGCCAGCTACAAGATGCAGACAAACCCTTTGTATTGCCTGCTAATTCTGAGGCTCCTAGCCAAGCAGGCTCTTTATTGCCAACAGATGATAAGCAGCTAGCCAATAGCAAAAAACCGACAGCTTCATTAAGTGATGACACGCAAGATACGTTATTATCTGGCGATAGCGTTTTAGCACAAATAAACTCCTCGCAAGTGATTGATGTAAGTGTAAAAAAACATGGCAGTAGCGATAATGATTTTAGCGATTTAAGTGCAAAAAAGAGTGATAAAAGTGTCAACTTTTTAGCTTCGCAATTAGGTGAAACTGATGAAGCCGATGATACTCTTTTAGCTGATGATAATAGCAATGGCAAAAAAAGCGCGTTTACAAACGCCGAGCTCGAAACTAAAGCAGCTAAGCAAAGCGCTGGAGAAAACTTAGCCCCTTCTTTAAAAAATGAGAGCCTAGCAAGTAGTGCAGCTAAAAACCCAATAGCAGAAGCGGTGCAAACACAAATTAATAAAACTAATAGCAGTGCAGCCTCTGTAGGTAATGAAGGTAAAGGTGCTGAGAACACAAAAGCGCCAGGCACTGCGTTAAATGCTGAAGGTACGCTGCCTATAAGCGATGCAGACATAGAGCAATTAGCCAAAGAACTGACTCGTTCATCTACGCAATCAGAGCTATCAACTACATCTAAAGTACTCAACTCATTAAGCGAAGCGCAACGTGCACAATTAAACGAGCAAGTTAAAAGCTCATTTACTGAAACCACACCAAGTGAAAGTGATGATCGTGCAAGCTCCGTTAAACAATTACTGACAGAGTTTGTCGTACAAAACGAAAAAGAGACAAGCACGCGCGGTGAGCTAGTTCAATCTCAGTTAAAAAACCTAAATAGCGATGAAAAGCAGGCGCTACTTAGCCAATTGAAAAGCTATGTGAGTAACGAGCAACCAACAGGTGATACGCTCAAAAAAGTAAATGAAACAATAAGCAACTTACAAACTATGCTTGATGCGCAGCTTAGTGAGAGCAAAGCGCAAAGTGTGTCGAGCTCTGCAAATGCGGCTTTAAATGCGCAGCAAGCCAGTAATGCTGCAATGAATGCGAATACACCGCAAAATAAAGCCATGATTAATGCTGAAGCACCCTCTAGTATTGAGCAAGACGGTGTAAATCCAGAAGAGTTGAACGCCCTAGAGGCCGAGCAGGAAAGCTTACTTAAAGAGCCTAAAACAAATACTGGTTTATCGCGTGTAGCTCAGGTGTTTACGTTGATAACCGATGGCATTAATAACACGCAGGCACAAATAAATACTCAGTACGACAACGCTCGTTATGAGCAGTCTATTTTAGAGAGCCAAGCTATACAGTCGCAGCAATTACAAAGCAGCACCGCGCAGGTTAAGCAGGTAAATATAGATGCAAGTATGATGCAGGCTATTAATATTGTTAAAAGTGATGCAGCTAAAGTGCTTCAAGAGCGTGTATCTTCAATGCTAAGCATTAGCAATAAAGAAGCTGAAATTCGCTTAGATCCGCCAGAAATGGGCAGTATGCAAATTCGTATCAGAAGTGATGCTGAACAAACACAAATAAATTTTGTAGTGCAAAACCAGCAAGCTAAAGAAGCACTTGAACAATCAATGCCGCGCTTACGTGAAATGTTAGCCGAGCAGGGAATTGATTTAGGTGAAAGTACGATTTCTTACGGGCAGTCTGGTAATGAGCAAAGCGATGAAGGCGAAGGGCAATCACAAGGTCAAACGGCTAATAAAAATACACAGCAGGATAAAAATGATGAGCAAGATGGGGCTAACCCACAAAGTTCTCGACAACAAACTTCATCATCAATAGATTACTATGCCTAAGTACTGCTATTATAATAACTAAAACAAGCAAGTACCTTTGCTAAAAAAGGAATCACAATGGCCGAAGAAACAAGTTTAGAAATAGAAGAAACCGGTAAAAGCAAAAAAAAGCTGATCATAATCATAGTGGCAGTACTGCTTGTTGTTGGCGGTGGTGCAGGCTATTTTTTTATGGCGGGCGATGATGCACCCGTTGAAACATTAGATGAAGAAACAACAACCGCAGCGCAAAGCGACTCGGCTACACCTTCAGGCTCTTCAGCTGAAATGGGCAGTGCCTTGTATGTTGCTATGCCAAGACCCTTTGTGTTTAATGTACCTGGGTCAAGCAGAGATAGAATTGTACAAATAAAAGTGCAATTACTTGTGCGTGGCGATGTAAATGAAGAAACCGCTAAAAAGCACATCCCACTGATTGAAGGCACCTTATTAAGCGTGTTTTCAACCACCACAGCTGATGAACTCAGCACCAGTGCAGGCAAAGAAACATTACGCTTTACTGCGCTTGAAAAAGTGCAAGCTGCGCTGAATGATGTTGAAGGCACTAAAGTAATTGAGCGGGTATTGTTTACCGGCTTTGTGATGCAATAAGGGGCTAGCGTGAGCGATTTATTATCCCAAGACGAAATTGATGCACTCTTACACGGCGTTGATGAAGTCGAAGAGGAAGATATACACGAAGGTGAAGACGGCGAAGGCAGTACATTACAGTACGACTTTTCTTCGCAAGATCGGATCGTGCGTGGTCGCATGCCGACCCTGGAAATTGTTAACGAGCGGTTTGCTCGTCATATGCGAATAAGCTTATTTAACATGATGCGCCGCACCGCAGAGGTGTCGATTAATGGCGTACAAATGATTAAATTTGGCGAATATATTCATACCTTATTTGTACCAACAAGTTTAAATATGGTGCGTTTTAGACCGTTAAAAGGCACTGGCCTTATCACCATGGAAGCACGTTTAGTGTTTATTTTGGTAGATAACTTTTTTGGTGGTGACGGGCGTTACCATGCCAAAATTGAAGGCCGCGAATTTACCCCTACCGAACGTCGAATCGTGCAAATGCTACTAAAAATTATCTTTGAAGATTACAAAGAAGCATGGGCACCGGTTATGGACGTCTCGTTTGAATACCTCGATTCAGAAGTAAATCCAGCAATGGCTAACATTGTGAGCCCTACTGAGGTTGTGGTTATTAGCTCTTTTCATATTGAATTAGATGGCGGTGGCGGCGATTTTCACATCGCTTTGCCGTATTCAATGCTTGAACCCATTAGAGAGCTATTAGATGCGGGTGTACAATCGGATACAGAAGACACCGATTTGCGCTGGAGCAAAGCTTTACGCGATGAAATTATGGACGTTGAGGTGGATATGTCGACTCAACTTCTTGAGGTGGATTTGTCTCTTAAACAAATAATGGAACTTAAAGCGGGCGATATTATACCGGTAGAAATGCCAGAGCATATTACGGTATTTGTTGAGGAGTTACCTACATTTAGAGCTAAAATGGGTCGCTCTCGCGATAACGTTGCGCTACAAATTAGTGAAAAAATTAAACGCCCTGATTCAGTTAAATCTGAGCTGCATGTATTTACCAAAGGCGGCAAGAAAATTGATTCAGATGCAGAATTAGCAGAACTAGAAGATGATTTACACCTTTCTGACGGTGTAGACTTAGACTGGTAATTGATTAAAAGGTTAAAAGTATGAGCGATGATCAAGACACAATGGACGAATGGGCAGCAGCCCTAGCTGAAGCCGAAGGCGGTGATGAGAGCGCCGAAGCGCATGTAGCAGAGCTTGATGAACTAAGTGATGCTAAACATGAACTTAGCGGTGACGAAAAGCGTAAACTCGATACAATTTTAGATATTCCTGTGACTATTTCTATGGAAGTAGGGCGCTCTAAAATAAATATTCGTAACTTACTGCAGCTAAACCAAGGCTCTGTTGTTGAACTAGACCGCGTAGCCGGTGAACCACTGGATGTATTAGTAAATGGTACGCTCATTGCCCATGGCGAAGTGGTTGTTGTGAATGATAAATTTGGTATTCGTTTAACGGATGTTATTAGCCAGGTAGAGCGGATCAAAAAATTACGATGAGCTCCCTTGCTGCTTTAACAAACTCAGTATTTACAAAGGCAGAAACGTTAACACCTACGGCCGACATTTTGTCTATGGTGTTGTCGTTGGTTGCGGTGCTAGTACTGATTGTAGTGCTGGCATTTTTTGTTAAAAAACTTAACCCAAATTTAGCTAATAGCGAAGAATTTAAAGTGGTACGAAGCTTACCGCTTGGCTCTCGAGAGCGCTTAATGGTGGTTGAAATAGATAATGCACAGCATTTATTAGGGGTCACCCCGCACAGTATTAACTACTTACATAAATTAGACACGCCGTTAAGTGAAAAAGAACTGCCAGAACTTGCTAAGCGATTTAGCAAACTACTAAACCCGCAAACGAATCAAAATAAAAAGAATTAACCCTATGATAAAGTGGCTGCTGATTATTTTAGCTGTGTTATTTGTACCTGCCGCAAGCAGTGCAGAGGGCATAGACGCTCTAACCATTACAACTAATGCCGACGGGACGCAAGATTACTCTGTAACCTTGCAAGTACTGGCAATTATGACGGCGCTGAGCTTTATTCCTGCCGCCATAATTATGATGACTTCGTTTACCCGTATTATTGTTGTACTGGCCATTTTGCGCCAAGCCATTGGTTTACAATCAACACCTTCAAACCAAGTTTTATTAGGGATGTCGCTTTTTTTAAGTATTTTTATTATGGCGCCTATTTATCAGCAAGTTAACGAACGTGCGATAGAACCCTATTTAAATGAACAAGTTACTTCGGTACGAGCATTAGAGCTTGCAAAGGAGCCCATGAAGGCCTTTATGCTCTCGCAGGTACGATTAAAAGACTTAGAAACGTTTGCCAAAATAGCAGGTTATGACCAGCTTGACTCGCCAGAGGCCACGCCGCTTATTGTGTTAATACCTGCATTTGTGACCAGTGAACTACAAACCGCGTTTATTATTGGGTTTATGTTTTTTATACCGTTTTTAATTGTGGATTTAGTGGTTGCCTCGGTATTAATGGCCATGGGTATGATGATGCTCTCGCCCATGATAGTGTCCTTGCCTTTTAAAATAATGTTATTTGTACTGGTCGATGGCTGGAGCTTAGTAATGGGCACGTTAGCCAAAAGCTTTGGCTTAGGGACATAAATCATGTTTTACATTCGCACTTTTAAACATTAGGAGTACAACATGGAACCAGAAATTTTTGTTGATATTCTTAGCGATGCACTGTTTTTAGTTATTAAGCTGGTATCAGCTATTGTGGTACCAGGTTTACTTGTTGGTTTAGTGGTGGCGGTGTTCCAAGCGGCAACCTCAATTAATGAACAAACCCTAAGTTTTTTACCGCGTTTGTTAATTACCATTGGGGCACTTATTGTAGGTGGGCATTGGCTTACTCAAGAGCTAATGGACTTTTTTACCCGCCTAGTGTTACTCATTCCTGAAATTGCAGGCTAATTGTGGAATTTCCTTTTTCTGTTGTTATTCAATGGTTAAGTGATTTTTTACTGCCTTTAGTTCGCATCAGCTCTATGATCATGATTATGGCGGGCTTAGGCGCACAAAACGTACCTAAACGCATTAAAATGGGATTGGCGGTAGTGGTAACGTTTTTAGTGGTGCCAGCGCTGCCTCCTGCTACATTTACTAATTTATTTTCTTTTGAAATGGTGCTGGTGGTTATACAGCAAATGTTGATAGGTGTTGCGATAGGATTTGCTTCTACGCTAATGCTAAATACCTTTGTGCTTGCTGGGCAAATACTGGCAATGCAAACCGGTTTGGGCTTTGCCTCTGTTATAGACCCTTCAAATGGTGCGAGCGTGCCTGCAGTTGGCCAGTTTTACTTAATTTTAGCGACTTTGTTATTTTTTGTTTTTAATGGCCATTTAATGATGATTCAAATGGTGGTGCATAGTTTTTCGGTGTTGCCTATAAATGGCCAGTGGTGGGCTGTTGATCATTACTGGGACATAGTAACGTGGGGCAGCTGGATGTTTACCACTGCATTGGTATTGGCTTTAGCCCCCCTAACGGCCATGCTCATTATTAATATTTCATTTGGTATTATGACCCGCGCAGCACCGCAATTAAACATTTTCTCAATAGGTTTTCCGTTTACATTAGTTGCCGGTTTAATGATTATTTGGGCCACCTTGGGTAATTTTGTAACCCAATTTGAGTTTCAGTGGTTAAAAATGATTGAGCTAATGTGTAGCCTTGTTGGCTGTACGGTGTAGGAGGGGCAATGGCTGAAGATTCAGGACAAGAAAAAACAGAAGAACCCACCTCCAAAAAGCTCGAAGATGCTAAAAAGAAAGGTCAAATAGCACGCTCAAAAGAACTAGGGACTATGTTTGTACTTATTTTTTCTGCAATTTCGTTGCTGTTGTATGGGCCCGAAATAGGCAAAGGCTTATACAATATTATGGGCAGGATGCTGTCTTTAAATCGCAGTGAAACCTACGACACCACTAAAATGTTTGCGGTGTGGAGTGAGGTGGCCAGTGCGCTGCTGTTTCCTATGGCGATGTTTGTTTTAATTATTGTTATTGCAGCATTTATAGGAAATACCTTACTCGGTGGCTTTAATTTTAGTTGGGAAGCTGCAGCACCTAAACCCAGTAAAATGTCGCCAATGAAGGGCTTTAAGCGCATGTTTGGCCCACAAGCAGCGATAGAGCTTGTAAAATCTATATTAAAGTTTGCGCTGGTGGCTATTTTTGCGGTGTTTTTGATTCAAACTTTTTTTGATGAAATTTTGCATTTAAGTATTGAAAGCGCACCTAGTAATATAATTCATGCCCTTGAAATACTCTCGTGGATGTTTTTAGGGTTGTCGTGCACTTTGGTGATTATTGCCGCAATAGATGCGCCTTATCAGAGTTATAACCACAACAAACAACTTAAAATGACTATGCAGGAGATCAAAGACGAGTACAAAAACTCAGAGGGTGATCCGCAAATTAAAGCGCGAATAAGGCAAACACAAAGGCAAATGTCGCAGCGAAGGATGATGCAAGATGTCCCCGATGCCGACGTAATTGTAACCAATCCTACTCACTATTCTGTGGCGCTAAAATATGATACTGAGCGAGCAGGTGCACCGATTGTACTTGCCAAAGGGGTAGATGAAATGGCTATGCAAATTCGTAAGATAGCCAAAGGTAACGAAGTACCGATTGTAGAATCCCCTATGCTTACGCGGGCGCTTTATCATACTGCTGAAATAGGCCAACAGATCCCAGATCAGCTATTTACCGCTGTCGCTCAAGTTTTAGCCTATGTATTTCAGCTTAAACGGTTTAAAAAAGGGCGTGGTAAACGACCTATTCCGCTTAAGTCTAAACTGCCTATTCCGGATGATTTTAAATACGATTAGGGTAAGCTGAGCTAACCACACTTTACAGGAGCGCCTTGCCTAAATACCAACATGGGGCTGCAAATTCAAACCATAAAGCCCATTCGCTCTTGTCTCTCACTTGCTTTAAATTTTGTATCAATACTCAATGAATCTATTGCTGGCTCTATACTTGGAATAGTTATTGCAATTTCAGGCTAGTGTCAATTTATTGAATTGTAGAGTTATGGATTTTAAAGCGGTATTACAACAACTTAACAAAGATAAAAAAGAGTATGCCAAAGGTGTTGGCACACCGCTACTAGTACTTGCAGCGCTGGGTATGGTTATTTTACCGCTGCCGCCATTTCTTCTTGATATATTATTTTCATTTAATATTGCCCTTGCCTTAGTTGTTTTACTGGTGACTGTTTACACCATGAAACCCCTCGAATTTGGTATGTTTCCCGCAGTACTGTTAATCGCTACAATCATGCGTTTAGCCCTAAATGTTGCCAGTACACGCGTGGTGCTCCTTGAGGGTCACAACGGGGGCGATGCGGCTGGTAAGGTAATTGAAGCGTTTGGCTCAGTGGTTATTGGCGGAAACTACGCGGTAGGTTTAGTGGTGTTTTTAATCTTGATCATCATAAACTTTGTAGTAATAACCAAAGGTGCTGGGCGTATTTCTGAAGTATCGGCTCGTTTCACGTTAGACGCTATGCCGGGTAAGCAAATGGCGATAGATGCCGACTTAAACGCTGGCTTTATTAGTGCAGAGCAAGCACGTGAGCGCCGCAGTGAAGTAACCCGCGAAGCCGACTTTTACGGCTCTATGGATGGGGCGAGTAAGTTTGTAAAAGGCGATGCCATTGCCGGTATCGTGATATTAATTATTAATATTGTTGGCGGCTTATTTGTGGGCATGATCCAACATGACTTGAGCTTTAGCCGCGCAATGGAAGTATATACTTTACTTACCATTGGTGACGGCCTTGTGGCGCAGCTTCCTTCATTACTGCTCTCTATTGGTACTGCTATTGTTGTTACTCGCCAAAACGAATCACATAACATGGGTGAGCAATTTAAAGCCCAATTAGGTAACGAAAAATCATTATTTATCGCCTCAGGTATTTTAATCATTATGGGGTTGGTTCCGGGTATGCCTCATATTGCTTTTTTAAGTTTAGGCGCACTACTTGGCTACTTAGCTTACTTTACTCAGCAGCAAAAATTAAAAGCCGCTGCTCTAGCTGCCCAAGAGGCTGAAAGTGGTGCCGTTGCCGGTACTGGCGTTGCAAACAAGCAAGAGCAAAAAGAGCTTGGATGGGACGATGTACAACAAATTGACGTTATTGGCTTAGAAGTTGGCTACAGGCTTATTCCGCTTGTTGACCAATCTCAAGGTGGTGAGCTGCTCAACCGAATTAAAGGGGTGCGTAAAAAGTTATCTCAGGAGCTTGGCTTTTTAGTACCGCCTGTACATATTCGCGATAACTTAGAGTTAGACCCTAATGCGTACCGTATTACCATGATGGGTGTTTCAAGTGGTGAAGGCGAACTCAAACATGGCGATGAACTGGCCATCAACCCAGGGCAAGTATTTGGCCCTATTAAAGGGGTTGAAACCAAAGACCCTGCATTTGGCTTAGATGCGGTATGGATAAAGCCTGATCAAAAAGACGAAGCACAGTCACTAGGTTACACCGTGGTTGACTCAGCCACTGTGGTAGCCACCCACATTAGCCAGTTATTAACTAACAGTGCCGCATTATTACTAGGGCATGAGGAGGTTCAAAACCTGCTTGATATGTTAGCTAAAAGCCATCCACGTTTAGTAGAAGGGTTAGTGCCAGAAGTACTACCACTGACAACCGTTGTAAAAGTACTGCAAAATTTATTAAACGAAGGTGTGGCTATTCGTGATATGCGCTCTATTGTTCAAACCCTTGTAGAGTACGGCCCACGTAGCCAAGATGCCGATGTTTTAACAGCTGCAGTGCGTATTTCGCTGCGCCGTTTAATAGTTCAAGACGCTGTGGGAATGTCATCAGAAATCCCTGTCATAACCTTGGCGCCTGAGTTGGAACAGATGTTGCATCAGTCATTACAAAATGCAGGCGACGAAGGTGCCGGAATAGAACCAAGCCTTGCTGAGCGACTTCAAACATCATTAAACGAAGCGCATCAGAATCAAGAAATGGCCGGAGAACCTTCAATATTGCTAACGTCAGGAATGTTACGCACTGTGTTATCTCGTTTTGTTAAGTACACCATACCGGGTTTAAGGGTGATGTCTTATCAAGAGGTACCAGATGAAAGACAGATTAAGATTGTCAGCTCAGTAGGCCAACAATAAAGATTTTAACAGGGGTTGAACCATGAAGATTAAACGTTTTTTTGCCAAAGATATGCGCACCGCACTGAAAGAAGTTAAAGATGAGCTAGGTGTTGATGCCGTTATTATGTCGAACAAAAAACTCGCTAATGGTGTAGAAATTGTTGCCGCAGTAGATTACGACAAAGCAGCCCCTAAAGCCGCAGCACAACCACAGGCAGCGCCTGCTCCGCAAAGAGCCGTGCAACAGCCTACTCATAACTTTGTAAAGCCAGAGCCTAAGCGTGCGCAACCTGAGCCACAAGCAAAAGTAGCTGATAGCTTACAAGCTTTATTAGAGCGTCAGTCGCCACGCCCTCGCTCTCCTGAGCTAGCCTCTATGTTTTCGCAATCAGGTATTGATACGTCTGAGCATTACCAAGAGCCAGCACAGCCACGTACGACAAATATGTTTGCTCGCGAAAATGAAGCGCCAAAACGCATGCAAACCCAAGCAGACAGCCTAGGCTTTGATGACTTAGATCAAGACTTTGACGATTTAGATGCGCCGGTTGCACCGCGTAGTCAAGCTAATAACAACGAAAGCGCCCAAATGAGCGCGATGCGTGATGAAATGAACGCAATTCGCCAGTTATTAGAACACCAAGTATCGGGTTTAATGCAGCAAGATATGGCACGTCGCGACCCTACACGTGCATGCATGATTGACCGTTTAGTTGGCATGGGAATAGATAAAGACGTTGCAGAGCAAATGGCGTGTTTTATCCCAGATGACGTATCGCGTCAGCAAGGTTGGAAAGCATTATTGCAAATGGTTGAAGATCAAATGCAAACCACCAATAACGAAATTCTTCGCCAAGGGGGTGTGTATGCCCTTGTTGGGCCTACTGGTGTAGGTAAAACAACCACAGTTGCTAAACTTGCCGCATTAGGCGCACAAAAGTATGGCGCCGACAAAGTTGCCCTAATCACCACTGATACATACAGAATTGGTGCGTATGAGCAGCTTGCAACGTATGGTCGTATTATTGGTTGTGGTGTTAAACAAGTAAAAGATGCCAATGAATTAGCCGAAGTTTTATATCATTTACGCAATAAGCGTCTAGTATTAATTGATACAGCGGGTATGAGCCAACGTGATTTACGCCTTACAGAGCAATTAAATACGTTAATGCGCAACCAGCGAGTAGATATACGTAGTTATTTAGTATTAAGTGCCACAGCACAAATAAATGTACTGCAAGAAACCGTAAGACATTTTAAAAAGGTTCAGCTAAGCGGTTGTATTTTCACTAAGTTAGATGAATCATTAAGTTTAGGTGAGATTATTAGTATAGCGATTCAAAATCGTCTTCCAATAGGGTATCTTACTAATGGTCAGCGTGTACCAGAAGATATTCGCGTTGCAAATGCTGAAAAACTAGTAAAAAAAGCTGAGCAATTGTATTTAAAAAGAGCAAAAGCACAACATTCAAGGCACCAAGCAGTGGCGCCAAGCACAGTAGGGATGTATGATTAACACAGTATTAGATCAAGCAAGCGGCCTGCGCAAAATGAGTCAAAACAACAACAACGGCGTAAAAGTTATCGCTGTCACTGGCGGTAAAGGAGGGGTGGGTAAAACCAACGTCTCTTTAAATACTGCTATTGCTTTAGGGCAGCAGGGTAATCGTGTATTAGTATTAGATGCCGATTTAGGCCTAGCTAATTGTGATGTAATGCTAGGACTACGTGTTGAAAAAAACTTATCTCATGTCCTTTCAGGCGAGTGCGAACTTGACGAGATTTTAGTTGAAGGCCCAGGCGGTATTAAAATCGTGCCTGCTACATCAGGTTCGCAAAGTATGGTGGAGCTAACCCCATCTGAGCATGCTGGGTTAATTCGTGCCTTTAGTGAGCTTAATACCGAATTTGATATTTTAATTGTAGATACCGCCGCTGGTATTTCTGACATGGTGCTGAGTTTTTCTCGTGCAGCGCAAGATGTCATGGTGGTGGTGTGTGATGAGCCGACCTCTATTACTGATGCCTACGCGCTTATTAAAGTACTTAGCCGCGAGCATGGCGTTTATAAATTTAAAATTGTTGCAAACATGGTGCGCAGTATGCGCGAGGGCCAAGAGCTTTTTGCAAAGCTCTCTAAAGTAACAGACCGCTTTTTAGATGTGTCTATGGAGCTTGTTGCGACTATTCCATATGATGAAAATATGCGTAAATCTACGCGTAAACAAAAAGTAATTGTCGATCTTTTCCCTAATTCACCAGCAGCAGTCGCGTTTAAAACATTAGCGACAAAAGCAGTAAAATGGCCTATACCTAATCAACCTTCAGGACATTTAGAGTTTTTCATTGAGAAGCTAGTAAACGGCTGATTATGACAACATCGGTGAAAAGAGCTATGGGATATCAATCAACACAAAATTTAAATGTGATTGTTGAAAAGCACGCGTCGCTTGTCAAAAAAGTGGCGTGCCATTTAATAGCTCGCCTTCCTCCTAGCGTTCAGCTTGATGACTTAATTCAATCGGGAATGATTGGCCTTATCGAGGCCTCAAAAAACTTTGACGCCAGTAAAGGGGCAAGCTTTGAAACGTTTGCTGGTATTCGTATCCGCGGCGCTATGCTTGATGAAATGCGCAGAGGGGATTGGGCACCACGTTCGGTGCACCGTAAAAGCCGATTAGTAGCCGAAACTATCACAGAATTAGAAAATAGCTTAAATAGAGAACCAAAAGATACTGAAGTAGCTGAAAAACTTGATATTTCGCTAGAAGAATACCATCATATTTTAAATGATGTTAATTCCAGTAAAGTGCTTGGTATAGAAGACCTAGGGGTAGATGAAGATGTTATTAGCCCTGCAGGTCAAGATTTAGCGCTAGACAAACCATTTAATAATGTTAAAAATGAACGGTTTAATAATTCATTGTTAGAGGCAATAAAGTCTTTACCAGAGCGAGATGCAATGGTGCTTTCTTTGTATTACAACGATGAAATGAATTTAAAAGAAATTGGGCATATACTCGATGTAAGTGAATCGCGTGTAAGTCAGATACATGGTCAGGCGATGATTAAGCTCAAAGCAAAAATCAATGACTGGATAAACTAGTAGTAAGTAAATTATAGGTTAAGACCTCACCGGAGGATGTTTTGGATAAAAACATGAAAATTCTTGTTGTTGATGATTTCTCTACAATGAGACGTATTATAAAAAATCTGTTGCGTGACCTAGGGTTCACGAATGTTCAAGAAGCTGACGATGGTTCTACAGCATTACCTATGTTGCAAAATCAGGTTTTTGACTTTGTTGTAACCGATTGGAACATGCCAGGCATGCAGGGTATTGACTTGCTAAGAGCCATTAGAGCTGACGAAAAATTAAAACATATTCCGGTTTTAATGGTGACGGCAGAAGCTAAAAAAGAACAAATAATAGCGGCAGCGCAAGCAGGTGTTAATGGCTATATTGTTAAGCCATTTACTGCTGGTACTTTGAAAACTAAATTAGAAAAAGTGTTTGAACGCTTAGGTTAATGAGAGGAGAGGCTTATGTCAGCACCAGCTGCGCCTCAAATTACTTTAGAACAAGCTCGTCAGCTCGTCGTTTTTTTAGAAAATGGTGAGCAAGATAAAGCAGATCAATTAATTTTAGATACTGCCTCTCAAGAGCAATCGCAGCTTTTTGCTGAAGTAGGTAAGTTAACACGCCAATTACACGAAGCCCTTAAAAGCTTTGAACTTGATACGCGTTTAACCGATTTAACCACTGATGCAATACCGGATGCGAAAAAGCGCTTAAACTATGTCATGGAAATGACAGAAAATGCAGCTAATAAGACAATGGATGCGGTCGAAGCAAGCCTTCCTATTGCGCAGCAGCTAGCAGATGAAATTGCACATATTAAGCCTACTTGGGATAGGCTTATGAACCGCGAAATAGAGCTGGGCGAGTTTAAAACCTTATGCCACAGCATCGACAAGTTTATGAACAGCTCTCATCATAAAACTGATGAGTTGCAAACTTTAATGACCAATGTACTAATGGCGCAGGATTTTCAAGATTTAACAGGCCAGGTTATCCGCCGTGTAATTGAATTAGTCAGAGAAGTAGAAGAAAGTTTAATCCACCTTTTAACAGCATTTGCTGCACAAGATGACAGCATTGTTGAAAGTAAAGAACAACAAGAAACAGAAGAACTGGTTGCCGCACAAACATTAGCAGGTCCTGAAGGCCCTATTATTGATAAAGAGTCGCGAAATGATGTTGTATCTGACCAAGACGAGGTCGATGACCTATTATCAAGTTTGGGCTTCTAAGAGGAGAGTAACTGCATGAGCTTTGAAGTCGATGAAGATATTTTACAAGACTTTCTTGTAGAGGCTGGAGAAATCCTAGAGCTTTTATCTGAACAGTTAGTTGAGCTAGAAAATAACCCAGAAGATACTGAGTTACTAAATGCTATTTTTAGGGGCTTTCATACCGTAAAAGGGGGGGCAGGCTTTTTAGCTATGACTGAGCTTGTTGATGCCTGTCATGGTGCTGAAAACGTATTTGATCTTTTACGCCAAGGGGTTAGAACTGTTAATTCAGAATTAATGGATGTGATTTTACAAGCACTAGATACCATTAATGAAATGTTTGCCACTATTCAAAACCGCGAACAGCCAGACCCAGCAGACCCTCAATTATTAGAAACCCTTCACAAACTTGGTCAACCGCCTACGGATGACGAGCTTACTGAAACAGCCCCCGACGTTGTTGAACAAGAACCCGCAGCTCCCGTTAGCGCAACAGATGATGAAGACCCATTTGCATTTGATGAACTATTTGATGCGGCAGGTTCAAGCCCTTCAGCAGATAGCACGCAAATTGATGAAATTACAGAAGATGAATTTGAAAGCTTACTCGATGAGTTACACGGCAAAGGCCAAAGCCCGGTGTCGCAACCAAGTGCAAGTGCAGAGCCAGATTCAAGTTCAGATATTACCGATGATGAATTTGACAGTTTATTAGATGAATTACACGGTGTAGGTAGTTTTGGTCCTGTTGCAGGAGATACCTCAAGCAGTGAGCCAGAAGTAAAACACACAGCACCACCGGCGGCTGTTGCAAATGATAGCGGTGATGATGAAATCAGCGATGATGAATTTGAAGCACTGCTTGATGAACTGCACGGTAAAGGCGCCGCACCAGAATCAAAAGAAGCTGACACACCTGCACCGCAGCCACCTAAGGCTGCACCTGTAGCACAAACGCCAGCAAAACCTACGCCAGAAAAGCCTACGCCAGCACCTGCAGCAAAACAAGCTCCGGCGGCTAAAGCCGCTGCGCCTACACCTAAAGTGGCTGAAAAACCAGCGAGTAGCGCTGCACCTAAAAAAGCTACGCCTCCACCTGCTGAAACCACAGTACGTGTTGATACAAAGCGTTTAGATCAAATAATGAATATGGTTGGCGAGTTGGTATTAGTACGAAATAGGTTGGTCAGTTTAGCGACCAATACAGACAGTGAAGCGATGGGTAAGGCGATATCAAATCTTGATGTGGTCACTGCTGATATTCAAGGTGCAGTAATGCAAACGCGAATGCAGCCTATCAAAAAAGTGTTTGGCCGATTCCCTCGCGTAGTACGTGACTTAGCCCGTAGCTTAAATAAAGAAATTGATTTACAGCTTGTAGGTGAAGAAACCGATTTAGATAAAAACTTAGTTGAGGCACTGGCCGATCCGTTGGTGCATTTAGTACGAAACTCAGTTGACCACGGTATTGAAATGCCAGCAGCGCGTGAAGCTGCGGGTAAGCCTAGAACTGGTAACGTTACATTATCGGCTTCGCAAGAAGGCGACCATATTTTGTTAACCATTAAAGATGATGGTGCAGGTATGGATGCGGAAAAACTGAAAAAAATAGCGATCAGTAAAGGCGTTATTGACCATGATCAGGCAAGTCGCTTATCAGATACAGAAGCGTATAACTTAATATTTGCACCAGGCTTTTCGACCAAAGAAGAGATATCTGATATTTCTGGCCGTGGCGTAGGCATGGATGTAGTAAAAACTAAAATTACGCAGCTTAATGGCTCTGTGAGTATACAGTCAGAGTTGGGCGTAGGGACTATTTTAGAGATAAAAGTACCATTAACACTGGCTATTTTACCTACGCTGATGGTTATTGTTGGTGAGCAAACGTTTGCGTTACCACTTGCTGGTGTGAGTGAAATATTCCACTTAGATTTAACCAAAACCAATGTGGTAGATGGTCAGCTTACAATTATTGTTCGTAAAAAAGCGATACCGCTATTTTACTTAGAGCATTGGCTAGTTAAAGGTGCTGATTGTTCTCAGCGAAAAGCGCAAGGTCATGTGGTAATTGTACAAATAGGTACTCAGCAAGTTGGCTTTGTGGTTGATTCATTAATTGGCCAAGAAGAAGTTGTTATTAAGCCTCTTGATGCGTTATTACAAGGTACGCCAGGAATGGCTGGTGCAACAATTACATCTGACGGTGGTATTGCGCTGATTCTGGATGTACCTAATATGCTTAAGCATTACGCAGGATAAAATGTAGGCATACCTGTGTATGCCTACACATAAATTTAATAAGAGAGCGCAATGGCCGTAAAAGTTTTAGTTGTTGACGATTCCAGTTTTTTTCGCCGTCGAGTAAGCGAAATTCTTGAACAAGACAGCGGTATTGAAGTAATAGGTTTTGCTGTTAACGGTAGAGAAGCCGTAGAAAAAACAGCGCAGTTACGTCCAGATATGATCACCATGGATGTAGAAATGCCTGTGCTTGATGGTATTAGCGCAGTAAAAGAAATTATGGCGAGTAACCCAACGCCAATACTTATGTTTTCTTCATTAACTCGCGACGGTGCAACCGCAACTTTAGATGCACTTGATGCCGGAGCTATGGACTTTTTACCGAAAAAGTTTGAAGACATTGCACGAAATAACGAAGATGCAATTAAGTTATTGCAAGCTAAAGTGAAGGAAATTGGTCGCAGGCGTGCACCGCGCCCTGTTAGGCCATTAACATCAAGTAAGACTACTGCTCCATCTGCAAGCAAACTTGCCACAACAAGCTCATCGCTTAAACAACCTGATAGAAGCTTTCAACGTGCTGCCCCAGTGCAGACAACAACTACATCCAGTATGCCCACGCGTGCCAGCGGTAAACACTATCAAATAGTGGCTATTGGCACTTCAACTGGCGGGCCAGTTGCTTTACAAACTATATTAACCCAATTACCTGCTAACTTTGCACACCCTATTTTGTTAATTCAGCACATGCCGGCGGCATTTACGCCTGCGTTTGCGGCACGTTTAAATAGCCTTTGCAAAATACGCGTTAAAGAAGCGCAACAAGGTGACAGTCTAGAAGCCGGCACAGCCTACTTAGCCCCAGGTGGACAGCAAATGATGGTAGAGGGGCGAAGTGGTAACAAAACGTTGCGTGTATTTGAAGATAATAGTGAACGTATAAGCTACAAACCAAGCGTTGATGTGACTTTTGCAAGTGTTGCCAAAAGCTACCAAGGAGATGTACTTGCTATTGTTTTAACCGGCATGGGCGCTGATGGACGTGATGGCGCGCGAATGCTTAAGCAATCTGGCGCAACAATTTGGGCGCAAGATGAAAAAAGCTGTGTTGTATACGGTATGCCTCAAGCTATTGCCAACGCTGGGCTTGCCTCTGAGCATTTAGCGTTAAACGACGTAGCAGCAAGAATAAAAAGAGAGACTGGTTGTGGATAAGCTCTCTGTTTTAGGGTTAATCATTGCGCTGAGCGCTATAGCGATTGGTTACTCTTTAGAGGGGGGCGTTGTCACGGCGTTATTTAATGGCCCTGCACTTATTATTGTACTTGGCGGCACCTTAGGGGCTGTTATGTTGCAAACGGCCATAAGCACCTTTAAAAAAACGCTAAGCATGAGCCATTGGGTGTTTTTTTCACCCCAGTACAATATTGAGCAAGCCATAGAGCAAATTAAAACGTGGTCGCATAAAGCTCGTCAGGAAGGGTACTTAGCGCTTGAAAAAGAGGCACTTAGTCACCCAGATCCTTATGCAGCAAAAGGGCTTAGTTTACTAGTAGATGGGTGTTCGGAGCAAAAGTTACGCGACACATTAGAAATAGATTTAATGCTTGAACGAGACCGCTTACTTGAAGCAAGTAAAGTGTACGAAGCCATGGGCGGATATAGCCCAACTATAGGTATTTTAGGGGCTGTACTTGGCCTTATTCAAGCAATGTCATTTATTACCGACCCTCAAAAGCTAGGTGCAGGGGTCGCCACCGCATTTATTGCAACAATATATGGGGTGGGTTTAGCTAACTTATTATTTTTACCTATGGCCAATAAGCTTAAGCAGCGAGTAGATCAAAAAATGCTTTACCATGAAATGATGGCCGAAGGGGTGATTGCTATAAGCCTTGGCGAAAGTCCTATAAACATAGAATTAAAGCTTGAAGCTTATCGCACAGAGCGCCCCAATGTCGTGGTAGAGTAACTTTTATGTTACGCCGGCGCTTACGTCAATCAGCTGAAAAAAATCAACATACAGAACGTTGGTTAGTCTCTTATGCTGATTATATGACCATTATGTTTGCCTTTTTTGTGGTTATGTATGCCATTGCCATAAATAAAGAAGAAAGTTTTCAAATCCTCTCAGACTCCCTAGAACAGGTTTTTGACAAATCAGCAAGGCAGCAATCGCAACAAGGTGAGGGCGTTACTGGTGAAGGGCTACTTACTGACCGTGTTACCCCAGAGCAAGAGTTATTGTACGGTGAGAGCATTCAAAAACAGGAGTCTGGCCCAGAGCTGCTAGATGGACATAGTGATACCAGCAATATAAAACAAAAACATTTAGGTAAACCACTCGATAGTCTGTTAACTAAATTACATTCAGCACTTATTGATGAAATTCGTGATGGAGAAGCAAGTTTAGAGCTCAACCAAGATTGGCTTATTATTGAGCTAAGTTCAGGAATGCTCTTCTCAAGTGGTAGCTCTGTGGCCCACGCGCGAGCAAAACAAGTCGTAAAAATTGTAAAAGATATTATTGCCCCAGTAGATAACTACATAAGGGTAAGAGGTTACACAGATAACGAAAGTATTCGCAATGAAATGTTTCGCTCTAACTGGGAGTTGTCAGTTGCACGGGCGACCTCTATTTTAGTTGAATTAGAAGCGTTAGGAATTAACCCAGCTAGAATGGCAATCGAGGGGTATGGGCAATACTCACCTTTTGCCGATAACGACACCGCAGCGGGTCGAGCAGAGAATCGTAAAGTTGTTATTGCGCTTTCTAAGTATGGCTTAGTACAACAAACCACCGAAAATGAAGCTGAGCCTGATGAGCAAGTGCAACAAGCTGCGCCTGAGCCAGAGGTGGAACTTCCCTCTGATGATAACTCTATTAAAATAATTCGTTTACCTCATGGTGGCATCAGAATCACCACGCGCAATGAACAGTAATTAGGACTTAATGTGAAGATTTGGACAGTAGCAAATCAAAAGGGCGGTGTAGGTAAAACCACAACGGCTGTCAGTCTTGCTGGTATTTTGGCCTTGCAAGGTAAACGCGTATTACTCATTGATACCGACCCTCACGCCTCACTAACGTACTATTTTGGTATTGATTCTGAAGATTTAGAAGTCAGTGTGTACGATATTTTTGCTCGCGGCACCTCAATGCAAAGTGAAGAAATACTTCAAGCATTGTGCCCCTCTACCATGGAAAACCTGGATATATTGCCCGCGACGATGGCTATAGCAACCCTCGATAGAAGCATGGGCAATAAAACGGGAATGGGCTTAATTTTAAAAAAAACACTTGCAAAAATTAGTGAACATTACGATTATGCGCTGCTTGATTGCCCGCCCGTTTTAGGTGTTTTAATGGTGAACGCATTAGCCGCCAGCGAACGTATTTTAGTGCCTGTGCAAACTGAGTTTTTGGCGCTCAAAGGGCTTGATAGAATGATGCGCACTATGGAATTAATGCAAAGCTCTCAAGCGAAACAGTACCAATATACTATAATCCCTACTATGTATGATAAGCGCACTAAAGCGTCGCTTGAAGCCTACAAAACGTTGCAAAATACATATAAAGATAAAGTATGGCCAGGGGTGATCCCCGTTGATACAAAGTTTAGAGATGCAAGCCTTGCACAAAAGGTGCCCATAGAGTTTTGCCCACGTTCACGTGGGGTTTACGCTTATAAAGCGTTATTAGATTATTTAATTGGACAAGGTTAATGAATGAGTAAGCAATTATTTGCTAATGAAAAAGTAATGACTCAATACTTAGGGGCGCTATTATGCGAAGACGAACCTGAGGAAAACCTTGAGCCTGTAGCAAAGCTACTTGAGCAAGTACCTAGTGCCTTACAAAACGACGAAGTACTTTTAAAGCCCAAAGCGCAATTAAAAGTAACCGAGCAGCTTTATTCTGAGCAAGTAAAAGAGAGTAATAGCGAGGCTGACGCCACTATTTCGCCACCTGCACCTATTGAGCCTGAGCCATTAGAGACACCTGAGGTGCAAACCCAGTTAAGTACAGAACCTGCTCCTTTATTACATAGCCAAGAAGATTACTTTGAAGGTGAATTTCAGGCTCTGTTTTTTGAAGTGGCTGGTTTAACATTGGCTGTTCCTTTGAAAGCGCTTGGAGGAATTCATCAATTAGGTGAAGTAAATCATTTATTTGGTAAGCCAAAGTGGTTTAAAGGCGTTATGCTTAATAGAGATGAAAAGCTAAACGTAGTTGATACTGCACGTTGGGTAATGCCTGAAAAGTACGATGAAAAGTTAGAGGCCTCTCTTAATTATCAGTATTTAATAACCCTAGGCGATAGCAACTGGGGTTTATTGGCTGAAAAGTTAATAAATAACATTACATTGAGTAAAGAAGATGTAAAATGGCGAAAAAACAGTGGCAAACGCCCTTGGCTTGCCGGTGTTATTAAAGAAAAAATGTGTGCTTTAATAGATGTAGATAATTTAAATGCACTATTAGAAAAAGGCTTAGATAGCCGTCAGTAGTAACGACCATTACGGGGTAACAGCATGAGCGAAGATAGACTATTATCAGCGAATAAAAACGCAGATAACAACGATGAAATTTTACAGTGGGTAACGTTTAAGCTTGAAGAAGAAACGTATGGCGTCAACGTAATGCAGGTGCAAGAAATTTTACGTTATACCGAAATTGCCCCAGTACCTGGAGCACCTTCATACGTTATTGGCATTATAAATTTACGTGGTAACGTAGTCACTGTTATTGATACTCGTGCACGCTTTGGTTTGCCTGCTGCAGATGCAACTGATAACTCTCGCATTTTAATTATTGAAGCAGAAGAGCAAGTAATTGGTATTTTAGCTGATAGTGTTTCTGAAGTTGTGTATTTACGCAGCTCTGAAATAGACAGCGCCCCAAATGTTGGTACCGAAGAAAGCGCTAAGTTTATCCAAGGTGTATGTAACCGCGATAACGAATTACTTATTTTAGTCGATTTAAATAAATTACTTAGCGATGACGAATGGGATGAGTTAAGCGATATTTAAGCTTTACCACTAAAATTATGTTGTTACTCAGTATCGCAATAGCAGCGCTAGGGATAGGTTTAATATCCCTGTCGCTAATTGTTGCATTAAAAAATAAACAGTCGGCGGAGCTTAATGCGGTATCACAGCAATTAAAAGATACCTCAGAGCAAACACATATATTACGCAGTGAAGTGTCTGAGCTCAGAACAGGGCTTTTAAGTATTGGTAAGCGCGTACTTGAAGTTGAGCAACAAAATCAAGAGTTGATGCAACAACAAGCTGCCCAAAAATATGATGACCCAGACGCAAAAATATATTCTCGTGCTGTTAAAATGGTTGAGCTTGGCGCAGATTTAGATGAGGTGATACGCGAGTGCGAGCTTCCTAGGGCTGAGGCTGAACTATTATTTTCGTTACATAAACAAAAAGACGCCTAGCGTCTTTTTTGCTTTTAACTACACAATACCAATGCGCAGTAATACTTAATAAATGGGGAGATATAATTTATCCACCTAGTTATGCCTTTACATTTAGCTTACCTTGAAAGTCTTGCCAGCCAGGTGGGAACTGCCCACGAAGCACGTACGAAAAAGCAATCAATTCAGCAATAACATAATAAAGCTCTTTAGGTATTTCCTCTCCCAATTCTAAGTGTGAGAGTGTTTTAGCAAGTGCTTCATCTTGGTGGATCATAATGCCTTTTTGTTTCGCTGCTGCGATTATTTCATCGGCCAACTCGCCAAACCCTTTTACACTTACCGCGGGGGTGCTTCCTGCTTCATACAACAGGCCAATCGCGGATTTATTATTTGCTGCTAAATTAGAGGTGTCAGTCATGTTAAACCTTAATATTTATAATGGCATGCGATTGATAAAACGCTTGATGACTAGCATCTCCGCGTTTTAAGTTTAGCTCGCCTACTTGCAAGCCATGCTGAGCTAATTTAGCCCTGAGGCTATCTAAGTGAGGGTGTGCAATTGCACTTACTTCTTGGCTAGAGGCAAGCAGCTGGCAATCGAGCGCTTTGTCCATAAGCTCAGCCACTATTTGTAATTGCCCTTGCTGTGCATAATCAAAATTTAATCTAACAAACCACACGTTTTTTTCGGTTTTATCTACACTGGCTTTTTTATATTGCCCTAAGGTTATCTCTGTTTGTCCCGCTTCAGGCGGAAGTTTCATCGGAAATAAAAACTGTGCTAGCGGGTTTGTGTCGCTTTGTTGGTTTGGCGTAGTTACTTGTACTTGGCTAAGGGTATTTTTAACTTGTAGCAGCTCTGGGGCAAGCTCTTGTATTTGTGTTTGTTGAAGTTGCTCTAATAGTTTATCCGCGCCATTACCTACTTTAAAAGTAGGTAAAAGCACATTAAGTAGGGCATCCACGCCTGTGTGGTTATTAAACGTTAGCGAAGTACTTGATTGGCTTATTATTGGCGCCGCTAAAATAGTAACCGCAAGTTGCTCAAGCCCTTTTGTAAAGCTACTTTGTAGTGTGTCGTTTGGCGTAGTAAGCGGTTGTAAGGTACTTAAAAGCTCTCGTTGTATGGTGGCTGGGTGCACATTAGTACTGGAGACCATTCTATTAAAAGCTTGATTCACTAAACGCGTAAGATCAGGTGTATTTTGTGTAGCTTTACTTGCTATGTCAGTAATTTGGCTACTCAACAATGTTTTAGGGTTGGAAGCACTATTTGGGCGCTCACTCTCTGTTGGCAAATTTAAAAGCGAGGTTAAAAGTTTAGCTTCTGTTGGTTGTAACTGCTGACTTACAGCTGTGTTAAAAAGTGAGTGAGACAAACTGGGTTGATTGGGAGTATTTACCTGTGAAGTTGTGGCATGTAGTGTTTTTAAACTCAGCGGCGCAGAAGAGTTGCCTTGCGTACGTACATTTGTTGGTTGGGCGCTCACTGCTTGAGGCTGAGCTTTATTGTTTGCTGATTGCCATAACGTCACACTCGCCTTTAATTGCTGGGTTATTTGCACTAAAGGAGGAAGCTGCGCAAAGTGTTTAGCTAAAGGGCTGTTAGGGGTAAAAGAATGATTAGCAACTTCTGCGGTTATATTTAGCTTGCTTAAAGTAGGGTTTGTTAGCGTGTTTATTGGTGTCGGCGTTTTATTTACATCAAGCTTAGCTTGTTGAGCCTGCAAAGGTGACGTTTTACTCGCAAAGGGTTTGTTTTCAAAGTATTTAACGGCATCGTTAATTCGCGTTTTTAAATCGCTAAAGCTACTTTGTAGCCATGACTTTATAGGGCTTTGTGCACTTAACTGCGGGCTTGTTTTATCAGCGGGGGTACTGGCTGCATTTTGCTGCTGTGATAAAACCAAGTCGGTAAAGGGTTTACTAAATGAGTTATTAAGTGCGACCTGCATTTTAGGTAAGTTAGTTTTAATGAGCAGCTTATCTGCTTGATTGGTAATATTTACTGCCACGGGCTTGCTAGGCAATTCACTAAGCTGTTTCTTGGTTATCGGGGTTGTGAACGAGCCGCTATGCTGAGGGTGCGAAATAATAGCTAATTTAGGCGTTGCTTGTAGTTGCGCGCTGGGCAGTAAGTTAGTTAATAGCTGCGAAATTTTATGTTGGCTGAGAGTTTGAGTATGAACGGTGTCAGCAAAGCGGTTAATAACATTTATTTGTGCGCCTTTATTGGTTGTATTAATAAGTACCTGTAATGGCTGCTCGGTATTTAACAGCTGTGCGGTTTCTTTGTTAATTGCGATACTGGCATTAAGGCTAGGTATCATAAGCTGCGGTGACGGCGAAAGCTGTACATTGACTGGCAAGGGTTTACTTTGTATTTCACTACCGGTACTAACATAATTTAAAAAACGCTGCAGTTGTGATGCGTTGTTAAGTGTAATATTGGTATTGTTAGGAGTAATATTTAGCTGCTTTCCATCAGCGCTGAGCTGTATGTTAGCACTTGCTATTTTGTCTGTATTTTGAGGGGCATGCGTTATGCCTAAGCGTAGTGTTTGCCAGTGTTTATCAATTAAAACATCGAGTGTAATTGAGCCTTTTGAAAACTGAATATTTTTAGCCGCAAGTACCTGCTCGGGTAATTGTACTAATTCGTGCGAAGTGCTCGGGGCGCTTTGGTTATTAACCAATGAATTAGATAATGTGATTTGCGTTGGATTATTCATTATTTTAAATCAAGTTTTCGCTAATTTTCGTGAATCGATTTTAAAGCAATATTCGTATTACCCTATCATTATGGTAGACTAACGCCTAATTTTTGGCATAGAGAAACGTCATCTTGTTACACATTAAGTCCGTCACCTGCATCAAGCAAGAACGTTGTTTGTTTGCGGATCTTAATTTTAGCCTAAATAGCGGTCAAATCATGCAATTAGCGGGTCCTAACGGGGCTGGCAAAACATCATTATTGCGTATTGTCGCAGGCTTTAGTGTGCCTGATGAAGGCGCTATTTTTTATAACCAGCAAGCTATTACCAAGCATTATGAAGAGTACGCCACAGACCTGCTATTTATAGGCCATAAAACCGGTGTCAATGTGCAGCTCAGCGCACTGGAAAACGTACGCCATTGGTTACACATTAACGGCTATACAAATGAGCCCGACTTATATCCAATTTTAGCTAAGCTTGGCTTAGTGGGCCTTGAAGATGTGCCGGTAAGAATGCTCTCTGCAGGGCAGCAGCGTCGTGTCGCTTTAGTGCGATTATGGTTAAGCGATGCAAAACTATGGGTGCTTGATGAACCCTTTACTGCACTTGATAAAAATGGCGTTGCATTTTTACAACAACGTTTTTCTGAGCATTTAAAAAGTGGTGGCGCTATTTTACTAACAACCCATCAAGATTTAACAACACAGTTTGAAAATCTACAAACGGTGACCTTGGAGTATCGTTACTGATGACTCGTCAACATTCATATTGGCTGCTGTTTAGTGCGGTATTTAGTAAAGATGTAAAGCTTGCGTTTCGCCAGCGCGCTGAAATTATTAATCCTATCTTGTTTTTTCTCATTGTTATTTCTTTATTTCCGTTAGCAATTGGCCCAGAGCCCGGTCTATTAAACAGAATGGCGCCAGGTATTATTTGGGTAGCAGCTTTGCTCTCTACCATGCTTGGACTCGATAAATTATTCAGAGACGACTATAACGATGGCTCGTTAGAGCAGTTAATTGCTTCATCGTACCCGCTATCACTCACCGTGTTGGCTAAAGTCGCGGCGCATTGGGTTGTTACCGGTTTACCATTAGTATTAATGACACCGTTATTTGCTTTATTGCTTAATTTAGAGAGCTCTGCGCTGTTAGCGACCGTATTAACATTATTATTAGGCACGCCATTATTAAGCTTTATTGGTGCAATTGGGGCTGGCCTTACAGTGGGATTACAAAAAGGCGGCATTTTAATGAGCCTATTAGTGTTGCCTTTGTATATTCCTGTTTTAATTTTTGCAACGTCAGCCATTGATACCAGTACTATGTCGCTGGATTATAGCGGGCAGCTTGCCATTCTTGGGGCCATGTTAGTAGTTGCTATTATGTGCGCACCCATCGCCATATCGTCAGCATTAAAAGTGAGTGTAAGTTAATATGTGGAAGTGGTTACATCCCTACGCAAAAGCAGAGCGCGCATATCAATTATGTAATACGTTACTGCCTTATTTTGCCGTTGTTACGGTTATAAGTATGCTTGTTGGTTGGATTTGGGGCTTAGGTTTTGCACCGGCTGATTATCAACAAAAAGACAGCTACCGTATTATTTTCATTCATGTTCCATCGGCTATTTTGTCTATGGGCGCATACTCTTCTATGGCTATAGCAGCTATTGTCGCTTTAGTGTGGCAATTACGTAACGCTGAGCTTGCTGTAATTGCTATTGCCCCGGTGGGAGCATGTGTTACAGCTATTGCCTTAATTACCGGCGCTGCATGGGGTAAACCTATGTGGGGTGCTTGGTGGGTATGGGATGCACGTTTAACCTCTGAACTTATTTTATTGTTTTTATACTTAGGCGTGCTGTCGCTTTATCATGCCTTTGAAGATAAAAAATCAGCAGGGCGCGCAGCGTCTATTTTAGCCATTGTAGGGGTAATTAATTTACCTGTTATTCACTACTCCGTAGAGTGGTGGAACACCCTGCACCAAGGCGCAACAATCACAAAGCTTGATACAAAAGCCATTGACCCAAGTATGTTTTGGCCGCTTATGGTAAATATTTTAGCGTTTGCAGCGTTTGTGGGCACTGTAACGTTAATTCGCCTTAAAAATGAAATATTACAACGTGAAAAGCATCGACCTTGGGTTCGAGCCTTGTTAAGTAAGGGGTAAATTATGCAGTTTGACTCTTTTTCTGATTTTATTGCAATGGGAGGCTACGGGTTTTACGTGTGGCTTTCATTTGGTACATGCGCCTTAATTTTGTTGGGCATTTTATTTAGCTCTTTACGTGATACAAAACGTATTATGGCCTCAGTAGAGCAGCAAGTTGCGCGTGAAGCGCGAATTAAAAAAGCGAAGCAGGAACAAATCTCATGAACCCAAGACGTAAAAAACGCCTATTGGTAATTATTGCAGTACTGTTTGGTATTGGTGCCTCTGTAGGCCTAGTGCTTTATGCACTACAAGAAAACATAAACTTATTTTATACACCAAGCGAGCTAATAGACGGCAAAGGCCCAGATAAAGAAAAACCGCAAATAGGGCAAAAGTTGCGTATTGGCGGTATGGTTGTGCCGGGTTCTGTCGTTCGAAATGAACAAAGTTTAGAAGTCAGCTTTAAACTGATTGATACTGGGCCATTGGTAACAATTAAATACCAAGGCATTTTGCCTGACTTATTTCGCGAAGGCCAAGGTATTGTAGCGCAAGGTGTGCTTGTAGAACCAAACGTGATTGAAGCTTTTGAAGTACTGGCTAAGCATGATGAAGAATACATGCCAGCAGAAGTAGCAGAAGCCGTAAAAGGAATTAAACACGAAAAACCAAAATACAACCTAGATAGCGGTAGCTAATATGATCCCAGAACTTGGTTATTTTTCTTTAACGCTTGCCATGGTGCTAAGCGTTTTACTGTGTATTTTTCCGCTGTGGGGCGCGCATACCGGTAATCTTCGTTTAATGCGTGCGGCCCCGTCTTTAGCCGTTGGGCAATTTGCTTTTGTACTTCTCTCGTTTGCTGCGCTTATCTATGCCAGCTTAACAGATGACTTTACGGTATCTTATGTGGCGTACCATTCAAGTAGTACGTTGCCTTGGTATTATAAAATTACCTCTACGTGGGGTGGGCACGAAGGCGCTATTTTACTGTGGCTTGTAATGCAAGCTGGGTGGACCGCCGTAGTTGCTATGCGTTCTAAATCGCTACCTTGGGTGTTGCGTGCACGTGTTTTAGGTGTGCTTGGCTTTTTAGGTGTCGGTTTTATGATGTACACACTACTGCTTTCAAGCCCATTTGAACGCTTACTGCCGTATTTCCCTGTTGAAGGGCGTGATTTAAATCCGCTACTACAAGACCCAGGTATGATCATTCATCCGCCATTACTGTATATGGGATATGTGGGTTTATCGGTTGCGTTTTCATTTGCTATTGCAGCACTTTTAACAGGTAAACTTGATAACACCTGGGCTAAATGGTCTCGCCCATGGACGATGACTGCTTGGGGCTTTTTAAGTTTAGGAATAACCATAGGCAGCTGGTGGGCTTACTCTGAGCTTGGCTGGGGTGGCTGGTGGTTTTGGGATCCGGTAGAAAACGCATCGCTTATGCCCTGGCTAGTTGCTACGGCTTTATTGCACTCTTTGAGCGTGACAGAAAAGCGCGGTGTATTTAAATCGTGGACTGTGCTGCTTGCCATCGCTGCATTTTCCCTAAGCTTATTAGGCACCTTTATTGTTCGCTCAGGCATTATTGTATCGGTGCATGCATTTGCCACTGACCCCGATAGAGGTTTATTTATTCTAGCATTTTTAGGCATTGTTGTTGGCGGCGGTTTATCGCTGTATGCGCTGCGCGTATCACAAGTTAAAAGCGAAGGCCGTTACAAGTTTGTATCACGCGAAGTGGCCTTATGGCTTAACAACATCTTTTTAGTGGTAGCCACATTAATTGTTCTTTTAGGTACTTTGTTACCTATGGTGCATAAAGAAATGGGCCTAGGCAGTATTTCTATTGGCGAACCGTTCTTTAATAAAATGTTTGCCATTTTATTAGTACCATTTGCCATATTAATGGGAATAGGGCCTTTTCTTCGTTGGAAACAAAACAAGTGGGCTGTACTACAAAATAAAGTATTAATAGGTGTGTTAATAAGTGTTGTTATTACCTGTGCGTGGTTGTTCTCAAGCTACGATGTCGTAAAACCACTTACATTATTAGCAACCACATTAGGTGTATGGGTTGCAGTCTCAACTGCTATAGATTTATACGCCAAGGCGTCGGTTCACGGAACGCTAAAAGAAGGCATTAAACGTTTAGGCATTAGCTACTGGGCAATGGTGCTAGGTCACGTTGGTTTAGCATTTGTTATTGCTGGCGTAACACTTACTTCGGCGTACTCGGTGGAGCGTGATGTTTCTATGAAGCAAGGCGATATTGTCACGCTTAACCAATACGAATACCGATTTGATGGCGTTAAATCAATACGCGGCCCTAACTACAGTGGGCATGCTGGTGTAGTGTCGGTATTCAATAACGATAAGCTAGTGACTGAGTTACATGCAGAAAAACGCAAATACGATATTGGTATGCAATTTATGACCGAAGCGGCAATTGATGCCGGCTTTACTCGCGACCTATATTTAGCGCTCGGTGAGCAATTAAGTAAAGGGGCATGGTCACTGCGTATTTATCACAAACCGTTCGTGCGTTGGATGTGGATAGGCGGTGTACTTATATCGCTTGCAGGGTTTATGATTTTATTCGATAAACGCTACCGTACATCAGCAAGTACACGCAAAAAAGCGTTGGAGAATGCGTAATGAACCGTAAAATTTTAGCTTTAGCACCGTTATTAATATTCATATTTTTATGTGTATTTTTGTATCAAGGTTTGTTTGCCAACCCGCGTGAAATTCAAACCGGACGACTAGGCCAAACGATGCCTGCGTTTAACCTGCCTGATTTAATGCAAGATGATAAGCGCTGGACAGATGAAAGCCTAAAAGGCGAAGTTTATTTACTTAATGTATGGGGGACTTGGTGCCCTACATGTTTAGTTGAACTAGGGTATTTAACTAAGCTACGCGAGCAAGGCGTAAAAATTATTGGTTTGTACTATGTACAAGGGTACGATGCCGATTTTGATGGCCCATTTGATATGCAGGCTTTGCGCACCGATGTGAGCGATATGCTCAGCCGTGCTGGCGACCCATACCAATTTAATATTTTAGACTTGCACCGTACCTTGTCACTTGATTTAGGTGTATCAGGTGCCCCTGAAACATTTTTAGTGGATAAAACGGGTAAAATTTTATTACACCATACAGGGGATCTAAACCCGCGCGTATGGCGTGCTAAATTTGCCCCTGTTATGCAGGAGCTAAATTAATGCGAGTGTTTTTATTAACCCTGAGCTTTTTTATAAGTATGGCAGTGTATGCCGAGCAAGATCGCTACCAGTTTGACAATAACCAACAAGCTGTGCGCTTTGAAGAGTTAACCAAAGAGCTCAGGTGCCCTAAATGTCAAAACCAAAATATTGCAGACTCTGATGCCATTGTTGCAAAAGATTTACGCGACAAGGTACTCGCGCTGGTAAAAGAAGGTAAAACAAAAGACGAAGTAATCGATTACATGATAGACAGATACGGTTATTTTGTTCATTACGATCCGCCTGTAACACCGGCCACATTAGTACTTTGGGTTTTACCTGTGCTTATTGTTATTTTGGGTTTTGGTTTTATTGTAATTCGCCAGCGTAAGGCGTCAGTTAAGCAAACCTGGAACAGCGATGATGAAGCAAAACTTGCTAAGTTAATTGCAGAAAATAAACGTCAGGAGCAAAATTAATGATTCTAATGTGGGCGTGTTTTACTTTACTCACACTAATTGCACTAGCTTTTATTATGTTGCCTTTTTTAAAAAAAGAGCGCGTGCAAACCATTACTCACAATGCTAATGCAGAATTGATCAGCATTTACGAGCAGCGTTTACTTGAGCTGCAAAACGACTTAGACAATCAACGTATTGATGCGCAAAGCCACAGTGAATCGGTTATTGAGCTAAAACGTCGTTTATTGAACGAGCTTTCACCAGAAAAATCGCTTAATAGCAAAGGTAATAACCGTATTTTTGCTTTAACAGGCGCAGCATTTTTATTAGCCCTCACCGGTGTTTTTTACACCTTTACAGGGAGCCAGCAGCAAATAGCAGCGTGGTATGATGCAATGGATAACCTTGCAGATTATGGCGAGCGTGCGGTAATGCAAAAAGGTGAGCCTCTAACTAAAAACGAGTTGCAAGCGTTTGCTCTAGCGCTGCGCACTAAGCTTAGTGAGTCAGGCGATGACGAAGTTGCGTGGATGCTGCTTGGACGTGTGGCTATGTCGTTAAACGAATTTGATATGGCGCAGCAATCGTTTGATAAAGCCCTTCGAATGAACCCAGACAACATGCAAGTACTCATTAGCTACAGCCAAGTTTTACTGCTTGAAGGCAGTGAAGAGAACATGACGCGTGCAGCGGGTATGCTATCTAAAGTGCTAAAGGTTGAACCAACAAACCTTGATGCTATTTCTTTATTAGCGCTTATTGCCTATGAGCGCAAGGACTGGCCGCAAGCCAAAGCGGCGTTTGAAGTATTACTGGCAAGCATGGATAAAAGCGATACGCGTTATTCAATGATAGCGCAGCGTATTTCCGATATAGAGCAACAAATGCAAAATGAGGGCTCTGTAATGCCGGTCTCTGCTAATAGTGCTATTAGTGTTACTGTGAGCTTAGCGGATGAGCTTTTCGATAAGCAGCCTCAGCAGGGGACTTTATTTATTTTTGCCAAGGCTGCTCAAGGCTCTCCTATGCCATTAGCGGTTGTTAAACTAAATGAATACAGCTTTCCGCTAACAGTGCAACTCACTGATGCTAATGCAATGGTTGATGGGTTAAACTTATCAAGTGCTAAAGATATTGTGATCACAGCGCGGATCTCAATCGATGAGTCAGTTATGCCAAGTAGTGGTGAGTTAGAGGGTCACTCTGAGACACTACAACGTGAAAACGTAAGTGACTACCAACTTCAAATTGATACATTAATACCTTAAGGACATTAGATGTTAAAGCATAGTTTTACTTTTTTATGTTTATTGGTGCTAGCCGGATGTGCACAAGTACCAGAAAACAAAATTGATGAGCGCGATCCGCTACAAAGCATTAACCGTCCATTGTACGACTTTAATATGGATATTCTTGATGCTTATATTTTACGCCCTGTGGCTGTAGGGTATGTAGAAGTGACCCCTGTGCCTGTACGCAATGGGATTGTTAACTTTACCGATAATATTAGTGCGCCCGTTGATATGATAAACGCAGGGCTACAAGGTAAAGCAGGCAACGCAGGCGTGAGTTTAGCGCGTTTTTTAGTTAACTCTACGGTAGGTGTATTTGGTATTTTTGATGTTGCAAGTTCACTTGGACTTGAGCTGGTAGATGAAGACTTTGGCCAAACATTGGGCGTGTGGGGCGTTGGCGATGGCGCATATATTATGCTGCCAGCAATGGGGCCGACTACAGCACGTAACTTAACAGGCGATGTAGTTGATAACTTTGTGTTACCAGAAATCGCTCTGACTACGCCTCAAACTATTTTAGTTTTTGCGCTTAAAGCGGTCGAAGCTCGTGCTTCACTTATCCCGCAAGAAGGCTTACTTAATGATTCACTCGACCCGTATTTATTTGTTAAAGACATATACTTTCAGCGTCAGCTTTATGAGCTATACGACGGCAATCCACCAATCAAAGAAGAGCCTGAAGACTTTGATGAAGACTTCTTAGAAAGCCTATAAATAACAGCTATAAAAAATGCCAGCAATTGCTGGCATTTTTTTATGTGTATTTTGAGCTTAAATAAGCTCTAATGTTTATTATTCTTTAACCATCAGCTGCATTTGCTCATTAACCCAGGTTAAGGCGTCATGGTATGCGTTGGCAACTTCTTCGCCTAAATTTAATTGTTTAGCAATTTCGTTGGCGGCTTCCCAATCTGCGTGCTCATAAAACTTAACCAAGTTTAGATACTGAGCAAGCAGGCCTTCGTCATTCAATAGCGCAGCTTTTATCTCTGCAGACAGCGGGAGCTTTTGCATAACGCTTTCCATGGTTTCATCTAAAATGGCGTCCATAAGCGACATCATGCCAGTTAAAAAGGCCATACCGGTATCTTTAAACTGCCCGTGTGAAATAGCAAGTAGTTCGCCAAATCGTGCACGTGTTAGCGAAAGCCTAATTAGCTCAACAGGTTTATCGGCAGAAACTTGCGCTGCAAATAACAAAGATAACAGCTTTTTAATTTCGTTAGCGCCAAGGACGATGAGTGCTTGTTTGATTGTGTTTATTTCGGCTCTGCGCGCAAACGCAGCTGAGTTTGAATAACGCAATAACTTGTATGATAGATTTACGTCACGTTCAAACACATCGGTTATCTTTTTAAGATCCATTTCAACAGATGAGGTTTCGTAAAGCAGCTCTGCTAATGCCATTTCTGATGGCGGTAGTGCTTTACTTTGTACCATTTCAGGCTTTGAAAAAAAGAACCCCTGAAAATATTCAAACCCAAGCTCTAGAGCTAAATTATAAGCTTCATAGGTTTCTACTTTTTCAGCTAAAAGCTTGATGTGTGGATAGGCTTTAATATCGTTAATTATGGTTTTTATTGCACTTTCATCAGTGGTTAAAAAGTCTATTTTTAAAATATCGATAAATGGGTAAAAATGGCGCCATACTGGTTGGTGAATGTAATCATCAAGCGCTAGGGTGTAGCCTTTTTCTTTTAAATCTTTAACAATAGCCAGTAAGCGCTTACCTGGTTGCACTGTTTCAAGGATTTCTACAACGACCGTCTCTTTCCCTAACATAGTAGGGTAACCTTTAAGTAAGGTTTCTAGGGTAAAGTTAATATAGGCGGGTTTGTTGCCAGTTAAATCTTCTAAGCCAAAATTAAACTGACTCCCTTCGATTAGCTTCGTTGTTGCTTCGTCACCGTCTATGTCTGGAAATACATTATCAACGCCATCACGAAATAATAACTCGTATCCAACAAGCTCCTTTTCGCGGTCTAAAATAGGTTGGCGTGCAGCATAAAAATACATAAATAGTTCCGTACAAAATAATAATTATTAGTAATGGTTATAATATATGGCAAAACGTTCGAAATAGCATTAGGTAATTATTATTGATTTAATGAATTGTTATTAAATATTAGCTATATATGTAAATAAATTTACCGTATATCGGGTGTTTGAGGGTTAAATAGTCAATCCGGCTGTTTTTTGTTCACTTCAGTGTAACAAGTTGGAGTTATCACCTTTAAGCATGGTATAGTCAAGACGGATGGTTTTTACCCCAATAGTGTCTTTATTATAATATTTTAAGAGTCATTATTAGGATTAAAAGCCTGTTTTATACAACTTTGTGGAGGCGAATTTGGAAACAGGAATGATTATTTCACTGGCATTGTATTTTATAGTCATGCTTGGCATTGGACTTTATGCATACAAACAGTCTACAAGTGATGTTTCGGGTTATATGCTAGGTGGACGTAGCTTATCTCCAAGTGTTGCAGCATTATCTGCTGGCGCATCGGATATGAGTGGTTGGATTTTAATGGGCTTACCTGGCGCTATGTTCGTTACTGGCTTTAGTAGCACATGGATAGCAATAGGCTTGGTTATTGGTGCGTGGTTAAACTACTTTTTAGTTGCGCCTCGTTTGCGTGTTTACACTGAAAAAGCAAACGACTCAATCACAATCCCAGACTACTTCTCTAATCGTTTTAATGATAAATCAAACCTTTTACGTGTAGTTTCTGCGGTAGTAATTATTGTGTTCTTTACGCTTTATACATCATCAGGTGTTGTAGCAGGCGGTAAATTGTTTGAAAGCTCGTTTGGCTTAAGTTACGAAATGGGTTTATACATCACCACTGGTGTTGTTGTTTTATATACCTTATTTGGTGGCTTCTTAGCAGTTAGCTTAACTGACTTTGTGCAAGGCTGTATTATGTTTATTGCCTTGATACTGGTACCGACCGTTGCTTACTCTTTATTAGATCAACCGCTAGAGTCAACACTTCATAGCGTTAACCCCGATATGCTTAATTGGATAGGTGCAGGCTCTGCATTAGGGATTATTTCGGCAATGGCATGGGGCTTAGGCTACTTTGGTCAACCTCATATTATTGTACGTTTTATGTCGGTGCGTAGCGTAAAAGATATGCCAACGGCTCGCCGTATTGGTATGACATGGATGATAGTTGCAGCCATTGGTGCTGTGGGTACTGGTTTATTTGGTGCCGCGTACACTTACGAAAACAACATTGTTGTTGAAGACCCAGAAACCATTTTCTTAATTCTTTCTGAGTTATTATTCCACCCATTAATTGCAGGTTTCTTATTGGCGGCTATTTTAGCTGCAATCATGAGTACAATTTCTTCGCAGTTACTTGTTAGCTCAAGTTCGTTAACTGAAGATTTTTACAAAACGTTTTTACGCAAAGAAGCAAGCGACACAGAGCTTGTTACTGTAGGACGTATTAGTGTAGCAGCAGTCGCTTTGTGTGCTATTTACTTAGCGTACGATAGAGACAGCTCAATATTAAGCTTAGTAAGTAATGCATGGGCAGGTTTTGGTGCGGCATTTGGCCCACTGGTTTTATTTAGCCTGTACTGGAAACGCATGAACTTTGAAGGCGCACTAGCAGGTATGGTTGTAGGTGCTGGTACGGTTCTGTTTTGGATTTACTCACCATTTATGATTGATGGGCAAAGCTTAAGCAGTTACATGTACGAAATTGTACCAGGCTTTATTTTAGCAAGTATTGCAATTGTCGTTGTAAGCTTAGCGACGAAAGAGCCAGCGCAAAATATTACTGCGCTATTTGATGAGGTTGAAAAAGACCTTTAATAAACCCGTACTTTAGATACGAAAAAAGCCACCTAGTTTAACTAGGTGGCTTTTTTATTTGCTATGTGTTGTCCTCAAATGTGTTTGCTTATTTAGGACATATCAATAACCAATAAGTTATTTAGCAGGTAATACTGTGCTTTCTACACTACCAAAGCCAATACGGGCATAGCCTGGCTTTTCACACCAGCCGCGCATAATTACGTTATCGCCATCTTCTAAAAAGCTGCGTTGCTCACCATTACTCAGGGTTATTTTTTCTTTACCACCACGAGAAAGCTCTAATAAAGAGCCCGCTTCTTCATGTGTAGGGCCTGACTGCGTGCCAGAGCCGAGCATATCACCTGGCATAAAGTTACAGCCATTTACAGTGTGATGGGTCACCATTTGCGCCACAGTCCAATATGAATGTTTGAAGCTTGAGGCAGAGACCTGCGTAGGTTGGTGGTTTTCATCACGCATTTTTTGAGTCTGAATTTTAACATCCATTTGGATATCAAATGCACCTTGCTCGCGATTAGCGGCAGATTCTAGGTACGGCATTGGCTGAGGATCGTTTTCATCACGTGTCCAGCTAGTTCTAAAAGGTGCAAGTGCTTCAGTGGTGACAATCCAAGGCGATACGGTTGATGCAAAGTTTTTAGCTAAAAACGGGCCTAATGGTTGGTATTCCCACGCTTGTAAATCTCGTGCTGACCAATCGTTAAATACACAAAAACCAAATACATGGTTTTCAGCGTTTTCAATGGCGATAGCATCACCCAGCGCATTGCCTTTGCCTAAGTAAATACCAAGCTCTAACTCGTAATCTAAGCGTTTACATGGACCAAATGATGGGGTATCTGCATCGGGCGCTTTAGTTTGCCCTTTAGGGCGGTGAAACGTTTGCCCCGATACATCAATAGATGAAGAGCGGCCATGATAGCCAATCGGCACCCATTTATAGTTTGGTAAAAGCGGGTTGTCTGGTCTAAACAAGCTACCAACGGCGGTTGCATGGTAAATTGAGGTATAAAAGTCGGTGTAATCACCAATATGACACGGCAGTGAAAACTCTATATCAGCTTGAGCAATAAGGGTACTTTGCACTTCTTTTTGTTGCTTAGCGCCTTCACGCAATGCTTTTGAAAGCGCTAAGCGCAGTGCTGACCAGTATTGTTCCCCTAAACCCATAAATGTATTTAGTGTTGATTCGCTTGCTGCATCCAGGGCTGTTTTAGCATCACCGGTAAAAATGTTTAAGTGGCTCAATTTTGCTAAATCAATAACCTGATCGCCAATAGCAACCCCGCCTCTAAATTCTTCATTTGTGTTTTTAGTACGAAATTCTGCAAAAGGTAAATTTTGAATCGGGAAGTCACAGCCTTTAATATTGGCCGACTCTACCCAGCTAGTTAAATTAATGTCGTGGGTTTCGTTAATTTGGCTCATTACTTATCCTTTAGGTTTGATGTTGGGTGCATGCATTTATTTAAGCATACTTGTATCTTGCACCCTACTTTTTAAATATTAAAACGACAAAAAGCAGCGAAGATCGCTGCTTTTAATTTACTCAAATAAGTTATAAAACGCCGCGGCGCTCTTGGTCTCGCTCAATTGACTCAAACAATGCTTGGAAATTACCTTCACCAAAACCACCATCATCTACACGTTGGATCATTTCTATAAAAATAGGTCCAAATAGGTTTTTAGAGAAAATTTGTAGTAGGTAGCAGTTTTCACTTTGGCTATCGACTAATATTTGATGCTCGCGAATTTTTTCTTTATCTTCTGCAACCCACGGCACACGGTCAAAAATAGTGTCGTAATATTCAGGAATAATGTCTAAAGTAGCAATGGTCGATTTATCAAGCTTATCAAGCGAGCTAACTAAATCGTCAGTTAAAAACGCGAGATGTTGTACACCAGGGCCATTATATTCGCCTAAATACTCGTCAATTTGGTTGTTGTCATTGCCTTTACCTTCATTAATAGGAATTGAGAAGGTGCCACAGGGTGATTTTAATGCATACGATAGCAACGCTGTTTTTTGACCTTTAATATCGAAATAGCGTACTTCAGTAAAACCAAACACGTCTTTGTAAAAGTTTGCCCATGTTTCCATAGTGCCTTTGTAAACGTTATTAGTTAAGTGATCTATACGTATAAAGCCTTTATCTTCAACTACATTAGGTGATGATAAATCTTCAAAGTCAGACTCATAAATAGACCCTTTATCACCAAATTGCTCAATAAAGTAAATCAGGCTATCGCCAATACCGTAAATGGCGGGGTAAGGTAAGTCTTTATGGGTTGAGTCGGTTGCGGGTTTTGCACCACGTGCTACAGCTGTTTCAAATGCATGCTGTGCATCCTCAACGCGCCAACCCATAGAGCAAATTGCTGGGCCATGACTTTTTGCAAATTCAGCAGAAAAACCATCGCGTTCGTTATTTAGTAAAAAGTGAATGTCGTTTTGGTTGTAATAGACAATATCTTTGCCTTTAAAATTTTTTAATTTTGAAAAACCAAAATCAGTAAACACTTTATCCATGTAGTCTGCATCAGGTGTTGCGTATTCAGTAAACTCAATACCAACTAAACCTAGTGGATTATTTGCTTCACTCATTTTTATTACTCCTGCAATAAATATTGCTACTGCGTTTATGTGTTGTTGTCGTGTTGAGCTAGATAATCAACTAGATTTTAAGTTTGGGGAAGAGGGGGAGCAGATTTAGCATTTGAGCAAACTGTAAATTTAATAAGACGTTTACTTAGTCAATAGGTTTATACCTTACGCTTTAGGGTAAACGAGCATTTATTAGCTTGATGCTTTTAGTTTATTAAAGTTTAAGATATTGATATAAATAAATAAAAAAGAGGTTTTATAAAAATAAAACCTCTTTTAAAAATGTAGTTACGTAATGTTTTTTGTATTTAATTGTTTACACTTTGTGTGCGATTGTTAAAAAACGTGTTGCGCTGCTCGAGCCAAAGATTAGGTGTTACGGTTGGAGCTGCTTGGTAATGGCGCTCAATAGCTTGGTTTAATACCCGTGTTGTAGGGGTAAATGTCAGCTTTGATTGTGCACTGCCTATGCTTTTAATTTCGTCTCGAGTCAGGGCGCGCCCAGCATATAAAAGGGCGTTTAAATAACCGGGCACTGTTTCAAAGTTGTTATCTGTAAAGAGTAAAACAGATGACGTTAATGCCCAGGTGTTATTTATTTCACCGTCTTCTTTCACACCAGCAAGCTCGCCGTCTATGTACACTTCAAATACCCCATTACTGGGGGCGGTATAAAATACAAATGCAACTCGGTGCCAGTTTTCAGGCTCTGTTTGTCCAAAGTAACCACTATCACTGGTTGATTTACCATAACCGCCGGTTGGGTCGATAAACATATCGGCATCATCAGTGAGGTAATCTTGTGTGTTTGCTTGCATGATAGCGCGATAAATATCTTTGCCTTCTTCTGGCCAATATAAATCCATTACTAAGGTGTAATCAGAAACCATTCCTTCACTTGCATAATCACCATTGGCAGGTGTATTTAAGGTTATTAATAACCCCTCGGTAGGGGCGTGGCGTGAAAACGCCATTACACCTGAGCTGCCATCAGCAAAATCAGCAATACCAAGTGCTTGAGTTGTATTATATTGTGTTTCTTCAGGGCCCCAGTTTGTTTGTTCTGGGTCAAAATAGCTCAATACTGAAGGGCCATAATCTGCTGCCAAAGGGCTATTTGCATCGTCAAAATTCCACACTGTGACATTGCTTTGCTCATTACATGAAAAGAGTTGATTATCGGTATCTAGGTATAAGCACTGGCTTGTTCTAAAACGCGCATATTGATCAAGTAACCACCATGCTTCGTCAATGGCTTCAACGTTTGAAAAGGTAACACCGCTAAAAAATAGCTCAGGATTAAGTGCTGCGCCTTTAAACAACGCAACCTGATAAGTGCTCGCAGCTTGTATATCATCTGGTTTGAGTAAAAACCAATCTGGCTGACTGGCAAACATGGTGTTTAAATCGCTACCTGTAACCGTTACGCTATATAACGAATTAAAGCCCGGAGTGTTAGAGGGCTGGCGCTCAACATAGTAGGCTTTATGAAAGTCTTCTTGCGTTAAGGTCCCTGGTGTCCACCTCGTTTGTACTAATTCTGGGTTAAGCAGGGCCGCCGTTATATCACTTGCATGGGCTGCAGCTAAAGCCGTTATTTCTGCAAGTTCTAAACTACTTGGGTAGTTTTCAGAAATAGCAATTTCTGTATTTGCATCAGGCGCATAGCGGCCCATAATTTCATCAATTGCCAGCTTAGTTGGTTCATCACGTTCGCTAATGCTGTCAGTTTCAATGGTGCTGTAATCTATTACTGGTGATGTTTTATCTTGCAAGTTAAACGTAAGAGTAACATCGGTGATGCCTTTGGCGTAAAAATCTGGCTGAATAACCACAGCGCCGTTCTCGAGCGTATTATAACTTTCACCGCCATGAGTATGGCCGCCTAACACTAAATCAATACCGCTTACATCGGTTGCCATATCAATGTCTAAGCCTTCACCTAAATGGCTTAGCATTACCATGTAGTCAACATCGTCTTGGTATTGGTTTACTATACTTTGTGCTATTTGTTGCCACTGCCAGCTCATTTTAAATTGTTTGATAAAATCAGGTATAGGCTCATCATCTATCGGTTCGTCTAGCTCGTTCCAAGGTACTGAGGTCATACCAAATACACCTAAGGTCACACAGCCTACTTGTACTTTAGCAAAGCCTACAGCGGCAAAGTCTTGTAATTGTTCGCCTTCATAGCGTGTATTACTGGCAAGCACTATGGCGATGTCATCTTGCGAGTAGCTTAATAGTTTTTCTGGCCCCCATGCATAGTCGTGATTTCCGACCACACGTAAATCAAACTGCATGGCTTTAATGGCTTCTTCTGTAGCGCTACCTTGTGATAGTTGCTCAGCAACAGTGCCTTTTTCGTAGTCATCCCCCCCGTTGGTAAAAAGGGTATGCGGCGTTTGTGCTAGTACTTGGTTGTAGTAGGCCTTTATGCGGCTAAAATATTGCTCCTCATAACCGAATCGCGCATGTAGGTCGGCAACATGAACAAATCTAACCGATTGCTCTGTGGCTGTGGCATCACACGTTGGGCCTATAGCGGCAAAGGCCTCATTGCGCTGCATCATAATAGCGAAGGTTCCTAGTGTTGTTACTTGCGCACTTACAAACCCATCTGCAACAAAAGAGTTATCAATAACTTCCCAGCCATCGCCAGATTGTCTAGCAATAAATAGCTGGCCTCCTAATTGGTAATCATCAGGTATTTTTATGCTGATAGTAATTGGATCACTAAAAGAAAGCGTACTTGGGGTGAGTAGGTGTATATCTGAGATAATATTTAGTAGTGCATTTGCATCATCTAATACTGTTTTTTCGTGTGTAAGTTCAGTGTTTTGAGAGACAGCATTGGCAGGTACAGTCAGTAAAAAGCTTCCTTCATCAAGGCTGACATCTAAACCGGTAGTTGTAGATACTGTTAACTCGCTAGGCTCAGGCTCAACGGGATCATTAGGGTTAGTTGTAACTTGATCGTCTGAACCACCACAGGCTGATAAAAAAACAATGCTTAAGGTTAAAAATAGGGTGTGAGATAAAGTTAACAAGCGCATGTACTGCGTCCCTGAGACTAGTTAAAAATTAATCAGCAGATGATAGCAGTTTACAGCGAGGTGATATAGAAATTTGAGAAAATTTCCCCCATAGCGGCTATGGGGGAAATTATAAATAGTATTACGCGTAATTAAACGTGCAATATTATGCAGCTTTTTCTTCTAGGCCTTGTTTTTCCCATACTTTCGCTTTAAAGCTCATAAGCACTAAAACAATACCTACGCCAATGCTAAATAAGGCAATTTGTAAGTATAAGTTAGGGATTTCTTCAACGTTATTTGGATCAAAGTTACCAGCCAGTAAGCCAGCAATAATGTTACCAATTGAATAAGTTAATACAAATACACCCATCATTTGGCCTGTGTAACGACGTGGCGAAAGTTTACTTACCGCACTTAATGCTACAGGGCTTAAACAAAGCTCACCTACTGTATGTAAAAAGTAAGTTGTTACTAGCCAGTATGGCGCTACTTTTAAGCCTTCAGCTGCGTAGTGAGCGGCCATAAACATAACTAAAAAGCCCGAAGCCATAATAATTAAGCCCATTGCACATTTTACGCTGTAAGTCGGCGATACCATCTTTTTAGATAAGTTAATCCAAAGCGCGGCAAAAAATGGCGATAAAGCAATAATAAATAGTGAGTTTAAAGATTGGAACCACGTAGTCGGAATTTCAAAAGTGCCAATAAGGCGATCTGTGTAATCACGGGCAAATAGGTTAAGTGATGAACCCGCTTGCTCAAAGCCAGACCAAAAACACGCAGAGGCAACACACACTAAAAATAGTGCCCACATTCTTTGTTTTTCGCCCGCTGTTAATTTACCTGTAAAGTAAATAACCCCGAAATAAATAAAGAATATAATAGTAAACACAACAGCTGTGTAGCCTGCTACAACAGTTGGGTTAATAATAATTGCGCCCGTCATTGCTGCAGCGGTCACACCAGCGGCAATAACAACAAAAGCAGCAATACCAAACCATGCACGAGATGTACCTTTAGCGCTTAATGGGTTAGCCGGTAATGCACTGTGCTCTGGTAGGTTGTTAAGCGTACGCTTATATTGGATTAAGCCAATAGCCATACCCACAGCAGCTGCACCAAATGCCCAGTGCCAACCTACGTTTTCCATAAAGTAACCACATACGTAGTAACCAATTAAAGAACCTAAGTTAATACCCATGTAGTATATAGCGTAACCGCCATCACGGCGCTCATCAGCATCGCTGTATAACTGGCCTACCATTGCGCTGATATTTGGTTTTAGCAAACCAGTACCTGTAGCAACAAAGATCAAACCAATAAAAAATGAATACTCATGAGGCACGGCCAAAATAATATGGCCACACATGATGATGATACCGCCGTACCATACAGCCTTTTGACCACCGAATAATCTATCCGCTAGCCAACCACCCGGTAAGCCTAAGAAATAAACGGCACCTGTGTATAAACCGTAAATTGCAGCAGCTGATGCAACCGTAAAGGCAAGGCCTTCTTCTTGTAGGCTTGCTGTCATAAACAATACGAGCATCGCTCGCATGCCGTAGTAACTCATTCGTTCCCACATCTCAGTGAAGAACAATGTCGAAAGTCCTTTAGGGTGGCCAAACCAACCACTATCTGGAGCTGAACTCATATTTACTTCCTAACTTTAAGAATTGTTGTAATGGCCTTATAATTTTTTGCTTTAGCTGTTTTGTGCCATGGGGCACTAAAACGCTCGACCATCTGTATATTATTTGTAGCTAAGATAATGATTTGCTAAATGGTAGTAACACCACAAGGTAAGAGACACACCCTTATCCTAGTTACAATTGCGCTCAAGTATACATATACCTTAGTGCGAGGGGAAGCATTCGCGATGTATCACCTTGCACTGCGTTAAAAGTCTGCGTAGGGAATAATTGGGGTGCCAGGAAACTCTAACGTCCCGTACACAGGATTGAAGTAATAGCGAATATAGAGCTGGCCAAAGTTTGGTTCGTAAAAGTCAGCGCGATCGATGGCTAAATAACCACCAAAAAACCAATGCGGCGTTATACGGTACTCAAAGCTCCCTTCAAGATTGTATGACACGCCAGAGCTGTCATCACTCTCAAATACAGGGTCTACCCCGGTAATCGCTTCTCTATCGTAGGCTTGTAGCTGCAAGTCAGTATCGTTAGGATAAAAATCAATGGCTTGGGTTTTTGTTTGCGAATACGAAATCCCCGTTTTTAAGCGATAAACAAAATTATCGCCCCAGCGCGCATCGTAGCTTAAAGGCACCGACAACCCAACGTAGTTTTGTGGGCTATAGTAACCGCCGTGGCCCCATGTTTCTTCACTTAAATTATACTGGTATGCCCAATGTAATAGACTTGCGCCGACGGTAAACTCACGCTCTTGATTACTAATAACGCGATAATAAGACCCGCCCATTACTCTATAGCGTTGGTTATCTTTAACATTTTGCCCTTTATAGAGCGTAAAGTCGGCGCTTGACCAAAAGCCCCAATCGCCACCTAAGTCATGAGATAGGTTGGCAGTTAGGCCTGTTGAGCGCACGCCGCCCCAAATTTCACCGGTATTTACATCTTCAAGCCCAGCATAAGAAAGCACGGAGCTTGTTACAGGGCGTTTTTCGAGCTCTAGGCTATAACCAAAGTCGCCAATACTGTTGGCGTAATTTACACCCCATACTATGTCTTCAATTAAAAAGCCAAGTGGGGTCGTGCCTACATCAACACGCCAATTTTCATTTTGCCATCCAATACCTATGTCGACCCCATCTTGCTCAGGGCTTACTTCATCAATAGCACAGGTAAATATACAAAGTGCACCTTGGCCGTAGCGGCTACCAGCAAATTGCTCATCAAAGCGAGTTGTTTGTGCGCTAATAGTGGTTGGGTCTATTTTAATAAACCCTTGGCCTTGCCAAAGTGGAAAGTAGGCCTCAATAGGTACTAAGCCTGCGCCAAGAGTTGCCTCGCTTTCGGTGCTTGTTTGGCCACTAAAGTTAACCCCAATAGCAATGTAAGCTTGGTTTTTGCTTTGCTCATTAATAAGCTCGCGCTTAGCGCCATTAATATACCACGCATCATTTTCATCTATGCGAGCAATTTGTTTATAAAACGATTCATCGTTTAGTCGTTGCTCGCTTGATAACGTTTTTAAATACCATTGCTTAGCTTGGTCTTGTTCATTAAAATTTCGGGCAACTTCAGCGCCCAAATAACTAAGCTCTTTATCATTGGGTGATTTAGCAATTAATTGATTGGCTAAAGCTAAAGCATCACCTGCGTAATTAAAGTCATTTAACGAGGCCATTATTTGGCGTTGTAAGTAGGCTTGCTGATCATCTGTTTGCGTTATTGCGCGCTCAGTAACTTCTTTTGCCTGAAAGTCGTTACCTAATTCTCTGTAAGCTTTTGCTATTGCAAGCATTGCTTGAGGTTCAATTGGCTGATTGTTTTTCAGTTTTTGCTGATAAACAATAATTGCTGACTCTTGCTGCCCCAGAGCTAAATTAGCATTTATTAATGCCGTGGTGATGGCGGGTGTACTTTGGTACTTTTGATCAAGCTGGTTAAGCTTTGCTAATAATTCGCCACCTTCGTAATACTGATTAATATACGTGGTGTATAAATTGACGTACTGTTCTACTTCGCCAGCACTTGCATTATTAGGCAAGCTGTAATGAGAAAACCATTGTTCTACAGCAGGGCGCTCGTTTTGTTCTAATAGCCACTGCGCGTAAAGCATATGCCAATAAGGTGATAAAGTAGGCTCAGTATTTAATGCAGTATTAATTAACTTTAGAGCGTGTTTTTTCTCATCTATTTGATACCAGCTACGCGATAGCTCGGCTTTCATTACAGGAGTTAAATTTTGCGCTTCTAAATTACTTAAATGAAAAATAGCCGTGGTTCTATTTTTAGTATTTAAGTGTCGCTCGCTTTGTCGAAGAGACTCGATGAGCCTAAGTTGTTGCTCAAGAGAAATTATGTCGTCATTTCGATCATTAACCGGCACATACTCTAAGGTGTTTAAAGCGCCTTGATAATCATCAATTGAGCGTAAAAATAAAGCATGGCTATAACGTAACTGTGGATTGAGCGGAAACTGCCAAAGCACATTATTAAATAACGTTTTTGCCTTTTTAGTTAACCCGTTTTGTTGATAAATAAACGCTAAATCGTAATAAAGCCAAGGCTGCTCAGGGGCCAGTTCAATAGCCTCTTTTAAGGTTTGCTCAGCAAGCTCTGTATCGCCTGCATCACTATATTGGCGTGCTTTTTCGCGAAGCTGGCTACTTAACGTTGCCGCATACACAGGTTTAAGTTGTGCTTTTTGAGACTGAGATAAAGCATTATAAAACTTGATTAACGATTGCTCATTGTTATCCAATTCAACAATTTCTAATAACCCTGTTAGAGCGCCATTATTAAGCGGATCATTTTTTAACACGGTTTGATAAATAGCGGCCGCTTGTGAATAATTACCTTGAGCAAATTGTAACAATCCGCGGTTATACAAAACGCTAGCAGGGTCTTGCTCAAGTGTGTCGGCTAAATTTAATTTAAGCAACGCCGTTTTAAACTGGCTATTATTTATGGCTTCTTTAGCTTGGCGTATGTAAAGCCAAAACTTCGCTGTGGTTGCTAAGTCTTTTAGCGTTTCTCGCTCGGCAAAGTCGGCGGTATGCGAATACGCCTTAGTAAAATAATTATAAGATGTTTGATTTTTACCCATACGCAAATAAAGGGTGCCAAGGCTGCGCATAATTGCGCCATCGTTAGGGCGTCCTTTGAGTGCTTTTAGTAAAAGCGGCTCTGCGGCAACGAGCTTGTTTTTTTCAAGTAACGCCTCACCTTTAAGCCATAGTTGGTAGGCCGGGTTAGCTAATAATTTTTGTCGCGCTTTTAAATCTTTTTTGAAATCTTGATACTGTAATTCGCCTTTGCTGCTAAACGGATACACGCTAAAGTAGCGCTGAAATTGTTTTTCTGTAGCGCTATTTAATTGCATGTTAGATAAAGCACCTAACCAGATTGTTTCTACTTCATTACTGTAGCGAGAGGTGGCACCATATTTACTTAAAATAGTTAGCGCGGTGCTATCAGTGGGGTTATTTCTGAGTAAGTGGCGCGCATATGCAATATCTACCGCGCTGATGTTTTCGTAACTGCGTAGTAGCCTTTCGTAGCCTTTTTTTACATTTTTCCATTGGCTTTGCTCTTGTGCATACCAACTTAAATGCTCAAGCTCAAACGCTAAGCTTGGATAGGTGTTTTTAAAAAGCCTGTTGTAAATTAATCGCGCTTGTTCGTAACGTCCCGCACGGGCAAGTAATTTAGCTTGCTGTATATCTGCTTTGTCTTCGTTTTCTAATCTAGCAATTAGTCGTAACTGTTCTACACAAGGGTGGGTACGTGTGTTGTTACCGTCAATTTTTCTTAAAATTTGATTTGCTTGTATAGCCTTACCATTAGCAAACTCAAAACGAGCAAGCGCACACTGGCTTTCTATTCGATTAGGGGCAATGGCCAATAGCTTTTGTAAGCTATCGGCAATTAAATCTTTATTTTCTTGCACTTCACCAATATTGATTTGGCTTAAAAGCCACTCAACAGAGTGTGTATCAATGTCATTATTTGTTTTAGCATGCACACTTGCGCTGACTGCTAACGTACAAACAACAGCCCATTTTAACGACATTCAGTGCTCCACCTTGGCTTGAGCGTCCCGTCTGCTGTTATTGAAAAGCGCTTATTAAGCGCGCTACTACCAAACAGGTTTAATACACTGTCGTAATAGCGTGTTTGTGTGAATGACTTATCGACCATTAACTTTTGTTGAATGGCCATAACCAAAGAATCATCGCCATTTTCTTTTAGCATGGGCAGTAGGGCAGCATTAAAGCCTAATGGGCCACGCTTTTGGGTTTTGCCAGAGCGTGCATAGGTATTTAAAGGAACGTAGCCACGGCTGTTTATAGCCTCTACAAAAGGGGTAAACTGCTCGCTTAGTTGTGCTTTGTATGGCGCATCGTTCGCCATCATGCTGGCCCATAAGTAAACCCTAATGGCATTAAAGCTGCCTAAATCGGTTGCTTTTTTATCGTAATAAAAACCTTTTGCTGGGCTATACATCACCCAGTCAGGGCTAACTCCGTTTTTAGCGGTATCTAAAATAAGCTTTGCAGACGCTTCATGTAATTGCTGCCAAGGTGAGTGCGGGTATAGTTTGCTAAATTGCTGATAAATAAATAACGGTGAATAACTAGGGTTGAGTTTATAGGTGTTATTTTCAAATTCAAACCCAGCAGGGGCGGGTAATAAAGTAAGCCCTAACCCTGAAATATAGGCGGTTTCTTCTCGCATAATACGCTGCGCTAATACAGCAGCTAAAATACTATAGCGGCGGTCATCCCATAAAATAGCTGCTTGCGATAAACTATATGCTATCCATAAATCAGAATCTGATGCTGGGTTTGAGTCTATAATCCCATAGGTATCATTGCCTGTTTCACCCCATTGCCACGCAGGCAGACGTGTACTTAAATCGCCTTCAGAGAGATGGTCTTGCGTCCAATCTAAAATGCTATCAAACGCGGCTTTATCATTTGCTACTAGCGCAAAAAATAGTGCGTATGATTGCCCCTCTGAGGTGGTAATATTTTGCTTTGAGCCTAGGTCTATTACGCGACCGTCATCACTAATAAAGTGATTTTTAAATACGTGCCACCCCTGCCAAGGCTCGCACTGCTGCGTTTGCGCTGACACAGAAAAACTTAAAAAAGCGGCTACTAATAATGCTCGGTTAAGTAATGTCATTATTCATCTCCTTCAGCTAAACGCTTATGGGTGAGTGCTTGTAGTAATCGCCATAAAATAAATGAAATTAGTAACAGCGTTAATATAGAAAGCAGGGCTAAAATAAATGGATGGTCAGATAAATGGAACCACACCAGCGTATGTACAGGAATATGACCAACAAAGTATTGCTCTTCAGTTTTTATTGTTTTAACGCCTTGTGAGTTTATAACCGCAGCACTGCCTTTTAATTGGCTTAATGTTTGCGAGTCCATAAGGGTTTTATCAATTAAGCCAAATGCTTTTTCAGTGGTGGCATTAAGTGACACAACAGAGCGTTCAGAATCAAAAGGAGATTGATAAGCTGTAATTACCGCCATATCTCCGCTACTTTTTACACTCACTTGTATTTTATCTGTGGCTTGCTCATCGTATGCACCGTTGTAAATTGCTTGCTTTATTTCACGTTGGTTATTGGTTAAAAGTACGTTTGTATGCGCATCTTCATCTAGTTGCTGAGCTTTGCTGCCAGGCTTTGCAACAACTAAAATATCTTTGTCGTCTAAATCAACATTTTCATTTAAATGGGCCACTGTCATTCTGTGGGTTGGATACCCCGTTATTGCGCCAAAATGACCGGTAAGATTAAACAGCAAAGTTAACGCTTTTGCAGAAGGCTGCGGGTCAATTAGTACAAGTGTTTGCTGTAAATCGGCATATTTGGTGTACGGGAAGCCACTGTTCGCAAAAACATTCAAATCTGGCAGGGCAATGTAATGATCAAAGCCACTTACATCAATATTAGAATTACCATCAATAACACCAAACTCACCACCAGGTGGTGCTATTGCACACTCACCTTTTTTCAGCACACCAAATCTAAAATCAAAGTTTAGCTCGTTCCGAGTGGCTAAGTTTATGCCATTAAGTGAAAAGTTTTCTGCGTTTTGTGTAGTATCGGTATTGGCAATAAGTGGCAATAATGTTTTTGTAGTATTGAGTGCAGAGTCGTCATTATCTAACAAATATCCACTAATAAACTTTTGATTAATCAACATATTTAACCGAGAGTCCAAAGACTCGCTCTCGGGTGTGCTGCGATATTGCAATGTAATGGGGATGCCTTTTTCACGCCAAGTAAATAAATCTGGAGCAAAGCGCACGTTTAATTTTACGGGGCCGTTATTTAACCCTTGTGCTTGTAGCTGATTGTCAAAATCAATTAATTCGTCAAAGTGTACAGCTCTATCAGCGCGTAACCAGCGCGGGGCATCGTACGCCTTGCGAAGCGGTAGTTGGTTAATTGCTTCTATGCTAGCGGTTCTGCCGGTCATGACTTTATGGCCAAAGGCCAATCCCGTGACGGCGGTTTTTAAATCGTCTTCATCACGCCCTAAAATAAGCAACATTTTGCTGTATCTATGTAGTGGGTTTGAAATAATCTCAACGGTTGGCTTTTCCACATCGGGATAGTCTTTTAAAAAGTCAGGCTTTGAATCGTTGGTAATAAAAACCACGCTGTGCGTATCTAATGATTTGTTAATCACCACCGGAAAATCAGCACCACGCCAGTCAGCTTGCGCGCCAAACCAGCTTGAAAGAGTCGCAGCCGCTTCAATCGTTTTGGTGTTAGGTGTTTTTGCAAACACAAACGGTAAGCTTAACTTATTGTAATCTTTGGCATCAAAAAAGGGCTCTGGTAAATATTCTAAACGGCTATCTATTGCCAGTTGCTTTTGATTGAGCGTGATATTGCTCGATTTATTAATTTCGGTCCAAATAGAGCGACTAAAGTAATCTTGGCAACGTAAATCATAATAACCAACAAGCTCAAACCGTACTTGGTTGTAGTCTTGTACATACTTAGCATTGAGTTTTAGGCTATGGTTAACGGTATTTTTAACCACACTTAGTTGCTCATTTATGGGCAGTACAGTGACTAAGTTTTCATTAAAATACACTTTTAAATGCGACACGTTAGCAATCAATGATGGCGAGTTTGTGTACGAAAAATTAAGCTGTAAATCGGTGCTTAATTTATCAATGCGGTTGGTAAAATCCACTCTTGAGTTGTTGTTTATGCCATCAAGCTTGTAGCCATCAAAGCCTAAAGCAGCAAAGTCTAATCTTAAACTAGACACGTTGGCGCTTTCTGGGTAGCCATTTATAAACACAGATTTATCGTGCATTGGCTCAATAGCACATGCTTTGTAAGCACTGCATGTTAAAAACAGTATTAGAAATGTATTAAGCAAATTTTTAATCATAATTATAATGCACTATTGGTTTTTTAGGGGTGAAAGAGTTTATATATACAACAATTTTTGTCATTAGTTTTACAAAGGGTTGTAATGGCTTAGGAGCATGAAACAATAAATTACTAAATCCTCTTAGGCTTGTTTTTTGTACTTCTTTAAAGCTATATGAAGGGCGGTCATGACGAAAATTATTTTGCCAGTCAAGCCACGCATCCGCTCTTGAAAAAGTACATTGTATAAATGCTTTTTGCTTTTCGAGCGAGAGATCTTTTAACGTTAAGCCTATTTGTTTGTTTCGGGTGTTACATACATACGTTGTAAACGAAAACTGTTTATTACCGCGGCTCATTAATAGCTCTATTTTGTCGTTTACTCGGCATAAATGAGCGTGCTCTGTTTCAATACCCACTCCATTATCAGAGTAATCGGTAATTTTAACTTTTAACGTATGCCCATTTGCTAAGCGCACGCCCGCCGGAAAGTTTGCCTTAATACGGTGTGACTGCCTTACTTGCCTTGCCTCTGCTGCAACGGCTACCGCAGCGCCTAAAATAATAATATTATAAATTGCCCAGCCCATGCTGATTAACAAAACGCCCACTTGGCTCGGATCGCCAAAGCCTAAGCGTAAAACACCTACAAGCATGCCAACTAAGTTTATGAGTAAAAGTACCAAGTAGGGTTTAGATATACCCCAATCGTAATGTTCTTTATCATTTAAGCCGCCTTTTTCTGTTACGTTAAACTTACCCTTATTAGGGTTTATTAGCGCAACGGTTGTAGGCTTTAATATGTACCAGGCAAGAACAGACTCATACACTTCACCCCAAAAAGAGTAGCGATATTTACCCTGAATTCGTGAGTTGGTCGCTTTTATTTGTATGAGTGTAGGCACTACATAAATAAAAATAGCTAAAAACGGCGCATAGATAATGTAAGCATTAAAGTATATGAGCGCCAGTGGCGCGGTTAAAAATACAATACGCGGAATACCCGATAAAAAGTGCAGCATGGCGTTTAAGTAGCACAGGCGCTGTGGTATATCGAGCCCTTTACCTAAAATTGGGTTATCGAGCCTAAATATTTGCGCCATACCCCGAGCCCAACGAATACGCTGGCCAATATGTGCAGAGAGGCTGTCGGTGGCAAGCCCTGCAGCTTGTGGGATATTTATATAAGCGGTTTTATAACCGGCACGTTGCATACGCAGTGCAGTGTGGGCATCTTCGGTTACCGTTTCAAATGCAAAGCCACCAATATTGTCGAGTGCTTCACGTTTTAAAACGGCGCATGAGCCACAAAAGAAGGTGGCATCCCACATGTCATTACCATCTTGGATCAACCCATAAAAAAGCATGTTTTCATTAGGGATTTGGCTGTGGTTATTTAAATTACGCTCAAACGGGTCTGCTGAGAAAAAGTGATGCGGTGTTTGCACTAAACATACTTTGCTGTCTTTTAAAAATTGCCCCATGGTCATTTGTAAAAATGAGCGGGCAGGTACGTGGTCGCAGTCAAAAATAGCAATGTAGTCGCCGTTAGTGTAGCGCATGGCGCTATTCATATTACCGGCTTTAGCGTGGTTATTATCGGGCCGTGTTAAATAACCCACCCCCACTTTTTGAGCAAATTCTTTAAACTCAGGGCGTTTGCCATCATCAAGAATATACACGTTGAGCTTATCAGCAGGCCAATCAATGCTCATCGCCGCAAGTGTGGTAGGCTGTACAACGCTTAATGGTTCATTATAAGTAGGAATGTATACATCAACTGTTGGCCATAAGTCGGTGTTTTCTGGCAACGGAACGGGTTTACGCTCAAGGGGGTTTATAGTTTGAAAAAAGCCTAAAATGAGCACTAGCCACGCATAGGTTTCTGCCAGCAGCAAGCCTGCGCCTAATGTAAGCGCAACAGGGTCATCCCAATTGAGGGTTTCTGTGTAGCGCCACCATAAATAACGTGATGAAGTGGTTACCGATAGGGTGATCATTACAATGGTGGCCATTTGTCCTTTAACGCGCTTAAGCCCGTATGCCACTATCAAAATAAAACTAATAAACACGGCTTGTGCTTCTAGGCTAAACGGAATGGTTATAAAAATAGCCAGTAAAAACAATATAAAGGCTACAACCACATATTTTATTAGTTTATTTTGCCAAATCTTAGCGTCAGCCATGGTTTTAAAAGCACTTTTTTTAGAACCCTTAACGTTTTTTGATAACAAACGCTTTAGTAATCTACCTAGCTTTAAGTCAAACCAACGCAACTGTTTAAGTGAATAACTTACCCCATTATAAAACTGATTTGATAGCCGCTCCCTTACAGAGTTATTTTTAGGTTTGTATTTAAAAAATAACAAATAAACGCTTTGAATGATAAAGCGCAAAATATTTGAATAAATAAACGTGCGGTACGGCAAGCGAAGATGCGGGTAGTAATCATATAAAATAAGTTCAAAGTTAATTTTGTGGTCTTTTATATTGATAAACAATGAACTAATCAGCGTAATAAAAGGCATTAAAAAGGCTTCTATTACGTTTACTTTGTGCTGGTTAAAATAACTATGAAACTTAAATAAAATATAACGTACAAGTTTTTCAGTAAAAATAATGCTTAACAGTAAATACAAAGTACTGTGTATTGGGCGCTTATAAAATAAAGAAAAGCTCATAACTACAGGGCCGATTTACTTACAAGCCAGCCGGCAAGTGTTTCAAAGTCATCGTTAGCAACACTGTAAGGCGCACAATTAAGCGCTACATTTCTATAGGCTGTAGACTCTTTAATTACTTCATCACTATTTATAAAAAAGGGCGCCATAAGCGGCAAGGTAGATTGCCATAAAGAAAACAGGTCAAACTCAAGTGTTGATGCAGAGTTATAACGATTGACTAAAAAGAAGTGTTTCCACTGGTTGTCAGTGTGTTTTAACGTTTGTAGTTTTTTATAAATTAAGCTGTGGCAAATAGCATCACAATTAACTATTTCAATCACTATGTCGTTTTTATCGAGCGGATAGTGGGTTATATCAATATGTGCAGGGCAATCAAAAAGAAGCCAAGCATTATTGTTATAATCCAGTTTATTGCAATTGTTTATGAAATCGAATAACGCGGCGGTACTAACACTTTTATCGCCAAAAGGTAAAAACACTATGCCATCACTATCTTGATGAAAGTGCTCAAGGGCTTGTTCAAAGCCCTGCTCGTTACTCCAGCCGTGGTTGTACTGCCAAGGCAGGCCAAAGTGCAGGCCCAAATCGCTTTTAGAGTCTAAATCTATAGCAATAACGTCAGAGCCTGACTTTTTTAATACGCAGGCTAAGTTGGCAACCATAGAAGTAGCGCCAGTGCCGCCTTTAATACCTTTTAGAAAAATTCTTTGCAAAGGGTTGTTTACCTGTCGTTTCAATTACTACTTACGCATTTACTGCACGGTGTATTTCGTTCAGTAATGCGTATTTTTCTATTGTTTGTTTATTTTTTTGTTTATTAACAATTTCAACGTAATCTTCACTTTTGCCGCCAAAACGCCGTGCAAGGTTCTCAATGTCATTTGATGTTAAGGTTTCAGAGCTTTTTGTCGTTAAATTACGCATTGTTGCCTTTATGGTGAAGTTTATTATTTTTATTTAAAGTGGACAATATTTGTCTATTATATATAGAATAGCGGGTAAAACTAGTAAAAAAGTATTTTTTATAGGCTAAATTCAGTGCAAAACTTTAACATTTCAGGCTTGCAGCCCTCTGCTGCAGAGCTAAAACCTGCATCGTTATATGCAATTTTAGCCCCTTTAGACAATTTTGCTACTGAACTGGCATTACATGCAATTAATAAACCCTCAGCCTCTGATATTTATATTGTTTCTTCTCAAATAGAAACATTTTTTGAAGGCCCTTTTAGCGATGCATTAAATCATGCATTTGACCAACACAAAGTGCATCCGTTTAGGTTTTCGGCAGATACACGTGACTGGCCAAAGCAACAAATAATTAACAATACGCTAAAAGAGCTAAATGCTTATAAACAGCTAAATAATGCATTAGTCATTGTTCACTTTAGTACGACTGATTTAGCCTCATTGGATCAAAAGCAACTGATGCAAAGTGTTCAGACCTATAAAAAATTTAGTACACAATCAGGAGCGACCGTTTTATTTTTAGTTTCTGGCCCTGAGGTGACTAACTATCGCTTTTTATTAAGGCGGTTAAATTCGGACCTCGACGGGTTGGTATATGTTGAAAATGATTCAACAGTGCGCGTACTAGAGTACGATTATTGGCATCACAGTACAGGTATCATCGCCTCTGTACAGTATCCATTAATGATTGAAAATGGCTGCTTTAAAGTGCAGCAAAATAGTATTACGGAACAACAAACCTCAACATCGGGTGTATTTGCAGATGAAGACGACGTGTGGATTGTACAAGGAGCTATTCCTGAAGGGACCAAGCTTCCTGCAAAATATAAAATAATAAAAGACAACAATGCGCTTTTTTCAAAAGGCCCTAAATTAGAGGCGGCAACATTGGTATTTGCAGTTTCGCGTTATACCGATTTAGCCCTGCTTGCCAAGCAATGTTTTGAGCTGAGAAAAAACTGTGGTCGCTGGCTTAAATTAGTGATTCAGAACGTTGACGGGGTGATCCGCCATCAAGATGAATGCTTATTTTTGACCTTAGGTGTTAATCTTATTTTGTATAGTTTTTCAGAGCCTTCAAGGTTGCTCTCACAAGTTCAGTCAATTCAAGGGTTTCAATTTTCAAGACCGTTACCGCCTTCTATTGAACATGTACTTCAATTTACCGAAAATACCTTTTCTAAAGGTTACCTGCCTTTTATAGAATTTACCAAACAGGTAGAAGTTCACAGCGACTCAGCTGTAAATTTAGGGGTAAGCGGGGTGTTAGTTAAATTAGAGCTTTTGCCTCGGATTGACCCAATCCACCCTTTGCATTTATTTCATATAAAGCGAGAGGGTGACGTATTCAGTTTGGTAGAAAACACCGTGTATTTGTATTTACATGCGTGTCGCGAAAATGATGTAAACAATGCGATAAAGCACTTGTTTAAATTAGAAACAAACGATTTTTTTGCGCAGCAAAATATTATTTCCGATCATTTTTATATTCAGCAAGAATGTAAACAGCTTAGGCGTTATTATGCGGGCCAAGATATAACCGATTACTCTGCCCAATTAAAAGAGAATGAAAGCTATAAATTTTCGCAAAAAATAGATGCAAGTGTTGCAGCTGATTTAGAAACACCAGAGTTTACTAAAAACGAGCGCGCAGATGCTGTGCCGTTTAAAATGGCCATAAAGAGTAACGTATGAGTATCAATCAATTATTGATTACAGCAATTTTAGCGATGCTAGTTGGCGTATTTTTATGTATGTCGGGGTCGTTGATACTGAAAAAAATAAAAAAATACTATGCTCAGCTTACGTTTAAACATGAAGTACTCGAACCTTACAAACCAAATAGAATAAAGAAGGGTAAATAGTGAAATTATCAGGCTTAGGGGTGTGGAACCTCTATTTTTTAGTTAAGTTTGCACTTTTTTATTATGGTGCAATCGACTTTGGCTTATTAGCAAATGCTGCGCTGGCTGCTTTTTTTGCTATTTCTTACACGCACCCTTTACTAAATAAAGCCAAACATTGGTTAGGCGCAGTAATGGCCATTGTTTTACTTTATAAAGATTCGTGGTTGCCCCCTATAGACCGTTTAACACGCCAAGCTGGTAACGTGCAAGACTTTAGCTTTGGCTACTTTTTAGAGCTCATGGCGCGTGTCATTAATGTTGATATGTTATTGGCACTGTTTGTTATTACTGTGTGCTTTTGGTATTGCTCACAGTGGATACGCTTTACCACCGTAACAATAGTTGGGCTTATGTTTGTAGCCTGGCAGGGGACAAACAACGAGGATAATTTAATTACACAGCCAGTGGCGGCTAATAATGTTCAAACAGCAGCGCCTCGTGCACAAGCACAGGTGGTAACACAAGAAGCAAAATCGCCTGATCAGCAATTAAAAGAGTTTTATCAGCAACAAAGTTTGCTAGCAAGCCAGTTCCCTCAGCAATATAATGGCGAGTTATTTGATGTCATAGTACTAAATATTTGCTCGATGGCCGTGGCTGATCTAGAGGCTATTGGCGTAAGCCTTGATGATTTATATAGCGATTTTGATGTGGTGTTTTCTGATTTTAATTCGGCTACTTCTTACTCTGGGCCTGCTGCAATTCGCCTGCTACGAGCAAGTTGTGGTCAAACAAGCCAAACTGCCTTATTTGAAAATGCACCAGAGCAGTGTCATTTGTTTAAAAATTTAGAAAACTTAGGTTACAAAAGCAATGTGGTTATGAACCACGACGGCCACTTTGATGAGTTTAAAGGTTTGGTGAAAAAGTTTGGTAAAATAGATGAGCAGCCTTACGATATAACTAGCTTACCTGTAGCTCAATATGGGTTTGACAACAAACCTATTTACTCAGACGGGGCAGTACTAAACTCATGGTTAAATGATAAAGGTGAAGACTGCGCGCCATGTGCTATGTATTACAACACCACCAGTTTGCATGATGGCAATCAACTAGCGAATCAAGCCCGCATGAGTAGCCTTGAAAGTTACCCAATTAGACATAAAAACTTATTTAACGATATTAACGGGTTTATTAAAAACCTAGAAAAACGTGGTCGTAATGTCATGCTGATGATAGTACCTGAACACGGCGCAGCATTAAAAGGCGATAAAGTGCAGTTTGCTGGGCTTCGTGAGATACCAAGCCCAAGTATTGTATCTGTTCCGGTGGCGATTAAGTTTATTGGTAAAAATGTACAAAGCTATTCACAAACGCTTGTAAGCGAATCAACAAGTTACTTTGGTTTATCGGAGCTAATTAGTGGCGTGCTTAGCACAAACTTTTTTGCAGGTAATGGCAATATTGCCGACTTAGTTGATACGCTGCCTCTTGCACCTAAAGTAGCCGAAAACGCTGACACAATAATGATGTATGTTAATAAGCGCCCTTATATTCAATTAGATGGCGGAGACTGGACCCCATACCCGCAAAATTAATAGCATATTTGCACGACCCCTTTTAAAACGCAGCTTACACGCTGCGTTTTTTAGTTTTAAGCTGCACGTTATTACAGTTTGATGTTTATAGGCGTGAGTTTACAGTGATAAAGACGATGGCTTGTCCAAATTTGTTTACAATTTACTGTATTGAATAACGGAGTTAGCGTATTATTCGGCTAATATAGTTTTTCCTTATTCGAGGATGTATGCGTCTAGATATTCATTGTGCCGACCGTGTAGGTATTGCCCAAGAGATCCTAAATATTTTAGTAAACTACGATGTTGACTTAAAAGGGATTGAGGTTGATTCGGTAAATTGCCGTATGTATGTAAGCTTTCCTGAAATTGAATTTGAGCAATTTCAAAAAATTATGCCTTCTATTCGTTTGATTGATGGCGTACATGATGTTCGCACAACCGCCTTTTTACCCTCTGAGCGAGAGCATAACGAATTAAATACACTGCTGCGTGCACTTCCCGATGGCGTTATCTCGATTGACGCAAAAGGGTGGGTACGTTTGTGTAACGACGCTGCCTGTAAAGACCTACAGTTGAGCGAAAAAGAAGTGGTAGGGGCCAATATTAATAACCTACTAAAAGGGTTTAACTTTACGCGTTGGTTAGAAGGCAAAGAAGTACTTGGACAAACAACCCGGGTAGATGTTGCCGGTGAAGACTTTATTGCCGATATTTTACCGATTGCCGTCCCGCAAGGTGGTGAAGGTGACGTGTTAGCTGGTGCGGTTATAAATATAAAATCGCAAAGCCGCCTTGGTCAGCAGGTCAGTGCCTTTAGACGTTACGGGCAAGAAAGCTTTGCAACTATTCACAACTTTAGTACTGCTATGCGCCGTGTAGTGCGCGAAGCACGAAAAATGTCGCAGCTAGAAGCCCCCATTTTAATAACCGGAGAAACTGGCACAGGTAAAGAGCTCCTTGCTCGTGCGTGCCACTATGCCTCTAATCGTTCGGTTAAGCCGTTTATTGCACTTTCGTGCGCATCTTTGCCCGATGATGTGGCTGAATCTGAATTATTTGGTTACGCCGGATATGAAGAAAACACCGCACCTAAACGCGGGGTCCTAGAGCAAGCAGATGGCGGTACTGTGTTTTTAGATGAAGTTGGCGAAATGTCTACACAGCTACAAACAAAGCTGCTGCGCTTTTTGCAAGACGGCACATTTAGAAAAGTGGGCGACGAAAACGAAGTAAAAGTAAACGTGCGTATAATTGCAGCCACACAAAAAGATTTACCCGCGATGGTGCAAGAGGGCGTATTTAGAGAAGACTTATACTATCGAATTAATGTACTCACATTAGAGATTGCACCACTGAGAGACCGTAAAGCTGATGTGGGCCCATTAGCCGAGCACTTTATTCAAAAGTACGCACAGCAAAACGGCCACGCAATTCCGCTTTTATCACAAGAGTGCTTACGCTTTTTACAAGAGTACCCGTGGCCAGGTAATGTGCGCCAGCTAGAAAATGCAATTTATCGGGCGGTGTCGTTACTTGATGATAGCGAGCTACGTGTAGAGCATTTGCAATTGCCCACCTTTACCCACGATTTAGGCTACTTAGAGTCAGATTTTGAAGGGTCGTTAGATCAAGCTGTAAAACGTTTTGAAGCAACCTTGCTACGCAAATTGTATCCGGCTTACCCAAGCTCAAGACAATTAGCTAAGCGTTTAGGGCTTAGCCACACTGCAGTGGCAAATAAACTACGAGATTACGGTATTAATCGCAAAACTGTTAAAGTTTAATAGCCGCTTTACTGGGCACTAGCTCTTAGTGCCCATGTTTTTAGTAACCCCATCAATGGCGATAGTTTCTATGCCATTTTCATCAAAATTAATCACTATGCTTGCGTTATTACGAGTAAAAAAGTAACTGCGGCCATTCAGCTCAATCACGTAATTGCCTTTTACGGGGTCTTTAAATTGCTGCTTTTTCAAACTGACAGTATGTTTACCTATTTGCCAATCAAACGCTTCAATAAAGCCATTATTAAACTCTTGTACCCACACTTGGCTATCGTCTTTAGCTAAAGTGATTGCTACCGAGTATGAGTTAGGTAATTGCGACATATCGTAGCTTTTGCTACCTATCGAAAATTTACCAAGCTGCTGCTGCCATGCAAAGCCAAAATTAAAGGTTTTTTCTATACCTGTTGGGTAAGTTACCGTACCTGGGCCTTTAATTGTAAAATCGGCCAGTGCGCTGGTGCTAATGCATAATAAACTGGTTGTGAAAAGTGTCGCTAATTTATATTTCATACTATGACTTTTTTATATTTATAATTTGAGATTAAAACAGAACATTCGCCTTAACAAGTGGCTATGTTACACTGAGTTAACTTTATACTGGTAAGACCTTCTCGTGAACTTATATATTAGACTTCTTTTATTATTTTTTAAAATTAAGCGCAACCGCGACTACCAACAGTTACTTGATACTGTTGATATTGATTACAAAGCACTGCCAACAGACTGCGATATCAACCTGCATCTAACAAACTCGCGTTATTTGGCTATGATGGACTTGTCGCGCACTTGGATGATTGAGCGAATTGGTCTATTAAAACAAGTAATGAAGCGCCGTTGGTTTCCTATTGTTAATGCTACAGCCATTACTTATATTCGCGATATTAAACCTATGCAGCGTTATACCATTAGTACCAAGCTGGTGGGGTGGGATCATAAATATTTTTACATTGAACAAAAGTTTCATTCTGCGCGTGGCCTGCACGCTATAGCGTATGTGCGCGGTGTGTTTAAAAACAAAAAAGGCATTGTCAGTATTGAAGAAATGCTTGAAGTAGCCGAGTTTGATGGTGTAGCGCCTATTTTGCCAAGCGAAATTATGCACTGGAAAGAAATGCTTGAGCAAAAAAAGGTGAATAACCTTCCTAAATAATTTTCATAAAATAAGGCCTTTCGGCCTTAAACACATAGAACATAGGCGCTGCAAACTTAATTAAAAGCTGTACCTTACACCAAACATGGCAACGACAGGGTCAAGCTCAACGGTTGATGTAAGGGCTTTTGCACCATTTGCATACACAGTGGCATCGGTATCTATATCAATCATTGATACCATGGCATGTAGCCCCCAATGTTGATCGATTTTATAGTTAGCGCCTACTTGTGCAATAAAGCCAAACGAATCATCGAGTTTTACTTCAACATCATCAGTGCCTAGGGTTGCTTTTAGCGCTTGAGAAGGCTGCTCGTCAAAAAAGGTGGTGTAATTTAACCCTACACCAATAAACGGGCGTAGCGCGTAACTTGTATCTAAAAAGTGGTATTGCGCAACCAATGATGGCGGAAGCTGTTTGATGTCGGCAATTTTATTGCCAGCTAACCCACCCGCGCCATTTACATCGTGCGAAAACGGCGTAGCGGCAATAAGCTCTACCACCCACTTATCGTTAAATGCATAATCGATTGTAATACCTAGCTGCGTGTCAGAGTCGCCTTTTAGACCCAGGGTTGGCGCTTCGTTAATTGCCGAGCTGCTGTTATCTGGATTTACATTAATAGCGCCAACATTAACGCTAAGGTTAGCGTGTGCCGCAGGGGTAATAGCAAGTAAAGAGGTAAGTAATGCAATGCTGATTTGGGTTTTCATGTTGTGCTCCAATAACTACTTTTTGATTGACGCTATTATTACAATCTCCGAGCGTTGAAAACCTGTTCTAGATCAAAGTTTCAAAAATGTTTGAAGTATGTGAACCCTTTTCTTGATTTAGATTAAAGTCAGTGCAAAAAGTATTTTAATTAATTGACGCAGTTATATATTTAACGGTCATCGCACTGTATTAACTTTGCCATTATTTGGTCATATTCTCGCGCTTTAATAATCTCTCTTATGGTTATTGAGTGTGTTGTTATGTCTGTTGCAAAAGTATCGCAAAACAGTGTAAGTAAGCCTTTAAGCGCGGTGGTAAAAAATACGCAAACGCTTATTAGGTTTGAGTCTGTAACGCCTAATCAAGGCGGTGCCATAGATTGGCTTAGCAATGAGCTAACTGCGCTTGGTTTTAACTGTGAGCAGTTTATTTGTGAAGGCGTTACCAATTTAATTGCCTACGTTAGTTTTGAACAAGAAGGACCATGTGTTGCGTTTTCTGGGCATATTGATGTTGTGCCCGCCGAGTCGGGCAACTGGCTAAGCCCGCCTTTTGCCGGCAATATTATTAATAATGCCGTGTATGGTCGCGGCGCTGCCGATATGAAAGGCGGTGTGGCGGCTATGCTTGGTGCTACTAAGGCACTATTAAAAGAGACTAAAAGTAAAAAAGGGCGTTTTTACTGGCTTATTACCTCCGATGAGGAAGGAGAGGCCGAATTTGGCTCAGAGGTAATAGCCGCGCATTTAGCAAAAAATAATATACAACTTGATGGCTGTATTGTTGGTGAGCCGACAAGCTCTACACACGTAGGCGATACAATTAAAAATGGTCGCCGAGGCGCTATTTCTTCTCGTATAAAAGTACACGGCAAGGCCGGACATGTTGCCTACCCACAGAACACTATAAATGCTGCGCATATTGCGGGTAATATTGTAAATTGTTTAAGTAATTTAACATGGCCTGACGATGAGCCAAGCTCTAAAACCACCTTGCAAGTGACCGGCATTAATATAAATAATGTTGTTGATAATTTAGTGCCTAGCGAGTGCGAAATTACCTTTAATGTGCGATATAGCCATGGTTATACAAGCAATGCAATAAAGCACTGTATATCAGCGGCGCTGAGTGAATACGCCCAGCACCTGGAGGTTGAATGGGAGCGAGCGTGTGAGCCCTATTATACGCCACCAACAAACGGGTGGAGTTTATTGCAGCACTTGGAGCACACCATTTATGCGCAAACAGGGAGTTACCCCATGTTAAGTACCAGTGGCGGTACTTCTGATGGCCGATTTTTTGCAAACCAGCATACCCAAGTTATTGAGTGCGGCGTTAAAAATAGTACCATTCATCAGGTAAACGAGCATGTTCCGGTTGATGATTTACTTAAAATTGAGGCCATTTACACAGATTTATTAGCGCGAATTTTTAGCCATAAATAGTAATCGCCCGATAAAAATAAACAGCGAGAATCACCTCGCTGTTTGTTTGAGTAGGGCGTGTTGATCTTTAATGATTGAGTTTGCAGCAGTATGTTTGGTTTTTAGGCAAGGCAGAGCCTATGAAGTGTGGTTATTCCCCATAAATAGGCGATAACGCAGCATAAATGCCAAACATGCGCTGCCCTTCGGGTTCTGCCTAGGGGCGATAAACTCTTTGTTGCTCGGTTTTTACTTAGCCCACTAGGTTACAAACCTCGCGCCGCGATTAAATCGCCCCTAGATTGAACAAATTTCAATCCGTAAAGTTCAACACGCCCTAACCTAAATAGCGCTTGGCTTTATTTTCTTTTACGTTTTGTAAATCTACTAGCACTAACCCATCAATACAGTTGTTAAAGTCGGGGTCGATACTAAAGCTTAAAAACTTTACGCCGCCAGGCTTGCACAGCTCAGTATATTGCTTAAATAGCGTAGGAACTTGTGCCCCCATATTGGCCAGTACATGTTTTAATTCTACAAAGTCTTCTTTTACATCGTTGCCACTAAAAACAGTTTTACACTGAGTGAGTTGTTGCTCGCTTAATTTAAACTCGTTATTGGGGGTGGCGAGGTGTTGTTCTGATTTATAATAATGTTGATAGTAATGCACAAGCATGGCTTTTGCTTGTTCAGGTAAGGCGTTAGAAACGCTCACCGCGCCAAATAAGTAACGATATTGCGGGTAGTTTTTAATAAATGCGCCAATACCGTACCATAAGTAGTCTAAGCTTTTACGCCCCCAATATTTAGGTTGCACAAAGCTGCGGCCAAGTTCTATACCTTGCTCTAAATACGGTTTCATTGCTTGTGTGTAACTAAACAAACTATCGGTGTATAAGCCTTCTCGGCCATGTTTCTCTATTATTTCCTTTGCACAAGCAAGGCGATATGCACCCACTAATTCTAGCTGCGTAGGATCCCATAGCACTAAGTGTTGATAATCCATATCATATTTGTCGATGTCGCGGCGTTTTCCGCTGCCTTCACCCACCGCTCTAAAGGCAATTTCTCTCAGTCGTCCAAGCTCTCTAAACACTGGTGAGCTGCCAGTGTACTGATATAAATGAATATGCATGCCATCTTGTGTTTTGCCTAATAACTGACAACTCTCTATGGCTTTTTTAAGCTCTTTGCGGCACTCAGGTATTGCAATAGGGGTTTGGGTTTTAAGGGGAAGGGGCTTTTTAGTGGTAAGGCGATAAAGTTGCTTGCGAATGAGATTAACGATTTCTTTATCTTTTAAGTTTTCGATTAAATATGACTCAGGCGGAATGGAAGCGCCAATTTCAAACTCTAATGACTTTTGTCGCTGCTTAAACATTTCTTTTACTAATAATAAGCTCGCAAGTGGTTTGTAAATCATTGAGGTGCCATAAAAAAGCGGGCTGTTTTTGGCTTTTATATAAATAGGTAAAATAGGGCTGTTTGCTTTTTTAGCCATGCGTAAAAAGCCACTGTTCCACTTGCAATCTTTAATACCGGTAGGGCTTAAACGCGAGACCTCTCCCGCAGGAAAAATAAGTAACGCACCTTCATCTTTTAAGTGTTTTTGTATATTACTTAATTCTTGTTTTTTACTGGTTCCCGATAAATTATCTACTGGCAACAGCAATGAATGCATAGGGGTGACCGACATTAGCATGCGATTGGCAACCACTTTTAAATCTTGCCTAACGCTGGAAAGTACTTTTATCAGCGCAAGTGCGTCGAGCGAGCCAATGGGGTGGTTAGCCACAATAACTAACTTACCTTCGCTGGGTATGTTTTCAATTTGCTTTGGTTTGTAGCGGGTATCAAAGTCAAGCTCATCAAGCACTTGTTCAACAAACTCTAGTCCTTGTAAATGGGGGTAAGCATCGCCAAAGGCGACAAATTCTTGTTCATGTAATAAGTAGCCAAGCCCCTTTTTAACTAAACCTTTTACTTTAGGGGAGTTCTCTAATTGTGGTAAGTTTGCAGCTATTACTTTATCAACGCTTATCATATTAACCTCATTTACAATTTGGCCTATTCGCCATCCTGTTTAGAGTAAAAAAAGGGTGTGACATTTACTTTGCAGTTGTGTGACTTTTTAAAGAGCAAATAACGAGCTGCTCAGTTGTTTATTAGTGTAGATAAAATTTATTCAATAAAATTAGGAGCTTCTATGTCGGTATTAGTAGCCATTACCGGGCGAGATAATACAAAGCTAATTGCAAAGCTAAAAGAGCTATTACCCAATGAAGAGATAATGCAATGGCCAGAGTGTAAAAAGCTCAACAATGTAGAGTTTGTATTAGCCTGGAATGCACCAGATGATTTGTGGCAGCAATTACCAAATTTAAAAGCGGTGTCATCGTTTGGGGCGGGTGTGGATAGTATTAATATGTCTTTATTGCCTAAAGAGGTAGACGTGGTTCGCATTGTTGATACTGAGCTTGCTCAAGATATGGCTGAGTACGTGCTAGGCCATGTACTTGCGCACAAGCTGCGTTTAAAAGAGTATTTTGTTAAGCAATCACAATGCAATTATAAACCTAAGCGCGCATATAAATATAATCACGTGGGTATTTTAGGCTTTGGTGAGCTAGGTAAAGCGTGCGCCAAAAAACTAACCCTGAATGGCTTTACGGTAAGCGCTTGGTCAAAAACTGAAAAAAGTGATGAGCAGGTGCATCTATATTCTCAGCAGCAAGGCCTTAATGAAATGCTGCCCACAATTGACTACTTGGTATGCCTACTGCCGCTAACAAAAGATACTAAGGGTATTATTAATGCCGATTTATTAGCTAAGTTACCGGCCCATGCCTGTGTAATTAACGTTGCCAGAGGAGAGCACCTAGTAGAGCAAGATTTAATAGACGCACTTAACAGTGAAATGTTAAGGGCTGCCACGCTCGATGTATTTACCCAAGAGCCGCTACCGCACGACCACCCATTTTGGCATAACGCTAAAATAACGATTACACCACACTGCGCCGCGTTATCTGATTTAAATAGCGTAACAGCGCAAATTGCAGAAAATATTAATCGCCTAAAAAGCGGCCTTACATTAAATAATCGGGTTAATAGAACAAAAGGTTATTAATAGATAGCAAAACAGTTTAACAAACAGCTTGTTAACATTTGTAATTTTAATTATTGTGAAGTTTAGTCACTAAAATAAAAATAATAAGAGTAACGTATGAAATCAAGTCAAGGCGGAGTAAAACTAAGTTTAGTAGTGGTTTCTATTATAGTGCTAGGCGTGTCTGCTTGGTTTAACCAAGCAAGTGCCGATCAAGTGCCACAAAGCAAAAGTTCACAAACTTCACAAAGTGAATAGGTGCACTTGCAGGCAAATTATAAAAAGTGGGCTCTGTTAATTTGTTTTTGGCCTAATAAAGCCAGATCATTAAAGAGTACCCACCTTTCATTAGGTCATTTAATTACTAAAGTGCGCTTCGTTACTGGTATTTAGTAAAATAAGTTAATTAGTACCGTTTAGCATGGATCTCTCGGTTTTCATGCTTTTTCTCATCACTTTTTTTAAGCAACACATACGTTGCGCCACTGCCACCATGGTGCTTTAAAGCGGTATGATACGCTAATACCGCGGGTAGAGCCTGTAGCCACTTATTAACATAGCTCTTTAGTATACCGGGCTTAGCTTTATTTTTTATACCAATGCCATGGCGAACTAGTACAACGCGAATGTTTCGCTGGTGGCAATCAGTAATAAAGTTAAATAATGTTGTGCGTGCGTTTTTAAGTAATTGGCCATGCAAATCTAATGTGGCATCAACTTGGTATTTAGCTAAGCGTAAGTTTTTAAATACTGCGCTTTGTACGCCATCTTTTTTAAAACTGAGTAATGCATGTGGGTCTAAAAGCTCTACATGCTCAGATTGTAAGTAATTTTCGTCATTCGCAAGGCTAAGCTCGGCAGCTTTGCGTTTTTCTTGTTGGGCAAGGGTGGCACTGGGATTACTTGCAAGGGGAGTTACAGTATCGTGGTTTATAGGTTTTACATCTTCCATAGAAGATAAAAATAAATCGAAATCAGATAAAGACATAGTAAGACCTAAATGAGGATTAATACGAGATAAATTTTATCTTAGTTCAATCTGTTCCCCAAGCCTTTTAATTTTTCAAATAAAAAAGCCCAGCAAGGCTGGGCTATAAAATATTCTAAGGGGAAATGTTAACTCTGCGTTACATTAAATTGTCCAAACGTATATACTTTGAACAAGTAAAATGTATTGATCAACACTAAACTCATATTCGAAATAACACTCGACGACATTAAATCCAAGCTAAAAGACAAAAATAACAGACCACATGCACTAATCGCTGCAACACGCAGTATTGTTATGTGGTTAATAAAGAATGCACCTAAACCTAGTGCAAGTAATACAGTGTTTAAAAGCCAATCTAGCTCGTTTAGCATGGTCGTTTCAATAGTTCAGTTGTTGAAAAAAGGAGCGCCATTATGTTGATCTTTTGCACACCTTTCAACCAAGTAATTTTAAATTTTCAGATTAGTTTTTTTAATGCTAAATATAGCTAGCTAGTGCTGCAAAAAAGCCATTATTTTTTATTAGTTGGTACTTTTGACAGCTTTGCGGCGCCTTCATATCTGCGCATAAATAAAGGGCATTGCGCTTCTCGTCTAGCTGCGGGTGTAAGTTTGAATCAAGTAATGTACGGCCATACCCAAAGACCCCAGGCCAATAAATACTTTCGCTCACTAACCCTAATTTTTTATAGGTGAGCAAAGTTGGTTTTGGAAAAATAATGGCTACGGAAAAAATGACAGCCAGCGTAATAAGTAACCCTTTTTTAGACTTTACAGGCTGCTCTGCTGGGGTAGATGTTGGGTTAGCTGAAGATTGCGGTGCTGTTTGCGGCCTATTGCGGGGCTTTTTTACAGGGGTTTTTCTTTTTTGTGGTGTTTTACCAAGCAATGATTGTTTTTTTGTGTTGTTTGACATAAAGCAAATCTGGCCTTTTGAGCGTAGGTCTCTATAATAAAATGATTAAATATCTAGTTATATAATAACTTATACAATGCTTTTAGCCTACGAGGAAGATACATGGATACGCAGCTATCAATTTTAATAGTAGATGATGTTAGCACAGTGCGTAGTTTTTTGAGCCAAACGCTCATGCACTTAGGAATAGAAAACGTTAAAGAGGCTTCAACGGCTAAACAATGCATTAGCGAGTGCCAAGCAGCTAATTACAATATGATTTTTTTAGATATTGAACTGCCTGACGGCGATGGTAAAGAGTTAATCGCGCAAATTAATGATATTAACCCTGAAACTAATGTGGTGATGGTGTCGGCCCATTCAGCAGTAGAAAATGTTAAAGAAGCCATTGATAAAGGTGCTAAAGGATTTGTGGTTAAGCCATTTACGCCTAAAAAAATTGCGGCCATGTTGAAAAAGTTTTATCCCGATTTGGAAAACGTTTAACCAGCTTTAATAGTAATGCGTTAAATTAGCTTAAAGTTTAGCGGATTGCTAAATACCAAATTTTAGATATAAAAAAACCGGCCTAGGCCGGTTTTTTAATCATAAAACAAATTATAGCGCTTTAATTTTAGCTGCTAAACGGCTCTTATGACGAGCTGCTTTGTTTTTATGAATTAGACCCTTAGTTGCGTAACGGTCTAGGATAGGTGTAGCAACAGAGAAAGCTTGCTGTGCAGCTTCTTTATCGCCAGCTTCAATAGCAGCGGTTACTTTTTTGAAGTAAGTACGCATCATTGAACGACGGCTTGCGTTGTGCTGACGGTTTTTTTCGCTAGTGATAGCGCGTTTTTTTGCAGACTTGATGTTAGCCAAGGTTTGCTCCTAACAATCTTAAATAAAGCTTAAATTAAAGGCCGTGGAATATGCCTGTTTTTATCATGAATGTCAATTTAAATTTAACAACTCAAGAAAAACTGCTCCTTATAACGAACATCAATTTGCCGCTTTAGCAGTTAATATCGCTATTGTAACAAAGCACAGACGCCCAGCCTAGTGCTTTAAAGCGATTTATAAAAAAGACTGTGGCATAATTGCGCTAACTAAAGGTTTTTAAGTAGGTTTAAGGTGTCAAAAGGATTATTTCGCTCCGGTATGATTGTAAGTTGTATGACAATGATATCGCGTATTTTAGGGTTAGTACGAGACGCTGTCGTTGCAAACTTATTAGGTGCTAGTGCAGCTGCTGATGTTTTTTTGTTTGCTAACCGTATTCCCAATTTTTTACGCCGTCTATTTGCAGAGGGGGCCTTTGCCCAGGCATTTGTGCCTGTACTTAGTGAAATTAAAGAACACCATGGCGATGATAAAGTTAAGTTATTTGTAGCACAGGCTGCCGGTACGCTGGGCACTATTTTGCTTTGCGTGACTATTTTTGGCGTTATTGCCTCGCCTGTTATTGCCGCGTTATTTGGTACTGGCTGGTTTATAGATTGGTGGCAAGGTGGCCCTAATGCAGAAAAGTTTGTGCTGGCAAGCTCCTTATTAAAGTTAACTTTTCCGTATTTGTTATTTGTTAGTTTGGTAGCACTTAGCGGTGCAGTAATGAATGTGTATAACCGTTTTGCAGTGGCTGCTTTTACGCCCGTATTACTTAATGTTTCAATTATTACCTGCGCCATTTTATTGCACGACAAATTTAGCGTGGGGGCGTATGCGTTAGCTATTGGTGTATTTGTGGGCGGGGTGGTGCAATTGTTGTTTCAGTTACCATTTTTATACCGAGCAAAAATGCTGGCTCGTCCTCGCTGGGCGTGGCAAGACGAGAACGTTAAAAAAGTGCGTAAGCTTATGCTACCGGCATTATTTGGTGTTTCAATAAGCCAAATTAACCTCCTGCTCGACACCATGATTGCCTCGCTATTAATGACGGGCTCTATCGCATGGCTTTATTACTCAGATAGGTTAATTGAGTTTCCACTTGGTTTATTTGGTATTGGTATTGCCACTGTTATTTTACCCGCACTTTCTAAATTGCATAGCAGTAAAAAGCTCAGTGATTTTCAGCATACGTTAGATTGGGGTGTGCGTTTTGTGATTTTTTTAGGCATACCCGCCATGGTTGGTTTAATGATTATAAGCCCGCTTATCATTACTGTGCTATTTGATCACGGTGCATTTAAAGACGCTGATGTTGATCATGTTAAAGCGGTAAGCTTAGGGGTGGTTGCCTACTCGGTAGGGTTAGTTAGCTTTATGCTTATTAAAGTATTAGCGCCGGGTTTTTACTCGCGTCAAGATACCAAAACACCTGTGCGTATTGGTATTATTACGCTGGTGCTTAATATGGTATTTAATATTATGTTAGCCCCGTTTATAGGATATTTAGGGCTTGCTTTAGCAACGTCTATGTCGGCCAGCTGCAATGCTTTTTTACTTTACAGGCAACTTAAAAAAGAAAACGTGTATCAGTTTTCTGCAATGAGCCTGCGCTTTAGCGTAAAGTGCATTGTGGCAAGCTTGGTAATGGGCGCTTTAACGTGGTACGTCAGCAGCCGTTATTATTGGGCTACATGGCATTTTTCTGAGCAAGTAATGTTGTTAATTGTATTGCTAGTAATTGCTGCAATAAGTTACTTTGCGGTGCTGTTTTTACTTGGTGTAAGACTAAATACGATAAAAAGTGTAGCAACTACTGAATCAAACTAAAAAAAAGATTATAATCGGCAGCCCTGTGGTTTTGAACGATTTTAAAGTCGTTAATAATACTCGCTGAAAAAGGCATTAGGTGGCATGGAGTTAATTAGAGGTATACACAATATTCGAGCGCAGCATTATGGTTGTGTGTTGACTATTGGTAATTTTGACGGTGTGCATTTAGGCCATGGCGAAGTGTTAAAAGGGCTGTTAGCGGATGCCAAAGCACATAACTTACCCAGTACTGTGATGTTATTTGAGCCGCAGCCGCAAGAGTTTTTTGCTAAAAACAATGCGCCAGCTCGACTTACTCGGTTACGCGACAAACTCAGATTACTAAGTAACTTAGGTATTGAGCGGGTTATTTGTATTAGCTTTAACCAACAATTTGCCAATATGCACGCTGAGCAATTTGTTAGTGATATTTTAATTAAAAAGCTAGGCGTTAAAGCACTCACAGTAGGTGATGATTTTAAATTTGGTAAACAGCGCCAAGGGAATTTTAATTTACTGCTCAGTATGGGCAAACAAGCGGGCATGGATGTAAAAAGCACCGCGAGTTTTCGCCAATTAAATGCTAGAGTAAGCAGCACACTAATACGTGAAGCATTAGCCGCAGGCGACTTAGAAAATGCTAAGTTAATGCTAGGGCATAATTATGCTATTTCAGGGCGTGTAATACATGGTTGGAAAAGAGGGCGAGAGCTTGGTTTTCGAACTGCAAATATAGCGCTTAAACGCCAAGTTTGCCCTGTAAATGGGGTGTTTGCCGTAAAAGCAAACATTGCCGGGAAACACGTTTATGGGGTAGCCAATATTGGTAACAAGCCCACTTTTAATGGAACTCGTGCTTTGTTAGAAGTTCATCTTTTTGACTTTGCACAAGATATATATGGACAGTTTATGCACGTGGAGTTAATAAAAAAACTTCGCGATGAGAAAAAATTCGAGACATTAACACAGTTAACGGCACAAATTGCAACCGATGTTGCCGCCGCAAAACAGTGTTTTGGTTTAAATTAGGTAGCCGATAGATACGGAAAGTAGGATTAATGAGCGACTACAAACATACTTTGAATTTACCGGAAACACAGTTTCCAATGCGTGGCAATTTGGCACAACGTGAACCAAAAATGCTTAAAGCATGGTATGAAGACGACCTGTACGGTCAAATTCGCAGCGCTAAAAAAGGTAAAAAGACCTTTATTTTGCATGACGGCCCTCCGTATGCAAACGGCGATATCCATTTAGGCCACTCAGTAAATAAAATTTTAAAAGACATAATTGTTAAGTCTAAAACTTTATCTGACTTTGATGCACCTTATGTGCCTGGTTGGGACTGTCATGGTTTGCCAATTGAGTTAATGGTTGAGAAAAAAGTAGGCAAGCCAGGCGTTAAAGTAACCGCGAGCGAGTTTCGTGAAAAATGCCGTGCTTACGCTAAAAAGCAAGTTGAAGGTCAAAAAGTAGACTTTAAACGTTTAGGTGTGTTTGGCGATTGGGACAAACCTTACTTAACAATGAACTATGACTTTGAAGCAAACGCTATTCGCGTGCTTGGTCGTATTATTAAAAATGGCCACCTTCATAAAGGTGCAAAGCCTGTGCATTGGTGTACAGACTGTGGCTCTGCATTAGCAGAGGCAGAAGTAGAGTACCAAGATAAGCAATCTCCAGCGATTGACGTACGTTTTACATTTGCAGATCAAGACGCGGTTGTTAATGCCTTTGATTTAGCCGATGGCCATAAAGGCCAAGGCAGTGTAGGTACTGTTATTTGGACTACAACACCGTGGACCTTACCCGCTAACCGTGCGGTAGCAGTGCATGCAGATTTAGAGTACGCCTTAGTACAAGTAGATGATGAAGGCTCACAGCAACGTTTAATTTTAGGCTCAGAGCTTGTTAAAGATGCAATGGATCGTTATGGCTTTAATCATTTCCACGTACTAGGTTATGTTAAAGGTGCAGCACTTGAACACTTACACGTTGCTCACCCATTTTACGATTTTGATGTACCGGTAATTGTAGCAGACCACGTAACTACTGACTCAGGTACGGGTGTGGTACATACCGCGCCAGGCCATGGTCAAGAAGATTTCGCGGCAGGCTTAAATTACAATCTTGAAGTAGCAAACCCTGTGGGCGCGAATGGCGTTTACCTGCCTGATACAGAATTATTTGCTGGTCAGCATGTATTTAAAGCAAATGCCAGTGTAATTGACGTACTAACAGAGCGCGGTGCTTTAATGCATCATCATGCGCTTACGCATAGCTACCCGCATTGTTGGCGCCACAAAACGCCTATTATTTTCCGTGCTACACCGCAGTGGTTTGTAAGCATGGATCAGGCTAACTTACGTCAAGACTCGTTAAGCGAAATTAAAAACACCCAATGGTTGCCAGAGTGGGGCGAAAGCCGCATTGCGAACATGGTTGAAGGTCGCCCAGATTGGTGTATTTCACGCCAACGTACTTGGGGTGTGCCAATTGCTTTATTTGTTGATAAAGACACTGGTGCTTTACACCCAAATACGCAAGCGCTTATTGAGCAAGCTGCAGAGCTGGTAGAAAAATCAGGCATTCAAGCATGGTATGACCTAGAGCCTGCCACCTTGTTAGGCGAAGAAGATGCCAAGCAATACATGAAAGTACAAGATACGTTAGATGTATGGTTTGATTCGGGCGTAACACATGCGTGTGTTGTTGATGCACGTGAAGAGTTAGTTGGCCCAGCAGATTTATATCTAGAAGGTTCTGATCAGCACCGAGGTTGGTTTATGTCATCAATGATGACCTCAGTTGCTATTAACGGTCACGCACCTTACAAGCAAGTACTAACGCACGGCTTTACCGTAGATGAAAACGGCCGCAAAATGTCAAAATCGTTAGGCAACGTTATTTCACCACAAAACGTGATGAATAAACTTGGCGCTGACATTTTACGTTTATGGGTAGCTTCTACCGATTACACCGCCGAAATGACGGTATCGGATGAAATATTTAAACGCTCTGCAGATCGTTACCGCCGTATTCGTAACACTAGCCGTTACTTGTTAGCTAACTTAAGTGGTTTTGATCCAAAAACAGACCAAGTTGCTGTTGATGATATGGTTGAGCTTGATAAGTGGATTGTTGGCCGTGCAGCCCAATTACAAGAAGAAATTTTAGCAGCTTACGATAGCTACCAAATGCTATTAGTAACGCAAAAGCTAATGAACTTCTGTACAGGTGAGCTTGGTTCGTTCTACTTAGATGTAATTAAAGATCGCCAGTACACAGCAAAAAGCGACAGTCATGCACGTCGTTCTTGTCAAACTGCGCTTTATCATATTGCTGAAGCAATGACTCGTTGGATGGCGCCAATTATGAGTTTTACAGCTCAAGAAATTTGGGAAGCACTACCGGGCGAGCGTAGCGATTACGTATTTACATCGGTATGGTACGACGGTTTACATGCACCGACAAACAGCCAATTTAGCAACGATGACTGGCAAGCGATTCTAAATGTACGTGACGAAGTAAACCGCGTACTAGAAGCAGCCCGAAAAGAAGAAGTGATTGGTGCAACATTACAAGCAAGCGTTAACTTATACGCCGAAAAAGCACTGGCTGATAAGTTAGCAGCATTAGGTGATGAACTACGTTTTGTATTACTAACGTCTGCGGTCACTGTATCTGCAGTAGATAGCCAGCCAAGTGATACACAAACAACCGAAATTGAAGGTTTGTACATTAGCGTAGCAGCCACAGATGCAACTAAATGTGAGCGTTGTTGGCATTACAGCGATGATGTAGGCTCAGAGCCTGCACACCCTGAAATTTGTGGTCGTTGTGTAAGCAATGTTGACGGCGAAGGTGAAAAGCGTCAATTCGCTTAGGAGCTTTACTCAGTGAGCAAACTAGCCCAAAAAAGTGGTTTAGTGTGGCTTTGGTTAAGTCTATTACTGCTTGTAATAGACTTTGCCACTAAAACACTTGTTGTAAATACCATGGCTTATCAAGAGTCGATTAATTTACTGCCTGTTTTTAGTATTACCTACGTACATAACTATGGAGCGGCCTACAGCTTTTTAAGTGAAGCAGGTGGCTGGCAACGTTGGTTTTTAAGTTTTATTGCCATTGCTATTAGTGCGCTATTAGTGTGGTGGTTAAAGCGTTTACCAGCGACAAATAAAATATTATGTAGTGCTTATGCGTTAGTGCTTGCTGGCGCTATTGGTAATTTATATGACCGTGTTGCTTATGGTTATGTAATTGACTTTATACATGTGTTTTATAAAAACTCGCATTTTCCAGTATTTAATATTGCCGACTGTGCAATTTGTATTGGTGCCGCATTATTATTATTTGATGCCTTTACAGGCGAAAGTCCGAAGGAGCATAAAGCATGAGCCAAGCTGTAATTGGTGAAAACTCAGAGGTTATTTTTCACTTTTCTATTAAACTAGAAGATGGCTCTGCCGCAGACTCAACCAAGGTGCATAATAAACCAGCCAAGTTAACGATGGGTGATGGCAGCTTAACGGCTAATTTTGAAAAGTGCTTACTAGGTTTAAGTGCAGGCGAAAGCAAAACGTTTGAGTTAGAACCAGAAGACGCCTTTGGCCAACCTAATCCAGATAATATTTACTATGTAGAACGCAGTAAATTTGGTGCAGAAACGCCAGCTAAAGTCGGCGCAATTATAGCCTTTACTCAGCCTGATGGTACTGAGCTGCCAGGACTGGTACGCGAAGTACAAGGTGAGTCGGTTACTATAGATTTTAATCATCCGTTAGCAGGTCAACGTTTAACGTTTGAAGTAGATATTATTGAGGTGCAAGGCTAATGGATATTTTATTAGCGAACCCGCGAGGCTTTTGTGCAGGGGTAGACCGTGCAATTAGCATAGTAGAGCGCGCTTTAGATATTTTTGAAAAGCCAATTTACGTACGCCACGAGGTCGTTCATAACCGCTACGTAGTAGATGGTTTAAAAAACCGTGGTGCCGTATTTGTTGAAGAGCTAGACCAAGTACCTGATGACAGCATTGTTATTTTTAGCGCCCACGGTGTATCGCAAGCAGTACGCTCAGAAGCTAAACGCCGCGATTTAAAAGTGTTTGACGCAACATGCCCATTAGTTACTAAAGTGCATATGGAAGTAACGCGTGCGAGCCGTAAAGGTATTGAGTGTATTTTAATTGGTCACCATGGTCACCCAGAAGTAGAGGGTACTATGGGGCAGTATGACAATAACGACGGTGGTATTTACCTTGTAGAAACCGCAGAAGATGTTGCCAAACTTAACGTTAAAAATGCTGATAACCTATTTTATTGTAGCCAAACAACGCTCTCAGTAGATGACACTGCAGATGTCATTGATGCGCTGCGCGAAAAATTCCCAGCAATTGATGGCCCGCGCAAAGATGACATTTGCTATGCGACACAAAACCGTCAAGATGCTGTGCGTGATTTAGCAGACAAAGTAGATGTGTTATTAGTTGTGGGGGCAAAAAACAGCTCTAACTCTAACCGTTTACGTGAACTTGCAGATAAAATGGGCACAACCGCTTATTTAATCGATGATGCAACCAATGTTGAAGCACAGTGGTTTGGCGAAACTAACGCTGTGGGAGTAACTGCGGGGGCTTCTGCGCCAGAAGTGCTTGTACAACAAGTTATTGCACGCTTAAAAGAGCTTGGCGGCAAGCAGGTAGTTGAAAACCCAGGTGAAGAAGAGAATATCGTATTTGCCGTTCCTGTTGAGCTGCGTTAATCTATATAAATTAATTATTTAGATTACAAGGAGAGCCGTTATGAGCAAGTTGCCGCAAGGTGAAACATTGCTTTTTTCGGCTCTTTTTAATGAGCGCGGGGTACTTGCCACGCTTATTGTTACCCAAGTTGTTGCTACCATCTTAGCGTTTGCTCCTTTTGTTGAAGGGGATAGCTGGCAGAGCCTTGGCGTAATTAGTTTATTTTCTCATATGACCGTTTTGGTCAGTATTTCTGCTTTATACTCTTTTCGGGGTGTTTTACAAAAAAAGCCGCAAACCACCCAACTTTTTGCTTTTTTCATTTCCTTTTTAGTCAGTACCGCTTTATTTAGTGTGCTGTGTGCCCGCTATTTTTTAGATATTACAAATAATGAAACGAGTATTTATTTTGTATTACGAAACTGCTTAATTGTTTTTTTGATCACGGCTTTATTTGTACAGTTTTTACTGATTTATTTTGAAAAAGAGCAGCAAACAAAAGCGCTCTCGCGCGCAGAGCTTGATGCTTTGCAAGCCAGAATTCGCCCTCATTTTTTGTACAATAGCCTTAATACCGCCGCCGAGCTAACACATCATGATGCCGATGCTGCAGAGCAAGCAATACTTGCGCTTGCGGCGTTGTCGCAAGCGGCTATGCGCTCGGGACAGCGCGTTTCTCTCGAAGATGAGCTGACCTTATCAAAACAATATGTTGCGCTGGAAACCTGGCGCTTTGGCAGTCGTTTAAAGCTTAATTGGCAAGTGCCTGCTGATTTACCAGATATTAGTATTCCGTGCTTAACCCTTCAGCCGTTAATAGAAAATGCGGTGTGTCATGGGGTAGAGCCCAGTGAAACAGGGGCCGTTATTAGTGTCGAGCTACACGTAACAACAGGGTATTTAACATTGATTGTTTCTAACCCTATCACTCATAATGAGGCGTTAAAAAGACCAAATAACGGCATGGCACTTGAAAATATTCGCCAGCGATTGTTTATATATTACAAAGAAAAAGCACAACTAGCGATCACACAAAAAGAGGATGTATTTAGAGTAAAAGTGGTGATCCCTAAGCAGTTTGAGAACCCCCAATGAATGTTGTAATTATTGATGATGAACCGCTAGCTCGCGCTAGAATAAAGCGGCTACTGCAGCACAACGAGCATATTTTAGTTAAAGGCGAAGGTGATAACGGCGCGCAGGGGCTTGCCATTATCAAGCAGATTCATCCCGATTTGGTTTTTTTAGATATAGATATGCCGGGTATTAATGGTCTAAAGGTAGCGCAGCAACTCAATACACTGAGCGTGCCACCTGCAATAGTATTTGTAACGGCTTACCCCGAGTATGCACTTGATGCGCTACAGCTCAGTGCCGCAGGATACTTAGTAAAACCAGTTACTGAACAAGCATTAAATAAAGTGTTAGTGCAAGTAGGGCGTTTAAATAAAGCGCAAATGCAAAAGCAGCAATCTACAAAAATTAGTTATCAGCTTGGTGGCACAATAAAAAGTATTGAACTTGATCAAGTGTATTACTTTAATGCCCAAGAAAAATACACCAATATGGTATTTAAAGAAGGCGAGGCCCTAATTGAACAAAGCTTAAAACAACTTGAGCAACGCTTCCCAACGCAATTATTACGTATTCACAGAAACACGCTCATAAACAAACAAAAGCTTGTTGCCTTGCATACTCAAAGCCCTGGTGTACATAGCGTAGAACTAGCCGGATGTAAGGAGCAATTAAGCGTAAGTAGGCGAGAGCTAAAAACAGTAAAAAATGCGCTAAGTTAGAGCCTGTTATGTTTTAGGTTGAATTTTTAGTAGGTTGCTTGGCTTTTTAAGTAAGGCAGAGGCCGCTATTGAGCCCACTAAATTAGCAGCATTGCGCTGGAGTTAAATCGCCTCCAGATAGAGTAACTTTAATCCTCAAAGCTCAATTGGTTTGATGCTGTTAACCGTTTATCAACAAATTTAACCGCTTGTCCTAGTATATATTGCATCTACATTTTCAATGCATAAACTTATAATCAGATAAAATTTATTTGGTTTTTACTATGCATTCACCTCACAAAAAACCTCAAAAAGGCTTTACCTTAATTGAAGTGCTGATTGCGTTTATTATTTTAAGCTTTGGCTTATTAGGCGCTGTTGCACTGCAAGCAAAAGCTAAGCAGGCAAGCTTTGACTCTATGCAGCGCGCAGCCGCGGTAGCGTTAGGAAATGATATTATTCAGCGCATTAGAGCAAATGATACCGCACAGCTAGTTGCTTTATATACGCAAACTTTTACCAGTAAAACATCAACGTCTACCTCTACGGCTTGTTTTAGTGGGTCATGCACTGCAGCGCAAGTTGCAGCCCTTGATTTACAGCAATGGAAACGCGCCATTCGTGCACGCGAAAATACCGGCTCTCTCGATGATGCCACTGTATGTATAAACCCTACGGCTGCAGCAGGTACGGGTGGGCGTGGGTTTAATATTGAAGTAATAGTGTCTTGGCAAGGCCGCCAAGAGTTTAATGCCAATGATGAAACCAAAGCGCTAAAATGCGGTACTGACGATAAAAAACGCCGTTTGGTTGCATTAAATAGCTATATATACCTAAGGAGCTAACATGAGAGAAAAAGGTTTTACACTAATAGAAATGATGATTTCATTATTTATTGGTGGGCTCATTTTAGGTGGGGTGATGTTTACCTATATTGGCATGAAAGTAACCACAAAAGACACAATGACAATAGGCGAGTTACAAGAGTCAGGCCGCTTAGCCATTAATATTATGCAGCGTGATATAGAGCAGGTAGGCTTTTGGGGAACTTATTATGATGATTCGTTTACTGCAGCAAACACACAAACGTTAGCTAACCCTGGTGGTGATTGCTTCGAAGGGCTTAATAACGGCAGCTTTCCAGATTTAGCATCCTCTAGCAATTTCAGAACTATTTATGCAAAAGAGGCCAGTTCAACAAGTGAGCTTAACTGTATAAGTAAGCCAATTGCAGGAACTGACATTTTACAAATCAAGTTTTTACAAGGTGAGCAGCTCACGGTAGATGGCGCCACTAATGAAACACAAGCGGATGAAAACTATTTTATAGCTGAGCAAGAAAGCGCAGAATTTACCCGAGGCGTTGTAGCTGCGGGTAGTTTAAACGTTAATGCCACGGTGTGGCCTTATAGCCATCATGTTTATTACCTCGCAGAGCAAACTTATACGGTAAATAATAAAAGCCTTACAGTACCAGCATTAATGCGTAAACGCTTAAATGGCGCCAACATGAAGGCCGAAACCATAATGGAGGGCGTTGAAAACATGCGCTTTGTATTTGGTTTAGATACAGACAGTGATAGCCGTGTTGATTCGTACCGAAGCATTGAGGACATGCAGCACTCTGACTGGGAAAACCGCAAAAGTATTCTAACAGTGCAGGTTTTTTTATTAGTTAGAGCATTGCAGCCAGATCCGGGTCTTAAAATAAAAAATCAAACATATATTTTAGGTGAAGATGAAGACTCCCGAGAGCTCACTTTTACCGATACTTACAGAAGAACAGTATTTACCACCACAATTCGTTTAAATAACGTGGGAGCAAATTTATGGCGTATCTAAGTAAACACGCAAATAAACAACAAGGTGTTGTGCTTATTACAGCCCTTATTATGGTTATTGCTGTAACGGGAATTGCCGTTACATTAATGAGCAGCAGTAGTGTAGATATAAAAATTACCAATGCAGCTCAAGAGCGAGAAGTCGCTGAAAATGAGCTTATTGGAGAAGTACAGCGAATGATTTCTGATGAGGCAAGCAAAGGTGCTGCTAATCAGTTTTTTTTAACGCCAGATGAAGTATCAACTCATGCAGGCGCAGATGATGAAGGGATGGTAATAGCCACGCACGACGATATGCAAAGCAAAATGGTAAACCTAAATCAGGGGGCGCTTGATTTAGAATGCCCACGCCGATTTAATTTTACTGCCGGTATATCGTGTAACATGTTGCAAGTTTCTACCACTATTCAATATGGCTCTAAAGCAAAGCACGAACTTACAATTGTAACAGGTGTAGCTCAAGAAATGGCCAGTATAAGTAAGGGGATTTAGAATGAAATTTAATCTTAATAAGCCATTGGTCTCTTTACTTGGTTTAGCACTGAGCGCCTCAGCAGTTGCTGAAGATATAGAGCTTTATGTCAATCATGATTTAGATTTAGATGAGAAACCAAGGGTTTTACTCATATTTGATACATCAGGCAGTATGGCGTTTTCATCCTCTAATGGTAATAACTGTGGTTTTAATAACTTTTTAGGCTTATATAACTTATGTATAGATAGCCGTCTTGCTGCTGCGCAATTTGCCATGAATAAAGTGGTATCAGATAACGAAGACTCTATTGATTTTGGTTTGATGCGATTTAAAAGTGATTCTGAGGGCGGCTATGTTGTGAATGGTGTAGGCAGTGATGCTGCAGTAGTGCGCAGCTCCATCGCAGCTCTCCCAGCCAATGGTGGCACACCACTGACAGAGACACTTTGGGAAGCATATTTATATATTACTGGGCAGAAGCTTGAATATGGTGAAGACGCTTCAACTGTAGAGCGTGATACAAATGTAGAGTTACGTACAGGTAGCCAATGGACAGATGTTGAGTGTGATTGGGTTTGGAATCGCCGTCGAGGTTGGGTGTATGAATGTGAAAATATAGTGAGAGATAATTACGAGTATACTTATATATCGCCCTTTGCGGACAGTGAAGCTGAAGCGGCTCGTTGTGATAATTCAATCAACATTATTTATATGACTGATGGCGACCCTTCTAATGATAACGGCAGCGATAGTGATATTAGTGATGAACACGAAAAGTACTTTGGAGAGCCATTAAACTGGAATACCGATAGTTATTACAGTAACTACTTACACCAAATGGCTAAAATTATTCATGGTACAAGTGATGTTACCGTTGATTTATACCCTGCCACTGCCGATATCCACGAAACAGGCCGCTTATACACTATAGGTTTTGGTTCAGGTATGAGTGCAAGCGGGCAAGAACTTTTAAGACGTGCTGCCTTATTGGGTGGCGGTGAAAACTTACCAGCAAGCACCCCAGATGAGCTTTCTAACTCGTTAAATAGTGCTATTTCTCGTATTCGTGAAGTAAACGATAGCTTCTCTTCGCCTTCGGTAGCAAGTAACAACGTAGACCAAACACGTAGCCGTGATGCCATTTACTTTGCCATGTTTTACCCAGAAACAAACACCCGATGGGGTGGGAATTTAAAAAAATTAAAAGTATCAGGCAGCGAAATAGTTGACTCTGCAGATAATACAGCGCTTGATTCTGATGGTTTAATCGACACCGATGCTAAAACATTTTGGTTGCCAGATGGCCAGTCTGCCGATGGTAACTTAGTTGCACAAGGGGGTGTAAACTATCATTTAGCTACACTTACGGGGACTCCAGCTGAAGAAAGACGCAACCTCTATACAGATAAGCAAGGCGATATAGTTGAGTTTACTACTAATATTGTGAGCGATATTTTAGATTTAGTCACCAATAACCCGATTAGCCTAGCTAGTTCAGATATAAAATGGGCAATGGGGATAGATGTTGACGATGAAGACAACGATGGCTCAAACACCGATCAACGCAGCGATATTTTTGGCGACCCTTTACATTCTAAGCCAGTGGCAATCGACTATGGCAATGACGACATACGCATATTGATTGGTACTAATGCCGGCTTTTTACATATGTTTAAAGACGATGATACCAATAACCAAGTGACCGAAAGCTGGGCGTTCATTCCCTCTGATCTTTACGATATTATTCAGCCTTTACGCAATGAAGACACCGGTAAACTCTACGGGATGGACGGCCCAATCAGTGTTTACTTTAGTGATAAAAGCTTAAATGACGAAGGCATTAACGATGGTATTGTTGATGCAAGCGATGGTGACGACGTGTGGGCATTTGCAGGTATGCGCCGTGGTGGAAAAAACTATTACGCCTTTGATATTACTAACCCCGATCAGCCTAAAAAACTATGGGATAACCCTATAGAAGGCGGTACTGGCGATTTTAAAGAGCTAGCTCAAACGTGGTCAAAACCCCAAATAGCGTACATAAAAGCATTTGGTGATAAGCCATTACTCGTCTTTGGAGCAGGGTACGATACAAATAAAGATGCCGTGGTAAGAAGTGAAGACTCGGTTGGTCGCGGTATTTATATAGTAGAAGCTGAAACAGGTAAAAAAGTGTGGGCTTTAACGCCAAACGAAAATGGATTTAAAGGCAAGCACTCGATTGCAGCAAATGTTTCTACGCTTGATTCAGATTACGATGGTTACATTGACAGAATTTATGCTGCCGATACCGGGGGCGATATTTGGCGTATAGACATGCCAGGCACAAGCACCAGTAATTTTACGCACTTTAAACTTGCAGAGCTTGGTAGCAGTTTAGCAAGCCAAGACCGTCGCTTTTTTTACCAGCCGTTGGTGGCACGTACACTTTATAGCAAAGTAAGTGAAACAACGATTAATGGTGAAACAGTGATTACACGTTTAGACACGCCGTATGACGCTATTGTAATAGGCAGCGGAAATCGCTCAAAACCAACAGGTACAAATGAAGACGATCAGCTGTTTATGATAAGAGATGAAAATACAGTAACTCAGTCATTCACTAGCGCCCCTACAGCGATTAAACCAGCAGATTTAATGCTAATGAACAGCGACCCGTTTGGTAATGCACTTGATGATGTAGATGAGTTTGTTGATTTAGAAGTCGATTTAGCTAAATTTAAAGGCTGGCGCTATGAATTAGGCACAGGCGAAAAATCTTTAGCAGCAGCCACAGTGGTGGGCGGTGTCGCTTACTATACAAGCTTTACTCCATCATCAGAAACCTCTACAGAGAACCAATGTTCGTTAAGTGGCGGTGGCGGCTCGTTGTATGCGTTTCATTTACATTATGGCACCAAGGTATATGACGACTTAAAGTTTACCACTAGCTATGATGTACCTGATACACCACAATTGTACTTTGGTGAAGGCCCCTCTTGTGCCGATGGAAATGGCGACGGCTTTTGTGATGATAACCCAACCATTGAAGTGACCGAAGAAAGCCAATTTTACCTAATTGGGCCGGGAATAAAAGGCGAAGATGCACAAAACCCAATGAAGCCAGTAGAAATAATGGGCCCAGGCTTAACGGTTGTAGATGGTACCGTACAATTAGTGAATGACGATGATAGTGTAGGGTTTGGCTTTAAAACCCAACAAACCTATATTTATAAACGTGAAGAAAATGATGAAATTGATGATTAAGGAATATTAATGAATAAACAAGCACGCGGATTCACGTTGATAGAGTTAATGATAGCCGTAGCTATTGTAGGTATTTTAGCCTCAATAGCACTGCCTAATTATACTGAGTATGTAAAACGCTCTTCTCGAGCCGAGGCCGCAGCGGCGCTTTTAGACGCTGCAAACAAACAAGAGCAGTACTTCGTAGATAATCGTGAGTACACAGAGACATTCTCAGACTTAGGTATACAAGAGACCACAGAAAACGGCCATTTTGAGCTGTCGATTGATGTGGATGATGACGATAATACGTTTACAATTACTGCAAAACCTATTGCGGGTGCTGTAAAAGGCGACGGTGACTGCACGCAAATTACAATTACTGACACAGGCTATAAAGGCGCAAAAGGCAGTAAAGGTAATTCAGATGTTGAGTATTGCTGGGGACGTTAACTTAATCGGGTTAACTAGTCGCTCTGACATTTGTCGGTTGATTTAATTCGTATACGGCCTGTTTGACTGACAGATAAAGCCAGCCCCTCAAGGTTGGCTTTATCTTTATTTGGGCAATATATAAATGTTCCATTTTGAAAACCATTTAAAGAGCCATCGGGCCGAAAGGTAATTGCACTTCGGGGGTATTGCATAGAATCTGCATCATGGATTTTTTCAAATGTGCTTATTAATAAGTCGTCGGTGTCTAATGACGTAGACTTGTCGTTATCAATAAACAGCGACATTTGCCCATCCCACTCATCTTTAGTGCATTGATTATCTTTTAAAGCACACAAAGTAACATAAGTGCCATTTTCAATGGCGTAAAGGCGGCCATAATTAATGTTTCTGTGCAGCAAACTTACATGATTATCGGCTCGGTTTTTCGCTAAAAAGTCAGGAAAAACCGATAGAGAAATTTGGCTAACAATACTCACAATAGCAATAGATGCCATTAATTCTAAAAGCGTATAGCCAGCCTGAGTTTGGGTAGATAACCTCATCCCTGAAGCCCTGAGTCAAAAAATGTATTAGCTCAGTGTAGTAAATGATAAAAATATGACAACTTAAATTGTATGTTTTTTAAACGCATTTAAGTGCGCTGTCACCGGCATAAAAAGCAGTACCTGATTGAGATAAAGTAAGCGCTTTATTATTTTCAGTGCCACCATTGGGGCAAAAAACAAAGTCACCTGGGTTTGTGGTAATTCGTCCACTGGTATTAAAACGCAAGCGACGCTCATTTCCTGTAAAGGTTAACTTGTCGTTATCTGATATTTCTTCCATGACTCTCAGCAGTGTATCGGAAGCGCCATTATAGTGCCCATCGTTATCTACATCGATAAATACAACTATAATTTTATTCTCATCCCACTTTTTGTTGCAGTTGAAAGTGTCTCTGCTGTTTTTAATCTTACCTTGGCCAGTAGGGCACAAAACAACAATTTCATCTGTACTGGCAGCTTGTGAGCGAGCAAAGCTAATATTGCGTTTTAGCTCAAGCAAGAAATTCTCAGCGCGGTTCTCCTCAAGCATATCGCTACTGTCCCAAAGAGCTATTGAGGCGATAATACCTACTATGGCTAATGCCACCATGAGCTCTAATAAAGTTAAACCGGTTTGGAATTTTTTCATATTATTTATACCTACTACATTTGTTATTATTATAGCTAGTTGAGAAAGATTTATAATTCAGACTTATAAGTAATTATACCACGCTTGGTTGTTTTATCATCGAATTCAATTGCTTTGTTTGCTATGAACTCCATGATTGTCTAAAATCGAGGCAACTAAAGCTTTAATAAGTAGTGAGCATGAAAAAAATAGAAGCAATCATCAAACCGTTTAAGTTAGACGACGTACGCGAAGCCCTATCAGATGTAGGTATTACGGGTATGACTGTAAGTGAAGTAAAAGGTTTTGGTCGTCAAAAAGGTCACACAGAACTTTACCGTGGTGCTGAGTACATGGTGGATTTTTTACCTAAGGTAAAACTTGATATTGTGCTAACCGATGAAGATGTTGAACGCGCTATAGAAGTAATAGTAAAAACAGCGCAAACAGGCAAAATTGGTGATGGTAAAATATTTGTCACAGATGTTGAGCGTGTAGTTCGTATACGCACCGCAGAAGAAGACGAAGAAGCGATTTAATTATAGTAATAAGCGCATAAATAAAAAGGCTGCAAATAATGTTATTTGCAGCCTTTTTTTGTAAATACTATTTAATACCAATCAGCAATAATAATTAAGTATTTTAAGGGGCTAAGCCCCACGCTAAGTGCGTTAAAAATGCTTGTTAAGCACACCTAAGTAGCAATTTTTACTTACTAAACGATGTTTTTACCTCAAAGCAAATTACTTAATTAAATGAATTAGTATCAATAATATTACTGTTTTTCAGCATGTTCTTCACGCGCTTCTTCAATTTCTTCAGCGATTTCTTGCGCTTTTTGCTTTGTTTTTTCGGTTAATTCACCGGCTGCTTCTTTGCTTTTTATCCATGCATCAACGGCAATCTCTTTGCCATCGTCGTACATGTCTAAGCCCATTACTTTACTTTGTTCAAGCAACTCATTTAATGACTCATCATTTTTAAGCTCTGTGGCTTTATCTTTTACATCGTTCCATGTGTCACCAAGCTGCTCTTGCATTTGCGCGCTTTTATCTTTTGCATCTTCTTGTACTTCCTGAGCATCTTCACAGCCCGTTAGTGTAATTAAAGTGCCTAATAAAGCTAAACCTGCTAATTTGTTCATGTGCTATCTCTCCTTAGAGACAAATAATTAATTCCACTTAATAATAGAACAGCGAAGATGAACATACCTGTAACAACACGCTTAAATTTCAAATTAATGAATGAACACGATTGGCCGCTGCTGCATGAACTAGATCAAGACCCCGCGGTAATGAAATACATAAACCGAGGAACGCCTTCGACATTAAAACAAATTAAAGAAATAGGGATCCCCAGAATGCTTGCCTATAAAAATGCAAACAAAGGCTGGGGGCTGTGGAAAATCACCCTTAAAAAAGAGGACTCTTTTATAGGGTGGGTGCTGATTAGGCCTATGCACTTTTTTACTCAAACTCCCGATTTTACAAATATTGAAATAGGGTGGCGCTTTAAGCAATCTAGTTGGGGACAGGGTTATGCAACGGAAGCGGCTAGTGCATTATGTAACGCCTTAAAAATGCAGCCAGAGATAAAAACACTATCAGCAATGGCACTGGCCGATAATAAAGCTTCAATTAGCGTCATGCAAAAGCTGGGGTTTACCTGGGTCAAAAACTATATACACACTGATGAACAAGGCGATTTGGATGCCGTTTTATACGCAAAGGCGTTATAGCATACAAAAAATTACTTGTATAAACATTGACCTAACATTCTATGGTATGCATAAATGAGCCAAGCGAGATTCAAATAATAAAGTAAGGATGTTTTATGGGGTTATTTTTTCGACCAAGCCGGCTCATTGTTAAGAGTGTGTTGATTGCACAATTTTGTATATTTAGCGTGCAGGCAGAGCAAGTTACTAAAAGCGCTGTCGCAATGCCTGACTCGTTTAGTGCAGATACAGCACAAGCTATTTTAGAGCAAGGTGGAAATGCCGTTGATGCGGCTATTGCTGCGCAATTTGTATTAGCGGTAACGCTTCCCGAAGCCGGAAATATTGGCGGGGGAGGCTTTATGCTTATACAAAAAGAGGGGAAAGGCGACTTTATAGATTATCGGGAAACGGCTCCCCAAGCAGCGCACAGAGATATGTATTTAGATGCCAAGGGCGATGTAATTAAAAACAAGTCAATTTATGGTATTCACGCAAGTGGTGTACCAGGGAGCGTAGCCGGTATGTGGCTGGCGCATCAAAAACACGGCACCTTAAAATGGCAAACATTAGTACAGCCTGCGGTTACCTTAGCAGAGCAAGGCTTTAAAGTGCCGCCCAAATTGGCTCAGGGGGTCGCACAATACATTGCTCATTTAGACAAACAAAATATAAATGTAAATTTTAAACACTATTTTGCAGATATAAAAGCAAATCGGGTTTTTAAACAGCCTGAGCTAGCCGCTACTTTAAAGCGCATAAGAGATAACGGTCAAGACGGGTTTTATAAAGGCGAAACGGCCCGCATTATTGCCAACTTTATGCACCAGCACGGTGGCATTATTAACCAAACTGATTTGGCTAATTACACGGCTGTGTCGCGCACGCCGATTAAAGCTAACTGGAACGGTTATGAAGTATTAACCTCTCCACCGCCAAGCTCTGGCGGAATTGCTATTTTGCAGTGGCTAAAAATGTTTGAGCTTAAAAAAAGTGAAATGGGGCTGGTACATAACTCTACTCAATACGTACATTTACTTGCTGAAATAGGTAAACGTGTGTTTGCCGATAGAGCAGAGTACTTGGGCGATCCGGACTTTTTTGATGTACCAGTGACTGAGCTTACTCATATTGATTACCTAAAAGCGCGCAGTAAAGATATTTCTTTAACAGCTATTTCAACGACCGAAAACATTAAACCAGGCCTCAAAGAAAGTGAGCAAACCACGCATTTTTCTATTATTGATAAAATGGGTAATGCGGTGGCCAATACCACAACGATTAATTTAAGCTTTGGTAGTGGCGTTGTGGTTGAAGGGGCAGGCTTTATATTAAATGACGAAATGGACGACTTTAGCGCTAAACCTGGGGTAATGAACGCCTTTGGTGCGCTCGGCGGTAAAGCCAATGAAATTCAGCCACAAAAGCGTATGCTTAGCTCAATGTCGCCAACCATACTGCTCAAAAACAACAGCGTTAAAATGGTCACAGGCTCGCCTGGGGGCACAACAATTATTAGCTCGGTGTATCAATCTATTTTAAATGCGGTTGAATTTAACATGGGCGCCAACGATATTGTTAATAGCACGCGGTTTCATCATCAGTTATGGCCTAAAAACGTAATCAGAACACACGCAGGGCTCAGTGAAAACACTCAAGCTGAACTTATAAAAATGGGCTACACACTGAATGAGCGCCGTTTTGGCGATTTGCAGGTTATTGTAAATAAAGACGGTGAGTTACAAGCAGCTTCTCAGGCTACAGGCCGTGGTGAGTCTCGGGTATTTTAACATTTTTAACTAACCCCTTTAAGCTAAAGGGGTTAGTTTTGTTATTAACCAATAGCGGGTACTAATCCCAACATTTGCATAAATTGGGCGACAATAATTACAACGCCGCACAGCCCTGCCACCGCTAAACCCATATTACCACTTCGCACTTGGTATCCCGTTTGAGGGCCCGATTTACGCTGCTTATACACCATAGAAACCGGTAAAAATATTGCTAATACCACAAGGGCGATGGCTGCATAGCCTAGCGCCATTATAAATCCCTGAGGGTAAAATAACGCAAACCCTAAAGGGGGAATAAAAGTAATTAGTGCGGTTTTTATTCTTTCTGATTTGGTGTCGCCTTTATTAAATGCATCAGCAAAAAAATCAAATAACCCTAAGCTAACACCTAAAAAAGAGGTGGCCAATGCTAAGTCGGCAAACAGTGTAACAGCGCTTGTTACCTGCGGATTATGCGCAATATTTGCCACACTCTCTACAAAGCCTGTTAAGCCATTACTATTGAGTAAATCACTTTGCTGCATAATCCCTTGGCTAAGCAGTTGCCAAAAAATATAAATCACTAAAGGTAAAGCAGCCCCTGCAATCATTACCTTACGCAATACTTTTGTTTCCAGCCCCACATACTTAACAATTGACGGAATAGAGCCATGAAAACCAAATGAGGTAAAAATAACGGGTAAGGCAGATAAAATCAGCCCTTGCTCAACGGGCATTTCAAGTAAGTGCTTACCTTGTACATAGGGTGTAAGCATATAAAACAAGCTGCCTAGTACTAAAATTTTAATCGTAAATAACACGCGGTTAAGTTTATCTACTTTACTGGTGCCTAAAGTAACCACGCTACCTATTACAATGGCTAAAACAATAGAGGCAATTTGTGGCGCTATGTTTATGCTCAAATCACTACTAATACGCGACTGCAACTGCGCGCCACCCCCGGCTATATAGGCTGCGCACAGGGCGTAAAACAAAAATATCATCGAAAAGTTAGCTACGTACTGGCCGCGCTTTCCTAACCAGCGCTTTGCTAAGGTGTTTAACGTTGCATCTCTAGGGGCGTATTGGTGGAGCTCTAGCATTAATAAAGCGGTGTAGGTCATCAGTAACCAGCTGGCTATTATCAGTGCAAGCGCGGTATTAAATCCAAGCCCTGCAGAGGCTATTGGCAATGCCAGCATACCTGCGCCTATGGTGGTGCCTGCAACAATTAACATGCTGCCTATTGTTTTATTTTTAAGCACTTAACTATCCTAAAATGTGTGAGAGGCACTCAAGATATAACTAGTTACTTAAAACATAAATAGTTTTGTAATAAATGCCGGTAAATAATAATGTAACTATGAATTTACAGCTGTATTTAGACGTTTATATATGTACTGCGTATTACTTTCGCGCGTATAATTTACTTTAATAGGGTTTCTACCTCCTCAGTGCAAAGGAATGGCGTGTGCCAGTTAAATTATCTTATTTACTACTTGTCATTATTTGGTGTACTACGCCTTTAGGTATTGTATGGAGCAGTGAAACTGTAGCACCAACCCTCGCCGTTTTAATGCGCATGATTATAGGCTTATTTGTTGCTGGGTTAATTGTTGCTATAGCCAATATTCGTGTACCTTGGAGCAAAAACGCGTGCACGTTATATGCATACTCCAGTTTGGGTATTTTTGGCGGTATGTCATTAAGTTACATGGCTGCTACCACAGTACCTTCAGGTATTATTTCATTAGTGTTTGGCCTTGCGCCTATTCTCTCTGGCTTTTTAGCACAAAGGTTACTTAATGAGCCTAAATTTAGCCCTATTAAATTAATAGCGCTGAGCTGTGCATTAATAGGCCTTTATTTTGTAAGTTATAACCAGCTACAAGCCTCACAAACTCAGGGCATAGGGCTGATGTATGTGTTATTGGCCGTTACTTTATTTAGTCTCAGTGGGGTGATGATCAAACGTGTAAAAATTGCTATTCATCCGATGGCAACCACTTTTGGAGCGCTGGTTTTTGTTACTCCTTTATTTGGACTGTTGTGGTGGCTGGTAGATGGGCAAATAAGTATGGATTATTGGAGTGCTCGCTCGTTATGGTGTATTGCGTATTTAGGTATTTTTGGCTCGATTGTAGGGGCTTTAGCGTATTTTCATGTATTACAAAAGTTAAACGCCAGTACTGTAGCATTAAGTAGTTTAATTACACCTAGTTTTGCATTAGCGCTAGGCGCATTACTTAATAACGAGCCTTTAAGTCAGGAGCTTATTATAGGAGCCATAATTATATTTTTGAGCCTAACGTTTTTTCAGTTTGGCGATAAGCTCATAAAGCGGCGCAGCGGTAGCTAGCAGTTTAAGGCGGTTACATTTTTGCTATTTGAATAATTAAACGACGGTTTTTATTTCGCCCTAAAATATTTTCGTTAGTATCAACAAAACGTTTTTCACCTAGGCCTGTGGTTTCTACTTTGCCCTCATCAACCCCTAAGCTGATCATATAATCTTTTATAGCTTTAGCACGCTTACGCGATAAATCTAAGTTATTCCAACGGCCACCGTAACTATCGGTATACGAATCAATACTTATAGACTCAATACTGGTATCATTTTTTAAATACTCAGCAATTTTATCTAAGCGCTTTTGCGACTCTTTAGTGAGCTTGCTGCTATTTGATTGGTAGTTCATTACAGTAAATGAAATATCTTCAAAGCTGTATGGTAAAAGCTCATCGCGGCACTGTAAAAACGCCCAGTAGGCTTGCTTAAAATTAACGCTTGAAATACCAACGGCAATTTTGTCGGCACTATTTTGCCAGTCTTGGTAGTAAAAGGTAGGATGAAACCCTTTTTCAAGTTCAGTTAGCATTTCCCATGCGGTTTTATTACCAAGCTCACCATCAAACTTTTTAAGTAACTTCATCGTGGTTATATCACGCGCGGGCAGGCCTGAACGCCATGCTGGTGGCACCGCCTTTAAACCGGCTATATCGTAATTGTCGGGGCGCACAACCATATCTAGATTAAAAGTTAGGTTTTTGTTTTTACTAGCCGATGCCTTAAATATGGCCTCACCGTAGTAGGGCACTTCGTGGTTTAATTGGCACTGTAAGCGCGTTGTTTTTAAAACTTCCCAATTGGAGTTATCTTGATTTGCGCTGTATTGGCGCATAGCCGCTTGCGATGAATAACTCATCAAGGCGGTGCCAAGGCTTACGCTAATAAAAAACAACTTACACTTCATAAAACGCTCCGGTTAATCTACTAAGCCAATATTTTGGCGTACGGCTAAAGTAGGGCTCTATACCAACTTAATTAAAAACATAATCTTCGTATCGTATTAAATAGCCCGCTCACTGCGTTAAACTTACTGATGTAAAACAAAGCTATAAATAATTTTCGCCTTGTTATTGCGCTATTTTCTAGGCGCCATACTAGTATCCGTAATTTAATGCGATGGGAATTAATAACAGCCAATACAATTAGCAGTTATTTAAAAGCAAATAGCATGCCTACAATATATTAATTAAATAATTTATAAAGCCCTAGCCGAGTAGCCCCCAATTTTGACATAATAGTGAGCTTATCCTCATAAACCAAGAAGACTATGGCAAATACTGAGCAAACACTTTTCGCACAACGCTTTCGCGGCTTTTTTCCTGTTGTTATTGATGTAGAAACCGCCGGCTTTAATAAAGAAACCGACGCCTTACTTGAAATTGCCGTATCAATTTTAAAAATGGATGACGAAGGGTTACTCAGCATAGATCATACCGTTCATTTTCATGTAGAGCCTTTTGAAGGCGCTAATATTGAACAAGCCGCAATTGAATTTAACGGCATAGATCCGTTTAGCCCGTTGCGCGGCGCTGTACCAGAAGACGAAGCAATTAAAGAAATTTGTAAAGCAGTACGTAAAGCGCAAAAAGCTGCTGGGTGTCAACGCTCAGTTGTAGTGGCACATAATGCCGCTTTTGATCATGGCTTTTTAAATGCAGCCATTGAGCGTAACAATATTAAGCGTACGCCATTTCATCCATTTGTGAGTTTCGACACAACCTCGCTTGCAGGGTTAGCTTTAGGGCAAACGGTACTAGCTAAAGCATGTAGAGCCGCGGGGATTGAGTTTGATAACAGCCAAGCACACTCGGCACTTTACGATACAGAACGCACAGCAGAACTATATTGTTTAATAGTAAACCGTTGGCAAGAACTAGGGGGCTGGCCACTAGCGCCACTACCTGAAAGTGACGCCCAAGAAACTGAAAACACCGAAGAGGATACTAAAACGACTGAGTGATTTTTCCCTCAGAAAGTTTTACTAAGTGGGGTGGGTAAATACGCGAAAACTGTTTTGTGTCTTTTGCTATTTTAAGCTCCACACCTGGGTGCATTATTTCGTTAATTTTAAGTCGGCTAGTTGCCAATAGCTGAGAAATTTTTTGCTTCACCAATCTTTTTTGACGTTGTACGTGCATAGCGCGGGTTTTTATATGCTGCTCATTAGCGGCAATTTTATCTAGTAGCTGTTGGCGTTGAGCTGCAACTGGAATTTTTATCGCTTTTTCTTTAGCTTGTTTAAGTGCAGATGTTTTACTTGCTAATACTTTTTCAAAATCAATTATTTGAGACTGCTTTGAGCGCAGTTCATGCCAGTTTTGAGCTAAAAACACACGGGTCTTAGTCCCTGCCGGCGCACCTAGCTCACCTGTTTCTATACGCATAGCATCAAGAATATTCCCCCCAATTATTTTGCCGCGAGGGTTACCTGCTTTACCCACACGTATTAAGCGCCTTGCACTTAAATTACAATGCAATGCTTGGCGTTCTATAAATAAATCTTGCGCACTTTTAATATTACAGTACTGGGCATAGCCAATAGAAATAGTTCGCTGGGCAGAAATTTCACACGTAAATGCTTCTTCATTTTCACGCTTACGGCCAATAGCGCCGAGCATAATAGTTACCGCGCTTTGGCTTTCAATCGTGCCTGATTCTACAAACCCTAATACAGTAATATCGCCATTGGCTTTAACCCGCATACCATCTTTTACATCACCAGATATAATTACACTGCCATCAAAATCAACGTGGCCTGTACTTACATCTACATTATGAAAACACAAAACATCGTCAACCCGCATGCCTCTAGGTAAGGCCACAGGGACACCTTTACAATCGGCAATGAGCATGTTTGGGTTATTAGGGTCTATTTTTGTGCCTTCAAAGGGCTGTAATTGATGTTCTTTACCAGGCGTTGCCTTGATCATATCGCCAAAAACCGTATAGCCATCTTCACCTGGAGTAGCTGCTACTCGCTGCATTAAAGGGGTGCCGGGCTTTACCGTAATAATCGCGCCAAGGTCTTTCATATCGACCTTGCCACCTTCTTTTGCTTGGGGGCTAAGTACGCGGTCTTGCGCTGTAGAGCAAAGGCGAACAAACCTCGCATCACTACCTTCTTTAGGGTTTCGGCCATGAGCCACAATAGCGCTGTATGATGTACCTGCAGGGTGAGAAAACTGCTGACCTAAAAACGTATCAAGTGCGCGAGGGCTAATGCCTTTTTTTACACCGGCTTTAACTAAAGCTGCTTGAGCTGCCTCCATTGAGAGTAATGCGCCGCCTTTGGCCGTGGTAAGCGTAGCCTCTGCAACCATGTTTTTTTCATCAACGTTAATAACAATGCTCGCGTCCGTGGCTTTGGCAATTACTAATGATTCTTGCTGATAATTTTTACTCGGTGAAAATAACTTACCAATATTGCCAGAGAGTACTTCAAACTCGCAATAATCTGACTGTTCAAGCAGCTCAATAAGTTGAGCACTCGTTACCGGAAATCCATTATCAATAGGGTGTGCAGATAACGCTAGCTCACCCGTTTGTTCATTAAATAAAAAAACCGACATTTATAAATTCCCTACGTAATATGCCTGTTATTATGATTATTACTTTTACTACTAAAGCCTTATAGCTAGTGTAAAATTTAACTCCTTATTTGAGCACAACTTGACCGGTATGTTAAGTAAATGTTCAGTATTTGTTTGCTTTTTTACAAACTTGTGCTTGTTTACTGTTCAGTTGATTCAGTTAGCTAAAATAAAAGTGTCACACCCCTTGAGTATCAGTCGTTTACTCAGTTATACTGCCCTTACTGAAAGAAATTCATATTTCAGGGGCTGATTAGGATTCGACGGAATTCAAGAAGCCTGAGGTGCATGTCGAGGTGCGGTTTGCCTCGTAAAAAAGCCGCAATTTAAAGTAATCGCAAACGACGATAACTACTCTCTAGCAGCTTAGGCTGGCTAGCGCTCCTTCCATGTATTCTTGTGGACTGGATTTTGGAGTGTCACCCTAACACCTGATCGCGACGGAAACCCTGGCCGGGGTTGAAGCGTTAAAACTAAGCGGCCTCGCCTTTATCTACCGTGTTTGTCCGGGATTTAAAGGTTAATTAAATGACAATACTAAACATGTAGTACCGACGGTCGAGGCTTTTCGGACGGGGGTTCAAATCCCCCCAGCTCCACCAATACAGGTATTTAAGTTCGTTACTTAAAAACCATAAAAAACCGCCAATTTGAGCAATCAGATTGGCGGTTTTTTTATGGTTTTAATTTATTCTGTGCTTGGAGCGGCTAGCTTCATTTTTATCGACCTTACTTTCATTTTAATACTAATAATAATAAGCGTTAAAAACGACATTAAGCTAATTAGTAGAGTTAAATCTAATATCGGTGACTTGGCGAGTTGTGTGTTTGTAGGCGTGACGGGCAAAGCGTCAGGCTTATTTTGTTGTTGCCTAATGTAGCTTTGGCTTATCCAATCAACGGCGTTTATCCATTGAATTTTATCAGGGTTATCATTACCAAGCTTGCTCATTACATGGGCGTCGTTATTAAGCGATTTAGCAAGGTTAATTAATTGCTCCCAAAATACATGTTCAGTGCCTAGCGCATCTATTTCTTGTAGGTGCTGCTTTAACCTTTCTGCGCCCATGCTGTTTATATTTGGTTGCTTTAGAATTTTTGCGTAACTGTTTATATGCGTTGAAAAACGAGCAAAATAGCTATCAATTTTTTGCTGCGCCCCTTGGTTAAGCTCATCTGTGTTGTGGGTGTTAGGCAAGGTGACTTCTGGGTGCTTTTTTTGATTTGCTAAGTACTGCTTATAATGAACGTAATTTAATGTTGTTGAGGGCGAAGCTGATGAGCTGTCTATCATACTCATTTTGAGTGTGTTAAAGCTTATTACTGCTGAGCAAATAAGGCAGATGAATAATAAGCTATAACAAAAAAACAATGCGCTTTGCAGTGCTAATTTGGGCAAGGCGGTTGGGCTATTTATGCCGGACTTTTTAATGCTGGTTATTGTATTAGCTATGTTTTTTACCGCAGGCTCATTGTGAGCAACAACCAGTTTAGTACCCGCGGCACTTTGGGGTGCCCTTACACTTGCGTGCGGTTCTACTTTGGTGATTAAACCAAAACTTTTTAGTTTAGATTCTGTTTTAACGGCATCAATACTCGATAGGTCTTTGACGAGTGCGTAGGCTCGGCCATCAAATAATTTTACAGCGACATTATGAGGAATTTTTAAAAACTGACAAAGTTGCTCTTGTACGGTACTAATGTCAGCATTTTGGTGTAACTGACCATTAAAAATAATTTTAAATGAGGCGCTCACGCTATGTCCTTATTCGTGCAACTTCCATTGAGGAATTTTTATTATTGTTTTAACACGCTGTTAATTTACCAGATAAAATAAGGGGTTTCTAGTATTTAGCCTTATTAAACTAGTAAAAAAGCCTGAACAAAATTTACTCTGTTGAGTTTTTAACGCATTGTTTTGTGGTGGTTTTAGTGGAAGTGCTTGTTTTTCATGTTGTTTTATTAGGAACGCGGTGTGTAGGCTTTTATAAAGCGATTTAAACGTGTTGTTTACATTTAATAAATATAGTGAAGCAAGGGAGGGCGCGTGCGATTTAGCATTTAAATACGTTGCCCTTTGCAAGGGGGTTTACAAAGGGCAACTAGAGTGTTTATTTTACGGCTGCTTTAATGGGCGTTTCACCGTCAAATAGTTCAAAAACACGGTTGCTATTAAATGCGTTAGTAGCAATATGTAATAGGGCATTGGCAACGTTTTCGCGGCTAATTTTAGCTTTAGAACGATCGTTTGGACGCTCGGTGGTTACTTTCATTGAGGCGCTTTCATCGGTCAGCCCACCTGGGCGCACTATGGTGTAGTTTAAGCCGCTGTTGATAAGGTGCTCATCGGCCATATGTTTGGCAACTAAGTAAGGTTTTAAGTCGCTTTCAATTGAGTCTGGATCGTCAGCGCCAATAGAACTAATCATAATAAAATGCTTTACGCCATGCTCTTTAGCATACGTTGCTGCTTTGGTGGCTGCCCATAAATCAATTAGCACGGTTTTATCGCTGCCTGTACTTCCGCCCGAGCCAGCAGCAAAAATAACTTGATCGCAATCTTTTAGCGCACCAGAAAAATCTCCTTCGAGATCTTGCTCCACAATAGTTAAAAATGGACTATCTAAATCATCTAACTTACTTTTATCACGCACTAATGCAGATACATTTTGCTCATTGTTTAAAAGCAACTTGGTTGCCATTTTACCAATTTGTCCGCTAGCGCCAATAATTAGGGTCTTACTCATAATTAATTCCTTCTCAATTTAGTGTAAAGGTATTTAGTACAAATAGACCTTGGGGTAGGCATTCGTTTTTAAAGGGTAAAACGCTGTTTTTCTCTACAAAGTGGTTATTTAAAAGTAAATAAAAATTGAGTCTGAACTGAGCATGAAAATTAGCCGCTTTTTACTGTGTTTATTCAATCATTATGCTGACTTCGGTAACATAATTATGATGGTATAAACTGATGCGAACAGCATGGTTTTGGTAGTTATAGTAAAGGGTACGGTAGTTATTATCGCCTTTGCTGTTAATGGGGTCACCAAGGGCCTGCTGATAAAATTTAGAAATAGCATCAATAGAAGCAGCTAAATACCCTGTTCTAACCAGCGGGTATTCGCCAGTTACATCCATGGTGGTGATGAATTCTTCAGGTAAGGGGATGGCGGTTACGTCTTGGCTAAATGTGTTAAACGATAAAGCGGCGAGTAATATTACAGCACAAGTTAAAGCTTTCATTGTTATCCTTTTATTGATACCCATCCGCATTCATACATATGGTGCGCATTGGTTATATAATACCATTGCGCAATAATACTTAATCATTTTGCGGTGCTAACCGTGTCGTTACCTGTGTTAAAAAATTCTATTTTAGAACAACTAAAGAGTGAATTTTTTGCCTAGCCATCAACACGTTTTTCAGCCTCAAAATTGATCACTTAATTAAGCGGATTGGTATAAATTCCTTTTATAGTTATTATTTTACGCAAAAAATGAATGATGTCATTTAAATTTTATTTCGTATTAAATCACGTACTATAAAACGCGCAGGGTGAATGGCCTGGCTTACACGTTCGCTGAGTGGGCGTGGTTCATTATTTAACGTGCTAATAAAGTGCTCGCTTAATAACGGAGCGCTGCATAATGCGCGCGCTCCAAATCCGGTAAAAATATGTAAGCCTTGTTGTGGCTTGCATAGAGGTGAGTATTGATAGCGTTTACCTAGGCGTAAATTAGCAAAGGCGGTGCTGTAATCGCTTTGCTCACACCATTGTCCTGCCATTGGTAAGTGATCTATAAACGTGCAGCGCACAGCTGCTTTGGCACAGGTAATGTCACCTAATGTGGTGGCAAAGTCGCTTTGATGGTAAAAGCTAAGTAGTTGCTCATGGTTTAGCTGGTTGTCTTTTTCTGTAACGGCGCGACTTTTTGTGTTTTTTTCAAATGTAGCGCCCATACAGTGTTTACCTAAATAGGCGGGGGTAAAATAACCTTTATGGCACAACACAGTTTTAAGCTGTTTAGATTGTTCACTCGCTTGAATATGCGATACTTGACCACGTACCCCTACAATAGGTAATGCGTTTGTTTGTTCAAACGCATCGCTATGCTCACCTGCACATATTATTACATCACTAAAAGGGCCATATTGGGTATGCTTGTGGGTTAAATACCAGCCTGCATCGGTTTTAGTAAGCTGCTGTATATGGCAATTAAAATAGCTATTAACGGAATTAAGGCTATTGGCCGCTTTTAGCATTGCCTCAACTAGCTGGGGTGGGTTTACCCAACCGCCTTGCTCAAAATAAACGCCGGGGTAGCCGGTTTTTACGCCCGCCAGTTTATCTCCTTGCTCTACAGTTACATTGCGCATTAAGGCTTGAGGCCATAACTGTTTTTGTTCTAAGTTTTGATGTTTATCGGCAAGAGGCTTTTTTACCGCATGTTGCAGTACACCGCACCAGCTATAATCAAAATTAAAGCCGTTTTTTAGTAGTTGTTGGTAACTGCGTTTAGCGTATAAAAAACTGTGCGCAAATAATTCACTATGAGGTGAGTTTTTAGCTTGCAGATGGGGGTAAACCGCGCCTTGTACGTTATGTGAAGCGCCCATAGCTGGTTTTTCATCTTGGCAAAATAGGCTACTTTTAATGCCACGCTTAGCCAAACTGTGCAAAATACAGCTACTCGCAATCCCACCGCCAATTACAGCAACATGCTCTAGCTTGGCAGGGGGTTGTTCAAAGTATGGGGGTGATGACTGTGCACTATTAGCGTGTGCTAATTGGCCTATCAGCATTTCGCGTTTACGGCCAAAGCCTTTCGCTTTTTGCATGCTAAAGCCTGCAGCTATTAAGCCTCGGCGTACAAAGCCTGCAGCGGTAAATGTGGCAAGTGTTGCATGCTTGCGCGATATATCAACCATGGCATTAAACACACTTTGTTGCCACATGTCAGGGTTTTTACTCGGTGCAAAGCCATCTAAAAACCACGCATCGACCACCCCTGATTGCGGGTAGCTCATTGCATTTATTGAATCAAGCACGTCGCCAAAATACAAATCAAGAATAACCTGGCCGTTATTAAATTCTATGCGATGACAGCCGCCTAAATTTATAGGGTAATGTGTTATTAATTCATCACTAAGCTTGTTTAATGTTGGCCACGCTTGCAGTGCTTTTTTTAGATCATCAGCATTAAGCGGGTATTTTTCAAACGAAATAAAATGCAATCGCTTAACCCGTTTGTCTACTTGATTTTGAACTTGTTGATTGGCAAGGTGGTCATTAAAGTGTTGCCATGCATTTAAAAAGTTTAAACCAGTACCAAAACCGGTTTCGGCAATAACAAAATGCGTTTGGTCATGATTTTGTAACCGCGCCTGTATATTGTTTTGTTGATAAAACACGTAATGCGATTCAGCAAGGCCGTCGTCATTAGAAAAATAAACATCGTCAAAGTTATCGGCTACTGGTGTGCCTACTTCATTAAAGTGTATTTGGGCGTTTTTTATCATGACTTATTAAATTTTTAGACAGTATTTTTTAATTATTTTACGGGTTTTCTTTGAAATAGTCTGGCGTTATTTATAAGCTATTAAATTCAGAGTACAGGTGTACGCTAGAAAGCTGACCACTTAACACCTAAAAACAGCGTAAAATACACAGTAATTTAGTATCAAGCTAAGGGAATTACCCATGAGAAGAGCCGTAATTACGGGTATCGGTGTTGTATCAAGCATCGGTAATAACAAACAAGAAGTATTAGAGTCACTAAAAGCGGGCAAAAGCGGTATTGCTTTTAACCAAGAATTTGCCGATTACAACTTACGTAGTAATGTATCGGGCAAAATTGATATTGATGTTAAAGAACACGTAGACCGTAAAGCAATGCGCTTTATGGGTGATGCTGCTGCTTACTCTTATATTTCTATGAAGCAAGCAATTGAAGATGCTGGCTTATCTGATGAGCAAGTATCTAATGAGCGCACGGGTTTATTAGTTGGCTCTGGTGGTGGCTCTTCAAAGTGGCAAGTAGAAGCGGCCGATATTTTGCGCGAAAAAGGCGTAAAGCGTGTAGGTCCTTATATGGTTCCGCGTACGATGGCAAGCACGACATCGGCTTGTTTAGCCACGCCATTTAAAATTAAAGGCGTTAACTATTCTATAAGCTCTGCGTGTGCAACATCTGCACATTGTATTGGCCACGCTGTTGAGCAAATTCAATTAGGCAAACAAGATGTTATTTTTGCCGGTGGTGGTGAAGAGCTCCACTGGACTCTTGCAATGGAATTTGACGCAATGGGCGCGTTATCTACCAAATATAACGAAACACCAGAAAAAGCATCTCGTACGTACGATGCAAACCGCGATGGTTTTGTTATTTCTGCTGGTGGCGGTATTGTTGTAGTAGAAGAGCTTGAGCATGCACTTGCTCGTGGCGCACATATTTACGCAGAAATTGTAGGCTACGGTGCTACATCTGATGGCTACGACATGGTAGCACCTTCAGGTGAAGGCGCAGTACGCTGTATGCGCCAAGCAATGCAAGGTGTTGATACACCAATTGATTATTTAAACACGCACGGTACATCTACGCCAGTAGGCGATGTTAAAGAGCTAGGCGCTATTCAAGAAGTATTTGGTGGTAACTCGCCGCTTATTAGTGCGACTAAATCATTAACGGGACATGCACTAGGTGCTGCGGGTGTTCACGAAGCTATTTTCTCAATTCTAATGATGGAAAACGACTTTGTAGCGCCATCTATTAACGTAGATGAGCTAGATGAGCAAGCACAAGGCCTTAACATTGTAACTGAGCGCCGTGATGCACAGCTTAATACTGTTATGTCTAATAGCTTTGGTTTTGGTGGTACAAACGCCACATTAGTTATGAGCAAATATAAAGGTTAATTCGTTTTCTCTTTATAGTGATTAAAAGCCGAGCATTGCTCGGCTTTTTAGTTTGTGTAATGGCTCGGTTGTTCGTTACAATAGCGCCTCATTTTGCCATACGGACTCCCCAATGAAGATTCTTGCCGATCAAAACATGCCTTTAGTTGAGCAGTATTTTGCAGACTTTGGTGAGGTAACGCGCTTTGATGGACGAAACTTAACACCCGATGCGTTAATTGATGTTGATGTATTACTTACGCGTTCGGTTACTAAAGTAAACAGTGACTTGCTTGCCCACGCTAATAAATTAAGCTTTGTAGGTACCGCCACTATTGGTGTTGATCATATAGATACACAGTTACTAAACGATAAAGGCATTGCCTTTAGTAGTGCCCCAGGTTGCAATGCAGTGGCGGTGGCTGAGTATGTAATAAGTAGCTTGTTTGCCTTAAGCCAAGAAAACGCAGCCCCTTTAAGTGGTCAAACAATAGGTATTGTTGGGGTGGGTAACATTGGCAGCTGTTTAGCACAAAAACTAAAAGCACTTAATGTTGATGTTTTATTATGTGACCCAATTAAACATGAGCAGGGCTTATTAGCCGAGCATGTTGAGCTTGACGAACTACTTGAGCGCGTAGATGCGGTTACCTTTCATGTACCGCTGATTAAAACCGGTGAGCACAAAACGCATCATTTAATTGATGAAAAACGCCTTAAAGCGTTAAAGCCTGGGTTAGCAGTTATAAATGCGAGCCGTGGAGAAGTAATTGATAATCAAGCTTTGTTATCGGTTATGGAGCAAGGGGCAGACTTAGATTTGGTTTTGGATGTTTGGGAAAACGAGCCTAACATTTTAATTCCATTGCTTGATCATGTGCGCTATGCCAGCGTGCACATTGCTGGCCATACCCTTGAAGGAAAAGCCCGCGGCACACAAATGCTGTACCAAGCATTGTGTAAATTAAAAGGCGTAACCGCAGAAAAATCTCTTGCTGATTTTTTACCACAACCTGCTGTTACAAGCCTAAGTTTACAAAGCAGCTTTACTGAGGCTGATATTGCGCGTTTAGTGCATTTAATTTACGACGTACGCCGTGATGATGGCATTTTGCTGCGCAACTTAGCAGAAGACGGGTTTGATAGTTTACGTAAAAACTACCCAGTCAGGCGTGAGTTTAGCACTTTAACGGTAAAAGGGAGTGCACAGCATACAGATGCACTCGCTCAGCTTGGCTTTAACACCGCAAACTAATTTAACTAGTAGTGTTGTTTTAACACTGCTTAAAGAGGATAAAATATGTCGCAAAAATATAACGTTGCTGTACTTGGCGCTACAGGCTTAGTAGGTCGTCAAATTATTGAAACCCTGGAAGATCGTAAATTTCCGGTAGACCAACTTTTTTTACTAGCCAGTAGCCGCAGCGCAGGTGAAGACATAAAGTTTCGTGGTGAAACCATTGAAGTGCAAGACGTAGAAGGCTTTGACTTTAGCCAAGCACACATAGGTTTGTTTTCAGCTGGTGGCAGTGTATCAGAAAAATACGCGCCAATTGCAGCCGATGCGGGCTGTGTTGTAATTGATAACACCTCACATTTTAGAAATGATTTTGAAGTACCGCTAGTGGTACCAGAAGTTAATGCAGCCAGCCTTGAAGACTTTAGAAATCGCAATATTATTGCAAACCCTAACTGCTCTACTATTCAAATGATGCTAGCGCTTAAACCAATTTACGATGCTTATGGTATTGACCGCATTAATGTATCTACATACCAAGCCGTATCTGGTGCAGGCAAAGAAGCCGTAGATGAACTAGCAAAACAAACAGCTAATTTAATGAATGCTCGCCCAATGGAAAACGAAATTTTTCCTAAGCAAATTGCATTTAACGTTATTCCTCAAATAGATACCTTTGAAGATAACGGCTACACGCGCGAAGAAATGAAAATGGTAAACGAAACGCATAAAATTTTGGGTGATACCACTATTGCTGTTAACCCAACCTGTGTACGTGTACCTGTATTTTTTGGCCACTCTGAGTCAATCAACATTGAAACACGCATGCCGTATGACTTTGAGCACGTTAAACAGCTTTTAAATGATGCCCCAGGAGTCGAGCTTATTGAAGATGAGGGCGATTACCCAACCGCGGTTTCAGATGCCAGTGGTAATGATACAGTTTACGTAGGCCGCTTACGAGCTGATATTTCGCACCCTCATGGTTTAAATATGTGGGTTGTAAGTGATAACACCCGCAAAGGGGCTGCCACTAATAGTGTGCAAATAGCGGAAGAGTTAATCGCTAACTACTTATAAATACCCGCTAACATTGCGTGTAAATTAAGCGGCAAACTTTTATAGTTTGCCGCTTTTGTATTTAAGGGAGTCAAATTATTGCCGCTTAGCGTTGCTACTAAACTAAACGCCTTGATCTATCACGATAAAATAGTATTAAGAATAAAGTTTTAAGGTATTTATTTTCAAAGCGTTGCAATGGATATTAGGCCGCAACTGGTTTATAGTTTGTAACTGGAATAGAGCTTGCAATAAAAATAGATTGTAATAACAAATGTAGATCAGCTATTTGGCTGGTTACGGCAAGAATAATTAATGTTGAGCAGCTAAATAATTAGCAAAGCATTTAACATTTACACATTAAAGGATCAGCATGCGCGGTTTAGCTTCACTTATTATATTAGCGTCTGCATTGGTAGTAACTCCAATTTACTCTCAAGACAGCACCCAATTAAAGGGGCCAAAAGGCGCTGACTATGGTGCGCAAGGGCGATCAATAGGGCCTATAAAGCCAACCGATACACTATGGCGTATTGCTGCCAAAGTACGCCCAGATAACTCAGTTAGTATTTACCAAGTTATGCAAGCCTTGTATAACAAAAACCCTAATTCTTTTTTAGAACAAAACCTAAACCACATGCAAAGTGGTGCATATTTAAAAATACCCACTTTAGCGGAAATTAGACGCGTAAATCCACAGCTTGCTAAACAACGCTCAGAGCAAGATGATGCGCTGTGGGAAAAAAAGAAAAATGGCACACTAACCACCAGTGAAATTAACGCCGCGCAAACTAAAGTAACACAAGCTCGTAAAGCCGATGTTGACGACGCTAAAAAAGAAATCCAAAAAGAATTAAATGAAATAAAAACGCAGCAAGGTAATAAGCTTGTAGAGCTGCAGCAGCAATTTAAAAGCTCGGTTAATAATGTAGAAGAAATATTAGCTGAGAATAATAATCTCAAAAAACAATTGTCGGGTATTTCAAAAGAGCTCGCCAATGTAAAAGAACAGCTAGGTCAAGACAGCGAAATTCAAAAGCAGCTAAAAGAGCTAATAGAAAAACAAAACGAAATAATAGCTCAGCAAAAAGTGCAAGAAGTACCAAAAGAAGAATCTTTTGACCTAGGCGCTTTAATGTTTAACCCACTTGTGCTTATTTTATTAATGACCATTCCTGCGTTATTAATTATTTTTGCTGTGGTGATGTTTTTACGAAAGCGTGCCAACAAAGACGAAGAAACTCAAGATGACGATGATTTTCTGCCACAAACGCCCAGCTTTACCGAAGACGAGCCGCAAAGTAATGATGCGTTAGACGATCCAATCATTCCTGACCCTCTTGATGATTTAGATATTCAACTAGATGACAATCATAGCAACGATATTTTGCCAGAGGATGATATTGCATTTGATGATTCTCTCGATGATGCGTTAGACGATGAATTTTCTGATTCAGAAAACTTGCTCGATCAAGACGAATTAGAAAGCCTATTAAGTGATGATATTGTTTTTGATGACGAAGGCAGTGAAGGGGACGAGTTAGACGTTTTCATGCAGCAGGGCTTTGATGAACCTGTAGATGAAAAACAAGATGAATCAATTGACCTTGATTTAGATGATACAAAAGATTCGGACGATATTTTAAGCAGTGACGACCTAGACGATTTATTTGATGAGGACGATAGCCTGCCTGAAATTGACTTGCCTGAGGTTGAGCAACCTACCGCGGATAGCAGCTTAGAAAGCAATGATGAGTTGGCCGCCTTAAGCGAAGAGCTTGCCCAAGAAGAGGATGATGACTTTGATATTGATGAATTATTAGATCAACAAGCTGATAAAGAATCACCAAAAGACGATGACTTTGATTTAGACGACATAGACAGTTTAATTGATGAAGCAGGCGATACACCTGATGAAACCCCTGCTGATGCTGCGCTAGTTGAAGAAAACGATGACTTTGATTTAGACGACATAGACAGCTTAATTGACGAAGCAGGCGATACACCTGAAGAAACCCCTGCTGATGCTGCGCTGGTTAAAGAAAACGATGACTTTGATTTAGACGACATAGACAGCTTAATTGATGAAGCGGGCGATACACCTGATGAAGCCCCTGCTGATGCGCTAGTTGAAGAAAGCGATGACTTTGATTTAGACGACATAGACAGCCTAATTGATGAAGCAGGCGATACACCTGATGAAACACCTACGGAAGCGCTGGTTGAAGAAAACGATGACTTTGATTTAGACGATATAGACAGCCTAATTGATGAAGCGGTCGATACAATTGAAGAAACCCCTGCTGATGCGCTAGTTGAAGAAAGCGATGACTTTGATTTAGACGACATAGACAGCTTAATTGATGAAGCAGGCGATACAACCGAAGAAACTCCTGCTGATGCGCTAGTTGAAGAAAGCGATGACTTTGATTTAGACGACATAGACAGCTTAATTGATGAAGCCGGCGATACAACCGAAGAAGCTCCTGCTGATGCGCTAGTTGAAGAGAGCGATGACTTTGATTTAGACGACATAGACAGCTTAATTGATGAAGTTGAAGATTCACCTGCCGCTCAAGTAGCAACAGATAATGATACAGAGCGAGATATTGATAGCGCATTAGCTGATTCAGTCGAAGATCTAGCTGATGCACAGGAAGATTTTGACGAAGATGATATTGAAACATTAGCGTCTTCACTTATTGATGAGCCAGAGCTTCTCGAGGAACCAGAGCTTGTAGAAGAACCTGAGCTTTTAGAAGAGCCAGAGCTTGTAGAAGAGCCAGAACTTGTAGATGAGCCTGAACTTGTAGATGAGCCTGAGCTTGTAGATGAGACAGAGCTCGAAGAAGAGCCTGAGCTTGAAGAGGAGCCTGAGCTTGAAGAGGAGCCTGAGCTTGAAGAAGAGCCAGAACTTGTAGATGAGACAGAGCTCGAAGAAGAGCCTGAGCTTGTAGATGAGCCTGAGCTTGAAGAGGAGCCTGAGCTTGAAGAGGAGCCTGAGCTTGAAGAAGAGCCAGAACTTGAAGAAGAGCCTGAACTTGAAGAAGAGCCTGAACTTGTAGGAGAGCCTGAACTTGTAGATGAGCCAGAGCTTGCAGATGAGCCAGAGCTTGAAGATAAGCCAGAACTTGCAGATGAGCCAGAGCTTGAAGGCGAGCCAGAGCTTGTAGAAGAGCCTGAACTTGTAGAACATCCGGAGCTTGAAGATGAACCAGAGCTTGAAGATGAACCTGAGCTTAGCGAGGAGCCTGAGTTTGTTGAAGAGCCTGAGCTTGCAGATGAGCCAGAGCTTGTAGAAGAACCAGAGCTTAATGCTGACTTGCTTGAAAACACTGACTTTACAGATAGTTCAGAAACGTTACTCGACCCAGAAGATGCACAGGAAGAGTACACTGACGATACCCTAAAAAGTGTTGATGAATTACTCAACGAGCTACAGCAGGCTACAGACGAAGACTATGTTGAAAACCCTGATTGGGCGTTAGATGATCTTGATGATGACATTGAAGAGGTAGAGGTTGATTTAGGTGACGATCCGCTTGATTCACAAGAAACACCAGCGAGTCCGCTTTTAGATACTCAACCTGAAAATGATGCTGTAAATGATACGCTTAGTGATGATATAGACTTTTCAGATGATAAGCCCGAGACGTTAGATGTAACAGAGCAACAGCAATATCTTCCTGATGAGTTATTGGGAGATGAGCTTGATGGTGATGCAACAGGCATGCAGCCAAGCCAAGCTGAACAAGACTTAGCAAACGCACTTTCAGGCAGTGAATTAGATAGCTTAGAAGACGACTTTGATGATGAGTTACTCATTGATAACGATTTTTCAGAGTCGGAGCTTGAGCCGAAGCATACCGATGATATAGGTGCAGATGATAACCACGCTCAAGTGCCGTCATCACTAGATGAATTAACTGATGATGAAAGCCAGCTAGATTTATCTGAAAATAAGGATGAAGACGAAGGGGTTTTCGATGATGATTTATTGCAAAGCGTTGATGAGCTAGATGACGAGCTCAATGCTTTATTAGATGAGCAAGTAACTCCAAGTGAAGAACTTGACGAGTACCCTGAGTTAAAGCTTGATAACGATGACGAAATTGATTTAGATGATCAGCAATCATATAGTCCGCAAGAGTTACAAGGTGATGAACTTGATGGACAAGCAAGCGGTATGGCGCCAAGCCAAGCTGAGCAAGACTTAGCAAATGCACTTGCTGGTAACACTGGTATTGATGCATTAGAAGCCGACCTAGATGACGAGCCGCTGATTGATGATGAGCTTGATGCGCCTTTACCGCAAGAGGAACCTCTAGGTGAGGCGAAAACAACGGATAGTGCGCAGGAACAGCCTGATTTTGACGATGCAATTTTAGAACAAGCACTTTCAGAAGACGTTGAAGATGAAATAACAAATTCGCAATTAGAAGCCGAGCTAACACAGGCTGCTGATGATCAAACTAATGAAGACGTTATACCCGACGAGCAGCTAGACGATGAGTTTATGGCTGACCTAACGCAAACCGATTTTGATGCGTTGCTTAGTGAGTTAGGTGAACCGGATGAGTTAAATTTAGAAGATAGCAGCGAATTTGATGTCGACTTTGATAGCCTATTAAACGAAGATTTAGACACTGAAGTTGAAGCGAAAGCGGTGCAAGAAGAGCCTTCGCAAACTGAACCGCAGGCTACAACCGATGATTTTGTTGATATTGACGCGCTACTTGAGCAAAGCGATGACTCAGTACTTGAGCACGAACCCTATGACGAGGTTAATATGGACGTAGGGTTAAGTGACTTTGATTCGTTACTTGCAGGCGATAACCCAACAGATGTTGACTTAGAAAGCGGTGGTTATTCTGCCAAGCTTGATTTGGCAAGAGCATACATTGAAATTGACGACTTTGACTCAGCCCTTAAAGTGATTGAAGATGTTATTGAAAGTGGCCCTGAAGATGTACAAGAAGAAGCGCAAAGTTTAAAAGCTAAACTTAACTAGAGCATTCATGATTATAAAAACCGCATTAGCTTTGTTAATGCGGTTTTTTTATAGGTACGAATAACTCTAACCTATAAAAGCACTTAATTAGTTTTAGATGTTTATTAAACCCAAGACGTTAAAAGCTCACTAACTTATCGCTGTGTTTTATTGGGTAAAATAAATTACTTAATTTTGCGAATGACTATAAATAGACGAGGTTACTTTTATTGCACCGCGAGATAGCATAAAATGCCCCGTTCATTAGCACAGTAGGTAAAGCAGTAATTATGCGAGTAGCACTTGGAGTTGAATACAACGGCGCACGTTACAGTGGGTGGCAACGTCAGTCTCATGTAAATAGCGTACAACAAGAAGTAGAAAAAGCGTTGTCGAGCATTTGTAATCATCCGGTTGAAATAGTGTGTGCGGGCCGCACAGATGCAGGTGTACATGGCACTGGTCAAGTTGTACACTTTGAAACCCATGCTCCCCGTGAGATGGTTGCATTTACTATGGGTATGAACACGCTACTCCCTAAAGATATAGCGATTCGTTTTGCTCAACCTGTTAGTGAAGACTTTCATGCACGCTTTAGCGCAACAGCGCGTCGTTATCGTTATGTTATTTATAATTACGCTTATAGAGGCGCAGTTATGAATGAAGGCGTTACGCACTTTCATCACCCACTTGATGAAACAAAAATGCAAGAGGCGTGTCAGTACTTAATTGGCGAGCACGACTTTACCTCTTTTAGAGCGCTGCATTGCCAAGCTAATACAGCAAACAGAACTATTCATCATTTATCGGTACAACGCCAGGGCGATTACGTTATTATTGATATTAAAGCGAACGCTTTTTTACACCATATGGTGCGTAATATTACCGGCTGTTTAATGGATATAGGCCTACACAAGCACCAACCTGTATGGTTAAAAGAGCTATTAGATTTAAAAGAGCGTGCTAAAGCCAGTGCCACGGCTAAAGCCGCGGGTCTTTATTTAGTAGATGTAGATTACCCAGAACACTTTAATATTCCTAAAACCCCACTAGGGCCATTATTTTTACCTGACTCGGAATGTTAGTGTTGAATTTATAAGCGTTTATCTAACTACTAAGACCAGTTTTTTATACCGTGTTTGTGTAATTCATGTTTTAATTGAAAAAATCTGTCTGCTACTTATTAGCAGACTCGCGACACAGAACAGCATTAAGAGAGTTGCAAATGAGTTGGTTAGAAAAAATCTTACCTAAAACGACTAAGTCGTCAGGTCGTAAAGAAATTCCAGAAGGCGTTTGGGCTAAATGTACAGCTTGCGATTCAATTTTATATAAAGCTGAACTAGAAAAATCATTAAACGTATGTCCTAAATGCGACCATCACATGCGTGTGAGCGGCCGTAAACGTTTAGAGCACTTTTTAGATGAGGGTGACCGCACGGAGCTTGGCACTGAGCACGAGCCTAAAGATGTATTAAAGTTTAAAGACTCTAAAAAATACTCAGACCGTATTAGCGCAGCCCAAAAATCAAGTGGCGAAAAAGACGCGTTAGTAGCAATGAAGGGCCGCTTAAAAGGTATTCCTGTTGCTGCGGTTGCTTTTGAATTCTCATTTATGGGTGGTTCAATGGCCTCGGTTGTAGGCGCACGTTTTGTTGATGCCGTAGACCAATGTTTAGAGCACAACATGCCATTAGTGTGTTTTTCTGCCTCAGGTGGTGCACGTATGCAAGAAGCACTTATGTCGCTTATGCAAATGGCTAAAACCAGCGCTGCGCTTGCTAAAATGAGCGAAAAAGGCCTGCCGTTTATATCAGTAATGACCGACCCAACCATGGGTGGCGTATCTGCATCATTAGCGATGTTAGGTGATATTAACGTAGCTGAACCAAAAGCTTTAATTGGCTTTGCGGGTCCGCGCGTAATTGAGCAAACAGTGCGTGAAACCTTGCCAGAAGGTTTTCAACGCAGTGAGTTCTTATTAGAGCACGGTGCAATTGATATGATTATTGACCGTCGTGAAATGCGCGACACATTAGCACGCGTACTTGCTAAATTTATGAACTTGCCTTCTACCGAACAAGAGCATAGAGTAGCGTAAATTTCAGCTTTACTGATTACACGCTATGACAAATACAATTCCTAGCCAATCATCAAGCCTTGATGATTGGCTTTGTTATTTAGAGAGTGTTCACCCTGCAAATATTGAAATGGGACTCGAACGCGTTGCTACTGTTGCAAATAACATTGGCTTATTAAACACTTCCAGCAAAATTATTCTTATTGGCGGCACAAACGGCAAAGGCACAACTGCACGCTGTTTAGAATCGCTATTACTTGCGCAAGGTTACAGCGTAGGTACGTATGCCTCTCCTCATTTAATTAGATACAACGAGCGTGTGCGCATAAATGGCCAAGAGCTTGATGATCAATACCATGTGGATGCCTTTAACACGCTAGAGCAAGGTCGCGCTAGCACGGCGCTTACGTATTTCGAATATGGCACACTAGGTGCGCTGGCTATTTTTAAACGCTTTGAAGTTGATTATGTGCTGCTTGAGGTTGGTTTGGGCGGGCGCTTTGATGCCACCAATATTGTTACACCTTATGCAAGCGTGATCACCACCATAGATTTAGATCATAAAGAATACCTAGGCGATACACGAGAGTTAGTTGCTTATGATAAAGCAGGTATATTTCGTCAAAACACGCCGGCTATTATTGGTGATTTAAACATACCACATACAATGACCGATTACGGTGCTGAGATTAAAGCAGGCATGGTTATATCCGGTACTGATTTTATATTCAAAGAGCACGAAGCGCATTTTACATGGCAATATAAAAATTATAATTTGCTGTTAGATAAGCCAGCGATCCCTGCACAAAATGCAGCAACGGCCTTAACAACCTTAGCTGTGCTAAATCTATTGCCAAGTGATGAGGTAATTAAGCATTGTTTAGCTAACTTAGTTGTTGAGGGACGCTTTGAGCAGTTAAGCACTTCACCTTTAGTGTTTACCGATGTAGCTCACAATCCCGAATCTGCTCGTTATTTAGCACTAAAGCTTGCAAGCTATAAAGATAAAGGCTTTAAAATTCATGCATTAGTCGCTATGCTTGCTGATAAAGATAAAGCGGGTGTACTTAAAGAGGTAAGCCATGTAATTGATCACTGGTCTCTTACTAGCTTGCATATACCTCGTGGCGATAACGTTGAAAATATGGCCGCGGCGTTGCAAACTATACCTCATACAGGCACGCATGAACGCTATAATAGTGTGCACGATGCACTTAATGTAATTATGCCTACACAGCAAAGTGATACGCTTTTAATTGTGTTTGGGTCATTTTTTACTGTTGCAGATGCTATAAACTACTTTAAAAAATAGAGAGAAAGTCGGTGAACTCAGGTTTTATAAATCGTTTAGTCGGAACCAGTATTGTGGTGATCGCAGCAATTGTGTTTATTCCTAATATACTCGATGGCGAAAAGGTCCACTACAAAGAGGGCTTTAAAGCTATCCCTGAACGCTCTGAGTTTAAAACTATTGACCTTCAAGAGTCTATAGATGAAAAAGTAGCGCAGGCTGAGCCTTTAAAACAAGAGCAAATTGAAGACATAGCTGCCGATGACGATGTGCTGACAAGCAAGCAAAGCCAATACGCAGCAGAGCCTGAAATAGCCGAAGCAAGTATAGAGCCTCAAACTGCGCCAGAGCCTGTAGCGAAAGCGCCAGAGCCGGTAAAAGCAAAACCTATTGCACCACGTAAAAGTGAAGAAAACCTCACTGATATGGCTTACGTAATTCAGCTAGGTAGTTTTTCCCATGCGGCTAATGTTAAGGCCTTACAAGCTAAGCTTAAAGCGAAAGGCTTTAAAACGTTTACAAAACCAATTAAAACGCCAAACGGCACATTGACTAAAGTGTTTGTTGGGCCCTCGCTTGATAAGGGGGAGCTGACCAAAAAGTTACCCGAGCTTAAAGCGCTTACTAAGTTAAACGGCAAAGTCACTCAATACAGCGTCTCTAATTGATTTTAAAAGGCCTTACTATAGTAAGGCTTTTTTTGTTTTTAAGGGCTAAAAATAGCCGTTAAAGTGATAAGTTTTTGTACGTGCTAGTTGCTGGTTATCTCCCGCTTTAACTTGCATATTAACGAGGTTTGGGTATAGAATGCGCCCCAAAATAGCGACTAATTGGTTAATATGATCTGGGTTGATTACGCCATTCTTGGCATCATTGCACTGTCTACCATCATCGGTTTAATACGCGGCTTTGTTAAAGAAGCTATGTCATTAGCAGTATGGGCTTGCGCATTTATCATCTCTAGTTTGTTTTACCAATATTTAGCTTCCTTCCTAACAAGTATTTCTGAACCCCTTTTAAGAAATGCGGCGGCCATTGCCATACTCTTCTTTGCGACGCTACTGTTAGGCGGTTTACTAAACTACATTTTAGGTGAGCTTGTACAACGTACTGGTTTATCTGGCACCGATCGTGTCTTCGGCATTGTTTTTGGTGCGTTACGAGGCGTGTTGGTCGTGAGCGCGTTACTCTTCTTTCTTGATGCTTTTACTGGTGCACCAAACACGCACTGGTGGGGCAATTCTATTTTGATTCCAGAATTTGGCTTTGTTGTTGAATGGTTCTTTTCGTACCTAGAAAACAACTCGAGCTTTTTAAATTCAGTAAACCGTTAATCGGCGAGGATAAATTACATGTGTGGTATCGTTGGGATAGTCGGAACATCTCCTGTTAATCAGGCGATTTATGATGGCTTAACTGTTTTGCAGCACCGAGGTCAAGATGCCGCGGGCATCATTACCATTGAAAACAATACGTTTAGCTTGCGCAAAGCAAATGGCCTAGTAAAGGATGTGTTTCACACCCGCCATATGAAACGACTACAAGGCACAATTGGTATTGGCCACGTACGTTACCCTACTGCTGGCTCGTCAAGTTCATCTGAAGCGCAGCCGTTTTACGTTAATTCACCATTTGGTATTGCGCTTGCGCACAATGGTAATTTAACCAATGCTGAAACTCTAAAGCAGCAACTGTTCTCAGAAGCGCGTCGTCACGTAAATACAACGTCTGACTCAGAAATACTACTTAATATCATGGCACATGAGCTAAGTAAGTCTGACAAATTACATTTAGACGCTGAAGACATCTTCACTGCAGTTACCGAAGTAAACAACAAAGTAACCGGTGGCTATGCCGCTATTGCGATGATTATTGGCCACGGTGTTTTAGCATTTCGTGACCCTAATGGTATCCGTCCTTTGGTATTTGGTAAGCGTGAAACCCCTAAAGGTACTGAGTACATGTTTGCCTCAGAAAGCGTCGCTTTAAAGCCCGACGGCTTTGAATTTGTGCGTGACGTTGCACCAGGTGAAGCGATTTACGTAACTGAAGATGGCCAATTTCATTCACAAAGTTGTGCTGAAAAAGCCTCTTATGCGCCGTGTATTTTTGAGTTTGTTTATTTTGCTCGCCCTGATTCAACCATCGATCGTATGTCGGTTTACGCAACGCGTGTAAACATGGGTACTAAACTGGGTGAAAAAATTGCGCGTGAGTGGAGCGATAAAGACATTGATGTTGTTATCCCAATTCCTGAAACCTCATGCGATGTGGCGTTAGAAATTGCCCGCATGCTTGATTTACCTTACCGCCAAGGCTTTGTTAAAAACCGTTATATTGGTCGTACATTTATCATGCCTGGCCAAGAAATGCGTAAAAAGTCAGTGCGTCAAAAGCTAAATGCGATTGACCGTGAGTTTAAAGGTAAAAACGTTTTACTGGTTGATGATTCAATTGTACGCGGTACAACCTCGGCACAAATTGTAGAAATGGCCCGTGAAGCCGGAGCAAAAAATGTGTATTTTGCCTCAGCAGCACCAGAAATTCGTTTTCCTAATGTGTATGGTATTGATATGCCATCTGCCGCAGAGCTTATTGCGCATGGCCGCGAAGTTGAAGACATTAACCAAAGCATCAGTGCTGATGGCTTAATTTTTCAATCACTAAACGATTTAATTGCCGCTGTAAGCCAAGAAAACCCAGAAATTACTAAGTTTGAAACCTCTGTATTTGATGGGCAATACATTACTGGCGATATCGATCAAGATTACTTAAATCATATTGATCAATTGCGTAACGACTCGGCTAAAAGTAACCGTGAAAACGCCATGTCATCAGGCCTTGAAATACACAATCAAGATGCCAACGAAGCTGATTAATGTGTGATTAAATATAATCAGACATAAAAAAAGGAGCTAATTAGCTCCTTTTTTGCGAAGGAAAGAAAGGGAACACTTCATATCAAACAACGTGGTTGATTAGGTAAACATTGGACTCACAATGCCGTTAGTCCAAAGTATTGCGGTTACAGCTAAAATTATTACCAATAAAATTAGCCCGCAGGTAACAACAGAGCTGGCATAAATAAAGCCGCGCTCTTGTGGAATATGCATTAGTATTGGCACGCCTGTATAAAGCAAGTACACCGAGTAGGCTAGGGCAATCATACCTACGCAAACAACAAACCACAGCTCAGGTAAAAAAGCGGCTAAGGCCGACATAAACACGGGTGTAGCAGTATAAGCGGCAAGTTCAAGCGTTTGTGTAAAGGTAGGTTTAGCACCAAATGTAACGGCCATCCAATGGGCTAAATAGGCCAGTGCAAACACACCGGCTATTAACGCACCATACATAGCCACGGCAATTAGCAATGCGCTGTCATGTGTTAAAAATACTGGGTTGCCCGCACCAATACTCCAGCCTAAATACACCGATGAGTAATACCCCATAATCGATGGAAATAATGCAATAAGTAAAATATGCGACAGGCTATAAGTCAGGCTTTCGTGGCGGTTATCTATTGTTTGCCATTCTTCGAGTGGATGAGCATAAATGCCCCACAGGTGGTTCAGTATCATAGCGGTACTCCATAAAAGGAACGTATTACTGTTGGTTATAATTTAGTTTTAGTTAGTTTGTTTTTTATACAGCACCTATATTTATGGTTTAGTTCATATACAAAGTCAAGTTAACTGCTTATTAACATTTTAAAGAGGTTGTTTTAGCTCGTTTTATTCTTCGTTATTTTTCGTGTTAAAATGGCTTTTTATTATTTGAAGTAACGAGCAGCCCTGTGCCACATAGCGAACTTTTAGCCCCTATTAATAATTTTTTATTGTGTGAAACCCCAAATGAATGGGTTATTGAGGCAGTAAAAAAAGAAAATTTATCGATTATTTTAATCGATCACTTAATTTGTGAGTTAAAAGCAGCGCAAAGTGCAATGTTTTTAATTCGTAAGTACGCGGTAGATAAAGACAGCAGCGATGCATTACTTGAATGGCTAAAGCCCTTTGAAACACTTATTTATAAACGCGAAGGTAATTGGCGTGATTTAGCGGCTAAAAATAAACTTACAAAATCTATTATCCCAAAGTCTAACTCACCTTACGGGCAAGATTTAATAGATAAAATGGTGATGCTAATAAAAGAAGAATTACATCACTTTTATCAAGTGCTCGAAATAATGGACGAGTATGGAGTAGAGTACCGCAGTATTACACCGTGTCGTTACGCTAAAGGGATGCTACGTAACGTTAAAACGTTTGAGCCTAATGCATTAGTCGATAAACTAATTGTAGGTGCTTATATTGAGGCTCGCTCATGTGAGCGTTTTGCTGCACTTGCTCCACATGTTGATAAACGCTTAGGCGATTTTTATATTTCATTGCTTCGCTCTGAGGCGCGCCATTATCAAGATTACTTAACACTGGCACAAGAAATTGCTGATTTTGATATTACTGAGCGAGTAGACTTTTTTGGTAAAATTGAGGCTGATTTGATCACTAGCCCTGATGAAGACTTTAAATTTCACAGTGGCGCACCTGCACTAGTTACTAACTAAAGTGGTGCTATTTAGCTCTTTAAGCACACCGGCTAGTTAGGTGTGCTACTTCTTTCTATAAAGTCTATGAGCTCAAGCGCCGTGCTTTGAGAAAAGCCATGTTTTACTAATAGCTCTTTTGCGGTGCCATTGTATAAAATAGTAGAAAAGCCTTGTTCAAGCGCGTCTCTTTTTTGTTTTGCATCAGGGTCAGACTTTGGAAACATAACATGCAGTTGATGATGCTCTAAATCGGGCGAAATATATTCAACTTGTGGCGCGCCGGGTTCATTAAGCTTTTCGGTGTTTTTTAACCAGTATTCACCCACTTCTTTAGTGCCTGCTACTAAGTCTATTCGTCCTTTTTGAAGCATATATAAACTGTTAATTAACCCGCGAGTTGAGGTTACGGCCAGGCCATTACTTTCAGAAAAAACTTCACTTACTGCATAGCCAACGCCTTTACAAATACTGTATGGCTGTAAAGAGTCCATACTGCCGTCATAGTTTATTTGTCTGTCTTTGAGCTTAAATAGTCCAACGTATACGTTAGCAAGTGGGCGAGAATAATAAAAAAGATCAGTACGCGACTTTGTATAAAAAGCGCCTAAAATTGCATCTTTTTTATTTATTTTGGTAAGCTCCAGCGCCCTGTTCCAGCTGGTAAACTCGATGTCGTTATTAATATTTTGATTAGCTAAGGCCGCTTTAGTTAAGGCAGTAACCCAGCCGTTATCAATTAAGCGCTCACCAATATAGGGTGGGGAGTTTTCGGCGACAAGCTGCCAATTTTCTGAGGCGTACCCTTTGGAAAAAATGCAACAAAGCACCAAACAATAAATAGCTTTATACATATATCCTTATCCTATTACCAAAAAGTACTTAAATAATAGTCAGGATTTGAGATTATGCGAAGGGCGTATTAATGAGTTTTTGACCTTGTGGAGTAACCACTAAATATGAGCCTTGAGTATACCAATCACCAAGCACAGTGCGTGTTAGTGTTTGCTTACCTACAGTGTAAGTGTGTACGTTAGGGCGGTGGGTGTGGCCGTGTATCATGTTGCTTACATTATACTTGGCAAACATCGCTAGTACGGCGTCATCTACTACGTCTAAAATTTCTATGGGTTTGTCGGCTTGGCTTAATTTGCTTTTTTCTCTGGCATTGCGAGCAATTTTTTTTCTGTACCATAGTGGCATTGCTAACATTAATTTAGGCCACCACCAACCGCGACTTTTTTTACGAAACTTTTGATACTCAATATCTTGGGTACACATTTCATCACCGTGTAAAATAACAGTGGGAGTGCCATATAAATCTATAACCGTTTGCTCGTTTAGCAATACCATACCTGCGCGTTTAGCGTATTGCTCACGCATAATAAAATCGCGATTACCGTGTATAAAGTACACTGGTGTTCCGCCATCTTTAACGGCTTTTAAATGCTTTGCTACCTCACTAGCCAATTCTGTTACGTAGTCATCCCCAACCCATACTTCAAAAAAATCACCTAAAATATACAATGCATCTACGGGCTTACCAATAATGTGCGTATTTATAAAGCGATAAAAGGCCTCGCTAATATCTGGGCGGTTTTCACTTAGGTGTAAGTCTGCAATAAAGTAGGTTTGAGAAGTCATAGAGGCATCTAGTTAGGTTAAATAAAAGCGGGCGCATACATAATGTACCATGCCCGCTTAATTACTCAGTATATGAGTAAACGTTTAGCTTACAGTAACGTTTTCGATGATTACATTTTCAAGCGGTACGTCTTGGTGAAAACCAGCGCTGCCTGTTGCTACACCTTTAATTTTATTTACTACGTCCATGCCTTCAACTACTTCAGCAAATACACAGTAACCCCAGCCTTGCGAAGTTTCGCTGCTGTGGTTTAAAAAGTCGTTGTCGTTAACGTTAATAAAAAATTGGGCTGTTGCTGAATGTGGATCAGGCGTACGCGCCATTGCTAATGTACCTACTTTATTAGATAGGCCATTATTTGCTTCGTTTTGAATTGGGTCGTTAACGTCTTTTTGTTCCATACCAGGTACAAATCCACCGCCTTGCACCATAAAGCCGTCAATTACGCGGTGAAAAATAGTGCCGTTGTAAAAACCTGAGTTTGCGTACTCTAAAAAGTTTTTAACTGTGTTTGGAGCTTCTTGCTCAAACATTTTAATGGTGATGTCACCAAAATTAGTGTGTAGAACAACCATGTGGTTTCCTATATCTGGTTTAATTAGTCGCGCTATTTTATCTTAGTTAACTAAGATAAACAAAGTGCTTGTTCAATATATCCAAAGCTGCCCAAGGTATATACTTGTGCGTTTTACAGGGGGTTAATATCGAGGCGGTATTTGGCCGTTGTGGTATTTTTTTTCAATATATAACCATGCACAGAACAAGAGCCTGTTAAGCAATAAACAGGGTGGTTTAAAACTGATTTTTACAGTGTTATTAATTTTAACAACAGAACCTCTATTACATACAATCAAGGCCTTGCCTAAATTGGTTTTAATTGCTGCTTAAACATGCGTATTGAAGAGGTTTGGGTATAAAAAGCGCTAGAGCGGGGGCTTTTCAAGTGTTAACATAGCCAACTCAGCAAACAGTCAAGGACTAAAAGTAAATGGTACAAATATACAACACACTCACGCGACAAAAAGAGCAGTTTAAACCTATGGTCGAAGGCAAAATCGACATGTATGTGTGTGGTATCACCATTTATGATTTTTGTCATATCGGTCATGCGCGTACATTTGTCGGGTTTGATGTTATTGTCCGCTACCTTCGCCACCTTGGGTACGACTTAAAATACGTACGTAATATTACCGACGTAGATGATAAAATAATTAAACGCGCAAACGAAAATGGCGAGTCAATTAATGACCTAACTTTGCGTATGACCCAAGCCATGCACGAAGACTTTGATAGCCTAAACATGCTGCGCCCAGATATTGAACCTACGGTTACAAACCATATGGATGAAATTATCGAAATGGTTGAGCGCTTAATTGCAAAAGGCCATGCGTACGTAGCAAACGACGGTGACGTGCTTTTTGATGTTTCTACGTTTGAGCAGTACGGCGCACTATCGCAGCAAGATTTAAGTATGCTCCAAGCAGGCTCTCGCGTAGAGGTTGCACAGGATAAAGACGATCCGCTTGATTTTGTATTGTGGAAAAAAGCAAAAGCAGGCGAACCTTCATGGTCATCACCGTGGGGAGCAGGGCGTCCGGGTTGGCATATAGAATGTTCAGCAATGAGCTCAAAGCATTTAGGCGAGCATTTTGATATTCACGGTGGCGGCTCTGATTTACAGTTTCCGCATCACGAAAACGAAATTGCGCAATCATGCTGTGCAAACAATGGTAAGTATGTAAATACATGGATCCACACAGGCATGGTACAAGTAAATAAAGAAAAAATGTCTAAATCATTAGACAACTTTTTTACTGTGCGTGAGGTACTAAAAACATATGACGCTGAATCAGTTCGTTACTTTTTAATCTCAGGGCATTACCGTAGCCAGCTAAATTACTCGCAAGAGAATTTAGATCAAGCACGTTCATCGCTTGAACGTATTTACACAGCACTTCGTGGTGTTGAGCCAATAACGTGCGATATTGAAAACAATGAGTACGTGGCTAAATTTAGAAAAGCCATGAATGATGATTTTAATACACCAGAGGCGTTACCGGTGTTATTTGAACTGGCTAAAGAGCTAAACCGTGTTAAAGACACCGATACACAGCAAGCGGGTCAATTAGCATTTGTGCTACGCAGCATAGGCGAAGTGCTTGGTGTTGCCCAGCAAGCACCTGAATCGTTTTTGCAAGGCGGGCAAGATGATGATGAAGTGGCCACTATCGAAGCGCTGATTGTAAAACGTAATGAAGCGCGCGCAAACAAAGATTGGGCCGCTGCAGATGAAGCACGTGATGCACTTAATACACTCGGTGTCGTGCTTGAAGACTCAGCAGGTAAAACAACATGGCGTAAAGCGTAAATGCGTTAAAGTAGCTTTTAAACTAAAAAGGGTTGCCAGTTGGCAACCCTTTTTTAATGCTAAGGCATTAAGTTAACTGTGGTATTTTTCACATGCTTCGAGGGTATTTTCAATTAAACTTGCTACAGTCATTGGGCCAACGCCACCCGGTACAGGGGTAATAAAATCAGCTTTTTGCTCTGCAACACTGTACTGAACATCGCCCACTAACTTGCCTGTATCTAAACGGTTAATACCTACATCAATCACAATCGCACCTTCTTTTACCCACTCACCAGGTATAAATTCAGGTTTACCTACGGCCACTACTAATAAGTCTGCGCGGCGCACATGGGTTTCTAAGTCTTGTGTAAATTTGTGACATACCGTTGTAGTACAACCGGCAAGTAATAACTCAAGCGACATAGGGCGACCAACAATATTAGAGGCACCAACAACTACCGCATGCATCCCTTTGTAACGCACACCCGTTGAATCTAATAAGGTAATAATCCCTTTGGGTGTACATGGGCGCAGCGCCGGCATACGTTGCGCTAAGCGGCCAATATTGTAAGGGTGAAAACCGTCTACATCTTTATGTGGTGTAATACGTTCTAAAATCTTTTCAGCATCTAGGCCTTCAGGTAGCGGTAGTTGCACTAAAATACCATCTACTTCGCCATCATTATTTAGCTCATCAATTAATGTTAGTAGTTCTTCTTCGCTGGTTTGCGCTGGTAAATCAAATGACTTTGAAATAAATCCTACTTCTTCACACGCTTTACGCTTAGAGCCAACGTAAACTTGGCTTGCAGGGTCAAGCCCTACCAGTACTACTGCTAAACCGGGTGCACGTAAACCGTTTGCAACGCGTTCGCTTACGCGCTCAGCCACTGCACTACGTACTTGTTTTGCGATTGCCTTACCATCAATGATGTTTGCCGTCATGGGGGACCTTTAATTGGGGTTAAATAAACTTCGATACTTATATTTTAAAAGCATCTGCATATAAAGAGGGGTGTATGCAAAAAATTAATTTTATTAATGCTTTTTTAATATGCAGGCTATTTTCGCAGAAAAGGCCCGAAGCGCCAAGTTGCTTTTAGGTTATAAACCGGTGTTTTCAAAAAAAGCGTCTAAATTTCAGCTTAGTTTTGCAATATTTAACCATTATGAACTAAAAATGACCGATTGATTTATTTTATGCAAAAAACGTTTGACCTCTCCCAGGCAAATCACTATTATGCACCCCGTTGTCAACGAGGTCACTCGCAGGCAATCGTAAGCATCGGCGATTAGCGCAGTTTGGTAGCGCACTTGGTTTGGGTCCAAGGGGTCGCAGGTTCAAATCCTGCATCGCCGACCACTTCTTTTATTTTTATAATAGAATAGCTTACAGGCAAACTATGAAGTTTTCGATGCGCCCGTAGCTCAGCTGGATAGAGCAACGCCCTTCTAAGGCGTTGGTCGAAGGTTCGAATCCTTCCGGGTGCGCCATTTGAAAACAAAGTAAATACCGTGGTGATTGTAGCTCAGTTGGTAGAGCCCCGGATTGTGATTCCGGTTGTCGTGGGTTCGAGCCCCATCAGTCACCCCAATTTACTTCGAGTATCGGCGATTAGCGCAGTTTGGTAGCGCACTTGGTTTGGGTCCAAGGGGTCGCAGGTTCAAATCCTGCATCGCCGACCACTTTCTCATAAGTGGTCTTAAATTCAACATTTAAGTATTCAACACTATTATCGGCGATTAGCGCAGTTTGGTAGCGCACTTGGTTTGGGTCCAAGGGGTCGCAGGTTCAAATCCTGCATCGCCGACCACTTTCTTAACCTTAAAGAAAGTAAACGAGTAATCACTCAACAATAACTTCTATTTACTTCCTACTAAAATATCGCTTTAACGAACCAGTTAGTCTGTTTTTTACGCAGTTGGTCTCGATCGTAGCTAAACTAGTCCAAATAATTGCCCCCTACACTCGACTATCATAATTATTAGGTTATAATGCCGCGTCTATTGTTTAACATAGTGCCCGAAGGGCAGAGCAGCAATGGGATCTCATGGTAGTGACGGATGCTTTTTAGTGAAAAATCGCTTTAAAATTTATCAAGACTCATGAAGATTACTTTGTTTGTAAGGAAGGCGAACAGTCGCCAAAATTGAATATTGAGGTAAATCATGCAAGTTTCTGTTGAGACGACTCAAGGCCTTGAGCGCCGTCTGACCATCACCGTTCCTGCAGAGAACGTTGAGACCGAAGTAAAAAAACGCTTACAACAACTGTCAAAAACGCAGCGTATCGATGGCTTCCGTGCTGGTAAAGTACCAGTTTCAGTAATTAACAAGCGTTTTGGACCTGCGGTTCGTCAAGAAGTAGCTGGCGAAGTAATGCAGCGTAACTACATTGAAGCAATTGTTGCTGAAAAAATTAACCCTGCTGGCGCACCATCATTTGCACCTAAATCACTTGAAGCAGGTAAAGATTTAGAGTTTACAGCAACGTTTGAAGTATACCCTGAAGTTGAAGTTCAAGGTTTAGACAAAATTGCAGTAGAAAAACCAGCGGTAACAGTAACTGACGAAGATTTAGCAAACATGCTAGAAACACTTCGTAAGCAACACGCTTCTTGGGCTGATGTTGACGCAGCTGCTGGCGAAAACGACCGTGTAACAGTTGATTTCGTAGGTACTATCGACGGTGAAGAGTTTGAAGGCGGCAAAGCTGAAGACTTCCCACTTGAGCTTGGCCAAGGTCGTATGATCCCAGGTTTTGAAGACAACATCGTTGGTAAAAAAGCAGGCGAAGAAGTAGTTGCTGATGTAACTTTCCCTGAAGATTACCACGCTGAAAACCTGAAAGGTAAAGCGGCTCAATTCACTATCACAGTGAAAAAAGTTGAAGCACAAGAGCTACCTGAATTAAGCGAAGAGTTTGCAACTAAGTTCGGTGTTACCGAAGGCGGCGTAGACGCGCTTAAAGAAGAAGTTAAAAAGAACATGACACGTGAGCTAGACCAAGCGGTTAAAGCTAACGTGAAAGACCAAGCGATTAAAGGTCTTTTAGAAAACAACGAAATCGAAGTGCCTAAAGCACTTATTGATCAAGAAGTTGACGCATTACGTCAGCAAGCAGCTCAACGTTTTGGTGGCGACGCTAAAAACATGCCTGAGCTTCCAGCTGAATTGTTCCACGAGCAAGCTGTAACTCGCGTTAAAACTGGCCTATTACTAGGTGAAGTGATCAAAGCAAACGATATCAAAGTTGATGATGAAAAAGTTGAAGCATTAATTGCTACAGTTGCATCTGCTTACGAAGATCCAACTGAAGTAGTAGAATACTACAAAGCAAATGATCAACTTATGCAGCAAATGCGTAATGTTGCAATGGAAGAGCAAGCTGTTGAAGCTATTTTAGCTAAAGCAAACGTGTCTGACGTTGAAAAAGCATTTGATGACATCATGAATCCTCAGCAAGGTGCTTAATAAGTCATTGACTTAAGCGCTCGCTAACGATTAAATGGCTCGTGTTACTCTGTTTATGCAGTGTGCCCGGGCCATTTTAGTTTGTGCCCCATAATTTGCGAAAAATGATAACTATGCTTCCTTTAGTAAGAAAAAGCATAAGCGCATAAGGAATTAAAAAAGTATGAACACTGGTATGACAGATCCCCTAAATGCATTAGTCCCTATGGTTGTTGAACAAACAGCTAAAGGTGAGCGCTCGTATGACATTTATTCGCGTCTATTAAAAGAGCGAATTATCTTTTTAACGGGCCAAGTTGAAGACAACATGGCAAACCTAATTTTAGCGCAAATGCTATTTTTAGAATCAGAGAACCCTGAAAAAGATATCTTTTTATATATTAATTCACCAGGTGGTTCGGTAACCGCTGGTATGGCAATTTACGATACAATGAACTTCATCAAACCAGATGTAAGTACAATTTGTGTTGGCCAAGCGGCAAGCATGGGCGCATTTTTGCTTACTGCTGGCGCTAAAGGTAAGCGTTTTTGTTTACCAAACTCACGTGTAATGATTCACCAACCGTTAGGTGGTTTCCAAGGTCAAGCATCTGACTTTGAAATACACGCAAAAGAAATTCTGTCTATTAAAGACAAACTTAACCGCTTAATGGCAGAGCATACAGGCCAGCCATTAGATGTTATTTCACGCGATACTGACCGTGATAACTTTATGAGTGCATCACAAGCTGTAGATTACGGCCTGGTTGACTCAGTGTTTACAAGTCGCGAAAGCAAGTAAGCGTGTAGGCAAGCAAATAATTGCTTGCCACTTTGAGTTACTATGCGAAAACCAGTAAATTTTGGTATAGTTAAAAGCGAATTTGAAATAGTTGCCAACCTTATTTGGCAGCCAACGTATAAAAGAGGTAGCTGAATGTCTGACACTCCTACAGACGGCGACAAAAGTAATAAATTGTTATACTGCTCTTTTTGTGGCAAAAGCCAACACGAAGTGCGTAAATTAATTGCAGGTCCTTCAGTATACATTTGTGATGAATGTGTAGAGCTGTGTAACGATATTATCAGGGAAGAAATCAAAGACATTGCTCCTAAGCATAATTCGTCTGATAAACTACCTGTGCCAAAAGAAATTCGTAATCACTTAGATGACTACGTAATTGGTCAAGACCATGCTAAAAAAGTATTGTCTGTAGCGGTATACAATCACTACAAGCGCCTACGCAACCAATCTACAAAGCAAGAAGTAGAACTAGGTAAAAGTAACATTTTGCTTATTGGCCCTACAGGTAGTGGTAAAACATTACTGGCAGAAACACTTGCGCGTTTACTTGATGTACCGTTTACTATGGCAGATGCAACTACACTAACCGAAGCCGGTTATGTAGGTGAAGATGTAGAAAACATCATTCAAAAACTGCTACAAAAATGTGACTACGATGTAGAAAAAGCGCAACGAGGTATTGTTTACATTGATGAAATTGACAAAATTTCGCGTAAATCAGATAACCCATCTATTACACGTGACGTGTCGGGTGAGGGCGTACAACAAGCGCTGCTTAAACTAATTGAAGGCACGGTTGCCTCAGTACCACCACAAGGTGGTCGTAAGCACCCGCAGCAAGAGTTTTTACAGGTTGATACCTCTAAGATTTTATTTATCTGTGGTGGTGCCTTTGCAGGCCTAGATAAAGTAATCGAACAGCGTAGCCATAAAAATACCGGAATTGGCTTTGGTGTTAACGTTAAAGAGTCAGCGTCGAGCCGCTCTTTAAGCGAAACATTTAAAGACGTAGAGCCAGAAGATTTAGTTAAGTACGGCTTAATTCCAGAGTTTATTGGTCGTTTACCTGTTGTTGCTACATTAACTGAGCTTGATGAAGCGGCACTTGTACAAATACTAAGTGAACCTAAAAACGCCATTACTAAACAGTTCTCTGTATTGTTTGGTATGGAAGACGTTGAATTAGAGTTCCGTGATGATGCACTAAGCGCTATTGCTCACAAAGCAATGGAGCGTAAAACAGGTGCTCGCGGACTTCGCTCAATTGTTGAAGGCGTACTGCTTGATACTATGTATGAGCTGCCATCAATGGATGATGTAAGCAAAGTGGTTATAGATGAAACCGTGATTAAAGGTGAATCTGACCCAATCTTGATTTATGAAAACAATAATCAAGATAAAGCTGCATCAGAGTAGTTTTTAAGCTATTTGTATAAAAAAGGAGCCTTAGGCTCCTTTTTTTATAATTAATTTGAACGAGTTGGGGAAAATTGTTGAACTTTAATTAGATTATCCCCATATACTTGAGTAATCTTTTAAATAAATGAAGTGCGAAGAGAAACTATAATGACGCTTGAGAGAACCGATCGAGTCGAAATCCCAGTGTTAGCACTGCGCGATGTTGTGGTATATCCGCACATGGTGATCCCGCTTTTTGTAGGCCGTGAAAAATCAATAAAATGCCTCGAAGCGGCAATGGATAAAGACAAACAAATTTTCTTGGTTGCACAAAAAGATGCAACTGTAGACGAACCTGAGCAAGACGATATTTACCGTATCGGTACTATTGCTACTGTACTTCAGTTATTAAAGTTACCAGACGGTACAGTTAAAGTTTTAGTTGAAGGTACGCAGCGCGCACAAATTGAAGAATTTGTAGATAACGATGAGTTTTTTGTAGCGAATGCTCAGTTCATCGAATCTGATTCAGTGGATGAGCAAGAACAAGATATTTTCATCCGCAGCGCTGTTAGCCAGTTTGAAGGCTATGTAAAACTTAATAAAAAAATTCCACCTGAGGTATTAACCTCTGTTTCAGGTATTGATGAGCCAGCACGCCTTGCCGATACAATGGCAGCGCATATGCCATTAAAAGTGCCTGAAAAACAAAAAGTGTTAGAAATTTCAAGCGTTACAGAGCGCTTAGAATACTTAATGGCACTGATGGAAGGTGAAATAGACTTATTGCAAGTTGAGAAAAAAATTCGTACCCGCGTGAAAAAGCAGATGGAAAAGTCTCAGCGCGAGTACTACCTCAACGAGCAAATGAAAGCCATTCAAAAAGAACTTGGTGAGCTTGATGATGTACCTGACGAATTTGAAGCGCTTAAAAAGCGTATTGAAGAATCAGGTATGCCAGAAGAAGCGAAAGAAAAAGCATCAGCTGAGCTTAATAAGCTTAAAATGATGTCGCCAATGTCTGCAGAGGCCACTGTAGTGCGTTCATACATTGATACGTTAATTAACGTACCATGGAAAAAACGCTCGAAAGTGAAAAAAGACTTAGCAGGCGCGCAAAAAATTCTTGATAGCGATCACCACGGCTTAGATAAAGTTAAAGAACGCATAATTGAATACCTCGCGGTGCAACAACGTACTAATAAGCTTAAAGGGCCTATTTTATGTTTAGTAGGACCACCGGGTGTTGGTAAAACATCACTAGGGCAGTCTATTGCACGCTCTACGGGTCGTAAATATGTTCGTATGGCACTAGGTGGCGTACGTGACGAAGCTGAAATTCGTGGTCATCGTCGTACTTACATTGGCTCTATGCCAGGTAAGCTGATTCAAAACATGACAAAAGTGGGCGTTAAAAACCCATTATTCTTGTTAGATGAAATCGACAAAATGTCATCAGATATGCGCGGCGACCCAGCTTCAGCACTATTAGAGGTGCTCGATCCGGAGCAAAACAGCCACTTTGCTGATCACTACTTAGAAGTAGACTACGATTTATCGGATGTAATGTTTGTAGCAACATCAAACAGCTTTAATATTCCTGGTCCACTATTGGACAGAATGGAAGTTATTCGCCTATCGGGTTACACCGAAGATGAAAAGCTAAACATTGCAAAAGAGCACTTAATTACTAAGCAAGTTAAACGCAATGGTTTAAAACCTTCTGAGCTAGTAATAGAAGACAGTGCAATTATTGGCATTATTCGTTACTACACGCGTGAAGCGGGCGTACGTAATTTAGAGCGCGAAGTATCTAAACTATGTCGTAAAGCCGTTAAAAATATCTTACTTGATAAAGAGACTAAAACAGTCACTATCAATCAAGATAACCTAGAAGAGTTTTTAGGTGTACAGCGCTACGACTACGGTAAAGCTGAAGACGGCGACCGCATTGGTCAGGTAACAGGCTTAGCGTGGACCGAAGTAGGCGGCGATTTACTGACCATTGAATGTGCGGCTGTGCCAGGTAAAGGCAAGCTAAGCTACACAGGCTCACTGGGCGATGTAATGCAAGAGTCGATACAAGCGGCCATGACGGTGGTTCGTAATCGTGCTGATACGTTCCGTATTAATAACGATTTTTACGAAAAACGTGACATTCATGTGCATGTACCAGAGGGCGCGACCCCTAAAGATGGCCCAAGCGCCGGTGCGGCAATGGTAACGGGTTTAGTATCGAGCTTAACAGGTAACCCCGTTAAAGCCGATGTAGCAATGACAGGTGAAATAACACTGCGCGGTGAAGTACTGCCTATTGGTGGTTTAAAAGAGAAACTACTTGCTGCACATCGTGGTGGAATTAAAACAGTCATCATTCCTAAAATTAACGAACGTGACTTAAAAGAGATCCCAGATAACGTACTGGCAGGCTTAGATGTTCACCCAGTTACATGGATTGATGAAGTATTAAAGTTAGCTTTAGTGCATCCTGTTGAGAGTTTTTCAGTCGAAACACCGAAAAACCAATAAAAAACCCAAAAAAAGTGCTTTAAAGGGCTTTTCAAATCTAATCGGTATGATAAGTTAAGCACTGGTTTTCGAGCCTAGCCCTTATGGGGCCTAGGCTTAAGAAAAATATAATCATGTGAGCATTAAAAGTTTGCTCTAAAATTTTCAAAAAAGTGATGTTACTTTAAAAAACAATCGCTCTTGATAATAACAATGAAAGAGGATGATATTGTGAATAAATCTCAATTAATCGATCAAATCGCAGCTGACGCTGACATTTCTAAAGCGGCTGCAGGTCGTGCACTAGATTCATTCATCGAGTCTGTATCTGGAGCGCTTAAAGATGGCGATTCAGTTGCACTTGTAGGTTTTGGTACTTTCTCAGTACGCGAGCGTGCTGCTCGTTCAGGCCGTAACCCACAAACTGGTGAAACTATCCAAATCGCTGCGGCAAATATTCCTTCTTTCAAAGCCGGTAAAGCGCTGAAAGACGCAGTAAACTAATCACTGTTTAAATACAGATTAGTTATGGCGAGTGTATATAAACTTAATTATCCTAATCGATGAATTAAGTAACTTCACCGCCAGTTACTTCAAGTGAAAAAGCGTATCTGGTAAGATACGCTTTTTTTACATATGACAAGGTAAAATACCTTGATCAATAAGAGATAAACAAATGCTTGAGAAAATCAGAGAGGGCTCACAGGGTCCTGTAGCCAAAATAATTTTAGGCGCGGTGATTTTATCTTTTGCCTTAGCAGGGATCGGTAGTTACTTAGGTCAAACCCCAGAACAACCCGTTGCTGAAGTAAATGGAATTAAAATTAGCCAAACCGAATTTAATCGTGCTTATCAAAACGAACGTAGCCGTTTAGAGCAACAATTTGGCGAATACTTTGCACAAATCAGTGCAGATCCAAATTACATGGCGCAAATTCGTCAAGGTGTAATTGACCGCTTAGTACAACAAGAATTGCAATCACAATTAGCGGCAGATTTAGGCCTTCGCGTAAGCGACGACAGCGTACGTAAAACAATTTTAGAACTACCGTACTTTCAAATTGGTGAAAAATTTAATAACGACCGTTACCTACAAGTAATTCGTCAAATGAACTTTCAACCAGATGCTTTTCGTGAGTACTTACGTAAAGACATGACACGCAGCCAATTAGTGTCTGCGGTTGCTGGTACTGAGTTTGCACTTGAAAACGAGCTTAAACGCGCTGCAGCCCTGCAGCAGCAAACGCGTAGCATAGACTACCTTGTGTTAAGCAAAGAAGCGTTACAAGCAAACGTAGACGTATCTGAGCAAGAAATTGCTGATTACTACGAGCTAAACGCATCACAATTTTTATCGCCAGAGCGTGTATCGGTTGATTACATTGAGCTTAAAGCACAAGATATCACCGTAGAGTCGGTAACAGAAGACGACGTAAAAGCGTATTATGAGCAAAATAAAGCACAATACATCGAGCCTGAAAAACGCCGTGTATCGCACATTTTAATTGATAACAGCGAAGATGATGATGCCGCGCTTGAAAAAGCCAACGCATTACATGAGCAGTTAGAACAAGGTGCTGATTTTGCACAGCTTGCAGAGTCATCATCTGATGATGTTGTGAGTGGCGAAATGGGCGGCGACCTAGAGTGGATTGAGCGCGATGTAATGGACCCTGCTTTTGAAGATGCTGCATTTGCGCTTCAAAACAAAGGTGATATTTCAGAAGTTGTAGCATCAGAGTTTGGTTATCACATTATTAAACTTACTGACTTACAGCCAGAGCAAGTGAAAGCGTATGACGACGTAAAAGCCGACTTACGTGCAGAGCTTGAGCAAACTGAAAAAGTAGATGCGTTTTACGAAAAGCAAACAGAAATGGGTGCCTTAGCATTTGAGATTTCTGACCGTTTAGACGATGCAGCAGAAGTGGCAGACGTTGAAGTTAAAACCACGCCACTTGTTGCACGTAATGCATTGCCAGAGCCACTTAATACACCTGCGGTAATTTCTCAGTTGTTCTCAGTAGAATTACTTGAAGATAAAGTAAACTCAGAAGTGATTGAGCTAGGTGATGAGCACGTTATTGTAGTACGTGTAAATAAATACGAGCCATCTGCAACTAAACCACTTGCGCAAGTGAGTGAGCAAATCAAAACACGTTTAGTTAATGAAAAAGCATCAACACTTGCTAAAGAAAAAGCACGTGAGTTATTTGCACAAGTTCAAGCGGGTAAAACGCTAAGCGATGTGGCCAGTGAGCAAAACCTAACGGTACGTGAAGAAGCGAGCTTAACGCGTCAAAGCTACACGGTTTCGCCTGCTATTGTAACGCAAGCGTTTAAAATGCCTCGTCCTAATGATGCACCAAGCACAGACGTGGTTGATTTAAACAACGGTGATGCGGCAATTGTTGCACTTAAATCGGTAAGCGATGCGCAAGTAACCGCAAATATCGACCCGCAAGTACAGCAAAACATTACTATGGCGCAAGCTAACAAAAACTACTTAGCGTTTATTGAGTCTTTAAAGGCTAAAGCTGAGCTAAATCTACCTGTGGTAGAGCAAGCAGCAGAATAATCGCGATACATTAAAAAAAGGCGCGTTACTTTATAAGTAACGCGCCTTTTTTATAACTTCAATGTGCTTAGTAAAATAATTAGGCAGTATTGTTTTATAAATATAAGCTTAGTATTAACAGCAAATTAAGCGCTGTGTTACTTTTGATTGCGGATTTTGAAACACCTCTTCGGTACGCCCATATTCTACTACCTCACCTTTTTCAAGCACCACTAGCTGATCGCTGATATGGCGCACTAAACTTAAATGGTGCGTAATGAGTACATAAGTTAGACCGGTTTCTTTTTGCAGCTTAAGTAATAAGTTAACTGTTTGCGCACGAACGGAGGGATCTAAAGCCGACAGTGCTTCATCAAGCACCACCACTTTAGGGTCTAAAATGAGCGCCCGCGCCAACGCTACACGCTGCAATTGGCCTACACTAAACATGTGAGGGTAATAATGTTGATGATCGATTAGCAGCCCCACTTTAGAAAGCGTGGCATCTATTTTTTCTTGGCGAGCCAGTTGGTCTGAATCGGTATTATACTGCAAGCAATCATCTAACATATCACCTATGGTGAGACCCGGATTGAGCGAGGCAGCAGAGTCTTGGAATATCATGCGGATATGTCGACATTGATCATCGCGCACGCCGCCATCTTCAATAATGTTACTTTCTAATAAAATTTGCCCACTGTCGGCGCTATCGGCCCCTGCGAGTAATTTAGCGAGTGTACTTTTACCCGCACCGGTTTCACCGATTACTGCGATTGTTTCGCCTTTGCCCACACAAAAAGAGATATTTTTTAGTACCTCAAATTTTTTGCGGCTAAATAAACCGGCACGTATGTTAAAGGTTTTACAAAGCGCTTGTACTTTTAATACCGGTTGCATTACTTCATCTCCTTAATAAGCGGAAAATGACACGCATAGCTATGCCCATGGTGCTTAGTAAGTGCAGGGGTAATTACACATTCTTTTTGTGCTTGAGGGCAGCGTGGGCCTAATCGGCAACCTATAGGTAAATGTTGCAAAGTAGGGATAGTGCCTTTAAGTGCATAAAAGGGTTCTTTGTGCGCTAAGCCTTGCTCATAATTGGGTAAGCTTTTTAATAACGCTTGCGTGTAAGGGTGGCGAGGCTGGCGAAAAATACGTTGCGTTGGGCCGGCTTCAACCATTTGCCCACAATATAAAACATGAATACCGTGCGACCAGTCGGCTATTTCTTCAAGCTCATGAGAAATCATCAAAATAGACATGTTTTTTAATTGATTTAAGCTTTTTAGCAACCTAAATACCTGTGCACGGGTGGTGCTTTCAAGCGCTGTAGTCGGCTCATCAGCAATTAGTAGCTTAGGAGTGCGCGCTATGGCCATGGCAATCATGACCTTTTGGCACACGCCTTCTGAGAGCTCGTGCGGGTAACTATCAAGCACAGCGTCGTGGTTTTTAATACCCACTTTATGGATAAGTGCTTTTACGCGGTCTTTACGTTCTCTATTGCGCTTTAAAAAAAAGCCTTTAGTGGATGTTTCAGGCAGTGTTTCGGCTATTTGGTCAAATATTTTAGCGGTCGGGTCAAGGCAGCGGCTAGGGTCTTGGTAAATCATCGCAATGTCTTGGCTGACTGTTTTTCTGCGCTGCTCTGGGGTTAAGCGCATTAAATCAACACCGCGCCAATGCATTCTATCGGCTGTTATATGCCAGCGTTCGTTAAGTACCCCAACAATGGCTTTGGCTATTAAGCTTTTACCAGAGCCCGACTCTCCCACCAAGCCATGTACTTCACCTTCTTTTAGGCTAAAGCTGACTCTGTCTACAGCGCGAATTACCGTTTCAGAGGTACGCAGCTCTATGGTTAAATTTCTAACGTCGAGTAATTGCATTTAATCAGCCTTACGTGCTTTAAGCACTTTTCGTAGGCCATCACCTACTAAATTGGTAGACAAAACCGCTAAAAATAATAATACACCCGGTAGCGCAACGGTCCAAGGTGCTAAATATATAAGGCCTAAATTCTCAGCCAGTATGGCGCCCCATTCGGTAGTTGGGGGCTGTGCACCTAGTTTTAAAAAGCCTAAGGCGGCAATATCTAAAATAGCAGTAGAAAGCGCGGTGGTAAAAATAACCACAATGTGCTCATAAATATTAGGAAATATACCCCGCGACAAAATATGCCAGTTAGAGGCACCATCAAGCCTAAAAGCGGTAATGTAGTCTTTGCTTAGCTCATCAACAATTAAATTACGAATAGAGTGAATAAATTGCGGTAATAACGCCAGTATAATGGCCCACACTGTATTCATTAAGCCCGGCCCAAGCACTGCGATAATAATAATCGCCAATAGCAAAGACGGAATAGAGAGCGTGATATCAAGCAAGTGATTTAAAAAGCTTGAGCGAAGGCCGCGGCTAATGCCGGCAAAAGTGCCAACAAGCACACCAATAATGGTGGTAATAAATGCAGCCACCACCGATAAGCCAAACGTGTAAGTTGCGCCATTCATCAAGCGCGAGAGTACATCGCGTCCTAAATCATCGGTGCCTAAAATAAAGCGCACATCGCCCATTTCTCGCCATGACGGCGGTATAAGTAAAGCATCGCTATGTTGTTGATTAACCCCATACGGTGCTAAAAAGGGCGCACTGGCGGCCAATAACGCAAACGCCATAAAAATCCATAATCCCACCAAGGCGGGGTGATTGTTTTTAAATTTGCGCCAAAAACGCGCCAGCGGCGATTTATTCGACTCTTCAGAAAATAATTTAAACTTTACCATGTGCCTGATTCCGCGAAATTGGGTCGAACAGAGTATATGTAAGCTCGGCAACAATAGTGGCAATAATAACAAACATAGACACCGCCATTAAACCGCCTTGAATAGCAGGGTAGTCTCGTTGGTAAATACTATCGATTAGCCAACGGCCAATACCCGGCCAAGAAAAAATAACTTCGGTTATCATGGCAAGCGTAATAAGCGTACTAAATTGCAGTCCTATTTGTTTTATTACCGGCAATAGCGCATTGCGCAGCGCATGATGCATGATTAATTGGCGGCGATTAAGGCCTTTTGCCCTGGCCGTTTTTATAAAGCTTTGATCCATTACTTTAAGCATAGAGTCGCGGGTAAAGCGCACTAAAACAGTGGTAGGAAACATGGCCAGTACTATGGTTGGCAGTGTTAAGTGATGCAGTGCATCTATAAATGCTTCACCTTTGTAGGGGAAGCCTGCGAGCATAATATCGATTAATATAAACCCGGTATTAGGCGGTATTTCAAATAGTAACCCCATTCTACCCGACATAGGAAACCAGCCCAGTTTGAGCGAAAAAATCATAATAAGTAACAGCGCTAACCAAAAAACCGGAATAGAGTAACCAATCATGGTGGTAGAGCTAATTAATTTATCTGGCCAACGGCGTGTGTACGCTGAGGCCAAAATGCCCGCTGGTACACCTACCACAACCGATACAATAAGCGCATAAACACACAGCTCTAAAGTTGCTGGAATTAAATCTAAAATGTGCTGAAAAACGTTATCTCCCGAGGCAAACGACACGCCCCAGTCACCTTGAAATATACGCCCTAAAAACGCTAAATACTGCATAACGTAGTTGCTGTCATACATGTATTTATCTTCAAGCTCACTGTGCTGAGAAAAATTACCGCTAGGAATACCACTTAAGTTGCTAAGCGGATCTCCTGGGAACAAGTAGCTAAGCGAAAAGGTAAATATGCTTAGCATTAAAATCATGAACAAAAACAAGCCAAGGCGGCGTAATATATAATCAAGTATCATTATTTTTTCCTCGCATTTGCGAGTGAAATCGCCCCAAATGGGCCAAGGGTTATCCCTTCTACATCGGCACTATTTGCTTGAAAACGCATACCATGAGCAATAGGCACTAACGGAAGCTGATCAATAATGAGCGCTTGAACCTGATCGTAATACTGTTTGCGTAAGCTTAAATCGGTGGTGTCGAGCGCTTGGGTAAGCAATAAGTCAAACTGCGGGTTACACCAATTGGCTGGGTTTTTACCGCTAAAAGTGGCGGTGCAGCTTAGCAATGGGCTAAAAAAGTTATCTGGATCGGGGGTATCGGCAGCCCAGCCGAGTAATACGCTATCATGGCGGTGCTCACCTATACGCTGAATAAAAGTATTCCACTCGTACTCAACAATACTCACATTAACACCTATTTTGCGTAAATCGCTCTGCATCAGCTCAGCCATTTTACGGGCATTAGGATTGTATATTCGACTCACCGGCATTGCCCAAATGGTCATATCAAAGCCATTCGGTAACCCCGCTTCTATGAGTAGTTTTTTAGCCAGCTCAGGGTCAAACATAGGCATGTTTTCTTGTGGTTCAAAGCCCCACGAGGTCGGCGGTAAAATAGATTGCGCGCGTATACCATTACCGTAATAAACGGCTTGCATTATTTTGTCTATATCAATTGCATGCGCAAGGGCTCTACGCACTCTAATGTCATCAAAAGGGGCGCGCTCAGTATTAAAGGCCCAATAACCAATATTTAAATTGGTTTCTTTTTCAACGTTTATATCGTCTCGTTGCGCTAAAATACTCAGTTGTGCACTACTTGGGTGCGCGGTTACATCGCACTCTTTAGTGAGCATTTTTGCTATGCGCGTAGTGCCGTTTGTCGTAATGTCGTAAACCAGCTGTTCAAGGGCAACATCGTGCTTCCAATAAAGGGGGTTGCGGTAAAAGCGCACTAAGTGATCGCGTCGGTACTCTTTATAAATGTAAGGGCCTGTGCCAATAGGGTACTGATCGAATAAATTAGTTTGATCTCGCGCTTTTAATTGCATTGCGTATTCTTGCGACAGCACCACGGCAAAGTCGGTGGCCATGTTCGTTAAAAAACTGCTTTCTGGGTGAAATAGCTCAAAGCGCACTTGATAGTCAGACACGCGCACAATTTTACGAATAAGCTGATCGAGCCCCACACTTTGAAAATACGGGTAGTTTGCATCGCCTACAAAATGGTACGGGTTGTACACGTCAAATAATCGGCTAAAGGTAAAAATAACATCATCAGCGTTAAAATCGCGAGTAGGAGTAAAGTACGAGGTAGAATGAAATTTTACGCCTTTACGCAGCGTAAAGGTGACCGACTTTCCATCGTTGCTAATTTTCCAATCGGTTGCCAGCTCACTTTTAAAATCTGCAGTAACGGGGTCAATACTAATTAAACGGTCAAATAACTGATTAGCAATAATATCAATAGTTGAGCCAGTGGTTGTTACTTGCGGGTTAAACGACACAGGGTTCGCTTCGGCGCAATAAACGAGGCCTTGGTTTTTCTCTTCTATAATTTCTTCTTTACTATCAAAGCAGCCTGTTAAGGTGCTGGCTAGTAAAACAAGTAGTATTTTATGCACTCGCATAACCTCTAACTATTTATCTTCTAATAAATTGTATTTTTTAAGATAACCACGTAATTGATGATACGTTAAACCGAGTACTTCTGCAGTTTTCTTTTGATTAAATTGGCTATGCTCAAGGGCTTTATTAATCATATTTATTTCAAATTCGTTAGAGCGCTCTTTTAAGCTACACGGAAATTCAATTGGAGCGCTAAGCTCGTTACTAAGCTCGCTAATAGGTGTGGCTAGTGTTGTAGGCTCCGCTGGGGCAAGCGGTGTTGCAATAGGAGCTTTAATGCGTGCTTTGGGTCTAAAACGGCTTTCAAATGGGTCTAAAATAATCTGGTGAACGGGAATATGTTCATTACCATGACGATACAAACTTCGCTCAACTACATTTTTAAGCTCGCGTATATTACCCGGCCAATCGTAATTTAGCAGGGTTTCGGTGGCGCTGCGGGTAAAGCCACTAAATAACTCCCACTCTAAATCGCGTGCCATATTCATGGCAAATTGCTCAGCGAGTAGCATAATATCGTCTTGACGTTCGCGCAGTGGTGGCAGGGTAATTACATCAAAGGCTAAGCGGTCAAGTAAGTCACTTCTAAATTCGCCCTGTTCAGCAAGGTGGGGTAAATCTTCGTTGGTGGCACACACTAAACGAGTATCTACCTTTACGGTGTGTTTACCACCAACCCGCTCAAATTCACCGTATTCTATAACGCGCAAAAGCTTTTCTTGTACCATGGCCGATGTATTAGCCAGCTCATCTAAAAATAAGGTACCGCTGTTAGCGCGCTCAAAGCGACCTTCGTGGCGTTTACTTGCCCCGGTAAAAGCACCGCTTTCATGACCAAATAATTCGCTTTCGAGGAGGTTTTCGTTAAGGGCTGCACAGTTAAGCTTTACGTAGTTTTGATCCCAACGCTTTGATAAAAAGTGTAAACGGGCGGCTATAAGCTCTTTACCGGTTCCTCGCTCGCCAATAATAAGCACTGGCTTATCTAAATTAGCTAACTGCGATACCTGATCAAGTACAGCTAAAAAGCTATCAGATTGGCCGAGTAAATTATCCTGTTGGCGATATTGGCTCATTTTTCCTAACTCTTGGTCATTTTTGCTAACAGTTAGTGTATTTCATAATCAGGGATAACTAAAGGAATTTGTATATTTAGTTTAACTTAATGAAAATAAAGTGTATTTTAGATTTTAAAAAGTTGGCAAGCATATTGATACTAGTTACAGCAGACCAACTAAGTTTATATTACAGAGGTAAATGTTATGGGAATTTTTTCGCGTTTTGCAGACATTGTTAATTCTAATATCAATGCCATTTTAGATAAAGCAGAAGACCCAGAAAAAATGGTTCGTCTTATTATCCAAGAGATGGAAGACACATTGGTAGAGGTGCGCTCTACGTCAGCTAAAACACTGGCTGAGAAAAAAGAATTAGTACGTCGTGTAGACACACTAAAAGCACAAGTAAGCGATTGGCAAGACAAAGCAGAGCTTGCACTAAGTAAAGACCGCGACGATTTAGCGCGTTCAGCGTTACTTGAAAAGCAAAAGTCGGCAGAAGCAGTCGCAGCAGTAGAGTCTGAGCTTGAGCATGTAGAGTCTCATATTGAGAAACTTCAGCAAGAAGTCACTACTCTACAAGAAAAGCTAGCCGATGCTAAAGCACGTCAAAAGGCAATTATTTTACGTCAACGTTCGGCTGAGTCGCGCCTTGAAGTGAAAAAAGCCCTTGATAGCTCTAAAGTAGAAGATGCACTTAATCGCTTTGAGCGCTACGAAACTAAAATTGATGGACTAGAATCTCAAATAGAGTCTTACGATTTAGGTAAAAAGTCGCTTGCAGATGAAATTGCCGACCTACAAAAAAATGAAAAGATAGATGATGAGCTTGCCGAACTTAAAAAGAAGCTAGCTGATAAATAACTTATAAAGGGGTACTTAAAGTGCCCCACTGCTTAAAACATCGATTACGGATTGTCAGGAGAGGATTATGTTTGATCCAGAGATACTAATTGCACCATTTATCTTGTTCATGATTTTTGTTGCGCCACTGTGGTTAATTTTGCACTACCGTAGCAAAAAGCAAGTGAGCCAAGGGTTAAGTGAGCATGAACATCGCCAGTTATTGGAACTTGCCCATAAGGCCGAAAAAATGGCTGATAGAGTAGAAACGCTTGAAGCATTACTCGATCAAGAGTCACCACAATGGAGACGCAAAGTATGAGTGCCAAACGCGAATTATTAAGAGACCCACAGCGCGGTAAAATCGCCGGTGTATGTGCGGGATTAAGTGACTACTTTAATATGGAGTTATGGTTAGTTCGCATTATTTTTGTTAGTGCGGTACTGCTAACGGGTGGCCCATTATTTGTGGTAGCGTATATTGCAGCGTGGTTTATTTTAGATAAAAAAGACCCCACAACTATACATACTAGTAGCTCAACTAAAACTGACGATCCGCTAGAAGTTAAATTTAAAGTATGGCAAAAAGGCGAGCCACCGCGCCGCGCATTGCAAGACTTAAAAGAGCGTTTAACGCGAATAGACACGCGTCTTCAAGATATGGAGCGCCATGTTACTTCAAGCGAGTTTACGGTTAGCCGTGAAATCAACAAACTTTAAAGGATTTAATAGCACTTTGTTCGGTGATTAACAGCATCAATGAAGTGCTAGCCCATTATGAGTAGCACTTCATTTGCCAAAAAAACCTTTAAAAGTATTAAAGGTTCAGCCCAAAAAGCCCTTCATCGCAGTTTAGATCAACACGTAAAATTGGCCGTAACCGGTCTAAGTGGCAGTGGTAAAACCGCGTTTATTACCGCACTTGTTAAGCACCTTACAACACAAAGCGATGATAAAAACTTACCGTTTTTTGATGTAATGCGAGAGCACCGCCATATAGCCACCAAAGTGGTGCCGCAAGAGGCGTTAAAAGTGCCTACGTTTGACTATCCGCGGGCGCTTAATGCCTTGCTCCCAACTGATGGGATGCCTACATGGCCTGCATCAACCGAGCGCATTAATACCCTGCGTTTAGCGATTAAATACCAAAGTGCCTCAGGCTTACGTGGGCATTTTTCGCCGCAATCTACGCTGTATTTAGATATTATTGACTACCCTGGTGAGTGGCTGCTTGATTTACCTATGCTTGAGCAAAGCTATAGTCAGTGGTGCGAGCAACAATACCCGCTGTTACTTCAGCACCCGCGTGTGAATACCTCTACTGAATTTTTAAACGCGCTTGAACAGCTTGATTTAAATGCCCCTGTAGATGAAGGCTTACTTGCACACATTGCAGCGCTTTATCAAATTATGCTGGTGGGCCTTAAAAAAGATACTAAGCTTGCCATGTTACAACCTGGGCGCATGCTAATGCCTGGCGACTTACAAGGTGCGCCGCTTTTGTTGTTTTTTCCGGTAAATGCGCAGCATATAAAAAGTGATGAGGTAGTGCCCGGCTCTAACTTAGCGCATTTAATTAAGCGCTTTAACGCCTATGTAAAAGAGGTGGTTAAGCCATTTTATAATGAGCACTTTAAACACTTTGACCGCCAAATTGTGTTGGTAGATGTACTCAGCGCTTTAAACGAAGGCCACGAAACACTCCAAGAGCAAAGTAGTGTAATAAACCAATTACTCGCACATTTTAATTATGGCGAGTCGGGCTTTTTTAAGCGTTTATTTAAACCCAACATAGATAAAATACTGTTTGCTGCAAATAAGTCAGATCATATAAGTGCAAAGCACCATAAAGACTTAGCACTACTACTTGACTCGCTAGTGCATGAGCAAAGTAATCACTTAAAGTTTGATGGCGTACAAATAGAAACCATGGCAATGTCGTCAATTGCAGCAACGCAGCCGCGCCAAGTGGCCGATAAAGGCCAAACGCTTGATTGTATTTATGGTAAACCATTAAACGAGCAAGATTGGCTTACTTATTTACCCCCACAGCCACCAAAGCGCATGCTTAATAAAAATGAGTGGCCAGCGCAGGGCTTTGACTTTTTATCGTTTGCGCCTATGCCAAACCCCGATAAGCAACTTAAGCATATTCGCCTTGATCATGTGATGCAGTACTTGTTAGGAGACAAATTATCATGAACGACACACAGCAAACTTTTCAAGCAGGTAGGCGAATTGATAGCCAAGCTGATGAGCAGGTTGAGGCGACGCTTGCTCCTGCAAAAATAATTACCCAAGGTCAAAGTGAATACATTGAAGAGCCTGAAGATGAACTACTTGATGAAGAAATAGACCTAGAGCCGGTATATAAAAAGTCTAAATGGCAAACGCTTAAAGGGGTGTTTGCTGTAAGCTTTTTAGTGTTAGTGCTTTTAGAATTTGCTTATTCGTTAGTGTTTGCGTTTCAGCAGTCGGTCATTTTAGGCGGCGTGTATTTAACGGCGGTGGTAAGCGGTGTGTTGCTAATTGGGCGCATGCTATGGCGCGAATACAGAATGCTGCGCAGTTTAAAGCGTAATCAGTTACACCGCCAAGAAGCCGACAGACTCTTAAATAGTGAGCAAGTAGGCGGCGCATTACCCTGGCTTGAAAAACTAAATAAGCACCAGCAGCTCGACAACTTCGACGTGTTTAAGAACCAAGTGACCACCCATCATAGCGATAAGGAAATAATGACCCTTTACGCAAATAGCTTGCTTATAACGCAAGACACGCAAGCTAAAAAGCTTATAAACCGCTTTGCGACAGAGTCAGCGTTGCTTGTTGCCCTAAGCCCCCTTGCGCTGGTGGACATGATGGCGGTGCTTTGGCGCGGTACTAAGTTAATAGAGCAAATTGGTAAAATTTATGGCATTGGTTTTGGTTACGCAAGCCGCATTAAGCTCTACCGTATGCTTATAAAACAAGTGATGTTTGTAGGCAGTGCTGAGCTTGTATCTGATTTAGCAGCCACAGCACTCAGCGCTGAGCTTTTAGGTAAGCTCTCGGGACGTGCAGCGCAAGGTGTAAGCGCTGGTATTTTTACAGCACGTATTGGTTACAAAGCAATGGAGCTTAGCCGCCCATTACCACGGCTTGAAAACAAACGCAGCTTGTTAAAAAGCACAGTGCAAAGTATTGCCAGCAAAATCATGAGCCGTAAAAAGGCCGAGCCAACGTCCTAAAGTAGCAGTGGCAATATTTGTGTACAAAACCGCGCTGAGCGGTTTTTGCACAAATAGCCATCTGAGCATCCGGCATGCTTGTGATTTAAACTGCGGTGCGTTTTATTTATGTAATTGACACACATAATAAAAACGAGAGCACACAATGAGCAAGCAGCATATTAATACCCAATGTATTCATGGCCCGCAAAAAGCAAATGATCCGCATGGCGCACTCACGTCGCCTTTGTATCAAACCTCTACCTTTCATTTTGAAAATGCAGCACAAGGTGCCGCGCGTTTTGCAGGCGATGAGCCCGGTTATATCTACACCCGCCTAGGTAACCCAACCACCACCGAACTTGAGCAAAAAGTAGCACAGTTAGAGTGCTGCGAAGCTGCTGCTGCTACCGCCACAGGTATGGGCGCTGTATCGGCGTCGGTATTAAGCTTTTTATCGCAGGGCGATCATTTAATTGCATCAAGTGCATTGTATGGATGTACTTTTGCGTTTTTTGCTCACATGTTACCGCGCTGGGGAATAGAAGTTACTTTTGTTGATATGACCAACGAGGGCGAGCTTCGCGCTGCTATAAAACCTAATTCAAAAATGATATTTGTAGAAACGCCAATCAACCCCACAATGGCAGTCATTGATTTAGCCTTAATTGGCGCGCTCGCTAAGCAACATAATTTAATTAGTGTGGTCGACAATACCTTTTTAACGCCACTGCTGCAATCACCTAAGCAGTACGGCATAGATATTATTGTGCACAGTGCCACTAAGTACTTAAACGGCCATGGCGATGTAGTAGCGGGGCTTGTGTGTGGAACGCATGAGCACATTACCTTAATAAAAATGACGGTACTTAAAGATATTGGTGCCACCATAAGCCCGCACGACGCATGGCTTATTAATCGCGGATTAAAAACTCTAGCCATACGCATGGAGCGCCATTGCCAAAGCGCGCAAACGGTTGCCGAATATTTAGAGGCGCACCCACAGGTTAATATTGTTTATTACCCTGGGCTTAAATCGCACCCTGGCAACAAATATATAGGCAAGCAAATGAAAGCCGCAGGCGGCGTTATTGCATTTGAAATTAAAGGCAGCCTTGCTCAAGGAGCGCAGTTTATAGATAGCATGAAGCTTTGCACACTTGCTGTAAGTTTAGGTGATGCCGAAACGCTTATTCAGCACCCCGCATCAATGACGCATTCCCCTTACACACCCGAGGAGCGAGCAGCCGCAGGCATAAGTGATGGCTTAATAAGACTCTCTGTAGGGCTTGAAGATGTTAACGATATTATTGACGACTTAAACCAAGCTTTTACATTAATTTGTTAGGTGTATTTATTTGTGTACAGTTTAATTTGCCCTTAACGCCTTTAATTTAGTGGTTGTATAATATTAATGCCGGTGGTGTAATTTTAACTATACACTTTAGGGGATCGTGCTAAATGTAGATATCCGCCTAACTATTAAACTTTTCTTCACTTTTGCATAGTATGGCTGCATTAGATATTCACTAATCTTGAGTATCACACTGACACACATTTAGGGCTTAACCCCAAGAAGGTTATTATGGCTAAAGCAAGTAAATACACCTCTAAAACACCCGATGAAAACGGTGTTATTCATTGGAGCGAAGAAGAAAACAAAATTTGGTCTGAGCTTGTTACGCGCCAACTTGCGTGCATAGAAGGCAAAGCTTGTGATGAGTACATGGATGGGCTTAAAAAAATAAACCTACCACACGATCGTATCCCGCAATTAAGCGAGCTTAACGAAGTGCTTCTTGCCACCACCGGTTGGCAAGTAGCGCCTGTACCTGCGCTTATCGATTTTGATGAATTTTTTAGGTTATTGGCAAACAAACAATTTCCGGTAGCGACGTTTATTCGTAGCCGAGATGAGTTTGACTACCTGCAAGAGCCTGATATTTTCCATGAAATATTTGGCCACTGCGCTATGCTAACAAACCCTGACTTTGCCGAATTCACACACAAATACGGCCAGTTAGGGTATGCAGCGCAGAAAAAAGATCGTGTATACCTTGCACGTATGTATTGGTTTACGGTTGAGTTTGGTTTAATGCAAACCGAAAACGGCCTGCGTATATACGGCGGTGGTATATTATCAAGCCCGGGTGAAACCCAGTACGTGTATTCAGATACACCAGAGATAACGCCTATGAGCGTAATTGATGTGCTTCGTACGCCGTACCGCATAGATATTATGCAACCACAGTACTACACCATTAATTCGATTCATGATCTGTTTGATATATCGCAAATGGATATTATGACTTTGGTTGAGCAAGCTAAAGCGCTTGGTTTGCACGACCCAAAATTTCCACCTAAAGAAAAATTAGCCGGTTAACTTTAATTTAAAAAGAAACGCTAAAGTAAGGATTTAAAATGTCTTCATTAAGTGAACAAAAATGCGAAGCCTGTCACGTAGATGCGCCAAAGGTATCTGAGGAAGAGCTTGCCCAACTTATTACAAAAATTCCAGACTGGGTACCAGAGGTACGCGACGGCATTATGCAACTTGAGCGTGTTTATAAGTTTAAAAACTTTAAGCAAGCTATGGCGTTTACCAATAAAGTAGGTGATATGGCAGAAGATGAAGGCCACCACCCTGGTTTATTAACCGAGTGGGGCAAAGTAACCGTAACGTGGTGGAGCCATTCAATTAAAGGCCTGCACAAAAACGATTTTATTTGCGCAGCTAAAACAGACGACGTATTTAACGCGCTGTAATTAAAAAATTAATTGAGCAGACTAAAAAGGCACTTTTCAGTGCCTTTTTTATTGCATCAAAATTGCGCTGTTAAATAAAGCGCTTATTTAACATGTCATCGTGTTCGGCCATATCCCACGGAAGCTCCCCTGGGCTGTTACCTAAAAAGTGCAAGTAATTCTCAAATTGATCAAGAATGTCCTTCACAATATCATCTTCACTGTAGCCATACACATCGTAAGATAACCCACCGCGGCGTAAGAAAACATCTGCCTTGTAATACATCTCGGAGTTATCAACATCCGGTTTTAGCTCAGTGTAGGCAAAGCTTGGCATTGGGTGCTCAGTAAGGCGAATATCATACACAAAATCAACATGTTCATGGCGTAGTACGGTTAAATGGGCGCGGCCTAAGTCAGTATCAAAATCTACCTCGGCATGCCACTGGCGCGCTTTTAATTCTGCTTGAACAGCTTGCATTGCTTGTACCACCGCACTACTAATGAAGGTATGCACTTTTTCCTTATTCGGATAATTAACCATAGCGGCTAACCGGCGCTTCCAATGAGATAGGTTAACATTACGGCTATTGAGCGCATGTGCTTGTAAGCTCGTATCGCGATGGCCTTCAATGGTAAGTGCGCGCCAAAGTCCCGCGGTTGCAATAAGCATAATAATAGCAAAGGGTAGGGCACTGGCTATTGTCATGGTTTGCAGTGCACTTAGCCCACCTGCTACTAATAAAACAGCAGCCACAGCGCCCTCAAGCACAGCCCAAAACACCCGTTGCCATGCCGGCGTATCAATACTCCCGCCAGAGGCGAGGGAGTCAATAACTAACGAGCCCGAGTCAGATGAGGTTACAAAAAAGGTAATAATTAAAATAACCGTCAGTAGCGAAATAATAAACGATAACGGTAGCACTTCAAATAATTGAAATAGCGCAACGGCATGGTTTGCTTGAACATCGGTTATTAAAGTATTAAACCCTTCATTCATTATTAAATTTAGCGCGGTATCGCCAAATACAGAAAACCATAAAAAGGTAAAAATAGTCGGAACTAGCATCACGCCCACAACAAATTGCCTAATGGTTCTGCCGCGGCTAATTTTAGCGATAAACATACCAACAAAGGGTGCCCACGCTATAGTCCAGCCAAATATAAATAGAGTCCAGTTACCAATCCAATCACTACGGCTATAGGCTTGTAAATTAAAAGTACGCTCAACAATACCGCTGAGGTAGCTGCCTGTATTTTGTAAAAACGATTCAAGAATATGAATAGTTGGGCCAATAAAAAACACAAAGGCCATTAATGATACGGCGAGTGTCATGTTTATTATAGATAAACGCTTCACACCTTTATCCATACCTGCTACGACAGAAAACGTTGCCGCTGCGGTAATAATAACAATAGCGGTAATTTGCACCGTGGTATTAATAGGGATGCTTGGCCATAAGTAGTGCAGCCCGGCATTAATTTGAGTAACCGAAAGCCCTAACGTTGTGGCAATACCAAATAACGTGCCTAATATGGCAAACACATCAACAGTGTGCCCAATAGGGCCATATATTTTATCACCAATAAGTGGATACAAGGCTGAGCGAATAGAAAGCGGAAGGCCGTGGCGAAATGCAAAGTAAGCAAGCACTAAACCAACAATCCCATAAATTGCCCATATATGAAAACCCCAATGAAAAAATGCAATTTGCATAGCCTGCTTAGCGGCATTAACGGTTTCTGCGGCGCCTGCCGGCGGAGATGCATAATGGAGGACGGGTTCTGCTACACCAAAATAAAGTAATGCGACTCCGTAACCGGCCGAAAATAACATGGCAAACCATTCACCAAAGCTGTATTGGGGTTGCGCATGATCAGGACCCAGCTTGATATTTCCCCAGCTGGAGGCGGCAACACAAACGATGAAAACTAAGAAGATGGCAACTGATAACATATAAAACCAGCCAAAGGTTTCTGTTATCCACTTGAGGGCGACACTGAATGCTTGCCCTGCCAGTTCAGGGTTGCTACTTGTACCAATGACCAAAAGCAGAATAATAAATACCGCGGGCAAAAATACCGGTAGCAAAATAGTTGAGCGTAAAGCAGTTTTTGTCATATTAATCCTTAATATTAATTGCTAACTTTCAAGTATGCTTTACTACCTTATTATATCTTGGGTGTGTTGGCTAATTCAGTCGTTTGTTTGTAAACGTATATTGCTTTGAATTAAGGTTGAGTTGAGCACAGAGAAACCCAACGGTTTAGCTATTTAAGAGATAAACTATAATCTAAACAAAAAAGCTCTAAACCCAAAGGGCTTAGAGCTTTCTAAATTTTGCTAAAACACTAAGCTTTAATGTGTCGTTGGGTTTCGTTTCACTCAACCCAACCTACGTTTAACACCAATCAGCTTAGGGCTTACAGCTAAAAGCTTATCGCTTCTTTTAATCATCAATTGAGCGTAGTAGGGCGTTGATGCCTACCTTTTCACGTGTTTGCTTATCTACTTTTTTCACGATGATTGCAGCGTATAGGCTGTGAGTGCCATCTTTTGATGGTAGTGCGCCTGGCACAACTACAGCGCCTGCTGGTACTCGGCCGTAGTGAATTTCGCCGGTTTCACGGTCGTAAATACGGGTGCTTTGGCTAATGTAAACGCCCATTGAAATAACAGCGCCTTCCTCTACTACTACGCCTTCAACAATTTCAGAACGTGCGCCAATAAAACAATTGTCTTCAATGATGGTAGGGTTAGCTTGTAGTGGCTCTAAAACGCCGCCTATGCCCACGCCGCCCGATAAGTGTACGTTCTTACCAATTTGTGCACACGAGCCAACAGTTGCCCATGTATCAACCATGGTGCCTTCATCAACGTAGGCGCCAATGTTCACATACGATGGCATAAGTACGACGTTTTTACCTACAAAGCTGCCTTTACGTGCTACAGCATTTGGTACTACGCGCATGCCACCTTGCTGAAATTGCTCAGGTGTGTAGTCGCTAAATTTAAGCGGTACTTTATCGTAAAACTGGTTTACGCCGTCGTTCATTGGTTGGTTATCGCGAATACGAAATGATAATAAAACGGCTTTTTTAAGCCATTGGTGTACGACCCATTCGCCTGATATTTTTTCAGCAACACGGGCTGCACCGCTATCAAGAAGCTCTAGTGCGTCAATAATCGCTTGTTTTACATCGCTAGATACACTGCTTGGGCTAATGCTATCGCGGTTGTCCCAGGCGTTTTCTATCATGGTTTTTAAATCTGACATGGTGTGTCCTTATTCTGTTTCGGCGTTGAATTTTTTACGTAATGCCTGATGAATTTTGGCTTGCTCTTCATCAGTCAGCGCTTGGTATTCGTTATTTGATACGACAAAGAAATCCTCTGCACGTTCACCTACCGTTGTAATACGGGCTGCGTGAATGTGTAATAAATGCGCTTGGAAAACTTCGGCAATTTTAGTAAGTAAACCTGGTATATCAACAGCTTGAATTTCTATTAGGCTGCGATCTTTACGTGCATGAGGGCGCAGCACTATTTTAGGTTTAATATTAAAGTCTTTAAATCGTTGCGAGCGATTCTTTTTAAAGCGTATTTTTTTACGTGGTTCGCTAAGTGCTTGCTCAAGCCCACGTTTAATTGACTGAGCACGGCTACTTGCAATAGGGTCGCCGCTCACTTCAAGTATTACAAAGTTAAATAGGGCGTAGCCATCTTTGGTAGTAAGCACTTGAGCGTGTTGTATTTGCGCCTTTTTAGAACCAATTACGCTAACTAAACGAGCGAATAACGGCCCAGAGTATGGGCTATAAGCAAACACTTGCGTGCCACCATGCATTGCTTTATCAGAAACAATGACACTGGGTAGGCTTAAGTCTGCGCATTTTAATAGGTGCTCGGTTTGCCATGATATTTGCTGCTCGCTAAAGGCAGTAAAGTAATTGGCTTTAAAGCGGCTCCAAATTAAATCAATTTGGTTTTCTAGGTAGCCCAAATTAAGTAAGCGCTGTTTAGCTTGGTGTTTTTTATCGCGTATTTGGTCGCGTTGATCCATTGGGTTTTCAAGCCCTAGGCGTAATGCGCGCTGAGTATGCAAGTATAACTCGCGTAGTAGAGTGTTTTTCCAATCATTCCATAAGTTGTCGTTGGTTGCGCGTATATCGGCAACGGTTAAACAATAGAGGTAATCGAGTTGGCGCTCTGTTTTTACGCGTGAGGCAAAGTCTTTAATAACACCTGGGTCATTTATGTCTTTACGCTGCGCAGTGACCGACATAAGTAAATGGTTACCAACTAGCCACGATATAAGCTTGCCATCAGATGATGGGAAGCCATGTAATTTAGAAAAAGCAATGGCATCCACTGAGCCTAGCTCTGAGTGGTCGCCGCCACGCCCTTTAGCAATATCATGAAAAATACCCGCTAAATAAAGCAGCTCTGGCTTATCCATACGGGTTACTATTTCGCTACAAATAGGAAACTCGCTCACTTTAGATTTATCAAAATATTGGTAAATATTATTGATTAATTTATGGGTGTGCTCATCTACTGTGTAGGCATGAAATAAGTCAAATTGCATTTGCCCAAATATATTACGCCACTGCGGTAAATACGCGGCCAACATGCCGTGTTTGTGCATGAGCGTGAATGCGCGGCCCATGCCGTTAGGGTGTTTTACAATACGCATAAATGCCTCGCGACACGCTGCGTAATCTTGTAAGTCACCTAATAGGCGCCTGCGTACTTGTCTAATGGTACGAATAGTACTTGGGTAAATATGGGTAATTTCGGGGTTGTCGGCAATATGCTCAAACAAAACAAAAAGTTGATCGCGTCTAAAAAATACCGATGGGTTTTTAACCCTAATTTGGTGCCCAACGCGTTCAAAGTCTTTGTCTAACTCAATCACTGGCGCTTCGCTGCTCTCTGGCATAATACTTTCTTCAAAGTACGATAGCAGCATTTGGTTAAGCTCGCGTACGCGGCTCATAATTCTAAATAAGCGTTTCATCATACGCTCAACCGAAGCTTTACCATCGCTACCAAAGCCAAGTATTTCAGCTGTGTGTGGTTGATGGTCAAACAACAAACGGTTTTCTGAGCGCCCAGCGGCTAAATGCAGTGCAAAGCGAATATTCCAAAGGTTTTCTAGGCACTCCGAAAGCTCCTGAAACTCTTCATGCGTTAAGTAGCCGTGGCTAATTAGCTCTTGTAGGGTTTCGGCTCTAAAGTGCTTTTTAGCAACCCAAATAATGGTTTGTAAATCGCGAAGACCACCGGGGTTTTCTTTTATGTTTGGCTCTAGGTTGTAAGCAGTACCGTGGCACTTTTTATGGCGTAGGTTTTGCTCTTGCACTTTGGCTACAAAAAACTCGCCTGAGCGCCAAACCGGGGTTTCTATAATATGCGTTTTGAGTTTTTCAAACTCAATGTGATTACCAAAAATGAGCCTACTTTCGAGCAAGCTGGTGGCAAAGGTAACGTCTTCACGTTTTTGCTCTATGGCTTGTTCAATGGTACGCACACTGTGGCCTATCTCTAAATTGAGATCCCATAGCATGGTAACAAACTGGCCTATTTTTTCGCATATTTGCTCGCTAGGCGGCTGCGTAACAAGCAATAAAAAGTCAATGTCGGAGTAGGGGTGTAGCTCGCCACGGCCGTATCCGCCCACGGCAATAAGGGCAAGATCAGGCTCGTGAGCTAAATCGTAAACATGAAACAGTTTAATTAGCAGGCGGTCTATAAACTCAGCCCGGGCATTAATTAAATTACCAACTGGTTGCTTAGAAAATTCGTTATGTAACCACTTATAAAAATAGCTAGAACAATCGCGATAATCGCTCAGTTGCTCAGCATCGCTAAGCAACTTTTTTACTTTGTTGGGTAATGCCACGTGGGCTGGCTCCTTATTGAACCGTTAGCATTGATAAATAACCTGAACGTTAAGTAATAAGTTTATCCCAAGCGGCTATTTTTAGTGTTAACAGTGTTGAATCTACTTGCAAATAGGCTCGCTATTTGGCGCGTCAATTCGATTTGTTTTCACTGAAAATCCCCGGCTTGGGAAAAATAAATTAAATATTACATATAATTCAGTATGTTATTAAATATATTAACCAGATTAGAGGTTAAATACTTTTATCAAGTGGCTCGGTTTTTATTAGTGTTCGATAATCCTGTCGATAGTATCATCTGATCGCAGCGTTAAAATTTCAACACCATTTTCAGTCACTAATAGGGTGTGTTCCCACTGTGCAGACAAACTACGGTCGCGTGTAACTACAGTCCACTCGTCTTTTAAAAGTTTACACTGGCGTTTACCTGCGTTAACCATTGGCTCTATTGTTAAACACATACCAGCTTTAAGTGTTTCGCCAGTACCTGCTTTACCGTAGTGCATTACTTGAGGTTCTTCGTGAAATTCGCTACCAATACCGTGGCCGCAGTATTCACGTACAATTGAGTAGTTAAAGCTCTCTGCGTATTTTTGAATTGCTTCACCAATATCGCCTAAACGCACACCTGGTTTTACCATTTTAATGGCAAGGTATAAGCTTTCTTGCGTTACTTGTGCAAGGCGTTTACCTTGAATGTTTGGCGTACCTACATGAAACATCTTTGAGGTGTCGCCGTGGTAACCGTCTTTAATTACGGTTACATCAATGTTGACACTATCGCCATCTTTTAGCGGTTTGTCATTTGGAATACCGTGGCAAATTACATGATTTACAGAGGTACATACCGACTTAGGAAAACCGTGGTAATTTAGTGGCGCAGGGATAGCATCTTGCACATTTACAATATAATCATGACAAATTGTATTTAGCTCATCAGTAGTCACACCTGGCACTACATGTGGTTCAATCATTTCAAGTACGTCTGCCGCTAAACGCCCGGCTACACGCATTTTTTCAATTTCTTCAGGGGTCTTGATCACAGCGCTCATTGAGGCTCCAAAGTTGCGTTTTTTAACATTTATCGTCGCACAAATTTTGCACGCGACGTTGAGTATTTAATTTTAATATGGTATAAAGCGCGCCGTCTTTTTACAAATAAATTCTTAAATGATTTTTTGTATTTAAGGCAAACACAATTTTATTTTAACACACACACGTATCGTCACATACACTTGGGTGCATTTGAAGTTTAAATACTTCGGTGTTGGTGCTATGGGATATGTGGAGGCCTAACCCTAAACTACATAGAGGATTTACAAAATGGCAAACGTTTCAATGCGCGATATGCTTCAAGCTGGTGTTCACTTTGGTCACCAAGCACGTTACTGGAACCCTAAGATGAAGCCTTTCATCTTCGGCGCACGTAACCGTGTACATATCATCAACCTTGAGCAAACAGTACCAATGTTCAACGACGCACTTAAGTTTTTATCAAGTGCTGCTGCAAACAAAGGTAAAGTTCTTTTCGTTGGTACTAAGCGCGCAGCAAGCGAAGCAGTTAAAGAAGCTGCTTTACAAAGCGACCAGTTCTTCGTTAACCACCGCTGGTTAGGTGGTATGTTAACTAACTGGAAAACAGTTCGTCAGTCAATCAAGCGTCTTAAAGACCTTGAAGCTCAAAGCCAAGACGGTACTTTCGAGAAGTTAACTAAGAAAGAAGCGTTAATGCTTACTCGCGAAATGGAAAAGCTTGAAAAGAGCCTTGGCGGTATCAAAAACATGGGTGGCCTTCCAGACGCTATCTTCGTTATCGATGCTGATCACGAGCACATTGCTATCCGTGAAGCAAACAACCTAGGTATTCCAGTTGTTGCAATCGTTGATACTAACTCTAACCCAGACGGTGTTGATTACATCGTACCTGGTAACGATGATGCTATCCGTGCAATCAACCTTTACACTAGCTCTGTTGCAGCTGCTATCACTGAAGGTCGTGAGAACAACATCGTTGCTCAAGCTGAGAAAGACGACTTTGTAGAAGCTGAGTAATTAGCTGTCATCAAGTCTTCATCTTTTTAAGGTGAAGACTTGCTATTCTTGTAGAGCGGTTTACCCGCTTATCTAATACCTGATTTCAGATTTGAGGATTTACTAATGGCTGTAACTACTGCCCTAGTTAAAGAATTACGCGAGCGTACTGGCGCTGGCATGATGGATTGTAAAAAAGCGTTAACTGAAACTGATGGCGACATCGAGTTAGCGATTGAAAACATGCGTAAGAGCGGTGCTGCAAAGGCTGCTAAGAAAGCAGGTAACATTGCTGCTGAAGGTACTATCATCATCAAGCAAAACGATGGTGTTGCAGTACTAGTAGAAGTTAACTGTCAAACTGACTTCGTAGCAAAAGACGAAAGCTTCTTAGCGTTTGCTAACAAAGTTGCTGACGCTGCTATCGCTGAAACAATCACTATCGAAGACTTACAAGCTAAGTTTGAAGAAGACCGTGTTGAGCTAGTAACTAAGATTGGTGAAAACATTAACGTACGTCGTCTTCAGTACATCACTGGTGAAACACTTGTTGAATACCGTCACGGTGAGCGTATTGGTGTTGTTGTTGCAGGTGTTGCTGATGAAGAAACACTTAAGCACATTGCAATGCACGTTGCTGCTTCAAACCCAGAGTACTTAACGCCTGAAGATGTACCTGCTGACGTTGTAGAAAAAGAAAAGCAAGTTCAAATCGACATCGCGATGAACGAAGGCAAGCCTGCTGAAATCGCTGAAAAAATGGTTGTTGGCCGCATGAAGAAATTTACTGGTGAGGTTTCTCTTACTGGTCAAGCTTTCATCATGGAGCCTAAAAAATCTGTTGGCGAAATTCTTAAAGAGAAAAACGCAACAGTTACTAGCTTCGCACGTGTAGAAGTTGGTGAAGGTATCGAGAAGAAAGAAGAAGATTTTGCTGCTGAAGTTGCTGCTCAAATTGCAGCTGCAAAAGGCGAGTAAGATTAACTATTTGTGATGCATAAGGAAATTAGATGCCATTAAAGTACTATTTGCTTTTGCGTCACGCTTAGAAATTCTTTAAAATAACCGCGCTTTTATGTTTATCATAAGCGCGGTTATTTTTTACCCATAATTTAATAAAAAGTTGGCCCCAATACTATGACTATCAATCGTAAACCTATTTTTAGACGTGTTCTTCTCAAATTAAGTGGTGAAGCTTTAATGGGAGACGAAGGCTTCGGCATCGACCCAAAAGTGCTAGATCGTATGGCCCAAGAAATTAAAGAGCTGGTAGAACTCGACGTAGAAGTGGGTTTGGTTATCGGCGGTGGTAACTTTTTACGTGGCGGATCACTAGCAGAAGCTGGCATGAACCGCGTAGTTGGTGACCACATGGGTATGCTTGCAACCGTAATGAACGGCCTTGCAATGCGTGATGCACTACACCGTGCATTTGTTAATTGTCGTTTAATGTCGGCAATCCCTCTAAACGGTGTATGTGATGCATACAACTGGGCTGAGGCAATTAGCTTATTAAAATCTGGCCGCGTTGTTATTTTTGCAGCAGGTACGGGTAACCCGTTCTTCACTACCGATTCTGCTGCGTGTTTACGCGGTATTGAAATTGAAGCCGACACTGTAATTAAAGCGACTAAAGTTGATGGCGTATTTAGTGATGATCCGGTTAAAAACCCAGAAGCCACGCTTTACCGTCACTTAAGCTACAATGAAATTATTGATAAAGAACTAAAAGTAATGGATTTAGCGGCGTTTACACTCGCTCGCGATCATAATATGCCACTGAGCGTATTTAACATGAATAAATCAGGCGCCTTAAAACGCGTAATTATGGGTGAAGAAGAAGGCACACTTATCTCTTCACAAGCCTCAGATGAAGTAATCAAATAATTAGGATTAAACCGTGATTAACGATATTCAAAAAGATGCGCAAGAGCGCATGCAAAAAAGTGTAGCAGCACTAGGTAGTCAACTATCAAAAATTCGTACAGGTCGTGCTCACCCAGCAATTTTAGACGGTATTATGGTATCGTACTACGGTGCTGATACACCGCTTAACCAAGTGGCTAATGTAACGATTGAAGACTCTCGTACGCTGGCTATCGGCGTATTCGACAAGTCTTTAGCGCAAGCTGTAGAAAAAGCAATTATGGCGTCTGACTTAGGTTTAAACCCGATGTCTGCTGGTACAGTAATTCGCGTACCACTTCCTCCGCTTACAGAAGAGCGTCGTAAAGATTTAATTAAAATTGTACGTGGCGAAGTAGAAAGCGGCCGTGTGGCTGTACGTAACATTCGTCGTGACGCTAATGGCGATGTAAAATCTTTATTAAAAGATAAAGAAATTTCTGAAGATGAAGCGCGTCAAGCAGAAGATACAATTCAAAAGCTTACAGATAAATTTATCAAAGAAATGGATGCACAACTAACAGCGAAAGAAGCTGAGTTGATGGAAATCTAAACAGCTAAATAACCTCAATGCAGGTTATGAAATATATTAGTTTTGGAACGCCGTCTAGGGTATACTAGGCGGCGTTTTTTTATGGAATACTCAATATTTATGGTTCTAGACGCTGATACAATTTCACAGCAATGTTTACCTAAACATGTTGCCATCATCATGGATGGTAACGGGCGTTGGGCGCAAGCTAGAAATAGACCTCGTGTGTTCGGGCATAAAAAAGGCGTGGACGCAGTTCGTCAATCTGTTCAGTTTTGTACTAAATTAGGGATACAATCGTTAACCTTATTTGCTTTTAGTAGTGAAAACTGGCGCCGCCCCGAAGACGAAGTAAACACTTTAATGGAGCTTTTTTTGTTTGTTTTAACAAAGGAAGTAAAAAAGCTTCATAAAAATAATGTAAAACTGACCATTATTGGAGATTTATCACGATTCTCTGAAAGTTTACGTAGCAAAGTAAACGCTGCGCATGAGCTAACAGCAGATAACACCGGTTTGCATTTAAATGTGGCCGCTAATTATGGCGGTAGATGGGATATGGCAAATGCAGCAAAGCAACTAGCACTACAAGTTGCAAACGGACAACTCAAGGCAGAGGATGTTACAGAAGAGCGCTTAGCACAGCATATGAGCATGGCAGACCAAGCGGAGCCGGATTTACTAATTCGCACGGGTGGTGATGTTCGTATTAGTAACTTTTTACTATGGCAAGCTGCTTATGCGGAGCTTTACTTTACCGAAACTCTTTGGCCTGATTTTAATGAAGCAGCATTTGCTGAGGCCATTGCGTGTTACGTTGCCAGAGAGCGACGTTTTGGTTGTACGGGCGAACAAATAAAACAATTACTCGCTCAAACCTAAAATAGAATAAGGGTCACTATTTTGTTAAAACAACGAATTTTAACCTCGGTTGTATTAGCGCCGTTAGCGCTAGCCTTGGTTTTTTATACTCCACTAACATTGTTTAGTTATTTTGCCGGTATTATTGTTTTACTTGGCGCGTGGGAGTGGTCTGCTTTTATGGGCCTATGCACAAAATTAAAACGTGGTGCGTTTGTGGTGTTAATTGGCGCGTTATTGGCGCTACTAAATTTACATTGGCCGATTGAATCACTGTGGCAAAACGGCCAGCTGGTCGGGGATGCAAATTACTTATTTACGCTCTCGTTTGCTTGGTGGATTGTGGCCAGTTATTTAATTTGGCGCTACCCAGCCATGGCCAAAGCATGGAACGAAGGCTTGGTAATGCGCGGCATTGCCGGGCTGCTTACTTTAATCCCACTTTGGCTTGCACTCAATACCTTACGTAGCGCGCAATACGCTGAATCTACGCACTTTGGCTCGGTACTGATTTTAGTGGTACTTGGTATTGTATGGAGTGCCGATGTAGGGGCTTACTTTACAGGCAAAAGTTTTGGTAAACACAAGCTCATGCCAAAGGTGAGCCCTAACAAAACTATCGAAGGCCTAGCAGGCGGTGTGGTTGCATCGATTGTATTTGTTTTAGCTTTTTGTCATTTTACCGGTGTGGATTTTGCTGTATGGCCTATTTATGCCGTAATGACCGCCTTTATAGCCTTGTTTTCGGCTGTTGGTGATTTACTCGAAAGCATGTTTAAACGTGAAGCCGGCCTAAAAGACAGTGGTCGCTGTTTACCCGGCCACGGCGGCATTTTAGATAGAATTGACAGCTTAACCGCAGCAGCCCCAATGTTTGTAATGTGCTATGCATGGACCTTGAGTTTATGAGCCAACAGCAACAACTTGTTATTTTAGGCGCTACAGGTTCAATTGGGTTAAGTACATTAGATGTTATAGCGCGAAACAAAGCGCTATTTAACGTATTTGCCCTCACTGCAGGCCACAATGCAAAAAAAATGGCTGAGCTGTGTATTGAGCACGAACCGTTATATGCGGTTATGGCCACACAAAGCGCTGCAGAGCAATTATCATCGTATTTAAATAATACGCCATGCCAAACCTTAGTAATGCACTCACAGCAGGCTATGAGTGATTTATGTGCGCATCCCGATGTCGATACCGTCATGTCAGCTATTGTTGGCGCTGCCGGCTTACTGCCCACACTAAGCGCCGTTGAAGCAGGTAAAAAAGTACTGCTTGCCAATAAAGAATCGTTGGTTATGTCAGGGCAGTTGTTTATTGATAAAGTAAAACAGCATAAAGCCACGTTGTTACCTATTGATAGCGAGCACAACGCTATTTTTCAGTGCTTACCTCATTCACTTCAAAACGCAAACGCTGATCAAAATTTACAAGAGCATGGCGTAAGTAAAATATTGCTTACCGGCTCTGGTGGACCATTTTTAACGCGCGATATAAATACCTTAAAAGAGGTAACGGTTAGTGAAGCCGTCGCTCACCCTAATTGGTCTATGGGGCAAAAAATATCGGTAGATTCAGCCACCATGATGAACAAAGGGCTTGAATTTATTGAAGCTAAATGGCTGTTTAATTGTGACACCAGCGACATTGATGTGGTGATCCACCCGCAAAGTATTATTCATTCTATGGTCCAATACCACGATGGCTCCATTTTAGCGCAAATGGGTAACCCCGATATGCGCACACCTATTGCACATGCACTCGCTTACCCAGATCGAATTAACGCCGGCGTAAAACCACTCAACTTTTCGGATATTTGTGATTTTTCGTTCACAAAGCCTGATTTTGCGCGTTATCCAAATTTACAACTTGCTATTGATGCGTGCAGCGCAGGGCAAGGCGCAACCACAACGGTAAATGCAGCAAACGAAATAGCGGTTGCGGCATTTTTAAAAGGCCAAATTGGCTTTACTGACATTTATAAAATTAATGCACAAACGCTTGATGCGGCCACATTCACTAACGTACAAAGCCTAGATGAAATATTAGCGTGTGACCAACAAGCCCGCCAACGTGCAGCGGACCTAATAACAAAAGTGACTCATTAATATGTTAGATTTTTTTTGGAATCTTGGCTCGTTTATTTTAGCGCTGGGCATTTTAGTTGCTATTCATGAATATGGGCACTTTTGGGTGGCCCGTAAAATGGGTGTTAAAGTGCTGCGCTTTTCGATTGGTTTTGGTAAACCGCTTTTAAAGTGGCACGATAAATACAATACAGAATACGTAATTGCTGCTATTCCGCTGGGTGGCTACGTTAAAATGCTTGATGAACGCGTGGATGAAGTGCCAGAAAATGAGCGCCATTTGTCATTTAACGCTAAATCGGTTCAGGCCCGTATAGCCATAGTGGCAGCCGGCCCGCTGGCTAATTTTTTATTTGCTATTGTGGCGTTGGCGGCTATGTACATGGTAGGCGTGCAATCGGTAAAACCTGTAGTGGGTAGTATTACCGAAGGTAGCAGAGCAGAGCAGGCGGGCATTATGCCCTCTGAACAAATTATTAAAATTGGTGATGACACGATTGCCACCTGGCAAGATGCAACTTTTGCACTTATGTCGAGCTTAGGTGAGCAAAGCGTGCCCGTAGTAGTGCGTAACGAAAACTACCAAGAGCAAACAAAAATGCTTAACGTAGAGGGTTGGAAGCTCGATCAACAAGACGTGCCGCCACTGAGTTCGTTGGGTATTGTACCGTTTAGACCGCAAGCCACATTAACCATTGCGGCTATTACTAAAAATTCAGCAGCCGAACTGGCTAATTTGCAGGTTAACGATACGATTATCGCTGTAAATGGTGAAACAATAAGCGATTGGCAGCAATTAGTTAATCTTATTACGCAATCGGCTAACAAATCTTTACAATTTAGTGTAAAAAGACAAGATAGTATAAATAGCGTAACAGTAACGCCTAAATCGCGCATTAATGAGCACGGTATTGAACAAGGGTTTTTAGGTGTTGCGCCGGTTGTTCAACCTTGGCCTGAGGGCTATGTTGAAACCCGAAGCTTTGGTCCACTTGATAGTATTGCTCGTGGTACCCAAGAGACCTGGCGCCTTATAACGCTTAGCTTTGACATGATTGGTAATTTAATTACAGGTCAGGTTTCGGTTAAAAATTTAAGTGGCCCTGTGGGCATTGCAGTTGGTGCAGGAACTAGCGTAAGCTACGGGCTAGTCGCCTTTTTAAGCTTTTTAGCGCTAATAAGCGTTAACTTGGGTGTATTTAATTTATTACCTCTGCCAGTGCTTGATGGTGGACACTTAATGTATTACATAATTGAACTTTTCCGTAAAAAGCCGGTCTCTGAAAAGACACAAGAATTTGGTTTTAAAGTGGGCGCCTTGCTGCTCATATTTTTAACATGTTTCGCTTTGTTCAATGATGTATCGCGTTTGTAGTTACAGCGTGACAATTACTAATTAGAACACGATTGTAAGCATCACTAATTATTAGTTTTGATGTTAAGCGGTAATACAGTTGTAAAGGATAAAGATAATAAAATGGCTATAAAAAAACATTTGGCAGTTTCAAGTTTATTGGGTGCAAGTTTTGCAGCCCTGGGCCAAAACTCCTTTATTGTTGAAGATTTAAAAATTGAAGGTTTGCAACGTGTAGCACTTGGTGCAGCACTAACGCATGTTCCTATCAATGTGGGCGATAACGTTGATGACTATACGATTTCAAAAACAATAAAGTCACTTTATCGTTCAGGTCACTTTGACAACATCAAAGCGTTACGCGATGGTAATAACGTTATTTTTAAAGTGACTGAGCGTCCTACTATTAGCTTTATTGAGTTTGAAGGCAATAAAGATATAAAAGACGAGCAGCTTAACGAATCACTCGATCAGCAAGATATTCGCCAAGGTGAACCGCTTGATAAAACCGTTATCGATAATATCGAAAAGGGGTTGGTTGAGTTTTTCCACAGTATTGGTAAATACAATGCCACCGTTGATATTAGCGTAACTAAGCTGCCACGTAACCGTGTAAAGCTTAAGCTAGAATTTGACGAAGGCGAAGCCGCCTCTATTCGTCAAATCAACTTAGTGGGTAACGAATTATTCTCTAACGAAGAGCTTTTAAAGCTTGCTGAATCGCAACAAGATTTACCGTGGTGGCAGTTTATGGGTAGCGACCGTTACCAAAAACAAACCATTGAAGGCGATTTAGAAAAAATTCGCAGCTTTTACTTAGACCGCGGTTACTTACGTTTTAATATCGATTCTACGCAAGTATCAGTAAGTCCTGAGCGCGAATCTGTGTATGTAACTGCTAACTTAACAGAAGGTGTTAAGTACACAGTTAAAGGTTTTGACTTTATCGGTGATTTACTTGGCCGAGAAGAGCTAATCAAAAGCGTTATCCCACTTCGCGCCGGCGAACTTTACAATGGCTCAGTGGTGACCTCATCTGAAGAATTTATCAAAAGCTACTTAGCGCGCTTTGGTTATGCCAATGCCGAAGTACGCACAATTCCAGAAATTGATGATGAAAAACAAGAAGTGCAACTTACGCTTTCGGTAAATCCGGGCAAGCGTGTGTACGTACGTCGTATTATTGTAGGTGGTAACCAAAATACCGCTGATGAAGTACTTCGTCGCGAAATGACACAACTTGAAGGTGCGTGGTTATCTAATCAAAACCTTGAGCGCTCAAAGCTGCAAATTCAACGTTTACCGTACATGGAAACTGTTGACTTTAATGTAGTACCAGTACCGGGTGTAGATGACCAAGTAGACGTAGATTTTACAGTAAAAGAGCAATCGGCAGGTAGCTTTAACGCGGGCTTAGCGTATGGCTCATACGCAGGGCTTCAGTTTAATATTGGTGTGACCGAATCTAACTTTTTAGGTACGGGCAATCAAATAGGCTTAAACTTAAATACCTCTACTGGTTCTGAGAGCATTAGCTTGTCGTACACCGACCCTTACTTTACGCCAGATGGTGTATCGCAAGGCAGCAGTATTTTTTACAACAACTACGATGCCAGTAAGTTTAGCTTAGTAGATTATAAATCAACAAGTTACGGTATTGGTACTAATATTGGTTTCCCAATTGATGCGGTAAACCGTGTTAACTTTGGCGTACGTTGGATTCAAGAAGAACTTTCAGAAATTGCCGAGTACGAACAAACTCGCGTACTACGCGAAACCTTCTTAGATGAAGAAAACCCAGATGCTGGCTTTGACTTTACTAAATATGAGCTAAGTGTTGGTTGGTCGCGTATCACAGTTAACCGTGGTTTATTCCCGACAGCGGGTTCGCGCCAAACATTAAATTTAACAGCCACAACGCCTAACTCTGACCTTCAGTATTTTAAACTGAACTACGATTCGCGTTTTTATTGGCCAATATCGAATGACCACCGCTGGGTGTTCTCAACACGTGCAGCGCTAGGTTACGGTAATGGTTATGGCTCAACAAACGGTTATGAGCAAACACTGCCATTCCAAGAGTACTTCCGTATAACAGAAATGGAACTACGTGGCTTTGACCGTAATACAATATTACCGCGTGCGGTATCACGTGTTCCTTTATCAATCCCTGGTACGCCAGGTGCTGATGGTACTACAACAGGTAGCATTGGTGGCTCTGATGAGTTTGATATTTTAGTACCACAAGGGCGTATTGGTGGTAATGCAAAAGCGGTTGCAGGTATGGAGCTCATTGTACCTACGCCGTTCTTAGATGAAGAAAACACCAGCTCTGTACGTACCAGTTTCTTTGTAGATGCTGCCAACGTATGGGATACTGAATTTAACGTTGACCGTTTCCAAAACTTAGCGCCAGATGAGCGTGCTAAGTTAGATGATTACTCTGATCCAATGCGCTTTAGAGTATCAACCGGTTTATCTTTACAATGGATCTCTCCAATGGGTCCAATGCTGATTAGTTTTGCGTATCCATTGCAAAAAGAAGAAGATGACGATACAAAGACCATCAGCTTTAATATTAGTAACACTTTCTAAAGGAGTTTTTTGTGAAAAAATTATTTAAATCAACAGCAGTAGCCGTGTTAGCAACATTGATGATGGGCACCTCTGCAAGTGCATTTGCCCACAAAGTAGGCATTGTTGATATGCAAGAGATCTACAAGCAAATTCCTCAAATGGCTAAAATTGAGCAGTCTTTACAAACTGAGTTTGCTGAGCGTCGTCAAGAGCTTGAAAAACTACAAGGCGACATTCGCTTTGAAGCAGAAAAATTTAAGCGTGAAAGCACTACAATGAGCCAAGCTCAAAAAGATGCACTACGTGATAAAATTCAAGGCATGCAACAAAACCTTGCTGAAAAAGGTCGTCCTTTAGAGCAAGAAATCAAAGCACGTCAAAACCAAGAGCTTGCTAAAGTTCAGGGTTTAATCGTTAAAACAATTGAAGAAATTGCTAAAGATGGCGACTTCGATGAAGTTAAAGTTAAAGACACTACTATTTACTTTAACCCTAAAGAAGTAACTGATCTTTCAAGCAAAGTTGTATCAGCAGTTAGTAAGAAATAATCACTCTATGCAAAATTATACGCTTTCGCACATTGCGGAACTTCTAGGCGCCGAACTTCAAGGTGATGGCGCTTTAGAAATTACAAAAATAGCTACACTTGCAAATGCCCGTTCTGGGCATATTGCATTTTTAGCGAACTCAAAATATCGTACGCAGCTTGAAACCACACAAGCCAGCGCTGTTATTCTTAGTGAAGCCGATGCACCGTATTTTAGTGGCGCAAAAATCATTGTTGGAAATCCGTATGTGAGCTACGCAAAGCTTGCACAATTTATGGATACAACCCCGCAAGCGGCGCAGCAAGGTATACACGCTAGTGCGACTATTCACCCAAGTGCAACGGTAAGTTCAAGTGCTGCCATTGGCGCAAATGTAGTTATAGAAGCCGGTGCTGTGATTGGTGATAACGCACAAATTGGTCCGAACAGTTTCATCGGTGAACGTGTTAAAATAGGTTCTGGCACAAAGCTTTGGCCGAGTGTGACTATTTATCACGATGTTGAAATTGGCGCTGATTGTTTATTTCAAGCAAACAGTGTGGTTGGCAGTGACGGATTTGGCTATGCAAACGAGCGCGGGCAGTGGGTTAAAATTCCTCAGCTAGGCTCTGTGATTATCGGCGACAAGGTTGAAGTGGGCGCAAGCACAACAATTGACCGCGGCGCACTCGATAACACGATTATTCATAGTAATGTGATCATCGATAACCAATGTCAAATAGCACACAACGTTGAAGTTAACTCGGGTACTGCAATTGCAGGCTGTACTGTACTAGCAGGTAGTGTAACCATTGGTAAAAACTGCCAAATAGGTGGCATGACCGCAATTAATGGTCACATGTCAGTATGTGATGGTGTTATAATTACCGGCATGAGTATGGTGACTAAATCGATCACCGAGCCGGGTATTTACTCATCTGGTATGCCCCATACAACTAATAAAGAATGGCGTAAATCAATTGCCCACTTGCGTAATCTTTCAGACATGAAATCACGTCTCAAAGCGCTTGAAGCATTGGCTAAGTCATAACGTTGAACACTAATAAGGATGCTATTTTGGCAAACGAATTAAATAGCCTTGATATTCAAGAAATTTTAAGTTTATTACCACACCGCTACCCGATGCTTTTAATTGATCGTGTAATTGACTTTACGCCTGGCGAGTCACTGCATGCGATTAAAAATGTATCGGTTAACGAGCCTATTTTTACTGGCCACTTTCCAAATCAGCCAATTTTCCCTGGTGTGCTAATATTAGAAGCCATGGCGCAAGCCACCGGTTTATTAGGATTTAAAACAGTAGAAAACCGTAGCGATAACGAGCTTTACTTATTTGCTGCAGTCGATAACGCACGTTTTAAACAGCCAGTTATACCGGGCGATACAATGCATTTACATGTAGAGTTTTTAAAAGAGCGTCGCAATATATGGAAATTTGCCGCTGAAGCAAGAGTCGACGGCAAGGTTGTATGTAGTGCCGAAATTATGTGTGCGAGAAGAGAGTTTTAATAGTGATCCATTCTACAGCAATAATCGAACCTGGCGCTAAACTAGGCAACAATGTCTCAGTTGGTCCATATAGCTATATTGGCAATGATGTTGTGATCGGTGATGACTGTATTATTGAGTCTCACGTTGTTATTAAAGGGCCATCTACTATTGGTTCTGGCAATCATATTTTTCAATTTGCGTCAGTAGGCGAAGCCTGCCAAGACAAAAAATATAACAACGAACCAACCACTCTTATTATGGGCGATAACAACGTTATACGTGAGTGTGCAACCATTCACCGTGGTACTATTCAAGACCAAGGTGTTACTAAAATTGGTAGTAATAACTTATTTATGGCGTATACCCACGTTGCTCACGATGCCGTAATTGGTAATAACGTTATATTTGCTAATAACGCAAGCGTTGCAGGCCACGTGCATGTAGGCGATTGGGTTATTTTAGGTGGTAACTCAGGTGTGCATCAATTTTGTAAAATTGGTGATCACGCATTTATTGGCATGTACTCAGGCGTTAATAAAGACGTACCGCCATTTGTAACCACCATTGGTATGCCAGCAGGCCCTGCAGCGACCAATAAAGAAGGTATGAAGCGCCGTGGCTTTGAAAGCGACGAAATTATGGCCGTACGCCGTGCTTATAAAGCGTTTTATCGTAAGAGCTTAAGTGTAGACGAAGCGATTGCCTCACTAAGTGAAGATGCCGCTAAGTACCCTGCAGTACAAACCATGATTGATTTTGTGAAAAGCTCTGAGCGCGGTATCGTAAGATAAGCGCCTTATGCTTTTAAAAAAAACCACCTAAGAGTAATCGACGGTGGTTTTTTATTGCCTATAAAATATTTTAATTCAGTACACACTCAGCCACGTAAGGTTAACCTTTGCGCGAATTTTTATAATTAAAGCGCATCTATGTCTTTTACTAAGTTAATTTTTACCCTCAGTTTTTTATCAATTTTAGCTGCGTGTAGCAGCCAACCTATAGTTACCTCTACTAATGGCGAGCGTACTCAGTTAGGTAAAGCCTCTTATTACGCTAATAAATACCATGGTCGCACAACAGCAAACGGCGAAACATTTAGCCAAAACGCATCCACTGCTGCGCATTTAGAATTACCCTTTGGTACAAAAGTGAAGGTTACAAACTTGGCAAATAACAAATCGGTGATCGTGAGAATAAACGATAGAGGCCCGTACGTTAGAGGGCGGGTTATTGATTTATCGTTAGGTATGTTTAAAAAAATTGCCGACCCTAAAGTCGGCGTTATAGATGTATCAATCAGCGTTTTAAATGATTAACTTGGTCTCTGGATAATATATCTATCTCAAGCAGCTATTTTTAGCGCTAACTGCGTTGAATTTTCTTGCAATAGGCTAGCTATTGACGCGTAAATTCGCCTTGTTTCCACTTAAAATTTCTAGCTAGAGAAAAACAGAATTAAGTTTCATTAATATTCAGTTGGGTAGTAAATCTCTTAACCAGAGTTCAAGTTATTTAAAACCGAGTCGTTAAGGCAACATAATCGGAATATGTTTCGCTAAGCTCTTTATGAGTGCCTTGCGCTACAAGGCTGCCATTTTCTAGCCAAATAATGTTATCCATTTGCGCTAAAAGAGCAGGGTCGTGGGTAATGGTAAGTACGCTTGCGTTATTCATTACCTGCATAATAGCGCTCATTACCGTTTGCTTAGATTGGTTATCAAGCCCTTCAGTAGGCTCATCAAGTACTAAAATGGCTGGGTTTTGTAATAAAGCTTGCGCAATGGCTATGCGCCTTGATTGGCCTTGAGAAACACTTCTCCCACCTGTGCCTAAACGGGTTTTTAAACCATCTTGTAGCTCATTAAACCAAGGTTTGAGCTGTGCAAGGTTAATGGCTTCAAGCATTTCTTCTTTTGTGGCGCTTGGCTTTGCATAGCGTAAGTTTTCACTTAATGTGCCATCAAAAATATGATGCTGCTGCGCAAGTATATTAATAACGCTTGCGCGGGTGTTGCTGCTTAGTGCGTGGAGTTCTTCTGCGTTATTTTCATCGCTTAGCCTAATACTGCCTTGCTGCACTGGCCATAAACCGGTGAGTAAGTTAACCAAGGTGCTTTTACCACTGCCGCTTCTGCCTACAATCGCTACTTTTTGCTGTGCTTTAAGGGTAAAGCTGATATTAGTTAAAGCACTGTGCTCCTGGTATTTATAGCCAATGTTATTAAGCGCCAAAGTTGTATTGTTTTTATCAAACTGCATCTCAATTAACTCAGCGCTATTAGCTTCTTGCGCTGTGACTTTATCTTCCAGTGTAAATAGTCGATCAGCGGCTTTGAGTACAGTGGGCAGCTCTATAAATGCATTAGGCAACAGTAATACAGTTTCAAAGCTTGCTAATACAAATAGGCTTAACATAGCAAGCTCTACATTTACCATAGCGCCGCTGTAAACCAAAGGCACAATAGTGACTATGGCGCCAAGCATAGCTAGCTGCACAACCAGCAAACTTAAACCGTCGCTATTTGCGAGTGCTTTATGGCGACTATAAAGTTGTTGATTATACTGCTCGTTTAGTTCATTACATTTTGAAATTTGCCCAGCACGTGCCTGATAAATACTCAGCTCTCTAAGGCCGGTTAGGGTGTCAGAAAGCTCTGCTCTAAGTTGTGCACTGAGCTGTGTTTCTTTATGGCTATTTTTATTTAATTTAGCACTCAACAGCGCAGGTAAAACAACGCCAATTAATAAAATGCCTATAAAACAAATAAGCGCAACATTGGCGTTATAAGCCGCCATAAACACCATAATTATGGGCACACTCAACAGCGCTACCAGCATAGGTAGTAATATGTTTAAGTAAAACTTATCAAGCGCATCCACATCATTTTGTAAGCGGTTAACTAAATCGGCGCTGCGGCTCATTGCTAAATCTACATTGTTTAGCTTACTTAGCGTGGCAAACATATTAACACGTATTTCACTAAGCAATAAAAACGTCGCGTTATGTGTTACTAAGCGCTCACCATAGCGTGATGCAGTTCGTACAATCGCTAAAAATCGAATAGTCCCTGCGGGTGTAAAGTAGTTCATTTGTACGCCTGCGATACCTGCTGCCGCCATTGAGGCTAAAAACCACCCCGATATAGCTAATAAGCCCACATTTGCAAGTACCGTTAACGTCGCTAAAAAAGTACCCAGTAGCATGGCTTTATAATGCGGGCGGCAAAGCTTTAATAGCCTAATAAAATTAGTCATTGTTTGCTCCTTGCGCTTGTAAATTAAGGAGTGATTTAAATGCGCCTTGTTGTTGCTCAAGTTGGCTGTAAGTACCTTGCTGTGCTATTTCGCCATTTTGCATAACAAGGATATTGCTTGCGTTTTTGACTGTATTTAGCCGGTGGGCAATGACCAACACTAAGTGGTTTTTAGCGTAATTATTTATAGCCTGCTGAATAAGCTGCTCGGTTTGGCTATCAAGGTGGGCTGTCGGTTCGTCAAGCACTAAAATAGGTGCTTGTTTTAAAAACGCCCGTGCAAGGGCTATACGCTGCTTTTGACCGCCAGAGAGCCCTTCACCTTGCTCACCTATCAGGGTGTCGAACCCATTCTCTAACGTGTTTATAAAATCTAAGGCGCCCGCTTGGTGTGCCGCTTGCTCAAGCTCTAGTTGCGTAGCGGCTGGCTTAGCTATTTTTATGTTATCGCTAATGCTTTGATAAAAAAGCGTTGGGGTTTGGGGGATCCACGCAATTGCGTTTTGTAATGTACTCATGCTTGTAGCATCAAGTGGTTTATTATTAATGCTTATTTGTTCAATTACCTGCGGATGAAACCCTAATAAACAATCAAATAAAGTACTTTTACCTGAGCCACTAGCACCTACTACTGCCACTAGCCCTTTAGCGGGTAGCGTAAGGTTTATAGTTTTTATGCCTTCGTTACTGTTTGGGTAGGTAAAGTTTAAGTTGTTTATGTTTATTGAGCTTATATGCTCCTCAAACTTTGTTTCATGTTGCTGTGATTGCTCAGGAAGTGGGGCATTTAAAATAGTAACCATATCGGCCGCAGCGCTTATGCCTTGCAAGCGGGCATGGTAGTGGCTGCCTAGTTGGCGCAGGGGTAAGTAAAATTCTGGGGCAAGTAGTAAAACAACAAAGCCGGTTGCAAAATCAAGCGTGCCAAAAAACAGTCTAAAACCAATGATTACCGCCACCAGCGCCACACTAATTGTGGCTAAAAATTCCAGCGCAAATGATGATAAAAAGGCAATTTTTAAAACTCCGAGTGTAGCGTGCCTAAAGTCATCAGAAATTTTGGCTATTTGTTTTAGCTCTTTTTGCGTTGCGTTAAACAATTTAAGTTGTGTTAAACCTTGTACGCGGTCAAAAAAGTAATTACCTAGTACGGCCAGTTGCTGCCATCTTTTTTGATTTAACGCCTCGGCCTTTGAGCCCACCAAAATCATAAAAAACGGAATAAGCGGAGCGGTTAATAAAAATATTAAGCCTGCTTTATAGTCGGTTGGAAAAATAACCACCAATATTGCCAGCGGAATAAGCGCGCTATAAGCAACGCCAGGCAAGTATTTAGCGTAGTAGTCGTGCAGTGCTTCAACGCCATCGTGCACGGTGTTAAGCGTGGCTCCTTGGCCGTGTTGTTCAATATAACTTGGGCCAAGTTGCGTTAATTTGGTTAATAAGGTTTGGCGCATAGCCGACTTTATTTTAAGTGCCGCATAAGCACTGAGCCTTTCACTGATAGCTAAAAACAGGGCTCTGAGTAAAATAATACCCGCAAGTGGCCAAAGTAAATGGGTTACTTGGTTAAGGCTTGCGCCTTCAAACATCACATTATGAATAGTTTGTGCCAGTAAATAGGCGCCTGCAATCATTAAAATAGCGTTAAATGTGCCCAGTGCAATACTTAACTTTAACCATGCACCCGCAGGCTTACTTTGCCGTTTTAAAAAAGCGCGCAGAGATTGCTGCTGCGCGCGATTTGGTCGGGGATTAGTCGTCATCTTTTGTGTTGTTAGCTTCGTTTAGTAAATCGTGCATCGGTTGTTCATCATCAGCTATGCTGTTTTTATTTTGATGAAACTCGTACCACATTACATTTATAACACCTAAGGTACAGGCTAAAAGTACACCTAAAATCCAAGCGAAATACCACATAATTTAGTCTCCTTAGTAGCTACCGTGCGTGTTGTTTTCAATTTCGTCTACCGTTACTCTGCGCCACATTTTTACGTAACACCAGGTGGTGTAGGCCAAAATTAACGGAATAAATATAACAACAGCAACAAACATAATATTAAGCGTTCTGTGGCTCGACACCGCATCCCAAATAGTTAAGCTAATATCTGGGTTATTAACAGATGGCATAATAAATGGGAACAGCGATACACCCGCCGTCATAATAACGCCAATTAACATAATACTGGTTGAAATAAGCCCAAGCGCTGGCTTGTTTAGTTTAGAGAACAGTAAAGCACTGAGTGCCATAACAAAGCCTAAAATAGGGAAGGTCATTGTCCATGGGCGCTCGCTGTAATTATTAAGCCACGCACCTTGCGCTGTGCTTACAACTTTTGCCAACGGATCTGCATGGCTTTGTGTATCAGGCATAGAAACAATTTGGTAGCCATTTATGTTTGCCACCCAAAAACCAGCAGCCGCAAACAGTACAATAAATACCACTAATGCGTAGCGGCCATATTGCGCTGAGCGCTCTGCAACGGCATCTGCTGTGCGCAGTTGTAGCCACATGCCTGCATGGGCAATTAACATGGTGATACTAATTAAACCTGCCAGTAGGCCAAATGGGTTGAGTAAGCCAAAAAACGAGCCTTGGTAACTTACACGCAGTAAGTTATCAATATTAAATGGTACACCTAAAAATAAGTTACCAAATGCCACACCAAATACTAAAGCCGGAATGGCGCTGCCTGCAAACAAGCCCCAATCCCAGTTATTACGCCAGCGTTTAGAGTCTATTTTTGAGCGGTAATCAAAACCTAAAGGTCTAAAAAATAACGCAAACAATACCAGCATCATGGCAAAGTAAAAGCCCGAAAATGCAGCGGCATACACCATAGGCCACGCTGCAAATAAAGCGCCGCCTGCGGTAATAAACCATACTTGGTTACCGTCCCAGTGGGCGCCAATGGTGTTGATTACCGTGCGGCGCTCTGAGTCTGTTTTACCAACTAGGCGAAGCAGCATCGCTACGCCCATATCCATGCCATCGGTAATTGCAAAGCCTATTAGCAGTACGCCAATGAGCAACCACCACAGCATTTTTAATGTTTCATAATCAAAAATCATAATTGCTCTCCTGCGTCTTTATCTGCTTTGTTTGGTAACTCAAAGTGATACTTACCTGTATGTAACGAGCTTGGGCCTTGTTTAATAAAGCGCACCATTAACCAACCTTCTACAATGGCAAGGCCAGTGTAAAAAATAATAAACCCAGTTAAGCTAATTAAAATATCGTTTACCGTCAGTGACGAGGTGGCTAAAAAGGTCGGTAATATTTCTGATATAGCCCAAGGCTGGCGACCATATTCAGCAACGATCCAACCAAATTCTATTGCAATCCATGGTAGCGGAATACTTAATACTGCAGCCCACAGTAGCCAACGTTTTTGCTCAATAATACGGTGTGCGTTGTAATAAAATGCCAATACAAATACGGCCAGCATAGCTACACCACAGGCCACCATTATTCTAAATGACCAAAACATAGGCCCCACTTTAGGGAACGAGTCTTTAACTGCCATTTGAATGTGCTCTTCTGTGGCATCTACTACATTGGGGGTATAGCGTTTTAGCAGCAAGCCATAACCTAAATCGGCTTTAAGAGAATCAAATTTAGCTATGTTTTTTTCGCTGTCATCGCCATTTCTTAGCTTTTGGAGGTATTCGTACGCTATCATGCCGTTACGAATGCGTACCTCGTGTTTTTTCTCTAAATCAGAAATACCAATAACTTGCTCATCTAAAGAGCGGGTAGCAATAATACCCAGTGCGTAAGGTATTTTTACTGCTGCATGAGTTACCTGCTCATCTGAGTCAGGAAAACCAAGCGCGGTAAACGCAGCGGGTGCTTCTTCGGTGTGCCACTCAGCTTCTATTGTTGCTAGTTTTACTTTTTGAACTTCGCCTACTTCGTAGCCTGATTCGTCACCTAATAAAATAACACACAGTATGGATGCTAAACCAAAGCCCGATGCCACCGAGAACGAGCGCTTAGCAAAGGCTAAATCGCGACCTTTTAATATGTACCAACTACTAATGCCCAGTACAAACATAGAAGCGGCTACGTAACCTGCCGATACCGTATGAATAAACTTAACCTGCGCCACAGGGTTAAATACAAGCTCTGCAAAGCTGGTCATTTCCATACGCATGGTTTGATAGTTAAACTCTGCCCCTACTGGGTTTTGCATCCACCCGTTAGCTATTAATATCCACAGCGCCGACATATTAGTACCTAGCGCCATTAAAAATGTAGCGCCCAAATGTTGGCGTTTAGTTAACCTATCCCAGCCTAAAAAGAACATACCCACAAAGGTCGACTCTAAAAAGAATGCCATTAAGCCTTCAATAGCGAGCGGGGCGCCAAATACATCGCCTACGTAATGCGAGTAATAAGACCAGTTAGTACCAAACTCAAACTCCATGGTCAGGCCCGTTGCCACCCCAATGGCAAAGTTAATACCAAACAATTTTCCCCAAAATTTAGTCATATCACGATAAATTTCGCGACCGGTCATAACATAAACCGATTCCATAATAACTAAAATCCAGGTCATACCTATGGTTAAAGGTACGAATAAGAAATGGAAGAGTGCGGTAACAGCAAACTGCAATCGCGATAGATCCACAAAGGTTTCATCTATCATTTTTGGCTCCTTGAGGGTGACGGGTTAACAAGGCAATTAATAATTGGCAAAGTTAAAATTAATGAACTTTCAGTAATTACTGAAAGTTTGGAATATTATTTACGTTTGCACAATTTTTGTCAATAAACATATTAGAAAAAGTTAATATATATCCACCATGCTACATCAGTATGAAATACAAACAATCGTTTGGTACTAAATTAGTTACAAATAATCGTTAATTTAAAGCGTTTAACCAAACATTAAAACACGGTAAACTAACCGCTATGAACGCCTGATAAATAAAGTCGAATGAATAAAGAGAAAAAACAACTACGTATTGGTATTGTGGCAGGTGAGCTGTCGGGCGATATTTTAGGCGAAGGCTTAATTAAAGCACTTAAAACGCACTTTCCAGATGCCATATTTGAAGGCATTGCAGGGCCAAAAATGCAGGCGCAAGGCTGTAAAACGCTTTACGATATGGACGAGCTCTCGGTAATGGGGCTGGTTGAAGTATTAGGGCGTTTACCGCGTTTACTTAAAATACGTAAGCAGCTGGTGCAGCACTTTAAAGATAACCCACCCGATGTATTTATAGGTATTGATGCGCCCGATTTTAACCTACGGGTAGAAAAGCCTTTAAAAGATGCCGGTATTAAAACCATTCAATACGTAAGCCCGTCGGTTTGGGCATGGCGCGAAAAACGCATTCATACCATTAGTGCTGCCACAAATTTAGTGCTTGCTTTGCTGCCGTTTGAAAAAGAATTTTACGATAAGCACCAAGTACCGTGCACATTTGTAGGGCACACCTTAGCTGACGATATAGCGCTTGAGCACGACGATAGCCAAGCTCGCCAAGAACTTGGCCTAAATACCGACGACAAAGTACTGGCCTTACTGCCAGGTAGCCGTGGCTCAGAAGTAGGCTTGCTCAGCGAAACCTATATAAATACAGCTGCGCAGTTACAAGCGCAAAACCCAGATCTTAAAATAGTGGTGCCGCTGGTTAACGAAAAACGCAAAGCGCAATTTAGTGAAATTTTAAATGCCACTGCGCCAAATTTAAATGTAAACCTACTCGATGGTCAGTCAAAACTAGCCATGCAAGCAGCCGATGCCATTTTACTGGCATCAGGCACAGCAACGCTTGAAGGCATGCTGTATAAAAAGCCTATGGTGGTGGGTTATAAAATTAAGCCAATGAGCTATTGGATTTTTAAAACCTTGTTTACCTTTAACATTAAATATTTTTCACTGCCTAACTTATTAGCCGATGAAGAACTCGTGCCGGAGTTTTTACAAAGTGAATGTAACGTGGCTAATTTAACGGGCGCACTTACGCCTATGCTAAATACCGATAATAAAGAACTAAAAGCACGCTTTTTAGCCATCCACGAAAAAATTAGATTAAATGCCAGCAAACAAGCAGCTAATGCTGTGGCGGAGTTAATAAATGCAAATTGAACGACCCAACGTAACCTTAATTGCCGGTGTAGATGAAGTAGGGCGTGGCCCGCTTGTTGGCGATGTTGTTACCGCTGCGGTAATACTTGACCCAGCGAATCCTATTGCAGGTTTAGCTGACTCTAAAAAGCTAACCGACAAAAAGCGCCAAGCACTGGCTATAGAAATAAAACAAAAAGCGCTGTGTTATGCCATTGGTCGTTGTAGCCCATCAGAAATTGACGAGTTAAACATTTTGCATGCAACTATGCTTGCAATGACACGTGCAGTTGAGGGGTTAAGTACGCAACCAGAGTTTGTATTTGTAGATGGTAACCGCTTACCTAAATTAGCTATGCCGGCTCAAGCAGTTGTTAAAGGCGACAGTTTAGTGGCTGAAATTTCAGCAGCCTCTATTTTAGCCAAAGTAGCGCGTGATGATGAAATGCTTGAGCTTGATACACGCTACCCGCAATACGGGTTTGCAGGGCACAAGGGGTATCCAACTAAAGCACATTTTGCAGCGCTTGAGCAGTACGGTGCTATTGAAGAGCACCGTAAAAGCTTTAAGCCGGTACAACGTGTGCTAATGCAAGCAAAGGGCGAGGCATAAATAATGGCCGCTCCAGATTTTGTACATTTACGGGTTCACTCAGACTTTTCAATGGTCGATGGCTTAGCTAAAACCAAGCCTATTGTTGCTAAAGCGCAAGAGCTTGAAATGCCGGCGCTGGCAATTACCGATCAAATGAACTTTTGTGGTTTAGTGCGTTTTTATGGCGCAACCCACAGTGCCGGTATTAAACCCATAGTGGGAGCCGATTTTTGGTTGCGCAGCCCAGAGTTTCCAGATGAGCCAAGCCGTATTACGTTGCTAGCTAAAAACAACGACGGTTATAAAAATATTACCTTATTAATATCTGAAGCTTACCAGCGCGGGCATATATTTCATCGCCCGGTGATTGACCGAGAATGGCTAGTTAAGCACAAAGAAGGGCTTATTATTCTCTCAGGCGCAAAAGATGGTGACTTAGGTAAAGCCTTATTAAAAAATAACCCAGGCGTTATTGAATCTGTAGTGAGCTTTTATAAGCAGCATTTTAGCGATCATTACTACGTAGAGCTTATTCGCACCGACCGTCCGCTTGAAGAAGACTACCTGCATATGGCGGTAGAGCTTGCAGCAAAAGAGCAGCTGCCCGTTGTTGCCACAAACGAAGTGGTTTTTTTAAAGCCCGAAAACTTTGAAGCGCACGAAATTCGTGTGGCTATTTTTGACGGTTACACCCTTGATGACAAACGCCGGCCTAAACGGTTCTCACAAGAGCAATACCTAAAAACGCCTGAGCAAATGGCAGAGCTATTTAGCGATATTCCTGAAGCGCTGCAAAATACGGTAGAAATAGCCAAACGCTGTAACGTAACGGTGCAACTAGGCACTTACTTTTTGCCTGATTACCCAACCGGCTCGTTAAAAATTGAAGACTTTTTAGTTAAGGTTTCAGAAGATGGCCTTGAAGAGCGCCTGCAGTTTTTATTCCCTGATGAACAAGAGCGACAAGAAAAACGAGGCGAATACGACGAGCGCTTAAAAGTAGAACTTGGTGTAATTAACCAAATGGGTTTCCCAGGCTACTTCTTAATCGTAATGGAGTTTATTCAGTGGAGTAAAGATAACAATATTCCAGTGGGGCCGGGGCGTGGTTCGGGTGCGGGTTCATTAGTGGCATATGCCCTAAAAATTACCGACCTTGATCCACTTGAATTTGACCTACTCTTTGAGCGATTCTTAAATCCTGAACGTGTATCAATGCCCGATTTCGATGTCGATTTTTGTATGGACAGGCGTGATGAGGTAATTGACCATGTATCGGCATTGTATGGCCGTGATGCGGTATCACAAATTATTACCTTTGGTACCATGGCTGCAAAAGCGGTTATACGCGATGTAGGCCGTGTACTTGGCCACCCTTATGGTTTTGTTGATCGTATTTCTAAGCTGATCCCAGGGGATCCCGGGATGACGCTTGCCAAAGCGTTTGAGGTAGAGCCGCGTTTACAAGAAGCCTACGATGGCGACTCAGAGGTAAAAGATTTAATCGATATGTGTCGCATCCTAGAAGGATGTACACGTAATGCCGGTAAACACGCCGGTGGTGTTGTAATATCGCCAACGACCATTACCGACTTTGCTGCACTTTATTGCGATGACGAAGGTAAGTTTCCGGTAACACAGTTTGATAAAAACGACGTAGAAACCGCAGGCCTAGTTAAGTTCGATTTCTTGGGCTTACGTACCTTGACCATTTTGCAGTGGGCTGTGGATATGACCAACGTGCGCATGAAGCGCGAAGGCAAAGCGCCCGTTGATATAAACACCATTCCACTGGATGATAAAAAAAGTATAGAGCTATTACTGCGCGCCGAAACAACCGCGGTATTCCAGCTAGAATCGCGCGGCATGAAAGACCTCGTACGCCGATTAAAGCCCGATTGCTTTGAAGATATGATTGCATTGGTAGCCTTGTTCCGCCCAGGCCCACTGCAATCAGGCATGGTAGATAACTTCATCGACCGTAAGCTTGGCCGAGAAGAAATTTCATACCCAGATGCCCAATACCAACACGAAAGCTTAAAGCCCATACTTGAGCCTACTTACGGCATTATTTTGTACCAAGAACAAGTAATGCAAATTGCCCAGGTACTAGCAGGCTATACGCTTGGTGGCGCCGACATGCTACGTCGTGCAATGGGTAAGAAAAAACCTGAAGAAATGGCCAAGCAGCGTTCAACCTTTGAAGAAGGCGCACGCAATAATGGTATAGACGGCGAACTGGCAATTAAAATTTTCGACCTGGTAGAAAAATTCGCAGGTTATGGTTTTAATAAATCTCACTCGGCAGCGTATGCACTGGTTTCGTACCAAACGCTGTGGATGAAAACGCACCATCCGGCAGAGTTTATGGCTGCGGTAATGTCGGCCGATATGGATAACACCGACAAAATAGTAATCTTGGTGGATGAATGTGAAAACATGAAGCTCACCTTATTACCGCCTGATGTAAACGCCGGAGAATTTAAGTTTACGGTAAACCTGCAAGGTGAAATTGTTTACGGTATTGGTGCTATTAAAGGCGTAGGTGAAGCGCCGGTAGAGGCCATTTTAGAAGCGCGCGCAAAAGGCGGCCCATTTAAAGATTTATTTGATTTTTGTGCCCGTGTAGATTTAAAACGCTTAAATAAACGTGTAACCGAAAAATTAATTTACGCCGGTGCACTTGATCAACTCGGGCCAGAGAAAACCCAAGCAGGGCGTGCAACATTACTGGCAAGTTTAAAAGATGCCATGCGCGCTGCCGATCAGCACAACAAAGCTGAGCAACTTGGGCAAAGCGATTTATTTGGCTTACTGGCCACCGAGCCTGATGAAGTTGAGCAAGCCTTTATTAAAGCCACACCGCTTACCGATAACCAATGGCTTGATGGCGAAAAAGACACGCTAGGCCTTTATTTAACAGGGCATCCGATAAATCAGTATCGCCGTGAACTTAGACATTACACAAGCGGCAAGCTGGTGGATTTACAGCCAACAAATCGTGATGTACTCTCTACGGCGGCGGGTTTAGTTATTTCAGCGCGGACCTTAATTAATAAAAAAGGAAATCGTTGGGGCTTAATAACTTTAGATGACAAGAGCGCCCGTATTGATGTACGCTTGTTTCCTGAGCAGTTCGAAATGTACCAAGAAATGCTTCAAGTAAACAATATCTTGGTAATATCTGGACAGGTCAGCTTTGATAACTTCTCCGGTGGCATTACAATGACCGCCAGAGAAATAAACACCATTGCTCAAGCGCGTGAAAAACGCATTAAAGCGATTAAAATGACGCTGAACATGGTGCAAATCGAGGCAGGTTTCTTCGATAAATTACAAAAAGTACTCGAACCTTATAAAATGGGAACGTGTCCGATCAAGGTTTATTACCAGCGCCCCGATGCGTTGGCTCAATTAACCCTAGGGATCGAATGGTGTGTTACGCCGAGCGACGACTTAATTCATAAGTTATCACTCATGGCGGCACAAGATGTAGAACTAGAATTTAACTGATTAGGTAGTTTAGAGCATGAGCCTCAATTATCTTGATTTTGAGCTTCCGATTGCAGAATTAGAAGCAAAAATTGAAGAATTACAAAGCATAAGCCGCGCTGGCGAATTAGACCTTGAGTTAGAAGAGGAAGTCAGCAAATTAAAAGAAAAAAGCGCTAAGCAAAAAGAGGAAATATTCTCAAATTTAGGCGCTTGGCAAGTATCGCAGTTAGCGCGTCATCCGTTGCGTCCTTACACTCGAGATTATATCGAGCGCATTTTCACGGAATTTGACGAGTTTGCAGGCGATCGTACTTTTGCTAACGATCCGGCTATTTTAGGTGGTGTTGCACGTTTAGATGGCGAACCAGTAATGGTGATTGGCCAGCAAAAAGGGCGTGATACAGCTGAAAAAATTAAACGTAACTTTGGTATGCCAAAACCAGAAGGCTACCGCAAAGCGCTACGTTTAATGGAAATGGCCGAGCGTTTTAAAATGCCAATTATGACCTTTATCGACACGCCAGGGGCATACCCAGGTGTGGGCGCTGAAGAGCGCGGTCAGTCTGAGGCAATTGCACGTAACCTAAAAGTAATGGCGGCACTTAAAGTACCCACAATTTGTACGGTTATTGGCGAAGGCGGCTCTGGTGGTGCATTAGCCATTGGTGTTGGCGACAGAGTTAACATGTTGCAATACAGCACGTACTCAGTAATTTCGCCAGAAGGCTGTGCTTCAATTTTATGGAAAAGCGCCGATAAAGCACCACTTGCCGCAGAGGCAATGGGTGTAACAGCAGAGCGCGTTAAAGAGCTTGATTTAATTAATAACTTAGTTGAAGAGCCTTTAGGCGGCGCACACCGCAATTACGATGCAATGGCACGTAACTTAAAAACACGTTTAAAACGTGACCTTGCTGACTTACAAGCGCTATCGCTTGAAGACATGCTTGATCAACGCTACAAACGTTTAATGTCGTTTGGTTACTGCTAATTAGCTAACCAACGCATTTATTGTTAAAAAAGGCCGCTTATGCGGCTTTTTTGTTTTAAAATACTGCAAACATTAAATTTATAGCGTATCCATGCAAGCATCATCTATTTATCAGCACGTTAAACACGCCCTTGAGCACTTTTTTAAGCACCAGCAGTATAACTTTACGGTGGCGCTTTCGGGTGGCGTGGATTCGGTGGTATTGCTTCATGTAATGCACTTATTAAAACAAGCGCAACCAAAGCTAAACGTAAACGCGATTTATGTTAATCATGGTTTAAGCCAATACGCGAATGACTGGCAGCGCTTTTGCCAAAACTTGTGCGCTGAGCTAAATGTACCGTTTAATGCCGCGCAGGTAACAATAAACCCGCAAACACGAACAAGCCTTGAAGCGCAGGCACGTGAGGCGCGTTACAAAGCACTTGATGAGCTAAGCCCCGCGGGCAGTGTTATTTTGCTGGGTCAGCATTTAAACGATCAAATAGAAACGTTTTTACTGCGGTTAAAGCGCGGCTCTGGCTTAAAAGGGTTAGGCGCAATGCAAAAAATGCGTGAATTACAAAGCGGGCGAATATGCTACAGGCCGCTTTTAAACATAACGCGCAGTGATATAGAGCACTTTGCCACAGAGTTTAATATTACGCACATAACTGATGACTCAAATACCGATGAGCGTTTTGATCGTAACTTTTTACGTGCGCGTGTAGTGCCTTTACTTGCAAAGCGCTTTAAAGGTTTTGAGCACTGTGCTGGGCGCAGCATTGAGTTACTACAGCAACAACAAGCGCTACTTGATGAGTACACTGAACTTGATTTAAAACAAAGCGTAAACGCCCAGCAAGCACTGAGCGTTAGCCAACTAACCACCTACAGCGACGTGCGCATAACCAATGTGGTTCGTGCGTGGCTTAGCTTATTTACCCAAGTAATGCCCTCACAAAAGCAACTTTTGCAAATAATTAACCAAGCCATAAATGCGCAGGCTGATGCGCAAATGCAAGTTGATTTAAGCGAGGGACAAATACGACGCCATCAAGAGTATTTGTATTTTGTTACACCACACGCGCTATTAGCCGATGAAGCGCTAACGAGCAATGAGCTTGCGCTTAATGATGGGCGCGTATTAATAAAGCAACAAGGTAAAGGCCTACGTGCCCCACTGCCAAACGAGCAAGTCACCGTGCGCTTTAATTGTAATAGTGCGCGTATAAAGCCGTTAAAAAAGCCTGGCAGCAATACGCTTAAACACTGGTTTAAAGATGCAAAAGTAGCCCCGTGGTTAAGAGAGCGCGTGCCTTTAATATTTTATAACGATGAGCTTGTGCAAGTTGTTGGTTATTTTGTAAGTGAAAAACACCAAGACGAAAACGGCATTTTTTGGGAGTGTAAATAAATGAAAGATCAGCCACATGTTGGCTTATCGCTAGTTAGCAAAGCGCCGATGGGTATGTTAATAACAGCGTTAGTTGCTGTTATAGCCAATGTATTATTAGAGCTTAATATTATTACGTTAGGTTATGCCGTTGTGGGCGGGGTGATATCGGCGGTATTACTGCTTGCCTACTGGTTAGGTAAAGGCGGGTTATTTTTTATTTTAGGCGTAAGTTTACCATTGGTTTTAGTGTTATTTACCCCGCTTGCAAGCATAACAGCATTGCTTAATTTAGTGAGCGGCTTCTTTTTTGGCTTTTGTGCAGCCTTGTTTGTTTATAAATTACTGGCTAATAAATAATTAAATTGTAATAAAAAAGCTTAGCGGGGGAAGCTAAGCTTTTATAAATAATAGAGTTATATAAATACTAATATGCCTTTGCACAGTTGCGCCCAGAGGCTTTTGCCTTATATAAGCCTTTATCGGCTCTAGCAAATATTTCCGTTTCGCAATCTTGGCTATTGGCTAGGGTAAAGCCAATGCTGGTGGTTACTTTGTATTTAGACATTAAACTTGAGTTTCTGACTAAGTGCATAATGCGCTCAGCAACCACTTTGTTTGTTGTAAACTCGGGGTCTTCAATAATCAGCGAAAACTCATCGCCACCAAATCTAAATACAGAGTCTGTGCCGCGTATACTGCTACAAAGTACCTGCGAAAATTCTTTTAAAACATCGTCACCTACTTTATGACCATAGTTGTCGTTTACTTGCTTAAAGTTATCTAAATCAAGCAGCATTAAACTAAAAGGACGCTGGTAACGGCGGCAATTTTCGAGCTTTTGCGATAACATGTCATTAAATTGGCTACGGTTATTTAACCCGGTAAGCGCATCTTTTGTGGCAAGTTTTAACACTCGGCTGTACATCATTGCGTTACGCAGTGGGTACACAAGGGCGCTGTGCAAGGCACGTAATTTGTTTTCAATCGCTTTACTAATAGGGTATTGGCTAAAGTAAATTAGTTGTCCTAAGTGCTCGCGACCAATAGCTAAATCGTAAGAGTACGGGCTAGTGTTCGTGTTGCTATCTGAGGTTTGTGCAGTGCCGAGCGTTGATTGAAACTGCAGCCCTGAAAAGTTAAGTAGCTGTTTGGCAAATTTTGCATAAATAGCCAATACATCTTCTATTACTAGGCTTGTTTGTAGCTCGGTAACTAAATCGTGCGTTGCCGCTGTTTCGTTTGTGTGTGTTTGCTCTGCCGAAAACGGCAAAAAATCGCCGCGCCCAGACACGCGTTGTGTCAAAATATGGACATTTTCCATTAAAATCTTCCCCCAGGGTGTTACTTTGCAATAACTAAGCTATTTTTATGCCATATTTTAAAATTGCTTGATAAACATATGGTTGCTATATTTAAAGTTCATTCCGTAGTTTAATTGACGCTGGAGGCCGAATTTGCAAAGTATAAACGCTCAAATTTTTGGCTTGTTAGTGGCGGCGGTGCTTTTTGTATGGTTTTTTAAGCGCATTGGCTTGCCGCCTATTTTGGCGTATTTAGCAACAGGCGTTTTAGCGGGCAGCCATGGCATTGGCTGGCTTGCGCAATCTCACGAAATAGAGTTTATTGCTGAGCTGGGCATCGTATTTTTACTGTTTAGTTTAGGGCTCGAGTTTTCTATATCCCGGCTAATGGCCATGCGCAATATTGTGTTTGGACTGGGCTCGTTACAAGTTGGTGTTACCAGCTTGCTCTTCATTATTATTTTATATTGCTTAAATTTTAGCTTACTCACTAGCTTTACCATTGGCACAATTATGGCGCTTTCTTCAACCGCGGTGGTGGTTAAGCTATTAAAAGAAACTGGCGAACTAAACCAGCGCCGTGGGCAACTGGCGGTGGGCGTATTACTGTTTCAAGATATTGCCGTTGTGCCCCTACTTATTATTTTGCCACTGTTTGCCTCAAGCGATTCGCAAAGTATTAGTTGGGCGCTGGCATTTGCGCTTACAAAAGGCGCGTTTGTGTGCTTATTACTGTGGGCGATTGGTAAATGGGTGCTACCTAAAGTATTTAAAGAAATAGCGCAGGTACGAACCGATGAACTGTTTGTACTTACCACAATTTTGGTGGCGTTATTTGCCGGTTTTTTAACTTACATGTTTGGTTTATCAATGGCCCTTGGGGCATTTTTAGCCGGCATGATGCTAGGAGAGAGCCATTACCGCCATCAACTCGAGGCTGATATTAGGCCATTTCGCGATATATTAATGGGGCTGTTTTTTGTAACTGTGGGGATGCAGCTCGATATTTTATTTGTGCTTTCGCATGGATTTGTGATTATTGGCGCGTTATTTGGCTTGTTAATATTAAAAATTACCGTGCTGGCATTAAGTGCCAGATTAATGCATGAGCGCAATCAAGACTCGTTAGCCTGCGGCGTTATGCTGTGGCAAATGGGAGAATTTGGGTTTGTGCTTATTGCTTTGGCAAGTCAGCATGAGTTGCTCAATTCAGAGCAAGCGTCGTTTTTAATTGCCTTGGGGGTGCTTTCGATGGCGCTAACCCCGTTTTTAATTGATAAAACCCCACTAATTTTAAAGCAATTAGGTATTTTAGATCACCCCAGTATGGCGAGGGAGAGCGAGCCTAAAAGTAGCACCTTATATAATGATCACGTGGTTATTTGTGGCTTTTCACGCGTAGGACAAACTATAGCGCGATTTTTAAAACCCGAAGCCATAGATTACGTTGCCATAGAAAGTAACCCTATTTTAGTACAAGAGGGCAAAGCCGCAGGTGAGCCAGTAATATTTGGCTATGTAAAACAAAAAGATATTTTAAAGTGCGCAGGGGTAGAGCGAGCACGGTTAGTGATAATTACCTTTACAGAGCTTGAGCATGCCCACGTGGTAATAGACGCCATAAAGCAGCTTGCACCCAACGTTAAAATACTAATAAGAACCCGCGACGACAGCCAATTAAACAACTTAAAAGAGTTGGGGGTTACTGAGGTGGTGCCTGAGTCGTTAGAGGCAAGCTTAATGTTGGTTTCGCATGTGTTGTCGATGTCGGGTGTACCGATGACACGCATTGTACGCCGTGTTAGTAAAGAGCGCCGTAATCGCTACCCGCTTATGCAAAGTTTTTACGCCGGTTACTTTAAAGACAACGAAGAAACCTCCTCTGAGCGCTTAGAATACTTACACGTAGTTGCGTTGCCAGATCAAGCCTATGCGGTGGATAAAACAATAGATGAGCTTAACTTATCTAAACGCCGCGTGACTGTAAAAGCTTTGCGCCGAGAGGGGCAAGAAATAGACGACCCATCAACCAGCACCACATTGTGCGCAAACGATGTACTGGTATTGCAAGGTAAGCCTAGGCGGGTAGAGCGAGTAGAGCATTACCTACTCGATGGGCTTGAATAAAAAATGCATTTGATGTTTTTTACTGACATAGATGCAAGTTATTAAAATAACGCAGAGGTAGTTATCAGGAACAGTTGGTTTCAAAGCTTACTCTGCGATTAAATAGCCCATAGAACAAGTTTTAATTAGCAAAAGCCAACATTAGCTAGTCGAGCTCTAAAAATTGGCGTATTTCGGGTAGTTTTTTCATGCCATCTTCATAGCCAATTTGAATTAGGTGCTGAGTGTAGCGTTTTTCAAACAATAAATAGCTGGTTAAACTCGATTGCGAGTGCTTTTTTACCCCAATTGTACGTAGCAGCAACTTAATTGCCCACGGCATATCGCTGTAGTATTGAGCGGCAATATCGTTAAAGTTTTTTGATGGATTAATAATACACGTCTCTATTTGTTTCAGCTCTTGGTGTTTGTCGCGCGCCGGAAGCAGCCCTAAAGTGCGATTGACTCGCTCAAGGCGCTCAAGGTCGGCTTGCATGGTGTCGCTAAATACACTATCGAGTAAATGCCCAGCAACCGCAGAAAGCCCAGGGTAGTGGGGGGAGTAACCCGCCGGATGCGACTCTTTTGGTTGGTCTACCCCAATAATAAATATTTTTTCAGCCCCTAAATGAATAGACGGGCTAAGCGGTGAGAGCTGGTGAATAGAGCCATCGCCAAAATAGTGGTTAAATACATTAACACTTGGAAACACCATAGGAATGGCGCTTGATGCCATTAAATGCTCAACGTTAATGCGCATAGGGCGACCTTCGCGCTTGGCACGCTGCCAAGGTGTTTGTGTATTTGACTGAAAAAACGCAACAGAGTCACCGGTTGTATAGCTTGAAGCGGTAATTGAAATCGCTTCTAAATAATTACGGTGTAAATTACGTTCAATGCGGTGCAGATCTAAAATTTCGTTTAATAAACCGCGCAAAGGGCGGTTATTTAGCAAACTGCCTGGCGGGTGGTTTATATGCTCAGACTGAAAACTGGTTAAAATATTGCGCGCAATATGGCCAAATACACTTAAAAAGTCGCTTTTGTAGACCATAGACGTTGAAAAGTTTTTCCAAACAGACTCAAGTTTACGCACGGCCAAATGTGCACACGAGGCATAACAGGCCAAAGCTGCAGAATTAATCGCGCCTGCAGAAGTGCCGTTAATAATTCTAAATGGTAAAGGCGCGGTGCGAGGCATACTATGAGCAAGCGCTTTAAGCACGCCCACTTGATAAGCAGCGCGAGCGCCACCACCTGTAAGTAATAGGGCTATTTTAGGTTTATGTGGGTCAACTTGCTGGATTTTCATAGTGGTTTTTGAACTGCTTAACGTCTTTTCTTTATTTATCAACTTTAAGTCTTTAAGCTAGAAGAATCAAAGAATAACTGAGTTACTATGGCTCGTTGTTCTAATTAGTAAGTGTAGGTTTATGTTGTAAAGCCTATATTTAAAGTAATAGTGATTACCGATAGTGAATTTTTTCCACTCAGCGTACTCTGAGTAATATGCATTTAAATTTATGGAGTTTGTATGTCAGATAAACCAGAAGCGTCAGATGTTCAAAAACGTCCGCCTAAAAACAATTTTTTATTCGCCGTTATTATTTTAATTATTTTAGTGTGTGCCGCTGCGTTCGTCCTGCTATCGCCCACTGACGAGCCAGAAACTCGCACAGAGGTAGAGCAAACACCTAAAGAGCAACCGGTGATGGAGCTAAAGCCAGAAAACGACCCTGTGGTAGATGCGCCATCAGTTAAGCCTGAAAAGCCAGCTGAGCTAAGCGTACCTGCTCAACGCCCAGCTGAGCCAGAGCCGGTTGTAGAGCCATTACCAACGCTTGATGAAAGCGACACCGTAGTGGTTGCCAAAATGGATGAATACCTAAGCGACTCGGTAATGAGCCTAATGGTAACCGACGATGTAATTCGCCGTGGCGTTGTATTTATAGACAACATAGCCAAAGGCAAAATTGCTAAAAAGCACACGCCAGTGGTTAAACCTGAAGAAGAATTTAGCGTAAACGAAGGGGACATTTTAACAATTGACCCTAACAGCTACGAGCGCTATACACCGTATGTAAAAGTATTTACGAGCATGAGCGCCGCCCAAGCTGTGCGTATGTACGAGCAGTACAAGCCATTAATCAACAACGCGTACAGTGAAATTGGTTACGGCGATGATGAATTTAATCAAACGCTAGAAGATGCTATTGAGTTATTACTTGATACACCGGAGCCAGAAGGCGAGTTACCGCTACTGCGAGACTCGGTTACTTATCAGTATGCGTTTTCTGAATGGGAGCAATTACCGGCTGCACAAAAACAGCTGTTACGTATGGGCCCAGAAAACATGAAAAAAGTAAAAGCAGCACTGCGTAAAATTAAAGCCGAGTTAGAGCGTAATTAATAGGCATTAAAGGCTGTTTTTAACCGCGATTGTATATGAAGTATGCAATCGCACTTTCTTTTTTGATTATCCCTTGAATAACACACCAAAAGTAGAGATAATCCTTCCCGCGCCAACCAAGGCCCTCAATGGTAGTCTTATTGGTCCTCTCGCAACACTAGCAGGCGAACCTGGTCAGGCCCGGAAGGGAGCAGCCACAGTTTGTGACGTGTGTGCCGAGATGTGGCTGGTAAGACTGCCACCCAAATTCCTCATTTGGGTGAAAATACATTCCTTTTAAATTATTCCTTAGTAACACCGTTAGATATTTAGTATCACGAGTGTCGATTTTCCACTATTACCGCTCTACCTCATTTTTACATCCACACTGTTTTTATTATTGCCGTTTACTGCACTAGCAGATGAAACAATCACTATTTATGTAAAAAATCAAATTACTTATTTAGCAACGCCAAAGCAAAGCTCACATCTGCTGAGCTTGGCAATAAATTGCAGTCACTCAATGTTTCAACAGTAATACTCGATGTAGATTATTGCGCAGCTCCAGAAGCGTTAGCTAATGCCTATTTAGCAATCGCAAATGCTAAACCTATGCTTAAGGATATTAAGTTAAATTTAAGTGGCAGTCATAAAAAGAGTAAGTGTAAAAACACATAACACGCTTTTTGACAGGGGGTAATGTGTATCTGTTCCTGTTTTATTGCTGCTAGACAACCCTTGCCTTGTACGTAATAATGTAAAAATTACATTAATTTTAACATGTAAAGTGTTAACAAAGTGCCCCAAGGTTGATTAATGCCGCAAAGAAGTAAGTGGACACTCGCTGTTTTATTAGGGTTATTAGGCGGGTTAGTAAATCTCTCGCCATTGTATTTTTTCGACAGCTCCGAATTTTTGTTTGGGCAATTGTTTGTTTTATGCAGCTTAGTATTTACTGGGCTGCGTTACGCGTGCCTAAGCCTTGCCATTGTTTCTGGTTTTTTACTTTATAGATGGGGCCATTGTTGGCCGAGTATTGTGTATTTACTCGAGCTTTGTTGGCTTTATGCTTTTTGCTTACGCCGCTCTAAACCTATTCTTCCTCTGGGTAGCGTATTTTGGCTATGTATTGGTTTACCCTTTGTATGGGTTATAGGCCAATTTGTTATTGGCTTAGCCTGGTTAACGCTAATAGTAGCGATATCAAAGTACTTAATTAACGCGCTAATAAGCTTGGCGGTGGTTGATTTAGTTAGTGTATTTGTACCTTACGCTAGCCGTGCGTATCAGGGTCGGCCACTGGCAAAAATTTTAAGCTATGTGGTTAGTGTCATTATTATTTTAGTGGTATTGCTAACCAGTGTAATTTTAGTAAACGATCATCATGCGCGCTTAGAGTATGAAGTAAACGCTCAACTAAAAGAAAAAGCCGAGTCTATTAGCACGCAATTAAATGATTATTTAGCATTTCATAAAAACGCCATTGTTATGAGTAGCGACGCAATAAGTGCGGGCACTGCAAGCGATGTGCAGCTCAAACGACTAATGTCGTTATTTCCAGGCTTTACCACCAGCTTGTATGCAAACCCAGATGGCTTTGTAGAGCTAAGCTCGCCCAGCGATTTAATAGAGGGGCTTAGCCTTGCGCAGCGTAGTGTTAAAGACAGAGCATACTTTACCCAAGCTCAGCAGTTCCCTCTGGGTTATACCAGTGGTGTGTTTCAAGGTCGCGGCCTAGGTAACGAGGCCATTGTGGCGCTGTCGGCACCTATATACCGTGACAATACGTTTTATGGTGTGGTAGAGGGCTCGTTAAAGTTAGACCGCTTAGAGCGGTTTATACCTAACTTATTTGAGTACACGGGCGATTTAGTGGTGCTAGATGCGCAGCAAAAAGTGGTATTTAGCTCCCTTGATGAATTTAAAATACTGAGCCATTTTAACGGGGAGGGCTTTAATACCAGTAATTTAGGTGATAAAAACCTATTTCGTTCAACTAAAAACGAGGTGTACCACAGCTCTAGGTACATTGATCCACAAAATCACTGGCAAGTTATTACCTTTTATAATCGTAAGCATTTAAGTATGTCGGTGGCAAAAGCTTGGCTACCCACTATTTTGTTAAGTGCGATATTGATGCTTATGGTGGTTATTTTTATACACCAACTTGCTAATTTATTAGTGCAGCCAATCACTAGCTTAACTACGCTAATGCAAAGCTTTGGCAAAACCAAAACACATAAGTTTAATACAGACTCAAGCTGGCATGAAGTATTGCAGCTACAACAGCAATTTGAATTACTAGCTAATGCGCTTCAGCGTTCAATAGAAAACCTACAAGCCTCTAATATCAGAAACCAAGGGTTAAATACCCAGCTGAGCGAATTTAATCAGCAGCTAGAGGGCAAAGTAGCAGAGCAAACCACCGAGCTTAAAAAAGCGGTAAATAGGGCTAATTTAGCCAATGTTGCTAAGTCGCAATTTTTAGCCAATATGAGCCACGAGCTACGCACCCCTATGAACGGTATTTTAGGCATGGGTGAGGTTTTATTACGCGATAATTCATTAACCGATGAGCAGCGAGAGCTATTAAATACGCAGCAAAAAAGCGCACAAAATTTACTGAAAATTTTAAACGATATTTTAGATTTTTCTAAAATAGAAGCTAACGCCATGGAAATTAGCCCTAGGGCGACTAACCTTGCGCCGTTTATTGCCAATATAAAGTCGTTGTTTTCTCCCATTGTAAGTTCTGATCACGTCGAGTTTATTGTTAGCCAAAGCGACAGGCTGCCAGATTGCGTAAAAGTAGACGACTTACGTTTAAACCAAGTCATTATTAACTTGCTCTCTAATGCGTATAAGTTTACCGAGCGTGGTTTTGTGCGCTTATCGTTTGATTACGAAAACGAGCAACTTTTAATAAGCGTAGCCGATAGCGGCATTGGTATTGAAAAAGATCAGCAGTCGTTGTTATTTAGTGAGTTTACGCAAGCAGATGTAGGTGTGGCACGTAAGTATGGTGGCACAGGCTTAGGTTTAGCAATTAGCCAAGGGTTAATTAAAAAAATGCAGGGTGAAATTACCCTCAACAGCGAACCAGGCAAAGGCAGCGTACTTAAATTTTACGTAAGTGCACCTAAAGCACAGTCCAACAAACCAGAGCCCGTTAAACAGCCGAAGTCGTTGCCTAATTTAAGTGATAAAACACTTTTACTGGTTGAAGATAACCCCATTAACCGCCAAGTAATTGCAAAAATGCTAGAGCCTACAAAGGTAAACTTAGTGATGGCAACCGATGGCATAGAAGCGCTAAAAGTACTTGAATGTAATCGCTTTGATTTAATTTTAATGGATTGCCAAATGCCTAATATGGATGGCTACGAGTGCACCCAAACAATACGGGCTAACGAGGTAAACACAAAGGCACATGTGCCCATTGTTGCTATTACCGCAAACGCCTATGAAGATGATAAGCAGCGCTGTTTGAGTGTAGGCATGGATGACTTTGTATCTAAACCGGTAAATACACAAGGGTTATACGAAGTAATCGCGAGGGTGATAAACGCCCATTAATGCTGCGTTTATCACCATAACAAACTTTAAATAAAATCGAGGGTGAGCAACAAGCGTTGCTCGTTTGCAGCCACCGGTGGCGAGCGATGTACTAGCCCTGCGCCTTCGTTTTCATCCCAGTACTCACCTTTAAGCAGGGCAACATCCCCTTGATTTAGCTGATTAATATTATTTAGGCTTTTAAATAAGCCAGACTCTTCATCGGGCTTACCTAAATTACCAGTTCCAAGCTTTGAGCGGTCTACATCGCTGTGATTTAACCACTGCGTTGCGACGCCTTGGTAAGTTGTCACTAATCGGCACGGAATTTTGTCTACATGAAAACGCGGGCACATAGGTTTATCTAATATTTTTAGCCTTAAACCGGCGCGTTTTAAATCAAATAGGCAGCAAAACATTTCAACTAATAATGCTATGTCTTTACATAGCGCATCAGTTTCATCGCGGTTATTATCATTTGGTTTAAGTGCAGTGACTAACTTATCAAACGCATCATCGGGTGATACCGCAAGCTCAAGTGGTTTTATGGCATTAGTGCTAATGAGTGTATTAACGGCATTTGTTAATGCTTGTTCAAGGTCTCTTTGCCAAATAACGATGTTAGTGTTTTGGTCATAAATGTGTGGCAATATATTGTCGTTATTGTCTTTAGCTGCTCTTCGGTGGAGTTGCTCAGTGGGTTTTATTTGCGCCGTTATTGGAGCTAGGGCATTCATTACACTTCCTCCCAAATAGGAAACGGGTCGTTATAGGTTTTCCAAAAATCCTTACCTTTAAGCACGGCTTCTTCTGGCAGTAGGCAATCATCAAGCGCCTCAATCATGGCGTGTTTATTTAACGACTGACCAATAAATACAAGTTCTTGACGCATATCACCAAAGGGCTCTATCCATTTACTGTTTATATCAGCAAGTAGCTCGGGATCTGTGGGCCAGTCTTTTTTAGGAATTGCTTTATAAAACATGCCAGCAAACCCGTAATGAGCTATACCGCCGGCTTGGCTCCACTGCGCGCAAAATAAAGGGCGCGTTGCGAGCCAAAAATACCCTTTAGAGCGAATGAGCTTGCCAAATTGCTCGGTGTTGTGCAAAAAGTGATAAAACTTTTCAGGGTTAAATGGGCGGCGCGCCGTATAATTAAAGCTGCTAATACCATACTCTTCGGTCTCGGGAATGTGTTCACCACGCATTTCTTTAAGCCAACCCGGCGCTTGTTGGGCGCGTGCAAAATTAAATAAGCCCGTGTTGAGCACTTCGTTAATATTAATATTGCCGTTTGATATAGGAATCATTTTAGCTTGAGTATTAAGCGTATTTAAAATGGCAATAAGCTTATTGAGCTGTTCATTGGTGACTAAATCAGTTTTGCTAATTAAAATAACGTCCGCAAATTCAACTTGATCAACAAGTAGGTCAGCCACGCTTCGCTCGTCGTCTTCTCCTAACGATTCGCCAGTATCTTGTAAATCGTTTGCTTGTTCGTAGTCGGTTAAAAAGTTAACCGCATCAACCACGGTTACCATGGTATCGAGGGTGGCAACATCACCAAGAGAAACACCGTTTTCGTCGGCAAAGGTAAATGTTTCGGCAACCGGTAGAGGTTCTGAAATGCCTGTTGATTCAATGACGAGATAATCAAAACGGCCATCTTTGGCAAGTTTACCCACTTCAACAAGTAAATCTTCTCGTAGTGTGCAGCAAATACAGCCGTTGCTCATTTCGACGAGTTTTTCGTTGCTGTGATTGAGCGACACATCGCTTTTAATTGTGGCTGCATCTATGTTTATGTCGCTCATATCGTTGACAATGACAGCCACTTTTTTTCCTTGTCGGTTATTAAGAATATGGCTAAGTACGGTTGTTTTACCAGCGCCTAAAAAGCCTGATAACACTGTGACGGGCAGTTTATTGATCATTTAATTTTACTTACTAATAGGTATTTATTGTTATGTTATATTGTATCAATTAAATTTTCTAGCACTAGCATGACTTTTTAAATGGTTTGTATGTAATGCTCAGCAGAAGAATAAGTAGACACTTTTGCAAATATAACAAAGCTATTTTGTGTTTTTTGCTATTTTTGAATTTATATAGCTGCGCTATTATGAGCGCCATCAAACTTAGGAGGCATTATGACGTTACTTTTCTCACCCATAGAACTTGCAGGTAAAACTTTAAAAAACCGTATTGTTATGCCACCAATGACTCGCTCGCGCTCAACGCAGCCTGGCGACATTGCCAATGATTTAATGGCCACTTATTACGCTCAGCGAGCAAGTGCTGGGTTAATAGTAAGCGAAGGCACACAAATAAGTGAGCTGGGTAAAGGCTATGCCTGGACACCAGGTATTTACACAAACGAGCAAGTCGCAGGTTGGCGCACGGTGACCAACAAAGTGCACGATGCTGGTGGCGTTATGTTTGCGCAGCTTTGGCATGTAGGGCGCGTAACACACAGCGATAACACAGGCGGTGTGCAGCCTATATCAGCATCGGCCATTGCTGCAAAAGACGTAAAAGTATTTGTAGATACAAACGGCGAGCCTGGCTTTGTAGATACTCAGTTACCGCGTGAAATGAGCAAGCAAGATATTGAAAATGTACTAGGCGAATTTCGCCAAGCGGCTAAAAATGCAGTAGACGCAGGCTTTGACGGCATAGAGCTACACGCCGCTAACGGGTATTTAATTAACCAATTTTTAGACTCGCAATCAAATGCCCGTACTGATGAATATGGCGGCAGTGTGCAAAATCGTTTGCGTTTTTTAACAGAGGTTGTAAATGCAGTAAGCGATGAAATTGGTAGTCAAAAAGTAGGTGTAAGGCTTGCACCACTTACCACGCTTAACGGCACGGTTGATGATAACCCAGAGCAAACATATTTAGCCGTTGCTCAAGCACTAAACGACGCTGGCGTGGGCTATATGCACATTGCTGAAGCCGACTGGGATGATGCCCCTTTAATGAGTGTTGAGTTTAAACAGGCTATTCGTAAAGCGTACAGCGGCGTATTAATTTATGCAGGTAAGTATACTAAAGAACGTGCCGATGAAGCCCTAACACAAGGCTGGGCCGACATGATTGGCTTTGGTCGCCCGTTTGTGTCTAACCCAGATTTACCTGCACGTTTAAAGCAAGGTAAACCGCTAAATAGCCACAACCTCGACACCTTATTTGGTGGCGCAGAGCAAGGCTATACCGATTACCCAACCGCTTAATTATTTATAAATAAAGTATTTTAAGGGCTGCATGTATGCAGCCCTTTTTTTATGCTGGTAAATCAATACTTTTAACTTGGGCTAATACCAATTCGCAAAATAGATCACTTAATTAAGCGGATTGATATAACAATAAAAAGCGCGTAAGTTAAATAGCTTACCCATTTTAAAAACATAAAAATAAAAATGAAAACCAAAGAGATAGAGCAACTCGCGTTATCAGACTCTGAAACCAAAGACGTGATCACCCCGTATGCCTTTAAAATTGACCAAGCGTTATTAGGTCTTCCATTAGCGAGCCCAATTAAACGTGCATTGGCGATGACTATTGATGTCACTTTAATATTTATGGCCGCTAAGTTAAGCGCCACTTTAATTGCCTTTGTGGCTGCCATGGCTTTTTATAAAGGCACTGCGCAGCAATATCTTCCAAAAATGTCGTCGTTTTGGCGCAGAGCCCTAAAGCTTTTTGCCGCGAGCTTTTTATTTGTAAGTTCATTAACTGTACTCTCGTTAGCGATTGATTTTTTTGAAGGCGATACCGCTATTCAAACACCTCAACTAGAAAAAACACAGCAAAACGATGAGCTAAGCGAGCATGATAAAGCAATAATACGCACCTATTTAACACAAACAGACGACGATAAAAACTGTGATGACACTTGCCAAAGCGTTGCTCGAGCAAATTTAGTTGGCCAATTACCAGCGCTTGCTGAAATGCAAAACGTAGGAGGGATTGAAGTTACGCGCACATTATTGCACTTAATGGCTATATCTGATGATGAGCCCGTTGCGGCAGATGATTTTAAAAATAATGAGACAGAGCTAGAAAGCATTTCGGGCGAAATAACTCATAAAAGCAATATCACTGAAAAAGCTGAAACTAAAAGCGTACAAACCAAACCTGTCACCAGCATTGTGCAGTGGGGTAAAGGCATTATTCAAGACCTAGGCCTTGGTTTTGGTTGGGCGGCCGTATACTTTACGTTGTTCTCGTTATTATGGCGCGGACAAACCCCAGGTAAAAAAGTATGTAATATTCGGGTGGTCTCACTAAATGGCGAGCCACTAGGTATGCTTGATTGTTTTGGCAGATACGGCGGATACGGCGCCGGTTTTGCAACAGGTTTATTAGGCTTCTTACAAGTGTACTGGGACCCAAACAGGCAAGCCATTCAAGATAAAATATCAGCGACTGTGGTTATCCAAGGCAGTGTGAATCAAGTTGTAAATGTGAAAACGGTAGAAGAGAATTTAAAAACTACTTAGAAAATAAGCAATTATAAAATATATAGCTTTAGATAAAAAAAGGGCTAAAATAAGGTCTTAATTTAGTTCTTTATAGGTGTTATATGAGACAGGTTTTAGCTGATTGTTCGGCAAGTATTTCAGAACTTAAAAAAAACCCAACCGCGCTTTTAAATGAAGCTGATGGCGCTGCAATAGCCATATTAAATCATAATAAGCCTGCAGCTTACTTGGTGCCTGCACAAATGTATGAGCAACTTATGGAACAATTGGGTGATTATGAACTAACTAAAGTTGTTGAGAGCCGCAGAGGCGATTTATCTCAAGCGGTTGAAGTTAGTATAGATGACTTATAGGTTAAAGTTTTTACCAGCAGCCTTAAAAGAGTGGGAAAAACTTGCACCACCACTTAAAAGCCAGTTTAAAAAGAAACTTGCTGAGCGCTTAGATAATCCACATGTCCCAACCTCTAAATTACGCGGCTTTGATAATGTTTATAAAATAAAATTGCGTACGGCAGGGTACCGCCTTGCTTACGAAGTTATTGATGACGAAGTTGTGGTGTATGTACTCGCAATTGGTAAACGCGATAAAGATGCAATATATAAAAAGTTAGCCTCAAGAGCTAAGGAATAGCTTAGCAATAAAAGCGGTGTTTTGATTGTTGAAAGAAGGGCGGGCGTTTCTTCTTGGTTAGCTATTAATTTAATACAAGGATATGTATGAAAGTCTTATCAATAATATTTTTATATTTATTTTTTACAATAAATGTAAATGCCTCAGAGCCTATTACTTTAGCCAAAACCTATCAGCTTGAGTCTGTAATTTTAAATGAACAACGCAGTTTTAGCGTTTATTTACCGCCAAGCTACAATCAAAGCCCCAATCAAGTATACCCAGTTATTTACTTGCTCGATGGTGACCAAACACATCTAAAAGCTATCGCTGGGCTAGTCGAGGCACTTAGTACTCAGCGGCTAGAGCAGCAAATACAACAAGCAATTATAGTAGCCATTCCTAATAGTCAAAATGCGATAAGAGAGCGGGATTTTACCCCAACCAATGTTGATTGGACATTTAACGGTAAGCTTCTTGAAAAGTTTGAAAATATTGGCAACGCCGCAAATTACAGTGCCTTTTTTGAAAAAGAACTTATTCCTCTCATTAATAAAAATTACCGAACATCAACTAAACGCGTATTAATAGGTGAGTCCTTCGGTGGCTTGTTTGCCAGCTATGTATTGCTTAGAAACCATGCGCTATTTACAGATTACTTAATAATTGATGCAACCTACCTGTGGGATAATAACTACCTAAACCGTTATTTTGATGAGAAACAACTTATAAATAAGCCGCTTAATGGCAATGTATATTTTACCTTTGCAAATAATGACGAAGCGTTTGGCGAAATTGGTAAAACAAATTACCAATGGGGTGTAGCGTTTGCTAAAAAGTTAAAAGCGCACCCAAGCAATAATCTAATTATTAATCAACGTTACTTTAAAGATGAAACTCATGGCACAGTCGCTGCGCTTAGTTGGTATTATGGGATTAAAGAGTTATTAAGGAACTAGCAACCTAGTTTCATAGAATAAAAATATTTAGATGATTTTTAAGGAAAGGCTATGAACGATGACAGCTATGATTGGGTTTTAGCTCCTCATATGATTGAAACATCATATCTATATTTGAAGGCGTCAGAGCTTATGTGGAGTCATTCAATTAGTATTTCGATAGCTAATGCAGCACTAGCTTTGGAGATATTACTTAAAAGCTTTAACTGCAAAGTAGTAAGCAATAATGGATTAACAAACGAAAAATATCAATTCAACGCTAAGGCTCTTAATAAAAAAGAAAATGCACATGATTTGGTGTATCTATTTAATGCGTTACCAACTTCAATTAAGCATAAATTTTCAAGCGACTTTTCAATGATACTGATTGAAAAGTATCGACATACCTTTATTGAAAGTCGCTATATTTATGAGAAAAATGCAATTACCGGGGGAACAACTGCATTAATGGACATGACAACTCGTCTTTTAAAGAAAACAATCTCAATTTATCTTGAAAGAGGGTGTACTGATCAATGGATAAAAAATTACCCTGATGTTTAAACCTTACTAAATTATTGTGGTTGTATTTATATACTGATAGCTGACAACCGACAGCTATCAACTTCCATTCACTTTTTAAACCTAACCCCAATTCCACCGATCATCATCAACACCACAAATCCCCATACAAACACATTGCCGTATTGGCTGTACACGCTGTCGCCTTGTATAAGATTTATATCGGCTTTCATGGTCGCAGCTTCAAACTGTGGCATGGTTTGTTGTGTGTGGCTTATTGGGTCGTATACGGCGCTTACGCCATTGTTGGTAACACGTACCAGCGGGCGTTGTAACTCTAATGCGCGCATGCGGGCTATTTGCATGTGTTGTAATGGCCCAATGGAGTCGCCAAACCACGCGTCGTTACTTACGGTAAACAGCAAGTCAGAGTCGCTTTGGTAATTACCGCGTACTAAATCGGCAAATACTATTTCGTAGCAAATGGCAGGTAGCAGATTAAATCCATTGGCGCGTAAGTTGTTTTGCACTCTATCGCCACGCGTAAACGATGACATAGGTAAATCAAACAATGGCGCTATAGGGCGTAGTATATCCTGAAATGGTACAAATTCGCCGATAGGTAACAACTGGTGCTTACGGTAGCGGTTTTTGTCTAGGTAGCGATAATGGCCGTGCTCGTCGTTGTGCTCTTTATTACCTACCACAATAAGGGTGTTGTAAATGGTTTTGGTGTCGAGCTGGTAGTCAACAATACCGGTAACTAATGCGGTTTTATTAAACGAGGCCGCGCTGTCTAAGTTGGCTAAGTACGTGTCGGCAAGGGCTTCTATTTCGGGCACGGCGGCTTCGGGCCATACCACTAGGTCGGCATCCCAATGTGGGCGTGTTAAGTCTTGGTACTTGCTCATGGTGGTCCAAAACTCACTGGGCTCAAAGCGCAGGTGTTGTTTAATATTACCTTGCACCAATAAGGTCGACATTTCTTTGCCAGAGTAGCGATTATTACCTGAATTTAATGCGCCAATAACAAGTAACGCTAAAGCGGCTGCGCTTATTAATGGGGTTTTAAAATCTTTTTGGGTGAGCCTGTAAAGGGCAAAACCAATGGCAACACAGGTAAGCGTTAAGCCAAATTCGCCAATATAGGGGGCAAGCAGCCTAAGTGGGCCATCTGTTTGTGTATAGCCAAAACTTAGCCACGGAAAGCCAGTCAGTAAGTGTCCACGTAAGTATTCACTAATGGCTATAGTGGCAATTAGAAGTGCCCCCATGCTTTTAGGGCCACTTGCAAAGCGAGTTGCAGCCCAAAACGCCAGCGCCGGAAACAGGGCTAAATATGAGCACAGTAAAGCCATTAACGAGAGCGATGCTATAAGCGGCATGCCGCCAAAGGTGGCAATAGATACATGCACCCAGCTAATACCCGCGCCAAACCAGCCTAAGCCAAATATAAAGCCATATTTAGCAGCGCTTTTTGCGTGCGCTTTGCCTGTGTTGTTTGGGTTAATACAAAAAATAATGGCGGCAATGCTAAAAAATGCGATGGGCCAAATTTGGTAAGGGGCGTAGCCAAAAGTTAAAATAAGGCCCGCAACCAGTGCGAGCCATGCTTTTTTATCTTTTACTAACAGGGTGAGTTTAGTTAGTAGTTTCTTCACTGTCGTTTTCATCAACCTTAGGAACGGTGACTTGCAGTTGTAAAATACGACGGTTATCAGAATTAGTTACTTTAAACTGATAGTCGTCTATTTCAATTGTTTCGCCGCGACTTGGCATATGGCCAAATGCGTGCAGTACCGTGCCGCCAATGGTATCGGCTTCATCGGTACTGTAACCTGTTTTAAAGTACTCGTTAAAGTCATCTACAGGAGTGAGCGCTTGTACTACGTATACATGCTTAGCAAGTTGGCGAATATCTTGTTGATCTTCTTCTTCGTCGTGTTCATCTTCGATTTCGCCGACAATTATTTCAAGAATATCTTCAATGGTGACAAGGCCCGATACACCGCCGTATTCGTCAATCACAATAGCCATGTGGTAGCGTTGCTGACGAAATTCATTTAGTAGGGTGTCTACGCGCTTGCTTTCTGGCACTACCATGGCTGGGCGTAAATATTCGCGCAGTGAGGGTAGGTGCTCATCTTTATTTAAAATAAGCGGCAGCAAGTCTTTTGCGAGCAAAATACCTTCAACGTGGTCTTTGTCTTCACACACCACCGGAAAACGCGAGTGGGTGGAGTCGACCATCATGGGGATCAAATCTTCAAGGGGGCTGTCGACCTCAAGTGTGACCATTTGTGAGCGCGGGATCATTATATCGCGCACTTTAAGCTTGGATACACCAAGCACACCTTCAATCATTTCTTTGGTTTCTGGGTCGATTACGTCACGCTCTTGCGCGTCGGCAATTACTTCAACCAGCTCTTCTCTATTCTGGGGTTCCCCTTGCAACATTTGGGCTATGCGGCCCATCCACGTTTTGCCAGAAGAACCCTGGCTAGATTGCGAGTTATCGTCGCTCATTGCGTCTAAATGCTCCGTTAAATTAAATTTCGTCCCGGTATGGGTCAGCTATGTTTAGCTCTGCAAGTAATTGCTTTTCTATGCTTTCCATCTCAAAAGCGTCTTCACTCTTTATATGGTCAAATCCAAGTAAATGCAAGCATCCATGAATAACCATATGGGCAAAGTGGTCATGAAATGACTTTTCTTGCTCGATTGCCTCGGCCAATACAATGGCTGGGCAAATTATTAAATCACCTACTAATGGCAAATCAATGCCTGGCGGTGCTTCAAATTCGAACGACAACACGTTGGTTGGTTTATTTTTACCACGGTAGTCGTTGTTTAATTGTTGTGATTGGGCTTCATCGCTTATAACGATGCTCAGCTCAGATTCATCACGAAACTTGCTCAGGGCTTTATCGGCCCACAGTGCAAATTGTTCTTCGCTTGGGAGGTTGTCAAACTCACACGCTATTTGTAAATCTAATTCGGTGCTCACGGTATTACTCTTTAGTTGAAGGCGGCTGTTGAGCGGCAAGTTGCTCTTTGGCTTTTTGTTTTTCTATACGCTTTAGTCGCTCGCTTTCGTCATTGCGCTCGTAGGCTTCGACAATACGGCCAACAACAGGGTGGCGAACAATGTCGTGCGATTGGAAAAAGTTAAAGCTAATTTCTTCAACATCGCTAAGTACTTCTATTGCATGGCGAAGGCCTGAGCGCGCACCGCGTGGTAAATCAACTTGTGTTATATCGCCCGTTATTACTGCTTTAGAGTTAAAGCCTATACGGGTTAAAAACATTTTCATTTGCTCGGCGGTGGTATTTTGGCTTTCATCTAAAATAATAAACGCATCATTTAGTGTACGGCCACGCATGTAAGCAAGTGGGGCAATTTCAATAATGTGTTTTTCAATAAGTTTTTCTACTTTTTCAAAGCCAAGCATTTCAAATAGCGCATCGTAAAGAGGGCGTAGGTATGGGTCTACCTTTTGGCTTAAATCGCCTGGTAAAAAACCTAGTTTTTCACCGGCTTCTACCGCTGGGCGGGTAAGTAATATACGACGTATTTCTTGGCGCTCTAGAGCATCTACTGCGGCTGCAACTGCTAGGTAGGTTTTACCTGTACCGGCAGGGCCAATCCCAAAGGTAATGTCGTGATGCAAAATATTAGCAACATACAAACCTTGGTTGTCATTACGCGGTTTAATTACGCCACGGCGGGTTTTAATAAACATTTCTTTGCCGTACGCACTTTGCGGCACTTCTTGTTCTAGGGCTTTTGATTCGGTAATGGCTAAATGTACGTTGTCGGGCTCTATTTCACCAATTTCGCCACGAACAGGTTGAGTATCAACATAAAGGTTTTTTAAAATTTCTACGGCCGCGGCACTTGAGTGCAGTTTACCTGTTACTTTAAAAAAGTTGTCGCGGTGGATTATTTCAACACCTAGGCGGCGTTCAATTTGTTTGATGTTTTCGTCAAACGGGCCACATAAAGAAGAAAGGCGTTTGTTGTCGGCAGGTTCTAAATAAATCTCTAATGTTTTTAACTGATTACTCAAAATTACTTCCTATTCGGGTGCGCCAGTAAGGGTTACTGGCGCAATGAATTTATACAACTACGGTACGAAAGTAGCTACGCCAATTTCGTTAGTTGTATCGATTTTTGGCTCAACGCTTGCAGCTTTTGTTAAAATAGCTGAAGGAGCAATATCACGACGTAAGTTCATTTCTGATTCTGTACGAATTAAATCGCCACGTAAAGAGTTTGGTAACGCTTCGGTAATACGTACATCAACAAACTGGCCGATCACTGTGTGTGGGCCAACAAAGTTAACTACACGGTTGTTTTCGGTGCGGCCACGTAATTCCATTGGGTTCTTTTTAGAAGGCCCCTCAACTAAAATACGTTGCTCTGTATCAAACATTTGGCGGCTAATTTGTTGTGCCATTTGTGTAATACGGTTTTGTAGTAGGTATAAGCGCTCTTTTTTCTCTTGCTCTGATACGTCATCAGGTAAGTCGGCGGCAGGCGTACCTGGACGCGCACTGTAAATAAAGCTAAAGCTCATATCAAAGCCAATGTCGTTAATCAGGTTCATCGTGGCTTCAAAGTCTGTTTTGCTTTCACCTGGGAAACCAATAATGAAGTCTGACGACATGCTTAAGTTAGGGCGAATTTTACGCAGCTTACGTATTGTTGATTTGTACTCAAGCGCTGTATGGCCGCGTTTCATTAAATTAAGAATACGGTCTGAACCACTTTGCACAGGTAGGTGTAAGTGATCAACAAGCTCTGGTACATCAGCGTACGCATCAATAATATCTGGCGTAAACTCTACCGGGTGCGAGGTGGTGTAACGAATACGGTCAATGCCATCAATCGCTGCTACATAACGGATTAAATCTGAGAAGTAACAAATTTCGCCATCGTGTGTTTCACCGCGGTATGCATTTACGTTTTGACCAAGCAGGTTTACTTCACGTACGCCTTGCTCGGCAAGTTGCGCAACTTCTAATAATACGTCATCTAATGGGCGGCTAACTTCTTCACCACGGGTATAAGGTACAACACAAAAAGTACAGTACTTAGAACAACCTTCCATTATTGATACAAATGCAGACGGGCCTTCTGCTTTTGGCTCTGGTAAACGGTCAAACTTTTCAATTTCTGGGAACGAAATATCAACCACCGATGAGCCTTTGTCGCCTTGCACTTGTTTAATCATTTCTGGTAAACGGTGCAATGTTTGTGGGCCAAAAATAACATCAACAAACGGTGCGCGCTGGCGAATAGAGTCACCTTCTTGTGAGGCAACACAACCACCTACACCAATAATTAAATCTGGCTTGTCGTCTTTTAATAACTTCCAGCGACCTAATTGGTGAAATACTTTTTCTTGCGCTTTTTCACGAATTGAACAGGTGTTAAGTAAAATAACGTCGGCGTCTGCTGCTTCTTCCGTTAGCTGGTAGCCGTTGGTTGCATCTAAAAGATCAGCCATCTTCTGAGAGTCGTACTCGTTCATCTGACAACCCCAAGTTTTGATATGCAGCTTTTTGCTCATTGAAATATAGCCTCGTGTTCAATTCGGTAGTGGCACAAAAATGTGCTTAAAACGGGATTAAGGAGCAAGGTTGCTCACTTAAAGGACGCGTATTTTAGCTGGATACCCGCCCAGATCCAAGTATAGTTTTCATGTTTGTGATCTCAAATCAATACACAGGCAGTTTAATAGCGTGATAGTTATATACTCTCGCACTAATGCGGCGAGTTACGGTACAATCAAAACAGTTTCACGTATTAACCAAATGATGAAAAACATGACTCAAAACAAAGTGATTGTTGTAGGCGCAGGGATGGTCGGTGCGGCCATGGCCATAAAGCTTGCACAGCAAGGAAAATCAGTACAAATAATAGAAAAAAAACTGATTAACGCCGATGCCATTTTAGCAAGTGATCAGGTAGATATACGGGTATCGGCTATTAACCGTTTTTCAGAAAACCTGCTGGACGAGCTAGGGGCTATGCCTATTTTAAGGCAAAACCGATTAGCACCTTACACGCAGTTAGAAGCATTTGAGCGCGGTGGCGACAACCTATTATTTGATTGCGCCGATATTAATACTTCGCACTTAGGTCATTTAATTGAAAACAATTTAATACAAGCAAGCCTTTGGCAGCAGTTTGCACATTATAATATTGAGGTTATTGAACAATCAGCACCTTTAAGTGCTATTGAGCAAGACACAACGTCAATCACCCTCATTTATGGCGATACCCGTTACACTGCTGATTTAGTTATTGCAGCCGATGGCGGGCAATCGCAGCTACGTGCAAAGGCAAATATTGGTGTAACAGGGTGGCAGTATCAGCAGCACTGCATGGGCGTACTAATAAAGCTAGATGCGCCGCAGCAAGTAAAAACATGGCAACAATTTACTCCTACAGGCCCGTTAGCCTTTTTACCTATGCAGGCGCCATACGCTAATTTAATTTGGTACGACAGCGCCAATACCTTACAAAACTTTAAAGGATTAACGGCTGAGCAAATTAAAGCGCATGTTTTAAATAAGTTTCCGCTTCTTGCAGGGGATTTTGAGGTGCAAAGCCATGCGGTATTTCCGCTTACTCGTCAGCATGCAAATAATTACTCTAATGGGCGTTTGGTGTTAGTGGGCGATGCGGCTCATACAATTAATCCACTGGCTGGGCAGGGCGTTAATTTAGGCTTTCAAGATGTGGTAGCACTCGCACAGGCACTTGAAGACGCTGATGATATAGGTTGTCCGCTAAAACTAAAAGAATACGAGCGAAGCCGCCGTAAAGCCAACCTATTAATGATGAGCATGATGGATGCGTGTTACTTTGGTTTTTCTAATCAAATTACGCCACTAAAATGGGCACGCAGCCAGTTTTTAAAAATGGCTAACAATACCGGTCCTTTAAAAAACTGGGTATTAAAATACGCCATTAGTGGGGAGCTTAATTAAATCCGCTTAAGTGATTGGCTAAATTAATAAATGCACAGCCAATCACTCTCTTTCTTATGCCATTTAGGCACCTGCATAGTTGTCACTATTAATTTATTCCGTTATTGCGTTTTTTTGCCATACTCAAACTACTAACCAATTAAAAGTTGTGTGTTTGTGGATATTTTTTTTATTTTTATACTCATTGTTGGCGCTTTGCTACTAACGCTGAGCATTGTGCCAACAATAAAAATTTGTAAAAAAACTAACCGTGTTTCGTGGATTTTGCTACTGGCGCTTATTTTTAGCTTTATAGTGGGTTATTGGTATGTACTTTATTATTTTGTAAATAACGACATAGCCGGATTTATTGCTATGAGCGTATCGCTAATTTTATTTGGCGGGGGCGCTTTTGTTTATTTAGTTATTCAGCTCAGTTATAAAAGTATTTTAAAAATAGACCGCTTTGCAAAACGTCAACGAACCCTTGCCGAAAACGACAGCTTAACTGGCCTCCCTAATCGAAAAAAGTTTTTTCAGGTGCTTAACAAACAAGTTAAGTACGAGCCTTCGTTTTATTTAATGCTTATAGATTTAAACCGCTTTAAATCGATTAATGACTCATACGGCAATAAAGTAGGGGATATGCTGTTAAGCATTTTTTCAAAAACACTCAGCCATAATATTGTGGGAATAGCCAAGCTGTACCGTTTAGGCGGCGATGAATTTGCACTTATTGTTGATAGCTCAGCCAACGAGGCAGTTAATTTATGTATTGAAGCCATAAAAAAATCAACCAAACACCCATTTCATATTTACGAGCATAGTTTACGCGTACACGTGACTGTGGGAATAACAACCTTTGCGAATCACTCGTCGCACGCTAATGAGCTATTAAAGCAAGCAGACTTGGCACTGCATGAGGCTAAAGACACACAGCAACTGTATGTACATTACTTTGAGGCGCTGAGCACCCGAGCAAATGAGCTTTCAAATATGACCTCACGTATTAAGCACGCCATTAAAAACCACGAATTTGAGCTTTATTTACAGCCTATTTTTGATGCCAGAGCCGATGAAGTCCATGGTGCAGAGGCATTAATACGCTGGCCGCAAAGTGATGGCTCTTTTATTAGCCCTGAGGTGTTTATTGGCATTGCCGAGCAAAGTGGGTTGATATTAAATATTTCTAAATGGGTGCTACTAGAAACAATAAAGCATTTAAAGGAGTTAAAAGCAGCTGGGTTTATAGGTTCGTTGCATGTAAACCTTTCGACTAAAGATTTAGAAAGCCCGGAGTTTTATGAGTTTGTTGAAGAACTAGTAAAGCATGACCCAACGTTAAGCGACGCAATTATTTTTGAAATAACCGAATGTGCTATGATGACAAACCTAGAAGCCGCCCGCACGATGATGCAAAAACTAAATAGCAGAGGGTTTGAATTTAGTGTAGATGATTTTGGTACTGGCTTTTCTTCTTTGGTATTACTGCGAGAATTACCAATAAGCCAAATAAAAATAGATCAGTCATTTATAAAAGACATGCTGACTCAAATAGCAGATTACGCAATTGTTGAATCGACATTGTTTTTAGCGACGAGACTTAATTGTAAAGTGGTGGCAGAGGGAATAGAAGATAACGATCTTAAACAAACATTAACGCTAATGGATTGTGATTATTTGCAAGGGTATTATTTTAGCAAGCCAGTAAACATTAATGAGTTTATACACAAATATGCTAATGAGGAAGAGTACAGGATAATATAGAAATTGGCTGGGATACCAGGATTTGAACCTGGGAATGCCAGGATCAAAACCTGGTGCCTTACCGCTTGGCGATATCCCAACGCTAAATTTGGAATAGTTTTAGTTCTAGATAAGAACATGGTGCGGAAGGAGAGACTTGAACTCTCACATCCTAAGATACTGGAACCTAAATCCAGCGCGTCTACCAATTCCGCCACTCCCGCATTTAACATACACAGGTGTTAATGTATTGGAACCTAAATCCAGCGTCTAATTCAAGACAACTGCCAATTCCGATACTCCCGCATATGGTCATTCTTTATAGCAATTTCTTTGGTAGAAGAAATTGGCTGGGATACCAGGATTTGAACCTGGGAATGCCAGGATCAAAACCTGGTGCCTTACCGCTTGGCGATATCCCAACAAAGAATTAGCTGATTATTTTAGTTCTTATCGAGAACATGGTGCGGAAGGAGAGACTTGAACTCTCACAACCTAAGTTACTGGAACCTAAATCCAGCGCGTCTACCAATTCCGCCACTCCCGCATTTAACATACACAGGTGTTAATGTATTGGAACCTAAATCCAGCGTCTAATTCAAGACTACTTTCAATTCCGATACTCCCGCATATTGTCATTCTTTATAGCAATTTCTTTGGTATAAGAAATTGGCTGGGATACCAGGATTTGAACCTGGGAATGCCAGGATCAAAACCTGGTGCCTTACCGCTTGGCGATATCCCAACAAAGAATTAGCTGATTATTTTAGTTCTTATCGAGAACATGGTGCGGAAGGAGAGACTTGAACTCTCACATCCTAAGATACTGGAACCTAAATCCAGCGCGTCTACCAATTCCGCCACTCCCGCATTTTTACTTTGAATAATCAAAGAAAGGTAGTTATTTTAAACTCTTCATTGAGCTGCAATTTAACTCTTGCAGAGCCACTTCTAAAAAAGAAATGGTGGCTAAGACGGGATTTGAACCTGTGACCCCATCATTATGAGTGATGTGCTCTAACCAGCTGAGCTACTTAGCCATTGTTGGCTGGGATACCAGGATTTGAACCTGGGAATGCCAGGATCAAAACCTGGTGCCTTACCGCTTGGCGATATCCCAACAGAAAACAATTGATAGTTTAGTTCATATCAGAACATGGTGCGGAAGGAGAGACTTGAACTCTCACATCCTAAGATACTGGAACCTAAATCCAGCGCGTCTACCAATTCCGCCACTCCCGCATTTTCACTTTGAGTAATCAAAGGAAGGTAGTTATTTTAAACTCTTCATTGAGCAACAAAAGAAAAATGGTGGCTAAGACGGGATTTGAACCTGTGACCCCATCATTATGAGTGATGTGCTCTAACCAGCTGAGCTACTTAGCCATCTCTTTTGTTATCACTTCATCGCTGAGTGCGGGGCGTATTATGCTGATATGACCCAAATCCGTCAACACCTTTTTTGCAAAAAAACACTTAACAGGGTTTGTTTGCAGGAAAATTAAGCTAAGAGGCTAAATTTTAATAAATTTGCTGTTTTTTTAACTGTAAATCAACTGTCAAAGTACACTAAGTAATAACAACTTAAAACTGTTAATATAAAAACTGCTGAGTATTTATGCAGTCGCTTTGTGATCAAGTTGTATTAAAACCGAGTTTATTGAGTATTTTAGCTATTGAATGAAGTTATGATACTTAACAACCAGGCTATGCAATCATTTTAAGTAGGCATAACTTGCGCTAGTTGCGTTAAAAATTACATATTAATCACCGCGTGGGGGTAGTTGTTAGGGCAATTTGCTTATTACTGATGCGTATTTATCACGTTAAATAAAGTATTTAGCTTAGCTCGTGAGTATAATACCAATTCGTAATAATACTTATATCATTTTGCGGGACTAAAGGTGTCGCTATCTGTGTGAAAAAATTCTCTTTTAGAACAACTAAATAGCGATTTTTTCCTAGCTATCAACAGGTTTTTCCATCCACAAAATAAATCACTTAATTATGCTAATTGATATAAAAAGCCAAAAGTGATTAAGGCCATTTATCTTTTAGGATGAAACTTACCTGGTTAAAGGCATAAAAAAACCCGCATTAAGCGGGCTTTTATAAACAGATTGTTTAGGCGTAATTATACGTTGAACAAGAAGTTCATTACATCGCCATCTTTAACAATGTACTCTTTACCTTCTTGACGCATTTTACCGGCTTCTTTAGCGCCACCTTCGCCATTAAAGGCAATGTAGTCGTCATAAGCAATGGTTTGTGCGCGAATAAAGCCACGTTCAAAGTCGGTGTGAATTTTACCAGCCGCTTGCGGCGCAGTTGCACCTACTGGAATAGTCCACGCGCGTACTTCTTTTACACCTGCTGTGAAGTAGGTTTGTAAATGCAATAGCTCGTAACCACCGCGAATAACACGGTTTAGGCCTGGTTCTTCTAAACCTAGGTCTGCCATAAATTCAAGCTTGTCTTCTTCATCTAGTTCAGAAAGCTCAGATTCGATTGCAGCACACACTGGAATTACTACAGCATCTTCAGACTCTGCAATAGCACGTACACGGTCAAGGTGTGGGTTATTTTCAAAGCCATCTTCAGCTACGTTAGCAATGTACATAGTAGGCTTAATAGTTAAGAAGTTAATTGAGCTAATTGCTGCTTTTTCTTCTTTAGTAAGCTCTAAAGAGCGAAGTGTTAACCCTTCGTCTAAGTGTACTTTAACTTTTTCAAGTACTGCATTTTGCTCTTTAGCGTCTTTATCGCCGCCTTTCGCTTTTTTAGCGTTACGGAAAATTGCTTTATCAGCGCTGTCCATATCGGCAAGTACTAATTCGGTATTGATAACGTCAATATCGTCAGCAGGGTCAATAGTACCTGCAACGTGAATTACGTTTTCGTCTTCAAAACAGCGAACTACATGGCCAATTGCATCCGTTTCACGAATGTTTGCTAAAAATTGGTTTCCTAAACCTTCACCTTTTGATGCGCCTTTTACTAAACCAGCAATATCAACAAATTCCATACTGGTAGGTAGAATACGTTGAGGATTTACAATTTTTGCTAGCTCGTCTAAGCGAGGATCGGGTACCGGTACTACACCTGTGTTAGGTTCGATGGTACAAAAAGGAAAGTTAGCGGCTTCAATACCCGCTTTAGTTAGTGCATTAAAAAGCGTTGATTTACCAACATTAGGCAAGCCAACGATGCCACATTTAAAACCCATAGTAAGATACCTTGTTAAGATTCGTTTAAACGATTATGGTTTAAAAGAATGTAGTCTGTTTTGTGCTTTTAACACACCATCTTTTGCAAGTATTTCCATACAACGAACTGCTTCATCAACCGCTGCATCCATTTTTTCTTGGTCTTCTTTGGCTGCTTTTCCAAGCACCCAACCGGTAACCATTTCACGATGCCCTGGATGACCGATACCTATGCGTAAACGCATAAAATCTTTTTGGTTTGCCATTTTTGCAATAATGTCTTTTAAACCATTATGACCGCCATGACCGCCACCTTTTTTAAGTTTGGCAACGCCTGGGTCTAAATCCATTTCGTCATGGGCAACAAGTATGTTTTCCACGGGGATTTTGAAAAAATTGGCTAAACTACCGACCGCTTTACCACTTAAGTTCATGTAGGTGGTGGGGATCAATAATTTGAATTCTTGGCCTTGGATGATCACTTTGCCAGTTAGGCCGTGATATTTAGGATCGTGTTTGAGCGTGCAGTTGTAGCGTGCTGCGAGTTCTTCAATGAACCAAGCACCTGCATTGTGGCGTGTGTTTGCGTATTCGGGGCCTGGATTAGCCAGGCCCACAAGCATTTGAATAGAATTCAAGGTGCAAGACCTTAAATATTATTCAGCAGCGTCTGAAGCTTCTTCTTCAGTAGGAGCTGCTTTGTTAGCTTTGATTGTAACTACTGACAGGTCGTGGCCTTCGCCTTTACCTAGTTCAACAGACTGAACACCTGAAGGAAGTTCAAGGTCAGAAATGTGAACTGAATCACCAACTACTAAATTAGAAACGTTAACTTCAACGAATTCTGGAAGTGCTTTAGGAAGACAAGAAATCTCAACTTCAGTTAACTGGTGAACAACAGTTGCGCCAGCTTTAGTAACTGCTTCTTCACCGATGAAGTGAAGAGGAACTTTAGTTACTAATTTGTGAGTTGCATCTACACGTTGGAAATCAAGGTGAGTGATTTTTGGCTTGAATGGGTGACGTTGAATATCTTTTAAGATAGCTTCAACAGACTCGCCGCCAACATTTAGCGTAAGAATGTGCGTGTAAAAACCTTCGCTTTCTTGTGCTTTGATCATGTCTTTATGAGCAAGAGTAAGCGATACCGCTTCTTTATCTGCACCGTAAAGGATAGCAGGTACTTTGTCTTCGCGACGTAGGCGGCGGCTCGCACCAGTACCAGTTTCTACGCGAAGTTCAGCGTTGTAAGTATAAGTTTCGTTAGACATAATGTCTCCAATAATTAAAAGTGTTAGGGCCTTTGCGACCAAGGTCCCTACCCAAAAGGCGCGCTATCATAACACCGCCCCCCGATAAAATAAACAACACATACAAAAAAAGCGCCAAAAGGCGCTTATATGTTCCAACGAATGTGTGATTTTAGTGTTCAAACATCGCTGAAATAGATTCTTCATTGCTGATGCGACGAATTGTTTCGGCTAACATGTCAGCAAGAGTCAGTACTTTTACTTTATCAAGCGCTTTTAATTCATCAGATAACGGAATTGAGTCAGTTACAATTACTTCATCAATTACTGAGTTACGAATGTTCTCTGCAGCTTTGCCAGATAAAATAGGGTGCGTTGCATAGGCAAATACGCGTTTAGCACCGTGTTCTTTAAGTGCTTCTGCGGCTTTACATAAAGTACCACCGGTATCAATCATATCATCTACGATAATACAGTCGCGGCCTTCAACATCACCAATAATATGCATTACTTGAGAAACGTTAGCTTGAGGGCGACGTTTATCAATAATAGCAAGGTCTGTGTCGTGAAGTAGTTTTGCAATAGCACGGGCACGTACTACACCACCAATATCTGGTGATACTACAACAACGTCTTCAAACTCACGCTCTTCCATATCTTCAAGTAATACAGGGCTACCAAATACGTTATCTACTGGTACGTCAAAGAAACCTTGTATTTGCTCAGCGTGTAAATCAACCGTAAGAACGCGGTCAACACCTACACTTGATAAGAAATCGGCAACAACTTTAGCGGTAATTGGAACGCGCGCAGAACGTACTCGACGGTCTTGACGTGCATAACCAAAATAAGGAATGACGGCAGTAATACGACCTGCTGATGCACGACGTAGAGCATCAACCATAACGATAAGTTCCATTAGGTTATCGTTAGTAGGGGCACAGGTTGATTGCAAGATAAAAACATCCGAGCCACGAACATTTTCATTTATTTGAACACTGATCTCACCGTCGCTAAAACGGCCAACAACAGCATCGCCTAATTCAATATACAAACGTTTTGCAACTTTTTGAGCTAACTCAGGTGTTGCGTTACCAGCGAAGAGCTTCATGTCAGGCACGGTAGGGTTCCTCAGGCACTGAATTTTTGGACTAACGGGTAAATAGGTAAAACCCACTACGCGTTAACTTATGATTACTTGTACGTTACTTCATTGATCGAATATGGCGGCAAGCTCCGTATGAGCAGGTGAGACATTTGCGCTAGAAGCAACAAAACCCTGCCAAGTATGGGGGAGGTTATCAAGTACATCTTGTGCTTGAACTTGGCTAGCAAATTCGACAAAACAACATGAACCTGTTCCGGTCATCTTCGACGGGGCGTATTTTAGCAACCACTGCAGGGTTTTTTCAACCTCGGGGCAGAGCTTTTTAACTAAAGGCTCACAATCGTTGGTTAATTTATGGGTTCGCCAATCACCTGAAATTTTTGGTGTATCGCGTTTTAAATCTGGGTGAGTGAATATTTTAGCGGTACTGACATGCTGATTAGGGTGCACAACGCAATACCATTTTTGTTCAAGCTCTACGTCAACCAATTGTTCGCCAATACCGTGTGCTATGGCGCTTTTACCACGAATAAATACCGGTACGTCGGCGCCTAATTGCAAGCCTAAGTTTGCTAATTCATCAATATCTAGTTGTGTATTCCACATTTTATTAAGTGCAAGTAACGTGGTGGCTGCATCAGATGAACCGCCTCCTACACCGCCACCCATAGGTAAACGTTTAGTGAGATTTATTTTTACACCTGATGAAATGCCACAGTGATTTTTAAGCAATAACGCGGCTTTATAGATGAGATTATCGCAATCTGCTATGCCTTTCGTATCACCCGTTATTAAAATAGTGGGCGCTTCGTTAACTGAAAAGTCGAGTGTGTCGCCAAAATTTAAAAAGGTAAATAAGGTTTCTAGTTCGTGATAACCGTCATCACGGCGCGCATTGATGTGTAAAAATAAGTTAAGTTTTGCCGGTGCAATGACCGAAAAAGCTGTTTTAGTATTCATACTTAATTAAATTGCCAATTGTAGAGTTGAATTTTGATTTTAATTTGCTGATGTTTTAGCGTGACATTGCCAGGAACCCAAAAGCCACCTTGCTGTTTATAGTTTGAATACGTTATTTGCCACTTTTTATTGCTGTTATCGTACCAAATAACTTGTTGTGCACGGCCAAGTTCGTCTACTTTTAATGTTTGCGACGTTAACGTGCCTTTTAACCAGTTATCGGCGTTATCAACTGGAAGGTCAAAACCGGTTAAGCGTTTTAATAATAACGCGGCGTTAGTATCTGTGTATGTTTTATCGTCGTAATCAAGTACCGCACCTGTGCGGGTTTGTTTAAGCGACAATATACGAGTACCAATAAACGTAGTGAGCACTAAGTTGTTTTGTTTTTCGTCTTGTTGCCAATTTAAGTTTGCAGATTGGCGCTCATCAGGGCTTATAAACGCTAATTTACCTTGTGCTTGCCAGGTTTTTTGCGCTGCTAAGCGTGGTTTCCAATCATCGTAAAGCGTTGTTTTTGTATCAATTTGGTGGGCGCAGCCCGCTAAAAACAAAAAAAGAGTGAATAAAATTAAATAATGTCTAATCAAATGTTGTTCCTTACTTTCCATATTCCGCTGATTTTTGGTAAAATTGCCGCCTTTAAAGTAGGGCGCAGCAATATTTGGCAAATATGACCATCATAGCACTTGGTATAAATCACAAAACCGCATCCGTAGAATTACGTGAAAAAGTGGCTTTTTCGCCTGAGCAAATGTCTGAGGCGCTCCAGCAATTAAGCGGTCATGCCGACTTTAACGAAGCCGTTATTGTATCTACCTGTAACCGTACCGAAATCTATTGTAGCCTTGAGCAGTCAAATTCCCAAGCACTGCTAGCTTGGCTTGCCAGTTTCCATGGTTTGGATGAACACGAACTGAGCAAAAATATATATTGCCACCAAGGTGATGCAGCCATTAATCATTTAATGCGTGTTGCGTGCGGCTTAGATTCATTGGTATTGGGCGAGCCGCAAATTTTAGGGCAAATTAAGCAAGCTTATCATAGCGCCAAAACACACGATGCTGTAGGCGTTAAGTTTGATAGGTTGTTTCAAAAAACCTTTTCGGTAGCTAAGCAGGTCCGTACCGACACCGATATTGGGGCCAGTGCTGTGTCGGTGGCGTTTGCTGCGGTTAATCTAGCAAAACATATTTATGGCAAGCTTGATAAAACCAATGTGTTATTAATTGGTGCCGGCGAAACAATAGAGCTTGTAGCTAAACATTTATATCAAAATGAGCCGCAACAAATTACGGTTGCCAATAGAACCATTGAGCGTGCACGCGGTTTAGCGCAGGAAGTGTCGGCCGATGTGATTGCGCTGGCACAACTACCTGAGCGTTTACACAAAGCCGATATTGTTATTAGCTCAACCGCCAGTACGTTACCAATAATAGGTAAAGGGGTGGTGGAGCAAGCATTAAAACAGCGCCGCCATAAACCTATGCTGTTTATTGATATTGCCGTACCGCGCGATATAGAAAGCCAAGTAGGCGAGCTTGACGCGGCCTATTTATATTCCGTTGATGACTTACAAGCCATTGTAAGCGAGAATATGGCCGCGCGTGAACAGGCGGCAGAACAAGCACAATTAATAATAAGCGAGCGCGTAAAAGAATTTGAAATGTGGGTTCGCTCTCTCGATTCGGTTGATTTAATTCGCCACTACCGAAACGACGTACAAACCATTAAGTCAGAACTTGTTGAGCGGGCGGTTAGTCAGCTAAATACGGGTAAAGACGCAGAAAAAATTATATTAGAGTTGGCCAATAAATTAACCAACCGCTTAATGCACGCGCCTACCCGTGCAATTCAAGATGCGGCTAAAAAAGGTGAAGTGGCACAACTAACTCAGTTGAAAAAAATGTTAGGTATTGATCAGGAATAACAGTTAAATGAAAGAGTCTGTATATCGTAAATTAGAAACCTTAGTAGAGCGCTACGAAGAAGTACAAGCGCTACTGAGCGATCCGTCGGTCATTAGTGATCAAAACCGCTTTCGTGCTCTTTCAAAAGAATACTCTGAGCTTGAAGAAATTGTAAAAACATTTTTAGCATACCAACAAGCGCAAGACGATGTAGCGACTGCTGAAGAAATGTTAAAAGATTCAGACCCAGATATGCGTGAAATGGCGCAAGAAGAATACAAAGAAGCTAAAGCGCAAATTTTATCATTAGAAGATGAGCTGCAAGTGCTTATGCTTCCAAAAGATCCTAAAGATAACAACAATGTATTTTTAGAAGTACGTGCGGGTACCGGTGGTGACGAAGCGGCTATTTTTGCAGGCGATTTATTTAGAATGTACAGCCGTTACGCCGAAACACAAAAATGGAAAGTTGAAGTAGTGAGCACCAACGAAGGTGAACACGGCGGCTACAAAGAAGTTATCGCAAACATTAGCGGTGAAGGTGTGTACGGTAAGCTTAAGTTTGAATCGGGCGCTCACCGTGTGCAACGTGTACCAGAGACTGAATCGCAAGGGCGTGTACATACCTCTGCGTGTACGGTTGCAGTAATGGCCGAAATTCCTGAAGCAGAAGCCATTGAAATAAACACCGCCGATATAAAAGTAGATACCTTTAGAGCCTCTGGCGCCGGTGGTCAGCACGTAAATAAAACCGACTCGGCAATTCGTATTACTCATATTCCAACGGGTGTTGTGGTTGAGTGTCAGGATGAGCGTTCGCAACATAAAAATCGTGCTAAAGCGATGTCGGTACTTGCCGCGCGTTTACAGCAAGCCGAAGATGAAAAACGTCATGCGGCTGAGGCCTCTGAGCGTCGTAACTTAGTGGGCAGTGGCGATCGCTCTGAGCGTATTCGTACTTACAACTACCCGCAAGGGCGTATTACCGATCACCGTATTAATTTAACGCTTTATCGCTTAAACGAAGTGGTAACTGGTGATTTAGGCGCAATTATCGATCCATTAATGCAAGAGCATCAGGCTGATTTACTTGCCGCAATGGGCGATGAGTAATTGTGAGCCACACGCTTGAGCAGGCAATAGCGGTTGGTGCAACTAAACTTGCACCAACTAGCGACAGCGCTAAATTAGACGCACAAGTACTGCTATTACATATTCTTCAAAAACCCCGCAGTTACTTATTTACCTGGCCAGATAACCTACTTAGCAGCGACGAACAGCGCCAATATGATGAATTTTGTGAACGGCGTTTAAATGGTGAACCCGTAGCGCATATTATTGGCCAGCGCGAATTTTGGAGCTTAGCGCTCGAGGTGAATGCCACGACGCTTATTCCTAGGCCTGATACTGAAACACTTGTTGAGCAAGCTTTAGCACTTACCGTGCCTGAGCAAGCAAAAGTGCTTGATTTAGGCACTGGCACCGGCGCTATTGCACTTGCACTTGGCAGTGAAATGCCAACATGGCAAATTACAGCAGTCGACAAAGTAGCAGATGCGGTGGCCTTAGCGACTCGTAATCAGCAGCGTTTAGCCATTAATAATGTGCAAGTTAAGCAAAGTAACTGGTTTAGCGCGCTGAAAAATGAGCAGTTTAATTTAATTGTGACCAACCCACCGTACATTGAACACGACGATAAACATTTAAAAGAAGGGGATGTGCGCTTTGAACCTCTTTCTGCGTTAGTGGCCGATGATGCAGGAATGGCTGATATAAAACAAATAATTACACAATCACGTGACTATTTGCTCCCTAGTGGCTATCTTTTAATAGAACATGGTTTTGAACAGGGTGAAGCTGTTCGGCATTTGTTTAAGCAAATGGCGTATATAAATATTAAAACAGTAAAAGACTTGGGAAATAACGATCGTGTAACGCTCGCACAGTGGCCTTAATTTGATAATAAACAGCCATGATTGTGTGTTCTATAAATGCATTAAGGAACCTTTAATATGATGGGTGATTTTTTATTTTCAGATGAGCCAGATGAGTTAGAAAGTGAAGTAGAGCTTGGCACTTGGAAAGTATTAATCGTTGATGACGAACCTGAAGTTCATGCTGTTACAAAGCTTGCGTTGAGTGATTTTGAATTTCAGAACAAACGTTTAGAATTTTTAAGCGCATACTCGGGCGCTGAAGCAAAAGAATTAATAAATGCGCACCCAGATGCCGCTATTGTACTGCTAGATGTGGTAATGGAAACAGATGACGCTGGGTTACAGGTTGCTAAATTTATTCGCGAAGAAGCTAATAATAATCATATTCGCATTATTTTAAGAACCGGTCAGCCTGGGCAGGCGCCTGAGCGCCAAGTCATTATTAATTACGATATTAACGACTATAAATCGAAAACAGAGCTGACAGCGCAAAAACTGTTTACTGTGATTATGTCGAGCTTACGCTCGTATCGCGATATTATTTCTATAGAGCAATCTCGCGAAGGGCTTGAAAAAATTATTGTTGCCTCGCGCGATATATTTGCCACACGTTCAATAGAGCAGTTTATTGAAGGGGTGATGCAGCAACTTACCTCGTTATTAGGCATTGCTGATCAAGCGGTGTATGCCACTACGTTAGTGGCGCAAAATACGCAAGAAAATAGTAACGATAAGCTAATTGTGCGCTCTGGTACCGGTGAGTTTGAGCAAAGCGAGGGTAAAGAGTTAGATGCGGTGCTGCAAAACGAGCAACTAGAGGCGTGTCATCAAGCACTTAAAGATAAAAGCATAATTTATAAAGATAACTATTTATTTGCTTATTGTAGCAGCGAGTACAATCACAATTCGATGTTATTTATATCGGGGATCCCTAAAAATATAACCGATACGCAACGTAATTTAATTGAGATTTTTTCGCAAAATGTACAACTAGCATTTGAGAACGTGCAACGACAACAACGTTAATCGTTACTATAAATTTAAAAAGCACATAGCCTTGCGACTATGTGCTTTTTAGTTTGTGAGGCATAATAGCCAAAGCAGTGCGTAGGGCTTGGTATTATACCAAGCAGCAATAATACTTAATCATTTTGAGGGGGCTAAACGTGTTGCTATCAGCGTTAAAAAATTCTCATTTAGAACAACTAAATAGCAAATTTTTTGCCTAGCTATTAACACGTTTTTCCATCCTCAAAATAGATCACTTAATTAAGCGGATTGGTATTAAACGCACTTAACTAAATTTAACAAAACAAAAAGTACTGAGGCTTATGGATTATTTAGCAGTAAAACACTCACACATGGCAATTGCTATGCTAAGCGTTATCTTATTTTACATCCGCTCTTTTTCGCGTATGGGCAGTGGCAAGCTTGCCAAAAATAAACTGGTTTTTATTGGCAGTCACAGCATTGACACTTTATTACTTATTTCTGCAATAACATTGGTGTTCATGGCAACAATAAACCCCTTTGAGCAACTATGGTTATTAGAAAAAATAGTGCTTGTAGTGATTTATATTGCGATAGGTATTATTAGTGCTAAACAAACTAATACGCTGCCAAAAATTATGTATGTGGTAGTTAACACGGTTGTGATTTTAGCGATAGGGTATTTGGCAACGGCAAAATCGCCGCTACTTTTATAATACCTACTCTGTTGCAAGTTAAGTGTCGGTGCGTGTATATGCTTTTTAAACACGCACGATACTTATAAGTAAGGGACTTAAACCCCCAAGGAACTTGAGTAACAGTTAATACAGTTAATACACCTCTGCACGCTTTATAGCCTTCACCATTTTTCAGCCAGGCTGGCCTACTCCTTTTACTATAAAGCACACCTCTGGGGTATAATTATGGGTGGGAGCTTCGCTGTATTGGTAACTATCCGTAAAATTAGGTAAACTACGCCTTCGTTTTTTAATAAATGTTGTAGTATTGATGACCACCCTCGGGTATGACGAACACGACGAATCTTATTTAGATGATGCATATGATGAATTTACTCCACCGCCACTTTATCGGTGTATTAATGCAGAGTCGAAATGGGACCCTCAAATAGATTTAGCGCCAACTTTTTCTGTATTAACTGACTTTGAGCAGCAGATCACTGCGATGTGCGCAAAGCAAAAAGACCCACACGATAGATTAGAAGCCCTTCTTGATATTTTTTATAGCAAATGGCTATTTAGCGCCTCTGGGCTAAAAGTACCAGAGCATAAAATAAATAGCTTAAGCTATACACTCACTATGCGCAGCGGCTCTATAACCACATTAGGTATTTTATTGAGCCATTTGCTTGAGCAAGCGCAATTAGATGCCAGTGTGTGTATTAATCAGGGAGATATTAGCGTGCATGTCGCAATAAGTGATGAAGAAGGCTACATTATTGAGCCTAGCAGTGGGCAACAGAGCTGGTACATCATTCCTGAAAATGCGGATGAAGAAAATGGCCAAGAGCAAGAGCCACTTGAGCTTATTTATAACGATGAAGTTTATAAATTGTTTTTAGCGCAGCAAAAATGGTCGTTTATTAGCGAAAATAAATTTGGCCACGCGCTGGTATGTGTTGAGTTGCTAATGGAGCTATTAGGCGATGACCCGTACGAGAGACGCGACAGAGGTTACTTACTCAATCAGTTAGATTGTCCTAAAATGGCACGCGATGATTTACAGTTTTTTATTGATGAGTGCCCGGACGATCCGGCAATTGAAATTATTCAGCATCAACTAGAAGAACTTGAAGATAATAATAAAACACACCATTAAGAATAGGAACAAATATGGCTGATACTCACACTGCATTAATTACTAATGATGCTGTTGTACTGGGTTTGCTTGCTGTAATTTTAGGGTTCATTTTTAAAACCTCTAGCAGCGAAAACCCCAAACTAAAAGCATTTTATAAATATGTACCAGCATTATTGCTGTGTTACTTTTTACCTTCTTTACTCAATACGTTTGGCATTGTAGATGGACATAGTTCAAATGTTTACTATGTTGCTTCGCGCTATTTGCTGCCAGCATGTTTAATCTTACTTACTATTAGTATTGATTTAAAAGCGATTATTAATTTAGGCCCCAAAGCGCTAATTATGTTTTTAGTGGGTACGCTGGGTATTGTGATTGGTGGGCCCTTATCTATTTTAGTGGTTAGCGTATTTAGCCCTGATTTAGTAGGCGGCCACGGCCCAGATGCTGTTTGGCGTGGTATGACAACGGTTGCCGGCAGCTGGATTGGCGGCGGCGCAAACCAAGCCTCAATGAAAGAAATGTTTGAAGTGGGCGGCGATATATTCTCGGTTATGGTGACCGTTGATGTGATTGTGGCGAATATTTGGATGGCTGTTTTATTACTAATGGCCGCAAACCATAAAAAAATTGATGCCGCAACAGGGGCTGATACAACCGCCATAGAAGATTTAAAAAACCGTGTTGAGCAATACCATGCAGAGCATGCCCGCATGCCGACACTCAATGACTACATGACCATTATTGCCATAGCATTTGGTATAACGGGGCTTGCTCATTTTTGTGCCGACTTTTTAGGGCCGTTTTTTGCAAACAATTACGCGTGGGCTAAAGAATACAGTTTAAACAGTAAATTCTTTTGGCTAATTGTTATTTCAACCACTATTGGTATTAGTTTATCATTTACTAAAGTAAGGCAAATAGAAGCGTTTGGCGCATCAAAAGTTGCTTCAAGCTTTTTATATATTTTAGTAGCATCAATTGGCTTACATATGAACGTAACCGCTATATTTAGTAACCCTGGGTTATTTTTAATTGGGGCTATTTGGATGCTAACGCACGCAAGTTTAGTGCTGATTGTAGCCAAAGTAATAAAAGCCCCGTTATTTTATATGGCGGTGGGCTCGCAAGCTAACGTTGGCGGCGCTGCGTCGGCGCCTGTGGTGGCTTCTGCGTTTCACCCTTCGCTTGCGCCAGTGGGCGTTTTATTAGCTGTACTAGGGTATGGTGTAGGTACATATATGGCCTACATTTGTGGATTAATGATGCAAGCAGTTGCACCTTAAGGAATTTAAATGAACAACCAAGTAATTAATATTAATAATATTGAGCTGGCAAACGACAAACCATTTGTATTATTTGGTGGTATGAATGTTTTAGAGTCGCGCGATTTAGCAATGCGCATTGCAGAGCACTATGTAGAAGTAACGTCTAAATTAAATATTCCTTATGTATTTAAAGCCTCGTTTGATAAAGCGAATCGCTCATCAATAAATTCTTACCGCGGCCCTGGTATGGAAGAAGGCTTAAAAATATTTGAAGAGATTAAAAATACCTTTAATATTCCGCTTATAACCGATGTGCACGAACCACACCAAGCAGCGCCTGTAGCTGAAGTGGTTGATGTAATTCAGTTACCTGCATTTTTAGCACGCCAAACAGATTTAGTGGTAGCTATGGCTAAAACGGGTGCCATTATTAATGTGAAAAAACCACAGTTTTTAGCCCCACACGAAATGCGCCATATCATTACTAAATTTAATGAAGCAGGTAATGATAATGTGGCACTGTGTGAGCGCGGCTCAAGCTTTGGCTATAACAACTTAGTTGTTGATATGCTAGGTATGGATGACATGAAAGCCATGGCACCGGTTATTTTTGATGCCACCCATGCACTACAGCGCCCAGGCGGGCGAGCTGACTCTGCTGATGGACGCCGTGCACAAGCTGCCGAGCTTGCTCGCAGCGGCATGGCACTGGGCATTGCGGGCCTATTTATTGAAGCGCACCCTAACCCTAATGAAGCAAAGTGTGATGGTCCATGTGCATTGGCACTTAGCAAGCTTGAAGGGTACTTATCGCAAATGAAAGCGGTAGATGATTTAATTAAAAGCTTTGCACCACTTGATACAAGCGCAAGCGATTTATAATTTAACACCTATTTAGGTAATAGTTAAAAAGCGACTTAGGTCGCTTTTTTTATTCGATTAATATACACACACAACGATGCTGTATATAATCTTACGCATAAGAAAAACTAATTCTAAGCTTGGTTACTATGTCAAGACGAGTCCCCCCATTAAACGCACTTAAAGCTTTTGAAGCCGCGGCACGCCATTTGAGCTTTACTAAAGCAGCAGAAGAGCTGTATGTAACGCAAGCGGCAGTGAGCCATCAAATTAAAACACTTGAAGAGCATTTAGGCTTAAAATTGTTTTTACGTAAAAATCGCTCGTTATTATTAACCGAAGAAGGCCAAGGCTACTTTTTAGATATTAAAGAGATTTTTACCCAGCTGATAGATGCTACCGAAAAGCTACTTGCTCGCGGTGCAAAAGGCTCGCTTACCGTAAGTTTAACCCCGAGTTTTGCAATTCAGTGGTTGGTACCTCGATTAAGTTTATTTAACGAACTCCACCCCGAAATCGATGTGCGTATAAAAGCGCAAGACCAAGACGAAAACTCGTTAACCGATGATGTAGATATTGCTATTTACTACGGCCGAGGCCACTGGAGTGGAGTTCAAACTTACAAATTGCACACCGAGTATTTAGTGCCTTTATGTAGCCCACTGTTATTAAGCGGGCATAAACCGCTTAATCAACCGAGTGACTTAGCCCAGCACACCTTGTTACACGATACCACGCGTCGTAACTGGAAAACCTGGATGAAAACGGCAGGTGTACGTAATGTACAAGTGAATCAAGGTCCTATATTTAGCCACTCATCAATGGTGCTCCAAGCCGCGGTGCACGGTCAAGGTGTAGCAATAGGCAATAGTGTGCTTGCCAAACCCGATATTGACGCGGGCCGTTTAGTGATCCCATTTAGCCACAGCTTAGAGAGTAAAAACGCGTATTACTTAGTGATTAGAGAGTCGCAAACAGAGCTGGGTAAAATAGTCTCGTTTAAAGATTGGATGCTGAGCTTAGTTGAACAAGAACAAGAGTATTAATAATGATTGAATGGTTTAAAAGCGCAACGCAGCCTGCTATTGCACAGTTTATATTTGCGCATGGTGCCGGAGCTGGATCAGATTCTGATTTTATGCAGCATATGGCTAAACTCATTAGTGCGCAGGGTATTGATGTAGGTTTATTTGATTTTGAATACATGCAAATTGCTAAACAAACACAAAAACGCAGGCCGCCAGAGCGAGCCCCTAAACTGTTAGCTTATTACGAGCAAGTACTAACAAATGCGCAACCTAATTTACCATTATTTATTGGCGGCAAGTCGATGGGCGGGCGTATGGCGTCTATGCTTGCTTGTAGCTCTACACAACCGATTGCAGGGGTATTAGCGTTTGGCTATCCGTTTCATCCGCCCGGTAAGCTAGATAAGCTACGCACCGATCATTTTGCAGACATACCTTGCCCGTTTTTAGTCTTACAAGGCGAGCGAGATACCTTTGGCACCCGTGAAGAGCTTAAAACGCTTTCTATGCCAAAGCAGCCAAGCTATGTTTGGCTTAGCGATGGCGACCATTCACTCAAACCACGCAAAAAAAGTGGTGTGAGCGAGCTGCAAAACCGTGAAACTGCAGCGCTTGAAGCAAGTAAATTTATAGCCAATAGAGTGGAGCAATTATGATTAAATTATTTTTACTCACGGGCAGCTTTTTTTGCATGCTGTCGGTTATGTTAGGGGCATTTGCCGCACATGGCTTAAAAAGCCGTTTAACTGAGTATTCACTCGGGGTATTTAAAACCGCAGCTGAGTATCAAATGGTGCATGGTTTAGCGCTTATAGCCGTGGCGATTCTTATTAAGTGGGGTATTAATTTAACCATGGCGGGAGGTTTTTTTATTGCCGGTACACTGCTTTTTAGTGGCAGTTTATATTTACTAGCCCTAAGCGGCATGAAGTGGTTAGGCCCAATAACCCCATTAGGTGGGTTATGTTTTATAATTGGTTGGGTTGTTATTTTAGTGCAAGTTGCACGATTTAAGTTTTAAAGAGTTTAAGGGTTAATATGTCTAGTGTTGTGATTTATTGTCGTAGTGGTTTTGAAAACGATGCGGCTGCTGAAATAACGTTTCATGCTGCCGAGCAAGGTTTTGCCGGCTATGTAAAAGCCAAACCAAATACCGGCTACGTGATTTATGAATGTTTTGAAGCGCAACACAGCGACGAAATAATCAAAAAGGTCGACTTTAAAAATATGGTATTTGCGCGCCAGTGGTTTGCTGGCACGTTAATCGAAAATATGCCGGTAGAAGATAGGGTCACTGCATTAAAAGAAGCCGCAAAGGATTTTCCTTTGTGTAGTGAATTGCGCGTAGAAACTCCCGATACTAACGAAGGCAAAGAGCTACTGACCTTTTGTAAAAAAATATCAACGCCGTTAAAAAAAGCACTCGAAAAGCAAAACACGGTATTACGTGAGCCAAAGGCAAACCGCCCGGTAATGCATGTACTATTTTTAGCAAACAATGCCGCGTATGTAGGGTATTCGTATAGTTATAATAATTCGCCGTTTTTTATGGGCATTTTACGTTTACGTATGCCAAGTGACGGACCGAGCCGCTCAACGTTAAAACTTGACGAAGCCTTTAATGTTTTTATTCCTGAAAAAGAGCGAGAAGCGCGAGTACAACCAGGCATGCGAGGGGTTGATTTAGGCGCTTGCCCAGGCGGTTGGACCTATCAATTAGTACGCAGAGGGATGTTTGTTAGCGCAATAGATAATGGCCCAATGAACGATAGTTTGATGGAAACAGGCCAAGTTAAACACTTTAGAGCCGATGGTTTTAAATACCGCCCAGAAAAAAGAAATATTAACTGGTTAGTGTGCGATATGGTGGAAAAACCAACCAAAGTGACTAATCTAATGATTGACTGGGCAGTAAACGCATACGCCAAAGAGCTGATATTTAATTTAAAGCTGCCTATGAAAAAACGCTTTGATAGTGTTTATGAATGCCTAACGATGATCAAAGAAGAGCTTACTAAGTACGGTATAACCTATGAGTTGCAAGCTAAGCATTTGTATCATGATCGTGAGGAAATTACCGTTCATTTAAACGTTGTTAAGGTGCCCCAAAATTTGTATAGCTAAATCATAGAGGCATAAAAGTGGTATTAAATAATGTTTATAAATGGCTAGGATTACTTTTTTTATCACTTTTAATAGCCGGTTGCGGCGGTGGCAGCGATAGTGACGCCACCGATAGTGGCTCAACTGGCAATACCGCCCCTACTGTGAGTGTTGATGTAAGCAGCAGCGTTATTATTGCTAACCAAACCTTTACTATTACGGCTCAGGCAAGCGATAGTGACGGGCAGGTGTCTAGTTATCAATGGCAGCAGCTGTCGGGGCCTGAATTTACCTTTACTGCCAATGGCAACATACTCACAGTAACGGCCCCCAGTGTAGAGAGCGACACTGATTTTAGCTTTTCGGTGCTAGTAACCGATAATGACGGCGCCACTACAGAGCAAGTGTTCTCTGGGACTATCACGGTTCAAAACACCCCTCCCACAGTTAATATTACAGGCCCAAGTAGTGCACTGGCTAATACCCAAGTTAGTTTAATTGCTAATGCACAAGACATAGATGGCACAATTAGCGCCATAGTGTGGGTACAATCTGCTGGCTCCTCCATCGAATTTAGCCAAACTGAAGGTGAATTAAGCTTTACCGCCCCAAATGTAAGTGAAAATGAAACGCTTGGTTTTAGTGTTACTGTAACCGACAATGCCGGGGGCACTGTACAAAGCAGTGCCACGGTACTTATTACGCAATTAAATAGCGCACCTAGTGTTACCTTAGCTGGGCCTGACGAGGCAATACAAAATGAGTCAGTGACAATAACAGCTACAGCGCAGGACAGCGATGGCACCATTAGCGAGCTAAGCTGGCAGCAAACAAACGGCCCCGTGGTCGAATTTACGCAAACCGACTCCAGCATTACGTTTAATGCTCCAACAGTTGCTCAAAATACCAATATTACCTTTTTAGCCACCGTTAGAGATAACGACGATGCAACTAATAGCGCCCAAAAAACGGTGATTGTGGTGCCGCCTAACAATCCGCCTGTGGCAGACGATGTAACCGTTGAGGTGCAATATAACTTAAGTGCTGAATTTAATTTGACGGTAAATGATGCCGATGGCGATACGGTACAAATTACTTTTCCAGATGACCTAGAAGGGGCGCAGGTGAGTGTTATTGATGCCCAAGCGCTGCGCTTTAGCTATACACCGCCTGTAAATAGTATTTCTGCAAAAAGCTATACACTGACCGCCAGTGATGGTGAAGACAGCACTAACTTTTTACTTAATACGACAATTATTGATACCAGCGCTGCAACGGTGACAGAAATAACGCCTAATGGAGCAGATGAACCGGTATTGGTTGACACCCCCATTAGCATTACGTTTTCAGATGTGATGCTGAGCAGTTCGTTAACCGTAAATAGTAGCGTGGGGAGCTGTGAAGGCAGTGTTCAGGTATCAAGTGATGATTTTACAAGCTGTGTTGCACTTAATGTAGAGAGCGTATCTGGTGCGCCTGATGAGACGAGTGACTATTTTAAAAACGTTAACTTAAGCGCTGATTTTTCAGAAAACACGCTTTACAAAGTGCGTGTAAATGACCAATTAGTTAATTTTTCTGGTACTGCTGCGACAGTAGGCCAAGTGAGTGAATTTACCACCTCAACCCAAGATTTAAAAATAACCGAGCTAATATCGGTGCAATTTACTAATGATACGCCCTGGGTAGAGATTTATAACGGCACTGGAGAGGCTGTTAATTTACAAAACTATTCATTAAAAACGCGCGCAATTAATATGCTTGATGGCTCAGTGAGCGCAGAGCAAGTATTTACATTACCCAACAAAGTATTAGAAAACGGCAGTTATATTTTACTGCAAAGTCGTTTTGGTGATGAGTTTTTAGCAAGTGCGGCACTTAATAACCCTACAATTGTGCTGGTGGGTAACCAAAGCGATGCGCTACGTCCTTACTGGTATATAAATGGCTTTGCAGAGTTATTAAATAGCGCCGCCACACAAACAATCGACTTTGTTAAATTTGGTAATTCTACCCAGCAACCGGTTAGTGCCACGCAATGGCAAGGCGATAACGCACCACAAATGCAGGCCGAACAAGGGTCAAGCTTAAAACGTGCGCTTAATGCAACAGATACTAATCAAGCAAGTGATTGGGTTTACTCAGTGTTTAATACGCCGGCAGGTCAAAATGATATTAGCTGTGATACCGATACAGATTTAGATGGGATCCCTGATTGCAGTGAGCAAGAAGGCGCCACGTTTGGCGGGCTGCCTTTATACGAATGGGGCGCACGGGAAAATCAAAAAGATATATTTATAGAAATTGATTATATGGACAGTACCGATATAGGTATTACGCCACAGCGTACAGCATTAGAAAAAGTAGTAAGCGTATTTGCAAGTAACGGTTACACAGTGCATTTTGATGTAGGCGATTTGTTTGACCAAAGCACAGGTATTTCCACCGCTAACTTTGATTTAGGAGGCGGTACAACCGTACCGTTTAACAGTTACACGCCCTTTGAGTATGACCAAGGTACCGCTAATTTATTTGCCTATAAGATGGAATATGCCGATACAACGCGCCGCCCAATTTTTCATTATTTATTAATGGCAAACAGTGGTAACGAAGATGGCAGCATTAGTGGCTCGGGTATTGCCGAAATAAATGGTAATGACCTAATGCTGACTATGGGCGGATGGGGGTTATCGGTTGATGATCAAACATCACAAAATGTGACGAATAATTACCAAGCGTCTACTATTTTTCATGAGTTGGGGCATAATTTAGGGCTTTATCATGGCGGCGACGAAGAAGTGAACTTTAAGCCAAATCATTTAAGCTCAATGAATTATCTATATCAATTAACGGGGCTTGCAAGCATAGGTAATAACGAAGGTGACCGTTATTACGACCGGTTTTATACCAACAACATTAACTGCGACCTTGTGCCAAATACCAATAATCAAACAGGATCAACGGATGATTTTATCATTGATTATTCAAACGGCAGCGCTGCAAATATAAATGAAAGTGCTATTGATGAAAGCGTAGGATTAAACAGGCCTGGCTCTGAGGCGGTCGATTATAATTGTAATGCAATTTTAGGCGATACATTAACTAACTTTGATGCAAACCAAGACTCGCAAATTACTGTATTAACGGATACCGATGAGTGGAGCATGATTAACTTACAGTTTTACTCACAAAGTGCAGGTAACCGATTTGGTGTGGCAAATACGATGAGCCATAAGCTGTATCAACAGCAGCGTGTTCAAGCTGTTTCTACTTCATTGCCTAGCTATATAAAAGAAGCAGCGCCAAGCGAGGCTATAATTAACCAAATTAAAGCAATTAAAGAGCGCTAAATGAGCTACCGATTTATAAAAGCTGCACTTTTACAAGGAGCTATTATTTGTTTAATTGCTGCCTGTAGCCAAGGCGCTGTTAATAAAGCCAGTAGCAGCCATAGTAGTGAATGGTTACTAACTGATGCGCTTTATTATAATAACAAGCCAGTAAATTGGCAGCAAAGGCATGTAAACGGGTGCAGCACGTGTTTAATACAAAACGACTCTGTACTACAGCCCGAGGGCATAACGCGTTTTAATACGCTTTATAAAGATGGGGAGTGGGTTGCAGTACAGGAGCAAAGCAGTTTAAATGTTATAAGGTTAAAACTGCCTTTGCACACCCCCTATTTGTATGTTGAGCAATTAGCAAACGGTGAACTTAAACTGTTTAATCAGCAACACACTTATAAAACTAAAATAGGCGAAGTCATTAACATTACTTTTAAAAAGCAGTTATTCTCGATAGTGATCACAGCGTTTACTTTACAAGATGAAAAAAATGCAGTACTGCCAAGGCGCGCTAGACTAAATTACACTGCACTTAAGTTGATATAGATAAAATAAAAGCACCAAAAGGTGCTTTTATTATTTGCCGTAGTGTTATTTAGCCCGCTCGGTATTTAGAGCGATAATTATCTACCCACAAACGAGTAGCGCCACACACAGCAACGGGCATAACAATTAGGTTAATAAATGGGATTGCAGTGAGCAGCATAACAGCAAAGCCAAAACCATAAGATAAACCTTGTTTAGACTTTAAATCGTCTTTCATTTGCTTAAAGCCTATTTTATGGTTATCGAAGGCAAAATCTTTGTATTGCACAGCATACATCCAACATGTAAATAAAACCCATAACACTTGTCCAATAACGGGTAAAATCCACAACAAAATAAAAAAGCCAATAGCGCGGGGTAAGTAATAGCAAAGCTTTGTCCACTCTCTGCCTACCATGCGTGGAATGTCTTTTATTAAATCAGCAAAACCGTCGTCATTTATTTTTTGACCCGTTAAATAAAGCTCTACTTTTTCGCTGAGTAGTCCGTTAAAAGGGGCCGCAATAAAGTTGGTTATTACCGTAAATAGCATGCTGTAGCTAAATAGCACCACAAGCACGGCAATGGGCCACATTAACCATTCAAGCCAGCTTAGCCACTCAGGTAACATGTTGTTTATATAATTAAAGCTGTCGCTTAACCAACCAAATAAAAAGAATAATGAACTACCAAACAATAAAATATTAAGTAAAAGTGGAATAAGCACAAAGCGCTTAAGGCCTTTTTGGCTAATTAATTTAAAGCCTGAAAAAAAATATTCCATACCTTGTATGATCTGCACAGTAACCTCAAAAAAGACTCATATCTGCATGCAGTATAATTAGACTGATAATTTTGAACAGCCTTTTTAAGTAACAAAGTGTTAAACCTGCAAAATTTTTAAAAAGTTTTAGAGTGTGTTGGCTGGATTGTTTTTGTTATGGATGTTTATTTTTTGTTGCAAAATAATGTAGGCTTAACGCATACTAAAGTTGTTTTTTACCTATTTTATTAAAAAACAATTTCCATAATCGTAATAATAAAACTCGTGCTGTAAGTTTATTAACTATACTCATTTTAAATATATGAACTAAGAGCAGGAATTTGTTGATGCACTGCACTTTTTTAAAGTGCGTAGCAACATAAAAGCACCTAGATGCATGGTGAAGTATGAATACTGCAAAACTAAAACAATTGTTATCTCACCAGCAGGATATATTATCTAAAATCGCGTTAGGCATTGCCTTAGACGATGTTTTACAAGATATTTGTTTAGCTATAGAGCAAGTTATTGAAGACAACTCTGCAAGATGCTCAATACTGTCTTTAACAGGTAATCAGTTATTTCATCGTGCTGCCCCAAATATTGACGATGAATATTTAAAGGCAATTAATGGTGTGTTTATAGGCCCTAATGTAGGGTCTTGTGGCACCGCGGCTTATAAAAATGAGCGAGTTATTGTGCAAAATATTGACCTTTCGCCCTTGTGGGAAGGTTACAAAGATTTAGCACACAGCTACGGTTTATATTCTTGTTGGTCAACCCCGATTATTTCAACCACCAGTGAAATATTAGGCACTTTTGCTATTTACCACGGGACCCCTAAAGCGCCTACACAGCAAGATTTAGAACTCATTGACTATTTTGTACACTTTTCTAGCATAGCACTTGAAAAAAGCGCAGAGTCGCTCAAAGCTAGGCAGCTAGTGACAGACCTGCAAAAAAGTAATGAAAAATTTAAAGCATTTACGCAAGTGATGCCCGATCTTATTTTGATTTTGAACGAAGAGGGCGTCTATACCGATATTTACGGTACCTCGAGTGACTTATTACTTGAATCGCCCACCGATTTAATTGGTCAAAATGTGCAAGACTTGTTCCCAGAAAAAGATGCCGACATGATCATGGGGATTATTAAAAAAACCATTCTCACCAATGAAATGCAAATATTTGAGTACGATTTAGCCGTGCCCAAAGGCCACATAACCTTTGAAGGAAGAGCGGCTGCACTTACTAACTACCAGCCAGAAAAACCAGAACTTAAGCACGTAGTGTGGATGGCAAGAGATGTAACCCTTCGCAAAAAAGCCGAGCAAGAAGTTCAACGGCTTGCGTTTTTTGATCCACTAACAGGGCTCCCTAATAGACGAATGCTCAGCGACAGCCTAGCAAAGTGTGTGGAGCGTATTAAACGCACCAAAAAAACGGGCGCATTGCTGTTTTTAGATGTTGATAACTTTAAAAGAATAAACGATTCATTAGGCCACGGCGCCGGAGATCAAGTATTAATAGAATTAGCAAAACGCTTAGGTGGCGTAATACGATCATCTGATACTTTAGCTAGAGTGGGCGGTGATGAATTTATTATTTTACTCGAATACATTGGCGAGCATAATCACCAAGCCTGTATTGAATCTGAAATAGTCGCTAAAAAAGTACAAGGCGTGTTTAATGATAAGTTTGCAATAGGGGAGCTGGCATTTCAAGTTAGCTGCAGTATAGGTATTTGCTTAATTAACGAAGAGCACACAGCCACCGATAATATATTAAAATTTGCAGATACCGCCATGTACCGCTCTAAGGCAAAAGGTGGCAATAGCTGCAGCTTTTATGACCCTAAACTGCAAACTTTACTCGAAAACCAAGCCGAATTAGAAACGGATATTGTAAGAGCAATCGCAAATAACGAATTTTGTGCGTATTTTCAGCCGCAAATTAGTATGCAAGGGAAGATAGTAGGTGCAGAAGCACTGATAAGGTGGATACACCCTAATAAAGGGGTTATTGCGCCTAATCAGTTTATTCCTATTGCAGAGCAATATGGCCTGATTCAAAAACTGCAAAACATAGTGCTTCGCAATATATGCAGCCTTATTAATCAACTTAATGAAAAAAACATGATAGATGAGCACTTTAGCGTATCTATAAATATTAGTCATATACAGTTTAATTCTGCGCAGCTTACCCGTGAGCTCTGCTCTACAATTAAAGAGTTCAATATAAAACCGCAGCATATTAAACTTGAGATCACCGAAACCATGCTATCGGGCGATATTGACAGCACAATAAAGCAAATGACGGAGCTACAAGAACAAGGTTTTGTGTTTTCTATAGACGACTTTGGTACAGGGTATTCCTGTTTAGCCCATTTAAATGCGTTCCCCGTAAAGGAAATAAAAATTGATAAAAGCTTTATCGATAAGATTTTAGATAAAGGCAAAGGCTTTAATATTGTTAATACGATTATAAGCCTGGGCAAAAGTTTAGACATTACCGTTGTTGCTGAAGGTGTAGAGCAAGAGGCGCAATTTGAGTTACTAAACTTGCTCAATGCAGATTGTATACAAGGCTATTTAGTCGCAAAACCTATGAATGCCAGTAACTATATTAAGTGGCATGCCCATCAATTAAAAAAGCAAAGCCTAAGTGCTTAGCAGGCTGTGCGTCGTTTTTGTAAATTAAGCTAACGTTTTAATAAAGCTATTTTTACCTTATTAAAACATTTTGTTTAAACAACACTAGGAACACGCGTATTAAGTATATATTATGAAGCCACTATAACGATTCAAAATAATAAAATGGACGACAAGAGATGCAGTTAGTCGAATTAACCCCTAAGGATCCTGATGTAGTTAATGTGTTTGCAGATATAGATAGACTGATAAACTCCTTATACCCCGTGGCTACAGCCCAATCTCTCAAATTAGAAGAATTAAGCAAAGACAACGTTTACGCAATTGGTTTAAAAAACGAAGATGGCATTATTGCCTGTGGCGCTATTGTTAAGCAAAATGACGGCGCGCTATATGGCGAAATAAGGCGTTTATACGTAAAACCAAGTTACCGTGGTAGAGGTTTTTCAAGACGCATAATGCAAAACCTCCTGCATTACGCCGGCGAAACAAAAATTCCACTTATCCGATTAGAAACAGGCCCAAAGCAAACCGAATCAATTAGTTTATATGAAGATTTAGGTTTTGCGCGCTGTGCAAGCTTTGGCTCGTATCAAGATAACCCACAAAGTGTATTTATGGAGCTTGCCCTGAGCCCTGAGCCAGAATAAATAAGCTATTTACTACTGTGTGCCTATAGCTGACTCTGTAGGCGCAAAAAATACTTCACTGTTTTTCACTGCTATCTTCGTATAAAATTCGCCACGTATATTTAATACCTGTGCACAGTAATACTTAATGATTTTAAGAGGCAAAACCTGGCTATAAACAAGCTTTTTTGCTTCAAAATAAATTACTTGATTAAGTAAACGGGTATAAACCTTTATTTAGCACTTCATAAGTGAGAATTTTATCTTTTTTAAAAGTAGCCCAAAACCAATGAGCGATTTAACAGTAGTAACCCACAGTGGTAATTTCCATGCCGATGACGTGTTTAGTATTGCGGTACTTAAGCATGTATTGCCTGCCTTTAACTTGGTACGAACCCGCGATAAAGCAGTAATAGAAAGTGCCGATATTGTTGTTGATGTAGGTGGCGAATACAACCCTGACACAGGACGCTTTGATCACCACCAACGCGGCGGCGCAGGCGAGCGCGAAAATGGCACGCCATACTCGTCATTTGGCTTAATTTGGAAAAAGTATGGTTTAGCACTGTGTGATAATAACCAAGCGGTGGCTGATAGAGTTGACGCTGGTTTAGTCTCTACAATTGATGCCATAGATTGTGGTTACGTTAAAGGTGTGGTTGAGGGCATAACGCTTAGCCAAACGCTTTCTATGTTTAATCCAACATGGGAAGAGGAAGGCAACTTTGATGAATGCTTTGATGAAGCCGTTGAGTTTGCTGCGCGTTTATTAACCCGTTTTATTGCCTCAGCAAAAGGAAGCATTAACGCCAAAGATATTGTTGCAAAAGCAATAGAAGAGGCAAAAGATCCCCGCGTGATTATTTTAGAAAAATACACACCATGGAAAAAAACAGTACACCATTTATCAAGCGACGCTTTATTTATGGTTTACCCTTCGCAAAACGGCCAATGGATTATTCAAACTGTACCAGTAGAGCCAGGCTCGTTTGAAGATAGAAAGTCACTGCCTAAAGCGTGGGCCGGTTTATCTGATGAAGAGTTTCAAGCTGAAACAGGCTTAGACGACGCCGTATTTTGCCACAATGGTTTATTTATAGCCGGTACTAAATCGTTCGAAAGTACAATGAAGCTGGCCGACGCGGCCCTAGCTGAGTAACCTGTTTTACTTAAATATGGGTAAAAATTTTTTACCCAGAATTCGCACTATTTTAGCTAAGTAACTAGTTTGCAGTTACTTAGCTTTATTATGCTCTCGTTATTTAAATCACGTGAGGTTTTATGTTTGAAGTAAAAACTATCGCGCTATTTATTATTACCGCACTGGCAGAAATTATTGGCTGTTACTTACCTTATCTTTGGCTTAAAGAAGATAAATCCATATTCCTTTTAATACCTGCAGCAATCAGTTTAGCGCTATTCGCGTGGTTGCTAACGTTACACCCAGCAGCCGCTGGACGGGTGTATGCCGCGTATGGCGGTGTGTACATATGCGTGGCTTTACTGTGGTTATGGGCAGTTGATGGCGTAAAGCTTACAATGTGGGATGTAGTGGGCGGGGCGGTTGCCTTACTGGGCATGGCTATTATTATTTTTGCACCTAAAAGCGCATAAAAATTAAGCCATATTAAAGGTAAAAAACGCCTTACAGGCCACTGTTAACGCATATATCGTGCAATTAAATTGCCAACTACTTTTTTATAAGTAAGCGTTAAAGCTGGATTATCTATTAAGCTTGTTTGTACAACATGCCCGGTATATAAGCCATAAAACTCATACGCAAAAATGCTCGGCTCTTTGTCTTGGCTAAAGTAGCCTTGTGCTTGGCAGTTAACTGCAAGTTTAGTGAGGTAGTTAATCATTTTTAAGTGTTGGTCTTGCATAAACTGCCTTACCAAACAGTTCGGGCTTGCTTTAAACTCTACCGACGCTTTAATGAGCGGGCAACTTGCCTGCTTACCAGGCGATACCGTATCTAAAAAATTGAGCCACTCAAGCCAACGTTGCTGAAAATTATTTAAATGAATTAACGCATCTTCATCAACAGATATATCAACAACCTGTTTTCTAAATTCTTCTTCGGTGTAGGCCAAAATAGCCACTTGCATATCTTCTTTATTGGTAAAGTGTGAGATCACCCCAGTACGCGACATGTTAGTCACTGCCGCTATTTTTCCTATCGACAAGCTATATAAACCATGTGCAGCCGCATAGGCCATTCCTTTGTGCAAAATATTGCGTTTTGTGCTCTCACTTTTTTTCATCGTTAATCCATAAAGCGTGTTATTTGGTCGTACACGTATTGGCTTTTTAAAATGCGCACGTGCCCCAGCTCTTGTGTGGCAACAAGTGTTGCGGGTGTGTTCTCAGTTAATAATTTTATTGCCTCAAAGCTTGCCACTGAGTCATTTTTATCATGAATAAACAACATGTTTTCGTTAATTTTATTTTTAGAATGATCAGGGTGAAGGTTTTGCCAGCTAATACCATATTTGTCTGACACCCTATTAAGCATATTTTCTAGCATGAGCTCAGAAATACCCACTTGCCTGACCTTAGCAAACATGGCTTCAAATATTTGTGCAGGGGCAGAGATCATCACAATTTTTTTATTCTCTAAATAATGAGGCGCTAAGTTTAACAAAGCAACACCGCCCATAGAGTGTGTAACGACTCTATTAATTGTAATATTTTGCCCATTAAAGTACTCAAAAGCCGCTGTTAGCCCCTGCATATACCCGTATAAGTGCGAGGTATTGCCGTGCGAATAGCCATGGCCTATGTGATCAATTGAGTAAACATTAAAGCCTTTTTCAAGCAATTCATCTATTAAAGCAGTAAACCGATTAGTGCTATCGGCCCAGCCATGAGATAAAAATACCGTTTTAGTGTTTTCGGCTTGGCTAAAATAGTACAGGTTTACAGCGCCAAGCTCGGTAGTAAGTTTAATATTAATTGGCTGTATACATGTTCTAAATTCGTATTGGCGTCGGCTATGCGGATTACAAAATACCTTCATGGCAAGGCGGGCACTGAGTTTAGGAAATGTTTTGGTCAAACCAAAAGTGGCAGCCTTTGTTATTTTAGAAAATTTAGGTGGCTTGTTTTGATTAAAATAAATTTGTTTCATGTTTATACCAAATAAGTACAGTTGTTCTATTTTATCTTAAAAAAGTACAGCTGTACTTATTTTTTAGCCGCATAACCAGCTTGCTTTACTAAAGGCGGTTAGCTGTAAAAGCTAAGGTGTAGGTGTTTTTTCTCTCAACACTAAAAATCACTCGTTACGAGTAAAAATACTTGTTGGACTTAAAAGTCTATTTTTCTTTTAATGCGCGCACTTGGCCGAACCGGCATTCATTAAATACAAGAGAAAGATAAATGAAAGAGACAACATCACTAGAACAAGCTCGCACGAGTTACAATGTTCGTCATTGGAGCCAAGGTTTTTTTGGTATTAATGATCAAGGTGATGTGTATGTTGCGCCAAAGGCTCACGCCCCAGAGCAAACTATTGCATTAACAGATATCGCAAAGCAGCTAGAAGAAAAAGGCTTAAGCTTACCGGCTTTAGTGCGCTTTCCACAAATTTTACATCATCGTGTGCACAGTTTATGTGGCGCGTTTAATACCGCGATTGAAAACTATGGTTACCCCAAAGACTACTTATTAGTTTACCCAATTAAAGTAAACCAACAACGCGAAGTGGTTGAAGAAATAGTAGCAAGCCAAGCCGAATTAGAAAAAAAACAATTAGGCCTTGAGGCGGGCAGCAAACCAGAGCTATTAACTGTTTTGGCAATGGCAGAAAAAACCAGTGCAGTGATTGTATGTAATGGCTACAAAGACAAAGAATATGTGCGCTTAGCACTGATTGGCGAAAAGCTAGGCCACAAAGTATACATAGTGCTTGAAAAGCTTTCTGAGCTAGACATGGTACTTAGCCAAGCAAAAGCGCTAAATGTTAAACCACGTATTGGTATTCGCGTTCGTTTAGCATCGCAAGGCAAAGGTAAGTGGCAAGCAAGTGGCGGCGAAAAATCAAAATTTGGTTTATCAGCGTCACAAGTTTTGCATGTAGTTAATCGTTTAAAAGATGCAGGCCAACTTGATTTAATGCAACTTGTGCATTTTCACTTAGGCTCGCAAATGGCAAACATTCGTGATGTGCGTTTAGGTGTGAGCGAAGCCGCGCGTTTTTACTGTGAGCTACGCAAATTAGGTGCAAGCATTGAGTGCTTAGATGTAGGGGGCGGTTTAGCTATTGATTACGATGGTACCCGCAGCCAATCGCATAACTCAATGAACTACAGCTTAGCTGAGTATGCAAATAATATTGTGTACACCATAGGTGATACATGTAAGCAATACGCGCAGCCTATGCCGACGATTATTTCTGAGTCGGGGCGTGCACTAACGGCGCACCATGCGGTGCTTATTTCTAATGTTATTGGTACTGAAAGTTACACGCCAGAAGAGTTAGTAGCGCCAGCAGCAGATGCACCGCTTTTATTAAATAATATGTGGGCCTCGTTTGTGCAGTTAACCGATTTAACGGATGACCGTGCACTGATTGAAATTTACCACGACAGCCAAGGGGATTTAGCAGAGGCGCATAACCAGTTTGCACTTGGACTTTTAGATTTAACGCAGCGGGCGTGGGCAGAGCAAGTTAACTTACGTATTTGTTATGAGCTTAACAAACACATGGATAACAAAAACCGTTTTCATCGTCCGATTATTGACGAGTTGAACGCACGTTTAGCCGATAAGTTTTTTGTAAACTTTTCGCTTTTTCAATCGCTTCCTGATGCGTGGGGGATTGATCAAGTGTTTCCGGTATTGCCATTAAGTGGCTTAACCGAAGCACCAAAAAAACGTGCTGTATTACTTGATATTACCTGTGATTCAGACGGCGCGCTTGAGCACTATGTTGATGGCCAAGGTATTGAAAGCACATTACCCGTACCTGAGTACAGTGCTGATAAACCTTACTTAATGGGCTTTTTCTTAGTGGGTGCGTACCAAGAAATTTTAGGTGATATGCACAATTTATTTGGCGATACGCACAGCGCTATTATAAATATGGATGAGCAAGGCGTTGCCAGTATTAGTGAGATAAACCAAGGCGATACCGTAGCCGATATGATGCGCTATGTACATTTAGATGTTGAGAGCTTTCAGCAGTCGTACGCGCAGTTAGTGTCTGCAAAAATAGATAAAAATGAACAGCAAAGCGTTTTAGACGAGTTGCAAAGCGGCCTTAATGGCTACACTTATTTAGAAGAGTTATAAGCAATGTCTAGCTTGTTTGGTCATGTTGACCACTCATTGTATTCAAACGGGATGACGTTTTTACGTCGTCCTATGGTGCAAAACATTAATGCCATTGATGCAGATGTCGTTGTACTAGGCTTACCCTTTGATTTAGCAACATCGGGTCGCCCCGGTGCTCGCTTAGGGCCCGATGCCATTCGCAGAGCGTCGGTACATTTAGCCTGGGAAGACACTAAATACCCGTGGACATTTCCTTTGTTTGAGCGTTTAACGGTTGCTGATGCGGGGGACTTTACTTATCCGGTAGGCGATCCTGAGTATTTTACGGCACAGCTAGAAATGGCTGCAGAGCAAATACTTCGCCAAGGGGCAACGATGTTAGGCCTTGGTGGCGATCACTTTGTAACGCTTCCGCTATTGCGCGCGCATGCAAAGATACATGGCAAAATGGCACTGGTTCATTTTGATGCGCACACTGATACATACAGCAATGGCTCGCGTTTTGATCACGGCACTATGTTTTATCATGCACCCATGGAAGGGCTGATTGATGTAGAGCACAGTATCCAAATTGGTATTCGTACCGACTTTGACCAATCAAAGCATGAGTTTGCAGTGATTGATGCAATGCAAGCTAACGATTTGCACGCTAATGAAATAGCAGCGCAAATATGTGAGCGAGTAGGCGACTTACCCGTTTACCTAACGTTTGATATAGATTGTTTAGACCCAGCATTTGCACCAGGTACAGGCACACCTGTATTCGGTGGTTTAACATCTGATAAAGTGCTTAAAATACTGCGCGCACTAAAAGGCATAAATATGGTGGGTATGGATGTGGTAGAGGTATCACCCTCGTACGACCAAAGCGAGCTTACCGCTATTGCTGCAGCAACAATTGCCAGTGAATTATTGCACCTGTGGACACATAAAAATAAGTATTAACGCTATAAGTTAAGCACTACAAAAAGGTATGCACTGGCATACCTTTTTTATTTTAGAGGTGTCGATTATTTTGCAGCTTAATTTCTTTTAACCAAATAAAACTTAAGCCAATCAGCGGCAGGTTAGTGGTTACCGGGTTAAAGGCTTCAATGAGTAATTGTGGCTGCATTACTACAACCGCTAACAAAAGCCCTACAAGGGCTAAAACATTTAAAATAACGATGTGCTTATTTTTATAAAACACTAATAAGCATAATCCAAATATAATTTCGCCAATACCCGCCGAACGTGTAATTAAGTCAGACACTTCTGCTGAAAAACCCGCACTACCAGTCATTAGTTTTTCAAGCGGGGCAATATGATAAAGCTTTGGAAAAAAGCCGTGGTATATCCAACTCAGCCCCACAATATAGCGAGCAATTTGTATATAACCGGGGTTATTTCCTCGCATTGTCTATTCGCTCTTGTGCACTTGGGTGGCTAGATAAATATTCGAGCAAATTATTTACCTTTTCAAGGTGTTCGTTTTCGCTGGTGTGCGCACCTTGTAATGCTTCAATGGCATCGGCAAAGTCGTTGCTTGAATACCCTAAGTTTTCAAGTTGAATGAGTGCATAGCTATCTGCCTCGCGCTCCATATCACGAGAAAACCCTTGCTGTGCAAAAGATGCCCCCGTACCTAGTACCACTTCTGCTATGCCTTCTAAATCACCAAATATAACCGCAAGTACAATGGTACTGGCTGCCGATTGCGCAGTCATGCGTACGCTATGCTGGTGGACTACGTGGCCAATTTCGTGAAGTAATACGGCTTTTAGTGCGTTGGGTTTATTGGCTAATAAATTTGCTAACTCATCGGTTACGACAATACGTCCATGGGGCATTGCAAACGCATTCGCTCCAAAGGCCTCTGATTTATAAAACGATAACCTATAAACCGATGGCTCAAGCGAGAGCGCATTAAGCATGGTATTAAAGTGTTGTTGTACTTTAGTTTGTTGCTCATTAGGCAGCTCACTGTCATCAAGCGCGAGCTTTTCAATTATGGTAAAGCTTTGTTCACCCATTTGCTCTACTACACTGCGCGGCAGAGTATCAACACTGTAAACAGCAATAGCGGGCACAACTTTATAAAGCATTAACCACATAAAAAGCGGTGTAAAAATAACGGCCGCGATAATAGCCCATTTACTTTTTTCAAGGCGCTCTAGTAGGTCATGCTTATTTGCTTTAAAAGGCCAGCGATAATTTACATCAGTAGGAATAAAGCGGCTGCCATCATTAAAATTTAGTTCATCAGCAAGCCCAGCTAGGCCAGAGGTGAGTGTTATATCGCTTATTGCATGGCTTGAAATAAGCTGGTCATCGTAGCTAATCTCAACACAGGTGTCGCGAATGTTAGCGACACCTTGCTGGTAATTGCTTGATGCCTTGGGGAAGTAATGTCCCTGTACGTGCATAATAAGCTCTTAGGTTAGCGATAGGTCAATATCAAATACATTGGCTGCTTCTTCAGCAAACGATGACTGCTCTTGCTGCGCGGTATCCACTAAATTTAGCGCACTTGGGTAAATATTAACGGTTGTAACCTCGGCAAGCATTCTCGATGTACGCACTTTGGTCCACGGGTAGGCAAGCCCTAAAGAAAACACGATTGCCAGCATATTGGTTAATAGTAATATGGCAAAAGGAATAGGCTTAAGCTCTGATTTAAATGATGCTACATCTTCAAATTGACTGTTATCAAAAATATGGTTACGAATAGCCGCAGCCCACACAGCGGTTACTATCGCAATCATAAATACGTAAGCAATCATTAATCCACCAAACATAACGCCCATTTTGGCTGGATCTTGTGCAGCTTGTTGATTTTCTACATTCATTAAATCAAGCCCAAATAAGCCTAATACAGCCATAAATATCACCATAGTGATAGAGCTCACCACAAAGCAAATAAGGGCGGTTAAGTAGTAGGTTTCACCTTTAAGGTTTACGGTTAATGGCGTGTCACCGTAGCTAATATTGCTATGTATGTACGTGTCGATACGTTTTAAAACATACGGCATTAATAAATAAAGGGTAAAAATACTGGCAATAGGTAAAAGAATAAAGTTAATGAAGGCTTCGCCGTAATCGCCTTTAAATGCAAAGCGTACATTTCGATGACGGGTCATACGCATATTAAAGCGCAGGCCTTGGTTAATAATCCACGGCATTAAAAAGATAAAAGCAACCGCAAATAGTAAGCCTACAAGAGGAAAAAAGCTGCTACCAAAGGAGTAAATTAAAAATACAATAACCGCTAAAATACGGCCTTTTAAAATTTGCATAGGGGTGGCTAAGTAGTCAAAGCTGTGTCCGTCAATGCGGGTGTGGCCATAAAAGTATCGCATTGTGCGCACTTTTGCCCAAGCCGAGTAAATACCTAAAGTAAGTACGCTCAGTAAAATATTGACTATCCAAATACCAAAAAACTCACCGCCTTTACCGCTAAACTGTACTTTGCCGCTAAAAATAGGGGCAGCAGGTTCACTTACTGCAGGGGTGGTTTCTGGGGGAGTAGGGTGTATTGATTCCATTAAAATTATATCCATGTTGTTTTTTTGTTAATTTACCTAAATTTGGTGCAAAGCTCAATCTTTAATAGCCTTACAGCCTACAATGGCGCTGCTTTTAATATATGTGGTGCTGCACTTTAAATCATCTCTGGTATACTAGGGCGATAATTTTATGGGGCTGTTATGATTTCAAAAAACCAACTCAAGCTTATTCGCCAACTTGGCCAAAAAAAGTACCGAAAGCAATATAATCAATACCTTGTACAAGGTGAAAAAAACGTACTTGAGTTGTTAAACAGCCCATTAAAGGCGGTTGATATATTTGCAACACAGGCGTTTATAAATACTCACCAAAACCAGTTTCCACATGTAGATTTTACGCCAGCAGAAGAAGAGTCGCTGACTAAAGTCAGTACCTTAGTGAGTAATAACGCGGCCATTGCAGTGGTTGATATGCCAAAGGCTGATTTACCTAATAATACCGGCTTAATATTGGCGCTTGATGGGGTTTCTGATCCGGGCAATTTAGGCACTATTATCAGAGTTGCCGATTGGTATGGCATTAAACATATAGTAACAAGTACCGACAGCGCCGATGCTTACAACCCTAAAACAATTAGCGCTACCATGGGTTCGTTTGTCAGAGTGTCGGTAAGCCAAGTAGAGCTACCTGAATACTTACGAACATTAAATATGCCTATTTATGGGGCATTTTTAGATGGGCAAAGCGTACATACAACGGATTTTAGCGCAAAGGGTGTATTGCTTATGGGCAGTGAGTCGCATGGCATACGCGAGCAGTGTGCAAAATTAGTAAGCGACAAAATAACCATACCGGCTTTTGGTGAGGCAGAGTCACTTAATGTGGCAATGGCCACAGGTATTATTTTAGATAACTTTAAACGCCAAGCTTAACTTTTTAACTGTTTATGAGTTAAATTGTTTGTAAGTAATAACAATAATAATCGGTAATAACAATAAGATGCGCTTAAGCACTATTAAATTAGCGGGCTTTAAATCGTTTGTAGAGCCCACTAAAATTCCATTTCCTGATCAAATGACGTGTGTTGTTGGGCCTAACGGCTGTGGCAAATCAAACGTGATTGACGCTGTGCGATGGGTGCTTGGTGAAAGCTCAGCTAAAAACTTGCGTGGCGATGCCATGACCGATGTTATTTTTAATGGCTCAACTAATCGTAAACCTATCTCGCAAGCCTCAGTAGAGCTTATTTTTGATAACACTCAAGGTGATTTACCTAATACATTTGCCGACAGAAACCAAATAGCGATTAAGCGTTTAGTAACACGCGATGGCCAATCGCTGTACTTTTTAAATGGGAGCAAATGTCGTAAGCGCGATATTACCGATATATTTTTAGGCACCGGGCTTGGCCCGCGTAGCTACGCAATTATAGAGCAAGGGATGATCTCGCGTTTAATCGAGAGCAAACCTCAAGAGCTACGCGTATTTTTAGAAGAAGCCGCGGGTGTGTCTAAATACAAAGAACGCCGCCGCGAAACGCAAACCCGAATTAAAAGTACCCGCGAAAACCTTGAGCGTTTACTTGATGTGCGCAAAGAATTACAAGCGCAACTAGATAAACTGGCTGTGCAGTCGGTTGATGCGAAAAAATACCGCGATTTAAAAGCGCAAGAGCGTACCTTAAAAGGCCAAGTGGCTGTATTGAAATGGCAAAAGCTGCATCAACAACAGCTTGAAAAAAGTGAGCAAATCAAAAAGCTTAATGAGCAAATCGCCTTTTTTAAAACGGCTCACTCAGGCCACGACGATGTGCTTGCAAGCCTAGAGGCTCAAGTAAATGCAGAGCAAGATGCGCTTAACGATGCGCAGCATCAGCAACACGTTACCCACACAGAGCTGACCCGCGCCGAACAACAACACATTAATATTAAACAGCAAACGCAAACACTTAAACAAAGTGTGGTTAAGCTTGAGCAGCGAAAGCTGCAAAGTGAAGCGCTAAAAACACAGCAGCAAAATGTGTGTGAGCAGTTAGCAGTGAGCCACCAAGAGATAAGCGAGTACAGTTTAGAGTGCAGCGAACAAGTTGAAGAGCTTACCCTTACACTTGCAGATTTAGCAGATGAAAAAAATAAGCACACAAACGCGTGGCAAAGCCTTAATCAACAACAACACGCGCTTAATAATAAAGTACAGGCGCAGCAAAGTAGTGTTAAGCAAACAGAGCAAGCCTTAACCCATGTAAACACACAGCTAAGCCAACTAAATAACCAAATTGATGATATTAAAAGTAGCCAATTAGAGCAGCAACTAGCCGAGCAACAAAAATACAAACAAACCCTAACTCAAGAGCTTGCCAGTAAGCAAACGGCACAAACACACTGCACCGCAGCGCTTAAAGAGCAAACCGATTTAGTAAATGACGCTGAGCAGCAACATCAGCAAAGCTTACAGCACGTTAATGAGCTAAAAGCTCGCATTGCTGGGCTTAAAAGCAGTTTAGGGATTGAAGATGATAATAAGCAGCACACTTTATTTAATCAATTACAGGTAAAACCAGGGTTTGAACATATAGTTGAACAGGCACTGCAAACGCTTGAGCACCTAAACGTAGCTGATGTGCAAAGCAACAATAGTGTGTGGCCTCACAAAAGTGAAATACCAGTCAATAGCGTTGCGGCGTTGATTACTGAGGGTGTTTACCCTGATTTACTGACCCGTATTGCGTACAGCGAAAACGCCGAACTCGCTGTGTTAAAAGATACGTTTTATATTGCGGTTATGGATAAAAGCGGTGCTTTACATGCTCGAAACTGGCACCGTAGCGCAGACAAAAACGCCGAAAACTCACAACTTTTAAAACACACACAGTTAAAGCAAAAAACAGCGAGCTTAGTAGAGGCCGAAAATACCCTCGCAAGGGATTTTGAGAATCTTAATGCGCTAAAAACACAGCAGCAAAAGCTGAGTGATGAGTTAGCGGTACTTAAAAACGCAATTCATCAATTAGCACAAAACATTGCCGTGGCCACTACGCGCAGCGACATGTTAAAAGAGCAAGTAGCACAATTTTTACAGCAACTAGAAAAGTACCAGCAACAAAAGCGTGCATTAACCACTGAGCAATCACAATTTTTAAAAACGCGCGATGAGCACAACAGTGCGCTTGAAGTGTTACATCAACAGCAACGTAATTTAGCTGACGAACTGGCAAGCGCCGACGCCGCTTGCACACGCAGTAATACTGCATACAGCCAAGCTGCAGCTACACTTGAGCAATATAAAACACAAGCGCATCAGGCCACGTTAAAAGAGCAAAAAGCACACAGTGAGTGGCAGCTTAGTCAAACAAAGCTTAATCATGCTGAGCAAGAACTCATGAGTGCGCAAGAAGAAGCAAAAGAGCTGCAAGCGCAAATGGAAGCGTTGCTTATACCCGAGCAAGAGCTCACTGAGCAAATAGCACAGCTTTTAATAAAACATCAGCAGGGCGAAGCTAGCTTGCTTGCGTTACAAAAAAAGCTTAACGAGGTAAAGCAAACACTTATAAGTAAACAAGCCAGCCTTAAGCACTCTCAAGGTGAGCTGACAGGTTTGCAAGAACAACATCAAAAGCTAAGTATTGAAGAGCAAAGCCTAATTATAAAAGCGCAGGCAGCACTTGAGCCGCTTGAAGAATTAAAGCAAAGTTTAAAAAGTGTTTTAGATACACTGCCTGATTCACTGAGTTTAAATGCAGCGCAAAATCAGATCAGTGGGCTTGTGCATCAATTAGATAAGCTAGGTCCAGTTAATTTAGCCGCAATAGATGAGTTTGAACAAGCTAAAGAGCGCAGCGATTATCTGAATAATCAACTTGAGGATTTAACCAAAGCGCTAAATACGCTTGAAGGGGCGATTCGTAAAATTGACAGCGAAACCAAAACACGCTTTAAAGCTACCTTCGATCAAGTGAGCAACGACTTTGCCGAGCTATTTCCAAAAGTATTTGGCGGTGGTAGCGCGTATTTAGAATTAACCAGTGACGATTTACTCGAAAGTGGTGTTAGTATAATGGCACAGCCGCCAGGCAAGAAAAATTCGACAATTCATCTGTTAAGTGGTGGAGAAAAAGCGCTGAGCGCATTATCATTGGTGTTTTCTATATTCAGGCTCAATCCAGCTCCATTCTGTATGCTGGATGAAGTAGATGCGCCGCTTGATGATGCTAACGTGGTACGCTTTTGCCGTTTGGTTGAAGAAATGTCACAATCGGTGCAGTTTATTTATATTAGTCATAATAAAATTGCGATGGAAATGGCAGGGCGTTTAACTGGCGTTACTATGGCAGAGCCAGGCGTATCACGCATGGTAGCAGTAGATATAGAACAAGCAGTGCAACTTGCACACACATAACAGTTTATTTTAAGCGTATTAGTGTTAATTAATACACGGGTTTAGGCATAACAAATAATAAAAGGTGAGGGGATGGCCGAAGAACTAAGATTGGTTTTAATTGTGATCAGTGTACTTGTCATAGGTGGCTTATTAGTACATGGTTTATGGTCAGTTAGAAAAAAAGACAGCCCAGAGGTAGCGCCTTCAGAGCGGGTTGAACCAATGCAAGATACACCTTCGCATACACCAGTTGAACCTAAAGAGCCGGTTGTTGCCCAGCGAGATGAGCCGCAATTTGGTGAGCTAAACTTTGATGCAAACGAGCCGCAAATAGATACTAGCGTGGCGCAAACACCCATTGAAGACGACCTGCAAGTAGTTCAAGAGCCAGAGCTAGAACCAGATCCAGAGAGCGAAAAAGAAGCGCCAGCAGATGTGTCTGACTTTGTTATTGTGCATATTCAAATGCCTGAGGGGCTAAGCATGCAAGGCAGTAAGTTATTGCCTGCAGTAAATACTTTAGGATTTAAATATTCAGAAGAAGGCTTTTTTAATCGCCACATAGACCCTGCAGGGCAAGGTCCAGTGTTATTTAGATTAGTAAATATGTATAACCCAGGTACGTTTGATATTGATAATATGGAACAGTTTAGCACCGAAGGGGTTAGCTTATTTATGACTTTACCTTGTGAAGGCGACGGGCTAGCTGCTTTTAATATGTTACATAGCGCAGCTAAGAAAATTGCCGATGAATTTGGTGCACAAATTTTAGATGCCGAGCGTGAAGAAATGACCGTTGAGCGCGTTCGTCAGTATGTTGAGCAGGTTCGTGCATTTTCTGCGTAATTTATACGCACACATTATTGTTATTAAGCCACTTACCTAAAAGTGGCTTTTTTTATGTTTTTTGAGGTTTAAATGTCTAGCAGCATTAGTGAGCAAATTAATCATCTTCGTAGTACGTTAGAGCAACACAACTACAATTATTATGTCCTTGATACACCCAGTATTCCTGATGCAGAATACGATAGACTATTGCGCGAGTTAAGCGCCCTTGAAAGAGAAAACCCAGAATTTTTAACGCCTGACTCACCCACTCAAAAGGTAGGAGGCGCTGCGCTGAGTAAATTTGAACAAGTTGCTCACCAAGTGCCTATGTTATCGCTTGATAACGCCTTTAGTGAAGAAGAATTTAGCGCCTTTAACCGCCGTATTAAAGAGCGTTTAATGAGCCAAGATGAGCTCACTTTTTGTTGTGAGCCTAAGTTAGATGGCTTGGCTGTGTCGATTATTTACCGTGACGGCGTGCTTGTGCAGGCCGCAACTCGTGGCGATGGTTTTACAGGCGAGAATATCACACAAAATGTAAAAACAATCCGCAATGTGCCCCTTAAGCTGCGTGGCGATTACCCCGCAGAGCTTGAAGTACGTGGCGAAGTATTTATGGATAGCGCAGGGTTCGAAAAACTAAACAGCGAAGCCGAAAAACGTGGCGAAAAAGTATTTGTAAATCCTCGAAATGCAGCCGCAGGTAGTCTACGCCAGCTTGATTCAAAAATTACCGCTAAGCGCCCGCTAATGTTTTATGCGTATAGCACAGGGCTGGTGGCCGATGGCACAATCCCTGAGGATCACTACCAACAATTGGCAAAATTAACTGATTGGGGTTTACCGCTGTGCCCAGAAACAAAGTTAGTTGAAGGTACGCAAGCGGCTTTAGATTACTACACTGATATTTTAACGCGCAGAAGCGAGCTTAAATATGAAATTGATGGCGTAGTAATTAAAATAAACCAAAAAGCCTTACAAGAGCGTTTAGGGTTTGTTGCACGTGCACCGCGCTGGGCAATTGCTTATAAGTTTCCTGCCCAAGAAGAAATAACCCAGTTACTTGATGTAGAATTTCAGGTTGGCCGCACAGGCGCTATAACGCCGGTAGCGCGTTTAGAGCCTGTATTTGTAGGCGGTGTTACGGTATCAAACGCAACGCTGCACAATGGCGATGAAATAGCCCGCTTAGGCGTAAAGGTAGGCGATACAGTAATTATACGCCGCGCCGGCGATGTTATTCCGCAAATTACACAAGTAGTACTTGAGCGCCGCCCAGATGATGCACGCGACATTGTATTTCCTGCCAGTTGCCCCATTTGTGACTCACACGTTGAAAAAGTAGAAGGCGAGGCCGTGGCTCGTTGTACCGGTGGCTTAGTGTGCCAAGCTCAGCGTAAACAAGCGATAAAGCATTTCGCATCACGCAAAGCGCTTGATATAGATGGCTTAGGCGACAAAATAGTTGATCAGCTGGTTGATAGAGAGCTGGTAAAAACCCCCGCAGATTTATTTATATTAAAACAAGGTCACTTTGAGTCACTTGAGCGTATGGGCCCTAAGTCGGCTAAAAACTTAGTGGATGCGCTTGAAGTTGCAAAAACAACTACGCTTGCAAAGTTTTTATATTCGCTGGGTATTCGTGAGGTAGGCGAGGCCACAGCGCAAAACTTAGCAAATCATTTTTTAACACTTGAAAAGGTAACCCAAGCAAGTATTGAAAGCCTTACACAAGTGAGCGATGTAGGCGTTATTGTAGCAACTCATGTTCGAGGCTTTTTTGATGAGCAACATAATGTAGATGTGGTTAATGCTTTAATTGAACAAGGTATTAATTGGCCAGCGCTAACGCCGCCTTCAGAGGATGAGCAACCCTTAGCTGGGCTAACCTATGTATTAACTGGCACTCTTAATACTTTAAACCGAAACGATGCTAAAGCACGCTTACAACAGTTAGGTGCAAAAGTAGCCGGTAGTGTGTCGGCTAAAACAGATGCATTGGTGGCGGGCGAAAAAGCCGGCTCTAAATTAACTAAAGCACAAGATTTAGGCATAGACATACTTAGCGAAGACGACTTAATTGCACTGTTTGATAAGTACAATGCTTAGGGTAGTAAAATGAGCCGATATGGACCCGAGTACTGGGATAAATACGGAAGCTACCGTACGCCAATTGCATTTCATCTGAGTTTATTGGTGTTACTACGTGCGTATTTTATTTGGGTTATAGCGGCGCTGAGTCGTCGCCCTGAGCTTGATTTAATGTCGCTATTTTTTAAATCTAAAAACGATTTTTTTATCGCAATTTCGATTGGCGCTATTGCGATAGTGCCCACTTTTTTATTTTGCTTAAGACGACCGCGCGACTCTCATCAGCAAAGTGCGCGTTTAGCGATGGTGTGGCGCTACATGCGCTGGCCGTTACTGGTGTGCGCAATAACTGACTTAAGCTGGTTAACAATACAAGCTGCACATAGTCATTACAGGTTTTCACTATTTTTAGCTGTGCAAATGGTGATTGTGTTTTGGGTAATGTGGTACTTGGCAAAGAGTCGTTATTTGCAGGTGTTTTTTAACGATTGGCCAGAGCCTACCGAAAAAGCAGATGATAAAAACGCTAAATAAAAGGGAGCTAAATGGATAACATTAATAAAAAAATTGCCCTTGTAGTGCTTGGTATTGGCATTATTTTAGGCGCTTTGGTGTTGTTTACATCGTTAACTGATCATATTTGGTTTTCTGCCGTAATAGGATTATGGTTATTTGTGTTTTGTTCGTGTTGTTACAGGCTGACACCCGCCTTTAAAAAGCGCAATACGCTTGATAATTTTATTCAGCGCGATGCACAGCACTTAATGTTATTTAGCTTGGCAGGTTTTTTTGATAAAAAATTTGGCCCGCAATGGCTTGTTATTGGCAACATTGAACATATAGAAAGTAAGAACGATGAGCTTATTATTCATAGCAATAACGAGCGACAATTTAGTGTAAGTTTACCCGCACAAAAAAATGACATAGACGCCTACATGAAGCGCATACTTTCAGATCACGAAAAGCAAACTATTCGCTTTAGTTAGGGGCTGTTGAACTTTGCGGATTAAAGTTTGTTCAAACTAGGGGCTATTTAATCGCGGCGCGAAGTTTGTAACCTAGTGGGCTAAGTAAAAGCTGAGCAACAAAGAGTAAATAGCCCCTAGGTAGAACCCGTTGGGCAGCGCCTGTTTGGCATTAATGCTACGTTATCGCCCAATTATGGGGAATAACCACACTGCATAGGCTCTGCCTTGGCTAAATACCAAACAGACTGCGGCAAATTTAACCTTAAAAGATCAACAGACCCTAATCACTTATTAATACCGAAGGAGGCTATTATGCTTACTTGGAATGATGTTATAAATTTTGCCAATAATGGCAATCCTACGCCACGCGAAAAGGTTGTAAAAACAGACGCGCAATGGCAGGCAATGCTAAGTGATGAGCAATACTATGTGGCACGTAAAAAGGGCACAGAACGCCCACACAGCTCACAAAGTTGCACATTACTAGAACCGGGTAAATACGCGTGTGTATGCTGCGATAATTTACTTTTTGATGCCGATGAAAAGTTTGATAGCGGCACAGGCTGGCCATCATTTACGCAGCCTGCAACTGTCGATGCAATTGGTTATGTGAACGATTTAAGCCATGGTATGCAGCGCGTTGAAGTGGTGTGTAATGTGTGTGATGCACACTTAGGGCATATTTTTCCTGATGGGCCAGCACCGTCGGGTTTGCGCTATTGTGTAAATGCCGCTGCAATGAAAAAGCTTTAATTATATAGTTAGCCTTCAATCTAGATAAAACAGCTATTTTTAGCCGCTAGTTAGCGCTAGGGGGATTGAATATCGAGTTTCATTTCTTTTGCCATATGCAAAATTTTATCTAATCGCTGCGACTGATCTGGCTGCAGTGTAGAATTACTCAAAAGGGCGTAACACTTTTTAGCAATAACCAAGTTAAAAGTGCCGCCTTTTTGTTTTGTCGAATCAAACAAACACTGTAATAAATTAAGCGCAATGCTTGGGTTACGCGGCATTACTCTAAATGCTTGCGTAAACGCCTCTAGCGCCGTATTTAATTGCCCTCTATTAAATTGAGTTACTGCATGGTTGTTAAGCTCTTTAGGGCCCATTTTAATGTCGCGACGCTCACTTTGCTGCTGTTGAATGTAACGCAGGTAAGTTGTATCACTCATATTGGGGTGGCGCTCACAATGGCTAATTATTTGGCTAAATAATGTTTGTGCTTTTTGATGAAAACCCAGCTCGTGAAACGCTTTTGCTTTATCAAGCGCCCCATCTACAGAGCGTATTAACGTATCGTCGTCATCAAGTTGCTCTATCAAGCGCTTGGCTTTTTGGTGCTCGTCTTTTAAATAGTGTAAACGCGCATTAAGTACATCAATTTGAGATTGGTTTGCGCTGTTAGGAAACTGCTTTTTTAAATCATTTATGTATTTATTAGTTTGACGCGAAATACGTTGTATTTGGTCTGTTTGATCTGTGGTTAAAGCAAAGTCTATACCGGCACGGGCTGCATTGAGATAGATGTCGGGGCTGTCATGAATAGAATGACGCGCATAGCTGGCTATGTCTTTTTGGGTTAAATAGCTCTTTTCGTAATCGTGGTTTATTAACGAAACATTGCTTAACGATTTTTGTCTTTGGATGTTACGTGGTGCGATATCGACTGCTTGGCTTAAAAAATCTTGTGCCAATTCAAATTGGTTTAGTTTTATTTCTAATCGGCCGAGTAAATCCAGTGCAACTAAACGTGTTTCATGGCGCTCAAGCATGGTTTTTAACATGCGTTGAGCAAGAATATGCTCATTATTAGCAATCAGGGCTTCTACTAAACCAACTTTGGCCCAGGCAAATTTTTGTATGTCTAGCACCGAGGTAAAAAAGTCTTTAGCTTCTTCACTGCGGTTTAGCCTAAGCAATGCATCTCCTTTTAAGCGAAGGAGGATAGGGCTGTATATATTGTTTTTTTTATTTAAAGTGGCATCGATTACTTTTATTGCTTTAGAGTCGTTGCCATCATCTACTAAGGTATAAATGCTCTGAAGCTCATTTTTACGTTTTAGAATACGCTCAATCCGCGTTTTTAACTCTTGTACCGTAAATGGCTTTACCAAAAAGTCGTCGGGTTGAAGCTCTAAAACGCTATGCACTAGCGCACCACTGGTTTCTGCAGAAATAAAAATAAACGCGGTGGAGTTTTTTATCAGTTGCTTAACACGGAGTTCTTCGTAGAGTTGGTAGCCGTCTTGGTGTTTGCTTAAATTAAATGAACATACAATTAAATCAAATTGCTCAACCAAACATTGCTCTTTTGCTGCAATTGCATGATCGGCAAAGTGCAATTGCCGAAAGCCAAGCCTTTCTAGCGACTGTTTCATATAGCTTTGAGCGAGGGGCTGCTCTTCCACTATCAGTATTTTGGCTTTGGCGTAGATCTTAGTTGGCATTGGCTTACATGTTGTTTGATTTATCACAGACTATAATCAACAGTTTAGCTGCTTACAAGGGAATTTAATTAATAGCCGAGGTTATTAGAAGATTAAGTTATTTTCATACGTTTAGATGGCTTCATATTATCCTGGCCTTAGCGATTTAAAACCATTGCTTAATTAATAGGTAAAAAGCAGCTCTAAATAATAGTTAAAATAATCTAGGTTTTTGTGGAGTGTTTATATGTGGTGGGTGATTACTTGGCTTGAACCAGTGACCCTCGCCTTTATTTGTAAAGGACGGCGATGCTCTCTTTTTCTTATAACTGAGTTAATTACCCAAATAGGATTTTTATAATAATTATTAAGAAGAGTTTAGATGCTTTAGAATTGTTTATATGTGGTGGGTGATTACTTGGCTTGATACCGTTAACCCTCGCCATTATTTATAAAAGGCGGCGATGCTCTCTTTTTCTTATAACTGAGTTAATTACCCAAATAGGATTTTTATAATAATTATTAAGAAGAGTTTAGATGCTTTAGAAGTGTTTATATGTGGTGGGTGATTACTTGGCTTGATACCGGTAACCCTCGCCTTTATTTGTAAAGGGTGGCGATGCTCTCTTTTTCTTATAACTGAGTTAATTACCTTTATATAATTTTATAGCGTATAGATTAATCGTTTTGCACAAGACAAATTAAGAGTGATATTTTTGGAAGTTTTTAACTTAGGTATTTTGAAGTGTTTATATGTGGTGGGTGGTTACTTGGCTAGATACCAGTAACCCTCGCCATTATTTGTAAAGGGCGGCGATGCTTTCTTTTTTGTTACAACTGGATTAATTACCCAAATAGGATTTTATAATAATTATTAAGAAGAGTTTAGATGCTTTAGAAGTGTTTATATGTGGTGGGTGATACTGGACTTGAACCAGTGACCCTCGCCTTGTAAGGGCGATGCTCTCCCAACTGAGCTAATCACCCACATATAATAGGTATGACTTTATCAATTTAACGTTTTGTATAATTTGGTGGGTGATACTGGACTTGAACCAGTGACCCTCGCCTTGTAAGGGCGATGCTCTCCCAACTGAGCTAATCACCCAAATTATATATTTAATATGCACCATTCTTAGAATGGTGGGTCGTACTGGACTTGAACCAGTGACCCTCGCCTTGTAAGGGCGATGCTCTCCCAACTGAGCTAACGACCCATATTAAATTTTAAAACGCGACTATTAATATAATAATAGGCTTTATATGTGGTGGGTGATACTGGACTTGAACCAGTGACCCTCGCCTTGTAAGGGCGATGCTCTCCCAACTGAGCTAATCACCCACATATAAATTAAAACGCTACTATTAAAATAAATAGTACTGGACTTTAACCAGTGAACCTCGCCGTTACTTGGAAGTAGCGGTAATGCTCTCTTTTTCTAGCTGAGTAATGACCCATTTAGATTTGTGTAATATGCACCATTCTAAGAATGGTGGGTCGTACTGGACTTGAACCAGTGACCCTCGCCTTGTAAGGGCGATGCTCTCCCAACTGAGCTAACGACCCATATTACATGCTACTACCTGTATAGATAGTACTGGACTTTAACCAGTGAACTTCGCCATCTTTTATAAAAAGCGGTGATGCTCTCTTTTCTTGTAACTGAGCTAACGACCCATATTACAATTTTAAAACGCGACTATTAATATAATAATAGATTTATATGTGGTGGGTGATACTGGACTTGAACCAGTGACCCTCGCCTTGTAAGGGCGATGCTCTCCCAACTGAGCTAATCACCCACATATAAATTAAAACGCTACTATTAAATAATAGTACTGGACTTTAACCAGTGAACCTCACCTTCTTTTATTTAAAGCAGTGACGCTCTCTTTTCTAACTGAGCTAACAACTCATATAGAATTTTAGATGTGTACACTTAATAAAGTGGTGGGTGATACTGGACTTGAACCAGTGACCCTCGCCTTGTAAGGGCGATGCTCTCCCAACTGAGCTAATCACCCACATCTAAACAACATTACATTGCTGCGTTGTTGTGGGGCGCTATTATAGATAGAGTTGCAAATGTGTCAACACTTGAATGATAAAAATGTGCTGAATGAAGGTTTTATAAACAGTGCAGGGTGGTTGGCGTTTACTTTATCATCAAATTTAAGTTGTTAGGGTAAATTAACAGCTGAATCTGAACTAAGTGACTGCCTTATTTTTACTTACAATAAAAAGCATTGCTTAAATAAGCTAATAAAAGGCGATGTTGAAATTGATACAGTAAGCGTGACGTTTTATCAAAAAGAAGATTTATGACTATATAAGGTTTTAAATTATTGAACTGGTATACGGTACTTTTTAAAAGGTACGAACACGTTAAAGGGCATAAGCAGTTATCTGTATTGCCATTAGTGCGAATAAACTTTAATTAACGCCATGGGTTTTGGCACAATGACAACAAAAAAGAGCCTATTACCCAAACTGGAACATAGTGTTTAAAAACAGCACGAATTACTTGCTAGCACTTTTAACGACGGCTTAATTCACTTCAATTTTTATATGTGTGTACAAGCAACTTAAAAAGGGAAGGGTTGAGCATTTAATAATAAGGTTATCGAATAGAGCCCTCGCATTTTAATAACACACTTAAATGCGGGGTTTAGCCTTGGTTTTAGTACTTTTTTAACCCCAACTCAATTTGCATATAAATGTATACCTTTTATGTTAAACATTATTACTTCATCAACGAGGTATAAATAGATAATTAACCTGTTTATAGTACTGTGAGATGAAGTACAGGCCAAATTTTGTCGAAATTGTATTTTTTTGCATGTCTGATAGCCAGTTTGTTGAAAATTAAACCATTTAAATAAAGTGGCATAAAAAACTGTTGACTTTATTTTGGGGGGTGCATAGAATGCGCCCCGCACTCAGCGATACACAACGTGTTAAACACGTTAGGTATTAAAAGGTTTGGGGCTATAGCTCAGCTGGGAGAGCGCTTCGCTGGCAGCGAAGAGGTCTGCGGTTCGATCCCGCATAGCTCCACCAAATCTTTGTGCATGTCCTAGGGTAGCAGTTTTCTGTGTCCCCATCGTCTAGAGGCCTAGGACACCGCCCTTTCACGGCGGTAACAGGGGTTCGAATCCCCTTGGGGACGCCATCTAACAAATAGTTAGGCGTGGTTTTACCAAGAGAATAGCGTAACACTTAAAGCTCGAGTCTTTATGTGTATTAAACGTATTACCTTAGCACCTCATGATATGAGTTAAACTTATCAATTGTCCTAGTGACACTTTTTAGTGTCCCCATCGTCTAGAGGCCTAGGACACCGCCCTTTCACGGCGGTAACAGGGGTTCGAATCCCCTTGGGGACGCCACTTACTATTTATAGTAGGGTAGTGTTATTAAAAACTCGTCTGAAACGAGTCAAACCATTCAGTTGTCCTAGTGACACTTTTTAGTGTCCCCATCGTCTAGAGGCCTAGGACACCGCCCTTTCACGGCGGTAACAGGGGTTCGAATCCCCTTGGGGACGCCACTTACTATTTATAGTAGGGTAGTGTTATTAAAAACTCGTCTGAAACGAGTCAAACCATTCAGTTGTCCTAGTGACACTTTTTAGTGTCCCCATCGTCTAGAGGCCTAGGACACCGCCCTTTCACGGCGGTAACAGGGGTTCGAATCCCCTTGGGGACGCCACTTACTATTTATAGTAGGGTAGTGTTATTAAAAACTCGTCTGAAACGAGTCAAACCATTCAGTTGTCCTAGTGACACTTTTTAGTGTCCCCATCGTCTAGAGGCCTAGGACACCGCCCTTTCACGGCGGTAACAGGGGTTCGAATCCCCTTGGGGACGCCACTTACTATTTATAGTAGGGTAGTGTTATTAAAAACTCGTCTGAAACGAGTCAAACCATTCAGTTGTCCTAGTGACACTTTTTAGTGTCCCCATCGTCTAGAGGCCTAGGACACCGCCCTTTCACGGCGGTAACAGGGGTTCGAATCCCCTTGGGGACGCCACTTACTATTTATAGTAGGGTAGTGTTATTAAAAACTCGCCTGAAACGAGTCAAACCATTCAGTTGTCCTAGTGACACAGAAAACGTTTTTGAGAAGATAATGCCATTCGCCTCGCAGGCTCGGTCTCATCTTACTTAGAAATAGCAAATCAGTGATTTGCAAAGCAATTTCTGCGTCCCCATCGTCTAGAGGCCTAGGACACCGCCCTTTCACGGCGGTAACAGGGGTTCGAATCCCCTTGGGGACGCCACTTACTATTTTAGGTGATGTATAAAGCAGTGTGACACCGCACTCTCTATGCACGACGTTATCAAGAGTACTAATCTATTGAGACGCCACTTACTATTTTAGTAGTGTATAAAGCTATAACTTCCTCAGCGCTATCCAGCGCATTAATTTCTACCGTTTATCCGTTAAAATTTTAGTTTTACACTTTTAATTTTCTTCAATATCTAAAAACCTATCTATTTAATTAATAATCACCTACGTATAATTTCTTTGGTTTTCAAGACCGATCCGCAATAATAATTATTCATTTACAGTGATAAATATTTTTGCTAGCTGCGTTAAAAATACATACTTATAACTGCATGTGTAGATAAAATGGATAGCACAACTAAATTACAAATTACTCTTAACCATATTTATTCATCCTTTAAATAGCTCAATCAATAAAGCCTGTACAAAATATTCAGCATTTATAAAGCGCTGTGCTGCTAACCTTTTAGCTTAATTTCTTATTATTAGGAGTTAATTATGGCAAGTGGTTGGGCGCGTGATGGCGCAATTCAAGATCAAATCGATGCAAGTGTTAACGACGCAGTGCAATATGCAAGGCAAAATTTAATCTCAGGCGCGAGTGCTGAATTCTGTGATGAGTGTGATTGTGAAATACCACAGGCACGCAGGTTAGCGCTGCCAGGTGTTAGGCACTGTGTGGCGTGTCAAAGTGAGCTTGAGGCTAAAGGCAAGGGCGTTGCTGGCGTAAACCGCCGAGCAAGTAAAGATAGCCAATTAAGGTAAAGGTGCGACTAGGCACCTTTTCGATAGACTTATTGCCTAGTTAGCTTTGTTTTTCTTTTTCTGAATAAGCTCAATTGAATAGCCATCAGGGTCTTTCACAAAAGCAATTTCTGTTGTGCCACCTTTTACTGGCCCCGGTTCTCGACTGACGTTTCCACCAGCGGCCTTTATGTCGTCACATGCCTTGTATATATCGTCAAATTCAATAGCTATATGGCCATATGCATTACCAAGATCGTAGCTATTTTCATCCCAATTATAAGTAAGCTCTAATACAGTATTACTATCCTCTTCACCATACCCTACAAAAGCTAATGTATAACGGTACTCTTCGTTGTCAGAACGGCGTAATTCTTTCATTCCTAAAATCTGTGTATAAAAAGAAAGTGACTTTTCTAAGTCGGCTACACGCAACATTGTGTGTAATAAACGCATTTAGGTTACCTCTGTGAGTTTAAATTTAAATAGGTGTGGAGCATAGCGTCTTTATGGGGTATCCATAACCGCATTGCAAAGGCCAGAGCCTGCCATATACCTAGGGGCTTATTTTACCTCAACTGTGAACAATAAGTTTATATTAACCAGCTATTTGCGCACTCATTGCGTCAAATTTACGTGCAATAAGCCTAGTTATTGCCGCGCAAGTGGCTTTGCCTTCACTGAAAACCTCGGCTTGTGAAATAAATTAAAATATCAGTACGATTTAATACGTAAGTAAACTTCTTAACCTGAGTTCGGGCAATTTAAGCTAAATGTGGACAAGGCTCGGCATTTACAACCACGCATTGCCATAATATTAGCACACTAAATTAGTGGTTTTACCAACAATGGGTTAGTGCACAATGTAATTATAGCCACGCTATTTATACGAGTTTATAAAGTTGTTGCACTTATTGGTCAACCTATTTTTTATTAAGCTCTAACCAAAGAAGGGGAAAGTGCGTGGAATTAATTTGATTTTCATACTACCTATAACTAATTGTTTATTATTGTTATTTTGTTGATTTGAAATAAATTGTAAATTACCTTGGTTTACAAAGTTAACTTATTGGTTGACAAGATTGGTGTATGGTAATACAGTTTTTACATACCAATTGGTAAGTTGCTTGGTTTTAGCTTCTCCAAGGTATTAATAAATAATCGAAGCAATGCTAAGCATAACGAAATAAATACGTAACCGGTCAACAATATACAGCGTGTAATCACTCTGTTTTTATTCGCTCAAATGGTAATAACGCGGCGGGTTACCTATTCAAACGAACATGCTCAGGGTTACTTTAGCAAATTGAATTAAACGACACAGCGTACCTATTTATGGGGTAAATCATTACTCGTACTCATAAAAGCACGCGCCATCATATTTAGGAGTTATTCATGTCTAAACCAGTAATCGGTTTTATCGGCCTTGGCTTAATGGGCGGCAATATGGCCGAAAACTTACAGAACAAAGGCTATGAGCTTATTGTTATGGATTTAAACAAAGATGCGGTTGCTGCATGCGTTAGCAGAGGCGCAAAAACAGCAAGCACTGCAAAAGAGCTTGCACAAGGTGCAGACATAATTATGTTTTGTTTAACAACATCAGCAGTTGTTGAAAAAATTGTGTACGCAGAAGATGGCATTTTAGCGGGTATTAAAGAAGGCGCGGTATTAATTGATTTTGGTACATCAATTCCTTCATCTACTAAAAAAATTGGTGCTGATCTAGCCGCTAAAGGCGCAGGCATGATTGACGCACCACTAGGGCGTACTCCAGCCCATGCTAAAGACGGCCTATTAAATATTATGGCAGCGGGCGATATTGACACCTTCAATAAAGTTAAACCTGTACTTGAAGATCAAGGCGAAAACGTATTTCACCTAGGTGAGTTAGGCGCAGGGCATACAACTAAGTTAATCAATAACTTTATGGGTATGACCACAGTATGTGCTATGTCACAAGCGTTTGCTGTAGCAGACAAAGCCGGTGTAGACCGCCAGCAACTATTTGACATTATGTCGACAGGGCCTTCTAGCTCTCCATTTATGCAATTTTGTAAAAACTACGCGGTAGACAATGTAAGCGACCTTGGTTTTTCAATTGCCAATGCAAACAAAGATTTAGGCTACTTCCTACAAATGGTTTCAGACCTTGGGACTGAATCAAAAATTGCTGAAGGTTCATCTGCTAACTTACAAGCGGCATTTGATGCAGGTATGGGGCAAGGCAACGTACCAGAAATTTTTGATTACTTTAAAACTCTAGAAAAGTAATACCGACAACATTGGGTGCTTTAACGTAGTTAAAGCACCAAAACACACACAACATCAATTGGCTAGATTTAACCTGCTTTGTGCAATGAGTGCAGCATTACTATTGATAAGGCATTACTTCCGGTCACACTGAAAAAGAGTTATCTATGCGTTTAATTAATATAATAAAGCTTAGCCTAGTTCTTATTGGGTGCACATCCACACAATTGGCAGCCAAAGATTATTTTGTAGACACTAAACAAGCTTTTCAAGAAATCTCTGACAAACTCGTTGCCGGCGATAAAATAACTCTCAAAGACGGTACGTGGTCTAATTTCGAAATTTTATTACAAGGCCAAGGAACCAAAAACGCCCCTATAAAGCTTACAGCGCAAACCAAGGGTAACGTTATTTTATCAGGGCAATCTAATTTAAGACTGGCGGGTTCGTATTTAGAAGTGTCAGGGCTTGTATTTAAAAATGGTTATACGCCTAGCTCAGCCGTTATTGAATTTCGTAAAAATAAAGATGAGCTTGCTACTCACTCCCGCGTAACACAAGTCGTTATCGATAACTACAATAACCCCGATAAACGAGAATCAGACTATTGGGTGGCTCTATATGGTAAACACAATCGTTTTGATCACAGCCACTTAGTAGGTAAACGTAACAAAGGCGTTACGATTGCTGTAAGGCTTAATAGTGAGCAAAGCCAACAAAACCACCATCAAATTGATCATAACTTTTTTGGCTATCGTCCTACTTTTGGATCTAACGGCGGTGAAACACTGCGTATTGGTACTAGCCACTATTCATTAAGTGATTCATTTACCGTAGTTGAAAACAACTACTTTGAACGTACTAACGGCGAAGTAGAAATAATCTCGGTTAAATCAGGGAAAAACCAAATCCGCAATAATGTGTTTTTTGAATCTCGCGGCACACTAACGCTGCGCCATGGTAATGGCAATATTATACAAGAGAACGTTTTTTTTGGTAACGGTGTGGATCACACCGGTGGCATTCGCATCATTAATAAAAACCAAACAGTAAAAAATAACTACTTAGAAGGTTTAACAGGCTACCGCTTTGGGAGTGGTTTTACGGTTATGAACGGCGTACCTAACTCACCAATAAATCGCTACCATCAGGTAGAAAACGCGACAATTGAAAACAATACCTATGTAAATGTGCGTCATATACAACTTGGCGCAGGTAGCGATAGCGAGCGTAGCGCTGCACCAATTAATAGCGTAATGAAAAATAACCTTATTATTAATCAAAATGGCGAGCAACCTTTTACAACCTTTGATGATGTAAGCGGTATTAAATTTAGCAAAAATGTAGCTAATACCCAGGTATTAAAAGAGTTAAATTACGGTGTTAAACAGCAAAATGTAACACTAACCAGAGCTAGTAACGGTTTACTGTATCCTGAATCAAGCAAAATTAGTGCAGGTGCTAAACGCGGTTTAAAGGTGCTAAAAAAGGCCGATACCGGCGTTAGCTGGTATCCAAAAACAGAGCAAGTTGTGGCATTTGATACGGGTAAAACTCACCAGGTTAAAGCAACTGCAGATGCCTTACTTAACGCAATCAATGCAGCCCAAACGGGTGATGTATTAGAGCTTGCAGATGGTCAATACGATGTATCTAAACTCGTTAAAATAACAAAAGTGCTTACCCTTAAGGCTAAACATACTGGCAAAGCTAAGCTGACCTACCAACGCTCCACCTTATTCGAAATTCATGACGGCGGTAGCTTAAAGCTAGATGGTTTAGTTATCTCGGGTGAAAACGCACCTGATGCCATTAATAATAGTGTGGTACGTACTAAAAAGTGGGGCATGGTTGATAACTACCGCTTTGAAATACACAACTCACAATTAACTAATCTTGATATTAATCACTCATTTCACTTTTTTGTAACGGGTAAAGGGGCGATGGCAGATGAAATCACGTTAGTAAATAACACCTTTAAAAATGTGACTGGCGATATTTTACGTCTCGATACCGAAATAGAAGACTTAGGTATTTATAACGCAGAGTATGTAACACTTAAAAGCAATACCTTTAATGAGGTAGCCGGTGGCGTCGTTAAGTTATACCGAGGTGGAAGTGATGAAAGCACCTTTGGTCCGCATTTATTAATGACCAATAACACCCTAACTAAAGTAGGTTTAGGTAAGCGCAACAAGGCGCAAGCGAGTGTGTATGCGCACGGTGTACAAGTAACAAATATTGCAAGCAACGTATTTGAAAAATCGGCACCGATTAAAATTGAGCACACGGTTGGTGAGCCAATAACAGCCATTACAGATAACACCTTTGATGCAACTCAAGCGCCAAACGTAAAAGAGTTACGTGTAGCGGGCCCGCACACGGCAACGATTAAAAATAACAACGTTTTAAATAAGGTGAACTAACAATGATGAATTTAACCCAAAATAAGTCATTATTTAAAACGCTGGGTGTTACTGTAAGTGCCTTAGTTTTATCGATAAACGCCTACGCAGCGCATCCAAATTTGGTAATAACCAATGATGATGTACAGCAAATGCGCCAATCAATTAGCAACAACGAACAGGGCAAGTTTGCCAACGCATTTGCAGCGCTTAAGGCACAAGTGGATGAGCAAATTAAAAGCCCTATAACAGTGCCTGTACCAAAAGACGGTGGGGGAGGCTATACCCACGAACGACACAAAAAAAATTATCAGCTTATGTATAACGCCGGTGTTATTTATCAGCTAAGCCAAGAGGATAAATACGCTCATTACGTACGTGATATGTTGCTTGAGTATGCCAAATTATACCCAACACTTGATGTACACCCTAAGCGCAAAGTTAAGTCGCAAAACCCAGGTAAACTATTTTGGCAAAGCCTTAATGAGGCCATGTGGCTGGTTTATACCATTCAAGCATACGATTTAGTGCATGATGCGTTAAGCGCCGCTAATATTAAAACCATTGAAAATGACTTACTGCGCCCAGTATCGTTATTTTTATCACAAGGCCAGCCATCAACCTTTAACAAAGTACATAACCATGGTACGTGGGCTACAGCCGGTGTAGGCATGGCAGGGTATGTATTAGATGAACCTGAGTGGGTCGAAAAGTCTCTTTACGATTTAGATAAATCGGGCGAGGGTGGCTTTATTAAGCAGCTAGACATGCTGTTTTCGCCACAGGGCTATTACAACGAAGGTCCTTATTATCAACGCTTTGCACTACTTCCGTTTGTTACCTTTGCTAAAGCAATTGAAAACAACGAACCGCAGCGAGACATTTTTGAATATCGCGATGGCATATTACTTAAAGCCATTGATACCACTATTCAGCTAAGCTATAACGGTTTGTTTTTCCCGATAAACGATGCAATTAAAAGTAAAGGTATAGACACAATAGAGCTGGTACACGGTGTAACAGCCGCTTATGGTTTAACACACGATACTGGTTACTTAGATATAGCCAAAAAGCAAAATCAAATAATACTCTCTGGCGATGGCCTAAAGGTGGCTCAAGCACTGGATAAAAATAAGCAAACTCCTTATGTATTTAAATCGGTAGCATTTGGCGATGGTAACGATGGCGAGCAAGGGGCGTTGGTAGTAATGCGTACGCAAACTGGTGGCGACCAAGCACTTTTATTTAAACCTGCTGCACAGGGTTTAGGGCATGGACATTTTGATAAATTAACATGGCAGTTTTACGATCATGGCAATGAAATTGTATCTGATTATGGCGCTGCACGTTTTTTAAATGTTGAGGCTAAATACGGCGGCCGTTACCTACCAGAAAACGAAACTTACGCAAAACATTCCGTGGCACATAATACGGTTGTGATTGATGAAACCTCGCATTTTAATGCAAATGTTAAAGTGGGTAATAACAATCATCCTACGCTTAATTTCTTTGAAACAAACCAATACGGAACGGTGTCAAGTGGGCAAATAAGCACCGCTTACAAAGGTGTTGAGCTTGAACGCACGTTAGCGTTAATTAATTTACCTATGCTTGAAAGCACGCTTGCAGTTGATATTTTTAATGTGACTGCAGATTCCTCCCATAAAATTGATTTACCACTGCATTACAAAGGCCAATTAATTGATACCAGCTTTGAGTTACTTGGTAACACCAAAAGCTTAGCTGCGCTGGGTGATAAAAATGGTTATCAACATTTATGGTTAAAAGCACAGGCGCAACCAGATGAAGGCCTAGCAAAGGTAACGTGGTTAAACGACAACGGCCGTTTTTATACACAAACTAGCCTAGTGAAAGGGGATGAGTCTTTCTTATTTACGCAAATAGGGGCAAACGATCCACACTTTAATCTTCGTAACGAAAATGGCTATATTCGCCGTGTAGAAGGTAAAAAACAGCATAAATTTATTTCAGTACTTGAGCCTCACGGTGAATACAACCCAAGTAAAGAATATACCCTAGAGGCTGTTAGCCGTGTATCGTCACTTAAGTATGGCGCGCAAGAGCACTTAGACCTAATTGAAGTTAAAGTAAAAAATAATACCTATTTGGTTGCTATCAACAAAGCCGATAAAGCAGCTAAACACACATTCACATATCAAAATAAAGCATTCACCTTAAATGGCCGCCTTGGCGTTTATGCGATGAAGAATAATCAGGAGTAAACAGGATGCAAAAGCAAAGTGCACACTTTTCATTTGGTAACGAAACCGAGATTGAAGATTTAGGTAATGGCTTAAAACGCCAAATGCTTGGCTATAACGAAGAGCTAATGGCCGTGAAAATTTGGTTCTCAGAAGGGGCTATTGGTTATAACCATGCGCACAGGCACTCGCAAGTAACGTATGTGGTTGAGGGTGAGTTTCACTTTAACATTGATGGCGTAACTAAAATCTTAAAAGCGGGTGATAGCTGTTTTATTCCTCCTTTTGCTGATCACGGTGCAACGTGCCCAACTGGCGGTATACTGATTGATACCTTTAGCCCAGCTCGCGAAGACTTTCTTGAGGAATAACCTATGAAAATTCAAGGCTTACGCTGGTGGGTTATAGTGCTAATTGCACTTGCTACCATTATTAACTACATAGACCGTCAAGCGCTTAGCGTTTTATGGCCAGACATTGTGGAAGAAATGTTCCCTGATGAATCTGCGTTAGAGCGTAAACAAATTTACGCTAATATTTCTATAGTATTCGTATTTGCTTATGCATTTGGCCAAGCTATTTTTGGCAAAATTTTTGACTGGGTTGGCACGCGTTTAGGTTTTGTGCTTTCAATTGGTGTGTGGTCATTAGCCACTGTTGCCCATGCTTTTGCACAAGGGGTGCTTAGTTTAAGTATTTTCCGTGCAATTTTAGGTGTAGCCGAAGCTGGTAACTGGCCCGGTGCAGCTAAAGGTAATGCCGAGTGGTTTCCAACAAAAGAGCGTGCTTTAGCGCAAGGTATATTTAATTCTGGCGCAGCCATTGGTGGCATTATTGCTATCCCGCTTATTGCTTATTTAACCGTGTACTTTAGCTGGCAAATGGTGTTTGTATTTGTTGGTGCCTTAGGTTTTTTATGGTTAGTTCCTTGGATTATATTGGTAAAAGCGCCTCCAGGCTCTCACCCTTGGATAAGTGAAGAAGAGCGTGAGTACATTCTTACCGGACAAAGACGCGTTGATGATAACGGCGATGTAACAAGCGATGACGAAGAAGAATATAACCCGTCTACAGGCGAGTTACTCTCTCGTAAGCAAAGCTGGGGCGTAATTATAGCCTCTGCAGCTATCGACCCTATTTGGTGGTTATTTGTTTTTTGGATACCAATTTACTTAAACGAAGTGTATGGCATGGATGTTAAATCGATTGGTATTTATGGCTGGGTTCCCTATGTAGGCGCTATGTTTGGTGCTTGGTTTGGTGGCTTACTTGCCCAAAACCGCCTCAAAGCAGGCTGGAATACCGATAAAACGCGTAAGCTGACCATCACATTAGGGTGTTTAATTATGTTGCCGGCGCTGCTTGCAATGGCAAACCCAGGCGAGCCGGTAATTGCGGTACTTATTATGGCTGTTATTTTATTTGGTTTTCAAACCGCCATTGGTAACGTGCAAACCTTACCAAGCGACTTACTGGGTAAAAAAGCGGTAGGTACGTTGTCGGGCTTCTCTGGAATGGCCGCTAAATTAGGTGCTGTAGGCCTTACGTCATTGGTACCTATTTTAACAGCGGACGGTAATTATACACCGGCGTTTGTGATAGGCGCGTCTTTAGCGATTATTGCAATGGCAGCTGTATGGATTTTAATTCCAAAAATTGAACCATTGAAAAAGCCTAACTAATTTGTTGGCAATGGCTGTGTTTCTCACAGCCATTTACTACCTAAGGTAAGTGATAATAATGAAAAATATTTACTTTATTGGCGAGTGCATGATTGAGTTAAGAGCGACTGTTCCCTCTACATTGCATCAGTCATTTGCAGGTGACGTATACAATTCGGCAGTTTACTTAAAGCGTTGTTTCCCACAAATCACCACCTCAGTTATTACCGCTTTAGGGGAAGATAACTTAAGTAAAAAAATGCGTGAGCGTTTTGCAAGTGAGCAATTAAATACAGACTATGTATTTGCTCATAGCAGTAAAGTCCCAGGTATGTATTACATAGAAACGGACGAGCAAGGCGAGCGCAGTTTTATTTATTGGCGGGATGATTCAGCAGCCAAAAAGGTGGTTGAATTTATCAGCCCTGAGCTTGTTAAGCAGCTGTCATCGGGTGATATGTTTTTCTTTTCGGGTATTTCTTTAGCCGTAATAGAAGAGCAAGCAAGAGCGCAGTTTTGGGACATAGTGAAGCAACTTAAAGCCGCGGGTGTAAAAATAGTATTTGACCCAAATTACCGTGCGCGACTTTGGGATAACGTGGAGCAAACTAAAGCGCAATACCATAGTGCATTTAGCCTAGCCGATATTACGTTACCCGGCGTTGAAGACTTAGAAACGCTTTACAACGTGCAAAGTGTAGAAGCGGTAATTGATTATTTGGCTCCGTACAATATTAACGAAATTATAGTAAAAAACGGCCCCGATTCGGTCATTACAAAAGAGGCTAATACAGTGCAAAGCCACAGTATTACGCCGGTTAAAAACGTTATCGATACAACCTCCGCAGGCGATGCCTTTAACGGCGTGTATTTAGGAGCGCGCTTAGGTGGGCGCCCAATTAGCGAAGCGGTTAAGCTGGGCGCGCAGGCTGCCGGCGCTGTTATTCAGCAACCCGGTGCTATTGCACCAAAAGATGTTTTTCAACAAGCCATGGCCAAATCAGGTCTCTAACTGGCTAATTTACTCAATTTATAACACTAAGTAGCACGATTACTTAAAATAAGGGAAATAACGCATGACTCGCTTTTCTGAACTAATGGCAGGGCAAACTCTGCTACCTATAATTCAAGCAGACACGCCAGAGCAAGGTGTAAACATTGCTAAAGCAATGGCAGAGGCAGGCCTAACTTTGGTAGAAGTTGTTCTTAGAACAGATGCATCAATTGATGCGCTTAAAGCCATTAAAGAACAGGTTCCACAGCTAAAAGTGGGCGCAGGCACCGTTATTAACGAAACAATTTTAAAGCAAGCGCTAGAAGCAGGCTCAGATTTTATAGTTACTCCCGCTGTATCGCCTACACTATTAAGTGAGCTGGTTAAGTGTAACGTGCCAGTATTGCCAGGTGTATCAAATACCGGCGATATATTAATGGCGCTTGAGTATGGTTTTGAAGAGCAAAAACTCTTTCCTGCTTCACTTGCTGGTGGTGCGCCGTTTGTCTCTGCTGTCTCATCTGTATTTCGTGCAGTGAGCTTTTGCCCGACCGGCGGTGTAAGCGAAAAAAATAAAATGGATTACTTGTCGTTAAACAATGTATTTGCAGTAGGCGGTACCTGGGTTGCTAAAAAAGAATGGGTAACGCAGGGTAATTGGCAAGCCATTACAGACTCTTGTATCGAGGCTTTAAAATAGCAAGGAGCAAAAAATGAATTATTTAGCCCCAACCATTGCACCAGGCGTTGTTGTTGGCGATGAAGTAAGCGAAGTGTATAAACACGCACGAACGCATCAGTATGCATTGCCTGCTGTAAACGTGGTGAGCACATCGTCAATTAATGCCACTTTAGAGGCCGCAAAAAAAATGAAGTCGCCGGTCATTATTCAACTATCTAATGGGGGAGCGCAGTTTTTTTGTGGTAAAGGTTTAGCACTAGAGGGCCAGCAATCTGCCGTTGTTGGGGCAATAAGTGCTGCACAGTATGTGCATAACGTGGCGAAGCACTATGGCGTTGCTGTCATGCTGCACACAGATCACGCAGCAAAAAAACTACTGCCCTGGATTGATGGTTTATTAGATGAAGGCGAAAAGTATTTTGCACAAACAGGCAAGCCGCTTTTTTCATCGCACATGATAGACCTGTCAGAAGAGCCACTGGAAGAAAATATAGAAATTTGTGAGCGTTATTTAGCGCGTATGGCAAAAATAGGCATGACACTTGAAATAGAGCTCGGGTGTACCGGCGGAGAAGAAGACGGGGTTGATAACTCGCACCTCGACAGCTCTGCGCTATACACTCAACCAGAAGATGTAGCCTACGCCTATGAGCGACTTAGTAAAATAAGCCCTAATTTTATCATTGCTGCTTCTTTTGGTAACGTCCACGGCGTATACAAGCCTGGCAATGTGGTATTAACACCTACCATATTACGCGACTCGCAAGCCTATGTAGCTGAAAAATTTAATTTAGAGCATAACGCTATTAATTTTGTATTTCACGGTGGGAGTGGCTCTGAGCACAGTAAAATTGCTGAGTCGCTAACCTACGGGGTGGTAAAAATGAACATTGATACCGACACCCAATGGGCGAGTTGGAACGGGGTATTAAACTACTACCAAGAAAAACAAGACTACTTGCAAGGCCAAATTGGTAACCCTGATGGCGAAGATAAACCCAATAAAAAATACTATGATCCACGTGTGTGGTTACGTCAGTCGGAGCAGCATATGGTGGCTCGCCTGATCCAATGTTTTGACGACCTTAATTGTGTGAACAGGTATAGCGCATGAAAAGACTGAATAAAGTATTAAAGCAAGATGGGGTTGAAACCGACCTTATTATGTTAATTCGCACGCTATTAGCAACCACAAAAGAAATAGCGTTTAGAGTAAGCCAAGGTGAGCTTGCGGGTGTTTTAGGCTCTACCCTTAACGAAAATATCCAGGGCGAGGTGCAAAAAAAGTTAGATGTCATTGCCAATCAACTGTTAAAAGATACCTTAATTGATGATGATCTTGTAAAAACAGTGGCATCTGAAGAAGAAGATAATGCAGTAGGCGCCCACCCTGATGGTAAATATATTGTGGCATTTGATCCCCTTGATGGGTCATCAAACATTGATGTTAACGGGCAAATAGGCACTATTTTTACCATTTACCCAGCAAAAGCAGATGTGCCCTACGATAGTGATGAGCAATTTAATCAACCCGGTACTAACCAGGTTTGTGCAGGCTACGTGCTGTATGGGCCATCGTCGTTACTAGTAATGAGTACAGGTGGGCCAACCCGCTGTTATACACACGATTTAACCCACGGTGGCTTTTTGCTTACAAAACCAGAGCTTGCAGTACCGAGTAAAAGCCGTGAGTTCTCGGTTAATATGGCAAATTACCGATACTGGGATGAAGCAACACAAGTTTACTTTGATAAATTACTGTATACATCAGAAGAATTTGCTAAAAGCTCAATTCGCTATAATGCAGCCATGGTTGGCGATGTGCACCGAATTTTATGCCGTGGCGGGGTATTTATGTACCCGCAAGATACGCGCGCGGGTAATGAAAACGGTAAAATACGTTTACTTTACGAAGCTAACCCACTGGCAATGCTCACTGAAAACGCAGGCGGTATAGCCACCTCTAAAGGTATGCGTATTTTAGATATTCAGCCCGATGAGCTGCATCAGCGTGTGCCTGTTATTTTAGGCTCTAGTGAACCTGTGACTTACTTTAATTCTACGGTTTATTAAACCTGACTAAGGCCTCAGTACAAAAGGGCGGTTATTGTCCCCTAACGCCTTTTAAATAAAACGTATGCCGCTGCTGACTAATAGTGAGTTAAACGCAGTGGCTACGTTATTTACACACCAAAAATTCATATCTATAGGCTATTACAGCTAAAGCTTTATGCCTGTATTTTCCACTCCTCCATTCTTTATGTCCTTATCGCGCTACGTATTAATTCAGAGTAATTCTTTAGGTAAAACCAATTGTTCATAAAGGTTGCTTGTTTATCTATTCGTGAAATTAATATTGGTAATAACGCTGTGTTATTAGGTATAGACGTAAGTTAACTTTCAGTTAATAAAATATGATGAATTTTGAACGAATATAGTGGTAAAAGTGTTTTTATTATGCTTATATTACCAAGTTGGTTAACAATGAAGCGTAAAAATAAAATAATTTGGTAATAACACACTGGGTATTTGGTAAATCACACATAACATCTGCTAAATACTAAACCACACAATTAAGGAGAATAGAGCCATGATGAAATTAAAACATTTTGCATTATGTGCTGTTGCAGCTGCCATTATAGGTTGTGACACGGATTCAAATAATAATAACAACACATTGGGCTCTATTGCTCTATCAGGCACAGCGTTAACGGGCGAAACATTGTCGACCAGCGTAAATGATGCCGATGGTATTTCTGGCGAAGTAAGCTACTACTGGTACGCCGACGGACAAGTTATAAGTGGCGCTAATGACGCAACTTTTACATTAACAGATGAGCAAATTGGTTTTGCAATTACAGCACAAGCACTTTATACAGATGACAGTGGTGTTAATGAGTCACATTTAAGTGAGCCCACCGATGAAGTGTCAGCTATTCCTTTTGCGGCCACGGTAGAAATTAACGGTGATGCAATTATAGGTAATGAACTAAGTGCTAATGTAGCGGATGAAAATGGTTTTGATCCGGCGCTTGTAGCATATACATGGTTTGCAGATGATGTTGAAATTGCCGATGAAACCTTAGCAACCTACACTATTACCGAATCGCAACTAGGTAAAGTTATAACCGTAAATGCAGCATTTGAAGATAGCAGAGGCTTTGCAGAGTCAGCTACATCAACTGCCACAGCGCCAGTAGAGCGTGCAAATTCAGAAGGGTCGGTGGCTATTGTTGGCACACCTACGGTGGGTAATACACTTACAGCCGAAATAACAGATGAAGATGGCGCAAGCGGCACAATTACTTACCAGTGGTTTGCTGATGAGGTTGCAATTAGTGGTGCTACGCAAAGCACTTACGTTGTAGATGAGTCATTATTAGGGCAATTTATTACCGTGCAGGTTACCTACACGGACGATCACGGTTTTACCGAAGACAACCTTTCTGAGGCAACCATTGCTGTTTCTGCAGAGGCTGTAGATGAAGCGGGTAGTATCACCATCTCAGGGGCTACGCCATATTTAGTGACTAGCGAATTAACCGCTGAAATTAGCGATAACAATGGGGTAGATGAGCAAAACGTTACCTACACTTGGCTTGCTGATGGCGTAGCAATTGCCGATACCAACAGCAAAACATTTACGCCAACTAATCAAGCTGGCGCGATTATATCGGTCACTGCGAGTTATACCGATAACGATGGCTTTTCAAGCACAATTACGGGCGCCGCCGATACAGTTGTGTACACGCAAGTGATAAGCGATGCGGATGCGCTATTAGGTGCTATTAATGCAGGGCTTGGTGATGGCGATGTGCTTGGTTTAAATACCGGTGTATATGCCGATCTTGATGCCATTATGCTAACCAGCGCAGCAACACTTAAAGCTGTTGAAGGACAAAGCCCGGTAATTAGTGGCGAGCTTTGTATTCATGTAGCCAGTGGGGTTGATGCCGCGGGTATTGAAGGCCTTACATTTAAAAATATTGATACTAAATCGGGTGGCTTTTGTGAAACCGAAGAAGATGCCGTTATTTATTCTGAGGGTGACAACTTCACATTTACACAAAATACTATCGATGGTGAAGCAGAGACGTTAAATAATTCTACCTACCATTGGTTAATGCTTAAAGGCGACGCCGCAATGGTTGAGCGTAATACCTTTGCCAACCGCGATAAAGCAGAAAATGGTTCGGTGATCAAAATGTCTTCATCGAGCACTAACCACGTTATTCAATATAACCTTTTCACAGGTACCAGCAGCAACCCAAATTTTGGTAATTCTAGCCTGCACTTAATTAACGCAGGTAGTACAACAGGTACAGGCTCTGCTGATGATGCAAACTTTACTATTCAATATAACCGAGTAGAAAACTTTGTTACAGGCCGACGCTTAATGCGCGTACAAACCTCTGGCGCGACGATTAAAGGCAATACCATTTTAAATCCTAATGGCGGTATTTCGCTTGAAGATGGTGGATTTAATACGGTATCAGACAACATTATTATTCGTACCACTGATATTGCAAGTTCAAGCGATCGTCCTGCCGGCGTGCTAGTTACGCCTTTAGGCCACACTGTAAGCAATAACTACATCGCTGGTATTCGTTCTGGTAATAAAGAAGCCGGTGGTATTGTATTTACCGCTAACCCATTTTCACAAGCTGATGGCGGGGTGCCAAATGGAGGTAACCAAGCTGTGCTTGATGGCGCAGGCGACTTTACCCTTAATGTGACTAATAATACGGTACTTAACTCACAGCAACCATTTGTATTTAGTACAGAAATAGGTTCAAAGGCACCTGTTGGAGATTGTGATGAGCTTACCGCAGAAAATGCACCTGTACTGTATGGTTTAACTAAAAATGCGTTTGAAATTAACTTCAACGGTAATTTAAATGCTAATGGGGTGGGCGATCAAACTGATGAAGACACCATTGAAAGCAGCGCGCTTGTTTATGGTTTCTTTTACCCTAACGAGCTGTCGAGCGATCACTCTTTTGAATACGACTGTGACCTAATTAACCATACTGAATCACTGTTCTCTAACAGCTTTGGCTTTAGTGACAGTTATGAGTCGGGCGATGCGAGCGACCTTTGGGTTGATATTAGAAACGTAAATGGCAATGGTGAATACGACACCGATGGCGCTATTGACCAAAACCCAGAAGCAAATGGTAAAGAAATCCCAGAGTTTGTCACTGCTACAAGTACGCTGCTTGAGACTGACTCAAATGGAGCACAAGCCTTAGCAGGTGCAAGAAACTTATACTACATCCAAAGCACTGATGTAGGTGCAGGCTCTACGTGGGTGGCACAAGATGAATAAGCCCACACTGCACATTATTAATACTTATAAAAATAGCAAACTACGCACAACACACACAATGATAAAGGAGAACGCGGCATGTCGTTAAAAATGGATCGAAGACGTCAACATTCTACAAACAGCTCTGTTTGTAATCATTTTGCACTTTCACCTGCTGCTAAGTTAATTAGAGCAAGTTTACTTGCAGGTATGGCAGGTTCATTGTCATTTAATGCTTTTGCTCAGCAAGAAGCCCAAGAAAAAGTGACTGAAGTAGAGCAAGATGTAGAAATCATCAGCGTTACAGGTACTCGTAGAACCATACAAGATCAAATTGCAATTAAGCGTGAGGCAACAACAGTTGTCGATGGTTTATCTGCAGAAGATATTGGTGATTTACCCGCGTTGTCAATTGGTGAAGCGCTTGAGTCGATTACCGGTGCCGCATCTCATCGTGAAAACGGGGGCGCTACTGAAATCACCATTCGTGGTTTAGGCCCATTTTTAAGCGCAACCCATATTAATGGCCGTGAAGCTACCAATGGTAGTGGTGACCGCTCGGTTAACTTTTCACAGTTTCCATCAGAGCTTGTAAAAAAGGTCGCTATTTACAAAACCCAAGATGCTTCAATGATTGAAGGTGGCGTAGCCGGTGTGATTGCACTTGAAACGATTGCCCCGCTAGATTACGGCAAGCAACGCGTACAAGGCGAAGTAAAACTAAATTACAACCCAGATGAAAGTAATGTAGAAAACTCACTGCAAAGTGATACAGGCTATCGTGGTACGTTTAGTTATGTTGACCAATTTGAGTTTGCCGATGGCCAAGCGGTGGGTGTGTCTTTTGGTGTGCAGCGCCAAGATATTAGCCAACCAGAAGCAGAGTACAGAAGCTCAAGCCCATCGGGCTCTTCACTTTGGGCATGTTTAAATGATCCAACTAATACGAATGAAGGCTTTTACAGAAGCAGCGCAGGTGATTGTGAAGACCAAGTAAGTGGCAGTAACAATCAAGGTTATCAAACAAACATCGACCCAGAAACAGGCAAAGCCGAAAGCGATGGCACTCCATACGCATGGACAGGCAGTAGCCGCAGCTATCGTCAAAATGAAACCTCAGATGAGCGTGATGCAGTATTTATTGCAATGCAATACCAGCCGTCGTCTGAGTGGGATGTTAACTTTGATGCACAAATCTCTGACAGAACACAAAGAGAAGCACGCCACGATTTAATTTTTTTACAAAAACGCGCAACACCTGGTTTAACAGGCCCAACGCTTGTTACTAACGATGTAGGCGGAATTTTACATTGGGAAGGTGAAGAACGTATTGAATCGGCAGGCGAGCAATTCTCTCGTGAAGAAAACTACCAAGGTTATGGCATTAATATTGAGCACACGGTAACCGACCGCCTTACTGTAAATCTTGATTTAGCGTATTCAAAAACTGAGCGTGAAGAGCTACAAATTTCTAACCGTGGTAGAACCGCAGACCGTAATTTGTTTAGCTGGGATATGGGCGATGAAATTCCTCACTTCACGTTAACGGACTTTGATGTAACTGATATTTCTAACTTTACAGATAGCTTACGTACACGTTTAGACCGTGAAAATGTTCGCGAAAACGTTGTTAAATCGGCGCGTATTGATTTTGACTACGCGTTAGAGGGCGATATATTTACCAGTATTGAAGGGGGTATTAGAGCCTCAGAGCTAAGCTTTATACAGTTTGGTGGTAGCCAAGGTAATGGGTCTCGTACTGAGTACACGATAGGCGATGACTCAGCATTGGAGATACTTCAGGGCTGTCAAATTGACTTCCCAGAATCTGACTTTTTATCTAGCGTATCGGATGGCAACTTAGTAACAAATGTAGACAGTAGCGGTAATGTAATAAGCTCTGGGACAGGTTCTTCGTGGGCGACCTACGATAACGTGTGTTTCTCTCAAGCTGTAGCGGCTACAGACGCTGATTATACAGGTGAATTTGGTTACCCTGATGTTGAGTACGAAAATGCCGGTACCATAGATGTTACTGAAAAAACCACCTCAGTGTACTTAATGGCAAACTACGACACTGAAGTATTTGGTAAGTTTATTCGTGGTAACTTCGGCCTGCGTATTGTTGATACTGATGTAACCTCTGTAGGCTTTAGAACAAATTACACTGTAGATGTAGATGAAACTACAGGCGCCGTAACCCTCGATGTAGGGGATTCACTAGAAAGAACCGAAAGTGGCGGTGGTTATACCAAATACTTACCAAGCTTTAACTTAGTAGTTGATTACAGTGAAGACATTTTACTGCGTGCGGGTATTTACCGTGGTATGTCACGTGCTGACCCATCTGATTTAGGCTATGATCGCGACTTTGTAACAGACGATCAATCTGTTGCGCTATCGCTTTCTGACTTATTAACCGTAGATGGTTCAGGTAACCCTGATACTCAACCATTAATGTCATGGAACTACGACTTAGCCTTTGAATGGTACCCTAATGAAGATTCTATTTTAGCACTAAGCCTATACTACAAACAGTTCCAAGGTGGCTTCCAGCAACAAACTGTGATTGAAGACTATGTGGTTGGCGGTGAAACAGTATCACTACCAGTGACAAATTCAGTAACAACCGATAATGATAGCGATATACTGGGTTTAGAAGCATCGTTCTCGTACCGCTGGGATAATGGTATTGGTGTAAAATTTGGCTATAACTTTGCAGATACTGACTTTGAGTTTGAAGATAGCTTATATGGCGATACATACGTTACCGACCTAGATGGCAATACTACTCAATTAACTGCCGGTATTATTGAACCAGGTTCGGTGCCGGGCTTCTCAGAGCATGTATTTAGCAGCCAACTGTATTACCAAATTGGTGACTTTGATACGGCCATTATTTACAAATACCGTAGTGAATACTTCCAACCTTATACCAGTAATGGTACCCGCTTACGTTATGTTGATGCCGTAGGTGTATGGGAAATGCGTGCATCGTATAAAATTAACGAGCACTTTAGAGTTAAAGCTGAAGCCATTAACTTGTTTAGCGCACCTAAGTCACAAGACTTCTTTGTGGAAGATAACCTAGGTGAAGTAAACGATTACGGCCCACGTTTATTCTTAGGAATGAGCTTTAAGCTATAAGACAATAACCAGTGATCCCCACTTTAAAACCCAATTAGCGTATGCCGCTAATTGGGTTTTTTTGTATGTGCGTGTGGGCTATTAACACTAAGCTTTTTGAATCGCGGCGCACTTTCTTAACTAAATCTTGGTTAAACCTTTTTACCTAAAGCGCAGCATTACTAAACTCAGTGTTAGTAACGCTGCGTTATTGGCAGGCTAATTAGTTAGCCAAAAGTCTACTATCTTTATCTTGGTTGACCAATTAATTCGGTAAAAGCGGCTAAATATAAAAATAACGCGGTATATATAAAAAAAATATATCGAGGAGATTGAGGGGGGTTTAATCTTTTTTTGTGTGTTATTTAACCTTAATTGAGATTTAAAAGCACATTAAATACAAGTGGTTATATTATGGTCAGTAATAAAAGTGTTTTTGTCATGCCGAATTGGCTTTTATTGGTAATGACTGTTTTTGCTTTTTTTACAAAAAATGGTTTACCAATAGGTTGACCTTTGGTGCTTTTGCTGTAAATATTAAGTTAACCATTTAGATAAATGGTAAGGCGTTTAATAAAAAATATATAGCGAGTTACACATAGCACTGACACACACAGGAAAAACTATGAATCACAAGTTATCAAAAATTACGCTAGCAGTTATATCTGCCACAGCATTAAACCTTTCTATGTCCACACACGCACAGGAAGCCAAGCCAATTGCAGAAGATGATGTAGAGATCATCGAAGTATCTGGCATTCGTCAATCACTTACTAATGCACTTGCTGAAAAACGCTCTGCAGATAGCCTAGTTGAAATTATTCAGTCAGAAGATATTGGTAAATTACCCGATCAAAACCTCGCTGAAGTATTAGAAAACGTAACGGGTATTCAAATTACACGCCAAGCGGGTGTAGGCACAGGTGTACAAATTCGTGGTACCGATGCTAACCGTACCGAAATTAACGGTGTATCAACGGTGGGCTCAGGCTCTGGTCGAAGTGGTATTAGCTTTGAAGATGTATCAGCGTCAATTATTTCAAGCTTAGAGGTAATAAAGTCGCCTGAAGCGAAAACAATAGAGGGCTCTGTAGGCGGTACTATTAACCTTAAAACGATTCGCCCACTGCATTTAGGTGAGCAGCTAGCCACTATTAGAGTGCAAGGTGAGCACAGTAGCTTAAGCACTGATAGCGGTTTGCAACCACGTTTTTCGGGAACTTTTGCTGATAACTGGGAAGGTGATTACGGTAAATTTGGTGTGTTAGTGAGCGGCAGCTACGCAGAGCAAGATGTAACGGCGTTTCGCCCACGTGCTGATAGAGATAACATTATCACTGCAGATAGTGGTGTAGCCAGCGCTCAGTCTTTTGACTTTTTACCGATTCAATTTTTTGTACAAGATTACGATAACTACGAATACGAAACTAAAAACTTTGTAGGTACCATTGAATGGGCGCCAAACGACAACACAAAGTTTTATTTTGATGCTGTGGTTAACGATCAAGAACGTCGCCAAGAAAGTTCTCGTGTACAGGCCTCTGGTGTAAGTGCGCTTAATGATATTTCGGTTCCTGATGAATTTGAAACCGTAAACTTAGGCTCACTTGGCGGTACCAACCTTGGGTCTATTCAAGCGGCCTTACGCGGTGTCATTCCGGTTAATTTAGAAAACGATGATGACGATCCTAACCTTCGTTTTTCAAGTGATACAAACTCGCGTGTTACCGACAGTAATATTTTTAGACTCGGTGGCGAATGGCAAGGCGATAAGTGGTTTGTTAGTGCTGAAATTGCTTCGTCATCTTCAGATACAACTACGCCTAGCTTTAATACAACGCTTAACTTTATTAACCCTAATGTGCCGTTAGATGCTGGTGGCGGTAATGATAATAGTGTGCCGTTTGAGTATGACTTATCAGGTGGCGCATTGGCATTTGGTATTGCAGAGGGGGCAGAGTACGCGCCAACGGTTGAACAACTACTAGACCCTGCAAATGTAGTGCTACGTGATGTAAATATTGGTCAAGATACGGTTGAAAACTCTGAAGATGCGTTCCGTATTGATTCAACCTATTACACAGACTCAATTGTAACCTCTATTGATTTTGGTTACCGCTACAGTAAATCACAAAGCAAACAAAACGAAATTACCTCAAGCATTGGTTTAAGAACCATGGCTGATAGCCCGTCGGGTGATTTATTTGCCGACTTATTAGTGGCAGGCCCAGATAACTTTAACGAAGCTGATGGCCGCTCGTTATACATAGGCGACTTTTTATTAATTGATCCAGAGCTTGTGGCGTCAGACCCTGATGCGGTACTTGCCACATTACAAGCAGCGATGACTGCGCATGGTTCAAGCAAAACATTAAATGCACCTACTTCAAGTTCTGCAGGTTTTTTTGATATAGAAGAAACCACCCATGCGCTATATGCACAAGCTAACTTTGAGTACGAAATGGTGCGCGGTAACATTGGTGTACGTTACATTCAAACAGACGTAGAGTCTACGGGCAACTCAGTTACTCAAGATGGTAGTGGTAATGAACTGGTAACGCGTATTACCAATGAATCTGACTATGACTTTATTTTACCTCGTTTAAACCTTGTGGCTGATGTATCAGAAGATGTACTTGTGCGCTTTGGTGTAGGTAAAGATATTCGTCGCCCTGATTATAACGACCTATCAACGTCTATTACCTACAGCACAAGTCCAAATGACGAAGTTGAATTTGGTAACCCAGCACTGAAACCTGAAGAAGTACTGTCTTACGATTTATCGGCAGAGTGGTATTTTGCAGAGGCAAGTGTATTTAGCGTAGGTATTTTTCATAAAACACGTAAAGACTTACACGTAAATCAGTTAACCTCGCCAGTTGAAGACCCTGTAACAGGGTATCGCGACTTAACAGATCCATGTGAAGGCGGCGGTATATTTAACCCCATTGCAGATATAAACGTATTTGGCCCTGAGAATGGCCGTGGCGTATGTGTTGGTACAGAAACAAAAGTAAACGATAGTGGTGAAACTACCCAAAAAGGGATTGAGTTTGCCTTTCAGTATGACCTATCAGGCTTTGAAAAAGACCTAGGGTGGGCTTCTGGTTTTGGTGTGCTAGCTAACTATACAATTCAAGAGTTCTCAGGTGGTGAAACCGAAAATTCAGCAACCTCAAGAGCAAGTAATGTATTTGCAGCAACTACCGGTACGCCAGGTATTGAAGTAAGTGAAATTCAAGGCTTACTTAACCTTTCTGAAAACGCGTATAACTTTACGCTGTACTACGAAAAATTTGGCCTATCAGCACGTATGCGTTACACGTGGCGTGAAGGGTATCGTTCAAATGACTTTGGTAGTACGTCTAGCTTCCCTTGGGGTTTCCCAGTGGTACAGGAAGACCGTGGCCAGCTTAATGCAAGTATTAGCTACGATGTGAACGAGCAACTTAATATTGGCTTAGAGGCAGTAAATATTACTGAATCTGAAATTAGCCAATCATGTGTAAACGAAAGCGCACTATTGTGTTTCCAAGGTTTAACTGACCGTCGTATTACACTGGGTGCAAGTTACCGTTTTTAAAAAGTATGTTGAGAGTGTGTAGCCTTTGAACGGGCACTAAAAAGCAAGCCACATGGCTTGCTTTTTTTTGACCTTAATTTAGCCGCAGTTAGGTGGTTAATAAAGGGCCGTGGTTCTTTGTGTTGGGGGTAAAAATGCACCTGTTTGCAAAAAATAAAGTGTGTGTTGTATTACTTGTTGGCTGTAGCGCATTCCCGTGTGGCTTACATCAAGGGTAATAAAATCACGCATATTAGTAGGGCGTGTTGGTATTTGATGGTTGAATTTGCAGCAGTGTGTTTGGTTTTTAGGCAAGGCAGAGCCTGTGAAGTGTGGTTATTCCCCATAAATAGGCGATAACGCTGCATAAATGCCAAACATGCGCTGCCCTTTGGGTTCTGCCTAGGGGCGATAAACTCTTTGTTGCCTACATGGATGTAGGTAAGGGGCGTGAGCAGGACGCGGAAGCTTTACTTGGTTTTTACTTATTCTTACAGGGATGTAAGTCATTAGAATAACGCAGGAGCAGTTATCGAGCCCACTAGGTTACAAACCTCGCGCCGCGATTTAATCGCCCCTAGATTGAACAAATTTCAATCCGCAAAAATCAACACGCCCTCAGTTTGGCTGATTCTACAGACACCAAGCCATCGTTTTTACCTTTAAAATAATGCTGTGTCAGGGGGGATGCTTTAGTACCGGCTATTACACCTAAATCAATGTCCAGCTCATTTATGGTGTTGCCCAAACTCTTACTGCCTGTAATTAGAGATTGGCTTACACCGCCGGCTATATGCATTAACCATGAACCATTTAAATGATTAGCTAATTCGCTGCCTTTGTTAGGCGTACCAATTAACACGACATTTCCAAGTGTATTACCATTAAATACCCGAGGGTTATTTTGCAAGTAGGCTCTAATAACTAAGCCACCTAGGGAGTGGCCGACAAAATGTACTTTACTCGCATTAGCAATACATGCATTAATTTGTGTGGTTGTTTGCGTAAATACAGCCTCAACACTTTGCCCTAAAGAGGCGTAATTTAGGCTGCATACTTTATAATGAGCACGTTTAAGCTGTTGGGCAAAATATCGCATTGCCCAATCGCTTCTGCCTAATCCATGGGCAAGTACTACCAGCTCATCATTAGGTTTATACTGTACAGGGGGATTATTGGTACTTTTACAGCCGGTTAGGAAAAGTAAAAGTATTAGGCCGATTACTAATGGTTTTTCATTACTTTTACACCCTACATACGCTCGCTATTAGCAATTATATTGTCCATTTAAAAGCAGTGTGCTGCTCAGTAACCGCCCATAATTTGCTTAGCACAGGCTGATCTAAAGCAAACGGCTCAAGTTTGCATATTCCTACGGGGCCGCTCCAATTCCATCTTCCTGATGGGCCATAATACGCACGTTGTTTTAGGTTATGCTCGGTGGCACACATAACCTCAGGGTATGCACCTTGCTCTGCCGATTGCGCTAAGCCCATTTTTACTATTAGTGACCAGGTAAATCGGGTTGCAAAGTTAACATTATCGCCAATAAGAGAGGTATTAGCTGCACCTGGGTGACACACAAACACCTGCACATTTTTATTGGCGGCGGCTATTTTATTTTGCAGCTCATAAGCAAACATCATTTGTGCAAGTTTACTGTGGCAGTAGGTCTTATTTGGGTGGTAGTTTTTATTCCAATTCATGTCATCAAATTGAATCGTTTTAAGCCCCATTTTGTAGCCTTCACTGGCCACTACGACAATACGCCCGCTAGATTGCTCTATTTTATTAAATAGCAAACCACACAGTAAAAAGTGCCCATAGTGGTTAACCCCTAACTGACTTTCAAAGCCGTCTTTAGTAAATTGCTGAGTCGCGACCTGCGCAATAGCGCCGTTACAAATAAGTGCATCTATGTGTGGCACAGCTTGTAATACCTCGTTGGCTGCATGGCGTACTGATGCAAGCTCTGCTAGGTCCATTTTTATAAAGCTCACATCGGTACTATTGCCAAACTCCTGTTTTAACTTAGCAATAGCTTCATCTGATTTTAAAGGGTTACGATTGAGCATAACTACTTTTGCGCCTTTAGCGAGTAATAGTCGGGTTGCTTCAAAGCCTGCGCCTGTATTTGCTCCCGTTATTAGATAGCATTTACCAACTAAAGAACTGAGTTGGTCGGGAGTCCAGCCAGAAGGGCCAAATGGGTTAGTTGCGCTCATTAGTTAAATTCCTATCAATAGTTAAGTATAAATATGCAGTACAGGGCTATGCATATTGCTCTAAAGTGCTTGTTAGGTAATATAACTCTCGCCACCAGGTGTAACTAGGCGATATCCTCTTTAAAATATGCCTATTTGTATCGCTGCATTGAGAATGTGTATTTACGGTGCTAGATTGGATTTATTCTATATTTAAAAGGTATGGGTGAATGAGCAAACACCACATTAAGCAACTTATACAAAATAGCCTGTCTTTTAACGATGTAAACAACGATGAAAATTATACCCAAGGGCTAATAGAAACGGGTATTAAAGGTGTTCAGTTGTTTAAAGTAACGCATGCTATGCGCTGTGCACCTGCGGTATACGAGCCGTGTATTGTTGCTATAGTCAGTGGCACTAAAGAAGCCATACTCGATGGTAAGCATTTTATATACGATGAAAATAATTATATGTGCTGCCCTATGTCTATGCCGGTAGAAGCGGGTACACCCACGGCTTCACCTGAGAACCCCTTGCTAGGCGTTATTGTATCGCTAGATACAAAAGTGATGACCGAATTATCTATTACCATGGCTGCACAAGGTGTAAAAAAACACGCATCAGGGGCCAAAACGCAAGGGCTTACACTCGCAGCATGGGATGACTCATTTACCGATTCATTACTAAGATTGCTGCAACTTGTAGGCAACCCTGTAGATATTGCGGTTTTAGGTGAAGGGCGACTGCGAGAATTATATTACGCCATATTAAACGGACAGGCAGGTAGTAGTGTGCACCAAGCCTTTGGCGTAGGAAACGACATAGCACGCTCAATTGATTATTTGGCATCTCGATTAGATGAAACCATAACCATAGACGATATGGCAGCAAAAATTGGCGTAAGTAGGGCAGTTTTGCATCGAAAATTTAAGGATGCGACCAGTATGTCGCCGATTCAATTTGTTAAATCTATGCGCTTAAATACCGCTGCGATGAAAATTGCAGCGGGTATGAACGTAAGTTCGGCGGCCATGTCGGTAGGCTATGTTAGCTCATCACAATTTAGCCGAGAATTTAAACGCATGTATGGGCAATCGCCAAAGCAGTGGAGCCAAGCAAAAGAGTTACCTCAGGAGCTTGTTGAGCAATCGATTGCTCAAACAGTTGATCAAACAACCAGCCTGAGGGATTGATCATGGATAATATAGTCATTTTTAGGGTTGTTGGTGCGGTATTCATTATTTTTGGCACAGTGTTAGCTGCCAATCCTGAGCTGATAAGCAACAAGCCAGTTCCGAATGATATTTTTAAGGCCGTAGAGCGCAGAATTTGGTGGGGGTTATTTATTGGTTTTGGCTTATTGCTGCAATTTCATCATCAGCTTGTACCTTGGCAAGCTAGCATAGCGGCAACACTGTCATCGTTACTCGTAGGACTATTAATTGCAAGGCTTATTGGCATTATGTTAGATGGCTCGGTAGCAAAACAGTGGCTAAATGTGGGTATTGAAATAGTGATACTGGCGCCTCTAATTTGGTGGTATTTAAAAGTACGCACTTAGTATCAGAGTTAAACCGCTATAAATCTTAGTATCGCCTTAGAGAGTAACGCTTAATACCTTTAAGGCATGATAAGCAAACAAAGGCGTTTACCCATGAGCTTTACTTTGAGTTAGCGCCATTTCTTCAGACCAAGGTACATAGAGTGCAGGAGTTAAGTTTTTATTATCGGCCAAAATTACTTTCGCGATTGGCCGTCCGAAATATTCAGTTGGCTCAAATGAGCAAATATCTTTTAGATTAATTGAAATATAACAATTTGCTTTTTTGATTAATAAAGCTGATTCATCCATACGTGCATGAACTGTTATTTGTAAGTTCATGTAAGGAACCATCGATACTATGTGTTCACCTAAGTGAAATCTTTCTCGCTCTATCTCATCTCCTACTGCTTTTAAATAGTTAATATATGCTTTCCAACGCTTTAAAATTAATAAGGTTAAAAATGAAATAAAGCAAATTAGGCTTAAAAGAATCGAATGAAATACAGAAAATTGACCCAAATAATAAAATGCACCCGCCAGTATAAGTACAACAGCTAAATTTAATAATGACCACTTATTTGGCTGAAATTTTGAATGATTACTTTGCAAAATACATCCTTGAAGTTATGTGGTTTCTTACAGCGCTAACGCAGAAACCTCCTTAAATTATTATTCACTATTAATAGCAGATTGTATGTTTTTTTACCACCTTTAGCCTGAGTCATATTCGATAACCAGAGATACAATAATATTAACTATTGCTATATTAAAAAATCTTTTAACTAGGAGTCCCTTTTTAATAGCAAAGCAGAAAAAGAGCTAACTCCTCGCTTTGCTCTTTTACTTAGCTTATTACTCCCTCAGATAATTATTTTTTAAATAGTTGTGATTATTTCAGCGATACTGCGAATAACTAGATAAGGCTATTATGTGAGTACTATCGTGCAGCTAAAATGATTATATAAATGTGTACAGGCTATGTTGCATTAGCCAAAGCGCCGCACTTTATTACTTTTAAAAACAGATGCATTAGAAATTAAACACAATAAAACTGCGATGAGCCAACTACGTGATGAGATTAATTTAGATGATGGATTTATGCGTAAATGAACACCAATAAAAAAGCACTGTTTACTCAAACAATGGAGCAGCATAAAGGCATTATTTATAAAGTTGTAAACTCTTACTGTCAAAACCAACACGACAGGCAAGACCTAGCGCAAGAAATACTCACCACCATGTGGCTTGCTTATGATAACTATGACAAAGACTATAAGTTTTCTACGTGGATGTACCGAATAGCACTGAATGTGGCGATTTCATATTACCGCAAAGACAGTAAACGAGAAGATAAAGCCAATGAAAGTGAGCAGTGCATTGTGCACATAGCCGACCTATCAGCGCACAATGATAAAAGCGAAGAGGTTAAGCAGCTTTATGAATTTATAGCAAAGCTCGATAAGTTAAATAAAGCCATAGTATTGCTGTATTTAGAAGGCGAACCCCACCAAAGCATAGCGACGAGTTTAGGCATAAGTAAAACCAACGTCGCTACGCGAATTGGCCGCATTAAAGAAACACTAAAAAATCAATTTGAAAAACAGGGGGCTTAATATGAATTTAGATAACATTAAAAACACATGGCAGCAGCAAAATAGTGTTAACGAATCGGCCATTACAATAAACCAATCACTGCTGAGCGAAACAAAAGTGAATAAACAAATGAAAGAGCTTAATGCTATGAAGTGGGCACGTATTATTGAAAGCGCAGCCTTCTTTTTTATTATTGTTTTATTGGGGCAGTATATTGCAAATAACTTTAGTGTTTCAGCGCCTTCAATATCTGCGTTGATACTGAGTGTATTTTCCATTGCTGGCCTTGCAGGTAATATTGGCCAAATAGTGCATATTGCTAACGTTGATTATGCAAAGTCAATTAGCCAACTACAAAAAGACGTTTACCGCCTTTGCTCACATAAATTACAACTAACTAAGTTGTTACTTATGTCTGCACCTTTTTATATGGCTTATGTTTTTATTGGCTTTGATGTGCTATTTGAAATTGACTTGTATGCTCACCTAGAGCAACACATGGTTTGGTTTTACAGCGTGTCATCGCTTCTACTTTTAATAATTACAAGCTGCGTATTAGCTAAACTAAACTACACAAATATCGCAATTCCTTGGGTTAAACGCACCATTGCATTTATTGTCGGTGAGCGTTTAGTAAATATGGCGCAATTTATAAATAATATAGACTCGACAGACAGCTAAACGATTAGATGCCGGATTACTGCAGTGCGACTAGAAGTGGATTAGCTAAGGCTTAAGCTGTTAGTTATCAAATACGATAACTTGATTTTTACCAGCAGCCTTAGCTTTATATAATAGTTGGTCTGCGTTTTCATATAACCTTTCAAACTTAGAGCGTTTTGTATCACCTTTATCTACACCCGCACTAATTGTGACTCCTGTTAATTCAGGTGATATGTCATTTAAATTAAGGCTAGCAATGGCTAATACAAGCCTATGTGAAATCTTTTTTACGGTTTCAACATCATTGCTTGGAAAGAAAACTACAAACTCTTCTCCGCCATATCGTCCAACAATATCTTTTTCTCTAGTTTGAACTTTTAAAGCATGAGCGACCCTTTGAAGAACTTTATCACCAGCATTATGTCCAAATCGATCATTAATGAGTTTAAAGTTATCTATATCTGCAATGAGTAAAAAACCACTTTGTTTATCTAAGCGTGAAACTTGTTCATGAAAGCCTTTTCTATTTAACACTTTTGTCAAAGGGTCGATTAACGATTCATTAGTGATTGTTATATTAAGTCGTTTTAATTTTTTAATATGACGAATTGAGAAAAACAAAATGAGAATGAAAAGGCCAAGGTTAATAAACAGAATTATATTTAACCTAATATGATCAGCCGCTTTGCTTTGCCAATCAATTTCGCTTGCAAATGCAAAGCTACTAAATAAAGAAAGACTAAATAGTACTAATTTTAAAATATACATTTTTTGATAAGGTAAAAACACAAATTAGGCAACTTATAAACGAATGTAATAACAGGCCTTGAATGCCTATACTTAAATAGGGTCCAATCATCTTAGCATCAGATACATCTAGCAAAACACCCCATGAAACAACCAAGTATAAAAACCCAATTAAGAGTAATGATAAAGATATTGTTTCAGATTTTAATTTACTGACATACATAGAAAATAAAGCTATGAGAAGAAATGAGCCTAACGAAGATACAATAGTCATCGGCTCAAACCATAAACCAGGGGCCTCAATGAAAGAGTGATTTGCATTAGCTTCCCAAAACTCAGGAAAAGCCAAAACTTTTAGAATATCGACGTGTGAAAATATGAGCAAAAGTTCTTCAAATTTCACTCCTGCAACAAACTCGTTAAAAGCAATAAAGGTGATAAAGCCATTCGAGAGCCATATAAAAAACGCTGAAGTAATGGCTAAAAGCAAATTGTATAATTGTGATTTATTGCTATAGCTTTTCAATTATTAGTCCGTTTTTTCTTTAAACTCACACAAGTCTTCAATAATACAACTGCCGCATTTAGGCTTGCGTGCAACGCAGGTATAGCGTCCGTGTAGTATTAACCAGTGGTGTACGTCTACTTTAAATTCTTTAGGAACAACCTTTTCAAGTTTTTGCTCAACGGCGACTACATCTTTGCCCATAGCAAATTTGGTGCGGTTTGAAACACGAAAAATATGCGTGTCTACGGCAATAGTCGGCCAGCCAAAGGCTGTGTTGAGCACTACATTTGCGGTTTTTCGGCCAACACCGGGTAGGGCTTCTAGAGCTTCGCGGTTTTCGGGAACAATGCCGTTATGTTGGTCAACCAATATTTGGCACATTTTGTACACGTTTGCGGCTTTTGAATTAAATAAGCCAATGGTTTTTATATAATCGCGAAGCGCATCGTGGCCAATATCTAAAATGGCTTGTGGCGTATTAGCAACCGGAAATAATTTACGGGTGGCTTTATTTACCCCTACATCGGTGGCTTGTGCAGAGAGCGTAACAGCTACTAGTAGCTCAAATGGGCTTGAGTATTCAAGCTCGGTTTCTGGATGCGGGTTTTGCTCGCGCAAGCGCGAGAGTATTTGGTGACGTTTTTCTTTATTCATGCAACTTAAAACGCATTAGCTAATAGCGTTAATGCGTTTTCCCCTTAAGTTAAGCTAGTAACACGTGCGCGTGGGCCTTTTTCGGCTTCTGGCGGCGTTACTTGTTTTGATTTTATTTGTGCGTCAATAACATTTTTTGCTGCTATTAGCAGCCCAAGCCCTAAAAAGGCGCCGGGTGGTAAAATAGCGAGTAAAAACTGGCTATCGAAACTAAATATTTCCAAGCGTAGGCTTTGTGCCCATGGCCCTAGAAGCAAATCGGCTCCATCAAATAATGTACCTTGGCCTATCAGTTCGCGCATTGCACCGAGCACTAACAGTACGGCCATAAAGCCTAAGCCCATCATTAGGCCATCGAATGCAGACAGGTGCACAGGATTTTTAGAGGCATATGCCTCTGCACGGCCAATAATGGCGCAGTTAGTTACTATTAGTGGAATAAATATGCCTAATGATTGATACAAGCCAAAGGTATACGCATTCATAAGTAGCTGAACTATGGTCACAAAGCCTGCAATAATCATTACAAATACCGGAATACGAATGTCTTTAGGCACCCAATTACGCACAACTGAAACAGTAATATTAGAGCCTACTAAAACTAATAAAGTGGCTAACCCTAGGCCAAGCGCGTTGGTTACAGTTGATGTAACAGCTAAAAGCGGGCATAAACCGAGTAGCTGCACTAGCGCGGGGTTATTAGCCCATACGCCTTCTTTGTATAAGGTTTTTAACTCACTCATTGTGTTACCTCTTGGCAAGCATTAGGCTGTTTAAAAATGGCGTCAAAGTTAGTTTTTGCAAATAATACGGCATTTTTTACCGAGCCTACCACGGCGCGAGGGGTAATTGTTGCACCGGTAAATTGGTCAAACTGGCCACCATCCTTTTTTACCGCCCAACGGGCATCGTCTTCACTTTGAACCGTTAAATCGTTAAATGTAGTGATCCACAGCGACTTTTTAACTTCTACTTTATCGCCTAAGCCGGGCGTCTCTTCGTGCTTAGTAGTACGAACGCCGGCAATAGTGCCGTCAGCAAGTACGGCGGTTAATAAGTTAATATCGCCACTGTAACCACTAGGTGTTATGTGTCTTATTACAAGTGCAACAGGTTGCTGATTTTTATAAGCGCGGTAAATAACTTGCTCGGGGTAAGGACCCAGTTGTTCATCGCTCATAATTACGCAATTTGTATTGAGCTGATTATCGTAGCTGCTTGGGTTTAATACCTCTTGTAATTGTGAGGTTAATTGCAGGCGTTCTTGCTCGGCAATTTTATCGGCGGTAAAGGCATCAATTGAGGCAACTAAGCCTGTTGTTATCAGTGCAAAGGCGGTTAATATCGCGCCATTTTTAGCCATTGATGAAATAATCATTTTACTGCTCCGTGGCCATAAGTGCGTGGTTGGGTGTAGTAATCAATCAGCGGTACAGCAATATTAATTAATAATACACTAAAGGCTACCGCATCAGGGAAGCCACCAAAGGTGCGAATTAAATACACCAACAAGCCAATTAACGCGCCATAAATTAAGCGCCCTTTATTGGTAGTTGCAGCCGAAACAGGATCGGTGGCGATAAAAAATGCGCCCATCATGGTTGCGCCACTTAATAGGTGAAATACCATACCCGGCTCGGTACCCGGTGCGGCAATATAGCCAATGGCACTGCACAGCGCTAGTGAGCCTATAAAGCTTACTGGAATATGCCAGTTTATAATTTTAGCTTTTAAAAGGTATAAACCACCGGCTAAAAAGCCTAGGTTAACCCATAGCCAACCAAGCCCAGCCCATTGAGAAAAAATCGGTTTTTGCATACTTTCGCTAACGGTTAGACCATGTGCTACATCGGTTTTAACTGTATCAAGCGGGGTGGCCATGGTGAGGCCATCAACGCCGGCACGGACTTGATCAACACTAAAGCCCAGAGCGGTAAAATCGGTAAATATAAGGCGTAATTGGTCAATAAAGCCAATTGGGGCGTTAAGTAAATCGGTAACGGGTAACCAAGCGGTCATTTGCACCGGAAACGAGACTAAAAGTAGTACGTATGCGGCCATTGCTGGGTTAAATAAGTTAAACCCAAGCCCACCATAAAGTTGCTTTACAATCACAATGGCAAATAAACAGCCAATAATAATGACCCACCAAGGCGCCAGCGGCGGAATACTCAGTGCTAACAGCACACCAGTAAGCCAAGCACTACCATCACTCAATGCAGGCCAAACAGGGCGTTTACGCATTAACATAATGGCTGCTTCAAATACGCTCACAGCAACAAGTGCCAGTACTAACTGAATAAGTACGCCAGTCCCAAAAAATACCACTTGCGCTATTAGCCCAGGAATACACGCAGCAATTACGGTTAGCATTAATCGCGTTAACGACTTATGGCTATGGTTGTGCGGCGAACTGGCCATGGTTAATTTCATGACTGATCATTTCCTTCTTTTTGTAACTTTTTAGCTTTGGCGCGCGCTATTGCGGCGGCCACGGCGGCTTTTTTCTTCTCTGCAGCAGTTTGCTCAGAGGCCGTTTTCTCAGAGTTTGAACCGCTGCTGGTTTGTGGCTCATTGCTTTGTTCAGGTGTGCTGTGTTCACTTGCTGCTGATTGCTCTGCTTCTTTAGCTGCTTTTTTAGCTTTAGCGCGGGCAATCGCAGCAGCTACGGCCGCTTTTTTGTCATCAGCAGGAGAGTGTGTTTGTGAGTTTTCAGGCTCAACTTCACCTGTTTGCTCAGCAGCACTTGGTTCATCTGATTGCTGGGCTTGCGCAGCCGCTTTAGCGGCTTTTTTAGCTTTAGCGCGAGCAATAGCAGCAGCTACTGCTGCTTTTTTGTCATCAGCGGGCGCGGGCGCTTCATCGCTTTGTGGCTCTGCACTTTGCTCAGCTTGCGCCGCTTTTTTAGCTTTAGCACGGGCAATAGCAGCAGCTACTGCTGCTTTTTTGTCATCAGCTGGGGCGGGCGCTTCATCGCTTTGCTCGGCTTGCGCCGCTTTTTTCGCTTTAGCGCGTGCAATAGCAGCAGCTACGGCTGCTTTTTTATCATCAGCTGGGGCGGTTGCTTCATCGTTTTGTGGCTCAGCGCTTTGCTCAGCTTGCGCCGCTTTTTTCGCTTTGGCGCGGGCAATAGCAGCAGCTACAGCTGATTTTTTATCATCAGGTGTTGGTGATGACTCGCCCTCGGCAGCTTTTTGTTCTTTATATTTACGTGCTTTTTCTTTACGTAGTGCACGCTCTTTAGCTACTTCACTGTTATCTGGCTCTAGCTCTTCACCTTGCTGTTTTTTCGCTTTTGCGCGGGCAATTGCAGCGGCTACAGCAGATTTTTCATCGCCATCCGATGATTTGCTCTTAACGCGGGCAAGGGCATCCGCTACTTTTTGTTTTTCATCTGATGTTTTTGCCGCTGGTTTACGTTTATGGCGGTTTTGACGTTCTTGTTGCTCGCGCTCTAGGCGTTCTTTACGGGCGTCAAAGCGCTCTTTTGCTCTATCGGCTTTAATTTTTTCGGCTTGCTGCTCTTTTATTTCTACTTTTGCTACGCGGTAATACTGCACCAATGGAATTTCGCTTGGGCATACATACGCACACGCACCACATTCAATACAATCAAATAAGTTGTGCTCTTGTAATTTGTCGTATTCTTTTGATTTTGCAAACCATTGTAATTGCTGGGGTAATAACGAAGCAGGGCAGGCATCTGCACAGGCACTACAACGTATACAGGCTTTTTCAGGGCCAGGCTCTGCCAGCTCTTTATGATCGGGGGCTAAAATACAGTTGGTGGTTTTAATTACCCCAATACGCACAGTCGGTAAGGTAAAGCCCATCATCGGCCCGCCCATAACAACGCGCTGCTGGGGTACGGGTGAAAAACCTTGGCAATCAAGCAGGTGCTTAACTTCGGTGCCTAATAGTGCCCATACATTACCTGCATTATGAATGGTGTTACCTGTTACTGTAACAACGCGTTCAATAAGCGGTTTACCTTCGTACACTGCTTGTTGCACAGCAAACAAAGTTCCTGTGTTGTGCACTAAAATACCAATATCGGCAGGAATACCGCCACTGGGTACTTCACGGTTTGTAAGTAATTTAATTAATTGTTTTTCGCCACCCGATGGATAAACAGTAGGCACCGTTTGTATAACAATATTGGCGTTGTGCTCTGCGGCACTTTTCATAGCCGCTATGGCTTCGGGCTTATTATCTTCAATGCCAACAATACACAGTGTCGGGTTTAAAATTTGTTGCATTAACTCAATGCCTTGCACTACTTGCTTGGCATGTTCACGCATTAACACATCGTCGGCTGTTATGTATGGCTCGCACTCAACAGCATTAACAATTAAAAACTCAATAGGTTGTTTTATATCGGCTTTTACATAAGTAGGAAAGCCTGCTCCACCCATACCACTTATACCTGCTTGATGAATTATATCAACTAATTCATCGTGGCTAAGCTCACTTGGGTTAGGTGTTGGGGTTAGTTCGCACCATTGATCTTTGCCATCAGGCTCAATAATAATACTTAGCTCAGGTAAAGCCGATGGATGCGCCGAAGGCATAGAGGCAATATCTGTTATGGTGCCAGAGCTGGGCGCATGTACAGGCACAGACCAATTCGCAACGGGCACGGTAAGTGCTTGGCCTTTTAATACCTGTTGGCCTTTTTCTACAATTAATTTACCGTTAGCACCAATGTGCTGTTTAATTGGTACAACTAACTTATCAGGTAGAGGAAGCCTAGCAATACGCGCACTGTTAGAGAGTGTTTTTTGTTGTGGTGGATGCACGCCGCCCGGGAATGCCCAAACAGTGCCTTTTTTAATTTGTTCAAGTAACTTTTCCACTCAAACCTCTAATCTATTTGCGTGACAGGAATAGCATCAAGTTGCCATTTCCAGTTTTGTTTTGTTTCGGCTACAGGCAGCATATCAATGCAATCTACAGGGCAGGGCTCTACACATAAATCGCAGCCGGTACATTCTTCTATTAGTACAGTGTGCATTTGGCGTGTAGCACCGACAATGGCATCCACAGGGCATGCCTGAATACACTTAGTACAGCCTATGCACTCGTCTTCGCGAATATAGGCCACTGTTTTTATCGGCTCTGCTTGTTCGCCGCCAGCAAGCGGTTTAGGCTCTACGCCCATTAAATCGGCCAGCTTTTTAACCGTTGCTTCTCCGCCTGGAGGGCATTTATTAATTTCATCCCCGTTGGCAATTGCCTCAGCGTAGGGACGACAGCCCGGATAGCCACACTGGCCACACTGGGTTTGCGGTAAAATGGTATCTATTTGCTCAACAATTGGGTCGCCTTCTACACGAAAGCGAATAGCTGCAAAGCCTAAAATAAGTCCAAAAACAAGCGCTAGCGAGCCAAGCGCTATCAAGGCGTACATTAAGGTCATATTAAAACTTCACTAATCCGGTAAATCCCATAAACGCCATCGACATTAAGCCGGCGGTGATCATGGCTATTGAGGCGCCTTTAAATGGGGTAGGAACATCTGCAGCAGCAAGGCGTTCGCGCAGCGCTGCAAATAATACAAGTACTAATGAAAAGCCAACGGCTGCGCCAAAACCATACACGGCCGATTGTAAAAAGGTGTGATCTTCTTTTATGTTAAGAAGCGCAACACCTAATACCGCACAGTTAGTGGTGATCAGCGGTAAAAATATACCCAGTAAACGGTATAAAGTCGGGCTAGTTTTACGCACAACCATTTCGGTAAATTGCACCACAACGGCAATCACTAAAATAAAGCTCATGGTGCGTAAAAATTCGATATCTAGCGGCGCTAAAATATATTGATTAACTAAATAGCTTGTAACAGAGGCAAGAGTAAGCACAAACGTGGTTGCTAAAGACATACCAATAGCGGTATCAAGCTTGCCTGATACACCCATAAATGGACATAAGCCTAAAAATTGTACTAATACAAAGTTATTAACTAGAACGGTTCCAATCAATAACAAGACATATTCTGCCATGTGTGCCTCGCGCTATTAAAATCCTGTGTATTATCCTTTTTTCTGCCCCGATAAACAACATATGCGAGTCGTTATCAGTTAAATAAACACAGTAAAATAATTAAGCGATCACAAAGCTGTAAAATTTATGTGATTTTAAAGTAAGCGAAAAATTAAACAGTTAAATGCAAAAAAGAGCACATGTGCTCTTTTTTACTTTCATTAAGGGGTGGCGCTAAATATCTTTAGGTTTTTCTATGTAATAACCTTGTACGCCGTCTAGGCAAAGCGTTTCTACAATGTGTTTTTCTTCTTGGCTTTCAACGCCCTCTGCAAACACACTCACACCAATGCGGTGGGCTAAATCAACCATTAGGCGCATAAAGTATTGATTGTTTTTATCATCTTCTAGGCCGCGGGTGTAACTTGCATCCATTTTAATAAAGTCTGGTTTTAAATCACGGAAAAACTTAAACGACGTTAGTCCTACACCAAAGCGTTCAACCGTTACGCGGGCACCTACGCGATGCACCATATCAATAAAGCGTTTACTGGCTTTAATATTTTGCTGTAGGCCAAACTCACTTACTTCAAATACTAATTTAGAGGCTATATGTGTATCTTTTAATAAGCGGCGCTCTAACCAAATAACAAATTGATCGTTATGTGCACTTGAGGCGGTTACATTCAGGCCAAAAAACTTTTCAGAGAGGTTACGGCTTTTAATTTTTTCAAGTGATGAGTCAATAATTAAGCGGTCAATTTCTATGGCCATATCGAGTTTTTCAGCCATGGCTAAAAACGAGGCCGTAGGGAGCACTTGGTTATCTTCGGTTTTAAAGCGCACTTGTATCTCTGCATACGCCTTAATGCTTTTACCCAGCGGCATAATATTTTGCATTACTAAGTGAACACGTTTTGATTCAATCACTTCGTTAATCACTTTACGCCAGTTTTGGTTACCAAACCCTGCACTTACATTGTTAACTAAATCGGTTTCGCGCTGCACATGCCATGCATTTACTTGCTTAGATTGCGCCATGCTCATTGCGTTATCGACAACCGATAATAGCTCACCCAGCGGTTTGCCTTTTTCGTAGCCCACAATACCTGTGTTAGCCACAGAGCTTAGCTCTTGATTTTGTTGGTATTGAGTAAAGCGCGATTGCAGGTTTTCACCAAAACGCTCTGCTTCTTTAAGTGGGGTATTAGGTAGTACAATGACAAAGTCTGAGCTATTTAGCCTAAATACTTGGCTGCCGGTGTAAGTGCCGCTTATATGCTTAATTATATCCGCCACACCTTTAACGTAGTCATCACCTTTTTGGTAGCCACGGCTTTGGTTTATAGTTTGCAGCTCACTACAGCGTACAAGCGCTAACGAACCAAACGTACTGCGCTCACTGTTTTCGATGTGTTTTTCGTAATATTCAACAAACATATTACGGTTACCTAATTCGGTAATTACATCTTTATAGGCTTCTTGCTTGATACTTAGGGCAGCGTTTTGAATATCATCATTTTTATTTTTTAAAAAATGCGAAAGGCGATTAAAGCTCGGGATTAAATCTTTACCTAGCTTTTTCATTTTACTTGCATCAAGTGCGGTGTCTAAGTCGTCACCAATTTGATTTTGGTTAATATAAATGTCTATTACATCGGCAACGGTCATGCTGATATTTTTATTTAAGCTATGAAAAATAGACTTCATTAATATGATAGGAATAACCACTAAAAAGGCAGAAATAAATATAACTATAAATAACGAGGTTTGTAGCTGCTGCGCTAAACGTTCAATGCTGAGGGTAAATTCTACTTTTATATCTGCAGCGTCGTTAACGGCAAACTGTGGGCGAACCGAATTAAAGCTAGATTGAATAAATTTAGCAAACATGGGTAGCTGGGTAGGGGAGTTAACTGAAAATACCTCAGCCCCTTGGTAATCTCTTAGTATAAAGTTTGAAAATGTTTTACCATCGCCAATCGCTTTTTTTATACTTTCAGGCGAAAGCTCATCACTTGTTAAGCTGTTAATGTAACGTGTTACACTGGTTTGCGCTGAAGTTTGTGCTTCACTTACTGCATTATTAAAGCTTACAGATATGAAGTAGCTTCCAGCCGCAACACATACAAGCCAAGACAGGATTTGTATAAAAATAAGTTTTTTAAAGCCAGCCATGTTATCAATCTTTTAATAGTTCAAAAGGAAAGGAATCAGGTCCTTGATCATTCAACTAATAGCAACACATTAGAATAGATATTATGTTTTAGTTATAAAGCAGAAGAGTAGTGGAAAATTACTGAAATGTCTATGAAATTCTTATGATTGGCTCCCCCTCCCCGACTCGAACGGGGGACCTGCGGATTAACAGTCCGTCGCTCTAACCAACTGAGCTAAGGGGGAACAAATAGAGATGTAATTTTATGATTTGGCTCCCCCTCCCCGACTCGAACGGGGGACCTGCGGATTAACAGTCCGTCGCTCTAACCAACTGAGCTAAGGGGGAACTACATCATAAACATAAACTTGGCTCCCCCTCCCCGACTCGAACGGGGGACCTGCGGATTAACAGTCCGTCGCTCTAACCAACTGAGCTAAGGGGGAATCGTTTATGATTGAAAAACTTGGCTCCCCCTCCCCGACTCGAACGGGGGACCTGCGGATTAACAGTCCGTCGCTCTAACCAACTGAGCTAAGGGGGAAGCGTCATGCCTTTCAACGGGGCGAAATATTAATGATGGAGCCGCAAAGTGTCAACATATAAAAGTCATAAATTTAAAAAAGAAGTTTATTCGTTGTTTTTATGTTCGATCTGCGCATTTTATAACTCTATTTATGCAAAACACGGCGGTAAATCTCTATTTAGACTCACACCAATGTGAAAAAAACAGCGCCGATAAAATAGCCATTGTTTAATTTATGTGTAAAAAATGCCGCTGAGACAAAATTTATTGCGGCAAATCAGTAAATTTGTATTTAACCTGGTTGTCATAAAACCGAGTATAAATTTAGCTAGCAGATCTTTTTAAAAAATCCAGCAGGGTAGTTTTTTCGTATTACGGTATTTAAGAGGGGTTAAACTAATAAAGCCGTGGCTGAAAACTTTATTTCAAAAAGCTGTACAAAAACAAAACAATCAATAAGTTGCTAAATATTTGCGTTAACTAATTAAGACACTTATAGCTGTATTAGGCACAAAGATTTGGCTTAGCTTAATTTTTTGTTTGCAAGCATTGATAAGTTTTTAACTTTAACTTTGAACAAAGGTAGGACCTGAGCTGAATTTTAGCCAGCGCGCAAGCCTTTATAAATGCGGGCTCAGCTGAGTTATCCACGGTTTCTGTGGATAACTCTGTTTATGAAACTTTAAGAACACTGTCCCGACCAGAGTTTTAGGGCGCTACAACGATTTCAAGCTTTTAAAACGATTTTTTTATTACTATAAAAAACATAGGGTTATAAATGCATGCTGAATTACCATGCAACGATGAGTAAATTAATTCGTTACGATAAAGATTAATACCGCGCTGTGTAAAAATTCAGCGAATTTGCAGGGTTAAATGTTAAAAAAGTAATAAAAATGTTCACTTATTGTTTTTTGGCGCTCTAAGGGCGTATTTGTGCACAAATGCTTAAAAATTCAACTTTAGCTATTTTTTTAATTGTTGCTTTATTATTAGTATGAAATCCATTGATAAATCCGTGGCTTGAATTGCTATGATGCTTTAAAATGGCTCGCTCAGTAAAAGAGGCTTATTTATTCCATGCGCGAAACTTCACATTCTCAATCACGCCCAGATTTACTTAACGATCCCATCTTGCCTACATTGAAAAAAATGACCATCCCGATGATATTTGGCATGGTCACGCTAATGATGTTCAATATAGTCGATACATTTTTTATCAGTATGTTGGGCACAGAGCCCCTTGCGGCGGTAAGCTTTACGTTTCCGGTAACCTTTACGGTAATAAGCCTAGCCATAGGTTTAGGTATTGGCACATCAGCGGTGATAGCGAAAGCCTTAGGCAGTAATAAAATAGAAGAGGCGCGTTTTGATGCCAGTGTGTCGCTTATTGTGGCGCTACTATTAGTTATTTTACTTTCGTTTGTTGGATATTTACTAATCGACCCAATATTCACTTTATTAGGGGCCGGACAATTAGTGCTGCCACTTATTCATGAGTATATGAATATTTGGTTTATTGGCAGCGTATTTTTAATTACCCCCATGATAGGTAATTCGGTATTACGAGCCAGTGGCGATACTAAAACACCCAGCATAGTAATGGGTGGGGCAGGGCTTATTAATGCCATACTCGATCCTATTTTGATATTTGGCTGGGGCCCAGTACCGGCATTAGGCATTCAAGGTGCCGCTATTGCCAGTGTTATTGCCTGGGGCGTAGCGGTTGTTATTATTTTATATGTGCTGGGCGTTAAAAAGCGGCTATTAAGTTTAAAAGCAGGTAATCAAACTGCGGCAAGTGCAATTAAAAAAGTACTTAAAATAGGTTTACCCGCAGCGGGGGCTAACATGCTTACCCCAGTAGCAATGGCTGTGATGACCGCACTCGTTGCCAATCATGGACCCGAAGCGGTTGCCGCTTTTGGTGTGGGCAGCCGTATTGAATCAATTGCCAGTATTTTAGTGCTGGCTTTGTCGATGACATTGCCTCCTTTTGTTAGCCAAAACTTTGGGGCGGGTAAATTAGGCCGCGTAAAAGAGGCGTACATTGGTACGCTTAAATTTGTGATGATATGGCAATTTGCTATTTATATTTTACTCATTTCGCTGTCAGGGGTAATAAGCCAATTATTTGGTAAAGAACAAGCTGTAATCGATGTTATTAAGCTCTTTATATACACCATACCGCTAAGTTATGGTTTTCAAGGGGTGATCATTTTATCAAATTCATCGTTTAATGCTTTACACAAACCTATGAATGCATTGTTTTTAAGTATTATTCGTTTGTTTGTGTTTTACCTGCCTTTTGCTTATGTAGGCAGTATGCTAGGTGGCTTGATTGGTTTATTTATTGGCGCTGCAATCGGTAATGTATTCACAGGGTTAGTCGCGTACAAATGGTTTGTAAAAGAGCTAGACGCAATATGCAGTAACACGGTAACGGAGTAAATGAATGAGTGATCACTTTGAGCTAAAGTCACAATTTAAACCCGCGGGCGATCAACCCACAGCGATTAAACAGCTTGAAGAAGGCTTAGAAGCCGGGCTTGCGCATCAAACCTTACTCGGTGCTACAGGTACAGGTAAAACATTTACCATGGCCAATATTATTAGCGATTTAAATCGCCCGACAATAATAATGGCGCATAATAAAACACTAGCCGCGCAGTTATATGGAGAAATGAAAGAGTTTTTTCCTAATAATGCAGTTGAGTATTTTGTATCTTACTACGATTACTACCAGCCAGAAGCCTACGTGGTTGCCAGCGATACGTTTATAGAAAAAGACGCCTCTATTAATGAGCACATAGAGCAAATGCGTTTAAGTGCTACTAAGGCATTGCTTGAGCGCCGCGATACCATAATAGTGGCCTCTGTGTCGGCTATTTATGGTTTGGGCGACCCCGACTCATACATGAAAATGATGCTGCTTTTAAAAGTAGGCGAACAGGTCGACCAACGCGATATGCTGCGCCGTTTAGCTGAACTGCAATATACCCGTAACGACATTGACTTTAGCCGTGGTACTTACCGTGTACGTGGCGAAGTTGTTGATATATTTCCTGCCGAGTCAGACACCTATGCAGTACGCGTAGAAATGTTTGATGACGAAATAGAGCGCCTTAGTATTTTTGATCCCCTTACTGGTGCGGTAGAAAAACATATAGTTCGTGCCACTATTTACCCTAAAACGCACTATGTAACGCCACGCGAAAAAATTCTTGATGCCATAGAAAAAATAAAAGCCGAGCTTAAAGAACGCAGAGCGCAATTATTAAGTGCCAATAAATTAGTAGAAGAGCAGCGCATAGCGCAGCGAACACAATACGACATAGAAATGATGACCGAGCTTGGTTATTGCTCGGGCATAGAAAACTACAGCCGTTATTTGTCGGGGCGTACACCGGGCGATCCACCACCCACATTACTCGATTATCTTCCTGATGATGCATTAATGATCATCGATGAATCGCACGTAACCGTATCGCAAATAGGTGCCATGTATAAAGGCGATAGAAGCCGTAAAGAAAACCTAGTTGAATATGGCTTTAGAATGCCATCGGCGATGGATAACCGCCCATTGCGCTTTGAAGAATTTGAAGCCATAGCACCACAAACGATTTATGTATCTGCAACGCCGGGTGATTTTGAATTAGAGCGCAGCGCAGGAGAAGTAGCAGAGCAAGTTATACGCCCAACTGGCCTGTTAGACCCAGAAATAGAAATACGCCCTGTAGGCACTCAAGTAGATGATTTACTCTCAGAAATTTATAAATGTGTAGAAAAAGGTGAGCGAGTATTGGTAACCACCCTTACCAAGCGTATGTCTGAGGATTTAACCGATTACTTAAGCGAGCACAACGTAAAAGTGCGCTACCTGCACTCAGACATAGACACCGTAGAGCGCGTTGAAATAATTCGTGATTTACGCGCCGGTGTGTTTGATGTGTTAGTGGGTATTAACTTATTAAGAGAAGGTCTAGATATGCCAGAAGTGGCGCTAGTTGCCATTTTAGATGCAGATAAAGAAGGCTTTTTACGCTCGGCACGTTCGCTTATTCAAACCATTGGTCGTGCTGCTCGCCACCTCGACGGGCGCGCCATTTTATACGCCGACAAAGTAACTAAATCGATGGAAAAAGCGATTAGTGAAACGCAGCGCCGTCGTGAAAAACAGCATGCCTACAACATAGAGCACGGCATTGAGCCGCAAGCCTTGGTTAAAAAGATCACCGATATTATGGATGTGGGCGAAGAAGCCGCACCACAAGATAATCTTAAACTGGTGCGTAAAGAGTCTAAAAAAATACTCAGTGCTAAAGAAATTGCCACACAAATTAAACAGCTTGAAAGCAAAATGCATGCTTATGCCAGCGATCTTGAATTTGAAAAAGCCGCGTCTGTACGCGACGAAATACACGAACTACAACAACAGTTGATTAACTAAATGACACCCGATTTTTCGCCCCTAATAAGCGCGCTTGAAGATGCGCCATTACTACAAAACGAACTATGCCGCGTATTTCATGGCCGCGGCCATAGCGTGGCATCGCTAAGTCATATTAATTTAGACTTTTATCCGCCAAGCTTGTTTTTAATTTCGTACGATGAAATTGACGAAGCCACGTTAAATACACTGACCAGTACCCTTTGGGCGTGGGCGCAGCAGCATCACCCTGAATTAATATCTGCATTGGTGTATCAACAGCGCGCGGGTGTACAAAGCAGTAATCGTTTAGTGCATGGTAATCTTCCCTCGCCACATGTGGTAAAAGAAAACGGCATTGGTTTTTTAGTGGATTTAACAAGCCGCCAAAACACCGGAATATTCCCCGATATGCGAAGTGGGCGTGAGTTTGTCTCTGCCAATAGTAAACATGCAAAAGTACTTAATTTGTTTTCATACACGTGTGGTTTTTCGCTTGCGGCAATGCAAGGCGGGGCCGATCACGTTATGAACATGGATATGAGCAAAGGCGTACTTAAAGTAGGTAAGCAAAATCACCAACTTAATGGTTTTGAGCGCGGAGTGAGTTTTTTACCGCACGATATTTTAAAGTCATTTGGTAAATTAAAAAAAGCAGCGCCGTTTGATTTAATTATTGTAGACCCGCCAAGCTTTCAAAAGGGCAGCTTTATTCTAACTAAAGATTATCAAAAGGTGCTGCGCAGATTACCCGAACTACTGTGCGATACCACACAGCTTTTATTATGCGCTAATAGCCCAGAGCTTAGCGAAGATGCGTTTAAAGCTTTAATAAACGAGCACACCCAAGGAGCAATAGAATTTGTTGAGCGCCTTGCACCAACGGCCCGGTTTGTAGAAGTAGACAGCAATAAAAGCTTAAAAGCGTTAGTGTATAAAACGGCGCATACCGCAACTTATACCAATTCGCAATAATACTTAATCATTTTAAGGGGCTAAACGTGTCGCTATCTGTGTTAAAAAACTCTCATTTAGAACAACTAAATAGCGAATTTTTTGCCTAGCTATCAACACGTTTTTCCAGCCTCAAAATAGATCACTTAATTAAGCTAATTGGTATTAAATGAAACTGAGTAAGCGTTTAAACGCAATTAATGCGTTAATTACTAACCCCGTTGATGTTATTTGGGATTGCTGCTGCGATCATGGTTACTTAGGCATTGCACTATTAAAGCGCCGCGCTGCAAAACAGATTAATTTTGTCGATGTGGTAGATAAAATAATGACCGAGCTGAGCGAGCACCTTACAAATATTAGCCAAACACTGCCAAGTGGTGCGCAATATAAAGTAGATTGCCAAGATGTAAGAGAAATAAAGCTCGTTCCAAATGCGTTAAATACTGTGGTTATTGCAGGTGTTGGTGGCGAGCTGTTACTAAAACTTGTTACTGGCATTATTAAAAACAATTGCGTGGCATCTGTAGCAAGCACCCGCTTTATAGTTTGCCCTATACACCATACTTATCATTTGCGCAGTGGTTTAGCCAAATTAGGCTTAGGCCTTGAGAGCGAGCAATTAATCACTGAAAACAACCGCTATTATGAGCTTATAGAGGTAAGTCAACGTAGCACAGCGTTGCTCACATCTACCGGTAACAGCATGTGGGATTTAAATAATGCATCGCACAGGCAATACCTTAAACAGTTACTCACTCATTATAATAAAATGCTTAATAAAGATGAGCTTTATTATCAAAAAGTTATAACAGATTATAAAAAACTCAGCGACGCTTAAAAATGGCTTATTTAGCGCTAATAGTGTGATCTAATGCAAGGCGCAAAAACGTAACATCAACATAGATTATATCGCCTTGCGCGAGTTTATTTGGTTTATGTATGTCAGATAAAAAAAGTCGCATTGAGCCGCTGCTCAGTGCAGAGCAAAAATGGCAAAACAGCTACGAGCAGCCAATTTCGTATGCTCCATTAGTGCAACTTGCTAATAACAGCTGGATAGTTCCACAGCACTTTTTACGCTATAAACACACCTTACAAAGCGTTAATCAAGTGCTTCAAAATATAAGTTTTTCAGCGCACTTTAGAGTGCTTGCTGCACAAAAAGATCAGCAAATTTATTTACAAGTTGCCGTACTCAGCCCCGATAATTACAAAACCAGTAGTTACGCGGGTGAGGGCACAGCAAAAAAATTACTGTTTGGCAGGCGCTGGATAGTAGAGGAAAACTTACCAACCTCCGAGCTTATTCAAACAGCGTTTTTAGCGCTTAAAATAGCGCGAGAGCACGAGGTAAGAGAGCTGTTTCAACTTACTCACAGCAATAATACCACCAGCACGCCATTTAATAATCATCATGATTTACCGGTTATGGCACAAAATGCAGAGCTTGTTATTGCACACGCGCCGCCGGGCAATGGGGAGCGTCATACTATTGATCAGTTATTAAAACGGCTAGTATTTGCAGGTGCTAAGGTATCACTAAGTGCTATGCAGCAAATAAGCTCGCAGCAGTGGTTATACACCTTAAAATTACACTGCGACACTTGTCAGCTTACTGAATTTAATAATAAAACCTTTGCATTTTTAACCAGTGATAGCAGCGCAAATAGCTTTTTACATGGCCTTATTAATGCCCTGGTTGATATTAGTAATGAGTATGTGAGTGAGCAATTTAAATACCAAGGGTTTACCCGATTTAGTAAACACAATTGCGTAGAAAAAATTGGTGCACTTAGTGTGGCAATGCGCTCGCCTAAAGTGTTGGGGCTGTGCTCGCTTGGCAAGCAACATGCAAATAAGCTTAATTTTGAAATTGATAGTTCGCGTGCGCCACAAGGTTGCGGCCAAGCTATAGATGGTTTTTTAGCTGCCCACGGTATAGAGCAGCCAGAAAATGCACATTTATATCGTTTTTAAAGGCGGTTAATCTCTTCTTTTGTGGTGTAGCTTGAGTCTGTCACTATGGCCTCAAGCGTTTGCACGCGCTCTTTTAAAGCAACCACTTGAGCACTTACCTCGGCCAGTTGTTTATTTGCATCTTGGTTGCTATCTTGCATTTTGTGTTTAAATTCAAGGTGCTTTTTGTACATATCGTAAATAACCCCAGAGCCAACCGATATAAGCACAATAAGTACTATCATTGTAGTGCCTGACATAACCACTTCCTTTTTATATTTTTAACTGTTGCATAAAGTATAACCATATTTAGCAGCGGTTAAATCTGACAATTGTAACTTTATTTGTCGATTGCAGCGTGGAGTTGTGTTCATCATTGATACACCTGCGTTATTGTTTAATAACTAATGGCATAATTAATAAGTCTATTTGAGATTAAACCGTGTGACTTTAAAGCCAACATTTTTATTGTGTTGCTTTGATCAGCAGTTTTAACGTGCTCTATGCCAGCGTTAACCTTGTATTTAATTGTGTATTAATGCAAACGGGTATAGTGTTTACAGACTTATAGAACTTTATTTTATAATCAATACAGTGAGTTGCTATGTTAAATAATAAAATACCTCCGGTTATTGTCGTGCTCGTTTTTGCAGGCATTATGGCGTTAATAGCGCATTACAGTGTGATTGATTTTACTGCGTTTATTGCCTACTTAGCAGCAAGCTTAGTCATTATAGGGTGCGCATTTTGTATAGCCGGAGTGGTAAGCTTTAAACTTGCACGTACCACAGTTAATCCAAATAAGCCTGAGCAAGCATCAAAGTTGGTAACCAGTGGCGTATATAAAATTTCACGTAACCCTATGTATGTGGGCTTTGCGTTTATTTTAGCAGGCTGGGGTATTTGGCTTAGTTCGCTGTGGGCACTTTTATGTGTTGCTGGGTTTATTGCTTATTTAACGTTTTTTCAAATAATTCCTGAGGAGCGGGCGCTTAGCAAATTATTTGGCCAAGAATTCACAGAGTATAAAAACAAAGTAAAACGCTGGTTGTAATTTTCAAGCAAATACTAAAAAGGCTACCGAGATGATAGCCTTTTTGCGTTCAGCGCTAATAAATTAACCGTACTTTCACTGAAAACCCCGTAACTAGCGGTTATTCGTATTCGATTGGATCAGTGACGTTATTAAGCGAAAATGCCTCTAAACGTTCTTGGCAGGCGCCACATTTACCACAGGCTTTTTCGCGTCCGTTATAACAAGTCCATGTTTGGCTGTAGTCTAAGCCCATTTTTATGCCATCGGTTAAAATATCAATTTTGGTGTTATTTAAGTACGGGCTAAAAATTTCTACAGCGTCGTAGTTAGCAATACGACATACATCATCCATTTTTTGCACAAACTCAGGACGGCAATCAGGGTAAATAGCATGATCCCCCGAATGCGCGCCATAATATACTTTGCTCGCTTTTAAAGACACAGCGTAACCAACCGCCAGCGAAAGCAAAATCATATTACGATTAGGCACTATGGTGCTTTTCATGCTTTCTTCTTCGTAATGACCTTCTGGTACATCAATATCATCAGTCAGTGATGAGCCACCAATAAGCTGGTTAATAGCTGATATATCTACAATTTTATGTGGAACATTAAGTTTTTCACACACGTTTGCAGCCACTTCAAGCTCTTTAACATGACGCTGACCATAGTCAAATGAAAGGGCATAAACATCATGGCCTTGTTGTAAGGCTTTATTTAATACGGTAAACGAATCCATACCGCCGGAATAAATAACAACTACTTTTTGCGTCATATCTGGATTGCTCTTTAGTTTTAATAGAGGTTTATATCAGGGCGCGATATACTACACGGCCGCAGCTTAAATAACAATTTTTGGGCAGCGCTTTTTCGTCTTTTATAGTAGCAATTTTGCAGCTAGGCAGTAAGTGAGATCTCTTTTGTACAAAATTAATGAAGTGTTTGAAACCATCCAAGGTGAAGCAAGTTTTACCGGCACACCCTCAATATTTTTGCGTTTGCAAGGCTGCCCAGTGGGCTGCGCATGGTGTGATACTAAACAAACTTGGGAAGTCGATAACGTGTACAAAGTATCGCTTGATGAAACGGTAGAAAAAAAAGCCGATTCAGATCATTGGGCCGATGCCAGCGCCGAGCAAGTACTTGAGCTATTTAAATCGCGTGGCTATACAGCAAAGCATGTTGTAATTACCGGCGGCGAGCCGTGTATGTACGATTTAAACCCAGTGTGTCAGCTATTGCACGATAACGGCTTTACAACACAAATAGAAACCAGCGGCACCTTTGAAATACTCGCCCCTGAGCAAACCTGGGTTACCGTATCGCCTAAAATAAACATGCGCGGCGGTTACGAAGTACTTACCAGCGCCATGAAGCGCGCCAACGAAATAAAGCACCCAGTAGCGATGCAAAAGCACGTAGAAGAGCTTGAAGCGCTATTTGCCAAAACAGGTGTTAACCCGAAGCTTGTATACTTACAACCAATCAGCCAAAAAGTGTCAGCCACCAAATTAGCCATCGACACCTGTATTGCCAAAAACTGGCGCTTATCAGTGCAGGTACATAAGTATTTAGGGATTAGCTAAAGCGAAAGAGCAGCTGTAAGTGCTTAGCTGTAAGCGATAAGCTGCTCGGCGTTAAGTTATATTACGTAGATACAAGGTTGGGTTGAGTGAAACGAAACTCAACCCAACACCACAACTCCATTACTCACTCTTTATATAAATCACCACACCAGCTTATTTAAACACGTAGGTCGGATAAGCGAAGCGCCATCCGACACAGTAACTTATTTAAGTTTCGACAAATATAAATAGCTAAATAATTTATGATGTATGAAGTCAAGATTTGATAATCATATAGAAAGCTCCTCGAGTTTTTCGATACAGTTGTGTTGACCAAAACATAAACTGTATCTCGAGGAGCTTAGTATGAAACTATATGGTGGAATTGACTTGCATTCAAATAATTGTGTTATTGCTATCATTAATGAGCAAGGTGAAACACTTACCTGCAAGCGTCTAAATAATGACACCTCTGTCATTTTATCTTTTCTAACCCCTTATAAAGACAATCTAAAAGGGCTTGTTGTTGAATCAACTTTTAATTGGTATTGGTTAGTCGATGCTTTAATGGATGAAGGGTTTACACTTCACCTAGCGAACCCTGCGGCAATTCAACAGTATTCAGGCTTAAAGCATGCCGATGACCACAGTGATGCGTGTTGGTTAGCTGAAATGCTACGTTTAAACATTCTACCTGAGGGCTATATTTATCCTCGAGAGCTCAGGGCTGTTCGCGACTTAATGCGTAAACGAATGGACATTGTTCAACAGTCCACTAAAAACTTATTATCAGTGCAAAGTTGTTACATGCGTCATCTTGGATACAAGCTCAGTAGCAACAAAATCAAACAAATGGCCGCTATCAGAAAAGGCGTCAATGTTGAGCAAGTACATGCAGACTTTAGCTCAATGAATACAGCACTGTCAGTCATTTCTAACCTCTCATTAATACGCTGTGCTCAACAGCAAATTAATGTGATAGAAGGCGCTATTTTAAAACAAACATCACTCTCCCCTGAGTTTATGAACCTAACCAGTATTGATGGAATTGGGAATACCTTAGCACTGACCATTATGTTAGAGACAGGCACTATTAAACGTTTTAATAGCCCAGGGAATTTCTCATCGTATTGTCGCTGTGTTAAAGGAGCAAGGTACAGTAATGGAAAGAAAAAAGGCGCTACGAATCAGAAGAATGGCAATCGTTATTTAGCGTGGGCGTTTACTGAGGCCGCTAATTTTGCCATTCGGTACAACCCGACAATCAAAAAATATTATCAACGAAAACTGGCTAAAACAAACAAGGTAGTTGCGATTAAAACGGTTGCACATAAGCTCGCAAGAGCGTGTTATCACGTGCTTAAAGACAATGTACCATTCGATGAACACAAGGCGTTTGCTTAGCGTCTATAAAACAAATTAGGTTAACGTGTTGAGCTCGTAATGGGGTTGGTAAAACCATTAGATTTGATTGAGCCTGCACGCTAACCGCTCATATTTTAAATACTGGATATGCCCAATGTTTGAGCCACACAGGGTTGGTTATGTGTAAGCATAAACCACAGACTTGTTACAGCGCAGTGTGTAAACACAGCCAGAAACTGGACTGACATTGGTACTAAACGATGACTGAGGCGAAAGCCAAGGGCCTTAATTAATCATCAATAATGCTTAATTAAACTGCCTAAATTCATATGGGTGACTGGTGCATATTCACACCAATCGACGTCATTACTAGGTGCGTAGTCATATTTAAATTGAGTTTAAATAATAAAAAACACTTGGTTTTTGAATAAAAAGATCAAGAAAACACAGGTGCCTGCTTGACCGGAACTTTCTAATGGGTGACCCCTAAGGTTCTCCTAAGGTTCTCTAGTAGGTTGGGTTGAGTGAAACGAAACCCAACACCACAACTCCATTACTCACTCTTTATATAAACCACCACACCAGCTTATTTAAACGCGTAGGTCGGATAAGCAAAGGGCCATCCTAAAAGGCTAATTAATTTCTTCCCCGCAGTGATAGCATTTATTTTTTGGCAGGCGATAGCTAGTAGCTGATTGCATTACCTGGTTTTTCTTACAATTTGGGCAAAAGTAATTAATAACATTCACAATTAGCGCGATTGCAAAAATAAAACTGCCAATATAAAACGGGTTTGTATAAAACTGGCTACTGGCTGGTGAAAACATAAAGCCAATAACACATATAATCAATGCGACTAAATACACTCTAAACTTGATTGCCTTACTCAAAATTAAATTCTCCTTTTTTTATCTTTTTATCAAATAGATTGGAAATTAGCCACTTAAAGTTTATTTTGGGTATTTTAAAGTGTAATTAAGGATATACGGAGATCAAAAGTTAAATGGAAAAGTATTTACATATAAAAATATCAAAAGACATAAAGCTCTCACCTTTATTAGAAAGTGATGCTCCTGATGTTTTAAGATTAGTTAATGAAAACCGTATTAATTTAGCAAAATATCTTTACTGGGTTAAAGATGTGTCAGACATAGCGTCGGCCCATAAATATATTTTTGAACGAGTAAATAGCGGAAAAAGTGGTTCACGATGGTTCAAAATAAACTTTAAAGGTAAGTTTTGTGGTGTATTTGCCATTAAATCGATATGTCCCGATTCGGCAGTTGCTGAATTAGGCTATTGGTTAGCTCAAAACGCGCATGGTAACGGGATTATTAGTCAAATAATTTCAAAAGCTCCGCAGCTACTCACGAGCACTCATGTTAAATTTATCGAATTTAGGTGCCTAGAGAAAAATGCGGCAAGTATAAAGGTTGCGTTGAAATCAGGCGCTTTGCTCGTAGATGTTATACCTAATTTTTTAGTTGCAGATAATGTATTACAAAACCTAAATATTTATAGAACGCCAGTAAAATAATAAATATATTACAGCTCTCACCATCACAAAACGTAATCATTAATATCATATTTGATAATTTTTTGTCCTCACTACATTCATTTATCATGGCTAATTAATTCCTTTAATTACATTTAACGCGTTTGCCGTTAAGGAACATGCCATGAGTAAAAAAGAGCTAAATCGAAGAGATTTTATGAAGTTATCGGCTGCTGGGTTGGGTGCGGCGGCGCTGCCTATGCTGTTTACAAGTTTAAATGCTAATGCCAACCTGCAAGCAGCTGATAAAGGCAAGCAAATGGCTTAGACGATTCGCCAATGCCTTATCCGCGCACGTTTTCGCATATTGGTGTGTCAGTGCCAAACTTAGAACAAGCTGTTAAATTTTATACTGAAGTGCTGGGCTGGTATTTAATTATGAAACCTACACAAATAACAGAAGATAAGTCACCTATTGGTGAAATGTGTACTGATGTATTTGGTGCTGGGTGGGGCAGTTTTAAAATAGCCCATTTATCAACAGGGGATAGGGTGGGGGTTGAGCTATTTGAATTTAAAAATCAGCAAAACCCAAAAAATAATTTTGAGTATTGGAAAACGGGAATATTTCATTTATGCGTACAAGACCCTGATGTAGAAGGACTCGCTGATAAAATAGTGGCCGCGGGCGGTAAAAAGCGTATGAAAGCGCCGCGCTATTATTACCCAGGGGAAAAACCATACCGCATGATTTACATGGAAGACCCGTTTGGCAATATTTTAGAAATTTATAGCCACAGTTACGAGCTTATATATTCAAGTGGCGCTTATGGTTAATTTATTATGTAACGAGTCACTGTACTTTATTCAATAAACGCTAATAAAAAAGCGTTGCCCTAGAGCAACGCTTTTGTATATTTTTTTACAGCTTACAGCTTACAGCTTACAGCTTACAGCTTACAGCTTACAGCTTACAGCTTACAGCTTACAGCTTACAGCTTACAGCTTACAGCTTACAGCTAACTTATTCCGCCGCTAAGTAATCTAAAACCACTTGGTGGTGATCTTTGGTTTTAAACTTATCAAATAAGTGTTTAATTTTACCGTCTTGGCCTACTAAAAAGGTTAAGCGGTGAATACCGTCATACTCTTTACCCATAAACTTTTTGTAGCCCCATACGCCAAATGCTTCAGCAATGGCGTGATCTTCATCGGCGAGTAAATCAAAGTTAAGCTCTTTTTTAGTTTCAAAGTTTTTAAGGCGCTTAATAGGGTCTGGGCTAATACCTACAACTCGGGTGTTAAATTGAGCAAGCTGCGCTTGTTGGTCACGTAAGTTTTCGGCTTGAACCGTACAACCCGGTGTTGATGCTTTAGGGTAAAAGTACACCAGTACTTGTTGCTCTTTTAACAGCTCACTTAGGGTGACTGTTTCGTCATTTTGGTTTTGTAAGCTAAATTCTGGTGCTGTATCACCGGCTTGTAATGGACTAATTTTGTTCATGCTGTGCTCCTTAGCGAATACGTTTAAAAATATAATCTACGTTAAGATTGTGCGAAAGGTTTTCAAAGGTCACTTTAAATTGGTCTATATCAACCTCTACTGGGATATTAAACTCAATTTCGCAGCGCATTTTAGTGTCGGTTTCTTCATCGTAGGTGTCTGACTTTAATGAGCAGATACTAATGTGGTGATCGGCAAAAAAACGCGTTACTTTACTCAGTGTACCTGGGGTGTCTATCCCTGTGTATTCAAGGGTATAGCCTGCGCAAAATTCACTTTCGGTGTGGCGAGTGGTGCTGCGCTTCATCATGGTGAGTAGGCCTAGCTCCATGCCTTTAGTAGGCAAGGTGTGCTCTATGCGGCTAATGGCCGACATATCGCCGCTTAGCAGCATGGTAAAGGTAAATTCGCTGCCTAAAATAGCTATTCGGCTATCTATAATGTTGCAATGACAATCACTTACAAGCTGTGTAAGTTCACTTACAATTCCCGGTCTATCTTCGCCAATAGCGGTTAAAACAATTTGATGATTTGAAAATGCAGTCATGAAGTTTAATACCTACGTTTTTTGAAATATAACAACCGAGTTGGTATAGCCCGCTGCGCATACACTACGTTGCACGGCGGCGAAGTTTAACACAAAAAGCGCCCTAAACTACATAGGCGCTTAATTAAAGGCGCTTTAAAGCGTTGTGTTCCTTGTTTTTACTGGCACAGGAAAGTACCATAGCTAAAATTTGTCTTTTTGTTGTGATTGATTTTATAACACTTAGGTGTGAACTTTATTGCAATTAGACAGCCAAATAATAAATGTAAAGTTAATGTTGATTTTACACTGAACCAAATTCGGTATTACCCACTCATATACGTGTAAAACAATTAAAGGGTATGCTAAGGAGAAATATCTGTGCAGTATTGGATCCCAAAAGCACTTGCAGTGAGTGTATTGGTAAGTTTATCAGGGTGTAATGTTTTTATTAATGAAGCGCACAACGAACGCAATTATCGTACGCATGAAGGTGTTAAAACCCCGCCATCGTTATCTCAACCAGCGCAAGATCCGGTTTATAAAATGGATGTGGGCCAATACGATAACAACCCTGAGGCAACAAACTATCGTCCACCAGCACAGGTTTTAACTGTTGCTAAAGGTAGCTGGGTAGAAGAGGGCGATAAACAAGCGCGTATTTACTTTGATAAAAACGATGGCATTGTTGATTTAGATGAATTTGTTTGGGACTCAATTAAAGCGGTTATTGCCGAAAATAATGCAACAACCACAAAAGAAGATAAGCTACTTGGTATTATCGAAACCGACTGGTACTCAATAATTAAAGCTGAAGAGAGCTGGTTGTGGGGCGATGAGGTAAGCGAAAACCAAGAGCGTTTTAGATTCACAATTGAAGAAAAATCGCATCAGCGTACTGCTTCGTTACGCGCTGAACTTATTGACTTTAAAGGTGATGATACGTTAACCGATTTACTTAAGCAGCAATTAGAAGTACGCGCGCTTAACCAAGTTGTGGCTGAATTTGATTATCGCTATCGTCAGTTAGAAGTAGAAAACCGCAAGCGCCAAGGTATTATTTCTTTAGAAATGGGCTTTGATAACAAAGGCAATGCTGCACTTGTTACTGAGCAATCATACGATGCAGTATTCGATCGCTTCTCGGGCTTTTTAGAGCGCCTATCGTTTACTATTGTTGAGATTAAAACCGATACCGGCTTAATAACTGCCGACTACAACAAGCCAGAAAGCAGTGTATGGGATTCTATTTGGGGCGACGAAGTTGCGCAGCTTCCAATTGAAGAAGGCCAATACCAAATTTTAGTGAGCAAAACTAAAGAAGGCGGTACAAGCTTAACCTGGATGGATGACAAAGGCGAAACACTCGAACCTGGCACCATGAATGGTTTACAACAAGCGTTAGAAGCAGCACTTATTCAGCGCGGCATCAAAATTTAATAATTAATAATAAGTTTTTACTACAAAAAGAGCGCTTTGCTCTTTTTGTAGTTTTTATGGATTAAAAAATATGTCTCAGTTACCTTCTCGCGGGCACTATACGTGGCGCACTTGGTTTACTTTTTTAGTACCGTCGTTAATTGGTGTGTTTTTATTTATGACACCCATTCCTACCGCAGACGGGATGACCATTCCTATTGCGTTAATGGCTAAAGGCGTGCAAGCGTTGATGTCTGGCTCTGCGCAAGCAATTATTACCCTTATTATTTGTATTACTGGCGTTATGTCGGTGATCACCAAAGTATTTAAACCCGCCGCTATTTGCCAATCACCCCTGTTAAAACATTTATTTGATGTAAGTGTAGTGTGGTTAGTGGTGCGTTTATTTGGTATGGCGTTTGTGCTAATGACCCATTTAGGGTTAGGTAGCGAGGCAATCACCTCTGCAAACACAGGCGCTTTGGTATTAAACGACTTATTACCTGTTTTGTTTTCGGTATTTATACTGGCCGGTTTATTACTGCCTTTACTAATTAACTTTGGGTTATTAGAGCTTGCAGGCACTATGCTAACTAAGGTAATGCGCCCTGTATTTGGCGTACCTGGGCGAAGTGCAGTTGACTGTACTGCGTCGTGGTTAGGTGATGGCAGTGTTGGTATTTTAATGACCGCAAGGCAGTACGACCAAAAGCACTACACGCAGCGCGAGGCCGCAATTATTGGTACTACGTTTTCGGCGGTTTCTATTACGTTTAGCTTAGTGGTTTTAGGCCAAGTGAAATTAGAGCACTTATTTGCCCCATTTTATGCCACCGTATGTTTAGCCGGTGTTGTTGCCGCTATTATTGTGCCGCGTTTACCGCCACTTCGCTTTAAAAAAGATTTGCTTATTGATGGCAGTGAGCCAAATCGCGATGCTGAGGCTATCCCAACGGGTAAAAGCTTAGTAGGGCACTCACTTGATGTAGCATTAGCAAAAGCCAATAACTCGTCGGGCTTTAAAGGTACCTTAAAAGAGGGTGTACATAATGCGCTTGATATGGTGTTTGGTGTACTGCCTGTTGTAATGGCCGTAGGAACATTTGCACTTATAATTGCTGAGCACACGCCGGTATTTCAATATTTAGGTATGCCGTTTGTGCCATTTTTAGAGTGGTTACAAGTACCCGAAGCACAGGCCGCGGCACAAACTATTATGGTGGGATTTGCCGATATGTTTATTCCGTCAATTTTAGCTGCGGGCACCATTGAAAGTGATGTAACTCGCTTTATTATTGCCGCAATGAGCGTAACTCAGCTAATTTACATGTCTGAGGTTGGTGCACTTTTACTGGGCAGTAAAATACCGGTAAACATTGTTGAGCTGTTCGTTATATTTATTTTACGTACACTTATTACGCTGCCGGTTATTGCCTTAATGGCGCATTGGTTAGTTGGCTAGTAGTGTATTTTAATTATAAAAAGCCCTGATTTATCAGGGCTTTTTTGTGGCTAGTTATTTCAATTTAACCTAATACTTAACCCTTTTAAGTGGCAAATTGATACTAAATACGAATGAAGATTAAAAACGCCTTGCCACTGAAAGAGTTAAAAAGTTTAAACCTGGGTTAGGCTCTTTAAATCCGGCGTTTGAGTAATGAATAACCCGAAGTGCTACGTTTGTGTGGCCAAAGTCTGCAACTAGGCCAATACGGTCTTCAAATTGGTAGTGAGTACTAATATTTTTGCCCGCAAATTTAGTTTCATCAATAAGCGATACGCCAATACCTGCTTCAATATAAAACGGGGTATTATGAAAACTAAAAGCAGGAAACTGCAGTACGGGCGACATAGCCAAAACAAGATTAGATTGCGAGTTGTCACCATGGCGGTATTCCCACATATTAACGCTGGTTTCAAAATAAAAGCGCGCATCGCCTACTAAGTTTTGTAAGCTAGGGGCATGATATTGATAAGCCAGCTTAACGCCATTTACGTTGCCTTCGCCCTTGAGAACATCTACGGCGTAACCATGATTAGACTGCGCAAACGCCGTGTTACCCCATACAGAAATAACTAAAAATAAAATAAGTGTAAAAGTTTTATATACCGTTTTCATAACTACCAAATTGGTGTGTGAGTCGAATGAGTAAATAAATGATAAGGGTGGCCCATTCACATTTTCAATGAGGACAAAATGCCGCTTGTTTATGGGCTGTTAACAGGGAAGGCTTAACTAATTGAAAATAAATAGTTTATTTAATTGGTGCTGTTTTGGCATTAATAAGGTGCATTTTTGTGTCTGTTTTTGTGGCTTAAAATCGCGTAATTTAGCCACATCTTAATCACACACATGGTCACGCTCATGAAACTTTTTAACACTATTTTTATTGCTGCTGCCTTTTTTAGCAGCGCGTTATTTGCGCAAACGGCGCAGTCGCCTCAACATATGCTTGAAGGCGTTGCCGATACGCTTTTTAGCGATATTGCAAAAGTAAATGCACAAGGCGATGCAAGCAAAGCCGATATGGTGCGCATTGTAGAGACGCGTTTAATGCCAAACATAGATATTAAGTTTGTGTCGTTTAAATTGCTTGGTAAGCACATTAAAGGCATTGAGCGTGAGCAAGCTGTACGCTTTATTGATGCGGTAGAGCATTATTTAACAGGTACTTACGCAGGTGCGCTAATGAAGTACACCGGCCAGCAAGTAGTATTTGAACAAGATACCGCTAAAAGCGACTCTGAGTACGCGACGGTTAAAACGCAAATTATTGAGCCAAACGCGCCCGTGATTGATCTGCATTTTAAGCTGCGCCAAGGTAAAGATCAGCAATGGAAAGTTTACGACATTGTTGCCGAAGGTATCTCGCTTTTAAGCGCTAAGCAAAAAGAGATCATTCAACGTATTTCTGATGTAGGTTTAGAGCAAGTAATTACCGAACTAAAAAATAAATAGTTCACTTCCTGATTAAGACCCTCTCCAACCACAAAAGCAGCCGCACTAAAGTGTATTGGCTGCTTTTATATTTTCTTAATATTCATCTACTTTAAGCTCACAGCAAAAAAAAGGTGTGATAGAATATCAGCACGTCGATTAAGCGTGGTGTCAGCTAAAAACTGCTATAACTGACGCCTCATCAAGCTACACTGGAGTTGTGCTGTTTTAATGGAAAATGTACTGATTTGGCCAAAGGAATACCCATTACTTATTAAAGGACTTGTAGAACAAAACGGTGCCTTTATTTTAGATGCTTTAGAAGCTTGGCCTGCATGTCGTTCTACTATTGAAGATGACGGTGTATGCACCACTGTGCTACCACCCATTTACTATTTGATATGGTTAACCCCGCTTGAACCCTTTGAAGAGTGTTATTTTCAGCATATTAGTGAATATGACGAAGATGCGCACGCTTACATTGCTGCTGTTAAAAATCATTATTTAGATAACGAATACACCAGCGAATCAATGGCGCTAATGCTTTGCCAGCGCCTAGAAAAATACGCCAGTGTGGCGGCGCAAAACGCACTTGATACGCCGCTTTCGTTGTTTAGCTTATTATTTAGTAAACGCTATTTTTCGTTAATTGAACATGCTCTAAATAGTGGCAGCAAATTAAGTGCACACGATACGCTAGCACTGTGGCAAGAAGTTGATTTTAGAGAGCGTTTAAGTGCTTTTTTACCTGAATCGGTTGCTGATTTAAACGAACTTACAGAGCTTGCGAGTCAAAAAGTAGCAAACGGTAAAGACTATTTTACGCTGTTAACGCAAGTATCGCCTGATGTTGATTCTATTGTATTGCTTGAAAAAGCATTACTTGCTCATTTAAGCCAAAAAAGCGCAAAGCAAACCATGGCGATGCGTTTTATAGAGCAAGGTGCCACTGGTACATTGGCTGATGAAAACAATAAAACAGCGTTTATGTGGGCAGCCGAAAAGGGCTATGTAAATGTGATAGAAACCCTGTTGGCTAAACAGGATCAAAAAGCGCAAGACACCTTAGGCAATACTGCACTGCATTATGCAGTGTTAGCTAAAAACGAAACCCTTATGGTGCTATTACTAAAAGCAGGTTACGACTTTAGAGCACGTAATAACGAAGGCTTAAGCTGTTACCGGTTAGCAGTAAGTATTAAAGCAAGCAATTTAGTTAAATGCCTTGAGCGCGATTTTGGTATAAAAGAGCTTTCGCCAGAAGGGCAGTTTAACCGCATTAAAAAGGTGCACGCCTTACACGCAATTGTCACTATTTTATTGCCATTGCAGCTGTATTTCTTTTTTGATGAAAGCATTGCTATAAAAAGTGAGCTGACTTTAATTTTTACATTGATTGCATCGGTGTGTTTTTTCTTTGCGGCGAGTTTAAAGCGCTGTGCGCTCTATCCACATATAAAGCACCCGTGGGGATTATTTGTGTTGCGTGTTTTTTCGTTGTTAAGCTTAATAGCTCAGCTTGGATTAGCCAGCATAGTTGCACTGGCTGCACTGAGCGAATTAGTGTAGCGGCCGCCATGGCAAACTAAAAACCTAAAAAAAACGCGCTTACATTGTTATGTTAAGCGCGTTTTTTGTATGTATAAGCTGTTATACCAATCCGCAATAATATCTAATCATTTTGCGGGGCTAAACGTGTCGCTATCTGCGTTAAAAAACTCTCATTTAGAACAACTAAATAGCAAATTTTTTGCCTTGCTATCAACACGTTTTTCCATCCTCAAAATAGATTACTTACTTATGCGGATTGGTATTATTTCAACTTTCAACTTTCAACTTTCAACTTTCAACTTTCAACTTTCAACTTAAATAATTTATTTTGCGAATTAGCATTATTTATTGTATTCGTTAGCGGCTTTTTCCTCTGCGAGCTCTTCTTTAAGCTTACGTATTTTTAAGCCTTGCTCTTGCCCGCGGTGCCTTGCGTAATATGTGCAGCCAATAAACATGGCAGAGGCAAATACAAGCTCTAATAAAACCCATATTAGCTCATCAGGTGCAGCCCATAACATGGTTAAGCCGTGTATAAAGTACAACATAACAACAAAGTTAGCCCAGGCGTAAGTGTAGGTGTTGTCTTTAATAAAGCCTCTTAAGGGCAACAGTAAAGGGATTATAGGCACAAACAAGGATACAAAACTTGCGTTGCCATTTAGCGGAGGTACAAAGTACATCCACAGAGGAAATAAAAGTAATAAACCCACATAGCCAAAAATAGCGGTGCGCTGAAATTTTACAGTAATTGGCTTTTTAGCAGGGGTGTCAGCGGTATTCATTGAAGTCTTCTCGCAATGTGAGTGAGGCGTTTACCAACGCTTTGGCATATTTTAATTTCGTCTTTACTTAAAGTATTCGTATTACTACTGCCGGCTACATGTGTTGCCCCGTAAGGTGTGCCGCCGGTTTGCGTAGCTAGTAACTCTGGTACTTCGTAAGGTACCCCTAATAACATCATGCCGTGGTGTAGTAGCGGTAATGATAAATTAAGTAAGGTGGCTTCATTGCCGCCATGCATACTGCTTGACGATGAAAACACACAGGCTGGTTTATCTATTAACTGGCCTTTTAGCCAGAGATCGCTGGTGGTTTCCCAAAACGTTTTTGCTTGCGATGCCATCATGCCAAATCGGGTAGGTGTGCCAAAAGCAAGGCCGTCGCAATTTATTAAATCATCTTTTGTAATTACTATATCGTGCGGATTTTTAGCAACAAAGGTACGCAATACGGCTGTGGCACCCTGTTGCTCTATAGATTCGGCTATTTCGTGCGCCATAGCTTCAACCGAGCCATGGCTTGAGTGATACAGGACAACAATGCGAGTCGTCATTATAATACGCTTAATACGTTTTCAGGCGGACGGCCAAGGGCTGCTTTACCGTTGTTTTGTACAATAGGGCGTTCAATAAGTTTAGGGTTGTCTACCATGGCGTTTATTAGCGCTGACTCGTTGGTTTCTTCTTTTAGGTTAAGCGCTTTGTATGCATCTTCTTTTGTGCGCATTAGCTGGCGAGCTGAGCTAAACCCTAATTGTTCTAAAAGTTGGCTTATTTGCTCATGGTTAAGCGGTGTTTTTAAATATTCTACTACGCTTGGTGTTACGTTGTTTTGCTCAAGTAATGCTAGGGTTTCACGCGATTTAGAACAACGTGGATTATGATAAATAGTCACTGACATACAATTAGTTCCAAAATGTAATTTGCCGCTATTTTAGGGCAACCGCTGACAGACTTAAAGCCTTGCCAGCTCTTTTTGTAAACGGCGATACTGAGTAAGTAAGGCTTTTAGGCGTTGCTGTTTAACCAGCTCTGTGGGTTCTACGAAGTTAAGCGCTTTTTGGATTTCGTCTGCGGCTTTAATATACGCGCCATATTGCGATAACACATCAGCATTGGCCTCGTGATAAGCGGCAAGCTTGTCTTGCTTTTTATAGGCATCGGCTAATAGCTGTTTGCCTAAGTTGTGGTCGGGTTTTTCAAGTAAAAAGCTTTTTAAAATGTTTTCAGCTAATTCAAACTGCTTAGCCTCTAATGCCGCATTTGCATAGTTTAAAGTTATAACTTGGTTGTTAGGGCGATAGTTGTTTAGTTCAGCCAAAAACTTTACCGCTTCGTCGGCTTTTTTTTGCGCTATTAGTAAATCGGTGTGAGTATCGATATAAAATAAATTTTTAGGACTTTGCGCTAATAGCGGCTCTAAAATTTCGGCGGCTTCATCTAGTTTATCTTGATCAAGTAAGCTTATGCCCAAGCCGTATTTAAGCGCGGTGTTGTTGTAACTGTTTTCGCGCATTAATTTTTTAAATAACGCTTCGGCATTTTCGGGCTTATTGGCATAACGAGCAAGTACTCGGCTTTTTGCTAAATTAAACTCAAGGCTTGGGTTTAAATGGCGCACAGGGAATTGCTCTGCACGTAGGCGTACGTCAGATACACGGCTCTCTGGCAATGGGTGAGTAAGTAAAAAAGCGGGTGGTTTGTACTTATATCTTATTTGCGCTGAAAGTTTAGTTAAAAATTCACTCGATGCACGGGCGTCAAAACCGGCGTTATTAAGGGTTTGCATACCAATTCTGTCGGCTTCTTGCTCGGCAGCACGGCTGTGAGTTAATTGGCTAAACGCGGCTTGGGTTTGGTTAGCCGAAATAATAGCAATACCTGCGTCGGGAGCAACCACGGTGGCTAAGATACCGGCTATCATGCCTGCAATAGTCAGAGCGCTGTTGTCTTGTTGTTGCTGAATACGACGAGCTAAATGGCGCTGAGTTACGTGCGCTATTTCGTGCCCAAGTACAGAGGCAAATTGGCTTTCGTTATCTGATTGCGCAATAAGCCCAGTATGCACACCAACATGCCCGCCGTAAAAAGCAAAGGCGTTAATTTCGTTGTTATTTACCCAAAAAAACGAAAAAGGAAAACGCACGTCGTTTGCATTAGCCACAAGTTTTCGGCCAAGTGTGGTTAAGTATTCGTCTAAAACGGGGTCGTTTACTACCGGTGATGAGCCTCTTATTTGCATCATCATCACTTCGCCAATGGCTTGTTCTTTTTCAAGTGGCAAAACTTGTAACGCAGACGTGCCTAAATCGGGTAGCGTAAAGTTTGTTTGTGCCTTTAACGGCTCACTAACCAGTAGGCTAAAGGTAAGCGCGGCACTGCATAAAGTGATAAAGGCTGATTTTAGCTGCATTTTATTCCTTGTTAATTTGTTCACCAATGGCAATTTTTGCTATGTCAATTTCATCGCTGCTTGCACGGCTGTCTTTTTCGCACAATTGGTAGAGTTCTTTTATTGTGACTCCATCAAGCTTTACAACGTTCAATTCCTGCTGCAAAAATTTAATAATTTTATGTACTACCTTATGTGCATGTAAAATAATGGCTTTATCGGCCTTGTCGCCGCGCTCAAAATAAAAGCCAATAAACTTATGGAGCTGATTTATGCGGATCAGGTTTTTCATTGAATGCGGATCCCATACTTTAAACTCCATAAAGCGGTTATCTTTAACGTATTGATCAATAATTATATCTTTAGCATAGGGTTGCGCCCAGAGCTCAAAGCCTCGGTCGGTAAATACTTGGTGTAGCGCTATACGCGGCTTATGCTTGGTGTGTATTTCACCAAAATCATCTTCATAGCCATCAAGTAAGTCTAAGTTCCAATTGCGTTTATTGATCAGGCTTTTTACAGCGTTATCAAATCCGTGCTCCAATATTCCTTCAGATTCGCTGACCGAAGAAGCAACAAGATGATAAAAAGGCGGGAGCTCACCCCAGTTTATCTGCTTTTTATACCAATTAATCTCTTTGAGAGTTGGATTACTAGGTAGTTGCGCTTTATTATGCGTGCCAGGCATTAACTTATCCTTACTGCTAATTATGTTATAAGGATAAACCATTGCTGGAATGGTTTTAAGAAAAAGTTACTGCTGTTCACATTTTATAAATAGAATGACCGACAATATGCGACTTATTATTCATTTTACTTAGCGAGTAAAGTAGTTATGTTAGAGTGCGATTTAAAAAAATTTAAATGCCCACAACAGTTTGTACAATTTAAATTAGCGCTTCGTAATGCGCAGTCATCTAATAAGGCAATAACGTTTAGTATAAATAACGACGAAAGCGCAGATGATATTACGCGTTTTTTAAGCAAAAATGCATATACATATAAATTTGATCAACACCTAGGACTATTACTAGTGGAGCCATTGGATGTTTGAATACGTTAAAACATGGTACGAAAGAAAGTTCTCAGATCCTCATTCAGTCACCTTACTTTTTTTACTCATTGCCTCTGTGGCATTACTGTACTTTTTTGGCTCGTTAATTGTTCCTGTGTTAGTGGCATTGGTGATTGCTTATTTACTTGATTGGCCGGTTGTACACTTAGAGCGCTTTGGGTTAAAACGCTTTAGTGCCACAGTCATTGTAATGCTGATATTTACCGGAGTTATGCTTACCCTTATTTTGGTTATTGGCCCAGTACTTTGGAAGCAAACCAGTAATTTAGTACAAGAAACCCCGCACATGGTAGAGCAAGGTAAGTCATTTTTAATGGCCTTACCACAGCAATACCCCAGTTTAATTAATGCCGAGCAGGTCCAAGCTATTGTGGCAAGTGTAGAGGCAAAGGCGCTCGAATTTGGCCAAGTTATTGTCTCGTTTTCACTTACTTCGTTAAAAGATGTTGTGGCATGGCTTATTTATTTGGTGCTTGTACCCTTACTTGTATTTTTTATGCTTAAAGACAAGCTTGAGCTTACAAGCAGTGCCGCTACGCTTATTCCGCAGCAGAGACGGTTAATTTTGCAAGTGTGGCACGAAATGAACCAGCAAATAATGAATTATATTCGAGGCAAAGTATTCGAAATTTTAATTGTGGGTGGCACCTCGTTTATTGCCTTTACTGTACTTGATTTACGTTATGCAGCTTTACTTGGTGTGCTGGTTGGGTTTTCGGTGTTAATTCCATTTGTGGGTGCGGCATTGGTTACCATACCGGTTGCGGCGGTGGCGCTGTTTCAATTTGGTATCGAAACGCAGTTTTGGACCATATTAATAATTTACGGGGTCATTCAGGCGCTCGATGGCAACGTATTAGTGCCCTTGTTGTTTTCTGAGGCCGTTGATTTAAATCCCGTATTTATTATTGTTGCAGTGCTATTTTTTGGTGGCTTATGGGGTTTTTGGGGCGTGTTTTTTGCCATTCCACTCGCATCGCTTGTAAAAGCGCTAATAAATGCCTGGTCATCAACCCATGGAGAAATAACAAAAGAGCGGGCAGAGTAACGTACTTTTAGTTTAAAAAAGCATAGTAAACGCACCTAAGTTACTAATTGATTATTACCCAATGAGAACAAACTTATGTACTATTGGGTATAAGATATATTTTTTAGTAATAAAGGTGCGTTTTTAATGTCTGAGTTTTTATTGCACGATGAACAAGCAGCCCAAGTTTATCTTGATGCAAACGCTACAACACCTGTTTTACCCTGTATTGCCGACGTGGTGTCGCACACCATGCAAATTTGTTTTGGCAACCCTTCAAGCCCCCATATTAGCGGCATACAAGCTAAGTATTTATTAGAACAAACAAGACAAAATGCACGCCATGTTATTGGTGCGCCCGATGGCGATATTCTTTTTACCTCAGGCGCAACAGAGGGCATACAAACAGCCATTGTTTCAACGCTCATTCATGCTAAAAATCATACGATTCAAAACCCTGTATTATTGTACGGGGCAACTGAGCACAAAGCGGTGCCTAACACGTTAAAACATTGGAATAGCGTTTTAGGCATTAACGCCCAATTACTGGCTATTCCTGTTGATAGTAAAGGGGTTTTAGATTTAGCGTTTATTAGTGAGCACATAAACAACGCGCTAATGATTTGCACCATGGCGGTTAATAACGAAACCGGTGTTTATCAAGACTTAAACGTTATAGAGCATACTATTCGCAGCCGCAATAAATCAGTGTCTTGGATGGTTGATTGTGTACAAGCCTTAGGTAAACAAGCGCTAGCGCTTAGTAGTACCAGCATAGACTATGCCCCGTTTTCGGGCCATAAACTCTATGCACCAAAAGGTATTGGTTTTTTATACATTAAAAATGGCAGTGCCTATACGCCATTTATTGCGGGGGGCGGGCAAGAAAGCGGCATGCGCTCTGGCACTGAAAACCTACCAGGTATAGCAGGGCTTAATAAACTGTTTAACTTGCTGCTAGATAAAAACGACGACACGTTTAAGTCGGTTGAGGTATTAAATAGCTACCGAGCGCAACTGCTTAATGCGCTGCAAAGTACCTTTGGTGATATAACCTTTAATCACGACTTTTCACATTCTGTACCTACCACCCTTAATTTTGCTGTTGATACGCTTACCTCCAAAGAGGTTATTGATTTATTTGACGCAGCAGGCATTAGAGTGAGCGGTGGCTCGGCATGTAGTACAGGGGCAACACGCAGTTTTGTGCTTGATGCAATGGGAGCAACCAATTGGCAAAGTGAAAACGCCATTAGGCTGTCTTTTGGGCCTGCTGCAACCGAGCAGCAAATTAGCCAAGCATGTAAGCGTATATGCTCGTTAAAGGCGGTATTAGAGGCCAATTGCTTAATTGTTTCTGACAGTGCCTCGCCAAAGCAAGAAGTATGCGCGCTAGGATTAACACAATTTAGGCATAAAGGGGCGTGTAGCTGGCTGTATGTTAGTGACGACGACAGTGCCGTTATTATTGACCCGGTAATAGAGCTTATTCCGCGCTTTGAAAAAATAGTGAGCACACAACAGCTCAGCGTAAAAGCAATTTTAGATACCCACCAGCACCAAGACCGTCCAAGCGCAGTGGCTTTGTTAAGTGAAGTACTGGGCACAACGCATACGCTGCAAAATAGCATTGAGCTTGGTACAAAAACGCTAACTATAGAGCCAACCCCAGGGCACAGCAAAGACAGCGTTAGTTATTTATTAAAAGAGCGCACCACAGGCCATATTGATTATTGTTTTTGCGGTGATTTGATTTTACCTGCAGGACTTGGCAATACCTCGCTTGAAGGGGGCAGTGCAACGCAAATGGCACACTCACTTATTACCCTTGCTGAGCAAATAAGTGACGATACGGTTATTTGTTCGGGGCATGACTATCAGCAATGCTTTGCCATTAACTGGCGTACTGTACGTGCACAAACGCCTTTGCTTAGCCCATTATTAGATGGAGAAATAAGTACGGCGCAATTTGCACAGCTAAAAGCACAACACGATCAGCTGCATATGCAAACCAGTAACCAACTGTGTGGCTATGTACAGGCGGCGGTGCAAACAGACACTAAGCAGCTAGACTTTGGACAAGCTAAAGCGTTACTAACGCAAAAAAATGTGTATTTAATTGACACCCGTGAGCCGTATGAACATGGCGCAATTAATGTGGCGGAGCTTTTTGCCGCGCCTTTATCTAATACGCTTAATATTTCACTTAGCCGTATGGCTAACGCCATAGTACAAAATCAATTAAACCCGCAGCACACCTATATATTACTGTGTAGAAGCGGCAATCGTTCTAAAATTGCAGCGGCAAATTTACAGCAATTAGGCTTTGCGAATATTTATAACGTAGCGGGTGGCTTGGCGTTGGTGAGCTAATTATGGGCCTAGTTTTGAGGATGTTTTAACCACCTATAAAGCTAGGCGAGTGCATACGATGCATTTTATGCTTTGGGCCTATAATGTTTCGAAGTTTAATTTGCAGCAGTGTTTGGTATTTTTATATGGATGTAAGCCAGTAGCGTAACGCTGGAGCCGTTACTGAACCCACTAGGGTACAAACCTCGCGGCAGGATTAAATTGTTCCTAGTTTGAACAAATTTTAATCCTAAAAGGTCAACAGGCCCTAATTCATGAATATTTAATAAATGTTGTTTAAACTATTAAATGCTTAAAATTTGTGGGTAATTAATTCATAAAATTTTTATGATACCGGTGTCAAAAGTAAAAAATTGCGTTATTATCTGCATCATAAATTATAAAAACAGCATTTTTATTACTTTTTTCGTTATACTAAGCGCTTGCTTTTTTACTAGCACTACGCGCAATTAGCGAAGTCTTTTTACCTAAAACTGTTTTTAAATCATTAATTTAAATATTTTAGAGGATATTTACATGTCTAATCGTTCGCAATTAGCAAGTTGGCAAGCACTGCAAAATAGTGCCCCGCAGATGAAACAAACCCATCTAAAAACGTTATTTGCACAAGATGATACACGATTTGATGCATTCTCTACTCAAATTCCGGGTGTGTTGTTTGATTATTCAAAGCAGCGTATTGATAAAACTATTTTTGCACAACTCATCGAGCTTGCTAAAGAGTGTGACATTGCCTCTTGGCGCGACAAGATGTTTAGCGGTGAAAAAATCAATATTACAGAAGAGCGTGCTGTTCTTCATACTGCTTTACGTAATCGTGCCCATACACTTTTAGTTGTTGACGGCGAAGACGTAACGCAAGCGGTTGATAACGAATTAGCTAAAATTAAAACCTTTGTAGAAAAAGTACGCAGTGGGCAATGGGTAGGCTACACAGGTAAAGCAGTAAAAGATGTGGTAAGCATTGGTGTAGGTGGTTCAAACCTAGGCCCGCAAATGGCAACCGAAGCGCTAAAAGCACTTGCTGATGACATTTTAAATGTTCATTACGTATCTAATGCAGACGGTGTTCAAATTGCCTCTGTGTTAAAAGCAATTGACCCAGAAACAACCTTGTTTGTTATTTCATCGAAAACATTTACCACATCAGAAACCATGACCAACGCCAAAACGGCCGTTGATTGGTTTTTACAAACAGCAAAAGATGACAGCGCCATTGCTAAGCATTTTGTTGCTGTGAGCACAAACTTAGAAAAAACCGCAGCCTTTGGTATTAGCGATGAAAACGTATTCACTATGTGGGATTGGGTTGGGGGTCGCTTTTCACTTTGGAGTGCGATAGGCTTACCTATTGCGTTATACCTAGGTTATGACGCGTTTGAAGCTATTTTAGAAGGCGCATTTGAAGTAGATGAGCACTTTAAAACCGCTCCATTTGAGCAAAATATTCCGCTTATAATGGCACTACTCAGTGTATGGAATACCAGCTTTTTAGGCTTTACGTCGCAAGCTATTTTACCGTATGACCAAGCGCTTCATATGTTACCTGCGTATTTACAACAAGGTGAGATGGAAAGTAACGGTAAACACGTAAACTTTGCTGGCGAAACCGTACCTTATACAACGGTTCCTATTATTTGGGGTATGACCGGTATTAACGGCCAACATGCGTTTTATCAGTGTTTACACCAAGGTAATGTAATTGTACCTGCTGATTTTATTGCCTCAGTTAAGCCGCAGGTAGCCGTAGATAAGCATCACGATATTTTATTATCTAACTTTTTAGCGCAAACAGAAGCAATGATGAGCGGTGTAGATGCACAGCAAGTCACAGAAGATTTAGCCGCTAAAGGTAAAACACAAGCGCAAATTGATGAGTTACTAAATCATAAAATTCATCAGGGTAATCGCCCTACAACATCTATACTGCTAGATACAGTTGATGCAAAAACAGTAGGACGCTTAATTGCGCTGTACGAACATAAAATTTTCTGCCAAGGCATAATTTTAGAAATTTGCTCATTTGATCAATGGGGTGTTGAGCTTGGTAAAGGCCTTGCCTCTAAAATTGAAAGCGAACTAACCGATGACAGCGTAAAACACGCCCACGATAGTTCAACAAATGGCTTAATTGCGTACTACAAGCAACACCGTACGCAGTAATATATTCGCTTATGTAAATAAGCAAACCGAGTACCTTTGAACGGGTAGCGCTGGAGTTCTTAGGGCCTGTATTTTTGTGAGAGGATTTACAGGACTCCTAAGACTCATTTAATTGTGCGAACAGTCAAATAATAAATAAAACGCCATAGCGTAAAACATTCAATAGGCTTTTATTAACACTAAGAGCCACTGTCATTCAAGCACTAAACCTGCATACCAAGCGGCTTATGGAAGTCGCTTTTAGGTATTACAAACGTAGAGAGTAACTATGCTTAATCCTTTTGATATTATAATTTTTGGGGGCGGTGGTGATCTTGCGTTACGCAAATTGCTACCTGCAATGTACAGAGCATATCAAGAAGGCAACTTACCAGAAGGCTCGCGTATTCTGCCTACAGTGCGTGAAGAAAGTAAGCGTGCTGACTACATAGAAACAGCACACAACGCACTGAAAGAATTTTTGAGTAAAGGCGAATTTAACGCTAAAGATTGGAAAGCATTTTCTACTTACTTAGTGCCTGTAGTAAGCAACGTAACCGAAGCTGACGACAACTGGGATGTACTTAAAGGCATTTTAGATGAGCACGACAGCAATAAATCTCGCGTATTTTATTTATCACTTCCGCCTGCTGTTTATGGCACATGTTGTGAAATTTTATCAACGAAAGGTTTGATCACACCCACTTCACGTGTGGTTGTTGAAAAGCCAATTGGTTACTGCGGCGAATCAGCAGAGGCTATCAATGGTAAAATTGCAGAGTTTTTTGACGAAGAGCAAATTTTCCGTATTGACCACTACTTAGGTAAAGAGACAGTACAAAACCTAATGGCACTGCGTTTTTCAAATTCACTGTTTGAAAACATGTGGGATGCTAAATCTATTGATAATATTCAAATTAGTTTATCTGAAACGGTAGGCCTTGAAAGCCGTGCTGGTTTTTACGATAAAGCCGGAGCACTGCGCGACATGGTGCAAAACCACCTGTTACAGTTATTGTGCTTAGTGGCAATGGAATCACCAAATAAATTAAACGCAAATAGCATCCGTACTGAAAAACTTAAAGTATTAGAAGCACTTCGTCCGTTACTAGAAGGTGACGTAGATGAAAATATCGTTCGCGGTCAATATGTACCAGGGGACTTAAACGGTAAAATTGTACCAGGTTACCTAGAAGAGCTTAACGAAGGTTCAAGTAAAACAGAAACCTTTGTGGCTATTCGTGCACACATTGATAACTGGCGTTGGGCGGGGGTACCTTTTTATCTTCGTACTGGTAAGCGTATGGCTAAACGTTGTGCAGAAATTGTGGTTGAGTACAAAAAAGTATCGCACAATATTTATGAAGAGAACGTGGGTAATATTGAGCCAAACCGCCTTGTTATTCGTTTGCAGCCGGAAGAGACGATTCAATTAACGCTTATGTCTAAGCGCCTTGATAATCTTGAAATGCAATTAGAGCCGGTAACGATGAATATTGAGCTTTCTCAAGCATACAGCAACGGTTTCCATTCTGATGCGTACAAACGCTTAATGCTTGATGCTGCAGCTAATAACCCATCGTTATTTATACACCGTGACGAAGTTCGTCAAGCGTGGAAATGGATAGATCCAATTATTGAGCGCTGGCAAACCAAAGGCAAACCTGCACTTTACCGTGCTGGTAGCTGGGGACCGGATGATGCTGATGAATTATTAGCTGAAAACAACCACGTGTGGTTTAACACAGGCGATAAGGCGTAAGGTATGGCAACACTTGTTGAAAAATTTTTTGACTCAAAAGATGAGTTAACCGCTGAGCTATCACACACGCTTGAGCAATCTTTACGTGATGGCACAAAAAGTGATGGCCGTGCTGTGCTAATGGTATCGGGCGGTTCGTCTCCGGCGCCAGCGTACAAGCACTTATCAACGCTTGATTTAGATTGGCAAAATGTAGATGTTGCCATGGTTGATGAGCGCTGGGTTGAGCCAAGCCACGAAAAAAGTAACGAAGCGTTTATAAAAAGCACCTTGTTACAAAATTACGGCAGTGCCGCTAATTTTATTACCATGAAAAACGATGCAGCAACGGCCGAGCAAGGTACACAAGTATGTGAAGCCGCTTATGGCGCTTTAAAAGCACCGTATGATGTAACAATTTTAGGGATGGGCCCAGATGGCCATACAGCGTCTTTGTTCCCACATGCGCAGGGCCTTGAGCATGGTTTAACAACACAGCAAACTGTGTGTGCTATTAATGCAATAGAAAGCGACGTGACAGGCAGCATTACAGAGCGTATGACACTGACTTTAAATGCAATAGCAAACTCTAAAGTGGTTAAACTCCTGATCAGTGGTGAAGAAAAGCTAGCGGTTTACAAGCAAGCTAAAGCGGGTGGCGATGTAAACGATATGCCACTTCGCGCTGTGCTAAACCACCCAAGCATAAATATTGAAGTGTATTGGGCGCCTTAATTTAGCCGCTCATTTACAGTTTAAAAAGGCAGCTTAATTAAGCTGCCTTTTTATTTGGCTAAATAACGTGCTAAACCTATTCAAAAAATACCGTCAAACTGTTAACCAATGTTAATGGTTTTTATGGCGCTGTATTAAAATTACCCGTTATTTGTACTGTTTTTGAGCGTATTGGTTGCGTTTTTATTGTCTGTTTTTTAGCAACGCCTAGATTTAGTTAAACTTTATTTTTTCATGACGGTTGTCATAAAACTTTCCCTTCCTTTTTTCGTTCAAAAGCATTAGCCTAAAGGCATTAACAATGAAACATATATATTAAAAATAAACGGAGCAGTAACATGGCGGAGCAACAAGTACAGCCTTTACACAACGAAAAGCATGCCAACACTAAAATTCAAAACGGCATCAACGTTGAATTTATGAAAACTCAACATTTAGTGCCAGTAGTTGCACATGAGTTTGCACGCGTAGCAAATGAATTCCCAATGTCTTTTGTTAAAAACAACGAAAGCGGTACTTTCCAAGCAGTTGCAATGTTTGGCCTAGAGCCAGGCGAAAACCTGTTTGTAGAAGATGGTAAATGGACAGCAGCTTTTGCTCCTATGGCATCAACGCGCTACCCATTAGGTCTAGTAAAGCACCCTGAGCAAGATCAGTACGGTATTGTGATTGACGAAGCAAGCTCGCTTGTAGGTGAAGAAGAAGGTAACGCATTATTTGAAAACGGTGAAGAAACTGACTACTTAAAGCGTCGTAAAGAGTCTTTAGTGTCTTTCATTGAGTTTTCTCAAGTAACAGAAGCATTCACTAAATACTTAGCTGATAAAGAGCTACTAGTAGCGCAAACGCTAACTGTAGACATTAAAGGCGAGAAAAAAGACATCAACGGTATTTACCTTATCGATGAGAAAAAACTTAACTCGCTTAGCGATGAAGAATTTTTAGAGCTTCGTAAGCGCGGTTACTTAGCACCTATCTATTCGTTCTTAACATCTACTCACCAAGTAGCACGTTTAGCACGTTTAAAAGCTAAGCAAGACGCGTAATTACATACACGTTTAGCTAAAAAGCGCCTGATGGCGCTTTTTTTGTGCCATTAAACTTACTCTATGCCAATTGGGTTAAAAAGTAGGGGTGATGAAGGGAAATAACACCCTCGTATTTCGCATTATTATTAGGCTGTTTATTAAGTGCTTAAATAAAGTGCTAACTTAATACCGTTGATATTAGTTGAAAAAATACGTGTAACCATTCAAAGTAAATTCAATACTAAATTTAAAAAAGAGCGCACTATGAAAAAAACATTCTTATTGTCAGTTTTAGCCAGCGGCTGCTTAACACTAAGCACGCAAGTATTAAGTGAACAAGCCCCGTTTGCTATAGCGATTCATGGTGGAGCAGGCACAATTGAAAAAGCAAAATTTACCCCAGAGCAAGAAAAAGCCTACCGAGCAAAACTAGCCGAAGCTGTTGAAGCAGGTTACAGCGTACTTGAAAAGGGCGGCGAAAGTTTAGATGCAATCACCACTGCTATTGAAGTATTAGAGCAGTCGCCTTACTTTAATGCTGGGCGTGGTGCAGTGTACACCTATGATGGCAGCCATGAACTTGATGCCTCAATAATGGATGGGCGAAACCGTCAAGCGGGTGCGGTCGCTGGCGTAAAGCACATAGAAAGCCCAATTCAATTAGCCCGCTTAGTAATGGATAACTCAGTACACGTAATGCTTAGTGGTCAAGGCGCTGAAGAATTTGCAAAAGAGCAGGGCGTTGCGCTGATAGAAAATAATATATTTGATACTAAGCACCGTTATGAAGCACTTTTAAAAGCAAAGCAAAAATTAGAAAAAGCAACCAGCAAAAACTACCAAGCTGCGCATAAGGCCCTGCCAACAAATTATAAAATGGGCACCGTAGGCGCAGTGGCACTTGATAAAAACGGCAATTTAGCCGCAGGTACATCTACAGGTGGCATGACCGCAAAACGTTTTGGCCGCATTGGCGATTCCCCTGTTATTGGCGCGGGTACATTTGCTGAAAACGATTCGTGTGCGGTGTCGGCCACCGGTCACGGCGAGTATTTTATTCGTTACAGTGTTGCCAGTGATATTTGTGCACGCGTTAAATATCAAAATAAAACCATTGAACAAGCTGGGGATGAGGTTATTAACCAAGTGCTTGCGCCTATAGGTGGTACAGGTGGGGTTATTATTGTGGATGCTAAAGGTCATATTAGTATGCCATTTAATACCACGGGCATGTACCGAGCGAGCAAATCAAACACGCAAGCAACCTTTGTGGGAATTTTTAAAAACCAATAGCGTGATATATAAGCCTTATAGGGATTGTAGGATTAACGCTGCGCGTTTATTTTGATACTATTAGCCCTCATTTATTAAATTTATAAGGTGTGCGGGTGGTAAACCTAGGTCAGTTGTTTGGCGAGCTTAAAACGTGCTTAAAAAAAGATCAGTTTATATTTAAAAAACGCTTACATGGCGTAAAAAAAATACAAGACGAGACTAAGCAGGCCAATGCCCTTGAAAAAATAGCGGCTGATATTACCCGCAGCCAGCAGCTACGTGAAAAACGTTTAGCTGAGCTGCCCGCTGTAACGTACCCTGAGCAATTACCGGTAAGTCAAAAAAAGGACGTCATTAAAGACGCCATTGCGAATAATCAAGTGGTGATTATTGCCGGTGAAACAGGCTCAGGTAAAACTACACAAATACCAAAAATGTGTTTAGAGCTTGGCCGTGGGGTTGATGGCTTTATTGGCCATACCCAGCCAAGACGTTTAGCCGCGCGCAGTGTAGCTAACCGCATTGCTGAGGAAATGAAATGTGAACTTGGCCAACAAATCGGTTTTAAAATACGTTTTAGCGATCAGGTTTCTAATAATACGTATGTAAAACTGATGACCGACGGTATTTTGCTCGCCGAAATACAACAAGACCGCTTTTTAAATCAGTACGACACCATCATTATTGATGAAGCCCATGAGCGCAGCTTAAATATCGATTTTATTTTGGGGTATTTAAAAAACTTACTGCCAAAGCGCCCCGACTTAAAAGTTATTATTACCTCGGCGACCATTGATCCTGAACGTTTTTCAAAGCACTTTGATGATGCGCCAATTATTGAAGTATCGGGACGTACATTCCCCGTTGAGGTGCGCTATAACCCTATAAGCGATATAAATAAAGGCGCTATGGAAGCCGAAGGCGACCAACTGCAAGGTATTTTTGATGCGGTAGATGAGCTGTGCGCTGAAGGGCCAGGGGACATTCTCATATTTTTAAATGGCGAGCGCGAAATACGCGATACCGCAGAGGCGCTCTCTAAACGTAATTTAAAACACACCGACGTATTACCACTTTATTCGCGCTTATCTAACGCAGAGCAAAATCGTATATTTGCCCCGCATTCGCGCCGCCATATTATTTTATCAACCAACGTAGCCGAAACTTCATTAACGGTGCCGGGTATTCGTTATGTAATAGACCCAGGTACAGCGCGTATTAGCCGTTACAGCTATCGTACTAAAGTACAGCGTTTACCTATTGAGCCTATTTCTCAGGCAAGTGCGAACCAACGTATGGGACGTTGCGGCCGTGTTGAAGCGGGTATTTGTATTCGTTTGTATTCGCAAGATGACTTTATATCTCGCCCTGAATTTACAGACCCAGAAATACTGCGCACTAATTTAGCCTCTGTTATTTTGCAAATGTTGGCATTAGGGCTTGGCGATATGAGCGAGTTTCCGTTTGTACAAGCGCCAGATAGTCGCAATATTAACGATGGTTTAACCCTACTTGAAGAGCTTCAGGCGATTAAGCCGAGTAAAAAGCGCCATCAAACGAGTTTAACGCAATCAGGGCGTGAGCTTAGCCGCCTACCGGTCGACCCGCGTTTAGCTAAAATGGTGTTGACGGCTAATAAGCTCGGTGCACTACGAGAAGTTATTATTATTGTGGCAGCGCTGTCGATTCAAGACCCACGAGAGCGCCCGCAAGAAAAACGCGCCGCAGCGAACGAAAAACACAGTCGCTTTGATGACCCTGACTCAGATTTTATTGCTTTTTTAAATCTTTGGAATTACCTAGAAGAGCAGCAAAGTGAGCTGACAAATAGCCAGTTTAGAAAGTTGTGCCAAAAAGACTTTTTAGCTTATATGCGTATTCGTGAGTGGCAAGACATTGTTTATCAAATAAGCACTGTGTGCAACGAAATGAAAATTAAAGCCACCACGCAAGTGGCTGACTCTGAGCTAATACACAAAGCGTTACTGAGCGGCATGTTAAGTCACATAGGCTTTAAAGACGAAAAGCAAGTATATAAAGGCGCTCGTAATAGCCAGTTTCATATTTTTCCGGGTTCTGGATTATTTAAAAAGAGCCCCAAATGGATTATGTCGGCAGAGCTGGTAGAGACCAGTAAACTATACGCACGCATTAATGCCAAAATAGATATTAATTGGGTAGAGCCCCTTGCACAGCATTTAGTAAAACGAAGCTATTCTGAGCCGCATTGGGAGAAAAAACCAGGCGCTGTTATCGCGTTCGAGCAACAAACCTTGTACGGCTTATTGGTGGTTAATAAACGCCGCTGTGTGTATAGCAATATAGATCCTAAAGTTAGCCGTGAGCTGTTTGTACGCACCGCCCTTGTAGAGCAAGAGCTTGGCTTAAATGAGCAATTTTTAGCGTACAACCGCGAGCTAATAGAAGATATTCAGGTACTTGAGCATAAATCGCGACGTCGCGATATTTTGGTTGATGAGCAAACGTTATTTGAATTTTACGATAAAAAAATACCTAAAGAAATCAACAACCGTGCAGCCTTTATAAAGTGGTATAAAACCCAAAAGCAAAAAGATAAACGCTACCTATACATGACCCGTGAAGAGCTTATGCAGCACGGTGCAAGTAATATTACTGAGTTTGATTACCCTGATACATGGCAGCAAGATAATATCATTTTGCCGCTGAGCTATCATTTTGATCCAGGACAAGCTGTTGATGGGGTGGCTGTACAAATACCGGTAGCACTTTTAAACCAAGTGCAAGAAACCGGGTTTGATTGGCACATACCTGCTTTTAGGCATGAGCTAATAAGTGGTTTAATTAAATCGTTACCTAAGTCGTTACGTCGTAACTTTGTACCTGCTCCCAATTACGCTGATGCTGTACTGGCAGCCATTGAGCCTATGCAAGGCAGCTTACTTGATGCACTTACTACACGCTTACTAAGAATGACAGGCGTAAAAGTAGATATAGAAGCGTGGGATTTAAACGCACTGGCGCCTCATTTAAGGTTGCAGTTTGAGGTGCGTGATGAGCACGATAAATTGCTTGCACGCGGGCTAGATTTAGCAAAACTAAAAGCACAGCTGCAAGGTAAAGTAACTGATACGCTATCGAAGGTGGCTGATAAAGGCATTGAAAAAGCTGATTTAACACAATGGGACTTTGGCGCTTTGCCTGCCTCGTACGTTAAAAAGCAAGGCCAATACGAAATAAAAGCTTACCCAGCGCTGGTAGATAAAAAATCCACAGCGGCAATTGAGCTCTTTGATAGTGAAGAAAAAGCTCAGCAAGCGCATCAGCAAGGTTTACGGCGTTTAGTTTTATTAAATGTGCCGTCGCCAATAAAGTACCTTCAGCAAAACTTGCCTAATAAAGCCAAACTGGGCTTGTACTTTAACCCGTTTGGGAAAATTGCAGATTTAATTGATGATTGTATTGCCGCCGGCGTAGACAGCTTATTAATAAAGCATGGCGATATACGCGATGAAGACGCTTTTGATAAAGTTAAAGAGCAAATTAGGGGAGAGCTAGGCGATGCTGTGGTAGAAATTGCCACACAGGTTGAACAAGTTTTAAGCATCGCTCACGCGTTACATAAAAAAATGAAAGGGCGTGTCGATTTAACTATGATAACTGCCCATGGCGATATAAAATCGCAGCTTGAGTCACTTATCTTCAAAGGGTTTGTCAGTGCTCACGGTGCGAATAAAATGCCCGACCTAATTCGTTATTTAAAAGCGATTCAAAAACGTTTAGAAAAACTGCCTGTTGATCCTAACCGCGATAGATTGTGCGTTTTAGAACTTGAAAAAGTAGCGCAAGAGTACAAAAAGCTCGTAAATAAAATTCCAAAAGGCTTGCCTATTCCGCAACAGGTAAACGCTATTTTTTGGATGCAGCAGGAGCTTAGGGTGTCACTGTTTGCGCAAACCTTAGGTACCCCATATCCTATTTCTGCAAAACGCGTTATGAATGCGATAAAAGAGATAGAATAAAACTTGCATTTTCTATTAAGCTTAGTACCTTAATAGAAGGATTTATTTTTGGTTGAGAAGGAAGCGACATACCTATGTCCTCATCGGTTGAACATAAGATTAAGCGATTGTTAGTTGTAGATGACGAGTATTTCAATTATGAAATGCTTAAATCTGCCCTGACTTCAAAATTTGATGTTAGTTATGCTGACTCGGGTAAAAGCTGTTTGGCGTCTGCCATTGCTAACCCGCCGGATATTATTTTGCTTGATGTATGTATGCCTGGCCTCGATGGGTATGATACATGTCGGATGCTTAAGCACACGCCTGAGACTAAAAATATACCTGTTGTTATGGTTTCGGGCTTAGAGTCGCCCTCGGAAAAGCAAGCTGGCTTTGATGCAGGGTGTGATGCCTATGTAGTAAAACCGTTTTCGATGGGTACTTTATTTGAGCAAATAAACACGGTTGTTTAAAGGTGATGCATGTTTACTGAAGATAAGCGCAATTTTAGACGTATGCAGGTTAATACCCCTGCGCAATTAACAACAATAGAGCCAGTTGCTGGGCTAAATTATACCGCAGAATGTGTTGATTTAAGTGCCACTGGGTTATCACTTCATTTAGATGACTTGCTTGAGCTCGATACTTTGCTACAGGTTAATATAGAATCGACTCACCCAAGTATTGCCTCTTTAAATGCAACGGCTAAAGTTATACGTGCTAGCAAAGAAGACGATGGCACCATTACCGCAGGATTAGAAATAGTTCAGTTTAATTAAATTGAATAAACACCAAGCGGCTGGCTTTTGCGATTGTGGGTGTTAATCAACGTTCGATTTTATTACCTACGTCCTTGTAGGTAATAACAATAATTTTTAGTAAACCTTACAAATCAAGCCTTTTAAGTAAAAGCCTTCAGGGTAACTGCCAGCAATAGGGTGATCGGCCGCTTGATTTAAACGCTCCATAATCAATAGCTCTTTACCTGCATCTAGCGCAGCGTCTGCTACCACTTTTTGAAACAAGTTTTGCTCCATTAATCCAGAGCACGAGAAGGTAAGTAATGTACCGCCTGGTTTTAATATTTGCATAGCAATCATGTTTATATCTTTATAACCACGACATGCACCGGTTAACTGCGCTTTGTTGTCTGCAAATTTTGGTGGGTCCATCACAATAGTGTCAAACTGTTTACCTTCCTCACGGTATTGGCGTAATAGCTTAAACACATCTTGTTTTACAAAATCGACTTTATTTAAATCTAAGTTATTGTGCTCTACGTTACGCTTAGCGGTATCCAGTGCTGGTTGTGATACATCAACATTAGTGACGTGTTTACAGCCACCACGCAGTGCGTAAAGTGAGAAAGTACCTGTGTAGCTAAAGCAATTTAATACGGTTTTATCTTTTGAAAAGCGCTCAAGTGCTGCGCGGCTATCACGTTGATCCAGGTAAAAGCCTGTTTTATGACCTTCTAAAATGTCTACTTCAAGCTTTAAGCCATTTTCTTCAATAACCACAGGTTCTGAAGGTTCGTTGCCCCACAGTACACCTTTAATAGGTTCTAAGCCTTCTTTGGTGCGCACGTCTACATCTGAGCGCTCATAAATATTCGCGCCAGGAAAAATAGCCATTAACGCGCCTACAATTTCACCTTTATGGCGCTCAGCGCCGGCACTTAGTAATTGGCAAACTAAGGTGTTATCAAACTTATCAATGGTTACACCTGGCAAGTAGTCAGACTCAGCAGCACACAACCTAAAGCCAGTTAAACCGCCTTCGGCTATTGCATGCTCGCGAGCATCTAAAGCACGGCGTAAGCGACGCTCAAAAAAGTGTTGGTCTATTACTTCTTTTTCATCAAAGCTCCACACTCGCGCTCTTATTTGTGAGTGAGGGCTATAAGCAGCGGTGGCTAAAAATTTACCTTCGCTGTCGTGAATGGTGACCGTATCACCTAAGCCTGGTTTACCTTTAATTTTTTTGATGGCTTTTGAAAATAACCAAGGGTGTTTTCTTTTTAATGATTTTTCGCGACCAGCTTGTAGGTAAACGGCAGATGACATAAGGCTTCTCAGTTGTAATAAATAAGCGCTGTATTTTAGTCAAGCATAGGGCAACATACAATGAATGTTTTGCAAGGGAGGTGTAAAGCACGTTAAAGTACGGATAATTCCCATATAAATTAGTTTTTTGGAACATCACTGTGGCCAACACTGCTTTAAGCCCTGAGTTACAACAGCTTGATTCTCAATGTCGCTCATTTATTACTTCGTTAATACATGCCGATGTAGCACACGACATAACGCATATTGAACGCGTAGTGCGTGTTGCCATTCAATTATGTCACGCCGAGCAAGCCAATATGAATATTGTTTTGCCAGCGGCGTGGATGCACGATTGTGTTGCGGTGGCAAAAAACCACCCTGATAGAGCAAAAGCATCTACTATGGCGGCAGATAAAGCCATTGCGTTTTTAAAATCAATTAACTACGACGCATGTTTGTTTGATGATATTCATCATGCTATTGCTGCCCATAGCTTTAGCGCCAATATAGCGGTTAAAACTGTAGAAGCGCAAATCGTGCAAGATGCCGATAGAATGGATGCACTCGGTGCAATAGGCGTTAGCCGTTGTATGAAAGTAGGGGGCTCTATTAGCCGCTTACTGTATAACCCTGATGACCCATTTTGCGTTAACCGCGAAGCAGATGATAAAACCTATACCCTTGATCATTTTTTTATTAAATTGCTTCATATTGCTAAGAGCATGAATACGCCCTCAGCTAAAGCCGAGGCAGAGCGACGCACAGAGTATATGCATGCGTTTTTAGAGCAGCTAAAATCAGAAATTGGTCAATAATATGAGCGCTCCTTTATTATCGGGCATTGATCATTGCCACCTTAATGTTGAAAACATCCCAGAAGCGCTAAAGTGGTACAAGCAGGTACTAGGCTTTAGCGTAGTTGAAGAGCTTGTCTTTTGGGATGAAAATGGCAAAGGGCCACTCACACTTGAAGATAGCGCAAAAACAACGCGTTTAGCGTTATTTGAAGGGCAAGGGCGAAGCAAAGGTATTGCGTTTGCAGCCACCGGTGCACAGTTTATTTGTTGGGTTGATTATTTAAATGGCTTAAACATAAAAACAGTACTGGCCGATCACGGTGTAACGTTTTCACTTTATTTTAAAGATAACAGTGGGAATAGCCACGAAATAACCTCTCATGACTACCCGCACATAAAAGCGGTATATGGTGATGTAAAACAAGGCTCACGCACGCGCAATACTTAGTGTTGCTCTTGATATGCGTTTTTAATTGCGATTATAGCATCGAGCTTATTTACAAATAAATTGATGAGGTGGGGGTCAAAGTGTTTACCCGCTTGTGCTTGCATATGCTCAAGCGCCTCTTCTACACCCCAAGCCTCTTTATACGGGCGTTTTGAGGTAAGGGCATCAAATACATCTGCAATAGCCACAATACGCCCTTCAACCGATATTTGTTCGCCTTTTAAACCATTAGGGTAGCCACTGCCATCCCACTTTTCGTGGTGCTCTATAGCCAGTTTATGGGCAAGTTGTAATAGCGGTGATGAGGAATTTGCTAAAATTTGCGCGCCAATAGCCGCATGCTGTTTCATGTGGTCAAATTCGTCAGGGGTTAATCGCCCAGGTTTTAATAAAATAGCATCCGGAATACCTATTTTACCTACATCGTGCATGGGGGCTGCTTGGCGAAGTAGCTCTGCTTGTTGCTCACCCATGCCAAATTCTAATGCTAATAATTTACTGTATTGGCTCATCCTAGCAATGTGCTCGCCAGTGTCTGTGTCTTTGTACTCTGCAGCGCGGCCTAATCGATGTACTAAATCAACATGGGCTTGCTTTAATTGCTCGGCTTGTACAAGCGATAAATGCGTTTTAACACGTGCGCGCACAATCGCAGGGCTAATAGGTTTAGTAATGTAATCAACAGCACCAAGTTCAAAGCCTTTAAACTCATCGCTTTCATCACCCAAAGCCGTTACAAAAATAATTGGGATATGCGAAAGCGCGGGTGTGCTTTTAAGTATTTCGCACACCTCAAAGCCATTCATATCGGGCATCATGATATCGAGTAATATAAGTTTAGGCTGTTCTTTTTCTAGTAGCGCAAGTGCTGCAGCGCCCGATTTAGCAAAAGACATACGGTATTGATTACCTAATACTTCTCGCATGACTTTTAAGTTAGCAGGTTCATCGTCAACGATTAATATACGTGGTTTGTCGTTGCTAAAATCCATTCAATATTCTCATTCTTGGGTAAACTCTTTAATTAGACCGTCTAGCACGTGTTGCGCCTGATCAAAGTCAAATTCATCAAATGCGTTTACAACCTCATTTATTTGAGTTTGTAAGTGTGCAGGGGCGTTATTTTCAAGCTGCGCAAGTAAATCATCGTTGAGCTCGGCGCTTTGCGCTTCATGGTGTAGCGTTTCACACAGTGACTTTAATTCAGCCGCACTTAGCGTGCTTTTTTGTTCATTATTTTCACTCTCAGCAGGCGTGATTTGTGCGCACTCATCGCCTGATATTAATTGCGTTATTGTCTCTAACTCGCCTTTTATTTGTGTTACTAACGCTGTAGATTGCTCAGAAGTTTGCTCGCGCTCTAACTTGGCTAATAAATTCATTAATGTTGTTAGGCCTAAATTACCAGCGACCCCTTTAAGGGTATGTATCAGGCTATTGGCGTCTTTAATCTCAGATAACTTACTGTTAAATAAAATATCAAATCGTTTATTGCTGTCATTGATAAATTTGGCAATTTCGGTTAACTGCTTACATTTATTACCCCAAAGCATCACACCTTTTTCAAAGTCGATGTGTTTAGCCTCAGGGTCTGATTGGCTAATAACCATATCTTTAGCAATACCTAAGCCAAGCACCTGGGCAATTTCTTGGTTAAGCTGATTTATATCTATCGGCTTATTAGCAAAGCCGTTCATGCCGGCACGTTTAGCTGTGAGTTTATCTTGCTGTAGAACGCTTGCCGTTAACGCAATAATGGGGGTAAATTTAAGCTGCCTTTGCTTTTCTATGGCTCTAATTTTTGTGGTTGCTTCTATGCCATCACACTCAGGCATATGAATATCCATTAAGATGACATCAAAATCTTGTTTCTCGAATATTGCAATAGCCTCTAAACCGTTGCTTGCTTTGCTTACCAAATGTTGATCTTTAGAAAGTAATAACGAAAGCAGCTCGGTGTTTTGCTCAATATCATCCACCACAAGTACCCTTAGCGATGGTAATTGAGTGTGCAGGCCATCGAAATGGTCTATTTTTTCTGCATCGCCTTGTTTAAGCGGTAAAGAGAAGTAAAAGCAGCTACCTTTGTTTTCTTCACTGACTAGGTTTATAGTGCCGCCCATTAGCTCTACTAATTGTTTACTAATGGTTGTTCCAAGGCCTGTACCGCCAAAGCGACGAGTAGTGGTGCCATCGGCCTGAACAAACGGCTGAAATATAGCTTTAACACGGTCTTTGGCAATACCTATGCCGGTATCTTGCACTTCAAAAAAGAGCTGATCAGTTTGCGTGGTACTTACAGTTAGCTCAACCGAACCTTGCTCGGTAAATTTAATGGCGTTACCGATGAGGTTAGTTAAAATTTGCCTTAACCTATCTGGGTCGCCATAGTAAGTTGTGGCAACAGAATCTTTAATGTTCAACTTTAAACGCAAGTCTTTCTTTTTTGCTTCAAGCCAAAATGTCGAAATAATGCTATCGAGTACTTGTTTTAAACTAAAGTGAACGGGTTCAATAGTTAGCTTTCCGCGCTCAAGTTTTGCGGTATCAAGCACTTCGTTAAGTAACCTTAATAATGAACGCGCCGCATTATTAACTGTAACCAAGTGTTTTTGCTGTTCTTGGTTTAGCGGAGTGTCCATCAGTAGGTCGCTAAAACCGATAATAGAATTCATCGGCGTGCGGATCTCATGGCTCATATTAGCCATAAAAGATTGCTTAGCGTGCGCTGCTTCTTCAGCTTGCAATTTTGCCTGTTCAAGTTTGTCTTCGTATTCTTTTTGCTCGGTAATATCAACCAATACCCCATCTATCCACTGCGGGTTATTATCTTTATCACAGGTAATACTGCCTTTATCTAATACCCAGGCAACTTTGCCGTTACGGTGGCGAATACGATACTCTACCGAGTACTTTAAACTTGAGGTCATGGCTTGCGCTACGGCTTCGTTTACCGTTGGCTGATCTGTTTTTAAAATAAGGTCGTTAAGTTCAATGCAGCTTTCTGTGAACTCTTCTGGCGTGTACCCTGTTAGCTCAGCCACTGTTGGGCTGATAAATAACATGCTCCAGTTTTCGTCGTACTTACAGCGAAAAGCAGCGCCAGGCATATTATCCATTAAAGAGCGGTACTTTTGCTCTTTTTCAATAAGACTTTGCTGCATAGCGCGTTGTTCGGTTAAATCGGTGATAAAGCCAACATATAACGGCATATGGCCTGGCTGATTAACTTCCCCTATACCTAAGCGAATAGGAAAAAGGTGGCCATCTTTGTGTTTGGCAGACACATCCCTATTTATACCAATTACTTTTCCTAGATCTACATTTTTGGCGTGAGACAAATAGCCATCATGGTGGCGAGCGATTTCATCGGCCATCAGCATTTTTACATTATGACCTTGAACTTCGTTTTCTCGCCAACCAAAAATTTTGCTGGCCGCTTCGTTAAAGCTCAAAATAATGCCGGTGTGATCTATAGTCACAATGCCATCAATAGCAGTGCCTAAAATAGCATTTAGTCGAGATTCATCCGCCGATTTTTCCTCAAGCAGTAAGCGGTATCTAACCATGCCATTTATAACTGCAATGACACAGGTTATAGCAACGGTCGCGGTAGCTACGGCAATAGCCACAAAAGCAAGCTCAGTGGTTGACTCTTCGTAATCGGGTAAAAGCGGAGAGGTTGCAACAAAGCGGGTAGCAGCCATACCCATATAGTGCATACCTGCCACCGCTGAGCCTAAAATAACAGCGGTAATAGCGCGGGCTTGCAGTTGTGATAAATTAGGTAGCAAACGCGTTAAATGATAACGCGTAAAAAGTGCTATGAACGATAAACCAACAGCGACCACAATTGATAAAGCAAATATGATTGCATCATAACGTAGTAACGGGGCCAGCTCCATTGCTGCCATGCCGCTGTAGTGCATTGTACCAATGCCTGAGCCTAGTAAAATAGAGCAAATAATAAGGTGTTTGTATGACCCTTGCGATTTTACTAAAATCGAAAAAGCGTACTGACATGCAATAAACGCCGGTAAAAAAGACAAAACGGTAATGATTGGGTCGTAGTGTATTTCTGTGCATAACGAAAAGGCCAACATACCTATAAAATGCATACTCCAAATACCGGCCGATAAAACAGTGGCACCGGTCACATTGGCTAAGCGTTTATAGCTTTCGAACTTTGTTTGCTTTGCTACATCAACCAACCAGATCGTAAAAAAGGCAGCAAAAATAGCGGTAATGACCGATAAACTAACCAGTATAGGGTTATATGCACCGTTGATAATGAGGCTCGGATCGTGGTCGGTTATAAAAAATGCAGACAGCATAGTGGCTCAAATTAGTATCTTTATTGAACTAGTTTAATAGATTTATTTTATAAATAAACTGTTAATCTAATAATTTATATTATAAATCAGCGAGGTTACTTTTTAGCATTAAAGTATTAACATGCGTAACGTGCTTCATTAATAAGACGTGATTTTGCGTAAATAAAAATAATAATAAACACTGAGCCCACTTATTTATCGCTAAATAACTGCATTGATTAAATAAGGCTTTATAATACGCTTTTATTTATATTTAGAGCATACACCTTGTTTGAGTATCAGCTAAAACGCAGTGCAAGGCGTAAAACAGTGGCAATAAAAGTTAGCCAAAAATTAGTTACTGTTTATGCGCCTACGCACGTGCCAAAACTACAAATAGAACAATGGCTGTTTAGTAAAAAAGAGTGGGTAACTGCGCAATTACATAAACAACTTAATGCCATTGATACTCAACAACACCCGTTTAAAAACCAGCAAATAATGGTTTTTGCTAAGCCATATACCATTACTTTTGCAAAAGGGACACGCTCGCATGTTCAGCAATCCGATAGCGAGTTTACTATTTACACTTCTAATCGAGTAAAAAAACAGCCTGAAAAACGCAAGCAGTTACTTTGCCTTGCCCTTGAAGAAACGCTAACAAACTACATTGAAATGCGTTTAGCTTATTATTGCCAACAGATGTCAGAAGCATTACCGACTAAATTGACGATTGGAAGTTATAAACGTAAGTGGGGGAGTTGTAATTCTCGGCGAGAGCTAACCTTTAGCCTTAACCTTGTTGGGGCGCCTCATCGTATAATTGATTATGTTATTGTGCACGAATTGGCTCATTTAAAGTATTTGAACCACAGCAGCGCTTTTTGGAAGCGCGTAGCTAATTTTTATCCCGATTATAAATCTGCATCAGCATGGCTTAAAAACCACGGGGCAACATTACAGTGGGTATTTGATAATTAGTCTAAAAATGAAGTTTTAAATAGTAATGAAAAAGGTATAGAAAAGGATACTGAAGATAAGAAGTGGTGGAGGGAGCTGGATTCGAACCAGCGAAGGCTGAGCCGTCAGATTTACAGTCTGATCCCTTTGGCCGCTCGGGAACCCCTCCACACTATTTTGTTACATTTGGCCCCACTTAACTTAGCGGTAAGAAAAGTGGTGGAGGGAGCTGGATTCGAACCAGCGAAGGCTGAGCCGTCAGATTTACAGTCTGATCCCTTTGGCCGCTCGGGAACCCCTCCAATGCAACGGCGCTGATAATAGCAAACTGCGTATTTAAGTAAAGAAAAAAGCTAAAGAAATTTGAAATAAAGCCGATAAATATCTACCAGTTATCATAATCGGCTAAAGACTATGCAAATCGATGATTTGTTAATCACAGAGAGTCAACTAAAGACTAGGCTAAATAAAAGTGTGCATGAAAATCGCAGAGGCGAATTCTCACTTTTATTAGCGATGCTATCGCACGATGTGCTGGATTTTAGTCAATTTCACTTGCCAAAAAGTGAAACGCATAGTGCTTATGTAGACGAAGAACAGTTAAGGGAGCGCTTTGGTGCTGGACCAAAGCAATTATTAGCTCCCGAAAAATTTGATATGACCATAGGGCAAGAGCACGCGTCGATGATTGTTCAACAAGGCGAGCAAGCAGGCATGAAAGCAATAAAATTAAGCCACTGCTTAAAGCCTGAGCCACTAGCGATTAGAGATGACAAGTTACATATTCCTTTAACAGTAATCGATAATTGTGAACTATCAGTACGCAGGCGCTTAAATGACACGCACACCGCGCTTGCAAGTCCACAAATGGACGCCGCAGCATTTTATGACGATTTAACTAATGAGGCTATACATAAGCCATTGCTTGTTGCTAACGCATAAAAATAATTTAACACTTGTGCGTTTTAAAAGCCTAAAACACCTTATATTTAATAACCGGTTATGCAATAAAATAGAACAATTCTTTTTTTGTTTAAAAAAAGCATCCACAAATTAAATGCAATTGCTATAATGGCTGCAAATGGTATGACTTGAGTGCCATTATCATTAAATCAAGGTAATTAGGAACGTAATGAAGAAAACATTCACGCTAAATCATGAGAAAATCAAATACCCTCGTATGGTTGATGCTGCAAAGCATGAAGTGAAAAAATATTTGAAAAGAGAGCGCAATAAAACGCTACCTGTTGAAGCTGATTACTGGGCGTTTGACTGTAAGTTTGGCACAAGTGCCGATGATGCCGAAGTTGTTCACGTAGCTGAAATTAACAACAAGATCAGCGAAATCGAAAAGCAGGCGCTTACTTCATTCTATGTTGAGATTTTAGCTAGACCTGCGCAGCGTGAATCGTTCGATCTAGATGATGATGAATAACCAATAGCAATATTGTAGAAAATGGACCTAGATGGTCCATTTTTGTTTATGGCAGTTATTAACGTGTTTAGTGGTATAGAGTAGCGCTTAAATAAAAAGCTATTTTATGCTAAGTGTTTAGCTTATTTTATACACTGTGACACTTTTTATATTTTTTACCGCTTGCACATGGGCAGGGGTCGTTTCTGGCAACTTTTATATCGGCGGCCGGATTAATAATACCCTCTAAATAACGCCATTCACCGTCCTCTTTTATAAAGTCTGATTTCTCATCTAATTCACAATATAAGTTTTGGTAAAAATAATACGCGTTAAAGGCAACATAACCTCGCTCATCACTTTGCTGCGTATCGCGCACAACTAATTTTACAAAGCGGCAGCTATTGGCAAAGTCAGCAATTTCATTTACTGGGTTTTGTGCTTGTTTTTCTTTGGCGTAAGTTTTAAATACATAAGATGCATTTTTTAATGCATAAGCACTAAAGCGCGAACGCATTAGTTGCTCAGGTGTTGTTGGGGTTTTTATATCAAGATGATAAGGCTGGCAACAGTCGCCATAATTAAGCTGACTGTTGCATAAGCAAGCGCTAGTACTAGTTACACTCATAAAATACTAATTAACATAAATTAAAAATGCATTTTACCAAGCTTATTGAGTAAGTGATATTGCTGTAGTGCTGGTTTTTTTAGTAAAGCAAAATAGCTTAGCGCTTCTTTTGTTTAAATTAAGCGATAAATTAACAAGCTGCTGCTCACTTACTATATCTGTCCACGTAATAATGGCTGCAAAGTTCCCATTATGAAGTGCTGAATTAAGTACATACTCTAAATTTACTAAATGCTTTTGTCTTATTACAAGCAGTTTGCTGGTATCTATAGAGCAGCTATCTAGCAAGGCTTTACTAGGCACATGGTCGGGCGCAATCAGTAAGGTCCACGCGTTAGAGCTATTGTATTGGTGCAACACTTTTAGCATCTCAAACGTAGCAGAAATTTCATCTTCTACTTTTATTAAGTTTACCGACTCACTTTCATTATGTTGTTGGTAGCTTTTAACGGTTCTTACGGTAATTGGCTGTAGCATAGGTCTCACTCACTGGGTTTATATACAGTACATGTATACAGTAGTTTATACAGTTGTTGTGTGCAAGCGTTTTTTGTTATTTTTTATACAGTTAATGGTTTTAAAAAATAAATAATAAAAATAACACTTTAAAAACAGTGTGTTATAATTTAAGTCGTGTAAGTGAAAGCTGAGGGTGTTTGCAGTACTGTATAAAGTGTAGCAGCGTTATACAGTACTTAAGGGATGGCTATACAGTTATTTTAGTGTGTTTTACAGTGCTTAGCTGTTAGCTATACAGTAGTTAGTCATTTTTTGGGATTAAGTGGGCAAACTGAATTTGGTGGATTTGCTCATACAAACTGGCTGCATAGCACTGAGCGTCTTTAAGACGTTTGGTGTCGATATATTTTCTTAAATCATTTAAAGCAGCGGTTGCCGGTTCATAGCCTTGGCTGCTGGCTAAACTCAGCCATGCTGCTGCGTGAAATACGCTTTTTGGTACGCCTTGGCCTTTGACAAAAAATAACCCTAAATAAAACTGGGCGCGATGATTTCCGGCCATTGCGGCAAGGCGCATCCACTTAGCTGCCAACGGTGCCTGGTTATGCTTTAAATAATACAGTGCTTTGTTAAGTGTTGTTTGCTCACTTACATCACTCTTGTTTTCAGCGCTGTGGTTTGTAGGCTGTGTTACAAAATCTAAAATATTGTTTAATTGCTGCTCTAAGTCTTGTCCGCTAGGCTGAGTCTTATTCATATATTTTCTTTTTTATAGTTTCTACGTCAACAGTTTAGTATATCGCAAGGTAAAATGTCCTGTTTATACTTAATTTTATGGTAAAATCACGTCACTTTTTACTATCACAAGTCTATTATGCTCGAAGCTCTATTTAAACTCCGCGAAAACAACTCCAATGTGCGACGCGAAAGCATTGCTGGAATCACTACTTTCATTACTATGGTTTACATTGTATTTGTAAACCCTGCAATGCTTGCGGAAGCAGGCATGGATCAAGGTGCTGCATTTGTTGCTACCTGTATTGCGGCTGCTATTGGCTGTTTTATTATGGGATTGTGGGCTAATTACCCTTTAGCACTTGCGCCGGGCATGGGTTTAAACGCATTTTTTACTTACGGTGTTGTACTGGGCATGGGTTATAGCTGGCAAGCTGCATTAGGTGCGGTATTTATGTCTGGTTGTATATTTTTAATATTAAGTTTGTTTAAGGTCAGAGAGTGGATAATTAATGCTATCCCTCTGGTTTTAAAGCAGGCTATTGCCACTGGTATTGGTGCGTTTTTAGCGTTAATTGCGCTTAAAAATGCAGGCATTATTGTTTCAAGCCCAGCTACATTAGTACAGCTTGGCGATATTACTTCGGCAGGTCCTTTATTAGCTATTTTAAGCTTTTTTGTCATTGCTGCTTTGCTTTATCGTGATATAAAAAGCGGCGTACTTATTAGCATTTTGCTAGTAACGGGCATTGCGTTAAGCCTCGACTTAGTTGAGTACCACGGCGTAATGTCAATGCCACCGTCTATTTTACCTACCTTCATGCAACTTGATTTTGCAGCAGCCTTTGAGCTTTCTATGCTGAGTGTAATCTTTGCGTTTTTGTTTGTTGATTTATTTGATACATCAGGCACGTTAGTTGCTGTAACTCAAAAAGCAGGCTTAGCCGATGAAAAAGGCAATATGCCACGTTTAGGGCGTGCTTTAAGTGCCGATAGTACAGCTACTATTGCGGGTGCAATGTTAGGTACTTCTACCACTACTTCTTATATTGAGTCTGTGGCCGGTGTATCGGTTGGTGGGCGTACTGGCTTAACAGCTGTTGTTGTGGGTATATGCTTTTTACTAATGATGTTTTTTGCGCCGCTTGCGCAAATGGTGCCGGCTTATGCAACAGCGGGTGCTATTTTATACGTTGCGGTATTAATGCTGCAAAACCTTAAGTTTGTAAACTGGGATGACATGAGCGATGCAATTCCGGTAAGTGTGGTACTACTTATGACGCCGCTTACATTCTCTATTGCGCACGGTATTGCTCTTGGTTTTATATCGTACACTGCGGTTAAAGTACTGTGTGGTAAACGCGATCAGGTTAGTATTAGCGTGTGGATTTTAACAGCGTTATTTATTATCAAGTTTGCATTTTTATCGTAATAGCTAATACCCATTCTTTTAGCTAAGAGGCTTAGTTTGAGGGTGGGTAAACATTTATTATTTAGTGTCTATCGCTCATGCCGCTGCGTTGTTATACCTTGCGTATCTATGTTGTGGTAAATGAGCGTTTATAATGTAGTTAGCGCTAGGTAGTGCCTCAAAATACGTTAGTATTTACCCATTGGTAAAAGCTTAACAGATACAAAAAAGCCCATAAATTATGTATGGGCTTTCTTTTGGGTATTTAAAATTACCATTTCTTTTTAGGTGCAAATAATACGTCTAAGTCATCTTGCTCTGCTTCTGCTTTTTTCTTCAAGGCAGTGGCATTTGATGCTTTTAGTTCGGTGCTTATTTCTTCTAAATAGGCTTCAACTTCTTGGCGTTTTGCGTTTACGTATTCATCAGAATAGGTAACGGCACTAAGTGTGGCATAGGCTTTTTCAAAATATTGCCTAGCAGAGCCCACCATGCTCGCTGAGCGAGCAGATAAACCGCGTTTAATTTGGCTTTCTATATTAATTCTGAGTTGTAACTTTTCTAGGCGTTTATCTTCTGCTGCAAATATTTGGCTATCTACACGGCCTTTACTGTGTTCAGAGCGCATAATAACTCTAAGCTTTTTTATGCCCTGAATTAACGAGACTAACTGCTTATCGTTACTTGGTAACGATAAATTGTCGCTGCTATTACCTTGTACTGCACCACTTAGCTTTTCTTTAGCTTCGTTCATTCTGCTTTTTAATGCTTTAGAATTAGGTGAATGGTTCACCATAGCGTTAAGTGCTTCGTAACATCTACGTTGTAAAACGCGTATAATGTTTTCAGAAAGCGGAATATTAGCGCTATTCATAAGTGCTTCTTCGGTTTCTTCAATTATCGCTTTTTGTTTTGTTAATTCTTTGCGACGTTCAATTTCTTGCTTTTCTTTATGCTGCTGTACAGCGCTTACCCACAGTGCAATCACTATCAGTGCCACTATAAGCACAATTATAATCGAAACGATCATGGCTTAATTCTCGGATTCATAATCTATTTTTTTATATTACATCAAATATATGCTTTGAGGGTAGCTTTGCGCTGATTAACTTAAAAATATGTTAAAAATTAGATATAAGAATAATGTATTATAAGTTGAACCTGAATAAACATCGCTATCTGCAGCGGGTTTATTATGCTAGCCTTAATGCTTAAATAATGAAAATATACGTGCTTACTTTGCCAAGTTTTAACTAAATTAAACTTGGTTTTGCTTAGTATTACCATCATATAAGCTTAATAATAACGTTAAAAACTGCAACCATGAAATTACAACAACTTAGATACATCGTAGAAGTTCAAAACCATAAGCTAAACGTATCAGCAACTGCTGAGAGTTTATTTACCTCACAGCCTGGTATATCTAAACAAGTGCGCATGCTTGAAGATGAGCTAGGTGTACAAATTTTTGGCCGCAGTGGTAAGCATTTAACGCATGTAACGGGGGCCGGCGAAGAAATAATTAACATTTCTCGCGAAATTTTATCTAAAGTCGAAGGTATAAAAGCGGTTGCTAATGAGCATACGCTGCCTGATCAGGGTAAACTAAATATAGCCACAACACATACGCAAGCACGTTATGCTTTGCCAAGTGTTATTCAGGGCTTTATGAAAAAATACCCAGCTGTTTCGCTGCATATGCATCAAGGTACACCACAACAGATTTCTGATGCAGCAGCGCGCGGTGATGCAGATTTTGCCATTGCAACTGAAGCACTTCATTTATACTCAGATTTAGTTATGCTGCCTTGCTATCATTGGAACCGCAGCATTGTGGTGGCAAAAGATCATCCTCTAGCACAAAAGGCCGACAATTTAACCGTTGCCGATATAGCGCAGTATCCGCTTATTACGTATGTATTTGGGTTTACTGGGCGCTCTGAGCTTGATAAAGCATTTAATGCGCACGGCCTTGAGCCGCACATTGTGTTTACTGCAACCGATGCCGATGTAATTAAAACTTATGTAAGGTTAGGGCTAGGTGTAGGTGTAGTCGCTTCAATGGCCGTTGATCAATTAAGTGACACAGATTTAGTGTGTATTGATGCCAGCCATTTATTTGAAGCTAGCACAACTAAAATTGGCTTTAGAAAGGGCAGTTTTTTACGTACTTATATGTATGACTTTATTGAGCGTTTTGCCCCGCATTTAACTAAAGAGCGAGTAGAGCGAGCAAGCTTATTACGTAATCAAGAAGATGTTGATGCGTTATTTGCCGACATAGAACTGCCGGTAAAATAGTAAGACTTTAACTATATAAATACTAAAAAACCGCGTATTGCTAAAATACGCGGTTTTTTGTTTTTATACGCTTAACATTCAATAATGTTTACCGCTAATCCACCGCGAGCGGTTTCTTTATATTTGGTTTTCATGTCGTTACCGGTATCGAGCATGGTTTTAATCACTTTATCAAGCGACACCTTTTGCTCGCCACTGCCACGTATTGCTAGGCGAGAGGCATTAATTGCTTTAATGGCGCCCATGGCATTGCGCTCAATACACGGTACTTGTACCAATCCGCCTACAGGGTCGCAAGTTAGGCCTAAATTATGCTCCATGCCTATTTCGGCGGCGTTTTCAACATGTACTACATTACCACCAACAATTTCGGTGAGTGCGCCGGCAGCCATTGAACAGGCAACACCTACTTCACCTTGGCAGCCTACTTCTGCGCCCGAAATAGAGGCATTTTTTTTGTATAAAATACCAATCGCCGCTGCGGTTAATAAATAGCGTGTGGCTATGTCGCGGTCCACTTCTTTAATAAATGTGTGGTAGTACATTAAAACGGCCGGCAATATACCCGCAGCACCATTTGTTGGCGCCGTGACTACGCGCCCACCTGCGGCATTTTCTTCATTTACAGCTAAGGCAAATAAATCCACCCAATCCATTGCTCTGAGTGGGTCATTACTCACTTCTACATTTAGCTTTAAATACAAACTAGGTGCACGGCGTTTAACTTTTAAACCACCTGGTAAAATTCCCTCAGTGCGCATGCCACGTTCAATACAGGCTTTCATTACTTGCCAAATATTAAACAGCTCGTCTTTAATATCGTCTTCTTTGCGCAGCGTTTTTTCGTTATGCATCATTAAAGTAGATACACTAAAGCCTGATTCTTTACACAGCTCTAGTAAATCTTTTGCACTTTCGAACGGGTAAGGAGCCGGGTTTTGTTCGCGTATATCAAGGGCTGCTTGTTTTTCGTTTTCAAATTCTTCATCGGTAACAATAAAGCCGCCGCCAATAGAGTAGTACACTTTGCTATATACTTTTTCGCCATTGTTTGAGGCAATAATTTCCATTGCATTAGAGTGCTTAGGTAAGGTTTTGCGGCGATGAAAAACAATAGCCCCTTGCTTAGGAAAGTTCGCTTTATGGGTTTGGTTGAGGTATATCACTTGCTCTTTTTCAATGGTGGCAAGGATATCGTCAACTAAATCGGCATCTATTGTTTCTGGGTCGTAGCCGGCAAGCCCTAATATAACGGCTTTACCAGAGCCATGGCCTACGCCGGTTTGACCCAGTGAGCCATAAAGCTCTACCTTTATATCGGTAACAGAGGTTAAAAGTTGTTGCTCTTGTAGGTCATTAACAAATAAGCGCGAGGCACGCATTGGGCCAACGGTATGTGACGACGATGGGCCAATACCAATGCTAAACATATCAAATGCACTGATCATACTATGGGTCTCTACTTTATTTACTCAGCCCGAAAGCTGTTCTTTGAACGGTCGAGTATCATAACGTTAATTCTATATTATGTAACTATTTGGCCGTAAGTTTTACACTGGTAGGGCAAGCTGTTTTGTAAAGTTTTTTATAATGCTAGCCGTTGCTCCCCACAGTAATCCGTGCGGTGTACTAAACCCTCGCAAGGTGATGGTTTTGCCAAAACGTTGAAAAGGAATGGGCTGCCAATTGGCCTCGTTTGAAAGCTGGGTAAGCGACAGTAAAAAGCTAGCTTGCACTTCATTATAATCGTTCTCCCATACTGTGTGTTCATCAAGTAAACCCACAAATGGGCTAATGCTAAAGCCAGTTAGGGTAGAGTATTGTGGCAGCTGCCCGAGCACTTTAACATTACTAGGCGCTATATTAAGCTCTTCGTGTAGTTCTCGAAGCGCTGTGGTGCGCAGGTGCTTATCGCTTTGCTCAAATTTACCGCCGGGTAAACAAATTTCCCCAGGGTGATGATGTAAATAAGTAGGGCGTTTGCACAATAAAATATGCGCGTGGTTATCAACATCAATAATAGGCAGCATAACCGCACTGGCACGCTTTTTACGGGTATCTTTTATTTGATTTGGCGCAGCAGTAGGGCTTAGCTGAAACCGCGCCATAATATGTTCACTATTCAAAGCGTTCTACTGTTTTAATAAAGGAAGTATTTTATTCACTTTATCGTATGTTTCTTGGTATTCCAATTCGACTTTAGAATCAGCGACAATACCACCGCCGGCCCAGCAATAAATGTGTTCGTTATGACAAACCAATGTACGGATTGTAATACTGGTGTCCATATTACCGCAGGCGCTTAAATACCCTATAGAGCCACAGTAAATACTACGCCTATGAGGCTCTAGCTCTTCAATTATCTCCATAGCTCTAATTTTAGGCGCGCCAGTGATTGACCCTCCAGGGAATGCTGCTTCAAGTTGATCAACACACGTTTTGCTCTCATCCAGTTCTGCCGTTACGGTACTCACTAAGTGATGCACTGCCGGAAAGCTCTCAATAGCAAAAAGTGAGGGCACCTTTACAGAGCCAGGTTTTGCAACCTTACCTAAATCGTTACGCAGTAAATCAACAATCATTACATTTTCTGCGCGGTCTTTGGATGAGTTTTCAAGGGCTCTGGCTTGCTGTTGGTCGGCGATTGCGTCGGCCATGCGTGGCAAAGTGCCCTTGATAGGTTTTGTTTCAACTATATTGTCGTGAATTGCAATAAAGCGCTCTGGCGATATTGATAAAATGGCGCCACGTGGGTGGTTAATAAAGCTAGAAAATGGCGCTTTATTAGCCTCACGCAATACTTTGTAGGCTTGGAAAGGGTCGCCTTTAAAACCGGCACTAAAGCGCTGTGCTAGGTTGATTTGATAGCAATCACCACTTTTTAAATAATCTTGTATTTGCGCAAATTTGTCAGCGTATTCATGTTCACTCATATTTGAGTGCCAATCGCTGGTGAGCGAAAACTGTGCAGGCGCTACATCGGTTGCTAAATATTGCTGGTAAAGCGCTAAACGGTTCACCTCAGGTTGGGAAACGTAAAACCAGCTTTGCTGGTGTTTATCAAATATCAGCGCATCTAAATAAAGGCCAATGGCCATTTGTGGCAACGTTATATCGTGTTTTGCCGTGCGTGGCATGTACTCAATAATACGCCCTAAATCGTAACCAAAATAACCAAGCCAGCCGCCATTAAAAGGCAGGTTATTAGCGGCTTTTTGCGCGCTAAGTTTACTTAGTTCATCGTTCATTATTGTAAAGGGGCTACGCGAGTCAAGCTGCTGATTAAATACGCTTTGATTGTTGTTTACTTCTAAAATAGCGTGAGGCTCTATCGCAATAATATCAAAGCGACTATTTATGTGCTCGCTATTGGCTGAGTCTAGTAATACGGCATAGGGTAAATGCGCAAAATGCGCGAAAACATCAATGCAGTTTTGTGTTATGGCTAATTTTACACAATTTTTTTCATTGTTTAGCATTTACTGCCCCTTTAAGAACTGGCTCGAAACGGGCTGGGAGGGTATCATAAGTCAAATTTTTTTGGCAGCGTTTAGTATCAAATCTACGTTGTAATTAAAACAGTGCAAACCACCGTCACCGGTTTGGTATAGATTACGCTTAAGCGTAACGCTAACTTAAGGAACCACTATGAGTACAATCCGTCAGCAAGACTTTATTGATAGCATTGAAGATGCGTTGCAATATATCTCTTTTTATCACCCCCTTGATTTTGTTCAAGCGCTAGAAAAAGCCTACAACAAAGAACAAAGCAAGGCTGCAAAAGATGCAATCGCGCAAATTTTAATTAACTCGCGTATGTCGGCTGAAGGCAAGCGTCCATTGTGTCAAGACACGGGTATTATTACCTGTTTTGTAAAAGTAGGGATGGATGTTAAGTGGGATAAAACAGATTTAACCGTACAACAAATGGTTGATGAAGGCACACGTCGCGCATATTTAAATCCAGATAACCCACTACGCGCTTCTATTGTAGCTGACCCTGCTGGCACACGTAAAAACACTAAAGATAATACCCCTTCAGTTGTACACATCGATTTAGTGGCGGGCGGCGAAGTAGAAGTAATGGTTGCAGCGAAAGGCGGCGGCTCAGAGAACAAAAGTAAAATGGTTATGCTAAACCCATCTGACGATGTAGCTGCATGGGTAGAAAAAACGCTACCGACAATGGGCGCTGGTTGGTGCCCGCCAGGCATGCTAGGTATAGGTATTGGCGGAACCGCCGAAAAAGCAGCGGTAATGGCAAAAGAGTCGTTAATGGACCCGGTTGATATTCATGAATTAATGGAGCGCGGTGCAGAAACAACGGAAGAAAAACTGCGTTTAGAAATTTTTGAACGTGCTAACAAACTAGGTATTGGCGCGCAAGGTTTAGGTGGTTTAACAACGGTTGTTGATATTAAAGTAAAAACAGCGCCTACGCATGCAGCATCAAAACCTGTTGTGATGATCCCTAACTGTGCAGCTACGCGCCACGTACACTTTACACTAGACGGCTCAGGCCCTGCAGATTTAAAAGCGCCTAAGCTAGAAGACTGGCCAGAAGTGACATTTGAAGTAGGTGAAGGAACTCGCCGTGTTAATTTAGATACGTTAACTAAAGAAGACACCCGCGAGTGGAAAATGGGAGAAACTGTTTTACTCTCAGGCACTATTTTAACAGGCCGTGATGCTGCTCATAAACGCTTACAAGATATGATCAATTCAGGTGAAGGTTTACCTGAGGGCGTTGATTTTGATAATAAGTTTATTTATTACGTTGGCCCAGTTGATGCTGTAGGTGATGAAGCTGTAGGCCCTGCAGGCCCTACTACCGCAACACGTATGGATAAATTTACCGATATGATGCTAGAAAAAACCGGCATTGTAGGCATGATAGGTAAAGCTGAGCGTGGTCCTGCTACAGTTGAGTCGATTAAAGAGCATAAATCGGTTTATTTAATGGCTGTAGGTGGTGCGGCATACTTAGTATCTAAAGCAATTAAAAAAGCACGCGTGGTTGCCTTTGAAGATTTAGGTATGGAAGCAATCTACGAATTTGAAGTAGAAGATATGCCAGTTACGGTTGCTGTAGACAGCGAAGGTGCTAACGCACACACGCAAGGCCCTGCAATTTGGAAAGCTAAAATTGAAGAGCTAGACGGCAAGCTTAAATAAAGGTTTATGTAATCTAATTACAAAGCGAGCTTAGGCTCGCTTTTTTTGTATTTGTTTTATGAAATATTAAAAAAGCGCAAATTACCCTTCAAATAAACACCTCAGACCAGTTGTGGTAAATCTGCTTTTTTCTTCATAAACCTATACACTGTGCGCCTTTGCTGGGAGGGGAGCTGTGTAATACAAGGTTTACACTTAGCATTACCTTTACGTTTACGTAAATGTGGGGGCGCTTTTTAACGGTGTTGTTAGCTTTAAACTTAATTTATATGCCTTTTGTTGAATTTTATATCCATATTTTATTGTTATTTAGATTTATTAATTCACAAGGCTTGCTTTTTACGGGTTTAACTTCTCATTATGTGGCACCCTTAAAAATGAAGTGGTAAAGTTTCGTCAATTTCCAGCGCTCATCCCTCTCACGGGTAAACTATTTTGGAGTAATTACAGTGGCTGTGTTTAATCAAGCTGAATTTGATAACCACGAACAAGTGGTTTTTTGTTCTGACGAAGCGTCAGGTTTAAAAGCAATTATTGCCGTACATAATACTAACCTTGGCCCTGCTGTTGGTGGTTGTAGAATGTGGGACTATGCCAACGATGAAGATGCCGTTTACGATGTTTTACGTCTCTCAAAAGGGATGACCTATAAAAATGCGGTTGCTCGCCTACCGTTTGGTGGTGGTAAATCAGTTATTATTGGCAATGCAAAAGAGATTAAATCAGAGCAGTTATTTCGAGCTTTTGGTCGTCAATTAGAGCGATTGAATGGCCGTTACTATTCTGCCGAAGATGTAAACATTACATGTGATGACGTTGCATTAATGAATAAAGAAACGAATTATGTGTTGGGCTTGGAAGGGAAAAGCGGTAACCCGTCACCTTTTACAGCTTACGGTACGTTTTTAGGAATTAAAGCGGCATTACAGCACCAACGTGGGCATCAAGATTTTGCGGGCATTAAAGTGGCTGTACAAGGTTTAGGTGCAGTCGCCTATGGTTTATGTAAGCATTTAGCTCAAGCTGGTGCAAAATTATTTGTAACAGATATCAATCAAGATGCTGTAGAGCGGGTAGTAAATGACTTTGGCGCTACGGCGGTGGGTATTGATGAAATTTACGACCTTGATGTTGATGTATACGCACCTTGTGCATTAGGTGCCACCATTAATGATGAAACCATTGCACGTATTAAGGCAACCATTATTGCTGGGTGTGCTAATAATCAGCTAGCGCAGTCTCGTCACGGTGAAGTACTTCGTGCAAAAGGTATTTTGTATGCACCCGATTACGTTATTAACGCTGGTGGCATTATTAATGTGTATTACGAAACTGCGCCACAAGGCTACAGTGAGGCGGCGTCTAATAAACATGTTGAAGGTATTTTTGATACCTTAACCGAAATATTCACCCGTAGTGAAAAAGAGCAAAAATCAACGCACTTGATTGCCGATGAGTTAGCGCAAGAGATAATTCAAAACGGCCTGTAAATTTACCCGTTTATTTAAACTAAGGCGTACAGTGGTACGCCTTTTTTGTTTATACTCTGTGGCGTGGTAATTTTTGTGGCCAAGACCCTTATGGCAATCCGGCCTAATCGTTAACGACAAGCTTATGGATATTATGACTGATATAAACGCCTTAATGGAGCCCATCGACCTTGATACATGGCCTCGCCAACAACACTTTGAATTATTTAAAAACTTTACCCAGCCATATTTTAATGTGTGCGTAACACTTAACGCCAAGCCTTTATTTGAATATTGTAAACAAAATAAACTGTCTTTTTTTCAAGCATATGTGCATGCCACATTAAAAGCTTGCCACGCTTATAACCCGATTATGCTAAGAATTATTAATGACCGTCCATGGCGATTAAAGCAAGTAAGAGCCAGTGTGGTCGAGCTTGCTAGCGATGATTCGTTTATATTTAGTTACTTTAATTATTCGCCTTGGCTTGAAGAATTTGCTCAGCACGCCACTGCGATAAGCGCCAATGCTAAATCTCAACCGTTATTTTCTCAGGCGTTTAATCAAACCGAAGGGCAGGCCGATTTGATACATATATCGGTTTTACCTTGGCTTAATTTTAGTAGTTTTTCGCATGCCTTTAGTGAAGGAAAAAGCTTAGGTATTCCTAAATTTGTGTTTGGCCAATACGATAAAACCACGGGCCTAATGCCGTTTTCGATTGATGTGCATCATTCGCTAATGGACGGTTTACACGTCGCAGCGTTTATACACGTATTACAAAACAATATCGACGACTTTTGTAAATGTTAATTGAATTTAGTTAATGCAATGTATTTATTTGCTATGGTAGTATTTTTAGTTAGATAGGCGATATAAGTTAATTTGTAACGATTAGCTGATACGTTTACGACATTAAGTTTTAGCGACTTATTTAAGGTGCTTTTTAGCACGTATTATTAGTTGTTTACGCTATTGTTTAGTTTTAATTAACGCGCTTTTAGCGCTTAAATAAACCCTAGTGTATTCACCCAATGCGTATAGGGATTTTAACGCTTTGTTGGAGCGCACAATTTTGGTGTGCTCAGTGCCAAGTAAATTCTTTCCTACTCCTTTTAAATAACGATAAAACGCTTACACACAAGTAAAAGAATAACTAAGGCAGTTGATGATGAGACAATTAAGCATTTTATGTTCTTTTTTCGTCATGTTTTTATGTGAAGCCCAAGAACAAACCCGTTTACCGTTAAGTGATTATTTTTCTGAAACATGGAATACCCGCTCTGGATTGCCCCACAACAGTATTAATAGCGTTACGCAAACCCAAGATGGCTACTTATGGGTTGCTACATGGGAAGGTTTGGCACGTTTTAATGGCCAAGAGTTTACAATATTAACCCGTGCTCATATTAATAACTTACCCGACTCGGGTTTAAGGGCACTCACTCCCACAAATAGTGGTGGGTTATACATAGCGGGGTCGCGCGGAGGAATTAGCTTATATCAACATAGGCAGTGGGATACCAAGCGATCAGCATCAACCATGGTTAATCATTTAATTGAAAGTGCTGATCAAAGCCTATGGTTAGCTCTTGAAAACGACGGCGTGTTTTATCGTGAACATAACAGCGATACCGACCTTGCGATTATTAAAAATGTGAGTGCTTATCGCGTTATAGAAGATCACGATGGGGTTATTTGGGCAGCAACCAGTGCAGGCCTTTATAAAATACACAACAAAATACCGACCTTAATGACGCCACACTTTGGTTTACCAAATGCACCTGTCTATAACTTATTAATTACCCGTGGTGGCTCGCTTATTGTGGGAAGCGAAAAAGGCGCGTGGATCAAAACCAATGCGCAGTTTCAGCCGATACATGAAAAGCTTAGCAATGAATCTATTTCTAGCTTACTAGAGGATAACCATGGAGACTTATGGTTTGGCACAATTAATAAAGGGGTGTTTAGGTTATCGCCTGATGGCGTAGAGCAGTTAGATGCCAATAACGGATTACCCGCCAATCGTATTTTATCTTTGTTACAAGATAGAGAAAACAGTATTTGGATTGGCACTAACGCCGGGTTGTTTCGCCTGCGTGAGTCGCCGTTTTCATCGTGGACCCAAAAAAGAGGTTTAGCGGGGGATTATACCCGCACAGTGCTTTCTCACTCCGATGGCAGTTTATGGGTGGGGGGAAGCTCTGGCTTAAATATAATAAAAAATAATCGCGCTACCTTGGTTTCAGGCTCTAAACAAAGCAGTCCTTATTCTGTGCTCAGTTTACACGAAGCACCCGACGGTAGTGTGTGGGCAGGTACGTATACCTCAGGTGTTTTAAAAATAGTTAATAATACCTTTACGCCGTTTATTAATCGTAGCACTGGCCTTGGAAGTAACGAAGTAAGGGCTTTATTATTTGATTCTAAAAACCGTTTGTGGATAGGCTCTGCTATGGGGCTGACGCGCATCAATGAAGATGGCAGCTTAAATCAATTTACAAATAAAAAAGACTTACCAAGTGGGTTTGTACTTGCACTCAGTGAAGATAACGCAGGCAATATTTGGGTAGGTACCGGCAATGGGGTGGTGGTATTTGATATTGTTAGTGAGCAATTTACAACGGTTGAATTCCCTCGTGAGTTTTCTGCGCAATATGCGTTTGGGTTTTATATTGATGATACCTATACCTGGATGGCCACAGATAGAGGCTTAGTACGCTATGAGCTAACAAGCGGAAAAATGGCCATGCTTGGCTTAGAGCAAGGTTTACCTATCGATAAACTATTTCAAGTGGTGCCGCACAATGGCTCATTTTGGCTCTCGAGCAACCGCGGAATTATTCAAATCGATAAAAATCATATACAGCAAATCCTCGACGCTCCCGCGAGCGCTAAAGCACCCGTGCTTAACTATCAACTGTATGATGAAGGCGATGGTATGTTAAGTGCACAGGCTAATGGAGGTTCAACCCCTTCGGCTGTAACGCACAACGATGGGAGTATTTGGTTTGCAACCGCAAAGGGGGTGAGTACCGTAAAACCAGCGCGCTTACAAGCATCAACGCAAATTGCGCTGCCGACCATTATTGAAAATATTTTTGTAGATGGTAAGCCTATTGCGCTTCCGCTTAAAGGAGAGTCGGTATTTTTGCCACCTGGGGTATCGCGTTTATCGTTTCATTATGCAGGGCTGAGCTTTATTATGCCGCAGCGATTAAATTTTCAAACCCAATTAAAGGGTTTTAACGATAAATGGGTTAATCGCCAACATATGACCGGTGCTGAGTACACTAACTTACCGCCTGGGGAATATACCTTTATGGTACGAGCAAGTTACCCTAACGCACAGTGGCAAGATAATCAGCAAGCTGTAAATATTGTAATTCAGTCATTTTTTTGGCAAAAACCGCAATTTAAGTTTGCAGTATTTGTATTATTTTTAATGGTTATTTTTGCTATATACAAATACCGTTTATATCACTACAAAAAAATAGAAATAGAGTTGACTAATCGCGTAGAAAAACAAACCCAAGACCTACAAACGCAAGCCAATGCGTTTGCGTACCAAGCAACGCACGACCAACTTACCGACATGCCTAACAGGCGTGCTTTTGATAGCTGGCTTGCCCATAACTTTGCCACTTACAAACAGCAAAACCGGCCGCTAGCCATAGCTATACTGGATATTGATCACTTTAAGCGGATTAACGATAACTGGTCGCATATTATTGGCGACAAAGTGATTTGTACTATTGCAGAGCTGCTTAAAAATGGCTGCCAAGAAAACCAGCATATAGCACGCTGGGGCGGTGAAGAGTTTACAATTGTTTTTGCAGATAAAACCGCCGGCGAAGCAAAAATCATATGCGAAGCACTGCGCGAGAGCATTGCACAGCATGACTTTTCGGCCATTGGTGAGGGGTTAAGTGTAACAGCCAGTTTTGGCTTGTCTGACTCAACCAACGTCGGTGATTACGACCGCCTTTTATCGCGGGCAGATCAAGCATTATACAAAGCTAAAAATAGCGGACGAAATTGCACAGAAATTATCTGATTGAAAATGAGTGCATGCGCACATATTAATAAGAGACTAACTTATTTTGGATGTCCCCATGATAAACGGGCTACTCATTTTTGCTTTGGCTATTTTTGTTGTAATTTATTGGCGCTGGCAGGCACTACAAAACTGGCTTTGGAATAAAAAATATAAAAACGCGGTTTTAAACTCTCAACAAAAAGAAATACTCCTTCGTTGCATGCCTATCTATAAAAAGATGACGGATAACGACAGAGCCAAGCTTGAGCGCCACATAATATGGTTTTTAAATGAAAAGCGCTTTTTAGGACGAGACGGACTAAAGCTAACCCCCGCCATGAAGCTGATAGTTGCTGCCGATGCCTGTGTGTTAGTGCTTAATAAACCGTGGCCACTTTATAAAAACGTGAAAGAAATTTTACTCTACCCCAGTGCGTATTATGCGCCGCAATCTACACGAGATAGTGCTGGGCTGGTTAGTTACCACAACGCGGTACGCTTAGGTGAGTCGTGGCCTGGTGGCACGTTAGTGCTAAGTTGGCACGATGTACTTGAAGGCAACCGTTTACCAAGCGATGGCCATAATTTAGTGTTTCATGAATTTGCCCACCAGTTAGACCAAGAAACCGGAAAAACCACTGGCACTCCATTATTAAAAAACCCCAATGCTTATAAAGAGTGGGCCCGAGTGTTTAGCCGTGCCTTTGTGCAGTTAAAAAGTCATGTTGCTTATAACATGCCTCACGTTATTCATAGTTATGGGGCAACCAATGAAGCTGAGTTTTTTGCAGTACTCACAGAGACCTTTTTAGAAAAGCCGGCGCAGCTTAGGCAGCACGACCCTGAAATTTATAGAATGCTGGTGGATTACTACCAATTTGACCCCATAGTTTGGCATTAATTTTTGGTACTTGGTCTGATAACGCTGGCAAGTTAGCGTTGTTTTTGTTGCAATCGTGTTAGAGAGTTTAACTGCAATAATAACAAGCGAGAAATGCATGAAAAAAATGCTTCACACTGCACTGGCTTTATCAGTCGCCCTTGCAATAGGTCAGCTGCACGCAAACGAAGAGCAAGAAAAGTGGCAGGTAGACTCACCAAAAGGTGAGTTTGTAGATGCAACCATTAGCACAGAGCAAGGCACATGGATGAACATTGATGTTAGTCCTGATGGCAACACGCTAGTGTTTGACTTACTTGGCGACATTTACACTATGCCTATAAGCGGAGGTGAAGCAACTAAACTCACCTCAGATATTGCTTGGCAAATGCAGCCTCGCTTTAGCCCCGATGGGAAACACATTGCGTTTACCTCAGATCAAGGCGGTGGTGATAATATTTGGGTTATGGATGTTGATGGTAGCAATCAACACGCTGTGACTGACGAAACCTTTAGACTTTTAAACAGCCCCGCATGGAGCCCTGATGGCGACTACCTTGTCGCACGCAAACACTTTACCGCTAGTCGCTCACTCGGGGCTGGAGAAGTGTGGCTTTACCACAAAGCGGGTGGTAAAGGTGTTCAGCTTACTAAACGTGAGAACGACCAAAAAGACTTAGGTGAGCCAATGTTCTCACCAGATGGGCGCTATGTTTATTTTTCTCATGATGCGACGCCAGGTAAAACTTTTCACTACTCTAAAGATTCTGTTGCCGGTATTTATAAAATTAAGCGCTACGATAGAGAAACAGGCGAAATAGAAACCATAATACAAGGCATGGGCGGTGCAATAAGACCCACACCTTCACCTGATGGTAAAAAGCTTGCCTATATAAGACGTGATGACTTTCAAACAAGCTTGTACTTATACGACCTAACCAGTGGCGAGCACACCAAGCTTTATGGCAAGCTTGAACGCGATATGCAAGAAACCTGGGCTATTCATGGTGTGTATCCGACCATTGCGTGGACCCCAGATAACGAAGAACTGGTGTTTTGGGCTTCCGGTTCAATACATAAAATTGCTGTTGATGATAAAGCTGTTGCGCGTGTTCCCTTTAAAGTAAACACCAGTAAAAAAATACAAACCGCGGTACGCTTTACTCAAAATTTAGATACCGATGAGTTTGATGTAAAAATGTTGCGCAACGTGCAGGTTAGTCCCGATGGTGAAACTGCGATTTTTGAAGCATTAGGTTATATTTATAAACGCGATTTAGACTCTGGTAAAATTAAGCGCTTAACCAAACAAACTAATCATTATGAGCTGTTCCCGCAGTACTCCCGCGATGGTAAAAAGATTGTTTACACCACGTGGAGTGATACTAAGCAAGGTACTGTGCGCGTTGTCTCTGCTCGAAACGGGCGCGGCGAGGCGATAACCCGTGAGCCGGGTAAATACGTTGAGCCTACTTTTAGTCCTGACGGCAAAACAATCGTTTATCGTAAAGCCACCGGCGGAAGTATTTTAAATCCTAAGTGGTCACTTAACCCAGGTATTTATAAAGTAAGCGCAAAAGGGGGAGAGAGCGAGCTTATTTCTAAAAGTGGTTATCAACCTCAGTTTGGTAGCGCCAATGACCGTGTATTTATCATGAGCCCTTGGCCTAAGCCTACCTTAAGTGTTGTGGAGCTTGAAACTAAAAACGTTCGTAAACTTTACGAATCAGAGCATGCGACTGAATTTCGAGTCTCACCTGATGGTAAATACTTAGCGTTTGCTGAGCGCTTTAAAGTATTTGTTACCCCGCTGGTAGAAAGCGGCTCACCTATCACAATAAGCCCTAAAGATAACCAGTTTCCTATTGAGCAGTTATCTGTGCGTGCGGGTGAAAATATAAGTTGGAGTGCTCAAAGTAACACTCTCTACTGGAGCTTAGGGCCCGAGCTATACCATGCAAGCCTTGATGGTATGTTTGCTATTGATAAAGCCGATGATGCCGATTTTAAAGTAAAAAGCGGTGAGAATATTAGCTTTAGTAAAAAAATGGCTGCACCAAAGGGCATGATTGCGCTAAAGGGCGCCAACATTATTACCATGAAGGGTGAGCAAGTCATTGAAAATGGTGTCATCATCACAGACGGTAAACGCATAAAAGCGATTGGTAGTGCTGATGAGGTAACGATCCCCAAAGGGGCTGAAATTATCGATGTAGCAGGTAAAACAATTATGCCTGGGATTGTTGATGCGCATGCACATGGCTCACAAGCCAGCGATGAAATTATTCCTCAGCAAAACTGGAAAAACTATGCTGGTTTAGCATTAGGTGTCACAACAATTCATGATCCATCAAACGATACCTCTGAAATATTTACCGCCAGTGAAATGCAAAAAGCCGGCATGATTGTCGGGCCACGTATTTTTTCTACCGGCACCATTTTATATGGAGCAAATATGCCTGGTTACACCTCGCATATTGATTCGCTAGATGATGCTAAATTTCATTTAGAGCGTCTTAAAAAGGTTGGGGCGTTTAGTGTTAAATCGTACAACCAGCCACGCCGTGAGCAGCGCCAACAAGTTATTGAAGCAGGGCGTGAGCTTGAGATGATGGTTGTGCCAGAGGGCGGCTCACTGCTACAACATAACTTAAGTATGGTTGTTGATGGACATACGGGGATTGAACACTCAATTCCGGTTGAGCATATTTACGATGATATAAAACAATTATGGTCGCAAAGTGATGTTGGTTATACCCCAACGCTTGTTGTCGCCTATGGCGGAATTTGGGGAGAAAATTACTGGTACGATAAAACGGATGTGTGGAATCACCCGCGTTTAAGTAAGTTTGTGCCTAAAAATCAGCTGTTGCCACGTGCTATGCGCCGAGTAAAAGCGCCCGATCATCACTATAACCACTTTAATAACGCCCGTGTTGCTAAAGAGCTGCAAGATTTAGGTGTACTGGTAAATTTAGGTGCTCACGGACAACGCGAGGGCTTAGGTGCACATTGGGAAATGTGGATGTTTGCTCAAGGCGGTATGAGTTCACTTGAAGCAATTAGAGCCTCTACGCTTGACCCTGCTAAATACTTGGGGCTTGATAAAAATATAGGCTCGCTAGAAGTAGGTAAGCTTGCCGATTTAATTGTTATTGATGGCGATCCGCTGAAAAATATTCGCGATTCAGATAAAGTCGATTACACCATGATCAATGGGCGCTTATTTGATGCAAGCACAATGAACGAAGTGGGTAAAAAGCAGCGAAAACCACTTTATTTTGAAAAGCTATAATTGTAATACACGTTTAAAAAGCGGCTATTAGCCGCTTTTTTTTAGCTCAAAATAAATTATTTAATAAAGCGAATTGATAGAAGGTGATAAACAGGCATAAAAAAACCGCTTAACGCGGCTTTTTTATTAATCACATGTTGTTTAAACAACACCGCGCGGTAAGCGACAGTCGTGATCTTTACTTGCAAGCTCAACAATCCAAAGCTCTTCAGCTGTGTAGCCGTCTTCGCTTTGTGTTACAACAGTAAACGGCGCTGTTTTTTGTGCTTTAACAGGCGCAGCAGCTTTAGTTTTAGTTTTTTTCGCAGGCGCTTTTTGCTCAGCTTGTGCAGGCGATTTGCCAGAGCTTAATTCTTTCGTTAGCTCTGCTACATCAGCTAGGCGTAAGTTTTTGCCACCATCGATGCTGTACCAGCCAGGTTTTGTAGTAATTTCAGGTTTTTTACCATTGGCAGCTTCATATGCAGCTTCAAAGGCAGATAAAACTTCTGTTTTGTCTAGTTTGCTCATCAGAGACCCTATACGTTGTGAACACAGATAAAGAAGCCGTATTTATACCTATTTTCCAACTGTTTTTCAATTTTTTGCGATTTTCCTTCCATTTTAGCCCTATAAACGCCAAAATTTGCACAAAATTCAGTGCTGAGTAAGGTAATAAGTATGCAACGTAGAGAATTTAACCAACTGTTAGACGACATTTTAAAGCCTCACACAATTAAAGATTTTTGTCCAAATGGGCTGCAAGTCGAAGGTAAAAATGAAATTAGAACGATTGTTACGGGGGTGACTGCAAGCCAAGCACTCATTGATGCAGCGATAGAAAAAAAAGCCGATGCTGTTTTGGTTCACCATGGTTATTTTTGGAAAGGTGAATCGCAACCTATTACAGGCATGAAAAAACGCCGTATTGGGGCTTTGTTAGCGCACGATATTAATTTATTTGCCTATCATTTACCGCTTGATATTCACCCTGTTATAGGTAACAACGCCCAGCTTGCTAATTTGCTCGATATTGAAATAGAGACAGGGCTTGAACCCGTTACTAATAGCGTTGCTATGAAAGGGCGGTTAAAAACTCCGCTTACAGGTAGCGAGTTTGCAAATAAAATAGCCAAAGTTTTAAACCGCGAACCTTTAAGGAGTGTTGTACGCGATGAAAAAATTAACACCATTGCCCTGTGTACAGGAGGCGGGCAAGGTTATATCGATTTAGCAGCAGAGCAGGGGATTGATGCATACCTAACGGGTGAAGCCTCAGAGCAAACTATTCACAGCTCGCGAGAGCAAAATATAGACTTTTTTGCAGCAGGGCATCATGCAACCGAGCGTTACGGAATTAAAGCCCTTGGTGAGCTACTTGCCAAAGAACATGGTTTTGATGTGAGCTTTATAGATATAGATAACCCAGTATAAATTTATATACTCTACAGCGCCTCTGGGTTTATCCAGCGGCGCATACTTATCCAAGCATTCCCAATCACTTCATGGGCATATTGCGTTACTACACGTAATGCCTCAGCATTTGGTATAAATTGTTTATACAAAGGTAAAGCCGCAAAATTGTGATAATCCGTAGCGGCAGGAATTACCTCAATGCCTTGGGCATTAAACAGGTTTATTGAGCGCGGCATATGTAGCACAGACGTAACCAGTGCAACCTTAAAATCAACGAGCTTAGGCGCGAGTAGTTTGGCTTCTGCGGCTGTATCCATTGCCTGTGGGTTTTGTTTTATGCGGTTTTTACTCACCCCTAAATTTATTGCTGTTTGGCTCATTAACGCGCTATTGGTTACTTTATTATAGCCACCGCCAGATACGATAAGCGTTGCATTAGGGTATTTTTTTGCAAGCTTAACCCCTTCTACCAAGCGAGTAAGCGCACAGTTTCCTAGCTGATTATTAGCGCTTAAAGCGGGGTTAGGGTTTATGTCGCAACCCAGTACAACAATTTTATCAAGGGTTGGGTGTTTTAGTGCATTAAAAGCCAATGACGCGGGCTCATTGTTTTTAATCAGTTGATGCGCAGCAAACGGCGTACTTAACACTAAAAGCGCCAATAGACTTAAGCTTGCGATCACTAAAGCAGACTTACGTGCACGAAACGCCAAAACTAGCATTACAAACGCAAGTAAACCAAATAGTGGTAGCGGCATAATTAAGCCACCTAATAATTTTTTTAATTCAAACATAACAAGCAACATAAAACACAATAGGCCTTATGTTACTTATTCGTTTGTGATTTATCGACCGTTATTTTGCTTACAGGTATTTAAAAAATGGCGATAAACGGGGTTGTCTTTCATGTCTTTTTTCATTGCTAGGTACATAGGGCGGGTTAGGCCTAGTGCACCAAGCGGGATAGATTTAATTAAACCTTGGCTTTCGTAAGGTGTTACCAACCAGTCAGGCAGCGCTGCTACACCCATTCCTGCACTCACTAGCTGAAAAATTAATAAGCCTTGATCTACATTTTTTAAGGTGCCGTCAAAGCGGGCATTTTGAATAAAGTGTTTAAATATATCTTGTCGCTCGCGCGGAATAGGATACGAAATAATGGTTTCGTTTTTTAAATCAAGCGCTGTTACATATGCTTTTTTAGCTAGGTCGTGATCAGGGGCGACGATAAGCTTTAATTTAAAATCAAATAAGTGAGCGTATTCAAGTTTATCAGGATCGCGTATATCTGAGGTTAATACTAAGTCGAGCTCATCATTGAGTAAATCAGGTATAGCGTCGTAGCTAAAGCCGCGTTCGTAGTCAATTTTAATATCCGGCCAAAAATTATTAAATTCTTTAATAGTAGGAAGCAGCCAATGAAAACACGCATGGCATTCAACACTTAAGCGCAGTTGAGAAATAGGTTGATTAAGGCTTTCTTTTAAACGGCACTTAGTGGCTTCTACTTTAGGTAAAACTTCGTTGGCAAGTTCGAGTAATAGCATTCCTTGTGGCGTAAAGCGCACAGGCTGCGTTTTTCTTTCAAATAATTGGCAGTCTAATTTGTTTTCTAAGTCTTTAATTTGATGAGATAAAGCTGATTGCGTTAAAAATAATTCGCGGGCTGTATTAACTAACGATCCGGTGTCTTTTAATGTCGCAATAGTTTTAAGGTGTTTTATATCAATCATCTTTAATAATTCTCAAGGGAAAAGTGAGTTTGGCTCAGATTGACTACATACTACGCCTTTACAAAAAACGTTTCAACGTCTAGATGGCTAAAACAATCTATTAATTACTAAAATAATCCCTTAAAGTTAAATTAACTAATGTGGGTGCTTTAGTTACTACTGGTTTGATGAGTTTGGCATGAGTTTAGCTCAAGTTGTTTTGTTGGGTTATACAGCGGCTGTTTAAAGCAGCGTTATGGGTAGGGCAGCTTAATAAAAGGCACTGGTTTTTAAGAGGGATAAGTATTTATCACAACGCGTAATAACAGGTCTGTTTTTAATGGGCTAAAGCTTAAACAGTAATAATATGTTTTTATTGCTTTAAAACTGAGCGCTTAAATAAACGAATGGGTATTACGGGGCTTACTTTTTACACCTTTTTGGTTGTGAAAAAGTAAGCCTTTGGATAACAGCTACTACAGGGGTTTGTGGATAAGCTTAATGGCGTGTTGTGCTGTAACCGGTTTTGACTTTAAAAAGCCTTGACCGTAATTACATTGAGTGGCTTGTAAAATATTTAGTTGCTCTTGGGTTTCGATTCCCTCAGCCACAACTTCAAAGTTTAGTGACTGCGCTAATGAGAGAATGGCCTCTACTAACGGGTTATTGGTTTTGTTGAGGTGATCGATAAAGCTTTTATCTATTTTTAAAATATGAATAGGTAATTGGTGTAAGTAACCAAGTGCTGAGTATCCAGTACCAAAGTCATCTAAGCATAACTTCACTTTAAGTGGGGCTAGCCCTTCTATTATTTGGGTTGCTAAATCAAGGTTAGCAATAAGCCCTGATTCAGTGATTTCTAAACATAACGACCCTAAAGGCAGTTGGTATTTATTATATAATGCGTGAACTTGGGCAACAAAGTCGAGACTGGCAAAATGACGCGATGACACATTGACCGTTACTTTTAAAAAGCGATGCCCTAATGTGTGCCAGTGCGCAATATGTTGTGCAGCGAGGTCAAGCAAGTGCAAATCGAGGTTAATAATTTGCCCGGTGGTTTCGGCTATCGGAATAAACTCATTTGGTGGCACAAACCCTTTTTTAGGATGGTGCCATCTCACTAATGCCTCAAAGCCGACAACTTCACTTGTCGCTATAGTAAAAATAGGTTGAAAATAAAGCTCAAATTCGTTGTGTTCAATGCCGTGTTGTAAGTCGTTTTCTATATCGGCATGTGTTTTGAGCTTTTTACGCATGGTGTTATTAAAAAACTTAACTTGGCCACGCCCGCTTGATTTAGCTTCGTACATGGCGGCATCGGCTTGCTGTAATAACAAATAGGCTTTATCGTCGCTGCTTTCACTAAAGGCGATGCCAATGCTGGTTGATGCTTGCAATAAATGACTATCGACATTAAGTGGCTTAGCAAGGGCTGTGTTTATTCGTTTTAGCGCTTCGCTAACCTGGTTTCGGTGTGTGATGTTTTCCATAAAAATAGCAAATTCGTCCCCACCAAGTCGTGCAAACGTATCAGTGTTTCTGACGGTGCCTTTTATGAGCTCACAAATTTTAATTAAAAAGTGATCGCCAACCTCATGGCCAAGCGAATCATTGATACTTTTAAATCGATCAAAATCTAAATAAAGCAAGGCATGGCTCGTGCCTTTTTTAACACGCGACAAACGCAAAATTGCATGTTTAATACGCTCAATAAGTAACGAGCGATTAGCGAGGCCTGTTAGCTCATCATGCAATGCTTTGTGTTCAAGCTCTTGCCTTGCAAGCTGCCTATCTATGGCCATACTAATTTGCCTACTTACGTAGGTTAAAAGGGCGCTGTCGTGTTCGTTGTAATGCAGCTTTTTATCGTAACTTTGAACAACAATTACACCGCTTATTCTATCATTTGCTTTAAAAGGTACACCTAGCCAGGATTCAGAAAGACGGCCAACAAGTTTAAAGTCGCCGTTATTTATATGTTGCTGATAATCGTTTTGATTTAATAGCAGTACACGGTCTGATTTTAGTAGGTAATACGAAGCTGTGTCTTTTAATTGCTCTTTTGATATTTTTTTGTGTGCGTGCGTTTGAATGCCTTCTTCAACGATGTAAACCAAATCGAGTATGTCTACTTGCTTATCGTAAAGGGCAATAAAAAAGTTATCTGCAGGAAGTAAGCTATTTATTATGCTGTGAAGAGCTTCAAAAAAGGTATCTAGGTTACTGGCTTTATAGGTTAAATTAGCGATTTGCAGTAAGCTGTTTTCAAGCTTTTGCGCATCATTTAACTGTTTTACTGTGTGCGTTAAGCTATTGACCGTGTTTACTTGGTTTAGCTTAGCACTTAATAAATGCGCAACCGTGGTTAATATTTCTAGGTGAGCGTTTGTGAAGTAGTTTTTTATTGGATGTTCACAATCAATAACCCCTAAAACATGATCCTTGTATATAAGTGGCACGCACAACTCTGATTGGGCAGGGCGTTCATCAGCAATGTAGCGAGGGTCTTGTGTTACATCGCCAATAATAATAGCTGTGCCTGTACGGGCGACATAACCGGTTATACCTTCGTTAAAGCCAATAATTTTACGCTCTGCTTGGTATTCGTCTCTGGCGTGGGTTATGCCCATAGAAGCGACTTGATTTAGCTGTAAACGTGTTTCATCAGCCAGGTAAATAACACAATCAACAAACCCAAGGCGGTTTACTACTTGAGTGGTTACGTACTCAAATAACTCTTCTAGGGTATCGAGCTGTAATAAGCTTGAGGAAAACTGATTTATTATGCTCAGTTGTTCAGTTTTAACTTCGAGCGCTTTATAGGTATCGATATGATTCGACATAGGGTAATTTTATTCTTTTTATTTGTATTAGCACTGATAAGTTAACCCAAATTTGAAGCATGTTCAAAATAAAACGCTTAAACGAGTGTAATCGTCGTTAAACTTAAACCCAATAGTATTTTGCAGCACTCATAAAGGGGAATAGTTTAGATAACACTTTACTAGATCTTTCCATATGCCTATGATCGGATAAATTCAGCCGTGGAAAAAAGTAATGAGCATTAATACCGATTCAAAAAACACATTAACCATAACTCGTCCTGATGATTGGCATGTCCATTTACGTGATGGTGAGCAACTTAAAGATACAGTACGCGATATTAGCCGCTACATGGGCCGCGCCATCATAATGCCAAACCTTGTACCGCCAGCAACGAGCACTGATTTAGCGCTAGCTTATCGAGAGCGAATTATGGCAGCGGGGCCGCAGGGCAACTTTGAACCCTTAATGGTGCTTTACCTAACAGATAAAACCACACCTGAAGAAATTAAAAAAGCCAAAGCAACGGGCAAAATTGTTGCTGCCAAGTTGTACCCCGCTGGGGCAACCACTAACTCAGACTCTGGGGTCACATCAGTAAAGAATATTTACCCTGTATTAGAAGCGATGCAAGACGTGGGCATGCTGTTATTAGTGCATGGTGAAGTGACTGATTCATCAATAGATATTTTTGACCGTGAAAAAGTATTTTTAGAGACGATTTTAGGCGATGTTGTCGCTGATTTTCCAAATCTGAAAATAGTGCTTGAACACATTACGACAAAAGACGCTGTTGATTTTGTGACAGCCGCACCGCAAAATGTGGCGGCAACCATTACCGCGCATCACTTATTGTACAACCGTAACCACATGTTAGCTGGTGGCATACGTCCGCATTATTACTGTTTACCTATTTTAAAGCGCAATATTCACCAACAAGCATTAATGGCGGCAGCTATAAGTGGAAATAAAAAGTTCTTTTTAGGGACTGACTCAGCACCACATTATAAAGATAAAAAGGAAGCGGCATGCGGTTGTGCTGGCGCCTATACAGCACATGCTGCGATTGAACTTTACGCCGAAGCCTTTGAAGAAGCAGGCGCACTGGATAAACTTGAGGGCTTTGCAAGCCATTTTGGGCCTGACTTTTACGGACTTGCCCGTAACACCGATACAATTACCCTAGAGAAAAGACCTTGGCAAGTCCCCGCAAGTTACACGCTTGGTGACTCACAAGTTGTGCCTATTAAAGCAGAAGCTACGATTGACTGGCAGGTTAAGTAAACTGCTTTAAATTAGCATTGTATTAAAGCCGTATAGCTTGCTGTACGGCTTTTTATTTGCTTGAAATTCAATCTTTACGCGAGTTTTAACGCTCTTTACGAGGTACTTTATTTGTTAAGCTAAGCTGTTATACATGAATTGTTACAATTACGAGCAACAAAGCTGTCGTTTTTTGTTCAGTTTTAGCTTTAAAAATAACCACTTACATATGATGCTTTATTTATTTTTGTTCTGAGTAAATAAATCTTAATTAATAGAGCCAAAAAAAAATTAATGTGTTAACCTTAACTTGCTTTGAGTTTTTGCGTATTGAATTTACGGATATTGTGCTGCGTTTAAGGTTACCGGTTAGGTTAAAACTTGTTCCTGTACTATACCTCCAGAATTTTGGGCACTGACTCAGGGAGGATATAGCCATAATAATATGGCTGAATTTTAATTATTGACTTACAGGAAAATTTAGTATGTCGGTTACTGGTAAAGTAAAATTTTTCAACGAAGCTAAAGGCTTTGGTTTCATTGAACAAGAAAATGGTCCTGACGTGTTTGTACATTTCAGCGCAATCACTGGTTCTGGTTTTCGCACTCTTAGCGAAGGTCAAGCTGTGACTTTCAGCATCAAACAAGGTCAAAAAGGCCCTGAAGCTGAGAACGTAGAAGTAGCATAATTTTAATTATGTGAACCTTAGTTCATCTTGGTGAAGCAGTTTTCTGTTTCACCATAATTCCTCAAAATCTTCCTCATTGTTTTTATACTCTCTAATATTGTTTGTTCACTCCCTAATACAGTCAAACGTTAAAATTTACTTCTCGTTCTAGCTTCAAACACGTTTAACATATTTGCCATTTAAATAGTTAAAAACCCTGTTTAATAGCAACGCCGCTTCAATACACTAACAGCTCATAATCTGCATACTTACCAAGGTTAAACAATACATTTACCACACGCATAGTGTGTATTAAAAACCGTGTAATTAACTGAGTGTTTTACTAACTTTAATAAGGCTTAACTTGGGCTTAGCAAAGTGAAAGCCATTAACTTAAATGCAGTAATATTTATACATCATTTCAAAACCACTTTCGAATTGTTGTATTTTTATACGATGAAGCGCAGGATTTGTAAGTTAAGATGTGTTTTTAGCCTAATTTAACCAAATCTAGTTCATCAAATTGTCACATTTTTATTATTTTTGTTTTTTTTTAAGGTGCAATTCAGTTTTGTTTAGATGTTGCATTTTTGTTTCATGTAAGTGTCTAATTTTTAACTAGTGTTTAATTTTAAAGGGGCTATATAATGCTAAAACGCCTTAATATTGGTTGCATTTATGTTAACAGTATTTTTTGTAATACTTTAGTTTTAGCTTTTTCAAGGTATTTATTTACTTAGAATAGCTAACATCAAGTTGACAGGGCGTATTGCATTTAGCATTATTGGAGGGTTGATATCTATTAAAAGATATCAGGGTTGTCACCCTTAATAAGGTTGATAATTAAATTATAAAAGTAACATTACTTAATTGGTTGGGAACTATGTCTGTTAAAATCAGAAAGAGTCTTGTAGCATCTGCGTTGGTTGGCGCTTTTGCATTTGCAAGCAGCAATGTGATTGCAGATCCTTTGAATGACGTGCAAAAAGCAGGTCAGCAAATTCAAAAGGCTGCTGTTAAGTCTCAAACTAAAATTGACAACGTATACGGTCAAACTCAAGAGCTAATCGCTGAGTACCGTAGTATTGTTGATGAGACTGAACTTATGAAAGTGTACAACGATCACGTAGCACGTTTGGTCGCTGACCAAAATGCGTCAATCGAATCGTTTGACCGTCAAATCGCTACTATCGACAACACTAAACAAAACGTTGTGCCTTTGATGTATCGCATGATCGATACGCTTGAGCAATTCATCAAAGCGGACGTTCCGTTCAATCTTGATTCTCGTCTTGCTCGTGTAGAAAGACTTCGTGAAATCATGGCTTCTGCGTCTGTAACGACGTCTGAGAAATTCCGCCAAGTTCTTGAAGCATACACAGTTGAAACTGCTTACAGCTCGGCTGTAACTGCTTCTCAAGGTACTTTAGAAGTTGATGGTAAAAACATTAACGTTGATATCGGTCGTTTAGGTCGTATCACTTACGTAGCACAATCTTTTGACTTAAAACACGCTTGGGTGTGGGACAACAACACTAAAGAGTGGAAAGAATTAGGTGAAGAATACCTAAAACCAGTTAAAGAAGTGATTCGTATGGCGCGTAAGCAAGCGACACTAGAACTTGTTAAACTACCAATCTTTGGCGCGGAGTAATCGAATAATGAAGAAACTATTTAAAGGTTTTGCTGTTGCAGCAGTACTATCTGTTTCTGCAGGTACCGCGCTTAATGCACATGCAAATACTGATGCTTTAGATAAAATTCTTGAGCAAGTAAAGCAAGAACGTATCTCTGAAGGTAAAATCAATAAGCAACGTGAGCAAGAGTTCTTATCAGAACGTGCTGACAAGCAAGCATTACTTAACAAAGCAAAAAGCCAATTAGCGTCTGAAAAAGCACGCGGTGACAGCTTAGCTAAGCAATATGCACAAAACGAAAATACATTAGCTGAAAAAGAGCAAGCGCTTCAAAACGCACAAGGTACTCTTGGTGAAATGTTTGGTGTTGTACGTCGTGCAGCGCAAGACGCTATCGGTTCTATCGAAGCTTCACTAGTAAGTGCTGAAAAGCCAGGCCGTGCAGAAGTACTTCGTTCATTAGCAGCAGCTAAAGAACTTCCAACAGTTCGTGAACTTGAAGAACTTTGGATTGCACTTCAAACAGAAATGACTGAGTCAGCAAAAGTTTCTACTTTTGAAACTGAAGTGTCAGGTCTTGACGGTAACTCTACAGTTAAGCAAGTAACACGTATTGGTAACTTTAACTTAGTTACTGACGAAGGTTACTTAATCTACTCGCCAGAGACAAAATCTATTCAGCCTTTAGGTAAACAACCTGATAGCTACATTTTAGATGGTATCTCTGCTCTTGAAGGTACTTCTTCTGACAATTACGCTGGCGTATACATTGACCCGACTCGTGGTGCAATCTTACGTATCAACACGCAGAAGAAAACGCTTATGGAATACTACGAGCAAGGTGCTGAAGTTGGTTACATCATCACAGTTTTATTAGCTGTTGGTCTACTAATCTTCTTAGTACGTTTCGTTGACTTAGCGCTTACTACTTCTAAGATCAAGTCTCAGCTTAAAAACTTGTCTACACCGAATACAAACAACCCACTGGGTCGTATTCTTAAAGTGTACCATGACAACAAGAGCCAAGACGTTGAAAACCTTGAGCTTAAACTTGATGAAGCTATCTTACGTGAAACGCCACGTGTTGAAGCTGGCATCAACATCATCAAGATTCTTGCTGCAATCGCACCGTTACTTGGTCTACTAGGTACAGTAATCGGTATGATCTTAACGTTCCAAACAATCACATTGTTCGGTACGGGCGATCCTAAGATCATGGCTGGTAACATCTCTCTAGCTCTTGTAACTACAGCGCTAGGTCTAATTGCTGCACTACCACTTATCCTACTTCATTCAATTGTTGCAGGTCGTAGTAAGTCAGTATTACATATCCTTGATGAGCAAAGCGCGGGTATCGTTGCTACTCACGCGGAGAAGGAGAAAGCCTAATGCTAGTCCTGATGGAGATATGGGAATCTATCAGGGATTTTGTTGGCACAGGCGGCCAGGTATTATACGTGGTCGCGATAGCACTCTTTCTTATGTGGGTTTTAATGATTGAGCGCTATTGGTTCCTACTTGCTGAATTTCCTCGTTTAACGAAGGATATTGTAGCAAAGTGGGATGCCCGCCAAGACACTACGTCTTGGTACGCACACAGAATCCGTGAAGCATGGATTTCTGAAGCGTCTGAAAAATTAGATCAGCGTATGTTGTTGATTAAAACATTAGTAGCTGTTTGTCCTTTAATAGGCTTACTTGGAACTGTAACGGGTATGATCGCGGTTTTCGAAACCATGGCAACCCAAGGTACTGGTAATGCACGTTTAATGGCATCAGGTATTTCAATGGCAACAATCCCAACAATGGCTGGAATGGTTGCGGCACTATCTGGAGTTTTCTTTAGCTCACGCCTTGAGGCAAGAGCGAGAATGGTGAAAGCCAAACTTGTAGATAGCATGCCTCATCACTAGAGAGAGAATTAAATATGGCACGTAAACAACGTTTTCGTGAAGAAGAAGAAGCAGCGGTAGATATGACGCCAATGCTTGACATCGTATTTATCATGCTTATTTTCTTTATCGTAACTACATCGTTCGTTAAAGAGGCTGGTATCGAGGTCAATAAACCTAAAGCGGCCCAAGCTACGAAGCAAAAAAATGCTAACATTTTTGTTGCTATTCGCAGTGATGGTGCTATCTGGATTGATAAACAGCAAGTTGATGTTGAACGTGTTTCAGCAAAAATCGAAAGTTTATTAGCAGAACAACCTACTGATGTTGTGATTTTGCAAGCTGATAAAGAAGCAAAGCACGGCGTAGTGGTTAAAGTTATGGACCAGATCAAAGCGACAGGTGACAACCTGAGAATTTCAATAGCTGGAGATCAGTAATGATTCGTTTTCTGTTTTCACTGATTGCAGGTGGGGCAGTTACTTTCGGCTTGTTCTACTTCATGGCTTACCTCATCTCTGGTGGGGCTGACCGTAATACTGAACAAAAAGAGCAGATCATAGTCGAAATAATGACGAATCCGCCTGAATCTAAGGTGCAGGAGAGGAAGCGTGTTCCGCCTCCGCCTCCGCCACCGCCAAAGCAGCCGCCTAAACCGCAGCCGCCACAGCCGGAGAATAACAATCCTAACCCTGGTGCTATGTCATTTAACATGGGTAGCATTGATGTAGGAAGTTCGGCTGGTGGACTAAGTGGTCCAGGTGCATTTGGACGAGATGGTGATGCGACACCTATCGTTCGTATTGAACCAAAATATCCAACGCAAGCAGCGCGTGATGGTAAAGAAGGTTGGGTACAACTTTCGTTCACAATTGATGAGTTAGGTGGCGTGACTGACGTTCAAGTTATTGACGCAGAACCAAAACGTATCTTTGACCGTGAAGCTAAACGTGCATTACGCAAGTGGAAATACCGTCCTAAAATTATTGACGGTAAACCACAGAAACAAGTTGGTTTACAAGTTCAACTAGACTTTAAACTTAACCAAGGCTAAGGAGGCGAGTAATGAGAAATTTATCTAAAGTAACTGCTCTTGCAATTCTTATGTCTGTGTCAGGTGCAGCTATAACTGCACCTGTATTAGCAGCGCCGGATTACGCTAAAATTGAAGAGCGTAAAAAAGCCAAGACTAAAATCATGGGCGAGCGTACTGGTAAAAAGGTAATTAAAGCGTTTGACTTGTACAATGAAGACAAAATTGATGAAGCAATTGCCTTGTTAAAAGAGATTGACGCATCTAACGACTTCGATAAAGCGACTGTAAATCGTTACTTAGGTAGCATGTACGCGCAAAAAGAGAAGTACGATGAAGCGATTAAATACTCTAGACAAGCTGTTGCCCCTGATATATTAAACTTCGCAGATCACGAGCAAACTTTAAAGCTATTAGGTGATTTATACGCAGGTACTGAAAAGTTTCAAGAAGCCAAAAAAGCTTATACAGCTTGGATGGACTTCACCGGCGAAGAAGACCCTAAAGTGTATACTCGTATTGCGCAAGCTAACTATCAGTTAGGTCAGTTTCGTGATGTTTTTAAACCTGCCGACAAGGCAATCTCTTTACAAAAGGAGCCTAACAAGGCCCCTTACCAATTAAAATTAGGTTCTTACTTTGAACTTAAAGACTACGCCAACATGGTGAAAATTGGTGAAGAGATTGTACGAGTTTGGCCAGATGACAAAAAAGCCTGGGTTAGTTTAGGTAAATACTACCTACAAACCGAAGACTACTCTAAAGGTCTAGCGACCATGGAAGTAGCATTCAAAAATGGCTATTTTGAAGCGGAAGTAGATTACAAAGTACTTTCTAACTTTTATTCTTTAAACGAAATTCCATTTAAAGCGGCTAAAACCCTTGAAAATGCTATTAAAGAAGACAAAGTTAAGCGTACTAAGCAAAATGTTAACGCAATTGCTAGTAACTACCACCGTTCTAAAGACATCGAAAAAGCTGCTAAGTACTACGAAGAAGCTGCTAAATTTGACGACGATGCAGAGCTTTACCGCAAAGCAGGATCGTTACTTTTACAATCTGAGAACTTTAGTGCTGCTGTTGTTCGTTTGAACAAAGCGTTAGAGCTTGGCTCTGACAAAAAAGGCACCATTTATTCAGATTTAGCTGAAGCGTACTACTACCAAGCTAAATACAAGCAAGCTTATGCTGCTATTACTAAAGCAATGGACGACCCACGCACACGTAAGTTTGCTAAAGGTTGGTCTACATTTATTAAAGATAAAGCCGCTCGCAACGGTGTTAAAATTTAACTTTAATTTGTTTTAGCAATTATATAAAAAGCCCCTATGGGGCTTTTTTTATTGGAATTTATAATGAATAAAACGCATCTTTTGTCTGTCCTATTTAGTCTGTTTTTGGTTGCTTGTTCAAAACAACCACCGCCTTTTGAATCTTATGATGCTGCGCAGCAGAGTATTAAAAATTTAAACACGGCGCTAAAGCCTGCGGGCACTGCAAGTATATCCACTGAACAAGTATTGCCTTTTTCCTCAGCGTATTTATCGCTTCGTCATCAGATGTATCAGCGCCTACAAACAATGACTCTTTCAAACGCGCAAACGCAGCAGCTAAATTACTTAATTATTGCTGAGCGCTTTCCTGAGCGCTTTTTCAGCTGGCCTGCACAGGTCAATGTGTTAGACAACTTATTATCAGCGCAAATTCAAAGTACTAAGGCTAACGAGGTAATTGAGTGGCTTAAGTTCACTCAAGATCAATTAGACAGTGCGATGCAAAGCAATTTGAGATTAAACAAGGTTGAATTAAACCTCCTGCAGGGTTACTTACAAACGCCACTATTAAAACAATCTAGCGCAAACGATTTAAAAGCCCAGATTGCAGAGTTTAATGATTACTTGGCCCAGTACAAACCAAGGGGAAGCATTGGCTTACGTGGACTTGCTAATGGCAGTGAATGGTATCAAAGTAAACTAAATTACTTCAGTGGGGCGGTTAAGTCGCCTTTGCAATGGGTTGATACTATCAATCAGCATCTTCAAATGAACTCGCACACTGCACCTAATTTGAGCTATAACGAGCATCATAGTACTTCGTTTATTAGCCAATATTTAAGCAAGGCGCCAAAAGTAAAAGGGATTGATTGGCAAACTGATTACATGCTGTTGCCAGCTATGGCTAAAAACAGCCAGCTGAGCCCAGAAGATAAAAGGCTAATGCTTGCGCTAATGGAAACTGATGTAGGTATACACTACCATGCATGGACCTTATCTCAGGCAAAAGTGAACTTAGTAAAACGTTTAGCTATTTCACAGCGCGATGCGCAGTATTTAGTTGAAGATAGTGTGCTTTACCCAGGCCACGCTTTTAGTTTTGCTGAGCAATTATTAACACTTTAAGCGCTTATGTGCGCTTAGCGCACATTTCACAACGTTGTGTTGCAGGGTCTTGTTTAAGTAACTGCTCAGAAATTGCTTCTTCACAATCGCAGCAATAGCCGTATTGACCAATATCAATTTGGCTTATTGCCGCTTCTAATTCTGTCAGCCTATTAACTAAAGTTTGATATTCAGGGCCTAAGTGGTAGGTGGCAGTGTCAAGCCATTCGTTATGCTGGCTAGTTAATATAACGTCACGTAGCTTAAGATGGGCAGGGTGTGCAGATTGGCTCAGCATCGCTAATATTACTGATTTAACGTGTGCTATTTCACTGTGCAGTTGTTGCTGATAAAGCATATTGGTATAACCTTCATTTAGCGTTTCGTTATACCGGTATTATCTGAGCTGCGCTGGTTATACGCTATGATTTGAATCAAGTTGCGGAGACTTAGCGTATTTTTTTAAAACCTGTGCTACATCACCTTTTACTTTAAGACGTCTTATTTCATCAAATAGTGCATTGGCTTGTGGGTATTGGCGTTTTAGATAACCCAGCCATTGTTTAGTACGAGAGGCAAAATATTTTTCATCTTGTGTGGGGTCTTGATGAATAGCAGAGTGAATCAAATGATAAATTATATGTTCCCACTCTAGGCCATTATATTGTTCATTATTAACATGAGCTTTAATTTTTTTTGCTAAATCAGGGTGAGAAAGCGCACCGCGCCCTAGCATTAAATCGCTACACTGGCTTCGGGTTTGGCAAAGTAGAGCATCTTCCACTTGCCAAATTTCACCATTGGCAACCACGGCTATGTTTTTACCTTTTATTAGCGGGGGGATTTTTTCCCAGTATGCAGGTGGGTTATAACCATCACGCTTAGTACGGGCGTGTATTGCAATACTATCTGCACCGGCGCTGACAACGGCATCTACAATTTCTTGGCTATTGCTATCATCATCAAAGCCCAAGCGTATTTTAGCGCTTACTTGATGTTTACTATCTACCGCATCCCTTACCGCTTTGATTATGTTATACATATGATCAGGGTCTTTTAGCAGTACAGCGCCCCCGCGGCTTTTATTTACCGTTTTTGCAGGGCAGCCAAAATTAAGATCTATACCGTGGGAGCCTAATTCGATAGCTCTAACCGCATTTTCTGCTAATACGTCGGCCACTTGCCCTAATAACTGTACGCGCACAGGAGTACCGGCTTTGGTTAAACCGTTATTATTGAGCTCAGGGCAATAGCGATGAAAAACTTTAGCCGGTAAACATTTATCAATTACTCTAACAAATTCTGTTACGCATAGGTCAAAGCCACCAATATTGGTAAGAAGTTGGCGCATTTTAAAATCAACAACACCTTCCATAGGCGCTAAAACAAGTTTCATAGAGTATTTTTATTGAAAAAACGGGTGCGTAGTGTACCTGCAAAGTATGGTTTGATAAAACTTAAATTACTGCCCATATTTGTATGTATAAATTTAAAAGTAAAAAAAATGAAAATAAATGAAAGTTTTTATTTGATAGCGGGTCTATTTAATTATACAAGCAACGCATAATTGACAATAATTAGTTTGCGTTATCTTAATACACACTTATATAAGAGAGTCATACAATGAATACAGTAAAGAAAAACTCAATCGCGTTAACCTTAGGTGCAGTAGTTGTTGGCTCTGCAAGTTTTGCCTCTGCAGATGCACAAGCAAACCCATTTGAATTTCAACAGTTAGTAACCGGATACCAGCTTGATGCGGCAGAAGGTAAGTGCGGTGAAGGCAAATGTGGCGGTGACGCAAAAGGTAAAAAAGAAGGCAAGTGCGGCGAAGGCAAATGTGGCGGTGACGCAAAAGGTAAAAAAGAAGGTAAGTGCGGCGAAGGCAAATGTGGCGGCGACGCAAAAGGAAAAAAAGAAGGTAAGTGCGGCGAAGGCAAATGTGGCGGCGACGCTAAAGGCAAAAAAGAAGGTAAATGCGGCGAAGGCAAATGTGGTGGCGACGCAAAAGGCAAAAAAGAAGGTAAGTGCGGTGAAGGTAAATGTGGCGGCGACGCAAAAGGTAAAAAAGAAGGTAAATGCGGCGAAGGCAAATGTGGCGGCCAATAACAGGCTGATTTAAGTACCTGATTTACTCAGATATACGTTATGCTAAAAGGGCCAAAAGGCCCTTTTTGTTTTAGGAGATAATGATGAGAGCAACACAAAACTCAGCATTTGGGATGGTGGGCTTAGGTCTTCGTCGAGAGATGCTTGATGAACTACTAGCGCATACACCAAAGCAAATTGATTTTATGGAAGTAGCGCCTGAAAACTGGCTTAAGCTGGGAGGGCGCTTTAAAAAACAATTTAAAACCTTAACTGACGCCAATAATTTTGTTTGCCATGGTTTATCGCTTTCTATCGGCTCGCCTGAACCTCTTGATATTGAATTTGTTAAATCGCTAAAAACGTTTTTTGATCAGCACAACATTAAACTATTCAGTGAGCACCTAAGTTACTGTTCTGGAAAAGGGCATATGTACGATTTAATGCCAATCCCTTTTACTGAAGATGCCATTGCACACGTTGTACCTCGCATCAAACAAGTGCAAGATATTTTAGAGCGCCAAATAGCCATCGAAAATGTCTCTTATTATGCGGCGCCTGGCCAGCAGTTATCTGAGCTTGAATTTACAAACACGATTTTAGAGCAAGCCGATTGTAAACTACTGCTTGATGTAAATAATATTTATGTTAATTCAATTAATCATGGTTACAACGCCGAAGCGTTTTTATTAGGGTTGCCTTCAAAACGCATTGCATATGGGCACGTAGCTGGGCACTACAATGAAGCCGATGATTTAATTGTTGATACCCACGGCGCTGATGTTATTGACCCCGTATGGGACTTACTTGATAAAGCGTACCAAGCGCATGGGGTGTTTCCTACCTTATTGGAGCGTGATTTTAATATTCCAAGTATAAATACACTTACAAAAGAGCTTGATATTATTCACGATTTACAAAATAAGCAGTTATGCGCATCGCCTACTCAGCAATTAGCATAAAGGAAGGAATATGAGCTTTATTGACAGCCAAAATGAGTTTATGGCGCACATACGTGAGCCTGAGCATAACCCAAAGCCAAACGATATTGAAGATAGACGCATGGCGATTTACCGCGACTTATTTTTTAATAATATTGCAGGGTTTATCTCATCTGGTTTTCCGGTGCTTAAAACTTTATATACACAGCAGCAATGGCAAAAATTAATAAGGGCATTTTTTAGTGAGCATGACTGTAAGTCGCCTTATTTTTTAGACATAGCAGGGGAATTTATTAATTACTTATCGAGCAGCTATACCCTGCAAGAGTACGATTATGCATTTATGCTGGAGCTGGCACATTATGAGTGGATAGAGCTTGATGTTTCCGTGGCGAATGAAGATACCAATGAGCAACGCTTAAAAAGCACTGAACTAACCAGTTCTACACTTTACTTATCGAGTGTAGCGCGTAATTTAAGCTACCAGTATGCGGTGCAAAATATCAGCACAGAGTATAAACCCAGCACGCCATCTGAGCAGCCTAATTACTTTGTTGTATACAGAGATGATAACGACGACGTACAGTTTTTAGCCACAAATGCAATGACCGCCTTGCTACTTTCAATAATAGAATCCAATGCGGGCATTGAGTTTGAAAGTGTATGCCAGCAGGTTTTAGTCCACGCGCCTAATTTTAGCGAACAACAAATTGCGCATGGTGCGTTAAGTACGCTTAATGCAATGTGCGAGCGCGGTATTATCGTGACAAAAAATCAACATTAAGGTCTTTATAGATTTTTTTACTTCGTCTATCATGGCAGCCTTATTTGTCGTGCTTAAAAAAAGGTTATACCAATGTCAGATGATAAAGACTTTAAAGATCCGTTTAACGCTACTTACTTTATTGCTTTTTTAGCAGTTTTTGTGGGTATTGGCTGTTTAAATGCGATTTTAGGCTGGATCACAAGCCTAACTTAAAGCTCCTTGCTCTATTAAGGCTGTTGTTTATATCAGCCTTAAGCTTCTTTTCTTCCTCCACCCTTATAATTTTCAAACCACCTCGGTATTAATAACAGCAAACTCGCATTTTAACGTCAGTTAAGGTTATAATCAGCTGCTTTGAAATATAAACTATTGAGCAATTAAACTTATGACTCAAGTAACACCCGCTATTATTAAAAACAGTATCGCAACCATTGCCGACTATCCTAAACCAGGCATTATGTTTCGTGATGTAACAACACTAATGGCAAATCCAGAAGCCTTTAAAGCAACAATCGATGCTTTTATAAACGAATATAAAAACCAAGGCTTTACAAAGATTATTGGTACAGAATCTCGCGGCTTTATTTTTGGTGCACCGCTATCTTACGCGTTAGGGATCCCTTTTATTCCTGTTCGTAAGCCAGGCAAGCTACCACGCGAAGTGATTCGCCAAGATTACCTACTTGAATACGGTGAAGACACATTAGAGCTTCATGTTGATGCTATTGTCCCAGGCGACAAAGTATTATTAGTTGACGATTTATTAGCTACTGGTGGCACAATTGAAGCCACAGCAAAGCTAGTTGCAAAATTAGGCGGCACAGCCACTGATGCAGCGTTTGTTGTTTCATTACCAGAGCTTGGTGGTGAGCAGCGTATAGAAAAAATGGGTATTAAAATCTTAAAACTGGTTGAGTTTGAAGGCGAGTAATTGATGAGTTATCAGGTTCTAGCGAGAAAATGGCGTCCGCAAACCTTTCATGAATTGGTTGGCCAGTCTCATGTAAAGCAAGCGCTTGTTAATGCGCTAACGCAAAATAGACTGCATCACGCTTATTTATTCACTGGAACCCGTGGTGTGGGTAAAACGACCATTGCGCGTATTTTTGCTAAAAGCTTAAATTGTGATGAGGGTATATCGGCGTCTCCTTGTGGGCAATGTAGCAGTTGTACTGACATAGAAGCAGGGCGATACATTGACTTACTTGAAATCGATGCCGCTTCTCGCACCAAAGTAGAAGATACTCGTGAAATTCTTGATAACGTTCAATATGCCCCCACGCGTGGACGTTACAAAGTATACCTAATAGATGAAGTACACATGCTCTCTAAGCATAGCTTTAACGCGTTATTAAAAACGTTAGAAGAGCCGCCAGAGCATGTGAAGTTTTTACTGGCAACCACTGATCCGCAAAAGTTACCTGTTACCATTTTATCGCGCTGTTTACAGTTTAACTTAAATGCACTTTCGCAAAGCGAAATTAAAACTCAGCTTGAGCATGTCCTTACTCAAGAGGAATTAAACTTTGATAAAGATGCGCTAAGTATTATTGCAAAAGCCGCTGATGGCAGTATGCGTGACGCGTTAAGCTTAACTGATCAAGCTATTGCGCAAACCAACGGCGACATAAATAATCAAGCCGTACAAGCTATGCTTGGTTTAATGGACACACATTACAGCCAAAGTTTGCTTGCTGCTTTGTTAGCACAAGATGGTGGCGCACTGATGGACGAAATAGCCCAAGTAGCGAGCCGTAATCCTAACTATATTGCGCTACTTGATGATTTAATTGCATTAACTCACCTTATTCAATTAACTCAGCTTGTCCCGCAAGCAGCGCAACTTGATGATAAAAACGCCGATTATGTTAGTCATGTTGCACAGCACACCCAGGCTCAACAAATACAGGTTTATTACCAGTTACTATTAAACGGTAAAAAAGACTTACAATGGGCGCCAGAGCCTCGTTTAGGCTTTGAAATGATAATGCTGCGTTTATTAGCATTTGAATCTGCAGGTACAACGCTTGCTCAATCGCTTCCTGAGCCTAGTGACACACCAAGTGCAGCAACGCCTGCGCCTACCAGTAGTAAAGGCCGTGCCGATGCGCTGCGTGATATATTAAATAAAAATAAAACACCATCGCAAGCCGAAACCCCTGCTCCGCAAGTAATGGTTGAGAAAAGCCAAAATCAAAGCACTGCGCAAAGCCAAACAATTGATGAACCAGTAGAGCAACCGCCCACAGAGCAGCTAACACGCTCGCCAAGTGAGCAAAACAGCAACAGCGCATCAGCTGCGGCTCAAAGCCCGCAAAACGATATACCGAGCCCTGTGCAGCAAAGTGAGCACATTGCTAAGAGTGACGATGCTGCTGAGCGCCAAAGTGAAGACGATGCTTATCTGCAACACAGTAATATGGAGCAAAGCTTAGCTGCACAATTTGATGATGTTATGAGCAGTGCGGTAGAGCAAGGTTATAACCCTGCATCTGTAGCGCAACACACACAACCCGCGCCTGAAAGCGCCGATGCTAAAGATAGCAGTGTGCGTGAACAAGAAGCTCAAGCACAATCAGCAATTGCGCGAATTTTACGGGATAGAAATATATCGGGGGCAGGCAGGCTTTCAGGGGGGAGTGTAAATACCCCTGAGCAAGCGCAAACACCAAAAACGCCTGCCCAAGCTACGCCTAACAGCGAAGCAAAGCCACATAATACAAGCCTGCAAGCGAGTGAGTCACAAAACGATTCACCGCCATGGCATGACCATGCGCAAGGCGATAGCGAAAAAAAGCCAACGCTCCCAGTAACAGGGAGCCAAACGCCAGCTGAGCCAGTAACGCAAAGCCAGCCAGCGCGTAAGGTTGATTTTAAAGAAAAGCATCAAACAATTACTGAAAACTTAGCGCCTGAGCTGCTGGAGCAAATTAATCCGCAAAAAAAGCCTGAGGTAATAGAGCAAGAGCCCGCTATACCGGTCCCAGATGATTTTCAAAGCCCAATTAGCGAGATTAAATTTGCGCATCAGCAAGATGAGTGGGCTTATTTAATTAAGCGTATGGGGCTTGGTGGGCGAATGCGCCAATTTGCATTACACTCGATTTTTACCAAGCAAGGCGACAGTTTACATATTGACGTGGATGAATCGCAAAAACACTTAGATACGCCCATGCTTAGGCAAAAGCTCGATGCGGCGTTATCAAGCATTTACGGGCATAACGTATCGCTGAGTATTAACTTTGCAAAAGGGGTGATTGACTCGCCTTATTTAATTCAGCAAAAAATAGATGCAGGGCGACACCAGCAAGCAATAGATGTGATCACATCTGATGAAAACATAGTACAATTTCAGCAGCTATTTAGCGCCGAAATAGACGAAAACAGTATTCAGGCATTGTAATTAAATACAATCGCCCTTATCTTCATGACAACTAGAGTTTAAAAGAAAGAGAGAAAATTATGTTTAAAGGTGGAATGGGTAACATGATGAAGCAAGCGCAGCAAATGCAAGAGCGCATGCAAAAAGCCCAAGACGAAATCGCGACAATGGAAGTTGTTGGCGAAGCCGGCGCAGGCCTTGTAAAAGTAACCATGCTTGGTAATCATAACGTGCGTCGTGTTGAGCTTGATGAAAGCCTTATGGAAGACGACAAAGACATGATTGAAGATTTACTTGCTGCAGCATGTAACGATGCTGTTCGCCGCGTTGCTGACGAAACGCAAGAGCGTATGGGCAAAGTAACTGGCGGTATGCAATTACCACCAGGTATGAAAATGCCGTTTTAAGCAAATATGCAACTTTCAGATAGTTTAACGCAGCTTATAGAAGCGCTACGTTGCCAACCGGGTATTGGTCCTAAATCGGCTCAGCGCATTGCGTTTCATTTATTAGAGCGCGATCGTAAAGGCGGTACTCAACTTGGTAACGCATTGACCAAAGCCATGGGCGCGGTTGGGCATTGTCAGTCGTGCCGCACTTTTACTGAGCAAGCGCAGTGTGATATTTGCTTAAGTACAAAACGCCAAGACAGTGGTGTGCTGTGTGTTGTTGAATCGCCTACCGATGTGTTGGCAATAGAGCAAACAGGCCAATACCTTGGTTTATATTTTGTACTTATGGGGCATTTATCGCCAATTGACGGTATTGGGCCTAAAGAAATAGGCCTTGATATACTTGAACAAAAGCTCTCGCACGGCGGTATTAACGAAGTGATTTTAGCTACCAACCCCACGGTTGAGGGCGAAACCACTGCACATTATATTGCCCAGCTTTGCCATAAATATAAAGTAGGGGCCTCGCGTATAGCGCATGGTATACCTGTTGGTGGCGAGCTTGATTTAGTAGATGGCACAACGTTAATGCATGCATTTAGTGGCCGCCGAGCGGTTATGCAGGACTAACACAACTATCTGAAATCGTTTTAAAAGCCTACATAGTAAAATATGTGGGCTTTTTTGTGTTTGCTATTTAATTACCGTATAACGTGTGTGAGTTTGCCGGTAATCATATTAAATTAATAAATGAGTTAAACTTGGCGACGTTGTGTTATAAATTATTGACTAACAACAACTAGATAACGTGATAGTTGCACGGCTCACGCGCCTTAAAAATATCGCTCAAGTTGGTATAAAAACATCAGGAATTTATCTGATTAGTAAGGAGTACTATGCAAAATAATAAACACGACAATAAAGGCGGTTTACTCAGCAGTAAGCGCTTTTTACCGCTATTTGTAACGCAGTTTTTGTCGGCTATGAATGATAATGTGTATAAGCAATCCGTGCTTATATTGTTAGTGTTTCAAGCTGCAACCCTTGGCGATGGTGCGCTGTATTCAAACCTTGCAGCGGGCTTATTTATATTACCGTTTTTTTTATTTTCAGGAATGGCGGGGCAACTAGCCGAAAAAACAGAAAAATCAAAGCTGATCCGGCTTGTTAAATTTTGCGAAATACCGATTATGGTTATTGGCGCAGCCTCTATTTTTACGCAATATGTGTGGTTAATGCTGACCACCGTGTTTTTTATGGGCTTACAAAGTACTTTTTTTGGCCCGCTTAAGTATTCAATATTACCGCAACATGTGGCGCCTAACGAATTAACAAAAGCCAATGGCTTGGTTGAGTCTGCCACTTTTGTAGCTATTTTAATTGGTACTATTTTTGGCACCTATTACATTACTCAAACAACAGGTCCAACAATTATTAGTATTGCCGTGCTGATACTTGCAGTACTTGGCTTTTTCAGCAGCCGCTTTATTCCTATAAGCCAAGCCAATAATCCTAATTTGCACTTTACCTATAATATTTTTTCATCCACTAAAAATGTATTTAAAGCGCTTAATGCTCAAACAGAATCGGTTGGTAAATCGGTGTTGGGTATAAGCTGGTTTTGGCTAATAGGCGCGGTTATTTTAACGGCATTACCTAATTACGTTAAGCATGTAATGGGTGGCGATGAACTCGTGGTAACCAGTGCGCTGGTGGTGTTTTCGCTAAGCATTGCCGTGGGGTCTTTGTTGTGCGAAAAGCTCTCACGCTCACGTATTGAGCTGGGCATTGTACCTTTTGGCGCTATTTTAATTACGCTATTTTTGTATTTATTAAGCCAAGAGCCGGCTATTAGTGAATATATCGCGCCCTCTGAAAATTTATTAACGCTTAAACAAGTGCTTAATACAGGCGACATGGTATGGCATTTTGTTTGGATGGCAGGTATTGGTATTGCATCCGGTTTTTATACTGTGCCGCTGTATGCGCTTATTCAACAGCGTACCGAGGAGGCAAGTCGTTCACGGGTGATTGCTGCTAATAATGTGCTTAATGCGCTCTTTATGGTTGGCAGTGCCATATTAAGTATTGTAACGCTCTCTGTTTTAGAGTGGCATATTTCGTCGTTACTATTGCTTTTGGCGGGGCTTAATTTGCTTATCTCTATTTATATTTACACTAAGGTACCGGAATTTTTCTTGCGCTTTGTTATCTATATTTTAGCTATATGCATGTATCGTGTGCGCACAAAAGGGCATGAAAATATTCCAAGCGAAGGCGCAGCCGTTATTGTAGCTAACCATGTAAGCTTTGTAGATTGGATGTTTATTTTAGCCACTTCGCCTAGGCCTATACGCTTTATGGTGTTTGCCCCCATTTATTACTCAAAAGCGCTGCATTGGCTATTTAAAATGGCAAAAGCTATTCCAATTGATAGCGAAAAAGCCAACCCAAAGGCGTTTGCAAAAGCATTTGATGAGGTTGCCGCAGCGCTTGAACGCGGTGAGTTAGTTGGTATTTTTCCTGAAGGAAAACTAACAAGTAATGGTGAAATGGACATGTTTAGGCGGGGCATTGAGCGCATTATAGCGCGCACACCTGTGCCTGTTGTGCCCGTTCACTTAGGTGGCTTGTGGGGCAGTATGTTTGGCCGTAAAGCCAAGTGGCAACTACCACGCCTTAAATGGTCTTTAGTATCGGTGAGTGTGGGAGAGCCGATTGAAGCTGAGCAGGTAAGTGCTAATTATTTGCACGAACAAGTCAGCGCTTTAAAAGCCCAGCACGCTAAAAACACACCGTAATTTAACTCTAAAAGCCACATTTTAATGTGGCTTTTTATTTATGTCAGCACAAAAGCTGCTTTTTTAAATTTTTCCCTTGAAGTTACTCCACCTCACCCCATATTAAGTGCATAACGCAGACACTTTGCTAATTGGAGATACATAAATGACTGCAGCACAAAAAGAAACATTAGGCTTTCAAACAGAAGTAAAACAACTATTAAACTTAATGATTCATTCGTTATATTCGAATAAAGAAATATTTTTACGTGAGCTTGTATCAAATGCATCAGATGCCGCCGATAAGCTACGCTTTTTAGCGCTTTCTGATGGCGACCTTTACCAAGGTGATGCCGATTTACGTGTACGTATTAGCGCAGATAAAGAAGCGAACACAATTACCATTTCTGACAATGGTATTGGTATGACGCGTGAAGAAGTGATTAGCTCTTTAGGAACTATTGCTAAGTCGGGTACTGCTGAGTTTTTCAAAAACTTAACCGGTGACCAAAGTAAAGACTCGCAATTAATTGGTCAATTTGGTGTTGGTTTTTACTCGGCATTTATTGTGGCTGATGAAGTGACAGTGCGCACGCGTAAAGCGGGTGAAACACAAGCGTACGAGTGGCAATCACAAGGTGAAGGTGAGTACACGTTACAAGAAATTGAAAAAGAAGGCCGTGGTACGGATATCATTTTACACCTGCGTGAAGAAGAAAAAGAATACGCGGATGAATACCGTTTACGTAGCATTGTTACTAAATACTCAGATCATATTTCTACGCCTGTACAAATGTATAAAGCAGAAGTGCCTGAGTCTGAAGGCGAAGACGGCGAAAAAATCCCAGCAGTTCCAGGTGAGTGGGAAAGCATTAACCGTGCAACCGCATTATGGACACGTGATAAGTCAGAGGTTTCTGATGAAGAATACAAAGAGTTTTACAAGCATGTAAGCCATGATTGGGAAGAGCCGCTAAACTGGGCACACAATAAAGTAGAAGGTAAAACTGAGTACACAAGCTTATTGTATATCCCTAAAAAAGCGCCGTTCGATTTATGGAACCGTGAGCGCCAAAGTGGCTTAAAACTGTATGTTCAACGTGTCTTTATTATGGATGACGCCGAGCAGTTTATGCCAAGTTACTTGCGCTTTGTAAAAGGCTTGCTTGATTCAAACGATTTACCGCTAAATGTATCGCGCGAAATTTTACAAGATAACAAAGTAACGCAAGCGATTCGTAAAGGGTGTACGTCTCGTATCTTAAAAATGCTAGAGCGTATGGCTAAAAACAAAGCCGAAGACTACCAAACATTTTGGAACGAGTTTGGCCAAGTAATCAAAGAAGGCCCAGCAGAAGATACAGCGAATAAAGAAGCCATTGCTAAATTGTTACGCTTCTCATCTACGCATACCGACTCAGAGACACAAGATGTATCGCTGGAGCAATACATTGAGCGTATGAACGATGAGCAAGATAAAATTTACTACGTAGTTGCTGATTCGTTTACAGCGGCTAAAAACTCGCCGCACTTAGAAATCTTCCGCAAAAAAGGCATCGAAGTATTATTACTAAGTGACCGTGTTGATGAGTGGATGATGAGCCACTTAACTGAGTTTAACGAAAAATCATTCCAGTCAATTACCCGTGGCGACCTTGATTTAGGTAAGCTTGACGACGAAGAAACAAAAAAAGCGCAAGAAGAGTCTGAAAAAGAAGTAGAAGGCTTAATTGAGCGCATTAAAACAGCGCTAGGCGAAGAAGTTAAAGAAGTACGCTTTACGCATCGCTTAACAGACTCTCCTGCCTGTGTGGTTAGCGATGAGAACGACATGAGCTCGCAAATGCAAAAGCTTATGGAGTCAGTAGGGCAACCTGTACCAGAGGCTAAGCCAGTGTTTGAGCTTAACCCTGAGCATCAGTTAGTTAAGCACTTAAACGATGAGCAAGACGAAGATAAGTTTGCACAGTGGTCTCATGTATTACTAGACCAAGCTTTACTTGCTGAACGCGGTACATTAAAAGATCCTACCGGGTTCGTAACACGTTTAAACAAGTTAATGCTTGATTTAAATAAGTAAGGCTAACAGGCTCTTTTAATTGCTAAAAGAGCCTAAAATATAACCATAATTATAAAGGAAGCGTATGCTTCCTTTTTTTATGCGCTCTAAAGTAGGCAATTAGTATAAGTTGCTTGAGTATCTGCAGCGCTTGTGGAAGAATTCAGGCTTTAAAATAAATATCCATACTAGGGGACAATGATATGCGCATTATTCTTTTGGGCGCGCCAGGTGCTGGTAAAGGTACTCAAGCTCAGTTTTTAATGGACAAATACGGTATTCCACAAATTTCTACCGGTGATATGCTTCGTGCAGCCATTAAAGAAGGTACACCACTTGGCTTAGAAGCGAAAAAAGTAATGGATGCAGGTCAGTTAATTTCTGACGATATCATCATTGGTTTAGTGAAAGAGCGTATTGCTAAACCAGACTGCGAACAAGGCTTTTTACTTGATGGCTTCCCACGTACCATTCCACAAGCAGATGCTATGAAAGAAAATGGCGTTGTGGTTGATCACGTTATTGAGTTTGACGTTGCTGATGAAGTAATTGTTGAGCGTATGGGTGGACGTCGCGTACATCCTGGCTCTGGCCGTGTTTATCACGTTGTTTACAACCCACCAAAAGTGGAAGGTAAAGACGATGAAACAGGCGAAGAGCTTATTATTCGTGCAGATGACACGGAAGAAACAGTTCGTAAACGTTTAGCTATTTACCATGAGCAAACTATGCCATTGGTTGATTACTACCAAGCTGAAGCGCAAGCAGGTAACACGCAGTACCATAAAATTGATGGTACGCAAGCTGTTGAAACAGTAAGCCAGCAACTAGCAGAGCTTTTAGGTTAATATAATCTAAACACAGCTTAGGTATTAAAAAACCGCCCTCGGGCGGTTTTTATGTATTTATTAGCTTTTAATAATTTAAAATTAAACCACCAAAGGTCAACACGCCCTGTTACCTATAACGTTTTTAGCTTTTCTATTACTGGGTCGTAGTTTGGCTCGGTAGATAAATTAGACACTAGCTGTTTGTATATCACTGTATGGCTTTTATCTAAAATAAGCACAGCGCGAGTTAGTAGCCCCATATCTTTTATAATTAAGCCATATTTTTGGCCAAAGTCTCGCCATACAGAGTCAGAAAGGGCTGTTACTTTGTCGATGTTTTCAGCATTACAAAAGCGTTTTTGAGCAAAAGGTAAATCGGCACTGATGGTCAGTATTGCGATAGCAGGAAATTGCGTCGCTACTTTTTCATTAAAATGTTTAGTTTGTAAGCTACAAATGCCAGTATCTAAACTTGGCACCACACTGATTAATACAGCTTGCCCTTTATAATCATTAAGATTTACAGGAGCAAAACCACCATCAACCACTTTAAAATTTGGCGCATTATCACCTACACTTACACCTTTACCTAACAAAGTGACAGGCTTACCCTGAGCAGAGACCTTACCTGCATCAAGCGTGTTTTCTGGGTACTGTGATGCGTGCCCAACTGAGCTTAAAGCCAGTGTGCTTAGTGCAAAAATAAGAGAGCGTACCATAGGTTATTTCCTTTTAAATTAACGCAATAGGTTTGAGTGTATTATACTCAATATCACTGACCAAGCGATTAAATATCACTGTAAAAGTAATAATAAGTTCTGTGATATATAAATTGTAAACTGCATGAACTTTTATTAACATGTAGTTACAAAATGTATCTTTAATAAAGTCATAAGGCCTATTGACAACATTGGGTTAAATAATAGAGAGATAGTATGTCAACATCCGTATTAATATGTGACGACTCAAAATTAGCGAGGCGCCAGCTAGCCCGCTCTTTACCAGATGACTGGGATATTAAAGTAGAGTTTGCTCAAGATGGTGTTGATTGCATCAAAAAACTAAAAATAATCGAGCCCGAAATCCTTTTTCTTGATTTAAACATGCCTGAAATGGACGGTTACGAAGTCCTTATGGCCATGAAAGAGCAAGGCCTTAATATCCTAACCGTGGTTGTATCTGGCGATATTCAGCCAAATGCGCACCAACGCGTACTTGAATTAGGCGCCATTGATTTTATCCAAAAACCTTGCTCACCTGAAAAACTTGCCGATATTATCGAGCATCATGGCATTAAAGATAAAGCCATGCGCGAGCGTCTTGCTCATTCTTTAGGTGAACAAGTAGACCCAGATGTGCGCGATATATACCAAGAGCTTACAAATGTCGCTATGGGTCAAGCAGGCGATTTGCTTGCACGGCTTTTGAATGTGTTTGTAGAGCTGCCAATTCCGAATGTGAATGTGCTTGAAGTTAATGAACTGGATATGGCGCTGCAGTCAATTGACAATAATGCTGCCACATCAGGGGTGTGCCAAGGCTTTATTGGCGGTGGCGTATCAGGCGAGGCATTACTTTTATTAAACGACTCAAGCTTTAAAGAAATTGCGTCACTGATGAATTACGACGGTGAGCTGAACGACAAAGTTGAGCTTGAGCTACTTATGGATATTAGTAATATTTTAATAGGCTCAATTTTAACGGGGCTTTCTAAACAGCTAGATATGTCTTTTAGCCAAGGTCATCCCATTGTACTTGGCCAACATCGCGATGTATCTGAATTGGTTAAATCAAATAAATCTCGTTGGCAAAGAACCTTAGCGATAGAAATAAGCTACGGCATCGAAAACCACGATATTAACTGCGATCTTATGCTGTTATTTACCGAAGATTCACTTAAAACTTTGAAATACAAAGTTGCTTACCTATTAGAAGACTAAGTTATGGCCGCTGATTTAGAAATGAATGAGATCCATTGGTTAATGGATATGTTTAACACGGTTGATGTGGGCCTGGTTGTACTGGATAGAAATTATAAAGTGTGTGTGTGGAATGGCTTTATGGAAAACCATTCTGGGCTATTACCAAGTGCTGTAAAAGACAAAGACCTATTTGATTTATTTCCTTCGATTGATGAGAAATGGTTTAGAAGCAAGTCAGAGTCTGTATTTGTACTTAAAAACCGCTCTTTTACTATCTGGGAGCAGCAACCTTACATCTTTCGTTTTAAAAACTACCGCCCCATTACCGGTAAAGCGGATTATATGTACCAAAATGCGACCTTTATTCCACTTACCAACACTCTGGGTGAGGTCAGTCATATTTGTATCATTATTTATGATGTTACCGATGTGGCGGTCAATAAAAAAGAATTAGAAGATTTAAATAAGCGTTTGGAGCAAGTAAGCCAAACCGACAGCTTAACGCAACTGTTTAACCGTGGGCATTGGGAAAGCACACTGCACCAAGAGTTTTTACGTGTTAAGCGCAGCGGTGGCAGCAGCACATTATTGATGTTTGATATCGATCATTTTAAAAAAATTAATGATGAGCATGGCCATAGTTGTGGCGATGAAGCGCTACGCCACCTTTCAGAACTGCTACGAACGACGCTTCGCGAAACTGATATAGCAGGGCGTTATGGTGGGGAGGAGTTTGTTGTTACTTTACTCGATACCGACAAGCAAGGCGCAGCAATATTTGCCGAGCGCATAAGAGCGTTAATAGAAGCCAACCCTTTTGTTTATAAAAACACAAAAATAGAGATGACTGTGAGTGTTGGTTTTGCAGGAAATAGCCCTGACTTTGCAAAACATGAGCGGTGGATTGAAGCCGCTGACAAAGCCCTGTATCACTCAAAAGAGCATGGCCGTAACAGAGTAACCGATTTTGAGGATATAAAAAATGACGCATAAGCGTCTTTTTTTATGCGCTGCTAAAATTAAGGCAGCGGTAATATTACTGCTAAATTAAAGTAACCAAGGATGCACCTAATTGCGCCGCAAGCCTTGGCAGTCAATACTTAACAAGGGCTTGATTAAAGTGCCGTTTTTATCAGGCATTTTATTTACTCTGTAGTATGGCGAGTATCATCTGCTGGGCATTGGCCAAGAGTAGACACATCGCCTGTACTGGTCTCTTGCTCTAATTGAACCTTGAATCCCCATAACCTGTAAAGGTGTTTTAGCACTTCTTTATGCGAGTCAGCAAGGGGGATGTTATTGTGAGGAACATAACGCAACGTTAAAGAACGATCGCCTCTAACATCAACATTATATACTTGAATGTTAGGTTCGTGATTACTCAAATTATATTGCGCTGAAAGCGCTTCGCGTACAGCCTGATAACCGCTATCATCATGTATTGCGCCTACCTCTAGATGTGGATTACGGCTGTGATCGACAATAGTAAATAGCTTAAAATCACGAATTAACTTAGGTGATAAAAATTGGCTTATGAAACTTTCATCTTTAAAGTTTTCCATCGCAAAATGTAGTGTGTCTAGCCAATTAGTGCCTGCATATTCAGGAAACCAGCGTCTATCCTCATCTGTTGGGTTTTCGCAAATACGGCGAATATCCACCATCATATTAAAACCCAATGCATACGGGTTTATACCTGAATAGTAATTGCTGTTATAAGGTGGCTGATAAACCACGTTGGTATGGCTTTGCAAAAACTCCATCATAAAGGAGTCGGTTAATTTACCTTCATCATATAAGTGGTTTAAAATGGTGTAGTGCCAAAAGGTGGCCCAGCCTTCGTTCATCACTTGGGTTTGTTTTTGCGGATAAAAATATTGCGATATCTTTCGCACAATACGTATTATTTCTCGCTGCCAAGACTCTAATAGAGGCGCGTTTTTCTCAATAAAGTATAAAATGTTTTCTTGCGGTTCTTGCGGAAAATGCCTCTCTTGCTTTTTAGCTTCTTGCTGTTGAGCGGGGATAGTGCGCCATAGCTCGTTTACTTGAGATTGCATGTAGTCTTCACGCTCTTTTTGGCGTTTTTGTTCTTCAAAAAGGGAAATTTGCTGCGGGCGTTTATATCTATCTACGCCGTAATTCATCAATGCGTGGCACGAATCAATTAAGCTTTCTACTTGTGTAATACCGTATTTTTCTTCGCAGCGGCTAATGTAATTTTTAGCAAACACTAAGTAATCTATGATGGAGTCTGCGTCAGTCCATGTTTTAAATAAGTAGTTTCCTTTAAAAAATGAGTTATGGCCATAACAGGCATGCGCCATAACCAGTGCCTGCATAGGGAGTGTGTTTTCTTCCATTAAATAAGCAATACAGGGGTTTGAATTAATCACAATTTCGTAAGCTAGCCCCATTTGCCCACGCTTATAATTTTGTTCGGTTTGTATAAATTTTTTACCATATGACCAATGGCTGTAGCCTATAGGCATGCCAACGCTTGAATAAGCATCCATCATTTGCTCAGCTGTTATTACCTCAATTTGGTTAGGGTAAGTGTCTAAGCGATAATGCGCTGCAACACGGGCTATTTCAGTTTGGTATTGCTCAAGCAGCTCAAAGGTCCAATCTGGGCCATCGCTAATTCGTTCAGTGCTCATAGTAAACCTCGCTTAGGCTAAGCAGCCCCTTGTTGTTGACGATTTTTTTTAAATAGCTCCCTAAACATAGGGTAAATGTCTTCAACACTTTTAATATGTTGTATTGCAAAGTTGCTATGGGTTTGGGTGATGTTTTGGTATTCGCGCCACAAGCTTTGGTGCGCACGCGTGGTAATTTCTATATAGGCAAAGTAGCGTACCGCATTAAGTAACTTGTTGCGTAATATTTCACCGCAGTGTGGGGTATCGTCTGCCCAGTTATCGCCATCAGATGCTTGCGCTGCGTATATATTCCATTGCTCTGAATCATAGCGCTCTTTTATTATTTCGTTCATTAATTTAAGGGCACTGGAGACAATAGTGCCGCCAGTTTCTTGAGAATAAAAAAACTCTTGTTCGTCGACCTCTTTAGCTTGTGTGTGGTGGCGTATATACACCACCTCAATGTCTTTATAACTTCGAGTCAAAAATTGATAGAGCAAAATATAAAAACGCTTTGCCATGTCTTTTGTGGCCTGATCCATCGAGCCTGATACATCCATAATACAAAACATAACGGCTTTGCTGGTGGGGTGGGGGCGTTTTTCATAATTACGAAAACGTAAGTCGTAATTATCAATAAATGGTACGGCTTTTATTTGCTGTTTAAGTTGCTCAATTTCCTCTTGTAATAATGCAATAATGGCTTGGTCGCTGTCGGTTTGCTCACACTCCATCGCAAGTCGACCTTCAAGCTCTGCTAGGCGTCTTTTTTTACCCGCACTCATGGCGACTCTTCTGGCGAGTGAGCCCTGTAATGAGCGTACTATATCAATATTACTGGGCATACCATCGCTACAAAAACCAGCCCGATGAGTTTTCATTTGTACAAGCTTATCTAGCTGGTTTTCTTGTAAGTTGGGCAGCTCTAGGTCTTCAAAGAGTAAATCAAGGTATTCATCTTTAGAAATAGAAAACACAAAGTCATCTTGGCCTTCGCCTGAATCACTTGCATCGCCATCGCCTGCGCCACCACCTTGGCCGCCTTTAGGGCGCTCAATTTTGTCACCTGTTGAAAATTGATCGTTACCAGGGTGAATTTGTTCTCTGTCGCCCCCTTTACCTTGGTGAAAAATGGGCTCGCTAATATCTCGTTGCGGGATAGATATACTCTCCCCTGAACTTGAGTCGGTAACGCTGCGTTTATTAACCGCATCAGACACTGCTTCTTTTATTTGCTTTTTATAGCGCCTAATAAAGCGCTGACGATTAAGCGTGCTTTTGTTTTTACCATTTAAGCGTCTATCTATAAAATGCGCCATACTGTTCCCCCTAAACTACATGAAGGTTACTGCGATTTTCTAACCCGTAAATACCACTCAGAAAGTAAACGCACTTGTTTTTGCGTGTAGCCTTTTTCAACCATGCGGTTAACAAAGTCCTCGTGTTTTTGTTGATCCTCAGCGGAGGTTTTTGTATTAAAGGAAATAACAGGGAGTAGATCTTCGGTATTTGAGAACATTTTTTTCTCAATCACAGTGCGTAGTTTTTCGTAGCTTGTCCATAACGGGTTTTTACCATTATTGTGAGCGCGTGCACGTAATACAAAGTTAACTATTTCGTTCCTAAAATCTTTGGGATTAGAAATGCCGGCGGGTTTTTCTATTTTTTCAAGTTCTGCATTTAACGAGGCGCGGTCAAATAACTGTCCTGTATCTGGGTCTCTGTATTCTTGATCTTGTATCCAAAAATCAGCATAAATCACATAGCGGTCAAAAATATTTTGGCCATATTCAGAGTATGACTCTAAATACGCGGTTTGTAGTTCTTTACCAATAAACTCAACATATTGCGGAATTAAATAGCCTTTTAAAAAACTTAAATAGCGCTCTTCCACTTCGGCGCTAAATTGTTCACGCTCTATTTGTTGCTCCAAAACATAAAATAAATGCACCGGATTAGCTGCAACCTCGGTAGTATCAAAATTAAATACGCGCGACAAAATCTTAAAAGCAAAACGAGTTGAAAGGCCGGTCATGCCTTCATCTACCCCTGCGTAATCACGATACTCCTGATAAGATTTTGCTTTAGGGTCGGTATCTTTTAGGGTTTCACCATCATAGACCCGCATTTTTGAGTAAATACTAGAGTTTTCAGGCTCCTTTAATCGAGATAAGGTAGTAAATTGCGCTAACGCTTTAAGCGTACCTGGTGCACACGGTGCGCTGGCAAGTTCACTATGTTGAATAAGTTTGTCGTAAATTTTTATTTCTTCGGTCACGCGCAGGCAATAAGGGACCTTTACAATATAAACACGATCTAAAAACGCTTCATTGTTTTTATTATTTTTGAATGTTTGCCATTCTGATTCATTTGAGTGGGCTAAAATCATGCCGTTAAAGGGCAGAGCGCTAATACCTTCGGTACCGTTGTAGTTACCCTCTTGCGTTGCGGTAAGGAGTGGATGCAGCACCTTGATAGGGGCTTTAAACATTTCTACAAACTCCATTAAACCTTGGTTTGCTAAACATAAAGAGCCTGAGTAAGCGTAGGCATCGGGGTCGTTTTGAGCAAAGTGCTCAAGCTGGCGAATATCTACTTTGCCCACCAATGCAGAAATATCTTGATTATTTTCATCACCGGGTTCGGTTTTGGCTATACCTATTTGATTTAAAATAGAGGGGTAGCGTTTGACGACTCTAAATTGGCTAATATCGCCGTTAAATTCTTTTAATCGTTTACCAGCCCATGGCGACATAATCGTTTTTAAATAACGTGGTTTAATACCGTATTCTTTTTCGAGAACGCTGGCATCTTCTACTGGGTCAAACAAACTGAGAGGGTGATCGTTTACCGGAGAGCCTTTAATTGAATAGATAGGCACTTGTTGCATTAAATATTTTAGTTTTTCTGCAATTGAAGATTTACCTCCCCCAACAGGGCCGAGTAAATAAAGGACTTGTTTGCATTCTTCTAGACCTTGAGCCGCATGCTTTAGGTAGGAGACAATTTGTTCTATGGCATCTTCCATGCCGTAAAAGTCTGCAAAGGCAGGGTAGCGTGCAACCACTCTATTAGAAAATAACCGGCTTAAACGTGCATCGGTTGCAGTATCAACCATTTGCGGCTCGCCTATTGCCATAAGTAAACGCTCAGGGGCGCTGGCATAAGCTGATTTGTCATTTTTACAAATTTCTAGAAATTCGCTAATGCTGTATTCTTCTTCTTGTGCTGCTTCGTATCGTGCTTGGTAGTGCTCAAAAATAGTCATAATAACCTCCGAAACCCGCTTTAAAAAGGTGCTTACTTTTTAAAGTTTAGTCAGAGATTGATATTTTTGTGCAATAAAATTAAAAATTTAAGTGAAAAAAGATCATGTGGCTAAATTAGCAATTTCGCGCGTATAAAGGCGGTTTGAATTTTATAAAGGCATAAAAAAAGACGCCGAGGCGTCTTTTTAAATCAGCGTATAATAGCTAATTAAGCGAAGTTAGCGTTCGCGAATTCCCAGTTAACAAGCGCCCAAAAACCTTTAAGGTAATCAGGACGAACGTTACGGTAATCAATGTAGTAAGCGTGTTCCCATAAATCCACAGTTAGGATTGGTGTAACACCTTCGTCTGTAAGCGGCGTTGCTGCGTTAGACGTGTTTACGATATCTAATGAACCGTCAGCTAGTTTAACTAACCATGTCCAGCTAGAACCAAAGTTATTAACCGCTTTGTCGTTTAATGCATCTTTAAACGCGTCAAAAGAGCCCCATTTAGCGTTAATAGCGTCAGCGATAGCACCTGTTGGCTCGCCGCCGCCATTTGGAGATAGACAGTTCCAGTAGAAAGTGTGGTTCCAAATTTGTGCAGCGTTGTTAAATACGCCACCTTCAGATGAACAAACAATCTCTTCTAAAGATTTGTTTTCAAATTCAGTACCTGGAATTAAACCGTTTAATTTAACAACGTAAGTGTTGTGGTGCTTACCGTGGTGATACTCAAGAGTTTCTTGTGAAATATGAGGCTCAAGTGCATCAATTGCATATGGTAGTGACGGTAGTTCAAATGCCATTTTTTTATCTCCATCTTCTTTTGGTTGATAACTCGCTTGATAGTACGTAATGCCTGATAGAACAGAGCACTTACCTATACCAAACGAAAATATAGTGTTACTATAATTGTTGAGTATTTTACTCAAGTTTAAGCAAACAGCAATGCTATTGCTAAAGACTATTTCAATTGCGGCTTTATTTGCCCATTTTAAGTTATATATCTGTGGCCACAATGATTTATTTTCAAGCCCTAGGTATATCAAGCTATCGTCATTTTGAGGTTGTAGATGGAAACCATTGATAAAATTAAACAGCAGATTTCAGAAAACCCAATTATCCTTTACATGAAAGGGTCGCCTAAATTACCAAATTGTGGTTTTTCTTCACAAGCGTCACAAGCTCTAATGTCATGTGGCGAACCATTTGCCTATGTTGATATTTTACTTAATCCAGATATTCGCGCTGAGTTACCAGCATACGCAAATTGGCCTACTTTCCCACAGCTTTGGGTTGAGGGCGAATTAGTAGGTGGTTGTGACATTATCATTGAAATGTTTCAACGTGGTGAATTACAGCCACTGATCACTGAAACTGCAGCTAAGTATAAAGAAGCTGACGCAGAGTAATTGCTACTTTGCTAGATTATTAAAGCCACGTTTTACGTGGCTTTTTTGTGCCTATATATAACTTTATTACGTCTTAATCTCTTGGTCAGCCCATCAGTGGGTGATTATAACTATTAATTTGTGCTCAATAGTTAGCAAACTCAGCCCTTGCTCCTTGTTTAGGTGCACCTAGTCAGGATAAGTAAGCAACAAAGCTACTTAATATAAGCGCGAATTTTAATTAAAATATGAGTTTTATATCAATGCGCAATAAGACGTAATCATTTTGCGGGGCTAAACGTGTCGCTATCTGCGTTAAGTAATTCTTTTTTAGAACAACTAAATAGCGAGTTTTTTGCCCAGCTATCAACACGTTTTTCCAGCTTTACAATAGTTCGCTCAATCAAGCGAATTGGCATTAAATAAAAATTCACTACATCTGCACTAAAAACGATACCACAATTAATAACTATACTAATGAACGCTAAAAAAGCGTGATCCTAAACCTCTAATTTATTTAAAACGCATTAAACTATCTAAATGTTAACTGAACCTGTGGGAAATTAGTGAATATTTATTCATTGCTTTGATGCTTTACGTTTACGTAAAGGGTATTGCTTTAACGCCTTTGTTTTTACAAAATGTTAAAATTGACACCAGTGTCATGAAAAAATAACGCGCAAATAAGCGCTAAATGTTAAAACTTATGGGTGAAAAAGAAATCTTGCCTTGAAGTGAGAAATATTCAAGAATGTGAATATGTATTCAAAATAATATTGACTCTATTTACTATAGAGGCTAGTTTTGTGCGTCTGTTAGCAAATCGTCGAGCAGTTCATTCACGTTAACAGTGCAGCAAGGGAGGGGTCTATGTTATACGACTCAACATTAGAAAAAGATAATTGTGGCTTTGGCTTAATAGCCCAAGTAAATGGTCAAGCTAGTCATCGGCTTATTCGTACAGCTATTACTGGACTTGATCGCATGCAGCACCGCGGTGGTATTTCTGCCGATGGTAAAACAGGTGACGGCTGTGGTTTATTATTACAAAAACCTGACAGTTTTTTCCGTGCTATTGCGAGTGAGCATAATTGGCACTTAGGTAAAAATTACGCCGTAGGCATGGTTTTCTTAAATTCAGATCCCGTTTTAGCACAAGCTGCAAAACAGGTTTTATGTGAAGAATTAGAACAAGAAACACTTAAAATACTCGGTTGGCGTGAAGTGCCTACTGATCCTTCAATGCTAGGGCCAATTGCTACACAGCAATTACCTGGTTTTGAGCAAATTTTTGTTAGTGCGCCTGAAGGATGGCGCTCTAAAGATTTAGAGCGACGTTTATATGTAGCACGTCGCCGTGCAGAAAAGCGTTTAGCAGAGGATGAGTCGTTTTATATTGCGAGTTTATCGGGGTTAGTGACTATCTATAAAGGCCTTATGATGCCTGCAGATTTGCCTAACTTTTATTTAGACTTAGCTGATATTCGTATGACCAGCGCTATTTGTGTATTCCATCAGCGTTTTTCTACTAATACTCAGCCGCGTTGGCCTTTAGCACAACCATTTAGGTATTTAGCGCATAATGGTGAAATTAATACCATTGAAGGTAACCGCCAATGGGCTCGTGCACGTTCGTATAAGTTTTCATCGCCACTTATTCCTGATTTACAAAGTGCAGCGCCATTTGTAAACGAAACCGGCTCTGACTCTTCAAGCTTAGATAACATGCTGGAGCTGTTTTTAGCGGGTGGCATGGATTTATTCCGTGCTATGCGTATGCTTGTGCCACCTGCATGGCAGAAAAACCGTGCTATGGATGATGACTTACGCGCATTTTACGACTTTAACTCTATGCACATGGAGCCGTGGGATGGCCCTGCGGGTATTGTTATGTCTGATGGGCGTTTTGCAGCCTGTAACCTTGACAGAAATGGCCTGCGTCCAGCGCGCTATGTTATTACCCAAGATGGCTTTATTACACTTGCCTCTGAGGTAGGGATTTGGGATTACACTGCAGATGAAGTGGTTGAAAAAGGCCGTGTAGGACCAGGTGAGCTGTTAGTAATTGATACTAAATTAGGCAAAATTTGGCACTCAGACGAAATCGACCAAGATTTAAAATCGCGTCATCCTTATAAGTCATGGCTTGAAGAAAACGTTAAACGTTTAACCCCGTTTGAAGAGCTTACCGAGCAAGATGCGGGTAATCGCTCATTTGATGACGAAACACTTGTTAAATACCAAAAAATGTTTGGTTACACTAACGAAGAGCTCGATAGTGTTATTCGTGTAATGGGTGAAAATGGCCAAGAAGCAACAGGTTCTATGGGTGATGACACGCCATTTGCAGTACTTAGCGAAGGGCATCGTTCATTGTACGATTACTTCCGCCAAAAGTTTGCACAAGTGACTAACCCGCCAATCGACCCGTTGCGTGAAAACCACGTAATGTCACTGGCAACGTGTATTGGTAGTGAGCAAAACGTATTTAATGAAACTACAGGCCACGCTAAGCGCCTACAGTTTGATACGCCAATTTTAATGTATGCTGACATGCAGCAGCTACTTAATGCCGATGACGAGCATTACAGCTACTGTAAAATTGATATTACATACACAGCAGAGGAAGGTTTAGAAAAAGCGGTTGCACGTATTTGCGACGCTGCACAAGAAAAAGCAGCAGCCGGCTGTGTAATGCTTATTTTATCTGACCGTAACTTTAGCGAAACCCAATTACCAATTCCTGCTGCTATGGCGGTAGGTGCTGTACAAAAACGTTTAGTAGATAATAACTTACGTTGTGAGTCTAATATTATTATTGAAACGGGTAGCGTACGCGATGCACACCAATTTGCCGTATTACTTGGTTTTGGTGCAACCGCAATTTACCCATACCTTGCATACGAGTCACTGGTTGCGATGAGCGACAGTAAAGTGATTGATAAATCGTACTGCGAAGTGACGCTTTCGTACCGAAAAGCCATTAATAAGGGCTTGTACAAAATTATGTCTAAAATGGGCATAAGCACAATTGCATCGTACCGTTGTTCAATGCTTTTTGAAGCGGTTGGTCTATCTGATGCTATGGTAGACATGTGTTTTAAAGGTGTGGCAAGTCGTATTAAAGGCGCCTGTTTTAGCGATTTTGATATTGATCAGCAAAAGCTACATAAACTTGCTTTTAGTAAACGTAAATTATTGAGCCATGGTGGTTTATTAAAATACGTTCACGGTGGTGAATACCACGCTTACAACCCAGATGTTATTCAAACGCTACAAAAGGCCGTACGTTCAGGCGATTATAAAGACTACGCAGCCTATGCTGATTTAGTTAATAACCGTCCTATTGCAACGCTGCGCGATATGTTAGCGCTTAAATTACCTGAAAAAGGCATTAGCATTGATGATGTTGAGCCGGCTGAATTTTTATACCAGCGCTTTGACTCTGCAGCTATGAGTATTGGTGCACTTTCGCCTGAGGCGCATGAAGCGCTTGCCATTGCAATGAACCGCTTAGGCGGGTGTTCAAATTCAGGTGAAGGCGGCGAAGATAAGCTGCGCTACAACACCGAGAAAAACTCACGTATTAAACAAGTTGCCTCGGGTCGTTTTGGTGTAACGCCGCACTACCTTCGTAATGCGGATGTAATTCAAATTAAAGTGGCGCAGGGTGCTAAACCTGGCGAAGGCGGACAATTACCAGGCGAAAAAGTAACGCCATATATTGCAAAGCTTCGTTATTCGGTTCCCGGTGTAACATTAATTTCACCACCACCACATCACGATATTTACTCAATTGAAGATTTAGCCCAGCTAATATTCGATTTAAAACAAGTAAACCCAGAAGCGATGATATCGGTGAAGTTAGTATCTGAGCCGGGTGTTGGCACAATTGCCACAGGTGTAGCTAAAGCGTACGCCGACTTAATTACTATCTCAGGTTACGATGGTGGTACCGGTGCAAGCCCATTAACGTCAGTTAAATACGCGGGTAGCCCGTGGGAGCTTGGCCTTGCAGAAACCCAGCAAGCGCTTGTTGAAAATGGTCTTCGTCACCGTATTCGCCTGCAAACAGATGGTGGTTTAAAAACGGGTTTAGATATCATTAAAGCCGCTATTTTAGGTGCAGAGAGCTTTGGCTTTGGTACAGGCCCAATGGTGGCGCTAGGTTGTAAATACTTACGTATTTGTCATTTAAATAACTGTGCGACCGGTGTTGCAACGCAAGATGAAACACTTCGTCAAAAGCATTACCACGGCTTACCAGAAATGGCGATGAACTACTTTAAGTTTATAGCTCAAGAAGCACGTGAAATTATGGCAAGCTTAGGTGTTGCTAATCTAACTGACTTAATTGGCCGTTTAGACTTATTAGAAGCGATTGAAGGTAAAACAGCGAAGCAAAAGAAAATAGATTTATCGTCTGTAATTGCTCAGCCAAATAACCCAACGGGCGAAACCTTATTTTGCAGCGCACCAAATAGCTCGCATTATTTAGGTGAACTTAACGAAACGTTACTAGGTAAAGCGCAACAAGCGATTGATACCTCATCGGGTATTTCGCTCGTGAGCCGCATATGTAATACAGACCGTTCAGTGGGCGCAATGCTGTCGGGTTACATAGCTTCTAAGCACGGCAATCAAGGTATGGCTGCAGATCCAGTATCTATTGAGCTACATGGTACAGCAGGGCAATCATTTGGTGTTTGGAATGCCGGTGGCCTAGAGATGACCCTTATTGGCGATGCAAACGACTACGTGGGTAAAGGCATGGCAGGCGGTAAGCTTGTTATACGCCCACCACTGGGATCATCCTTTGAAAGTCATAAAGCGACTATTGCTGGTAACACATGTTTGTACGGTGCTACGGGTGGTAAGTTATTTGCCGCAGGCTGTGCTGGTGAGCGTTTTGCAGTGCGTAACTCTGGCGTGCAAGCCGTTGTTGAAGGCGTAGGTGATAACGGCTGTGAATACATGACTGGTGGCGTTGTATGCGTGCTAGGTAATGTAGGCGTTAACTTTGGTGCGGGTATGACCGGTGGTTTTGCATATATTTTAGATGAGCGAAGTGACTTTGAAAAACGCATTAATCCAGAGCTTGTAGAAGTAGTAACACTTGATGATTTAAGTTCGCACCAAGAGCATCTGCGTGGCCTAATTGCCGAGCATTTAGAGCTAACGGGTTCATGTCGAGCAGAAACCATTTTAGCTAATTTTGAACTGTACTTACCTATGTTCAAACTAGTTAAACCAAAATCAAGTGATGTAAAAAGTTTACTCGGGCACCGCGCTCGCAGTAGCGCAGAACTTCGTGTTCAAGCGCAATAAGGGGGCAGTATGAGCGAAAATGTATATCAATTTATAGACGTGCAGCGTGTTGATCCGCGCAAAAAACCAATCTCGTCGCGTAAAAAATCTTTCGTGGAAATTTACGAACCCTTTTCTGAGAATCAGGTAAATTCACAAGCTGACCGTTGTTTAGATTGTGGTAACCCTTACTGTGAATGGAAATGCCCAGTGCATAACTACATTCCGCAGTGGTTAAAATTAATTAGAACTGGCCGTATTTTAGAAGCGGCTGAGCTTTCTCATCGTACAAACAGTTTACCTGAAGTGTGTGGACGCGTATGTCCACAAGACAGACTGTGTGAAGGTTCATGTACGCTTGATGAAGAGTTTGGCGCAGTAACGATAGGTAATATTGAAAAATACATTACCGATACCGCATTTAAAATGGGCTGGAAACCAGACATGTCATACGTGACATGGACGGATAAAAAAGTGGCTATTATTGGTGCGGGTCCGGCTGGTTTAGGGTGTGCAGATATTTTAGTACGTAACGGTGTAAAGCCAGTGGTTTTTGACCGTCACCCAGAAATTGGTGGATTACTTACTTTTGGTATCCCTTCTTTTAAACTTGAAAAAGAAGTAATGCAAAAGCGCCGTGAAATTTTCACCGAAATGGGTGTGGAATTTAAGCTAAACGTTGAAGTGGGTGTAGATATCACTATGGACGAAATTTTAGCTGACTACGACGCGGTATTTTTAGGTGTAGGTACGTATCAGAGTATGCGTGCTGGTCTTGAAAACGAAGACGCGCCAGGCGTACACGACGCACTGCCATTTTTAATTGGTAACACAAATCGCGTTATGGGTTACGATGAAAAAAACCAAGCGTGCATTGATATGGCCAATCAAAAGGTTGTGGTACTTGGCGGTGGTGATACCGCGATGGACTGTGTGCGAACGTCTATTCGCCAAAATGCAGCTAAAGTAACTTGTGCTTATCGTCGTGATGAAGAAAATATGCCAGGCTCTAAGCGTGAAGTTAAAAACGCTAAAGAAGAAGGTGTAAACTTTACCTTTAATGTACAGCCTACGGGTATTGTACTTGATGATAATGGCCATGTTGCAGGCGTTAAAATGGTTAAAACACAACTGGGTGAGCCTGATGAAAACGGCCGTAGCCGAGCAGAAGTTGTACCAGGCTCTGAGCACGTACTTGAGGCAGACCAGGTTATTATGGCGTTTGGCTTTAAACCACACAAAATGGACTGGTTAGAAAAGTATGATGTAGAAATTAACCACTGGGGCGGCATTAACGCACCAGAGCAAGGTGAATTTACTCATCAAACAACTAATCCGAAAATATTTGCAGGTGGCGATATAGTGCGAGGCTCTGATTTAGTGGTAACGGCTATTTTTGAAGGACGTAACGCTGCTGAAGGTATTATGGATTATTTAGAGGTTTAAGTATCTCGTTAAGTTTTAAATATAATAAAGGCAAGCCAACTGGCTTGCTTTTTTTTGCTTTTTTCAAATAAAAAAGTATTAAAAAATTGTCATTAACCAATAATTAACGTGTAAATCTTGCTTAAAGTACTATTTCAGTACAAACTTGCTGCTAAATTCTTTTTTAAATCCTCGGAAAATGAGCTTTTAAATCTCGCTTGCAAATAAAAAATAATAATATGAATGCATACTCAGACAACAGAGAAAGAAAGCTAATTGTTCGCTTTTTTTCGACCATCGGATTTATAGCTACCTTCGCTATGGCGTGTAATGCACTGTCTAATGCTGATGTAGTGCTTGGTATTATGCTGCTAGTTTCAGCTGGTTTTTATGCGTGGGCTTTTAGCCTTTACCGCGCAGTCGAAAAATCAGCGACCACCATTTTATATAACCTTTACTGTTTAATGCTGTATTTAGTGATCTCGGGTGGAGCTGAAGGTACTGGGCCAATTTGGATATTTATTGTATCACCGGTGACTTACTCTATTAGAGGCCTAAAAAAAGGAACATTTGATATTGTTGTCTTTTTATTTGCCGTGATCGCCGGCTTTATTATTACAGATAACTTTAATATTTATGATTATCAGCCTGAAGCACTTCCGCTGAGGGTGGTCATTTCTTTTATTATTGTTGCTTTATTAAGTGGTTTTTATGAGCGCTCACGCGAAAAATACAATGAAAAAATAGTCGCGCTGAGTCAAAAAAATGAGCGCCTTGCCACAATAGATCACTTAACTGATTTACCTAACAGACGTTTTATGATGAAAGAACTTACTGAGCTTAAACATCTTCATAAAAAAACTAAGCAGCCGTATGTAATTTTGCTAGCTGATGTTGATAATTTCAAAAACATTAATGATAACTACGGCCACGACTTTGGTGATGAAGCGTTAACCCAACTTGCCAATATTTTAAAAAAGAGCATGCCAAAGCAAGGTATTGCTTCTCGGTGGGGCGGTGAAGAGTTTTTAATTGCACTACCAAACAGCGACAAAGATCAGGGGCAAAGTATTGCAGAAAAAATTCATGCCGAATTACAAAAAAATCCAGTGCGCATGAATGGAAAATCGGTGGTATTAACTATAAGTATGGGGCTTGTGCAAAGCCAGTTAGATACAACCATAGCCCAAGACATAAAGCTTGCCGACGAGCGATTATACAAAGCAAAAGAGCAAGGTAAAAATAGAACTTGCTCTTAACGCTTGTGTTAGTTAATCCATAGAAAAACTATCAAGGTTGGGGCGGCTTTTACTTTTTCGCCGCTGTAAACTTAAATAGCACATTGCACTGCACAGTATCTGTGCTAATAAAAGTAACCATTGATTATTAGCCACTATGTTGCCAATAATAAACCACTGCCAAACACTCACCGTTACTTGATAAACCAATATAAGTTTTAAAAAGCTAAAAAGTTTTAGCTTAAATTCTGCGTGTTTAAACTTACTAAACCCGATAAGTAAAAAGCTCAAAACAACAAGTAGCCACCCAGTAACATGGCAAAAATTTATCAGCATGCTTTGCATTTAAAACGTCTCTCCACTGTTGTAGCAAAAGTATAACTTAAGCGTGCGCCATAATAAGCTCTTTAGCATTTGCTTTAGCGGTTTTACTTATATTATCGCCACCAAGTAAGCGTGCAATTTCATTAATACGGCCGTCTTTATTTAGGCTGAGCATTTGAGTAAAGGTCTCGCCTTGTGCTATTTCTTTTGCTACAAAAAACTGCTGATGCGCACTACTTGCAACCTGGGGTAAATGGGTTACACAAATAACCTGTGTTGATTTTCCTAGTTGGCGTAGTAACTTCCCTACAGAGGAGGCGGTAGGACCTGATATACCTACATCCACTTCGTCAAAAATAAGCGTTGGCGTAGTCACTTTTTGGGCAATGATCACCTGTATGGCAAGGCTAATACGCGACAGCTCACCACCCGAGGCCACTTTAGCTAAAGGTTGTAATGGCTGCCCAGGATTAGTAGAGACCAAAAACGAGACGCTATCAAAACCTAATGCATTGGGTTGGCGCTCAGCTTCTTGGGTAAGCTGAATTTCAAAGACCCCATTTTCCATTGATAAATTAGCCATGCTTTCACTAATTAATTGATTTAATGTATTAGCATATTTATGGCGACTTTCGCTTAGCTGATCACTGGCGTGCTGGTATGCACTTAGCGCATTAGTTATTTCATCGTCTAATTGCGCCAAACGTGAGCTATTGTTACTAATTGATTCTAGCTCTTGTGTTAAACCTTGATGAAACTCAACCAGCTCTTGAGGTTTTATATGATGCTTACGGGCTAAGTCCATCGCGCCACTTAAGCGCGCTTCTACTTCTGTTAATCTAGCAGGGTCTAAGTCGGCCTGCTCTGCGTAGTTTCTTACTTCTCTGCTTGCTTCTTCAACTTGCACTGCGGCTTCATCTAATAATGCAGCTACACTTGCTAAGCTTTCGTCATAATTTGCAAGCTCGGCAAATTGCTGAGCGCTGTGTTGCAGCATTGAACAGGCATTTTGCTCATCACTTTCGTATAAATGTTGAAGTTCGCGCTGGCAGGCTTCTAAAATGGTTTGACTGTTACTTAGCTTGTAATGTTCGGCTTCTATTTGTTCAAACTCGCCGTCTTGTAAGGCAAACTCATCTAATTCGGCAACTTGGTATTCGAGTAATTGTTTTTGAGCGGCTTGTTGTAATTGCTGTTGCTCAAGCTGTTTAAATTCTTTTTGCAGGTTTGCATATAATTTAAAGCTTTGGCTAACCGCTTTTACAAGCTGGTTGTGGCCTGCGTAGGCGTCAAGCAGTTGCAGCTGGTGTTCAGCTTTTAAAAGGTGTTGATGAGCGTGCTGTCCGTGTATAGAAATTAAATACTGTCCCAGCTCTTTAAGTTGAGCTGCTGTAACAGCGCTGCCATTAATATAGCTTTTGCTACGGCCATTTTTACATACAACGCGTCTAAGTAGGCATTCGTTGTCGTTACTCGTTAGCATGTGTTGTTCTAAAAATGCTTTAGCAAGAGGAAGGGCAGTTAAATCAAATTGTGCGCACACTTCTGCTTTATCTGTGCCAGGGCGAACCGCCGACGCTTCAGCGCGCTCGCCTAAACACAGTGAAAGTGCATCAATGGCAATCGATTTACCCGCGCCGGTTTCACCCGTGATCGCCGTCATGCCGTTATGCCACTCAGTGCTTAAGTTACTTACAATTGCAAAATTTTTAATTTCTAAACCAATTAACATACTGTTCATCCATCCAGTGAATTAACTGTTAATTTATACAGTGTTTAGGTTTTTTGCAAATTAATTTTTTACTTTTTAAGCAACACTCGCATTTTGAGAAAACTGACTATCAGAGTCAGTACTTTCGTCAGAAGGTGTTTCGTCAGTATTTTCAAGGCTTTCGCTTGGGTTTTCAGGTGTGTCAGTTTTAATTTGTACAATCAATGAGGGTAAAATTTCGTGATAAAACGCTTTATTATAAAGTATGCCTTGCTGGGGTAACTCACTCACAAAGTACTGTATATTATCTTGTAGCGCTTGGGCGTTTTCACTTTGCAGTGCTTTTTGAAACTCAATCGAAAGCGTGCTCACTAAGCTGTCGCTAATATCTTCTAAATGTTGTAGGTTTTCATCTGTATGGGGCTGAACCACAAAAAAATTGGCCACAATTGCCTGAATTTGCGCTACATACTTAGGTCTTATTATTTTGGCTTCTAATAAATTGTTTAGCTTGGTTTTAAGGCGAGTGTTTACTTGGGCAACACGTTCGTTAAATTGTTTTTTCTTGGTTTCTAACGCTTTTTTTCTATTGTTTTCAACTCTAATATAAGCGCCAAGCAAAGTGATAAGTAATAACAAAGCAAAGATAACAACATAAGTCATTGCTAGATATTCCTAGTTTGATTAATTTTTATTTGTCTTGTATTTTGCGCTAAAGCACTACGCTTGGCAATAAAATTAGTATAAACGGCTGCCCCAATTAAGTTTAGTACGTAAAACGTTGTAGTAAGAGTAGTTTTTTGGGTGAATTAAGCGCAGTTTTCTGTCGGCTTTTTTAATAACTACTTCATCGCCGGGTAAAACGGCAAGCACTACATGGCTGTCGCAACTGACTTGTAAGCTGTCGGTGTTCTCAAGGCTTAACTTTAAGCGTACCTCGTTATCGGCATCAACCACTAAGGGTCTGCTTGATAATGTATGCGGAAACATAGGCACTAACGAAATTGCATTAAGCTCAGGTGTTAAAATGGGCCCGCCACCCGATAAAGAATAAGCTGTAGAGCCGGTAGGGGTTGATACAATTAAACCATCAGAGCGCTGAGAAAACACAAAGTCGTTATTAATAAAAGCTTCAAACTCAATCATGTGGGCAACTTTGTCGGCGTGTAGCACCGCTTCGTTAACGGCTGAATTCGCACTTTTAAGTTCGTTATGGCGATATACTTCTACCTCGAGCAAAAAGCGTTTCTCTTCTAAATATTCGCCGCTTAACACTTGCTCTAGGCTACCTTCAAAGCCCTCTGGGTTTAAGTCGGTTAAAAACCCTAAATTACCTCTGTTTACGCCTATTACAGCTACATCAAAGCGTGCAAGTACGCGTGCAGCACCAAGCATATTGCCATCACCCCCTACAACAATAGCAAGGTCGGCTTGCTCGCCTAAGCTAACAAGGTCAACTTGATGAGTATCAGGGACATCCGATAACTGCCCACCGGTGCGCTTTTCTACAATCACGGTAAAGCCAAGAGCCGATAAAAAAGTATGTAAACGCTGTAACGTAGCCGCAGCTTTAGGATGGTTTGGTTTACCTATAAGGCCAATAGTTTTAAACGGTGAGTGCATAACGGCTGCAATAAAAAGTAATAATATTTTTGTAGGGTAACTCAAAACAGAAGTGTTTGAAAACACAGATTTACCAATATGATAATGATTCAATTACGCCTGTATATTGCCAAGCTCACCTAAGAGCTGATTATTGGCTCAACAGATTAAATAACCCCTTTAATTTTTGTATTAAATGCTTAAAAATAGTTGCAGCAGTGTTTTATTGTAATGCATGCAACAACATATTCACTTAAAGCGTGCTTTAGGCTTGAATTTGTTTTAACTGCCCCGATATCTCTTTCATGCAACAAGATGTAGATAACATGAATATAAACCCTCGAGATCAACAAATTTTTTCAGCAGTGATGAGCCTTTATTGTAATGGTGAAGGGTTACCCGTTCCATCAACAAAAATAGCGAAGCAAAAAGGCATGGCGGTTTGTTCTGCCACGGTACGAAATGCTATGGCGCGACTTGAAAAAGTAGGCTTGTTATATTCCCCTCATACATCGGCAGGGCGTGTGCCTACAAACCAAGGGTTTGATTATTGGTTTGATGAGTTTTTTCCGTTAGCTGAAATAGCTAATTACTGGCAGCCACAACAAGCACAACTTGTGGAGCTGGCCCATGGATTAAGTAAAAAGTACCAAGTATGTTGTTGTGTAGGCTTACCCCAAGCAAGCTCACAACAAGTGTTTAGAGTAGAAGTGCTTGAGTTTGATTCTAACGATTGGCTTGTACTGCTAATAGATAGAGCAGGGCAAAGCCATAATATTTGTATCAACAAACCTGATGATTCCTCAGATGCCGTGCGTTATCAATTTGCAACTTGGTTAAACACAGTATTTAGCCAACAAACCTTAATGGAAGGTTTGTACAGAATGCAAGCAATGGCAAACACCGCACCGCGTAATTGCCACGACTCACTGACACAGTGGACGCGCCAGCTTAGTCATAAGCTTGGATCAGATAACAGTATTGTAGTAGGCGAAAACTATTTATATAAAAAGGTCGATTGCGAGCAAAGCTTAAATATTGGCGTTTCATTTTTAAATTTTGTCGAAGATAAACTCGCATTTAAAAACGGGGTATCGGTTTTAAACACTGAAAACTTACCGTTTACAGAGTGTAATGAGCTGATAGTAATTAGTGTGCCGTACTTTCAAAATCAAGAGTATCAAAGCCGCTTTTGCGTAATTTGCCCTAAATCGGCGCAAATTGAACAATTAATCCAAGAATTTAAATTATTAGAGCCATCTAACTCTTGAATCTTTTTATTCAATCCCCATAATTACCGCAGTTGTAAAGAATTGGAGCACGTATTTTATGTCTGAGCAGACACAAAACCCAGAGCAAGAAGTAGAACTAAACGAAGAAGTAGCTCAAATGGAAGCTGATGTTGAAGCAGCAGTAGAAGCCGCAGAGCAACACGAAGCAGACCAAGAGCAAAGCCCTGAAGCTGAAATTGCAATGCTATACGCAGAGCTTGAAGCCGCTAAGCAAACCATTGCGGATCAAAAAGACAGCGTTGTACGCGCCGCCGCAGATGTAGATAACATTCGTCGTCGTGCTGCACAAGATGTAGAAAAAGCACATAAATTTGCACTGGAAAAGTTTGCTAACGAATTACTTCCAGTAATCGATAACCTAGAGCGTGCTATTGAGTTTTCTGATAAAGAAAACGAAACCCTAAAGCCATTGCTTGAAGGTATTGATATGACAGTTAAAAGCTTTAACGATGCGGTTGCAAAGTTTGGCGTTGAAATTGTTAACCCACAAGGTGAGCAATTCAATCCAGAATTCCACCAAGCAATGTCTATCCAACCAAGTAACGATGTTTCACCAAACACGGTACTTGCAGTAATGCAAAAAGGATACACATTAAATGGTCGTTTATTACGCCCTGCAATGGTTATGGTATCTAAAGCAGCAGACGCTTAATTAGTCACTGTTTATAAAAAATGCCTCATTATGAGGCATTTTTTTTGTCTATTTTATAATGGATTAACTGCACCAGCATAGTTAATAGCACGGCGCTAAACATTAAGCTTGAAAACGGCACTGCACTTTTTGCATGCACTACCGCAAGCAATGGGCCAACGAGCGCGCCACTGCCAAAGCGCAGCGTTCCAATAACAGCGGTGGCGGTACCGGTGTTTTTTTCAAACTTCATTAATATTAATGAATCAGCATTACTCGCTGTTACCCCTAGGCTCATCATTAAAGGCGCAATGGCCGCTACAATGTAATATAAAGAAAGCTGCAACAAGCTAAACGTAAGCAGTGCCAGCCCAGAGGCAAAGCCACATACAAGCCCTATGTACAGCATTTTTCGAGAGCCAATTCTTGGTACAATTCGGGTATTTAAAAAGTTACCACACATAAGTGCCATGACATTAAATGCGAATAAAATACCAAATAATTGCTCAGATACATTATATAAATCTAGGTATACAAAAGGCACTGAGGTTAAAAAGCAAAAAAAGCCAAACGAGACAAACATAGAGCTTAATATGTCTGCACGTGCATCTTTATTACTAAGTACCGTTTTATAGCTGTCGAAAAACAAGGCTAGGCCTTTTTTCTCATTTTTATGAATGGGGATATCAATTAAATACACCTGTACAAACGCTAAAATTAAAAAGCTATAGGCAGTAAGAACCAAAAATATGGTTGACCATACCGAGAACCCTAAAATAAATGACCCCACAGAGGGGGCAACTAAGGGCGCTACCATCATAATCATAGATACATACGACATGCCCTTAGCGGTGTTTTTTTGATAAATATGCCTAATTACGCCAGGCACAACCACCGTAGCTGCCGCGCCGGTGAATGCTTGCACGGCTCTAAGTACCCAAAAGGTGTGTATTTCGGTGGTAAAAGCCAGCGCAAATGAGCTTACACCAAATAAGGTTAAGCCAATACGGGCTAGTTTTCGTCGTCCGAGTTGATCGGCAATAGGGCCAAAAAATAACATGCCTAGCGAGTAGCCAGCCAAATAAATACTTAGCGAAATTTGTACATTTGGCATAGTGGTTTGTAAATCGTTCGCAATAACCAACATGGCCGGTAAGTACATGTCTATAGCCAGTGGCGTAATAGCAACAATACTGGCTAACAAAGGTAACAAAATTCGGGTATTAAAAGACGAGGCCGAGGCGTCCATGTAGTCACTCAACATTCACTAAAAACAAGGCTTATAGTGTAACAGGGCTATGCAAGGGTATAAACTTAGTTTGTCTGGCAAGGTCATTTATTTATTAAAAATAAAAAGCGGCGTAATAAGGAGCAAAGATTCTAAACTGGCACTGTGTTTGCTATTCTACAACTAATAAAAATTAAAGACTTGAAGGAAACACCATGAAAAAGCTAGCCCTTGCCTTACTCGCAACCGCAGTTTTAGCCGGCTGTAAAACATCGCCTACGGGGCGTACTCAAATTGCGCTGTATTCAGAGCAACAAATGAGTGAAATGGGCACCGCAAGTTTTGCTCAAATGAAGGAGTCACAGCCAATCAATAAAGATGCAAAAACCAATGCGTATGTAAATTGTATTGCTGAAAAGGTCGTGGCTGTTTTACCAAAAGAATACGCTTCACAAAATTGGGAAGTCGTGGTATTTGAAGATGAGTCGGCAAATGCCTTTGCATTACCTGGTGGCTACATAGGTGTTCATACGGGGTTATTAAAAATAGCCACCAATCAAGATCAGCTTGCAACCGTACTAGGGCACGAAGTGGGCCACGTTATAGCAGAGCATTCAAATGAGCGTGTATCGCAAAGCTCAATTTTAGATACCGGTATGCAATTAGGCAGCGCAGCGCTTGAAATGGGCAACGTACAATACCGCAACGAAATTATGCAAGGTTTAGGCTTAGGCGCGCAGTACGGCGTAGTTTTACCGTTTAGCCGTTCACACGAATCAGAGGCCGATACCATTGGCTTAGATTTAATGGCGAAGGCTGGTTTTAACCCACAAGAGTCGGTAACGCTTTGGCAAAATATGAGCGCAGCAGGCAGTGGTAGCACACCTGAGTTTTTATCTACTCACCCTGCACCGAGCAATCGAATTAATAATTTACAAGCACAAATGAGCGAAGCTCTTAGCGAGCAAAGTACGGCTAAATCGCAGGGTAAAAACCCGCAATGTACGCTGTAAATTAGTTTTATATAACAAGCCCCTGTAAGCAGTTTACTTACAGGGGCTTTATTTTATTAAGTATCAAGCTATTACTCACTTAGTGCTTGTTTAAACACTGCCTTAAATCGCTCAAAATCTTCTACTTGCGGTAAATGACCTAAATTATCAAGTTCAAACAGTTGCGCATCAGGAATAAGCCCAGCAGCGTGTTTTCCTAATTTATCGTAACGCCCCAGCTGATAATCTATCCCGTCTTTTTTCCAGTTTCGGCCAGGGCCTGTTCTGTCACGCGTACCAATAATTAATTTAACGGGCACGGTTAAGTCTTTAAATTCAGTGATCACCGGTTGGGTAAAAATCATATCGTAGGTTTTAGCGTTAACCCAGGCAATTTGCTCTTTATCTGGGCCTTGTATTTGGCCTGTAATAAAGTCGGTTAATGCTGAATACTGAGCATTCCATTGACCGTCGTAATAGTTTTTTTGCTGGTACTTTTTAACACCTTCGGGCGTTTTGTTAAGCTCATTTTTATAAAAAAAGTTGGTGTCTTTGTATTTTACATAGTGTAAGTAGTTTTCAAGCCCTATTGGATTAAGCAAAATCAGTTTAGTGGTTGTATCTGGGTACATTAATGCAAAACGGCTCGCTAGCATTCCCCCCATAGAGTGGCCAACAACTATCGACTTTTCAAGATTTAGCGAGTCCATTAATGCATGTGTATGATGCGCAAGCGCCGCAAATGAATATTGATAGTTAGTGGGCTTTGAAGATTTACCAAAACCAATTTGATCGGGAATCAGCACCCCAAACCCAAGCGACTGTAAGTAACGGGCTGTGGGGCTCCAGTAGTCGGCATTAAAGTTTTTACCGTGCATTAGCGTCACTGTTGGCATATTTTTTTGTGTGGGTTTTAAATAAATATACGCCATTTTTAGCGATTGCTTTTGTGATGCAATATCAAAATAATTTACTTTAAAATCATACTGGTAATTTGTTAAAAGTGCATCGTAAGAGAGGGTTTTAGAGGGTTCTGTACTACTGGCAAATGCATTATTAGTAAAGGCTAATAATGCAGACAAACAAATAACTTTAATCGCTGGCATTTCCTTACTCCTATTAAAGGCAAGCACACGGCTTTAATTAAAGTAAGACAATAACTAAGTATTAAAGGCTGTTCAATTAAATAGTTTTCATGGCAAAAAAAAGAGCACTGTTTAAGTGCTCCGTTTAAAAGTAATGTGACTCTGTTTTACACTGTAAGGGCTTAAAAAGTCCACTCAACGTGTATTTGTGGAACCGATTCAGTGACCTCAGTGCCTAGCTTGTTATGCCAGTATTGCAGTTCCATACCCAGTAATAGGGTGTTCTCTTTCATTTCTAACGCGTGCCCCATATCCCATACTAAAATAGGCTGTGCAAGTATCCACGCTTCTACGTCGTTACCAAATTCATCTTCGCGCTCTGCAATGTACTCAGCGTGTCCTTTAAAGCTAAATTTTTGCGAGCCTACGGTAAACGGGTATTCAAAGGCTACATCAAACATCCAGCTGTTAGTTTCAATAGGGGCCCCGCCTTTTGCTACGCCTTCACTGTCATCAATATAGGCAGTGACAAGTGTTTGAAAAAAGTTGAACCCAGGTACATCCCAGCTTAATTTAACACCCGGTAGGTATTTCATCATTTTGGCATCGCCGGCAACGTTAATTCCGCCAGTAAGGCCTACATCTAATAATGCACCTGCGCCAATTTTCTCACCGCTAATAGCCGATAAGCTTAGCGTTGAATACCATTCGCCGTAAAAGTCGCTATCTTGGTAGCCGTCGGTTGTATCGTCTTTGCTGTAATCAATAAAGAAAAAGTTATCACCGTAATCATAGCCCGATGCATGTTGCAGCGAGTAAACAGTAGTGTCTGATTCTTGCTTGGTAAATGGGTTTTTTTGGTCGCCATTATTAACATGTAATGCGGTACTGCTCCAATTAGCAGCAAGGGCAGAAGATGATAAAGCGATTGACGTAAGGGTAACGAGGGGAAGTAATTTTTTAAATTTCATAATCTATATTTAACTATAACTTTAGTGACACGCGAAAGCGCGCATTATAGCACAAGGTATTGATTTGTAGATTATTATTTTAACATATGTTGCAGCTTATTTATTAAGCTGCAACATAAGGTTTTGCACAAAATTTAGGCTTTATTGCGGCGCAAACAAATAACGGCAATGGCAGTAAAAGCTAAAATAAAGCAATAGTAAGATGACGTTGATACTTCCCACGGGCTAATTTTAAACGTAGCACCTAACAGTAATGCTTGAGCACCATAGGGCAGTGAGCCTTGCGTAACACAAGCAAAAATATCAAGTAAACTTGCAGAGCGTTTACCACTTATTTCGCCATCATCAGCAAGTTTTTTAGCAATAGGACCTGCAACAATAATGGATACCGTGTTATTGGCTATACACACGTTGCTGGTTAATACCAATGCAGCTATACCAAGCTGATCAGCTACTTTGCGGTGCCACTTGGCAATCACTTTTGTAATGGCTTGAATTTTTTGTGCCAGAAAATCAAGGCCGCCGTTAATACGAATAAATTCAGATAAGCCACCAATAAACATAGAAAGTAAAAATATTTCCTGCATATCGGTAAAGCCTTTGTAAATATCCTTTACAAAGCTTGCGCCTTCGTAACTGCCGGTAAAGCCCATTAGCGCAGCAAATACAATACCGCTAAATAGCACCACAAACACGTTCATACCGGCAACAGCCAATACTAAAATAAAGGCATAAGGCAGCACTAATAATAAATCAAAATCTTTAGTTTCTACTGCTTGTGGAGCAGGTGTTAAATAAAGCAGCAAAGCAATGGTTAATACGGCAGCAGGAACCGCTATTTTTAAGTTTTCTTTAAACTTGTCTTTCATTTCACAGCCTTGCGTACGCGTTGCAGCAATGGTTGTGTCTGAAATAATAGAAAGGTTATCACCAAACATTGCGCCCGATACTATAGTACCGGCCATTAGGGCAGGGTCGATGCCTGTTTTAACGGATACCGCATAAGCAATTGGCCCTATAGCACCAATGGTACCCATTGATGTACCCATTGCAGTAGAGACAACCGCAGCAATTAAAAATAGCCCAGGTAATAACAGCGACGGGGGAATAAGTGACAAGCCAGCGTTTACAACCGCATCCACACCACCGGTGGCACTTGCTACTGCCGAAAATGCACCAGCAAGTAAATAAATTAAACACATGGTAATAATGTTGTTGTGTCCTGCGCCTTTGATAAAGGTTTCAACACATTGGTTTACAGTGCCTTTGTTTAAAATAAAGGCAAGCATAATAGCGGGTAGTATAGCAACCGGCGCTGGGAGCTGGTAAAAAGCGTAATCAACCCCTTGCGATTGTAAATATAAACCTGAGCCTAAAAAAAGGGCTACAAAGGTAAGAAGGGGAAGCAAAGATAGAATTGCTTTGTTTTTATTAAATGTTGGCTGCATTGTATTCCTCATAACCAGTTAATATAACCACAGCCAAAACTCCTCTTTTAGCTGAATTTAGTAGATCACTCTTTAATTGAAAAGTAGATGACCACAGCGCCCGCAAGCCAAAGACCAAATCGACGCGAAAGAGAAGTTTAAATGTATAGATGGCTAAAGTAAACTGGTATTGTTATTATTATTTAATTAAGGGCTTACCTGACTATTGCACGACTTTTAGATAATATCTACCGGTGTGCGATTATATGCGGCTAATAATTGCTCAAAGCAAGTTTAGGGCGCCAAATTAGTCAGGGTACGCAACAACAGATCCAACTAAATCAGATTAAGGCAATAACAATGAATCGAATAGGTGTTTTTGGTGCTAACGGCAGAATGGGCTTAGCCCTATTAGAAGCCGCGACAATTAAAGAGCAAACACAACTTGGTGGTGCGTATGTTCGCAGCAGCTCATCGTTATTGGGTATTAATGTAAATCAAGTAAACAGTGCAGCCGACAAAGCCATTAGCTTTAGCGACGAGAGCAAGGTTGCTGATGTTGATGTACTTATCGACTTTACGTTACCAGCAGGTATGCGCAATCACTTAAAAACAGCGCTCGATAAAAAACTGCCTATGGTTATAGGCACCACAGGTTTAACTAGCGAAGACATGGCATTATTAGAAAATGCTGCTAAACATATTCCTATTGTGTTTGCGCGTAACTACAGCGTTGGCGTTAATGTGCTACTTAACCTAGTGCAAACAGCGGCCACTAAATTTGGTGACGACCTAGATATAGAAGTTTTTGAAGCGCATCATCGTCATAAAATAGATGCGCCATCGGGCACAGCATTAGCCATTGGTGAATCTATTGCACAGGCTAAAGGGTGGGATCACGATGAAGTAGCGGTATACGACCGCAGCCAAGTAGAAACCGCAAAATCGCAAAATGAAATTGGCTATTCAGTACTAAGAGGCGGGGACATAGTAGGTGAACACACCGCCTATTTCGCAACTATGGGCGAAAGGCTTGAATTAACCCACAAAGCAAGTTCGCGAATGACCTTTGCATTAGGAGCTATAAGGGCTGCGCAGTGGTTACAAAATAAACCAGCAGGACTTTATGATATGCAAGATGTGCTAGATCTCAAGTAGTTTAGTTACTTTTTTAGCTGTTTGGGTCTATTTTTGCCTAAAGCGACTTGTTTGTAGTATTTATCTAAATAACGTTAGACCTAAATAGCATCTTCATGTAGAATGCAGCCAATTTGCCAAAAATTACTAAATGCGTGTTTCCAATTATACCCAAGTGGCTAGTAAAACCAGGGGTTTCAGTGGGAATGAAAAGAGTTTTAGGCAAGAAAAATGATTGAAGGTTTAGCGTTTTATATCGGCATCATTTAAGACTGCGTAAAACAATTTAAGCTCACAAAAAAATCTGGTTTTGACGATCCCTCTGGGTATTGGCGGGGTGTTAAGCATTTGCTTACTCCCGTTTTTTACTGTTAGGAGGTTTAACTTGACTAAATCCGCTCTGTTAGTCCTAGAAGACGGCACAGTGTTTCGCGGTACTGCAATCGGCGCTGACGGCATGTCAGTCGGTGAAGTAGTATTCAATACGTCTATGACTGGTTATCAAGAAATTTTGACTGATCCATCATACGCGGAACAAATCGTAACTTTGACGTACCCACATATCGGCAATACGGGTACCAACAGCGAAGACGAAGAAGCGAATCAAATTTGGGCTAAAGGCCTAGTGATCCGTGATTTGCCACTGCTAGCAAGTAACTTTCGTAACGAGCAATCGTTAGATGATTACTTAAAACAACGTAATATTTTGGGTATTGCGGACATCGACACCAGAAAGCTTACCCGTATTTTGCGCGATAAAGGCGCACAAAACGGCTGTATTATTGCCGGTGACGAGTTAGACGAAAACAAAGCGTTACAAGCCGCGCAAACCTTCCCAGGTTTAAAAGGTATGGATTTAGCAAAAGTTGTCTCAACCAAGGAAAATTTTGAGTGGCGCGAATCAAGCTGGACATTAGGCCAAGGATTTAAAACACTTAGCAGCGATGATGAAAAGTTTCATGTAGTAGCCTACGACTTCGGTGTTAAACGTAATATTTTACGTATGCTAGTTGATCGCGGTTGTAAATTAACCGTTGTACCAGCGCAAACCTCAGCCGCCGATGTACTTGCTTTAAACCCAGATGGTATCTTCTTATCTAATGGTCCTGGCGATCCAGAGCCATGTACTTACGCTATTGATGCAATTAAAACCTTTTTAGAAACCGACACACCAATTTTTGGTATTTGTTTAGGGCATCAATTATTAGCACTGGCCTCAGGTGCTAAAACAGTAAAAATGAAATTTGGCCACCACGGTGGTAACCACCCAGTAAAAGACTTAGACCGCGATGTAGTAATGATCACCGCACAAAACCACGGTTTTGCTGCCGATGAAGACACACTACCAAGTAACTTACGTGCCACGCACAAATCGTTATTTGATGGAACACTACAAGGTATTCATCGTACTGATAAGCCAGCGTTTAGCTTCCAAGGTCACCCAGAAGCAAGCCCAGGCCCGCACGATGCAGCCCCATTATTTGACCACTTCATCGACCTGATGCAAGCGCGTAATAACTAATTTAACTGGAGTAATAATGCCAAAACGTACCGATTTAAAAAGCATTCTTATCTTAGGCGCAGGCCCAATTGTAATTGGTCAAGCTTGTGAATTTGATTACTCTGGTGCTCAAGCGTGTAAAGCACTTAGAGAAGAAGGCTTTAGAGTTATATTAGTTAACTCAAACCCAGCGACTATCATGACTGACCCGGAAATGGCCGATGCAACGTACATCGAACCTATTCATTGGGAAGTGGTAGAAAAAATTATTGAAAAAGAAAAGCCAGATGCAGTACTACCAACAATGGGTGGTCAAACGGCATTAAACTGTGCACTTGATTTAGATAAGCACGGCGTACTGGCTAAACACGGCGTTGAGTTAATTGGCGCAACCGCCGATGCAATCGACAAAGCAGAGAACCGTGAACGCTTTGACGTAGCCATGAAAAACATTGGCCTTGAATGTCCACGTGCTGAAATTGCTCACTCTATGGATGAAGCACACGATACGCTAACACGTATTGGTTTTCCGTGTATTATTCGTCCTTCTTTCACTATGGGTGGCACCGGTGGCGGTGTGGCTTACAACATGGAAGAATTTAACGAAATTTGTGAGCGCGGCCTAGATTTATCACCAACAAGTGAGTTGCTGATTGATGAATCACTGATTGGCTGGAAAGAATATGAAATGGAAGTTGTTCGTGACAAAAAAGACAACTGTATCATTGTATGTTCTATCGAAAACTTTGACCCAATGGGTGTACACACTGGTGATTCCATCACCGTTGCACCAGCACAAACCCTAACCGACAAAGAATACCAATTAATGCGTAATGCCTCTATGGCGGTACTGCGTGAAATTGGTGTTGAAACCGGTGGTTCAAACGTACAGTTTGGTGTAAACCCTGATGATGGCCGTATGGTTATCATTGAGATGAACCCACGTGTATCTCGCTCATCAGCACTGGCATCTAAAGCAACGGGTTTCCCAATTGCTAAAATTGCCGCTAAGTTAGCAATAGGTTACACGTTAGATGAACTTCAAAACGACATTACAGGTGGCAAAACACCGGCGTCATTTGAGCCATCAATCGACTACGTAGTAACAAAAATCCCTCGCTTTAACTTTGAAAAATTTGCCGGCGCGAACGACCGCTTAACAACGCAAATGAAATCAGTGGGCGAAGTAATGGCGATTGGTCGTAACCAGCAAGAATCGTTACACAAAGCATTACGCGGTCTTGAAGTTGGCGCAACGGGCTTTAACCCAATTGTGGCACTTGATGACCCGAAAGCGCGCGAAAAAATCATTCGTGAACTACGCGAGCCAGGCGCTGAGCGTATTTGGTACATTGCCGATGCAATGCGCCACGGTATGAGCGTAGAAGAGGTATTTGAACTTACCAAAGTTGACCCTTGGTACTTAGTACAAATAGAAGACATTTTAAAAGACGAAGCTAAAATTGCTGAAGGTGGCATGGCCGGCTTAAATGCCGAGTTTTTACGTAAACTTAAGCGTAAAGGCTTCGCCGACCCACGTATTGCTGAAATAGCTGGTGTATCTGAAGCCGAAATTCGCAAAAAGCGTCATCAGTTAAACATCGTCCCTGTGTACAAGCGTGTTGATACCTGTGCTGCCGAATTTAGCTCAGACACAGCTTACATGTACTCAACGTATGATGAAGAGTGTGAAGCAAACCCGTCAGACAAAGACAAAATCATGGTTATTGGCGGCGGTCCTAACCGTATCGGCCAAGGCATTGAGTTTGACTACTGTTGTGTTCACGCAGCCCTTGCGCTACGTGAAGACGGCTATGAGACCATCATGGTTAACTGTAACCCTGAAACGGTTTCTACCGATTACGATACCTCTGACCGTCTATTCTTTGAACCAATTACACTTGAAGACGTATTAGAAATTGTACGTGTTGAAAAACCAAAAGGTGTGATTGTACAGTACGGTGGCCAAACACCACTTAAACTAGCACGTGAACTTGAAGCGAATGGTGTGCCAGTAATTGGTACTTCACCAGATGCGATTGACCGCGCAGAAGACCGTGAGCGTTTCCAACAGTTAGTAGAGCGTCTTGATTTACTACAACCAGAAAACGCAACAGTTACATCAACTGAAGAAGCATTACTTAAATCAGGTGAAATTGGCTTCCCACTGGTTGTGCGTCCATCGTACGTACTGGGTGGCCGTGCAATGGAAATTGTTTACGATGAGCAAGACTTACGTCGTTACATGACTGAAGCGGTACAAGCTTCAAATGAAGCGCCAGTACTACTTGATCACTTCTTAGATAATGCAATCGAAGTGGACGTTGATGCAATTTGTGACGGCGAGCAAGTAATTATTGGCGGCATAATGGAGCACATTGAGCAAGCGGGTGTTCACTCGGGTGACTCAGCATGTTCATTACCTGCACACTCTTTATCACAAGAAGTGCAAGATGTTATGCGCAAACAAGTAACCGATATGGCACTTGAGCTTGGCGTAGTGGGCTTAATGAATACACAATTTGCTGTAAAAGATGGCAAAGTGTACTTAATTGAGGTGAATCCACGTGCGGCGCGTACTGTACCGTTTGTATCTAAAGCGACCGGTATTGCACTTGCAAAAGTAGCCGCGCGTTGTATGGCGGGTCAGTCTTTAGCAAGCCAAGGCATTACTAAAGAAGTAATTCCACCGTATTACAGCGTTAAAGAAGTTGTTTTACCGTTTGCTAAGTTCCAAGGTGTGGATCCTATCCGTGGCCCAGAGATGCGTTCTACAGGTGAAGTGATGGGTGTTGGCGATACTTTCGCCGAAGCGTTCGCAAAAGCACAATTAGGTGCAAGCAACACTTTACCACGCGGTGGTCGCGCGTTACTATCTGTACGTAACAGCGATAAGTCTCGTGTTGTAGAACTTGCTAAAACCATGACAGACCTTGGTTTTGAAATTGATGCAACAGGTGGCACAGCAGAGGCTTTAAAAGAGGCCGGTATTGAAGTACGCCGTGTAAACAAAGTATATGAAGGCCGCCCGCATATTCTTGATAACATCAAGAATAAAGAGTACAGCTATATCGTAAATACCACCGAAGGTCGCCAAGCGATCGAAGATTCGAAGGTGTTGCGTCGTGGTGCATTGCAAAACAAAACCAACTACACGACAACCTTGAACGCGGCATTTGCTAACTGTACTGCTAACCAAGCGGACGACCGTAGTAAAGTGACGTCAGTTCAAGAGCTACACCAGCGATTGAACTAAGGAAATGTACCAAGGCCACTAGGCCTTGGTGTTAAGTGAGAAAAGTATGCAATCAATTCCGATGACAGTTCGTGGCGCAGAGTTACTGCGCGAAGAGCTTAACGAATTAAAAACAGTTACCCGTCCTAAAATCGTAAATGATATTGCGATTGCACGTGAACATGGTGACTTAAAAGAAAACGCTGAATACCACGCAGCGCGTGAACAACAGGGTTTTTGCGAAGGCCGTATTCAAGAAATTGAAGCTAAGCTTTCAAATGTGCAAATTATTGACGTAACTAAAATGCCTAATACAGGTAAAGTTATTTTTGGTACTACTGTCACTATTGTAAATGTAGAAACAGATGCCGAAGTAACCTACCGTATTGTGGGTGATGACGAAGCAGATATTAAAAATAACTTAATTTCTGTTAACTCACCGATTGCGCGCGGTTTAATTGGTAAACAAACAGATGATGCTGTGACCATTAAAACGCCTAAAGGCGACGTTGAGTACGAAATCATTGACGTTGAGTATCTTTAATATTTAGCTCACAGTAATGTACAAGCAAAAACCGATGCAATTGCATCGGTTTTTTTATGCCTAAAAACTAGCTAATGCCAACTTATCCTCATAAACCCCATATATAACACCCCCCCCCCTCAAAATAGACAGCTGAGTTAAACGGATTGGCATAATTGGATTGCTAAAAAAGCGCGTGTCATTACCCGTTAAAAAATTTATAAATAAAATGGTGACTGCATAAATGCTAAACACACTCTACGCTTATTCATATTGCATAAAGAGTGTGCGTGTTGATATAGGTACATTCATATAGGTAATGTGTAAATGCATAACGGCTTTTACACAGTGGAATCACTTTATTAAAAGGAACATTCATGGCTAATATACTTTATCCAGCGCCTTTAAAAGTAGGCTCTAAAGTTGCTATTTGCTCGCTTTCGTCGGGCTTAAAAGAAAAATACCATGCACGATTAGATAGAGTGATAGACGGTTTAAAACACCGTGGTTACGAGGTAGTAGAAGGGGAGTTTTTACGCCAAAATAAACCCCGCGATGAATTAGATGCAAAAGCGCATGCCAAGCAATTAATGGGCTTTTTGCTAGACGATGAGGTTGCCGCCATTATGCCACCAATGGGCGGAGAGCTGGCAATGGAAATTTTGCCACTACTCGATTTTAACGCCATAAAAGAGGCCAAACCTAAATGGCTGGTGGGTTTTTCTGATGTGAGCACAATTGCCTGTGCACTTACGGCTAAGTGCCAATGGGCAACACTTCATAGTGCCAACCTAATGCAGCTCCACCCTGATGAAACAAACCCCTACAGCCTACAAATTTTTGAAACCATTACCTACGAGTCGGGAAGTAAATTTGAGCAAGGACCCTCTGCTTATTATCAAAAAAATAAACCCAATTACGCACAAAACCCAGATGAGCTGCTAGCGCCAAGCGAGCCTACCCAGTGGCAGTGCCTAAATTACACCGATGAGCGCACAATAGAGATGTCTGGGCGCTTATTTGGCGGCTGCCTTGATACGGTAGGATTATTGCTGGATTCGCCATTTTTAGCATTGCATGACTTTAAAAAACACAGTGCGAACGAAGGGCTAATTTTATACCTAGAAAATTCAGAGCTTACCCCTACCACCGTGGCACGATTTTTATTGTCGCTCAAACTTGCCGGTGTATTTGATGATATTAACGGCCTTATTTTAGGGCGCAGCGAAATAACACAAAGTCATCACGATGCATTTGATTACCGCCATGCGCTAGATGTGGCATTGGGTGGGTGTTTATTCCCGGTAATAATAGATGCTGATATAGGCCATGTGCAGCCAAATTTAAACTTAGTTAATGGTGCAAAATGCTCACTCACGGCCGATATTAACCAAGGTAAAGTACTCAATGCCTCACTAAACACTGAACTTATTTAACGTTTATTTTGAATAACACATAAATACACGCGTATAATGCGCAGGCCGTGAACAGATAAGTTCACGGTACATTCTCAGGGCGGGGTGAAATTCCCCACCGGCGGTATGTTTTACTCATTAGTTTTTGAATAAAACGAGCCCGCGAGCGCTTTATTTAATAATCGTTTTTTAATGTATTAAATAAAGGTCAAGCAGATCTGGTGAGATGCCAGAGCCGACGGTTATAGTCCGGATGAAAGAGAATATAGCTTGTAGCGTATGCAAACACGTGGCCTGTGGCTGCGTGTTTAATACCAATTCGCAATAATACTTAATCATTTTGAGCGACACGTTTTTCCAACCTCAAAATAAATCACTTAATTAAGCGGATTGGTATAAGCTGTTTAGTGGCAAAAAGTTCGCAATTTAGTTTGTGTGTTTTGCCATGCCTTTCAGTGTCCTGAATCTATTTATTTTTATGTGGAATATAATAATGATTCAGTCTTTACTTAGCCAATTTGGCGAAAGCCACACCCGCGTAGAAAACGCCATCGCTGCTTTGCAGCAAGGCCAAGGCGTACTTGTTGTTGATGACGAGAACCGCGAAAACGAAGGTGATTTTGTTTTCTCTGCCGAGCATTTAACCACCCAACAAATGGCGGAAATGATCCGCGAAGGCAGCGGAATTGTGTGCCTGTGTATGGGCGATGAGCGTATTAAGCAGCTCGAGCTACCGCAAATGGTAACTCACAACACCAGCCAAAATAATACAGCCTACACAGTCACAATAGAGGCTAAACACGGTGTTACAACCGGCGTATCGGCCGCCGATCGAGTAACAACGATTAAAGCCGCCACTGCCGATAATGCCAAACCCAGTGATTTATCGCGCCCAGGCCATGTATTTGGCTTAAAAGCACAAACAGGTGGGGTTTTAGTTCGCCGCGGCCACACCGAGGCATCTGTTGATTTAATGCAGCTGGCTGGTTTAAAACCGTTTGGGGTTATTTGTGAACTCACTAACCCTGATGGCACCATGGCGCGTTTACCACAGGTAAGTGATTATGCTAATAAACACAGCATGACAGTGGTAACGATTGAAGACTTAGTACAGTACATACAAATGCAAGAATTAAAGGTCAGTTAAGCGTTTTTAAGCATTACCTAAGTAAAACCCAGCTTTATTGCTGGGTTTATATTTTGTAATAAGTAATTAATTACTCGTTTTTATTTGAAAATGTTTCTTGCCTAGGCGGCTTTTTCAAAAATCCTCAGGCTGTAAACTTTGCCTAAATAGTCAGTGCAGCCGCACACAGTTCATTATTTAGGTGAAACTATGAAAATTAACACGCTTTTACTAGCAAGTGCTTTAACAAGCAGTGGCGTATGGGCAGCGCAAAGTAAACTTGAACAGCAAATAACGCCTGCACCCCAAATGGGCATAATGGATAGTTATAATCAGCACATTACCAACGCCCCTTTTTTACTTAATCTCGACAGCCAACCCAAAGAGCAAATGGGCCCATATTTAACACGCCAATATTTTCATGGTACGCAATCAACGTTTGTAAAATGGGTGGCTAAAAAAGGCGGAAAAGTACCGCTTCATAAACACCCTAATGAACAAGTAACGTGGATCATGTCAGGCGAAGCTAAAGTGTTTTCTGGCGGTAAACAATACCTTATGAAAGCGGGTGACATGATGGTGATACCGGCCAATGTACCGCACGAATTTCACTTTACCCAAGATACGGTAGATATTGATTTTTTTGCCCCAGCTCGACAAGACTGGATAGACGGCACAGCTAATTACATTAAGCAAAAGTAGGGTAAATTATGTTTTTAAATAAATCTAAATTAGGGCTAAGCGCTATAGCCTTGCTAATAAGTGCCTCGGCTTTTGCAAATGACACGGTACCCGCTGAGGTTTACGCACAAACCGACGGTGCTGTGGGCGGTATTACGTATACACAAAACAAGCGCTTTATTTTTAGTTATCACCCTTTTTATAACCCAAAAGTAAAAGTGGGGGAGCTTTTAAAAAGTGGTGATGTGGTGCCATTTCCTAATGCACAAATGCAAACCCCTTATAAGAGTGATGGCAGCTTAAAAAATCCCGCTAACTATTTAAATTGGGTATTAGGGGTAAGGGCTGATGACAGAGGTAATGTATGGATACTCGACTCAGGCCAGGCGCAGCCGCGTATTACGCCAAAGCTGATAGCATGGGATGCGCTAAACAATAAGCTTAATAAAATTATTTACTTACCTAGCCCTATATCGGTTGCTCAATCTCAACTTAATGATTTAGCTATATCGAGCAAATACAATACATTGGTGATCGCTGATGAAGGTATTGCGGATGGCGGAAATGGCAAGCAAGCCGCCCTTATTATCGTTAATACTAAAACAGGTAAGAGCCGGCGAGTATTGCAAGGTCACGAAAGTGCATTACCCGATTACACAATGCCAATAATGATTGATGAAGGGACTGATAACCAAAAGCAACTTAATGCCTTTATTGGTGCCGATGGCATTGTGCTTGATAACGCGCAGCAATGGCTTTACTTTGCTCCGCTTAATAAAAAGTATGTTTACCGTATTAAAATGGCCGATATTGCTAACGAGCAATTAACCGATAAACAACTAGGCGAACGAGTAGAGCAATACGCACAAAAACCAGTAAACGGTGGTTTAAGTATTGATGCTGATGATAATTTATATTTAACCATAGTGGGTGAGCGTACTGTGGGCGTTATTGACGCCAAAACACGTACGTACCGTGATTACACGTACAATAAAAACATGATTTGGCCTGATGGTGTAAGCATTGGACCAGAGGGTTACATGTACACCGGCGCTGCGCAATTGCCGCTTTCGGCACAACTTAATAACGGCAATGCTCAAAATAAAGCACCCTATTACATATTTAGATTTAAACCTTTAGCTGAGGGCGTAATAGGGCGCTAACTATAATGTGTAAATTGAGCACGCCTTTATGGCGTGTTTTTTATTTTATCTACTTTTTAAAGCGTGATTATCAATTTTTACAAGATAAAGTTTCAACCTAAATGCGGTTTTTCTGCGCTGACTATTTGGGTATCTTACGGGCATAGGTACTTAACCCGCTTTAGGCTTTAATTAATTATGAAACTATACAGTTACTCTCATTGTCCTTTTTGTGCGTGTGTTAAATATGTAGCAGGCAAATTAGGCATTAAGCTTGATGACGTTGTACTTGATTACGACGACACTGAAACACCAACAAAACTAATTGGTAAAAAAATGGTACCTATTCTTGAAAAAGATGACGGCACTGTTATGGGTGAAAGTAACGAAATTATTAGCCTGCTTATTGAACTTGCTGGTTCTAGCGAATCAAACAAGCCAACTCAAGGGGCTATTGAGTGGCAAGGTGGCTCGTTTGCGCCTTTATTGCAAATTGGATTGCCGCGCTGGCCATTACTGGATTTAAAAGAGTTTAAAACAGAATCTAGCCGAATAGCGTGGGAAGATAACAAGCAATCGACAGAGCTTAACTTTGTAAACCTAATAGCATCAACTCCTGAGATAGTTTTACAAGTAAATGAATTTTTAATTGGCACCGAAAAGCAGCTCAATATTAATAATGGTAAAACGTTATTAAGCTTGCTTGATAGCGCTATTTATTTTTCTATATTACGCGGTTTATATTGCGAGCCAACCATTACCTGGCCAGAGCAATTAAACCAATGGATGAACTATCAGGCATTAGAATCTCATGTGCCATTATTAAGATAGCGAATACTGAAAAAGTTTTAACAGCCAGTACGACTCCCTTCGTATTGCCTTCTTTTGGCCGGTGACCTCGTCACTGGCTTTTTTTATTTAGCTCTGAAAATCCCCCCTTTTAATCCAGCACTTAGCAGTGTGCGTGAGCATGGCTGCGTAGTATATTAATAACATTAAAAAATTAGTTACCTATTTACACTACATATTATTAGTGGAATTATTAAGCAGGCTTATTCAACGCTATGAATACGCAAAATAATACCAGGAGCTATTATGTGGGATGAAAGGTATAACACTCAGCAATATGCTTATGGCAAACAGCCAAACGATTTTTTAGCTGAGCACTATAAGCAATTACCTAAAGGCAATGTTATTAGCTTAGCCGAAGGTGAGGGGCGAAATGCGGTATTTTTAGCAAAAATGGGTTACAGCGTTACCGCGGTTGATGGCTCAAAAGTAGGGCTTGAAAAAGCGGCAAAGCTTGCCAAAGAGCACAACGTAAACATTGAGCTTGTACACGCCGATTTAGCGCAGTTTGATTTTGGAAAAGAAAAATGGGATGCGGTAGTGTCTATTTATTGCCCTTTACCAAGTGCCTTGCGTTCAGCGGTATATAAGCGCGCTGTTAAAGGTTTAAAGCCAGGTGGGGTGTTTTTACTTGAGGCCTATACGCCTGAGCAAGTAAATTATAATACCGGAGGCGGCCCAAGTGTCGATACTAAAACCTCAAAAAGCGACTTACAAGATGACTTAACCGAGCTTAGCTTTATACATTTAGAAGAGCTAAAGCGAGAAGTGTTTGAAGGCACATACCACACGGGTTTAGCGTCGGTACTGCAAGCTATTGCTAAAAAATAAAATGAATATAAAAGCTTAGCACTCATTAGCGCTAAGCTTTTTTAATAGGTTTTTATAAAACCTTTATAACTTGCTCTTTTGCTAGGCGAGATTTAGGTAACTTAGCGTTATAATCTTCAGTGTCATCGTGGTAGCCAAGTACCAACGCTACATCACAAATATAGCCATCGAGCTCTTGTTCAAACACTTCACCAATAAGCTGTGCATTCACACCTTCCATAGGTGTTGAATCAACGCCTAAGCGTGCAGCGGCGTGCATTGTGTTACCCAGGGCAATGTAAGTTTGCGCTTTGGTCCACATTGCATTGTTGCCTTGCTCATCGGTATTCATGTCAACAAAAGCAAACGCGCCAAATGCTTGTTCGCGGTTTTCACTTTGAGTACGGCCATTTTTAATGTCTGCATCAATTACTTGTGCGTAGTCATCGCGTTTATATTTAGGGTTGTAAGCAAATAAAATAACGTGCGATGCAGTTTTAATATGCGGCTGATTAAATTGAAATTTATTAGCAAACGTAGAGTGCATACGCTCTTTAGCTTCGTCTGATTCAATAACAATAAATTTCCACGGCTGCGAGTTAATAGATGAAGGAGAAAGACGCATAGCTTCGTAAATTACATCTAGATCATCTTGAGGAATACGCTTGGTTGTGTAGCGTTTAGTTGTATAACGTTTTTCTAAATCATTAATAATTGGATGGGTCATGGTTATCTCCGTTAAGTGGCTATTTTAGCCAAGTAGTGTCTATATTGAGCCTTTTTAAAAAAAACAAAGCACAAATTACTATTTAATTGGATTGTTATTAAGCCAATTACGCGTTACGTCATCGAGGGGTTGTAAGTTTTTGCATACTTTATAGTCAAGCTCGGCAATGATCTCATTTGAAAAGCGTAATTTATCAAGGGTGTTTAACTGAGCTTGGTTAAACAGCGCTTGTTTATCTTCTCTTAGGAGTAAAACAGCTCTATCAACAACGCCTAGTAACCCTTGTGGTTCTTTAAGCTCACGTATTGTGTACTTGTAATGCAAAAATTGTGGCTTCCATAACGGCACTACGCACCAGGTTTGGGTGGCGACGGCGTTTTCAAACGCGCTAAAACAGTCATGCTCTGTGCCGGTTAAAAACTCATACCCTGCGCTCGTCAGCCCATATTCTTTCATCATATTAATAGAAAAACGGGTAATACCAGCACCGGCATTAATGCCCTGAATTGTTTTTTGCATTTTTGTAAGCACGTCTGGTTTTAACAAATCGCTAATTTCGTTCACTGCACTTTGCGGTACGTAATCTGGTACGCCCCAGTGTGCATAAGGCTCATAATGTAAGCCAAGCTCAACGAGTGGCATAACTTGTTCAACATCGGCTTTATAAATACCGTGGCTTGAAGGTAGCCATGCTGAGGCGAGTAAATCTACTTCACCAGATTTAAGGTTTTTAAAGTTATCTTGATGCGGCGCATAAATACGCTCAACGGTAAAGCCCATATCAGTTAAAACATGGCTCACTAAAGAGGCCATTACATGATGAAACGATAAATCGGTTACGCCCAATTTTAAATGTACTGTACTCATAATGAATTACTCCATTTTATAGAGCAGCCCATGCTGGGTGTTTGCTGCTCAGGACCTTTGCCTGTGGCCGCAATTTGGCGCATGGCATTAACTAACTCAGGAGTGCGATGTGCATCGTTATTCATTTTTGCATCGTCTAAGCGGCCACGGTATTGCAGTGCCCCATGTTTATTGAAACCAAAAAAATCAGGCGTGCAAACCGCGCCATACTGTTTGCCTACGCGTTGGTTTTCATCAACAAGGTAGGGAAACAAAAAGCCGTGCTGCTTAGCAAATTTTTCCATATTAGCTGGGGAGTCAGCAGGGACGCTTTTATAGTCGTTCGACATAATAGCTAACACATTTATACCTTCGTTTATTAATAACGCGGTATCTTCGCTTAAGCGCCTCGCAATACGTTGCACATAAGGGCAATGGTTACAAATAAACACGATTAACAAGGCGTTTTCGCCTAGGTTGTCGGCTAAGGTAAAAGGCTCGCCTTGCGGGGTTTTTAACGTAAAGTTGGGCGCTTGCCAGCCAAAGTCACAAATAGGGGTGTCGAGTAGCATAACTTATCTCCTAAAAAGCCAGCGGGTATGGCTGGCTTATAAAAATAATTAATTATTTTTGATTAAAGCGAAAACGCGTTAATACGTAAGGTGGTTTTGCATTACCAAAGCCTTGGCTAAATGCAGGGTGCTGGTGGAGCTGATCTTGTGTTACATAAATCCAACCATTGCTCACTGCTAGGCTATCAGGCCATGATAATCGTTTGTCTTGAACAATTATTTCGTAGTGGCCTTTAGTCGTTAAGCCAATGGCATTGTTTTCAAGGTCGGTTACTAAAATACCGCCACCTGGCGCGTAGGTCATGCCATCGCTTGGGTTTTTAGGGCCAAAAACTTCAATGCTTTTTGCTTTTTTAGCATCTGAATATGTACTATTAGCAAGTGTTTTTGCTGGAATACGGTACACGCTAGTGCCTGTAAATGCGCCAAAGTATACCCATTCATTTTTATCATCAATAGTAATTGGGTTTAAACCAAAACGTAGGTTTGTTGTTTCACCTTTTGCTGATTTAGATGCAACAGGAGAGGCTTCGATGACAATATCGCGCTCCTCTGGCATTAGCTTAGCATTGCCCTCAAGTACACGCGTTGATTCGCCGGTTTTTAAATCAACAACAATAAACGCAGGTTTAGTGGCGCCCATAAAGTTACCAAAAGACATATCGGCAATGTAAATTTTGTCGTTACGTTCATCAATAACAAAGTCTTGTAAAAACGAGTTATCAAGTACAGCGTCTTTATTTAATTCAATGGTATTAACTAAGGTATTGGCAACGCTGTCCCAGGCAATTAGTTTTGGAGCTACTTGCTCGCTGCCCATGTCTAAAATCCACACCACACCTTTGCTGTCGCTATGTACGCCAATTACGGCTGCAAGGCCTACTTTGCCAAGCTCGGGGCCATCAGCCCAATCTTCGCTAGGGAAAGGTTGTTGAGCACCGTTTGCCATAATTTCAACTACTCGCGTTTTCGGTGCATCAAGCGGGTGCATGCTTACAATCATTCGCCCTGCAGGTGTTATAGTTATACCTGCGCCGCGATATTTATTAAAAGTAGTCACCGTTTCAAGGGGGCCAACTTCTGCTGCATAGACGCTTGAAAAAGTACTTGCGGCTAATGACAGGGTTGCTATTGCTAAAGTGGTTTTTAATCGTTTCATACTGTGATACCCGTTATGCTAAAAAAATAGAGTAAAGCGATTTAAATAGCCTGAATGACTTCGCTTGCGTTGAGGTGAATAATAGGTGAGAATTTCTATGCAATAAACAGGGTAATGATTGAATCTTTATCAAATAATATTAGTTAATTGGGTGGGCGAGTCCTTGCTTTAAACAAATTTGCTTTTTAAACATACTATTAATGCCAAAAGCTGGGTTTACTAATACACGCCCTAAAGATTGTCCTAATTTAATAAATAGTGGTTAGTGACTAGCTGATGGGTACAGTGTAATATTTGCCTTTATATTGATAAACCGCGCAATAGATAAGCATTGTCAAATATAAATAGACAATAAATCACTTTTTGATTGCTCAATACACTGTAAGCAAACCTAAAGCGCTTAATTTTGCCAAAAATAATAATTAAATTATTAAGTTGATAATGGATTAATACACAATGCTTTTAGAAGACTTACAGGTAATTTTAAAAGTGGCAGAGTTTAAAAGTATTACTGCTGCAGCATCAAATTTAGATATGCGCACCGCCACAGCAAGTGCTGCTGTTAAAAGGGTAGAGCAGGCTTTAGGTTTTGAACTATTTATACGCACCACTCGCCATTTAAGGCTTTCTGCAGCCGGCGAGCGTTACATTCCACAATGCCAACAAGCAATGGCAATGCTTGAACAAGCCAAAAATACACTTAAAAGCGATGACGATATAATTGATGGCGAGCTGCGTATTGCGCTTTCTTCTGATTTAGGACGCAACATTGTGATCCCTTGGCTTGACGAGTTCATGCAAACCCACACTCAGCTCAGCTTACGCGCCAATATTAGCGACAGTAATATCGACTTTTATCGTGACTCGGTCGATATTGCACTGCGTTATGGTAAACCTAACGATGCCAGCATGTACGGTTTTAAAATTTGCGATGTACCGCGTATTTTATGCGCAGCACAAAGCTACCTTGATACACATGGCACGCCTGCTCATCCACATGATTTAACAGAACATAAAGGGCTGTTTTATCAACTGCAAGATATAATTAAAGATGTATGGGTATTTAGCGATGCCAGCGAAGAGTTTAAAGTAAAATTGCACGGTGGCCATGCGGCTAACGATGGCGATTTAGTAAGGCGCTGGTGTGTGTCGGGCAAGGGGCTGGCGGTTAAATCGTGCTTAGATATGTCTAATGAATTACTTGCCGGTAATGTCATAAGTGTTATGCCAAACTTTAAACCCACGCCTACAGAGCTTTGGTTGGTGTGCCCAAGTAGGCAGTCAATCACTCCGGCAGTGCGCTTACTTCGCGATGCCTTTAGAGAAAAAAGCGCCGGTATTTTAAAAGCCCTTATTGCAAAAGGGATTATTGATAAAAGCGTATTAAATTAACTGGTAAATAATTATGCAAGTTGATGCTATTAGAGTGTTTGTGCCGTGTAAAAATTATCAGCAATCGTGCGACTTTTATCAGGCGCTTGGCTTTACTATTGAGCCTGCATCAGCTGATTTAAGCATAGCAACATCAGGTGAATGTAGTTTGTTTTTATACCAATCGTGTTAAGTTATTAGGCATTTATAGCGACAGATAAATAGCGTGATAACAAGGCATAAATATCGTCATGTAGTTGCTCTACATAAGAAATTTATAACGCTGTTAGCGCTCTATTTAGCACGCTAGAATGATTAAATATTTAAGTCGATTGGTATTAAGCGTTACTACAACCAAGAATTTGCTGAAAATTTAATGCTGCAAGTGTGCGTATTAAACATAAACGAAGCCTTTAACACCATTAGTAAGTTAACTCACTTTGATATTCGCTTTGAAGGGATAAAACAAGAGCCGTGGGGTAAAGTGATTTATTTATGGGGACCATCTGGTGAGCTTTTACACATTACAGAGCTCAATTAACTTAAAAAATGCCACCCATTTTAAGCTGGTGGCATTACCTTATTATTAACTTAGTTTTTCATTAAAAAACGCTAAGGTACGCTGCCAAGCAAGTTCTGCTTTTTGCTCATCATAACGCCCAGTAGAGTCGTTATGAAAACCATGATTAGCGCCTTCGTACATGTGCATAATGTACTCAACATTGTTAGCTTTTAAGCTTTTTTCATAATCAGGCCATGTAGCGTTAACGCGTTTATCAAGCTCACCTGATTGAATCATTAAAGGCGCTTTTATATTTTTGTGCAGTGACTCACTGGCAGGAGTACCATAAAAAGGCACGCCCGCGCTCAATAAGTCACTCTCAACCGCCGCTAAGTAATTAACAATGTAACCACCAAAACAAAAGCCCACAGCTCCCAGTTTGCCGTTACTATTCGAATGATTTTTTAAAAAGTGAGCCCCAGCTACAAAATCGTTTTGAATTTTAGCTCTGTCCATGGTTTTTTGCATGGCGCGGCCTTCATCGTCATTGCCCGGGTAGCCACCAAGCGCAAAGAGTGCGTCGGGTGCAAAGGCAATAAAGCCTTTTTTGGCTAAGCGCCTGGCTACATCTTTAATATATGGGTTTAAACCACGGTTTTCGTGAATAACTAATACAACCGGCAGTTTACCTTCAATTTTGCTAGGTACAGCTAAGTAGCCTTTGCCTTTACCATGCCCGTTTGGCGAATCAAATTCTTCGTAGGTGGCTTTAATATCATCATCGTTAAATGATACTTGCTCTGCAAACGCATAATTAGGTAACAGGGCACTGGTTAGTACGCTCATTGAAAAACCAAGTGCAGCTAACCCACCTAGTTTTTTCATAAATGTACGTCGGTCCATTAAACCGTGGGCGTATTCGTCGTACCAATCAAAGGCTTCTTGCGGGATATGATCTGATTGCGGGGTATTCATGGCTGCTCCTTAACTTTATTATGTATATTTATTATTTAAATACCATAACGTATTAGGGATAAAAAACGAGCAATATTTTTCTCAATTATTAGGACTGTTGAAGTTATCCATCAAGCAAGGAAAGGAGCACATTCCTTTGTTGTGTGGAAATTAAAGAAACCATTTCAATGTGATTTAAATCTTTTACCTCATACATGCTCACTTTTGAGTTGTTAAGAGTAAGCAACCTATTATATGGACTCACTTTGTCTGCATTACTTGAAAAGATGTAAGTTTGCCTAGCATGCGGGGTCTTATTTAGATTATTTAATATGTCGAGTTTAGTAAGAGGTACTTCACTTTTTTCAATTATCTTAGCCGCGACTTCATTTAAATAATCATCGCCTAATAGTTTGCTATAAATAGGGTGTGATAAGTTAGCAATTGTGGTTAGTGCGGCCTCAAAATTAATCATTGGGGCATAAAGTATATGCTTACTAATGTTCAGCTTAGATGCCAACTCAACTCCCGCAATTGCGCCCATTGAGTAACTAATTAAGGAAATATCAGTGTAGTTTTCTTTATTTACATAATTGACTAGCACATCAAGCGAGTTTAAGCCAAATCTAAACTTCTCGTATTGATTACTTGCAGGCATCACTATCACATTTTTTCCAGTGACATGGCTAAGCCATCTTGCTTGCATGGTGTAAATCAAGCTGTCTACGCCATACCCCGGAAAGATGATTAAAAGCCCGCTATTTTGGTTGTTTGATAAATTATCTGAAGTAAGTTGGTATTCAAAAACCTCATCTTCAGTGCTTCCTTCAACAATCAAACTTAGCGAAAGTGTATTACCATCGAGTAGGTAGCTTTCGATATCCTTAGGTGAGATAAACCTAAAATCAAGACAATCTACTTCGCTGCTACAGTAATGGGTTTGTACACCAGATAAAGCGATAGAGCTCTCAAATTCTTTAGGGAGAACTTTCTGCGGAGGCTTAGTTATTTGATAAGCAATATAGCTCTGGCACCCACTTAAAAAAATAACTAAAGAAATAATCAGTATGTATAAGCGCATTAAAGTCCCTTTAATTTTCAAGCTAAAATTTTTTGATTAATTAATGCCTGACTTCCCTTCATCTACGCCTATCAAAAAGTCGAGCCCTACAAATGTGAACGATATAGCAATGAAGCCAAATAGCATTAAGTTACGGTTATTCTTTTTAAACCAAGTGTGGTTAACACAGCAAAAACAATAAATAGAATAAGTTGTACAAGTGGCATAGTTACATCCTTTTATGTGGGGGTGTCCATATACGTGCCTAACTTACCAGCTTAAAATAATTTAAACAATTGACTTAAAAATAAAAAGCTCGGGAAATTCCGAGCTTTTTTAGTGAGTTACCTAAGTGACGTGTTACGCCATAGCGTCGTTGGTTACAGGGTATTTAGGGTCTTCAACAATGTTAACCTCAACTAAATCACCGGCTTTTTGTAATAACTTGGCAGACTCTGGGCTCAAATGGCGCAAATACAACGTTTTATCTAATGCTTTATAACGCTCACTTAAACCATGTATGGCTTCAATACCTGATTGGTCGCACACTCTGGCATTGGCAAAATCTATACACACATTTTGTGGGTCGTTATGTGGATTAAACCCTTCTTTAAACGAGGTTATTGAGCCAAAAAATAGATTACCCGTTACTTGGTAGGTTTTTTCGCTTTGCGATTCATCACTGCATTTAATACGGATTTCTTTTGCAGAGTTCCATGCATAAACCAAGGCAGAAATAACAATACCTATGCCTACGGCTACGGCTAAATCGAGCAATACGGTAACGGTAGATACCACAATAATGATAAATATTTCAGACTTTGGAACACGGCCAAATAAGCGCAAAGATGACCACTCAAACGTAGCAATAACCACCATAAACATAACGCCAATTAAAGATGCCACCGGTATCATTTCAATTAAGCTTGGAAAAAACAAAATAAATACCAGCATAAATAAAGCGGTAGCAATACCTGCTGCACGCCCTCGGCCGCCTGAGTTTAAACAGACCATGCTTTGGCCAATCATGGCGCAGCCACACATGCCACCAAATAAACCGCTTAAAATATTGCCCGAGCCTTGCGCTACCGACTCACGATTACCTTGGCCGCGGGTTTGTGTTATTTCATCAATAAGCGAAAGCGTCATAAGGGTTTCTATTAGCCCCACAGATGACAAAATAAGCGCAAGCATGAGCACGGTAATGAGTGCATCGAGCGAGTCGCTATTAGTTAAATCCCAGCTAATTTGCGGAAAGTGAAAACTCGGTAATGCACCTTTTAAACTGCCATCAAGTGGGTCGATGGTGTCTTTTAAGCCCTCAGCTACTTTTTGCGCTTCGTTAGCTTGCCATTTAGCCGTAATTTGCACATCGGTTGGGCGCTCAAGTGCAATATTTTGCGCCACTTCGCTGTATTGCCCATGAGGTACTTGATTTTTTATAGCTGCAAAGTTTTCAGTAATGATCTCTTTTTCAATCATTGAAGTACGCTGCGTGTGCACAACATCGCTAACAAGTTTTGACTCAAGTGGAGTAAAGGTGACCAGCGCCGTACACACTGCTATTGCAGCAAGAGGGGCAGGAATTGCTTTAGTATAGCGCGGTAAAAAATACACAATTGCCATGGTTAGCGCAATTAGCCCCATCATGGTAAGCATAGCAGGGCTGGTTAGTTGCATCCAATCGCCTGCGTAGGTAAACATATCGTGTTGCTTATCGTAAACTACGCGAACGTTTTCTTTAAATTGGCCAAATTGCGCCATACCAATCACAATAGCTAAGCCATTTACAAAGCCAAGCATTACAGGGTGAGGTAACAGCCTAATAAATTTGCCCATTTTAAAAGCGCCAAACACTACTTGTAGCACACCGGTTAATACCACGGCGGCCAACAAGTACTCGAGCCCAAACATAATAATAAAGGCGGTGGTGACTACAGCCATAGAGCCAGCAGCACCCGAAATCATACCTGGGCGGCCGCCAAACACGGCGGTAATAAAGCCAACAAAAAACGAGCCATAAAGCCCCATCATTGGGTCAATTCCCGCTACAAAGGTAAACGCAACGGCTTCGGGAATGAGCGTAAGCACGGCGGTTAAGCCGGCTAATACATCATTTTTTAAATTAGCGCTGCGTTTGCTTATTAAATCAAACATAGGGTTCCTTAGGGTGCATAAATAAACTAGATGCCATAGCGCTTTAAGCGGATAGCAGTATGTTTAGGTGTTTTAAATTTACGTGTATAGGGCGTGTTGATCTTTGCGGATTGAGATTTGTTCAATCTAGGGGCGATCAAATCGCGGCGCGAGGTTTGTAACCTAGTGGGCTCGATAACTGCTCCTGCGTTATTCTAATGACTTACATCCCTGTAAGAATAAGTAAAAACCGAGCAAAGCTTCCGCGTCCTGCTCACGCCCCTTACCTACATCCATGTAGGCAACAAAGAGTTTATCGCCCCTAGGCAGAACCCAAAGGGCAGCGTATGTTTGGCATTTATGCTTCGTTATCGCCTATTTATGGGGAGTAACCACACTTCATAGGCTCTGCCTTGCCTAAAAACCAAACATACTGCTGCAAATTCAAACGCCAAAGGTCAACACTCCCACGTTATTAGAACTAAGTGGAGGGCACTTAACTGACAAGCGGCTCAAAACCATTGCGGTGTGAGCTTAGTGCTAAGCAATAAAATTATAATGCGTTAGCGATGCTTTAAATTGAGGGCGCATAATACGCTGATATAATTAAAATAATTACCCATAATTTATTTGAAACACTTTATAAAAACTATTAATAATGCAGTGCAATTTGCAGGCAATAAAAAGCTCGGCGTATTAGGCCGAGCTTTAATGGTTGGGAGAGAAACTGTAATTATTTGGCAGTGGGTGTCGGTTGAACACTTATAGGCTGCGATTTACCAAGTAGCTTACGGGTAAGGCGCTTAGCGTCTTCTAATGCTACGTATTGGCAAGGTATAAGTATTAAAGTAATTACCGTGGCAAATAGCACACCAAAGGCCAGCGATACCGCCATAGGAATAACTATTTTAGCCTGTAAGCTGGTTTCCATAATAATTGGCATTACACCAATAAATGTAGTGATTGAGGTAAGCAATATAGCTCTAAAGCGCTTTGCACCGGCTTGCATAACGGCCTGTTTTACGGCCATGCCTTCTGCGCGTGCTTTGTTTACAAAATCAACCATTACGAGTGAGTCGTTTACGACTATGCCCGCTACGGCAATAATGCCAAACATAGACAGCCCGCTCATGGTCATACCTAATATTACGTGACCAAACATAGCACCTACTACACCAAATGGAATAACCGACATAATAATAAGCGGCTGCGAGTAAGAGCGAAGCGGAATGGCCAATAAGGCAAATATAATCATCAGCGATATAGCAAAGTCGCGTAACTGCTCATCGGCGCTGTCCATTTCTTCTTGTACGCGCCCAGCCACATTACTTTTAACGCCTGGGTAGCTTTTAAGCAGTGAAGGTAAATAGGTATCGCGAATTTCTTGTGCAATAGCAAACGGCTCAACTTGGTCAGTATTTACCGCTGCCCACACATTAACAGTACGGTTTGAGTTTTCACGACGAATACGGTTTACACCATCTACTAGTCTAACTTCGGCTACTTCGCTTAACGGTACTTCTGCGCCGGTTGGGGTAATAATACGCGCATTTTGAATGTTGCTAATTGAGTTACGCTCGCTTTCTGGGTAGCGTATCATTACTTTAATTTCTTCGCCTTCGCGTAAAATACGCTGTGCTTCTAATCCGTAGTAACTAAAGCTTACTTGCGATGCAACATCGGCAAGTGTAAGTCCCATGCTGTACGCCAGTGGTTTTAAATCTAGCTGTACTTCGTCGGTGGCACTTTGCAGTGAGTCGTTTACATCGCCTACACCTTCCATGCTTTGTAGTTTAGCTTTTAATTTACCGGCTACTTCTTTTAGCTCATCGGCATCTTTGCCTTGTAGCCTAAAGCTTACGTCGCCGTCATCACGTCCGCCGCTAAAAATATTATCTTGAATATTAAGCGTTTTAACACCTGGAAGCGGGGGCATTTGTTCGCGCCACAGGGTGCTTAATGCAAAGGTGTCGATAGGGCGCAAGTGTGGCTCTACTAAAATAGCCATAATGTTTGCTTGAGTACGCCCACGTAAGCTTACCGATAAATCGCGGATCATGCTTTGGCCGTATTGCTCTTCAAGCTCTTTATCTACTTTGAGTAATACATCTTCAATTTTACGAGCCGTTTCAAGGGTGGCTTGCTCCGAAGAGGCCAGGTTCATTTCAAGCGTAATACGCGGAAAATCATGCGGTATTTTAGGGTTAGGCACAAACTTAACTAAGCCGCCTGCAAACATACCTGCACTGACTATTAATATACATAAAAAGCCAATAATTACGGTATAACGATAATGTATACAATGACCTATAAAAGGCGTGTAATAGTTTTGTACAAAGTGTTTTAAGCCACTATCAACCACATTACGCAGTTTATGTAATGGGTTTTTAGGGTTAGGTTTACGTGGGTTCATGGCTGCAATATGCGCAGGTAATATTAGCTTTGATTCAATCAGCGAGAAAATCAAACACAATATAATAACCACACCAATGGCTTTAGAAAACGCAGCGCCTGGGCCCGATGCCATAGCTTGCGGTAAAAACGCCGCGATAGTGGTTAAAACACCAAAAGTGGCAGGCATTGCAACGCGCTTAACTCCGCGAATAACATTATCAAGGCTATGGCCGTGTTTTTCTATTTCGGCACTGGCAGACTCACCCACGACTATGGCATCGTCGACCACAATGCCAAGTACAATAATAAAGGCAAATAACGACACCATGTTTATGGTGATGTCTAAAAAGCCAATTGGCATAAACAAAAAGGCACCTAGAAAAGACACCGGTAAGCCCATCATTACCCAAAAAGCTAAACGCAGCGGTAAAAACAGTGCCAGCACTATCATTACTAAAATACCGCCCCATACCATGTTGTCGATCATCATATCGAGTCGACCTTCAAGGTAGTAAGTTAAATCAACAATAGGGGAGAGCTTTACGCCTTGTGGAAGTTTCGATTGTTTTTCTGCCATGTAGCCTTTAAGAATTTTAGCTACATCGGTAATGTCTTGATCTTTTGAGGCATCTACTTCAAACGTGAGTGAGTTTTTACCGTTATATTTAGAGTAAAGTAAGCCTTCTTCAAAGCCATCATTAATCGTTGCTACATCGCCTAAGTTAATCTGTGCGCCATCGGCAAGCGTTATAAGCGGAAGCATTGCAAATTCACCACCACGGTAAGCTTGTTTTTCAACACGCATTGAAATATAGCCAGTGTCAGAGCGAATTTGCCCTGCCGACATATTGGTAGAAAAATTTTGCACCGCACTTGATACATCTCTAAAAGTTAGGCCATATTCACGTAGTTTGTCGGGGCTTATTTCTATGCCTATTTCGTAATCTAGGCCACTGTAAAAGTCGACTAAATTAACGCCAGGTAAGGCGAGTAGTTCATCTTTTATGTCGTTACCTAGCTCTTTAAGCTGGTAGTAACTCATGTCGCCATAAAGCGCGAGGATCATCACCTCTTGCTGAAATTTTTCTCGTTGAATAACAGGGCGTTCCATTCCTGCCGGAAAGGTATTAATAGAGTCAACTTGCGCTTTTATTTCGTCTAGGGCTTCTTGTAGGTCGTATTTTTCTTCTATTTCTACCCACGCTTGCGCATAACCTCGGTTAGAGTAAGTGATTAAACGTTTTATACCCTCGGTGCCCTCAAGGTTTTCTTCAATTTTTATGGTTATGCCTTCTTCAACCTCTTGCGGGGCTGCGCCTGGGTATACCGCTTGAATACTCACCCAGTTACTTTCAAACTGCGGAAATGCCTGTTTACGAATTGTCAGTGCTGTTAAAAGCCCGCCAATAAGTATAAAAATCATGATGAGGTTTGCCGCCACTGGATTACGTGCAAACCAAGCAATTAAGCCTTTTTCTGAGGTACTCATGGTGTATCCTCTTTAAGTGCTAATTGAGTCACATCGCTTTTAGGCTCAGTGCCTTCCAGCTTAACCGCCATGCCTTCTGTTGGGTATTCAAGGGCAGAGGTAATAAGTTGCTCACCACTGTTTAAGCCTTGGTCCGCAATCACCATACCGTTTTGTTCACGTACAATATTAAGCGTTTTAAAACTCAGGGTGTGATCGTCGTTTAAAATAGCAATTTTGTTATTTTTAACTAAATGGTGCGGCACTATAATCGCGTTATCAAGCGCGCGGCCTTTTATGGTGGCATTTATATAAGAGCCAAAACGCAGTGGTTTGGTGTTATCAGCGTACGGAGTTGGTAACTGGGCAACTAAATAGCTCATACGGCTGGTTTGATCTACCACACCTTCACTTCGTACAACCTTGGCTTGCCAGGTTGTTTGCTTGCCGGCAAATTCAGCGTTAAGCGTAACCAATGCGCCAATACCGCCGTTATCTAAGTATTGCAGCTCTTTATCTGCAACCGGTAAACGTACCTCTGCAACTGAGGTAGCGCTTAGCTCGCCAAACTTGCTACCCGCACTAACCACTGAGCCTAAGCTAATGGTGCGTTGGTTTATTATAGCGTCGTAAGGAGCTTTAATGTACGTGCGTTCTAAATTACGTTTAGTGCGTTTTACACGGGCTTGGGCAGAGCGAAAGTTTGCCATTTTTTCTGCAAGTTGTGGTTTACGTAAATAAAGCTCCGATGCAATTGCATCGCTTGAGTCTGATTTAATACGTTCCCATTCGGCTTTAGCTACGTGAGCTTGCGCGCGTTCTATTTCGAGCGCTGAACTTGCTTGGGCAAGGCCTGCTTCGGCCTCAATTAAATCAGCCTCGTAATCATTTGGATCAATTCGTGCTAAAATATCGCCTTGCTTAACAAACGCGCCTTCAACAAATTGTTCGGCTACTGAAATAACTTGCCCGCTTACTTGTGCAACCAGTTCTGTACGGTCTTTAGGTTTTACTACGCCGTACGATTTAACATCGAGCGTTATTGCATCAATGTTTACGTTTTGCGCAGCAACAAGTGGGCGAGTGTCTTGCTCTGGTTTTTCTTCTGGTGGCGTTTTCATGGCTGAAAGGCCAAAAGCGAGTGCAATCCCGGCTGCTAAAACCGCGACTGGTAATAAAATTTGTTTTTTAGTAGCCACAAGGCATTCCTTCATATATTTGGTGACAAGGCAATAATACGCAATAAAGTGTTTACAAGGCGTTTTAAGATGTAACAAAGCATTACATATGTGTATTACAGATAAATAATGGGCTAGGCAGGGTGTAAATTTAAATACAAAGGCCTGGCTTTAACTAACAGAGGTATTTATGAAAACAGAGCCTATGGCATGTCGCTTAGGCTGCGGCGCATGTTGCATTGCACCGAGTATTAGTTCGCCAATACCCGGTATGCCAAACGGTAAAAAAGCCGGAGAGCGTTGTATTCAGCTTGATGAGAACAATTTATGTAAACTATTTGGCGATGAAAGCCGCCCTAAAGTATGTAGCGATTTTAGCGCCACGCGCGATGTATGTGGGTCAACTAATGCAGAGGCTCTAGCGCTTATTACCGAACTTGAGCAGTTAACCTAGCTTACGAAGTCAATACACATATATTTACATTTATCTATTACTGAGTAATTTTTTAAGTAATTAAAAGCTGCGCTGTTCACGCGAGCAAGCTCTGCGTCTACCGCAAATGTGTAGATATATGGTTGTTTTGTAGACGTGAAGCTTGCTTACGTGACAGGCAAAGCCTGTAAAAGTGGATTATTTACAAAGAGGGCAAGAGGCGCGGGGCTTTTAGAGGAAGAGATTAACTTTAAGCAGTAGTTGCCTTTTGTTTTCTCATTTATTACTCATTAGCTTCTCTTTGTGCAACTTTTTAGCTTTGCTTTATATAAAAACGCGCTGCTTTTACTGGCTTAAGGCCATAAAGTGAGTAACTCACAAAGAGGGCAAGAGGCGCTGCGCTTTTAGAGGAAGAGATTGATTTTAAGTATTGGTTGGCTTTTGTTTTCTCATTTACTGCTTATTCGTTTCTTTTTGTGCAACTTTTTTGCTTAATATAGAGCTTTTATAAAAAACACAGCGTCTACAAACCAAAGTATAAATTGAGTTTGTAAACGCCGCTTTAATTTTACCAACTGTACGTTGCGCTTAATGTATATTGTTCACCACGCCCTGGTGTACCAGGTATTTCTTCAAACGACTCATCCCATAAGTTATCTGCCGCTAAAGTAATAAATAAATTGCTTAACTGAGGCGGGGTTATTTTAAGCGTTAGCTGGGTAAATAACGCGTTGTCGTCGCCGTTTCTAAGTGCATTTTTGTGTTGTGTACGCCATTCGTTATCTATTCTAAATTCTAAAATATCAGTTGGGTTATACACAGCGCCAAGTGTTAAACGGTGATCGGGGAAGTTTAACGCGTAAAAACTGGCATCAATATCGGCAGCGCCGTAGTTCTCTGATTTATGTAAATAGGTGTAGCTAGCAATAAGTTTTGCTGTATCAAAGTGCTTAGTCGCTAAAAATTCAACCCCTGCAGTATCAATATCAACCGGGTTTGCAAAGCGCGCCGAGGTAGAGTCAAAATTAAAGGTCCAATCGGTTAAGTTATTATCTTTTCGATAAAAAATAGCCGAGTTTAACTGCCAGCTTTGCTCTTCAAGTAATAAACCTAGCTCTAAGTTTGAAGTAGCTTCGCGTTCAAGGTTGTAGTTACTTCTAAATAATCCGCCAGAATCGCTGCCGCCAATAGCTGTATAGCCTGCAACTTGACTCGCCTGCGCGTACGATAAATAAACACTTTGCGCTGTGCCGTCATTATTTTGGGTATTTAAGGTTATATCACCAATGGCTGATACTTCAGCATCATCACGGTTTGTATCGTCATACGCAGCCCCTAAACGAAATATAAGCTGTTGGTTAGCTTTTAGCGCCATAGTGTATTGGGGCAATACGCTCAGCTTATAATATTTTCGTGAGGTAAAATTATTTTCAAGTGTGGTTGATTCAATCGAGTCATCAATAAATTGTGCTGAGTAATTGATTGCAAACGCATTGCTTTGTGCATGGCGACCCGAAAGAGCAAGCGACTTAACCTCGCTTTTATGAAACGCTTCGAATGCACTTGGGTTTTCGCGCGAGTAAATATAGTGATCGTCATGGGTGCGGTAATACGCCGATACTTCAAAATTACTGTTTTTAGCGTAGGTTTGTTTGTGATTAAGCATCCAAAGGCGGGTTTCTAAATCTTCAGTTTCGTTAACGCCAAAAGGGGTATACAAGTTAGGCCAGCCAAAAAACTTATCTTGCGAGCCATAAAATAAATCGGTTTGGCTATTCTTACTTGCCAATTGCACGCGAGCTGAGGCGCGCGAAAAGTCATGGTCACCATTATCAATAGTGCCATCACTTTGCGAGTGAGAATATTCACCTTCAAAACCTAAGGTATAGTCAGCTAAGCTATCAAGTTGTGTGTTTTTAGCAGCATGAATGCTTTGAAGATTAAAGTCGTTCGTACCAGTACCAAGCGATACACTACCGCCAGTAATAATCGGTTTCCAACCAAACGAAACCGTACCTACAGAGCTGTTCATACCGTACAGTGCGTTATCGGCACCGGTTAAAACTGCTGGGCCGCTTAGCATTTGCGGTGCAATGGGAATTTCAGCAAAATAATGACCAGATTGCGGGTCAAGCAGGGTAGCACTGCCTACTCTAAAGCCGGTGTTTTCAAAAATACCGCCACGAATAGTTACATCAGCTTGTGCCTCAGCCATATTTCGTGATTGAAGATCTACACGCGGATCGTATTCTAAATTAGAAATAGGCGAGTCAAATGTACCTACAGGCAGTTTATTCGCAGTAGGCGAAGCCTCCACTGTTATTTGCTCGATTGAAGACTCATCAGATAACGTATTAGCATAAGCAAATGGAGTAACGCTGCATAATAGTGCAGGCAATATAATGTATGGTGTGCGGTTCATGTGTTTCTCGTCGTTTTTTTATTTGTAGCTGCGGTTACAATTAATTTCAAAGCTCATATTTGAGCATGATAAAATAGCCAAATGTAACAGCAGTCATTTTGTGCGCGATTGTACATTAATTTGTTAATATCTGCATTTGATAACCATTCACACTTTTCTCATTAGGTAACATTTATAATGGATATTAAAGAACACAATACTATTTACTTTGCTGGTGGGTGCCTATGGGGCGTACAAGAGTTTATGAAACACTTACCAGGTGTTGTTAGCACACAGGCAGGGCGCGCTAATGGTACAAGTAAAACTACAGATGGCGAATATGATGGTTATGCTGAATGCGTAAAGGTAATTTTTGACCTAAACGCCGTTAGCTTAAATAAGCTGTTTGACTACTTTTTTGAAATTATTGACCCACACAGTATTAACAAACAAGGGGATGACGAAGGCCCTAAATACCGCAGTGCTATTTACAGTAAACACCAAACCCATTTAGACGCAGCAAACAGCTATATCAAAAAGCGCAGCGATGCCGATAAAATTGTAGTTCAGGTAGAGCCGCTAACCAATTACGTACCAAGCGATCCTGAGCATCAAGACCGTTTAACCAACCACCCAGATGACTATTGCCATATACCTTTTGATTTATTGTATAAATACAAAACGACTTAATAAAAACTATTGTTTATTTTTTCTTTGAGCTTTTTTGCTTAGCTTTTTCTCTTTTTTACGCGGAAACATTTCTCTGCTTAGGTACGGTACTGCTAAAAAAAAGATCCCACATCCTAAGTAAAAGAAAAGGTTAAAAAGATAAGCAAATGGAGAGGTCGAGAAAAAATAAACCTCAGATTCAACACGATAATCTGTTGGTGTAAGCACATAACCGTCGTATATAGATTTTACTGCGATTATGATGGATAAGGAGCCTATAGCTAAAAAAAACAAGGAGAATGCTATTTTATTTAATAACATTCTGGTATTACTAATATTAGCGTGTTTTATTTTTGGCTTCTTTTTTGTTTTTTTATTATTTGATTGCTTCATGCTTACCAAAAAAAGTAATAATCATAGCTATAAATATTCCAACAAAGCCTACGGTTGAGAAAACTAAACTATATTCACTTTGAATACTGAAAATATTTAGAAGACTAGTTATTAATAAAAGTAATATTCCAGCAGCTTTTATAATTTCTTGTGTTTTATTCAAACGTATCCATGTTTGACAATATGGGCACTCGACTTCAAAAAATATCCCTTTTTTATTGGTATTTTTTATTTCCGTACTTTTGATCTTATGATGGCAACAAGGGCATGTAGGTTTCATTTTAATCCTTTATTTAACCTTTTTAATTTCTCTTAAGACCCTAAAACCAATAGAGTTAGCTCTCGAATTTATAGTAAAACCCATTCTAAGTGAGTGATGCACATGAGGCTGTGGCATGGTCCAACTAGCCCCTTTAACCGTTTTATTCTTACAGTTAATTATTTTAATAGGAGCAATAGTCTTTGTTGCATTGTTATGATTATCTACATAACAGTCCTCTACCCACTCATAGACATTAGAAGTGACGTCGTATAAGCCAAAAGGGTTTGGCTTTAAAATACCTACATGCCAAGGGTGTCCTAAATCAGCCCCCTTTGGACAACCCCCTAAATCTCTATCGCAGTGATCAATGCCTTGTTCATAATCATTACCCCACCAAAACTTACTCGTTGATCCAGCGCGAGCTGCGTATTCCCACTCAACTTCGCTAGGCAGGCGATAAATATTGCCAGTTTCTTTGCTCAACCACTTTGTGTAAGCAACAGCATCAAACCAAGATATATTTACAACAGGTTGCTTACCACGCCCCCAGCCTTCATCGTTAGGACACGACCTAATTCCGGTTTTACAAAACTGATCATATTGTGCAAAAGTAATCTCGGTTTCACTTAGTGCATAGCTTTCTTTTATTACTGCTTTAAAAATAGGGGCTTCATCTTGAAAAGAGCGAAAATTTTCACCGCCTATGGTGCCTGTACCTGGCGGTATTATTACCATTTTAGGTGATAATTCACCGCTTTTAAGTTTATCTTGTATATAAGTGATTTTATGGTTAGAGATTTTAAAACTAGGCCAGCTAATATTAAAAAAGCCGATACTGAACCCAATCAAAATTAAAATAACAACGAGATATTTAACTTTTAATTTATTTAACATATATCACTCTGTAGTTATGCCAATAATATAGCTTGCTGAATTTCTTATTTTATTATGTAAGCCATTTACGCTTCCATACATCGTGGCTGCAGTTCCTGCTCCAGTAGCTAATGATGTTTTAGTTAGAAATGCCTTGTAAAAAGAGCTTCTGATTAACCTCTGTACTTGTGCCTGAGTGTATACCTTTGTTGCTTTAGTGCCATCATCGAGAAGAGTTTGCCCTCTCAAAACTTGCTTAAGTAATTTTTGGTTTTTGATTAACTCAGGCTTTTTAAGTTTCAAAAGTTCTACTGCAAGCTTTTTACGATTTTCCCGAGTCATTCCTTTATACATTTTTAATAGTTTATTCTGTCCTAAAGCTTTATTTTGACTAAATTTAACGAGTAAAGAACCAGCTTCTAAACCTGCTTTAGTTAAGTCGGCAACTTGAATAACATCTAATGTAACCATCAAAGTTGAAAAAGTAGGAGATGTATCAAGCCATTGGTTATATTCTGCATTGCCGCTTAGGTGATTAAATACACGCCCAGTACTAACTCCACATTGAAAAGTGGCGGCGGTAGTAGATGTCAAAGTTAATGGAATCGCAGCCCATGTAGCACCGAAGCTTGCAGCCCCGCCTCCCATCTCTGCAAATACTAACACCCAACCTGATGCGGCTCCGGCACACGAGACAAAAGCATTAAATGATTCATCGTAAAGTGAGGAATTAATTTTATCTATTCTTTTATCGGCTTTCATTTGTTTAGGAAAAATATATTCGCGAATATAAATATTTTTCCTATCTGCTCTGCAACTTACTCTTAATATTTTACTGTTATAATGGCTACTTGGATTTAAAAGTAAACTACCAGGATTTACAGAGAGTTTTGCAATACTATCTTTCTCGGCCTCGAAGATAACGCCAGCGTGTCTAAATTCTGGATCAGAGTCTAATGAAGCAAACATTTCACGTAAGACTTCCTTAGGGAATAGATTTTTAATTTTAAGTTCGAAGGTTGGATCTAATGACATATTATTTATTCCTTTAAATATTTGTTCCCAATTTATCATAATACTTATCAGATTTAAATTTCTTCCTTTGAATATTTTGCCAAATTAACGACGGTGCGCTAATTAAGACTGGGTATTATTTTTACCCACAAAAAAGCTCACATAATGTGAGCTTTTTAAAACTTATTTAACGCTAATTTTAACTTACTGCTGCTTTTGCGGCGGGAAGTTGCTTAAAATATTAGCGACTGTTTCTTTAATTGATGCTTCGCGTTGCTCAGGCGATTGTTTTTTCTTTAAACGGCCTTCTTTTGCGCCGCGCCATACAAGTTGGTTTGATTCGCGGTCAATAATATCAATTACTAACGTACCCACTTCGTATTCGCGGGCGCTAATATCGCGTTGAAAACCCGTACCCCAGTATCCCCAACGTGCGCCGTAACCTACGTTAAAGCTGTCTACTTCTAGCTCTTTATCTACCGATGCATGATAGTTAACTAGTACGTCAGCTTGGGCTGGGTCTACTAAGCTCATACCTAATGTTTGGCTAAGCTCTTTATTAACGGCAGTACGTACACGTTTTTCCATTAAGCCGTTAATTTGGTAGTTTGTGGTGTCTTTGGTTAAGCTCGCGTTTTCTACCCAAGCAAATGTTTTAAAATTACTAAAGTTGGCTGATTTGTCGTAATCCCAGTCTGGGGTTTGCGTACAGGCTGTAAGTAATGTCAGCGCTGCAACAATAAGTATATTTTTCATTACCTTTGCTCCAATGAAATGCGTTAATTTAAAATAACACACATCGTTTAAATGTGTATTAGTTTAACGTCCTATATTTTAGTTTAGTTAGTTTGCCTTAACGGCCAATTAATTGTGTTCAACTTCAATCCAGTCTTTTTCGTCTACCCAGTTTTGGGCGCCATCTTTTACTGAACGAATAGGTACAATGTAATCACAGCTTACCTGCGGCTTAACCGAGGCAAAAATTGGCACAAAGCCAAAGCTCAGTGCCGTTTCTATGATTGCTTTTTGGTTTTGCGGATCAATGTCGGCCGCTTCATCAATATAAATAGGTATACGGTAAAGGTTTTGTTCCTGATCGCTTAATAAGTAACGAATAAACAACATGCCACATAATAACTTAATAGTAATACGGGTCCCGTTTGAGCCAGCTGAGTCTATTTTTTCAAAGTGTTCGGTTTCGCCAGCGCGGTTAACCACTTCAAAACGAATATCAAATAAGTCAGTTAATGTAAGGCCTGCTTTGTCGGAGGCAAGTTTTATTAGGTGATCTTTTGCTTCGTTTACCGCGCTTTCGCTGTAAGGTTCTTGGCTTAATAAATCAAGGGTGTCGCCTTGTTCAAACTGATGCGACGTGCTGATAATGGTATCAATACTATCAACCAGCATTTTGCGCGGTATTACGTTAATTTTAAACGCTTGAAGGTTAGAAATACGGTGCTGGCTTATGCCTTTATTAAAGCTGTTCATTTCGCGGCGAAGGCGGTCTAAGTCTTCGCGCAAGCCTTTAATTGTGGCGGCTACTTCGGTCAGGGCTACGCGGCCTTGGCGCTCAACGGCATCGCGTTCGTTATCAAGGTTATGAAACGCGCTAATCAACTTTTGGTATTTAGTAAATTCGTCGTTTTCGTTATCGAACTTAGTAATACCCGCGTTATATACATGCAAATAGGTATTACGCACGTTTATGTCAAAGTTGCGCAGCTCTTGGCAGTCTTTATTAAAGTGATGTACTAGGTCGCTTAAGTTATCAAAGTCGACTGTTATATCAATCATATACGGGGTTACTTTACCGCTGTATAAATCAAGCGTGTGGTCGATTCGCTCGCTTTTAACTTGGCGTAGGCGCTCGGTTTGGCGATTAATTTGCTCTTGCTTAGATTTAATTAACGAGCGCCTGTCAGCAATTGAGCCACTATTTTTTTGAATGTCTTGCAGGTAGTCGTCAACTTGTTCGCGCTCTGCTAATAACTGCTCTTTTAGCATGGATTGCGCTTCTACCGATTGCTGCATTACCTCGAATTGCTCTAAGCGTTTTAGTGCGCTCTCTGCGCTCATTAGCTCATCGTAAAGCGCATCTTTTTCTTTTTGTTTATCGGCCACGTTAGCGGCTACTTCGCGCTGTTGTTTAAACTCTTTTAACGAGCGTTCCAGCGCGTTTAGCTGAGCGCTAAGCTGGGCTTTGTTTTCGCCGCTTTGCATTTGCACTGGGGAAAGTTTTTTAAGTTTAATGCTTGCCCCTGGTAGGGTTAGTACACCGCCTTTAACGTTTTCGCTTAATAACGATAAAAATTCCCCAAAGGCGTCTTCATCATCAATGGTTATATCGCCATTACTGGTGGTGGCAAACGAGAGAATATCGGGGTTTAAAATCCGCGATATTTCTTCTACCTCTTTAAGTGATAGGTCTTCGCGCATTCGAGTAAACAAATTAAACTCAAGGTTTTTAAGCTGCAGTTTTAAGCTTTTAATTTGCTTTTGGGTCTCGCTAATGCGGTAATCAAGCGTGTGTAGGCTTTGCCCTTGTGCGCTGGTAATAGAGTGCGAAAGTGACTCGTAGTCTTGCTTAAGTTGGCCAAGGTTGGCTTTAAGGGTGGCTTTATTTACCAGTTCAAATTCGCTTTTAAGAGCGCTGTAATCTAAAAACCATTGCTCTATTTGGGTTTGCCTGCGCTCTATATCGCGCGATTGCTGTACGTATAAGCTTTGCTTTTGCTCAAACTCGTGTTTTTCGTGCTCTATGTCTTCAAGGGCAATGGCTAGTTCGCTTAGTTGCTCTTCTTGGTAGGTATCAAAGTCTATTAATGCTTGATCAATTTTAGGCGCGTAGGCCGCTAACTTACCTTTAAGCACGGTTTGGTTTTCAAGCATAGATTCAAGCGCTGTTATTGGCTCTTGCATTGATTCAAGCGCTTTTAATTCGCGTTTAGCGCGATTTACTTTATCAAACGAGCGACGCCATACTTCGTAAAAGTCCACTTTAGAGTTAGACATATGGCGTTCAAACACACGTAGCATAAAGCGTTTAACATCGCTTGCACCCAATTTGTGTAAGTTAAGAATACGCCTAAAAATTTCTTTATAAATGGCGGAGTCTTGCACGTTATTTAGCGGGATCATTTTTAAATTAATGTCGCCGTCAAAAGGGGTTGCGCCGCCGGTAAGCAGGGCGTTTAGCTCTTGTGCTTTAAGCTCTATAGGGTTGTAACCTTGCGTTTTTAAATGATTAAACAGCTTGGTAAACTTAATAATGGTATTACCTTGCGTGTACTGCGCTAAATCAAGTTTGCCCTGATAACAAAAGTACTGATGCGCGTAACCGGCTATTTTACCAAGGCCTGCTACACCAATAACCACCGAGCCATGGGGGAGGTTGGCTTCAAGCAAGATGTACGACTGATCTGATGAAAAATAAAATTTACGGGTTTCATCTAAATCGTGCCCGTCCCATTCGGTTAAGCGTAAATCGTTTATTAGCGGAAATTGCAGGGCGTTTATAACCGAGCTTTTACCGGTATTGTTTGGCGCACAAATAGAGCTGCTTTTATCAAGCGGAATAACACATTTTGCATAGCCTGCGGTATTAAGTAGGGCGAGTTTACTTAGTCCGTATAAGTTTTTCATTGCTCGTCCTCTGTAATGTAGGTTTCTTCGTTTACTTCCATAAGTGCATCAATATAGCGGTGAATAGGCGCTTGTAGCATAAAGCCGCCTTCTACTTCGCGGGCAAGGCCTAAACGTACCATGCGCAGGTATACATCTTTTCGTAAATCTGAGCCCGAAAATATCTCAAGTTGATCAAACAAGTGTTTATTAATTTGCACTAAGGTTTGCATCAGTTCTAAGTCGTTTACTTCATCAAATAGGGCACGCATTGGGTCTTTACCCGTATTGGCAAAGTGCTCAATTAAAATGTAAATAGTCAGTGCAATAGCACGAGATATTTTACCCATGTTTGGCGTGCTTTCGTCGCTGGCAAAGTAGTAAAAGCCGCGGCTGTCGTGTTTTAAATCGTGGCCAAGGGCGCTAAATAAGGCGCTGTAAGATTCTATGTGCTGGTCAAGCTCTTGCCACATTACGTTGTCTTGTTCGCAAATATGGTAACCCGCACCTAATTTTTTATTAATGGCTTGTAGGTGCGTAAGCTCGTCTAAGTTTATATGTGTCATGTGTTACTCGTCTGCCTGTGTATCTGGCTGAGGCGCAGAATTAAATGGGTATAACGAAAAATGCTGGCCGGCAATTTTTACGCGTGTTTTTTCATCGCTTTGGCTAATGTGAATTTCACTGTCGCTGACTAGTTTTTGATATAAAAATAGCATTTCGTCGGCGTCTAATTCTGGGTAGCTTTCATCTAAAAATTGCAGTAATGGCTGGGGCTTTTTACGTTTTTTATTAAAGCGTTTTGCAAAGCTTGTTTTAACATCGTGGTAATCAGGAATGTTTGGCGTAACAAATGCCGGCACGTCTTGTTGCTCTGGGAGCTGGTATTCTTCGTGTTCAAATTCTACCAAGCTTGCCATATAGGCAACTATATGACGCTGCTGGCCAAGCGAATAACGCTGCGCATCGCTTACAAAGTTTGGTTGTACCGCGCTTAGCATGTTGTCTACGCCATTTTTACGCACAAGGCCCAGCACTTTTGCTGCCTGGCGGGTAATTAGGTTATTACGGCGTAGCTCTTCGCGCAGTGGCATAAGCATATCGGCACTTTTGCGTAAGCTTTCTCGGCCAACTAAATGCATTTCGAGTATCCGAGTACGCAATTGCTCAAGCATACGTTTGTCGTTGTAGGCTTTACCTGAGCGTTCAATGTGCTCTATTTGCTTACTTATTTGTTGCTCAATAAGTGTAAAACAGGCATGAAAGTCACCGCGAATATCGACCATTTCAAGCATCGGCTCTATGTATTCGTCAAAGGCTTCTATTACCGCTTTGTAGCGCTTTTGCAAAGATTGCACCGCGTGATCAGATTTAGCTTGCTCAACAATGTTTAAAATAGCGTTTTCGTTGTGCGCGTAAAGCTTCATTATTTTACGCACCCGATCATCCATAATGCGGCTATAGCGGCGTAAATCGTCATAGTCTTCTATTTCGCCGGCATTATCTAATCGGTTTCCTAGGCGTGCTAAATCATCAACCAAAACGCTAATTTCTTGTGCTAAACCTAGGTGTTCTTCTTGTAATAAAAAGGTCGCAAAATCGGCAATGGCGCGGTTTATTTCAAGCTGGGATGATTTAGCCAATGGAATAAGTATATCTTGATTGAGCAAACGATTTGTTTCTTTGTAAATGCGCTCGTTTGTCCATGTGGGCTGTTTTTGCTTAATAGCGTTTTGCACGTCTTTGAGGCTAAAGTCGGCCATTTTAAAACGTTTAAATAATAGCTCTAAAACACCCCAATGTTCGCTAAGGGTGTTAAGCAGCTTTTTAGCTGGGATCATAATGCGGTGATACATCCTAGTAATGAGTTAACTACGCTTAAAGCAGAGCGTAGTTTTTATATTTTTATAATAAAAAGTACTCGTTATTAACTGGCTTAATTTACACATTTTTTTAGCTGGCGTACAGGCGAGTTACATTAAGCGCTGTAAAAGTAGCCAGCAATGTAAACCCGGGCTAAATTATTCGCGTTATATTAACTAAAACACCTTGACAGCTAGACGTCTAAACGATAACTTTCAAAGCCCCGCTACATAGTGGGGTTTTGTTTTATTAGCCACAGGTTAATACAACATTCAGAAGAGGTGCGATACTTAGGTATTTAATGGTAGGTGACGAACGCCTATAACCATTAAAGAGGGAAGTACTCGCCGAGGAAAACAAGGTTACGTCAACCGAGTTTTTCGGTTTATGGGGCTGAATCCCCAAAACTGTCACCAACTTAGGTGGAGAGCTTCTGGCAGCGGACACATCTTATTTGCATTCCTTTGCCAAGTTCTTCTTGTTTTTTAGCGGTTTGGATACCGCGAAAGGAGACGAAATGACTACCCAATCAGTGCCACAAACAGTATCAGGCGCAAAATCAGATTACATCGTTGCCAAATTTGGCGGAACCAGTGTTGCAAACTTTGAAGCGATGAGTCGCTGCAGCGAAATTATTGTTGCAGATAAAAGCGTACGTATTGTAGCTGTGAGCGCCAGTGCCGGCGTAACTAACCACTTAGTTGCACTGTGCAAACCCGACCTTAGTAAAGAGCAGCGCCAAGCACACATAGATGGCGTATTGGCTATTCAACAGGCTATTTTAGATGAGCTGTCGCTTGATGCCGATTTAGCCGTAGGTTTTAACGAGACGTTAAAAGCGTTTCAAACGTTAGCCCTTGAAACACTCACCACTGATCAACAACACGATGAGCTGCTTAGCTTTGGCGAGCGTTTATCGTCTTATTTATTTGCTCAAGTGCTGCGCTTAAAAGGCTTAAATGCAGATAGGTTTGATGTACGCAAAGTGCTTAAAACTGATAGCCAATTTGGTAAAGCAACGCCCGATGTTGCGGCCACTGCACAAGCTGCTAAAGACCTGTTAATTCCGTTATTAGATGAGCAAGTAATAGTTACACAAGGGTTTATTGGTAGTGATGAATTTGGCCAAACCACAACGCTTGGCCGTGGTGGCTCTGACTACAGTGCGGCGTTATTAGCAGAGGCTATTAACGCTAAAAGTGTACACATTTGGACCGATGTAGTGGGTATTTTTAGCACCGACCCGCGTTTATGCGCTAAGGCAACGCCAATTGCTCGTTTAAGCTTTGATGAAGCCGCAGAAATGGCGACATTTGGCGCAAAAGTATTGCACCCTGCGACTATTTTACCAGCAAGCCGTAGCCATATTAATGTATTTGTAGGCTCTAGCCGCGAGCCAGAGCGCGGGGGGACGTGGATTGAGCGTGAAAAATCGCAGCAGCCAGGTATTCGTGCCGTTACGCAGCGTAAAAACCAAATATTGCTAACGCTTAAAAGCCCAGAAATGTTATTAGCAAGTGGCTTTTTGGCCCGTGTATTTACCATTTTAAGTGAGTTTAATATATCGGTAGACTTAGTCACTACCTCAGAAATTAGTGTTGCCATTACGCTCGATAACGCGCCTAATGCCTCGCGACCTGAGCTTGAGCAAGCGTGTTTAGATAAATTGGCCGAATTTTGTCATGTATCGGTTGAAAATAACTTAACCCTAGTGGCGCTTATAGGCTCTGAAATACAGCTACGCCAGCACGAAATGAACCTAATGAACGTATTAAAAGAGTTTAATATTCGATTAATTTGTCATGGTGCAAGCAAGCACAATTTATGCTTTTTAGTAGAGCAAAGCGAATCAGATACCGTGGTACAAGCAATACACAGCCGATTATTAGAAAGCGCTGCTTAAGCTTTTAAAGCCAAGTTATTAAGTATCCAAGTTATCAAGTATAAAGCACCGCCAGTCGGTGCTTTTTTTATGCGCCACGCTTATATCAAACTCCTCATTGGCAACCGTTATGGTGTTACTCGATGCTGTAAGGTTTAACAAAGAAAATTCATCAAATACATTTGGGCTAAGCAATTGCGCTATTGGGCGGCTAGTTGCTTTAGCGAGTGCCTCTTTTAAGGTCCAAATTCTAAAAAAGCGGTGGGCTTGCTCTTTTATAGCCAAAGGCGCGGTAATTAAGGCAATTTCAGCCTTATGATAAAAATGCTTAGCGAGCTTTTCGAATGGGCGTTTTAAGTTAATTTTTTCAATATCAAAGCCAAACTCCGCCTTAGTAACATTAAGTGCAACGCCAACTAAGCCGTGCGAGTGCGAAATACAGGTATTTATAACGGTGTGGTTTATATGGAGCTGTAGTTTTGAGCATTCTTCATTAAAGTGGGTGCTCATTTTATTAAGCGGTATGTGTGCGTATTGGGGCTGAGCATGCTTTGCAAGTTGCTTTAGTAATATGCGCGATGCTAGATATTCTTGCTTTGCTTGCATGCGTTTACGACGATTTATAACGCTTAGCTCAAATGGGCTTAGGTACTGGGTTAAATCAAGGTGTTCTACATTAAGTGTGTTGGCATTAAACACTAAAATAGTATTGTTGCTAGGGGGTAAATCGCTATAAAAAGAGGGAGCAATACTTAGGGTGTTTTTAAAAAAGTGGTTAGTCATACGCGCTTAAAATAAGTGAGTGCTGTAATTATGAGCGGTTAACAGCGCTTATTTATGCCAAAAGCAATTTTATTACTCAGTTGGCATTAAATATGGTTTAATTCACAATAATCAAAGAATAACAGAATTTGTAGATGTATGGCACAAGTGCGTGATGGATTTCAAAGCCGTTTTGGTTTTGTTTTAGCCGCTGCAGGCGCAGCAGTGGGTTTAGGTAATATTTGGGGTTTTCCTACGCAGGCGGCCAACCATGGTGGCGGTGCATTTTTATTGGTTTACTTTGTAGTTATATTTTTACTTGCGCTACCTGCGCTTTATACCGAACTTTATTTAGGCCACCAAGCGCAAGCAAACCCAGTAAAAGCATTGGGTAATGCGTGGCAAAATACCAACAAAAAAGTAGGGGCTGCCGCAGGATATATTGGCCTTGCGGGCGCTGTGGTTATGCTTAGCTTTTATTCTATTGTAGCTGGGTGGATGCTCTCTTACGCGATAGAGCCTATTACTACATTTTTTGGTTTTACCGCAGCAAGCGAATTTTTGCACAGCGACTCTATGGTGCGTAATTTTATATTTACGCCGCTTATGCTTATTTTAACCGCCAGTATTATTTTAAAAGGGGTTAAATCGGGGATTGAAACCTGGTCACGTCGTTTAATGCCATTGTTGTTGGTGCTACTAATAGGCTTAATTTTTTATATAGCCAGTTTAGAAGGCGCCAGCGAAGGGTTTGCCGCTTATTTAATTCCTAATTTTAGCCAAGTGCTTGACCCAAATTTAATTATTGCTGCAATGGGGCAGGCGTTTTTTTCGCTCTCATTAGGGGTTGGCTGCATGATGATTTATGGCTCGTACCTGCAGCCAGATGCAAATCTGCCAAAACTAACTGCAAGCGTTGCACTACTTGATACCAGTGTGGCATTTTTAGCAGGTTTACTGATAGTGCCTGCAATTTATGTAGCGCAGCATAACGGGGTAGAGGTGTTTAGCGGCGGAAAACTTATAGGTGAAGGGCAGCTTATATTTGCTATTTTGCCTGAGCTTTTTAGTACCATGGGCGAAATTGGTTTACTAATTGGGTTACTGTTTTTTGTACTTATGTCGATTGCATCGGTTACATCTACTATCTCTACCACAGAAATACCAGTAGCGTTTTTAGTAGAAAACCACCGCGTAGACCGTACTAAAGCAACGTGGGCCGTTAGCCTAGTGGTGTTAATATGCGCTAGTGCAATAATATTAAATTTTGAGTGGTTATTTGGTTTAGTAATCATGCTATTTACTCAGTACCAACTACCACTTATGGGGCTATTTTATTTTATAACCGCAGGTTGGATGTGGAAACGCGGTAATAAGCTTCATAAAGCCAGCACCGGCACGCATTACTGGTTTGCTCAATACATTCGTTTTGTGTGCCCAGTATTAATGACTCTTGTTTTTGCAAACGTTGCGTTTGGCTAAAGTATTTTAAGCTTTACCCGTTATGTAAATAGCAAAACGGGTAAAGCTAAATTAATGGGCCGCGGCTTTATAAAACCTCATTGGTTAAAGGTCTTTGTTCATTAATTTCCATAGCGTTTTGTATGGTGGTATTGGCAATTTCGCTAAGGGCTTCTTGAGTAAAAAAGCCTTGGTGGCCAGTTATTAATACGTTTTTAAAACTAACTAAGCGCGAGAATATATCGTCTTGGTTTATCTCGTCGCTGTGGTTTTTAAAAAATAGCTCCGACTCCTGCTCGTACACATCAAGCCCTAAATACCCTAGCTTTTTAGTTTTAAGCGCATTTATACACGCTTTGCTATTAAGTAGCGCACCGCGCGAAGTGTTAATTAGCATTACCCCAGGTTTCATTTTATTAAATGCATCGTCATTTATTAAATGGTGTGTTTGCTCATTCAGAGGGCAGTGCAGTGAAATTATATCGCTTTGAGTAAGCAGCGAATCTAAATCGGTAATGGTGTAATTGCCAGGTGTTGCATAAGGGTCGCACACTAAAACATGCGCGCCAAAGCCATTTAAAATATTACAAATGGCAAGGCCAATTTTACCACAACCTATAATGCCAACTGTTTTGCCGTGTAAGTTAAAGCCTAATAAACCGTTTAAATCAAAGTTGTCTTCGCGTACGCGGTTATAGGCTTTATGTGTTTTACGGCTAAGGGTAAGCATAAGTGCAACACAGTGCTCAGCTACGGCTTCTGGGCTGTATGCGGGTACTCGTAATACCTTAATGTTGTGTGCTTTGGCAGCCACTAAATCAATATTATTAAACCCTGCGCAGCGAAGTAAAATAGTATTAATTCCATGCTCAGCAAGGAGCTCAATAACGAGGGCGTTAACCGTGTCGTTTACAAATACACATACAGCATCAAACCCTTTAGCAAGCAGGGCTGTTTGCTCGTTCAGTGCTTGCTCAAAGTAACAAATCTCTATTTGAGGGTGTTTGTTAATACTGCGCTCAAAAAAAGGCTGCTCGTATTTTTGCGTACTAAAAAAAGCAATGTTCATGTTATTTACTCCAAAGCCTAGCTGTTATAGCAATCCGTATAATCAAGTGATCTATTTTGAGGATGTAAAAACGCGTTGATAGTAAGGTAAAAAATTCGCTATTTAGTTGTTCTCGGCAATTGCTCCTGCATTGCTCTACCTTCTGCATTCATGCAGTCGTAAATGAGAGTTTTTTAACGCAGATAGCGACACGTTTAGCCCCTAAAATGATTAAGTATTATTGCTGATTGGTATTATACGTAACCTTAAACTAGTTTAATAAAGCATGCTTGAGTAACCACCCGTTTATTGATTTAGAATAATTAAGCGCCTTTTAATGCATTAAAGTTGGGTATTATTTTTGCGTTATTTAAATTATTAGCGTTTAGTGCGCTAGGTAAATTTGCCTCAATGACCTGTTTAAGCGTTTCGGGCTTGGTGCGCGGCGCATAACGTGCAACGAGCTGACCTTGTGGGTTAATTAAAAACTTGGTGAAGTTCCACTTTACTGCGCGGTTTTGCGAAATACCACGGGTATGCGACTTTAAATAATTAAACAGCGGATGCGCCTCGGGGCCATTTACCATTACCTTACCAAACACTTTGAACGACACGTCAAATTGCCCTTGATAAAAGTCTTTAATCGCGAGGTTATCAAGCGGCTCGTTTTGGCCAAATTGATGACACGGAAACGCTAAAATAGTGAAACCGCTATTTTTATATTCTTGATAGAGCTTTTCTAGCGAACTTAATTGCACCGAAAAATTACACTTACTTGCTGTATTAACAATAAGTACTGTTTTGCCTTTTAGCTGGCTAAGCGCAAAGCTTTCGCTGTTGTACAAAGGGGCACTAAATTGATAAATACTATCCATGGTTACCTACTTATTTCCTTACGTTGGAAATTTATAAAGACTTAATTCGCTTTTTAAGCAGCCGATTGACATAATCGGGCATAGTTTCTAAGTTAGCAGGAAAATAAGGCACTTTTATGTCAATCAATGTTGCATTTATAGGTTTAGGGGTAATGGGTTACCCAATGGCAGGGCATTTAGCAAAAGCGGGCTTTAATGTGTGTGTATATAACCGCACTCAAGCAAAGGCGCAAAGCTGGGTAGATGAGTATGCAGGAAGCTTTGCTACCACGCCGCGAGAAGCTGCTAATAATGCTGATATTGTATTTATGTGTGTAGGTAATGACGATGACTTACGTGCGGTTGTTTACGGCGAAAATGGTGTTTTAGCGGGGATGGCCGTTAATAGCATTTTGGTTGACCATACTACTACATCGGCCGAAGTAGCCCGTGAAGTAGCAGAAAAAGCAGCCCTGCAAAATATAGATTTTATAGACGCGCCCGTATCTGGCGGACAAGCAGGTGCTGAAAACGGCGTGCTTACAGTCATGGCTGGCGGTAACGAAGCTGTTTTCACTAAAGTGCAACCCGTAATGGCAGCATACAGCCGTTTTAGCCAGTTATTAGGCGATGTGGGCGCAGGGCAGTTATGTAAAATGGTTAATCAAATTTGTATTGCCGGCGTAGTGCAAGGCTTAGCCGAGGGCTTACATTTTGCCAAACAAGCAGGGCTTGATGGTGAAAAAGTAATTGAAACCATTTCAAAAGGGGCTGCGGGTTCGTGGCAAATGGAAAACCGCTACAAAACAATGTGGGCAGGTGAGTACGAGTTTGGTTTTGCGGTAGATTGGATGCGCAAAGATTTAGGCATCGCGCTTGATGAAGCTAAAAACAACGGCGCTACGTTACCTATGACTGCAACGGTTGATCAATATTACGCCGACGTACAAGCGCTTGGTGGCGGCCGATACGATACATCAAGCTTACTAGCACGCATTGAAGCACTGCACAAAAAATAACGTTTTGAGTATATCAATGTAAACGCGCAGCTTGCTGGCGTGCCGGGCAAAGCCCGTAATTTAAACAAAAACGCGACGCTTTAGTAGTTAAAGCGTCGCGTTTTTATATGCGCTATACAAATAAACTAAAAGAAAATTACATGCTTTGCGCGTAGTTATACAAAGCCTTTAAAATGGTTAGGTTTTTTTCGCTGTCGTCGTGCTCATGGGCCAAGTTTTCAAGGGTGATCATAAAATCTTGTGCGCTAATTGAGGGTTGATCTTCTCCGTGCATTAACTTGTTTTGGCAATACTGACGCCATTGGTCAAGCTCTTGCTGGTTGAGCGTTTCAGGCCAGTTTCGCGCGCGGTATCTAAACAGTAATGTATTGAACTTTTTATCTTCAAAATCTAAATTTAAGCCCGCTAGCTCGTCTGGTTTAGCATCGCGAATAATCGCAAATTTAGCTTTGTCGGCATGGCTTGTAAAGCCATCGTAAAGTAAGTAATCAACGTTAGTGGTTGCGCTGTAATCACCTTTTTCGTTAAACACTTCGGTTACTTTATCGCGAAGCTCGGTATTGGCCTTTAAAATAGCTAAATTAGCGAGGCATTGCTCGCGGTCAATGCCTAAACGGGCTGCGTTTTCAGGCAATAACGTTTTAGCAGGCGCTAAAATAGGGCACTTGTTTAAATGCACCAATTTTAAACCAACAGGTAAATCACCCTCGGCTAAATCAACGCGTTTGGTGTATAAACGTTTACGTAACTCTTCTACGTTTAAGTCAAGCAATACTTGCGGGTTTTGGGTTAAATCAAAACATATAACGGCGTTTTTATTTACCGGATGAAAGCTCATAGGCGCTACCCACGTAGTACAGCCCTGCGTTGCAGGAATACGCGATGATGTATGCACTAGCGGCGTCATGTTAAATACATCAACTAACTCACCAAGCGCTTTTTTATTACGCAGCCCAAAAAAGAAATTATAAAGCTTTGGTTGTTTTTCTTTTATAAGTTTAGCCAGTGCAATAGTGGCAGTTACATCGCTTAGCGCATCGTGAGCAGCGGCGTGTTCAATGCCATTAGCTACCGTTAAATGTTCAAGCTTAAAGCTCGGGCTGCCGTCTTCTTTTAACGGCCATTCAATCCCCTCAGGGCGCAGCGCATAACACGCACGTACTAAATCAATAATATCCCAGCGGCTGTTATTTTTTTTATATTCGCGCTCGTACGGGTCGTAAAAGTTACGATAAAAGCTATAACGGCTTACTTCGTCATCAAAGCGAATACTGTTATAACCAGCCACACAGGTGTTTGGCGCACTAAATTCAGCGTGAATTTTGGCTATAAACTCAGCCTCAACCAAACCTTTTTGCATCGCCACTTGTGGCGTAATACCGGTAATTAAACATGCCTCAGGGTGAGGCAAGTAATCCGCTTGCGGCTTACAATATTCAATAAGCGGCTCGCCAATTATATTTAAATCAAGATCGGTACGAATTCCCGCAAACTGACTCGGCTTATCCTTCTGAGGGCTCGCCCCCCAGGTCTCATAATCGTGCCAGTAGATTGTTGCTTGATTTTGCTCTTGATATGCCATGCTAAAAACCCTGAGAAGTTAACTTAAAAACGCCTAAATGCACGCCAAGTTACTAAAATAATGAATTATTTAGATTATGGCATATGGGCGAGGGAGTTTATAGGTTTGCGATTGATAAGGGAGTTAAATTAGGTGGTGTTTACTAATTATAATTAAAGCACTTGCTATGAATTGCTTACTAGTTTGGCATTAGACTAAAGTCTATAAGTTAATTTTCTTCACTTATTGGTTTTGTTTTAATCGTTTGTCGGTTTTGTGTTAATTCTCTAAAGTTGAATTGTCGGCAACAAGCACGACTAACTCAACAGGAATATAATCATGAAAAGCTCACTTATCAAAACCATCGCTCTTGGCTCTTTATTAACTTGCTCAGCTGCTGTAATGGCTGATACAAGTGACTACAAATTAATGGTTATCGAACAAGCGACTGCACCGCAGCCAATTGAGCAGTCGTTTAATAGTTGCGCACTGAATGTTAAGTCAAAAAACTATGCTGAAGCTGAAGCAATTTGTACAAAAGCAATCGCACTTTTAAAAGATGCAGACGGCCCTAAATTTAAAGTACGCCAACTTACGTCATTCGCGTTAAGTAACCGAGGTGTTGCGCGCTTAAAATCAAATAATGACACCGCAGCCATTGCTGATTTGTACGAGGCAGTGCAAATGTCTAACAGTACAATGGTATCGCATAATTTAACACTTGCTAAAGAAGAGCTTGCGCTATAAAAAAACACTAAACATGCTTTAATTAAGCCAGTGTATAAAAAGCCCATGTTAGGTTTATTCTTAACATGGGCTTTTTGCGTTGCACGGTTAAAAAGTGCAAATCATAAAAGTGGAAACTACCTATTAGGCTTTAAATTTAAGAGAGCTAGATTATGGATGTCACCAGTACGTTGAGCATATTTGAAATTAGCGCGATTTTTTTATCTATAACCGCATTACTTGCTTATATAAATCATCGGTTTATTGGCCTGCCAACCACCATTGGGGTGATGGTTATTTCGCTTTTAGTGTCTATTGCGACCATATTTTTGGGCTTTTTAGGGTTTGATGAACTTATTGATTACGAAGTAAGCCTACTTGATCAACTCAATTTTACTCATGTATTGCTCGATGGCATGCTCTCAATGCTGCTTTTTGCTGGGGCGCTGCACGTTAATGTAAGTGACTTAAGACGTTATAAATTACCCATAGGTATTTTAGCGTGTGTGGGTACGCTAGTTTCAACAGTGATTATTGCTACAGCGTTATATGTAGTAGTGCCTTTATTGGGATTTAATTTATCGTTTATATGGTGTTTATTATTTGGTGCGTTGATTTCGCCAACCGATCCGATAGCGGTGATGGGTATTTTACGCTCTGCTGGTGCGCCTAAAAGTATTGAAACCGTAATAGCGGGGGAGTCGCTATTTAATGATGGTATAGGCGTGGTGGTATTTGCGCTTTTATTAGGAATTTTAACCAGTGGTGATATGCCAACTACATACTCAGTGGCTCATACACTCGCTGTTGAAGCGGGGGGCGGTATAATATTTGGTTTAATATTGGGCGGTGCTTTAAATTATTTATTAAAAGCAATAGATAGCTACCAAGAAGAAGTATTACTTACGCTAGCGGGTGTTATAGGCGGTTATGCATTGGCGAGTCACTGGCACTTATCGGGGCCACTTGCGATGGTTATGGTGGGATTAATGGTGGGTAATCATGGCCGTAATTTAGCCATGAGTGATAAAACACGCCACTATGTTGATTTGTTTTGGGAGCTAATTGATGAAATTTTAAATGCCATTTTATTTGTGCTAATTGGCCTTGAAGTGGTAATGATTGTGTACTCAGCTAATTTGCTGGTGGCGGGCGTTTTAACCATTTTAATTGCGCTATGCGCACGTCTTATTGTGGTTGGCCTAACAACAACTATTTTTAATAAACAGCTCGAGCTGCCCAGCGGTGCATGGAAAGTGTTAACCTGGGGAGGGTTACGTGGCGGTATTTCGGTGGCACTGGTGTTGCAGCTCCCTGATGGAGCGCAGCGTAATATATTATTGGCTTTAACTTATGCAGTGGTGGTTTTTTCAATTTTAGTGCAAGGCTTGAGCGTAGGAAAAGTCGCCAAAAGCATAAAAACAAAATAAATTATAAAGACTGATTTTTGTACATTTCGCTGGCTTGTTTGCGTAGCTACAGCATAAGATTCGTTTTAAAACCTTTTTCAAAACAAGCAGTAATTACGCTGGTTTACACGCTGTTAAACATTTAAATTTGTACGTATATTAGACTAAAGTCTATAGGTTAATTTTCTTCACTTATTGAGTTTGTTTTTCTCGTTTGTCGGCGCTGAGCTATTACTCTAAAGTTCAGTTGTCGGCAACAAGCGCGACTAACTTAATTAGGAAAGACAAACCATGAAACGTACACTTTTAAAAACCATCGCTCTTGGCTCATTACTAACTTGCTCAGCAGCTGTAATGGCTGATTCAAGTGACTACAAACTAATGGTTATCAAAACCGCTACTGCTCCATTGCCACTTGAAGAGTCATTCAATAGCTGTGCACTTAACGTTAAATCTAAAAATTACGCTCAAGCTGAAGAAATTTGTACTAAAGCCATTGCACTATTAAAAGATGCACAAGGCCCTAAATTTAAAGTACGCCAGCTTACATCGTACGCTTTAAGCAACCGTGGCGTTGCACGTTTAAAAGCGCATAACGATACAGCAGCATTAGCTGATTTATACGAAGCAGTACAAATCTCTGAAAACACATTAGTGTCTCATAACTTAACTCGCGCTAAAGAAGAGCTTGCCTTATAAAGCAATTTAATTAGCGAGAGTCACAAAAAAGTCCCTACCGATTTATATTTGGTAGGGGCTTTTTTGTGCGTGTAATAAAATTTTTTTATAAAACTCACATGTAAATTTAAAAGCGAGAAAGCCCGTTTTAGAAAGCTTTATTTTTGGAAATGTTATTAGCGGCAGATGCGGCTTTAAGTCTTAAAAAACGTTTAGAAAAAGACCAAAAATAAACAATTAAATATACAAGCAATAGTGAGTTTTTGGCTATAAAGACTCTACACCAATAAAAACGCTGGCTGATATATCAGCCAGCGTTTTTTATTATGTGTTTTTTGCTATTGTATTATGCAGATAAGCCTATACCAATGCGTAATAATACTTAATTAAGCGAATTGGTATTAGATGCTAGTGAAAACAGTTTTTTTAATTACACAGTAAAAAGAGTGAGTAGTATTGATGGGCTCCAGCAAAAATCAGCTTAATTTAGACTTAGGACAAGAGCATATTACTATCCAACGCCGTTATGAAGCATTAGGCGCAGTTAACGATTTTTTAATTGCGGTGTGGTTTTTAATTGGTAGCTTTTTCTTTTTAAATGAGTCATTAGTTGAAAGCGGTACCTGGCTTTTTATAGCTGGCAGTGCGCAATTAATAATAAAACCTGTATTAAAATTAATGAGTTTAGTTCACGTTAAAAAAGTGTTTCGTTCTAACAATACTCACTAGGCGTTCAGATATTGTAATTAATAATTTAATGACTATTCACAGCAAAGGTAATGCATTGAAACTACTAAAGTGGACTTTGGGCGCAGTTATAATTTTATTAATAGTGGGTTTACTCATTCCTGAGAAGCTAATAATTCCTGTGCAAGGCGCTACAAGTAAAGATTGGAACCACAATACGTTTTGGTATGAGCCGTGGGGGCGCTCGGGTGTACATAAAGGAATTGATATTTTTGGCGCTAAAAACACCCCTGTGGTTGCTGCAACAAGCGGTATTGTTATTTTTTCAGGTGAACTAAACCGAGGAGGCAAAGTGGTTGCGGTACTTGGTGCAAAATGGCGAGTGCATTATTTTGCACATTTAAATGACTACAATGTAAGTGCAGGGGATGTAGTTAGCATAAACAGTCAAATTGGCTTACTGGGTGATACCGGTAATGCCGCAGGAAAGCAACCTCATGTGCATTATTCTATATTATCGCTTATGCCTATGCCGTGGCTTTTTACAACACAAAGCCAAGGGTGGAAAAAGATGTTTTTTTAAACCCACATAAAAAGTTAACTGCTAACTAACTCAGTTTTATGTATGGATGGGCCTTTACTGATTAGCTGACAAAGTAGTTAACTCACTTGTTTTTGCTGTATTTTTTGAGAGTGAAAGAAACGCTATTTAAAGTAGGCATTAGACTAAAGTCTATAAGTTAGTTTTTCTCACTTATTAGGTTTGTTTTTATCGTTTGTCGGGGGGAGAGGATTTATCTAAAGTTACGTTGTCGGCAACAAGCACGACTAACCAAACAGGAAGATAATCATGAAACGTACACTTTTAAAAACCATCGCTCTTGGCTCATTATTAACTTGCTCAGCTGCAATGGCTGATCAAAGTGACTACAAATTAATGGTTATTGAAGATTCTGTAACAGCAGCGCCGGAGTTTGAACAGCCATTTAATAGCTGTGCACTTAATGTAGAATCTAAAAACTACACAGAAGCTGAAGCCATTTGTACACAAGCAATTGCCTTATTAAAAGAAAGCCGTGGCCCACGTTTAAAAGTACGCGAACTTACATCGTTTGCGTTAAGTAACCGTGGTGTAGCCCGCATGATGGCCAAAAAAGACACCGCAGGCCTTTCAGATTTATACGAAGCGTATCAAATCTCTAAAAACTCACTGGTATCTCATAATTTAACGCGTGCTAAAGAAGATTTATCTTTATAAATTTATTACTTAGCACTTAAAAAGCCCCCGCGAGTTTATAAACTCGCGGGGGCTTTTTAGTTTTAATTTTTGAAATTAACCAATGTGAGTTGTTAATTTTTAAGCAGGTTTAACGTGTGTTCTCACTTAAATACTTATTTTAATAGGGGGTTTTAAACTTAAAATATGGTAATAACACCATTGCAAGTAAGGTTAACCGAGAATTGCAGGGTTAATTGTTTTTAAAAACGGGATATTTTACTAATGGCGATGCGTATATAAAATGCTCTAAGGGTATTAAATTTCTTTATATTTGCGCCTATTTTCATTAAAGTACTTAAAATATAGCAAATTCAGTTAATATTAATCTTTGTAAATAAGTTTATGTTTAATGGCATTTAGCTGTTTTGTGCATTTTCCTAATTAAAACTAAAAATAAATAAGTAACTGCACTTTTAATGGAACTGCGTGATTTTAGCGCAGATAAAAGGATTTAAAATGAAACTTACCTTCAATCGCATTGTTGCATCTTTTTTTGCAGTAACTGTTAGCCTCTCTGTAACCGCCGAAGATATAGAGCTATACGTAAACCATAACGTAGAAACCGATGAAAACCCCCGTGTTGTGATTGTATTTGATACCTCCGGAAGTATGGGAAGTAAGCTTCCTTACAACGGACCTAAAAAAATAGATGCAGCTAAAGATGCCATGACCCAACTGGTTAATGATAATAGCGCCATTGACTTTGGTTTAATGCGTTTTAATGGTAACAACGGTGGTTATATTATGGCTGGTTTAGGCTCATCACATGACACTATTTTAGGCCAAATTGAAAAGCTACCTGCTAGCGGAAACACCCCCGTTACAGAAACCTTATGGGAAGCCTACCTTTATATGACAGGCCAAACCGTTTGGTATGGACAAAATACCAATCAACGTGACTTTAGTGTAGAGACCAATGACAACCCTTTAACGCCCCCTGATTATATATCGCCGTTTAGACAGGCATATGGTTCGCAAGAGCGCTGTGATAATTCTATAAATTTAATATTAATGACCGACGGCGACCCTACTCAGGATAATAACCGTAATGACGATATTAAAGATTTATACAAGCAAAAATTTGGTTATAACCCCAGCAAAACAAGTAATAGTTATTTAGCAGCATTAGCGCAAATAATTCATGGTACACAAGACGTTGAAATAGATCTTTACGAAGACACACCGGAAGTAGCAGACACAGGCCGCGTATTTACTATTGGTTTTGGTAGTGGCATGAGTAGCAAAGGTAAAACGCTTCTTGAAAAAACTGCTGAACTAGGTGGTGGCGAGTACCTTCACGCAGATACCTCAGCAGAGCTCTCTGAAGCATTAAATAATACTATTTCTAGAATACGCGAAGTAAACGATAGCTTTTCATCGCCTACGGTTGCCAGTAATAACGTTGACCAAACCCGCAGCCGAGAAGCAATTTATTTTGCTATGTTCTATCCTGAGACCGGGGCTCGTTGGGGCGGCAATTTAAAAAAATTAGTTATGTCGGGCTCTAACATAGTTGACTCCACAGGCCGTGAGGCAATAGGTGATGACGGCTTAATTAAAGAAGACGCTCGCACGTTTTGGCTACCTTCAAATAAACCGGCCGATGGTAATTTAGTCGCACAAGGCGGCGTAAACTACTTACTTTCAAGCTTAGACTCACAAAGCCGCAAACTGTATATAGATTCGGACGGTAGTATTGTTGATTTTACCTTTGATAGAGTTAAAGAAATTTTAAATATAGTGTCAGACGCCATAGGTGGCATCATACCGGGTACTAATATTGCTATCTCGCGCAATGATATTAATTGGGCAAGAGGCATGGATGTAGATAACGAAGATAGCGATAGCTCATCAGTAGATCAGCGTGCCAATATTTTTGGTGATCCTTTGCATTCTAAGCCGGTATCTATTGATTATGGTGATGGCAACATACGTATTTTAGTGGGCACTAATGCTGGCTTTTTGCACATGTTTAACGATAAAGGTAACAGCATTGAAGAGGAGTGGGCGTTTATGCCTGCTGAGCTGTTAAAAAACATACCTGCACTTCGTACAAATCAAGCCAATACTAAAGTGTATGGTATGGATGGGCCTATTAGTGTGTTTTTTAACAATAAAAGTTTAAACAGTGACGGCTTAAATGACGGAGTAATAGATGCCACTAAAGGTGATGAAGTATGGGCATTTGCTGGTATGCGCCGTGGGGGTAAAAACTATTATGCACTTGATATTAGCTCACCAGATAAACCAAAACAGCTTTGGAGTAAGCCTATTGTAGGCGGCTCAGATGGGTTTGAATACCTAGCTCAAACCTGGTCAAAACCACAAATAGCCTATATTAAAGCGTTTGGAGATGAGCCTTTACTGGTATTTGGTGGCGGATACGATACAAACAAAGACAACGCGATTCGTAGCGAGGATGAATCAGGCGCGGGCATTTACATTGTTAAGGCTAAAACCGGTGAAAGAGTATGGGCGTTAACGCCTGATGATAATAATTTCCAAGGTAAGCACAGTATAGCTGCTGATATAGCAACGCTTGACTCAGATTATGATGGTTACATTGACCGTTTATATGCCACCGATACGGGGGGTAATATTTGGCGTGTGGATATGCCAGGCTCTGACAAAAATAGTTTTTCTCATTACAAATTAGCAGAGCTTGGCAGTTCATTAGCAACGCAAGACCGACGCTTTTTTTACAAGCCACTAGTGGCACGTACTATGTTTAGTAAAGTGAGCAAAACGAGCTATGGCGGTGAAGAAATAACCACACGATTAGATACGCCTTACGATGCAATCGTTATAGGAAGTGGTAATCGCTCAAATCCGCTTGCAACCAATGAGCAAGATCATCTTTACATGATTCGCGATGAACAAACCGTAACTAAAACCTTCGATTCACAAAATACGCCAGAGCCCATAGTGCCAAGTGATTTAATGCTTATGAATGACGACCCATTTGGCAATGCACTAGATAATGTAGATGAGTTTGTAGAACTTGAAGCTGATTTAGCAGGCTTTAAAGGGTGGCGATATGAGCTAAGTAATGGTGAAAAATCATTGGCTGCAGCCACCGTAGTAGGAGGCGTAGCTTATTATACATCGTTTACACCTGCACTAGAGTCTGATAAAAATCAGTGCTCTTTAACAGGGGGCGGTGGTGCAATGTACGCTTTTCATTTGCACTATGGCACAAAAGTGTACGACCAACTTAAATTTACTACCAGCTACGATGTACCCGATACCGCTCAGTTGTATTTTGGTGAAGGCGACTCATGTATAGATGCTAATAATAATGGATTATGTGATGTGCCAACACCTGATGATGGTGACCCAGATGACGGTACCCCAGGCGGTGGCTACGAGTACGAAGAAACAATACCTGTGAGCCAAGTAAGCCAGTTTTATTTAATCGGCCCGAGCCTTACTGGTGAAGGTGCAGTAAACCCTATCAAACCGCCTGAAATTAACGGCCCAGGGCTAACTGTTGTTGATGGTAAAGTTAAACTTGTAAATGACAGTGATACATTAGGCTTTGGCTTTAAAACGCAGCAAACCTACATATATAAGCGTGAAGAAAACGATTCTTCATCTGATTAGGTTAGCCTTAGCTCAGGAGTCGCAGCGCTTTATTATTTACCGCGCATGCCTTTAAAAGGCATGCGCTAACTTTTCTAGCTAATACTAAAGAGCCCAAAGCAAACCTTGCGACGTTAAAGTGTTCTGCTAAAGAAAGCTCAACAATGTAATTTTTGCCTAAAATTCAACACGCCTCCTATCTAAAATAGATTACCTAACCAAGCGAATTTGTATTAATAAAGCCAACATTTATTCGCAATTATTGTGTTTAAGTATTTTAAAAAGAGGGCTTATTGTCCCTATATTGAAAATAGACATACGGGTAATAATTGGTTTATGAATTGTTCGTAAATAAACCAATTAATGTGTAAATAAACATTAAATAAGTCACTAAATAGTAAAGCAATATTTGCATAACATGGTTAAAAAAAAGATTTATAAAACTTACCATTTTTAATGGTTGCTAGTGCTTAATTTTGCCGCTATTTTAAGGTTAAGTTGTATTAGATGGAATTAGTATGAGTTTCAAATTGATCTCTTTTTGCTATTGTATTCCCGTACTCTTTTTAAATGGTTGCGATGAGGAAGTGAGTTTATTTAGTAGCAGTAAAACGCCATTAGTGGCTAAAAACGAAAACGCTAATTTACCGGCTACTGCTATTGAGCAAAAGCACCTTGTTGTAGAAGGCCTAATAGAGGGAATTGTACCAAGTCACTGTAAACGTGGTGAAACAGCATATATAAATGCAAAAATGCAAAAGGTTATACGCAACCCAACCGCAAAAGTGACTTATACACTAAAGCCCACTGATAATATTTTGTCTGTGTGTGTGGCCAATGATAACTCAGCTATTACTTATCGTTATGGCACTGAGCAAAAAATTGGCCTAGAGTATACGGCCACTGCCGCGCAGCCATTTGGTAGCTACTATCGTCAAATAGGGAAAGTAGGCGAAAGTATTTTGTTTTTTAACAAAGGCAATTACTATTACTACATTATTAATGCTGGTGGTATGGGCAGTGGTGTTTCAGTGAACGTATATAAAAATAAAACGCTTATTGCGGAGTTTTTCTCTGGTAATGAAGCGTATAACGACTTTGTTATTGCCAGTAATTTAGACTTGCCTAAGTCGTTGGCAATAGAGCTTCAACCACATATAAACACAATGCAATGAATGGATTAAGTAAAGCACATTGTAACATTATTGAACAAGGGCAGTGGTTTTCTAAGCGTGATGCACACTTAAAACAGTTTTTACTAAGCCACGCAAAAACTTTAAGCCTTAGCGCGCACCAATCTCTTTTTTTACGAGGTGATAAACACGACGGTATTTATGCTGTATTAAGTGGTGTGGTGCGTATTAGTGGGGTAAGTAATAATGGTAAAGAAGCTGTTTTAAGCTTTGTTGATGCCTCGCTGTGGTTTGGCGAAGTCACTTTATTTGACCGCGGAATGCGCACCCACGATGTTTATGCGCAAACCGATGTAACACTGTGTTTTATTGGGCAACGCGCACTTGAGCAACTGTTAAAACAATACCCGCATTATTGGCAAGACTTTGGGTTACTCCTTGCACAAAAATTGCGGGTTATGTTTACTAGCATGGAAGATCACGCACTATTAAGTGCCGAGCAGCGCGTTGCAAAACGCTTGCTTATATTGTGTGCGCATTTAGCGCATAGTAATGGCCATACGTTTACTTTGTCTCAGCAACAATTGGCTGATATGACTTACCTTACACGGCAAACCGCCAATCAAATTCTAAAAAAATTAGCAAAGCAGCAACTCATTGAGGTCGGCTATAACAAAGTGACCATTTTAAACCAATCTGCTTTAGAGCTACTTTGTAATCAGTAAATGTCGGTTACCCGACAGAGTGATATTTTAAAAGCCTGATATAGTGTAAAAAAACACAATAAAAGGCACACACATGAAAACTCTACAGCAACAGCTTGGTACATACGGTTTGTACCATCGCTCTAAACGCAATGTTTTAACTCATTTTTTTGGCATTCCGCTTATTGTATTTGCGGTGCTGTGCTTGTTAGCGCGTATTCAAATACCCATTGGTAGCCTGCTTATTGATGGCGCGCAGCTTTTTGTTTTTGCAAGCGTGGTGTATTACTTAATGCTGAGCGTGTCACTTGGCTTAATAATGGGTGTACTGTTTACCTTATTGCTTTTAGCAGCCCAGCCAATCGCTGCTATGGCTTTTTGGCCTTGGTTAAGTATTGGTGTGGGCGTGTTTGTATTTGGATGGGTGCTGCAGTTTATTGGCCATTACTATGAGGGTAAAAAGCCTGCGTTTGTAGATGATTTAATTGGCTTAATTATTGGCCCGTTGTATGTAACCGTTGAGTTTTTATTTTTAATGGGGCTTTATAAATCGCTAGAGCATGAAGTTAACGCCATAGCAGGCCCTACCAAAGCATAACGCTAAGCGGCTTAAATATTTAGTTATTCGAGTGTACTAAATAAAGCGTTAACCGCGTTATAAATCATATATATGTCGTTATAAACGTATAAAACTTAACACGATTGCTATTAGCAGCGGATAAAATAATAAAGGCAAATAACCCATGCAATACAACAATAAAACCGTATGGATCACCGGCGCATCATCAGGTATTGGCAAAGAGCTCGTAATACAGTTTGCAGCACTGGGTGCCAAGGTTATTTTATCAGCCAGAAGCGTTGATAAACTTAACGAACTAAAACAAAGCTTACATGGCGATGGCCACATTATTGTGCCTCTTGATTTGTCAGCGCCTGAAGCTGTATTGGCTCAAGTTACTGATTTAATGAGTACATTACCTGCTATCGATATTTTAATTAATAACGGCGGGGTGTCGCAGCGCAGCCTATTTTTAGAAAACGACTTTAATGTTTACCGCCAGTTGATGGAAGTTAACTATTTTGGCCTCATTGCACTTACCAAGGCGGTAGCGCCTACTATGGTAGCAAGGCAAAGCGGTTCAATTGTCTCTATTAGTAGCGTTGCAGGTATAGTAGGCTCTAAATTTAGAACGGGCTATTCAGGCTCTAAATATGCGGTAGTGGGCTTTATGGATTGCCTGCGTGCAGAGCTTGCAGAGCATAATATTCATTGCTTAACTATTTGCCCTGGCTCTATTAAAACCGCCATTGCACATAATTCGTTAAACGAGCAAGGCATAGCGCAAAACAAGCCAGAGCACTCAATAGAAAATGGCATGGATGTAAGCCTAGCTGCTAAAAAAATGATCCTCGCAATTCATAATAAAAAAGACGAAGTGATTGTTGGCAAAGGCTTAAGCGGCTGGGCACCGACCATTAAACGGTTTTTTCCTAGCTTATTTAATCGATTAACCGCTAAAACAAACTATCGGTAGCATCGGGCGATTTAGAGATATAAAATGCTGTAAATTTAATCAATTTAGACAAGGATTCTAAATGAAGTATTTATGGCTTGGCCTGTTTTTTATTGTATTAACTTGGTCCGGAATTAACCCAAAAGATCAGTTTACTTGGCTGCTTGAAGTTATCCCCGCAATAATTGGTTTAGTGCTTATGGCAAGCAGCTATAAGCATTTTAAACTCACCCCCATTTTATATGGCTTTATATTAGCGCATTGTATTGTGCTAATGGTTGGCGGGCATTACACCTACGCCGAAGTCCCTTGGTTTGATAACTTATTTGGCAGTGAGCGTAACAACTACGATAAAGTAGGGCACTTTTTTCAAGGGTTCGTGCCTGCATTATTAGCGCGTGAAATATTACTACGTAAAAACGTAGTAAATGGTAAAGGCTGGCTAAATGTGTTTGTTGTATCGATATGTTTAGCGTTTAGTGCTTTTTACGAACTAATAGAGTGGTGGGTTGCAGTGTTAAGCGGTGAAAACTCAGAAGCATTTTTAGGTACGCAAGGGTACGTATGGGATACTCAATCTGATATGGGAATTGCCTTATTTGGCGCTATTTGCTCGATATTGCTGCTTTCAAAAGTACATGATAAACAGTTAAAAAATGTTAAAGATTATTGATTCAAATTTTATGATTAAAAGACAATAAATTATGACTATAAATACCCATAATTTCACGGTAAGCACAGATAAAAGCAAGCTTAACTTTAACGTTATTTATAACTTTATTGCTAATAGCTATTGGGCTAAAGGAATACCTAATAGCGTTATGCAAAAAGCGATTGATAACTCAATGTGCTTTGGTGTTTACAGCGCTGATAACGAGCAAGTGGGTTTTGCCCGCGTAGTAACCGACAACGCCACCTTTGCCTATTTGGCTGATGTATTTATTATCCCAGATTTGCAAGGTAATGGTCTGTGCAAGTTATTGGTTAAAACGATTGTAGAACACCCTGAGCTGCAAGGGCTCAGGCGCTTTTTATTAGCCACTTCTGATGCCCATGGCCTTTATGCGCAATACGGGTTTAAACCGATAGATAATCCAGCACTGCTAATGCAAATTAATCCTGCAAATGTGTATGAGGGAAATACTAAAGAGGTATAGTAAATTGGGGAAGGGCAATGTCTATGTAAGCAAGTTGTATGGAACTAATAAGCCATTGACATTAAAACTGATTTTTACTTATTAGGTTGAGATGTGATGCTTTTTAAAGGTGTATGATTTCCTAGTGCAGACATATTTGTATTCATCCATTTAAGAGCGTTGGATTGTGTTTTATAATAAATAACAACTGCTAATTTCTGATCTTCACAGCACTGACTTAATAATTTATTCTCAAATTCACACTCAGTAAATTTCGGCTCGCATAACCTCATTCATACACATAATGCCTCATTCAGAGGCAGATAATTTTTGGCTAAAATAGCGACGCAGAAGCAAAAGCCAACTGTAATTTGACCTGCTGAAATGACTTGTTATAAGCCATTTACACCGATGTACAAATCTGTTTTTTAATATCATTGATACCGTTACTTAATAATTTATTTAAAAACTCTTGATTAGGGTAAGTTACAGGGAAAGTTGAATATTTACCCTTAGTAGAGGATTGATAGTTCTTGGTTGAGCCAGCAAAGTCGAAAGAGGCGTTAATTACTAGAGCAACTTCATTTTCCATTGTAGATGAGCTAGTTAAATAGTAATTAAACTTTATATCTGATTGTGCTTTTTCTTTACCTGTTTCAGGGTAAATATCAATCAATTGGTTCTTTAGGTCTGGAGCAGAGTCCTGAGTTAGAATGTAATTGAAATCTGCACGCTTAACATTACTCATTGAAATGAACGAGCCTCCAGAAGCTACATTAGCATTAACAATATCTTCAAATTTAAATACATTCTCACCTTTTTTTGGAGAGTTTATTTCAAGGCTTGATACTGGGATTTGGCATGATGCGCTATTGGTTTGAAGTGAACTGTATTCAATATCTTTAGTTATTTGGCAACCTGCCAATAATACAGAAAAGGGTAATATAAACTTAAAATTCAAAACCGTACTCCTTTTGGGATATAACGCCGTTTTAAGCGGCAAATTTCAGTTGGCTAAAATAAGTGAAGAACGAACAAAAAGCCAACTATAATTTGTCCGACTTGAAAACCCTTGTTAGGCGTATTATTTCGATAAATGTTGCTGGATTTCAAGTGCCATTTTTTTTACAACTGGAGCATCAAGATCTAAAGTATTTCTATTTAGATTAGCATCGCTCATGCTACCTATGTGATTAAGCCAATTACGATGATAATTCTCTGATCGGTTAATGGTGCTAACTCTTGAATTTTTCGTTTTTATTTTTTCCCAATTCTTATGAGTTGAATCAATATATTGATGAAACAGATACGAAACTAAGAAGGTAGCTCCAATCGTGGTTAACTGATCTCCACCTTCAAACGAAAATACGTGCCTTTCAGAATTTACACTTGTCATGAAACATTCTCTAGTTGATGAATATGATGCAGAAGCTACAGTGCTCATACGGCTAACAGCTTTATCAGAGGACACTTTCCTCTTTTTATGAGCAATGTACGTCCTCTTAATTATTTTTAATATTAATAACAAATCTTGTAACACATTGCGAGTATTAAACTTTAAGGCGGGGTGTTCTTTTTATGGCAGGTGGAAAAGAGGAAATTGTCCTTATTTTCTGACTTAGGAGGTAAAACGCCTGCGCAGTAAGCAAATACAGCAGTTAAAGATTTAAAATGACATCCAAACCCCTTTTTTAATCATTTAACCTCCAATAAAAAATGCATCGAAAATATAAGTAACCGCTTTAAGTACATTTGTTTATGCAAGCCTATTATAAAAGGTGGTTTTTGGCTGGTGGAGGCTATAAAACGAGGTGATGAATTATTTACTAAACGCGTCTTTCTACTTTTAAAACAGTACAGACACGATATTTATACCAATCGACTTAAATATTTAGCCTTTCTCGCGTGCTAAATAAAGCGTTAACTGCGTTATAAATTTTTCATGTAGAACAACTACATGTCGAAATTTATGCCTTGTTATCACTCTATTTATCCGTCGCTATAAATGTCTAATTACTTAGCACGATTGGTATTATCTGGCTTTTTTGCTTCAAGCGCTTCTATTTCACTCCAGATTTTTTCGGCTTCTGCGCTTAACATGGCGTAGCTTTTAATGTCGCCTTTACGCTGTGCTTGCATGCCTTGCTCAAGCTTTGCATCGTACTCTTTACGTAATTTTTTTGTCGGGTCTGATTTAAATAGTGAAAACATGTGGCTCCTTAGTTTTATAAAAGTATTAGGGCGTGTTGATCTTTGCGGATTGAAATTTGTTCAATCTAGGGCGATTAAATCGCGGCGCGAGGTTTGTAACCTAGTGGGCTAAGTAAAAACCAAGCAAAGCTTCCGCGTCCTGCTCACGCCCCTTACCTACATCCATGTAGGCAACAAAGAGTTTATCGCCCCTAGGCAGAACCCGAAGGGCAGCGCATGTTTGGCATTTATGCTGCGTTATCGCCTATTTATGGGGAGTAACCACACTTCATAGGCTCTGCCTTGCCTAAAAACCAAACATACTGCTGCAAATTCAACCATCAAAGATCAACACGCCCTAGCATTACCATACGCTACAAAGAGCTAAATAGTTCTTTTAGCCGGAGGGCGTTTACCTTGTTATATAAAAACAAGGTAAACGCATTATTTGCTATGCTGCGGTTACTAACGGTTTTATAGCTCAGGCTCAAGGCGTTTAATTCCTTGTCCGTCAATGCCTAAGTAAATATAGCCATCACTGCCTTGTGCTAAGCTGCGAACGCGGCCTATTCCTTCTAAAATTTTATATTGCTTTGAAACACCTTTGTTAGATATTTCCAGTGCACTTAAAAACGAAAACTTCATAGACGATAGCAAAAGCTTACCTTTTAATTGCGGGTACTTATCGCTGCTAACCAATAACATGTCAGAAGGGGCAATGGAGGGGGTCCAATGCAGTACGGGCGATTGCATGCCGTCTTTTTCTTGTATGTCGGTAAACGACGTACCGCTGTAATTAACTCCATAACTAACCACCGGCCAGCCATAATTAGCGCCCGCTTTAATTATGTTTAGCTCATCGCCGCCACGTGGGCCGTGTTCGTGAGACCATAAAATATTATTTTGGTTATCAAACCACATGCCTTGCGGGTTACGGTGTCCGTAAGACCAAATAGCGTGTTTAACGCTTTTTTGATTTACAAACGGGTTATCTTTAGGAATACGGCCATCATCGTGTAAGCGATAAATTTTACCACCATCACGGGTTAAGTCTTGTGGGTTTTTATCGCGCGAGCCGCGATCGCCAATCGAAAAGTAAACATACCCTTGGTTATCAAACACAATACGGCTTCCGTAGTGCTGGCCTTTTGTGCTGTTATGCTCACCTTTGTATAGTAATTGTGTGCTTAAAAGTTCAGTGCGATCGTCACTAAGCTTGGCGCGCATTAGGGCTGTATTACTGCCACTTTTAGCGCCGTGGGTACTTGAGTAAGTTATGTAAAGCCATTGGCTATCGTTTGCGTCGCTATGTAGGGCTAAATCTAGTAAACCGCCTTGCCCGTTGGCATCAATTTTTGGCAAACCCGAGAGCTTAGTTAAGTTAGCTGAGTTTTTAGGCAGTAAATAAAGTGTGCCGCTTCGCTCGGTTATAAGTAAATCACCATTACTTAACGGCTCAATAGCCCAGGGGATAGTTACCCCTTTAGTCACACTGACGGCCTTTACATTGAGCGGTAATACATCAAGGGCTTTGTAATCTACAGCTGCCACCGGCGTTGAAACGAGTACAGCTATAAACGCCGTTGATAATGTTTTAGCAATCGTTTTTGTAGGTATAAACGCAGTCATATCCCTGTCCAATAAATAAGCAAGTAATACCTACATTAGCATGTTGCTGATGATTTTGCTAAATGTAGCGCTTTAATAAAAACTATATATATTTCAATCATAAAGAGTTTACCCGAAGTGCTGTATGGCTGGTTTTAATATTTTAAACAGCTATTTATTACACCTTAATTGAGGCTTTAGTACAGCGTTTTAAATTAGAGAGCTGCGTAAAAATTGCGCTAAAAAAACTGAATATTTACTCTAATACTATTGAAATTAATTTTTTTGGGCGTACACTTGTGCGCTGAAGTTTGAGCGTACACATGTAAGTTCAAATTCAATATTTAATATCCAAGAGATTAATAGTGATGATTACTAAAGTATTAGACCAATTTTCGAAGTGGTTTTTACACCATCAAAGCTTTGCAGGCTACATTGAGCCCATTATGCAAATGGTTAAGCCTGCGTGGCGTGCTGGTCTTTATAGAGCAAAAATAGAAGAGCTGACGCAGCACAATGGTGATTTTTTAAGTATTACCTTAAAGCCTACTCAGCACTGGCAGGCACACATTGCTGGCCAACATATTAGTTTAACGGTAGAAATAAACGGGCGTTTATTAACACGTGTGTTTACGGTTGCCTCAAGCCCTGAGCAATTTAAAAAAACGGGGTTGGTGCGTTTATTAATTAAAACTAATGAGCAAGGGCGTTTTACAAGCCTTTTAAGTAGTGCTTTACGAGTCGGTGAGTGGTGCAATATTTCAGCACCTAGTGGCGACTTTGTTTATAAAAACACCCAAAACAATGCAACGTTTATAGCGGGCGGCTCGGGTATTACACCTATGCTTGCCATGATTAGTGAGCATTTAAAACATACCACACAAAAAGTATCGCTGATATATTATGCCAAAGCTGCTGCACACCAATGTGTAGACGAGCTAAGCGCATTAGCAAACCAGTTTTCGCATTTTTCGTTTTTACTGCTCACACGCGAGCAATCAGATGATATTACTCGCCATGTAAATGTATGGGAAAACCCAGATATATACTGCTGTGGGCCTGCAAACTTTATGAAAATGGTGTGTGACTTTGCTAAAAAACACCATTTAAATTACTACCAAGAGGCATTTGGTTTAACGCTGCCAAGCCAAAATGACGACAGCCTGTTTAACGTACAGATTAATAGCAGCGCTCATGTCGTAAATGCTAATAACGCATTGTTAGCACAGTTTGAAGCAAAACAATTACCGGTTAAACGCGGGTGTGGCATTGGTATTTGCCACCAGTGCCAGTGCATTAAAAAGTCAGGCGTGGTGCGTAATTTAAAAACTGGTGAGTTGAGTGATAACGGCGAGCAGTTAATTCAACTGTGTGTAAGTCAACCTGTTAGCGACTTGGAGTTACAGCTATGAAAAACATAAACTTTGATCAGTTAGCCCACGATTTAGATAGCATAAAAATGGATACGCTAGGCAAAGTCGGGCAACAAGATGCAAACTACATTCGCTCGGTTGTTAAAAAGCAGCGGCTATGTGAGTGGAGTGGCCGTATTTTACTTATGCTGGGCTTTATTCAGCCACTTTTATGGGTTGCGGGTGTACTGTTATTAGCGCTGGCAAAAATTTTAGACAACATGGAAATTGGCCACAATGTTATGCACGGCCAATACGATTGGATGAACGACAAGCAGCTTAACTCGCAACACTACGAATGGGATATTGCTTGCGATGGTCAAAGTTGGCATCGCGTTCATAACTTTGAGCACCACACCTACACTAATATTATTGGTAAAGACAGAGACTTTGGTTATGGGTTATTACGTTTAAGCAATGATTTTAAATGGCGCTTAAAAAATGTGTGGCAGTTTATTACATATATAAATTTAAGTGTGCTGTTTCAGTGGGGTGTGTCGTATCACGAACTGGCAGCGGAACGTGTGTTTATAGGTAAAAAGAAAGAAAACCGCGAAGGGGGTGTATCGCATTCTACCCTAAAACAGCGCTTTTTTAGTAAAGGTGCGCGCCAATTAATAAAAGATTATGTGATATTTCCTTTATTGGCAGGCCCTTTGTTTTTATGGGTATTAGCAGGCAACTTACTGGCAAATTTAATCCGTAATTTATGGACCTCAACCATTATTTTTTGTGGCCACTTTACCGAGGACACCGAAACCTTTAAAGAAGAAGACTGCATAAACGAAACGCAAGGGCAGTGGTACTATCGCCAAGTTTTAGGCTCATCAAATATTAAAGGCCCGCACTGGTTTCATGTTTTAACTGGGCATTTAAGTTGCCAAATTGAGCATCACTTATTTCCTGATATGCCGTCCTCTCGCTATCAAGAAGTGGCCCCGCAAGTGCAAGCCGTTATGCAAAAACACGGTATTGATTATCATACAGGTGGTTTTTATAAACAGTACAGCTCGGTATTAAAACGTATTATTAGGTACTCGTTTAAATAAATTAGGTACTCGTTTAAATAAATAATGTGCCTTTAAAAAGCCGATTAATGAAGGTGCATTAATCGGCTTTTTTGTATGTGCTTAGCAATATGGCCAATTTATAAACAGCAGTTGCAAAAATTTCTTTTTGATAATTAAAAAAGCCTCAGTTTTGCTATGGTTAAATGATGCATGAATGTCATACAATGGAGAAAAATAGACCACACAAGAGAGATTAAAATGGCCGCATTCGGTACCGTGTTTATGCCGCAGATGATTCAAGCTCGTTTTTCTGATAACCAATGGAGCGAAAGCTCAATCGTCCCTTCCGATAAACTTGAACTTCATGCGGGCGCGCACGTCCTTCATTATTCAAGCACGTGTTTTGAAGGCTTAAAAGCTTTTCGCCACGAAGATGGCTCTATTTATATTTTTAGAATAGATGCAAACATTGCGCGTATGCAGCAAAGCTCTGCGTTATTAAGCTTACCAAGCTTTGACGGTCAAATGCTAAAAGACATGATTATCGAGATTGTTAAAGAGTATGCTGATGAAACGCCATTACCACCAGGCTCTATGTACATTCGCCCAACTCACATAGGAACAGAGGCTGCCATTGGTAAAGCGGCTGCACCGTCAATGAGCTCGTTGTTATATACACTTTTATCGCCAGTTGGCGATTACTTTACCGGCGGCGCTACTGCACTGCGTGTATTACTTGAAGAAGATGGCATGCGCTGTGCCCCGCACATGGGCATGGTAAAAAGTGGCGGTAACTACGCCAGTGCACTTGCACCAATTAGCGCAGCACGCGAAAAATACCAAGCCGATCAAATCTTGTTTTGCCCTGGCGGCGACGTACAAGAAACAGGTGCAGCTAACTTTATTCTTATTGATGGTAACGAAATTATTACCAAAGCGCTTGATAGCACGTTTTTACATGGCGTAACCCGTAATAGCATTTTAACCATTGCAAAAGACTTAGGCATGACAGTAAGCGAGCGTAACTTTAGCGTTACCGAGCTTTTAGAGCGTGCTGCAAAGCCAGGCACAGAAGCTGCGCTTTCAGGCACTGCTGCGGTGTTAACGCCGGTAGGCACGTTTATTCATAACGATAAAGAATACAAAGTAGGCAGTGGCGAGCCAGGTCCTACAACAGCGCGATTACGCCAAGCATTGAACGATATTCAATGGGGTAAAAGTGAAGACAAACACGGCTGGTTAACTAAAATCTAATTGATTTGAGCAGTTCGCAGTAAAAAGCCACCGACTAGGTGGCTTTTGTGTTTTTGAGTACTTTTTGAAATGTATAGCGCTTAAAACTTCATTTCTATTTTGCCATACACGTAACGGCCATTAAATCCGTAAGGCGAAAAGCTCGAATAAGCAAACAAGCGAGAAAAAGTAGAGACTTCTTCTACATTTTCGCGGGTAGGATCTGGGTATACATCAAAAATGTTATTGGCACCTAAACTAAGCGTTAGGTTATCGGTAGCGGCATAGGCTACATCTAAATCAGTGATCCACTTAGGCTTTAATACCTCGTTTAGCTCAGGCGTTGATGAAGGGTCTTGGGTTTCACCATAACGCGTAGTTCTAAGTGTGGTACGCAGCGCATCATGGGTCCATGTAGCACTTAAATTGTATTTATTGCGCGGGGTGCTTACTTCAAAGCGGCGCAGCTCTGTACCTGAGAACAAGTTGTCTTGATCAAACCCAGCACCTTGTAGTTCAGCGGGCGGGTCAATAATATCAGTGACTTCATTTTTGCCGTAGTTATAGCCTAAGTTAAAGGCAATATCGCCATAGCCATCGGTGATTAAGTTGTACGAGGCAACCACATCAACACCACGCGTTTTACTATCTATAGCGTTTAAGAAAAAGCGGCCTTGGTTAGCGCCCGTACCTGCTAGTAACTCTTCTATTGCTGCGCCCGATAAATTGTTAGATAAAACAATACGGTCATCAATTAGTATTTGATAGTAATCAACCGATAAGCTGAAATTAAAATCGGTAGACCAAGTAAAGCCAACCCCGTAGTTAGTGGCTTCTTCGGCATCAAGGCCCGGTGAGCCAAGCGCTTTGGCTACATCGCTGCTTGGTGCAAAGGTGCCGGTTTCGGTCGGAACGCTATCAACAAATACGGTAGCAACCGAAGTAAAATATTGCTGTTGTAATGAAGGTGCTCTAAATCCTGTTGAGGCTGAAGCGCGTATGGCTAAATCTTCGGTTAACGAATAGCGCGTTGCAATTTTGCCGTTAAGTGTATCGCCAAAATCTGAGTAATCCTCATAACGGGCTGCCACAGCTATATTCCAATCATCTGTCAGGTAGGTTTCTAAGTCTATGTAAAAGCTTACATTATGGCGGCTGTTGTCACCTTCTGATTCGGGGGTAAAGCCTGGAAATACTTGCGCACCTGCTGCACCAAATGGGCCATCTTCGCCTGTGACTACGCCACCTGGGCCAAATGAGCCTTGTGCGTATGAGGCTTCTTCGCCAGCTTCTATTTGATAGCCTTCTGTGCGGTACTCAGCCCCAATGGCAACACTTACCGCGCTTTCTAAAAAGCTGACATCCACTTCGCGGCTTAAATCAACATTTAAAGTAAGTTGATCGTATGTCAGCGTACCTGCATCAAAGCGTGTTTGGCTTGTTGGGCCGTATGAGGTATTTAAACTATTGGTTACACCAAATTCAAATGCATCTTCACCATACACAGCCGATACATCGTAGTTCCAATCACTTATAAAGCCTTTAACACCTAACGCGAGTGAGTAGTCGTTTATATCTGAGGTGATCACAGGTAAAAAACCGTCGGGGTATATTTCTTCTATATTACGGCTATCGCTTGCGCGTCTATAAAAACCAGCGCCTTCACCTTCACGTTTGCTGTAAGAGCCAAACGAATATAAATCGATATCGTTTGTTAATTGATAACCTGCATTATAAAAAACCGATAGGTCTTCTACATCCCCATTACCAAAGTTATGGTTATAACGGTTAACTGTAAACTCGCGGGGGTCGAGCGAGCCATCTTCTAATCGGTCGTAGTTTTCGCGTTGATCGTAATCGGCACGGTTAGTTGAGTGGCGGTCGCGGTATTCAGTCGAAATGTTTAAAAAGCCATTATCACCAAGCTCTAAACCAATATTACCTTGCAAAGTGAGCGTTTGCCCATCGGTTAAAGAGCGATCGCCGCCTTCGGTAAATGCTAGGTTGCCATCGCTACCCTCAGATACCGATTCAAGCTGAGGCACACCATCCATCTCGGTGATATTAGCCCCATAAATAGCAGCAAGGGAGCCGCCGCTGCTTGCGCTTTTAAGTACAATATTAATCACACCCGCTATAGCATCAGAGCCGTATTGCGCCGCAGCGCCATCACGTAAAACTTCAATGCGTTCAATAGCATTAGCTGGTATTGCATTTAAATCTACAGAAGATGAGCCACGGCCCGTTGAACCATTTAAATTAAGCAGTGCGCTACTATGACGACGCTTCCCATTAACCAGCACTAAGGTATGATCGGGTGCTAAACCACGTAGTTGTGCAGGGCGTACATGGTCGCTGCCATCGGTAAGCGATGCCTGTGGAAAGTTAAAACTTGGTAACAAATTGCTCAGTAGCGCGTTTGTTTCAGTAAGGCCTGAACTGGTAAGCGCCTCAGCGCCAATAATATCAATAGGTACGGCGCTGTCTTCAACTGTGCGCCCTAAACGGCGTGAGCCTATAACGCTAATTTGCTCTATATCTTCTTGTGCTTGAGGTGTTTGCTGTGCCGCGTGTGCACTAAACGCACCAAATAGCGAAAGCGATGCACCCACAGCCACTGCTGTACTCACTTTTAAGTTATTTAACCTAAACGGTAGGCTTTTATTCATGTTGTTAATCCTCATCTGATCACCCATTGATTTAAAAATTTTTGTTTTTACAGCCGCTACTTTTTAATGGAGCTGCTTTGAGAACATAAACCGCATTAACAAAATGAGTCAATTGAATAACATTCAATTAAAATTAAAGGATATATAGTTACAAGGTTTAATTAATAAAACTAAATGAGGTAAAAGCTATAAATAGGCTAGGTTTTGTAAGTAACTGATGGAGCTTAAAATAATTGGCAATAATGAGGTTTACTTTTAGTTAACAGGTAAGAGCAGTGTGTACGCCTTTAATAACGGCTGTTACTCAGTGTTTTTTTAAATTAAGTGTATAACCCACCTTTTATATGTTAAATAAATTAACATATAAAGAGCAGATTATTTAAGCTGGAATTTGTATAGCGTTTAAAAAGGTTGCGAGTGATTTTTATAATAAAATAATATAAAAATTAAAATTTTATTTTACCGGTAAGTATATCTTTAAACATGACCCAATCTCCCCATAAGCTATAAAGGGGGTGCTTAAAAGTGGCGGGGCGGTTTTTTTCAAAAAAGAAATGCCCAATCCAAGCAAATCCGTAGCCAATAATCGGTAATAACCACAGCAAGCTATATTGCTGCTTGATTAATGCAATAAAGATGACAGCAAGTACCAGCGTGCTGCCAATAAAGTGAAGTCTTCTGCAGGTTACATTGCGGTGCTCTTTTAAGTAATACGGGTAAAACGCTTTAAAGGAGTTAAAAGTGTGTGGTGTGTTCATAGTCAATGCTCTTATTTTTATAGTTTATTAAATATACAAGGACCTGCTAGATTTTGCAGGAAAAATTTTTGCAAACAAGAGGTTATTTAACTGCGGCGCAAGGTTTGTAACCGAGTGGACTCGATAACGGCTTTTGCTCACGCCTATTTATTTGCAATAACCCCTTACACAGGCTCTTCCTTTAACCAAACGCTTAGCAGGATGTGCTCTTGGCTTTTTATTGTACTGGTGAGAATAAACGCTGATAGGTTTTATAGGCGTACTCATCGCTCATGCCGCTTAGGTAGTCGCATATTATGCGCATCCCTTGGTTTTGTTTTTCAGCGTCTAGATAAAGCGCTTGCGTTGTTTCGGGTAATAAACGCAGAGGGTCACTGGCAAAAGCGGTAAATAATTCAATCAGTAAGTTTTGACCTTTAAACTCTATTTGCTGCATTTCAGGGTCGCGTATTAAGCGATTAAATACAAAATGCTTGAGTATTTGTAAAACGTGCTCGTACTGTGGGTCTAGCTTTGCAGTGTACTTTAAAATAGGGCACTCAAAATCACCATGCTGAACATCTAAATGAATATGAATAATAAACATATTTACCAGCTCGCCAATGGCGTCTTTACGCTCAAAATCGTTTTTTGAAAATAAGCGTTGGGTAAGCGAGTCTAATTTAGTGTTTAACCAATCGTAATTAAGCGCGTTTAAGTGGGGTAATGCGTGTGTTTGCCAATCATCTAGTGTGAGCACTTTAGTGGCTATGGCATCTTCTAGGTCGTGCACTGCATATGCTATGTCATCGGCATGTTCCATTATGGCGCTATCTAACGATTTATAACGGGTTTTTGCACGGTACTGATCTATTGGTGCATGGCTAGTTAATAGCGCTTTGTCGTTGTCGCTTAAAGGGGCAATGATCCATTTAAATATTTGTGCATCGTCTTTGTATAAGCCTTTAGCGGGGCGCCAATCATCTGCTTTTATAAATGAGCGTGTGTTATTTACCTTCGGAATGGTGTGCCATAAATCGTCTATAAATGCGGGATATTTAATAAAGCCAAGCAACGTGCGGCGCGTTAGGTTCATGCCGTGGCCGTTAGAGTAAGGCTCAAGTTTAGCGACTATACGCAATGTTTGTGCGTTGCCTTCAAATCCACCGTGCTCACGCATCATATAATTTAAGGCAATTTCGCCGCCATGGCCAAACGGGGGATGGCCTATATCGTGGGCTAAACATAAGGTTTCTAATAAACCGGTAGAGGGGAAGTGTTCAAAATCGCTGTGCTGTGCTTTTAAATGCCGTAATATGCCGGTACCAATTTGCGATACCTCCAAAGAATGCGTTAAGCGTGTGCGATAAAAGTCGTTTAAGCCTATCCCCATAATTTGGGTTTTTGCTTGTAAGCGCCTAAAAGCTGCGGCATGAATTATACGAGAGCGGTCTACCTGCCAGGGGGAGCGATTATCGTTAGGACGATTTTTATACTGTTCTATTATTCGGCTTTGCCATTGCTTATCCATACTGCTTACTCACAAAACATTGTTATACACGGTATAAGCTCAGTATACCCATGCCCTAATAAATTGCGAATGAACAAGTACATAACCTGAGCTGGTGGATAATATATTTATCGCAAGCAGCCACTTTAGCATTTTTTAGCAAAGCGCGGCCCTTAAAGGGTTACACACAGGGAGTTATTCGCGTTTATATAGTGGCTTAGGTATAATGGGGTTTCGTATGTGTGTGTATTACCCATGCATAATTGTTGTTTGAAAGAGAGACTACATGCTAAAAACCATTTTAAAGCTGTTACTAAGCGTATTTTTTTTATGGGCGCTTGCATATCCGTTTATGCAAAGTAATGAGCAAGAGGTTGAAGAACAAACCACAGGTGAACAACCTAAAACAGTAAAGAAAAAAGAAAAACCCCTGCACAATGTTACCTTACCTAAATTTTCTGAATTTGCTGATGTAAAAGAGAAAAAACAGGCATTTTTTGATTTTATTCGCCCACATGTTGAGGCTGAAAATAAAAAAATATTACAGCAACGCGCTAAGTTAGAAATTGCGCGTATGATGCTTGAATACAACGAACCGCTCGAGAAAAAACAACAGCGCGACATCGTTAATATTTTAAAAGCCTATGGCTTACCTGAAACAGTAAACACTCTAATTTTAAGCCAAGCGCTGCGCCGTGTTGATATTATTCCTAAAGAGCTTGCGCTAATGCAAGCGGCGAATGAGTCGGCGTGGGGTACATCGCGCTTTGCACGCATAGGGCTTAACTTTTTTGGCCAATGGTGTTATTCAAAAGGGTGCGGTATGGTGCCAAGACGCCGCAATAGTGGAGCGGCGCACGAAGTTGCTGCATTTAAGTCGGTACGCGCAGCAGTAAGCTCGTATTTTAGAAATATAAACACGCATAATGCCTACAAAGATTTACGCCTGATACGCGAAGATTTACGACAACAGCAAAAGCCCATTGCAGCAACGGCACTAACGCATGGTTTAATGTCGTACTCAGAGCGCGGCGAGGCCTACATAGAAGAGCTAAACACCATGATTAACCAAAACAGAGCTTACTTTGATGAATAAAAAACGACTCATAAATATTAACGCCATACTCATTTTATTAAGTTTGGCGGCAAGTACCGTCAATGCCAAAGAGTTTGTTATGTCGTACGATGGCTTTTACGATAGATTAAAAGTGGTTAACAAGGGCGACTTTCAGTATGCACGGGTTAACTTTTACATTAGCGATATTGCCACAAACGAGGCATGTGCTATTAAAAGCGGCACAATTTTAACTGAAAATAACGAATACCCGCTCAACTTTACCGATAAAGCACAGTTACTTTTACCGTTTGATAAGCAGCTCGATACGGATAAAGCCGTTATTGTTGTAGAGCCACAAAACCCTGATCACGATTGTCAGTTAAAACTGCAAATTGAGGCCAGCGAATTTGAAGGGCTTAGCTTAACTAAAGATTCGTTGTACACAATTAATAACGAGTTAGATGAACTTTTAACCGATTTATCGGGCTTTTTTGTTAGTAAGCTTATGTGGTTTTTATTGCCTGAGCAAAAAGGCGTTGCTGTAACATTTAAAGAGCCTGTGACCTTTAATAACCCACATATACAGTGCGAAAAATCAATCTGCTACTTTGCAGTACAGGATAACTGGGAAGATGATGTAAATCTGCTTGGTGATATAGAAAACGTAGTTAAAGTAACCCCGTGGATAGCAAAATAAGTTACTGGGGTTTAATAAAAAACGGCGCTTAATATAGCGCCGTTTTTTTATGCGTTATTTTGGCAGTGTTTGGGTTGAATCACGTTTTATAAGGGTGGGTTCAAACACGCGGTTTATGTGTAAGTTTTTATACTGATACACATCTTGTAGCACCATTTTTGCAGCCATTTCACCCATTTCTTCTACTGGGTTATCTATGGTGGTAAGTGTAGGGTAGAGGTAATTGGCAAATATAACGTTATCAAAGCCAATAACAGACAAATCGTTTGGTAAATTAAAGCCATGCTCTCGGGCGTATTTCATAGCACCTGATGCCATTTCATCGTTGGCACACACTAAAGCACTAAACGGAATACGTGTATTGAGAAGTTTTTCAAGGCCTTTGCTGCCGCCAATTTCGTTAAAATCACCTTCGTAAAACAGCGCCTCATTAAAGGGGATGTTTTTTTCGTGCAACGCTTTTTTATGTCCTTTTAAACGGTTTCTGGCATCGGCTTTAACTTGCGGCCCCGCGATATAAGCTATATTTGTGTGGCCTTGTTCAACAATAGATTTACTGGCTAAGTAGCCGCCGAGTTCGTTATCTAGGCTAATGCAGTTACTTTCAAGTGAATGTACGTATCGGTTAATAAGGTAAATAGGGGTTTTACCTTTACTTAGCTCAATTAGGTAGTCATCACTGACTGACTCTACATGTAAAATTAGCGCATCGCATTTGCGGCTAATTAAAAATTCAATGCCGTCTTTTTCTTTATCGTCTTCACTGTGACCGGTGGTAATAATAACGTGCTTACCCGCAGCGCGCAGGGCTGACTCGATGCCCGCCATCATTTGAGCAAAGAAAGGACCATGAAGCTCTGAGACCAAAATACCCACGCTGTTGGTTCTGTTAGAGGCAAGCGATTGCGCAATAGAGTTGGGCTTATAGCCCAGCTGCTGCATTGCATCGAGTACTTTTTTAGTGGTTTTTTCACTTACGCGGGTGTTTTTATTCATTACCCGTGACACTGTAGCTAACGATACGCCAGCAAGCTCCGACACTTCATAAATTGTGGCCATGTTATTGTTAACTCACTTATATCCTTTATTTTGGCGGGCAAATAATACCGTACCCACCAAATGTTAACTAGCACTAGTTTTTAGCGATGCCTGTATAGAGGCTAACTGTGCGTTATTGAGCGTGTATTTACGCATAATAAATGCAACAAACAAAGAACCAAACGCCGGTATAATAGTAAACGATAATAAAATACCCTGTTGCGTATCAAGGCTCTGCATTGTTTGCGCTTGGTAATTATAAAAAGAGAGAAGCCAGCCTGCAATTGCACCGCCTAACGCCACACCCATTTTTATAAAAAATATAACGCCCGAATATACTAGGCCAGTAATTCTTACCCCAGTTTTGTGGTGCCCGTAGTCTATGGTGTCGGCCATTTTTGCCCACAGTAGCGGGGTGGCCATATCTAAAAAAAACTTCCACAAAATAAAGGCGGCAAATGCCAAGGTAATATTATCAGGGGAGATAAAATAGCTCGCAATACATATGCCCGCAGCGATTAACTGCAAACTAATATAGGCTTTTATTTTACAAAATCGCTTAGCCAACGGCTGAGCACACGCACACCCAACCATACTGGCAACCACTCCTAGGGTCATAAAGGAGGTAATTAAATTTTCTTGCCCTAAATAGTATTTAACGTAATAAACACCTAAGGTTAAACGTAATACTTGGCCAGTGAGTAAAAATAGCGCGGCAGCGCACAGGACTCGCCATTGATCGTTTTTAATCAAGGTGTTTAAACTTTTAAACAACGACAGGTTTTGCTCAGGCGGTTGCTCTACGCGCTCTTTGGTACCAAAAAAACACAGTAAAAATAACACTAAGCCAAGCAAGCTCATTGCTGTCATGGTGTATTGGTAGCCTTTGGCATTATCGCCTTGGCCAAAGTATTCAACCATTGGCATTGTACAGCCCGCAACAATAACGCCGCCTAACATACCAAACACAAAACGATACGATTGCACGCTAACACGCTCTTTTACATCGTTAGTGAGCACGCCACCTAATGCGCAATAAGGAATATTTATGGCGGTATACGCCACCATAAGCAAGGTGTAGGTAGTAAAGGCGTAAATAATTTTATCAGTGCCTTCAAGCTCTGGCGTGGTAAAAGCTAAAATACTAATAAGCGCAAAGGGCAGGGCAAGCCACAATAAATAGGGCCTAAAATGGCCAAAGCGCGACTGGGTTTTATCGGCTAAGTTGCCCATCACTGGGTCGGTGATGGCATCAAACAATCTAACCACTAAAAACATGGAGCCTACCACCGCAGGAGAAAGCCCTACTACATCTGTGTAGTAAAGCATTAAAAACATCATAACTGTTTGAAAAATAATATTACTTGCCGTATCGCCAAGGCCATAGGCTATTTTTTCTTTTACACTTATCATGATGTTAGGTTCTCGCTTTTTGATTTTTATTTATGCGATTAATCGAATAGCTTTTATTGGCTATTTGCGGCTTTGTATCAAGCTTTTATAAGCTTGGCCACTGGCTTTTATAGTACGTTGCTGAGTTTTATAATCAACGTAAACAATACCAAAGCGTTTTAAATAGCCCTCAGCCCATTCAAAATTATCCATTAAGCTCCACGCAAAGTAACCAATAATATTAACCCCTTGGGCTGTGGCATCGTGAACGGCATTTAAGTGGCTATGATAATAGTTTACGCGATCTACATCGTTTACCTCGCCATTTTTTATGGTGTCGGGCATAGCCGCGCCGTTCTCGGTTATATAAATAGGCGGTAAGGTGTAGGTGTTGTTAAGCGTTACAAGTAAATCGCTAAACGACTGCGGGTAAATTTCCCAGCCCATGTCGGTTAAAGGGCCTTGTGGAGCAAGTGGCTCGTATATATCGCTAGGGTGCGCTTTGTATACTTGGCGCGTATAAAAATTAATGCCTAAGTAATCAATAGATTGTGAAATTATGTCCATATCGCCTGGGTGGATTTCAGGCTGCTGATTGCTAGGAAGCTGTTTTATAATTTCTGGGTATTGGCCATCCATTATTGGTTTCATATACCATTGATTTAAATAATCATCGGCGTAACGAGCTGCGTTTATATCCTCTGCTGACTGCGTTAAGGGGTAGCAAGGTGTAAAATTAAGCACAATACCATTTTGAGTATTAGGCGAGGTTTGCTTTAATACATCCATTGCCAAACCATGGGCAAGCAATAAATGGTGCGCTGCTTTTTTACCGTACTCTTTACCCACTAAACCTGGGGCATGTATGCCTACTTCGTAGCCTAAAAAGGCACTGCAAAATGGCTCATTTAGGGTCGCGTACGAAAATACCCGCTCGCCAAATGCTTGGCTAATAAGCTTTACATAGCGAGCAAATTCATAAGCTGTATCGCGATTTAACCAGCCGCCTTTATCTTCTAAATGTTGAGGTAAATCCCAGTGATATAGCGTTACAAACGCTTTAATGTTGCGCTTATTAAGCTCATTAAGAATATTAGTATAAAACTTTACGCCCTCAGGGTTTAGCTCGCCCGATAAGGTAATAACGCGCGGCCAAGAGATAGAAAGTCGATACGCATCTACGCCAAGCGAGTCTATTAATTCAATATCATTTTGCCACTGGTTGTAATGATCGCAGGCAACATGCCCATTTGAGCTGTCGGCTATTTTGTTGGGTGTATCGCAAAAGGTATCCCATATACAGGGTAGGCGATGCTCATACCCGCCTTCAATTTGAAATGATGCCGTAGCCACACCATAAACAAAGTTTTTTGTTAATAGAGGTGAATGAGATGGTAACGATAATTTTGTCATTAGTAACAAACCTTTTTAAACCTTAAATGCATAAATAGCCACTGTATTTACTGCGATGAAGCGTAAGGGCGCGTTTATAAAAAAATAAAACTTGTTGAAATATGTTACATGTTCGTATTTAATTACACGTGAAAGCGCTTACATTTTTAGATTAGTGTTAATTGATACGAAGGTCAACTCTTTAATGTTGCTGGGTTACACGGCAATTTTTAATAACGACTTTTGCATTAATTTATAATAATAAATTGCGGAGAGCCCATGGCCAGTTCAGCACCACTGACGACACACACACAGTCGCAAAACTACCAAGATAAAAACTATGGTTTTGCATTAACTTCTTTAACTACTTTATTTTTTATGTGGGGATTCATTACCTGCTTAAACGATATTTTAATCCCGCATTTAAAAGCGGTGTTTAACCTAACTTATGTTCAGGCAATGCTGGTTCAGTTTTGTTTTTTTGGCGCTTATTTTTTAATGTCACTGCCAAGTGGCTATATAGTTAAAAAATTAGGGTATAAAAAAGGCATTGTAGTAGGGTTACTTATAGCGGCATGTGGTTGTGTACTTTTTTACCCAGCCGCGGCGCTACACAATTACCCGGTATTTCTGTTTGCTTTATTTGTACTGGCAAGCGGTATTACCTTATTGCAGGTTTCTGCGAACCCTTATGTAAGTTTATTGGGCGCCCCTAAAACGGCGTCTTCTCGCCTTACCTTAACGCAAGCATTTAATGCGCTAGGCACTACGGTTGCCCCTACATTTGGTGCATTTTTGATTCTTGACTCTGCCTCTGAAGCGTTTTTAACACCGGCACAAAATGCAGAGTCGGTACAACTTCCTTATTTACTATTAGCAGGCATGCTTATTTTACTAGCCGGTATTTTTGCATGGCTTAAATTGCCAGACATAATGAATGAGCAAAAAGAAGCCGCTGAAAAGTCAGAGACAATTGAAGGTAGTGCATGGCAATACCGCCACCTAACACTCGGTGCTGTGGGTATATTTATGTATGTAGGTGCAGAGGTTGCGATTGGCAGTTTTTTAGTTAGCTTTTTAGCACAAGAAAATATTGCCGGTTTAAAAGAGCATGTTGCCGCTCACTACATCACATATTATTTTGGCGGAGCTATGGTGGGGCGTTTTATTGGTGCAGCGGTAATGCAAAAATTACCCGCTGGTAAAGTACTTGGCTTTAACGCAAGTATGGCTATTATTTTGGTGGTTATTGCCATGAGCACGTCGGGTCAATTAGCAATGTGGTCAATACTACTGGTTGGTTTATTCAATTCGATTATGTTCCCAACTATTTTTAGTTTAGCGTTAAATGGCCTTGGTAAGCATACCGCACAAGGCTCTGGTATTTTGTGCTTGGCGATTGTAGGGGGTGCAATAGTGCCTCTTTTACAAGGTGCACTTGCTGATAGTGTGGGTGTTCAACTTTCGTATGTTTTACCTATTTTTTGTTACTTATTTATCGCGTTTTATGGTTTAAGCGGAAGCAAACCAGTTCAAGCTCAGGAGACTCTATAATGAAAACCCCTTTTTCACTTAATAAAATAGCACGTGCCTCATTAATTGCATCACTAGGCATTTTAGCGGCTTGTTCAAATGACGCGACAACCACTCCTGAAGCTAATAATGCGTTGTCTAAAACAGAGAAAATTTGGCCAAAACTTAATATTGCCGTAAAACAAGACCCAGAAATTGAAGCCAAAATAGCAGATTATTTAAAAACGATGACACTTGAGCAAAAAGTAGCTCAAATGATTCAACCAGAAATTCGTGATATTACCGTTGAAGATATGCGCAAATATGGCTTTGGCTCATACCTAAATGGGGGCGGTGCCTTTCCTAATGGTGATAAACACGCAACACCAATGGACTGGGTAAAACTGGCTGAAGATTTTTATCAGGCGTCGGTAGATGACTCTATTGATGGCAGTAAAATACCCACAATGTGGGGCACCGATGCTGTGCATGGTCACAATAATGTAATTGGCGCGACCTTATTTCCGCATAATATCGGTTTAGGTGCGGCAAACAACCCTGCATTGATTGAGCAAATAGCAGCTATCACTGCGGTTGAAGTAATGGCAACGGGTATTGATTGGGTATTTGCACCTACAGTGGCTGTTGTGCGCGATGACCGCTGGGGCAGAACCTATGAAGGTTATTCAGAAGACCCCCGCATTGTACGCGATTATTCAGCTGCAATTGTAAATGGTTTACAGGGCAAGGCCGATGGCGACTTTTTAAGTGATAAACGTGTTATTAGTACCGTTAAGCACTTTTTAGGTGATGGCGGCACAGTTGATGGCGATGATCAAGGTAATAATATCGACAGTGAGCAAGATTTGTTTGATATACATGCCCAAGGTTATGTAGGCGGCTTATCGGCGGGAAGTCAGTCGGTTATGGCATCGTTTAATAGCTGGCATGGGGTTAAAAACCACGGCAATAAATACTTGTTAACCGATGTGCTTAAAACCCGCATGGGCTTTGATGGTTTTGTGGTAGGGGATTGGAACGGCCACGGCCAAATTGAAGGCTGTACAAACGAAAGCTGTGCACAGGCTGTTAACGCGGGACTTGATATTTTTATGGTGCCAACGGGCGCTTGGAAGCCGCTGTACGAAAACACCATAGCGCAAGTCAAAGCTGGCGAAATCAGCATGTCGCGCATTGATGATGCAGTAAGTAGAATTTTACGCGTTAAATTGCGTGCCGGTTTATTTGATAAACCAAGCCCGGCTAAGCGTCAGTTTTCGGGTAAAACTGAGCTAATTGGTGCGCAGCAGCACCGCGAAGTTGCGCGTCAGGCAGTTCGTGAATCACTTGTCTTACTTAAAAACAAAAACAATATTTTGCCTCTTGATGCAAACCAAACTGTACTAATTGCCGGCGATGGAGCCGATAACATAGGTAAGCAGTCGGGTGGTTGGAGTATTACTTGGCAAGGGACGAATAACAAAAATGCTGATTTTCCTGGTGCCACGTCTATTTACGCAGGCCTTGAAAAACAAATTACTGAGGCGGGTGGACGTGCCATTTTAAGTGTGGATGGCTCATATGAGCAGCGCCCAGATGTAGCCGTTGTGGTATTTGGTGAAGAGCCTTATGCAGAAGGCCATGGCGATAGAGATAACCTTGAATTTGAGCGCGGTAATAAAAAATCGCTCGCGTTATTAAAGTCGTTAAAAGAGCAGGGTATTGCGGTTGTATCGGTATTTATTTCGGGTCGCCCTATGTGGGTTAACAGTGAATTAAATGCCTCAGATGCATTTGTTGCAGCATGGCTGCCAGGTACAGAGGGCGGCGGTATTGCCGATGTTATTTTAAAAGGCAAAGATGGCAGCATTCAACATGACTTTAGCGGCAAGCTTTCGTTTTCATGGCCTAAAACAGCAGTACAAGCAACGGTTAATAAAGGCGATGACGATTACAGCCCATTATTACCGTACGGCTTTGGTTTAACTTATGGCGATAAAAATGTATTGGCTGATAACTTAGACGAAGACTCTAAATTAGATAACTCAGCACTCACTAGTATGGATATTTTAGTTGGCGCACCGGTTGCTCCGTGGCGTTTATTACTTAAATCTGGCGATGAGCTATTAGATGTATCAAGCAGTACTCATCAACTAGGTGCACTTAAATACCGTACTGAGGATAAAACAGTTCAAGAAGACGCGCGCCAATTTAATTTTAGTGGCGAGCAAAAGGCAAGTGCTGAAATAGTCACAAGCTTTGCAGAAGATACCATTACGTATTTAGAGGCTAATGGCGTTATTAGTTTTGATATTAAACTTAATGAACCACTAACCGATGATGTAAACCTTGCTATGACTTGTTCAGGTGAGTGTGGTGGTGCGATTGCCTTGAGTAAAATGGTTGATCAATCAATCAAAAATAAATGGCAGTCGGTGTCGGTAGACTTACGTTGTTTTGCTAACCAAGGCGTAGACTTTGCAAGCCTTACAAGCCCGTTTAGTTTACATGCAAGCAGTAAAACCTCAGTGTCGGTAGCAAACATTCAGTTTGTGCCTAATAAGGCAGACTCTGCTGGGCTTAAATGTCAGTAATCATTTTGTTTTAGTGTGTATGTCAAAGCCCTTCAATTGAAGGGCTTTTTTTATGTGCAAACCGGTTTGTTATTTATAAAAGGATTTTGTGCAGATTCATATATAACTTTGTCGCGTCCTGTGGTTTTAGCAATATACAAGCGCTTATCTGCCGCACTAAGTAGCGATTTAAAAGAGCTTGTTTGAGTATCGCTGCATGCCACTCCAGCGCTTATTCTTAAATAAATGGTGTTGCCGTAATAGCTAAAGGGCTTGTTTTTAATGTTTTTTCTGAGGGTGTTTGCAGCGCACTGTGCCTCATTTAAAGTGCAGTGGCTTAGTAAAATTGCAAACTCTTCGCCGCCAACACGTGCGGTAACTGCGCTGTTAGAAAAAAGCGCTGCAATATGCTGCGAAACCCATTTAATTGCCTCATCACCTGCATCGTGTCCGTATTCATCGTTAACGCGCTTAAAAAAGTCTATATCGACCATAATAATGCTAAGGGGATGCTCGGCATTATTTTTATTAAATAACGTATTGGCCACTGCATTTAAACCGCGTTTATTTAATAACTGGGTTAATGGGTCGCGATTAGCAAGGGAGTTGAGCGTATACTCTGTATTGGCAAACACTAAAAAAGGCAGCAATAGGGCGGCGCTAGTGGCAAGTATTAAGTGTACAGCCAAGGTAAATTGCAAAACAGAGGCAAAATTAAAGTTGAGCGCAGTAAAAAACGGCAACAGTAATAAAACTCCCTGTATTAGCATAACGAGTGCGTGCAGTAATAGGCAAAGCAGTAGCATACGTTGTTGTAATTTTGCTATAAAGCGGGTGCTTAAAACAATATACGAGGCATACAAAAATAACCCTGCCACAGTTAAACTAACCAATACTTGCTCTGCTGCGGTGTTGTAAACTACGAGTAAAAAAACCGCAGCCACTATGAGCAAATAGCTAACTTGCCTGCATATGCTTTTATTTAAAGGACTGAGTGCTTTTAATCCCATAATTAAAAAAAGTGGGCAAGCAATAATAAATAGACTGGCAAAGTAATGGGTAATAAACGGCCATGCAATGATCACGCGTAAGCTTGCGCATAGTATGGCGAATGTAAAGGTGGTACAAGCTAGGCCAAAATATAAAAAACTAGATTGTTTTTTATATTGATAAATAGAGATAAAATACAGCCCAATTATAAGGTTTAAAATAAAAGAAAGGCTAATAACGGTTGGTAAGTGCAGCATAGAAAGGTTCTTTTATTATAAAACGACTATTTTAATGGAGACTAGATACTAAAGCTTATATTAATTACAGTAACCTAGCTTAAAGTAGTATTTTTATAACCTTTAGTAGGTGTATCTATGCTGAATACACCTACTTTATTAAACTTCTTAGAGCCGAATCTATATCCGTAAAATGAAAACGGTAATTATGCGCTAACGCTTTTTTGGGTATCACGTACTGCCCAGTAGTGAGCAAATCAGACATTTCACCCATTAACACTTTTAACACAGGGCTTGGCATGGTTAGGGCCGCAGGGCGAGACAATGCTTTACCTAAACTTTTGCTGAATACTTTATTGCTAACAGGGGTGGGTGCAGTGGCGTTAATTGGCCCGCAAAGCGACGTGTGTTTTATAATAAATAAAATCAGTTGGATCATGTCATCAATATGAATCCACGACATACCTTGTTTCCCATCACCAATGGGGCCACCTGCAAAAAATTTAAACGCAGGAAGCATTTTACTTAAAGCGCCGCCGTTTTTGCTAAGTACAATTCCCGTGCGTAATAAACACACCCGTGTTTTATCACTTTGCGCTTTTAGTGCCGCATGCTCCCACTCTTTACATAGCTGATGGCTAAATTCATCATTTACATCGTCGGTGTCTTCATCTACCGGGGTATCGCCTTGGCGGCCATAATAGCCAATGGCACTACCAGATATAAATGTAGCAGGGGGCGTGCTGCAATTTAAAATAGCATCGCTGATTTGCGTGGTAAGGTTTATTCTGCTGTTTTTAATTGTTTGTTTTTGTGCCTGCGTCCAGCGTTTGTTGACGATAGGTTCGCCGGCTAAATTAATCACAGTATCTACATGGTTAAAATTAACCTCATCAACCGTGCTTACTACATCAATATTATGACCAAGCAATACATGGGCTTTGGTTTTATTTCGGCTCAGTACGGTTACTTTATGATGATGCAGCAAAAAAGGCGTTAAGTGTTTACCTATTAGGCCTGTAGCGCCTGTAAAAAAAATATGCATAAAAATCTTACCAATTTTAAGTGTACGATTTGTTTAAAATGTATACTATTTAAATTATCTTAATGCAAATTATTACGTTAACTAAAAAACAACGATCACTTTGTAAATATTTCATTTAATTAGTTTTTGCCTTACACTAAAGCGAATTTCATAAGAAAAGGATTGGCGCGTTGGCAAGTTTAACTGGCGTAAATAAAAGCTTAATAATATTTGCAGCCCTGGTGGTTGTATTAGCCGGTATTAAGGCCGCAAGTGTTATTATTATTCCCTTTATTTTGGCGGCGTTTATTGCCATTGTATGCAACCCGCTGATCACATTTTTTGGCCGCTATCGGATCCCTAAAGGGGTTTCTGTTGTTATTGTGGTGCTTATCATTGTGGGCTTAGGTGTAAGCTTAGGCGGCCTTGTAGGACAATCAGTTAACGACTTTTCTCAGCAACTTCCTGAATATAAAGCCCAGTTACAAGAAGAGTTTGTTTGGCTGGTCGATCTTGCATCGCAATACAATATCTTAATCGATAGAGATCAAATTCTCTCTATGTTTGACCCAGGTAAAATGGTCGATGTAGCCACGAATATGCTTACCGGCTTAGGTGGCGTAATGGCAAACATGTTTTTAATAATTTTAACTGTGGTGTTTATGCTTTTTGAAGGGCCTGCATTAAGCAAAAAAATTCATATGGCACTTGCCGACCCAGATAGAAAAATGGAGCAAATTGACCGCTTTTTGGTTTCTATTAATTCGTATTTAGCAATTAAAACATTGGTGAGTTTAGCCACCGGTATTATTGCAGCATTTTATTTATGGATTTTAGATGTTGACTACTTTGTGCTGTGGGGCGTGTTGGCCTTTATGTTTAATTATATTCCTAATATAGGTTCTATTATTGCCGCAGTACCTGCCGTATTGTTAGCACTCATTACACAAGGACCATTAACAGCCGGGCTTGTCGGTGCAGGGTATTTAATTATTAATACGGTAATGGGTAACATTGTAGAGCCTAAATTTATGGGTAAAGGGCTTGGGCTTTCTACCTTGGTGGTGTTTTTGTCGTTAATATTTTGGGGTTGGTTATTAGGCACTGTAGGCATGTTGCTATCGGTACCGCTTACCATGATTGTTAAAATAGCCCTAGAGGCAAGTGATGAAGGGCGCTGGGTTGCCACGCTACTTGGTACTGGAGAGTCGATAGACGATAAATAATATCAATTGGTTTTCATAGCTTAAAATTGCGTATTTGATTAAATATTTGATACAAAAAAAGCGATTAATACACAGTATTAATCGCTTTTTTTATGGGTGTTAATCCCCGTTTAAAGTGGCTTTTTAAGCACTTGAGTAAACTGTTCAATAAGTGCAAGTTCACATAATTTGTAATCAATAGCAGCTTGGCTGGCATTTGGCAGTTTTAATATATAGCGCCATTGGCAGCTTGCTTCAATATACTTTTGGTGGTTGTCGACGCTGCGCTTAAACAACATCAGTATTTGCGTATTTCCGCTTTGCTCTTCTAATTTAGTGAGTTCATATTTACGTTTTTGAACCCAAGTACCCTGATTGTATTTAGCCTGATTTATTTGGGTGTCTAAACACTGCGTATAGCGTTTAGTTTGGCTTGGCGTTGCGTTTTGCTCAAGCGTACACTGTGCTTGCGCACTGGCACTGGCACTGGCATTAGCACTTAGGGCTAATAGGCTCGCAAGTGTGATTAAAAGGCTATTTTTTATCATTGTAATTAAACTCTAAAATAAATTGTGCGCCGCCCAAGGTGTCCGACTTATTAATCGTTAAGTGACCGTTATAAGATTTAACCAAGTCAGAGACTATTGCCATGCCAACACCGTGGCCGCTTTCATAAGTATCAAGGCGGGTACCACGGGTTAATAAAGACTCGCGTTTATCCTCGGGTACACCGGGTCCATCGTCACTAATGCCTATGCACAGTGTTTTACTTTGAATAACTTGTATTTCTACTTGCGAGCGACACGCTTTACAGGCGTTATCAATTAAATTACCCAGTAATTCCATTAAATCTGTTTGGTCACCTAAAAAGTAATCTTTATCGGTCACGGTACAATTAAATATAATGTCTTTATCGCGGTATACCTTGGCCATTGCACTTAAAATAGAATCAACCACAGGTTTAACTGGAGTTTGTTTTTTCCATGTATCTGAGGCGCCAGTAGCTGCACGTTTTAACTGATGCTCGATCATCACATTTATTCTATCAAGTTGCTCTTGGGCATCGGCATCATTAGCAAGCGGGCTTGATTTTAATACCGCAAGGGGCGTTTTTAATGCATGTGCTAGGTCACTTAAAGAGGCTCTGTAGCGCTCTTTTTGACGTTGCTGCGACTCTAGTAATAAGTTTAGGTCTGATTTAATTGTTTGCAGCTCAACAGGGTATAAGCCTTTAATTTCTTGAATATCGCCCGACTCAATGGCTTTTATTTCTTTATCAAGGCGTTGTAACGGCCGGCCGCTCCAAATAAATCCAATTGCCATTAAACCGGCAATCGCAATACCCATTATAAACATCCAATCGACTAAGGTTTGTTTAAAGCCATCCATTAACCTTAGCAATGCATCGTTTCGTTTGAGTAATATAAAACGTGCCTGCTCAGATTGGTCAATATTATTTAAAATGACCGTTAGGCTTAATTGCCAGTAAACCGCATTGTTGTAAACCACACGTCTAAAGTCGGCCGCACCTGCTTTAGGCTCTATGTACTCGGGTTTAAAGTTTACGTTTACAGCCGACTCTGAGTGCCACACAGGTACATCATCGCGGTAAATCATGGCGTAGGTATCTGAATTTAAGTTATTTAACTCAGGCGTTAAAATTGTGCTGGGCATAATAATGCCGCGCTCAGTAAAGTCGACTTCAGAAATAAGGGAGTATAAGTGGGCTTCTAGATTTTTTTCGGTGGTTTCGACTAATGAGGCGTAATACGCTTTACCAATCGAGTAAAACAAAATAGGCAGTGCCACCAATAAAACAAAGACAAGGATAAATCCTTGCCTTATTTTAAGCGATATTTGCGATGCTACCACTGACTTTTAAGCCTGTAACCACGCCCACGTAGTGTTTCTACTGGGTTTAATGTGCCTTCAGGGTCTAATTTTTTACGCAGACGAAGTACAAATACTTCGATAACGTTAGAATCAAGATCGAAATCTTGGTCGTAAATGTGCTCAGTAAGTTCTGATTTAGAAATTACTTTTTGCGGGTTAACCATTAAATACTCAAGTACTTTGTACTCATAAGCCGTAAGGCTAAGTTCTTTGTCGTTAACCCAAACTTGTTGTGAGCGAGTATGAATTTTAATTGGACCCGCTGTCATTTCAGGGTTTGCTTTACCCGCACTGCGGCGAATAAGTGCGTTACAACGCGCAATTAATTCTTCAACATGAAACGGCTTGGTTAAGTAGTCGTCGGCACCAGCATCTAGGCCTTCAACTTTGTCTTGCCAGCGGTCGCGCGCCGTTAAGATTAAAATAGGGATCGTCACGCCTTGTGCACGTGCTTTATTGATTAGCTCTATACCGTCAATTTTTGGTAAGCCTAAATCAACCACCGCCATATCTAGCGGGTATTCTGTAATATGGAATAGGCCAGCTTCGCCATCGTGACATAAATCAACACTGTAACGTTCTTTCTCTAAAGCATTACGTAGGTTGTCTGCTAAGTGTAAATCATCTTCTATAACTAAAATTCGCATTTGCTAATCCTTTTTCACTTCGCCGGTTTTTTTATTTATATGTAAATCAACGACGTGGCCGTCAGATTTGAGTATACGCACAGTATAAAATTTTGCTTGTTCTGTAATTTTTAAGGTTTTACCGTCAGTTTCTTCTTTTGCAAGTATTACGGCTTTCTTTTTGCTGATCTCAGTTTTTTTAACTGCTTTGGTAACAGTCGTACTTGCGTGTACGGCGCCACTGACGCTAATACAGGCAATTAAACCAAGGGTTAATAATACACGCATGACGGGAACTCCTAGATCAAACCCAGCTATTCTAATTAACTAAGCTACTAAAACTCAAGTAAAAACGTCCAATATGCGCTTTTACGTTCGCCAGCTTAATTAATTAGCAGTGAACCAACCCTGAATTAAATAACGTTTTAAATTCAGGGTGTTCGTTACGCTGGTAATACTTTTTTATATGGTTTTACAACGGTGTTTGCGTAAACGCCGGCTGCAACGTATGGATCAGAGGCTGCCCATTCACGTGCTTTTTCAAGTGAATCAAATTCTGCAATGACTAATGAACCTGTAAATCCAGCATCTTGCGGGTCTTCACTGTCGATTGCAGGCAGTGGGCCGGCAACAAATAAACGGTTTTGAGAGTCGAGTTCGCTTAAACGTGCTAAGTGGGCGGGGCGGGCTTCTTTTCTAAGCGGTAAGCTGTTTTCAACGTCGGTTGAATAAATCATGTACAACATAGTAATTCTCAAAAAAATGTTAAGTTTAATAACGCAAATACTAGCACAACGTTGATAGTTGGTGAACAAATTACCGTTAAAGCTAGGTTTACAGTTATTAATTATTTTTAGTGTGTAATTGCTTGAAAAGCGCGGCACAACACTGGTAGAGTCGCTTGAATAACTTAAAAATAACAAGGTTAATACATGAGCAATAATAGAGAGCATTTTAGCTCCCGTCTTGGCTTTATACTGGCTGCAGCAGGTTCGGCAGTGGGTATTGGCAACTTAGTAGGTTTTCCTGTGTCGGCAACTAAAAATGGTGGTGGTGCATTTTTACTTGTATACGCTTTGTTTGTTGCTTTTATTTGTTTACCAGTAATGATGGCTGAAATGGCCATGGGTCGTAACGCGCAAAAAGATCCACTTGGTTCGTACAAAGCGCTGGCAAATAACGACAAAAAATGGAAGTTTGCAGGCTTTTTGGCTGTATTAACGCCGTTTATGATTGCCGTATTTTACATGGTTATTACCGTGTGGATTTTTGGCTACTTAAGCCAAACCGCCATGGGTAATTTAGATGCATTGGCAGATCCGAGCCATTTTGGCAGCTTTATAAATAGCTACACTGTTTTTGGCTACATGGCTGTGGTGGTTATTATTGTTAACCTTATTTTATTGGGTGGGGTTAAACAAGGCATAGAAAAAGCCGCTAAGTTTTTAATGCCGGCTTTATTTGTTATGTTGCTTGCCCTTGTAGCGTATGTATTAACGCTTGATAACGCCATGGCTGGTGTTAAATATTATGTTATTCCTGATTTTTCTAAAATGAGTGCCAGCGTGCTTAATGGTGCACTAAGCCAAGCGTTTTTCTCACTATCGCTAGGTATGGGCATTTTAATGACCTACGCCTCTTACATATCTAAAAAAGATGACATTGTTGGCAGTGCAAAAATGGTGGCTATTACCGACTCATTAGTGGCATTTGTTGCTGGTTTAATGGTGTTACCGGCAATATTTAGTTTTGATCCTAATACCGACCCAGCCGCACTTTCTGATTCGTCTGTATCGATGATATTTGTATACTTACCTAAAATTTTATTAGCACTACAAAATGACATTGGTTACTTTGGCGCGTCTGCAGTGGCGTTTTCGTTCTTTTTATTAGTGTTTTTTGCAGCGATTACTTCGCTTGTATCAATTGTAGAAGTACCTACAGCGACCCTTAGCGACCGCAAAGGGATCAGCCGTAAAAAAGCCTTAGGTATTTTAACGCTAGCCACCGGTGTGTTAACTATATTATGTACTATGTCGTTTGGTATGGTTGATAGCCTAACGTCGTTTACTAGTTACGGCAGCGGTAATAAAAGCTTTTTTGATATTGTTTATGATGTATTTTACGACACTATATTGCCACTGAATGGTTTGATGGTGTGTTTATTTGTTATGTACCGCTGGAAAAAAGCGCGCCTAACAGATGAGCTAAGCCAAGGCTCACCAAATTACGCCGGTAGCTTTATGGAGAAATACGTTAACTTTTCGCTTTCTACGTTTATTCCGGTTATTTTATTAGCCATATTTATTAACACAGTAGCGACTAAGTTTTTTGCCTTTAAGTTATTTGGATTTTAGGCTAAAAAAAGTTTTCAAAAGCCGCGTATTAACGCGGCTTTTTTGTGTTTAAAATAGCGGCTTAGCTTGTTAGCTTATAGCTCCTGAGTCTAATGAACTGCCAATCCCCAGTGTAAACATCCATAATCCCCATAAGCTATGCTCAATTACACACACTATGGTTGAGCGGCTTTGCGCGTAAGTAAACGAAAATAATAACCCGCCTAAAAATGCTAAGCCTACAGCCACCCAATTGGCATACACAATATGGGCAAGGGCAAACACCGTTGCGCTTACCACTATACGCACTCTTTTTTTGGGCATAATGCGTTTATAGCGATGAAAAAAGTAGGTCCTGAAAATTAGCTCTTGTGGTAATACCGACAGCAGCGGGTATAGAAGCAGTAAAAGTAACCAGTTATAAAATGAGTGCAGCGGCATACTAAACCAATTTTCTTGGTGAATAATGCCGTAAAACACGCCTGAAAAAAGCGCTCCTAAAAAAAAGAAACTAAATAAACGTCGCTTTACCGCAGAAAACTGCCCCAGGCTTGTGAGTCTAAATCGCTTAAAGTGAGGGTCGTTCAGTAATAACATGCAGCACACACTCATTAAAACAATCAGTGCGGGTATTAGCCAGTTAGCTAGGTAACTACGAAGGGTAAAGCCTATTAAAGGCAATAAAACAAATATTAGGGTAAATTCAAACCAGCGGTATTGATTGGCGTTCAAGGTCGTCTCTGATTGATTTTTTTTACACGCTATCAAGCAAAGACGACATTTTTATGACGAAGGTGTTTTACTTTGCGGGTTCTTCTTCATCAGGGAAGTACTTATACAAAGCAAATATAGTGATCAAAATACTCACAAAAGTAATGGCCATTAAACCAAACACTTTAAAGTTAACCCAAAAATCGAGTGAGAAATTATACGCAATGTAAATATTCAGCACTGCAATACCTGCGGTAATGGCAACCCACATTAAGTTAAGCTTATTCCACACCGGCTCAGGTACTTCAATCGCCTGTTTAGAGTCGTTGGCGTTTTCGAGGATTGAGCTAAGGGCTTTTTTAACAAGATTTTTATTCAGCACGTAGCGGCTACTTAATAAGGTAAGGCTTAAGCCGGCATAAATTAACGTGGCTTTCCATTTTATATACTGCTCATCGTGGAGTACTAAGGTTAATGTGCCAAACACCGCTGCAATAGCAAAAAATAGCCATTGGCGGGCATGTACATGGCCGTGCTTAAAGTAGCTATACGCAACTTGAATAAGCGTAGTGACCATTAAAAGGCCTGTTGCCCAGTAAATATCAACTAATTTAAATACCGCAAAAAATAATATTAGCGGGATGTATTCAATCAATGCGTGCATATACTACCTAAATTATACAAAAAGAAGTCAGGGAAGTTTTTACCACATAACACTAGGCAACTACAAGGTTGACTTGTTGCCCTGTAAGCCTTAGCCTGCGTGGCTTTAATTATCCATCATCATATTCCCACGCTTAACCAACACTGATTAAGTGTGCATTTAGGAGCCTACAATGAACAAAGCACAACTTGTTGCCCAAATAGCAAAACGCAGTGAACTAACAAAAAAAGACACACAAGCAGCCCTTACTAGCTTACAAAAAGTAATTACTAAATCGTTATCTGAAGGCGACCAAGTGCAAATTAATGGATTTGGTACATTTGCTTTAAGCTACTACCCAGCGCGCACTGGCCGTAACCCACAAACAGGCGAAAGCATTGAAATAGAAGGCGCTAACAAACCCGTATTTAAACCAGCCAAAGCATTAAAAGATCTCCTTTAAATAGCAACTTGCATTGACCGGTACCAGTGATCAGTACCAGCGACTAGTTCCTGCAACCAATACTTGCTAATAGCCCGGTTACCTTTTTAGGTTTAGTTAGCGCTATTAATCATAAAATTATAGTTCGGCGCACCCCGCTAATAGGGTGCGTCTACAAAATAAATACCCAGTTTTTAGTTATAATGCCTTACTACTTCATCTTGTAAGCAAAGCTTGTGTGCTGGTTTTTAATACGCACTTTAAATTAAGCTATGTAGATTGTTCAAACCCTCTAAATGATTTACATAGCTTTGACAGCTTTAATTTATATTATTCATTATTTTCAATAGGTTAAATTTGGCATCGGTTATGCTTTTAATAGGGTGATTGAAACATTTTATTAAACGCAATAAGGAGATCTATATGTCTACATTACAAACAAGCACTCGTTTACAAGGCAAAAAAATTGCTATTTTAGCCACCGATGGCTTTGAGCAAAGTGAGCTATTATCTCCACGTGATGCTTTACTTAATGCTGGCGCCGATATCGATATTGTGTCGGTAAAAGAGGGTGAAATCACCGGCTGGGATGAAGATAAATGGGGCGACAAAGTAAGCGTAGATAAACTTGTTACAAATGCCAGTGCCAGCGATTACGATGCGCTTATGCTGCCAGGTGGCTTATTTAACCCAGATACGTTACGCCAAGATAAGCACGCAAAAGCGTTTATAGATGGCTTTTTTGGCGCTGAGAAAAACAAACCCGTCGCAGCTATTTGCCATGCCCCTTGGTTACTTGCCGAAATTAATAAATTACGCGACCGCACCGTTACATCATTCCCGAGCATTAAAAGTGACTTAATCAATGCTGGTGCAAACTGGGTTGATGAAGAGGTGAGTGTAGACCAAGGTTTAGTAACAAGCCGCAGCCCTGCAGATTTAGAAGCATTTAATGCAAAATTTATTGAAGAAATTTTAGAAGGTAAGCATCAAGCTCACTAAGTGTAGAGCTTAATAAAAAAGGGCATTTAAAATGCCCTTTTTTAATGTGTAAATTTTAAGCTTTTACAACACGGTGGCCGCTTTCATATCAGCTACAAACGCTTTTAACTGCGTTGTCATCGCATCTAAATCATTAAGGTTGGCTTCAATAATTTTAACAACGGCTGAGCCTGAAATAGCACCAGCTGCGCCGGCATTTAGGGCGGCTTTTACATCATCGGGTGTAGAAATACCAAAGCCCAATAAAGCAGGGGCTGCATGGTATTCTTTTAATTTAGTTACTATGTTACCCGCTGGCATTTGCGCTTTAGTATCAGTGCCGGTAACACCCGCACGCGATAATAAATACGTGTAGCCACGGCCGTAAGATGCACATTGGCGCAGGGTATCGTCATCGGCATTTGGTGTGGCAATAAATATTGGGTCAACACCGTTTGCCATGGCTGCTTTTCTAAACATTTTAGACTCATGCAGTGGTACATCAGCAACTAAAATAGAGTCTACTCCCGCCGCTTTAGCATCTTTATAAAATGTTTCTAAACCGCGTTTAAATACAAGGTTTGAATACAATAATAAGCCAATTGGAATATCTGCATTGTAATCGCGTATTTCTTTAATAATATCAAAGCAATCTTGCGTGTTAATGTTTACATCGAGAGCGCGAATATTCGCCGCTTGAATAACTGGGCCATCGGCGATTGGGTCCGAAAACGGAATACCTAGCTCCAGTGCATCCGCGCCGCCATCAATTAAGCTTTTAATAATGGCAATACTTTGCTCTTTACCTGGGTCGCCAATGGTAACAAATGGTACAAATGCACCTTGTTTTTGCTCATTAAGTGCAGCAAAGGTTTTACCGTAACGATCTGTATTTAACTGGCTCATAGTTGACCTCCTTGTGATAAAACACTGTGTACGTGGGTTAAATCTTTATCGCCACGGCCACTTAAGTTAACCACCAAAATGCTTTCTTCTGTTTGCTCTTCGGCGTATTTAAGCGCATAAGCAAGGGCATGGCTTGATTCAAGAGCTGGAATAATACCTTCGTTTTTAGCCAGTGCTTGGAACGCGTCAAGGGCTTCTGTATCGGTAATACCCACATATTGAGCACGGCCTGTTTCGTGTAAAAACGCGTGCTGTGGTCCAACTGCTGGGTAATCAAGACCGGCAGATACTGAGTATGACTCTTCTATTTGGCCATCGTCGTTTTGCATAATGTACGTATAGGTACCGTGTAAAATACCTTTAGTACCTTTACAAATTGTAGCGCCGTGCTCGTGGGTATCTAGGCCTTTACCTGCAGGCTCCACACCAATAAGTTTTACACTTGGCTCGTCAATAAAGTCAGTAAACATACCAATGGCATTAGAGCCACCGCCAACACAGGCTAGTACGGCATCCGGTAAGCGTCCTTCTGCTTTGAGTACTTGTTGTTTAGCTTCTTCACCAATGATTTTTTGATACTCTCGTACAATTGTTGGGAATGGATGAGGACCCGCAGCGGTACCAAGTAAGTAATGAGCGTCTTGGTAGTTTGCAGACCAGTCGCGTAGCGCTTCGTTTACCGCATCTTTTAATGTGCCAGAGCCAGCGGTTACCGGAATAACCTCTGCGCCCATTAATTTCATTCTAAATACATTAGGCTGTTGGCGCTCAACGTCTTTAGCACCCATATAAATGCGGCATTTTAAGCCAAGTAATGCACAGGCTAGGGCTGTTGCCACGCCGTGTTGGCCCGCTCCAGTTTCGGCAATAACTTCTTTTTTACCCATACGTTTAGTTAGCAACGCTTGACCAAGTACTTGGTTGGTTTTGTGTGCGCCACCGTGCAGTAAATCTTCACGTTTTAGGTAAAGTTTTACTTTAGGGTTTTTAATTAAATTACGCGTTAAAGTAAGCGGCGTAGGGCGACCGGCATACTCGTTTAATAATTTTGTAAACTCAGCCTGAAATTCAGGGTCTTTTTGTGCTTTGTTAAATTCGTTCTCTAACTGCTTAAGCGCAGGGACAAGTAGCTCAGGTACAAACATACCGCCAAACTCGCCAAAATAAGCTGGATTTTGCATTATAACCTCAATAATTTCTGATGCTTGTAAAAGCATTTTGTAATTTGATAGGGCACTTTTTACCCGCAGATTCTTCAACGCCTGAATTTAAATCAAGGCCTAGGGCACCTTGAGAAAGCGCGTCTTTTATATTGTCTGGATTTAAGCCACCCGCTAGCATAAAGGGGGTTGTTGCGTCGCGCAGTACTGCCCAATCAAATGCTTTACCTGTACCACCGGCTTGTGTATCGCTGTGGGTATCATAAAGATGGCGGTCTAAGCCCTTAGCTGGGGTTGGCAATGTATCTTTAATTGCCTGTGCTTTCCAAATTTCACAACCTTTAGGTAACTGTGTACGTAATGCGGCAATGTAATCGTCACTTTCTTGACCGTGTAATTGTACTGCGGCAAGTTTTAGTTCGTGCGCGTATTGTACCACTTGCTGCGGGCTTGCATTAACAAAAACACCGACAAATTTAAGTGGCGCACTTTGGCTCAGCTCAATCGCACAATCTAAATCAACATAACGAGGCGACTTAGGGGAAAAAATGAGTCCACCGTACACTGCGCCGTTGTTGTAAGCGGCCTGTACGTCTTGTGCTCGGGTTAAACCGCACACTTTGTTATCACCTAAAATCACTTTTTTGCAGGCTTGTTCTAAATCGCGCTCAGCCATTAAAGAACTGCCAATTAAAAAGCCATCACATAATGGCGCTAGGCGTTTAACATCTTGATGAGTGTAAATACCTGACTCTGAGATAACCACTTTATCTTGTGGGATGAGTTTACGTAGCTTTTCGGTGGTTGCTAAATCAGTGCTTAAATCGCGAAGGTCACGGTTATTAATACCAATAATTTGCGCATCAAGTGCAAGGGCACGGTGCACTTCTTCTTCGTTACTTACTTCGGTTAATACCGACATGTTAAGCGAGTCGGCAACTGCATGTAGCGCTTTATATTGTTCATCATCAAGCACTGAAAGCATTAGTAATATAGCATCGCCGCCATAAATACGTGCCATGTAAACTTGGTACTCATCAATAAAAAAGTCTTTACAAATAAGTGGTTGCTCTACTTGGCTACGTACAAACTCTAAATAATCAAAACTACCTTGAAAGTATTTAGTATCTGTAAGTACGCTCATGCAGCTGGCGTATTTTTTATAAACAGAGGTGATCTCGGTTAAATCAAACGGCTCTCTTATTAGCCCTTTTGAAGGAGATGCTTTTTTACATTCTAAAATAAACTGCGTACCCGGCTTTGCTAACGCTTTATAAAAGCTGCGGCTGGTTGGCACTGCTAGGTGTTTAAAGCTCTCTAGTGGGCGCGCGGCTTTACGCTCTATTAGCTCTTGTTTTTTATCAGCAACAATTTTGTCTAATACATTAGCCATGACTTACCTCAATAATTGCATTTAATGTGTTCATGGCTTTGCCTGAACTTAGTAATGTTTGTACCTGTTGTGCGCCTTCTTTTAATGACTGTACTTTACCGCTTAGGTATAAAAGTGCAGCCACATTGACCACGATTGCAGCATTGTGCGCATCACTGCCTTTACCTTGTAAAATAGCAAGGCTCGCATTTGCGTTGTATTGTGGGCCTTCACCGGCTAGTTGTTCAAGTGAATAGTTTGCAAGGTCAAAGTCGCTTGGGTTTAATGTGTACTGCGTTATTTCGCCATTGTTTAGCTCAACTACGTTAGTTGGGCCGTGCAGGGCTATTTCGTCAGTGCCAGAACCATGCACTATCATCGCGCGCTTAGTGCCTAATGTTTTAAGTGTTTGCGCCATTGGCATACATAAAGACTCATCGTAAACACCCAGTAATTGCACGTGTGGTGCAGCAGGGTTAGCAAGTGGGCCTAAAATATTAAAAATGGTACGTGTTTTAAGCGCAGTACGTACGCCCATCGCGTGGCGTACACCACTGTGGTAATGCGGTGCAAACAAAAAGGTAAAATGGGTTTGCTCAAGGCACAGTGCAGCCTGTGCTGGGCTCATATCAATATTAATGCCCAATGCTTTTAATAAATCAGCAGAGCCCGAATTACTCGATACACTGCGATTACCATGTTTTACCATATTAATACCCGCGGCAGCTGCAACAATAGCCGCGGTAGTACTAATATTAATCGTGTTTGAGCCATCGCCCCCGGTGCCGCAGCTATCGGCAAGTTGCGTGCTAGCGGTCGTAAAGGCAACGGCGTTTTCTCGCATTGACGCTGCAGCGCCGGCAATTTCATCGCTTACTTCGCCTTTTATTTTAAGGCTGATTAGCAATGCAGTGAGCTCTATTTCGCTCATGTTACCTTGCATTATTTGGTTAAATAATGCGTTTGATTGGGCATAGTTTAACGACTTGCCTTGAATAAGTTGCTCAATAGCGTATTGAACATTTATGGTCTCTTTTGCTTGGGTACTCATAATGTCCTCTATTAGTTGGTGCGCGTTAAGTACGCAACACTTTGTTGAAGTAGCATTGCACCATTTGGCGTAAGTATTGACTCAGGATGAAATTGATAACCTAACGCTTTATCGTCGTGGTGATATATGGCCATAGGAATATCGTCAAATTGTGCAATTACCTCAATATTTTCAGGTACCTTGGTTGCCATTAATGAATGGTAACGGGCTACGGGCATGGTGTTGCCCATTCCTTCAAACACCGGGTGCGGGTTTAAATTAATGATTGATGACTTGCCATGTACGGTTTCGCCAGCGTGGCCGATTACTCCGCCATAACTTTGTGTAAGTGCTTGTTGCCCCAGGCAAATGCCCAGCATAGGGAAGTGGCCTTTAGCCAGTTCGATTAATTCCATTAAACAACCTGCATCACTGGGTGCACCAGGTCCTGGCGAAAGCACTAATAATACTTGCCCAGGTTCTTGACGCATTTTATTAAAAATAACCTCTGCACTTATGTTATTTCTGTATACCACAAGCTCACAGCCCAGCATGGTTAGTTCATCAACAAGGTTGTAGCTAAACGAATCAAAGTTATCTAAAAAGTATATTTTCATTGGGTTTGCTGTGCTCATTTTATACCGCCTCATAAGTCGATTTTATGGCGGTGATCACCGCTTGGGCTTTAGCGCGGGTTTCGTTAGCTTCGGCTTGCGGATCAGAATCGTAAACGACACCGGCACCTGCTTGCACATACGCGGTATTATTTTTAACAAACGCTGAGCGAATAACGATGCAGCTATCCATTGCACCATCGCCTGTTAAATAGCCTACTGCGCCACCGTAGCTGCCACGGCGTTTGCCTTCGGTTTGGCGTACAAGTTCGGCAGCGCGTACTTTAGGAGCGCCTACCAGCGTGCCCATGTTCATACACGCTTGGTAAGCGTGTAGTGCATCAAGCTCAGGCTTTAATGTGCCCACCACGCGAGAAACCAAGTGCATTACTTGCGAGTAGCGGTCTACTTTTAATAGCTCTTTTGCATGGCGCGTGCCGGCTACACTAATGCGTGCCACATCGTTACGAGCTAAATCAACCAGCATTAAATGCTCTGCACGCTCTTTTTGATCGTTTCTTAGTTCAAGCTCTATACGGCTGTCTAAATCTGGGTTGATTGTGCCATTGGCAAATTTTCCACGAGGGCGAGTACCGGCAATAGGGTAAACTTCAACTTGTTTGCTTTGCACTTCGTATTTAAGAGCAGACTCAGGTGAGGCGCCAAATAAAGCAAATTCTTCATCGCGCATATAAAACATATAAGGGCTTGGATTTTGCTTTTTAAGCTGGCTATATGCGTGCAACGAATCAGGGCAGGGCAGTGAAAACGTACGCGAAGGCACAACCTGAAAAATATCACCATCAACGATGTTCTTTTTAAGCTTAACCACTTGCTCGCAGTAAGTTTCATCGCTTATATCAACACTTACATCGCAGGTACCTGTTTGCATAGGCGCACTAAACTCTTCTGCTTTGTCGCATAAGGCATTTAATCGTTCTAGCTCTTTACCTACTTCAAAACAATTAGCGTGTACGTCTGGGCCATTAAACACATTACCAATAAGCTCGGTGGTTTGTTTTTGATGGTCGATAACCACTAAGGTTTCGGCTAAGTAAAATACGTAGTCTGGGCAGGTGTTTTCGCCATCGGGTACGTCGCTTAGCTGCTCAAAATTAGCCACCATGTCGTAGGCAAATACACCGCCTAGAAATACCGAAAACGGGTTTTCGGTGGTGCTTTTAATACTGTTTATACAGGTGCGTAGTGCGCTAAATGCATTATCGGCAACCAGTTTACTTGCCTCGTCAATGTCATTAGAGCCGCCTTTATAAACAAGAGTTAGGCTTGTGTCAGTTAAGGTTGCATCGCAGCTTTGTACATTGGCTCTTAAATATGGCAGTAACTGTTTACCGTTATTAGATTGAGCACTTACCGTGACGGTTTTACCTTGGCAAACAATGCGCAGCGCGCAGTCAACTAAAATTAAGCTTTTAACACTGTCTTTAGAATCAATTTCGGCTGATTCAAGCAGTAGCGAATTAGGCTTATCAAGTGCTGCATAAAGTGCAAGTGGGCTACTAATGTAGTCGCGCACTTGCGTTATGCTAGTAACTTCGCCTGGTGTGGTAGTTATATGACTAAAAATCAAACCTCATTCCCTCAAAAAATAAAACCCCGCAATGCTTTTGCAATGCGGGGTTTGAATAACGATATCTAAATTACAAACAGATCATTACCGTCCCGCTATATCAGGCGCCACCACCAACGATGTGTAAGAGTAAGACCGTTATTCATGTTTTTTTGCCTCAAAATAAAAAATTAAATACGTAAAATTTAGTTATAAAAAAACCCGCATAATTGCGGGTTTTGAATATTTGCTAGACACGACAATTCATCACCCAAAAATTATGAGTGCCACCACCAAATAGTGTGTTGAATTGAATTGATCATTTTTATTAATTCTTAATGTGTCTTAAAGTGGCTACAGTAAAACGTATTTAGCGCTTTTGTGTCAAGTGTTTATTTAAAACAATTTAGTCAAAAAAGTTGTTATACTTATATAAACATCTATTACCCTTAAATTTAAGCAGTTTTCTTTTGATAAAATACGATTTACACAGCCATACAACGCATTCAGACGGACATTTAACAGTTGAGCAATTATTAAACCGTGCCGTAGAAAAAAACATTGATGTGTTTGCGATAACCGATCACGACACTGTGGCTGCTATTACGCCGGCAAAAGCGTTTATCGAAACAGAAAACCTACCGCTTAAGCTTATATCTGGCGTAGAAATTTCTACCAAGTGGGAAAGCTTTGAAATACATATTGTTGGGCTAAATATTGATATAAATAACAATGCCCTTACATCATTGTTATCGGCGCAGCAGCAAAAGCGTGATGAACGCGCCATTGAAATTGGCAAAAGGCTGGCAAAAAACGGTTTTGATGGCATTTACGAACAAGCCAAGGCGCTGGCAGAAAACGCCCAAATAACCCGTGCTCATTTTGCGCGTGCATTGATTGAAAGAGGCGTTGCTAAAAATTTTCCTGGGGTATTTAAAAAATACTTAGGGCGCAGCAAAACAGGATATGTTCCAAGCAATTGGTGTGATATGCAAACAGCCATTAGCGCCATTCATGCTGCAGGCGGGGTTGCAGTACTTGCACACCCAGGACGTTATCAAATGTCTAATAAATGGTTACGTAAGTTACTTGTGCAATACAAAAGTGACGGGGGCGATGCCATGGAAGTTGCGCAGCCGCAACAAGCGCCCACTGAACGCCAATTTTTAGGGCAATTGAGCCAAGAGTACGGTTTACTGTGCTCGCAAGGTTCTGACTTTCATTTTCCAACTAGTTATTTAGAGCTAGGTAAAAACTTATACTTACCCAAAGACTGCCAAGGGGTTTGGCAAGTGTGGGAAGGGCAAGAAGGAGCATTATCATGAGTCAATTAATTCATATTCACCCAGCAAACCCACAGCCACGACTTATTAGCCAAGCGGTTGATATTATTAAACAGGGCGGGGTTGTTGTATACCCAACAGATTCGGGCTACGCAATAGGGTGTAACCTAGGTAATAAGCAAGCAAAAGAGCGCATTGAGCGTATTCGTGGAATAGAAAAACACCATAACTTTACGCTGGTATGCCGTGATTTATCTGAGCTGGCAACTTATGCCCGTGTAGATAACCAAATGTTTAGGCTTATTAAAAATAATACGCCAGGGCCATACACCTTTATTTTTAAAGGCACAAAAGAAGTGCCAAAGCGGTTATTAAACGATAAGAAAAAAACCATTGGTATGCGCGTTATAGAGCATCCAATTGCATGTGCATTACTTGCAGAGCTTGGGGAGCCGTTAATGTCGTGTTCGTTAATTTTACCTGGAGAAGAGTTTACAGAATCAGATCCAGATGAAATTTTAACGCGTTTAGATAAACACGTAGATTTAATTATTGACGGCGGACACCTTGCAGAGCAAGCAACCACGGTTATTGACCTATCAGAAGATGATATTCACATTTTGCGTGTAGGGTGTGGCGATACCAGCCCGTTTGAGTAACCTTGGTGAGTGATTCAACACAGGGCGAAAAAAATACTCAAAGTGAGCCAGTGCAGCAAAAGCTGCCACTGGCTTTTTTGCATGGCAAAGCCGTTGTAGATAAACCTGAAGATTTATACATTCCGCCCGATGCACTTGAAATTATTTTGGAAACCTTTGAAGGCCCGCTTGATTTACTGCTGTATTTAATAAAAAAGCACAAGTTAGATGTGCTCGAACTCTCTATTTTTAGCATTACTGAGCAATATGTCAGTTATGTAGAAATGATGAGTGAGTTTCAGTTAGAGCTTGCCGGTGAGTACTTAGTAATGGCAGCGTTATTGGCACAAATAAAATCGCGTCTGTTATTGCCTGTGCACGAGGAGCTCGAAGAAGAGGAAGACCCCCGCGCAGAACTGATCAAGCGTTTACAAGAATACGAGCAGTTTAAAAAAGCAGCCGAAAATATAGATGCCATCCCCCGTGTAGGCCGTGATATTTTTGTCGCAAATGCAACTATGCCGGTTATTGAAAATACCGCTCAAAACCTGCCAGAGCTTGAGTTAAAAGATTTAATGTTAGCTCTGAGCGACGTGATGGCGCGCGCCAAAACATTTGAGCATCACCAAGTGACCGCAGAAATCCTCTCTACCCGTGAGCGGATGAGCCAAATTTTAGCCCAGCTGAGTAACGCAAAAAAAGCGCTGCCGTTTAGCGATTTATTCACCCTTAGTGAAGGGCGCAGCGGTGTAGTGGTTAGCTTTATTGCTATGCTTGAGCTTATAAAAGAAGGCTTAATTAGCTGTTTGCAAGTCTCACCTGATAGCCTAATTTACATAAACCTTACCAACACGCCAAATAGCTAATTAGTGAAACTGTAGCTCAAGTTGTATGTGCGTATATGCACAGATGCTGTTTGTATACGCTATTTTAGTTTTTCTTCACCCTCTATATTCTTAAATTATCGAATTTAGAGGAATCCACATGTTTAAAAATACGCCCACATCTTATGGTCTTATTGCCATTATTTTACACTGGTTGATGGCTTTTACCGTGTTTGGTTTATTTGGCTTGGGCTTATACATGGTTGAGCTAACCTATTACGACAGCTGGTATAAAGGCTCACTGGATTTACATAAAAGTATAGGTATAACGCTCGCCGCAGTGCTTATTTTTAGAATTTTGTGGCGTGTATTCAGCCCCAAACCTCGCCCCCTTAGTCAAAATGAAACAGTAAACTACATTGCGCATACCGCGCATATTGTTATGTACCTAATTTTAGCAGTCATTGTAGTGGCGGGTTATTTGATTTCTACCGCCGATGGCAGAGCAATCGCCGTTTTTTCGATATTTAATGTACCTGCTTTGGATTATAGCTTTGATGGACAAGCCGATATTGCCGGAAAAATTCATTACTACGGTGCGTGTACATTAATTGGCTTGGCTGTTTTGCATGCACTGGGGGCATTAAAGCACCACTTTATTGATAAAGATAAAACCTTAACAAGAATGATCAAACCAAAGGAATACTAACATGAAAAAACGACTAGTAAGTGCAGCTCTATCGGGTGTAATGATGTTATCGGCCACTGCAAATGCAGCAGATTATGTAATTGATACGCAAGGGGCGCATGCATTTGTTACCTTTAAAATTAAGCATTTAGGCTACAGCTGGCTGCACGGGCGATTTAACCGTTTTGATGGCAGCTTCAGTTACGACGCTAAAGCGCAAACAGGGTCTAATATTTTAGTAAATATAGATACAGCAAGTTTAGACTCTAACCATGCTGAGCGTGATAAACACTTACGCGGTAAAGACTTTTTAAATGTGGATAAATACCCAACAGCAACATTTAAAAGCACCAATGTGAAATTTACCGATGATGATACAGCCACAGTAACGGGCGACTTTACTTTACATGGCGTAACTAAACGCATTACGTTTAAAATGGATAAAGTAGGTGAAGGGCAAGACCCTTGGGGTGGCTACCGTGCTGGTTTTGAGGGCGAAACCAGTTTAAAACTCACCGATTACGGCATTGATTATAATTTAGGCCCGGCGTCTACCCATGTTGATATTGGGCTGTCTATTGAAGGTGTGCGTAAATAATAAAGCGTAGATTAAATTAAAACGCCACTTTAGTTAGTGGCGTTTTTGTTTTTTGTAGCGTGAATTCTTGATTCTAATAAGGGTTTTAAATGTGGGGGCAACCAGCGTAACATTACTTGGTGGTATTGCTCGGTTTGCTTAATTTTTTTTAATTGCTCATCTAATAGTTGAATATTTTTAGCACCTTGTTCATTTTTAGTGCAGCCAATATAGCCATAACTTAACGGTGGAGCTTCAACAATCGCTCGCTGAGTTAGGTTTTCTTCAAAGTACATAGATTTAGCTAAGTAATGGTGCTCACTTGGGTAACCTAATAAAATATCTAAGCGCTTTAAATTAAGCATATAGGTAAGGCTGGCTAAACTATTTCGCGTTGGGCGAATAACAATATCAACATCGGGGGTGTTATTTATTACGCTGTCGAGTTGCTCGCCGTATGAGCGGTTCATAGATACACCTAATGTGAGCTTTTTTTCTGCTAGTAAATCCTGCAACGACACCGCCTCTGAGTTAGGCACTTCAAGCGAATGCGCCAAACCTTTATGCATAGCAATGGAAGGTGAAAGGCCCGTGGTTGAGCTTTGCTCGCTAAAGTGAATAAACTTTTCTCTAAATGCATTTTTATAAAGTGATAGGGCACAATGTGTGGCTGATTTATTGGCTAGTTCTTGCGTAACTTTGCCAGAGGGGATAACAAGGCGATTAAACGTGATGTGCTCAAGTTGTTGCTCGAGTAAGGTTATAACGCTTTCATCACGCCCCTGGTGTTGGTATTTTCCATTTAAAATGTAATAGGGCGCAAAGTCGTGCGTTAGCCAGTTAATCGTGTGGGCGTAACTGACTGAAGAAATGCTTAAATATAAGGTGATACACAAAAATGCACGGAGCATTACTACAACTACCTAAAACAATGAAAGTATCGCTATTGTAGTCAATTAAGTGCAACAAAGTAAAATGCCAGCTACAAAGCTGGCACATTTTATTAACATTAACTGCTTAAGCAGTTAATTGCTCGCAATGATTAGTTGGCTTTTAACCATTTTACAAATTCGCGCGCTTCGCTTGCTTTTTGAAACATTGCGTTTTTCAAACCTTGTGTATCACTAAAAATAACACGTTGTTTGTTTACAGAAATTGATTGCACCGGATGGGCAATTTGGATCATAGATCCATTGTATTTATAAGACATAATAAAACTCACTTTATTCTTGTTATTTACTCTGCGCTATTTTTTATAGCCAAATGCAGTTAATAAATTAACGATGTTGTGTTTAGCTTCATTACAGTGTTGACGATCTTTATGACACTTTTGCGATGATATTAAAAAAATCATCAAGGTATTAATAGGGGTTCTCGCCGTACAATAACTTAGCTTTTAAATATACGTTTTGCGGGGCTTACTGGATCAGGGTAAAAAGGTTAACCGCGGTGGTTTTTTAAGACCAGAGAGGAAAGGTAACCTAAATAAAAAATGTGTGCAAGCTATTTATTTAAAAATTATTTATACTTAATTTTATCAACTGCTTAAACGCATGGATTTTAACCTTAAAAGGGTAAGTATGAATTACATAATAGTCAGCGATATTTTTGGTTTAACAGCACCTTTAATGAGGTTGTTAGATATTATGCAAGCCAATACAGAGGTTATAGACCCCTACAAAGGAGAAATGCAACCCATTGATAGTGAAAAGTATTATTATAATAAATTTATAAATGACTGTGGCCATGACAATTACGTAGCTAAGCTCTTAAATGTATTTAATAACCTTACAGAGCCAACAGCCTGTATAGGGTTTAGTGCAGGCGCAAGTGCCGCGTGGCGCGCACAGTTATTAACAGGCAATCCACACCTAAAAAAGCTGATTGGCTTTTACCCTTCACAAATTAGAAATCATTTAGATATTGCGGCAAAAGTACCTTGTACGTTTATTTTTCCACATACCGAAATGCATTTTAATGTAGATGAAGTGATAAGTACTTTAGCCAGTAAAAGCCAAGTTACGTGTAACAAAACACCGTTTTTACATGGTTTTATGAATGCTTACTCAACTAATTACAATGTAAAAGCATATGATGAGTATTGCGCACTTATTAAAAGCACTTAAAGTGTATTTAACTGCGTTTTAGTAATAACAGGAAAGTCGGTACGCGTATTATATTGCGCGTACAAGGTAGTAAAAATACTACTGCGTGAGAGCTTATCTAACTCTTTTATGAGCGTTTTAGCACTTGTGCGTGCAGCTCTGCAGCATAGTTGGTATTGTTTTATTATAGCGGCAACGCTTTTACCTTGTTTTTGAAGGGCTAGATCGGCTTCTACAAAAAATGCTGCCCCTGTCCAATAAACCCGCTGTTGTGCACGTTGCTTCCACATATCACTTGAAAGTTTATTAAGTGGCTGCTGCTTTGTTTTAGTTTGTAAGCGTGCTCGCTCAAACCCTGCGTTTAGGCGCTGAACAAATTGCGCTTGGCTAATTACACCGCTGTTGCGCATTATTACGTTTTGCATGTAACTGGCAAACCCCTCGCTTAACCAAAAGCCAGAGTAAGGCAGTAGTGGCAAATATAAATGTGAAAGCTCATGGTAAAGCGTCCAATCTTTTGTAAATGCATTTAAACTTGCGTAGCGGTCAATATGCAGCTCTAACCCATCGGGGTTATTTCGTTTTACGCTAGCCCATGGCACGGGTTCAAAAGCAAAATATTGTGGCTTTAAATAAATAGGGAGGGTGCTTTGTTGTAATGGCCCTAAAGTATTTTGTGTTTTTTCAAGGCTTTGATTTAACCATGTAGCTACCGTTTTTTGACCCTTAGTCGTCAGTGCGTCTAAATTATGAATAACCACATCAACAGCTGAGGCATTTAAAGAGCACATTAATAGCAATAACAGCCAAAATAATTTCATTTATACCTCCTAAATACGCGCTTAATACTTGACCCACTATTTACATAATTAAGCACACGTAATTCGTTATTTTTTTAACTAATATCAATTATAAAAAGCAAATTGCATACATGCTCAATCAAGCATGATTTAATCAGGTAACACTATTTTTAGTATAGGTATTAACCATGGCTTATCAGCATATTAAAATCCCTGAGCACGGACAAAATATTACTATTGATCCTAAAGGCCAATGGCATGTGCCTGTAAATCCTATTATTGCTTATATTAATGGTGACGGGGTTGGGCAAGAGGTCACACCTGCCATGCAGCATGTGGTGAATAATGCTATTACACACTGTTATGCAAAGGAGCGAAAAATTCACTGGATGCAAGTATATAACGGCGAGCAAGCAGCAAAGTTATATGATGGCGATTGGTTCCCAGAGGAGACGATTAACGCAGTACGTGCGTGTAAAATAGCAATTAAAGGGCCGCTAACTACACCTCTTGGCGGCGGTTTTCGCTCATTAAATGTGGCGCTAAGGCACGAAATGGATTTATTTGTAAATATGCGCACTGTTAAAGGGCTAAGTGCGTTGCCATCGCCGTTAAAAAATCCATTTTTAACTAACATAACAGTGCTGCGTGATAGCAGCGAAGATGTATATTCAGGAATAGAGTGGCAAGCTGGCAGCGTAGAGAGCGAGAAAATGCTCGACTTTTTATGTGAAGAAATGGGAGTAACGCGCCTAAGGTTTTCTCAAGAGTGTGGCATAGGTATAAAAAATATATCTAAAGAAGGCTCCGAGCGCCTAGTACGCTATGCAATTAATTACGCCCTTAAAAATAACAGCGAATCGTTAACGCTTGTGCATAAAGGGAATGTACTTAAATTTACCGATGGTGCCTTTAAACGTTGGGGGTTTGCCTTAGCCCAAAATGAGTTTAACGCTACCCCACACGAAAACGGACGCTGGCTTGAAATAGCACGCGCTAATAAATCGCCTTTAATTATTAAAGAAGTGATAGCCGATAACATGCTGCAACAATGTTTAATGAACCCAGAGCAATTTGATGTGGTGGCAACCACAAACCAAAATGGCGATTTTTTAGCTGACATGCTCAGCGCACAAGTTGGCGGAGTGGGCATTATGCCGGCTGCTAATTTAAATAACGATGTGGCATTTTTTGAACCAACCCATGGCACGTTTGAGAGAATAGCAGGGCAAAACAAAGCAAATCCAAGTAGCAGTATTTTAAGTGCCGTTTTAATGCTTAAGTTTATGGGCTGGGATGAGGCAGCAACGCTGATTGAACAAGCGCTCGAACAAGCACTCAAAAGCGGTAATGTAACCTTTGATTTAGCGCAAAATATTAATAACTCGACAACCCTAAGCTGCAGTGACTTTGCACAAAAGGTTATCGAGTATTTTTAAGCAACTCCATTATTAGGCCGCTGTGGCTGTTTTTGCCTTGTGTACACATGGGCGATTAGTAAGCTGTGCAGCGCGGTGGTAAATATCGTGTGCATTAGGTTCATCGCACTGAGTACCACTAAGCGTATCCATTAAAGCAACTACAATAATAGCCGGTACTTGGCAGCAGTATTCATCAAGTACTGCCTCAGTTGTTTGTGCATCTACATGGCAAAGCGGGTGGTTTTTACGCTGGTACGCATGCAGTAGTGTATCTACTTCTAAAATATCATCGGGTTGGTGCTTTGTTTTACGGCACTTACAACCAAACTCATCAACCAAGGTAGCAAGTGCTTGGTATGTCTCAGCGGCATTGGTTTTAGTGCATAACTGCTGGGTAATAAACTGATGTAAATTAGCATCAATAAATAACCCGTCTTGTTGTGTGAAGCTTGATGTTGTCATAATCATTACTCTTAGTTTGTTGGCTTAACTTCACTTTAGCGCTAAGTGTATTATTAATGAAATTGTTGTTTTCAATAACTGACATTGATTTTATCAATAGTAAATGACAACTAACCAAAAACCACTGAGCATGTTTAATTAAAGTGGTGCAAAAACCTATAAAAATGCACAAAACTGGGACACACTAAATAATAATTAAAAGCATAACTTAGTTAGGTGATTGATCTTAAATCTGTTTTATTTTTGTGGTGGGTTGGCATCAAGGTTGCTAAATATAAAGGGTAGGGTTCACTCCTATTTCTACGATTTCAAAAGCGCTATGGTATTTTCCCAAAGTTGAATACCATGGCGCTTTTTTATTTGAGCATTCATTTTATTTAACTGCAGTAATATTAAATTTTAATAAAGTAGAGAATGGTTCTCAAAATAGCGCTGACAATAAGCTGCACAATACCTATACCGCCAAACATAACACTCCTCGCAATTATTGATGCGCTATCCATTTGTATAAATCTGTTTCTTTAATAATGCTTTAAGTGACAACCGACATAGCTAGCTTTTCTATACCATGTGACGGTGTCCATCTTTTAAACTCTACAAAGCCATGCTTTTTATATAAATTTATTGCAGGAGTATTAGCAACCGCAGTCTCAACTCTTGCATAAGATAAATCACTCATTTCTAAAACATAATTTATTAGCTTACTTGCGATACCTTTTTTAAAATAACTAGGGTCAACAGTTAAGCTGCATATATCTAAACACTGGCTGTTTGTATCTACTTCAATAACCGCTGCTAAACATTCATTTTCGGTGAAGCCATAAAAGGTTGTTTCTGACTTTTTAATATCTTCAGTATTACGTGCCAAAGGAGGAAAGTTAAGTGCCTCTATCAAACTAGCTTCGATAGCATAGGACTTTTGAAAGACAATAAAAATTATATTTGCTATCTCGGTATTCTTATTATTAAGTTTGTTGATCATTGTATTCTTCTGCAAAAAGTTGAGCGAAAATATCATGCCAATTTTTGAAAGCGCTAGCGCCTGATGAGCTGGGAATAACAAACTACCTATCCGCAATTGTTTTAGCAAACTCAAGCAACTCACGGCGTAACCACTGGTGTGCGGGAGCATGGTGAAGTAGTGGGCTCCATATCATTTTTACCTCAATAGGGACTATTTGAAACGGTACTGGGCTAATGACTAAATCGGTATGCGTGGTTAATAATTTAGCCTGCCTGCGCGGTAAGGTGGCAATAAGTTGCTCTGATTGGCATAGCAAACTTGCAATCATGTAGTGGCGTGTAAACACCCGTATTTTACGTGTTTGTTCTAGCTGCCAAAGTGCTTCATCAACCCAACCTAGTTTTTGCTTGCCTGACTTATTGGTAACGGCAGCTTCTGGCCCCCAGCCAGCGCGGTTTACCCAAATATGTTCTTTTTGTAGGTAATCATCAAGGCTTGAGTGCTGTAAAAAGGTATTTTTGGGGTGGGTTAAACAGCAGTAATTATCGCGCCAAACACTGGCTTGATGAAACGAGCGAGGCAAGCCATTAAAACGGTTTATGGCTAAATCAATAGTGCCTTTTTCCATATCTTGCAGGTTTACATCGCTTGGACTCAGTACATCAAAATTAACCCCCGGGTTTTTAGTTAACTGCTCAGTAATAAAGGGGGCAATTAAGGTCGACTCCATGTAGTCGTTTGCCATTATTCTAAAAGTCACCTCTGCCGTTGCTGGGTTAAATTGCTCACTGGGCTGAGTAATCGCCTCTGCCATTTTTAAAAGAGACTCTATTTCAGGCTTTAAGCTAAGTGCTTTGCTGGTGGGGGTCATAGAGCCTGCGGCACGCACAAGTAGTGGGTCGTCAAATAAGTCACGTAATCGTTTAAGTGCGTTACTCATCGCAGGTTGTGTTAGTGCGAGTTTATTAGCCGCTTTTGAAACACTTTTTTCATCAATGAGCACATTTAAGTACACTAATAAGTTGAGATCGACGTTACGTATATTCATATGATCAATTTTATTTATATGCTTTATTAATTACCTAAATTAAAGCCTGCTTGCTAAGGTGTAAACAATTAATAAAAAATAACCGCTATAAGTGGTAAAAATAAAAGTGCTGTAACCATGTCAAAATCGTTAACTAATCAAACCAATAATGCGCTACAGCAAGTTATTGCTACTAAGTTGGCCCGCGCTGTTTTTGCAGGCTTTGAAGCAATGTTTGCGCAGTTTTTAAATATTACCCTAGGTGCGCAAAGCCGGTTTGAACAACAAAAATATCACGATGTGCAAACTGCCATGCGCGAACGCTTACAAGTGTACGAACGTGAAGTAAAAAATGTCAGTGAAGCTGTGAGAGTTATTGCTTATGCTGAACTGACTTGTCCGCAAACATGGCAACTAGCTAAAAATATATACGGCGATATGGTACAAAATCATGAAAATAAACCCATAGCACATACCTTTTTTAATTCTACCTTTGGTGCAATTTGGGACGATAAAAAAATTCGTACCGTACATTTGTTTGTATTAAAAGCAAAATACAGAAGCGAGCCGCGTTCGTATGAAAATTTAGTAAGGCGAATATCGTTTAAAGATGGGTTTAATCACGCTGTAAAAACGCTCATAACCCGCCAAGCTTTTAGAGTACCTTTTAGTCAATTAAACGCCGATTTACAGGCATTGCAAACAACGTTAATGGCCGGTGCAAAGCAGCAATGTAAACAAGTGTATGAGCTTATAAATTTAAACGACGGGTTTATAGAATACGCAAATTCATTATTTTTTAGAAACAAAGCCTGCTACTTAATAGGGCGCTGTATTGCTAAAAATGGCGATAATATGCCTTTTGCTATCGCCATATTAAATACTAATAAAGGGTTAAAGCTTGATGCCGTAATGATGGGCGCCGATCAGTTAAGTTTACTGTTTGGTTTTGCTCGTACCTATTTTATGGTCGATACCGACCAGCCCGCGCGCTATGTAGATTACTTAAGCGTGCTGATGCCTCATAAAAAACGCTTTGAGTTATTTAACGCCATTGGCTTTATTAAGCACGCTAAAACAGAGTTTTATCGTTACAAAGTTGATACCACTAAAAATAGCCCTACTAATTTTAAATACGTGACAGCACCTGGTACTCCCGGCATGGTTATGCTGGTATTTACCATTGAAGGGCTAGACTACGTTTATAAAGTAATAAAAGATAAATTTAGTGCACCAAAAACAGCCACCAAAGCGCAAGTAAAAGCCAAGTACAACTTTGTAAAGCAAGCCGACCGAGTAGGGCGCTTAGTAGATACACACGAATTTAGGTATTTAGCGTTCGACCTCAGCCGCTTTAGCGACGAGTTACTTAAGCAAATGAAGGCACAAATTGGCAGCAGCATGGTTATATCGGGTAAGGCGCTTATTTTAAAGCATGTGTATGTTGAGCGAAAAATGACGCCGCTTAATTTATACATTAATCACTGCTCTAACAAAGCATTACAACAGGTTATGACCGATTACGGTAAAGCGATTAAAGACTTAGCCGGCGCAAATATATTCCCAGGCGATATGCTAATGAAAAACTTTGGCGTAACCCGTTGGGGGCGCGTTGTTTTTTACGACTTTGATGAAATTTGCCCATTGACTGATTGCCACTTTAGAGATGTACCTAGCGCACAAAACGACCTAGAGGAGCTAAGCGCCAACAGTTATTTTGATATAGCAGAAAACGATATTTTCCCCAGTCAGTTTAAGGTGTTTTTTAGCGCAAACGAAACGGCATTTAACTATTTTAACTGCGAACATAACGATCTGTTTTTAGCCGATTTTTGGCAAGCTTGCCAACAACAAATTAAATCAGGCTTTTTACCTGACGTATACCCGTATAAACAAAGCTGGCGGTTTAAATAAAAATAACTAACCCCATGTCTAGCTAGGGCCTGTTTATCTTTCGAGGTTAAATTTGCAGCCGTCTGTTTGGTAATTAGGCAAGGCAGAGCCTATGTAGTGTGGTTGTTCCCCATAAATAGGCGATAACGTAGCATAAATGCCAAACAGGCGCTGCCCAAAGGGTTTCTGCCTAGGGGCCATTTACTCTTTGTTGCCTACATGGATGTAGGTAAGGGGCGTGAGCAGGACGCGGAAGCTTTGCTCGGTTTTTACTTAGCCCACTAGGTTACAAACCTCGCGCCGCGATTAAATGGCCCCTAGATTGAACAAATTTTAATCCTGAAAGGTTAACAGGCCCTAATTAAAAGGCTAAATACGGAGCATTAATGAAATATATTTCTCATGAGGGTGGCACCCTTGCATTTAGTGAAACCGATAAACCGGTTTTAAAAAGCCACGAAGTGCTAGTAAAAGTGTCTGCCATAGGTGTAAATCGCGCTGATTGCATGCAGCGCCAAGGTAAATACCCAGCGCCAGCTGGGGATAGCCCCATTTTAGGTTTAGAGTGCGCAGGCACAGTGGTTGAGCTTGGTTTTGATGTTGATAAAAGCTGGCTTAATAAACGTATTTTTAGCTTGTGCGCAGGCGGGGCTTACAGCGAATACGTTGCCATAGATGCTAAACAATTAATGGTATTGCCAGATGATTTAACCATGGTTGAAGGTGCAGCTATTAGCGAAGTGTACCTAACAGCATTTGGTGCGCTTTTTGAACTTGGTAAATTACAACAAGGCCAAACAGCGCTTATTCATGCAGGGGCAAGTGGTGTAGGCGGTGCGGCTATTCAAATGGCTAAAAGTGCAGGTGCAACGGTGGTTATTACTGCCGGCTCAGATGAAAAATGCGAGCATGCAAAAGCCCTTGGCGCCGATCATGCCATTAACTATAAAACAACTGACTTTGTAGAATATATGCAAGCAAATGAGCTTTTAGCAAATGCAATTGTAGATCCTGTATCGGGCAGTTATTTAAATAAAAATGCGGCTATTGCTGCCATGGATTGCCAAATTATTATGCTCGCTTTTTTAGATGGGCGTTTTGCTGAGGTTGATTTTGCAGCGCTACTACGCAAACGTATTTCGTTTCATGCATCAACACTTAGAAACCGTAGCATTGAGTTCAAACGCCAATTACGCGATGACCTAGTTGCGCGTTTTTACAATGATATTGCTACTAAAAAGTACGACTTAAACGTGTATAAAACACTACCGTGGAGCGATGCTAACGAAGCGCATGCTATTTTAGAGCGTAATGAAAATGCCGGTAAAGCGGTATTACTTGTAGAATAACCACCCGATGAAACGCTGAGGCGTGTGTTGGCGTTGTTAATGCATGGCTCAGCTAATATAATTTAGTAAATATAAAATACGTACAAAACACACAAGGTTAAAAATGAACCCAATACTAGCAATACTTAAAGAGCACAATGTAAGCGACGAAAAAGTAAAAGCATTGTTCGAGGCCTTTACACAAAACCCAATGATGGCAATGGCATTAGTACAAGAGCTTGGTATTCCGCCTGAAAAACTTCAGCAGTTAATGGCCGTGGTTATGACTCAGCCGCACTTAATTAAAGAAGCCACAGACGAACTCGGCCTAGACTTTGAAAAAGTAAAAGAAGCGAAAGACAAGCTAAACCAGCAATAAGCTTCACAAATTACTCCTTACCAAGGCATAAGCCTTGGTAATTCTACCTAAAATCACCACACTTTTTGTTACATTATTCATTGAACTGCTTGGTATTAAGCTAGTCATACTATTACTTATGATAGGTAGGGACTAGGTATGAAGCCACTTTATAAATTTTGGAAAAATAACCGTTCGTTAATTTTATTTATTGCGCTGATGAGCGTGTTTAGAAGCGCAGTTGCCGATTGGTATGAAGTACCGACAGGCTCGATGAAACCCACCATATTAGAAGGCGACAGAATCTTAACCGATAAAATGGCTTATGATATACGCATCCCTTTTACACATATTCCTTTAGTTAAATTAGCCGACCCACAAACAGGCGATATTATTGTATTTGACTCACAAGCTGCTGATAACCGGTTAATTAAACGCGTAATTGGTGTGCCAGGCGATACGGTAGCGCTTTATAACAACGAGCTAGAAATTAATGGCGTTAAACTTAAATACAATAACTTGCAAAGCAATATTGATTCTTTAGATAAAATAGAAGATTTAAATGGCCACAAACACACGATTCGTGTTGCGCATACGCCTTCGCAGCTATCGGGTTTTAATAAAATAACTATTCCTGAAGATTATTATTTAGCAATGGGTGATAACCGCGACCACAGTGCTGACTCGCGTGTTATTGGTTTGATCCCTCGCAGCGAACTACTTGGCAAAGCAGAGCGCATTATTGTGTCGCTTGATTACGACGATTATTACTTACCTCGTAAAAACCGCTTTTTAAAACCCTTACTTTAAGGCGGTTTTGGGCGCTAACCACACGCCCGATTTTAATCGCTTAGCTCTACAATTTTTTGCGCAATATTATAAAGCGAGCAGTGCGAGTCCATTGCTTGCTTTTGCAACTTTTTATGAGCTTGCTCTTCGCTAAGGCTTAGCTGCTCTATTAAAATATACTTTGCCTGATGTATTATTTTTTGTTCTGTTATTACCCGTTTAGCATCAACTAAAGCCTGATTTATTTGCTTAATATGTTGGCTTTGCTCCATGATTAGGTCGTACATGCTTTTATTACTATTGAGTTTATTAGCAGCGGTATTTTGGGGGGTGTTTTGTTTAAACGCGAGTTGCCCGTCGGTCATTGGCATGTATTGTTCTTCAAGGCTGCTTATAACTTGTTTATTTGAATTTAAAGTGCGCTGAGCCTGAGCAATTTGCATTGCTGCAGAGTCAATAAGGTAGTCGCTGAGGTTTTGCTCAATTTTGTGCATAATATCGATACGCGTTGTTGTTACCTCGTACCACACCTCACTAAGCTGAGAAAGCGGCTGCGCATTTTCGTCATCTAAATTTTGTAAAAGCCCGCGTAGCTGATCCACTTGCTTATTTACGGGATGATCAGTTAACGAGCGATAGCATTTTAATACGTGTTCGTCGGCGTATTCGTTAAAAAACGTAAAGCTGTGATGCTGTTGTTGAACAAAATGAGCAAGCTGTTGTTTTTGCTCCACGGTAAACTTACTTGATGCAAACGCTTGCGCGCCACAGGCACGTTCTTGTCCGGCGTATTCTTTACCTTGCATAAAATTAAAATAAGCCACTAGCAATCGTGTAACGCGCGGGTCGCTTGCGCCATCGGCGGCTTCTAAAATTATATTTAGCAAACACGAAATAAGCTGCGTATACGATTGAGTTGCATGCACTGGGGTAATTTTTTGATTTGCTATTTGTTGTCGCAGCTCTGGCAGCGCCTCTAACGATTGCAAACTATGGGTAATTAAATTGTACAAACGGGTGTGGCCCGTGTCGGCGTTATCGGTAATAAAGGTCGTTTTAATTGAGTGGTAAAACTGCGTTTGGGTTTGCTCTGTTAAGCTAATTTGTTGTTTTAACTGCGAGGCAAAACGTTTGCGATTAGAGGCTAAATAAATATTGCTCATGCCGCGCTCTTTTTGTAACTGATGTATAAAATCGCCCAGTTTAGTAAGCGATGCACAGCTTTTTTGAAGCTGCTTTAAGGCATGAATTTCTTGGTATTTTGCTGCTAATAAAAACTGTTTTGTGAGAGGATTGCTCGATAACATAGGACTTATTCCACACTTTTTTGTATATAAAGTGCAACCACTGTTCCAATCATTTAAAAATTTTTCGATTGAATTTAAAATTAAATTAAAACAGCCGCTTAAAGCCATACTTGTTATTTGTTCCCATTTTAACTTATCTGTCCTTATTACAGGAATAAACCTTTTTGGTGCAAAAATAGTTGTTTTTGCACTCGATTGCGCCCTTCATGAACGAGGGGAAAAAAGTGTTTACTCTGTAAACTGCACAGAGCAAACACCAGAGGGGGAATTTATACGTTGCTACATTGCAGCAACGCTGGGCTGATAGCCATTTGATGATTTATTACCTCGCCAACCATAATTAGCGTAGGGCCCGTTAATGTGTGCTCCGCACTTTCGCTAATAATTTGCTCAAGCGTGCTGGTTATTATTTTTTGCTGGTTGGTGGTGGCATTTTCTATCAATGCGATAGGGGTTGTTTTAGGCCAGCCAACCGATTGCAAACCAGTACTTAATGCGTTTAAACGTCCTAAGCCCATATAAATGACTAACGTGGGGTTATTAGAGCATTGTACATAGGTGTAGTTGTGCCAATTAGGGAGTTTATTAGGATCGGCAAATTGCGCCGTTAAAAATGTAACACTTCGGGCCACATCGCGAGCAGTAAGCGGTATGCCGGTATAAGCCGAAGCTGCACACGCGGTGGTAACGCCTGGGACAATAGCAAAATTAATATTGTGCTCTGATAGGGCGTTGGCTTCTTCATTAATGCGCGCAAAAATACTCGGATCTCCACCTTTTAAACGAACAACTTTAAACCCTTGTTGTGCGTATTTTACTAATAAGGCACTAATGGCAGCTTGTGGCATAGAGTGCTTGCCTGCGCGTTTACCTACATACACTCGCTGCGCATGTTTAGGCAGTGTATTTAAAAGCGCTTCACTAACTAGGCTGTCGTACAATACTACTTCGGCTGCTGCAATCAGGCGCTGCGCTTTCACCGTTATAAGCTCAGCATCGCCCGGGCCTGCCCCTATTAAATACACGTGGCCGTTTTTTTGATGTTTAGCTTTGTACTTTGCATCTTGAGTTAGCTTATTAATAAACTTGTTTAGCCATGGGCTTTCAATACCCGAAAAATACGAAAGAACACTCATTTTATTGCTCCTTATGCTAACGCTGTAATGGCTTTTGGCTCAGCGCTAACAAAGACATTGCCATTGTCTATTTTGGCTTCAAATACGGGGAGCTGTATTGCCTCTGCTTCTAGGCACTCGCCGGTATTTAAACAAAAATGTTGCTTATACAAAGGGGAGGCCACTACTAATTTTCCATCAATAGAGCCTATAATGCCGCGCGATAGTACATTGGCTTTGCCTATCGGGTCGTAGTTGCTAATGGCTAACACAGGCTCACTATTTTGTGGAACATAAAATATGGCCACTTGCTGGTTGTTTACTAATGCGCATACGCCACTATTAGCAACTAGGTCGTCGGTTGTTCCAATTTTATGCCAATACATCAGCTTGCTCCTGCTCAATTTCCATTACGGGGATACGGTTTGTCGAATTTTGCTGGTTACGTTTTTCAGACTCAGTGGCGGGGCGAATTTGGCTGCGCTCTTGTACAAATAAAATATTGCTATCGGCATCTGGGCTATTAATAAATTGGCGGAACCGTTTTGAGGCCTCTGGACTTTCGACTGCTTTTTTCCATTCGCAGGCATAAGTTTTAGTTACAAGCGCCATTTGGGTTTCAAGCTCATGGCAAATACCTAGGCTGTCGTCTATTACTACGCTTTTTAAATAATCTAGCCCGCCTTCTAAATTTTCCATCCACACTGAGGTGCGCTGCAGTTTATCGGCGGTTTTAATGTAAAACATGATCACGCGGTCAATGTATTTAATGAGTGTTTCGGTATCTAAATCGGTAGCAAATAAATCAGCATGGCGCGGGCGCATACCGCCATTTCCACATACGTATAAGTTCCAGCCATTTTCGGTTGCTATTACGCCTATATCTTTGCTTTGTGCCTCAGCGCATTCGCGGGTACAGCCCGATACGGCCATTTTAAATTTATGCGGGGCGCGTAAACCTTTGTAGCGGTTTTCAATCGCAATCGCGTGGCCAACACTGTCTTGAACGCCATAGCGACACCACGTACTGCCAACACACGATTTAACGGTTCTGAGCGACTTACCATAAGCGTGACCGGTTTCAAAACCGGCTGCAATAAGTCTTTCCCAAATAATAGGGAGCTCTTCAAGGCGTGCGCCAAATAAGTCGATACGCTGCCCACCTGTGACTTTACAATACAGGTTAAAGTCTTTGGCAACTTGGCCAATAACAATAAGTTTGTCGGGGGTAATTTCGCCACCCGCTATACGGGGAACGACAGAGTAAGAGCCATCTTTTTGCATATTTGCAAGGTAAGTGTCGTTGGTATCTTGCAGGCCAACATGAGCGGGTTCTAAAATAAACTCATTCCACGTTGAAGCTAAAATAGAGGCCACTGCAGGTTTGCATATTTCACAGCCGTGATGACCGCTGCCATGTTTAGTGAGCAAATCATCAAAAGTTTTAATGCTTTCTACTTTTACTAAATGCAGTAACTCTTGACGCGAAAAAGCAAAGTGTTCACACACATGGTTGTTAACTTCAACCCCACGGCTTTGAAGTTCACTGTCGACTACCGATTTTAATAATGCGGCACAGCCACCACAGCCGCTGGCGGCTTTGGTACAAGCTTTAACTGCAGATAAATCGCATGAGCCGCCATCAATTGCACCCACAATGTCGCCTTTGCTTACATTGTGGCACGAACAAATAGTGGCAGTATCGGGCAGGGCATTTCCCGCTAAAACAGGTGCTCCTTCGCTATCAGGTAAAATGAGGCACTCAGGGTGTGCGGGTAATTCCATGTCGTTTAACATGTACTGCAACAGTGTGTCGTAATCGCTAGTATCGCCAACAAGTACTGCGCCTAATAACTTGTTGCCTGCCTCATTTAAAATAATTTTTTTATAACAATCACGAATAGGATCTTGATAAATTAACTCTTTGCAATCGGGGGTTTTAGCGTGGGCATCGCCAATTGAGCCTACCTCTACCCCGAGTAGTTTTAATTTTGTGCTCATATCGGCGCCTAAAAACTCAAGTTCGCCGCCTGTAAGTTGGCTTGCAACCACGCGAGCCATGTTATATCCCGGGGCGACTAAGCCAAATAGCTTTTTGTCCCATAAGGCACATTCGCCAATAGCATATATATCTGGGTTTGATGTTTGGCATTGGTTGTTAATAACAATACCGCCACGTTGTCCTAATTCAAGTTCGGCCACTTTGCCAAGCTCATCGTATGGGCGAATACCGGCCGAGAACAAAATTAAGTCGGTTTCTAAAAACGTGTCATCTGAAAAATTTAGTCTGTAACGGCTCGTTTCGCCTTTCACTATTTCGCTGGTGGCTTTAGCGGTATGCACGCTCACGCCCAGTTTTTCAATTTTGTTTTTTAACAGCGTTCCACCTTGTTCATCAAGTTGTACCGCCATAAGTTGGGGTGCAAACTCAACTACATGAGTATCAAGCCCAAGTTGCTTAATTGCATTGGCTGCTTCAAGCCCTAACAAGCCGCCACCTATCACTACGCCACTTTTACTTTGCGCAGCGCTTGCTTTTATTTGCTCTAAATCTTCTAGGGTACGGTAAACCAAGCAATGGGGTTGGTCATTCCCTTTAATTGGCGGCACAAACGGGTACGACCCTGTTGCTAAAATAAGTTTATCGTAATTAAATTTATCACCGGTTTGAGTGCTAACTACCTTGTTTGTTTTATCTATTTCATGAACCCACTGGTTAGTATGCACATTTATATTTAACTGCTGATAATTATCAAAAGTGGTTAGGGCTAAATCGGCGGCTGTTTTACCATCAAACACGCTGGATAAGTAAACACGGTCATAAGCTAAATTTGCTTCTCCACACAGTACGGTAATGTGCGCGTTAGCGTCGCTTTGGCGCATTTGCTCTACAAAATGGTGCCCAACCATCCCATTACCAATAATGAGTATTTTTGTTGGTGTTTGCATTGGTATCCCCTCAATGACGGTTTAATTTAAAAACAAAAAAGCCCGCCACAGATACAAATTAATGCAACTGCGAGCGGGCTTCTTTGCCTGTGGTCATAACAACCTAAATGTGTGTCGTTTTAATAACGAACGGTATGGTTATCATATAAGCAAAAACACGGCCATTTTTATAAGTGTTTGTTTTTTAATAGCTACATTACTTTTAAATGGTTTTACTTACGCATATTTGAGTTGTTTTGGTGCGGTGCCAGCACTATGGGAGTGCACAAAATGAGGCTACAATGTGATGCTTAGTCAACAAAAGTGCATTTGTGCCGTTAACTAAAAACTAGGGATAAGCGTTTAGGCTATAAATAAAAAATGCGCTTTGTTATTTTGAAATAAAAATAACAGTAAGCGCATTAATTCTGTAAAACAGCTTTACTTGCTTTGCTTCGCCAGGGTTTCTACATCGGTATCTTCAACAGGTTTAAAGCTGCCCGTCGCTTCATCGTAGGTTTTAATTTCTGCAGATTCTATATCATATACCCAGCCGTGTAGCTTAACTTGACCGGTTGCAATTTTTGCAGCCACAGCAGGGTGTGTTTTTATATGCTGTAGTTGTTGTACTACGTTTTCTTCAATTACTAAGCCTAGGTGGTCGTTATTGTTTAGCTCTGCGCAACCGCATTTTTCTTTTACAACTTCAGTTGCTACGCGGCTGTGGCCAAGCCACTCTTTAACGTGCGGTAAGCTTGATAAACCTTCAGTATTTATAGCGCCTTTCATTGCGCCACAATCCGAGTGCCCACAAATAATAATGTGCGATACGCCCAGTGCAGCCACCGCAAATTCAATTGAGGCTGTCATACCGCCGGTTTGATTACTATGTGGCGGGATAATATTGCCCGCGTTACGACAAATAAATAATTCACCGGGTTCAGTTTGAGTCACTAAGTTAGGATCGATACGCGAGTCGGCACAGGTGATAAATAACACTTCTGGGTTTTGACCATTGGCTAGTTTTTGAAACGCTGCTTTTTTTGATGGGTAAACTTCTTTTTGAAACTTAGCCACGCCCGAAATAATATGTTCCATGTACAACTCCTATTGGTGTAATTTAATCGTGTTATTTATAGCTTTATTCGCCTGACAAATTAGCGCCATTATAACTTTGTTCTTGTTCGTTTTGTACTATTACACTGTTTAATAAATTTCATACTCGCGAACAACGGGCGACACACGTGCATGAAGTTATTGGCGAATACATGAGCGTACCTAGCAGAGGCTTCGAGTAAAATAAAAGGCGGTAAGTGGCGAAAAAGGTGGTTGAGGAGGTTAGTAGCTTAACTTGCTTTAAGTTTATGGGCTGATTTTAAGTTATACATGCGCTGATCCGCTAAGGTTAAACACTCAGTATGGCTCTGGCACTCATCGCTAGATGCTATGCCATAACTAATACCTGATTGCGGCCATTGCTGTTGAATAGTGCGATGTAATGCGGTGAGCTTCTGGGTAAGTGTGGTTTTTAGTTGGGGAAGGTGTGATTTGTTTTTGACTTTACATAACCAAATAAATTCATCGCCCCCGGTTCTAAATACGGTGCCGTCTTGCGCTAGATGCTGTGTCATTAATTTTGCTGCATTAATTAAAAACGCATCACCTTTGGCGTGCCCAAGCGCATCGTTTATTTTTTTTATTCCATCACAATCTATAAACACAATGATGTAAGCACTATGTGCAAGTTTAATCAGCTCATCATTTAATAGTAGTCGGTTGCCAACTTGGGTTAGAGGATCAAAGCGAGATTCATGTAACAAGGTACTAAATTCGTGCTGTTTTAACTTTAGCCACTCAGACAAAGACAGCACAATACACACACAATCTATTGCTAAGGCTAACAGCACAAGTATTTCTGATGATGTCGCATTTATTAAATCAAAATGAAACGCAACGAATACTACTAATGACAGGCTATAGAGCATATTTCCAAATAAAAAATACTTGGCTCTAAAATCGTTCAGGCTAAGCATGGCAAACCCGGTGGTTAAGCTGAGCATAACCCATACGGCTGCTAAAAAGTGCGCGATATAAAACACTAAATAAAAGGGCATTAATAGGCTGCAGATACCGCATATAAATGCACTAACGGTAAAGTATTTTAAAGCACTCCCAAGCTTATTGGCTTTTTCTTTATCGAAGTTAAACAGGTAGTAGGTAAATGCTGCTGCGCAACTTACAGCAAAGGCAAATAAATAAATACCTAAGTAATGTTTATTAAAAGAGGGGCTGGCATAAATTGTATTTACAGCGCCCGAAGCAAACGCCCAGCCAAGACCGTGCAAACCGACATACCCAGCACAAAACAAGGCCACTTTTTGCTTTACTCTTAAAAACATTACAAAGGCCATCATTGCTAAAGTAAGCATGACAGAAATAGTAATAAGGCTTAATGAGTTTATATAAAACTGATGATGCAAAAATGCACCTTCGCTTAAAATACTTAAATCAACCGGCGTTGGATAGTGTTTGGCTTCTAAATATATCCATAAATAGCCACTGCTTGGCGCATAGAAGGGCAGTTTAAATGCTTGTCCATGCATTAAAATAGCCGGTTGATTAACGTGAGACTGCGAAAAATCAGCAAGCTTAACTATATCCCCCTGTTCGGTTTGCCAATAGGCTAAACCAACGTCGATAAAATTGGCTTGCGGCAGCACATACCAATCTCCAGTGGTGGGGTTATTTAGCGCAATTTTTGTTACTACAGCGCCACTTTTACCGAGCAGGTTACTCGTTTCACTAGCGTTTTTATAAGATGTAATTACTTGCTGTGCAGAAGGAGGCGTATTGAATGCTATGACAGGGCGCCACAGGTTATCATCCTCTAGGGTAATGTTGTTATTAAGTGTATAAGCAGTTGTTAGCGGGCTAAACAAAGCACAGAAAAAGAATACTGTTAATATACCAACCCGCACCATACCTAAACTCACTTTAAAAACCCACTAAGCGATTATAATCAAATTGTAAACAAATAGTATATAAATCAAACAAAATTATCGCCTTTAAGTAATGGCTTAATTTGGCTTTAAATAACAAACTGCATTAATAAATAAGTAATACGAGGGCGTTTTTGTTTAAACGAATTTATAAACACTGCGGGTGTTTGCAGTATTAGTTAGGGTTTAAGGTGGGTAGCGGGCTAACCAACTGAGCTATGATTGAACTATTAATTGCTTAATTAAATTGATTCAGTGGAATGAATAAATTTGATACGACAGAGTGGATTCGAACAACCGATTTCTGCATGGGCATAGAGAGTGGGTAGCGCGCTAACCAATTGAGTTATGGCTTAACGATTAATAGGAATAGGTTAATTATATTTATTAAGAGGGGGAGAATAGTTTTGGTACGACTGAGTGGATTCGAACCAGCGATTTCGGCGTGGGCGTAGAGAGTAGGTAGCGCGCTAACCAACTGAGCTACATTCGTACAAATAGTATCTTAATTATATTTATTCAGAGGGGAGTATAGTTTTGGTACGACTGAGTGGATTCGAATCAGTGATTTCGGCGTGGGCATAGAGAGTAGGTAGCGCGCTAACCAACTGAGCTACATTCGTACATATAGTATCTTAATTATATTTATTCAGAGGGGAGAATAGTTTTGGTACGACTGAGTGGATTCGAACCACCGACCTCTACCATGTCAAGGTAGCGCTCTAACCAACTGAGCTACAGTCGTACAAAGAGTATCTTAATTATATTTATTCAAAGGGAAGAATAAATTTGGTACGACCGAGTGGATTCGAACCACCGACCTCTACCATGTCAAGGTAGCGCTCTAACCAACTGAGCTACGGTCGTATTACCTAATTAAGATGCGATAAATTTAATTATCAGCGGCCGCTAATATATAGCGTGGTGAGTGGTGAATCAAGCAAGTTTGTTGCTTTTACGTTTATTTGCCGTTTTTTTATTCATATTGGGCTGATTTCACACGTTTTATAAAAGTTTTGCCACCAGGTAACGTGTTTTTTGGCTGAGCCTTTAAGCTGGTTTAGTAGATTGTTTTGTGAATCCAGCGCTATCAAAGTATTTATTTGCTTATTTGTTATGGCTTGGTCAAACCACAGTTGGTTATACAAAGGTAAAAGTGTTTCAAGGTAGCCTGCTAAATTAGCCTGATAAGGCTGTATTTCTTTAAGGAAATACTTTTGAAACACGTTACTGACGATAGTGGCTATTTTTTTATTTTTTCCTGCTGGGCATATTTCATCAATGGATTGCGATTCGATAAATCGCGTGGCTGAATTATTAAACGCTATTTGCAGACGTGCAGAATAAATGAGTAATTGGTTAAAACGGTACTTATTAAGCTGCTCTAACGCGTTAAAAATGTCTGCGGAGTTAATTTTTAAGTAGTGTTTATTGAGTATGTGTTGTTTTATGAGTGCAAGCTGCTGCATGGCCGCTACCGTGTCGCTAAAACCTGCCGGCGAGACAGAAAGCTCTGAGCTGCTAGCTTGCCACGTGTTTTTTAGCTCAAATTCGTTATACAACATTAAATTAAAGTAGTGGTTTAGTGTTTGCTCTTTATGTGTTTTTGCTTTTAATAGGGTTTTATAAACTGCTGAGTCAGGCTCAAGCGTGCTTAAGCACTGCTGTGCATTTTGCACAAACTCTATTTGATACTTTAAAACACCGGCATGTCCGGCCGTTTTACCAAGCTGATTGTTGTGCTCACTAATAAGTAAGCTGAGCTTACAATGGCTTAAGCTTGCAAGTTCAATCAAGCTAATGGTAGTGCTGTTTAAAAGCGTGTTAGGGGGTAAAAGCGGGCTAATAGCTTCAGGTTTACTTAAACTTGGTGCTTGGGTTTCAAGGGTATTACTTAAGCGTGCTGTGTATGTGTGATAAGTGTTGCTAGGCGCTTTTGAACACCCAGCAAGCGCGGCGCAACACACAGCTAATAAACAACTTAACCATGTTTTGCTTGGTATTAATGTTCGTACATTTTTATACAAATGGCGCCTGCTTTAATCGCTTATTAACGGTGAACATAAGCCATACAGCAGCAACGGTTAAACCAAAAATAATACCTATCCAAAAACCGTGCGGCCCCATGGCGGGCACAATTAAATCTGTTCTTCCCAATACGTAGCCTAAAGCAAAACCGATTAACCAGTAAGATATAAACGTTATATACGATATAGGCTGCGTATGTTTTAAACCTCTTAAAATGCCGTTCGCAGCGACTTGGAGTGCATCAGGAATTTGATAAATACATGCCAAAATCATAATTGAGGTCGCTAATGCAATAACGGCTGGGCTGTCGGTGTAAAGTTGGCTTATTAAATCGCGGCCAATAAAGGTTATAAAAGCTAAAAATAACGCAATAGCAATGGCTAATATGTAGCTGGTTGATATAGCAGTTTTTAATTGGCTTAAATGGTTTTGACCAAATAAATTACCAATACGAATACTAATGGCGATAGATAAGCTCAGTGGCATCATAAATAATAACGCGGTCACGCTTCCCGCAATTTGATGACCCGACACAGCAACAGCACCTAAGTGTGCAATAAATAATGGTATACACGCAAATAGCGTAATTTCAAAAAAGGTGGCCAACGAAATAGGTATACCTAGTTTTGTAATAACCCCAATGGTTTTAATATTGGGCTTTTCAAAATTTGCCAGCAGGGCTTTTGCATCAATTTTTTTACTAAACTGGCAATACGTTACTTGTGCAACAGCCATTACAGTTAGTACCAATGCCGTAGCAATACCACAACCTGCACCGCCGTAGGCTGGTAAGCCAAATAAACCATTTATAAAAATATAGTTAGCTGGAATATTAACACCAAGGCCTAACAAGCTGATATAAAAAGCGGGTTTTGTCATCCCCATGCCTTCGGTCATATTTCGATAAACGGTAAAAATTAAAAAGCCAAAGGCTCCCCATTTCACAAAATGGATATAGTCATACGCAAGGCTTGCGATAGCGGGGGTTGTATCGAGTTTTAAAATGACTATATCGGCTAGGTTGGCTATACCAAAACCAATTGCGCTTAAAATAGCGGTTAAATACAGAGCTTGCTGAAAATAATGGCTAATACCTTTTTTATCGTTAGCGCCCGCAAATTGGGCAATAATACCGGTTAACGCGAGCAAAATACCTTGCAGCGCCAGTAATAACGGGTTCCATATACCGGTTGCAATCGACAGCGCAGCCAAATCTGTTGGGCTTACTTGGCCTGCCATAATGGTGTCGACCACCGACATTAAAACGAGTGTTACTTGTGCTAAAAATACAGGTACGGCAAGGGTGATTAAACGTTTGGCTTCCCAGCTACTAAAGGTCATAAAAACAGCTATTTGATAAAACAGGGCGCAATTGTAATCGATTGTGTTTCAAATAAAAATCACTGTAGTGAATGATTTTACGAGTTGATACGTTAAACTAGCACTTTGTAATAATTTTAAGTGATTTTATGTTTACAGGAATCGTTCAAACTCAAGCTACTGTTGTATCTACCACGCATACCGAAGGGGTTTTACGTTTAGTTGTATCGGTAGGTGATGAATACGTTAAACATTTAGATTTAGGTGCGAGCATTGCTATTAATGGCTGTTGTTTAACGGTGGTTAAAGTTGAATTAAGTAACCACGATGTAGTGGCACAAGTACATTTTGATGTAATTGATGAAACACTATTACTAACTAATTTAGGCAAGCTTGCACTAGGTAGCTTAGTTAATTATGAGCGCTCAGTAACCTTTGGTACTGAATTAGGTGGGCATATTGTGTCGGGGCACATACACTGCACTGCCCGAATCGGGCAAATAGTTAAGCAACAAAATAACTGTAAAATTCAGTTAAGCTTACCTACTAAATGGCAAAAGTATGTTTTGTACAAAGGCTTTGTAGCAATAAATGGCGCAAGTTTGACCGTGGGCGAAATTGACGAGCAGGGGTTTTGGTTACACCTGATCCCCGAAACACTGGCCATTACAAATTTAGGTAACGCACAAGTGGGTGATGAACTAAATATAGAAGTCGATCAGCAAACTTATACCATTATTAACACGGTAGAAAATTACTTACGCCACCAAGGCTAAAAAATTTGTTCATCGTCGCTGTCTATGTGTAACTCTAATTTTTTATGAGCATGGTCTATGTGCATGTTTAAATGAATAGGGTTACAACAGGCACTGCATTCTTCTACGTAGTCTTGATCCCCCATACTTGCGTCAATGTCTAGGTGTATGTGGTTGCCACAGTGTGGGCACGTGATACGTTGTGATAAAAAATCTTTCATAATCACTCCAATAGTACCAAGGTAAGAATTAACTTATTGATACACATTAATTAAGTTGTGCAGTTATACTAGCAACAACTTGATGGCTCAAAACTGAACTAAACAACAAGGTATTGAGCCTAAATAACATCCTTTTTAAATATAGTGCTGAAGCAACGATTATGACAGTTATTTTACGCCTTATGAGGCGTTATTATTTAAAGCGATAGCAGCTCATCAATATGCTGCTTAGCCTGAGTAAGGTAGTGCCCTGCAAATATATTTGCGTGATTTAAAATAGGGTAAAGTTGGTATATAGCTTTGCGCTTTTTATAGTTTTCGCTTAATGGATATTGCGCGTTATAGGCGTTATAAAAATCATCAGGTAAGGGGGCAAATAGCTCGCTCATTGCAATATCTACCTCGCGGTCTCCGTAATAACATGCGGGGTTAAATAAGGTCGGTACATTTTTAATAAAGCCCATATTTCCTCGCCAAAAGTCGCCATGTACTAAAGAGGGCTCCACAATATGGCTGTGCAATTGCTCTTTTACCAAATTAATTAATAGCTCAGGCTCTACAAGCTGAATGCCTTTTTCGGCTAATAGTTGCAGTTGCCAACCTATGCGCTCTTCTGCGTAAAATAAGTCCCATTTTTTATGCCATTGGTTTGGTTGCACGGTAGTGGCTAGGTAATTATCTACATCAAAGCCAAACATTGCTTGGTCGTGCTTTTGGTGCAGCATAGCCAGTTGTTTACCCATATCGTGCCAATGTGTGTGGGGCTGTTTATCAAGTACTAACCACTCGAGTACAATAAACGAAAATTCAATATTAGCACCTGTTACAATGCAGTCGGGCACCATAAAAACACTATTTTGGGTGAGCTGCTTAAGTCCTATTGCTTCGCTTTCTAGACGATCTAGTTCGCTTTTAAGGGCAATTTTAACCAGGTAATTGTGTTTTCCATCGGTGAGTTGATAGAGTTTATCGGTATTTGTACTTTGCAGCTGACGTTTGTAAGTATGTTTAAAGTCATAATGAATGGCTTGGCTAATGTGCTCGTTTACTGTTTTCCACATATCAATTGCTCGCCTTTTAAACAGATACTTAAACTATGGCAAAAAAGTATTAATTTAACAAACTAATCGTTGTAAAATTAACGATATAAAAAATGCTAATGGAGTAACAATGAACAAAAGTTTTATCACCAATTTGCTTGCTGTCTTGTGTGTAGTTATAGGCTACTTTTTTAACCACGCTATTGTGTTATCGGTGGGGTTATTTGCGCTATCTGGTGCTGTCACAAACTTATTGGCTGTTCATATGTTATTTGAAAAAGTACCTTTACTATACGGCTCGGGTGTTATTGCTCTAAAATTTGAAAGTTTTAAAGTGGCTATTCGTAATTTAATTTTGACTGAGTTTTTCTCTGAGCAAAAAATTAATAACCTACTTAGCAAAGCACAACCTAATATCGACTTTGAGGGCATTATTACTAAGGTTGATTTAAACCCTGCATTCGACAACCTACTTCAAGTAATAGAGCAATCTCAGTTTGGCAGTATGTTAGGTATGTTTGGTGGCACAGCGGCTATAGAGCCAATGCGAGAAAAGTTTATTGAAAAAATGCAGCTATCACTTGCGCAAATTAGCCAAACAGACGATTTTAAAGCGCTAGTAAACGATACGTTATCGCAAGGGAATAGCGCACAAAGCTTACATGCTACGGTACTTAAATTAGTTGATGAGCGCTTAAATGAACTCACCCCTAAAATGGTCAAAGACATTATTCAAACTATGATACGTGAGCATTTAGGTTGGCTAGTAGTATGGGGCGGTGTGTTTGGCGGTTTATTTGGCTTAATTGCGGCCATTATTTAATAATTAAGCCTGCTTACAAAGCAGGCTTAATTTTGTGTTAACGCCATACTATTTTGGCCCTGTGATGATTACTTTTTCTGGGTTGTACGATTTAGCTAAGTCTTTAATTGATGTGCGAGTACTGGTATCAATATTTAAATAATTTGCGCTTTTATCAAGATTATACAAAGTAACAAAGTCGCCCATTGATAAGTTATTACAGTTCAGCTTTTTGCTCATTACCGCTTTGCTTATATTTAAATCGCGTGACGCTTTACGTACAACGTACGATTTATTAGCTGCAACAGCCATACAAGCCTGTGTACCTGGCGATGAATCGGCCGCGACAAATTGGGTGGCTAATGCTGGTTTTGCAATTAGTAAAGTTGCGCCTAGTACCATAGTTGTGCATAAAGTAGCTTTTAACGTGTTCATAATTAGTCCTCATTGTTTGTGGTTTAGCTTTATTATTGAGCGATTTAAACTAAAAAGCTGTTAACCAAACGCAACAAGGTGTAAGCAGGTATGTTTAAAAATACACACTTAAGCTAGGTGACTGAATTTAAGCCCTAATAAATGTGTTTTTTGACACACTTAGGCAAAATTATTTTATAGCTACTGACATATTTTCTCAGCCTGCTATTATCGCCCCCATTATTTACGCGCTTAATTTTTAGGAGAACCAGTGAGCAAAACGTTAGCCAGCTATTACCAGCAAGCGTATGCCTGCGAGCACAAGCATTTTAACCAATGTTTTTATTGTGGATGCGAAGCCACAGAGCGCGATCATTGCCCGCCGTTACATATGCTACAGAGCATTATTGATTTAGGCGAAGAGGCCGACTTTGTCTCTATTGCCGCGTGTTATGAGTGCCATGCCTTATTGCATAATGAAAGGCTAATGACGATAGATGAGCGTTTTACAAAACTTAAAAAAAAGCTCTCTAATAAGTACGCTAAGGCGCTGCGTGTTTATAACATGTGGGAAGAAAACGAATTAAGCGAAATGAGTGACGAATTTGCGCACAGCATTCAAGCGGGTATGAAATTAGGTAAAGAGGCATCTGAGCGTTTAGCGTTTACAGGCTTTACATATGCCACCGAAGAAGCCCGCGTGACCGTACGCGAAAAAACCAAAGAGTTTGATGTAGAAGGCACCGTTTTTACCGACTTTAAAGAGGCATTAAATTACTGTATTAACGTACTTAAAGTTCACAAAAGTGACTTTTATAAAATATTGGTAGAGGATTATAACGGCGACTTTAATAGAGCACTTAGCCAGTATCGTCATCGCCATGATAAAGTAACAGCAGCAAGCGATGGCAATACATTAATTAAGGATTTTGCTAAGCAACATAAGCAAAACTCAGACTTTGTAACTCGCACCGTAAAACACTTTATAAACAAAGACCCATCGCTTACAACCGAAGGCGCACTTGAAAAGCTGTATAACAATTATATAAAAAAATAATTACAGCCGTTTAACTCATTTAATCGCTTTTTTACCTGTTTTTTTAGCTTTATTACGCCGCTTTAGCTAAAGTAGCAAAAAAACAGGAGAACCTAACAACATGCAAAAATTTGCTCCCTCATTGTTAGCAGTTGGTTTAGCTGCTGCCCTTGTTGGCTGCCAAGAAAACGGCCCACAAGATGCAAAAATCACCATTAATAAAAACCCATACCCAAGCACCTACACACCGCTTGCAAGTAAAAGCACATTAATTACCAATGCAACAGTACTAACTGGCACTGGCGAGCGCTTAGATGACGCCGATGTGTTACTTGTTGATGGTAAAGTACAACAAGTAGGTAAAGACTTATCGGCCAATGCAGATGCAACCATTGATGCACAGGGCAAATGGGTTACCCCAGGTATTATTGACGTACATTCTCACTTAGGTGCTTACCCAAGTCCATCGGTTGAGTCTCATCAAGATGGAAACGAAATGACCAGCCCAAATACTGCTGAGGTGTGGGTAGAGCATTCGGTATGGCCTCAAGATCCTGGCTTTAACCGCGCGCGCGAAGGCGGTATTACTTCACTACAAATTTTACCAGGCTCAGCTAACTTATTTGGTGGCCGTGGCGTAACACTTAAAAACATTCCTGCGCATACCATGCAAGCAATGAAATTCCCTGATGCGCCTAATGGCTTAAAAATGGCCTGTGGTGAAAACCCAAAACGCGTATATGGTCGCCAAGGTACTTTGCCTTCCACCCGTATGGGTAACATGGCCGGTTACCGTATGGCATGGGCAGAAGCACAAGAGTACAAACGTGCATGGGATAAGTACGACGCCGATTACGAAGCAGGTTTAAACCCAGAAGCACCAGTTCGCGACATTAAGCACGATACTCTTCGAGCGGTAATTGAAGGTGAAGTGTTAATTCATAATCACTGTTATAAAGCTGAAGAAATGGCGATGATGATCGACCTTTCAAAAGAATTTGGCTATCACGCAGGTACGTTCCATCACGGTGTAGAAGCTTATAAAATTGCAGATTTATTAGCTGAAAATGGTTCGTGTGCTGCACTTTGGCCAGATTGGTGGGGCTTTAAAATGGAAGCCTACGACATGGTTCAAGAAAACGTAGCTATTGTTGATGCGGTAAAAAATTCGTGTGCCATTGTGCATTCTGACTCAGACACCACTATTCAGCGCTTAAACCAAGAAGCGGGTAAAGTAATGTACCGTGCAAACGAAAATGGTTTTGATATTTCGGAGCAGCACGCGATTAAGTGGATCACCTCAAACGCGGCTAAATCATTAGGTATTGAAGATAAAACTGGTTCGCTTGAAGCAGGTAAGCAAGGCGATGTGGTTATTTGGAACCAAAACCCATTTAGCGTTTACGCAAAAGCTGAACAAGTATTTATTGATGGCGCAAAAGTTTACGATAGAAACGATAGCGCATTTCAAGCACAAAGTGATTTTATGTTAGGCCAACAATAAGGAGCCCAGAATGAAAAATTTATCACGTTCGTTTTCGCTATCTCTGGTTGCTGCCGGACTATTAGCCTCAGGTGCAGCCAATGCACAATCGCTTGCTATTATTAATGCCACGCTGCATACCGCAACCGAGCAAGGTGTTTTAGAAAATGCCAGCATTGTTATGGATAACGGTAAAATTACCGCTATTAATCCACAGCAAGTACAAGCAGATAAAGTTATTGATGCAAATGGGCAAATTGTAACCCCAGGTTTTATTGCTAGCATTAATCAACTTGGCTTAGTGGAAGTAAGTGCAGTTGCAGGCTCACGCGATGCAGGCGAAGAAAAAGCAGGCATTGATTTTGATGTAAGCCTTGCTTATAACGCTCACTCAAGCCTTATCCCGTATGCACGTAAAGGCGGTGTAACCCGCGATGTAATTACCCCGCATGGTGGCGATAGTATTTTTTCGGGCTTAGCAAGCGTTGTTGATTTAAGCGGTGATTTACAAGGCGACATACAAAAACAAGCTGCATTAGTGGTTTATTTAGGTGAGCGCAGTAAGGGCTCGCGCGCATTTACATTGCAAACGCTAATTAATAAGCTTGAAGAGCACCAAACAAAAGCAGCTAAAAAGCCTAAAAAAGACGACGACAGCACCCCAAGTACTGAAGATAAAGTAATGGTTAAAGTACTTAGCGGCGATATGCCACTTGTTGTGGGTGTATCTCGTGCGGCTGATATTATTGAGCTACTTAAAGTTAAAGAGCAATTTGGTATTAATTTAGTGCTCAATGGCGCACAAGATGCCGTTGTTGTTAAAGAGCAGATTGCTAAAGCGCAAGTACCAGTAATTATGAGTGCTATGGATAGCTTACCTTCAAGCTTTGACTCTTTACATGCCAGTTTAGATAACGCAGCCGCGCTTGAAAAAGCTGGGGTAAAAGTTATTTTAACTGTGGGTGGCGATGCCAGTCATAATATTTATCAACTTCGATTTGATGCAGGCAATGCCGTATCATATGGGATGAGCCAACAAGGCGCATTAGAGGCCGTTACATCTAATGTGGCGAGTGTGTTTAATATTAATGCCGGCAGCATTGAAGTTGGTAAAGCCGCTGATGTAGTAATGTGGAGCAACGACCCGTTTGAGCTAAGCTCGCACGTTAGTAAAATGATTATTAACGGTGAAGAAGTATCTACGCAGTCGCGCCAAGATAAACTGCGTGAGCGCTATACCACTGAATCATCTATGCCGCGTGCATATACAAAATAATTAATATAGCTTTAATTATCCAAAATTCAGGTTAATTATTAAAGGTCGCTACTTTAAAGTTAAAGTAGCGGCCTTTTTATATAAAATAAAGACACAAAAAAACCGCTTAGTTTAAACGTAAGCGGTTTTTTAATTTAATCTAAAATTATACTAATTTAGATAAAATTTCGTTAAACGTTGCACTTGGGCGCATTGCTTTAAACGCTGCATCATCGTTTGGTTGGAAGTAACCACCAATATCCATTGAAGGACCTTGCGCATCGTTAAGCTCGCTTACGATTTGCTCTTTTTGCGTTTCTAAATCGCTCGCAATTTGTGTAAATTGCGCTTTAAGCTCGCTGTCTTCGTCTTGCTTAGCCAGCTCTTGTGCCCAGAATAAAGATAAGAAGAAGTGAGAACCACGGTTATCAATTTCTTTTACTTTACGTGAAGGCGACTTGTTTTCAGCTAAGAACGTACCTGTTGCTTTATCTAGCGTATCAGCAAGTACTTGTGCTTTTTTGTTGCCTGTATTCACGCTTAGGTGCTCAAGCGAAGCCGCTAGTGCTAAAAACTCGCCTAACGAATCCCAACGTAAGTGGTTTTCTTTTTCGAACTGTTGAACATGCTTAGGTGCTGAACCACCTGCGCCAGTTTCAAATAAGCCACCACCGTTCATTAGTGGCACAATAGAAAGCATTTTAGCACTGGTACCCAGCTCTAAAATTGGGAATAAATCTGTTAGGTAGTCACGTAATACGTTACCCGTTACAGAGATAGTGTCTTTACCTTCTTTAATACGCGCTAATGAGAATAAAGTTGCTTCAAGCGGTGCTAAAATTTGAATGTCTAGGCCATCAGTATCGTGATCTGGTAAGTATTTGTTTACTTTTTTAATAAGCTCTGCATCGTGAGCACGGTTTTCATCTAACCAGAAAATAGCAGGTACGCCCGTCGCACGTGCGCGGTTTACAGCAAGCTTAACCCAATCTTGGATTGGTGCGTCTTTAACCTGACACATTCTCCAAATATCGCCTTGCTCAACAGTGTGCTCAAGTAATGTTGTGCCATTTGCATCAACAACACGAATAGAACCATCCGCTTTTGCTTCAAACGTTTTATCGTGAGAACCGTATTCTTCTGCTTTTTGAGCCATTAGGCCTACGTTTGGTACGCTACCCATAGTGGTAGGATCGAACGCGCCGTTTTCTTTACAAAAATCAATTGTAGCTTGGTAAACGCTTGAGTAGCTACGATCTGGGATCACAAAGCTAGTGTCTTGTAGTTTACCGTCGTTGTTCCACATTTGACCGCTTGAACGAATGGCAGCAGGCATAGACGCATCAATGATCACATCGCTTGGAACGTGTAAGTTAGTAATACCACGGTCAGAATCAACCATTGCAATAGCAGGACGCTCAGCGTAAACCGCTTGAATGTCTGCTTCAATTTCTTCGCGCTTAGCATCATCTAATGTTTGAATTTTAGAATAAACGTCGCCTAAACCGTTATTTACATCAACACCTAGCTCTTCAAAAAGCTCGCCGTGTTTAGCAAATACGTCTTTGTAGAAAACTTTTACCGCATGACCAAAAATAATAGGGTCAGATACTTTCATCATTGTCGCTTTCATGTGAAGCGAAAATAATACGCCTTTTTCTTTAGCTGCATCAATTTCTGCTGCTAAAAACGCTTGTAGTTTAGCTGCGCTAATGCGCGATGCATCAATTACTTCGCCAGCAATTAGCGGCGTGCTTTGTTTAAGTACAGTCACATCGCCATTAGTCGCTACGTGCTCAATACGTACATCAGTTGCTGCATCAACAGTTACAGATTGCTCAGAACCAAAGAAGTCACCTTCGCTCATGCTCGCAACGTATGATTGTGAGTCTTTGCTCCACGCACCCATTGAATGAGGGTTATTGCGTGCATATTCTTTAACAGAACCTGGTGCACGACGATCTGAATTACCTTCACGCAATACTGGGTTTACAGCACTGCCTTTGATTTTGTCGTAAGTTGCTTTAATTTTAGCTTCTTCATCATTTTTAGGCTCAGCAGGGTACTCTGGTAGTGCGTAGCCTTTTTCTTGAAGCTCTTTAATTACAGCGCGTAACTGCGGTATAGACGCACTGATATTTGGTAATTTGATGATGTTTGCTTCTGGTGTTTTTGCAAGTTCGCCAAGCTCTGCAAGCGCATCGCCAATGCGTTGCTCTTCAGTAAGGTAATCAGCGAAGTTTGCAATTACACGACCTGCTAATGAGATATCGCGAGTTTCAACTTCAACACCTGCCGCATTTGTATAGGCTTGGATAATTGGTAGCAACGAGTAGGTTGCTAGCGCCGGAGCTTCGTCCGTTTTAGTGTAGATAATTTTTGATGTCATCATCATTCCTAGATAGTAGGCCGCAGTGGCCGTATTCAACAATGCAAAGAAACTCATTAGCGCATGGTTGCGTTAATAAGCAGTTTGTTAGGTGTCGGTACTCTTAATATGCCAAAAGGCAGAATAGTCACACCTGACTAACTGATTTTTATAGGTTGCAAAGTACACGTATTTTAGCCGCGTAAAAGCATAAGCTAAAATGTAACCGCGTAATTTAGCAACAAGAGTGTAACAAGCTTGTTTAAAAAGGGCTAGCGCTTGCGCTTTTGAACAGCCTTAATTAGCAGGTAACTGTTAGAACATTGGGGTATATAAAATAAAATCAAGGAAAAGGGTTGAATTTAGCGTGTACAGGAGCAATTTAGTAATAAGAAGAGAGTTGAGTGGTAAGTGGGGAATTAAGCGAGGATCTAAATTAGGTCGCTCGCTTTAGTCGAACAAATTTTTGATCACTCTAAAATGTCGCCGTTAGGCGCAATGTTTTTAGCGTGTAAGCCCTTAGGGCCTTGTTCTAGCTCGAATGTTACATCCTGACCAGCTTTAAGTGTCTTATAACCGTCCATTACAATCGTTGAGTAATGAGCGAAAATATCATTCTCGCAGCCGTCTTCTACGATGAAACCAAAACCTTTGGCGTTGTTGAACCATTTGACTTTACCACAAGCCATACTTCTACATCCTTCTATAAGTTGACTAATTTAGTTATTCTAAACCGTATAATTTGCTAGACTGACTAAGGATTAATCAATCTACTTCTGACTGTAGTTTATTTGGCCAGTCAGTCAAGTGTTTTGTGGTATTTTTTTAACATTTAATTTATTTTTTATTCAAGTTTGCTTGAGTTCTAAAGACAAGACTATATTTAATTATGAGTGGTATGAAAGATTCAGGTGTCATCGACACAGTTCGCGATAGTGAAAAGCAAAAGCTGCAGCCACCGCGAAAATACAAAGTTGTTTTAAATAACGACGACTACACGCCAATGGACTTTGTAATAGAAGTTCTAATGACGTTTTTCAATATGGATAGCGATAGAGCAACTGATGTGATGCTACAAGTTCACGAAAAAGGTAAAGGGATATGCGGTGTATTTAGCGCCGATGTAGCCCATACCAAAGCGGAACAAGTTAACCGTTATGCACGGGATAACGAGCATCCACTGCTTTGTAGTTGTGAGCAGGAATAAATACCAATTAGGTGATCAATCATCTCATTGTTGTGGTATAAAATAATTATCTCAGTAAGGGGTTGCCAATGCTAAACAAAGACTTAGAACTAACGTTAAATGCCGCGTTTCGTGAAGCGCGTACACGCCGCCATGAGTTTATGACGGTAGAACACCTTTTACTTGCGCTTTTAGATAACCCTTCAGCAGGCGAAGCGCTAAACGCCTGCGGTGTTGATATTTCTGGTTTAAAAACCGAACTATTAGAATTCATAGACGAAACCACACCGGTTATACCCGATTTAGAAGAAGAACGCGAAACCCAACCAACACTGGGCTTTCAACGCGTGCTTCAACGTGCGGTTTTTCATGTTCAATCATCTGGTAAAAACGAAGTTACAGGCGTTAACGTGCTCGTTGCTATTTTTTCTGAACAAGAAAGCCAAGCGGTTTATTTACTTAAGAAAAGCGATATTTCTCGCTTAGATATAGTGAATTTTATTTCTCATGGTATTTCTAAAACGGATGATGAGTTAGGAGATGACACTGACGATATTCATGAAGAAGTACAAGAGGTTCAAAACGAAGAGGCAAGTAAGTTAGATAGCTTTACCACTAATTTAAATGCCCAAGCCAAAGACGGTAACATTGACCCATTAGTAGGGCGCGACAGCGAAGTAGAGCGCACCGTGCAAGTTTTATGTCGTCGTAAAAAGAATAACCCACTACTTGTTGGTGAAGCTGGGGTAGGTAAAACAGCCATTGCAGAGGGCCTTGCGTACCGCATTGTTAATGAACAAGTGCCTGAAGTGATTGCCGATGCTGTTGTTTATTCGCTTGATATGGGCGCATTGCTTGCCGGTACTAAGTACCGTGGCGACTTTGAAAAACGCTTTAAGAGCTTATTAAAAGAGTTACAAGCAAAACCTAATTCAATTTTATTTATTGATGAAATACACACTATTATTGGTGCAGGTGCTGCATCGGGTGGTGTTATGGATGCCTCTAACTTACTTAAACCGCTGCTTTCAAGCGGGCAGTTACGTTGTATGGGCTCAACCACTTACAATGAATACAAAAATATATTTGAAAAAGACCGTGCGTTAGTGCGTCGTTTCCAAAAAATTGATGTACTTGAACCAAGTGTGGCCGATACCACTAAAATTTTAAATGGTTTAAAAGAGCGTTATGAAGAACACCATGGTATTCGTTACACGCAAAAAGCATTAAAAGCAGCTGCTGAACTAAGTGCTAAATACATTAATGAGCGTCATTTACCTGATAAAGCCATTGATGTAATAGATGAAGCCGGTGCCAACCAACGTTTGCAGCCAAGCTCTAAACGCAAAAAAACCATTGGTGTATCAGATATTGAATCGATTATTGCTAAAATGGCGCGTATTCCAGCTCAAAGCGTGTCATCGACCGATAAAGAAACGCTTAAAAATCTTGATCGTAATCTTAAAATGTTAGTGTTTGGGCAAGATCAGTCTATCGACGCGCTAACATCTGCGATTCGTTTATCTCGCTCGGGGCTTGCAAACGAAGATAAGCCAGTAGGCTCGTTCTTATTTGCGGGGCCAACGGGTGTAGGTAAAACCGAGGTTACTAAACAGCTCGCTAAATGTATGGGCGTTGAGTTTATCCGCTTTGATATGTCAGAGTACGTTGAGCGCCATGCAGTAAGCCGTTTAATTGGTGCGCCTCCTGGGTATGTTGGTTTTGAACAAGGTGGCTTACTTACCGAAGCCGTTATTAAAAACCCGCATGCAGTTGTATTATTGGATGAAATTGAAAAAGCCCATCCAGATATTTACAACATACTACTGCAAGTAATGGATCACGGTACGTTAACCGATAACAATGGTCGTAAAGCCGACTTTAGAAACGTGGTGGTGGTTATGACAACGAATGCCGGCGTGCAAGAAACCACACGTAAATCGATTGGCTTTACCGAGCAAGATCATACGCACGATGCAATGAGTGAAATTAACAAGGTATTTTCACCTGAATTTAGAAACCGCTTAGATAATATTATTTGGTTTAACCACCTTGAAAAAGACGTTATCTTGCAAGTGGTCGATAAATTTGTAGTTGAGCTGCAAGCACAATTAGATAAGAAGTCAGTTAACCTTGAGCTGACCTCTAAGGCCCGAGAGTGGTTAGCAGATAAAGGCTACGATAAAGCAATGGGTGCACGTCCAATGGCACGTGTTATTCAAGATGAGCTTAAAAAGCCATTGGCTAACGAAATACTCTTTGGTGAACTGGTTGATGGCGGTACTGTTAAAGTATCAGTTAAAGATAAGAAAATTAACTTTGACTATGAAAGTAATTTAACACCCGCTTAAATAAGTGTATTCACTTATAGTACCCATCCGCAAAATAAATAACTTAATTATGCGGATGGGTATATAAACTAGCCTACGCGATATGCGTGGGCTTTTTTGTGCTTTTTTATAGACAACAAAAAACCCAGCAAAAGCTGGGTTTTTTGTTTATTAAATGTAATTGCTAGTCAGTACCATCAATTACATTTAATAAACGCTTTAAGCTAGTTATTCACTAGCCAAAAACTAAATCTCGTTTACGCACTTAGCGAGCACGGAATACGATACGTCCTTTCGATAAATCGTAAGGAGTCATTTCTACCGTTACTTTATCGCCGGTTAAAATACGGATATAGTTTTTGCGCATTTTACCTGAAATATGAGCCACAACTACGTGACCATTTTCTAGCTCAACTCGGAACATTGTATTTGGTAAAGTATCAAGGACTGTCCCTTGCATTTCGATTACGTCTTCTTTCGCCATGTTTAGCGTAACACCTCTTTAATAGTTAAACGCTGCAGATTTTGCCCAAAATACGCCAATAAGTAAAGGCGCAGCGGGCATTTTTGCAAATTAAATAGCCAACCACTGGTCATTAACGTGTTTTTGCGCGGGTAAAAACTGAGTTTTGTATTTCATTTTGGTGCATTCATCGATTTGGTAGCCCAAATACACAAATTCTTTATTTTGCTGTTTGGCAAATTCGAGCTGCTGTAAAATCATCACAGTCCCTAAACTGTAGTGTTCAAAGTCGGGATCGAAAAACGTATAAATAGCCGAAACAGCGTTATCCATGCAATCTGTTACGGCCACTGCAACTAAAGTGTCTTGGTGCCAAAGCTCAATAAACGTTATTTCTAACCAACTACAAAATAAAAAGCTTTGAAACTGTTCTAAATTAGGCGGAAACATAGTGCCATCGCTGTGGCGCATTGAAATGTATTTACTATAAAGTGGGTAATATTCTTCGCGCTTAGCGTGTGTATATTTAACCTCAAAGTTTGCTTTTACTTTATTTAGTTTTCTTTTTTGTGACTTTGAAGGGGTAAACTCTTGGGCTAACACGCGCACCGAGTTGCAGGCGCTACACGAAGGGCAGTGCGGTCGATAAATTTGGTTACCACTGCGCCTAAAACCGAGCGATAGAAGCATCTCAAATTTATGCGTGCTGTAACAGGTTGGGTCAAGTATTACCAATAATTGCTCTTGCCTGTCAGGTAAATAGCTACAAGCAAACTCTTGGCTAAGACCAACGCGTGCAGGAATGTGTTCACTCATAAATTGCTGTTAACTCCTGTGGTTGCCACATGGTTGAGTTGAGGGTGTAAGCATTTGCTCGTTTAAGTTTAGTCAAAAATTCTGAGCGAGGGATCACTTTTGCGCCTAAAGAGGTTAAATATGGGTTTTCTAGTTGGCAGTCAATAAAATGTGCGTTATGGCGTTTTAACCAATTAACTAACGCCCACATGGCCAGTTTTGAGCAATTAGTTTGATGATGAAACATCGACTCGCCACAAAAAACGCCATTTTGCATAATGCCATACAGCCCACCGGCAAGTTCGCCGTCTTGCCATACTTCAACACTATGTGCAATATTAGCGTCATGTGCAGCAATATAAGCGCTTAACATGTCGTTTGTTATCCATGTGCCTTCGGTGTCTATACGTTGCTCACAGCACGCTTCTATCACCTCAGCAAAGGCATTGTTAACAGTTACTTTAACAGGGTGCTTTTTTAAATGTTTACGCAAGCTTTTACTTATATGAAAGTCATTTAGCTCTACAATGCCGCGTTCACTTGGCGACCACCACATAATGGGCTCACCTTCGCTAAACCACGGGAAAATACCCATTTTATAGGCATTACTTAAGCGCTTTACAGATAAATCGCCGCCTATGGCAAGCAGTCCATCGGGGGAGGTAAGTGCATATTCGGGATTTGGAAATGCTATATCGGTTTCACTTAGTTGGTATAGCTGGTTTCTCATAGAGGGCTTAACTTATTAATTATCATAAAAGTGTAACTATATTTTAGGCATAAAAAAAGGCTGAACTAGCAGCCTTTATTAATTTTGTAGCGTTTATAGGTTATCTAAGAAACGCTCTGCATCTAGGGCTGCCATACAGCCTGTACCTGCAGACGTAATTGCTTGACGGTAAATATGATCAGACACATCACCTGCGGCAAATACGCCAGGTACACTTGTTTGTGTAGCGTTACCGTTTAGACCAGACTCAACCACTAAATAGCCGTCTTTCATTTCTAGTTGGCCTTCAAACATATCGGTGTTTGGCTTATGGCCGATAGCAATAAACACACCCGCTAAATCAAGCTCTTCGGTAGCATCAGATTGTGTATCTTTAATGCGTACGCCAGTTACACCCATGTCATCGCCAAGTACTTCGTCTAGCGTACGGTTGTAGTGCATTACTACGTTACCATTTTGCGCTTTTTCGTTAAGGCGATCAGCAAGAATTTTTTCACTGCGGAAGCTATCACGACGGTGAATAACGTGTACTTCATCCGCAATGTTAGATAAGTAAAGCGCTTCTTCTACAGCAGTGTTACCACCACCTACAACGGCAACTTTACGCCCTTTATAGAAAAAACCATCACATGTAGCACATGCAGATACACCACGACCTTGAAAATTAGTTTCAGACTCTAAGCCTAAGTATTTAGCCGATGCTCCAGTGGCAATAATTAATGCATCACATGTGTAAGTACCTTGGTCGCCAGTAAGCGTGAAAGGGCGCTTAGACACATCTACTTTATTAATGTGGTCAAACACAATTTCCGTTTCAAAGCGCTCAGCGTGCTCTTTCATACGGTCCATTAATGCAGGGCCTGTTAAACCGTGCGCATCGCCTGGCCAGTTTTCAACTTCAGTTGTGGTCGTTAATTGGCCACCTTGTTGAATGCCGGTAATTAAAACGGGGTTTAAATTTGCACGTGCAGCGTATACTGCGGCAGTGTAACCTGCAGGGCCAGAGCCTAAAATTAGTAACTTAGAGTGTTTTGCTTCAGTCATGATCTTTTCCTAAACGTTTAATACTGAACTTAATGGCTTCGATTCTAAGAAAAACAAGGCACAAGTAAACAAATTATGTGAATATTTTTTTCTGACAAAATTAAAAGCTGTGCAATATTATGTACTGACTTTGCCTGGAACGATAAAAAAGCCCGTGTAAAGGCTAAAAAACAAACAGATGAGCAACAAAGCTTCGTTAATTCATGACCCGTTAGTATTTTTTTGATATGTTTTACCTAATTTTATTTGTCACTGATAGATTATGTGACCTTAGTGAATAGGCAACTATGTTATTTTGGCAGGAAAAACCCGCATTTGGGTTGACTTCAAAAGACGTTAACGTCTTAACCAACGCACAAGAGTACCGTACGCAATTGCTACGTTTAATTAGCAATGCAAAAAAAAGAATCTACATTACGGCACTTTATTTACAAGATGACGAAGCAGGGCGCGAAATACTTGAAGCGCTGCATCGTGTGTCGTTGGCAAACCCCAACCTTGAAATAAAAGTGTTGGTTGATTTTCATCGTGCTCAACGTGGTCTTATTGGTGCAAAAAAATCAGACGGTAACGCAAGTTTATATTGTGACTATTTAGAAAAATTTAAATCAAACGTACAAGTTTACGGTGTACCGGTTAAAGCCAAAGAGTTGTTTGGTGTGTTACACCTTAAAGGTTTTGTTGTAGATGATACTTTATTATACAGCGGCGCAAGCTTAAATAACGTGTACTTACAATACAACGAACGCTACAGGCTCGACCGTTACTTTTTAGTTGACCAAGCAGCACTGTGTGACTCTGTGGTTGATTTTATTGAGTCTAAGCTAATTGGCTCGCAAGCCGTGCCACGTATTGATACACGCCCGCTTAAGCGCTTAATAGACTTTAAATTTGAACAAAAACAATTAATGCGCGAGCTAAAGTCGGCCAGTTATGCAAACCCAACTACGCCCAATACCGACCCACTCGGTGTGCGTTTGTTTTTAGGTTTAGGGCGTCGTAATAATAGCCTTAACCGATTAATTAAAAACTTGTTTGATACCACAGAACAAGAGCTCGTACTTTACACACCGTATTTTAATTTTCCGGCACCGCTTATGCGCTCACTACGTCGATTATTAAAACAAGGTAAGCAAGTAACCATTGTAGTAGGTGATAAAACCGCAAACGATTTTTATCTGCCGCCAAGTGAGCCGTTTAGTAAAATTGGTGCACTCCCGTATTTATACGAAACTATTTTGCATAAATTTGTAAAATCGCAAAAGCGCCATATAGATAACGGCAATTTAAACGTGTATTTATGGAAGCACGAGAGTAACTCGTTTCACTTAAAAGGTATTTGCGCCGACCGACAACGCCACTTATTAAGCGGCCATAACCTTAATCCACGAGCGTGGGGCCTTGATATCGAAAACGGTATTTTAATTGAAGACCCACAGCAAAGTATTATGCAAGCCATAGATAATGAAAAGCAGGAAATTTTAAAACACTGCCGCCGTTTAACTGGGCCAAATGATTTAGAAACAGTAGAAAATTACCCGCAACCGGTTAAAAAGCTGCTTGGTCAGGCTAAACGCGTAAAAGTTGATTTTATAATTAAGCGTTTTATATAAATTAATTTATATAGTCAAAATTAAGATACAAAAAAAGCAGCTAATTAGCTGCTTTTTTATTGCTTGTAGTTAGGTAACTATTTTATTCAATAACACCTAACGACTAAACGCAAAATTACGCGTTTTCTACTGCAGTGCGAGGGTCAACATATTCCATGTTGAACGCTTCAGCTACTTCTTTGTAAGTTACTTGGCCTTTAATTACGTTTAAGCCTTTTAAGAAGTGCGCGTCATCTAGTAGTGCTTTTTTGTAACCTTTGTTTGCAAGGTTAATAATAAACGGCAATGTTGCATTGTTAAGTGCAAAGGTAGACGTACGTGGTACAGCACCTGGCATGTTAGCAACACAGTAGTGAACAACTTCATCAACAATGTATGTAGGATCAGCGTGTGTTGTTGCTTTAGAAGTTGCAATACAACCACCTTGGTCAATAGCAACATCAACAATTGCAGAGCCTGGCTTCATTGCTTTAATGTGATCGGCTGTTACTAGTTTAGGCGCTGCTGCACCTGGAATTAGTACACCACCAATTACTAAGTCAGCTTCTAGTACGTGTTTTTCTAGTGCGTCAGCTGTTGAGTAAATCGCTTTAACTTTGTTACCAAATTGCGCGTCTAGTGCACGAAGTACATCGATGTTGCGGTCAAGTACTACAACGTCTGCGCCCATGCCAACAGCCATTTGCGCTGCGCTACGACCCACCATGCCGCCGCCAATAACAACTACTTTAGCTGCTTCAACGCCTGGTACGCCACCTAGTAACATGCCACGGCCGAGGTTAGATTTTTCAAGCGCTTGTGCACCGGCCTGAATAGACATACGACCTGCTACTTCACTCATTGGTGCAAGAAGCGGTAAGCCGCCACGTGCATCGGTAACTGTTTCGTAAGCAATACAAATCGCTTTGCTTTTAACAAGGTCTTCAGTTTGTGGAAGATCAGGTGCAAGGTGAAGGTAAGTAAATAAAATTTGATCTTCGCGTAGCATTGCACGCTCAACAGCTTGTGGCTCTTTTACTTTTACGATCATGTCTGCTTTTGCAAAAACATCAGCTGCAGTGGCTAAAATTTCAGCGCCAGCTTGTGTGTAATCTTCGTTAGTAAAACCAATGCCCATACCTGCATCTGTTTCAACAATCACTTGGTGGCCGTGATTTACTAATTCACGAACACTCGCAGGAACCATACCTACACGGTATTCATGGTTTTTAATTTCTTTAGGTACACCAATAATCATAAAATTTGCCTTATTAAGAACGGATTAACATTTTTCACTATTATATTCATCATAAGGTAGTGTGTCTCACCTTTTTTAAAAGGATAGGCAGTGTTATTATCTAAATAATAAAAATAAACAGAATATTAAACTAGTTGGGTGTATGCATCAGTTATTAGATAGAATTGACCGTAAAATTTTAATGGAATTACAGCACGATGGACGCCTTTCTAATGTAGAACTGGCCCGACGAGTTGGCCTGAGCGCCACGCCCTGTCTGGAACGCGTAAAAAAGTTAGAACGTGAAGGTTATATACTTGGCTACAAAGCGGTGGTTGATCCAGCAAAGCTTGGCCAAGGCTTATCTGTGTATGTTGAGGTAACCATTACCAAAACATCGCCCGACGTATTTGATGAGTTTAGTGCGGCGGTTAAACAGCACGAAGAGATAATTGAGTGTCACTTGGTATCGGGTAATTTTGATTTTTTATTAAAAACACGCGTAAACGATATGTCAGAATACCGCGGTGTATTAGGAGACATTCTTTTAAAGCTGCCAAACGTGAGTGAGAGCCGCACTTATGTAGTAATGGAAGAAGTAAAAGGTGAAGACGGCGTAATTATTCGCCCTTACATTGCTTAAATTTAACCGCAAAAGATTAACACACTCTAATTTATAAAAACTTGTTCATAATCAGGCCATACACATTAAGATAAAGTGCATCAAATTGCATTTCCTGCTAAGGTATTTGATTGCAAGCAAGTGCCAATAGAACAATAAAGAGGGATAGGAAGTTATGCGCCTAAACGGTGTGCAAAGACTATTAGAAACAGGGCTGATCATCAGTACCTTTGCGGCAATATTCATTTTATGTGCTTTAATCAGCTTTGATCCCGCTGACCCTGCGTGGTCGCAAACGGGTGAATTTAGAAACGTAAAAAATATTACAGGCACTGCTGGTGCTTGGGTGGCCGATATATTATTACTCTCATTTGGTTGGCTTGCTTATTTAGTGCCAGCCGCTATTCAGCTGTTTGGCTATTTATTATTTAAACAACCTCATCGTATTTTACAGCTCGATTACACCACACTTGCCTTGCGTGTTATTGGCTTTGCTTTATTTATTACCTCAGCAACGGCAATCAGCAGTATTAACTTTGATGATATTTATAACTTTTCATCCGGTGGGGTAGTGGGCGATGTGATTGCATCGGCCATGATGCCGGCATTTAACTTTACCGGTACCTCTATACTATTATTGTGCTTCTTTTTTGCTGGGCTTACTTTATTAACCGGTGTGTCGTGGGTTGAATTTGTAGACTACCTCGGCGATTTAGTGGTTAGAGGCTACCGTTACACTGCTAATTACGCCCAAGGTTGGATGCAACGAGAGCGTATTGCGGCAAATCCGGTGCAAGCCGATGCGCAATTTAATGATGACCCTAACGATTATGAGCAAAGCGATGCCACACTCGAGCAATCATCAGAATTTGAACAAGAGCCGGCAAAAAGTAAAAAACCGGCTAAACAAAAAGCCATTACTAAAGAGCAGCCTACCTTTAGCGAGCCGCAAATTAGTGATGACTACAGCCCATTTGATGAGCTAGACGATATACTCGACCAAGAAATTGGCTTTAGCGCCATAGATGATGAGCCTATGGATACAGCGGCTGCACTTAATGCGCTTGATCAAAGCCAAGTTGTTGAGCCTGAAAAACCGGTTACCACGGTGGTATCGCCAGCAAGGCCTATGCCTAAGCCAAAACCTGCATATCAGCCACCGCCAACAGCAAAAGAAAAGTTTGAAGAGTTACTAGATAAAGAGCCACCGCCAGGGCCATTACCGTCGCTTGATTTACTCGACAGACCGGATAAAGCAAAAAACCCGATATCGGAAGAAGAGCTTGAAAGCGTGTCGCGTCTTGTTGAAACAAAATTACTCGACTTTAACGTACAAGCAAAAGTGGTTGGCGTATACCCAGGCCCAGTTGTAACACGTTTTGAGCTTGATTTAGCACCGGGTATAAAGGTGTCTAAAATTACTGGTTTATCAAAAGATTTAGCCCGTTCGTTATCGGCAATTAGTGTACGTGTGGTTGAGGTGATCCCAGGTAAAACTTACATAGGGATAGAGCTGCCTAACAAATACCGCGAAATTGTACGTTTATCTGAGGTAATTAACGCCCCTAAATTTGAGCAAAATCCATCGCCACTAACCATGGTGTTAGGTAAAGATATTGCAGGGCAACCTGTGTGTGCCGATTTAGGTAAAATGCCCCATTTACTGGTAGCGGGTACCACAGGTTCAGGTAAGTCAGTGGGCGTTAATGTAATGATATTAAGCTTACTGTACAAATCGGGCCCTGATGATGTTCGTATGATCATGATTGACCCGAAAATGCTTGAGCTTTCGGTTTACGAAGGGATTCCGCACCTATTGTGTGAAGTAGTTACAGACATGAAAGAAGCCGCTAACGCACTACGTTGGTGTGTAGGCGAAATGGAACGCCGTTATAAATTAATGTCGGCGTTGGGTGTACGTAACTTAAAAGGTTACAACCAAAAAGTACTTGAGGCCAAAGAAGCGGGTTACCCAATTCTTGACCCATTATTTAAAGACACCGACGGCATGAAAGAAGGCCCAGACGAGTTAGATAAACTACCGAGCATAGTGGTAGTAATAGACGAATTTGCCGACATGATGATGATTGTAGGTAAAAAAGTTGAAGAGCTAATTGCCCGTATTGCGCAAAAAGCACGTGCCGCAGGTATACATTTAGTACTTGCAACACAGCGCCCATCGGTAGATGTAATTACCGGCTTAATTAAAGCCAATATACCTACGCGTATGGCGTTTCAGGTATCAAGTAAAATAGACTCGCGTACCATATTGGATCAACAAGGCGCAGAAAACTTACTCGGAATGGGTGATATGCTTTACTTACCGCCAGGCACAAGCGTACCAGAGCGTGTGCATGGCGCATTTGTAGACGACCATGAAGTACATGCGGTAGTAAACGATTGGAAAGCACGCGGTAAACCTAATTACATTGATGAAATTTTAAATGGTGATGCAACAGAAGATGTTTTATTACCAGGTGAAACCAGTGAAAATGCAGATGAAGAGTCAGATCCGCTATACGACGAAGCCGTTGCGTTTGTAATCGAAACCGGCAAAGTATCGGTATCATCAGTACAACGTAAATTACGTGTTGGCTATAACCGCGCAGCACGACTAGTAGAACAAATGGAAACATCGGGTATCGTGAGTTCACCAGGCCATAACGGCGCTCGCGATGTATTAGTACCTAATGGAGCAAATTAATGAAACAGTTAAACAGTTTATTATTAGTGCTTGGCAGTTTAATTGCCACGCCTAGCTTTGCTGATGACAGCCAAGCACTGCAAGACAAACTCGCAACCCTTAAAAGTTTTAAAGCGCAGTTTTCTCAAAACGTAACCGATCCGCAAGGACAAGCGGTTATGCAAGGCGAGGGCACAATTGCCCTTAAACAACCTATGATGATCCGCTGGCAGCAAACAAACCCAGACGATACCTTATTTGTATCAAATGGTGACAAAACCTATTACTTCGACAGCTTTGCTGAGCAAGTAACTATTATGGATACCCATAGCCTTATAGATTCAACACCGTTTGTACTGCTTACTTCAAAAGATCCCGCACAATGGGAAAAATACAGCGTTCAAGCCACAGAGTCTGGCTTTAGTGTAACGCCAAATAAAGGCGTAGAGAGCCAAGTAGAGCAACTTGATATTACCTTTGCAGGTAACGAGCAAGGCCTTGCTAAGTTAGTTGTGACGGATAATTCTGGTCAGCTTTCATCGTTTAGTTTTAACAATGCACAAGTAAATACCGCGCTTGATACAAGCACCTTTGAATTTACCCCACCAGAGGGTGTAGAAATAGACGATCAGAGTAACGGTGAATAATTTAGGCTTTAATTTTGGGCCCGATGTACGCCCACTTGCGGCGCGTATGCGCCCAACAACGCTTGACGAATACATCGGTCAGCAGCATTTATTAAGTAGCGACAAACCCTTGCACCAAGCCATTGTTGCAGGGCGTTGCCACAGCTTAATTTTATGGGGGCCGCCTGGGGTAGGTAAAACCACTCTTGCGCAAATTATTGCAAACCACGCCGATGCCGAACTTATACAAATGTCGGCTGTGACCGCAGGCGTAAAAGATATTCGCGACAGCGTAACGCAAGCGCACGATAACCTACAAAGCCGCGGGCAACGCACCTTAATGTTTGTGGATGAAGTACACCGTTTTAATAAATCGCAGCAAGATGCATTTTTACCACATATAGAAGACGGCACTTTTATATTTGTAGGTGCGACAACCGAAAACCCTTCATTTGCACTTAATAATGCGATTTTATCGCGTGCACGCGTGTATGTTTTAAAGTCGCTAGCCGATACCGACCTATACACAGTGATAGAGCGCGCACTTAAGCAAGATGAGCAACTAAACCAAAAAAATATTGTTATTGCCGATAACGCCAAACAGGCGCTTTGCCAAGCAAGCGGCGGCGATGCCCGTAAAGTGTTAAACCTGCTTGAGCAAGCGGTTGATTTAACGAGTGAGCAAAACGGCACATACAACGTAGATGAGCACGTATTAAGCCAAGTACTGCCAACCCATTTAGCTAAATACGATAAAGGCGGCGATGAATTTTACGATTTAATATCGGCTTTTCATAAGTCAGTACGAGGCAGCTCACCCGATGGCGCGCTGTATTGGTATTGCCGTATTTTAGCCGGCGGCGGCGACCCACTTTATGTAGCAAGGCGTTTACTTGCCATTGCCACAGAAGACATAGGTAATGCCGACCCACGGGCAATGGAAGTGGCGTTAAACGCATGGGATATATTTCAGCGTGTAGGCCCAAGCGAGGGCGAACGCGCCATTGCTCAAGCCACTTTATATTTAGCCAGCGCACCTAAAAGTAATGCCGTTTATATGGCATTTAACCAAGCAAAGGCAGATGCCAAAAACGAGCCAAGTTACCCAGTGCCAGAGCATTTACGAAACGCGCCTACAAACCTAATGAAAGATTTAGGCTATGGTGCCGAGTATCGCTACGCACATAACGAAGAGGGTGCCTTTGCCGCTGGTGAAAAATATTTACCGCCAGAAATTCAAGACAAACACTATTATTTACCGAGCGATCGTGGCCTTGAGCAAAAAATTAAGCAAAAGCTTGATTACTTAAAAGAACGCGACGCGCAAAGCCCACTTAAACGATACGAAAATGATTAAACTTTATATGATGATCGCCCTTGGCGGCGCCTCAGGAGCCTGTTTACGATTTTTTATTAGCGAAACCATGCTAAAACTCCTTGGTAGGGGATTCCCTTTTGGCACGTTGACGGTTAATATTCTGGGTTCATTGTTAATGGGCATTTTGTACGGTTTGATAGAGAAAGAAATTATCGCCACAAGCCCCGCTAAAACCCTTATTGGTATTGGCTTTTTAGGTGCGTTAACCACCTTTTCAACATTCTCAATGGACTCGTTGTTGTTATTACAACAAGGTCACTTTATTAAAATGGCCCTCAATATCATCTTAAATGTGATGATCTGTATTTTTATGGCTTGGCTGGGCCTTCAGCTGGTAATGCAAAAAGGTTAAAAAACTAACATGTTAGATTCTAAATATTTACGACAAGACGTTGAGCAAACTGCAGCACGCTTAGCGGCTCGTGGCTACGAGCTTGATGTTGCAAAAGTGACAGAACTTGAAGAACAACGCAAAACATTACAAGTAAAAACGCAAGAGCTTCAAAGTCAACGTAATGCCAGTGCTAAAGCCATTGGCCAAGCAAAAGCAAAAGGCGAAGACGCACAACCACTACTAGACGCAGTGGCAAATTTAGGTAGCGAATTAGACGCAACTAAAAAAGCGCAAGATGAAGTACTCAACGCCATTAACGACATTGCTTTAGCAATTCCAAACTTGCCAGACGAATCAGTACCAGAAGGCGCTGATGAAGACGACAACGTTGAAATACTTACCTGGGGCACGCCTAAAAAGTACGACTTTGAAGTAAAAGATCACGTAGACGTAGGCCAAGACCTAAACGGCCTAGACTTTGAAATGGGCGTAAAAATTAGTGGCGCACGCTTTACAGTAATGCGCGGCCAAGTAGCGCGTATGCACCGTGCACTTACGCAATACATGCTAGATACCCACACAGATAAAAACGGCTATACAGAAATGTATGTACCGTACTTAGTAAATAGCGCAAGCCTTTACGGCACAAGCCAATTACCTAAGTTTGCAGGCGACTTATTCCACACATTAGGCCTAGTAAACGACGACGGTGAACAACAAGCTGGCTTTAGCTTAATCCCTACAGCAGAAGTACCGCTTACTAATAGCGCACGCGATGAGATTTACGAAGAAAGCGATTTACCGATTCGCTTAACTGCGCACACGCCGTGTTTTAGAAGTGAAGCGGGCAGCTACGGTCGTGATACACGCGGCTTAATTCGCCAGCATCAGTTTGATAAAGTTGAACTAGTTCAACTAGTAAAACCAGAAGATTCAATGCAAGCGCTTGAAGAGCTAACAGGTCACGCAGAGCAAATTTTACAAGCGCTAGAACTACCATACCGTAAAGTAATTTTATGTATGGGCGACATGGGCTTTGGCGCTGCTAAAACATACGACTTAGAAGTATGGTTACCGGCACAAGATACCTACCGCGAAATTTCGTCTTGTTCAAATATGGTCGATTTCCAAGCGCGCCGTATGCAAGCACGTTTTCGCCGTGAAGGTGCTAAAAAGCCAGAGTTACTACATACACTAAATGGCTCAGGTTTAGCCGTTGGCCGTACACTCGTAGCCATACTAGAAAACTACCAACAAGCCGATGGTTCAGTAGTTGTACCAGAAGTATTACGCCCATACATGGGTGGACTTGAAGTGATTGGGAAAGCTTAAAAAACGAGCTGTCAGTTTTTAGCTATCAGCTTTAAGTAGAAAAGCCGCTGTTTATCATGAACAGCGGCTTTTTATTTGATAATTTAAAAAATGATAAACTCGAATGGTTTAAGAGTAATAATATAAAACTGATATTTGGTTTATTATTAAAGATTTTCAAGAGAAAATTTTAGTAAAATTATTGCAACGTAGAGACTTTTAAATTGTGATAAGTAAAAATAGTTTATAATAAAAAATTAGCTTTAATGTATACACACTCAAGGAGAAGTAGTTGTGTTTTTTAAAAAAAATAAAAAAAACTCGAAGATTAACTTAGGAGTTATGGAGGCTGAAGGAGAGTCAAATGAATCTTCTTCTGTTAAGCTTGTTGATGTTTTTGATGATGATCTTGGAGTTTTAGATGAGTTAACTAGCCAGAAGTTTATTGTTATAGGACGAAAAGGAGCGGGTAAAAGCGCACTAGCTAGTTACATTTTCTATACGATGAATAACGAACCTACTGATGAATGTAGCATAATAAAACATGACTCTATAGAGAGAGAGCTTAATTTACAAGGACTAGAAACAGGAAGTGTTCTCAGTCTAGATTTTTATAAATGGCTAGTTATGGTTAAATTAATAGAATTATTACTTAATCAAGAATGTTTATTTGGAGATTTAAAGTCATTTGAGAAGCTAAAAGAGTTTATTGAGCTAAATAGGGGAGGTATAAAAATTACGGAAAGAAAGGTTGTCAATGAAGAGTTTAACGGTTCTAGAGGAAATAATGTTGAATTCGGTATTGATGCGAAGCCTCTTAAATTCTTCATGAAAAACAACGGGTTAACCTCAATTAAGCAGGTGAGGAATAGCCCCTCTATATATGAAATCCTACCTGACCTAGAAAAAGTTATTGATAAATTATTATCTTGCGCTTTCAGAACTGCAAACGAAAACTCTTATTGTTTAATTTTTGATGATCTTGATATCGGCTTTAATTCTTCAAATAGCGAAAGTGTTTCTAATTTAATATCTTTGTTACGAGCTACTAAGCAAATAAATCACAAGTGGGTTAAATATCAGTTTAAATGCATAATATTATTACGCGATGATGTTGAACGGCTTTTATCAAGCAGGGAGAGTGATTTAAATAATCTTTTTTCATCATATAGTACTCACCTTAACTGGTACTCTAAAGCCGATGACACTCCTGAGTTAAAGTCATTTATTGAACGAAGAATTAGAAGAGCATTTAAGGAAGCACAAGGTATCGAAAATGCGTCATGGGTGAATTTAACCAATACATTGTTCAAGGATATTATAGATAAAACTTTCTGTAGGCCGAGAGATTTAATTGCATTTTTTGAACCTTTAAGTAAAGAAAAGTATAAATATCCCCTTACACAACAGGAAACACTAGATTTAGCACGTTGTTATGGACAGCATATTTACCGAGAGTTTCAAAATGAGCTTTCATCATTTTATACAGTGTCTGATATTAAGTTAATAATGAAAGTTTTAAAATCAATCCATAAAAATGAGTCAAAGATAAGTGATCTTATAGAATTTTTTGATGGCAGCAGTTTGGATGGATATGAAGTGTTGAAAGATTTATATAATAGATCCTTTATTGGAATGCGAAATTCCAAAGGCCATGTGTTTTTTAAATATAAATACTTAAGAGGGCATACATACGGTTCAGAATTGAACCTCAACCATGAGGAAAAACTTCTTACTCACAATGTATTTTCCCATCAATTTCAAGACTTTTATTAGTTGTTAAATTGATACTATTTTTGGCTACTTAAGATAAAATTAGCTTCAAACAAGTGAATTTTACTAGTAATTATTCAAACCTATTATATTCGAATTTAATTACGTGTCACAATACCTAAGATTAAAGAGGCAATAAGATGGAACTCTATAAAGTTATTTTTAAGGGGCAAATATTGAATGAAAACTCTAAAGATAATATAACAGCCCTTTTAAGTCGATTACTTAATATAACAAAGCCAGAGTTACTATATAATGGTACCGTTTATACACTTAAAAGTAATCTAGAATTGCTTAATGCTGAAAAGATTCAAGGTAAATTAAACAGTTTAGGAATTGTAACCCATATTATTGAGGAGAACCCTGTAAATGAAGTTAGAGCAATTGAAGGGAGTGAATCTAGCAATTCTCAAAAAAACGATTCTGAAGAAAACTTTGAAAACTGGATTAATAAAGCATTATTTAAAACTATGGGATTTCTAGGCCTAACCTCTGGCATCGGTATAGTTGGCATTGGTGCTTATTGGTTTATCTATTCTTTATTACAGTACATATTTATTACACCTGAAAATATAATGCAACAAAGTATTAGTGAAAATTATTTCAATCAATCTCAATTAGGCTTGCTGATTGCTTCCGTTGGGTTACTTATAATGGAAGTGAAAAAATGCAGATTAGCTAAAAGTTGATACCTTCCTTTAAGAGATCGTAAATTTCAAAACTTTACTTAATATTAACAACTCAAATTAATTCAGGCGGCTTATTCAAGCCGCTATTTTCCTCTAAAAACTGACCCCTCGTTGTAAATTAATAGGCTTTAATAAAATTAGTTTTTGTATTTATAGCTTTAAAAATCTCGGCCATATTTTAACTACAAATGGGAAGTAAGTGAAAAGCCACTGTCTTACTATTTATACAGTTGTTTTATAGGGGAACTGTAGTAGAGTGTGTTTCAATTAACCTAAATAAGGAACATTATGGAATTAGCTAAAACCACAAGCTTGCAATTTGAAGTAACAGAAACAGGCCATCAAATTATTCAGGCTAAAATAAACGGGTATACAGTACGTTTAATTTTAGATACAGCGGCGGGTGCATCTGTTTTAGATAGAGCATGTATAAACAAGCTTGGAATACAAGAAGAACTAAGCGAGGAAAATGCCGCAGGTTTAGGTACATCCAAACACGAAATAGGCTTAATAGACGTTTTAAAATTTGAATTGGCAGGCCAGTTGTATGAAAGTACAGAGTTTGTATCACTCAACCTAGACCATGTACAGGCCGCTGGTGGTGGCGATACAATACATGGGTTATTAGGCTCTCCATTTTTTAGGAAATACCAAGCTAGATTAGATTTTAGTACTAATACACTGACAATTAGTGAACCATTGTCTGATTGTGAGTGATTAAAGCGGCTCCCTTAAGCCGCTATTATAGCAAAGCGCCTCTAATCCTCTTTGTGAGCTACTTTGGCTTTACCAACACCAGCTCAGCATATTTCCCATCCATTAATATCGCTACATTACCCTCAGTGGTTACATACACATCCCTTAATCGTCCTGTTGTTTCTGGGAATACGTGTGATTGTGTGAATTTGCCATTAGCCAGATTAACGCTGAAGAGCTTTTTATCTACAAGCGTGGTAATGAGCACATGTTTTTGAAGTGAAGGGAATGCGGCGTGTTTAGTGCCGTAATACGCCATGCCTGACGGGGCGATTGATGGCGTCCAATCTACGCTTGGCTTTTGCATGCCGGGGTAATCTCTAAAAGGAGATATGCGCGCTTGCGAGTAATCGTCACCGTAGGTGATCACCGGCCAGCCGTAGTTGGTAGCTGGCGTTAAGTAATTTAACTCATCGCCACCGGCGGGGCCGTGCTCGTGGCTAACAATTTGCTCGGTATCGTAATCATACACTAAGCCCTGTGGGTTTCGGTGACCAAGCGAGTAAACAGTGTGTGCATGGGGGTTTTTGTGATTAATAAACGGGTTATCTTTTGGAATAGTGCCATCTAGGTTTATGCGTAATAGTTTGCCCATTTGGCTGGTTATTACTTGTGCTTGCTCTCTAAAATCAAAGCCATCACCAGTTGAAAACAGTAGAGTGTTGTCGGGTAAAAAGAGGGCGCGGCCAGCGTAGTGTTGTGGGGTATTTTTATCAGTCGCTACTGTGTAAATAATAACAGGCGTTGAAAAGCCGGTGCCATTAAAGGTAGCTTTTGCAATTACTAGGCGATTAGCCTCAGCTGTGCCTTGTGCGTAGGTAAATATAACTTCTTTGCTGGTGTTAAAATTAGGCGAGAGCACTATATCAAGTAAGCCGCCTTGGCCTGCAACGTATAAACCTTCAAGGTTTAAATTTACTCTAATTTGCTGATTGTTTTTTACAATAACAACGTGGCCGTCGCGCTCTGTAATTAGCCATGTATCATTTGGCAGTTTAACCATGCTCCACGGCGAATTTAATTTTGTAGCAACTGTGTGGGTACTGTACTGCTCTTTAGGTAATGTAGCTGCACTGGCTGCAGAAGCAAATAGCCCTACAAACAGCCATAGCGCTAATTGAGAGAGTCGTTGTTTACATTGCAAGCCTTTGCTACTGTAAGAAAAAAGCTTTATTTTAAGTTGAGATAACCATGCCATTTTTAACACGTTTACTCCCTATATTTTTAGTTTCTTGGTTATTTACCTTTACGCTTGCTAGCTTGTTTCATAGCCAATACGTTGTCAATCAATTAGTTGATGTGGGTGTAGTGGTCAGCTTAAGCGACCGTATTAACTTAACGCTAGATGATTGGTTAGGGCTATTACCTACCTATGGCGCCATTATTGCTATTGCTTTGGCTATCGCTTTTTTTGCTGTTGTGTTACTTGTTAAAAAGTTTAAAAAATACAGCATGGCGTTATTTGTGGCATCGGGTATCACTGCTTTTGCCGTGGTCTTAGTGGCGATTGAGTCGATTATGAATATTCATATTATAGCGGGCGCTCGTGGATGGGGATTTTATTTGCAGTTACTAGCAGGTGCTTTAGGTGGCTTGCTGTTTGCCCTGTTAACCAAGGCGTTAGCCCCTAAACAGTAGGTTAAATAAAAAACACAGTGGCTAACGCTAAGCGTTAACCACCTCGTTAAAATACGATGTATAACGTTAATTAAAGCGCTACATAATAAGCGCCTTAATAGCCTCTAAGCCTTTTCTGAGTGTGGCTTCATCGTTGGCGTAGTTAATGCGTACGCACTGGTGTTTGTGCTCCCAGCTATCTTCAATGCTAATAAAAAAGTTATGCCCAGGAATTATATATACATCTTGCTCTTTGAGTTTTTGATAAAGCATTTCGCTGGTTATTTTTGAGTCTTTAAACCATAGCCACATAAAAAACGCGCCTTCGAGTTTATGCAAATAGACAGGTAAGTCTGCAAAAATTTCATCAAACAGGTTTATGGCTATCTCTGCTTTATTTTTATAAAAAGGCAATACCGTATTTTTACACAAAGGCAGTAATTCGCCTTCGTTAATTAAGCGGGTTACTAAGCTTGGGCCAATAGCGTTAGGCGATAACACCATAGAGCCGTTAACACGGCCAATGGCTTTAATTATTTCGTTATTAGCAACCACAATACCAGTGCGCAGGCCTGGCAAGCCCAGTTTTGAAAGCGACATACATAATATAATATTTGAGTTCCACGTAAGGTTTGCATCGGTGTAAATACAACCTGGGAAGGGGTCGCCGTAGGCGTTATCAATAATTAGGGGAATATTGTACTTGTGTGCAAGGGCGTCTAGATGGCGTACTTCATCATCGGTAATGACATTACCAGTTGGGTTGGTAGGGCGCGATACGCACAGTGCACTAATACTGGTATCGTTGGCTAATACGTTTTCTACCGCGTCAAAATCAATGACATATTTAAACTGCTTAGAGCCATTGAAGGTATTTAAAATTTCGATGTCGGGTTTTATTGCCACAAACATATCATCAGATAAACCTTGGTCGGCGTAACCTACGTATTCAGGCGCAAGCGGAAACAATATACGCTTATTAGTGCCATCGCTCATTTTGCCCGCAAGCATATTAAACAATACAAAAAAGTTAGCTTGGCTGCCGTTACCCAGTGCTATGTTTTGTGGTGTTAAGCCCCAGTCAAACTCGCTATTGAGCTGTTTAGCAAGAGCCGCTCTAAATTCGTCATTGCCAGTTGGCCCGTCGTACAAACCAAATACTTGCGATACTTTATTACTGGCTACTAGCTTTTGTAATTCATCTAAAAATACAGCATTAACCTGTGGTACGTGTGCAGGGTTACCGCCACCTAGCATAACAATATTTGGATTATTGCTTGCGTTAGCGCTGCCTAAATCTTCCATAAGCTGCGTTATTCCGTTGGGTTGTGTAAATTTAGTACCAAAATTTGAGTAGTTCATAATACCTATGTGTGCGCTAATAACGAGGAGGGCAGTATAGCGTAAATAAAGGGCTTTATTTGCATGTTGAGAATAATTCACGGTTTAGAACTTTAAACCCTTTAGGGTATAATTAATGCACTTTTATTCGCTAGGCTATTGTTATCAGTAATTTTGAATCGACTTTACATCACACTACGCTTGAGGCTGAACCTGCCGCTGATTTAAACGAGCCTGTAGTAAAAAACACGCAATTTAAAATAGCCACGTTTAATTTATTTAACTACCTTGAGCCGCCTAATGCGTATTACGATTTTGAAAAAATTTATACCGCAGAGCAATGGGCACGCAAACAGCGTTGGATTGTGGATTATTTAAATGAGTACACGCCTGATGTAGTAGGTTTTCAAGAAGTGTTTAGTATTGAATCGCTAAAGGTGTTAATGGCGCAGCAAGGCTAGACATATTTTGCTGTGGTTGATACGCCAGAGGTGATTGATGATTTTATTTTTAAACGCCCGGTCGTGGCAATAGCGTCTAAATTTGAGATTGTTGATGTTGCTGCGGTTAAGCACAATACCGAGCTTGTTGAAATGCTTGGCCTTAATAGTAATTTTACGTTTAGCCGTAAGGTGTTAAGAGCCACCATTAAATTACCCCATGTAGGTAATACCGACTGTTATGTAGTGCATTTCAAGTCAAAACGAGCCATGATTGAAAGTGATGAAAGTACTACTAGCTCAGCCAAAACCGAGCCACCCTCAAGCGAAAAAAACATAATAGACACTCTAAAAGCAAATGTGGCCGGCTCGTGGGGCTCAACCATTCAGCGCGGCAGTGAAGCCACTTTACTAATGATAGAAATGATTGCTCGACGCGAAGCTACACAACAGCCTATGGTGTTAATGGGCGATTTTAATAACGACCTAGCCGATGGCGTGTTGAGCCATTTACTAACGAATACATTGCGATTTGCCCCAGTGTTTGATGTTAAAACATACCTTGCTAAATATTGTTTAAATGACGCGTGGCAGCTATTTAAAACACTAAAAATGAGCCAATTTACGGCGCACAACACCCAGCAAAACGCTGGGAATGCAGATGTTCAACAAAGTAACGCCCCCGCTGCGCCATTATTAAATCGCAGCCCTACCCATTACTATGGAACGAGTAGTACGGTACTTGATTATATTTTACTATCGTGTGAATTTGACCCAAGTTACGATGATAGCTTTTATGAAGTGAGTGATTATCATACATGCGACAGGCATTTAATAAACCCAGAATACGAACGAGACGATTTAACAACCGATCATGCAGTGGTATCAATTACCCTAACGTTAAGGAGTTAATTCGTGGGTAACATTTATAAATAGGTTTGCAGCTTTTACATTATTATTGAACTTATAAATTACAAGTCATTAATTATAATGAACTTATTTTAGGCTTAAAACTTGCTGTAACTACTGAGTTAAAACAATTTTAAGGACATAAAAATGACTGAAGTTGCGCTTTCTGCCTATATGGCGTTTTACGTTTATTTAATAATGTTAGTGGTACAGTGGTCGGTAGCTACCTTTAGCAAAGCTAAACAACCTAATGCTGTACCGGGTAAAATTAGCGATGATTTATCGCACGACAGTTTTATATTTAGAGCCCACCGTACTTTTCATAACACACTAGAAAACAGCGCGTTGTTTATTGGTACTGTGTTGTTTGCATTTGTTATAAATTACCAAAGCCCTATATTTGCCATGTGCGTTTGGGTGTATGTAATAGCGCGATTAATTCATATGGCGCTGTATTACGTTATAGCCACAGAGAAAAACCCAAGCCCACGCACGTACTTCTTTTTAATCAGTTTTATAGCCAATATTGTCATGCTAATTTTAATTGGTTTAAGATTAATGGCTTAATATCATGCGGTTAAAGGCTATTAAACCGTTAGTATAAAAAAGCGAAAGGGCTGTAATTAGCCCTTTTGCTTTTTAGTTTAATCTACACCAATAAACCCACCGGTTTGATGTGCCCAAAGGCCAGCATAAATACCATTTTGCGCAATGAGCGCTTCGTGGCTGCCTTGCTCTACAACGCGTCCTTCATCAAGTACAATAAGTCTGTCCATTTGCGCAATGGTCGATAGCCTGTGAGCAATGGCAATCACAGTTTTACCTGTCATTAAATCATCTAGGCTTGCTTGTATTGCGGCTTCTACTTCTGAGTCGAGCGCGCTGGTAGCTTCATCGAGTATTAAAATAGGTGCATTTTTAAGTAATACCCGCGCTATAGCGATACGCTGGCGTTGCCCACCGGAGAGGGTTACTCCGCGCTCGCCTACTTGAGCATCAAACCCTTTATTGCCTTTGCTATCTTCTAAATCGCTTATAAACTCGAGTGCTTTAGCTTGCTTGGCAGCGCTGAGCATTTCGGCTTCTGAGGCATCGGGTCGGCCGTATAAAATATTATCTTTTACAGAGCGGTGAAGCAGGGAAGTGTCTTGCGTAACCATGGCTATATAGCGGCGAAGGCTTTCTTGGCTTACATCGGTAATGTTTTGGCCATCAATTTTAATCGTCCCCGAATCGGTATCGTAAAAGCGCAGCAGTAAATTAACTAATGTTGATTTACCAGCGCCAGAGCGACCCACTAAGCCAATTTTTTCACCGGGCTTTATATGTAGGTTTAGGCCATTCATTACCGGACCGCGATTAGTTTCGTTAGCGGCTTTGCCGTAGTTAAAATGAACATTTGAAAAAGCGATATCGCCCTTAGAAACGTTAAGCGTTTTTGCATCGGGTTTGTCATCTACTTTAATGGGCGTAGATAAGGTTTTCATGCCATCGGTTGCGGTACCAATGTTTTCAAACAAGCTGCTTATTTCCCACATGATCCACTGCGCCATACCATTTAATCTAAGCGATAAACTAACAGCAACAGCAATGGCACCTGCGCTAATTGCACTTAACGACCATAAATAAAGGGATAGTGCGGCCACACTAAATACTAATAAGTAATTTAGGCTATTAATGGCAAAATTAAGGCTGGTTACTAAACGCATTTGCTTATAAACAGGCTGTAAAAATACATCCATACTTTGTTTAGCGTATTGCTCTTCACGTTGTGTGTACGAAAAAAGCTTAATGGTCGATATATTTGTATAGCTGTCGACTATACGGCCGGTCATTTCAGAGCGCGCATCGGCCTGCGAGCTGGCAATTTTTTTAAGTTTTGGCACAAAGTACATTTGAATGGCGGCATAAATAATTACCCACACTAAAAGCGGTAGCATTAAACGCCAGTCAGCTTCTGCAACTAAAAACACCATAGCGCCAAAATAAACCACAATATACATTAGTACATCGAGCAGTTTCATTACGGCTTCTCGTACGGCCAGTGATGTTTGCATTACTTTTGTGGCAATACGCCCTGCAAACTCGTTTTGATAAAAGCTAACACTTTGGCGTAATAAGTATCTATGCGCCGACCAACGAATCGACATAGGGTAATTACCCAGTAATGCTTGGTGTAAAATAGCCGAGTGAAAAAACACCACAATAGGCAATATCACTAAAAGCACTACCGCCATTTTTATAAGTTCGGCTTTTTGCTCTTCAAACAGGGTTTGCGGTGTGTAGGTACTCAACCAATCAACCAATTGGCCCATATAGCTAAATAACGATACTTCTAAAATGGCAAGCAGGGCAGCACTAACAGACATTAAAACTAACGACAGCTCCATACCTTTAGTGTAATGACGACAAAACGCAAATAAGGTAGAGGGCGGCTGCGTTGGCTTTTGCTCAGGAAATGCGTTGGTCATTTTTTCGAATAATCGATACATTTTATAAACTTAAATGACAAATAATAGAAAAGGATCATACCATTTAAGTGGCGCGCTGTAGATCTTTAGCGACTAATTTACACTGCTACTTTTATCGAATAGGGTTTGTGAGATTTACGCCTTTAATCATGTAAATGTCGTCATAGCGTAAACCGCCATTTCCGTAGGGCTTTTTATGTGGGCCCGCATTACAGTTAGCTAAAAAATAGCTAAGTGGGCGCTCGCGTTTCATTCTAAAGGTGGCATTTTTATACACTAAGGTTTGGTTTTTAAATTCGCCGCCTTGAACGTATACATTGTATTGCTGGCCTTGCATTTTTACCGATGCATTATTAACAACGTACCAAATGTTGTACCAACTGTTTGTATCAAGTGGTTTAGCCGATTGCGCTTGTGCATAGTTTTGGATATTACTATAGCCTTTATCAGTTTTGACCATTAGCGCCCCGGTATTGACTAACCCATTTGATTCGGTTTTATCGGTAACTCGTAAAGTGGCTTCAAAGGCGTCGTAGCCATGAACGTTTATTTGCTCTGGCTCTAAGTTACTTAATCCAAAAGCATGGTTATTTGGAAAAGAGGCGACGTTAATACGGGTAAAAAAAGTGTAGGTTTCGCCAACGGGCACTGTTTTTGGAAGCTTTTTATAGCTGAGGGCTTTGCGGTTGCCGACAATACCATTTTCGGCAGGCTTTTTAATTAAAAAATGGTTAATCCCTTTGGCTGTGTCCTCAACTTCTATTTTAGTTACTTGTGGGTTAGCGACATAAGGTTGAGTTTGGTTGTCTGTGTCGGCCTTTGTCCAGCCTTTTAGCGGTTGTTCAAAGTTATCTACTAATAACCACTTTGCAGAGGGAGCGTTTTGATTGTTTTGGCTACAGGCTAATAATCCTGAGCAGGCCACTAACAGTAAGCTGTATTTAACGCGCATAATCCCTCTTTTACTAATGTAAGTATAAGTATATAAATTGGTAAACCAATATATGACTTTTAATTTTTCAAACTTAAAATTTATATAACCAATTTAGTGTAAATTAGTCAACCAATATTGTGTTTTATCTATTCTGCTGACGTTTTTATTTTAAACGCGTAAAATACCTAACAACACGCAATTAAAAATAATAAAAGGGATTATATGTATACTGGAACGTGCTTATGTAAAGCGGTAAGTGTTGAAATTAAAGGGGCTATTTCTCAAATTATTCATTGTCACTGCTCACTATGCAGAAAAAACAGCGGAACTGCTTTTGCTACTAATGGTTTTGTAAACACTCACGAATTTACACTTACCAAAGGAGAAGATAATTTAACTGAATTTAATTTCAAACCTGGGCGTGCGCGCTTTTTTTGTAAAACATGTGGCTCACCTATTTACAGTGCTAATGCAGAGGATAAATCTCGCTTGCGAATACGCCTTGGGTTGATAGATGACGATATTGCTGAGCAGGTAATGTCGCATAATTTTGTTACCTCTAAAGCCAATTGGGAGCAATTAGAAACCCATTTGCCGTGCTATGAAAAACACGAACCAGGGCGCTAAATTACTCTATGTGATAAATGCTGTTTATGTCGTTGTGAAGGGAAGGCGCCCACGTTTTAAATAATGGCGAATGGGCTATTTCTTCTTTATTAATGTGCACTAAGCTTTGCTGAGAAAGCATCACGACGATATTTTTGTATTCGTTAAACTCTATAAGGGCAATACAGCTAAAGTGTTGCCTAAACAGGACGAGTAAAGCTTGGAGCTCTTTTCCTGTTTTAGGGTTTAAATTTATAATAATTTGCGCATTTAGCCCGCTGCAGCGACGTATGTTTTGCCAAAATACGCTGCTAGATAAAAAGTCTTGATGTACATCGCCACTAAAAATATCAATTGTAATGACATTGTATGTGCGCGTGCACGTTGCAACAAACAGCTCTGCATTTTGTAAGTGCACCGTATGATTAGCGGGCAAGTTAAAATGGTGCTTAGCAACGCTTATCATCGCGGGGTTTATTTCTACACTGTCAAACACAGCTAAGTTATTTATATAAGCCGTTTTGTTATGTAAATAATGAATGGCTCGTTCAATGCCCGCAGTACCTAAACCTAAATTTAAAACACTTAGAGGCTCTGCTGCTTTAAGTAAAAATAACAGCATACATTGATTAACCGCAATCAGTAATTGTTCATTCTCATTAAGGCTCATCACCCCTTGAATAGTGATATCGCTTTGCGCATTTTGGGCAAGTGTTAACCAGCGATAGGCCGTATTTTGATAAACACAAATAGGCCCATATTGGTTGTTACTAGAAGCTATTAAATTGGCAGAGACAGTGTCGGCTTTAAGCTGGCGCATAGGTTACAAATACAAATAAAACACCCCATTAGTTTGCCACGAAAATACGCTATGTATATAGCGTATTTATGTAACAAGGTTTGTAATACGCTTGGTTACTTAAAAGAGGGGAGTACTTAAGTGTGGTTAATTTTTACAGTTGAGCTTACTTGTATAAAGCTTTAACTCAAAATAGTTGCACTATATAGGTTGTTGAGTAATGGTAAGGTAAAAAATAAGGAGCTTATAATGCGCAAAACCCCTTTTTCTATTACAACTAAACTTATTAATTTGAGTGCGTTAGCCTTTGCTTGTACGGCAGGATTATCAGCACAGGCTCATGCCAGCATAAAATATGAAGAACAACAAAAGCTACATGATATTGCAGCGCAGGTATCAGCTAAGCGTATTGGGAGCGACATACAAACGCTGGTGGATTTTGGTACCCGCCATACGCTTTCTGAAACTAAGTCAGATACACGGGGCATAGGTGCTGCACGGCGTTGGATCAAAAAAGAGTTTGAAAAAATATCAGCGCAATGTGGTGGTTGCCTAGAAGTTATTGAAGTTAAAGACACTATATCAGGTGAAAAACGAATTCCTAATCCTGTTGAAGTAGTGAATATAGTGGCCATTCAGCGTGGTAGTACTGAGCCAAACCGAATGGTTATTATGTCGGGCGATATTGATTCGCGGGTGAGTGATGTAATGGACTTTACCAGTGATTCACCGGGTGCTAATGATAACGCTTCAGGCGTGGCAGGGGTTATTGAAGCTGCACGTGTACTAAGCAAGCATAAATTTAATGGCTCAGTTGTGTATGCAGCGTTGTCGGGCGAAGAGCAAGGTTTATTTGGCGGTAAAATACTCACAGCGTATGCGCAAGAGCACAATTGGCAAGTACATGGCGTTTTAAATAACGACATGATTGGCAATATTACTGGTATTAATGGCGTTACCGACAATACAACGGCGCGTATTTTCTCAGAAGGCACGCGTGTAGTAGAAACGAAACAACAAGCAAGAACGCGCCGTTTTACAGGTGGTGAAGTCGACTCGGCGAGCCGTAATTTAGCACGCTATATAGATACAATTGCCGATAGGTACATTCCAAATTTAGATACGATGTTAGTTTACAGGTTAGATAGGTTTGGCCGGGGCGGGCACCATAGACCGTTTAACGATGCGGGTTTTGCAGCAGTCAGAATTATGGAAACTAATGAGCATTACGACCGACAACATCAAGATTTACGTACAGAAAATGGGGTGGTTTATGGCGATACCATAGATGGCGTTGATTTTGACTACACAGCAAAGCTTACATCATTGAACGCAGTAACAATGGCTTCAATGGCTTGGGCGCCAGCTCCTCCTAAGCTGGTAAAAATTGAAGGCGCGGTTAAGGCTGACACTACGCTTTCGTGGCAAAGTTCTGATGATGATAATATTGCCGGTTATCGTATTTATTGGCGCTATACCAGTGAGCCACAATGGCAATTTAGTCAAGATGTGGGCAATGTAAGTAAAGCTACACTTAAAAACGTTGTTATAGATAATTACTATTTTGGTGTTGCAGCGATAAGCAAAGACGGGATTGAATCGCCAGTGGTGTTCCCAGGTGATGTAGGCTCGTTTGATCACAATATAAAATAACAGCGATTTATTATTGCTTAAGTGCAATTGTGATTAAAAACAAATCAAATGGTGTATTTAAGGTGCAAAGCAGGTGTTTTATGCTTGCACCTTATTTGTTATGCACTTAGAGTGTAGAAAAAAAGCAGTAAAGGTTAATAAAATGCAGCAAGAAGAAAAAAAACCATTAACAGCTCAAGAGCAAGCACAAATAGAGCAACAACGGGTTGCTTGGCAACGCGAGTGTTTTCAAAACGCCCAAAAATACTTAGCAGAAAAAGGCATTATGCCTAAATCAGTAATAGACAAAGACAGCCGCTTTTTAGCGCCATTGTGTGCTATGTGGAAATTTAAAGCGCAAAATGGCAAGAGCTACTGGGTAATAACAGGGCGCTTACCTACTGATCATGCAGAAGTCAGTGCAGCAAAAGATGCGCGCGATGCTATGCGATATTTTTCTTTACAATGGCAGTTAAAAGCAGATCAAATAATGAGTGTTGGCGCACGCGATAAAACCCAAGTCGACTTTGCTAACTTACTTATAAACCGTGCTCACGGCTTATACGAAATGCATGAAAACGAGCAACTTTGGGCTAATGAACCAAAATAAGGTATTGCTTGTATAAACGTAAAAAAGGGCTATTAACGGCCCTTTTTTAATGTACTAATGTAAATGGTTTAGTGACAAACTCAGACACTTGGCATTGCATTCGCTGCCTAGGTATACCTGCTTCCATAAAAACACCGCCTTGTTGTATAAAGCCGTTTCGTTTAAAGCGTTCAACTTCGTTTAAAATACAATTAATACTAATAACTTGGTGCCCATCGTTAGCGGCAAGATTAACAATAAAAGTAAGTAATGAAGTATAAACGTGGCGATTACGGTGTGCGGGCAAAACGGCTATTCGGCCTATTAAGCCATCTGTACACAGCCTACCTGTGGCTACGGGTGCGTTACTGTTGTGAGTAACTAGCACATGGTGTGCTAGTTTGTCTTGGCTATCAAATTCTACTCGTTTGGGTATGTGTAACTCATACACAAATACTTTTTCACGTATTTGTTGTAGCTGGTCTTTTTGCCTATCCCACTCGACCTTATTAATTTGATAGCCCATAGCGCACCTCTAATTAAACCACATCCCCTCATTAACTAGTGTAGTAAAGGTTTGAATAAAAACTAGGCTGGGCTGCGCTGCGTTTAAATCGTCGCTATTAACATAATCATGATCTGTTAATAGTTTAACGGCATTTAAATCGCAAAGTGGTAACGGGTAGTTTTCGCCATTAATACTTAATAATAGGGTGTCTTCTAGCTGCTGATAGATAGCACGTATGCCACCTAAACGCTCAAATTCTTCTGCATTGTTTGCTATAAAATCACTCATTTGCTCGCAGGTTATAGGCTCTTCAAGCGGTGCTAAGTCCATTTCGTGCTTGGCTTGACTTAAGGTATTACCAAGCCAATGCTTAAATAGCTCATCGTTATTAAGTAGCGCTTGCATAAGGGTTTTAACTTTATCGGTTTCGCTCTGTAAAAGCTCACCTTTAGAGTCCCTAAGGGATAAAGTATGATCGGTATAGCGTTTTTGGCCGCTGTCGGTATCAATAACATGATCGGCAAAACTAGAAAATAAGTCTTGTTGATTAGGCGCTCTAAATCCAACCGAGTAGTTAAGGGCGTTTTCTATTGCATAGCCTTCGTGAGGGCACCCAGGTGGTATATATAAAATATCGCCGGGTTCTAAAATACAATCTATAACGGCTTCAAATTGCTCAACTTGCAGTAATTTTTTATTTTGCGCAAATTGTTTAAGTGTTGGATCAGGCAGGCCAACACGCCAATGACGCTTACCCTCGCCTTGTATAATAAATACATCGTACTGATCTAGGTGCGGACCAACGCCACCTTTAGGGGTTGAGTAGCTGATCATTAAATCATCTATTCGCCAGTTAGGTATAAACCTAAATGGCTGAAGCAGTTGTGCTGCATCGCTATGCCAATTATCAACCGCTTGTACCAATAAAGTAGCGTGTTGCTCAGTTAATTTTTCAAAGTCTTCAAATGGGCCTTGGTATGCTTGCCAATCGTTATTGTGGTTGGTAACAATTCGCGACTCTATACTTTCTTCCATAGCAAGACCGGCAAGCTCTTCTGCCTCTATTGGGTCTTGAAAGTCTGTAAAGCCTTGTTTAATTAATAGCGGTTTTTTTTGCCAGTATTGGTTTAAAAATTCTTGCTCACAGAGGTTGTTTATTTTTAATTGGTACATAGAGTTGGCCTATAATTTTTAGTACAAAAAAAGCGAAAGGGATTATCCTTTCGCTTTTTATATGCGCAATTTAGTATTTAAACTAAATCGTCAATAAACTCAACAGCGCGGCCAATGTAGTTGGCGGGTGTTAGTTTTTTCATTTCTACTTTAGCGTGCTCTGGCAGGTCTAAACCATCGATAAAGTCGGCCATAATCTCTTGATTTACACGTTTACCACGCGTTAAATCTTTAAGTTTTTCGTATGGTTTTTCAATACCGTATTTACGCATAACCGTTTGAATTGGCTCAGCAAGTAATTCCCAGTTTTGATCAAGCTCATCAAGTAAACGTTGCTCATTTACTTCAAGCTTGCTTACGCCTTTAAGTGTAGATTGATACGCAATAAGCGTGTAGCCCATACCCACACCTAAGTTACGTAAAACGGTTGAGTCGGTAAGGTCACGCTGCCAACGAGAAACTGGCAGTTTTTGTGCAAGGTGAGCAAATATAGCATTTGCTAAACCTAGGTTACCTTCTGAGTTTTCAAAGTCGATAGGGTTTACTTTATGCGGCATTGTTGAAGAGCCGATTTCGCCAGCAATGGTTTTTTGCTTAAAGTGGTTAAGGGCAATGTAACCCCAAACGTCACGATCAAAATCAAGTAAAATAGTGTTAAAGCGAGCAATAGCATCAAATAGCTCGGCAATGTAGTCATGCGGCTCTATTTGTGTAGTGAACGGATTAAAGGTTAAACCAAGGCTAGTTACAAAGTTGCTTGCGTGGGTATGCCAATCGTAATCTGGGTAAGCACTCAGGTGAGCATTGTAGTTACCTACAGCACCGTTAATTTTACCTAGCATTTCTACCTGTGCGATTTGGTCGCGTTGGCGTTTTAAACGCATGTATACGTTAGCAAACTCTTTACCCATTGTTGAAGGCGTAGCTGGTTGGCCGTGGGTACGCGTCATCATAGGTACTGCTTTGTACTCAATGGCTTTTTCTTTTATAGCGTTAAGTAGTTGGTCGCAGTATGGAAGGAGCACATTATCACGAGCTTCGCTTAGCATTAAACCATGAGATAGGTTATTAATATCTTCTGATGTACAGGCAAAATGGATGAACTCGTTAATAGCGTTAATTTCGCTGTTATCGGCTACTTTTTCTTTTAGTAAATATTCTACCGCTTTAACATCGTGGTTTGTGGTGCGTTCAATGTCTTTAACACGCTGTGCGTCTGCTTCGCTGAAGTTATCAACTATGGCATTTAAAAGTGCATTGGCTTGTTCGCTAAATGCAGGTACTTCTTTAATATCGCTTGCTGCAGCTAAGGCTTGCAACCAACGCACTTCAACGGTTACGCGGTATTTGATTAAGCCAAATTCGCTGAAAATACTGCGTAGTTCAGTGGTTTTGCTGCCGTAGCGACCATCCACTGGAGAGATAGCGGTTAACGCTGAAAGCTCCATAATAACTCCTAAATTTTAGTTTTGAACGATAATTAAATGTTTGTTTTTGCAATAGCGAGAATTTTTCTTTTTGCAAAGAAAAAGTGACGGCGTTTACCGCCCATTTGTCGCCATAATACAGCACTGCGAATTCCTGCTAATAAAAGGGCACGAATTTTATTTTGCGTTTGCTGCTGTTTTAATAACTCGGGTTTACCATAAACCTGGATTCGGTGCCCAAGGGGGCTCAGCACCGACGAGTATATATCTGCTAAACCGGCAACTACGGTGTCATCGGTTATGGCAAAGTGATCTAAGCGACGATGAATGTCGTCGATACGGCGGCCAAGTTCAGCTAAGCTTTTTGGCTCGTTATTTAAAATACGTTCAAGCTGCATTAAACCACCTACGTACTTAACTATTTCAACATCTTTTTGAGCGCCAGCAGTAAGCTGCGCCATTAATGTTTTATAGCCGTCGCGCAAGTTATGCGTACCTTGATAAACATCAACCGGCGATGCGGGTGATGTTTGTACAATACTTGTAAATAACACGTCTAAGTCTGAATCGTTTGCGCTGCCGTATTGCGCAATTTTTTGTACTTGTTTAGCCACTTGGCACATGGCGGCAAGCGCCATGACTTGGTGTTGATTCATTACTTAATCACCGAATCTATAATACCGCCACCTAAACACACATCATCGGCATAAAATACAGCTGATTGACCTGGTGTAACGGCTTTTTGTGGTTCATCAAACAATACACGTGCCATACCATCTTCCCCAACGAGAAGGGTACAATTAATATCTTCTTGGCGGTAACGGGTTTTAACGGTGCAGCGCGTTGTACCTTGAGGACCAACACGGTCTACCCAATGTAACTGATTGGCGTTTAGGCCATTGCTGTAAAGGCGAGGGTGGTCTTTACCTTGTCCGACAACGAGCACATTGCGCTCAACGTCTTTATCTACAACGTACCATGGCTCGCCAGAGCCTTCTTTCATGCCACCAATTAACAAGCCTTTACGTTGGCCAAGTGTATGATACATAAGCCCTTCGTGCTCACCTACGTTGTTGCCGTCAGTATCTTCAATCACACCTGGTTGAGCAGGTAAAAACTTTTGTAAAAAGTCTTTAAATTTACGCTCACCAATAAAACAAATACCGGTGCTGTCTTTTTTATCGTGGGTGATTAAGTCTTGCTCTTCTGCAATACGGCGTACGTCTGGTTTAGCTATATCGCCTACTGGGAAAAGCGTTTGGCCTATGTGTTCATGGCTTAAGGTATATAAAAAATAGCTTTGATCTTTGTTATCGTCTAAGCCTCGGCACATAACGTATTTGTCGCCTCGTAGTTCACGACGAACATAATGGCCTGTTGCAATATAATCGGCGCCAAGTGCTTGTGCTGCAAATTCTAAAAATGCTTTAAATTTAATTTCTTTGTTACACATAATATCTGGGTTTGGCGTACGGCCCGCTTTGTACTCTTCTAAAAAGTACTCAAAAACGTTGTCCCAGTATTCGGCTGCAAAGTTAACGGTATGAAGCTCGATGCCTAATTTGTCACACACTGCTTGTGCATCTTTTAAATCTTCAGCGGCTGCACAGTATTCGTCATTGTCGTCTTCTTCCCAGTTCTTCATAAACAGGCCTTCTACTTGGTAGCCCTGTTGTTGTAATAAATATGCAGATACAGAAGAATCAACACCGCCGGACATACCAACGATGACTTTAATGTGACTATTTTCGCTCATGAATAATTTCGCTTATACAGATTGCTGTTAACTTGGAAAGGCCGCGATTATAGCACGCATTTTGTTTTTGCTTAAAGGGAGGAGTGGCGCAAACACACGATTTTGTAGTTATTTTATTCATATAATAAATAGCAAATAAGACTGAATCGCATTTAACATAAAAAATGATGAAAAATTTAAATAAGCCATTGTAAAAAGATATTTCGGTGCCATTATTGTCTGAGCGCATAATAATAGCGTCCATATTACCTTGTGTTTGTTGTACAATTAAGGAACAGGCAAGATTTTTGTATTAAATTTGCATTTTATTGCCTTAATATTTTCAACGGAATGAATATATGAATTACGCCTTTCAGGTAAAAAAACTTACGACCCTAATTACGTTTTATACGACTAACTCAAGCTTTCATGTAAAGCAGTTACTTGAAAACCCGACGAGTGAGTTTAAGCAATCTGCCTACAAACTTTTTCATGAAATATTTAAACACAGCGTACCCGTAGACTCTCAACAGACTAGCCCCGTTGATGCTATTTTTGATTCAGTTACCGCATCTTTAGATTTAATTAACCAATCTGAAGTGGCGTTAATTGAAGCAACACAAAAATGGTGGAACGAGTGGTACTTTGTATTAACTATGGAGCATTCGCTTTCTCAAGAAAAAGAAGATGTGCCATACAGTTTCCTTTCTAAAAAAATGCATCATCCTATGAAGCGCCACGAGATGAGCCACTACGCCCATTTATTTACTATTTTGCCTATGCCTATCTCTAATGTGTGTGCTAAAACCGGTGATATTATTAGAGTTAATCAGCGCTTTATAGATGTATTTGGTTATACCGTTGATGACTTACCTAACTTAGAGCATTGGTGGGTTAATGCATACCCAGATCCTCACTATCGAGAGTCCGTGAAAAAAACGTGGCAATCGGCGTTAGAAATTGGCAATGAAACAGGGCAAGACATCCCCGCGCATGATTACCATGTTACTTGTAAAAACGGTAATACAATTACTATGGAAGTATCTGGAATCAATTTGGGCGATGAATATATTGCTGTATTTAATGATGCGACAAAGCGTTTAGAAGATCAAAATATTTTACGCGACATGGCATTTTTAGATTCGCTAACACAAATAGCAAATAGACGTCGTTTTGATGAAAAGCTAAGTAAAGAGTTCGAAAAAGCCGTTGAGTGTGGTGACGATTTGGCAATTATTTTAATCGATATTGATCACTTTAAACTCTTTAACGACCGCTACGGGCATGTTGAAGGTGATTTATGTTTGTATAACGTGGCGCAAGCAATAGCGTGTACGGTAAGCCGCACCGAGGACTTTGTGGCGCGTTATGGCGGAGAAGAATTTGTTGTATTGCTGCCTCAAACCGATAAACAAGGGGCCTTATTTATTGCTGAGCATATTCAAAAGGCAATTGAAGAGCTGCACATCCCTCATGAAGACAGCTTTACCGGCTACTTAACCCTGAGCATGGGTATTCACGCAATTAATAAAGATGATAGTTGCGATCAAAAAGAGTTTATTAAGGCCGCCGACAGCGCACTTTATTATTCAAAAAGGCAAGGACGAAATTGTTTAGCATTAAGTTAATTTATAGCCTTGGGCTATTTATATAGCTTTGAGAATTATATAAAGCGCAGATGTTTAATTATCGTCGTAAATAAAGTCTACGTCTTGAATAGGGCGGTTTAGGCTGTCTTCAATACATTTTAAAACTAAATGGCTTCTTAGAGGCAGTGCTTTTATGTCTTCTAAACTGTGCCAGTTGGCACTAATTATATCTGCATCTTTTGGGCAGGGCTCAGTGGTGATTTGAGTGCCATCAAACATAAAACAAAAGCGTAAGTAATGCACCCCATTAGGCGCATGTAAGTTATAAATACCGATTAAGCCAGTGGGCGTTAGGGACACACCTGTTTCTTCAAAAAGCTCTCTACTGGCTGCTTGAACCAGTGTTTCGTTTACTTCTAAATGGCCAGCAGGTTGGTTATAACAAATATTAGAAGTAAATTTATCTCGCTCTTTTACCAGTAAAAAATGCTCTCCTTTTTTTACTACAGCAGCCACCGTTACATGGGGTTTATGCATTTACCTCACCTTTTATAACACTGTACTGTGCGCTGTTTATGCCATCTAGCGTGTAATTGCCAATACTGTAGCGAATAAGCCTTAATGTAGGGTGCCCAACATGGGCGGTCATACGGCGAACTTGCCTATTACGTCCTTCATTAATTGTAATACTTAACCACGTTGTAGGAATCGATTTTCGCTCTCTTACCGGCGGCACGCGAGGCCAAAGTTTTGGCTCGTCAATAATTTTTACGTTTGCGGGTAAGGTAATCCCATCTTTTAGTTCAACACCTTTACACAGGGCATTAATGGCCTCTTCACTAGGCTCGCCTTCAACTTGCACCCAATAGGTTTTATTGGTTTTTTTACTCGGTGCGGTAAGGGTATTTTGAAGCTTTCCGCAGTTTGTTAAAAGTAACAAGCCTTCACTGTCGCGGTCGAGTCTGCCTGCAGCGTATACATCTTTAATGGGAATAAATTCAGCCAAGGTTTTTCTATTGGAATCGTCTGTAAATTGGCAAAGTACATCGTAAGGTTTATTAAATAAAACAATTTTTCTATCTTTAGGCGCTATAGCGGGTTTAATTTCACGCGAAGTTGTGCTTTTTTTAGTGAGCGCGCTGCGTGAGTAAGTTCTACCCGTAGTGCGTTTAGTGGTACTTTTACTTGCGCGATTATGCATTGGTTTGTTCGCCATTAAATACACCTAGCGGGCTTGGGTAAGCCGGCAATTTTTGTGGCTTGTTTTGCAGGCCCCTTGGGAAATAATTTATACAAATAAATACTATTGCCTTTGTCCTCGCCAAGCGCTTTAGCCATAGCTTTAACAAGCATTCTTATTGCTGGGCTGGTGTTATATTCTAAGTAAAAATTGCGCACAAAATTAATCACTTCCCAGTGTTGTTCACTTAAGATAATGTTTTCTTGCTCGGCGATAATGGGGGCTAACTCTTTTGTCCACAAGGTGTAATCTAGCAAGTAGCCTTGTTTATCAGTGTCGATTTGTTGATTATTAAATTCAAGCATGGATTACCAGGTAATAGATTGGTTAGTAGATAGAGTAAGGGCAACAAACTCATCGAAATTAATAAGTGTTTGGCCTGGGCTTAGTTTAACTGCGCGTGCCTGCGCATCCTCTAAAAGCAACAATAGCGAATCGTTTAATTGAAAATACTGCTTAGCGGCATAACAGGCATCACCAACAAGGAGTACTTCATCGGTGTCTTTAATTAAGTTTTCAAGCTGAGTAGAGTCGTAATAAGCCAGTGGCTTTGAAAAAATGTGTAATGTACTCATAGGTTCACCACAAAATCTTGCTGGCCGATCAGCAGTTGTTGCTCAGTGTAATTGAGGCTGGTTGAATCAATAATTAATTGAGATTTGTTTAAGTTATAATCTAGTAACGATTTTTCACATACATATATGTTTTCTACTTCATAGATTTCAAGCGTTTTGATGTTTTTAAAAAAATCTTTTACACCAAGTTGCTGTGTTGATTGATTATGTTTTAAAGCAAGCACTGCAGGGCCGCTAAATAGCCAGCTAATATTTTGCTCAACTGCGGCAAATATCAGTGACATGTCTAGGGCATCGCGGGTATTAAGCTCATCAAAAGGGCTGGATTGGCTCATTACTAAAACGTTTTTCATTTAAACTGTATCCATTTATCTGCATCACTCGCTAGCATGGCAAATTCTGCAAGCCCGGCTACAGTAAACACACCTGTTTGGCTTGTGTTTAAGCCACGTTTTTCTGCTGCAGTAATACATAGCATTAAGTTGACGTTTTTATCTGCAAGTTGTTGCCATTGCGTAGGAATTTGCAGCTCGTCAGAGGCTAGCTCAAAGTGAGCTGATGCGTGATAAATCCCATTTTGATACAAAAATATCGCATCTATGGTGTGGCCTTGTGCTAAACATGCATTCGCAAACTTTATAATACGTTGCGTTGAGTCATGATCTGAAGGAGGAGTATGTAAAGAAAGAACAAATCGCGCCAAAACAATTCCAATAAAAAAGCCCCAATAAAGGGGCTATTTTAACAGAACTATTTAATTAGTCATCACTTGCGCCAAGAAGGTGCAGTAAAGAAGTAAATAGGTTATATACGTTTAAGTATAGAGCGACCGTCGCGCGAATATAGTTAGTTTCGCCACCATTAATAATACGGCTAGTATCAAATAGGATTAAGCCAGACATAATTAACACAACAGCAGCGTTAAGCACCATAAACATCAGCGAGCTGCCAATGAAGATGTTAACTATGCTTGCAACAATAACCACTAGTAAGCCTACTGTTAAAAAACCACCCATAAATGAGAAGTCTTTTTTAGTGTTTAATGCATAAGCCGATAGACCAAAAAATATTAATGCAGTAGAACCAAGCGCCTGCATAATAAGCATAGGGCCATTAGGCATAGCCGCATAATAGTTAAGTAGTGGGCCAAGGCCTGCGCCCATACAGCCTGTAAAAGCAAACACCCAAAACACGCCTGAGGCTGAGTCTGCTTTTTTGTTTACAACAAATAATAAACCAAACGAAACCAGTGTGAACACAATTCCCATAAAGTAAGGTAATTGTAATGCCATTGAAATACCCGCCGTAACAGCACTAAATGCTAATGTCATGGCCAGTAAGAAATAGGTGTTTTTAAGTACCTTGTTTGTTTCAATGGTCGACATTACCGGTTTAGCGGTATTGTACGAATGATTAAATGCCATTGTAGAGCTCCTTTAAGTGAAACATGTTTGTTTCGATAATTTAACTAAAATTAGATTACCAACTCTTATATGTTTGGGCAAACCTTTGTAGATCAATAGAGTGTTATTTTTTAATTAAAGTTCATTTAAGCATCAAAAAGAAATTATTTGTTTCATCTTTAAACAAATTAATTGTTTTTTAAGCACTTAAACAATTTTTTTAAAAAAAAGCTTCACAAAGCCAATGGGTTTCCCTATTATGCAGGCCGTGCGGAGAGATGGCAGAGTGGTCGAATGCACCGGTCTTGAAAACCGGCATAGGTTTGTAGCCTATCTAGGGTTCAAATCCCTATCTCTCCACCACCTTATTACAATAATTATGAGTACACTCTTACTTGTAATTTATAGCACTTTCGGAGAGATGGCAGAGTGGTCGAATGCACCGGTCTTGAAAACCGGCATGGGTTTGTAGCCCATCTAGGGTTCAAATCCCTATCTCTCCACCATTATATTAAAGCCCGCTTTTAGCGGGCTTTTTTGTTTTTACGCTTTATTATCAAGCCACTTTAGGTTTCCTCGCTTATTTGCCCATTTCGGTTTGCTATTAGCCGCTATTGATAGATTATCAACATATTGATGTATTACTTTTATTTTTTAGATTTTAAAATTGGTAATTAAAATAGTATGTTGTGGCTCAAGGATGATTTACCTTCAAAAAAACTTATTATTTATCGTGCAATGATTCTCATTGATAACGGTGTTTGTTTTATTTGTATTCCAACCTTTTGACACAATTAACGATACATCATCACTTTTGCAGCTTTGCTGTGCTGTATACCTACGACGCTGGCTATGCGTAAATCAGTCATTAATTGAAAAACGTATTTAATATTGAAATCTAAAGGTTAGGTTTTATTGACGATAGCGCCTATAAAGGTAGTGAACTTTGTCTGATAGGCGACTAAGCAGCTCAAAGTAAGCGTGGGCTGGCAGCACAATGCGTGTTTGTTTTTTGTTAGCAAAACCATTTATTAAAATCATTTGCAAAACATTATTAAACCCACCCACTAAACAGCCCAACATAAATTAAATCTTCAAATTATCAACCTTGCAAAGGGGGTTAAAGACCTTTGCTAGAAACGCTAAGATATACTTTTATAAAATTAAAATGCCTAGTTACAGCAGTTTAAAGAGTGCTTGTTTTCCCATCATAAATTACGACCATAGTCTCTGTTTCTAACCTTAAGAACTTGGTGCATGCTTAATATAATGTTTGTAGTGTGTATTTAGGAACTTATATGAAACATCAACTAGCCAAAAGTGTCGCGCTTTCTTTATTATCCCCTGTGATTGTTGGTAGTTTACTTGGCCTTTATTATGGGCTCACTATGAATGGCGATGCGGCTACCATTTTTTTACAACTACTGATGAGTGCAATCGCGAACGCACATATTGTTGGACTGACTATGGCCGCTTTTGTCGTACCGGGTTATTTGCTTATGTTTAAGTATGCAAAAGTGAATTATTCAGGTGTACTGACTCTTGGGCTGCTCGGTGGCGCAATATTTAGTTATTTACTCAGTGCTACAACAGGCGAGATATTTTTAATTAATAGTGTAATGGCCGCTTTTGCCGCAGGACTATTTTTATTTGGCCTGCGTAAAACATCAAAAAAATAATTGCAGAAATATTAATCAAGCATGCTGAAAAACGGCGCTATTTCTGTTTTTTTGCCTGTAAAAGGTTTCAATTTTTCACGACAAAGAGTACCTTTAGCTACTGTCTGTTTAATAAGAAGTAGTTTGGTATGCAAAAGCACGATTTTTACCAGTCATTAGTTAAGCAAACTGAATCACTAATTGCTGGTGAATCTAATGTCATTGCTAATATGGCTAACGTAAGTGCGCTATTATTTACCTCTTTAGAAGATGTAAATTGGGCGGGCTTTTACTTTATGGATTCGCCAAGTGAATTAGTGCTTGGGCCTTTTCAAGGTAATCCAGCGTGTATTCGTATCCCTGTTGGTAAAGGGGTGTGTGGTACGGCTGCAGCAACGTTAGAAACTCAACTAATTGAAGATGTACATGCGTTTGATGGCCACATAGCCTGCGATGCAGCGTCTAACTCTGAGATTGTTGTACCTATCATGAAAAATGATAAAATAGTTGCTGTTCTTGATATCGATAGTCCAACTATTGGTCGATTTGATACTGATGACCAAGCAGGTCTTGAAGCATTAGTTAAATGCTTAGAGGCAAGCTTATAATGAAAGACTTGCTAAATGTTCAAGACTACCTATTCGCAGTACAAGATGTAGGCGATTGGGAAGGGGAAGAAGAACATGTAGCGGAAACGCTCAATGATTTGATTCACATAGCCTGGGATAAACTTCCAGATGATTTAGATTGTGAATCAATCGATGAAATAATAAATGGTATTTGGGAACACCTTCGAGGTGATTTGGCTGTACTTGAAGCCGACTTCGAAGAGTTAATCGACTGGGTAATACACTACGTTGACTCGTCCCTTGATGAAAAGATGTGAAAAATAGGTTCTAAAATGGAAACCACAAACAAGCTAAAAGATATTAATGAAGTGCTGGAATTTCTTTATCAAGAATTTCCACAATGTTTTAAACAAAAAGACGGTATTAAACCGCTTAAAGTCGGTATTTTTAAAGATATTGCCGAGCGTATAGAAGGGTCTGAAAAAGTAAGTAAGACTCAAGTACGTCAAGCGCTTAGAAAATACACGTCTAACTGGCGTTATTTAGAAGCTGTGACTAAGTCAGAGTTTCGTATTGATCTTGATGGCAATCAAGGTGAAAAAGTTGAGCAAGAGCACATTGACCACGCTCAAAAAGCACTAGAAGAAAGCCGTGCTAAAATGGCAAAACGCAAAAAACAACAGCGTCCACGCCAAGATTCAGATTCTAAATCTTTCAAGAAAAAACCAGCCCACGCTAGCAAAAGCAATGCACAAGCTAACAAACCAGCTAAAGCAGCCCCTGCTAAACGTTCAGGAAAAGTTGAACCTTTACCTGCAAGTGAGGTCAAGGTTAATAACAAGGTTAAGGTTAAACTTGGCCAAGCACTTGTAAATGCGGTAATTACTGAAGTAAACAAAGACGAAGTTCATGTTGAATTAGTAACTGGCATGCAAGTTAAAACCAAAGCTGACAGCTTATACATTATTTAAGTTGTAAATAAATTAAGGAGTTGTGTATGAGTAAAAAGTTTACGCTCATTCCGTTAGTTGCTGCCCTGTTTTCGGGTTCTTTATTCGCTTCCGTAGAAGCGGCAAAACTTGAAGACTTGCCTGTACTTAAACAAGAAAGTCAACATGGCACTGCCAGCAAACGAGTGGCTAACTTATTTGCTCGTTCACACTATACACCGGTTCGATTTAACGATGCGCTTTCTAGCAAAGTGTACGATCGTTATATCGAATCCCTTGATTTTAACAAAAGTGTGTTTTTAGCAAGCGACATTGCTGCGTTTGAAAAATACCGCAACGATTTTGATAATGCTATTACCACCGGTAAGCTTGGCTTTACGTTTGATATTTTTAACTTAAGCTTAAAGCGCCGTTTTGAACGTTATGATTACTCTTTATCATTACTAGATAAAAAAATGACGTTTGATAAAGACGATGAATACTTTTTTGACCGTGAAGATTCAGCGTGGCCTGCATCGCAAGCTGAACTTGATGAAATTTGGCGTGAACGCGTTAAATACGATGCCTTACGTTTAAAAATGACAGGCAAAGATTGGGAAGGGATCAAAGAGGTCCTTACTAAGCGTTATAAAAATGCACAAAAACGTTTAGTGCAAACAAATTCAGAAGATGCATTTCAAATTGTAATGAACTCGCTAGCGCGAAGCATTGAGGCGCATACGTCGTACTTATCGCCGCGCCGCGCAGAACAATTTAAAATGGATATGGATCTAGAGCTTGAAGGCATTGGCGCCGTTTTAAGCCCAGATGAAGATTACACCGTTATTCGTAGCTTAGTACCAGGTGGACCTGCCGATAAAACAGAGCAGCTAAAAGCTGACGATAAAATTATTGGTGTTGCCCAAGATCAAAAAGAGTTTGTTGATGTTATTGGCTGGCGTTTAGATGATGTAGTTGATTTAATCAAAGGCCCTAAAGGCACTAAGGTACGTTTACAGTATCTTAAAGGCTCTGATGCACATGGCACGCCTAAAGTAGTTGAAATCACTCGTGATAAAATTCGCTTAGAAGATAGGGCTGCTAAATCTGAAGTATTTGAAGCGAGTTATTCAAATTTAACTTCAAAAATTGGTGTTATTGAGATCCCAGGCTTTTATAACAATCTTTCAAAAGACGTTAAAGTTGAATTAGCTAAACTTAAAGAAGAAAACGTAGACGGTATTATTATTGATTTGCGCCAAAATGGCGGTGGATCATTATATGAAGCTACACAGCTATCAGGCTTGTTTTTTGACCAAGGTCCGGTTGTACAAATTCATACATTAAATAACCGTATTGAAGAGCAAAAAGACCGTGACGGAATTACCTACTACGATGGCCCATTAACTGTTTTAGTTGACCGTTACAGTGCTTCAGCCTCTGAAATTTTTGCCGCCGCAATGCAAGACTATGGCCGCGCAGTAATTATAGGCGAGCAAACCTTTGGTAAGGGAACGGTTCAGCAGCACAAAGGCTTAGGTCGTGCGTACGATTTATACGACAACGACTTAGGTAGCGTACAATACACTATTGCTAAGTTTTACCGTATAAACGGCGGCAGTACCCAGCATAAAGGCGTCATTCCTGATATTTCATTTCCTTCTGCGATAGACCCAGCAGAATGGGGCGAGAGCAAGCAAGATAATGCATTGCCGTGGGATAGCATAGTACGAGCTAAGTACAATAGGCAGGGTAATTTAACGCCTGTAATCACTTATCTTGAAAAACAGCACGAAGTACGTATTAAGTCAGAGCCAGAGTTTGGTTACGTATTTGATGATATTGCCCGTTACAATGAAGAGAAAGATCGCAAAACTATTTCTTTAGTTGAAGCAGACCGTATTAAAGAAAAAGATGAAAATGAAGCACGTACTCTAGCGCGTACTAATGAGCGTTTAAAGCGTTTAGGTAAGGAGCCAATAGAAAACCTAGATGATGTACCTGAGGTAATTGAAGAGCTTGACCCTTTCTTAGAAGAGGCAGCACTGATCACTCAAGATTACATTAACTTTGGCCGTATCGCTAAAAAATAAACACGTGTTTACCCCGTTTAAAAGGCGCTTTTTGCGCCTTTTTTGTTACCTAAATTTCGCTAAATTGCTATAATCGCGAATTACTAAATTGAGTTACATTACTGTGGCTTAAAAAAAGCACTGATACGCTAAAAATAATAAATAACCACGCCACGATTTGTGGTGTGCAGGAGTCACTATTTTGAAGCCTTTAGAAAAACCGATTAAACCCGCCTCGTTTTTTGATGCACTTGTTCCTATCACTGTTTTAATTTGCCTTTTAGGCGCAGCGGTATATTTATTTGGCGATAACTCGTCATCAGGTCCTAACCAAATAGCGTTATTATTTGCCACCTTTGCTGCGGCACTAATAGGGCTAAAAAATGGCTACACGTGGAAAAAGCTTGAAGAAGCCATGATTGAAGGTATTACCTTATCATTGGGGGCTATTTTAATTTTATTAATGGTGGGCGCCTTAATTGGTACTTGGTTGTTGTCGGGTACCGTGCCAACGCTCATTTACTATGGCTTACAGGTTATTAACCCAAGCTGGTTTTACGCCGCAAGCTGCTTAATTTGTGGCATTGTTGCAATGAGTATAGGTAGCTCTTGGACCACAGCTGCCACCATAGGTGTGGCGCTTTTAGGGGTGGCCACCGGGTTAGGGCTTGATCAAACTGTGACGGCAGGGGCGGTTATTTCGGGTGCTTACTTTGGTGACAAACTCAGTCCGCTTTCTGAAACTACTAACTTAGCACCGGCTGTTGTTGGAGCTGATTTATTTGAACATATTCACCACATGTTATGGACTACTGTTCCTAGCTTTGTCATTGCATTAATCATTTTTATATTTATGGGCTTTAATGCAACGGCTTCTAACGAAGCCGGCAGGATTGACGAAATAACAGCGATTTTAGAGCAAAACTTTAATATTGGCTTTGAAATGCTAATTCCATTAATTGTGCTGCTAGTTTTAGCTATTAAAAAAATGCCAGCGTTTCCGGCAATTTCAATTGGCGCTGTAATTGGTGCTGTGTGGGCAATGTTGTTTCAGTCTGATTTAATTGCGACACAAATTGACCTTTCTCAGGGTGAGTTGGTTGGTTATTTTAAAATTATTTGGACGACTTTTTTCGATGGTTTTAGCATCGACACGGGTGATGACAAAATGGATTCATTGCTCAGTGGTGGCGGTATGGCTGGGATGTTAACAACAACATGGCTGATCATGACGGCTCTTATGTTTGGTGCCATTATGGAAAAAACCGGCTTATTAGATATTTTTGTTAAGAGCATTTTAAAAATAGCAAAAAGTACGGGCTCGCTTATTACATCAACCATTGCTACTTGTGTGGGCACAAACTTAATAGCGGCTGATCAATACATTGCTATTGTAGTGCCAGGTCGTATGTTTAAAGAAGAATATAAAAAGCGTGGCTTAAAGCCCGTTAATTTATCGCGTACTTTAGAAGATGGCGGCACAATAACAAGCCCGTTAATTCCGTGGAATACCTGTGGTGCGTACATGCAAAGCGTATTATTAATAAACCCATTTGACTATGCCTTGTATGCTTTCTTTAATTTAATTAACCCTTTCTTAGCGATTATTTATGCGTACGTAGGCATTAAAATTTTACGCATTGAACCCAAGCAACCTGCTTAAATCTAAATAGCTCCTTTTTTAAGGAGCTTTAGTTGGAGTAACTATGACTGTTTCAGCAAAGCCAAAAGCGCAATACTTAAAAGACTACACTGCGCCTAATTTTTCTATAGAGCACACTGAACTCACTTTTGACTTACAACCACTAAATACAAAAGTGACGGCGCTACTAACACTTAAAAGAACAACAAATCAAAACTCAGCGCTTGTGTTAGATGGCATAGACTTACAATTAGTGGAGCTGCAAGTAGACAATATTGCTTATACTAATTATAAGATTGAAGGTGAGCACCTAATCATTAATGATTTACCTCACACATGCCAGCTTAAAATTGTTACTGAAATTTCTCCTGATACAAATACCTCTTTAGAAGGTTTGTATTTATCTGGTGGAGCGTATTGTACGCAATGTGAAGCGCAAGGTTTTAGAAAAATAACCTACTTTTTAGACCGCCCTGACGTGCTAAGCACGTACGATGTGACGATTATTGCTGATAAAAGCTTTAAGCATTTACTGTCAAATGGTAACCAAATTGACAGCGGTGAAACAGCTGATGGCCGCCATTTTGCTAAATGGCAAGACCCATTTAAAAAGCCAAGTTACTTATTTGCATTAGTAGCGGGTGATTTTGATGTACTAAAAGACACTTACACAACAAAAAGTGGGCGCGAAATTGAGCTTGCGTTATTTGTTGATAAAGGCAATTTATCTAAAACACCACATGCAATTAACTCATTAAGAAAAGCCATGCATTGGGATGAGACACGCTTTAACCTAGAATATGACTTAGATATTTACATGATTGTTGCCGTAGATTTTTTCAATATGGGAGCAATGGAAAACAAAGGGCTAAATGTATTTAATAGTAAATGCGTATTGGCTAACCAAGAAACCGCCACCGATAAAGATTATCACACGATAGAGTCGATTGTTGGTCATGAGTATTTTCATAACTGGACGGGTAACCGTGTTACCTGTAGAGACTGGTTTCAGCTATCGTTAAAAGAAGGGCTCACAGTATTTAGAGACCAAGAATTTAGTAGCGATTTAGGCTCACGCGCACTTAACCGCATTGATGCCGTTAAGGTAATGCGCACACATCAGTTTAGTGAAGATGCGGGGCCAATGGCGCACCCAATTCGCCCTGAAAAAGTTATCGAAATGAATAACTTTTATACCGTAACGGTGTACGATAAAGGGGCTGAAGTTATCCGAATGATGCACACCCTGTTAGGTGAGGTTAACTTTCAAAAAGGGATGCAGCTTTACTTTGAACGCCATGATGGTCAAGCGGTTACCTGTGATGATTTTGTTGCTGCAATGAGTGATGCTTCAGGCATAGATTTAACGCAATTTAAGCGTTGGTATAGCCAATCAGGTACACCACGATTAAATGCAACACAGCACTATGATCACGATAAGCAACTTTATACTTTAACAATTGAGCAAACAGCTCCGCTAAATCAGCCAGATAATAAGAGCCTTCACATTCCATTTGCCATCGAATTATTAGATGAAAATGGGCAAAGTATTGCACTTACTTATCAAGGTGAAAAACGCGACCACGTGCTTAACGTAACTGCGCCAACGCAAACGTTTTACTTTGATCAAATACCTGCTCGCCCAGTGGCTGTGTTACTTGAAGATTTTTCAGCGCCCTGTATTTTAAGCCAGCAAAATTCAGAACCGGATTTACTGCATATTATGCGTTATGCGCGCAGCGATTTTTCGCGTTGGGATGCGCAGCAGCAGTTATTTATTAATGCGGTTAAGCAAGCAGTCAAAGCACCTGAACACGCAACACTAAGTGAAAACGTTATTAATGCACTACGTGTGTTAATAAGCGCACAAAGTGGCGATTTAGCACTGGTAGCAGAGCTTATAAAACTGCCAAGCTTTGACACCTTTGCCGCTGAGTTTGACATAATTCCTGTTGACGAAATCATTACAATCACAAGATTGTTTGAGCAACAGATTGCCGAGCAATTATCTGATGAGCTTTTACATTGTTACAGTTCGTTAGTAGATGATGGCAGTATAAATCCAGATGCAGTGGCTATAAGAGCGCTTAAAGGTGTTTGTTTACATTACTTAGCTAAAATACCTTCTGAGCAAGTTGACCGCTTTATCAAAGAATCGGCAGATTCACCGAATATGACCAATGTTTTAGCCTCATTAAGTGCGGTAGTAAAAGCATCACACCCATTAAGAACAACGTTGTTAGATCATTTTGATAGCCAGTGGCGTCATGATGTTTTAGTTATGGATAAATGGTTTGCGCTGCAGGCTATGCAATCTGGTGATGATGCTATTGATAATATAAAAGCGTTGTACGCGCATCCTAGCTTTGATTTTTCAAATCCAAATCGTGTACGGGCATTAGTGGGCAGCTTTAGTCATTTTAATACCGCACAATTTCACCGAAAAGATGGTGAAGGTTACGCATTATTAGGTGATTTACTTATTAAGCTAAACGCGATTAATCCGCAAAATGCCTCTAGAATGTTAACGCCTTTCATGTCGTGGAAACGCTTTGACACAACCCGTGCTCAAGCAATGAAAGCACAGTTGCAACGCTTAGCAAACCTTGAAGGATTAAGTGCTGATTTATTTGAAAAGGTTGAAAAAGCGCTTAATTAAATGATTGAGTATTACTTCTCTTTACACCTGAGCTATAACAAATGCATGGACTACTACCATGGTCGTTTTAGCTCAGTACAAGTGGTTGAGGATAACGGTAAAACAATACGCTTTGCCGCCTCGCACTTACGCCCTTACATTTCATCTATAGGAATAAGAGGGCGTTTTAGACTTTTACTTACCCCCGAGAATAAATTTATTCGCCTCGAACGTATCGCCTAATCTGCTGTTTTTATGTTATAGATACATAAAAATATTATCTTTTTGTTAATTTCAATTTGTTCTATTGTTAATTTACGTGTATAAATTATCTGGTATGACGTCTTACCAATACGTAAACGTCAGCTCAAAAAATATAATAATTGATTGAACGCGACCATTTGTAATTTTTTATAATCGCTTCTATCGTTAAGATTACACTAAAAACAATAACTTGATCACACATAATTACCCACGACAGGGGGGATACACAATGATAAGAAGATCGCTTTTTGTTAAAAACAAAATAGCTATAGGTTTAGCAGCCGCAAGCTTAGGTTTATCTGCAGCAGCGAATGCAGCAAATTTTGAGGTAGGGGGCTTTGATGTCACCTTCGACTCAACTTTTTCCTATGGTCAAAGCGTCCGTGTTGAAGACAGAGATTTCGACATTATTGGTAAAAGCAATAATCCTGCATTTGATTGGACTGGGTATAATCCTTCATTAAATACAATTTATTCTTCTCAAGATGTTTGGGCTCAACCAGGCTCTTACTCTAATAATGGCGATGCAGGTAATCTTAATTTTGATAGCGGTGATTCGTTTTCAAAATTATTGAAAGGAACACACGACCTTTCAATTAGTAAAGATAACTACGGCTTATTCACACGTTTTATGTACTTTTACGATTTTGAGTTAATGGATGGTGATAGAGCCTACGTTAACCCAACCTCAGGACAAGGCGTAGATCCATGTGATGATGACGACACAAAAGAGCAAAGCTGTGCCGACATTCGTTTATTAGATGCCTACGTTTGGGCAAATTTTGACTTAAACGATGGCAATAACCCGCTGTCAATTCGCCTTGGTCAACAAGTAGTTAACTGGGGTGAGAGTACACTTATCTCTCATGGTATTAACGTAAACCCGGTCGATATTGACCGCTTAAAAGCGCCAGGTGCTGAGCTTAAAGAAGCATTTATTCCTGTAGGTATGCTTTGGGCGTCATTAGGGATCACTGAAAATATTACTTTAGAAGGTTTTTATCAGTACCAATGGCATGAAACACGCCTACCGGCTGCGGGTACTTATTTTTCTACCAATGACTTTGCAGCAGAAAACGGCTATCAGCAAAATGTACAGTTAGGTTTTACTTCAAACCCTGACATTGATATGGCCTTTTTAACCGACAGCCTTAATAACCTTTATACTAATTTTGCTCAGGTAGCCGCAGCACAGGGTATTGACCCAACAAGTGCTGAAGGCCAAGCCCTGCTTGCAAACATGTATTTAGCTCATCCAACTAAAGTTGCGCTTAAGGGGAAAGGCGATAACGGTAAAACAGAGCCAGATGACGGCGGCCAATATGGTTTACGTTTAGGTGTATTTTTACCAGAGTGGAACGACACAGAAGTGGCGTTATACCACGTTAACTACCATAGTCGACGTCCGCTAATTTCTGGTCGTGTATCTAACTTTTCTCAAGCTGCCATCGCACAAGATTTAGCGATGATTGCAACAACAGAAATTACAGATGACAACGTGGCAGATTTAGTTGCGTTTTCAAAAGCAGAAAATGATTACCCAGAAGATATTAAACTTTACGGTTTAAGCTTTAACACCACAATTGGCGAAACCGCGTTTGCTGGTGAGTTTGCATTTCGTAAAGACGAACCGTTACAAATAGACGATGTAGAGCTACTTTATACCGCCATGCCTGAACAATTGGCGCTTGCCGGTATTCGCCCAGACTTTGCGGGTATTTCGCAAATGAGTTTTGGTGATGCGATTAGCTCTGTAGCGGCAGGTGAAGTTGCACAAGGTTATATTGAACGCGACACATCACAAATTCAGTTTACTGCAACACATTTATTTGGCCCGTCATTAGGTGCTGATAGCTGGGCTGTAGTAGGTGAAGTAGGTGCTGTTAAAATTCATGATATGCCTGACTACGACGAAATGCGTTTAAATGTGTCGGGTACAGGTCGAAGCGGTGTGATCACAGGCCCAGGCACTACTGACTACACAACATTACAACTAGGCCTTTCTAATGGCCCAGAAGAAAAGTCGTTTGCAACGGCATCATCTTGGGGTTACCGCCTAATTGCTAAAGGTGATTACTTTAACCTTTACAATGGCATTAACTTCTCTCCACGATTTGTATTTTCTCATGATGTAAACGGTAACACCCCGGATCCTATGTTCTTGTTTATTGAAGACCGTAAATCGTTGGGTGTAACGATGAACTTTAATTACCAAAATGCATGGTCACTTGATGTGAGCTACAACTCATTTTGGGGTGGTGGCGATATCAATACTTTCTCAGATCGTGACTACGTTTCTTTCAATTTAAAATATTCAATTTAGGGGTAATATTAGTATGATTAAAAAACCTACCCTCATCGCTACCGCTTTGTGTAGCATGTTTTTAAGTTCAGCGGCAATGGCAAAAATGAGCGCTGAAGAAGTTGCACGTTTAGGACAAGACTTAACGCCATTTGGCGCAGAAAAAGCAGCCAATGCTGATGGGTCAATTCCAGCGTGGAATGGCGGTATTACATCTGCACCAGAAGGTTATGAGCCAGGCATGCACCATTTAGACCCGTATTCTGCGGACAAAGTGTTGTTTACCATTGATAAAACAAACCTTGATAAGTACAAAGCTAACTTAAGCCCTGGTCAAATTGCTTTATTTGAAGCATACCCAGATACGTTTAAAATGCCTGTTTATGAAACGCGCCGCTCTGCGTCTTACCCACAGTTTGTATACGATGCAACAAAAGAGTTTGCTGCAACGGCTGAGCTTATTGAAGGTGGCAACGGAATAAAAAATACCGCAATTGGTATTCCATTTCCTATTCCTAAATCTGGCTTAGAAGCTATTTGGAATCACTTATTACGCTATCGTGGACAATCAATAGAGCGTTTTGGTGGACAAGCTGCACCCACCGCATCGGGTTCGTACAATTATGTAGGCTTTGATGAACAACTATTGGTTAAATATTCAGATCCTAAAGCGACTCCTGCAGAGCTTCAAGACTCAAACATTTTGTTTAAATTTAAGCAAAAGGTGACAGAGCCAGCACGCCTTGCCGGTACAGCGCTACTTGTACACGAAACCATGGATCAAATTTTAACGCCTCGCCAAGCGTGGACATATAACTCAGGTCAGCGTCGTGTTCGTCGTGCACCAAATGTTGCATATGACGCTCCAGGTACAGCCGCAGATAGCTTACGTACTACCGATGATTTTGATATGTTTAATGGCTCACCTAACCGTTATAACTGGACGTTAAAAGGTAAGCAAGAGCTATATATTCCGTACAATAGCTACAAGTTACACAGTGATAAACTAGAGTACGACGATATTTTAAAACCAGGCCACATTAACCCAGAGCATACGCGTTATGAAAAGCACCGTGTATGGGTTGTTGAAGCTAACTTAAAAGATGATACACGCCATATTTATAAAAAACGCGTGTTTTATATTGATGAAGATAGCTGGCAAGTACAAGTGACCGATATTTATGATAATCGCGACCAGCTTTATCGTGTAGCAATGGCATATGGCTTAAACTACTACGAAGTACCTACGCAGTGGAGTACTTTAGAAGTGTATCATGATTTAAATTCGCGCCGTTACTTAGCTATTGGTTTAGATAACCAAGAAAAAATGTACGACTTTTCAGAGTCGTTTAACGATAACGAATTTACTTCAAGCGCATTACGCCGTGAAGGTAGATAACAACGTAATATGCAGCTAACAGCCCGTTAGCTGCTTTTTTCTTTCTCATCGCGTTTGTCTATACGACACGCAGGATTTTCCTCAGCAAACAGACAAACAATTCTTCAGTTCAAGGCGATTAAAATTTATGAAGTATTTGGTATATGCCAGCCTGATCATAAGCGGTGCGAGTATTGCACAAGATGCACCTCAGTATGCTATTAGCGCAATTAACGCAAATAAAACCCTACTAACTGATATTACCAATACAGGTGCAGGTTTAGTGGCTGTAGGTAAGCACGGTACGGTAATAACAAGCAAAAACGCTGAGCAGTGGCAGCAAGCGCAAAGCGTCCCTACACAGGTATTGTTAACGGCTGTCGATTTTTCTAATGAAACCCACGGGTGGGCGTGCGGGCACGATGCCACAATAATTAATACCACCGATGGTGGTTTAAATTGGCAATTACAACAAGCAAAACCAGAGCTTGATAAGCCTTGTTTAGATATTTACTTTGAAGATGACTCAAATGGTTTTGCTGTGGGCGCTTATGGCATGTTTTATCAAACCAGTGATGGCGGCAAGCACTGGCGTAAACGCTTTTTAGACTCTTTACTGTTTAGTGAAGATAGAGAGTATTTGAATGATTTAAAAGAAAATGATCCTCAAGGCTACGAAGCTGAAACAGCATCTATACTGCCTCATTTTAACCGTATTGAAAAAACAGACAGTGGTTTGATGTTAGTCGGTGAAATGGGGTTAATGGCCAAAAGCAGTGATAATGGCCAAACATGGCAACGCCTTGATGAAATTTACCCAGGTTCTTTTTTTGCGGTAGCATCAGATCCGCAGCAAGAGATTGTGGCAGGGCTCAGAGGAAATGTATTTGCTAAAAATAAAAATGAACAACAATGGCAGCATTTTGAAAATGTTAAAACGGCCACGGTTAATAACGTTATAAATTATAATAATGAGCATTGGTTACTGCTGGCAAATAGTGGTGTGATCTTTCATTTAAAAGACGGCTTACTTACACATGAACAACGCCCCGATGGTAAAGCTATTCTTGATGGCGTAATAATTAATAATAAATTAGTCATGGCAACAGAAGATGGCATTAAAGTGAAGGAGTTGAACCCTTAATGCATACGTTTTTAGATTTTTTAGAAAAGGCAGTGTTTAGACACCGTACTATCATGTTGATCGCTTTTGCGCTAATCACATGTTTTTTAGGCTATAAAGCCACTCACATTGAACTAGACGCCTCGTTTAACAAAAATATTCCACTAAATCATGAATACATGAAAGTGTACACCAAACACGAAAAACAATTTGGTGGCGCAAATAGCATTTTAATTTCGGTGTGTGATGACAGTGGCAACATTTTTAACCCCGAATTTTTCACCCAATTAAAAGCAGTACACGATCAACTGTATTTTATTCCTGGTGTAAACCGCCCATTAGTTAACTCTATTTTTGCGCCCAGTGCGCGTTTTGTCGAAGTGGTTGAAGATGGTTTTGCTGGCGGCCCAATTATTCCTGCAAACTTTAAAGCCGACCAAAAAGGTTTAGCGGTAGTTAAAGAAAACATCGAAAAAGCAAAAGTAGTAGGGCGAATGATTGCCAGCGATTACTCATGTGCCATGGTGACCGCGCAGCTACTAGAAACCGACCCGCAAACTCAGCAAAAGCTAGATACACTCGCATTTGCAGATAAGTTAGAAACGCAAGTAAGAGAGCCTTTAAGTACAGATAAAGTCAGTATTCATATTATTGGATTTGCCAAAATGGCCGGCGATATCGCTCAAGGGGCAAAAGGCGTTGTGCTATTTTTTGCTATTGCCATTGGTTTTACCTTTATTATGGTATGGCTATTTTGTGGCAGTTTAAAGCTCACCATTTTACCTATAGCGTGTTCAATTATTGCCGTAATCTGGCAAATGGGTTTATTGTCGAGTTTAGGTTTTGGACTCGACCCTATGTCTATATTGGTGCCGTTTTTAGTATTTGCGATTGGTGTAAGCCACGGCGTGCAGATGATCAACGCCATTGGTAAAAAAGTAGGTGAGGGCAAAAGTACCCGCATTTGTTGTCAATCAAGCTTTAGAGCATTACTTGTACCTGGTGGTATTGCGCTGCTTTCAGACACGGTGGGCTTTTTAACCCTGCTGACTATTGATATAGGTATTATTCGTGAACTTGCAATCACAGCAAGTTTAGGTGTTGCGGTTATTATATTTACTAATTTAATTTTATTACCAGTGTGGGCCTCGTATATGAATTTTGCCAACACTGTGCATATTCAATCAGGCGATGCGCAAAAGCCAAATATGCTAGATGCGATACGCGATTTATTAGTAAAAGCCACAGACCCTAAAACCGCAAAAATGATTATTGGTTTTACCCTGGTGTTATTTGCCTTAGGTTACTGGCAAGCAGATAAAATGCGAATTGGTGATTTACATGCAGGTGCGCCTTCGCTGCATCAAGATGCTCGCTACAATCAAGATACTTTTTTAATATCGGACAAATACACTATTTCGTCGGATATTTTAAAAGTGATTGTTGAGGCTTACCCAGCGGCGTGTACAGAGCACGATGTGATGGCGCGCATTAGCCGTTTTCAGTACAAGGTAGAAAACGTGCCAGGCGTACAATCGGCGGTTAGTTTAAGCTCTGTGGCGCAGTCGGTTAACGCAGGTTACAACGAAGGTAACTTAAAATGGCAAAGCTTACCGCGTAATTCAGCCAGCTTAGTGCAATCAACAGCCCGTGTAGAAACAAGCACAGGGTTACTTAATGGTGATTGCTCAGTCATGCCGGTGATTATATTTTTAGATGATCACAAAGCAAATACAATCGATACCGTTATTCAACGTGTTAAGCAATTTGCACAAGAAGAAGGCACAGACAAGTTAGCCTTTAAGTTAGCGTCTGGGCCTGTAGGGGTGATGGCGGCAACAAACGAGTCTGTTTCTGCGGCGCAAATTCCGATGATGCTATACGTTTACGGCGCAGTTATTATTTTGTGTTTGTTAAGCTTTAAGAGCGTAAAAGCGACAATCGCAGTGGTATTACCTCTGTATATTGTATCAACTCTTGCACAAGCACTTATGGTGCAATTAGAAATTGGCTTAACGGTATCTACTTTACCTGTTATAGCCTTAGGTGTAGGTATTGGTGTGGATTACGGTATTTATATACTTTCTTCAATGATGGGCCAACTTAAGCAAAACGTACCGCTGAGCGTGGCGTACCGTAATGCCCTTGTTGAGCGTGGCAGTGCTGTATTGTTTACCGGTATTACCCTTGCGATAGGTGTGAGTACGTGGATATTCTCTGATCTTAAGTTTCAAGTAGATATGGGAATACTGCTTACCTTCATGTTTTTAGTAAATATGTTAGGTGCGGTACTGCTATTACCCGCAATTGGTAGTCTGCTGTGGACCGACCAGAAAAAATAAAGTGAATAATTGTGCTCCTAAATGACCTGTAATGGTCATTTATATCTATATTTTGTGAATAGATGACCAAATAGCTGAAATGCTTAAAATGTTTTCATCGAAAAGGCTGTTTATTAGCGCTAAAAGGGTTAGAATTTAACTGACTCCACGCTAATAAATGGCTGTACAAATATTCTGCTTAACTAAAAGCAGTAATAGATTAAGGAACATACAATGACACGAAATGAAGGCCAAGCCTCGGTTATCCTAGATAATGTCTGTAAGCTTATCCAGAAAAAAGTTCACGCTGATAATGTGTTACTCGTTGAGAAATTCGCCAAAGCCTTGTACAGCAATATGTCTAAAGAGGATTTGGCAAATCGCAATGATAGTGACCTATACGGTGCTGCACTCAGCCTTTGGAATGCACTAGAAAAAAACACCACGGACGACGCAGTAATTCGCGTTTTCAACCCTGAAGTAGCAAAAGATGGCTGGCAGTCATCACATACAATTGTAGAAATTATTGCTAAAGATATGCCATTTTTAGTAGATTCTGTTCGTATGGCTATGACCCGTGAAAATATAGCTTCTCACTTATTACTTCACTGCCCACTAAAAATTCAGCGTGACAATAACGCTAAAATTTCTGGTTTATCAAATTTAAAAGCAGAGCAAGAATCAACCTCTACTAAAACAGTGTTCTTTATTGAGATTGACCGCCAAACCGATGCATCTGTTATTGCGTCTTTCAAAAAAGAGCTCGAATCAGTATTGGTTGATGTTTCTATTGCGGTAGATGATTGGCAGCCAATTCGCGAAAAATTAGTCTCTGTTACTAAAGAAGTACCAAAACGTAAGCACAATAAAAATAAGAACGAAGTATCTGAAGCCGTAGAGTTTTTAGATTGGCTGGCTAAAGATAACTTTACTTTAATGGGCTATCGCGAGTACGAGCTTACCCCTGTACAAGGTGATTACCAGTTAAAAGGTAAAATGGACACCAGTCTCGGCCTGATGAAAAATTCAACCGATGAGCACACACGTTTATTATCTGAATTACCAGAATTTGCTCGCCAAGAAGCCCTCAGCAGTAACTTATTAGTATTAACAAAAACGAACTCTGTATCGCGTGTTCATCGCCCAGCCTACATAGATTACGTTGGTATTAAACGCTTTGATGATGAAGGCAATGTGGTTGGTGAAGACCGTTTTATCGGCCTATTTTCATCAAGCTTTTACAACAACAGCGCAGCAGATGTGCCTGTTCTAAAAACTAAAATTAACCGCATCATGGATATGTGTGACTTTGCAAAAGGCACCCATGCATACAAAGCGGTACTTAATATTTTAGAAACGTACCCACGTGATGAATTAGTTCAAGCTCGCGAGAGCGAGTTACTCGAAGTAGCAATGGGTGTTTTACAAATTCAAGAGCGTGACATGTGTCGTTTGTTTGTTCGTAAAGACGCCTACGGACGTTTCTTCTCTTGTATGGTGTACGTCCCGCGTGAGCGATATAACACAGCGCTGCGCCGAGAAACACAAGACATTTTAGCTAACGCCTTTAATTCTGACGAAAAAGTCGAATTTACTACCTATTTCTCTGAGTCAACACTGGCGCGTACACATTACACCGTTCGTGTGACCGATAACAATATCGAATATAACGTGAAAGACATCGAAAACAACCTAGTAGAAGCTGCTCGTACATGGGAAGATAAATTACAATCTGCACTGTTAGAGTCCGCAGGGGAAGCCCGCGGTAATGAGCTAAATCGTAAATATTGCAACGCGTTTGCACGCTCGTACAAAGATGAAGTACTACCGAGTGCTGCGGTTGTAGATATTGAAAAGCTAGAATTGTTAAACGACGAGAACAAGCTAGAAATGTTGTTCTACCGTCCGCAAGAAGAAGCTAACAGCAATATTGTACGCCTAAGCTTGTTCCATAAAGATGAGCCCATTCACTTATCTGATGTTATGCCAATGCTAGAAAACTTTGGTTTACGCGTTGTAGGTGAAACGCCATATTCTGTTAAAACAAGTGATGGTCGTATCAACTGGATCATGGACTTCTCTATGCTGATTGACAGCAAAGGAATGGCCGACTTTGATAAGATTTCTGCTCGTTTTCGCGCTGCATTAACTAATGTATGGGGCAACCGCCTTGAAAACGACGGCTTTAACCGCTTAGTATTAATGGGTGGTTTAACAGGTCGTGAAGCCTCTATATTACGTGCCTATGCAAAATATATGCGCCAAATTGGGGTTACCTTCTCACAGACCTACATTGAGAGCACGTTTGCAAATTACCCGCATATTGCTGCGCAAATAGTTAACTTATTTGCTAAAAAATTCTCAGTAAAAAGCCCTGCAAGTCCTAAAACACTTGAAAAATTAAGTGCACAAATTTACTTAGAGCTTGAAAACGTAGCGAACCTTGATGATGACCGTATTATACGTTTATACGTAGATATGATTGTCGCAACACTGCGTACTAACTACTTCCAAAAAGATGAAACAGGTCAGTTTAAATCTTACGTGTCGTTTAAAGTACAGCCTAGCTTAATTCCTGATATGCCGCTTCCGCTGCCAGCATTTGAGATTTTTGTATACTCTCCGCGTGTAGAAGGTGTGCATTTACGTGGTGGTAAAGTTGCTCGTGGTGGCCTTCGTTGGTCAGACCGTCGTGAAGATTTCCGTACTGAGGTATTGGGCTTAGTAAAAGCGCAACAAGTTAAAAACACTGTAATTGTTCCGGTAGGTTCTAAAGGTGGTTTTGTATGTAAGCAGCTACCGAGTGAACGCGAAGCCTTTATTAAAGAAGGTCAAGAGTGTTACAAGATTTTCATTCGTGGTTTATTAGACATTACCGATAACATTGAGCGTGGTGAAATTGTACCGCCAACTAATGTAACACGTCACGATGAAGACGACCCATACTTAGTAGTTGCAGCCGATAAAGGTACAGCTACCTTCTCTGATATTGCTAATGGTATTGCTAACGAATACAACTTCTGGCTAGGTGATGCGTTTGCATCAGGTGGTTCAGTAGGTTATGACCATAAGAAAATGGGCATAACAGCAAAAGGTGCATGGGAGTCTGTTAAACGTCATTTCCGTGAAATGGATATTGACTGTCAAACTACCGACTTCACTGTGGTTGCTATTGGTGATATGGCCGGCGATGTATTTGGTAACGGCATGTTATTGTCTAAGCACATTCGCTTACAAGTCGCGTTTAACCATATGCACATATTTGTAGACCCTACACCAGATGCAGCGACCTCTTACCCAGAGCGTGAGCGCTTGTTTAACCTGCCTCGTTCATCATGGGAAGATTACAATAAAGATCTGATTTCAGCGGGTGGTGGGATTTTCTCGCGCGCAGCTAAATCGATTTCTTTAAGCCCAGAAATGAAAAAAATGCTTGGCACTAAAAAAGCAAGCATGACACCGAACGAGTTAATCAAAGCCTCATTAATGATGGAATTTGATTTACTGTGGAACGGTGGTATTGGTACTTATATTAAAAACAGCCACGAAACAGACGCTGATGTAGGGGATCGTGCAAACGATGCGCTGCGCATAAACGGTAAAGACCTTGGCGCTAAAATATTAGGTGAGGGGGGTAACTTAGGTGCAACCCAATTAGGGCGTATCGAGTTTGCAGCCAAAGGCGGGCGTGTAAATACCGACTTTATTGATAACGTAGGCGGTGTTGCGTGTTCAGATAACGAAGTAAATATTAAAATTTTACTTAACGGCTTAGTTTCAGAAGGGGATTTAACACGTAAACAACGTGATGAGTTACTTTACTCTATGACCGACGAAGTGTCTGAGCTTGTACTTAAAGATTGTTACCGTCAAACACATACATTGTCGATTACACAGTCTAAAGGTGCATCAACTCTTAAAGAGAAGATCCGCTTTATTCATGCCCTTGAAAAAGAAGGCAAGCTAAACCGTGCAATTGAGTTTTTACCAACGGATGAAGAGTTGGCAGAGCGCGCTGCAGCAGGTAAAGACCTAACACGTCCAGAGCTTTCAGTATTAGTTTCGTACGCTAAAATGGTGCTTAAAGAGTCGTTAGTAACAGATGAAATTACTGAAAACCCTTACTACCGTCAGCTACTAGTTAAGTCTTTCCCGCGTCCACTGCGTGAAAAATTTAACGACGCGATGGATAACCACCCACTGCGCAAAGAAATTATTGCAACAAAACTGGCGAACAATATCGTTAATGACATGGGCTTAAACTTCATGGTACGCATGAACGAAGAGACCGGTGCTAACGAAGCTGAAATCGCAATGTGCTACTCAATTGCGAGTGAGATTTTTGAAATGCGTGAAACCTGGTCATCAATCAGTGCGCTAGATAATAAAATCCCAGCAGCAGTTCAAACCGAAATGCTGTACCAATTACGTCGTACTGTTCGTCGTGCAACACGCTGGTTCTTACGTCATCGTAATAAGTCACAAACAATTGAACAAGCTATCGAGTTCTTTGCGCCAACGTTTAAAGATTTAAGCGAAAACTTAAATACGTACATGCAAGACAAAGAACACGAATGTTTAACTGGTAAAGCAAATGAGCTAGTTGAAAAAGGTGTACCTAAGCAAATTGCTAAGCGTATTATAGACCTTTCTAGCCTGTTCTCTGTAATGGATATTGCTGAAATAGCGCATAATTCAGGCCGCAGTGTGGCGATGGTATCTAATACCTACTTTAAACTCGGCTCGCGTATGGGCTTACACTGGTTCTTAGATCAAATTACTAACCAGCCTGTTTCTAACCATTGGCAAGCACTTGCCCGTGCGTCGTACCGTGAAGAGCTTGATTGGCAACAACGTACGCTTTCTCATGTTGTGCTAAACAGCTTTGAAGGTGACGAAAACGATGTTGATAATCAAATCGATCAGTGGATGGCCAGCCAAGATCTGCTGCTACAGCGTTGGAAGCAAATGTTAGCTGAATTTAAAACCTCGCAAAGTCACGACTTTGCTAAGTTCTCAGTTGCACTGCGCGAATTAATGTTGTTAAGCCATAACTGTGATACATCAGGAAAATAATTTAGCTTTAATTGGTTATTTATTCAGTAAATAATCAGTTAATTGTTAAAATTGTTATACAATACCTCAGCCTAGTCTGAGGTATTTTTTTGTCTGTAATTTAAAGAGGAACAATTCATGTTTTACGATTTAGCCCGCCGTTTTATGTTCACCCGAGATGCTGAATGGGCACATGAGTTTGCGCTTAATAATTTACGCCGTTTTGCACACACACCTTTAAACGCAGCTTGGTCACAACAACTACAAAACAAACCCGTTAATTTTTTAGGTCTTGAGTTTAAAAACCCTGTGGGTTTGGCTGCAGGTTTAGATAAAAACGCTGAGTGTATTGATGCCTTTAGCCAAATGGGCTTTGGTTTTGTAGAAGTTGGCACAGTTACCCCGCGCCCCCAAGCAGGTAATGATAAGCCGCGCATTTTTAGATTACCGCAGTCAAATGCCATTATTAACCGAATGGGCTTTAATAATAAAGGGGTCGATAATTTAGTTAATAACGTAAAAAATGCCAAGTACACCGGTATTTTAGGTATTAATATTGGTAAAAATAAAGATACCCCAAATGAGCAAGGTAAAGACGACTATATCCATTGTATGCGTAAAGTGTTCGAGCATGCTTCGTATATTACGGTCAATATTTCATCTCCAAATACACCAGGGCTGCGCGATTTACAATATGGTGCCGCGTTAGATGATTTACTGCAAAGTTTAAAGAATGAACAGCTCGATTTAATTGCCAAGCATAATAAGCAAGTACCTATGCTGGTTAAAATAGCGCCAGATCTTGATCAAATCCAAATTGAGCAGGTTAGCGAGTCACTATTAACTAATCAAATTGATGGCGTAATTGCAACAAATACTACGCTTGAACGTAGTGCAGTAATGGGTCAGCAATACGCCGATGAGGCGGGTGGTTTATCTGGCAGCCCTGTAAGAGAGCGCTCTACACACGTTGTTAGCGAACTTAAACGTTTAACACAAGGTAAATTACCAATTATTGGTGTAGGCGGTATTGATGATGCGCAATCAGCTCAAGAAAAGCTAAATGCAGGCGCAAATTTAGTGCAGGTTTATACTGGGTTCATCTACAAAGGGCCACAATTGGTAAAATCGATCGTTGATTCCTTATAAGGATCAGTTATGTAAGCTTTTGATCGTTCAATAAATGTTCTAAACAAATGTTTTAAAAATGGTCAAAAGCCGTTATAATCTAATATTAATGTCTTAATTAAAAAATAAATTTTTAAACAAGGAGGAGGCAAATGTTACAAGCAACAAAACAATGGCAGTGGATTGCATGTGCAAATAAAAACCGCTTACTACTTGATTTAAATGACGATATGCAACTATGCACACCGTATAAATTAAGACAACTCACCGACTGTGTATTTGAAAACCCGCGTTTTAGCTTAGAAGATGCTGCTTTTTATGAACAGGTATATAACTACTTAGATGGTTTTGAGCTGTATAAGCCTGCACAAATTTGCCAAATTGCGCTCAATGCCACCGCTGTAAAATTTCATTTAAAACCGGTACTGGCTAAAAGTTGGTTTTTTGAAGAGTACACTGGCACCCAGCCAAGTACAGAAGCCATCGTTAAACTTACCTCAAAAGCGCAAACCGGTGAGTTTTTAATTGTTGAACATTGCCCTGATGCTTCAATTTGCCTAAACCTTAACGAAACATTCAAACTTGATGATAATTTGTCCCTTGAACAGTTTGAAGTTATCCGCGTTTTAAACAATCGTGTTCACCCGCTATTACTTGAGCAATATCACACTAAATCAGCTTAGCAAATTTACAAATCGAGCTGCGTTTATCAAGTGTTTGTCAGCCAACCTATGTTATAATCCTGCGCAATTAGCTATTAAGGGTTATTACTTTGCAATTTATCGCACTTACTTCTATCGGAATCGAAAATTTACTTGTTGATGAACTAACAGAATTAGGCGCCGTCGTGTCTAAACAAACTGTGGGTTCTGTTCGCTTTGAGGCAGATTCAACATTGGCGCAAAAGGTTTGTCTATCAACTCGTTACGCAACACGTGTGCTGATGCTTATTGAAGAAAAAGAAGGCGTGAATGATAAAGATAGCCTGTATAAATTTGCTCGTTTTCAGCCATGGCAAGAATGGTTTGGCCCTACCCAAACATTTGCCGTTGATTTTAATGGTACCAACGACTCTTTAAAAAATACCCAGTTTTCAGGCTTGGTAATTAAAGATGCGATTGTTGACTATTTTAACGATTTATACGAACAGCGCCCAAATGTAGATAAGCAAGATGCCAATGTGCGTGTTGTGGCGCGTTTAAATCGCCATGGTGTGGCTTTGTATATTGATTACTCGGGTCCTCGTTTATCTGAGCGCGGTTATCGCCAAGGCCAAGGTAAAGCCCCAATTAAAGAGCACTTAGCGGCCGCGATTATTAAACGCAGTGGTTGGCTTGAAAATGTAAATCAACCTTTATTTGACCCATGTTGTGGTGCCGGCACTATTTTAATAGAAGCGGCGGGCATGGCGCGTAACGAAGCACCTGGTTTATTTAGAGAAGGGTTTGCTTTTGAGCGTTTACCTAGTTTTAGAGCGGCCAAATTTAAACAACTGCGTGAAGAATTAATTGAGCAAATTACCGATCCTAAATTGTGGTTAATTGGCCACGATTACGATGCGCAAGTTCTTGATAAAGCCATTGCCAATGCCGAGCGTGCAGAGCTGGGTAATGTTATTAAGTTTAAGCAAAGTGATGCAACTAAGCTTACCTCTGTTGCTAAATTACCCGGGGTGGTTATTTCTAACTTACCGTACGGCGAACGTATTGGCTCTATGGCTGAGCTGGTAAATTTACACCGCAGCATGGGCGTGGGTTTTAAAAAGCACTTTAATCATTGGAAGCTTGCGTTACTAGGCATGGATGAAAGCCTATTTAAGCTGTTAAAACTGGTTAAACAAAAGCGTTATAAATTTAAAAACGGCCCATTAGATGTAGAGCTAAATTTATATCAGTTAGATGATAAACAGGTAAGCCTGACAAGCGATGACAAACCGGCTCTTAATTTTGAAGGCTCAATGTCGTTTGCTAATCGTTTGAAAAAGAACAAACAAGGCCTAAAAAATTGGCTTAAACAAAACGAAGTACAAGCTTATCGCGTATATGATGCTGATATTCCTGAATACAACGTAGCGGTTGATATTTACGGCGACTCTGCTGTTGTTTTTGAATACGCAGCACCTAAAGAAATTGACGAAAAAACATCAGAAAAGCGTCTTCAAGATGTGATTAGCTTAACTGCACAGCAGTTAAACATAGCACCTGAAAACATAGCCGTTAAAGTGCGTAAAAAACAAAAAGGGGAAGAGCAGTACACCCCAATGGCTAAACAAAACCGCACTATGGTGGTGGAAGAATTTGGCGCTAAGTTTAAAGTAAACTTGTTTGATTACCTCGATACAGGGCTGTTTTTAGATCATCGTTTAGCGCGTCGTTATATTCAGCAAAATGCAAAAGACAAACGCTTTTTAAACTTATTTGCCTACACCGGTACAGCCTCTGTGCACGCGGCATTAGGGGGTGCAAAAGCAATTACCACCGTTGATTTATCAAAAACCTACCTTAAGTGGGGCCAAGATAACTTTGCATTAAATGATATTAGCAATACCCGCTACCGTTTTGAGCAAGCTGATTGTTTAAAATGGCTAGAATACGCACAAGGGCAATACGATTTAATCTTTTTAGACCCGCCTACGTTTTCTAATTCTAAACGAATGAAAGACGCGTTTGATGTGCAAACCGATCATATAAAATTACTTACTTGGGTTAAAAAAATCTTGAGTCCGTCGGGTACATTAATTTTTTCTAATAACAAACGTGGTTTTGTAATGGATGAAGTAGGTTTGATGGGCTTAGGGTTAAAAGCTGAAAATATTTCAGAAAAAACGTTATCACCTGATTTCAAACGTAATAAAAAAATACACAACAGTTGGTTAATTACCCATGGCTAATTATGTTTTATACCACACCGATGGCTGTCATTTATGTGAGCAAGCCGAGCAGGTTTTATTATCGGTTTTGGATAAAAATAGTGAGCTTAAATTAATTGATATACTCACTGATGAGCAGCTAATAGCGCGTTTTCAGTTAAGTATTCCCGTATTTGAGAGCAAAAGCGGCCACTATTTGTATTGGCCGTTTGATGCACAAACAGTGCATGAATTTTTAGCGCAAGAATAAAAGAGCAGTATTTATGGATTTAATTAGAATACAAAAAGCGCAGTTAGCTTATGGTACGCACCCATTACTTGATGATGCTGATGCAGTGATAGAAAGCGGTGAGCGCGTCTGTATTGTAGGGCGAAATGGGGCGGGTAAATCTACACTTTTAAAAGTACTAGATGGCCAAGTTATTTTAGATGATGGTGAAATTAACCAGCTTGGCGGGATCAAAATATCTCGCTTAGAGCAAGATCCTCCTAAAGGAGCAAATGGCTCAGTATTCGATTATGTAGCACAGGGCATGCCTGATATTGCTAATTTGCTAATTGATTATCATCATGTGAGCACACAGCTACAAACCGACTGTACCGACAAACTGCTAAATAAGCTTGAGCGTTTATCTAACGATTTAGAAGCGTGTGACGGTTGGCGTTTTGATTCGCGTATTCAATTAGTACTCACGCGTTTAGAGCTTAGCCCAGATGCTAAATTAGAATCGCTCTCAGGTGGTTGGTTGCGTAAAGTTGCCTTAGCACGTGCACTTGTGAGTGAGCCTGACTTATTGTTACTTGATGAGCCAACAAACCATTTAGACGTAGACAGTGTTAAATGGCTAGAGCAGTTTTTAAAAGAATTTAAAGGCGGTATTGTATTTATATCGCATGACCGTGCGTTTATCCGTGCTGTTGCAACGCGTATTTTAGATTTAGACCGCGGTAAACTTATCTCTTACCCTGGCGATTACGCGACCTACCTTGAACAAAAAGCGCATGACTTAAAAGTAGAAGAATCACAAAATGCACTCTTTGATAAGCGTTTAGCAGAGGAAGAAGCCTGGATACGCCAAGGTGTTAAAGCCCGTCGTACTCGTAACGAAGGCCGTGTACGTGAACTTAAACAGCTACGTGTTGAGCGCAAAGCCCGTGTAGAGCAAGTAGGTAAAACCGATTTTAATATTGAAACGGCTGACAGATCGGGCAAGCTAGTGTTTGAGGCAAAACATCTTAGCCATGCATTTAAAGATAAAGTGATTGCTAATGATTTTTCTACCCTTGTTATGCGCGGTGACCGCATTGGCTTAGTAGGCCCAAATGGTATTGGTAAAACTACCTTACTTAAACTGCTGTTTGGTGATTTAGAAGCCGATAGCGGCCATGTTAAACAAGGTGTTAATTTAGAATTTGCTTACTTTGACCAATATAGGCAAAAGCTTGATGAAGAGGCCACTGTTCAAGATAACGTTGCCGAGGGTAAACAAGAGGTAATGATGGGCGGGCGTTCTCGTCATGTACTTGGTTACCTGCAAGACTTTTTGTTTCCACCGGCACGTGCGCGTACACCTGTAAAAGCACTCTCTGGTGGTGAGAAAAACAGGCTTTTACTTGCAAAACTATTTCTAAAACCCTCAAATATTTTAGTACTTGATGAGCCAACCAATGACTTGGATATTGAAACATTAGAGTTACTCGAAGAAATTATTAATCAGTATCAGGGTACTGTGCTTATAGTAAGCCATGACCGTGAATTTATTGATAATACGTGTAGTAGTGTTTGGGCGTTTGAAGGTGATGGCAAAATAACTGATATGGTAGGGGGTTACACCGATTACCAAGCTTATTTAAGCTATTTAGCCGAGCAGGAAAAACAGCAACAAGCACCAAAAAAAGACGTTAAACCTGCGCCTGTAGCCGCGACAAAGCCTGAAAATAAAACCACTAAGCTTTCTTACAAATTAAAACTTGAATTAGAGCAACTACCCAATAAAATGGAACAACTTGAAGCCGCTGTAGAAGCGCAGCAAGCTGTAGTGAGCGATCCTGACTTTTTCAAACAAGATAGCGACGTAACCACTAATGCATTGAACCATTTAGCAAAACTTGAGTCTGACCTTGAAGCCGCGTTTGAGCGCTGGGAAGAACTTGAAGAATTACAGAATCAGTAGTAAGGATTAAAATGAAATATAAATTACTCGCTGCCAGTATTTTAGCGACATTGAGTACATCTGCATTAAGTGCAACCTATGAATTAACAGAACTAGGTACTCTTGACGGCGCTAAACATTCTTACGTGACTGACGTAAGCGAAAGCGGGCACATTATTGGTACTGCCAACGGATTGTATAATTTACCAATCGATATTAGCTATATCGACTTTACCGAAAGCGTTATTGAAAATGCGTACGATAGTGAAGAGTACAACTTTGAGCTAAGTGATAAAGAAATTACTTTTACACTTGATGATATAGAAAATAACGATGCGGTTTTTAATAACGCCGATGCGCATTCATTTATGGTTAGCTTTTTAGCTGGCAGACCAACGGATTACGAGTACCAAAAGTTAAGCTCGGTAGTTGGTATTAAGTTTGACGATGGCATAGTGACTGAGCAAATACTGTTTGATGAAGAGTCGGTAGATTACGATGGTTTAACGCGTTCGGTTAGTAACTTTTATAATGCGGTAAGCGAAGATGGCGTGAGCGTTGGTTGGAGTGCTGCTCCATATGATAAAGTTTTATTTACGCCAGATGATGAAGATGAAGAAGAAACATGGTTTACCCATGACTTTATTGAGCGCGGAATAGTTATTTCTGAAGATGGAACGCAAAAGGTTGAGTTAGTTCCAGACTTTGACGATTACGGCGGTACTAGCCGAGCTAACGATATTGTTAAAACAAATGACGGATACACTGTTGTTGGTTATGTTTCAACAGGTATTCCTGAAGACAGGCTTGATAATATTGAAGATAACTGTGATAACGAAGACGAGCCAACCAATACCTGTGTGGAATTATTAAATTCAAGTGTAACCACCGGCGTATTTGATGAGCGCGCGGTAAAATGGGAGCTTGATGAAGCATTCAATATCACTTCTACTGAAATACTAGGCCTTGCCTTAACGCCAGAAGAAGATGATGACTTTGCTTTTACAAGTACCGCTCTTGCACTAAATAATAATGGCACAGTGGTGGGCTCTTCAAATGCTCGTTACTATAAAAATGACGACACTATTTTAACAATGCCTGTTTATTTTAAAAATGGTGACGTGTTTAATTTTATAGACCAAGAAGATGATTGGCTTTCTGGTAAAGCGCTTGCTGTCAATGACAACGATGTAATTGTTGGTTATGCATCAAAGCGTATTGAAACCACGATCCGTGATCAGTTTTTCTATCATGATATAAGTACTGGCAATACCGTTTTCCCTACCGGTTACTTTAATAGCTCAAGCGCTTATGGTAATGATATTAATAACCAAGGTTATGTTGTTGGTGAAGGCGAGGTAGGTACATCTGAAAACAGCCGTCGTAAAGAAGCGTTTATATATAAAATTGGTGACGATAAAATTACCAACTTAAACGATTTACTACCTTGTTACGAAACAGATGGTGAAACAGACTACGCCTACACAATGGCTGAAGCGAAAGTCATTAATGAAGACAATGAAATTTTTGGTGTAGCTACCAAAACCGTTGAAAAGCGCGATACCTTTGGTAATGTAGAAACCGATATTGAAGGTAATATTGAGTACGAGAGTGTTGCTGTTGCAGTAAAACTAACACCTATTGATGGTGAAGTAGAAGACTGTACACCCATAGAAGAAGAGCTCTATGAAAGAAGCTCAGCAAGCTTCCCTTGGTACACACTGTTATTATTGCCGCTAGTGGGCTTACGCAGAGTATTTAGATTTTAAGCTTTTTGCTTTTCATAAAAAAACCAACGTATAAAAGTTGGTTTTTTTTCGTCTATAATAAAGTGCTTGGCGTTAATTAGTTATCTCAATTTGCTTCATTAAGTCATTCTATTTGAGCACTTTAATAGTTGGCTTTATTACGTATTAGTATTTCGCGCTAACCAGGCTTTGCGCACAGAGCGTCGCCAAATAATATCAATACCTAAATAAGCAATAATTGCGGCAACAGAAGCGCATACCAGTGAGCCAATTAAAAATGCAGGTCCGATGGTAGAAAGGCTTTCTAAGAACCATGCCCAACTGGCTTCAAATGCAAAATGCTGCTCTCGTTGATTTAAAACAAGCGTACCTACAAGGTATGAGCCGTAAAATATTGGCGGCATAGTCAATGGGTTGGTAAGCCACACCAATGCCACAGAAATAGGTAAGTTAACTCTAAATACAATAGCTGCCGCAGCGGCTAAAACCATTTGAAAAGGAACAGGGATGAACGCAAAAAATAAACCAACTGCAAATGCGCCCCTTGCAGAGCGTCTGTTTAAATGCCATAGGTTGGCGTCTTGTAATAGGCGGCCGAATATTCTAAGTGTTTTATGATGCCTAATTTTATTAGGATCAGGTAAAAATCGTTGGATCGTTTTCTTAGGCATTTCAAGCAACCATTTACTTCAGTGTGGATTAGTCTTGGATTTGTAATAGGTTGTATTTCAACCGTATTTTATTATCAAACCCATGAATTTACAGTCATCACAATATCTGTCCTTATTGCGAGCGCCTATTTTAAGCCGTTTTTGAATGTTTTGTTAGGGTTTATTTTAGCTATTTGCTGCATTGTTGTGCACTTTTACCTGTTTTATAGCTATACATTGCCAAATGATGAAAATAACTATGCTTACCCTGCCACAATTCTTGTTGATGACGTTATCTCTGCAAAGCAACCACAGTATATAAAAGCAACGTTATTAAAGTTAAATGGGGATGAAATACACAAATTTAAAGCACCTAAAGCCATGTTAAGTGTCGATTCTGCACAGCTTATTAAGCAGGGCGATACTTTTGAGGCAACAATAGCGCTGAAAAAATTCAGAACAATTAAAAATATCGGTGTGTTTGATAATAATGTGCATGCCTTTAAACAACGCATACTATTTAAAGGCAAAGTACTTAATAAACAATTGCGCATTACTAGCGCCGCTTCACCTTCAATAATTTATAAATACAGGTCGTTTTTAAAACACACTTATCAAAAAACAACGCTTAATTGGCTTTATTATGCATTGCTTAGTGGTGATAAATCACTGATGTCGTTTGAAAATAAACAAACAATGCAAAGTTTAGGGCTCAGCCATTTATTAGCTATTTCAGGGTTGCACATAGGGCTTATATTCAGCTGTTTTTATTTACTAAGTAAGTACACAGCATACATCCTTAAAATTAAAGTATTGCAGTCTATTAATTTAACTATTGTTTATTGTTTTATCGGGTGGTTAGCGGCATTTATCTATGTGTATTTAAGTGAATTTTTACTCTCAGCGACTCGCGCATTTATTATGTTAAGTTGCGTATTGGGTCTTTACTTTATTGCCAAACAGCCACTGCGCTGGCGAAGCATTTTATATGCTTTAGTCGCTGTATTACTCATCAATCCTTTTAATGTTTTAAACCCAGGTTTATATTTTTCTTTTATTGCGGTTGCAATTATTTTCCTTGTTATAAAGCACCTTCCTAAAACTAAATATAATTGGCTTGGCGTGTTTATGGCGCTGTGTATTATTCAGCTTGCTTTATTCATTGGGCTTTTGCCCATTACCCTTATTTATTTTAGTGGGGTAAGTATTGCTGGGTTGGTTATTAATTTATTGGCAATTCCATTATTAAGCGTGGCAATCATGCCACTTTTGCTGCTATTTACGATAATAAGTGGTGTGGTAGATATAGCGCCCGTCATTTTATTATTCGATAGTGTACTTATAACATTGTTTAAGTATATGGATGCAATCCCTTGGCATTACAGATGGTTAGATATAGCTAAACCGCGTACATTGTACTTAGTCGCAGCTTATCTATGCATATTAATCGCCTGGTTTAGCCCCTTTAAACGTTTAGCACTCATTCCTCTATGCGTTACATTAATAGATTATCTGTATTTACCAAAACCTCTTTGGCAATTGCATGTGTTTGATGTTGGGCACGGATTAATGACGTTACTCGAAAAAGACAATCAAGCGCTGGTTTACGATTTTGGCCCGAGTTATTTTAACCGTTTTAGCCGTACATACAGTGTGTTAATTCCCTATTTAAAAACACATAACTTAACCGTCAGTGATGCAATAATAAGCCATCAAGACAACGACCATGCAGGAGGCGCAGCACATTTTATTAATGCAGGATTTGGTGAAAGCTTTAAGCGGTTTCACCCACATGGAATAACCACACAGTGTATGTCTTTAGATTATAACTTTAATGGATTACGCATTAGCAGCTTTGCTGATAGCACATTTAATAACGAAAACGATAATTCGTGTGTGCTTTTAATCAAATCACCGCAACTTACTATGTTATTAACGGGTGATATTTCTAAAGCACGTGAGCTGAGCCTTATCAAAACTCACTCATTACAAGCCGATGTGATTTTAAGCCCTCATCATGGCAGCGATACGTCTTCAAGCACAGAATTTATCAACCATGTAAATCCGCATACGGTTATTCACTCAACAGCTTTTCAAGGCCAATGGCAATTTCCCAGTGAAAAAGTGGTTTCGCGCTACAAAGCAATAAATGCTAAACAATATGTTACGGCACGTGATGGGCAAATTACGGTAAGTATTTATCAAGATAGCTTTAAAGTGACAACGGCGCGCAAACACGAAAGTTATTGGTTTATAGAAGATTGACGTTTAGTTTTAACGGTTTGAAGGATACAATAAGGGCTGTAATTGTATAACGAGAGTAATATGAGTCAAAGTACTACACAAATTTATAAACGGTTGATTTCTTACGTTGGTGATTATAAAAGCGTTGCCTTCGTCGCTATTATTGGAATGATCGGCTATTCGGGTATGGATGCTTTATTTATTCAATTAATGAAACCCTTTATTGATGAAGGCCTAAACCAACGTAATAGCGAAGTGTTAGCTTATGCCCCATTTGTTGTAATTGCGCTGGTAATAGGGCGTGGCCTGTTTAATTTTATGTCTTCGTATTGTCTAAGCTATGTAGGCTCGCAAGTAGTTCGTTCGTTACGCCAGCAGTTATTTGAACACATATTACATTTGCCTGTTTCGTTTCATGATAAAAACTCAACAGGTGATTTAATTTCAAAAATTACTTTTGATACAGAACAAGTTCAGCAAGCAATCACCAAAGCACTCTTAATTGTTGTAAGAGAAGGCGCTTTTGTCGTTTTTCTACTTGCTCTTATGTTTTATACCAGCTGGCAGCTTTCGCTGATTTTTTTAGTAATCATTCCATTAGTGGCAATTATTGTAACGTTTGTGTCTAAACGCTTTCGCCATATTTCAAAAAATATACAGTCTGCAATGGGGCAGGTCACCCGTAGCTCTGAGCAAATGCTAAGTGGACACAAAGTTATTCATGGTTTTGGTGGGCAAAAACAAGAAATCGATCAGTTTTCAAAAATCAATAATCATAATCGCCAGCAACGTATTAAAATGGATGCCACTAAAGCGTTAAGCGTGTCGGTAATTCAAGTGCTTGCAGCAAGTGCAATGGCTGTTATTTTGTGGGTTGTATCTATGCCTTCAATGATAGATACGATCAGCTCTGGCGATTTTATGGTACTCATTTCTTCTATGATGATGCTTTTACGCCCGCTTAAACAATTAGCAAACGTGAACAGTGATATGCAGCGCGGTATTTCTGCAGCGCAAAGTATTTTTTTAGTTTTAGATGAAGAAATTGAAAAAGACAAAGGTACTTACACCGTAGATAAGGTGAAGGGCGAAATTGAGGTTAAAAACGTGACCTTTAAATACCCAACTAAAGATGAAGCTGTTTTAAATAACCTATCAATAAGTATAAAAGCCGGTGAAAGCATCGCGCTTGTAGGGCGTTCAGGCTCGGGTAAATCGACTATTTCTAATTTATTACCGCGTTATTATGATTTAGAAGCACCAAGTGAAATTTTATTAGATGGCGTTGCGCTTGAGAAATATAAACTGGCCGATTTACGCCGCCAGTTTGCCTTAGTATCTCAGCAAGTTGTGTTATTTAACGACACAATTGCCAATAATATTTGTTATGGCATAAGCCGAGAAATAACACCGCAGCAACTAGAAGAGGTGGTTAAACAAGCCCACGTGTGGGAATTTGTTAAAGACCTACCTGAGCAGCTCAATACCATGGTCGGTGAAAACGGGGTAATGCTCTCTGGTGGTCAACGTCAACGTATAGCAATTGCTCGCGCTATATTAAAAGATGCACCTATTTTAATTTTAGATGAAGCAACTTCAGCCTTAGACACAGAGTCTGAAAAACTAATTCAGCAAGCTCTCGATACCTTAATGCAAGACAAAACGTCTATTGTAATAGCCCATCGTCTTTCAACCATTGAGAACAGCGACAAAATATACGTTATTGATGGTGGCCGGGTGATTGAAAGTGGCGATCATCAGAGCTTACTAGCTAAAGATGGTACCTATTCAGCTCTATGTAAAATGCAGTTTGGTGAGCACGGGTGAGTAAAATAGAGCAAAGCTGGTATAAACCATTTAGTTTTATAACGCTACTTTTACTGCCATTAGCTGCGCTTTTTTGGTTAATTTCAAGCATTAGGAAATGGGTTTTTAAGGTTGGCTTTGCCACGCCTTTTAAAGCTAAATCTAAAGTGATTGTGGTGGGCAATATAAGTGTAGGCGGAAATGGCAAAACGCCATTTGTGTTATGGCTTTACGAATACTTGTCAGAGCAAGGCCTAAAAGTGGGTATTATCAGCCGAGGTTACGGCGGTAAAGCCAACAGCTACCCGCTGGTGGTAGAGCGCGGCGTAACAAGTGCACAAGCCGGTGATGAGCCAATACTTTTATTTAATCGCTTAAAATGTCCGCTTGTTGTTGGACCCGATAGAAAAGCCAACATTACATTATTAGAGCAGCAATTTTGTGTGGATGTCATAATCTCAGATGATGGTATGCAGCATTATAAAATGGCGCGCGATATAGAGTGCTGCATTGTTGATAGCCAAAGGCGATTTGGTAATGGCTTTGTTATGCCTGCAGGGCCATTACGCGAAACCACAAACAGATTAAATAGCGTTGATTTAGTGATTGAAAACGGGGGAGATGCATCCCACAGCTACGTTTTGCAAACTGGTGCACTTAAACACGTTGCTAACAATACCCCTGTGAATAAAACAATTGAAAAAGGCCATGCGGTAAGTGCCATTGGTAACCCACAACGTTTTGAAAATTCATTAAAGGGGCAAAATATTCAGCTGCTTTCGACTCATCATTATCGAGATCACTATGCTTATAGCATGGCTGATTTTACTCAATTTAATGATGACAACATATTAATGACAGAAAAAGATGCAGTAAAATGTAGAGACTTTGCAAAAGATACTTGGTACTACCTACCCGTAAATGCAAAACCTACAGACGCTGTAATACATAAATTAGATTTATTATTAAAACAAAAAGGGATCCTCAATGGCCTTTGATACAAAATTACTTGAAATAATTGCTTGTCCTGTGTGTAAAGGAAAGCTTCGTTTTGATAAAGAAAATGCAGAGCTTATTAGTACTGCAGCTAAACTTGCATACCCAGTACGCGACGATATACCGGTACTTTTAGAAAATGAAGCGCGTGAGCTATCTCAAGATGAGGTTGATAAGTGGAATTCGTAGTTGTTATACCTGCACGTTACGCGTCTACCCGTTTGCCTGGCAAACCATTAGCTGACATATGCGGTAAACCTATGATTCAACACGTGTATGAAAAAGCGTGTTTGTCAGGTGCAAGTAAAGTGGTTATTGCAACCGATCATCAAAAGGTTTTTGATGCTGTTAAATTGTTCACAAACGATGTGCTGATGACGCGAGAAGATCATCAATCGGGTACTGAGCGTTTAGCAGAGGTTGTTGACCTTCTTAAGCTAGACGCAGAAACCCTGGTGGTCAATGTACAAGGCGATGAGCCATTACTTGCCAGCGAAAACGTATCGCAAGTTGCCACTTTACTAAATAATTCAAGCGCGCCAATGGCAACATTAAGTGTAGCCATTGAAGAGCAAGACGAAGTGTTTAATCCTAATGCCGTGAAGGTTGTTAGTGATATTAATAAAAATGCGTTGTACTTTTCACGTGCCAGTATTCCGTTTGACAGAAGCGCAATGTTAAATAACGACAGTGTGTTAGATATAACGCCTTTTCAGCGCCATGTGGGTATATATGCCTATCGCGCTGGCTTCATTAAGCAGTATATTGAGCTAAGTGTATCGCCACTTGAAGTACTTGAGTCGCTAGAGCAACTTAGGGTGTTGTACCATGGTTACGCTATTAAAATTGAGCAGGCCAAAGTAACGCCACATGCTGGGGTTGATACGGCCGAGGATTTAGAAAAAGTGATTGCCTACCTAAAAGCTAAGCAAGCCTAATAATGGTTAAAAGTGAATTACCCACAGTATTTAGCCACGCTGATTTTTATATATTTGAAAAACCAGCGGGGCTTAATTTTCACTCAGAAGGTGAAAAAGGGTTTGTGGTATTAGCTGAGCAGCAAACTGGCGAAAAATTATTTGCTGTTCACCGCCTTGATAAAGTGACATCTGGCCTTATTATTCTTAGTCGCAATAAAGAAGCCGCTGCTAAATTTACGTCTCTTTTTACTGAGCATGCAATAAACAAGTTTTATTTAGCAATCAGCAATGCTAAACCTAAAAAAAAGCAAGGGTGGATAAAAGGTGATATGACTAAGTCTCGCAGGGGCATGTTTAAGCTTTTACCGACCCTGCAAAACCCAGCCATTACCCGCTTTTATTCTTTTAGTTATAAGCCGGGATTTAGGGCGTATATTTTAAAGCCGTATTCGGGTAAAACCCACCAACTTAGAGTGGCATTAAAAAGTTTAGGGGCGCCAATTTTAGGCGATACACTTTATAGTGGCAGCGCAGCTGAGCGGGCGTATCTTCATGCCTATGCGTTAAGTTTTTTATGGCATGGGGAGCAAATTAATTGCTCTTTGCTACCTACTACGGGTGATGAGTATCAGCAATTAATTAATCATCAAGAATTTCAAGCATGGCAATCGCCGTGGCAACTGGATTGGTAAATGAGCGAAAAAGTAACAGATATTCGTTTTGGCGGGATCAAACGCCTATACGGTAACCAACAATTTGACTGGCTACAACAAGCCCATTTTTGTGTAGTAGGGATAGGCGGTGTAGGAAGTTGGACCGCCGAAGCTTTAGCACGTACAGGCGTGGGTAAAATCACTTTAATTGATTTAGATGATATTTGCGCGACGAACGTAAATAGGCAAATTCATGCACTTAGCGGCAGTATTGGCCAAGCCAAAGTAGATGCAATGAAAAGTCGCTGCGAACTGATAAACCCAGAGTGTAAAGTAACTGTGATAGATGACTTTATTACTCTTGAAAATATTCGTGAGCATATTCAAGGTTTTGATTACGTCATTGACTGTATTGATGCAGTTAAAGAAAAAGCAGCGCTTATAGCTCATTGTAAGCGCAATAAAATGCCTATTATTACTACTGGTGGCGCGGGTGGGCAAACTGATCCTAGCCAAATAACATTTGGTGATGTGGCTAAAACCACGCAAGATCCGCTACTTGCTAAAGTGCGTTATATTTTACGCAAACAATATAATTTTAGTAACAACCCTAAACGCAAATTTAATATTGATTGTGTGTACTCAACTGAGCAACTTGTTTACCCAGGCAGTGATGGCAGTGTATGCCACGCTAAACAAAATGCTGATGGTACAATGAATATGGATTGTAATAACGGGTTTGGCTCGGTAACTATGATCACCGGAAGTTTTGGCTTTTTTGTAGCGGCTAAAGCGGTACGTAAATATTTAGATAAAAAACAGCGTTTACAACAAGCTCAATAGTTTAATTGAGCTTGTTAGTTGCCATGCTTTGAATTGCCTCGACCATGGCTTTTATTCCGTTCCCTCGAGATGCACTAAGGTGTTTAATTAAGCCTAACTTTTCAAATTCGTCATACGCATTAATATTCACGACTTCTTCAGGTGTTAAGCCATTATAAAGCGCTAAAATTATCGCTAATAAGCCTTTTACAATGCGGGTGTCTGAGTCGCCAATAACCACTAAACGATTCTCGCTATCGTCAAACTCCATAAACATCCACACTTTGCTCTCACACCCTGGCACCAGTGCGTCATCGATTTTAAGTACATCCGCTAAAGCGGGAAGTGTTTTGCCCAGAAGCATTATTTCGCGATATTTTTGCTGCCAAGATTGCGCCTGCTGTATAGGTTTTACTACGTTTTTAAACGTATTTGTCATGAGTTATCCTAAATTAGTCTAATAATTCAATCGATTCTTTCAAAGCATTGATGAAATTATCAACATCTTGATGGGTATTATAAAATGAAAAGCTTGCTCGAACAGTGCCTTTTACCCCTAAATGGTGCATTAATGGTTGCGTACAATGGTGTCCACTGCGCACTGCAATACCAAATCCGTCAAGCAAAGTTGCCAAATCGTAGGGGTGTTCACTTTTATAATTAAAACTGAGGGTGCCAATATTATTGTTCAGGTCGCTATAAATAGTAATACCGTCAATTTTACTCAACTGTGTGGCTGCATAAATAAAAATTGCCTGCTCATGGCGCTGTAACTGTTCTATGTTTAGGGCTGATAAATAATCAATTGCTGCACTGAAGCCAATGACGCCGGCTATATTTGGGGTGCCGGTCTCAAATTTAGCAGGAGCGTCTCTGTAGCTGCTTTTTTCAAGCGTTACAGTATCTATCATCTCACCACCCGTTTGATACGGGGTAAGCGCATTAAGTAATTCATAGCGACCATATAAGCCCCCTACACCCGTAGGGCCAAGCATTTTATGCGCTGAGAATACATAAAAATCACATCCAAGCTGCTTTAAATTAGGGCGTAAATGCATGGCTCCTTGTGCGCCATCAACAACAACTAACGTGCCGACTGCTTTCGCTGCAGCTATTAATGGCGCTAAATTGGTAATATTACCTAATGCGTTAGACGCTTGGCTGATACACAGCACCTTTGCTTTAGTGTGCGTGATCATGTCTATACAGCGCGCTATATTAAACGTCGCGTTTTGCTCAAGGGGGAGTGCAGATAGTGTAGCCCCTGTATTTTGCGTTAATACTTGCCAAGGAACAATATTAGCGTGGTGCTCAAGGGGGGTAATTAAAACCGTATCTTCACGAGTAATTTGCCTTTGTAGACCATGAGCAAGTAAATTTAGCGCCTCTGTCGCGCCTTTTGTCCAGACGATTTCTTTAGCATTTACGTTAAAGTAATCCGCTGTTTTTAATCTTGCTTCTTCATATTGCTCTGTAGCGCGCTCACTTAAGGTGTGGCGGCCTCTGTGAACGTTTGCGTTGCCTAAATTATAAAAACGAGTGGTTGCATCAATAACGCTTTGTGGCTTTTGCGAGGTTGCGCCAGAGTCTAAATATACTAAAGGGTTGCCATTAAGGGTTTGGTTTAACGTAGGGAAGTCGTTGCGGATTTTTGTTATATCAAACTCTTGAGAAGGCATGGCTATTCAACATCTATAAATTTAGGCAGGAATTGTAATCGGTTTCATAAAATTGACAAGCAAAGCACACAAAAAAGGCCGCAAAAGCGGCCTTTTTTACCTAACTAAGCTTAGCGCTTGTCAGTTGATACGAAGTCACGTTGAGTGTAACCAGTATACATTTGACGAGGGCGGCTGATCTTATGACCAGGTTGAGATAGCATCTCATCCCAGTGAGTGATCCAACCAACAGTACGTGCCATTGCAAAAATTACAGTGAACATGCTTGTTGGAATACCAATCGCTTTTAAGATAATACCTGAGTAGAAATCAACGTTAGGGTAAAGTTTCTTCTCTACAAAGTATGGGTCTTCAAGGGCAATTTGTTCAAGCTTCATCGCAATATCAAGAAGCGGATCTTGAATGTTAAGCTCTTCTAATACTTCGTGACACGTTTGACGCATTACTGTAGCGCGTGGGTCGAAGTTTTTGTAAACACGGTGACCAAAGCCCATAAGACGGAACGGATCAGACTTATCTTTTGCTTTTGCTACGTACTCATCAATACGATCAACAGAACCAATCTCTTCTAACATGTTTAAACATGCTTCGTTAGCACCGCCGTGAGCAGGGCCCCAAAGAGATGCGATACCCGCTGCAATACATGCATATGGGTTAGCGCCTGAAGAACCTGCTAAACGTACTGTTGACGTTGATGCGTTTTGCTCATGATCAGCATGAAGCATGAAGATTTTATCCATTGCTTTAGCTGTCACAGGGTTAACTTTGTATTCTTCAGCCGGTACAGAGAACATCATGTGTAAGAAGTTTTCTGCGTAGCTTAAATCGTTACGTGGGTAAACAAACGGTTGACCAATGTTTGTTTTGTACGCCATAGCTGCAATAGTCGGTAATTTAGCGACAAGTTTAATAGCGCTTGTTTTACGTTGGCTTGCATCAGTAATATCAAGATCTTCGTGGTAAAAAGAAGATAATGCGCCTACTACACCACATAGCATTGCCATTGGGTGAGCATCGAAGCGGAAACCTTGGAAAAAGTTAGCAATTTTCTCATCAAGCATGGTGTTATGCGTGATTTCTTTTGCAAATGCATCGTATTGCTCTTTAGTTGGTAACTCACCGTTTAATAGTAAGTAACAAAGCTCGATGTAGTTAGAGTCTTCAGCTAATTGCTCAATTGGGTAACCACGGTGAAGTAATACACCTTTACCACCATCAATGTAGGTGATTGCAGATTCACAAGAGCCAGTCGACATGAAACCTGGGTCATAAGTAAAGTGACCGTGTGAACCTAACGTACGTACGTCGATCACATCTTGGCCAGCAGTGCCTTGATAAATTGGAAGTTCGATTGGATCTAGTCCATCAATATGGACTGTGGCTTTTTTATCTGCCATCTATGTATCTCCTATTAAGATATCTATTCTGATTTTTAGATTTTTAAAGTTCTGAAATCTTGTTTTAAGCACATCTTCGCATTTTAACGTGAAAGAGGGGGTTAAAGTCAATTTTTATAAACATTATGCATATATGTATAATAAATATTCGGTATTAATTAAATATTATACTATCGGCTAATTCGCAAACGTCTCTAACTAAACAAGAATTGTAAAACAACCTTTGGGTATATATACTATCGGAGGTTTTAAACCGCTTTGTATTTAGGTAAACATATTTTTACAGCGTAATTTTTGCAGATTTGTGAACTTTTGCTGTATTGACACGTTTACTTTGATAGTTCCACCAGAAATTTTGGTGGGTTTTAGAAAAACAAGTAGATGAGCTCCAATGTGAGCAAGATGGGCAAGTAACTGTGAAAAAGCAAAGACCTGTAAATCTAGATCTAACAACTATATCTATGCCGGCAACGGCTAAAGCATCAATCTTTCACCGCGTCACCGGTGTTGCATTATTTTTTGCTTTAACGTTTGTCATTTGGGCTTGGTCTGAGTCTCTTTCTTCAGCTGAAGGTTTTGAATTCGTCAAGGGTCTGTTTAGCGGATTCATTGCCAAATTCATAGCTTGGGGCACACTTTCTGTATTGGGTTATCACCTTATTGGTGGTATCCGTCACATCATTATGGATATGGGCCACTGGGAAGAACTTGAATCAGGTAACCTTAGCGCTAAAATTGCAATGGCACTTGGCGTTGTATTTGCCGTACTGGCAGGGGTGTGGATATGGTCTTAAATCAAGCAACTCTTAAACGTGATGGTGTACAAGATTTCGTATCTTTACGTACCACGGCACTAGTAATCACCGCATACGCGATTTTTATTATCGGCTATTTTTTAGCAACGCCAGAAGTCACTTTCGAAGCCTGGACAGGCCTATTCTCTAATCTAGCAATGAAGGGTTTTACACTTATTACTCTTGTATGCATGATGGTTCATACCCGCATTGGCCTTTGGCAAGTTTTAACGGATTACGTTAAAAACGCTAAACTACGCGCTGTTTTAGGCTTTGTATTAAACCTGATGGCCGTTGCTTACGTAGCTATTGGTCTAATCGTTTTATGGGGTGTTTAAGTGAAATATTCTGTTCGTGAATTTGACGCCGTAGTAATTGGTGCAGGTGGTGCTGGTATGCGCGCCGCTCTTGCCATTACCGAATCTGGCAAAACGTGTGCATTAATATCTAAAGTATTCCCAACACGCTCACACACTGTATCTGCACAGGGTGGTATTACAGTAGCGCTAGGTAATTCACACGAAGACAACTGGGAATGGCATATGTACGATACCGTTAAAGGTTCCGATTTTATCGGTGACCAAGACGCTATCGAATACATGTGTCAAACAGGCCCAGAAGCTATTACTGAATTAGAAAACATGGGTTTACCATTTTCTCGTTTTGAAAATGGCCGTGTTTACCAACGTCCTTTTGGTGGTCAATCGAAAAACTTTGGTGGTGAACAAGCTGCACGTACTGCAGCAGCAGCTGACCGTACTGGTCACGCTTTATTACACCTTCTATACCAACAAAACGTTAAAAACCAAACTAATGTATTCTCTGAGTGGTATGCACTAGATTTAGTTAAAAACGACAATGGCGATGTAGTAGGCTGTACAGCAATTGAGATTGAAACAGGTGAAATCACTTTCTTCAAATCAAAAGCTGTTGTACTTGCAACCGGCGGTGCTGGTCGTATTTTCGCATCAACAACCAATGCTCACATTAATACGGGTGATGGTGTTGGTATGGCAGCCCGTGCAGGCGTTGCTATGCAAGATATGGAAATGTGGCAATTCCACCCAACCGGTATTGCAGGCGCTGGTACACTTGTAACGGAAGGTTGTCGTGGTGAAGGTGGTTATCTTTTAAATAAAGATGGCGAACGCTTCATGGAACGTTATGCACCAAACGCTAAAGACTTAGCGTCTCGTGACGTTGTAGCACGTTCAATGATGACTGAAATCCGTGAAGGCCGAGGCTGTGATGGTCCTTGGGGTCCACACCTTAAGCTTAAACTTGACCACTTAGGTGAAGAAACGCTTAACTTACGTCTACCAGGCGTATGTGACCTTGCTAAAACTTTCGCACACGTTGACCCTGCTAAAGAGCCAATTCCAGTAATACCAACTTGTCACTACATGATGGGTGGTGTTCCAACTAACGTAAATGGTCAAGCGCTACAAATCGATGCTAACGGCAACGAAAAAGTAGTAGAAGGCTTATTTGCCGTAGGTGAAATTGCCTGTGTATCTGTACATGGTGCAAACCGCCTAGGTGGTAACTCATTACTTGATTTAGTTGTATTTGGCCGTGCTGCGGGTAACTTCTTAGGTAAATACCTAAACGAAGTTGAAATTACTAAAGCACCGACAGCATCTGATATTGACGCGTCTCTTGCACGCTTTAACCGTTGGGAAAATTCAACGGCTGGCCAAGGTGAAGACCCAGTTCAAATCAAAAAAGACCTACAACAATGTATGCAGCTTAACTTCTCGGTATTCCGTGAAGGTGAGTCTATGGCGACAGGTCTTAAAGAGCTTAAAGAAATTCGTGAACGTCTGCAGCATGCACGTCTTGATGATAAATCATCAGACTTCAACACGCAGCGTATCGAATGTCTTGAACTAGACAACTTAATGGAAACAGCTTACTCAACTGCAGTAGCTGCAAACTTCCGTACTGAAAGCCGTGGTGCACACTCTCGCTTTGACTACCCAGATCGTGATGACGAAAACTGGTTATGTCACTCAGTATTCAATCCGGTAACGGATGAAATGAGCAAGCGTGACGTAAACTACGCGCCTAAGACGCGTGAAGCGTTCCCACCTAAAGCACGTACCTACTAGGAGCGAGACGATGGCACAAGTACAATTTTCAGTTTATCGTTACAATCCGGATGTTGATAACGCACCTCGTATGCAAGAATATACTTTGCAAACAGAGGAAGGTCAGGACATGATGGTATTGGATGCACTTTTATTATTAAAAGAGCAAGATCCAACATTATCATTCCGTCGCTCATGTCGTGAAGGCGTGTGTGGCTCTGATGGCGTTAACATGAATGGTAAAAATGGTTTAGCATGTATTACACCATTATCTACGCTGCAAAAAGGCGGCAAAGGTACTATTGTAATTCGTCCTTTACCTGGCTTACCTGTGGTACGTGACCTTGTTATTGACATGAGTCAGTTCTACACTCAGTACGAAAAAGTTAAACCATACCTAATTAACGATCAGCCAGCGGCTGGTGAGCGTCTTCAATCTATTGAAGAACGTGATAAATTAGATGGACTTTACGAGTGTATTTTATGTGCATGTTGTTCTACATCGTGTCCTTCGTTCTGGTGGAATCCAGACAAGTTCATTGGTCCAGCAGGCCTTCTTCATGCTTACCGTTTCTTGGCAGATAGCCGCGATACGGCAACTGAAGAACGTTTAGCAGACTTAGACGATGCGTTCAGTGTGTTCCGTTGCCACAGTATCATGAACTGTGTTAGCGTTTGTCCTAAGGGTCTTAACCCGACCAAAGCAATTGGACAAATTAAATCTATGTTATTAAACCGCGCGGTTTAATCACTTAGTAACGTAAGATGGCTAATATTTTTATTAGCCATCTTGTTATGACAACTATTAATTTCTGCGCTAAAGAAAAGGGCTTATAAATGCACGAAGGTGTGATGAAGGCATGGCTAGAATCTTCACATTTAAACGGCGGCAACGTTGCTTATGTAGAAGAGCTTTATGAAGCGTATTTAGATGATGCGACTTCTGTGCCAGAAGAATGGCGAGAAGTGTTCGAACAATTACCAAAAGTAGATGGTGTGGATGTTGAAGTAAAGCATTCAGAAGTTCGTTCACAGTTTGCGGCGCTTGCTAAAAACAAGCATAGAGAGGTAGTGGTAGCAGAGGGTAGTGGCGGTGACCTCAAACAGGTTAAAGTACTACAACTTATTAATGCTTTCCGCTTTCGAGGACACCAAAATGCTAACCTAGATCCATTAGGCATTTGGCAACGAGAGCGTGTTCGAGATTTAGAGCTAGAATACCACGACTTATCTAAAGCTGATTTTGACCGCGAATTTAACGTAGGATCGTTTGCCGTAGGCCGCGATACTATGCCTTTAGGTGAACTATACCAGGCACTTAAAACCACCTATTGTGGTTCTATTGGTGCTGAGTATATGCACATCACATCAACAGAAGAAAAGCGTTGGTTACAACAGCGTTTAGAATCTGTTCAATCACGACCTACTTTTTCTAAAGAAGAAAAACTGCGTATCCTTAAAGGATTAACCGCAGCAGATGGTCTTGAAAAATATTTAGGTGCAAAGTTCCCTGGTGCTAAGCGTTTCTCACTTGAAGGTGGCGATGCGTTAGTTCCTATGCTTAAAGAACTTATTCACCGTGCTGGCGAAAGCGGGCAAAAAGAAGCAGTTATTGGTATGGCTCACCGTGGTCGCTTAAACGTACTAGTTAATGTGTTAGGTAAAAACCCATCTGAGTTATTCGATGAGTTTGCTGGTAAACACAAAGACACGTTAAGCTCTGGTGACGTTAAATACCATATGGGTTATTCATCTGACTTTGCGACCAAAGGTGGCAATGTTCATATGGCACTTGCGTTTAACCCTTCTCACCTAGAAATTGTTAACCCTGTGGTTATGGGCTCGGTAAGAGCGCGTTTAGACCGTTTAGGTGACAGTTCAGGTAGCAAAGCATTACCTATTACTATCCACGGTGATTCTGCGATTACAGGCCAAGGTGTTGTACAAGAAACATTTAACTTGTCGCAAACAAACGCCTTCTCATGTGGTGGTAGTATCCGTATTGTTGTAAATAACCAAGTTGGTTTTACAACTTCAAAACAAGACGACGTACGTTCTACAGATTACTGTACTGACATTGCTAAAATGGTTCAGTCACCAATCTTCCACGTTAACTCTGATGACCCTGAAGCCGTTGCATTTGTTACACAACTTGCACTTGATTTTAGAAACCAGTTTAAACGTGACGTAGTAATCGATTTAGTATGTTATCGCCGCCATGGTCATAACGAAGCTGATGAGCCTAATGCAACACAGCCTCTTATGTACCAAAAAATTAAAAAGCATGCGGTTCCGCGTTTAATTTACGCTGATCAACTTATGTCTGAAGGCTCATTCACTGAGAGTGAAATTAAAGCATTAGCTGATGAATACCGTAACGGCTTAGATGAAGGTAACTGTGTTGTTGAAGAAATTCAGCCAGAAACTTCGCACTCATCTGATTGGGCAAAATATGTTGGCCATGAGTGGAATGTTGAGTACGACGCAAGCGTACCGGTAGATAAGCTAAAAGCACTTGGCGAACAAGTTGCGCAGTTCCCTGAACAATATAAAGCACAGTCTCGTGTTAAAAAGATTTACGATGACCGTAAGCTTATGGCAAGTGGCGAAAAACCACTAGATTGGGGTATGGCAGAAACACTTGCTTATGCAACAATTGCCTCTGAAGGCACAGATATACGTTTAACTGGCCAAGACTCAGGGCGTGGTACTTTCTTCCACCGCCATGCTGTAGTACATAGCCAGTCGGATGGTTCAACTTACCTCCCTCTTCAAAATTTAAGTGATGACCAAGGTACCTTTGAAGTATTTGATTCTGTTTTATCAGAAGAAGCGGTACTTGCTTTTGAATATGGTTATGCAACAGCTGAACCTACATCATTAGTCCTTTGGGAAGCCCAGTTTGGTGACTTCGCAAATGGTGCACAAGTCGTATTTGACCAGTTCTTAAGCTCTGGTGAGCAAAAGTGGGGCCGTTTATGTGGCTTAACATGTTTGCTTCCGCATGGTTATGAAGGTCAAGGCCCAGAGCATAGTTCTGCACGTTTAGAGCGTTTTTTACAGCTTTGTGCCGATCACAACATGCAAGTGTGTGTTCCTTCAACACCTGCACAAGTTTACGCTATGCTACGTCGTCAATCAGTTAGACCACTTCGTCGTCCATTGATTGTAATGACACCAAAATCACTACTTCGTCACCCACTTGCGGTATCTTCACTTGAAGAACTTTCACAAGGTGTATTCCATAATATGATCGACGAAATCGATGATATTAACCCTGAGAAAGTAGAACGCGTAGTATTTTGTAGTGGTAAAGTTTACTACGAACTATTACAAGAGCGTCGTAAGCTTGAGCAAGACAATATTGCTATTGTACGTGTGGAGCAGTTATATCCGTTCCCACATGCAGAAATGGACACGATTATGGAACGTTACCAACACGTTACTGATTTTGTTTGGTGTCAAGAAGAGCCACAAAACCAAGGTGCTTGGTACTGTTCGCAACATCACTTTATTGATGCAATCCCACAGGGTGCTAAATTGACTTACGCAGGGCGTAAGGCGTCGGCATCTCCAGCGTGTGGTTACATGTCAGTACATACTAAAGAACAACAAGCGCTCGTTGCAGACGCGCTTACTATACAAAAGAAAGGATAAGCAATGAGCACAGAAATTAAAGTTCCTGTTCTTCCTGAGTCGGTTGCAGATGCTACCGTTGCTACATGGCATGTAAGTGTAGGCGACAAAGTAAGCCGTGACCAAAACTTAGTAGACATTGAAACAGATAAAGTGGTTTTAGAAGTGGTTGCACAAAATGACGGTGTAATTACTGAAATATCACAAGAAGAAGGTGCAACGGTACTTGGCGACCAAGTTATCGGTTTACTTGGTGATGCTGATGCAGCACCAGCAAGTGACAGTGCTCCGGCTAAAGAAGAAGCCGCACCTGAAAAATCAGAAGACGCGCCTGCGGCGCAATCAGCTCCAGCATCAGAAGGTAAAGAAGTGGACATTAAAGTACCTGTACTTCCAGAATCAGTTGCAGACGCAACAATTGCTACATGGCATGTACAACCAGGTGAAGCGGTAACTCGCGACCAAAACTTGGTAGATATTGAAACTGATAAAGTTGTTCTTGAAGTAGTAGCTCAAGAAGACGGTATCATGGGCGAGCAACTAAACGCAGAAGGCGATACTGTACTTGGCGAACAAGTTATTGGTAACGTTAAAGCGGGCGGCGCTCCAGCGGCACCTGCTGCTAAAGCAGAAGAAGCGCCTGCTGCAAGTGAGTCTAACGATAGCTCAGATGTGTTAACGCCGTCTGTACGTCGTTTAATCGCTGAAAAAGGGCTTGATGCGTCTAAAATTAAAGGCACAGGTAAAAACGGCCGTGTAACTAAAGAAGACGTTGATACTTTCTTAAAAACGCCTGCTCCAGCTGCTAAAAAAGAAGCCGCTTCAGCACCTGCTGCACCGATGGGTGACCGTACACAAAAACGTGTACCAATGACGCGCTTACGTAAAACCATTGCTAATCGTTTATTAGAAGCTAAAAACTCAACAGCAATGTTAACTACATTTAACGAAGTAAACATGAAACCTATCATGGACCTTCGTAAGCAATACCAAGAAGTATTCGAGAAGCGTCACGGTATTCGTTTAGGCTTTATGTCTTTCTACGTGAAAGCAGTAACTGAAGCACTTAAGCGTTTCCCTGACGTAAATGCATCAATTGATGGTGACGATATTGTTTACCACAATTACTTTGATATCAGCATCGCTGTATCTACACCACGTGGTTTAGTTACACCAGTACTTAAAGATTGCGACAAACTATCTGTTGCTGAAATCGAGAAAGGTATTCGTGAATTAGCCCTTAAAGGCCGTGATGGTAAACTAACACTTGACGATATGACAGGTGGTAACTTTACTATTACTAACGGTGGTGTATTTGGTTCGTTACTTTCTACGCCTATTATTAACTTACCACAGTCATCAATCTTGGGTATGCACAAAATCCAAGAGCGTCCTATGGCTGTAAATGGTAAAGTTGAAATTCTTCCTATGATGTATTTGGCACTATCTTACGATCACCGCCAAATCGATGGTAAAGAATCTGTTGGTTTCTTAGTGACTATTAAAGAGTTACTTGAAGATCCAACTCGCTTATTACTGGATGTTTAATCGAGTAGTATGAAATATAAGCTGTGAATGACAATTCACAGCTTTTTTTTTGCGCCTTTGGTGTTACTGGGGTTTTCATGTTAAGCCTTGGGATCTATACTAGGTGCGCAATTTGGGATAGCTGTTTATTTGCATAAATATTCAGCTCTTTTAGTATAAAAAATTGGATAAAGCATCATGAATTTGCATGAGTATCAGGCAAAACAACTTTTTGCCGAATATGGTTTACCAGTTTCTCAAGGTTTCGCTTGCGATACACCTGAAGAAGCTGCAGCAGCTGCCGAAAAAATTGGCGGTGATATGTGGGTTGTTAAAACTCAGGTTCACGCAGGTGGCCGTGGTAAAGCTGGCGGTGTTAAGCTAGTTAAAACAATCGAAGAAGTAAAAGAATTCGCTGCAAACTGGTTAGGTAAAAACTTAGTTACTTACCAAACAGACGAAAATGGTCAGCCTGTTGCTAAAATTTTAGTAGAAAGCTGTACAGATATCGCTAACGAATTGTACTTAGGTGCAGTTGTTGACCGTGCTTCTCGCAAAGTTGTTTTCATGGCGTCTACTGAAGGCGGTGTTGAAATTGAAACTGTTGCTGAAGAAACTCCAGAGCTTATCCACAAAGCAGAGATCGATCCATTAGTGGGTCCTCAAGCTTACCAAGCACGTGAGTTAGGTTTTAAACTGGGTCTTAACCCTACACAAATGAAGCAGTTCGTTAAGATCTTTATGGGTCTTGGCAACATGTTCAACGATTTTGATTTCGCACTTCTTGAAATCAACCCGTTAGTAATCACAGACGAAGGTAACCTTCACTGTCTTGACGGCAAAATCGGTATCGATGGTAATGCACTTTACCGTCAACCAAAAATCCGTGAAATGCACGATCCATCTCAAGAAGATGCACGTGAAGCTCACGCAGCAAGCTTCGAGCTTAACTACGTAGCACTAGATGGTAACGTAGGTTGTATGGTTAACGGTGCAGGCCTAGCGATGGGTACTATGGACATCGTAAACCTACACGGCGGCAAGCCAGCTAACTTCCTAGATGTTGGTGGCGGCGCGACTAAAGAGCGTGTTTCTGAAGCATTCAAAATCATCCTTTCTGACGATAACGTAAAAGCTGTTTTAGTTAACATCTTTGGTGGTATCGTACGTTGTGACATGATTGCTGAAGGTATCATTGGCGCAGTTAAAGAAGTAGGTGTAAACGTGCCTGTAGTTGTACGTTTAGAAGGTACTAACGCTGAATTAGGTCGTGACGTTCTTAAGAACTCTGGCCTAGATATCATCGCTGCTGAATCACTAACAGACGCTGCTGAGAAAGTTGTAGCTGCTGCGGAGGGCAAATAATGTCTGTATTAATCAATAAAGATACAAAAGTTATCTGTCAAGGTTTCACTGGTGGCCAAGGTACTTTCCACTCTGAGCAAGCGCTTGAGTACGGTACACAAATGGTTGGTGGTGTAAGCCCAGGTAAAGGCGGTCAAACGCACCTTGGTCTTCCAGTATTCAACACAGTACGCGATGCAGTTAAAGAAACAGGCGCAACAGCGTCAGTTATCTACGTACCAGCACCGTTCTGTAAAGATGCAATCTTAGAAGCTATCGATGCGGGCATCGAGCTAATTGTTTGTATCACTGAAGGTATCCCAACACTAGACATGGTTGACGTTAAAGTTAAGCTTGATAACTCTGGTGTTCGTATGATCGGTCCTAACTGTCCAGGTGTTATCACTCCTGGTGAGACTAAGATTGGTATCATGCCTGGTCACATCCACAAGCCTGGTAAAGTAGGTATTGTTTCTCGCTCTGGTACTTTAACGTACGAAGCAGTTAAACAAACTACAGACGCTGGTTTTGGTCAGTCTACGTGTGTTGGTATTGGTGGCGACCCAATCCCAGGTACTAACTTTATCGACGTGCTAGAAATGTTCGAAAAAGATCCACAAACTGAAGCAATCGTAATGATTGGTGAAATTGGTGGTACTGCAGAAGAAGAAGCTGCAGAGTACATTAAAGCTAACGTAACTAAGCCTGTTGTTTCTTACATTGCTGGTGTAACTGCACCAGAAGGTAAGCGTATGGGTCACGCTGGCGCAATCATCGCAGGCGGTAAAGGTACTGCTGATGAGAAATTTGCTGCACTAGAAGCTGCTGGCGTACAAACTGTACGTTCACTTGCTGATATCGGTAAAGCACTTAAAGAAAAAACAGGCTGGTAATCAGTTTGCTTAATCTTTAAAAAGGCTCGCATTTGCGAGCCTTTTTGTTATTGGCTAAAAAATTAGTATGGATAACTAATGTGTTGAAAAAACCGTACTGATAAATCTTGTCGTTCTTTATTTATTGCCAGCTCTGAGCACATAGCGTGTATTGTTTTTTCTACTTGATTCATAAAGCGGCCGTAGCCCATTTCATGTTTATCTTTATGGGTGGCAACAATCACAAAATGTAGTGACTCAACTAATTTTTCAGCATTGAAAAAAATATGTATTTGCGTGGCTGTGCCATTCACATCAAAACTTATTTTTTGTAATTCTGCATTCCCATCATTTTTATCTATTTGGCTATTACGCACTATGGGCCTTACACCATTAGCAACCATAGCGCCGTGAGATAATTCGTATCGCTCGCAGCACCCTTTAAATGATTGGGCGAAGTAGTTATAAAACTCAGTGTAATTATTTTTATTTATTAAGCTTTGAAATTGAGTTTTAATGCCGCGCGAAACCGGTATAGAAAACGTTGCATAGGTCATTTCTGCATGCTCGGCGGGTATTTTACATTGGCGAGCTAAGTAACGGGGGTATAGGCTTCTAAGTTTGTAGCCGTAACTTTGGTTGCAGCCTTTACTCTTGGCAAATAAGTCATAGGTTAAATGCTGATGATCGCGAAGCTTAAACTGGGGTTGTTCAATAAATAATTGTGTTTGTAAATTATCTAACACTTTTTGCACCCTGCTGTGAAATTGTGCCGAGCTTGCGCGTAAATCATCACCGGTGGCTAAAAATAACAAGCGAATTTTTTTACTTTTAAAAGTAGGGGTGTAGTGTAGTTTGTGCGCCTCGTGGTAACGCGGGTTGTAAAAAAACAACATTTGCTTTGCTGTTTCTAATTGATACGACTCATCATGAAATCTGACCACAGGTAATTTGTCGTTAGCGAGTAGGTGTACATTATGTAGCTCGTATTCATCACAGCTTGCAAATAGTTGCTTGGCAATGCGGGTATAGCAACTATCGATATCGCTAAAACTAGTGTAAAAGTCATCAGTGGGTGTTATTTCAGCGAGTAAATAGTGATTAGCTCGTGCATTTGTTGGAATATAAACTCTGTGTTGTGTAGAACTGGCCATCTTTGAATCCTTTTAAGGAGCTTAAGTTTAGGTACTATAAATGCCTTTCATGACTCAAATATTGCGCTAAAACAAATTTAAGTAATAAACTAATGCACCATTGTCATAATAACTAGAATAAACCCGCATCTAGTGCTGTATGTTAGTGTTTGTTTTTGTAATAATGCATTAGTTTTGTTATCACGAATATTCAGAGGATCGCACTCCTATGGCGGAAATTGAGAATCGCCCAAGTAACTTTATAAGAACTCGAATTGATGAAGATTTAGCAAGTGGCAAACATGCAACTACGCATACACGTTTTCCACCTGAACCAAATGGCTTTTTACATATTGGCCATGCAAAATCAATTTGTTTGAATTTTGGCATTGCAAAAGATTACGATGGTTTATGTAACCTACGTTTTGATGATACAAACCCAGAAAAAGAAGATATTAACTACGTTAATTCAATCAAAGAAGACGTGCAGTGGTTAGGCTTCAACTGGAGTGGTGAGATAAAATATTCGTCAAACTATTTTGATACCCTATACGGCTATGCAGTAGAGCTTATTGAAAAAGGCTTAGCGTACGTTTGTTTTTTAACGGCCGATCAAGCACGCGAGTATCGCGGTACGTTAAAAGAGCCGGGTAAAAACAGCCCATACAGAGACACCTCAGTAGAAGAAAACCTCGCCTTGTTTGAAAAAATGCGCGCGGGTGAATTCAAAGAAGGTGAGTGTGTGCTACGCGCTAAAATTGATATGGCAAGCTCATTTATGGTGCTTCGCGATCCAATTATTTATCGCGTTCGTTTTGCTCATCACCATCAAACAGGTGACAAGTGGTGCATTTACCCAATGTATGACTTCACACATTGTATTTCTGATGCGCTTGAGGGGATAACCCATTCATTGTGTACACTTGAGTTTCAAGATAACCGTCGTTTATACGACTGGGTACTTGATAATATCAGCCTTGAGTGCCACCCACAGCAAATTGAGTTTTCGCGCTTAAATCTTGAATACACAATTATGTCTAAGCGTAAGCTAAACGACTTAGTTGTAAATAACTATGTAGAAGGGTGGGATGACCCACGTATGCCAACTATTGCTGGTTTACGTCGTCGTGGTTATACACCGGCTTCAATACGTGAGTTCTGTTTACGTATCGGTGTGACTAAGCAAGAAAACATGGTTGAAATGGGCATGCTTGAAGCGTGTATCCGTGAAGACTTAAATGAAAACGCACCACGCGCAATGGCAGTACTCGATCCAGTTAAAGTTGTAATAGAAAACTTTGATGCAGATAAAGTAGAGACATTGTCGGTAGCTAACCACCCTAATAAAGAAGAAATGGGGCGTCGTGAAGTACCGTTTACTCGTGAGCTTTTCATTGAGCGTGAAGATTTCCGCGAAGAAGCGAATAATAAATTTAAACGCTTAGTACTTGATAAAGAAGTACGCTTACGTGGTGCTTATGTAATTAAAGCCCAGCGTGTAGAAAAAGATGAAAATGGTGAAATTACCACTATTTACTGTACTTACGACAACGAAACACTAGGTAAAAACCCAAGTGACGGTCGTAAAGTAAAAGGGGTTATTCATTGGGTTTCTGCGCCTGAGTCGGTTAATGCAGAAGTTAGATTGTATGACCGTTTATTTAATGTACCAAACCCAGGTGCAGCTGAAGAGTTCGAATCGACACTTAACCCTGATTCGTTAGTTGTATTAGAAAATGCAAAACTAGAAGCATCGCTTGCTAAAGCCGAACCAGCCCAAGGCTTCCAGTTTGAGCGTACTGGCTATTTCTCACGTGATACAAAGTCAGAAAATTTAGTATTCAACCAAACGGTTGGTCTTAGAGATTCATGGGCTAAAATCGAGAAGCAGTAACGCTTTAAAATACCAATTTGCATAATATATTATTATTGCAAATTGGTATTAAACACAGTTTAAATGCTTAATTTTAAGCACAAAAAAACCTGCAAAAGCAGGTTTTTTTATTACTATAGCGCGTTATTAGCTATTTGAATCGCTAAATGCTTTACACGCTGCTTTGTCTTGACACTCACCGTATAGGTATAAAGAGTGATTTGTTAGTGTAATACCGTTTTCTTCGGCTATTTCTAACTGGCGACGTTCAATTAAGTCATCTTCAAATTCAACAACTTTACCACATTTTAAACACACTAGGTGGTCGTGGTGAGTGCTGCCAGAAAGTTCAAATACTGACTTTCCGCCTTCAAAATGGTGACGGCTTACAATACCTGCGTCATCAAATTGGTTTAATACACGGTAAACAGTCGCAAGACCAATTTCTTCACCTAAATCTAAAAGAATTTTGTATACATCTTCAGCGCTGATGTGTTGGTTATCTGGAGATTGTAGAATTTCTAAGATTTTAATACGCGGTAAAGTTACTTTTAAACCGGCTTTTTTAAGTTCCAAGTTATGATCAGTCATTAAATCTGTCTCAAATTTGTTTGGTTATACTAGACATCTCTTACAGATGCACACGACACATTAGCAATAACAAGGATAACGCGCCTAAGCACTGAGTGCAAAGAACAATTGATCAATTTTGCTATTAATTCTAAAGTCGCTAACTGTTTGATAATTATTTAAACAGTTAGCGATAAAAGGGGGGGAGGTTAGTCTGCTAGTTCGCTTAAGCACATTTCATCATATACTTGTGCGCACCATGCTTTAACACGTTGCTCTGTTAATTCAGGTTGGCGGTCTTCATCAATACCTAAGCCTACAAAGTGTGTGTCATCAGCCATACCTTTAGATGCTTCAAAGTCGTAGCCTTCACTAGACCAATGGCCAACCACAATAGCACCGCGCTCGGTAACGATATCGTTGATCATACCCATAGCGTCTAAAAAGTATTCTGCGTAGTCTTCTTGGTCGCCACAACCAAAAATAGCCACTAGCTTTCCTTCAAAGTCTACTTCTTCAAGCTCAGGGAAAAAGTCATCCCAATCACATTGTGCTTCACCGTAGTACCAAGTAGGAATACCGAATAAGATTAAATCGAACTCTGCAATCTCTTCTTTAGAGCTTTTTGCAATGTCGTGTACAGCCACAAGCTTTTTACCCAATTCTTTTTGGATCATTTTTGCTACGTGTTCTGTATTACCTGTGTCACTTCCGAAAAAAATGCCTACACTTGCCATGGACTTCAAACCTTTTATCTATCAATAGCCAATCTTTCTTGTAAAATTGTTTCAATCAGCGCACTACGGCTAATATTTTGTGCATCTGCCATATCACTCAGTGCCTGATATAACTGTGATGAAACTTTAAATTCTACACGCTTTAAACCGCGTGCTTTATCTCGTTTTATTTGATTACGTTTATTAACCTTTAACTGCATATCCCTTGGTAAAGGGTTCGTTTTAGGCCTGCCTGGGCGCTTTTCGTATTCAAATAAATCGGGAGTTGTTCTATCTGTTTCTGACTTCGCCATGCCTAACCTACACCTGCACCTTGCCAAAAAACTTGTATAAGTCCTTTCGCAATAAAGCCAGAACACCCTAAAAAGAGGACGCCCCACACAATGTAGCGACCAAACTTAGGTACGTTACCACTATTAAGTACGTCTTTAATTGCCAGGCCGATGAATACAAAAATACCGGCTAAGCCAAAGTACAACCCTAGGGTATCAAATTCGTTAATAAACTGACTGACCATCAACGTATAACCTTTAAATTAAACGGCGCGTACTATAGCATATAAATATGCATTAATTTAGTACGGATAACCAAAAACACATGATTAAAATTGCATTAAAGCCCTGTTAAAAAGTCATTTATTGCTTTATTAACTGCAGCGGGTTTTTGCGCATGAAGCCAATGTCCTGCACCGTGTATAATTTTTGCTCGTGTATTTTTAAAGCGCTTTGTTATTTCATCGCGGTATTCTGGCAGTATGTAATCAGAATCGTTACCTTTGATAAACAAAGTATCGCACAAACAAGAATTGTTTTCATTAACATTGGCTGTGATTGTCGAATATTTTTCATCAAGTACATCTAAATTAAATCGCCATTTGTACTGTCCATCGTCGTTTTTAGCTAAGCTTTTTAGTAAAAACTGCCTAACACCTAGCTCATTAATGTACTCGCTCATAATAGCATCGGCTTGTTTTCTATCAGTAACCTGGCTAGTTGCCACTTTTTTTAGTGCATTAATAATTTGTGTGTGGCGGGCAGGGTAACTCACAGGGGCAATATCAAGTACCACCAGCTTATTTACTTTTTGGCTATGCATTAGCGCCACTTCCATCGCCACTTTACCGCCCATTGAATGGCCAATCAGGTGCGCATTGTTAATATTTAACGCGTTCATTAGCTCAACAATATCTGCGGCCATTGCAGGGTAGTTCATTTCATTACTGTGCGGTGAAGCGCCATGGTTACGCAAATCTACATTCGTTACCCTAAAGTGCTCGCTCAATGGTTTTGCAATAACATTTAGGTTTTCTAAAGAGCCAAATAAACCATGAATGATCACTACATCCGGACCTTCACCGTATTGTTTATAGTTTAATAGCATGACCGCCTCCTAAAATTTTGGCTTAGTTTGCCGAGCATTGCCCTAAAAAGCAAAAGATATAACGGTTAACTGCTCTGCACGCGCCTTTTATGGGGTAACACCGTTTATTTTTACGCCAGTTATGGGCTCTTTGGTGTTACCAGCCTAATGGAGATAATAATATGGGTAGTACTTTTAAAAGCTGTTAATTACTACATTGGGTTTATAAGCAAATAATCAACACACTTTTATTAGCGCGTTTATAGGTTATGTTTGTGCGAGTGCTTGTTGTAACTCGCATTTATATTTGGTTTGGGTATAATCACGGGGAAAGAAAAAATGTGGCCCGTAATGACAGGAACAACATGAAACAAATCGACATAGACGACGAGTTATATCAGTATATTGCTAGCAATACACAAAGTATTGGCGAAAGCGCATCCACTATTTTACGTCGTTTATTAAATCTAAACGGTGATGACAACACTCCCGTTGCTAAGAACAATCAAAACAACCAAACAGCTACTCAAGCCCCACTTGACGACACGCCAGCTACTAACGACAGCCAAGAGCAAGAGGTTGTCACACCCGTGAAGCAAACAAACGCTAATGTATTTAATATTCTAAATAAAGAAGAACTAGCAATGCAAAAAGGGGTGGTAGGCAGGTTTTTATTTATTTTAAGTGCTTTTTATAGAACGCATAAAAAAGAGTTTAGTGCTGTGCTTGATATAAAAGGGCGCGACCGCGTTTACTTTGCAACCAGCAAAGAAGACTTAGTTAATAGCGGCAGTAGTATGAACCCTAAAAACATTACCGACAGTGAGTACTGGGTAATGACAAATTCAAACACGACACGTAAAAAAATGATGCTACACGAGGTTGCGCTGTGCTTAGGTTATTCAGCAGAGCAAGCAGAAGAAATTCGCGATTACTTGTAAGGAAATAAACATGGCTATTCATTCAGGTGCTGGGAAAACTGCGCCACATTCAACTTTAGTTAACGTACCAAAACTGGTATCGGCTTATTATTTAAATGAGCCAGACTTAGAGCAAAACCCAGAGCATGGTGTTGCTTTTGGTACGTCGGGTCACCGTGGTTGCTCTTACGATGTTAAGTTTAACGAATCTCATATTTTAGCCATTACACAAGCTATTTGTGACTACAGAAAGCAAAATGACATTTTTGGTCCGCTTTTTTTAGGTAAAGATACGCATGCATTAAGTGAAGCTGCTTTTAACTCTGCCATAGAAGTATTAGTGGCTAATGAGGTGCAAGTAATTACCCAGCAAAATCACGATTACACGCCAACCCCTGTCATTAGCCATGCTATTGTTTGCCATAACAAATTAAATCCTAACGAATTAGCCGATGGTATTGTGGTAACGCCTTCACATAACCCGCCAGAAGACGGTGGCTTTAAGTACAATCCACCTAACGGTGGCCCAGCAGATACCGACGTAACTAAATGGATTGAAGACAGAGCAAATCAATTACTATTAGAAGATTTAGTAGAAGTTGAGCTGTTTCCATTTGCTAAAGCATCGCGTTCAGGGTTTATTAAATACGAAGACCTAATGACGCCATACATTAACGACTTAGAAAATATCGTTAATTTAAAAGCCGTTAGCGATGCGGGTATTAAAGTAGGTATTGACCCGCTAGGTGGCTCTGGTATTAACTTTTGGCCATTAATAGCGCAAAAATATAATTTAGATTTAACCGTAGTAAACGACAGTGTTGATCCGCGTTTTGCATTTATGCCACTTGATAAAGATGGCAAAATCCGTATGGATTGCTCATCACCTTACTCAATGGCTAATTTAATTAAATTAAAAGACGACTTTGATATTGCTATTGGCAACGACCCAGATTACGACCGCCACGGTATTGTTACCCCAGATGGATTAATGAATCCTAATCACTTTTTAGCGGTAGCGATTGATTATTTATTAAAACACCGCGACTGGGACAGCAGTGTAGAAATTGGCAAAACGCTGGTTTCTAGCTCAATGATTGACCGCGTAGTAGCTCGTAATGAGCGTAAAGTTAAAGAAGTGCCGGTTGGCTTTAAGTGGTTTGTAGATGGCTTAAACAAAGGTAAACTTGCCTTTGGTGGCGAAGAAAGTGCGGGTGCTGCGTTTTTACGATTTGATGGCAGCGTATGGTGTACCGACAAAGACGGCTTTATAATGGGGTTACTTGCAGCTGAAATACTCGCAGTAACAGGTAAAACACCATCAGCGCTTTATAAAGAGCTAGAGCAAGAATTTGGCTCTCCACTATATAAGCGTTTAGATGCCCCTGCTAGCAGTGCGCAAAAGTCACGTTTAAAAGCACTTAGTGCAAGCGATGTTAAAGCCGATACATTAGCTGGTGAACCTATTTTACAAAAACTGACTCATGCCCCTGGCAATGATGCGGCTATTGGCGGCTTAAAAGTAGTGACTGAAAACGGCTGGTTTGCAGCACGCCCTTCTGGTACTGAAGAGATTTATAAAATTTATCTTGAGTCTTTCAAAGGTGAAGAGCATTTAGCACTACTAGAAAAAGAAGCGAAGCAATTAGTTGATTCTGTGATCAGCTAACACGGTTTACACTATTTAAAAACGGCTGATTTATTCAGCCGTTTTTGTTTGTATCTCTCACACTATAAAAGGGCTTATCATGTTAGCCAAACCAGATTATTTAAATGAACTAATAAATAGCGGCGATTTTTTAACACTCAGTCGCGACAATGAATGGCATTTAGAGGCAAGTGAATTCACGCTAGTAAATGGCACGTGCGTAACTGTTCACGATACAGGTGTTATTGAATTTCAACCTCAGGGTACAACAACAAAAGATGTTGTGCTTTCAAGCGCTGTACACGGTAACGAAACCGCACCTATAGAAATATGTGACGAGCTAATAAAAACCATAATAAAAGGTGAGCTTGCATTAAATCAGCGTGTGCTCTTTATATTTGGTAATCCAAAATCAATAAATATTGGCCTGCGCTTTGTAGAAGAAAACCTAAACCGTTTGTTTAATGGCCACCACACTGTTGAGGGTGTGCCAATGAATGATGAGCGCAAACGCGCAGCAAAACTAGAAGAGTATGTAACTGACTTTTTTGCACGGGGCGAGCAAGGCAGTGCACGTTATCATTATGATTTACATACTGCTATACGTGGCTCAAAAAATGAAAAATTCGCTGTGTATCCTTATCTTCATGGTAAACCATGGAAAAAATCGCAGTTACAATTTTTACTTAGCTGCGGTGTAAATACCGTATTGATGATGAAATCACCGGCAACCACATTCAGTTACTATTCTTCGTTTGTTCATGGCGCTGATTCATTTACCGTTGAACTGGGTCAAGTTAAACCGTTTGGTGAAAACGACATGGCTCGCTTTGCAAAAACCAAGCAAACGCTAACTGCATTAATTAGCCAAAAAGAAGTTCAATACCCTCAATTTAATGCAAGTGACTTTGAGCTGTTTGCCGTGCATCGCACAATTAATAGAACGCAGCAGGACTTTAGCTTTCCGTTTTCTGATGATGCAGAAAATTTCACAGGGTTTGCTAAAGGTGAGTTGCTAGCAACAGACGGCGATACCCCTTATTATGCCGATGTGGAAGGGGAAGCTATTATTTTTCCAAATGCGCACGTTGCACTTGGGCAAAGGGCATTGCTTACCGTTATTCCTATGCAAGTAGATAGTAATTTCGTCTAACAAAACTCATCAGACCACTCGCCTTAAATATTTAACTGTATGTTTTTATTAGTTTAATAAACGCGTACAGTTAACTTTCCATCTTTTTAATCGTATTTTACTTTTGTTTCGTCTTACACTTGTTGAATAACATCTTACGTTAACGTAAGGTGGTGGCAGCTTTAATTAAATACAGCGCAGATGCTGCAAAGTTTATTCGCAAGCCTCACCCATAATAAAAACTTAAAAGGGGTGCTGTATCACAGACAACAAGAGAAGGTAGGTTATGAGTAATCCAAATAACGTATCGCTGAATATTAACCACGACCTCGAGTTTATAGACGGTCATGCGCTAACTATTCCAACCCTTAGTATTTTAACTGAGGACGGCGACATTCATCCTAGTGCTACCGCACCGACTATTTCTAAACACACAGCGATTAAATTATACGAAACAATGCGTTTTATTCGCCTACTCGATGAGCGGATGCAAGGGGCGCAGCGCCAAGGCCGCGTAAGCTTTTATATGCAATGTTTAGGTGAAGAAGCTGCTGTTACTGCCTCTGCTGCCGCACTTGATCAAGATGACATGATTATGGCGCAATACCGCGAGCAAGCCGCTTTGCATTATCGCGGATTTACGCTTGACCAATTTATGAATCAAATGTTTTCTAATGAGTTAGATTTAGGAAAAGGGCGCCAAATGCCGATTCATTATGGTTCAAAAGAATTAAATTATATGACCATATCATCGCCCCTCGGTACGCAAATTCCTCAAGCTACAGGGTATGCCTACGGGCAAAAAGTAAAACACATTGACGCAAAAACTGGCGAGCTTGCAAGCACCATAGATAATGTGACGATTTGTTACTTTGGTGAGGGCGCAGCATCTGAAGGTGACTTTCATGCGGGTTTAAATATGGCTGCGGTACACAAAGCCCCTGTTATATTTTTTGCACGTAATAACGGGTATGCAATATCAACACCTGCAGATGAGCAATTTAAAGGCGATGGTATAGCGTCGCGAGGCGTAGGGTATGGCATTAAAACCATACGTGTTGATGGCTCAGATGCATTAGCCGTGTTTGCAGCAACACAAAAGGCCCGCGAAATTGCAGCAACGCAGGGCGAGCCGGTATTAATTGAGTCAATAGCGTACAGATTAGGCGCTCACTCAACCTCAGATGACCCAAGTGGTTATCGCTCAAAAGATGAAGAGGCCACGCATAAAGTTTGCCCAATTGATAAATTTAAAAAATGGTTGATCAAACAAGAGTGGTTAAACGAAGAGGACGATGCTAAAGCGAAAGACACTATTCGTGAAGATATTTTAGCCGCCCTTAAACGTGCTGAAAAAGTGCAAAAGCCAGCGCTTGAAGAGCTCATATCAGATGTTTACGATACGCCAATTCCTTCACTTGAGCGCCAATATAACGATTTAAAAGCACATATAAAGCAGCACCCAGATGCGTACCCAATCACAGCAGGGAGAATTAAGTAATGGCTAAAATGAACATGCTACACGCAATTAATTCTGCGCTCGATATCACCATGAATGAGCACCCTCAGGCGTGTATTTTTGGGGAAGATGTTGGCTATTTTGGTGGTGTTTTTAGAGCGACCTCAGGTTTGCAAGAAAAGTACGGTAAACACCGTGTATTTAACACACCGCTTACAGAGCAAGGTATTTTAGGTTTTGCCAATGGCTTAGCCGCGTTTGGCGCGCCTGCACTTGCTGAAATACAATTTGCTGATTATATTTTTCCGGCATTTGACCAAATAGTTAATGAGTCTGCCAAATTTAGATACCGCAGTGGTAATGAATTTAACGTGGGCAATTTAACGATTCGAACACCGTATGGTGGCGGTATTGCGGGGGGGTTATATCACTCACAATCGCCAGAGGCATACTTTGCCCATACGCCAGGGCTAAAAATAGTGGTACCGCGAAACCCTTACCAAGCAAAAGGGTTACTACGAGCAAGTATTAAAGACGATAACCCCGTTATTTTCTTCGAGCCTAAACGTTTATACCGCGCTTCTACCGGCGAAGTACCAGAGGATGATTACACCATTGAGCTGGGTAAAGCCGAAGTAGTACAAGAAGGTACAGATATCACTGTACTTGCGTGGGGCGCGCAAATGGAAATTGTTGAAAACGCAGCAAAACAAGCCAATGAACAAGGCATTAGTTGTGAGGTGATTGACCTTAGAAGCATATTACCTTGGGATGTTGAGACAATTGCTAAGTCGGTCACTAAAACAGGACGTTTAGTGATAAGCCACGAAGCGCCTATTACCAATGGCTTTGGTGCCGAAATTGCGGCGACTATTCAGCAAGAGTGCTTTTTACACCTTGAGTCACCTATTATGCGAGTATGTGGGTTAGATACACCTTACCCATTAGCACTTGAAAAAGAATATGTGCCTGATGCGCTAAAAGTAATGGCCGCAATTAAACAATCAATGGATTTTTAGGGGATACCATGGCTAAAGATTTTATATTACCCGATATTGGTGAAGGCATTGTTGAGTGCGAAGTGGTTGAATGGCTAATACAAGAGGGTGACACCGTAAAAGAAGATCAACCCATTTGTGACGTGATGACCGATAAAGCCCTAGTGCAAATACCGGCTGTGCACGATGGCGTAATCACTAAATTGTATTATCAAAAAGGGGAGATAGCGCAGGTTCATGCACCCTTGTTTGCTATGAATGTAGCCGATGAGCAAAGCCAAAGCGATGAAACACACACAGAGCAAGTGCAAAATACACAAAGCGACAACGCATCGTCAGAGCATTTAGAAGATTTTATTCTTCCAGATATTGGTGAGGGGATTGTTGAGTGTGAAATAGTTGATTGGCTAGTGGCCGAAGGCGATGAAATACAAGAAGATCAGGCTGTGTGTGATGTAATGACCGACAAAGCACTGGTACAAATTCCGGCTAAATACACAGGTACAGTGCAAAAGCTTTACTATCAAAAAGGTGAAATTGCTCAGGTACATAGCCCGTTATTTCAAATGAGCATAGCCGGCAGTACAGCTAAACCCAATGTAGATGTAAACGACGCCGTTGTAAAAGCACAAAGTAAAGCGGCAGATAAATCTGTAGCAACGCAGCAAACAACAGCAAATAAAGTTGTTAATAAAAAAGCGGTTGCCTCTCCAGCTGTAAGGCGCAAAGCGCGAGAGCTTGATGTTGATTTAACGTGCGTACCGGGCAGCGGTAAAAATGGCCGCATTTATAAACAAGACATAGAAGAATTTATTAAAGGTGAGGTACCTAACACAATAGATACATCACCACTTAGTAGTGCTACTACTAAAAACAGCGTTACTCAAAAGAAAGAGCCACAATCGCAACAAACACAAAACGGTGGTATGCGAGCAGAGCCAATTAAAGGCATTAAAGCGGCTATGGCAAAGCAAATGATGGCCTCGGTCTCTACAATCCCTCACTTTACCTTTAGTGACGAGATAGACTTAACGCAATTAATTGCCCTGCGAGCGAGTTTAAAAGAGCAATATAAAGCGCAAGGTGTAAAGCTCACTATGATGCCATTTTTTATCAAAGCGTTATCGCTTGCGATGAAAGAGTACCCAGTGCTTAATTCTAAAGTAAATGATGATTGCACTGAGCTTACCTACTTTGACGATCATAATATTGGGGTAGCAGTGGATTCAAAAGTGGGTTTGTTAGTGCCTAATATTAAATCGTGCCAATCTAAGAGTATTGTTGAAGTTGCAAACAGTTTAACAAGCTTAACTGATGCAGCACGCGAGGGGCGCGTAGCACCAGATGACTTAAAAGGGGGCACCATTAGCATTTCAAATATTGGGGCAATTGGCGGCACTATTGCGACCCCGATTATTAATAAGCCAGAAGTTGCTATTGTAGCATTAGGGAAATTACAACACTTACCGCGCTTTGATGAAAGCGGCCAAGTTGTTAGCAAAGCTATTATGCAAGTGAGTTGGTCAGGCGATCACCGTGTTATTGATGGCGGTACAATTGCGCGCTTTAATAATTTGTGGAAATCGTATTTAGAAAACCCATCGGCGATGATGATGGCAATGAGTTAAAAATTAAACTTATAAAAAAACCAGCAATTTGCTGGTTTTTTGTTTTAAAGCGCGGTGTTTTTAATTAAGATACAAATGTTACTAAAAGGTAATAAAACAAACCCGCTAGGGAATATAAAAACTAACACTAAGGAATTGTAATGGAACATTATATGAACGCGCTGCGTAGCTACGCAGATTTTTCAGGACGTAATCGCCGTAAAGCATTTTGGATGTTTTACTTAATAAATTTATTAATCAGCATAGTACTAGGTGTTGTTGATGAGCTAATGGGTGTAGCTGTAATTGGTACTATCTATAGCTTGGCACTGTTAATTCCTCAATTGAGCGCTGGCGCACGCCGTTTACACGATACAGGCCGCTCTGGCTGGTGGCAGCTACTTTGGTTAGTGCCAATCATTGGCTGGATTGTTATAATTGTATTCCTTGCGCAAGACTCACATGAAGGTGAGAACGATTATGGCCCAAATCCAAAAGAGTTAGCGGCTGAACCTGTTTCTGTATAAATAATACGCTAACATTAAAAAAGCTCAGCAATTGCTGAGCTTTTTTGTACTTATGATTTTTTAAACTGTTAACTTAAAAAATAAAGCCCGTAACCAACAACTAAAGCAGGTACAGAGGTATACAAGGTAGCAATTACAGCCGCTTTTGGCGCCATTGCAATGGCAGGAAACAACGCATCGCCATCATTTGAAATCGCATTAGCAGCTAATGCACTAAAAGGAATAATGCCCTGTATATAAAGCGTGGTTACAATTATTTGTGGCCCACAGCCAGGTAAAAAACCAATGACGACTGCAATTAACGGTGCTAAATAGGCGTAGTGCATAAACCAGGTTTTTAAATCAAGCCCTACCACACTGACTAATATTTCAAACAACATGAACGAAGCCACCACCCATGCAGTTACAAAATGGGTATCTTGTAATACTTTTATAAGCTTAGAAGGCGGATTACATTCATCGTCTTCTGAGGTAATTTCTTTATAGGTTTCACCTTTAGAAGAGTAGGCCCATATAACAACCGTAAACAGTGCCATTGCTGCACCAAATAAGCTAATACCGGTGCTGGTATATTGACCAAATTGGTTAAAGTCCACATTAAATGCAATTAAAAACGCAATGATTAAACTTGGAATAATGGCAAACATCCACACAGGTTTGCTAATTTTTATTATTTTAGTGGGCAAAACTTTTACTTGGTGTTTTTGCTCTTGTGCGCTGGGACGTAAAAAATCAGGTTTGTGAATTGCATTAACTATTAATCCACACAGCGTGCCTACCACTAAACCTATAGCCATTATTGTTAAGCCTTCAGTAGGGCGCGTAGCAAGCAGTAAAAAAGCAGCATCGCCCATTGTGGCGGCAAGTACAGCAACAATAGCCCCAAAGCTTGCTTGGCCTTTAGTGTATTGAGTAACCACAATAATTGCACCACCACAGCCGGGTAAAGCGCCAAGAACGGATGCAAACAGCACTTCAAGCGACTTAGATTTAGCGCTTAAGTAGCTCATTTCTAATTGAGGGATATGTTCTATTGCGTAGTAGTAAATAAGTAACGTAGCCGCTACAAATACACTAACCTGAAAAAACGCATCACTGAGAGCAGTAATGGTTATTTCGCGAAGACTAGGAACAGCTAAACATACCAATAAAAAAAGTGGTAGGAGTAAACGTTTATTTTGGCTAACAAACCGTTTGGAAGCTGGCGTAATAAATCCTATTTGAGAGAGTAAAATCATAAGTGTGCCCCAGTTTTAGTTTAACTAGGACACACTGTATACATTTTGCAAATGATAATCAATATCATTTGCATCTATTTAAATCGATAGCTCAGTTTGAGTTTTTCGATGGTAAATAACCTACGCTCAGGCTAAATACATTATTTGCGTTGAAACTCTGAGTTTTCGTACCATGCTGGCCATTGTGCTTGCTCAGAAATATCAAAGCCTACTTTATAAAACAATTGTAAGTCTTGCACCGCACCCGATAAATCCCACTCATCGCGGTATCTGTCACAGGGTTGATGGTAGCAACCACGTAGCACTAAGCTCATACGTTTACGATAATTTGCTGTATCCTCATCAGCAGCAACAGTTCCGCCGCCTGCATACATAGCCGGAATGCCCATGTTTGCAAATGCAAAATGATCAGAGCGGTAATAACCACCTGATGATGGTTTAGGGTCGCCCGCTATTGTTCTACCTTGCTCTTTTGCTGCTTTGGCTAGTAGGTCGTCCATTTGCGACTTACCTAAACCTACTACGTTCATGTCTTTTACTTTACCTAATAAGTTTAGGCTATCCATGTTTATATTGGCGACTGTTTTATCGGCAGCAATAACTGGGTTAGCAGCGTAGTATTTAGATCCAAGTAAGCCTTGCTCTTCAGCCGTAACAGCTAAAAATGTCATTGAGCGAGTAGGGTGCTTTGGCAGCTTAGTAAATGCCTCTGCAACCTCAATTAGCCCCGCAGTGCCTGTGGCGTTATCGTGTGCCCCATTATAAATTTGGTCGCCCTTACGGGTTGTATCTGTACCTAAGTGATCCCAATGCGCTGAATAAATAACATGTTCATCCGCTTTTTCGCTACCCGGCAACGTGGCAATAAAGTTATACGACACCGATTTTTTAATTGTATTTTTAACATTAACCGATGCAGTTAAATCGCCCATGTCAACGTTATACGCACCTTTAGCTGCATTGGCTTTTGCAGTCTCAAAATCAAGACCCGCTTTAGCAAATAACTCTTTAGCTACATCAGTGGTCACCCAGCCTTCAACCGCAACGCGGTCCATATTGTTGTTCTCTTTTTGAAAACCAAACTGCTCACCGCTCCATGAGTTTTCAACAACTGACCACGGGTATGACGCAGGGGCGGTTTCGTGAATGATAATAGCACCGGCTGCACCTTGACGACTCGCTTCTTCATATTTATAAGTCCAACGGCCGTAGTAGGTCATTGCATCGCCGGTAAATAACGCAGGATCTTTTGTAGCAAAACCCGGATCGTTAACAAGCATTACAACAGTTTTGCCTTTTACGTCTAGGCCTTCGTAATCGTTCCAGTTATATTCTGGGGCATTTACACCGTAACCTACGAATACAAGCTCTGAATTTTCAATCCCTTCTTGTGCGCTAATGCGGCTACTACCCATAACCATGTCTTTTTTGTATTGATAATCTTTACCACCAATACTTAATACCATATTTGAATCAGCTTCCAATGAAACAAGCGGCACTTCTTGTAAAAAGCTATCACCATTACCAGGTTCAAACCCTAATGCTTTAAATTGTGTAGTTAAGTAATCTAGGGTTAGTTTTTCACCTTCAGATGAAGGCGCTCTACCGCCAAATTCATCAGAGGCAAGCACTTTAATGTGCGCTGCAAGTTCATCTGCTTTAATACTGTTGTAACCATTTGTTACATCGGTAGGTGTAATACTTGTTGTTGCACAGCCAGCTAACACAGCGCCAGCAATCAGTGTGAGAGAGAAATATCGTTTCATAGTAGCTCTATTCTTGTTCTAAGATGTGATTAGTATATTAACTTCTATTAATTAGAACCAGTTTTTGCGGTAAACTGCCCGCAAATTAACAGCATAAATTGTTAAAGGTATAAATGAAGCGCTTTACTCCGCCCGAGCAATGGCAAGTTAGTAGTTTGAAAAGCGGTGCGTTTGAGCACTTACGAACACTGTTTAATATTGATAAACAAACTGATTGGCCAACCCCCGATTGGCTCACTGTGTATTTGAATGCCATTAATGCTAATAACCTGCCAATAACGTTTGAAGACGATGAAAACGTTGATTTTGGTGAGCGCTATTATGAGCAAGTCATTTTTGAAACTGGCGTAGTGCCAACACGCAGTAAAAATTGGCACGATTTATTTGGTGGCTTTATTTGGTGTTTGTTTCCAAAAACCAAGGCGCTTATTAATCAGCGCCACGTACAAGAAATAGCGCAACATGGCTTAAAGCAACGTACTAAACATCGTAATGCACTCACATTATTTGACGAGTGCGGCGTGGTGCTTGCCATTAGTGATACTAAGTGGCAAACGCTTTTAACAGACCACCAATGGAAAACTGCATTTATAACTCACCGAGAAGAGTGGGGCAAAACAATACAACCTTTTATGTTTGGCCACGCTAATTATGAAATGCTCACAAAACCCTATATTGGTTTAACGGGTAAAGTGTTATTTGTAAGTGTACCGGATGAAATATTTTGTAAAGATTTAGTTACTCAATATCAGTACCTAGACCAAGTACTTTATGAGAAGATAAAAACAGAGCATTGCTTAGCCGATAACAAACAGCTTTCTCCATTGCCATTATTAGGTGTACCAGGGTGGCATGACGCAAATGAGAATGAATCGTTCTATGATAATACCGATTACTTTAGAGCTAAACGAAGGATACGAAAATGATAGAAGTCGCAGGGCTTAAAAAAAAGTTTAAGTTAACCAAGGATCACAAAAAAAATAAAGTTGATGATATAGACCCGCGTGAAGATAAAGATTTTTTTCATTCAGTAAGAGATGTCAGCTTTCAATGTGCAAAAGGCGAAGTGTTAGGGTTACTTGGCCCTAATGGCGCGGGTAAAACTACTACATTGCGTATGCTCTCAACTGCACTTAAGCCCGATGAAGGCACAATAACTATTGCTGGCAACGACATAATTAAAAAGCCGTTAGTAGGGCGCAAGTCTATTGGTTTTTTATCCGGTTCAACTGGTTTGTATGGTCGCCTGACCGTTAAAGAAAATATTGAATACTTTGCAAAGCTTCATGGAATGAACAAAGAGCAAATAGCGGCTCGTTGCGAAGAACTTTTTACTTTGCTCGACATGCATAAATTTATTGATAAACGTGCAGAAAACCTATCTACCGGCATGAAGCAAAAAGCCAATATTGCCCGTGCTGTGGTACATCACCCTGAGGTGGTGGTACTCGATGAGCCAACAACAGGCCTTGATATCATGACCACACAAACGGTTATAAACTTTATTAAAGGCTTAAAGGCGCAAGGCACGCCTGTTATTTTTTCAACGCACCATTTAGATGAAGTCGCCCTTTTATGTGACCGTGTTGCGGTAATTAATGAAGGCGTAAGTTGCTTTGATGGCACGCTTGCTGAATTCAAACAGGCAGGTAATAGCGAAGAGCTAAACCAAGCGTTTATGAACATATTAACGGAGAAACACGATGTTTGAAGTTTTTAAAAAGGAATTAACAGAACTCCTACGCGATAAAAAAACCTTGTTGTTTGTAGTCGCTCTACCCGTTGCGGTTTTTCCCTTATTATTTGCCGTTATGGCGTTTATTAGCTCTCAAGCGGCACTCGATGCTGAACAAAAGGTACATACCTACGCCATTATTAATGGCGACTACGCGCCAGAGTTTACCGAAAAAGTGTTTTATCATAAAAGCTTTGAACTTTATAAAGGTGCTAAAACCTTTAATAGCATTGAAGAGCTAAAAGAAGGAGTAATCGCAGGTGATATAGACATGGGTATATATTTACCCACTAACGCTAAACAAGCCTTAAATGATGCCCAGCAAAGTAAGTGGGAAGTGGTATTTAATGATGCTAAATCTATCAACTTTTTATTTCAGCGTGTAAAAGAGCTCGCCAAAGAATATAGCGATGCATTACAAACAGAAAAATTAATCAGTTTTGGTATTGAAAAAGAAGCCCATTTAGCACTTTTAACCCCTATTGAAGTAGTAAAGGTTGATACCGCCGATAAACGTGAAAACTTAGGTGAAAAACTAGGTGGCTTTTTGCCCTACCTACTTATTCCTATAGTTCTTATGGGCGCTACGTACCCAGCAATAGATTTAGGTGCAGGTGAAAAAGAGCGCGGTACATTAGAAACCTTATTGCTTACACCTATTACGCGTACCGAGCTGGTACTAGGCAAATTTATAACCTTACTGACAACCTCAATTGCATCAACAACTATAACTGTACTCAGTATGGGCGGGTGGATAGCCGTAGCCCTTGCATTTGCAGACCTAGAAGTAATTAAAACAGCATTTAGCTCATTAGCGGTAAGCGATTTATTAATGATTTTTGTATTGTTACTACCTATTGCCGCGATATTCTCAGCATTGGCGTTAGCAATATCTATTTATGCTCGTACATTTAAAGAAGCGCAAAACTACATGGCACCATTAAGTATGGGGGTGTTTTTCCCCATCATTGTATCCATTATGCCTAATGTAGAGCTAACAGCTAAAACTGCTTTTATTCCTGTTACTAATGTAGCGCTCGCAATTAAAGAAATTGTTAAAGGCACGGTAGATTACACCCTTGTAGGCTTAATATTTTTAGCAACAGCTATTATAGCCGGCGCGTTACTTGCCTTTTGTGTTAAGTGGTTTAACCGCGAAGACGTATTATTTAGATAGTTTAAGGTTTTATAAACGGGCAGGGTATTGCCTTGCTCGTTTACTTTTACTACCCATTAACTGTTATCGCTTATAATTTTTTTATTTGCCGTTTATATTAATTTGTATGTTTTTTAAAGTGGCATTCATCTTAAATTAACACTGCTTTTTAATAGTAATACTAAGTGATTGGTTTAGAGTATTTGTTCAAACTTTAATTACATTTTTTAAGTAACTAATTATTTTTACTTCTATTTTTTATCAAATAATCCTCTATAATCTAAACTAGAAAATAGTGAGGAGTGAGGGTTCAATGCTAAAAAGGAATGTATTTATAACAGCAGCAAAAGGTAATAAATTGTTACTGGTTGCCATTATTGTTTTTTTAGTTATTGCATTACCTTCGGTGTATGTGTTTGAAAAAAAAGTGCGCGCAGAGATATATAACGATGCACGTAGTGAACTCAATCGAGAGCTTGAAACAAAAGCCGCGTCTTTAAAAAATCATTTAAACGACAGTATTACCGCTATTCGCTTTTTAAACGCCACTCCACCTATTCAAGGTATATCTAGAGCGACCGATAACCAATTAATTGACCCTCTATTACAAACCCCAATTGCTGTATGGCAAGACCGCCTTGCTGATATTTTTAGCGGGTTTATGCAAACCGACGATTCTATTTTGCAAGCACGTTACATTATGCTTGCTGAAAATGGCCAAGAGATAGTACGTGTAGACCGCTTTTTAGGTGACATAATTAGGCTACAGGGCGCACAACTGCAAAAAAAAGGCGGGCGAGACTACGTACTTAAAGCCAGCATGCTTGATGAAAAAAGCGTGTATATATCGCCTATTAACTACAACCGCGAAAACGGTGAAATACAAAAACCCTTTGTGAGTACATACCGCGTAGCTAAGCCTGTTTTTGATCATTTAAAGCAAGTGTTTGCAATTTTAGTGACAAACTACTCCGCAGATAAGTTATTTGAAAGTTTAACGTTTGAACTTCCACCTGGGATTAGTATTTATTTGCTTAATAATGAAAGCGAATTTTTATACCACCCAAACCCTGATTTACGGTTTGGCTTTGAATTTAACCAAGCCAAAACCTGGAGCGATGAATTTAGCCCCACACAAAACATGAACTCTCACGAAACCTTGTTAATAGGTGATGCGCCAAAACAGTACTTTTTAAATAAACGGGTAAGTTTTGAAGGCGATATTGCCATGCTGCCGTTAGAGATGGCCGTTTCTATTGATTCTGAAACCTTGTTGGAACGCGTTGCAAAAAGGCGCGAAAGTTTTATTGCCATCACCGCCACATTTTTTACCATATTTATAATTATTACGCTGTTGTATCAGCGCTATATTAATCGCAAGCTGCTTATACACTCTTTAACAGAGCAAAATAATAAAGTGATTGAAAATTCACTCGACGCTATTTTTACCATAGACAGTGATGAAACTATTATTCACTGTAATCAAACGGCTAAAAAAGTTTTTGCAAGTAGGCTAGGTAATGACAACACCCGCTTTAGTAACTTATTTACCCTTGCAGATGAAGATAAAAACTGCATTAGTGAAACCATAGAGCATGGCTCTAAAATGCCATTTGAAGCGGTTTATACTGGTGATGATGGTAATAAAGAATACTATTCAATCACGCTTACCAGCGTATTTGATGTATTTAGCAACCGTTATCAGGTTGCTGCTATTTTGCGTAATATCAGCTCGTTAAAGCAAACTCAATCACAGTTACAGGGTTTAAATAGCACGTTAGAGTTAAAGGTATCTCAGCGTACTGTTGAACTTGAGCGAGCGATTGACCAAGCCCTTGCCGCAAGCCAAGCAAAAAGTGACTTTGTAGCCAATATTTCCCACGAAATACGCACACCCATGAACGGTGTTTTAGGCATGCTTGAAATGCTAAAAGAAGACAGCCTCACTGAGCAACAGCAACACTATTTAAAATTAGCTAATAGCAGTGCGCACTCGTTAATGAATTTAATTAACGATATTTTAGATTTTTCTAAAATTGAAGCGGGTAAACTAGATATTGATAATCACTCGTTTGATGTTATCTCTGTCTGTAGCGATATGATTAATTCAATTGCGCTGCAGGGCCAACGTAAAGGGCTAGAGGTCTTTTTAAATACCCAAAACGTGGTTGATAGAATGGTTATTGGTGATAGCCATCGCCTTAAGCAAATTTTAATTAATCTAATAAATAATGCGTTTAAGTTCACGCATAAAGGCGAAGTAAGTTTAACCTTAAACTCTAAATACATTACCGACAGTAAAATTTTAATGAGCTTTATAATTAAAGACACCGGTATTGGTATTGCCCCTGAAAACATCGATAAACTGTTCGATGTGTTTACCCAAGAAGATTCAAGCACAACCCGCCATTTTGGTGGCACAGGTTTAGGGTTATCTATATGTAAAAAACTGGCGCAATTAATGGGCGGTAATATCACCGTTAGCAGTGAAAAAGGCGTAGGCAGCACCTTTATTGCCACGGTAGAGTTACATGTGGCGCAACAGCAAAAACTTAATACCGGCATTGAGCTTTCAAAAGAGGTCAGTGTAGCGGCGCTTATTGCGCGCGATAACGTATTTAAAAATGTATGCGGATTATTAACTCAAACCTGTAAAATTCAGCCAAGCCACATTACAAGGCTCGACTACTTTAGTGAACACAGCGAATTTGATGCCGATTTACTGATTATTGATGACGAACACCCGCAAGTTAATGCGCTAATAAGCTACTGCGAAAAGGCAGATAAAAAATATGTGCTTATATTGCGAGACATGGTGGTTAATAAGCAATCTAAAAAGGTGTTTCCTGAGCATAGCCACATTTTGCACAAACCACTTACGCAAGATCAATTTACCTATAAGCTAGGCAGTATTTTTGGCGCTAATAATGAGTTTGTTTTAACCGCGCCTAAACAAGCAAACGACATAGAGCCAGAGCCTGAGTTGTCTAAGTATCATGTATTATTGGTTGACGACAACATGATTAACATTGAGGTAGCGAAGGCTATTTTAAAACGCACAGGGATAAAAATTACCTGTGCAAGTGATGGTATAGAAGCACTCTCTGCCCTTAAATTTAATCAAGAGCAACCGTTTGACTTAATTTTAATGGATTGCCAAATGCCTAACCTAGATGGCTACGATACCACCAGCGAGATAAGAAATGCTAAAGCTGGGGTTGAGTATATTAGCATTCCAATTATTGCCATGACCGCAAGTGCAATGGAAGGCGATAGAGAGCGTTGCATTACCGCCGGCATGAATGATTATATTACCAAGCCAATAAAGCCTAAAACGCTTAAAAATAGGCTGCTAACCTGGTTAAACTAAATGAGCTAAGTCAGCAGTTACGCTGCTGACTTACTTGGTTTGGTATCAGTTTGAATAGGTTTAACTAAGCTGGTTACATCGGCTGTATCAAGTACTTTTTGCGTATCAGACCAATGCAACAGCTCTATTTTACCGTTTGGTTGCTCAACTAATGCGGTACAGCTTTCAATCCAATCACCATCATTACAATACACTATGCCATCTACTACTTTAATTTTAGGGTGATGGATGTGTCCACAAATAATGCCATCGACCTTTTGTTTTTTTGCCTCATGTATAGCGGCATCTTCAAAAGCCGCTATGGCTTCACGGGCTTTATGTACGCGTGCTTTTATCCATGCAGCAAGCGAATAGTAGTTACCGCCAAACACTTTACGAACTCGGTTAGTCCAACGATTTAAAAACAGCAGTAAGTCGTAACCTGCATCGCCTGCAATACTAATGAGCTTGTTGTAGCGGGTTGCCGAGTCAAAGTCATCACCGTGGATCAGTAAAAAGCGTTTATTGGCTTTTGTGGTATGAATAAACTGCTGGTGGACTTCTACACCAAATAAAGTTTGATTTATGTAGTGGCGAAAGGTCTCGTCGTGGTTACCAGGTATGTATATTACACGGGTGCCATCAAGGGCTTTTTGTTGAATGCAACTAAGCACTTGGTAATGAGATGGGTGCCAATAAAAACTGCGCTTCATCGACCACAAATCAACAATATCACCCACTAAATAAAGCGTATCGCATTCAATTGAATTTAAAAAATCTAATAAATAGTCGGCTCTACAGTCTTTATACCCTAAATGTACATCCGATATCCAAACGGCTGGATAATGTTGTTTTTTACGCTGTTGATTGTTTGTCATGCCCGTCATCCATAGTGTAATAATTAAACACTGTAGATAAATCTAATGACACTTATGAGACACTTTAGCGAAGCCTCCATGACAATTTATATCAATCCCGCTAATTAAAGTTTATTGGCTGGGAAGGAGATTAGGTGAGCAGTTTTATACATTATCATTAAACGCGCATAAAAAAGGCCGCATGTTTAAATGCGGCCTTATAGTTTGTTTTAAGCGTAGGTGTTATTAACCTTTAACAGCCGCTTTAATAGTCTCTATTGCGGTGTCTAAATCAACCATTAACTTTTCACCGGTGCGGCGATTTTTAAGCTCAACCTTATTTTCATCAAGATTACGCTCACCAATCACTAAAGTATAAGGTACACCCATTAATTCCATGTCGTTAAACATAACGCCAGGGCGCTCTTTACGGTCATCAAATAAAACATCTAGGCCTGCATCTTTTAAACCTTGATATAGATTATTAGCAATATCAGGAATACGATGCGACTTATGCATGTTCATTGGCACAATAGCTAAATCAAATGGGGCAATAGATTGTGGCCAAATAATGCCGTAATCATCATTATTTTGCTCAATAGCCGCTGCCACAATGCGCGAAACACCAATACCGTAACAACCCATAGTCATTACTTGGTTTTTACCCGATTCGCTCAGTACGCCTGCTTTCATGGCTTCTGAGTACTTAGTACCAAGTTGGAAAATATGACCAACTTCAATACCGCGTTTAATTTGTAAAGTACCTTGCCCACACGGGCTCGGATCGCCTTCAACAATGTTACGAATATCAGCAACTTGATATTCTTTAACATCGCGATCCCAGTTAATTCCGCTAAAGTGCTCGTCATCTTTATTAGCACCGGCAACAAAATCAGCCATTACATTAGCGGTTCTGTCTACAATAATTGGCATTGTTAAACCCACCGGGCCAAGTGAACCTGGCTTTGCACCAATTGCTGCAACAATGTCAGCCTCAGTGGCCATTTCAAGTGGAGAATCTACAAGTGGATGCTTTTCAGCCTTTAATTCGTTTAACTCGTGATCGCCACGTAGTACAAGCGCAACTAAACCACGTTGTTCGTTTTCATCAGGCGTACCGTACACAATTAATGTTTTGACACCGCGGTGTGGTTTAACGCCGTAGTGCTTTTTAAGCTCGCTAATTGTTTTGGCATCTGGTGTAGGAAACGCTTTAAGCTCTTTAGATGGCTCAGGACGACTTTGAGTTGGAGCTAACGCTTCTGCTTTTTCGATGTTAGCTGCATAATCGCTTGCATCACTAAAGGCAATTGCGTCTTCACCCGATTCAGCAAGCACATGAAACTCATGCGATAAGCTACCACCAATAGAGCCTGTATCAGCAAGTACTGGGCGGTATTCTAAGTTTAAACGTTCAAAAATATTACAGTACGCTTTGTGCATTACTTTATATGTGGCATCTAAACACGCTTCACTTAAATGAAATGAATACGCGTCTTTCATCGTAAATTCACGTGCACGCATTACACCAAAGCGTGGGCGTCTTTCATCGCGCACTTTAGTTTGTACTTGGTACAAAGTAACAGGCAGTTGTTTATAGCTGCTAATCTCTTTACGAACAAAATCTGTAATCACTTCTTCATGCGTAGGACCTAGCGCAAACTCACGGTTATGGCGGTCGTTAAAGCGCACAAGTTCAGGACCAAATTGCTCCCAACGGCCAGACTCTTGCCATAAATCAGCAGGTTGAATAACCGGCATCAACATTTCTATTGCGCCTGCTTTATCCATTTCTTCACGAACAATATTTTCTACTTTACGAAGCACGCGTAAACCAGAGGGTAACCATGTATATAAACCCGAAGCGACGCGACGGATCATACCGGCTCTAAGCATTAATTGATGCGAAACAATTTCAGCATCTGATGGCGTTTCTTTAAGTGTTGCGAGTATATATTGACTGGTACGCATGATTTTTCCGAAATTAAGTAATATGTTCTTTTTAATAGGGCGCTAAGTTTACCAGCGCTTGCTTTTACACTAAAGCGCTAACTGCACTTTTTAGTTATTTTCTATACTTGTTACTAAGTTATGCTCACCGTTAACCTGCCAGCGTATATTATAATTATACAGTGTCATACCATAACTTTGCTCGCCTTGTTTTTGTTTTTTATAGGCAGGGCGTGGGTCTTGTTTTAGTACATTAGCAATAAAATCTTCAAGCTCAGGGTAGTGTGTTTGCTTGGCAATAAAGTCAATTGCCTCGGGTGAAAACGCTACACTCATTTGTGTTTCTGGTCGGGTATCGGCAAAACCGGCACTGGCGTCATGCATTGCATCTGAATACGGTAAGTAAGGCTTTATATCCACAATAGGCGTGCCATCGAGTAAATCTATACCAGCAAGCAGTAAACTAAGTTGGCCGTTTTTATACTCAACACCTTCAAGTTTTACAGCGCTCATCCCAATGGCGTTGGGTCTAAATGTGGCACGCGTTGCAAAAACGCCTTTGCGCTCATTGCCGCCTAAACGTGGGGGGCGCACCATAGCTGAATACCCTTTACCGGCGGTTTCATGAAACCTAAATAACAGCCAAATATGGCTAAATTCTTCAATGCCTCGCACAAATTCTTCACGATTAAACTCAGCAGTAAAAATAAGTTTGGCTTTAGCTTGAGGCACTAAACGTGGCTGCCTAGGTATTGCAAACTTTTGTTTATAAGGGGATTGAATGTGGCCAACAGCCGAAATGCTATAATCGCTCATAATGCTCAGTTAACTAAAAAATAGGGCGCTATTCTACCTCTATTTAGTATTTATAGCAGTACAGTTAATGCGTTATATTTTAGACTGGCTGGTTTAATCGAGTATTGGACTAAGCGGTTTAAAATGTAGTAATTAGTGTTTATACCAATCTGCTTAATTAAGTGGAGTTATTTTGAGGCTGGAGCGACACGTTTAGCCCCGCAAAATGATTAGCTATTATTACGGATGGGTATTATTTATAAGCAACAAAAAGGTGAGCACATGGCTCACCCTTAAGTGTTTTAAATGCTAATTAAAACATGTATTGAATTGATACTGATGCAACATCCATTTCTGGGTCAATCTCATCATCTAGTTCGTAGCGTTCGTACTCTAAGCGCATTTGAACATTGCTAGAAAACGCGTATTGAATACCCGCGCCGTAAAACACGTCGCCGCCGTCTTGTGATGCTGAAATGCTACCAACAGGAAGCTCTTGCTCTACATCTGCATCCCATTCAAACCAACCACCTTTAGCATATACTGAAAAGCTTTCAGAAAGCGGAGCCGCTAAAATAGCTGCTAATGACACACCATCAACTTCTGCTTTGCTGTCGATGTCGCTCACTTCATCAAAGTTTTGATAAGCTAACTCAACGCTAAAGTGTTCGTTAAATTGTGTACCAATGTAACCTTTTAGCATTTGTGCATCGTCATCAAATTCAGTGTCGTTTTCGCTGTCTTCAAATTCAAATGAGTATTGGCCATAACCAACACCTGTATAAATGCGAGGAGAATCAAAATCCGTAATGTCAGCGTGTGCTGCAGAGTTAAAACCCAGTGTTGCTAAAGCAATTGCAGAAAGAGAAAGTGTTTTAATCATTGTATAGCTCCTTTAAAAAAATAATAAATGTTTGATTTAACTTATCAAACGACAATTAGTTATTTGCAGTGAGCATGCCAACAATAGGCTGTGGTTACAAAATAGCCGTAAAAACGACTTATACGGCATTTTTACGGCTATTTTGTATTTTTTATAAGCAGGGTGAACTTTTTTAGTTTTTTGTTTTCTAAGTAAAAGTTGTACCTTTTACACGGTCTATGTGAATTTTACATTGTACTTTTATACTTTATGAAGCAAATTTTCTGTCTCAATTGCAATTTGTTTCATTTTAATAGCGTAGTTTTCCAATTTAATATCTTCTTCTGTTTGTGCTTTAAAAGCAGGAACCTCTACCGGGTAACCTGTTTCGTCCATTGCTACAAAGCTAATAACACAGTGGTTTGTTTCTACCATGTTTTGAGTTTTAGGATCGCCACACCGTACCTGAATAAATATCTGCATACTTGTTGACCCTGTATGCGCAATTTTTGCTTCAACTTCGACAATTTGCCCAACCAAAATAGGGCGTCTAAATTTAACCCCAGCAACAGAAACGGTAACGCAATAATGGCCGCTCCAACCTGCAGCGCAGGCATAACCCGCTTGGTCAATCCATTTCATGACCACACCACCATGAACCTTCCCACCAAAATTTACATCGGTAGGCTCTGCTAAAAAACGAAATACAACATTTGACGACGGCATATTAAATACTCACTTTATGAAACTTACCTATGAGCATACCGTAAAAAAGGGGCCGAAGCCCCTGCAATTTAGGATAGGTTTATAATTTATATGTAAAAGATAGGTTTTTAATGCACCTTTGTGCATAAATTAGTTACATATTAGGGTAGTTTGGCCCGCCAGCACCTTCGGGTGTTACCCACGTAATGTTTTGGCTTGGGTCTTTTATGTCGCAGGTTTTACAGTGCACACAGTTTTGAGCATTGATCACAAACTGATCTTCACCTTCAATTTGTTGCACTTCGTATACCCCTGCAGGGCAATAGCGCTGTGCGGGCTCGTCAAACTTTACTAAATTAACCGCAATAGGAATGGCGGGATCTTTAAGCTTTAAATGGCAAGGCTGCGACTCTTCATGATTAGTATTAGATAAAAACACGCTAGAGAGCTTATCAAAGCTAAGTAGGCCATCAGGCTTAGGGTAGTCAATGTGAGGGCTGTTAGCTGCATCTTTTAGCGTATCGTAATCGGGCGTGTTGTCTTTAAAGGTAAAGGGCAGTGCTCCGCTGAAGATGTTTTGATCAAGGGTATTGTACGCACCCCCAGCAAACTTACCTAATGTATGCATAGCGGGGCCAAAATTACGCGATTGGTAAAGCTCTTTATAAGCCCAAGTATTTTCAAACGCGTTTTTATAATCGGCTAAATCAGTATTAGCTTGGCCATTTTGAAGCGCTTTAAAAATAACGTCTGCCGCCACCATGCCTGATTTCATTGCGGTATGGTTACCTTTAATTTTGGCAAAATTGAGTGTACCGGCATCGCAACCTATTAATAAGCCACCAGCAAAATGCATTTTAGGCAGCGAGTGAAGGCCGCCTTTTGCAATTGCACGGGCACCATAGGCAATGCGTTCACCCCCTTCAAGGGTTTGCTTAAAAACAGGGTGGTGTTTCATTCGCTGAAACTCATCAAACGGACTTAAATGCGGGTTAGAATAATTTAAATCAACAATTAACCCTACAACCACTTGATTGTTATCGCAGTGATACATAAAAGAGCCGCCATTGGTATCGCCACTTAGCGGCCAGCCCGTACCATGCACTACTTTACCTTGCTGGTGCTTACTGGCATCTATTTGCCAAATCTCTTTAAAGCCTAAGCCATAGTGCTGTGGTGACACATCTTTATCAAGCGCAAACTCGTTGATAAGCTGTTTACCTAAATGCCCGCGACACCCCTCAGCAAATACAGTGTATTTAGCGCGAAGTTCCATACCTGGCATATAACCATCTTTTTCATTGCCGTCTTTATCAACGCCCATATCGCCCGTAATAATGCCTTTAACAGTGTCTTGCTCAATAATTAAAGAGTGAGCGCTAAAGCCTGGGAATATTTCAACGCCTAAATTTTCAGCTTGCTCGGCAAGCCATCGGCACACATTGCCCATAGAAACTATGTAATTACCTTCATTATGAAATGTTTTAGGGGTCGCAAAGCGAGGGAGAGTAGTGGCTTTTTCGCTGTTATTAAACCAATAAATTTCATCCTGTGTCACTTGTGTAGTGACGGGAGCGCCTAGCTCTTGCCAGTTAGGCAAAAGCTCATCTAAGGCTTTGGTTTCAAATACCGCGCCTGAAAGAATATGCGCGCCTACCTCGGAGCCTTTTTCTACCACACAGATAGTTTGTTCTTGTTGTTTTTCTTGCGCTAGCTGTGCGAGCTTAATTGCACTGGCAAGGCCGGCTGGGCCCGCACCTACAATAACTACATCAAATTCCATGGTTTCACGTTCGACCATAATAACCTCTTAATCAATGACGGGCTTAGCTAAATTAGATAAGCAATGCAGCCTTTTTAATACTTGCACATTAAATGTTACAGGCTGTGAATACTTTAAGGTTATTTTAGGTTGACGTTTACGTCAACAGGAAGTAGTCTGAATTCATAAAATAAATAGGTTGACGTACACGTTAGCTTGTAGGTTTAAATATAGATGGAGTTCCTATGAAAGTTCTCGTTCCAATAAAAAGAGTGATCGATTACAACGTTAAAGCACGCGTAAAGGCTGATAATAGCGACGTTGACTTAGCAAATGTAAAAATGGCAATGAACCCATTTTGTGAAATTGCGATAGAAGAAGCCATTCGATTAAAAGAAGCGGGCACAGCAACAGAGGTTATAGCGGTAACAATTGGTGCAAAAGCAGCCCAAGAGCAGCTACGCACCGCACTTGCATTAGGTGCAGATAAAGCCATTCACATCGAAACCGATGAAAAACTAGAATCGCTGCACATTGCTAAATTATTAGCAAAATTAGTTGAGCAAGAAGCCCCAGAACTAGTTATTTTAGGCAAGCAATCTATTGACTCAGACAACAACCAAACAGGCCAAATGCTTGCGGCTTTAACTAAGCGCGGCCAAGGTACGTTTGCCTCTAAGGTGGATATCAACGGTAACACAGTGAATGTAACCCGTGAGGTAGATGGTGGCTTACAAACTGTTTCACTAAAATTGCCCGCTATTGTAACTACCGATTTACGCTTAAACGAGCCTCGCTATGCATCGCTGCCAAATATAATGAAAGCAAAGCGTAAACCACTTGATGTAATAGCAGCAGATTCGTTAGGTGTTGATTTAACACCCCGCGTACAGTTAATAAAAGTAGAAGAGCCGGCTAAGCGCAGTGGCGGTATTATTGTTGAAGATGTAGCCCAGCTGGTAGAGAAACTTAAAACAGAGGCAAAGGTGATTTAAATGAAAACACTTGTAATTGCAGAGCACGATAACGGTGCACTAAAACCAGAAACCTCAAAAACAATCAATGCGGCAAGTAAATTAGGCTTTGATATAGATGTACTTATTGCGGGTTTAAATGTAGGCGCAATGAGCGAACAGGTTGCCAGTATTGAAGGTGTTACAACTGTACTCACCGCCGATAATGCACTTTATCAGCATCAGTTAGCTGAAAATATGGCTGAGCTTGTTTTAACTATTGCCGATAATTATACACATATTGTTGCCAGTGCAACCACCACAGGTAAAAACTTTATGCCTCGCGTTGCAGCGCTTTTAGATGTAGCGCAAGTGTCAGAAATAATAGAAGTAATAGATAGTGATACATTTAAACGCCCCATTTACGCCGGTAATGCAATTGCCACGGTTAAATCGCTTGATAGTAAAAAAGTGATCACCGTACGAGCGAGTAGTTTTGACTTACAAAGCCAACAATCACCTGCCAGCATAAATGCATTAGATACGTTAAGTGATACTCAATTAAGTGACTTTGTAAGTGTTGAACAAACCGAGTCAGAGCGTCCTGAGCTAACTGCAGCAGAGGTAGTTATATCAGGTGGTCGTGGCATGCAAAATGGTGAAAACTTTGCTTTATTAAACGGTATTGCTGACAAGTTAGGCGCTGCAATTGGTGCGTCTCGTGCTGCCGTTGATGCAGGCTTTGTACCGAACGATATGCAAGTAGGACAAACGGGTAAAATCGTGGCGCCTAATCTGTATATTGCCGTGGGCATAAGTGGTGCTATTCAACATTTAGCAGGTATGAAAGACTCAAAAGTTATTGTAGCGATTAATAAAGACCCAGACGCACCTATATTTCAGGTGGCAGATTACGGTCTGGTTGCTGATTTATTTGAGGTATTACCGCAGCTTGAAAACGCGCTATAAACATATTCTGGTTGTAAAGCCGCGGTGAACTTAGGTTCCTGCGGCTTTTTTTATTCCACCTCAAGCATAGAATAATGATGCGCTGACAAAGTATCTAAAACACGCTTATCTTTTAATAAATTAAGCAACACCTCTGCTTGTTCTACAGAGCGGCTCGATTGGCTATTTACCAATAAAATTAGGGGGCGAACAAACGTATATTCACCATTTTTAATAGTTTCATCTGAAACGTTAACGCCATTGATACCAAGTAAATTTATTTTATTTATTTTTTTAGAGCCAAGCAGCTGCGATACTGCACCGTAAGAGTCAAAAGCAATGGCATTGGGCATGCGTTGTACTATGCCAAGGGCTTGGTTAAATTCGTCATACATCTGCACTTCCATTTTAGGAAATAACCCGTGGTTACCTGCCTGCTTTAGTTTAATTGTATTACCATTTGGAACCCGCATAAAAGATAGGTTTAAAAACTCTAATAAAATATCAAAGGTGCCATGGTTATAGGCCTTACTAAACAGGAGAATTTTATTATCTCTTTGTGTCTCTGGTTTATAATTTGGGTTAACTTCTTGCCACGTTTTATATTTGCCCGCATAAATGTCGCTGAGTTGCTCTACGCTTAGCGAATCAATGTTATTTTTTTTGTTAGTAAAAAATACCAGCGCATCTTGCGCAATAACAATTTGACGTACATGAGGGTATTGCTCTTGCTCTTCATTGGTTAAATAGCGCGAAGAAGTACCAATATCAATAATGTTTTGTGCTATGGCTTTAATGCCTTTAGTACTGCCCATGGAGCGGACTTGCATGGCCGTATTAGTTTGCTCTTCATAGTTGGGCTTTAATAAAAGCAACAGGTGCGAGACCGAAGAAGAACCGCCAATAAGTAAAGGCTTGTGATCGGGGGCGATATCAGAAACTGACGTTGCAATGTTAGAGGAAGAAAGCAGAACGGTGGCTGCTAAAATAAGGTTTTTTATCATGCTATTAGCCAAATAACGAATACGTTATAAAACTATAGTTCAAAATTTATAAATCTCTAATTTATAAACAGTATTTAACAAAGCCATAATTAAAAACAACAGGCATTAAAAAGCCAGCAAAAAAGCTGGCTTTTAAAATCAATTAATTGATTAGTACGTTGCGCTGCCTTTAGTACGAGGGAAGGCAATTACATCACGTACGTTGCCCATACCTGTAACATAAGCAACTAGGCGTTCAAAACCTAAACCAAAGCCAGAGTGTGGCACGCTACCGTATTTACGTAAATCGCGGTACCAGCTGTAATCTTCTTTGTTTAAGCCCATTTCATCTAAACGCGCATCAAGCACATCAAGGCGCTCTTCACGTTGTGAACCACCAATAATTTCACCAATGCCTGGTGCTACAACGTCCATAGCGGCAACGGTTTTACCGTCTTCGTTTTGGCGCATGTAAAACGCTTTAATATCGCGCGGGTAGTTTTTAATAACAACCGGTGCTTTAAAGTGCTCTTCAGCTAAGTAGCGCTCGTGCTCAGATTGTAAATCTACACCCCATTCAACGGCGTACTCAAACTTTTTACCACATGATTTAAGTATTTCTACGGCGTCAGTGTAATCAACTTGGGCGAAGTCTTTTTCTACAAACTCTTCTAAACGGCTAATCGCTGTTTTTTCGATACGTTGTGCAAAAAATTCCATATCGTCACGGCGCTCTTCAAGTACCGCTTTAAATACGTACTTAAGCATGTTTTCAGCAAGTTTTGCAATATCTTCTAAATCAGCAAATGCTACTTCAGGTTCAACCATCCAAAACTCAGCCAAGTGACGAGACGTGTTTGAGTTTTCTGCACGGAATGTTGGGCCAAAGGTGTAAATTTTTGACATAGCCGATGCGTATGTTTCACCATTTAACTGGCCAGATACCGTTAAAAAGGCTTCTTTACCAAAAAAGTCTTCGCTGTAATCAACGTCGCCTTTATCAGTGCGTGGCAAGTTTTGCATATCAAGTGTTGATACGCGGAACATTTCACCTGCGCCTTCACAGTCACTGGCTGTGATGATTGGGGTGCTGATCCAGTAAAAGCCTTGCTCGTGGTAAAAACGGTGAATAGCTTGTGCTAAACAGTTACGCACACGTGTTACTGCACCTATCATGTTTGTACGTGGGCGAAGGTGAGCGTGCTCACGTAAATACTCAATGCTGTGGCGCTTAGCGGCCATAGGGTATGAATCTGGGTTTTCTACCCAACCTAAAACTGTGACAGAATTAGCTTGAATTTCAAATGACTGACCTTTACCTGCAGATTGCACTAACACACCAGTAACCGACACAGAACAACCGGCTGTTAAGCTAGTAACTTCATCATAATTATTTAGTGAATTAGGAACTACCGCTTGAATAGGATCAAAACACGAACCGTCATGAACGGCTAAAAATGATATTCCTGCTTTTGAATCGCGGCGTGTACGGATCCAGCCTTTTACTGTTACTTGGCTGTCTACCGCAACATTGCCTTTTAATAGCTCTGAAATCGCTAAATGGCTCATCTTCACTCCAATGATATAAGTTGCCTAACTGTATAATATTAACTACTCAACGCAGCGGTTAAATTTAGTGCGTTGAACTTGAACCGTGTATCTTACCTAGTTAAATAAAATAAAAAAACTATTGTGAGCAACTCTTTAAAAGTTTTTATGCAAGTGGGTTACTTTTAAAGCGTTTTTTGCTTTAAATTACCACTATTGTTATTTGGTGCTCTGAAATTTAGTGATTTTGTGGCATTATTACTGCGTGTTGACTCTACGGATTGAAATTAGCCAACCTTAAGGCTATTCAATCACCGAGCAAAATTTGTAAGCTAGTGGGCGCGCTAACTGCTTCAGCGTTATTCTAATGGCTTACAATGATGAAATAATAAGTAACAATTAAGCCGGTAAATCAGCACATCATAATTTTAACTATTTAATATTTACCATTACCCAAAAATGGATGCTATGAAACAAGTTTTTATTTTAAGAGGGCTACCAGGAAGTGGTAAGTCTTACTATGCACAAACCCTAGCCGACGAGCTTGGTGGAGTAGATACAAGCCAGTATTTAATTTGTTCAACCGATGACTACTTTGTCAATGAACAGGGCGAGTATCACTTTGATAAATTTAAACTACCGCAATATCATAATTTAAATTTAGCGCGCTTTATAAATGCTTTAGCGCAAAATATTCCGCTTGTAATTGTTGATAACACCAATATAAAAAAATGGGAGTTTATTGCGTACTCTCAAGCAGCACATGCACTTGGTTATCAAGTTAAAGAAGTTATTGTTGGTGAAGTAAAAGACAAGTCTATGCAGCATTTATATGCTAAGCGCAATACGCATAACGTGCCTTTAAAAACCATTAGTAAAATGGCGTACATGTTTGAGTGGTAGGTGAGTGTTACTTATGGGTTATTTAAGCTTTATTAAAGCGCTTAAATCACATTGAGTAATGGCATCTAGATGAGCAGTGATTTTTTCATTGCTCCAATCCCACCAAGCTATATCTAATAACGTATTTATTGTGTTGCTATCAAACCTAGGCTTAATTACTTTTGCCGGATTACCACCTACCACGCTATAAGGGGGTACATCGCAGGTAACCACCGATTTACTTGCAATGATAGAGCCACTGCCAATATTTACCCCTGGCATTATGGTTGCGTCATAACCAATCCATACATCGTGACCGATAACCGTATTGCCTTTAAAGGGTAACTCGCCAGCCTGCGGGGCCGATTTTTCCCAGCCGTTGCCAAATATAAAAAATGGATAGGTAGAAAACCCCGTGGTTTGATGATTAGCGCCGTTCATTATAAAGGTCACGTTTTTAGCTATGGCGCAAAACTTTCCAATAATGAGACGATCTTTAATAAAATCGAAATGGTAAAGGACATTTTTTTCGAAGTTTTCAGGGCCGTCAGGATCGTCGTAATAGGTATAATCACCCACCACTATATTAGGCGAGGTAATAAAGTTTTTTAAAAAGCCAACCTGAGGAAAGCCCTCAACAGGGGCAAGGTTATTTGGATTAGGGCCCTGTTTAGACATAGCTACCTCATAGTTTAATTATTGTTTTTTATACACAGCCAGCGGGTGAGTAGTAACAATAGATACATGAACGCTGTCACCCGGATTAACCACAACCTCGTGGCTTACACGGCTAGTAACGAGCGTATTACAGCTTAATTTAACCGCACATAAACGGCTGCCACCTTCAAAGCGTACCCAAACAACTTCACCGTTAGGTTGATTTAAGTTTTGAATAAGCTGTACATCGTCAGGGCGAAGCAACACATCTACATCGCCACTGTCGCAGTCTATACCTTGCCCTGGTGCTACGCCAATGCTAGTGGTTGCTTGGCCATTTTCAAACTGCCCAGCAATAAAGCTTGCCTCACCTAAAAAGCGTGCTACAAAGCGGTTGTTTGGCATGCTAAAGCATTGTTCAGGGCTATCGAGTTGTTGTATTTCACCGTTTTGTAATACACCTACACGGTCACCTACCGAAAGCGCTTCTTCTTGGTCGTGAGTAACCCACACGGCAGGCACTCCCGCTTCTTTTAAGGCGTTTCTTATATCCCAGCGCAGCATATCTTTTAATGCGGCATCAAGGTTAGAAAGGGGTTCATCAAGTAATACAAAATCTGGCTGGTGAGCAAGTGTACGCGCAAGTGCTACGCGCTGTTTTTGACCGCCAGAGAGGGTGGCTGGCTTTTTTGCTCTAAAATCATTTAGACCAAGCAGTTTAATCCAATGATCGGCAATGGCGGTGTCTTTTAATCTAAAACAAATGTTTTGCTCAACCGTTAAATGTGGAAACAATGCAAAGTCTTGAAACACCATACCAACACTGCGTTTTTCAGGGGGCACATTACGTTTTGGTGTTGCGCGCCATTTGCCTACGTTTATTTCACCCTCGCTAATGGGGATAAGCCCTGCAAGTGCTTGCAATATTGTACTTTTACCGCAGCCCGTAGGGCCTACTAGCATGAGAATTTCATTTTCACCTAACGATATATTTAAATCGCTTACTACACGGTTACTGCCGTAATCTATAGACAACTGGCTTACAGATAGCATTTGTTTTTAAATCCTCAATGTTCGAGTTGGTTACGTTTTTCGCCAGACATCATAATAGCTAAGCCACAGGCAGAAATCACCACTAACAATAAACCGGGAATGGCAGCACGGCCAAAATAACCGGCTTCGTACACACGCCATAAATAGGTTGAAAGGGTTTCAAACCCGGTTGGGCCTAGCAATAGCGTTGCTTCAAGCTCGCGCATTGATTCTAAAAATACCAATGCAGCACCGGCAATAATACCACGCATTGTTAGCGGCAGGGTAATGCGAGTAAAGGCTTCACGCGGGCTTGCGCCTAATACGCGAGCAGACTTTATTAAGCTTTGATCTAAATGCTCTGTACTGGTGCGAATAGAGCCAACGGCAAGCGGTAAAAATCGTAGCATATAAGCAATAATCAGAAGCGCTAATGTTTGATATAAAAACGGAAGTTGCAAGCCGCCATATACCAGCGCGGTGCCCATCACAATGCCAGGAATACCAAAACCAAAATAGGTAACGCGCTCCATTATTCTGCCGGCTTTTCCGCTTAATGCGGCATGAGCAACAGGAATAGCTACAATAACCGCCACTATGGCAGCAATGGCTGAGGCATACGCTGAGTTCCACGCTATGCTAAAGTCAAAATTGCTGTAACCATCGCGTGCTAGCCAAACAAAAAATATCGCCAGCGGTAAACCAATAGCTAACAATAAAATAGGGCCAAACGCAGTAATCATTGCGGTTATTTGCCATTTAGTTGGAAATAAAACCAGTGGGCGACCGTGTCGTTCAGAGGCGGTTTTTATTTGGGATTCTATTAAAAGTAAAAAGCCAACAATAACCATTAATTGCAGCGACAACATTGCCGCGCGCCCTAATGCAAACGCATTGTATTCTACGTAAATTACCCGGGTAAAGGTATCTAGGCGCATCATTGCGGGTGTACCAAAGTCTGAAAGTGTATACAGCGCCACTAATAATGAGCCCGCTGCTATACCGTTAACTACACGGGGTAAAATTACTTTAAACACACTTTGTGTCATCGACATACCCAAGGTACGCGCTGCATTTACCATGCTGGCATCTAAACTGAGCAGTGACGAGCGTGTGGTCATCATTACAAAAGGGAAGGTATACAAGGTCATTACAATGGCTGCACCGCTTAACCCATACATGGGTGGGGTTTCAAAGCCAAGTAGGTTATTTATTTCACCACCTGGGCCAAACGCAGCGTACAAAGTAAATGCGCCAATATAACTTGGAATAGCCAAGGGCGCGGCAAAAATCACCAGCCATATTTTTTTAAAAGGCAAATGCACATAAGCACTTATAAAAGCCAGTGGTACCCCAATCAGAATTGAGCCAAATACGGTTAAGCCCATTAGCGATAACGTATTGCCCAGTATTTTTAAATTATGACTGTCAAAAAGGGTACTGGAGTCGCTAGCAAGGGTAATTAAAATATAAACAGGGGTAATCGTAATGAGCGCTGCAAGCAGCGCCATTGGGTAAGAAGCAGGTATTCGCATTTATAAAACGCCGTTGTTGCGCATCAAGTTGATGGTGGGGCGTAAATCCGCAAGTTGAGTTAAATCAACCTTTGGTGGAGATATGTCACTCAGCGATGGTAAGCCTGCCGGTTGAGTAATGCCATTAACAAGCGGTATTTCATACGCTTCTCGGGCTAAATAACCTTGTACTTCTTCGCTTAATAAGTAACGCATAAAGTTAGTAGCAAGTGGGTCATCGTTTAGCGTTAAAATACCCGAGGCATTGACTAAACAACCTGCATCTTGCTCGGTAAAGGCTAAGTCTAATTTAGCATCTGGTTTACCCGATTTAAGACGCAGCGTGTAGTAGTGATTAGCAAAACCAATATCTACTTCACCACGTTCTACCGCCATTACAACACCGAGTTCACCGGCGTATGTTTTAGCGCGCTTTTTAACTTTTTTAAGCCATTTAGCGGTTTTATCATCGCCTTCTAAAATACGCATAGCGGTAACAAACGATTGAAACGACGCATAAGCAGGCGCCCAGCCAATTGATAAATCGCTATCTGCAATGTCCATTATGCTTGTGGGAATTTGGTCTTTAGTTAGACGCGATGTGTTATACGGCAAGGTTCTGATCCGACCGGTAACCGGCGCCCATTGATCATATCTAAATTGCGGTTGTAACTGTGCAGATAAATCACTCGGTAGGGGCTTTGCAAGGCCTGCATCGGTAACTAGGCCAATAGCGCCTGAGTCAACCGCCCAAAATAAATCGGCGCGGCGTACACCTGCCTTTGCCTCTGCCACTATAGTATTGGCAAGTGCAGCAGTCGGACCGCGGCGAATAGCTAAGTTAAAGTCAGGATTTTTTTTCTGAATCGCTTGTAATACATTTTCATACAAACCACCTTCACCACGGCCTAGGTATAAGGTTAAATCACCTTTAAGCTTTGGTAAATTATCAACAGAAACTGGGTTTGCTATATCGGCAGCTAGTGCGCGAGAAAGGGGCAGTGGCAAAGCGCCAACAACCCCTAACGCAGCTAGGCCTTGTATAAAGGTCCTACGCTTCACTTAAAAAACATCCTTACGCGACTTCTCCGCTTTTTCTATTAGCGTTTTAGCGCGGTCTAATTTAGTGTGCATATCACTTACCACGTCACGTACTTCGTCAACGCTTTTAGCGCTTTTAATTGTTTGCGGTAGTGTTACGTTAAAATCTTTTTCCAGCACTTCTACTAGTTTTGCATCTTGTTCGATAAGCGTACCTTCTACGCCTTCAAAAAGGTGTAAATACGTATCGTGAACAATTTCAGTGGCTTCTTCGTTTAAGCGCTCTGCAAATTTAGCAACAACACGGTCAAGCTTGTGCTTGATTTCGTCAATGGTGGCACTTTGGGTCATGCCTTCTGTAGCAGTGGCTTTAATTGTATCAAGTAAGCCTTTTTGCTGGAATTTTGCCGCAAGCTTAACAGCACCAAGACCTTGCCACAAGGCTATGTTCATGGCTTTTTGCTGATTGCGCACTTCTTGGGCAGGCTTGTTGTTATCAATAGCCATTTTTACACCATAAATGCCTTGCCAAATTGAGGCATATACAGGCACAAAGTTAGTTTCAATGGCGCTGTGAAACTTAACCGACTCCCAATATTCAATTAAATCGTCGCTGTTTACAGCCTTTGCACCGCTTTTGCTGTAGTCAGTTACCATGGTGTCTACTTTACCAACCATCCATTCAACTTCTTCTGAATAGTCTTTAATGTTTTCTTGTAAATGGTTTACGTGCTCACCAATTGGGCCGTTAGCTAGCGCCGGTTGCGTTACAAAAGCAGAAGCTAACAATAAGCTTGCACCTAATGTTTTTACAGATTTAGAAAGGTGTTTCATAGTAAAGAGTCCGAAAAGGTAATTGTAAATGATAGACATTATCATATCCGTAATATTTACTAAAATCAATATAACAAATACGTCAATGCAAAGCTCAAAACCTGAGCAAAATTAATACCTAACAGGCAAATAATGACTATGCCTCTTAGGTATAATTTAACGCTTAGCAGTAATGCTTACCTGCAATTGCAGTGTAAATGGCATCACATAAGGTGTTTATACTGGCTGAGTCACTTATATACGGGGGCATTAGGTAAATAAGTTTACCAAAGGGTCTAATCCATACGCCTTGTTCTACAAAAAAGGCTTGAATTTTAGCAACATCTACATTGCCAGCAGCATTAGTTAGCTCTACAACACCTATTGCGCCTAAGGTACGCACATTGGCTACCGCATCTAATTCATTGCACTTTTTAAGCTGTTGTAGTTGAGTGTTTATATCGCTAATGCGTTGTTGCCAATCCTGCGCCAAAAGTAAATCTATACTGGCGCACGCAACCGCACAGGCAAGCGGGTTGCCCATAAATGTAGGTCCGTGCATCAAAACGCCGGCTTCGCCTTCACTAATGCCTGTGGCTATTTTATCACTGGTTAGTGTGGCCGAAAGAGTCATTGAGCCACCGGTAAGGGCTTTACCAATACATAAAATATCGGGCTCTATATTAGCGTGCTCTACAGCAAATAATTTACCCGTGCGGCCAAACCCTGTGGCTATTTCATCGCAAATTAGTAAAACATTATATTGTGTGCATAATTTACGAACGCAGGCTAAATACTCGGGGTTGTAAAAGTTCATGCCGCCGGCGTTTTGTACTATGGGCTCAATAATAAAGGCGGCTACCTCGTGATGGTGCGTTTTAAAGTATTGTTCAAGCGTTTGGGCTTCTGCTTGGTTAAACTCGCCATCAAATTTACTTACAGGGGCGGGTACAAACACATGCTCTGGTAAAAAACCTTTATACAAACTGTGCATTGAATTAACCGGATCGCACACGCTCATAGCGGCAAATGTATCACCATGATAACCCTTATACGGCGTCATTAATTTTTGCTTGTTTGTAAACCCTTGGCTTAACCAATATTGCAGCGCCATTTTAATCGCTACTTCTACACTTACCGAGCCGCTATCGGCTAAAAACACCTTAGTTAAACTTTTTGGGGTAATTGTAATAAGCCTTTTACACAGCTCTACCGCGCTATTATGGGTAATGCCGCCAAACATTACATGGCTCATACTATTAATTTGTTCAATCATGGCGTTATTTAATACCGGGTGATTATAGCCATGAATTGCGCTCCACCATGAGGCCATGCCATCAATGAGTTGCTCGCCGGTTTCTAGATAAATTAAATTATGATTTGCATGAGTAACAGGGTAAACCGGAATAGGCTGTGTCATTGATGTGTAAGGGTGCCAAATATGGTCACGATCAAAATCAAGGTCAATCGTTTGTTTTTTATTCATATGTAAACTTTAGCGTGGTGAGTTTCGTTGACAATGGTACTTCAAGACGTAGACTAATCCAACATCACCACTGAGAAAAATAAGAGACTACTATGGAACTTGCACCTGTTCGCCACGATTGGACCCACGCCCAAGTAAAGGCATTATTTGAAATGCCATTTAACGATTTATTATTTAAGGCGGCATCGGTTCATCGCGCTAACTTTAATCCTAACGAAGTACAAATATCTACTTTATTATCTATTAAAACAGGGGCTTGCCCAGAGGATTGTAAATACTGTCCGCAATCGGGGCATTATAAAACCGATTTAGAGCGCGAGCGCCTACTAGAAGTAGAAAAAGTGGTAGAGCAAGCACGCCTAGCTAAACAAAAAGGCGCAACCCGTTTTTGTATGGGCGCAGCATGGTCAGATCCAAAAGACAGAGACATGCCGTATATTTCTAAAATGGTAAAAGAAGTAAAAGAACTTGGCCTAGAAACCTGTATGACACTTGGTAAACTTACCAACGAAAAAGCACATGAGCTAAGTAGCGCAGGGCTTGATTACTACAATCATAACCTTGACACTTCGCCTGAATATTACGAGCAAATTATATCAACGCGCACCTTTGAAGATAGACTAAACACCATAGATCACGTACGCGATGCCGGCATGAAAGTATGCTCAGGCGGTATTGTCGGTATGGGCGAGCAAGCAAGCGACCGTTACGGTTTATTAATGCAGCTGGCAAATTTACCACAACAACCAGAAAGCGTACCTATTAATATGCTGGTAAAAGTAAAAGGCACACCGCTTGAAAACGTAGACGATTTAGATCATTTTGAATTTATACGCACTATAGCTACTGCCCGTATTATGATGCCACACAGCTATGTGCGTTTATCGGCAGGTCGCAGCGCCATGAACGAGCAAATGCAATCAATGTGCTTTTTTGCAGGCGCTAACTCAATATTTTATGGTGATAAGCTACTGACTACCGAAAACCCAGAGGCCGATGCCGACATGAAGCTAATTAAAAAATTAGGCATGAACCCAGAAAAACACCAAGACTACTCAGACGAAGCCGTTGCCGCATCACTGTCATCGCAAGTGGCCGATAAAGCAACGTCAGCCTTATTTTACGAAGCCTAAGCTTACCCTTTATGCCATTTGAATTTTTAAATACGCATTTGCAGCAACAACAGCAACATGCGTTATTACGTAAACGCCATGTGGTGCAGCGCGCTACAGCACGTACCATTACGTTAAATAACGCAACGTACCTTAATTTTGCCAGTAATGATTACCTAGGCTTTGGTGATTGCAGTATTAACCTTGAGCAAAACAACGTACTCGGTAGCCACAGCTCACCCTTAGTTACTGGGTATCAGGCGCAGCAACACCAGCTAGAGCAATACTTATGTAGTGCGCTTGGCTACGAGGCAGGCATGTTGTTTAACTCGGGGTTTAGTGCAAATAGCAGTGTAATTAAAGCGCTGTTTAACGATAAAAACGCTGCGCAAAACAGTGCAATTTTTCAAGATAAACTCAACCACGCCAGTTTGATTGACGGCGCAATGCACTCAAATGCCGCATTGATCCGCTTTAACCATAACGATTTAAAGCATTTACGTTCGCGGCTCGAAAAATCAAAAGCACACAATAAGCTAATTATTAGCGAGGGGGTGTTTTCGATGGATGGCGACACCGCCCCTATAAAAGAGTTGCTTGCTTTAGCTAAAGAGCACAATGCTTGGCTTATGATTGACGATGCACATGGTTTTGGTGCACTAGGTAAAACCGGTTTAGGTAGCTGTGAGGCATTATTAGATGAAGGCTTAGCACTTCCCGATATACTGGTTATTACTTTTGGAAAAGCAGTAGCAAGCAGCGGAGCCTGTGTATTAGCAAATAACGAATTTATTAATTACATGCTGCAGTTTAACCGCGATTACACGTATTCAACCGCTATGTCGCCGCTTATGGCAGCGCTTACGCTTACGCGCTTGCAAGCCATTAAATGTGCAGATAATAAACGCGAGCAGCTAAGTAGTAACATTGCTTTTTTTAAGCAGCTTTGTAAACAACATGCCATTGCGGTAATGGAGTTAAACACCGCTATTCAGCCCATTGTACTTGGCTGCGCCGAACAAACGTTACACGCAGCACAAAGGCTTAAACAGCAGGGTATTTGGCTAACCGCTATTCGCCCACCTACGGTTGCGCATAATACCGCGCGGTTACGTGTAACCTTAACAGCGGCGCATACCCATGCAGATATAACAGCCCTTGTTGAGCACTTAAAAGGCGCAATAGCATGACTGCGCAGGCTTTAGTTCATACCCACAGTAAGCAAGCTTTAAATAAAAAGCCCGCGCTTTTACCTATAAATGGGGCTTCACAAAAGCGTGCGCTTATACAAAGTGCTGAGCAAGTACGCCCTCATACAGCGCTTAAAAAGGGGGCGAATGATAAGTTTTCTAAAGCAGCTGAGCAATACAACAGCCATGCCAATGTACAAAAACAGGCAGCAAGCGATTTATTTAAATTAATAAACTCCCAGCCTTACAACCAAAATAAGCGCTGTGTAGATTTAGGAGCTGGCCCACTGGTTAATACCTCACAGCTAAGCAAACAATACGGCCAAGTAATTGCCATAGATTTAAGCTTAAACATGCTTAAAAGCGCTGCATTAACTAACCCAAAAATTTGCGCCGATATGGATAACCTGCCGCTACAAGCAAACAGTATTGACGCTATATTTAGTAACTTTGCAGTGCAGTGGTCGGCTAATTTTGAAAAATTAATGCATTCGCTTTTTAAAAGCTTAAAGCCTGGCGGGCAGGCTTATATAAGCACAGTGGTTGCGGGTTCGCTTAACGAAATTAAAACAGCGTTTGCAGCGCTTGATAACCGTAGCCATATAAATACCTTTAATACACACGCTTATATAAACCAGTCGGTACAAAATGCGGGGTTTAGTATTAATAGCTCACAAAAAGTAATTTATACCGATTGTTATTCAAGCCCGTTAAAAGCCATTAAATCTATTAAAGCCATTGGTGCTACAACGCAAAATCATGCTAATTCACGCCAAGGGTTATTAACTAAGTCGGCGCTACAACGGGTGTGCAATGCGTATCCGCTTTTAAACAATCAAGCGTGTGTATCTTACCATGTGGTATTGTTATCATTACAAAAAAGCCATGAGTAGCTAATATTAAAATTAATCAAGGCAGTAAAATGAAAGAATTTTTTATTACCGGTACCGACACCGACGCCGGAAAAACCCACGTGACTAGTTTGCTATTAAAGCTACTTGCCCAACATAAAAAAAACGCAATTGGCTTTAAGCCACTTGCCGCAGGCTGCGAAATGGCGTTTGATCAGCTAGTTAATGCCGATGCACTCATGCTAATGGAAAGCGCCACGGTAAGTGCTAAATACGATGTAATAAACCCCTTTGCCTTTGCGCCGCCCATTGCGCCGCACATAGCCGCAGAACAAGTGGGGGTAAACATTACGCTCGATAAACTAAGCGCAGCGTACTCAACACTTAAACAACAAGGTGCCGATTACCACCTAACCGAAGGCGCTGGTGGCTGGGCACTGCCAATTAATAATACCGATTATTTATACGACTGGGTTAAGGCCGAGCAACTACCCGTAATTTTAGTAGTAGGCATGAAACTAGGCTGTTTAAACCATGCTTTACTTACCGCTGCCCATATGCAAAGTTTAGGTATTAACTGTGTAGGCTGGATTGCCAACCAAGTAGACCCAAATATGGATGAATACCAAGCTAACCTTGATTCGTTAAAAGCACGTTTGCCATTTCCTATTTTGGCTATAAGCCCATACAGCGAGCAAACCCCTAAACTGCAAATATACAAAACCTTACTTAATACCCTCAATATACAGAGCTAATTGTGGCTGCTTTGCGTTTTTAAATGCAAAGCAGTTTTTATATTAAATACATGAGCTTATTAATTGTATTTACGCCTTGAAATTACCCACTTTAGTACACATATTACAAGTTAAAGCTATTGTTACTAAGGAAATAAACCGCTACATGACGCACCCATATATTAAACGCTTCGCTCAAAACACACAGGTAACGGGTGAACCCGAGGTAAAGCCAAGTGCTCAGCCTAAGACCCGTGTGGGCATTTTAGGTGGCGGCACAGCAGGGGCAACAATAGCTATTAGATTGGCAGCGCTAGGGATTCATACCACTATTTTTGAGAAAAAAAAGTCACTTATAGATGGCCCACCTATGTGCCATTTACACGCCGGTGGTAATTTATACCGTGAAATACCAGACGAAGACTGCATAGATTTACTCAAACAATGTATCGATATTTTACGCCTATACCCCTATACCATAGACGTACGCCCAACCGTGTTTGCAGTGCCAACGCGCGATGACGATTCACCCGATGATTTACTACCACGATTAAATAAAATCACCAACGCGTATAAAGAGTTAGTTGAGCAAGACCCTAACAACAAAGTACTTGGCGAGCCCGACAATTACTACCAGCTGTATAGCCATGAACAAATGATAGCGCTGAGTAAAAAAGAGCAGGTTAGTGAGCCTAAAACGCTAGATGAGTGGATGATCCCCGTTGCTAAGCACCTAAACTTAAACAAAGTAAAATACCCGCTAATTGTTGCTCAAGAATACGGGTGGAATATTTTTAGGTTATCGGCCAGCGCCCAACTTGCGCTTGCCCAGTACGAACACGCTAATGTACTTACCAGCACAGAGGTAAAGCAAGTTAAGCAAGTTGAGCAAACCAGTGCTAATAACCAATCGCCAACCTGGAAAATTGAATACCAAAATAACCAAAGCGACTCTACGCAAACAGTAGAGGTAGACTACCTAATTAATGCCTGTGGCTTTCAAACCGGTATTGTAGATGACATGGTAGGCGTAGAGGCCAAACGTATGGTCGAATTTAAAGCCTCTTACATTACGCATTGGCAAGGTGCTGGCGGGCAAATTCCAGAAATTATTATTTATGGTAACCGTGGTACGCCAGAGGGCATGGCACAGCTAACGCCTTATCCTAATGGCTATTATCAAATTCATGGTATGACCAACTCAATTACCTTGTTTAACGATGGCCTAGCCGATACCAACGAGCAAAGTGCACAGCCGCAATTGCCAGCTAAATATTTAAATTACATAAACAATGGGTGGGATCAGCAGGTACTAAAAGCACGTAGCCAAAAAGCGATTGATTATGTAGCCGAGTTTGTTCCGGCATTTAAAAACGCTAACACGCAAAACAATGCCTTGTTTGGTGGCCAGCAAATCCCAGGAGAAGACGATACCTTGCGCGTCGCTGATGTTAGCTTATATTCGCATATTAGCTACGCACGAGCCGAAAACGTAAAAGCGTCATCTACCTTAATCGCTGCCGATGAAATAGTGGCTGAATTTACTAAACTTGGCCTAATAAGCGACGATGCGCACATAAATGAGCATCGTACTCATCACCAGTGGACGTACCTTCAACAACACAACCATGCAGATATAACCAAGGTGGCACAATTACTCGCAAAAGAGCGCGGCTTTCCTACAGATATGGCAACAATTAATAATTGCATTACAACTAGCGGCATAACCAGCAACTAATTGTTTTTATAGGCGTAACGAGGTTCTATAACTGCGTTACGCCACTCTTTACTCCCTTTTTAAACTCCCCCAAAAATTTATTAATAAACCTGCAAATAACCCTTGCGTTATGACATAGTTTGTCACAGAATAGCCTCAACGTGATGACATAGTGTGTCATGGCGTAATGATTGCTTTAACCTAATTTAATTTTATGTTCGGTGATCAAACCTATTTTTGTGAGGACAATATGAAACGTATATTTTTGTTTTTATTAACTAACCTAGCGGTTATGTTGGTATTAGGTGTAGTGCTTTCAATAATAATGAGCGCGCTGGGTTTAAGCCATCGTAGCCTTGGCGGAATATTACTTATAGCCTCTGTATTTGGCTTTGGTGGCTCGTTTATTTCGTTATTTATGTCTAAGTGGATTGCTAAAAAATCAACAGGCGCACAGGTAATTACTCAACCGCGCAACGAAACCGAGCACTGGCTTGTACAAACTGTATCAGCACAAGCTCAAAAAGCAGGTATAAAAATGCCTGAAGTAGCAATTTACGACAGCCCAGAAATGAACGCCTTTGCAACCGGCCCAAGTAAAAATAACTCGCTGGTGGCGGTAAGCACAGGTTTATTACATAACATGAATCAAGATCAAGCCGAGGCCGTACTTGCCCACGAAGTATCGCACGTTGCTAATGGCGACATGGTAACGCTTACGCTAATACAAGGCGTGGTAAATACCTTTGTAATATTTGCCGCAAAAGTACTGGCAGGCATAGTTGATAACTTTTTAAATGGCGATGAAGAAGAGGGCGGTAGTAGCTGGTCTTACTTTTTATTCGACATGTTATTCCAAGTTGTATTTGGTGTGCTTGCAAGCATAGTGGTTGCAAGTTACAGCCGTAAGCGTGAATTTGCAGCCGACAGCGGCGCAGCTAAATTGGTAGGTGCAGACAAAATGCGCTCAGCACTTGAGCGATTAAAGCAAAATCACCCATCGCAATTACAAGGCTCAATGATGGCCTTTGGTATAGCAAGTGGTAAAGGGATGGCTGAACTGTTTTCATCTCACCCTCCGCTTGATGCGCGAATAGACGCCCTGCGTAAATAAGCTAACCCTTATTTAAAAATACAAAAGCCAGCTAATTAGCTGGCTTTTTAGTATGTGGTAACCGGTTTATTAAGCGTTAAGGTTATTTACCAAAAATAATATCAGTAATGCCCTCTGGTGAGAGTATTTCTATCCAGTAGCCGTCAGGGTCTTTTATAAATGCTAGGCCCTTCATTGAGCCATCATCTGGCTTTTTAACAAATTCTACATTGTATTTTGCAAAGCGCTCACTGGCAGCGTATACATCGGGTACGCTAATGCCAATATGGCCAAAGCCTTTAGGCTCTTGGTTACCGCTGTGGTAGCCCTCAAAGCTATCGTCGTCTTCTGTGCCCCAGTTATGGGTAAGCTCGATTAGTGCAGGGCGACCAAATACCCATTTAGCTTTGGTTTTATCATCACCTTGCGGCTGCTCTGGCTCGTAGCCTAAAAAGTACAGCGTAAACTTCATTTCAGGAAAGTCATACTTACCTAACAGCTTCATACCTAATACGTTTTGATAAAACTCGAGCGACGGTTTGGGATCTTTAATACGCAACATAGTTTGCTGCATCACATAGCCTTTAGTGGCTTGTTCTATTTGCTCTGGAGATTCGTTATAGCTAGACATGGTAATCCTTTGTATAAATTAAGAAGCGAAAACTTAGATATAATGTTTAAGTTATCATAATCAACCATCGTTTAAATTTAAACTGCCCTGAGCATAAAAGAGTGATGCAAAATAGTCATATCATTTATCATTAATGCGCCCCATGTAGTTTCATCGCTACAGCCATTTATTTCTGAGCTTATAAACATACACCCATACCCATTGGCTTCTGTTTTTTGAATTTCTGTGTAAACACTAGCACCATCATCAGATAACCAAGTAGTGGTGCGTTCACGGCCATAAGGTAATATAAGAGGAATAGGAATGATTGGCGAAATTATAACACCCACCCATTTAAAGCCATCTCCATACTTAATTTGTTTAACGGCGGTACCTTTAACTGGCTTTTGGCCTGAAGTATACGTTTCAACGTGCACTAAATCGTAAGAAACACACCCTTGTACCAGTATTAATACTCCGATAACTATCGCTTTTTTAATTAATTTCAAGATAAATCCCTTTATAACGTTATTGAGCAAAGAAAACTGTTAATTTGTACCTAAAATGATAATCACATTATCCTATGAAAAAGTAAACTTATAACTCCATAGCGGTTACTTTGAATACTTTTGTAATACGTAGGTACCTATGTCGATAAACAAAGTACGATGCTAAGTAAAATTAAGTTTGTAAAACAATTAGCAAAATAAAATAGGGCGCTTTATTCATCGTTATTTAACTATGTGCAATGTAGGGTTTAATTAACTATTGCAGGAACTACTTACAGTAAGTAAATAACGCATATAAAGGAGTAACTATGTTTTTTGATGATATGCAGGGCTTAATACGCGTACTTATTATTGGCGTGCTGGGTTATGTAGCGCTGGTGTTTTGGCTGCGTATATCGGGTAAGCGTACGCTTTCTAAATGGAACGTGTTTGATTTTATTGTCACTATTGCGCTGGGATCTATTTTAGCCTCGGTGATCATTACAAAAAGCGTTGCGCTGCTAGAGGGCATGCTCGCGTTTGTTGTGTTAATAGGGCTGCAATATTTTATTACGTGGCTAAGTGTGCGCTCATCTAAATTTGCTTCGCTTATAAAAGCAGAGCCTACGCTATTGCTGAGTAATGGTGAATACTGCACGGCGGCACTTAAATCGCAGCGGGTAACTAAATCCGAAATTCGTGCTGCTATTCGTGGTGCGGGTATATTAGCCATAGAAGATGTAGCCGCTGTAGTGCTAGAAACCGACGGCAGTTTTAGCGTACTAAAGCAAAATAACAGCGGGTTAAAAACCGCGTTAAGTGATGTTAGCGAGCAATAAAGTAAGGCGCTAGTACTTATACTTATACTTATACTTATACTTATATTAATTAAGGCAGGTTTAATACCTGCCTTATCTTTTATTAAAGCCTAATTTATTTAGCGTGCTGCTCTAACAAACTAAAGGTAGGTAATCGCCACTTAAAGCGAATTGACGCCATACGTATTAAGTAGCCTGCAACAAGGCTTACAATAATGCTGATGTTGTCATCAATATTGTAATGGTGCAGTGCCAAGAATAAGCAGGCAACAAGTAACGATACACTCGCGTATAGCTCGTTATGTAATACTAAAGGCGCTTGGCGACATATTAAATCGCGCAGTAAGCCACCAAAAACACCGGTTACAACTGCAGCCACAACACAAATACCATAGTGCAGGCCCATATTTAGCCCCACTTGGCAGCCAATAATGCTAAACGCCGCAAGCCCTAGCGCATCTAAGCGCATAAAAATGCCTTTAAATTTAACCACCCACTTAGCAAGCCACGTAGTAACAATGCCAGCTATACAAGTAATTAATAAATACTCTGGGTGCTGAACCCAGGTAAGTGGGTAATTGCCAAGTAAAATATCTCGCACACTGCCACCACCAATTGCTGTTGCACTGGCAACCAGTACAACGCCAAACCAATCCATTTTCATTCGCCCAGCGCTAAGTGCGCCGGTCATGGCTTCTGCAGTAATACCAATAATATAAACAACGGTTAATAGCATGAGATAATCACTTGAAAATTGCACGTAAAAATAAGGTGTGGATTGTATAGATAAATTAAGTAAATAACGAATGAAAAATCACACTAAAAACGCTTAATTCAGATAGAAATAACTAATAACAAAACCTAGTGTAAACAAGCTGTTAAGCTAATCGCTTTGCAAAAGTCAGCAGTAGTAGAATAAAGGACAAATGGCCGTAATTTATAAAATAAAACAGGCTATTTTATTGCTGCATTTTAAACCTCAAAGCTCGGTATTTTCCCTATACGGTTAAGTATTTTGCAAACTAGTTAGCGTGTTTAAATTAACCTAATATGAATATTTGGTTGCGTGGTAGCAATTTAGGAACGTATACTAACAACTCTTAACTTAAATGGAATTTGCGTAATCGCAGCTTAATCAGCACAGGTAAATACATGAACAAAGGATTGTTAAAAGCGTGGAATGACGAAAAGGGCTTTGGTTTTATTAAATCAGACACCCTAGCTCACGACACCTTTATACACATTTCAGCGCTCAAACACATGAGCCGCAAGCCAAAAGTGGGCGACACCATTTATTTTGAAGTCGCTACACAGCCCGATGGTAAAACCAAAGCCGTTAATTGCCGAATAGAAGGCGTAGCTGCAATTAAAGTCACGCCTAAAAAATCAAACCATCATCGTGTTGCTAAATCTAATTTTACCGATAGTTTTTTAGGCAAAGTCGCCTCAATTAGCATTATCGCCGTACTTGGTTTTGTTGCAGTAAATAAATACAACCATTATCAAAGTAGTGAGCAGTTTAATAACCACACTCCCGTTATTACCAACGCCGATTTAGCCACCTTTGATGAGCAATACCCAAAAATCGTGATTCCAAAAAGCACGCAAAATTTTACCTGTGACGGCAGGCAGCACTGTAGCCAAATGACTTCCCGAGCAGAGGCGGTATTTTTTATAAATAACTGCCCGAATACAAAAATGGATGGCGATAGAGATGGTGACCCATGCGAGAACGATACAAGGTTTTAAAGGGTAGGGCTATAAAGCTTTCAGCTTTAAAAAAATAGAATCAATTAATCGCTGTGTATAAATACAGTGATTTGAGTTTTGTCCCATAACATTATTAAAAGTCGTTTTGGGGTTAAATAACAAAGGCTACTGAGTAGCAATTGTTATTGTCTGATCATAAACGAGTTGTGTGGTGTAATTATCGAAAAAGTAATACGCTTTTTGGGGACTTATTACTCCCCAAAGTCATATCATTTAATATCTATGAAAGGAATTACCTAAATGAAAATAAAACTTCTATCAATATTAGTTACTTGTACATTGCTACCATCTTTAAATGTGTATGCCGATGACAACTATACCGTTTCTCTGCAACTCCTTGATTCAGAGAAAAAAGAAATTCTTAGTTCATCATCATTAATGTTAGATACTGGATATGATAGTCAAACAAGTAGTAAGTCATACGCAATAACTGAATGTTTAGAAACGCTACAAAAGAAAACTAGATCCTTTAAAAGTAAAGAATTCATAGTTGGGTATAGCTATTCAGTAGAGCCTCAAAAAGGGCTTGTCGAGTTTACTGAGTACGGAATCGACGCCTCAAAATATAATGACTATGATAAAAGCGAATGTTTTAGAGGTGAAGTAAAACAGATTAAACATACCAAAACGCTAAAAGTTGTTGCTGGAAATAAGAACTTCCAAGAGTTTATATTACCTAGTGGTAATTTTATTAACGTTGCAATCTACAAGTAAAAAGTTGATTAAAACTAGTTGTTAAAACGGGACAAAATACAGCTTGCTGTGTTTAGTTCCTCAACATTTTAACCAACTATATTATTACCCTTTAATTGGGTATATGGGGCTTAAACTCAGTACTACATTATAATAAGGTGGCTAGGTGAGATTACATGAAATCAAGATCGATAATTTTCGCAAATTAAAAGGTTGTACGATTGGCTTTAGAGACTCGACTTTTCTAATTGGTGCAAATAATGCTGGTAAATCTAGTGTTTTTTCAGCAATTCAACTTCTACATAGCGCTAAAAATGCACTGAGAGAAGATTATTCGAAAACATACAATGAAGATGAAGATTTGTATGAATATTCCGAAGAAATTGAAATAGTTGCGGAATACCACAATTTACCAGAAGAAGCTAAAGAGTGGGTCGGTTTTAAAGGAAGAATTATTAGGGCTGAAGCCCCTTTACCAGATGAAACCGAGAACAGCATAGTTTACAAAAAGGTTTGGTCTATCAAACTGTCAAAACCAAAAGTTTACATGCTTGAATATCCCAAAGTACCTAAAGACCAGTTTGTTGCTGCAACGCAAGTATCTGAGTTGGTAGGCGATAGCTTCACTGAAGAGTTTTTGAAAGAATACTTCGAGGAGGCTAACTTTACAAAAAAACTAACTATTAAAGCAGTAAAAGAAAAACTTGAAGATTTAACTGAATACTGGGAAGTGCAGGAAGATCAAGAACCAGGTTGGGTTGAAAATCCAGGTGGTATTCCTGGTAACGTGCTTTCTAAATTACCTCGTATAGTTGTTGTACCAGCTGAATCATGCGTATCTGAATTAACATCAAGCAACGGAGCATTGCATTCTCTTTTAGGTGATTTATTTGAACAGGTGCGGTCTCAGTCGGAAAACTATGAACAAGCACAGCGTTTTTTAAATGAATTAGCGTCAGAATTAAATCCAAGTGATACTGAAACTGACTTTGGTAAGTTAATCCAAGAACTAAATGGTATGGTTCACAACTTGTTCCCAGATTCATCTGTCCATGTATCTGCTGCATTAGATAAACCAGAGAAAACTATTAAACCTCAGTTTTCTGTCGAACTAGAAAGCAATGTAAAAACAGAAGTCTCATACCAAGGTCACGGCATGATCAGAGCAACAGCGTTCCAATTACTGAGGTTTGTACAGGAATTTGTGAATAAAAATGCAGAAAACCCTAGAAGTACAATTTTCTGCTTTGAAGAGCCTGAAATTTATTTGCATCCTTCGGCTTCAAATCAACTCAGGGATTCGTTGTACGAACTAGCTGGACCTAGTTGTCAAATTGTAGCGACTACTCATTCTCCATATATGGTAAACCTTGGTACAGATAAGAGCATTAGCTTAACTAAGTTTTCATATGTCGATGGTGGGTTTACTGGAACTACATCATTCAATCTTGAAAATGCGTTCTCTGATCTTCAACGGGATGAAAAGCAAAATTTGAAGATGCTTTTAAAAGTTGATGACTATATCTCAAGAATGTTCTTTACAAAAAAATGTATATTTGTGGAAGGAGACACAGAAGAAGTTGTCGTCAGAGAAACAATTAAACGTTTAAGCTCTGAAGATAAAGCTAGGGTTATAGGAAATTGTGAATTCCTGAGAGCTCGTGGTAAAGCAGTGCTGATTTCTATAGCTAAATACCTAAATGCATTAGATGTTAATTATATCTTTATGCACGATCGAGATGCTGGGACTGAGAGGGCTGAAGCAATGAATGCGCCTATTCTTGCTCAAACAGGCGCAGAACGCAGAATCATGATCGAAGAGTGTATCGAAGATTTGTTAGGTTATGATGCACCATCAGGTGAAAAACCATATAAGGCATATGAGCACATTTCTCAAAACTGGGGTGAAGAGTTTAACGTATTACCAGAACGCTGGAAAAGTGTGTTTTTAAATCTTTGTTCTCCGCACTTAGATCATCTAAAACTAGCCCCATAACAAAGTATTTGTGGGTGATTACTAACGATTGGCATTTTTATTCCATCGTTGGGTTACGTGTTTATGATTGTATGGTTAGGTCTTGTGGTAGCGTTGCTCACATCTTAATGTAGCGTTAGGTAAAAATTTAGAGAGTCATAATGGATCGTTATCGTGAAAGGCTAATAGCGCATTTAGAAGAAGAAATTAGCTTATTAAAAGAAGCAGATTTTCCTATTGAAAAGTTGTATAGAAGGAGGGATTTCTGCTTTGGTAGAGACTACTACAGGATGAGGGAGCTGCAGGAACAGGTACATCAACTTTCAAAACAAGTTGGCGAGCTCGCTAATAGGCGAACAAAATGTGCATTATCTTATAAAAGCAAAAACTATGAAGGAGTAATGGAACTTCTGACTGGGCTTCCAAACCGGATAAAACAAGAAAGAAAATATTTAGACCGTCAGCTTCATGGTGCTGAAAGCCTAACAATTGCTGATCCATACTTTTTCTCATGGAGTGGCACCAATAAAATATTCGATAAGGAAAGCAAATACACGGACTTTATTCTACAGTTAATTCCTTTATCTGTTAAATACTTAGAAGTATTTCATTTGCCTGGGCCAAATAGCAGAATTTTTAGTAAATTTAATAAAATGATCAGTTCTATAAAAATCAAAGTACGCTTTGTGGAAACAAATGAGATACACGATAGGGTATTTATAAAAAATGATTGTGATGCAGTTTTACTTGGTACTTCATTAGGAGGGTATGGAAATAAACTGGCCTTTATATTACCAATTCCTGAAGAGGATTTAACTGTATTCTCTAACGAACTTAAAAGGATAAAAAATGCTTAACACAGTCATCAAATACGCTCCCAGCGGCCGGCGGACACTCTACCTTGCGCCGTTAGTGGGAGGAGTTAGGCACTATAATCTTGCATATATTAAGGGGTATTAATGGCTAAAAGTAATTGGGCTCAAATCTAGTCTTCATACATCAAAACATAAATCGGTTAAAAGGTTTTGATATTAGCTATTTCTACCCTCTAAAAGCGAAGCGCCTCAGAGCCTCTTTGTGAACTAACTATAAATATTTAAGGTGGCTGGCACTTTAAATATAAACACTTAAACGTAAAACATCGGCGGATTAGGTTCTCTAATACACGCCGATGTTTATATCTTATTTAAATAAGCAAATTACTTGTAAGCTATTAAGCCTTAGTCTGCTTTACGGTTAAGGCTTATTAAACAAATTGCTAAAAGCAATGTTGCAATCATACCTGATGCACCAGCAACGCCTGATGGTAAGAACCCATCACGGCCAGCAATAATTAATACTGCATTGGCAAGCATTGCAACTGCACCTGCTAGGGCTGTAAGGCCGCCAATGGCTTTGCCACCTTTAGCAATGAAAGATAGGCCAAAAACAACAGCTGCTAAGCCTAATAATAATTTAGCTGCGTAGTAAATCATGAATGATAGAGACACCACGCCACCAATTAAAGGTTGTGCGCCTTCTACTGCGCCCGCTACTTTGCCAAATGTTGAAAACAACGTTAGGCCAATGCTTACCTGTACTATGTTAAGTATTGCGCTAAATGTGATAGCCGACCAACCTAGTTGAGCGTTTTTAGCTTGCACCATAGTGGTACTTGCAAAGGCCACAAGCACAGTAAACAGCACGGCTTCTAGTCCCCATGCATACTGTCTTGAAAAGCTAATTTCAGCACTGTAAAGGGCAGTAAAAATAGCCTGAGTTATCGCCAACGCCAACAATAACGATGCTGTAATTAGGGTGGTGCGTTTATGTGTAAATTCCATTATGGTCCTCTTATAATTTTATATTTGACGCTTTAAAAGTTGTAGTCGCTTTGCATACATCAAACAGATGAAAGTATTGCTGCTATAAGACAGGTAAAGCGGAGTAATTATTTCACTAAAACCAATAAAAATAATAATTAATATTAAATAAGCTAAAACTTGCGCTTTTAATGAAACTTAAATTGCAAAGCCGCATTGAGTTAAGCTATTAAGCCTTTAAAAATTCAGCGCCTCTTATCCTCTTTGTGAATCAACTTTTAAATAAATGTTGGAGTTACTTCGACTAACTAAGGTGGCTGTTTTTAATAAATGGAATTAAAACAATCACTTAAATAAGAATCTATACCCACAAACAATGTTTATGGGTATTTTGTGTGACTAAGCCTATAAATGTTATTTATTAAGATAAAAGCCTAAAGTGAGACCAATCACTTAATGCGGTAATAGTTTGCTCTGTAGGCGGGGCTACATAGATTAAACCTGCAATGGCAATTATTGATGCCAAGGTAATTAATTTATTGTCGAAGTCGGCTATTTTTAACGCGGTGCCAAAGGAGCGTTTAATGGTGACATTGCTTAAATCTACACTGTAAATTTCATCGAGTAATAAATGAATTAACCCGCCGATTAAAATAAACCCACCTGTTAACCAGGCAAAGGTGGCTGCTTGTGTGGTTGTTTGCTCGTTTAGTTGCCACGTTACTTGCGTTGTTAACAGCGCGCATAGCACTAAAAATAATAATGAGTGGCAGCTGCCTCTGTGCACGGTGATCCATTCAAAAATGGGCCTAATAATATATTTCATAAACCCGTACACCAATAACGGCACTACGATTAGCTCTATAAAACTAATTTCGATTATTAGCTCGGTGGTTGTGTAATGCAGCACCAGTAATACAGCGCTCAGTGCGAATAAGTTAAAAATAGTATTGAGCGAGGTTGAGTTATCTGAGTCTATGTCGGGTAATAAGCCGCCAATTGAGCCTAAAAACCATAACCAAAGTGCGCCGTTTAAATCAATATGGCCTGCAGTTAATAAAGTGGCCGAGCCTAAACCTGTGATGATGACTGCAGTATTAAGATGAGTATTGAAATTTGCCATTGTATCTCTTGATAGAAAAATAGGTTGGCATTCTAGCAATTGAAAAGTTCATTGTTCAATTTACTTTAAAGGTAAAGCGTAAATAACTTAAGTACCTAATATTAAACGCTGCGTTATGAATGATTTTAACCTAAATGGTTATGGATTTTTGTAATAGGCAAAACCCGTTGAATAAACCAACGTGGGTAACACTTTTTAAACTACTGCATCATTTGTTAATTATTAATATGTTATAGTGTTGCAATATGCGATTGATATAGTATAACATTCACTGCATTCTAATTTCCCTTAATAGAGTTTGAATGTGAGTACACCTACAGCTGTTAATCAAACATCACCGAAAGAATCTCCACGTGTGGAACAAACACATAATGAAGCCCTAAATACAACTCAAGCCGTTACTCAAACAGTTAAAAGCGAAGCCATTATTGAAGTGGACTCGTTAAGTTTTAGCATTAAAAACAACGCCATTTTAAAAAACCTAAACTTTAGCGTAGGCTCTGGCGAAATTTACGCGTTACTTGGCGGTAATGGTGCGGGTAAATCAACCACATTAAAAACCTTGCTTGGGTTTAATAAACCCACTCAAGGCTCTGTAAAAGTAGCGGGCAAAGAGGTAACACACGCACTTGATTTTGTACGCGGCAAAACAGCATATTTGCCAGAGTCAGCAACGTTATATCCGCATTTAACTGCCCGCGAAAACGTGGCGTATTTTTTATCGCTTGCTGATATTAAAAAAACCGATGAGCAAATTAATGCTGCGTTTAACCGTGTAGCGCTACAGCAAGCTGCATGGGAGCGTCCTATGCAAACGTATTCTAAAGGCATGAGGCAAAAAACTGCGATTGCACTGGCTATTTTACGCCAAGCCCCCATATTTTTACTCGATGAGCCTACATCGGGCCTTGACCCTGTTGCTATTGATGAGTTTAACCAGTTAGTGCGTGAGCTTGCATTAACCGGCGCTACTATTTTAATGGTAACGCACGATGTATACGGCGCATGCCAAGTTGCAAACCGAATTGGTTTATTAAGAGCGGGCGAGCTGGTGGGCGAATTTGACGCGCCAGAAAACGGCCGAATTGATACCGAGCAAGTCCATGCCGCGTTTGCACAAAGAGGCGCGTAATGAGCAAAAATAATTTTTCAAAGGTGGTGATAGTTGCCAAAGATGAGTGGCGCTATTGGCTTCGCTCAAAACTGGCGATGACCGTTTTAGCCATAGGTTTATTACTTACGCTTTCATCTGTGGTGGTTACTGCCATTACAATGCACGAACTTAGCCACACTCGTAATGAATTACAAAGCAATGCAGAGCAAAGCTTTGCTGAGCAGCCCGATCGCCACCCACACAGAATGGTGCATTACGGGCATTACGCTTTTAGAACCCCAACCCCTCTGAGCACCCTAGATCCGGGGATTGATGCCTACACAGGTAACTCAATATTTTTAGAAGGGCATAGGCAAAATAGTGCAATGTTTGCCGAGCAGCGCCAAGGCACAGCTTTAACAAAACTTGGCAGCTTAACGCCTGCTTTTATTGTGCAAACATTAGCGCCGTTACTGCTTATTTTAATTGGTTACAGCTCTATTAGCCGTGAGCGCGAATCGCAAACGCTGTCGTATTTATTGGCGCAAGGCACCAAGGGCAGCACGCTTATTGCGGGCAAAGGGCTGGCGCTTTTGTGTGTTGTTGGATTAATTATTGCGCCATTAGCGGTGTCGGCGTTATTTACGCTTAGCGCTGGTGAGAGCCTTTTAGCAGTTGTTAGTTTTATTGTGGGCTATGCATTGTATTTAAGCGTGTGGGTGTTAGTTGTTTTATTAGCATCGAGCGTGTTTAGTAAAAATAGTGGTAGCTTTACAGCGCTTGCGTTTGTGTGGATTTTACTGTGCATTGTTATGCCGCGAGTAGCAAGTACCAGTGCCTCTACGGCTGTGCCATCGGCCGGTAAAATAGAAACCGACTTTGCAGTAAAAGCTGAGCTTAGAAAACTAGGTGATGGCCATAACACCAACGATCCCGCCTTTAAGCAATTTAAACAATCTTTGCTAAAAAAATACAACGTAAGCAGCATTGATGAGCTGCCAGTAAACTTTAGAGGGGTAGTGGCCAGTGAATCAGAGGCCAAACAAACTAAGGTGTTAAACCAGTTTACCGAGCAGCGCATGCAAAGTGAGCTTAAGCAAACGCAGGTATCGCGTTACTTTGGTTGGGTATCGCCTATGGTGGCTATTCGCTCGCTGTCGATGATTGTAGTAGGCACAAGCATAGAAACCCATCATCGCTTTTTACGCGAAACCGAACAGCTGCGCTTTGATTTTGTGCAAGGGCTTAACAAAGTACACATTGAAAAGCTTGATTACCAAGTTGATATGAACCGCAACGCCAATACCGAGGCTACTAAAAAAGCGCGCGTAGGATCAGAGAACTGGCAAATACTGCAAAACTTTACCTTTGATGTAGATAGCGCTGATGTTCGCGCGCAAAGAAGTGTACCTGCTTTTTTACAGTTAATACTGTGGATTGTAGTACTTGTAGGCGGTATTAAATTGGTAGGAAAACGTTTGATATGAGTTATTTAATTACACAACTTACACGAGAATGGGGCTTTTTACTGCGTCAAAAGTACCTTGTGGTATTGCTGTTATGTAGCTTTGTTTTATCGGGCTTTGCAATATACAGCGGGCTTAGCGAAGTAAGCGCGCAGCAGCAAACAATAGAGCGTTTAAAAGCTGCAGATCAAAGCGATCGCGCTAAAGTGCAGCAAAAGCAAGACGATCCGGGCATGTTGGCTTATTACAGTTTTCATTTAACGTATTCTCAGCCATCTAACCTTGCTTTTGCAGCATTAGGTGAACGCGATATATTCCCGTGGAAACACCGTATTAATTTATTGGCCATAGAGGGGCAAATTTACGAAAGCGATGCGCAAAATGCCGAGCTGGCACAGGCCGGTAAAATTGATTTTGTATTTGTAATTAGCGCCTTAGCACCACTGGTTATTATTTTGCTGTTTCATGACTTATTTGCAAATGAGCGCACTAGCGGCAGGCACGACTTACTGGTTACTACGGCTAAATCGTACTTTGCTTTGTGGGGCGCACGTATAACGGTAAGGTTTTTAGCAGTAATAGTGTGTTTAATGCTGCCATTTTTTATAGGTGCATTTATAGCTGGGGCAAGCGCGTTTGAAATTGCGTATGTATCGCTACTTTGTATTGCATACCTTGCATTTTGGACTGCGCTGAGTGTGTGGTGGGGCAAAAACGCGACTAGTGCGCCGCGCGTAGCCTCTGGCCTAATTGGTTTATGGGTATTATTTGCTTTTATTATTCCTATTTTAGGCGACCTTGCTATAAACAAGTCGGTGCATTCGCCTAAGGGTGGCGACATTATGCTTACTCAGCGTGAGGCGGTAAATGATGCCTGGGATTTACCAAAATCTGCCACTATGCAGCCTTTTATTAAAGAGTACCCAGCACTTGCGCCATACATTGCTATGAGCAGTGAGTTTGAGTGGAAATGGTATTACGCATTTCAGCAAATGGGCGATTTAAAAGCAGCGTCGCTCTCTAAAGCATACCGAGACGCAGCCGCTAAAAAATATGACTTAGCAGGCGTTGTGTCGTGGTTTTCGCCACCGCTGTTATTGCAGCGCAGCTTAACGCGAGCCGCCCAAACCGACTCAGTAGCGGCGTATGCATACGAGCAGCAAATTCGTGATTATCATCAGCAATTACGTGAGTTTTATTACCCTTGGTTATTTTATAAGGGTAACCCGCCTAAATCAGTTCTCAATAACATGCCACGCTTTGAGGCTATAGCAAAGTAATCCTTACTAGGTGCGCTAAACACCGTTGTTTAGCGCACCTAGTAACAACACCATAATTATAAAATACTTATATTACTAACAAGGTTAACAATGAAAACCAACACAACAGGGCTTAAGCTCACCTATTTAAGTGCGTGCCTAGTAAGCTTATTTAGCAGCCAGGTTTTAGCTGCTGATCAAAACCAGCAAACACACAGTGCTAACACAAACATTGAAAGGCTGTCTGTGGTTGCTACGCGTCAAGCTTACCAAGGTAACTTTAGCCAACTAGAAACTCCACAATCAGAGCTTAAAATTGATTTAGAAGCCCTTGAAAATGCAGGTGCAGTAAGCCTTGACCAAGCGCTTGACTTATCGGCCTCTGTTGCACGGCAAAATAACTTTGGAGGGCTTTGGAATAGTTTTTCGTTACGTGGCTTTGTAGGCGATGAAAATCTACCCAGTAACTACTTAGTAAATGGTTTTAATGCTGGGCGCGGTTTTGGTGGCTCGCGTGATTTGTCGGGTATTGAGTCGGTTGAGGTTTTAAAAGGCCCGCGTGCGGCTTTATTTGGCCGTGGTGAGCCAGGTGGTACAGTAAACCTAGTTACTAAACGCCCAACGTTTGATACGCAAGGTGAAATTAAGCTCTCGGTAGCAAGTTTTGATACTTACCGCGCCGATGTTGATTACACCACAGCGCTTAACGATGACGTTGCAATTAGACTGGTTGGTTTTTACGAAGACGCCCAGAGCTTTAGAGACACCATAGAAACCACTAAACACGGCTTTAGCCCGTCAATAGTGTGGAATATTAACGACAGCAGCCAACTTGTTTACGAGCTTGAATACAGCGACCAAGAAGTGCCGTTTGATAGAGGCGTATTAGCCATAGATGGCGAGCTTGGGCTTATTCCACAAAGCCGTTTTTTAGGTGAGCCGGGCGATGGCCCAATTGAAGCCGATGTACTAGGGCATCAGTTAGAGTACATTCATGACTTTGATGATAACTGGAGCATTTTATTTGGTGCAAACTACCGTGATACCTCTATGGAAGGCTTTGCAACCGAAACCGGTTTTGGCGGCGTAGTTGATGGCGAAGTAAACCGCTTTAGGCGCTACCGCGATTTTGATGCTCAATACCATGTATTGCGTGCAGAGCTAAGCGGCAGCCTTGAGCTTGGCGGTTTTGAGCACCGTTTAATTATGGGTGTTGACGCTGATAAATTTGAAAACGATCAATTTATTTTACGTGTACGGGGCGATCAATACATTAATGTATTTAACCCTGTATACGGCGCGTATGAATTACCAACGCCTACATCTAATACCGACCGCGTAGAGATTCAAGAGTCGGTAGGGGTATTTATTCAAGACCAAATAAGCGTAACCGATAAGTTAGATATTCGTATTGGTGCCCGTTTTGATGATTACGAGCAGCGCTTAAATAACCGTTTAGCAGGCACTAATACTAAACAAACGCAGTCGCGCGTGAGCCCGCAGTTTGGTGTGGTGTATGAAGCCGGTGATTATGTATCTGTTTATGCAGCCTATGGCGAAAACTTTCGCCCGCTGTCGGGCACTGATACCAATGGTGATGGTTTTGAGCCAAACCAATCTACCTCTGCTGAGCTAGGTGTAAAATTTACCCTTAACGATGGTGCGTTATTTGTTACCGTTGCCGTATTTAAAGTAGAACAAGACAACATGCTAGTAGTAGATGACCCAACAGCGTTTACTTATGCCGCCATTGGTGAAGCGCAAAGTAAGGGAATAGAAATAGACCTAACAGGTGAGCTTAGCGATAGTTTAGAAATTTGGGCGTCGTATGCGTATGTAGATGCCCAAATAGAAAACTCATTTTTTGATGCTAACTTTGGCTACACAGTAGAGGCCGGCGAGTCACTTTTAAATGTACCAGAGCATCAACTTAGCTTGCAGCTTGTTAAATCGGGCGAGTTATATGGCAATGCAATTAAATTTGGTGGTGGGCTATTATTTGTAGACGAACGCAATGGCTATTTTGGTACCGACTTTAAACTACCCAGTTATACAACCGCGCGTGTATTTGTAAATTACGATGTAACAGACGCGATTGGTGTTACGGCTGAGGTAAATAACCTGTTTGATGAAACGTATTACACAAACTCGTTTGCCGATGCATGGGTACAACCTGGTAAACCACGTAACGTTAAATTTTCTGCCTCTTATAAGTTTTAATTGGTATTTTGCGCTGTAAACGTAAAAAGGTCGCTTAGTTAAAGCGACCTTTTTTATTTGGCGTGTTTGTATTTTTTTAATATTTTAGAGTACTCGCCTGAATTTTTTAACTTTTGCAGCTGAATATTAAAGTCATCACGTAATTTTTTTGATTTAAATAAATAGCCACTAGGGCTTTTACCAAACAGCGCAAAGTGATCTACAGGTTGTGTGCTATCAATACCTTTAAGGGTTGAGCGATAGTAATCAAAACTTTGTTTATCCATTTGAATGACATTAGCCTTGTTTGAAAAAAGCATTTTAACTTGAAGAGATTGGTCGTGCACTTCGTAATATTGTGTATTGGCTTTTGCCATTTTTGCATATTCTTCACCTAAATGTATGCCGGCGCTGGGCCACGAGATTAAGCTGTAATGTGTTAAATCTGAGATTTTAGTAAAGTTAAAATGCTTGCTCCTTAGGGCTATCGCAACGTTTTCGTATTCATAGGCTTCATTTGAAATATAACCGCTTAGGAGATTACCGTTTTCTGTGCTTAAGTTTATGTCGGCTAGTATGTCGAGCTTTCCATCTATATACTCTTTAGCGCGGCGAGTATAAGGGTAATAGCGTGGCTCTATTTCATACCCTAAAGGCGTTAATGCGGCTTTAATAATATCGAGGGTTAGCCCGCTGTTGGTATGTGACATTACAAAAGGTGGTAGGGTTTCGCCAAAACCTACAACTAATTTTTGTTTAGTAGGCGATGCACAGGCAAAAGAGGATACAAGCAGTGTAGTTATTATAAAAAAGTTTAACTTCATTAGGCTGTTTAAATTAACTTAGCATACTAAAAAGATAGTAACTAAGTGGTTATGTAACAAGTAAATAGCCCATTAAAGTATGATTAAATACCTTTAATGGGCAAGTATTAGGCAAAAAAGGTTAAACTTGGCACCGTTTAAAAAGGTGCGTAGCCGTCTGGCGTTGTTTTTGGCGTAGTCCAACGCTCTTTTGCGTCAATATCTGTACGTTTAGAACCCGGCGCTGGTATACGGCCATTATCGCCAAAAAGCCATAACACTAGGTTTGTTCTGTCGCCACTGGTTATAGGTTTTGCCGCGTGTGGTACATTGCCTTTGTGGATCATGGCGGTGCCTGGTTTAAAGCTAAGTTGCACAACTTTTTCGTTTACTTGGTCGTAAAAATCAAGCTCTGATCCGCTAAATTCTTCCCCAGGTAAGTTTAAATTAATATTTAATGTTACTGATGATGCATCGGTATGCGGACGAATAGACGCATCTGTACTTGGGTCGTAATAAATAGAAAAACCAAACGTTTGCGTATCGTAACCTATGATTTCAGGAAACAATAAACGTGAAATAGGGCGCATGTATGTATTTAATACTTGGTTATAAAATGCCTGAAAACTAGGAGCAGCTAAATAGCCCTCTGAGCGTTTGTCGAGCATGGCGCCGCGGCGGTTTAATACAATACCGTACGGTGGACGCATAGGAATGTTAGCATTCCATACTTTTTCTAGGTAACCACGTAAAACTGCTAGGCGCTCAGGATCAAAAAATTGAAACTGATAAACATCAGTCGCTACTTCTTCTAGTAGTGATTTTACTAAATGCTCTTTTGATGGATCTTGCCATGCAGCATTAACGGCTTCACGTAAGTTTTTATCTAGTAATGAATCGTCAAGGGTAAAGGTGGCTGTATCTACTTCGGTTTCTTCCCACTCTTTCCAGGCTTGTGTAAGTAGTTGGTCGTTGTTGTACCAAAAATGCTGTACAGAGTGCTCACGATTTAACATGGCTTCTCTTGAAGGTAACGCTAGAGCACGAGCAAGTTGTAATTGGGTGGCAGACATAATGTGTAACTCCAGTTGTTGAATTAGGTTTTATCAATTTAGGAGTGCAATTTATTATATTTATAAAGTTAGATAAATAAGCTGTTTTAGGAAACAGTATCAAAATAATCTTTATAATTAGGGGCGGAATGAATAGAATTAGCAGATAGCTGTTAGCTGTAATGGGGATGGGTTTGTGTAAACCCATCAATTGTTCTAACAATAGTTTTTAATGTGTGACTCTATCGCCCCAAATTTCTTCTAGGCGGTTATCGCGTCCGCAGCGCCAGCGGTAGGTATTGTAGCGTATGGGGTTATTTTTATAATAATCCTGATGGTAGCTTTCTTTACCTTTAATTGGGTAAAAAGTGCTGGCATTAAGTATTGGCGTGACCACTGTTTGATTTGGAAACTCTGCTATTACGGCTTGTTTGGTTTGCTCTGCTATTTTGCGCTCTTGCTCGTTAGCGACAAATATGGCGCTTAAATAACTAGGGCCTTTATCGCAAAATTGGCCTTTGGCATCAAAGGGATCAATATTTACCCAATAATGATCAAGTATGCCTTTGTAGCTTACTACATCAGGGTCGTAAGTAATTTGTACTGCTTCATAATGGCCTTGATGGTTACCATTGTAGGTCGGGTTTTTAATTTTACCGCCTGTAAAACCCGATATAACATCTTTTACGCCTTTGAGCTTTTCAAAGTCGCTTTCCATACACCAAAAACATCCACCGGCTAAAACTGCTTTTTCGGTTTTGGCTGCATGTGAAAAAGTGCTAAACAAAATTGCGGCAGATGTTAATGCAAGCGTAAGTGATTTTTTCATATAATAATCTACCTCTAGTATGAGTTTAAATACATATTCTTAATAGTTAGACCCTTTAACTGTAAAACCTATTTCATTGTTTTTAGTAGGCTAACGTGAATAGCGGAAAAAGTAATATACGTAATGGTTTTTAATTATGGCCATACGTACATTAGCTAGCCTCAATAGCACAATGTTGTATTATCAGAGTGTGTTTATTAAAGTGAAAGCATTGAGATAAAAGTAGCAGGTGTTAAATGAACCAGTTAACCGAAAAATCGATAAGTTGCCCGTATTGCGGCGAAAGTATAGAAGTATTATTAGACGCGGCAGATATTGGTGAGCAATACATAGAAGACTGCCAAGTATGTTGTAAGCCTATTTCGTTTGTTGTTTTTGAAGATGAAGACGAGTTAAAAGTAAATGTATACAGTGAAGACGATACATTTTAATCCTTCGTTACTCTATATATAGTTGGCTGCACAGTGGCAGCCACTACGGTTTATACACGGGCGCTAGCTATTATTTTGCTCTCGGGCTAGTTGGTTTGGTAACAGCTCTTCTACTATTTCGCGTGCGGGGAGTGTATAGCGTGTGCCGTCAAACATTACCGAGGTAAACTCGTTTATATTAGTAATGCCTGTTAGGGTCCAGCCCTCACCACGTTTAGGGCAGTATACGGTTGTGGTAGGTTGAATTACTTTAAAATCGTCGCTCATTATTGCTCTCAATATTGGCTATAAAGATAATGCTTGTGAATACGCTATGGTAAGTTAATAATGCTTAACCATAAAGCGCTATTTTAACTCCTGTATAAAATGTTTAAAACAACTCAGCTTGAACGCGTTACATTGCGTTTAATTACTCATAAGCATGCCCCGCAGTTATTTTCTATTTTGAATCACCCGCAAGTGAGCGAATTTAACGACTATCAAACCCCCTTAAGTAAATGCCAAATTAAGCAATTAATACAAGACGATATTACCGCCTATTACGAAGGCGAAGTGATAAGAGTGGCTATTGAACATAATATAAATGGCAAACTCATGGGCACCTGCGGGCTTTATAATTTATCGCCTTGTAAAAGTAGGGCGTTTATTGGATTTGAGCTTGATCCTATGTATTGGGATAAGGGCATTATGTTTGAGGTAATTACCGGCTTTGTTAAAACACTTAAAGAGGCTATACCGCTTAATTACTTAGCGGCGCAGGTAAGTGCACATAATGCGCGTTCGCATAACTTATTAGTTAAATTAGGCTTTAGCTTGGGTGAGCATTCTATTTGGTATAAACACGTTTAGTACCGCATTAGTAATGTATTAGTGCTGCATTTACATTATACACGTTAGTAAATTTCATCATAAGAGGAACAAATGCAATATAAAAAATAGCCAATTTGGCTTATAGTTAAGCGTAAGCAAATGAATTTGTTACCCGAGTTTTTAAAACGTGTTCGCTTAACAAGGATTTTATATGCTAGAAAAACTATCTCAAGATGCCCTCGTTATTTGGGCCACTATTGACCCAATAGGGACTATGGCGCTTTTTGCTGCGCTCACTTCTCATTTAACTGATCAACAACGTTGTAAAACTGCGTTTAAAACTGTGCTATATGCAGGCGCTGTGTTACTTGGCTCTATTTTAATAGGGCAGCTTATTTTAAATGCGATGGGTATACGGCTGGTATCGTTTCAGTTAGGGGGCGGGATAATTTTATTTTTGTTTGGCTTACAAATGATATTTGGCAATGATTCTAACAAAGCAAAACAAGACCCAGGGCACGATATTGCAGTGTTTCCCCTTGCTATACCTGCTACCGCCACACCAGGGGCTATTTTAGCCGTTATATTACTTACCGATAATCACATTCACCCAATTACAACCCAAATAGGCACAGCGTTAATTACACTGGCAGTGTTGGGTGTAACCTTAATTTTGTTGTTGCTGTCGGGCAAAATTATAAAGCTTATTGGTATTGGCGGGGCGTCTATTTTAACACGTGTGATGGGGATGATACTGGCTGCTTTTTCTGTAGAGCTGATAATGACTGCACTTGAAGTTAAGCAGTGGGTAACGCTAGGGCCCTAATCAATCTTAAGATTTTTATAAAAAAGGCATGCACTGTATTTATATACAGTGCATGCCTTTTTGCTTATAATCCCTTTAATTAATACTTATTTGCTAAGGCTAAAAAACTGACTTTACAACGCAATTAACTAAAGCAACAACCATTGCTGGTGGCTTTATAGCAAAAGAACACATCATACTATGTTGTTCTAAAGTGCTTAACTTAGCTAAAGAGTGAAGAAGAATAAAAGTAGCCAATAAATAGGGGATAATTGGCTACTTAATTTGATAATTTTACCGGTTATTGATTGCTACTTAGTGCGCTTTAGGTTTTACAAGAAGGGCGATAGCTACAACGGCGCTTAAAATACTGCATATTATAAATACGTTATGTTCACCCCCAGGTATGTACTCCATAAACGAGGTAAAAAACTGGCCAGAAAACACAGCCATTGTGAAATACGATAAGTTACGTCCGCGAACATTTTCTGGGCTTAGCTCTACGGTCATGTGGTTTAAAAGGGGAATGCTAAAACCAAAGCCAATACCAATTAATAGCGCGCCTAATACTAATATCAATGTACTCGATTGTATAAAGCAAAGGTATGATAAACCAAAGGCAAAAAATGCGATTGCTAATACGTTTTTCTCACTAAGGCGTTTAGTTGCTTTAGGCATAAATCCCGCTGTAAATACCGCAATTAACGATATAAAAGCCAATAGTTGGCCTATTTCAGACTCATTAAAATTTAGTGCGTGCAAGGTAATAGGTAAAAGCACGGTAGAGGTAAAAAATATGGTCATAGCTAGGGTTGATACTATATACACCCCTTTAAGCGTTAATGCGTTTGAATGGCTCTTTTTTATTTGTTGAGTTTGCTCTGTGTTATGGGCATTTAATTGCTGCTTGCGGGGGACAAACATGAGCAACATAGCTAAAAATACCCAAGCAATTAAATATAAAGCAAGGGGTAATCCCCAATACATTGACGCTAAAACACCGCCTAAAAATAAAAATATAACGCCACCTAGCTCTATCGCCATGCCTTGTTTGGCAATCATATTCAAGCGGGCTTCGCCGCTGTACCACGTTGAAATTAATACGGTGCAACTTGCCATCACTATTGCTGTAATACCACCTAATGCAAAACGATTAATAAATACTAAGGTTGGGCCATGTAAAACGTAAGCACATGCACCCACTAATCCGTATAAAAATAAACCTATTATAAGTAAAGGGTATGCGCCGTACTTGTCTATTAATCTTCCGGCTAGGGGGGCAAACACCACCGCACCTAAAGAAGGTAAAGTAATTAATAATACGCTGTTGCTTTGTATACCTAGGCCATCAGCAATGGTAACTAAACCCGGCGCTAATAGGGTGCCAACCATTATGGTTAAGCTGGCAATACATAGTAGAGTAAAATTACCGGCGGTTTTGAGTGAACTCATTTTCTTTCCATTAATTAACGGGTGAATTTATAAGCATGTTTACAGGCATTATTAATACGCAGCGCACACAGCTTTTATAAAGTGTTATAACAAATAATAGCGATTGTTAACGCATTCAAACATTTAATTTTTTTCATCATTTAACGTTTAAAATAAAAAAGCCCAGCAAATAGCTGGGCTTTGTTTGTTGTTATGGTGGGAAGTTAAAACTTGTATCTAAAACCAAATGCAATCCCGTCGTCTTCTGACGCTTCCATTTGTGATTGCTGGTCTTTGTCATCACTTTCAAAGTCGCTAAAATCTTTACGGGCTTCAGCGTAGGCAATGGTGTTTTCGTCAATTAAGTAATGAACACCAATCACAGCAAACTGACGTTTGAATACATCATTAGGATCGGTATTAAAGTTAGGTTGAATAACGTAATCGTCACCGGCATCTAAAATGTTATAAGCCACAAAAGGGCGCACATCGTTATCAAAACGGTACGACATAAATGTTTCTACACCAATAGAGTCTTTAATTAAGCGCCCTAGGTTATCGGTATCGTGGTTTTCACTTTTATTTATGTTAGCGGCAACGTATAAACCTGGTTTTTCAATGCTGCCCCACATTACACCCGCACCAAAAATTAAGTCTTCAACAGTTTGTGTTGTGCCATCGCCATACGTTACATCAAATTCACCACGGTTTACGCCTGCTGTTAACGTTAGCATGTCGGTTGCGTTATAAGTTACAGAACCACCAAAGGTGTAGTTAAATTCTACTTCTTGAGCTGCGCTGTCGCCAGTATTCCACAGGGCTTCACACGCTTCTTCCGAAATGTCATTAACATCACAGGTATAAAATTCGCTGTTTTTAAGTTGCGCTTGAACTGCAAAGCTAAAGTCGTTGTAGCTATTTCGGTATTGAATTAGTTTATCACCACGGCCAGTACCATTTACTGCACCGTCGTCTTTATTGTATGTGTAAACCCCCGCAGCATTACCATCCCATACAAAGCTGTTATTGGTGCCATAAACTACGTCGTACCACGCACCCCATTGTTTACCAATGGTAATTTGCCCGTACTTTTCGTGCGAAAGGCCAGCATAACCTAAACGGTTATATAAAAACTCATCTTGAATAGATTCAAAGCGGTTATTGTAAATAATATCGCTACTACCAACAGGGTTTACACCCCATTCAACTAGCGCCAGTGCCGACCAGTCTTTTTTAAGTTGGCGAGTAAAGCCAAAGTTTATACGCGATGTACCATTTACCACTTCGGTTTGGTTTTGCGTATTAATAACGCGCACATCAAGGTAACCACCTACTTTAATAGTGTTCTTTTCATCCTTATAGAGCTCTACTGCTGAAGCAGCTGGCGCGACTACTATGCTTGTTCCTAATAGTAGGGTTACAAAGTTTTTAATCATTTGTGATGCCTTGTGTGTATTAACTTTAAAAAGTGACATTAAATTTAGAAGGCATGAAGACTAACAAAGCCCTTATGGGCTCAAAAGTGAAAAATAATCAATGAAATTAGCGCCAAAAATGAATAAATATTCACTGGAGGTTAATGGTGTTTTTTATCTGTTAAGGGATAGGTTTTTTTTGATTAAAAACTACGTAAATAGTGCTGAAAATAGCGCAAGTAAGTGGGTTTTAAATTGAGTTTTTTTCATGTTGGATAAAAATAAAACGCTAGTGCAAAAACTCTAAAAAGCATTTTATATCATAAATATATACCCAGCTATCTGTTTTTTAAAATGCTTTGCGATAAACAATCGACTTATTAAGTTAAACGGGTTTATTAATTAAAATTTAAACCCTGATATGGCGCACAAATCGCGCTATTATTTTTAGCTAAGCGCATTTTTTTAGTTGAATAAGCATTCACTGGCTTAATCGCGTTTTAGGCACTATTTGTTAGGCAGTAATTTACGCCTTTAATGAGTGGAATAGGGCATAGTTCATGCGCTTTCAACCTTAAACTTTCATAGAAAAAAAGCTGTATTTAGTTTAAACTGCGCGCAATTTAAATACATCATGTCCCCTTGGAGGGTAGCGCTATTATTAGTACAGCTAACATCACCATGCAATTTGGTGCTAAACCGTTATTTGAAAACATATCTGCAAAGTTTGGCGAAGGAAACCGTTACGGTTTAATTGGTGCAAACGGCTGTGGTAAATCTACATTTATGAAAATCCTAAGTGGCGAACTAGAGCCCTCTGCAGGTAACGTAAGTACAGATCCAAATGAACGTGTGGCTAAACTAAACCAAGACCAGTTTGCTTACGAAGAATACTCTGTAATTGATACTGTGATCATGGGCCATAAAGAATTATGGGATATTAAACAAGAGCGCGATCGCATTTACTCATTACCAGAGATGAGTGAAGAAGACGGCATGAAAGTAGCCGATTTAGAAACTGAATTTGCCGAAATGGACGGCTATTCAGCTGAGTCTAAAGCGGGTGAGCTTTTATTAGGGGTAGGTATTTCGACAGAGCAGCATTACGGCCCAATGTCTGAAATAGCACCCGGTTTTAAACTACGTGTGTTACTTGCGCAAGTACTGTTTTCTGACCCTGATATTATGCTACTTGATGAGCCAACCAATAACTTGGACATTTACACCATTAAATGGTTAGAAGATGTGCTTAATCAACGCGACTGCACCATGATCATCATCTCGCATGACCGTCACTTTTTAAACTCAGTATGTACGCACATGGCTGATATTGATTACGGCGAGCTTCGTATTTACCCAGGTAACTACGATGAGTACATGTTTGCAGCAACACAAGCACGTGAGCGCCTATTAAGTGAAAACGCGAAAAAGAAAAGCCAAATTGCTGAACTACAACAGTTTGTATCGCGCTTTTCTGCAAACGCGTCAAAGGCTAAACAAGCAACGTCGCGTGCAAAACGTATTGATAAAATTCAGCTAGAAGAAGTAAAAGCCTCTTCTCGCCAATCGCCGTTTATTCGCTTTGAGCAAGAAAAACAGCTATTTCGTAACGCACTAGAAATGACTAACCTAAGCCAAGGTTTTGAAGACAATACGTTGTTTTCAAATTTAGAAGGCTTAGTAGAAGTAGGCGAGCGCATTGCTATTATCGGTGAAAACGGTGTAGGTAAAACAACATTACTTAATACGCTTGCTGGGCGTTTAGCACCTAAGTCGGGCGAGTTTAAGTGGTCTGAAAATGCCAATATTGGTTACTACGCGCAAGATCATGCTGACGAGTTTGAAAAAGACATGAACTTGTTTGAGTGGATGGAGCAATGGCAACAAGAAGGCGACGACGAGCAAGTGGTTCGTGGCTTTTTAGGGCGCATGTTGTTTTCGCAAAACGATATTAAAAAGTCTGTAAAGGTTATTTCAGGTGGTGAACAAGGCCGTATGTTATTTGGTAAAATTATGATGCATAAACCAAATATACTGTTAATGGATGAGCCAACAAACCACATGGATATGGAGTCTATCGAGGCGTTAAACCTTGCATTAGAAGCGTACGAAGGCACATTACTGTTTGTATCGCACGATCGCCAGTTTGTATCATCGGTTGCCACCCGTATTTGGGAGATAAAAGACGGCCAGGTGATTGACTTTAGAGGCAACTACAGCGAATACCTAGCAAGCAAAGAAGTATAAGCACTTTGTAACTGCAACCCTTTAAAAGCCATGTTTAAACGTGGCTTTTTTTGTTTTTGTGAGTCGCAATTAAACTTGGTTTGGGTATAATACCCGCCTAAAACCGGACATAAGTCCGCTATTTTTAAAATACATTACTGAGGAGTATTTATGACTGTTGGCATTATTATGGGTTCTAAATCAGATTGGCCAACCATGGAACACGCAGCGCTCATGCTCGAAAAATTTGGTATTGAGTACGAAACAAAAGTGGTCTCTGCGCACCGCACTCCTCAACTTCTTGCAGATTATGCAAATTCAGCCGCAGATCGTGGCATAAAAGTGATTATTGCTGGCGCCGGTGGTGCTGCGCATTTACCAGGTATGGCAGCGGCATTTACATCGCTTCCTGTGCTTGGTGTACCGGTTAAATCTAAAGCCTTAAACGGTGTAGATTCATTGTTATCTATTTGCCAAATGCCAAAAGGCGTAGCCGTGGGTACACTGGCTATTGGTGAGCCAGGCGCTGCTAACGCAGGTTTACTTGCTGCACAAATTTTAGGGTGCCAAAACCCAGAAATTTTTGCAAAAATTGAAGCATTTCGTAAAGAGCAAACCGAGACTATTTTAGCTAACCCTAATCCTGCAGAGTAAAAATGAAAATTTTAATTTTAGGTGCCGGCCAACTTGCGCGAATGATGAGCCTAGCAGGCGCCCCCCTTAATTTAAATGTGGTTGCTTACGATGTAGGCAGCCAAAAAATTATGCATCCGCTAACCGGTGAAATTTACACAACCACACTTGAGCAGGCAATTAGTGACGCTGATGCAATTACCGCAGAGTTTGAGCATATCCCCGATGATGTACTTACACTGTGCTGCAACAGTAATAAATTTTACCCAGGTAAAGCTGCCATAAAAACTGGTGGCGACCGCGCATTAGAAAAAGCGTTACTAGATAAAACAAACGTAGCATGTGCGCCGTATCAACTGATCACAGAAAAAGCGCATTTAGAGTTAGCGGTTAAAACCCTAGGTAAACCGCTGGTTATTAAAACGTGCCAAGCAGGGTACGATGGTAAAGGGCAGTGGCGTTTAAAATCAGATGACCAAATTGAGCAAATTTGGTCAGAAATGGCTGATTTTATTGCCTCTGGCACACAAGATGCGCCCCACAGCATTATTGCTGAAAAAATGATCCCGTTTGACCGTGAAGTCTCTATTATTGGTGCACGCGATAAGCAAGGTAATGTGGCTATTTACCCAATTACTGAAAACGAGCACACCAACGGTGTGCTTACTTTGTCGATTGCAGGTAAAAATAACACGCTGGTTGAGCAGCAGGCCCATAGTGCATTTACAAAAATTGCCAACGAGCTTAATTATGTTGGCGTACTTGCCATTGAGTTTTTTGATGTAAACGGTACTTTACTGGTTAACGAAATTGCGCCGCGAGTTCATAACTCAGGGCACTGGACACAGCAAGGCTGCCATTGTTCGCAGTTCGAAAACCACATGCGAGCTGTAGCGGGTTTACCACTAGGTAGTACAGAGCTTAAGCATATTACCGCCATGATTAATGTGTTGGGCCAAGGATGTATTCCTACCGAGGTTTTAACAGTCAGTGATGTAACCAGCCACTGGTACGGAAAAACGGCAAAACCTGGACGTAAAATGGGGCATATTAATGTATCTGCAGATAACATTAATAACCTTGCCGATAAGCTTGGGCAACTTACCGATTACCTACCTGAGCAAGCGTATCCCGGCATTTTAAAAGCCGCTACTGCACTTATGCTAAGTGAGTAAAGGCTGTAATTAACTTATTAAATACCGGCTTAAGCCGGTATTTTTTTGTCATAAAAATAGGTATTAATTGTGTAATACTGGTAAAGTCTATTTTTTAATTTTTTGAAGTAAAAAAATGAAACTAAACATACTTTATGGCGCATTAGCCATTGCCGCTTCATTTAGTTTAAATGCTACAGCCAGCGAGAGCCTTCGTATTGCCACCTTTAATGTGAGTATGGATGCAACTAATCACACGCCAAAAGGCGAACAAGTTAACCCCGATGCGCTAGTTAATGCACTAAAATCAAACCACCAGCAAATAAAAAATATAGCCGAAATAATTCAGCGTGTTCGCCCTGACATTATTTTATTAAACGAGTTTGACTACGTACCAAAAGCGCAAGGTATAGATTATTTTAAACGCCAGTTTTTAAATGTAAGCCAAAATAAACAAGCCCCGATTGATTACCCATACAGTTTTATTGCCCCTGTAAATACAGGCCTTGCTACTGAGTTTGACCTTGATAACAACGGTAAAAAAACCGCTGTAATGGGCGATGCTCAAGGCTTTGGTTTTTTTGAAGGCCATTACGCTATGGCTATTTTATCTAAATACCCCATTAACCTTGAGAAACTGCGCACGCTTCAAACGTTTAAATATAAAGATATGCCTAATGCGCAAATGCCAATAGACCCAAAAACAAAAGAGAATTGGTATAACACGCAAGAATGGCAGGCGCTTAGGCTTAGCTCTAAATCGTTTTGGGATGTACCTGTTGTAGTAAATAATAAAACAGTGCATGTACTTGCCTCGCACCCAACACCGCCGGTGTTTGATGGCGACGAAGACAGAAACGGCAAACGTAATCATGACGAAGTTAGGTTAATTGCCGATTATGTTGCTAATAAAGCCTATATTTACGACGATAACGGCCAAAAAGGCGGATTAAAAGCAAACTCGCGGTTTGTTATTTTAGGTGACTTAAACGCCGCGCCTGAAGGGGATAAAGCACGGGTTGAAACCACCAATCAAATTTTAAATAACCCACTTATAAATTCGCAATTTATACCGCAAAGCGCCGGTGCTAAAGAGCAATACCCGCAGCCATACGCAAAGCACTTTACCGCTAACTGGCAGGCGCGTGTAGATTATGTTTTACCCTCTACCTATGGGTTTAAAATACACGATGGCGGGGTGTTTTGGCCCACTAAAAACAGCGAGCAATATAGATTAATAAAAGATAGAAACGCATCGAGCGATCACCGATTGGTGTGGCTCGATTTGCTAATAGAGTAAACTCAGCTTTACCGTGAAAATGTGTTATTTATCTTAAAAAATTGCAATAACTCAAGTGCTTCTGCTTAAATACGGCTCAATTATAATAACCGTATAGAAGCACTATGATTTTTAACCTATCGTCATCAAAAACATTAGTAGCGCTTGCTGTAACCTCTAGCATTATGCTTGCAGGTTGTAGTGCTACCGCTAATACCTCTTCATCACAGCAAAGCGCTTTACCAGCAACTCCCGTTGCTGCGGTTGTAAACACACCTGCTGATGCTGGCTCGCAAAATATTACGCTAGAACAAGCCATGGCAAACCCTGATTGGATAGGCAACCAGCCTAAAAATGCGTACTGGGCAAGTGATTCAGCCACCATTATTTATGCTCAAAAGCAGCAAGGCAGTAACCTAAACGATATTTATAGCCAGCCAATTAACAGCAAAAAAGCGATGCAAGTATCACTTGATAAACTGCATACTGTAGGTGCTTCTAAAGCGGTTTATTCATCAGATAGAACACTTCAAGCTTATACGTTTAAAGGCAATGTATTTGTTAAAAACCTAACAACGGGTGAACTTAAACAAATAACAGCCACCTCAGCAAATGAGTCTAAACCACAGTTTTTAAATAATGGCGATTTAGTTTACCGCCAAGGTAATGTGTTTTTTAAAGTTGATTTAAAAACAGGGCTAAGTACAGAGCTTGCTAACTTAAAATTGGCCGATGAGCCAAAAGGCTTACAAGAGCCAACTAGTTACATAGCAAAAGAGCAGCATAAACTGATTGAGTTTGTGGCGCTGCAACATAAAAACAAGCAGGATACACAAACACGCAATGAACAAATAAACGCGCAAAATAGCTCCATTGCTAACACCGCTTTTTATTTAGGTGATGGCAATGTAATTAAAGAAGCGCAACTATCGCCAAACGGTGATGCTTTAATTGTTGTGCTGCAAAAGCAGCAATCGTGGCGTGATAAAGGCGATATTATGCCTAATTACATCACCGATGATGCCACTATTGAGCCTAAAAAAGTGCGCCGTCGTGTGGCTGATGCAAAAGAGCAAACATCATCGGTGATACACATTAACCTTGTAGATAAAACACAAACGCCACTGAGCTTTGATACGCTACCGGGCTTTGATGAAGATGTTTTAGCCGAGGTTAAAAAAGAAAACTACGCGCGTGATGGTAAAACGTATAAATCTAAAAAAGCGCCACGCGGTATTAACTTAATTACTAATTGGGGTTTAAACCAAGCTCCCATAGTGTGGAACGATGACGGCACGCAAGTTGCCATTATGCTAGAGGCGTGGGATAACAAAGACCGCTGGATAGCCACAATCGACTTTGATAAAAACGAGCTTGTGTCGCAGCACCGCCTACATGATGATGCTTGGATAGCCTATGCGTTTAACAATTTTGGCTGGTTACATAATTCAAACACCCTGTATTACTTATCAGAAGAGTCGGGCTATAGTCAGCTTTACAAAAAACCGCTTAACGGCAAAGCAACCGCTTTAACTAGTGGCCAGTTTGAAGTATCGGACATTACGTTAACTCATGATAATAGCGCTATTTATTACAAGGCAAACGTAGAGCACCCAGGCCTTTACGAAATTTACCGTGTTAATCCACAAACAGGTAAAAACGAGCAAGTGACTGACCTTAACGGTATGACCGACTACACGTTAAGCCCAGACGAAAGTAAATTACTGCTTAAGCACTCTAAAATAACAATGCCAACAGAGCTTTTTGTTGCCGATGCTAAAGCTAACACCACGGCTACACAGCTCACCCATACGGTGTCGGATGAATTTTTAGCTAAAAAGCTCACCGCACCTAAAATTGTTGCTGTGCCATCTAGCCACACAGAGCAACCTATTTATGCCAAGGTGTATTACCCAAGTGACTATGTAGAAGGTGAAACAGGCAAATCCCGTAAAGCGGTTATTTTTAACCACGGAGCAGGGTATTTACAAAACTCACACATGGGTTGGTCTGTGTATTTTCGTGAGTTTATGTTTCATTCATTACTTGCCGATGAAGGTTACATAGTGATGGATATGGATTACCGCGCTTCTAAAGGTTATGGCCGCGATTGGCGTACTGCGATTTATCGCCAAATGGGTACACCTGAAACGCAAGATTTAGCAGATGGCGTTAAATGGATGGCGCAAAACGCAAATGTTGATACCAACGCAGTAGGCACATACGGTGGCTCATACGGCGGGTTTATGACCTTTATGGCGCTATTTACTGCCCCTGAGCTATTTCAATCTGGGGCAGCACTTCGTCCAGTAACCGATTGGGCGCATTACAACACCGCATACACGGCTAATATTTTAAATCACCCAGATGTAGATCCCATTGCGTATGAGCGCAGCTCGCCAATTTATTACGCTGAGGGCTTAAACAAGCGCTTATTAATTAACGCACCTATGGTTGACGATAACGTGTTTTTTCAAGACTCAGTACGTTTAGTACAGCGATTAATTGAACTTGAAAAACAAAACTTTGAAACAGCTATCTTCCCGGTAGAGCCGCATGGCTTTGTACAGCCGTCAAGCTGGTTAGATGAATACCGCCGTATTCATAAATTATTTAAAGAAACACTTTAATCTTAAATTTAAAAATTAAAGTGTAAAAACAAAAACGCCGCGTTAACTAACGCGGCGTTTTTATTAATATTGAAAAGCTTAATCGATATTTTTTAAGTATTTAATTGCTAAAGGTATGCCAAGCAATGTGCCGCCCACTGCGCCAATTAAGTGCGCATCAATGGCAACGGTTGAATCAATTAATTGGCCAATACTGGCATCGGGGCCGTTTACTTGCTCCATTATTATTTTTATCCACACACCTATAAATAATAAATAACCCGATTTAAGTGACAGGGTAATGTCTTTCACCGCTCCCCAAATAATGACACCATGCAATAGGGCGCTTAAGCCCGTGTATATAGATATAGCAGGGCAAAACCATAATACGCCGACCCCACACCACAGTGCTAAAAAACACACATTAAAGGCATAACGTGCAGGTGATGTGTATTCGCCATGCAGTAACCAAATTAAAAATATGCCTAATGCGTTTAATCCTAAATGCGCCCAGTTAGCGTGAACAAATTGACTGGTAAACACTCGCCAAACTTCGCCGTTTTCAATGAGCGCTCGGTTAAATTCAAGTAAATTATTTAAATCAAATGCAGCAAAAACAATACTAAAAAGCATCAAAAATAATGGCGGAAGTAAATAACGAGGTTGTAGCGGTAAATTAAGCATTTTATTATGTTTTTTTAGTCAAAATTTTTGCATATTGTGCCCGTTTAACTTTAAGATGCCAAATACAACTACGTAATTAAGTGTTTTTAGTATTTTTATGCATTTTAAACTTAAGTCATTATTTACTATTGGTTTGTTTGCAGTAACGCTGCCAACAATAGCAAAAGAACCTGCAAAATTAGAAATTCGTGAGCCAGAAGCCACCACCTCAATTGTACAAAAACAATTAGTAACCGGTGATCAATATATGGTGGCCGCGGCCAACCCGTATGCCTCACAAGCCGGACAACAGATTTTAGCTAAAGGCGGAAGCGCGGTAGATGCGGCAATTGCAACGCAATTAGTGCTTACCTTAGTTGAGCCACAATCATCGGGCATTGGTGGTGGTACATTTATGATGTACTACAACAAAGCCGATAACCTACTTACAAGCTTTGATGGCCGAGAAACCGCGCCACAAAATGCTGACGAAAATCTGTTTTTAGATAAACACGGTAAAGCCGTTAAGTGGATTGAAGCAGTTGTTGGCGGTCGCTCTGTGGGTGTGCCAGGTATTTTGCATGCCTTTGCAAGTGCACATCAACAATACGGTAAACTTGCGTGGAGCGAGTTATTTAAACCCGCTATTAAACTTGCCGAGCAGGGCTTTGAAGTGTCGCCTCGTTTACACGGTTTATTGGCACGCCAATTAAACCCAGGTGTAATGAGTATGCCGGTGATTAACGAGTACTTTTACCCTAATGGCGAATTAATTAAAGCCGGTACGATTAAAAAAAATCAGCCCTTAGCTAATTTATACAAAGACATTGCTAAACAAGGCATTGATGCATTTTATAAAGGCGATAACGCTAAGCAAATAGTAAACGCAGTGCAAAATTCAAAAATTGCACCGGGTACATTAAGCGAATCAGACCTGGCTAATTACAAAAGTAAGCAACGCGATGCAGTATGTATTAAATACCGTGCTTATAATGTGTGCTCTATGGCCCCACCGAGCAGTGGTGGTGTAGCGGTATTACAAATTTTGGGCTTGCTTGAACACAAAGACATGAGCGCGCTTAAACCTAATAGCGAAGAGGCAATTCATTACTTTAGCCAAGCCTCACGCATAGCATTTGCTGATCGTAATATGTACATGGGCGACCCTGATTTTACACAAGTGCCTACCAAAGAGCTGTTAAATAAAAAGTACATTGCATCGCGCGCCAAGCTTATTACTGAGCAAGACACAAAAGCAGTTGCAGGTAATCCGGTAGGCTATTTAAGCTACGCAAAAGATGATTCTTTTGAGTTGCCATCAACATCGCACGTATCCATTGTAGATAGCTTTGGTAATGCCGTATCAATGACCAGTTCAATTGAAATGGCGTTTGGCTCAACTGTGATGGTTAATGGCTTTATTTTAAATAACCAATTAACCGATTTTGCGCTTTCGCCACGCATTGACGGCAAATTAGTAGCTAACCGCGTTGAGGCGGGCAAACGCCCACGTAGCTCTATGTCGCCAGTAATGGTGTTTAACAACGACGGCAGCTTACGCTTAGTGGTTGGCTCGCCAGGTGGCAGCCGTATCATTGATTATGTAGCGCAAGTGGTTATTGGTGTGCTGGATTGGAATTTATCGGCACAAGAGGCGATTAACCTGCCAAGAACCACCAATCGTAACGATTACACGAGCCTTGAAAAAGGCACCGCGCTTGAAGCCATAGCCCCACAATTAACTAAACGCGGCCATGCGGTACGTGTGCTTGATTTAAACTCTGGCTTACATGCCGTAGAAGTTAAAAACAATAAATTGTATGGCGGTGCCGATCCGCGCCGTGAAGGGGTTGCTTTGTCGGATTTAACTGACAAAAACGCCACTATCAAATTTTAATTTATGTATAATAGCCATGCAGGCAGTGAAGCCTGCATGTGTTTTCTCTCAATGGTCTGACAAGCTTAATTGTCATTGCAATTTAACCTTTTACAATGATAATGGCAGATCATAACTTAAGACTCCGTTAAAGCCTGGAAATATGACAACTAATACTGATCCTAACTACCTTTATATTCCTTACTCTGGCCCTGGCCTAATTGAAACTCCGCTTTTAAACAAAGGCAGCGCGTTTAGTAAAAAAGAACGCGAAAACTTTAACCTTGCGGGTTTGCTTCCTCCACGTTTTGAAACAATTGAAGAGCAGGTTGAGCGTTGTTATCAGCAGTATTCAAGCTTTAACGATAACTTAAACAAGCATATTTACTTGCGTGCCATTCAAGATAACAACGAAACACTTTACTACCGTTTAGTGCGTGATCATCTTGAAGAAATGATGCCAATTATTTACACGCCAACGGTTGGTGATGCCTGTGAAAAATTCTCAGATATTTACCGCAGTGCACGTGGCTTATTTATTTCGTACGAAGATCGCTATCAAATTGACGACATTCTACGTAACGCCACCAAAGGCAAAGTAAAAGTAATTGTGGTTACCGATGGCGAACGTATTTTAGGCCTAGGCGATCAGGGTATTGGTGGCATGGGTATCCCTATTGGTAAATTATCACTTTACACAGCGTGTGGTGGTATTAGCCCAGCGTACACATTACCTGTAATGCTTGATGTAGGTACTAACAACGAAAAACTGCTTAATGACCCTATGTACATGGGCGCGCGTCATAAGCGTATTGCGCAAGATGAGTACGATGAGTTTTTAGACTTATTCATTAAAGCGGTTAAACGTCGCTGGCCAAATGTATTACTGCAGTTTGAAGATTTTGCACAGCCAAACGCTATGCCATTACTTAAACGCTACCGTAACGAAATTTGTAGCTTTAACGATGACATTCAAGGTACTGCAGCGGTAACTGTAGGCTCTTTATTAGCTGCGTGTCGTGTTAAAGGCTCAACCCTTAGCGAGCAAAAAGTGGTATTTGTTGGTGCAGGCTCAGCCGGTTGTGGTATTGCAGAGCAAATTATTAGTCAAATGGTGTTTGAAGGCATTAGCGAAGCACAAGCGCGCAGCCAAGTATTTATGGTTGACCGTTTTGGCCTACTCACTGAAGGCATGGAAGGCTTACGCGATTTCCAACAAGCACTAGCGCAACCACAAGCTGCATTAAGCGAGTGGACTTACAGCGGCGAATACGCTTCATTATTAGATGTAATGCACTGTGCAGCACCTGACATTTTAATTGGTGTATCGGGTCAACCGGGTTTATTTACCGAGCAAGTTATCCGCGCGATGCACTCAGGCTGTGAACAACCGATTATTTTCCCATTAAGTAATCCATCTAAGCAGGTTGAAGCACACCCAGCTGATGTTATTAAATGGACTGAAGGTAAAGCACTTGTAGCAACGGGAAGCCCGTTTGAGCCAGTAGAATTTAATGGTGAAGTGTTCCCAATCCCACAGTGTAACAACAGTTATATTTTCCCAGGTATTGGCCTAGGTGTAATTGCAGCAAAAGCAACACGCATTACCGATGCAATGCTGAGTATGTCGAGCGAAATGCTTGCTGAGTCATCACCACGTGCAAACACCGGTAAAGGCAGCTTATTACCTGCACTGACTGAAATTGAAACATTAAGTAAGCGTATTGCATTTGCAGTGGCTAAAAAAGCAATTGAAGAGGGCGTAGCTCTTGAGATTAGCGACGATGCACTGTGGGCTGCTATTGATAGAAATTACTGGTTACCTAAATACCGTAACTACAAACGTTGCAGCATTTAATTACGCTGAGTAACGTAAAGTAAATAAGGCTGTACATTGCGTTACAGCCAGTTACAAAAAACAGGCAATTGCCTGTTTTTTTGTGCTTGTTCATTTATTGTTAACCACGTAGGCTCTTTAATGGTGACAACAAAAATACAATGGATAATGCAATGAAAACACACATTCTTTTATTAAGTAGCGCAATTGCCTTAAGTACCTTGAGCCTTGATGCGCATGCAAACTCAACACCTAACGCTCCTCATATTTATGTTAAAGGTGAAGCAACCGTAACCACTATGCCTGACTACGTACAATTAAGCGTAGGCATTGTAGAAATAGATAAAGACCTAATTGATGCTAAAAACAAAGCCGATAAAACCATGGCTAAAGCGATCAAATTAGTAAAAGAGCTTGGCATTAAAGACGGTAATATTAATGCAGGGCATATTTCTATAAATCGCGAAAGCCAATACAACAGAAGCTCTGGCGAGCAAGAATTTAAAGGCTTTAGAGTGTCGCGCACGTTAAGCGTTAAACTCTCGCAAATCGAAAAATACCCTCAGCTGTTACAAAACCTGGTAAATAACGGCATTAACCAAATAAATCAAACTCAATTTTTAGCAAGTAACTATGAAGAGCTGCACAAACAGGCGCAAAAATTGGCCATTCAAGATGCCCGTAAAGCCGCCAAAGAATTAAGTGCCGATTACGGCGTTGAGCTAAAAGGGTTATATACGGCATCGCTAAGCCCAATGAACGTACCTGCTCAGCCTTATGCACGCTCAGAAAAAACCATGATGGTAGCAGATAGCGCACCCGGTAATTTTGTTCCTGATGCATATCATGCTGGAGAAATTAAAGTAACAGCGTCTAGCTATGCGGTTTACTTTATTGACTAGTATGTTGGCAGGTAAAACGAGCCACTAGTTTATCCCCTTGTGGCTTGCTAATGCGGGCAATCGCGTTAAGCATGTTGGTAATTTCTTGTCTGTCGTATTCGTTACTTACATGCTCGTTTATGTCATCTACAATGGCATTTAAGTAATTAAATAGGCTGTTTCGGGCTGCATCATTGCCATGCGCTACAAACAATATATTTTTAAATGCCTCTAAAACGTTCGTCATTACATACGCATCGCCTTTTGCGTAATTACGCAGTGGCGTAAAGTTATCGTGCAGTAACTCATCAAAACTGGTTTCGTGTATAAAGAGTAACGGGGCGTTGTCGCTGTGTTTAAACGAATAGTTTGTATCGTTAAGCGACAGGCGCTCAATTAATAAAATACTCAGCATATCTATCGATTTAACCGCTGTACCAGGGTCGTTAATACCTGGGCTCATTGCTTTAACGGCAATTTCTGAAATTTGCGTTAATCCATAACGGTAATGATCGCTAATGTACTCTTCTATATAAAAAATAAAGCAGTCTAAAATTTTAGCGATAAGTTCTTCGTTGTTAGAAATGTCTTTATCACATTTTAAAAACGGATAGCCTTTAACGGTAAAGTAACCTTGGTTTACCGAGATATACACCCGAATATTTTCCTCGGCTAATATGGCGCATAACTTATCTGTATGCACCCCTTTGTAATAACCCTCGGTGGTGCTATTAACTGAGTGCCATTGTGTAAAATCAGGAAAGTCAGTGAACGGTTTTTCTGATTGCCTATCAACAATGGTTTGAATTTCGCGTTTAGTTTGGCTAAATAAACCGTTAAGTACATTATCTACTTGAATGGCTTTAGATATTGAATGAATAAAAAATACAAACAAGCCAAGCGATACTAAGCCAAACACCAATGACAGCAGCACCCCAAGCGATGGAATAGCAGTATCGCCACCTTCAAGCTTATTAATATTAATGAGCATAATAATTGAGTAAATTATGCTGCCTAAATAAAAGCCCAATACCATTTGATGCGACTTACGGGTAATAAGCCCAGGTACAACCCGCGGAGATAAACTGGCACTGGCCGAATTTAAAACCACCATCACCATAGAAAAACTAAACACCGTAAGCGATATAATACTGCCTGCTAGGGTGCTTAAAATGGTGCGGGCATTTTCGGCGCTATCTACGAGCACAACAGATATAATCGCCTTGAGCTGCTCTACAGGCGCTATGTATTCAAGCGACATGGTAATTACAGCAAAAAGTAAAAAACCAACCGAAAGTACAGAAGGGTAAAAGCCAATGCTGTTGATCATTTCACGATAGCGGTCGGCTACTTTGCGAGGGACAAACATAAATTCCTTTCATTACGTTATAAAATTCAACTAATACACACTGTAGCATAGTTACTAAGTAAACTTATGATTGTGCAAAACTATGTTATTATTGCCAAAAATAAAACAGGACAACACCGTGATAGTTTCTACGTATGCTGCGCTTTTAGCGTTTTATTATATTTACTTAAGTTTCAATGTGATCAAAGTGCGCCGCAGTGAGCAAGTGTCGCTTGGCGATAACGGCAACCCTAAATTACAACGTGCTGTGCGTGCCCATGCTAATTTTATGGAATACGTACCCTTTGCGATTATTTTGCTTTTTTTAGCCGAATACCAAGGCCTCGCCAGTCATTATTGTAATATTTTAGGGGGGGCATTATTAGTAGGGCGCGTTTTTCACAATTTAGGCATTGTTGAAAACAATCTTAAATATCGCCAAATTGGTACCATTGCCACCTTTTTAGTGATGGTTATTAGTGCCTTTTTATTGCTTGTAACACGCAATAGTTAGTAATAGCTGTTATGAGTAAAATATTTATAATAGGGCTTCCGCGTACAGGCACCACTAGTGTATGCCATGCTTTTTTAGAGTTTGGCATTGCCACGGCGCACACTGCGTACACCTCGTATTGTTTTGAAAACGCCACAGCCATAGCCGATACCCCTGTGTTTAATGACTACCGAGCATTAGATAGCCATTACCCCGGCGCTAAATTTATATATTTAGCGCGCGAAAAAACACCCTGGATTGCCTCAATTAGGCAATTGCTGCTGCGAATGCATACTAATTTAACGCGCCCAGACGGTGGTTTTAATATTCATATAAAACGGTGTTACTTAACGACCTTTACTGACTTAACGATTGATAATATTAACCAAGATGATTATTTAGCAAAGTGCTACAACACACATTTAGCCAACGCGCGTGAGTATTTTAAGCACCGCAGTAACGACTACTTAGAAATTGATATAGCAAAGCCACAAAGTTTTGCCCAGCTTACTGCGTTTTTAGACATTAAAAGCGAGCGCACCGACTTTGAAAAAATGAACATAGGCGGCAAAGTGACCGCATGGAACGATATTAAACACCCGTTAAAAATTGACTCAACAGCAAAAGGGCGCATAGATAAGCATTTACCTTATATGCGTTAATTTTGCCCTGCGCTGCAAGATTTTTACTATTAAATACGCTAAAATCCCCGCATTATTTTTTAAGTAGTACAAAAAATGTTTGAATTAAAATACAACACCCCCTTTGAATGGACCGAAGCGGTTTTAGCCGACTTTAATACGTTTTTACAAGACCACGCTGCTGCTGAGAAAAAGGCATCGGGCATGGCTATTTCTATGCTGTCTCATTACCCAGACAAACGTAAACTGGTAAAAGCCATGACCGATTTAGCGCTTGAGGAGTTAATCCACTTTAAACAAGTGCTTAAACTGCTTATTGAACGCGATACTAATTTAGGTGATGACAAAAAAGATCCATACATAAAACAAATACGCGCTTTATTTAGACATGGCCGTGATGGATTTTTAATGGATAGATTATTGGTTGGCGGCGTTATTGAAGCCCGCGGCCACGAGCGCTTTTCATTGGTTGCCCAAGCATTACCAGAGGGTAAAGAAAAAGACTTTTATGTGGCGATTGCTAAATCAGAAGAAAAACATAAAAACTTATTTGTAGAGTTAGCGTACGAATACTTTGATAAAGAAGAAGTTGATGTTCGTTTAGAAGAGCTACTAGTCGCTGAAGCCGAAATTTGTAAAAACATTCCTTTTACTGCCGCACTGCATTAATATTTTTGGCACAAAGCACTGCTTTGTGCCTTCTCTCCTAACTTCATTTGCATTTTGCAAATCAAAATACTAAAGCCGCCTGTGCTTATATCTCCAATCATTTTAATTTATTGAATTTAAAAATAAATATTTGCTGGTCTTAAACTTGCTCTGTTAAACCAACGCATACTTGAGGACGCGCATATGTTTAAAGCCATTATTTTTGTAATACTTTTTTTACCGTGCTGTGTATACGCTAAGCAAAGCAATTTAAATTACATAGAAAACGCCAATGGCGATAGAGTAAAAAAAGTATCCCACTTAGTTAAGTGGACCCATACTCGCTTTGTATTTAACCGCGATATAGCACGTGTTGCGCTAGGCCACGAAACCACACTCGATGTAAACGTAGTAAACGGACGCGAGCTATTAATTTTAGCTAAAAAGTTGGGCCGCACCTCTATGATGGTGTGGTATGACGACAACACATCAGAAACATTTTTACTAGGCGTGACCGAAGACTACAGTGTACTTGAAAATGCCCTTAACGATATTCACTCTAACTTAGCGCTCACCATCGCACCTGATAGACACGCAGTGGTTCTACGCGGCGAAGTACCTACGCTTAATTATCGCCATGCAGCCCACGAAGCGGCAAAAAACTATTTATATGCAAGTAGCTCGCAATCGGCTCAACCTGTTATTACCTCTGCTCCTAACCAAGGAATGTTTAATTCTTTAGCGCAGCGCTTACAGGGCATGGGTAATTTAAACAATGGCTTAGCACAAAGCTCAAGTAAAGTAGCGATTATTAACCTTATTAAAGTTACGCAAGCGCCAAAGCCTAAGGAGGCGCGCATAGCGCAGGTGTTAAAATCGATGGGGGCTGACAAAGTAACTGTAAAACGTATTTCGGTTGATGAGTTATCAAACGATGATAACGATGTGTTTATGCTCAGCGGCACGGTTAAAAATCAAATTGAACTGGTGCGTTTATTAAATACCATCAATAAATTATTTGAACCAGAGCAAGCAAGCCAAGCACCCACTTCGGCACTAGATCCAAACGGGCTTATCAGTAGTGCAACGCAAAACGAAACAAGCGCTATTGAAGTACTCGCAAATGAGTCTGGCGGCTTATTAAATGACGATTCTGGCCTGACTTTAAGTAATGTAAATTCAAACGTAGCGCGGGCAACTTTGCTTTCGGTGGCTAAAGGTAAAGTGCTCTCAAGCATTGAAGTAGAAGACTTACCTCAAGTGAGGGTGTCGGTGCAGCTTTATGAAGTTAATCAGCGCCGCTTAAAGCAATGGCGTCCAGATATTAGCGTGCTTTCTAATGGGTATAACAACGAGCAAGGTTTATTTGGTCTAGAAGGCATGAATGCCCGTGAGTCTGGCTCAGCATCAATAGAAAACGCACTGCAATTAATTGGCGGACAATTAACAAATAACTTACAGTTATCAACCTCGCAATTTGCCATTGATATGTTGTTTTCTTTGCTAGAGCAAGAGGGAATATCAAGAACGCTTTCGCGACCTACACTTACCGTACTTGCAGGCGAAAGCGCGGTATTTAAAGTCGGCGGCGAAGTACCAGTACCTACAAGCTATAGCCCATCTGGCGTTACCAGCGGGCAACAAGGTAACAGCGGTTCAGTGTTTAGTGGTACTGAGTTTAAATCGTTCGGCGTTGAGCTCAATGTACGTGCTTTAGTGGATGACAAAGACCGCATAACCCTTGATTTAAATCCGGTTATTTCATTGCCAGACACCACACTCACAGCAGAAATAGCACAAAGCACCGGCAGCAGTTTAAACAGCAGTGCATTTAATACGCGCAGCATGCAAACATCTACCCGTTTACAAGACGGGCAACCTTTAATTATTGGTGGATTAATTAGTACAGATAACAACGCCAGTCACGACTTTGTACCTGATGCAAACGGCGAGAGCCTGTTTGGTAAATTAAGCGAAACAACCAGTAAAAGCGAGAACAACCGCGAGTTGATTATTGTGGTTACCCCTAATTTAGTCCGCGAGCCGGTTAATAATTTACGCGTATGGCAAACAGTTGATTTAGATAGCCAAATGGCCAGTTTTATACAGGAGCAAGGGTTATGAAAATAATATATATCGTTATTTTACTGAGTATATCGGGCTGCGCACATATAGATTATGCGCCCAGTGTAAACCCACATACTGCAATCAGTGATATTGTTACTAAGTATGCACTAAACAGCAGTGCTTTAACTTGTGAAGGGGCAAGCGCGGTTAATTGTTTAGCCTTAGTGCATGAGCTTAACCAGTTAATGCTTGAGCACCCAAACAATAAGGTTATTTTATCTGTATCAGCTTATGCGCTGTATAAAAGCGGACGTGCTAATCAGGCGCAATCGGTAATAAACAAGCTTCTTAATTTACCTAATCCACCTTTAAACGCGCTATCTTTAGGTATTAACTTGGCTATTGAGCAAGGTAATTTAGCCAAAGCAAAACAAATTGCCCAGTACGCTATTGATGAATTTGGTACTGAGGCTTCACTGTATTTACAAATGGCGTCTATTTATTATGCGCAAGGGCATTATGTTATCGCAGCTAATTATTTAGAGCTTGCCTATAAATTTGGCACGCATAAAAGTCATTATTACTATCACAAAGGGCTAATAGCTGAGGCGACACCTGATAACGCATTGGCGTGTCATTATTATAATGAGGCAATAGGTTTTGATGCGCAGCACAGCCAAGCCACAGCACGCTACGCGAAACTTTCGGTACTTGGTAATTGTAAAAGTTAAGGCCGCAAGGCCTTTTTATTTTATAAAACTGCGCACTCCTTAGTTAAACCCGCTCATAAAAAGTAAAAGCAACGTACTTACCTAAACAATTAAAATAGCAATCCTCGGCGTTGTTTAAACCTATCTCGCTTTGTGAATAATCCCAACTAATTGCTCGTCTCTCTTACTTTTAAAAGCTTGCCATAAATGAGTTAACACCTTGCCTTTTAATTAATCTCTGCTTGCGTTTTAACGCACTTTAATAATGATTTGCAAAATGCGAATCATAACAAGGATAAGCAAAGCATATTTTAAAAAATAAAAGTAACTAACTGATTTTTATGTACTTAATAAATGGCACGGTCCTCGCTATATATAAAGTGGGCATAAGCTCTAACACATTTAAGGTGATCATTATGAAAACTATGAAAAGCAACTTAAACGGTAAAAAACAACAAGGCTTTGTACTTACTTCTGAGCTAATTATTCTTTCAACTTCTATGGTGGCAGCGCTGGTAATTGGTTTATCAACCTTACGAGACTCTGTAACCAGCGAGCTTGAAGATGTAGCAGAAGCAATTGGCTCGTTAGATCAAAGCTATGTATTTGATGGCATGATCAACGCCGAAGGCACTGCAGAAATTTCAGGCTCTGGCTATGTTGATGCAGTAGATGTTTACGCAGGTGATGGTAGCTCGTTTACTTTTGTTGCCTCTGACTTTAGTGAAAGTGCTGCACTTATTAATGCAACGCCAAGCGGCGATGCTGCAACACGTACAGCAGCAGGTGGTTCACAAGGTAATTAAATTTATAACTACCTAAATCACACTGCCACAACCGTGTGGCAGTGAAATTTGTCAGGAGGAAATTATGAAAAGTAAAAATAATAAAGGGGCGACTACCGCTGCACTCACCTTACTTATCACCTCTGGCATGTTGGCCTCAGCGCTTGGCATCAGACAAGTAAACGAACAAGACTTAGTTACTGCCTGGGTGGTAAATAAAAATATGTCGGCGGGGCAAGTAGTGAGTGTGCACGATATTGCCCAAAAAGATGTAAACCCCAGTAACTATGCAAATATGGCGCTAAGTATACAAAATCCCCGCGCCTTTATTGGTAAGCAATTAGCCACTAATAAAATGGGTGAACAACCACTATTTGAAACAGATTTTATGCAGGTTAAAAGCCAAAATTTATCAGAGGCGATCCCCGCAGGCAGAGTGCTTTATACATTAAAATTAACCACTTTAGATATTCCATTATCGCGGGTGCACAAAGGCGACCGCTTAGATATTGTTGCTAAAACAAACCGGCTTGTAAGAACCGTTGCGCGCGATGTGCAGCTTATTGGCATTTCAAAAGGTCCTGGCAGTAAAGCGCAAAAAAATGGCGTGATGGACAGCCTAGCAAAAAAGGAGCCGGCAACCAGCGCGGGTGTGTCATTAGTGTTGGCTGTACTTCCTAAAGATGTATATTCGTTAGCCGCAATTGATACCCAAGATAAGGTATCGATAATTGTGCACAGCGCTTATGACATTGAACAAGGGCGCTTACAAAATTTCTCCCAATTACAAACTAGCCGAACAATTCAAGTGGTTAAAGGCGTTAAAAACCAAGCTGTATATGTGGCTAAGTGAGGCGCTATGTTTAATTTATCAAGTAAACCAGAGTCTGTAGAAACCAATTTAAATACCTTTGAATCACTTAAAAAAATTCTACACGATGCGGTAATTGAAGAGTACGAGCAAGACCCAAGTGCTTTACTGAATGATGCGCTGCTTGAAAAAATATCTGCCCTTTGCAGTGATATTGACGAATTTGCACAATCATCATTTAACTGCCATCAACAAGCTCAAGTAGTACAAGCCGTTTACGACGAAATACAAGGTTTAGGGCCAATAGCGCAATTTATGCTGGATGACCAAGTAAGCGATATTTTAATTAACGATACGCAAAATATTTGGATAGATAAGCAAGGTAAATTGCTATGTACAGCCAGTAAGTTTGACGATGAACGTCACTTACGTCGTTTTGTTGATAGATTACTTGATAGTTGCGCTCGACAAGTTAACGCACTGACTCCCATTGTAGATGGCAAACTAAAAGATGGCAGCAGGGTACATATTGTGGTGCCACCGGCATGCACCAGTGCTGCTATTGTTTCGATTAGAAAATTTAACCACAAAAAAATTAACGATGATTTTTTAATCGACAATAAGTTTTTAAGCAAAAACTGCCTCACTTTTTTAAAAACCGCGGTGGCCTTAGGGGTTAATATTTTAGTGTGTGGTAATGCCGGCGCAGGTAAAACTACTTTGTTAAATGTATTGGCTAATTCAATAAATACCAACGAGCGGGTAGTAACTATAGAAGAAAGTGCAGAGCTAAATTTGCACCATAATCATGTTGTGCAGTTAGAGGCGCACGACACCAACAGCGATGGAAAAGGCGCCGTTACCCTGCGTGATTTAGTAAAAGCGGCACTAAGAATGCGCGCCGATAGAATACTTGTAGGCGAAGTACGCGCAGGTGAAGTAATAGACATGCTGCAAGCCATGAACTGCGGCCATCAAGGCTCAATGACCACCGTACATGCTAATAGTGCAAGCGATGCGGTAACCCGATTATCAACGCTAGTGCAATTACATAACGCGCAGCTAAGCGATACCCACACCAGCGCATTAATCGCATCAAGCATACAGTTAATTGTACATGTTTCTAGAAATACAAACGGTGTAAGAACCCTAAAAAGTATTGGCGAAATAAAGCGAGTAGACGCACGTGCGCAATACTCTGCGCTGTATAGCGTAAGTGATACCGAGCAAGTAAATGATAAGGCAATTAGTACCTCAAGCGTGGTGAGCTTTATGCAAAGCCAAGGTGCCAATGCAAACGAAATAAGTGCATTACTGCAACCGGCCAGGGAGCGTAATTATGAATAAACTTGATTACTTACTGGCCATAGCAAGTATTATGTCATTTACTTTAGCACTGAGTGTTTTTATAACACTTAAAGTAAAAACACACGCTACAAATACTAAGCACGAGGTCGATGTACTTGAAGAAAAAGACATTATCACAGTGTCACTGCGGGTACTTGGGATTAACATCAGTAATGCTTTATTTATAAGCGTTGCTTGCTCGCTTGCCACCAGTACTTGGTATGTTGCACAGTATTTTTACCCTCAAGCAACTACGAGTGCATTAATCGTTTCTTTGGTTGTATTTATAACCTGCTTTATTGTGATTATTGATTTAGCGCACTATAAATTAGCCAAGTTTGAGCACTTATTTTTAGAGTACATAGAAACCGTACAATCGTGTTTAAGTACTGGGCTTTCACTTGTTCAGGCTATGCAATTTGCCGACGAACACGCTGATAAATACATTAAACCGCAAAGTCATTTATTACTGCAGCGCTTAAATATGGGCAGTGATATACAAAGCTCATTTGCCCCTTTAATTAAACGCTACAACTGCGAAACCGTGCGGTTATTTTCACATAGCATAATTACTCATACACAAAGCCAGTGCGATTTAACTGACATGCTTAAAAGTGTATGCAAAATGATGTCGTTAAGAACGCTAGATCGCCAGCAGCTCAAAGCTAAGCTTTCTGGTACTAAATACGCTGCGCTGTTTAGTGGCGTTTTACCCTACGCTTTAGTGCCTTTATTTAATTACACCGATCCAACTTGGTTCGATCCGCTGTTAAATAACCCCAATGGCATGGCCTTTATTACCGTTGCTGTGCTTTGCCAGTTATTTGGCTTTTTATGGCTTCGCCTAAGCTTGAGGATAACGCTATGATAGACATATTTTTATTTGTTGGCTTATTGGTAAGTATGGGTGCATTTATCCATATTCAAAAGCAGTCATTAAAGGCTGAGGTTCAGCAACCTATCAAAACCAATATAAATTGGTATCCATTAATTGTTATTTCAAAAAGCCAATTTAGACAAGCAGGGTATCAGTTAAATAAAATTTTATTGAGCATGTACTGCTTTAAAATGGCCGCCACATTTTGTGCTTATACTGCCATAGAGATCACTGGTTATGTATTAAGTACACCGCTTGTAGCCATTATCTGTTTTATTAGTTTTTTTGCACCTGATATGTGGTTTTTATTTAAAAAAGGCCAGCGTAAAGTACAAATAAACAATAGCTTAGAGTTTTTTTTAAGTGTGTTGTTAGTGTATATGCGCGCTGGCTTTTCGCTAGAGCGCGCATTTGCTTTAGCGGTTGATCACGGGTTAAGTAAAAAACACCCTTTATATAAAGAGCTTAAACTATTTTTGTTTGAGCTCAGTGCCGGTAAAGACCGCGAAACAGCCTTTAATTCGTTATATGACAGAACAGGGGTTTCGGGTTTAAAAAAATTAGCTAATTTAATGCTTATTGGCTCTAAACTTGGCACCCCGTTAATACAGGCGGTTGAGTCACAATTAGAAAGCTTTGCGCTTAAAAAAAATATTTTATTAGCTAAAAAAGTAAATAAAAAAGCACTGCATACCACCTTTCCCATTATCTTAATTTGTTTTCCTATGTTTTTAGTACTGGTGTTTTTTCCTGCGGCGTTGCAGGTAATGAATGTACTAAAAATGCTGGTTGAAGTGCTATAGGAGCGCTCTATGAATAAACAATACCAACAGGGCTACATACTCACTATTGAGCTGATTTTAATTATTACCATTTTAATTATTGGCTCTATTGGGGGTGTTATTTTAGTGCGCGATGCACTTATTAAGCGCTATCACACAAAAGTAGATAATCAAATAACAGTGGTTGATGCTAATAACACCCCTTTGGGAATCGCCATTGGGTTTGATGAGCACCAGGCCCCTTTAATTTTTTACACAGACCGCCAAGTCAATGCAACATATCGCGCTTTAATTGGGATACGCGATGACAGGTTCACCTCACGAGAAGCCATTTATTACGATGCGCCTAATTGCCAAGGCAACCCGTGTATAAAAAGTTTAAGTGATGAGTTTTCAGATAGTTTAGGAGTTAGTAACACCGCGAATAGTGGCAATGTAAGTTATATCAATGCGCTACAGCAAGGCCCTAATTATGCCATTGGGCAATTAAGTAACTCCGTAATGGGGCAATTACTAAAAAGTACAGCATTAGCGTGCCCCGCAACCGGTGACGAAATTGTATCGCGCTATATGTCTCAAAAGGTAGTTACTGGTAACCCATGCGAAAGCTTTTCAATTGCTAAACAGCAAGCCGATAGTAGTTGCTTGGTTGGTGTAACTGCGCTTGGTAATCCGTTATTAGGCATAGACAGTCAGCAATTATCGCAGTCGTGCAATAGTTGCCAAACAGGGTATGAGCCACAAGGCGATATTCTTGATTTATATTTGCCACAAGTTGAAGTGTTATTAGGAACCGCGCTTGATGCACTGTCGCTCATAGGTGTAGCAAGCAGTGTAGATGTAGAGCTAGGCAGTATTTGCTGCCCACAAGGTACGCAACTAGAAGAAGATGAAAATATAGTAGAAACACTGGTATTTACAATTTTAGAAACAACCTTTGAGCTGCTAGGTATCGATTTAATAAATAACGACATAATTATTCAAACGCTGGCCCTTATTGGCATAGAGCCTGGCGTAACTTACTGCGAGGCTTCGCTCAATTTAACTTCGGCAGAGCCGGTGTTAAATACACAAGGCGAACCTGCTTTAAATAACTTACTTCCGCCATTTAGAGTAAAACTTCCATCACATACAAGTGCTAACAGCACGCGTTGGATTTCTACACCGCCGAAAGGTGAAGGAGTGCGCCCATGAACAGTTTATATGCAAATAATATAAATGAATTTAACAACACACAAATAGATGAAATAAAACAAGAAATAACCGAAACGCTGACCCTAATGAAGCAGTTTTATGATGTTTCTATTGTTAAGTTCGTTGATTATAATGCCTTGTATACGCAACAAATTATTAGCTGCGATGACCCATACAAAGCCGACAGTGAATTAAATAGCTTGGCACAAACGTGCACACAAGAAAAACTCTACATAATTGAAGACACCTTATTTGACCCACTAACAAAAGGGCGCTGCCAACAGGTACGCTTTTACTCTCAATATCCCATTTATAATTTAGATAACAGCTTAATTGGCGTACTGATCATTGCCGATATTTCACCTAAAACATTTATAGGCTCTCAAAAAGAGCAATTTGTATCTTTTGCGCAATTACTGCAAAACCAGCTTAATAAGCATTTTACCCCAACTAAGACAATTAAACCGAGTGAGACAAAATCACTAAATCGTTTTGTTCACTTATTTAGCTTAGCGCCGGTGGCCTTTTTAATTGCGCTGGTTATTTGCTCGTTCTCGGCTTTGCTTTTATATACGTTAGATAAAAAAGATAAAAAAAGTGCCTATGCCATACAAACTCAGCAGTTAAGGCAAACGCTGTTTGATGCATTAGAGCGCTTTGACAACCAAGCACTTTATATTACTCAAAAAGATAAAATTGTCGCAGGCTTTTTAAAAAGCCAACAAAGTTATACTCAGCAACAATTAAGTGATTTAGTAAAAACGCAGGTATCAAGCAGTTTAACGTATAAAGGTTTTGTTGTATTTGATAATGACTATAAACAACTTGCCATATGGTCTAAAAACAACTTTGATTTAGCAGCTTACGGCTTTACTAAGTGGCTAAACGCATTTTCAATGCGAGCAAATAAACAATCAGTAGAGGTATTTACTGTGGCCGATACAGCGTTTTTAATTTCAGAAATAAACTTGGGTAATAGCGCTATTTATACACTCACAGCCTTTGATTTAAGTAAGTTTTTAAATGCCATAATAGGTAAGCTAAATACGCAAAATTATAATTTATTTATATCAACCCCTCAGTTTATATTAGGAAGTAGGGGGAGCTAAATGTTAAAACTATCCCTAACAGCATAAGCGCAGCAAGTAGCCGTTTTCCTGCTACGTGGCGCTTGCATGTGCAACCCATTAAACCGATAACGCCTGCTAATGTATCTAGGTTCGACTTATTTAAACTGGCATTAATTAGCTTAGCTATATTTGCATTTGTTTATTATTTTTTACGTTTACCAAGGCGCTTACATGACGAAATTAAACAAAAAAATACCCTTATACTTAATAGAGAATCGCTGTTTTCAAGCTCGCTTGATGCGCTGCCGCATGGCTTTGCCATTTTTAATAGTAACGAATTTCCGGTAATAACTAATCAGGCATTTAACGAATTGTTTTCTCATGTTATTCAAAACAATAAGCAATTAAGTTACAGCCAAATAATGAGTATTTCTCAACAAAATAATATTATTACGCATTATCAAGAGCATAATAAATTAGCTAATGAACATAGCCAATTAATAGATATAGGATTTAGCGATGGCCGCTGGATCACCGTTGTGCAAAGGCATACCGACTTTGGTGGCTTTGTTTGTTACTTTAGAGATGAAACACAAGCGCATCAAAAAGAGTTATTACTTGCCCAAGTAGTAGAAAAATCTAAGCAAGCTAACCAGCTAAAAGATAAATTTGTAGCACGCTTAGCAATGCAATTAAAAGCACCACTTAGTTCACTGCAATCTATAGTAGAGCTTAATTATAAAAACAGTAAAGGCAATTTTAACAATGAGTTAGAAAATGCATGCACACAGTTAAGTTGTGTTGTGCAGCAGTTGGTTAATATAAATAAAACCGATACCGGTAAATTAAAGCTTAAAATGAGCGCTATTAATTTAGCTGACTTACTTAAAAATACGGCCGATATTCTTAATAAAGACTCTGATGATAAAAATATAATTATTAATAACAATGTGCCCATAGATAAAGGCATAAGCAGTGATGAAAAACTGATTATGCAATTAATTATTCAGCTTGCTAGTGAGCTTATAGAAAGCACACATCAAGGCAAATTGTCGTTAAATTCTGAGCTGATTAACGAGCAAGGTAAACATTATTTGTCGCTGGATTTTTCTATAAATAACTTAGCAAATCAGGGAAGTTTTTATAGTCAGTTACAAATGGTATGCAAACAACGGTCTTTTGAAAGCGATATTAATTTTGATGCTACATTAGAGCTGCGGTTTTTTCTCTCAATTTTTAAAATGCTCGGCGGTAAAAATATTACTGTGCACGAGCGCGGTAAAACAACATCTATTAATTTATCGTTATTAGTTAACACGGTAGAATTGTTACCCGTAAGTGCAAACAAGCAAGAGTTTATTACTGAAACTACAACGCATACAGAATTTAACAACACCAAATCGTTGTTATTAGTTGATGATGAACCGCTCGTAGAAATGGTTATTAAAGCCATGCTGAAAGATGAAAACGTAGCAATAGATTATGCAAGCAATGCAATAGAAGCTATGTTGATGGTGTCGCAAAATAATTACGATATTATTTTAATGGATATTGTTATGCCAGAACTCTCGGGCACAGACGCGATGCTTAAAATAAAAAAACATAACGCAGACAAGCAGACCAAAATTATTGCCCACACTTCAGATTCTGACACAAATAGTAATGCTAAGTATGTTGAGCTTGGGTTTGACGACATGCTTGAAAAACCAGTAAAGCAGCAAGTATTAATTAATAAAATTAAGCATTTGCTAAGCTAGGCCAAATTAAACAATATAAAACTGTAAAATACACAGGGCTTATTATTTTTAATAGGCCCAAACTGGCAGTAATTATTTCATGTAGCTGCTACTTTATTTCATAATTTTAAAAATGAAGGTTATTTTATAACTCTTTATATTTTACTCTTTTCGCTTAACTCAAAATTAACCCTACTTACCATTAATAGCCACAGACCGCGTTTTAAAGCGCTCTCAGGTTTTTGTAATTATTTAAACCTCAAAAAAATTATTTAAAAAACAAGCTGGGATGATAATTGCTCATCTCTATACATACACAGGTTTAGGCTAAATTTAAAATATTGATGAGGATATTAAGTATGAGTAAAACACAAACCATTACCGTTGAAGGCCACAAAATTGCATATCAAGAAATGGGCGAGGGCACACCTCTACTATTATTACATGGTATTCCGACTAATAAATCGTTATGGCGAAATGTTATGCCAACACTGAGTGAGCAACATCGTGTTATTGCACCTGATTTACTCAATTACGGCGAATCGGATATGCCAAAAAATACCGATGTATCAATTAATGCTCAGTGCAAAATAATCATTCAATTTATGGATGAGCTAGGTATTGCTAAAGCAAACATTGCCTCTCATGATATAGGTGGCGGAATTGCACAACTCATGGCGGTAAATTACCCAGATAAAGTAAACAGCTTAATATTAATTGATAGTGTTTGCTTTGATTCTTGGCCAATACCCGAGTTTGAACCTTTGCTTGAGCCTGGTGTAGAGCAAGAAACATCGGTTGATGAGTTTGTTGGTACGCTAAATGATTTTATGCCAAAAGGTGTATACGATAAAAGCATAATGACCGATGAGCTGAAAAAACAGTATTTAAAGCAATGGAGTAATGAGCAAGGTAAAGCAGCGTTATTTAATAATATGCGCCGACTTAATAAAGAGTATACACAAGCAATTGCCGGTGAGCTTAAAAGCTTAAAGCATGAAACCCTCATTTTATGGGGTGATGAAGATAACTTTCAAAAACCTAAATATGCACCTCAGTTAGCTCAAACCTTACCAAATGCAACACTAACTTGGATAGAAAAAGCAGGGCACTGGGTTATTGATGAAAAACCAGAACGGGTAACTTCGTTAATGGGTGAATTTTTGGCTGATAAAAAGTTTTAAAATACCTTAATTTAAAAGCCTAGTTAGCCACTTTGGCTAACATGTATATAACACCATGCCGTTTGAGCTGTATTAATTTTTATATAATTAGTTACTCAAACGGCTTTTTGTTTTCATCTATTTTTTAGTATTAAACCATTTAAGTATAAACCGCTACTAATAGCTCAATATTCATACATTAAAAGTATGCGTAAACGCTTTATATCAGGGTTATTACGCATAGAAAACCACAAAGAACTCAATTTAACATAATACATGTAGGTATATAAAAACCCCTTTATTCGCTAGGTCTACAAGTGACGTTACTACGTTAAATATAAGGCGAGGGTAACTGTATACTCGCGACTTTTATTAGTAATACCAAAAGCCTAAGACGATATTATTGTATTTATAAACAATTAGTTAGATACATATTGCTGTAATAATGTACTGCTAATTTTTACCCTCATTTAATTGAGGATAAAACAATGAAGACAATAATAAAGGCATCAATAGTACTTACAGGTTTATGTTTTGCGCACAGTGCAAGTGCAGACAATTGTTTACAAGGTTGCCCAACAGGTTTGAATAATGGTAATACAATTGAGCGAAGTATTTATACTTTAAAAAATAATCGTTATACAAAGTTTGCAGATTGGGTAGCTTACCATGTTACGACTAGCACTATGAGTGGACCATCGAGAAGCAGAAGTTGGAAAGCCGATCCTGACCTATACTCACATTACACGTTAGAGCCTAATGATTATACTGATGCATATGCAACAATAAATACCGATAGAGGCCATCAAGTTCCATTAGCATCTTTTAGCAATACGGATGATTGGAAACTAACAAACTTACTTTCTAATATTACGCCGCAATCATCCGCATTAAATCAAGGCCCATGGGTTAGGCTTGAATCTGCAGTGCGAAATCACGTAGGAAATGGAAATGATTTATATGTAGTAACGGGTCCATTATACGAATATTATTTTGCAGAGTTACCACAAGCTAACGAAGCGCATACCATTCCAAGTGGCTATTTTAAAATTGTTATGCAGCAAACTGGTAGCACAATTAAAGCATCGGCGTTTATTATGGAGCAAACAGCAAGTCGCAGTGATAACTTTTGTAATACCGAAGTAAGTATTGATGAAGTTGAATCGCGCTCTGGTATAAATGTAATGCCAAACTTATCGTATAACAGTGCACAAACAATTGAATCATCAGTGTATGGTTTAAGGTCTGAGCTAGGTTGTAACTAAGTCATATTATTTTTGAGTAAAGCCTTAGGTTTTGAAGAAAAATCTAAGGCTTTAAATTAAACCTGATATGAGTCGCAAAAAATCTTGTAGCAATAAGTTAGCTTTAAATAAAATGATAGAAACGAAGATTACTAAATTTGATTCTGTTTAAAAAGGGTAATTAATTTTTATAAAGGGAATATAGAGGCTGCTATATGGAATTTGTAATAGCTAGGCTTTATAAGATTGAAAGACTACATAAATATTAGCGAAAATATCGGTGTAAATGTAGTGCGTAAGTTGTTGTTAAAAGTTACTGTGCATAATAATTCGAACGGTTAACTGAAAGACCAACTTTAAAAGACTATTACTCAAAACACCATAAATAGGGGTTTATACGTAATAATAGAAGCATAGTTACTCTGATTATGTATTAATTTACCTTATTTAACATAATATGAATTATAGGTAGTTATGTATATTATAATAAGGAGTGCGTATTACACTCCCACTATGTCCAATACTAGACGGTATCGGACATTAAGGTTGTTTTTACCAAGCTATACCAAGCCTTACTTTGCTAAGTGCTTTTAGTTTATTTCTGGTCATTACGCTTTTATTATCCATTACACTTAAAACTTTACTAACTATATTACTTACAAAGAACTTTAAGCATTGGCTACTTTAAAATTTTAACTACACCAGTTTTTGCTTTGCTATTTTCATCAACGTTCTTTCATTGCGGCGCTCTTTTATTACAGCGCTATTTAAAACGTTTTATGAAAAGGCTAAATTTATTAAAACTTTATTGGTATTTTAAATGAGCCTGTTAATTTTCTTTATTTGAAAAATAAAGGCTCATTCAGTCAGTTATTATCCGTAGATTTTAAAAAGCTAGCTAAACAACCTTAGCTAATCCATACTTAAAATACGTTCTGCTGTGTATTCGTTAGTAATTAAACCGCTGATCATATTCGATCTAACTGCACCAAGTATCGCAAGTACTTTATCTTCACCGGCGGCTATAGCGTAAATTTGTTTATTACCTTCAATTTTTAATGGCGTACTGGCAACTCGTTGGTTTACAGTGCAGTCAATTAATTGGCCGCGTTTGTCGTAAACCCAGCTGATCATTTCGCCCACAGCCCCTAAATTTTGTAGCTCTTTTAGCTCTTGCTCATCAACAAAGCCATCAATATGCAATGGCGATTTTTCGCCTAGGCTACCTACACCCACAAACGTTACGTCGGCTTGGGTGGCCAATTTTAAGTTACTGGTAATATTATGTTGTGAATGCAATTGCTGTTTCTCTTCAACACTTCTTGGTAATACAGGAAGCGGCATTGGGTAATGCTTTGCATTTATATGCTCGGCCATTCTAACAACTACATCATAAGGTGAAGCCGACCCGTCAAGTGCCATGTTACCAAGCATAGCCACAACTTTGTGTTGGCTACAATCTAGCGTTGGCAGTTCATCAACGCATGCACGTAATACGCGCCCAGTACCCATAGCTAAAATTTTCGGTGTTTCTGATTTTAAATGACGTTGTATTTCAGCTGCACCGGCTTGCGCTAAACCTACTGTAGAGTTTGGATCTGAGCCATCGCTAGGCACTACTTCACAAGAGTCTAAGCCAAAACGGCTTTTAATTTTTTCTGCTAAATCCATACATTTAGCAATAGGATGATCGAGCCTTACTTTAATAAGCCCTTGGCTTACAGATAATGCCACCATACGTTGAGCCGATTGACGAGATACATTGAGCTTTTTGGCAATTTCGTCTTGTGTTTTACCCGCAACATAATAGAGCCACCCTGCTCTAGCTGCATCATCGAGCTTACGTATTTCTGTATTTGATAGCTTTGCCACACAAACCTCTTATTTTGATAAGCCGCTTAGTTTAGCGATAAATCATTTTATAATATTTGCAAATATATCATTCATTTATAAAATGCCGAAGTGTCACATTAATTTAATAACCAATACTTTAGGTAAATTTGCTATTCCTAAAGTATTGGCCTAAAACGGCGGATTAAACTGTTGGGTTTTTAATCGTTAACCCATTTTTATCAAATCTATGTACCTTGTGCTCAGGCGCACTTAAATATATTGTATCGCCATATTGTAATGGGCAATCGCCATCTGCTTTTACCGTAACCGTGCTGCCATCGTTAATAGTTACATGTAAAAAGCTTTCAGAACCTAAATGCTCGATAACGCCCACAGTACCTTGCCAAGTTCCTGACTCAGTTGAAATTTCAAAGTGCTCAGGACGCACACCTAAACTATGCGTTTGTGCATGGCTATCGTTATCTACTTCAATAAAGTTCATTTTTGGTGAACCAATAAAGCCTGCCACAAATTTATTTACCGGGTGCTGATACAGCTCAAGTGGCGTACCGACTTGCTCAATAATCCCCCCATTAAATACTGCAATTCTGTCTGCCATAGTCATCGCTTCAACTTGATCATGTGTTACATAAATCATTGTTGTAGCTAAGCTTTTGTGTAGCTCAGAAATTTCTAAGCGCATATTTACACGCAGCGATGCATCTAAATTTGAAAGCGGTTCGTCAAACAAAAAAGCCGACGGTTGCCTAACAATTGCACGCCCTATTGCTACACGTTGGCGTTGCCCGCCCGATAATTGCCCTGGTTTACGGTCTAAGTAATCAGTTAAATTAAGTATTTTAGCAGCATTTGCTATTTTACTTTCAATTTCAGCAGGGCTTACTTTTGCACGTTTTAGTGGAAACGCAATATTATTGCGTACACTCATGTGCGGGTACAGAGCGTACGACTGAAAGACCATAGCTAAACCACGTTTTGCCGGTGGCGTCTGTGTTGCATCTTGGCCATCAATCTCAATTGTGCCGCTGGTTGTGTCTTCCAATCCAGCAATCATACGTAGTAATGTTGATTTGCCACAGCCCGATGGCCCTACAAATACAATAAATTCGCCGTCTTTTATCTCTAAATCAAGCGGTTTAATTACGTTAACTTCATCAAAACTTTTAGTTACTTTTTTTAGTGTGATGCTGCCCATGTGTGTTCTCCTACTTTACTGCGCCAAAGCTTAAGCCGCGCACTAATTGTTTTTGACTAAACCAACCAAGAATTAATATTGGCACAATGGCCATGGCAGAAGCTGCCGACAACTTGGCGTAAAATAACCCTTCTGGGCTTGAGTAACTGGCAATAAATGCCGTTAGTGGTGCGGCATTCGCAGCGGTTAAAATGAGTGTCCAAAATGCTTCGTTCCATGCCAAAATTACGTTTAACAGTAATGTTGAGGCTATGCCGGGTAATGCGATTGGCAGTAATACATGAAATATTTCTTCGCCAATAGTTGCACCATCCATTCGTGACGCCTCTAAAATTTCACCCGGAATTTCTCTAAAGTAGGTGTATAACATCCATATCATAATCGGTAAGTTTATTAAGGTCATAACAATAACTAAGCCCAGTTTTGTATCTAATAAAGCAAAGTCTCTAAAGAGTAAATAAATAGGAATTAACACCCCTACCGGCGGGAGCATTTTTGTAGAAAGCATCCACATAAGTAGGTTTTTAGTTTTTTTCGTTTGCACAAACGCCATTGACCACGCGGCTGGTACGGCTATTAATAAGCCCAATAAACTTGAGCCGAGTGATATAACCACCGAGTTCCAAAAGTGATCAAAATACGGCGAGCGGGCTAACACATCTTGATAGTTTTCCAGTGTCCAATCAAAAGCAAATAACGCTGGTGTGGCTGATATTGCTTCTGCTTCGGTTTTAAAACTGGTGATTAATGTCCATAAAATTGGGAAAAATATCATCCCACTGATGGTCCATGCTGCCAGGGTATAAATTAGTTTTGATTTTTTATTTGCTGCACTAGCCATGATTAACCCTCTAAGTTTTTACCAATAAGGCGCATTAAAAATATGGCTACAATATTGGCAATAATTACTGCAACTATGCCCCCTGCTGAGCCCCCGCCTACATCAAATTGTAATAACGATTGGGTGTAAATTAAGTAAGTAATATTGGTGGATGCATACCCAGGCCCGCCACTGGTTGTCACTAAAATTTCTGCAAAAATAGACAGTAAAAATATAGTTTCAATTAAAATAACAGCGGTAACAGCGCGTGATAAATGCGGCAGCACGATGTAAAAAAACTTACTAAAAGGCCCTGCACCATCTAAATCGGCAGCTTCGAGTTGTTCGCGGTCAAGGGATTGAATTGCCGTGAGTAATATCAACGCTGCAAACGGTAACCACTGCCAAGAAACAATAATAATGATTGAAAACAAAGGCATTTGCGCAAAAAAGTCGATAGGTTCAAACCCGAGCCAAATTGCAAAGTGTGCAAATAATCCATTTACAGGGTTCATAAACATGTTTTTCCACACCAAAGCCGATACGGTTGGCATAACAAAAAATGGGGCGAGAACCATAATACGAACATAGTTTCGCCCCCATATTGCTTGGTCGAGGAGAACAGCTAAACCGATACCACCACAAATTGTGATAGCTAATACACCCGTTACTAAATAAAGGGTATTAAAAAAGGATTCAACAAACGCGGGATCTGTTAAAAAAAACTCGTAGTTTAAAAAGCCTACAAATTCGCGTTCACCAGGAATAAGTAAGTTGTAATCTACAAACGAGAAATAGAGTGTCATGCACAGCGGCACTATCATCCATCCTAGTAATAAAATTACACTAGGAAATAGCATTATGCGTGCAAGCGTACGAGACTGTGTAGTTGCCATATCAGTGACCTTCAAAAAGTCAGCATTAACCTTAGCAACAACGACAAACGGCTACTAGATAACATGCTAATGCTGACGAAAAATACGAGGTAAGCGTTAAACTTACCCGCCTACTTATTTATTTTGGGTAGCGTGCTTTACGCATTGTGCGCTCAACTAGGCGTTGTGATGTGTTAAGCGCTTGCTCAACAGTCATTTGCCCAGTAAGTGCAGCGGAAAACTGCTGCCCAACAGCAGTGCCAATTCCTTGAAATTCAGGGATAGCAACAAACTGAATGCCAACATAAGGCACGGGTTTAACAGTAGGGTTTTTCGGGTCGGCCGAATTAATAGAATCAAGCGTTATTTGTGCAAACGGTGCTGCATTCATGTATTGCTCGTTTTCATAAAGTGATGCGCGAGTACCCGGCGGTACTTTTGCCCAGCCTTTGTTATCGGCAACTAATTGGCTGTACTCTTTTGATGTAGCCCAGCTAATAAATTTCATTGCAGCATCAGATTTTTTACTGCTAGAAGGAATTGCAAGTGTCCATGACCATAGCCAGTTACCGCGTTTACCTAAGCCATTATCTGGTGCAAGTGCAAAGCCTACTTTATCAGCGACTTCAGAATCTTTTTTATTGGTTACAAATGCGCCAGCAACCGTTGCATCAATCCAAATACCACATTTACCCGTTTGAAATAACGCTAGGTTTTCGTTAAACCCATTCGCTGACGAACCCGCAGGACCAGACTCTTTCATAACATCTACATAGTACTGGAGTGTGGCTTTCCACTCAGGGGTGTTAAATTGTGGTTTCCAATTTTCATCAAACCAGCGAGCGCCAAACGAATTTGCCATTGAAGTAATTAAAGCAACATTTTCGCCCCAACCTGCTTTACCACGTAAGCAAAGGCCATAAACACCTTCATCTTTATTGGTCATCGCTTTTGCAGCTTTTTGAATAAAGCTCCACGTAGGCGCGTTTGGCATTTCTAGGCAGGCTTTTTCCATTAGGTCTGTACGGTACATAACCATAGAGCTTTCGCCATAAAATGGGGCCGCGTATAATTTGTTATCTATGGTTAAACCACTGCGAATAGCCGGTAGTAAGTCATCAACGTCGTAATTTTCACCTAGGTTATCAAGCTCAGTTAGCCAGTTTTGTTTACCCCAAATTGGCACTTCATATGTGCCAATTGTCATTACATCGTATTGGCCGCCTTTTGTGGCAACATCGGTTGTTACACGTTGACGTAAAATATTTTCTTCTAGTGTTACCCATTTTAATGAAATATCTGGGTTTTGTTCTTCAAAATGATTGCTTAGCTCTTTCATGGTGATCATGTCACCATTATTAACAGTGGCAATGGTTATGGTTTCTTTAGCGGCTACGTTAATAGCCATAACTGAACACGCGAGCATTAATAATTTAGTTTTCATCGGGTTAACCCTCATAAATATGTTAAATGACGCTTAAAAAATAACTGTAAAGCGCCTTAGTAAATAAAGCGGTGAGTAATTTCAACGTATTTACAGCGCTGAAATTACTTTTAAACCAAACAGTAAGTTAGTAAGCTATTTAAAATTTAACTGAGATTTCTGAGGTGAAACCGTCAAAACCACGACCAATTTGGCCGCCTGAGTTTGCGCCTTCTTCTTGATTTACATACTCAACTTTTAAAAGTGTAGAATCTGTAAACCAGTAACCTGCGGCTACTTGTAAGCGCTCAACGGTGTTATCGTTTTGGCTGATTAAATCGGAAGTGTTTTCTGACTCTGCATAGCGCGCGGCTACGTAAAGTTTTTCAGGAATGATATATTGCTGTGCTTCAACGGCGTAATATTCTACTGAGCTTTCGCCTTTAATTACACTGTTAGAATCAAACGTAGTACCGTTTTCGTCTGCCACGCCATCTGTACCAAAATAGGTAATACCTGCCACTGCGTTACCTGCAGAGTCTGCAAAGGTGTAATCGTCAGACGATTTACCCAACATTAAAATGATGCTGGTTTGATCTGATGGCTGATACGCTAAATTTAATTGAATGATAGACTGATCAAGCCCTGGCATAACACCTACGTGAGTATCACGTTCGCTTGAAGGAGAAGCCGAAAAGTTATAGTTTTCGCCATCACCAAAACGGTAATTTGTTGTTGTGAGTCCATCTAAGCTCGCTACGCCATTTTCAAAACGAAGTTGGTCGCCTTGGTTAGCTTGTAAGTAATTTAAGCCAACTTTAAAGCCACCTTCAAACTCTAATGTACCTTGTAAGCGGTAATTAAAGCCTCTATCTTCTTGAAATGCTTCGCCAAAGCTTGATGTAGTAATGTGACCTGCCACGTTATAAGAACGAAGCACACCACTGTCAAAAGTTTCTGTGTAGCTTAATTGTGCACCGTTTTCTGCGGTTGCGTAGTCGTTAATGCCGTTACCAATTAAGGCATTACCTTGGTTATCTGCGCCATCTTGAAAACCTTTAAACTGAAATGGAGACGCACCAATATTACCTAAACGAAGCGTTAAATTTTCGTTTTCGTTTGGTGTGCCGTATAAGCCAAGTAAATCAAATTCAATACCTGCAAAGTCGTTATGGAACGAAAAATCACGGTCGCCGCCGCCAAAATCGTTTGGCTCTTCGGCTATATCAATGTCGGCAGTAATGTATTCATTTATATGAAACTTAAGCATTAAGTTAGCTCTAATACGCCCAAAACCTGATGATTGTTCTTCATCTCCAGGACGAAATGCACCGTCTTTAGCTTGAATAGACTGAAAGTTTTGCATTGCTAGAAAGTTAACGTCAAGGCGGTCAAAGTAATCTGACATTTCTGCTTGTGCAGGCGCCGCCAATGCTGCTGCTACTAAAGTTAGCGCAAATTTAGCTTTCTTATTATTTAACATAATGAACTCTCTATTTAGTGTGTTGTGTATTTTCAGTGTGCAGCTAAAGCAAATGGGCATTTTATTTAAATGTGTTTTTAAACTTCGTAATGAGCATTGGCCCAGCTAATGAGCATAATCACAAATGAATAATGTAACGTCAACATCTTTTATTACAAAACATTTACATGAAATCGCACTTATAAAAATTTACATTTATAAACAAGGGTTTAATAGTTTTGAATTCCAAAATAAAATTGCCAGTTATGACTAAAGTCTTATTTAAAGTGTTCTGTAGAGGGCTGTTGAAGATCGTTATTTAACATTTATTAACCAATTAAATGGTATGGGCGTTTAATTAATACGGCAGGTTTAGGCGCGTAAAAGCGCTAATTGGTTGTTTTTTGATTTACTTTCTTGAGCTTATACAGTGCTTAGCATAAAATTAAATTACTTTAGATGTATAAAAAATAGAAGTAATTAACATATGGAATTTGTGCGCCCGCTTGAGCCTATACTTATTATTGATGACGTTAAGGAAATACGTGACTACCTAAATCAAATATTAACGGAGCTAGGCTTTGAAGATATTTTAGAAAGCAACGATTACCTTTCTGCAAAACCCCTTCTTGATAAAAAATTACCCAATGTCATATTTTTGGATGTGGACTTACCTGATTCTGAAAGCTCTGATATTCTAGAACATATTAATGATAGCTACCCTCACGCTCACGTTGTTATGTGCTCGGGTCATAACACCCTTGAAAACGTGCAAAACACATGGGAATTAGGCGCTAAAGGCTTTATAGAAAAACCTTTTAACGCTAAAAAAGTTAATTCTGTTATGAAGCGTCTCGAACTAAGCGAATAATATAAGGTCAGTATGCAAAGCACTGTTACGGCAATTATCGACGATTTATCGAGTGTAATTTTTGGAAAAAAACAACAAATAAAACTAGCACTCACCTGCTTATTCAGTGAAGGACATTTACTGATAGAAGATTTACCCGGTATGGGCAAAACTACGCTCTCACATGCACTTGCTGCTGTGCTTGGGCTGTCGTATCAGCGTATACAATTTACAAGCGATCTTTTACCTGCCGATATTTTAGGAACTAATGTATTTAACGCTAATGAGCACACGTTTACATTTCATAAAGGGCCGATTTTTAGCCAAGTTGTATTAGCAGATGAAATAAACCGCGCGGGCCCTAAAACGCAAAGTGCATTGCTTGAGGCAATGGAAGAGCAGCAAGTTACAGTAGATGGTACTAAGTACACATTACTAAATCCTTTTTTTGTAATTGCCACGCAAAACCCGCTTTATCAGTCGGGTACTTACCCACTTCCAGAATCGCAGTTAGATCGATTTTTAATGCGTATAAGTTTAGGTTTTCCTCCTAAAGAGGCTGAAAAACAACTTATTTTAAACATTAAACCGCGAGACTACAGCAAATTACCACAAAGAATAGACGCTAAGCAGCTACAACAAATTCAAACCTTAATTAACCAAATTGTGATAAGTAGCCCTGTAATCGATTATATTATTGAATTAGTAACGCATACTCGTCAAAGCGCAGCATTTGCAGGCTCTCTCTCCCCTCGGGCAAGTATGGCGCTGGCTAAAGCGGCTAAGTCGTGGGCATTTATTGAAGGGCGAGAGTTTGTAACCCCTGACGATGTACAAGCTGTATTTGCAAGTGTGTGCCAACACCGCTTAGGACTGCATAACGAGTCGGGAGAAGCGCAAGTAAATGAAATCTTAAAAACCGTTGCTGTGCCAGTTTAACGTGTTATTTAAAAAAAAAGCCAAAAAGGTCAGTATATTAGGCGCATTAAAAAAGCGTTTACTTAATAAACTACTTAAAAACAAGCATTCAAAGCAATCCATTACGCTGGCTCATAACAATATATATGTAGTGCCCTCGCAACTCGGCTTTTACTTTATTATTGTGGCTATTTTAAATTTTGTTATGGGCATTAATTATCAAAATAACTTAATTTTGGTGATGGCTTATTTAATGTTTGTGGTGATGATTATTGCCGTTCTGCTTGGTTATACAAATGCCAAAGGGCTAAAAGTTGAATATATAAAAAGTTTTGCCAGCTTCTCACCAAATAAAGGCTCGGTTAAATTTATTTTAAAAGCCCCTACACTTACGCAATCAGTATCGCTTAGCTACTCGAGTGACCCTGAATATGCAAAGCACTTAGCGCAAGTTACGCCCAAAGACAGCGCTTTAATTATTAACCTACCTTATAATGCCCGCGGTAAATATACCCTTGAACGTTTTAAAATACACAGTAATTACCCATTTGGGCTGGTAAGCGTGTGGAGTTATATACAACCCAATGACTCTGTTTACGTTTACCCTGCGCCAGAGCATGTATTAAACGACACTTACAACAGTACGTTTGAACACACAACGCAAACAGGCAGTATTAAAGAGCTCGGCAGCGAAGAGTTTGATGAGCTAATTACGCATTTACCAGAAATGGGATTGCAGCGAATTTCATGGAAACATTACGCTAAATCACAGCAGTTACTCGTAAAAGAATTTATAGATTATAAAAAGTCCGATATTGTTTTTGATTTTAACCTGCTAACGGGTAACACCGAGCAACGCTTGAGTCAGCTTTGCTTTTTAGTGTGTAATGCATGCGAAAACAACACACCGTTTACACTAATTTTGCCCTCAGCAAGTTACAAAGCAACTAACGACACGCACGATAAATCACAGTGTTTAGCACTTCTGAGCGAATACGGCGGAGCAACTAATGGCTGAGCTATTAAATTACCGGGCAATTAATTTAGCAATGAGCTTTATATACGCCTGCTTATTTGCGTTTTATTTATCGCATATGCCCATACTGTTTATTGGGGTTTTATCGCTTTTATGCATTTGGAACGTGTACTTAACACTGACTAACAACCCTAAACCTAACGCGTGGCTTGCAAATATTTTGGCTGGATTAGCTTTAATATTAATGATTTACACCATAGGTATAGGCGATACAGTAATATTATTTGTTGCTATGTTATTGCTCTCTAGTATTTTTAAATTACTGCAGGCTAAAACAAAAAAACATTACCATATTATTGTCACACTCACGTTTTTTTCTATTTCATCGGCGTATTTGTTTAACCAAAGCATAATAACCACCTTAACCATGAGCGCCCTATTTTTACTCAACTTTGCTGTATTGAGCTTAATTGAATCTTCGCATAGTTTAAAATTAGCCTCTAAACAAAGTGCTAAGCTGTTATTTATTGCTTTGCCTTTAGCAATATTTTTGCTGTTGTTTTTACCTAAAATGCCCGCTTTTTGGCAGTTACCTGGGCCAAAGCTTGCTAAAACAGGGCTCTCTGAACAAGTAGACCCGTTTGATATTGCAAAGCTGTCTAATTCTGATGAACTGGTTTTTAGAGCGCGTTTTGATAACGACACGCCCGCCTCACCTTATTATTGGCGAGCACTTGTACACGATACCTTTGATGGTAAAGCGTGGAAAACATCTGATTTATTAAAATATAATAATCAAAGCGCTGATCCCAATAAACAAACTTTAGTACAACATACCTACACTATTATTGCCGAGCCTGCTAATCAAAAATGGTTATATGGGCTTGAATACGCAACCAGTAATAATAAAAATGTTGAAAGTAATGCGCTAGGGCTATTACGAAAAAAACAATATCAAGCTAAAAGCTTGCAGTATCAGGTATCAAGTGCAGCACTGAGTACAGAGCAACTTTCAAATTGGCAAACCGCTTATTACACACGCTTAAATAACCAAACAAACCAACAAGCAGCCAAGCTTGCTGCCAAACTTAAACAATCAACAACCTCGCAAAGTGACTTTTATAATGCATTGCTTAGCTACTTTGCGAAACAAGAATTTAGTTACACGTTAACCCCTGAGCCAATGACCGGTGACAGCACTATTGATCAATTTTTATTTGATAAAAAACGCGGCTTTTGCGGCCATTACGCCAGTGCAGCAGCGTATATTTTTAGAAGCGCCGGTATTCCCGCGCGCTTGGCCAGCGGTTATTTGGGTGGCGAAAAAAACCAAACAAATAACTATTTATCGGTTCGCCAATACGATGCCCACGCTTGGGTTGAAGTGTATATTAATAATCAGTGGCAGATTTTTGATGCCACTGCGGTGGTCGCCCCCGAGCGTTTAAATGGTTCACTTTCGCAAAACGAAGAACTCAATGATGAATTTAAAAGTAATCTCGATTTTGGCTTAGTGAGTTTAAGTAACTTTGCAGCCGTTAATTGGTTAAGGCTCAAACTAGAAACCCTTGATTACCAATGGACCAGCTGGGTACTTGGCTTTGACGAAGAAAAGCAAAGCAACTTTTTAAAATCACTTTTTGGTAGTAAACATCTTTGGCTGGTACCTTTAGCGGTTATTTTAGGACTTGCTTTTAGCTTTGCTGCTTACTTTATTTATTTAAATTGGCCACGCAATAAAAGTAAACGCCCGCCGTTAGTTTCAGAATTTGAAGCAATTAAGCACTGGGCAGATAAAAACGACATAGCGGCGCCTAGTCACTATTCACCTAATCAGCAGTTAATATACTTTGCTGAGCAAAGCCCTGATGCTGCGGAACCTTTAAGCGAATTTAGCTATTTATTTAACCAAGTGCGCTACGCTAAAAAACCTTTTACTAAAGAACGTAAAAATCAGGCTAAAGATCTGATAAAATTAATTAAATCTTCAAAATAGAGAAAACTATGAATGCGGTTGTTATAGGCGTTATTTTAATGCTTGGGCTCTCCTTAGCCCGTGTAAATGTCATTGTAGCTATGATAATTAGTGCACTTGTAGCTGGTTTAACAGCAGGTTTAGGGATAAAAGAAAGTGTTGATGCATTTAATTCTGGCTTGTCGGCCGGCGCTGAAATTGCACTAAGTTACGCAATGTTAGGTGCCTTTGCAGTGGCTATTTCAAAATCGGGATTAACCCGTATCCTCGCCGAAAAGCTATTAAACAAAGTGAATGCACAAGGTACAGGCAGCGAAACCTTTTTAAGCTATTTTATTTTATTAATTATATTAGGCTGCGCTATTTCTTCTCAAAATTTAGTGCCTGTGCACATAGCCTTTATACCTATTTTAATCCCCCCTTTGCTCGTTGTGTTTAATCAACTACGTTTAGACCGCCGCGCCATTGCCTGTATATTAACGTTTGGTTTAGCTACCTCTTACATGGTATTGCCTTATGGATTTGGTGGCATTTACTTATACTCTATTTTGCATAAAAACTTAGTTGATAACGGCCTAGACATAGTTAACACACAAGTGCCTATGGCAATGATTATTCCTGCCTGCGGTATGCTGGTTGGGTTAATTATTGCGGTGTTTATAAGTTACGCAAAGCGCCGTGACTACCAAGCGCAACCGTTAACAACACAAAGTAAAGCTAGCGACATTGAGAAACCAAAAAAAGTGATGATCGTGGGTTTGTTTGCTGTACTTTCATCATTGGTTGCACAAAACCTAAGTGGCTCTATGATATTAGGCGGCCTTGTTGGCGTGATGATATTTAGTGTATTTGGTGTTGTTAAGTGGGAAGAAAACGGCGACGTATTTAGTAAAGGCGTCGCCATGATGGCGATGATTGGCTTTATTATGATTTCGGCTCAAGGGTTTGCCTCAGTAATGAAAGCAACCGGTGATGTAGCAAGTTTAGTTCACAGTGGCGCGGCGTTATTTGATGGCAATAAGCCCCTCGCTGCGGGCTCTATTTTATTGGTGGGATTATTGATAACAATGGGTATTGGTAGTTCGTTTTCTACAGTGCCAATTATAGCTACCTTATTTGTTCCTTTATGTTTAGATTTAGGTTTCTCGGTTATGGCAACTGCGGCTTTAGTGGGTACAGCGGGTGCATTAGGTGATGCGGGCTCTCCAGCCTCTGACTCTACACTTGGGCCAACATCGGGTTTAAATGCCGATGGTCAACATGACCATATACGAGATTCGGTGATCCCCACCTTTATACATTTTAATATTCCATTACTTATATTTGGTTGGATTGCGGCTATGGTGCTTTAACACTTCTGCACTTATAGTGTGTATAATTCATTATTTTTAAGGCATGTATTTCATGCCTTTTTTATAACTCCCTCTTTGCTGACTTAATCTATATATTTTTATAGCTGCTAAGGTTGCTTTTACAATTAATTAGTATGATGTGTTCTTTTTATATAAATTAAATAAGCACCTAATAAAGGTGCTTATTTAAAGGCCGCTTGCCTTAATATTTAATTATCAAAACCGTAAATCATTTTATCGCACACAACCGGTGTCGGTCTGTGATCATCATCTACGGCTACAAAGGTAAAGCTGCCTGAAATAGCCGAGTGCTTATCATCTTTATGCATGGTTTCTAAACAAATATCCACATCCACTTTAAGTGATGTATTGCCCACATGCACAACTTTAGCAATTAGCTCAGCAAAAGTCCCCGCTGGAATAGCCTCTTTAAAATCAACTCTATCAGATGAAATAGTCACTAACGGCTTTCGGCAAAAACGAGTGGCGGCAATAAAAGCAACCTCGTCCATCCATGCTAACGCATCGCCACCAAATAATGTGTTGTGATGATTAGTGCGCCCAGGAAAAACCGTTTTAGTAACCGAGGTCGTTGAGTCTTCAATACGCTTTGCAATAATTGCATCGCGGTTAATGTCTGTCATAGTATCTACTTTTTATTAGCAAGCTTATCTTGCATCAATAATGCTGGGTCTAGGCGCTCGCCTTCCCAGTTAAAACGCCAATCAAGGTGTGGGCCTGTTACACGCCCTGTTGCACCTATTTCGGCAACTTTGTCGCCTTGGCTTATTGTATCGCCTACTTTTACATCTAATTTGCTTAAATGAATATATGTAGAGGTAACGCCATGGCCGTGGTCAATAATAAGCGTACCGCCAGAGTAGTATAAATCGGGGTCAGCAAACACCACGGTACCACTAATCGGAGCATAAACAGGCGAGCCGGTTTTATTGGCAATATCTAAACCAAAATGTGGGCGTCGCGGTTCGCCGTTAAAATAACGTTGGCTACCATAAACACCCGATATACGTCCTTGTGCAGGCTTTAATACCGGGTCTAAAAAGTACTGTAAATCAGAGTTAACCGCGCGCGCTTTACGTATTGCTTGCGCCTCACGGCTAATACGTGCGCTTACTTCTTTAGGGGGCGACACATACTTTTTAGCCACACCGGTAATTTTATCAATTTTATAATCACGTTTAGTGATCATTAAATCTTGCGTGTGTGTTTTACCGTTATTATCTACCCACGTAAGGGCGTGTTTTGCTTTCGCATCGCGACCAAAGCCAAACACAAAATCGCCAGAGTCTGATAACTTTAATGTTTTACCATCTAGCGATACCGACTTCACATTTTCAAGCTTACCTGTCACTAAGCCGCCCTGCGTTAGGTGCCCTTTTAGCTCAAGCGCTAATGCACTAAAGCTAGTTGTGGTTACAAGCGCTGTTGCTAAAAGAGTTTTAAGCATAACTAATCGATCCCTTTCCTACGCCTTCATAAGCGGTAATTTTTACGTCTTTGTCTGGGTATTCTGCCTTAACTTGCTCAGCAAGGTGTTGAGCAATACATTCTACCGTTGTATCAACAGGTAAAATGTCACAGCGTGACTCGCTAATCGCCATTTCAAAGTAACCTTGTGCAGCGGTGTAAGCAAAACACACATCATCGTTTTTAGCGCTTATGTGTTTTAATTCGCTTGCTGTGATTTGGTCTTCACGCGTGGCTAAGTAAATATCTTGCCATTTTTCTGCCCATTGCTTTTGTAAGCGTGGCATAGACATACCATCTAAACTAATTCCAATTTGCGAGCGATGGCCATGAATAATACGCTGACAGTTACCATCGTGCTTTTTAAGGCCATGGCTGTAATGGTAATAAAAACTTTGGCTGTGCTCTGGTTTAAGCGACAACTCAATTTTTTCAATGTTTCCTGGCAGTTTTGGTAAAATAGTGTCGATTAAAAATTCAGTCACTGATTCAACGCTAATTTCTGGTGCATCTATCATGCAATAAGCTTGATGCGGAGCACTCATGGCTAAATGGTGGTTATCACCAAATGTGCAATCGAGCGTTTTGTGCGAATCAAATTCTTGTACTGTGCCATTTAAACCTTTAGCAATTGCTAATTTGTGGTCTAAACAGTCGTCAATTATGCCTTTAATTTGCTTTTTAACTAAGCCAAAGTCTAACACCATAGACTCTTCATTTAGCTTGCCATGCAACGTTAAATCAACAATCCAGCTCTCGCCAACGGCGCCGCGTTTGTTACATAAGTAAGAAAAATCAATCACTGTTAGTGAGTTAACAAAAAGGATCATAAACTTCCTTTAAACTGGTTATAAGTCAGGGGTAATTATAATGATTTCTGATTGTAATTGCGCGGTTTTATAGTGCAAAAAGCAATCGCCACTACTGATTGGCGATAAATCACGCAAAAAAGTGTTTTTTTCAACTGCTCCGAGTTGTTTAGCGTACAAGTGTACGCTAAAGTACTTGGCAATTTCTAAGCGAAGATAAGTGTTATGGAACCTAAAAATAGCTATACAAAAGAAGATTTGATCCTATGTGGTCAAGGTGAAATGTTTGGTGAAGGTAACTGCCGTTTACCAAGCGACAACATGTTAATGATGGACCGTATTACTTCAATCACTGCTGATGGCGGCGAGCACGGTAAAGGCCAAATTGTAGCTGAGCTTGATATTGACCCAAGCCTATGGTTTTTCGATTGCCATTTTAAAGGTGACCCAGTTATGCCAGGTTGTTTAGGGCTAGATGCTATGTGGCAACTCGTTGGCTTTTTCTTAGGCTGGTCTGGTGGCCCTGGTTTAGGCCGTGCTTTAGGTGTGGGTGAAGTTAAATTTACCGGTCAAATTTTACCTACCGCTAAAAAAGTAACGTACCGCCTTGATATGAAACGTGTAATTAAGCGTAAATTATTTATGGGCATGGCTGATGGCACAGTTGAAGTAGATGGCCGCGTAATTTACGAAGCAAAAGATTTAAAAGTGGGCTTATTTCAAGACACAAGCGCATTCTAAAATTAGTAATGAATGTATGCAAAAAGGCCTCCAGTTGGAGGCCTTTTTACGTTAATTCTTATCTGATGAATTAGGTTTTATACATGTTTCGGTTTTCAATTGCTTCACGCCAACCGCCTAACCATTCGGACTTAGGATCGATTTGCTGATAAGGGCATAGCTCTTTTGAGCGCCCGGCTAAACCTGCTTTAAAACCTTGAGAATGAGCTCTTTCTAAACGATCTCTTTTTTGTCTCTTCATCGGTAATATCCTCACCTTTTTTAATTATAAATTTTGTAGCATTAGTGAAATCTACATTTAATGAATAGTTAATAAAAATGTTAAATTCAAATAGCAAAATTAATTAATTTATTTGACATTAACTAACATGCTGATGCAAAAATAATTTAACATTAATAAAAACACAGTGGTCGTACCACTTCATTTCTTACTGCTTCTTTAATTTACAATACGGCTATCTAACCGCTTAAATGCACTTAAGTGCTAAGGCGTGTTCTACTTTGCTGATTTAAATATATCCAGTAGAGCGATTAAATAACTGCTTAATGAAAGCACCTAATGGGCAGCATATAGTTGGTATTTATGGTGCATTATCGCCTTGTCTAAATTCCAAACACCACTGCAAATTTAACCAGCAAAAATCAACACGTCCTGTTTATCCGACACACCTTTTTTAGCTAAGTTCCAAACAAAAATGTAATCATGACAACTTTATTGCAATTTTCCCTTTTGTTTAAAAAACAGCTTTAACGATTTATTTTTAAACAATTGGTATTTATGCTTGATTAATTAAAGTCGATCGGTCTAATATAGGTTAACTTTAAAAAAAAGCTATTAGGGGTTACTTATAATGAACACTGCTCAGGCACCTGCACGGCGCGGAAGACCCCCTAAAATACCTCGCGAAAACGCCGATACCAAAGCGCACCTTATTAGGGTTGGCCTAGAAACCTTAACTGAATTTGGTTTTAGCGCAACTGGCCTTGATACCATTTTAAAAAAAGCCGGCGTGCCTAAAGGCTCGTTTTATCATTACTTTAAAAGTAAAGAAGCGTTTGGTATTGCCTTAGTAAATGCCTACGATGACTACTTTATTACTAAGCTCAAAAAATATTTAACCGATAGCAATACACCGCCCCTTGAGCGCTTAATTCACTTTACGCAAAGTGCCATTATGGGCATGCAAAAATACCAGTACAAACGCGGTTGTTTGGTCGGAAATTTAAATCAAGAGCTCAATCATTTAAGTGATGAATTTAAAATCCGGCTACTACAAAGCTACGTAGCATGGCAGCAGCAAGTGGAGCTGTGTTTAAATGAAGCACAGCAACAAGGCACGCTTGCTAAAACTGTTGATACGCAGCTTATGAGTGAATATTTTTGGATTGGCTGGGAAGGCGCCGTTATGCGCGCTAAACTTACCCAATCAAGTAAACCCCTTACGTTGTATACAGAAATGTTTTTACGCGCATTACTCACCTAATGCGCATTTTATTTAGCCATTAAAAACCGATCGGTCTAAAAGGATATGTTATGAGTAACTCAGTTAAAGCTATTGTAATTACGAAAGACGAAAACTACGCTGCGGCGCTTAGTGAAGTGCAGCAAAGTGACCTACCAGATCAAAACGTACAACTTGATGTACTTTACAGCACGCTCAATTACAAAGATGGGCTAGCCATAACTGGTAAAGGCCCTGTTGTGCGTAGTTTTCCTATGGTACCAGGCATCGATTTAGTGGGCACAGTAAGTGAAACAAGTACCGATGAATTTACTGTTGGCGATAATGTAATTCTAAATGGCTTTGGTGTGGGTGAAAAACACTGGGGCGGCCTTGCACAAAAGGCATCGCTTAATAGTGATTGGTTAATCCCCCTCCCTGCAACGCTTTCGCCAAAACAAGCAATGCAAATTGGCACCGCGGGCTACACAGCAATGCTGAGTGTTATTGCCCTTGAAAAACAAGGCATCACTCCAAGTGATGGCGAAATATTAGTGACCGGTGCAAACGGCGGTGTTGGCAGCTTTGCTATTTATTTATTAAATCAGCTAGGCTATAACGTAACCGCTGCAACAGGAAGAATGGAGCAAAGCGATTACTTAAAAGAGCTAGGTGCGTCACAAATCATTAGCCGCGATGAGCTTTCAACCCCAGGTAAACCACTTCAAAAAGAACGCTTTGCGGGTGCTATAGATTCGGTAGGCAGCCACACGCTTGCTAATATTTGTGCATCGCTTAAATACGGTGGTGTGGTTACTGCGTGTGGTTTAGCCCAAGGCATGGATTTACCCGCATCAGTAGCGCCCTTTATTTTACGTGGTGTATCTTTAATTGGTATAGACAGCGTTATGCGCCCTAAAAAAGACAGAGTAGAAGCATGGGACAGACTAGCAAGCTTAGTTAAAGCCGATTACCTTGATAAAATTTCAACCGAAATTACACTTGAAAAAGTAATCGAAAATGCCGAGCAACTTATGGAAGGTAAAATTCGCGGCCGCGTAGTTGTTAATTGCCAAAGTTAAGCAATTTTATCTATTAAAGCCTCGTTATTAAATTTATAATGGCATTTGTATTTTTATTAATGAGGCAACACCTATGAGCAACCAAGATCTTTACAGTAATAACCCACTGCAAGGCGTAAAATTAGAGCAAGTGGTTGAAGAACTGGTTGAGCAATATGGGTGGGAGCTACTACACGCTTATTTGCAATTAAACTGTTTTAAAAACAACCCAGATGTAAAATCGGCGGTTAAGTTTTTACGTAAAACACAATGGGCACAAGAAAAGGTAGATAACTTTTACCTATACCGCCTTAAAAACTTACCTAAACCCGACGATGTGCAATACGAATTACCGCCACGAGATAGAGTCATTCCTGCTGATCATAAACCGGGGGAGCCGTGCGAATTAAGTTTTAGTGATGCAAAGCGAATTATGGAAAAAAAGGCCACTAAACAACGCGCCAGGGCACGAAAACAACGCTCAAATGCAACTAACCCGTGGGGTAACTAAGTTAACCTCAACTCTGGATAATAAATCTATCTCTAGCAGCTATTTTCAGCGCTAACAGCGTTGAATTTACTTGCAATAGGCTAGCTATTGACGCGTAAATTCGCCTTGTTTTCACCGAAAACCGCTGGCTAGAGAATTAAGCTTAAAGATCATCATGATAAATTATGTTGGTATATCTCTTAACCAGAGTTCAGGTTAAGTTATATTTTTAAAGCCAATGTATATTGGCTTTTTTAGCTCTGCAGTTTTAGGGCTCAGTAACCTCGTTTACGCCAAAAATCATTAACAGAGCCTTGCTCTTCAAGTGCAACGTTAAATGTTTTATCGGCAATAATTTTATTATTTAGGGTGAGTGTCATTCGCCAATCACCTAATTTATTTTCAATAGGCTCCCACAGCGTATCACCTAAGTAAAACTGCCAGTCGTTCTCTTTAATGTATTCAACGCCTTCAAAGGGCGGCATTATTTCGCCATTACTGTCTGGTATATCGGGGTGATAAATACAAAAGTGAAGTTTTTCGCCTTTTGCTTTTTTGATATTAATTATTAAACCAAATTCAACATCAAGCTTGGCAATTACATGGGTAGTAAATTGCTCAATTTGTGGCAACGCTTTACTTTTGCTATCCCATGTAGAATAAATCCCACAACTTTGAATCGACACCTCAGGTTTTGATTTTGCCATTACACCATTCTTTACTTTAGGCTGTTAATGCACTGATTTTATAATACATGCAGCTTAAGTAAAATCACCTGATTAACAAACATACTCAATGTTGATTTATTTTTGCACATTGCTTGCACATTTAAGATCAAAAATAGCGTCAATTAGTACTTAATTGGCAGTGTATGATGAATCACTCTCTATGTAATAAAGTTAAACTATTAAAAATTTCGTTATTAAGCGCAGCAATTTCTTCTCTTGTTGCATGTGGCAGTGATGAGCAAAACCTAACAACCGCCACTGATGAAAGTACAAGTTCAAGCAGTGACAGCACAACAGCAACAAGTGGCACCAGCTCAACCGAGCAAGTGCTATGTGAATACAGTTACAATGAATACAACGACTCAACATCAGTTCAAACCACCAGTTCTGCTGATTGGGCATGCACAGGTACAACACGCGATGTAGTTGCTAATGGCATTCCCGATCATGATGTGGGCACGTTTCCTAACCCCGACAATCCAAACACCATTTCTGAGCAAACAGTGAGTGAGAGCTTTACGTTAACGCCTATACAAAGCGATACCGCAACCTTAATGGGTGGCCCTCGAGGCGTGTTAGGCATAGTACTAAATGGCGTTAAAATTGATGCCGGTACCGGCGGCAGTTGTGATAACTCTGGCGATAATTGCTCGCTTGGCGATAACAGTGGCAACTGGAGTATTGAAGCACTAAGCCAAGATACCTTTAGTTTTGGTACTGACGATAACAACGCACACGTACAGCCCGATGGCACATATCATTATCATGGCATGCCTGAGGGATTTATCTCCCTTAGAGGCGGCAACAGCTCAACAATGACCCTAATCGCATGGGCGGCTGATGGGTTTCCTATTTATGCGCGCTATGGCTATAGCACCGCGGATGATGCAAGTTCGTCACTTAAAGTGATGACAGGTAGCTACCAACATATTAGTACTGTGAGCGATAACCGCCCTTCTACCGATATTTATCCACTGGGAACTTTTGCACAAGATTGGGAGTATGTAGCTGGCTCTGGCGATTTAGATGAGTGTAACGGGCGCTTTGGTGTTACCCCTGAATTTCCACAAGGCATATACCATTACTATGCAACTGACACTTATCCGTTTTTTCAACGCTGTGTTAAAGGCGAGCTATAAATTTACTTATAGGCAAAGTGAGCATGATGAAATTACATAAAAAAGCACTGGTTGCGCTTATTTTAGTGGCCAACATTGTTATAGCACCGGTTGTTTATGCACATTTAATGGTGGCTCAACACGGAACATTAAACGTGATTGATAACCATGCCTTTATAGTACTCTCGCTACCTATTTCAGCATTTAATAACCTTGATGATGATTTAAATAAAAAAGTATCTATGGATGAATTTAACGCCCATAAAAAGCAAATCAGCAAAACTATAATGCGAGGGGTTTATTTAAACGATCATCATTATAAGTTTTCTTTAGAGGGCGTATTACTAAACCCTGAAGTGTCGCATACTGATACTAATAACATTGAGTACATAACGATTACGGGCCGATATACAGTGCCCAATATAAGCGCACAACTAAAATTAAACGTTAGGTTATTTAGTCAAAATTCTGATTTAAATAAGTACCACATTACTGCCACTAACAAACAGCAAAAAATGACTCATCAGTTTGACTTAACACCGCGTACTCCTTTTAGCACAGTGTTTTAAACTAACAATTAAGTAGCCAAGGGCAGACTTAAAATTAAGCTGCCCTTTTTTATTTTTACTGCGCTAATAATTTTGGATTTTTAGGAAAGAAATTCTCTGGTTGTTTTTCGCAAAGCGAAAATTCGCGAGTGTTTTTATAAGGAAGCTTCATAAATCCTGCTACCCCTACATCAGTAATGTTAACTGCATACTGCATTAATTTATTAAGTAACCGTTTAAACTCTACTTCTTTGCTTTCATCGAGTAAGCGATAGTAATGGTGTATTTTCATTCTATCTGGCAGGGCTTCAAATATAATACAGCCAGTATGATGAATTTGGTTTAACTCAAACACGCATCTAATCACTTTTTTAGGCAGTTGTAGCTGCTCATCAGGGTCTTTACCGTCTTCAAAGTAAGAATGTGGACGTGCAATTTCGTTTGCCTTCATACTGACAACTTCATAATCAAGCTCAGGGAGGTTATCAAACTTAAACGCCCCGGTTCCATCTCGCTCTAACTGAATGGTTTTACGCGCATCAAATAAACAACACTTAAATAAACCTTTTTGACTTATTGCTTGTGCAAGCATCACGGTATTATTAATGGCATCGGTAAAGGCTGTTTTTAAACTTTCATCATGCATAATAAGCGATGACTCAACAAACAACGACTCATCTTTCCAATGAAAACTCAATCCACCCACTACTGGGTATTTAGCTAGGCGGCTAATAGAGGCCAAAAAGGCTTTTTCGGTATCGCCGGTATCAAACAAAAACTCTTTATAGTAACGGTCTAATTGAGCATCGTTTACATCAAGCAATTGCTGATTATGATCGGCTTGTCGTAAAAACTGTTTGCGCGAGCTATATACTACGGTGTCGGGCTTATCACCTTTGCCAAACCAATACGGGATAGCAGGACGAGGCTCAGCTTTTTTAAGCTCAGGTAAATACGCCTTAGCCATTTTAGTAATGTTACGCATAAAGTAATCGCCTGCGCCATCGCGTATGGTTTTATTTTTAGACAGCATGCCATCAATTACATTGGCAAGCTCTTTGGGTAAGCCAAGCGAGCTTGCAGGAATGGCTTGCGCGCCAAAACGACACGACTGTGCGGAGGCAAGTGCATATAAAGTAGAAGCCACGCCTTGTTCATCAAAGCGTGGTGATGACTGCTCACCGGACATTTGCGCATCACCTATAAAATACACATCGCCCATTCTGGCATTAGTAGTGCTTAAATCTCCCGACATTAAATCCATAAAATTACTGGCTATAGGCTCACCCTTACTATCAACCTGTGCGTAAACAGAGCTTCCCCAATCAACTAAAGACAGCGCATCGCTTTGCTCATCCCATACTAAGTTAGAAGGTTTAATATCGCCATGCACTATAGGTTGAGGGGTTAAACCATTTTTATGATTACGCAGGTCAATTAATACATTACGCAGCCGCACCGCTAATTGCATAATATGGGCGGCACTAAAACGCCCTTTTTTTAGCGATACCTTTTCAAGGTCTTCTCCAATGGCGCGGGCCATCATTAAAATACCTTGCTTTTTTATACGCTCAAAAGCATAAAAGGTGGGCACTAGCGGGTTATTAATTTGCGAGAGCATATACGCTTCGTCTTCTAGGCGGTCGCGCACACTTTGGGCAAGCGTTATACGCGAGAACTTAAACACCCAAGGTAAGGCATTTTCGTCATTGCCAGCAAACACAAACCCAAACGCGCCTGAGCCAATCATCTCTACATTTTTATACCCAAGCGCACTCAGTTGTTTAATACAAATATTAAGCCATTGACGGTGTTTTTTGGCATCTCTATGCGACAGCAAATAAACAGATTGCTCTTCGTTAATATAAAAATTGCGAATTTCTTTGGCTTTCAATACAGGCTCTTTGTTTTATAGGTTAAATAGTGAGTTAGCCAGATGATTATTAGTGTTATATAGCCAGATTACAATACTCACCAAGTAGTTTTTACTCATACATAAAAAGCTAACTAGCTAAGTGTTTAATATGCGCTATTACACCTTGCTAACAAATGTTGCATCCAATCAATTAGCTAAGCCGTATTTAAACTATCTGCTTATTTTAGATAGTAAATACATAGGGATTTTAGCGATGAAGAGATTAGCCTTACTTACACTGAGCACGTTATTTAGCACTAGCAGCTACGCGAATATAGAGACCCTTACTGTTTATGGACATAGAGATGGTTTAATTGGCGAGTCTATCAGTGCCTCAAGCGGTATTATTGGTCAAGGAGAAATACAGCAGCGCCCCATGCTCAGAAGCGCCGAAATGTTAGAGCTTATTCCAGGCATGGCGGTTACACAACACAGTGGCTCGGGTAAGGCTAATCAATACTTTATTAGAGGCTTTAATTTAGATCATGGCACCGACTTTGCCACCAGCATTGAGGGCATGCCCATAAATATGCGAAGCCATGGACACGGGCAAGGTTATACCGATCTTAATTTTATTATTCCAGAAGCTATTTCAACTATAAATTACCAAAAAGGATCATACAGCGCTACACAAGGGGACTTTTCAAGTGCGGGGAGTGCGCAATTTAATTTAGCTAATAACTTAAAGCACAAGCAAATAGAGCTAAGCATTGGTGAAGATAACTATAAACGTGCAGTTGTGCTTAGTGCGGTTGATGTATCTAATGCCAAGTTAATAGCAGCAGCTGAGTGGCAAGGCTACGATGGCCCATGGGATGATATAAACGAAAACGTAAATAAGAAAAATGCCCTACTTCGTTATGTTGGCAAAGCTTTAAATAGAGATTTATCTATTACAGCAATGGCCTACGACAATACATGGCAATCAGCCGATCAAATTCCACAGCGCGCAGTGTCACAAAATATAACGTCACCCTTAGGGTCGCTTGATACCACCCTTGGGGGGAGTTCGAGTCGCTATAGCCTATCAAGTGTTTGGCAAGGCAAGCATATAAAAACCAGTATTTATGCCATAAATTATGATTTAACGCTGTTTTCTAACTTTAGCTATTTTTTAAACGACCCTATAAATGGCGATCAGTTTAACCAACAAGATAGCCGCACTATTTATGGTGGTGAGCTAAGTTATCAATTTGACTCCCTTACTGCTGGTTTAAATATGCAGCACACAGCAGGGCTTGAGGTTCGCCATGACGATATAGACAAGGTAGGACTTTATAACACTAAAGCGCGAGAAAGACTCAATACAATAAGACAAGATGCAATAAAACAAACAAGCTATTCGAGTTATTGGCAAACAAAAATACTTTTCACACCTAAATTAGAGGCCACTGCAGGCGTGCGGTACGACTATTTTGATACCGATGTAAGCAGTATTACACGGGTAAACTCGGGAAAAGCAAACGATGACTTAGTAAGCTTTAAAGGCAGTTTAAATTATAAACTTACTGATTTGTTAGTCGCTTATGCAAACTGGGGGCAGTCTTTTCATTCAAACGATGCCCGCGGCACTACCATTAATATTGACCCTGTTAGCCAACAAAATGCCGAAAAAGTAGATTTACTGGTAAAAAGTGAAGGTGCTGAACTAGGCCTGCGTTTTGCCGATGATCAAAACGTTAATTTATCAGCCGCTTTATGGTGGCTTACACTCGACTCAGAGCTTTTATTTGTAGGTGATGCGGGTAATACAGAGCCCAGTGATGCATCAAAACGTTATGGTCTAGAGCTAAGCGCGTATTACTGGATTAATGAACGCTTTAGCCTAGACATGGAAGCCTCGTTTACTCATTCAAGATTAAATATAAACTCTGACAAGAACTATATAGAAGGCGCAGTACCTGTTGTTGCAAGTGCAGGTTTAAATTGGCATATAAGTCAAATGTGGCAATCATCATTTAGAGTACGCCACATAGGTAAACGTACGCTTTCTGACTCTGGTGATATTCGCTCTGAACCATTAACGGTAGTTAATAGTGCTATTAGCTATAAACAAACTCACTGGAAAGTCGATTTTGAACTACTGAATTTATTTGATAGTAACGATCACGATATAGATTACTACTACGCTTCGCGCTTACCGGGCGAGCCTGCACAAGGTGTAGAAGATAACCACTTTCATCCTATTGAGCCTCGCACAGCCCGCTTATCAATTAGCTTATTGTTTTAATCGAGCAAAACACTGTATATAAAAACAGCACACATATAAAAGCGCACCTTAATACATTTTTTAAGGTGCATTTCGCTGAGATGGCGCTGTTTTAAAACTTTTTAACATAGCGTGGGGATCTACGTTTTTACTATGTTGGCTGCTCGCCTGTGCCCACCACATCAGTTGGCTAAAAGTACGCGAATAATAATTAAACCACGATTTTTCTTCTTCGCCCTCTTGCATTGAACCATCGCTATTTAGCACCTCTTGCGCCTTTGGTACATGAACCATTGCAGAGACTGGCAAACACCCAAGTTCTGATAAAAAGGTACGTAAACTAATTGCCGCACGTAACCCTCCCCATTGCCCTGCCGAATAGGTGACAATAGCGCTTGGCTTGTACGAAAACAACGAGCTGCCAAAATGGTTTAGCAAATCAGCTAATGCCGGGCTCATACTATGATTGTACTCTGGGCTTACCATTATATAGCCATCTGCTTGGGTAATTTTATCTGCTAAGGCTGTTAAATGTGCTGGAGCTTGGCTTTTTGCATAGGCAAAATGAGGTTTAAATACATCCTCTGAAGGAAAGTCGAGCGCGTCTATAAGCTCAAACTCGTGCTCGCTGTAGCGCTGGTTTAAACATTTGAGGCATGACTCAGCTACTCGCTCTCCTAATCGTGCTGGCTTAGGGGGTGTGCTATCTCGAACGGTGCCTAAAAAAACTAAAAATTTCATAAAAGCCTCCTTAATTGAGTGTTGTACCCACTATACCTTAAACCTAAAACATATTAAAAATGCGAGACTTTTATTTGTTTGCACAATTTTTAGCACTCTAAACAAAAATTAATAAGGGTGGCACCCATCACTTACGCTTTAATGCTAACGCCTAATCTCCACTTAATTAAATTGATAACTAACACCAAGTCCTGCCCAAAATAAGGAGCGTAAATGCTCATCACCGCTATAGTGTGCAGCATCTTTGTTTATTGCAACGCTGTAACTGGCATAGCCAGATAGCATGACATTATTTAATAGTTGATAAGATAAATTAGCAGCAAGTTTTACGTTATTAAGGCCATTGTGGCCATCACTTACATAACCACTATTAAAACCCGCCGCAGTTTGCAGCTCCAATCGCATTAAATCACTAAATGCATACTCTTTTGTAATTGCCAGCTCTATAAAAGAGCCGCTGAGCGATAACGAGTGGTAAATACTCGCCATTGCATGTATATCCCAATCATATGCATAGCTTATATCTAGGCTAAGCTCATTATCATGGGAATTTACTCCTTCCTCGCGTGCTTTTATATGGTTGTAACCTGCATACAAAGTTAGGTGCTCTGCAAGCTCAGTCGAATAAATCGCATTTAAATTTAGCTCATCGTAGTCATTATCAGTGTCTGTTGCTAACCAAGGGATAAACGTAAAGTCATTGTAATTTATTTCGCCCGCAATAGAGGCTAAAGCGCTACCGGGCAAGTTATCGCGCCCTTCTGTCACATAATGGCTTTCCCATAAAGGATGAATATGAAAATTTAATTTTTCATTTTCGTGGTCAGTGTGTGCAACGCTTTTTATATTACCCCCTACACCTACCTCAAGCTCGTGTGGCGATTCATTCGCAGCGCTTTTACTAGTACCTAAAGCCAGCGACATAATGCAGAGCAAGTGAGAGATTTTTAAATTAGTTTTCATTAAAAGGTCCAAAACCAAAAAGTTGCGCATAATAGTGCTATTTAACGAAGCTCAGCAATAAAAAGATGCCTTTTTAAACAATTTATTTAAAAAATGGCTCATATCATTAAAAAACTAAGTAACTTGCTCATTTTACAATCTATAAGGTAGGATAAAAATGAGAAACCAACAATGCACATGGCTGATTTATAAATATAACTCTCGCATACTGTGCAATTAACAAGCAGGTAATCGTTTGGCTCTTTAAATCTATATATAAGTTGGTATCCTACGCGGCTTTTTGATAATCATATTAAAATAATTACCCAGAGTTTAAGGTTAATTAGCCAAGGTGGGGCTCTCGCTGCATGGCACGTAAAGTGGCAGCAATCTAGGTTCAACGTAATAAAACGTTGTTCTAAATTTAAAAGCAAATATTAAGGTAACAGTATGCGATTTGGCCCAGGATTACTTGTAACAGCCGCATTTATTGGCCCCGGAACAATCACAACGGCAAGTGTTGCCGGTGCAAACTTTGGGTTTGCATTAATTTGGACATTACTATTTTCGGTTATTGCCACTATTTTGTTGCAGTCTATGGCTGCTCGATTAGGAGTAGCAACAGGGCAAGATTTAGCACAAGCGTTACGTGCACACATTAAAACCCCTTATCTTAAAGCGCTTGCTAGTTTTTTAGTAATAAGTGCAATTGGTGTGGGTAGCGCTGCATATGAAGCCGGAAATCTCAGTGGTGCAAGTATGGGGTTGGTTGGTATTTTCCCAGGGGTAAGTGCACAAATCTGGACGCCGTTAATTGCTGTATGTAGCGCTATTCTTTTATACAGTGGTAAGCACAAAGTGGTAGAAAATGCATTAATACTGCTGGTGATCCTTATGAGCCTTGTATTTATATCTACCCTAATTATGGCTGCGCCACCAATGGCTAAAGTCCTCGCTGGGTTTATACCTACAATGCCAAGTGGCTCAATTACAACGGTATTGGCCCTCATTGGCACAACCATTGTACCGTATAACTTATTTTTGCACTCTGGAGTTTTAGCAGCGCAAGATCATTCTAAAAGTGATAAAGACACTGTTATTAAACAAACTAACTTAGATACAGGTTTATCAATTACGCTCGGTGGGGTGATCACCCTTGCCATTTTATCAACCGCGTCTGTTGCCTTTTATGGCACCGATGCCGGTAAAATTAGTGCAGCAAATATGGCCGTGCAACTTGAGCCATTACTTGGCGAAGCAGCGCATTACTTTTTTGCTATTGGCTTATTTGCCGCAGGATTAACAAGCGCAATAACAGCCCCATTAGCAGGCGCGTATGCGGTATGTGGCATGCTTGGTTGGTCAAGCGAAATGAGTAACACCCGTTTTAAAACAGTCGCCATTACTATTTTAGCTTTTGGTGCATTTGTGGCCTCACTGGGGCTTGACCCTGTTGCAGTAATTATATTTGCACAAGCTGCAAATGGATTACTACTGCCCATCATTACCGCGTACTTGGTGTGGTTAGTGAATCAAAAATCAGTCATGGGAAAATACACCAACTCAACACTTTTAAATGTGGTTATATTACCCGTGCTACTACTCATTTTTTCGTTAAGTTGTTACAAGCTATCTGGGTTAATTTTTTAAAACCAATTAACGTTTAACCATGAGCATGCCCATGGTTAAACATACAACCTGCGCTGCCTTGGCTGCTTTCAACTTGAATGGTGGCGTGTTCAATGTCAAAGTGGTCATGTAAATGGTGCTGTACTTCAATTAAAAAGTCGTTATTTAATGCGTTGTTGTCAGTTACTAAGTGAACAATAAGCGCAGACTCTGTGGTACTTAGTGGCCACACATGTAGCCCATGCACACCTGTTACATGCTCAATGCTTAAAAAATACTGCTTTAGTTTTTCTATACTAATATTTTTGGGTACGGCGTCTGTGGCGTAATTGAGCGAGTCTTTAAATAATCCCCATGTGCCAATAAACACAATCACTACAATACTCAAACTTACAACAGGGTCTACCCACTGCCAGTTTTTAAATAAAATAACAATGCCGGCAATTACCACACCTAAAGACACCGCAGCATCGGCCGCCATATGTAAAAAAGCACCTCTAATATTTAAATCGTGCTTTTGCCCTTGCACAAACAACAACGCAGTTAATGTGTTAATTACTACACCAATAAGCGAAACCACTATAACCGTCATGCCTGTAACCGGCTGAGGGTTTTCAAAACGTTCTATGGCATGCCAAGCTATGCTAGCAAGGGCAGCCATAAGTAAAACAGAGCTCATTAAAGACGCTAACACCGTTGATTTTTTATAGCCAAAGGTGCGCTTGTCGGTAGCTGCTTTACTTGCCAAAACATTTGCCCCCCACGCAAGTAATAAACTAACCACGTCGCTTAGGTTATGCCCTGCGTCGGCTAAAAGCGCGAGGGAGTTGGCAAAAAAACCGTACCCTGCTTCTATCACGACAAATATAAGATTGAGTAAAACGCCTATAGCAAACGCGCGATTATAGTGACTAATATGATGGCTGTGATCGTGACTCATGTTGCTCCTTACATAGTAAATAACTTGATTAACCTGAGCTGTGAAAAATCTATTTTTAGCGCTCGCTGTGTTTAATTTATACAGTTAATGAGGTATGTGTTCGGAAAAGTTTAAGCGTACCTAATAAATAAAACAGCCCATAAATACTGCATACAATTGAGCTTACAATCCAAAATACAATGGAGTTGTGATGAATTAACTGACTGGTTGTTACAAAAGGAGCGATTAATCCTGCTATCCCCCTTAGTATATAAACGCCTGTTATTAATACCAAAGCCGTTTTTAATAAAGGCAGCTTTAAAATAACACCCGCACCAGAGAGCGCATACATGCCCCATATAGCAAGTATGGCTGATATAATTAAAGTAACAAAGGTAGGATACGTACTTCCCTGCTCAGCCAACTGCGCCATGTGCTCACCAGCACCAAAAAAGCGATACCAATCAGGGCCGCCAAAAATACAGGCAATATGTAAAAGTGACGCTATAAAACTTAAAACCCCCGCTATAACCAATAGCTTATTAAACTTCATATACTTATAAACCTAAGTTATTGGCTTATGTAAGCAACAAAACCAATTAACGCTGCGTAAAAGCTAAAGCCAAGTAAACATATTAGGTAAACGTTTTTAGCTTTATTTGCCTTAAAGCTCATGTAATCTTTAATGTCAGCTTTAAACTTACCAAAGGTGAATACGTTTAAAATTGCACAGCCGGTAGAGTACAAAATAAACCCTAAAATGGTTTCTATCATTAGCCACATAACAATATCTAAAGCAATGCTCATAACACTCATCCATTAAGTAATGTAAAAACAGCGTATCAAATCTATAGTTGATTATCAGCGAATTTATAGCGTTAAGGTGTAACAATAAATTTCGTAAGCCCTATTAATTGCCCCGACTCAGTTACCACTTTTACTTGCCACTTACCTTTAGCATTATGCGGAAAATTTACTTTATGAGTCCATGCTCTGTAGCCTTGTTTTCGCCCGCCATTAATATTGAGCGTAATTCTGTCGACCTCTTTTTTATTGTGTATCCATACATGAAATATTTTTTCGTTTAGACCTCTTGGCGCTTTTACTGCGGTCCATGTGTATAACCCTTCATGATGAAGTGTATATAAATCAAGAGTATCTATACTTCCTAGTGGTTTTTTATGCTCAACATCTACTTTGTGTGCCAAGGTAATATCGGTTAAACGCAGAGCTGCTGGCGGTACAAAGCTGCGAAGCTGCCAAACCCCGGCGCTTATTACACATAAAATTAAAACTAAAATAGGAAAACGCCACCAGCGCGCATCAGGCATTAAGTTTGTTAAGCTAGGTAAAGTAATAAGCACTGAGGTTACAAGCGCAATTGCTAAGCTTTGGCTCGTAGTTAGGTTTAATAAAATAGGTAACGTAACAAGCAAAACCACAAATAATGCAAAGTTATGAAATACTGTAAACAGCGTGCGGTTTTTAGCTAACTTTTTATAGTAAAATGGATCTATTACCGATATGAAGGCACATATAATAATCAGCGATGTGAATAGCGCTTGTGGGTGATCCCACTGGGTAACCGCTAAAAAAAACGGTAACGCAAAAAATAGGCTTTCTTGTTGCACCATTTGCAGTGCAAAGCGCATTACATTAGGAGATACGGCTACCCCAAAGCGCTCTTGTACTTTATCGCGTAGCCAGTTGTCGATGATCAACCAAAACCAGCTCACCAGTAAAACAATGGCAATAACCTGCGAGAAAGACTCTTTTCTATCAACCATTACATAGCTTGCAACACCTGAGCAAAACGCCAATACAGCCAATAGCCCTGGTCGCTTTTGCATTGCCACTATAAATTGAGTAATGAGATTTTTTAGTTTGTTCATTTATTTTAGTGTCCGTACATAATGTACTTTATTATTATCAAGTTAGCTAAATCAGTGTAACTAAGCGTAGATGAACAACACATAGATGCCTGCAGGTATTATTGTTAGTTGTTGCATTAAAACCACTCCCTTTTAACCGCTTTCTTAATTAATAAGTGCCTATAACTCGCCGTAAAACTACAGTAATTTTTAAAACTGTAACTTTAAGCGTTAATTAAAATAAGGGTTACAGCCGTGCCTGAATTTTATTAATGCTTAACGTGAATTTACCACAACAAACACATCTAGACGTCTAAACACCTATATATTATACGCTGCACTATTTTTTTACATGCCTAAAAACAGGTTTATGTTCTCTCAGTAACACATTTAATTTATATAAATGAATCAAACTCATGTTTTATGTGAAATTAAACCGTTTTTATTAAAGCACCAATCAACGTATAAATTATCTATCGGCCAGCGCTTATAAGCATTAAGCCTGTTTATTACAGAACCACCCTTTGAGCACGCTAAAGGCTCAGGTTTTAAATATACAATATGGATAGAGTCACCATGAGTAAAAACATTACATTTAATATTAAAAGTCAGCGCCTTGATGAAAACTACCAACCCGCTGAAAACACCCGTATTACCACTAATTTTGCAAACTTAGCACGAGGCGAACACCGCCAACAAAACTTAAGAAAAGCGCTAAATATGATCAACAACCGCTTTAACACCCTTGCTAATTGGGATAACCCAACCGCTGAGCGCTACAGCGTAGAGCTTGAGATTATTTCTGTAGATATTGGTTTAGATGAAAACAGCCAAAGCTTTCCTTCTATAGAAATATTAAAAACGAATATTATTGATACCAAAACAAACAAGCGCATAGAAGGTATTGTTGGTAATAACTTTTCATCGTACGTTCGCGACTACGACTTTAGCGTGTTACTGCAGCAACATAATAAAAATAAACCACAATTTAGTATTCCCGATAATTTTGGTGAGCTGCATGGTAAGTTATTTCAATCGTTTGTAAGCTCAAACACCTATAAGCAACACTTTAAAAAGCCACCGGTTATATGCCTCAGTGTGTCAGATAACAAAACCTATCATCGCACTGCCAACCAGCACCCTATTTTAGGTATTGAATACCAACCAAACGAATCTTCGTTAACAGAGCAATACTTTAAAAAAATGGGCCTACAGGTGCGTTACTTTATGCCTGCAAATAGTACCGCACCTTTTGCCTTGTTTTTCTTTGGTGACTTACTAAACGATTACACCAACCTTGAGCTAATAAGCACCATTAGCACAATGGAAACCTTTCAAAAAATTTATCGCCCAGAAATTTATAACGCCAATGCCAAAGCGGGTAACGCCTTTAAGCCTAATTTAAAAAATGCTGACCACTCACTCACGCAAATTATTTACGACAGAGATGAGCGCAGTAAATTAGCCGCAGAACAAGGCAAGTTTGCTGAAGAGCATTTTATAAAACCGTATAAATCAGTGCTTGAGCAATTTACATCAGCAAACGTCTAACCTTATTTTAATAAAGGGTCACTCTTATTATGAAAACATTATTACCTACATCTACAGCAGGCAGTTTACCAAAGCCCTTATGGCTTGCAGAGCCAGAAACACTTTGGTCGCCGTGGAAGCTTCAAAACAACGAACTTATTGAAGGCAAAAAAGACGCCCTGTGCATTGCACTTCACTCACAACAACTCGCTGGTATTGACATAGTGAGCGATGGCGAGCAAACACGCCAACATTTTGTAACTACATTTATAGAGCACCTTAACGGTGTTGATTTTGAAAAACGAAAAACGGTAAAAATACGCGACCGTTACGATGCAAGTGTACCAAGCGTAGTGGGCCCTGTTAGCCGCCAAAAACCTGTATTTGTAGAAGACGCTAAGTTTTTGCGCTCGCAAACTAACCAACCTATAAAGTGGGCACTACCCGGTCCAATGACCATGATAGATACACTTTATGACGACCACTACAAAAGCCGCGAAAAACTAGCCTGGGAATTTGCCAAAATACTCAACCAAGAGGCCAAAGAGCTAGAAGCCGCAGGCGTAGATATTATCCAATTTGATGAGCCCGCGTTTAATGTATTTTTTGATGAAGTAAACAATTGGGGCATTGCCTGTTTAGAGCGCGCAATTGAAGGGTTAAAATGCGAAACTGCTGTGCATATTTGTTATGGCTACGGCATTAAAGCCAACACCGATTGGAAAAAAACACTTGGCAATGAATGGCGCCAGTACGAAGAAGCTTTTCCTAAATTACAGCAATCAAATATTGATATTATCTCACTTGAGTGTCACAACTCACAAGTACCTATGGACTTACTTGAACTGATCAGAGGTAAAAAAGTAATGGTAGGCGCTATTGATGTTGCCTCCAATGAAATAGAAACACCTGAAGAAGTAGCCGCTACTTTACGCAAAGCCCTACAGTTTGTAGATGCCGACAAACTCTACCCCTGTACCAACTGCGGCATGGCCCCGCTTTCGCGCGAAGTTGCGAACGCTAAGCTTAATGCATTGAGTAAAGGCGCGGAAATAGTAAGAAAAGAGCTATTAGTGCAGTAAAGCTTGCTTTAAAAACTAGCTATGTAATTAAAACCTGCGCACTTATTTTAAAATTAAGTGCGCTAATACGTATAGCTACTAATACGTATAGCTACAAAGGGGATTGCAAGCTCAAGCGTATGTTTAGCAAAGTTGATTCAGGGTGCTAATTAGCTTTACTAAATTAAATTAAAATTTGTATGTAAAATATTATCATTGCAACAGTAATAAACGTAAGAACTCCAATAACCACAGTCCGCTCAGGAATAGAATGAACTATCAGTGATGGCATTTTTTTTAAAACAGGAAAAGTTGGAAAAAAGAAAACTGAATGCTTTTCAAAATTTTTATATTTATCCCACACCTTTGAGAAAAACAGCTTGATACCTGAGAGATACATCAATACAAAGGTTGAAGCCCCAAGCACTTCTAGCATGGCCATAAGTTCAATACTTACCACTATTTCTGGCCCAGCTAACAGCATGACTAAGATTAACGCCAAAGCGTGCTAAACCCCCTTTGACATCGCTATTTTTATCCTATCAAACACCAAATTTTCCTTGTAAAGCTAACGAGCAGTGACGTAGCTGCATAATTGCGAAGAGCCGCTGCGTTACTGTCCCAGTGAACGTGTTTAGCGTTTTGTTATATGCCGTTTTTTCTACGTCCATCTTCATAAAGAACAAAACAGTCTGCACTAATTTTACGAGACTGTTTTTGTACTTCGCACTCTAGTAAAGCTCTTTTGTTGGCGAGTTCTTGATTCGGATATCCATACCCATAGCCACTTACCCATGCGCCGTCTTTTTCCACGGCAACTGCATAAGCTTTCTGATTCCTATAATTTAGATATCTTTTTATATCACTATCCATTTCCGTTTTTGTAGCTTCTGGAATTGATTTTGTAGCGCAAGAACAAAGAACAACTATTGATAATGGTATTAGAAAAAGCTTCATTGTTTAAAACTCCTTTTTAGGCATATGATGAGCCTGTAGATTAACTCGTTATTAAATTTGTTTTTATTGATTAACAAACCATAGCTGAGTTCCTATTTTGGTTCAATTGATTACTGTATTTTTACGCAGAAGATTGAAGTGTTTGATATTGTTTTAATTGGCGTTTTGAAGGGGTTACGAGTGTTTGAGTGGCTTTTATTTAGGGTAAATGGGGGTAATCTCCCCAAAAAATAATAGAAGCCAAATGTAGAATTTTCTCTTATTGTAAACACAGGAGAAAATTATGAAAAAAACACATTTTACAGACAGCCAAATCCTTGCCATTTCAAAACAAGCAGAAAGCGGCGTGCCTATTTCTGAGCTGTGCCGCGAACATGGCATGGGTAATTCAACCTTTTATTAATGGCGCGCTAAATACGGCGGTATGGATGCGTCTTTAATGACACGAATGAAAGAACTTGAAGATGAAAATCGTCGTTTAAAGAAAATGTATGCTGAAGAGCGGTTAAAATCTGATGTTATTCAAGAGACAATGGCAAAAAAGTGGTGAAGGCTTCTGAGTAAATTATTAAATTTGACACCCACTTTATTAAATCTGACACCCACTACCTAGATTCTAATTGGAAGTGCACCACCTAATTCATTATAGACTTCATTTGGTGTTTTAAATCCTAAACATTTTCTAAGGCGATTATTTAGTTGCTCCTCTACCTTTTTTAATTGCTGATGGCTTACTTTGCTAATGCCGCGCTTTTTGCGGCGAACTTAGGCAACTTGTTAGTGAGCATCTTTAATTGGCCAGATGAACTTACGAGCCACGAAAAACACTACAACGCCTATTACTGCAGCGGCAGTTCCGCCGAAAAGTTGTGCGACCGGCCACATAGAAGCACCACCACCTTGGTAAGGAACAAAATACTCTGTATATAACAGTGAACCTAATAGGCCCAACCAAGGCACTGCACCTGCAACAAAAATTGCTAATTTGTGCCTCATATACTTGGCGACCAACAAACCAACTAAACTCGATAAAGTTATTAAAATATACCAAATATTCATGTTAAGCCTCCTGCTCACTAACGCCCTAATAATGGGCAAAAAATTGTTGGCTAATATGTTGAGGAACGAAAACAGCCAACTGTTTTTTGTCCTTATTAATTAGCTTTTTAGCAAGCTATTTAACCACAAGTTTAACGGATTTACCTACATTAAGTCTGTGTGATACCAGAAATATATCTAATGTTAAATTTAATGGCTCTATCTCTGATTTTTGAGGCTCTAGCCAAGGGAATACCAATTTCATTACTCCATTATCTATACGTCCAGTCATGGGCGTATCCGGAAATATTAAATCAGGTTGTTTTCCTTCGGTGAGTCTAACGTAAACACCAAAATCTGAAATTTTATATGAACTGCTTTCTGGAAGAGATACGCTTAACTCTATAATTCCGAAATCAGAACAAGCTGAACTTCGTTTGCCTGATCCCCGAGACAAACTACTTAATTCCACTACTGGCTCTGGCACTAGCTCCCAAAAGTAACCGTTTTCGGATTGTTCAAGGGTAACCGCATTCCAACTATCGGGAATTGGGGTAAACATTCTCCAACCAGCAATTGAACAGGAAAGACTGTTGAATGAGACCAGATTACAAAGTAGTAAAAATAATAGTGAGTATTTCACCGAGCTTTCCTTGCTTGCTAACGCCCGCCTAACACGCAATGTGTTGGCATAGCTTTTTGCGTTGTTTGCCAAAAACATGATAACGTAACATTGTCGGAGTTTAGGCGCTTGTTATATAACCTTACTTTGTTTTATTTCTTGTTTCCATTAACGTGATACGAGCATTAACTTTTTTAATCGCATGAGCAACATAATAATAAAGAACAAAAAATGCTGATATACCTGTTATTAAAGCGGCTGGTATAGGTGGAATAGTTAGAGTAAGGATGAGCGCGATTGTGGAAATTCCAATGACAATAAGCCATGTGTGGGTTGCACTGAAAAGTTTTCGATTTTGTTGCTCGATAATTTTTATACTTTGATCTATATCCATAAACACAAACTCCTTGGGGTATATAACGCCGTTTTAAGCGGCTAATTGCAGTTGGCTAAAATAAGTGAGGCACGAACAAAAAGCCAACTGTAATTTGTCCGACTTGAAAACCCTTGTTAGGCAGCATTAAACAAACTTAATTATAGTGAGTAATAATTGCTCTCATCACCTTCGATTGAAGTTCATAAGTCTCATCACCGCCGTTAGTCAAAATAACAATTTCTAGATCATGCTTCGGATAAAAAAATAATTCTGCTTGATAGCCATCTTGTGAACCGCCATGAGAATAAAAAGGCTCATCACCCCAACCTATAATCCAACCTAAACCAAAGGTGCCATCATTACCTGCATCACTATGCACTTTTGTCATCGAAATTAACGATTTTTGACTAATAATTTGTCCCTCTTTCAATGCGACAATAAAGTTGTTCAGGTCTTCAATACTACTGACTTGAGCCATTGCCCCTGTGGTATATTGACGAATACCAAAAATAGATTCCGTTTTAGCATAATTAAGAGCGTCATTAGGCTTAATAGTGACGCCTTTCTCGACAATGTAGCTATTTTTCATATTTGCAGGAACAAAGATATTCTCACTCAAATATTCTGAAAAACTAACTCCGCTAACCTTTGCTATAACCTCAGCTAACAATACGTAACAACTATTACAATAAATCGCTTTATCGAAAGCTTGTGGTTTAACCTTAATCATATTTGAGGAAATAAACTTTATAACATCCTGATTTGTTGATGAATTTACTAAGTTCAGGTTTGAATCAGAGAAGAAGTCATCAGAAATATACACCCTATGAGATAGTAAATGCTTTATCGTAATATCTTCCCAACCTGTGGGTAGCTCTTGAATGTATTTGGTTATTTGATCGTCTAGAGAAAGCTTTTTCTGCTCAACTAACTTCATAATTGCCAGTGCAGTAAAAGGTTTACTAATTGAGCCAATTCTAAACCCTGTATGAGAGCTAATCGAATTATTATTAACTTTATTAGCAAGCCCTTTACTTAACTGATAAATAATTTCATTATTTTTTTTAACTAAAACACTAACACCTGGCTGGTCTTCTTTTTGCTTTGAAAGTATTACATTTAAGTTATCTACAAGAGCGCTTTTATCTTGAGAATGTACAACACCAATTACAGGTGTGCTTGCTAAATAGATAAGTAAAAACAGAAAAACTTGAGTTATAATTTTTTGCATTATTTCTTCTTCCTTGACTGAGGCACAACTTAACCAGCTGCCTAACGCCCTCGGTAAGGGGCTTTTTATTAGTTTGCCATAATTGTGTAGCGAAGCGAAACTCGGCAAACTGTAAAAAGTCCCGCTTGAACAGCTTGTTATGTGTATTTAAAACAAATCTATTTTTTGATTGACGTGTTCCATTATTTCATCGTATTTAAATTCGTCAATCTTACCTGCAACAACAAAACAAAATAGATAAGAAGAAACATAATTAAATTTATATTGTTTAATAGAATTAGGATCGAAAGAGCAATCTGTTTGAACTTGTTGTTCATTAGCTTCAGACATTTCCTCAAGTAAACTGACTCTTTTTATATTTTGCCTTTCTGCAAAAAATAGTGGAGCCAATTTATACATATTTTCTTTAGGGATCTCACCACTACTTACGGCTGTAATTGCAGATAAAAGAGATTCTTCTGTTTCTTGTAGCCATTCATCCATTTTTAAATACACCTGAGATACACATAACTTCCCAATAACGGGCGCAGACATGTGGGGCATAATGGCGAAGCCGCCCCGCGTGTATGCGTCCCAGCGAACGAAGTGAGTGTGTTGATTGGGTTGTTAGGGTTACAACTGCTCAGGAGCTTATCCTTTATGATCAACACGGAACTTACCTTTAACTGCGAACCAAATACCAGGGAAGCCGAAAGCAAAGAAAAACAATACAGCATTGAAAATAGATGGCTTGGATCTATGCCCTGATATTAATTGGCCCTCACCCAATTGACTCAGAAAATATACAATGGATAAGCAAAATGCGATAAGTCCGATTACGCGTCCTAAATAGTTACGTATCTTGCCACTAGTGACGCACATTACAAAGATGATAAAGCAAAAAAAACCAAACCCATAAATAGCTATTGGCTTACTCATATCGGGCGCAATTAAAATCATGACAACGCCAAAAAGGCCAGAAGTGCTACCAAGCAAGATTCTGGAAAAGGGACTTAATCCTTTATTGAGTACCTTTTGGCCAGATTTATACATGTTAACTATCCTTGTAACCCTAACGCCCCACTTAGGGGCAAATACACGTAGGCTAAAATTGGAGCGAAGCGACTGAGCCTACGTGTATTTGTCCCAGCCCGCTTGCGGGCGACTACAGTGGTTTGTTAGAAGACGATGTTTCTACTACCTCTGGTTGCTCAAAAGCTAAAACCGAAACACACTCGTTTAAACCAATAATTAGATATTCCTTTGGCTGATATAGCTTTCCCGTAACGAAGTGATCTCTAGTTTTTTCCAGAGCATTCCAGCCGCCGTCGATTACTTCAAAACACCAACCAGTCTTTAAGTTACATTTACTCCAAAACTCGCCTAAATCACCTTCATCAAGCACTCTGAAACCATAAATAGCATCGAAATGAACTTTTAAACTCCAACACTTCGATTTGACAACAATGGTTAAGCATTCTTTGTCGAATGTAATTTCGTCAATGTCTACTGTAGTGTCTGATTCGAAATCAGTCTCTACTTTTACAACCTTAGGCTCATATATCATCGCTAGTCTTCTAACTTTTCAGTAACGGGCGCAGGCAAGTGGGGCATAATGGCGAAGCCGCCCCGCGTGTATGCGTCCCAGCGAACGAAGTGAGTGAGTTTATTGAGTTGTTATATGCCATTGTTAATGACTACCATCTGACCCAGCTCCGCTACTGTCTCTGTTGCCACCACCAAATTCAGAATACTTCTTAGTTGGTTGATCCTGACTTTTATTAAACTGCCAAAGAGCAACTGCTCCAATGATTGGAATTAACCAAGCAATAATTATTTGAGCAATTTTTTGAACAGAGTCTAAGTCTTCTCTTTTGGCTAAGAATACTGATACTGCAATGCTAAGTACTAAGTATGTGACTAACGCAGAGTAAATAAAAAGAGAATCCATTTCACAATTTCCCGTGGCTTATAACGCCGCCATAAGCGGCTAAGTAACGTTGGCTATAATAAGTCGCGAGCCGACTGTTACGTGTCCGTTTAATGGCCTTGTTAAGTGTTATTTCTCAGCTAATATTTTTTTCTTTTCAGCTTCAAACTCTGCTTGGGTCAGCGTACCGGTATCTAGAAGCTCTTTGATTTTTATTAGGCGCTCATATTTGTCGGTTACCGCTACAGTTGTTTGTGTAAGCTCTTTATCAACGCATACAAAAATTATTTCTATTCTTGGGAAGTTTCCAAGGATATATGGTGGGGCAGCAGTATGCTCTGAAACAGTTAACATTTTTTTATTGCGATCTTTTTTACGGCAAAAATCATTTGCTCTTTTGGTCGCAGACTTCCTAATTCCGGACGTTCCACTAAAACCTGTAGATGCTTGATGAAAGACTCTATATCTTTCACCTTGAACTTCTTCATCTAAGGTATAAAAATCTTTGCCTTCATATACTGCACCTTCAAAATGTGAAGTGCTTTCACTTTCCTTTTGAATTGGCGACATACTTGAACAAGCACTCAAAAACAAAAAGATTGGAGCAACACAAAATAACTTTTTCATAAACCCCTTAGGTTGATATGACCAAAACACTTAACAATTTTGTCTACGACATTTGTCGTTTTATAAACCGACAAATGTCCATATATTACAGTGCATTTATCTTAACCATCAAATAAACACCTGTAAACAATTAGTTAACTGGAGAATATTTTTAATCAATGCACAAATACACCGAAATGGTGGAGATCAGTAATATTGGACAAAACAACAAGCACTGTCTATATATACAGTTGATTTTTACTAGAGATTCATATCATGAAATCATCTTTTTTAACTATGATAGCCGAACAAATGTATCTAAAGCGTTTTGCTAAAAGTACCATTAAAGCGTATTTATACTGGATAGCTTCGTTTATTCGATTTAACTCTATGAGGCACCCAACAACAATGGGAAATAATGAGGCCGAACTTATTTTGAATCACTTAGTCAACCAATAAAAGTGGCTCCTAACACTCAAACCAAGCTTTAAATGCGTTGAGCTTATTATTTAAAGAGGTGATTCAAAAGCCACTCTTATTAGGCATTTTTTAAAACAAAAAAGCACAGCCCACAAGTGCCATGCTTTTTAAATCAATCTTAACCTAGTTCGGTTTACAAACGAATACCGCCGTCTATTTCAACCACGCGACCGGTGAAAAAGTCGTTTTCGATTATGTACTGTGCAGTATGGGCAATTTCGTCGCTTTCGCCTAAACGCCCTACGGGTGTTACTGCAAGCATGCGCTGTTTGGCTTCGGGTTTCATGGCGTCGGTCATAGCGGTACTTATTACACCTGGTGCAATAGCGCCTACGCGTATACCAAAGCGGCCAAGCTCTTTAGCCCACGTGGTGGTAAGTGCCACTACGCCTGCTTTTGAAGCTGCGTAGTTTGTTTGCCCAATATTACCCGCGCGCGCTACGCTCGACATATTCACTATTACGCCGCCTTTGCCTGACTCAATCATGTGGCTTGCAGCTTCGCGCCCTGCTAAAAATACGCCAGTGAGATTTACATCAATCACTGATTGAAATTGCTCAAGTGACATTTTTTTAACCACTTTGCCGTCTTTTGCTTTTATAAACATGCCGTCGCGTAAAATGCCAGCGTTGTTTATAAGCACGCCAATGTGGCCAAAATCGCTGTTAATAGTATTAAATACGTTTTCTACTTCGCTCTCAACAGTTACGTTTGCGGCGTAGCCTTTAATAGTGCCAGATACACCTTCAAGCTGTGTTAGTTTCTCGCACGCTGTGTTTAATAACTCTTGCGCCATATCTATAAGTGCGATGTTAGCGCCCATAAGGGCAAATTTTTGCGCCATTGCAAAGCCTAAACCTTGTGCGCCACCGGTTATTACTACCGTGTTATTTTTAATTTCCACGCCTTGCTCCTACTTAGAAAACAGTTTAAAAATGGCGCTAAAATCATCACTGCCAGCACCTTGGTGCTGTAGCATAGTGTATAAATTTTTAGCCATTGAACCCATTGGGGTTGAAGAATTACTTTGCTGCGCGGCTTCCATGGCAAGCCCTAAATCTTTAGCCATTAAATCGACCATAAAGCCCGGTTTGTAATCGTTACTTGCAGGGGCTGTATCCATTACGCCTGGGCATGGGTTGTAAAGCTCAAGCGTCCAGTTACGGCCAGAGCTTGCAGTCATAATGTCGCTGAGTACTTTTGCATCTAGCCCATTATTAATACCCATTTGCAGGGCTTCGCTCGTACCTGCCATTAAAATACTTAACAACATGTTGTTGCATATTTTTGCAACTTGTCCTGCGCCAATATCACCTGCATGAAATATGTTTTTACCCATATCATTAAGCACAGGTTGTGCGGTATTAAACGCGGCTTTACTACCACCAACAATAAACGTAAGCGTGCCTGCGGTTGCCCCAGCAACACCGCCCGATACCGGTGCATCTACAAAGCTAATACCCTGCTCGCCAAGTGCGCTGCCAACCACACGGGCCGACTCTGCATCTATTGTTGAGCAATCTATCACTAAGGTGTTTTTGCTAAGCACATTAATTAAGCCGCTATCATCGTTATTGCCTAAATAAAGTGATTTAACATGTTTGCCCGCAGGTAACATACTAATAAGTATATCGGCATTGGTTGCACATGCTTTTGCATTTTCAGCTGCGTGTGCGCCTTTACTTGCGAGTTCATTTAAGACCGACTGGTTTAAATCAAATGCTGTAACATTATGGCCGGCTTTAATTAAGTTAGCCGCCATAGGGCCGCCCATATTACCTAAGCCGATAAAACCAATATTTAGTTTAGTCATCGTCTTTCCTTTATGTGTGTGTTGGGGGTGTCTAAGCCATTGAGAGGGTGGTTTTCGCTAAAACGGTTAGCAAAAAAGCTCTCTATTATGGGTTGTGGTACATCACTCAGTGTTTTGTATTGCCAATTAGGCGCGCCGTCTTTATCTATTAATAGTGCTCTTACGCCTTCTTGAAATTCACCTACTTCGCCAGCGCGTACCGACATACCCAGCTCCATTTTAAAGCACGCTAGTAAGCTTTTGCCTTTACTGGCTTTTAGCTGCTCACTTACTAGCGCGCAACTTAGTGGGCAACCATGCTTAAGTGATTTTTGGGCGCGTTGCAGCCATTTATCGTCAGTAGCTAGGCCTAAAATATAATCAACTTGTTCTTGTAGCGTATTAAATTCAGCTAATTTTTGAATGGTTGCTAAGTTAGCTTTAATATTGCCTTTGGGCATACGCGCAGATTGGTTATCTAAATCGGTTAATAATTTAGTCAAACGCTCATGATTTAAGCTTGCGGTTTTGCCCCACTTAGCCGCTAAAATTTGCGCTAGCATGGCATCATATTTAGTGCTGTCGATAAAGTAATCGGCTAGCGATACAAAGCGTGCATCTTCACAATTAATAGAGGCCGATGTTAGCCCTAAAAATAGCCCGACGCTTTGTGGCATTTTATGTAAAAAGTAACTACCGCCTACATCTGGGTATAAGCCTATGGTTTGCTCTGGCATAGCAATGCGCGATGTTTCGGTTACTACGCGGTGGCTAGCACCGGCCATTAGGCCTAAACCGCCCCCCATTACTATGCCGTGCCCCCATACTAAAAGTGGTTTTTCGTAGCAATGAATAAGGTAGTCCAGCTGGTACTCTAGGGTAAAAAAGTCTTCCACTAAGCTTGTTGGTTTTCCTTGCGCCATTGCATGATGAAGGCTAACTACATCGCCACCAGCGCAAAATGCTTTATCCCCTGCGCCTTTTAACAATACCATTGCAATTGCATCATCGCTTTGCCAAGCGAGCAGCTGCGGCTCGAGTAATTTGATCATGTCAAAATTAAGGGCGTTTAATGCTTTAGGTACGTTGAGTGTAATAAGCCCAATTAAGCTGCCATTTGCTGCACTTGCCGTTTCAAATAGCACGGGGTCATCGGCATTATTTAATAACGTTAAATTACTCATTAGCCATTTACCCAATTTGCGCGGCGTTTTTCTAAAAAGGCATTAACGCCCTCTTGTTGATCTTGTGTATCAAACAGCCCAACAAACAATTCACGCTCAAGAGGCAATACGCTTGCCATAGGTTGATGGCGCCCTTTTTGTATAAGCGTTTTACATGCAGCTACCGAGCTTGGGCTTTGTTCGCTTACTTGATTGGCAAGTTTTAATGCCGCTGCAAAGCTTTCCCCTTGTGGGACTACTTCTTCTACTAAGCCAATTTGTAAGGCTTTATCGGCTTTTAAGCGCTCGCCACATAAAATCATGCGTTTTGCCCAGCCTTCGCCAACAAGCCATGCTAAATTTTGTGTGCCACCCGCGCACGGTAATAAACCCACTTTTGCCTCTGGCAGTGCCATTTGTGCCTGCTCTTCTGCTATACGAATATCACACGCAAGCGCTACTTCTAGCCCGCCGCCCATGGCATAACCGTTAATGGCCGCAACCGACACCCCTGTAAAATTAGTCAGTGCTTCAAAGGCTTCACCAAATACACGCGACATATCAGCGGCAACGCCTTTATCGCCACTAGCAAATACGTTTAAATCGGCCCCGGCGCTAAAAAACTTCTCGCCTTCGCCAGTAAGCACTAAGGCATAAATGTTTTTGTTGTTATTAAGCTCGTTAACTTTGTTTTTTAAATCAATTAAGGTGTCTTTTGTCCAGGTATTAGCTGGTGGGTTACACATAGTTAAAATAGCAACATGGCCTTCGGTAGTCAGTTCAATACTTGGGTTAGATTGTGACATAACTTGCTCCTTATAAAACGTCGCTTGCAGACTCGGCTAAAATACGGCGCGCTATAATTACACGCATAATTTCGTTAGTGCCTTCTAAAATTTGATGAACGCGTACATCACGTACATGGCGCTCAAGCGGGTATTCTTTTATGTAACCGTAACCACCATGTACTTGCAGTGCCTCGTTACACACGTTAAAGCCAACATCGGTGGCAAAACGTTTAGCCATGGCACAGTAGGTAGTTTTTTCACTATCGCCGGTATCAAGTTTAAATGCCGCCAGCCTTACCATTTGGCGCGCAGCTACAAGCTCAGTGTTCATATCTGCAATTTTAAACTGCAAAGCCTGAAACGCAGCCAAGGGTTTACCAAATTGAGTGCGCTCTTTTAAGTACTCTTTTGCCGTGTTTAGCGCAGCTTGTGCTGTACCAATTGAGCATGTGGCAATATTAATGCGCCCGCCATCTAGGCCTTGCATGGCAAATTTAAAGCCTTCGCCCTCTTTACCTAATAAGTTATGCGCCGGAATACGTACATCTTCAAAACTAATTAAGCGTGTTGGTTGTGCGTTCCAACCCATTTTCTCTTCTGCTTTACCGTATTCAACGCCTTGTGCGTCGGCAGGGACTACAAATGCCGAAATACCCGCAGCACCTTCGCCACCGGTACGCGCCATAACCACTAAAACTTCAGTTTCACCTGCACCCGATATAAACATTTTTGAGCCGTTAATAACGTACTCATCACCTTCAAGCACAGCTTTTGTTTTTAGTGATGCTGCATCTGAGCCCGCCCCTGGCTCAGTTAAACAATAAGAGGCAAGTAGCTCGCCCATTACTAGTTGCTCTACGTATGCATCTTTAACTGCATCTGTACCAAAACTAGCTACCATCCACGTAGCCATATTATGAATAGTTAGCATGGCCGTTGTAGCTGTACAGCCCATCGCAAGCTGCTCAAATATAATGCTTGAATCTAAACGTGATAAACCAAGGCCGCCGGCTTCCTCTGGCGTGTATAAACCGCAAAAGCCAAGCTCGCCCGCCGCTTTAATCGTATCTTTAGGAAAAATATGCTCGCGATCCCACTTTGCTGCATGTGGAGCAAGTTCTGATTCTGCAAATTGGCGTGCAGTTTCTGCAAAGGCTTGTTGATCTTCTGATAAGTTAAAGTCCATGGTAGACCTCTTTAATTGTGTTGTTAGTGTGTCCCATTAGGGTAAATGAGTGAAGAGCGGCAAAGGCTGATGTGTGTGTTCTAGTTGCTTGTCAGCGGGTTTAGCCTTTGCGCCCTTCTTTATTATTATTTTTGAGTGTGTTTATTTTAAATTAATGCTCATGTTTGGACCTGAAGCGATGTCGTCTTCAAACCAACGTGAGGTAATGGTTTTAGTTTCTGTGTAAAAACGTATACCTTGCTTACCATAAGTGTGTGTATCGCCGTAAAACGAGCCTTTCCAACCCGTAAACGAGAAAAACGGCAGCGGCACCGGAATAGGCACATTAATACCCACTTGGCCCACTTCTATTTCGTGTTGAAATTTACGAGCCGCAGCGCCACTTGAGGTAAATAACGAGGTACCGTTGCCGTACGGGCTTTCGTTAATAAGGGCAATTGCCTCATCAAGCGTATCTACAAACATACAGGCAAGCACAGGGCCAAAGATTTCTTCTTTGTATAAGTCCATCTCTTTTGTCACATCGGTAAATAGAGTTGGGCCAACCCAGTTACCTTGATCAAAGCCCTCTACTGTGTAGTTTGAGCCATCAATTAAACAGGTGGCGCCTTGCTCTTTACCGCTTGCTATAAGCGATAAAATACGCTCTTTTGCTGCTTTTGATGTTTGTGGGCCGTAGGCTGCGTCTTTGTCATCCCACACGCCTGGGCGTACGGTTTCAAAGCCTGCTTTTATTTCATCTACCCACTCACTTGCTTGGCCTACAAACACAGCCACCGAAATACCCATACAACGCTGGCCTGCTGCACCAACCGATGCGCCAACTAGGTTATTTACCACGTGCGATTTACTCGCATCTGGCATAATAACCATGTGATTTTTAGCACCCACACACGCTTGTACGCGCTTAAGGTTTTGTGTGCCTTTAGAATAAATGTATGCACCTACACCACACGAGCCCACAAACGAAATTGCACGTACGGCTTTGTCTTCTAATAAGCGGTCTACTTGCGGTTTTGTACCATGAACCACTTGTAATACGCCTTTTGGTGCGCCGGCTTCAATAAATAGCTCAGCTAAACGCATTGGAGTGAGCGGGTCTTGCTCAGAGGGTTTTAAAATAAAGGTGTTACCACATACAATAGCTAGCGGAAACATCCAAAGTGGGATCATCGCCGGAAAGTTAAACGGCGTAATGCCTGCACATACGCCAAGGGGCTGCATGTAAGAATAGGTATCGATTTTACGGGCAACGTTTTCCATTGTTTCGCCCATCATTAGTGACGGTGCGTTAGCTGCTTGTTCTACTACTTCAATACCGCGCCATACATCGCCTTTTGCATCTTCAAACGTTTTACCTAGTTCGTGGCAAATAATGGTTGCAAGCTCATCGTGGTGCTCTTTTAACAGCGCCGCGTATTTCATCATAATGCGGGCACGCTCGGTAATGGGCACATCTTTCCATGTTTTAAATGTTTCTGAGGCCGAGGCAATCGCTGCATCCATTTCTGAGTCGGTAGTGCATGGAACTTGCGCAAGTACTTCTTGGTTTGCTGGGTTAATTACATCAATAAGCTCGTTTGAAGCCGACTGAACAAATTCGCCATTTATAAGTAGTGGAACTTGGTGCATGGGTAAATCCTGTTGTTAGTGTGTTCTTTTAAAAAATGGCACCGTTTTGTTATTAGTATGAGTACGGTGCATTTTAGTTGCTGTTCGTTAATTAACTTTTTTGTTAGTAAGCCTCTACAGCCATGGCTACAGCTTCGCCGCCACCAATACATAAAGACGCAATTCCTTTTTTAAGGCCACGGTTTTTAAGTGCGTGAATAAGCGTGACTAAAATTCTCGCGCCGCTGGCACCAATTGGGTGGCCAAGTGCACACGCCCCACCGTTTACGTTTACTTTGCTCTCATCAAGTTTTAATTCGTTAATAGCAAGCATGGTAACCATGGCAAAGGCTTCGTTAATTTCCCACAGGTCAACATCAGCAGTTGTCCAGCCTGCTTTTTCAAGCACACTGTTCATAGCGCCCACAGGTGCTACAGTAAATTCGCTTGGTTTTTGAGAGTGCGTGCTGTGCGCTACAATTTTACAAAGCGGTGTTAAGCCTTGCTCTTTAGCTTTTGATTCGCTCATTAATATAAGCGCTGCGCCACCATCAGAAATTGACGATGAATTAGCCGCAGTGATGGTGCCGTCTTTTTTAAAGGCAGCACGCAGGCTTGGTATTTTTTCTGGGCGGGCATTACCGGGTTGCTCATCAACCGATACGGTTACATCGCCTTTGCGAGTTTTTATGGTGTGCGGCGCAATTTCGTTTTCAAAGCTGCCGTTTTCAATTGCCGCATTAGCTTTACTTAAAGAGCTAAGTGCAAACTCATCCATTTGCTCACGGCCAATGCCGTACTCATCGGCAGTATCTTGTGCAAAACAGCCCATTGCTTTGTTATCGTAAGCATCTTCTAGGCCATCGCTCATCATATGATCTTTTATTTCGCCGTGGCCCATACGCATACCGCCACGTGCTTTAGGTATAAAATACGGTGCGTTACTCATGCTTTCCATGCCACCAGCAATTGCACTGCTAATTGAGCCCGCTTTAATTAAGTCGTTTGCGAGCATGGCGGCTTTTAAACCAGAGCCACATACTTTATTAATGGTGGTAGCACCCGTGCCCAGAGCAAGGCCTGCTTTTAACATTGCTTGGCGTGCTGGCGCTTGGCCAAGGCCCGCTGGCAATACACAGCCCATAATTACTTCATCTATTGCATCATTTGCTAAACCAGTTTGTGCAAGCGCACTTGCAATGGCAGTTGCGCCAAGCTCGGTAGATTGTGCATCGGTCAATGCGCCCATAAACCCACCCATTGGCGTACGCTTTGCTGCTACAATTACCACTGATTCTAAAGTCATAATTAACTCCGTTGTATTTATATGCAAATAGTTGTTAGAATATTTGCTCTATTAATTTAGTATTCATTTATTGTTTAACACCCTTACACAATACTAACGTTTACGCTAACGTCAACTAAAAAGCGTTTAATTTTTAGTTTTAAAAGTGTAAGCATTATTTTCCAGTAACGGCGAAGTGAACAATTAATAAAAATAAACTATTGAATATTAATAGTATAACTTAACATTTCACATCAACACTCCTTTATAAATAGTTTCATACCACACCAAGCTTTACCTTTACGTAAACTTCACTTATATTGGAGTTATTCGAATGAGGTAAACACAACTATGAAACCAGATAACCAAACAAACTTTGCAAGTTCTGCAAAAGCGCCAAGCAGTAACGATCAAACCTTTAGTATTAGCGATTTAGCTAAAGAGTTTGATATTACCACCCGCTCTATTCGTTTTTACGAAGACCAAGGTTTAGTAAGCCCAGAGCGCAATGGCCAAACCCGTATTTATTCAAAACGCGACAAAGTTCGCTTAAAACTAATACTGCGTGGCAAACGCTTAGGCTTTACATTGGCTGAAACAGGCCGTTTGTTTGAACTGTACGACGCTGATAAATCAAGCGCTAAACAGCTGGTGACTATGCTCGATTTAATAGCAGAGAAAAAAGCCGACCTTTCTCAGCAAATGGACGACATAAAAGTTGTGCTTATGGAATTAGTGACAGCGGAGCGGCGCTGCAGAGACACACTTAATAAAATAGACGAGTAGCCTATTTTAATAATAAAAACACACTGACAACACACACAGGAATGAATCATGAGCACTATTTCACTTTATAAAGAGATGAACTTTGGCCTTGGCGAAACCGCCGATATGATCCGCGACCATGTAAATAGCTTTGCAAGCCAAGAAATTGCGCCACTGGCTGAACAAACCGATATAGATAACTCGTTTCCTAATCAGCTTTGGCCGCAAATGGGCGAAATGGGTGTACTAGGCATGACCGTTTCTGAAGACTTTGGCGGTGCAGGCTTAGGTTACTTAGAGCATGTAATTGCAATGGAAGAAATTAGCCGTGCGAGTGCATCAATTGGCTTAAGCTATGGTGCGCATTCAAACTTGTGTGTAAATCAAATTAACCGTAACGGTAACCAAGCACAAAAAGAAAAATACCTACCAAAACTTATTAGTGGTGAACACATTGGTGCCCTTGCCATGAGCGAACCAAATGCAGGCTCTGACGTGGTATCAATGAAACTTAAAGCTGAAAAAAAAGGCGATAAATACATTTTAAATGGCAATAAAATGTGGATCACCAACGGCCCCGATGCACACACATTTGTTATTTATGCAAAAACAGATTTAGAAGCCGGCGCTAAAGGCATTACCGCATTTATTGTTGAAAAAGACTTCCCTGGTTTTTCTACCGCGCAAAAGCTAGACAAGCTTGGTATGCGTGGCTCAAACACGTGTGAGCTGGTGTTTGAAAACTGCGAAGTACCAGAAGAAAACATTTTAGGTAACCTAAACGAAGGCGTTAAGGTACTAATGAGCGGCCTAGATTACGAACGTGTAGTACTTGCTGCAGGCCCCCTTGGCATAATGCAAGCCTGTATGGATATTGTTGTACCGTACATTCATGAACGTAAACAGTTCGACACCCCTATTGGCCAATTTCAGTTAATTCAAGGCAAAGTGGCCGACATGTATACGCAAATGAACGCAGCGCGCTCATACGTTTATACCGTTGCAAAAGCGTGTGACCGCGGCGAAACCACCCGTAAAGATGCCGCCGGCGCCATTTTATATGCCGCTGAGCTTGCCACTAAAATGGCGCTTGATGCTATTCAAATTTTAGGGGGTAACGGCTACATAAACGAATACGCCACAGGGCGCTTATTGCGTGATGCCAAACTATACGAAATTGGTGCTGGTACATCAGAAATACGCCGCATGCTTATTGGCCGCGAACTCTTTACCGAAAGCCGTTAAGGATTAAATTATGACGATATTAAAATCGAGCGTTAATCCTCACGATCCTACTTTTGTGCAAAATCACAAAAACATGGCAGCTTTGGTTGATGATTTACACAGTAAAGTAGCCACCATTAGCTTAGGTGGCGGCGCTGCGTTAAAAGAGCGTCACGAAGGCCGAGGTAAGTTATTTGTACGCGACCGTATTAGCACTTTATTAGATGAAGGCTCACCGTTTTTAGAAATTTCACAATTTGCGGCCTTTGGTGTGTACGAGCAAGAAATTGCCTGTGCAGGTGTAGTTGCCGGTATTGGCCGTGTTAAAGGCATTGAATGCATGATCATTGCAAATGATGCCACGGTAAAAGGCGGTACGTACTTTCCGCTTACCGTTAAAAAGCATTTACGCGCGCAAGATATAGCCGAGCGCTGTCACTTACCCTGTATTTATTTAGTTGATTCGGGCGGTGCCAACCTGCCCGAGCAAGACGATGTATTTCCTGATAAATTACATTTTGGTCGTATTTTTTACAACCAAGCCCGTATGTCGGGTAAAGGTATTCCTCAAATTGCTGTGGTAATGGGTTTGTGTACCGCAGGTGGCGCCTACGTACCCGCTATGGCCGATGAAAGCATAATAGTAAAAGAGCAAGGCACTATATTTTTGGCCGGCCCGCCGCTTGTAAAAGCAGCGACCGGTGAAGTAGTAAGCGCCGAAGAATTAGGCGGCGCCGATGTACATTGTAAAACATCGGGTGTGGCTGACCACTTTGCAGAAAATGACGAGCATGCGCTGTCTATTGCCCGCCAATGTATTGAGCGTATTAATTACACGCGCCCTACAGCCCCTCTTTTAGAGGATGTAAAACCGCCACGTTACGATATAAACGAGCTTTACGGCATTGTAGGCACTGACCTTAAAAAGCCGTTTGATGTGCTTGAAGTTATTGCCCGTACGGTTGATGATTCATCGTTTGATGAATTTAAACGCTACTTTGGTGAAACGCTGGTCACAGGTTTTGCCAGCATTTACGGTAACCCTGTAGGCATAGTGGCTAATAACGGCATTTTATTTAGTGAGTCGGCACAAAAAGGCGCGCACTTTATTCAACTATGTGCACAGCGCAATATTCCTTTAGTGTTTTTGCAAAATATAACCGGCTTTATGGTGGGTAAAAAATACGAAGCTGAAGGCATAGCAAAGCACGGCGCTAAAATGGTAATGGCGGTTTCATGTGCCGATGTGCCAAAATTTACGGTACTAATTGGTGGCTCTTACGGCGCGGGTAACTACGGTATGTGTGGCCGCGCATTTGAACCTACCATGATGTGGATGTGGCCCAATGCCCGTATTTCGGTAATGGGCGGTGAGCAAGCCGCCGGTGTAATGGCGCAAGTTAAGCAAGATGGCTTAGCACGTAAAGGCCATAGTATGAGTGAGCAAGAAGTTAGCGATTTTAAAAAGCCAATTATTGATCAGTACGAAGAGCAAGGCCATCCGTATTACGCAAGCGCACGCTTGTGGGACGACGGCATTATTGACCCTGCCGATACCCGAAACGTATTAGGCCTTGCCTTAAGTGCAGCTAAAAATGCACCACAGCAAGACTCTAAGTTTGGCGTATTTAGAATGTAACCGGAGCGCAAAAATGTCAGTAACACTACAAATAACAAAATCTAATGTGGCTGTACTTGTTTTAAGCCGAGTTGAAAAACGTAACGCATTTAATAGTGAAGTAATACACGAGCTAATTCAGTGCATAGAGCATGCAAATACGCTCGATATTCGCGCTTTGGTTTTAAAAACTGAAGGCAAGCACTTTTCTGCCGGTGCCGATTTAGCCTGGATGAAATCAATGGCTGATAACAACTACGCTGATAACCTGGCCGACTCTATGCAGCTCGCTAAATTAATGCAGGTACTAGCCGCCTCTCCTCACCCAACTATATGTGCTGTACAAGGCGCTGCATTTGGAGGAGCGTTAGGCTTAATTGCATGTTGCGATATTGCCCTAAGTAAAGACGATGCGCAGTTTTGTTTAAGCGAAGTAAAACTAGGGCTTATTCCTGCGGTAATTAGCCCGTATGTAATTAAAGCCATTGGTGAGCGTGCTGCGCGCCGCTACTTTTTAACTGCCGAGGTGTTTGATGCCCACACAGCAAAACAACTTGGTTTGGTTCATCAGGTGACCGGTAATTTAGACTGTGCCCTTGATAACATGCTGCAAACATTAATCGATAACGGCCCAGTAGCTGTAAAAGCCGCTAAATCATTAATTAACGATGTAGCAAATAAGCCTATTAATGATGATCTTATTGAACTCACGGCCGAACGTATTGCAAATATTCGGGTATCGGACGAAGGCCAAGAAGGACTAAGCGCCTTTTTTGATAAACGCCCTCCCGCTTGGCAACTGTAGGACTAATTATGAACACACACACATTAAAAAAGATACTCATTGCCAACCGTGGTGAAATTGCATGCCGTATAATGCGAAGTGCAAAGCAAATGGGCCTAACAACGGTCGCTGTTTACTCTGACGCCGACAAACACGCACAACATGTAAAAATGGCTGATGAGGCCTACCACATTGGCCCTGCACCAAGTAAAGACTCATACCTTGTAACAGATAAAATTTTACAGGTTGCAAAAACAAGCGGTGCCGATTGTATACATCCTGGGTACGGTTTTTTATCTGAAAACAGTGAGTTTGCTAACGCCTGTGAAGCTAACAACATTGCGTTTATTGGCCCACTTGCAAGCAGCATAGAAGCCATGGGCTCTAAAACCCGCGCCAAAGAAATAATGGCCGCGGCAAATGTACCATTAGTGCCAGGCTATTACGGTGATAACCAAGACCCTGCTTTTTTACAATCTGAAGCTGAAAAAATTGGCTACCCCGTGCTAATTAAAGCGGCCTTTGGTGGTGGCGGTAAAGGCATGCGCGTTGTTGAGCATGCCAAAGACTTTATAAGTGCACTTGAGGGCGCACAGCGTGAAGCAATTGCGGGCTTTGGTAACGACTTAGTACTGCTTGAGCGCTATGTTAACCAGCCTCGCCATGTTGAAGTACAAGTTTTTGCCGATAACCACGGTAACTGTGTTTATTTAGGGGATCGTGATTGCTCATTACAGCGCCGTCATCAAAAAGTCATTGAAGAAGCCCCAGCGCCTGGTTTGTCTGATGAACTGCGTAAAGAAATGGGTGAAGCCGCAGTACGCTGTGCCCTTGCAATAAACTACAGAGGTGCAGGTACGGTTGAGTTTTTACTGTGTGGCGATGAGTTTTTCTTTATGGAAATGAACACGCGCCTACAAGTAGAGCACCCAGTGACCGAAATGGTAACTGGTGTAGATTTAGTTAATTGGCAAATTAATGTTGCTGCTGGGCAAACACTGCCGTTAACGCAATCAGATATACAACTCCAAGGCCACAGCTTTGAAGCGCGTATTTATGCAGAAGATCCAAGTAACGACTTTATCCCCTGCTCGGGCACAATAGAAGCGTTAAGCACACCGCTTAACAGTGAGTTTGTACGTATTGATACCGGTATTGCACAAGGCGATGAAATAAGCCCGTTTTACGACCCGATGATTGCAAAACTGATTGTGCATGATGATAACCGAGAGCAAGCATTATCGCGTTTACGCCAAGCACTTGAGCAATTTCACTTAGCGGGTTTTAGCACTAATATTGGCTTTTTACACAACTTAGCAAGCCACCCTACATTTGCTCAAGGTGCGCCAAGCACCCACTTTATTGCCGAGCAAGGCGATGCATTGGTAAGTGTTGATAGCGCCGCGCTTGAAAAAGCACAACTAATTGCAGCCTTTGTCTACCTTGAATCGCTTAGTGCTGAAAGAGTAACTCAGCAAAGCGCAAGCCCGTGGCAGCAACTCAGTGGTTTTACGCTTAACGCACCCCAAAAAGTGGATGTACCATTTACAGACTTAGCTATAAGCGCCGTTAAAACTAAAACGGGTTATGTTGTTACGCATAATAATAAGTCGTTCGATATAGCAGGCTCTGTAAACCAAAACGTATGTAATGTGTTTATTAATGGGGAAAAATTTACCGCCCATGTTAGCCTCGTTGATAATAGTATTAGCGTGATGTTTGCTGCGCTGCAAATTAAGCTTGCTTTATACACTAAACATTACATTAGCAGCCATGAAAGCGACGCCCTGCCCCTTGCGGCGCCACTTAATGGCACTGTGGTTAAGCATTTAGTTGATGTAGGCAGCACCATTACCAAAGGCGATGCCGTAGTGATTATTGAAGCCATGAAAATGGAATACACGCTCAATGCACCTCATGATGGTATTTTACAAAGCTACTGCTTTGATGAAGGCGAATTAGTTTCGCACGGCGCTTTATTAGCAATCGTAGAAGACACCACGGCGCAGGAGGCATCGTGATGGCTGCTTTTCCAACTGAATTTAAAATTGTTGAAGTAGGCGCGCGTGATGGCCTACAAAACGAAAAATCAGTCACTGCATCTGATAAAATTTCATTAATAAATGCACTCAGTGACGCGGGCTTAAAAAATATTGAAGCCGGTGCTTTTGTATCGCCTAAATGGGTGCCACAAATGGCCGATTCGGCCGAGGTGATAACAGCGCTTAATTTACCCCATGTAAATTTAAGTGCGCTTACACCCAACTTAAAAGGCGCTCAAGCGGCCCATGCCGTTGGCATAAAAGAATTTGCCATATTTACCGCGGCAAGCGAATCGTTCTGTCAAAAAAATATAAATTGCAGTATTGATGAGAGTATTGAGCGTTTTAGCGACGTTATGGCATTTGCAAAAGCCAATAACATACGTGTACGCGGTTATGTAAGTTGTGTACTCGGTTGCCCTTATGAGGGAGAAATAGACCCGCATAAAGTACTTAGCGTTTCGCAAAAGCTTTTAGATTTAGGCTGCTACGAAATAAGCCTTGGCGATACCATAGGTGTTGGCACTGCAAATAAAGTTACCCAGCTTTTAACACTTTTGCTTGAACATATTGATAAATCAAAACTGGCTGTGCATTTTCATGATACCTACGGGCAAGCGCTCACAAATATTTACGCAGCGTTAAGCTTAGGTATAGCAACGGTTGATGCCGCTGTTGCAGGCCTTGGCGGCTGCCCTTATGCCAAAGGGGCGTCAGGAAATGTTGCCACCGAAGATGTGGTTTACTTACTCAATGGGCTTGGCATTGAACATGGAATTGATTTACAAAGGTTAAGTAGCGCTGGTTGGAAAATTACACAAGCACTTGGCAAAACGCCTGTAAGCAAAGTTTCAATTGCATTAGGCAACACACAAAAATAATAGCTTAACTTGCCAAATGGCAGTTAATACAATGAGGAGAGTCTCATGGCCGGTTTTGATAAAGTGGTTTCTAGTTACGAAGCTGCAATGGCAGGGTTGAAAGACGGCGATACCGTTATTGCTGGCGGCTTTGGCTTATGCGGTATTCCTGAGGGCTTAATTAAACAAATTAAGGCAATGAACACCAAAGAGCTAACCGTGGTTTCTAACAACTGTGGTGTAGATGACTTTGGATTAGGAATTTTACTTAAAGATAAACAAATTAAAAAAGTAATTGCCTCCTACGTGGGCGAAAACGCCCTATTTGAGCAGCAATTACTAAGCGGTGAAATAGATGTAGAGCTTACCCCGCAAGGCACCTTGGCTGAAAAAATGCGTGCTGGTGGCGCGGGTATTCCTGCATTTTATACCGCTACAGGTTACGGTACGCCCGTTGCAGAGGGTAAAGATGTAAAAGAGTTTGACGGTCGCCCTTATATTTTAGAAGAGTCGATCACCGGTGAGTTTGCCATTGTAAAAGCGTGGAAAGCCGACCGATACGGTAATTTAGTATTTAGGCACACTGCCATGAACTTTAACCCAATGGCCGCAACAACAGGTAAGATTACCGTTGCCGAAGTAGAAGAAATAGTAGAGCCCGGTGAACTTGAGCCAAGCCAAATTCATACCCCCGGCATTTTTGTAAATCGCGTTATAAAAGGCGACTTTGAAAAACGCATTGAACGTGTAACAACACGAGATTAAGCAGGAGCATAGGTTATGGCATTATCACGTGAACAAGTTGCAATGCGCGTTGCACAGGAACTACAAGACGGCTTTTACGTTAATTTGGGCATAGGAATTCCGACACTCGTCGCAAACTATGTACCTGATGGTATTGAAGTTATGTTACAGTCAGAAAATGGGCTTTTAGGTATGGGTCCCTACCCAACAAAAGCCGAGCTAGACGCAGATATGATAAACGCGGGTAAAGAAACCGTGACAGCTGCCACAGGTGCAGCCATATTTAATAGTGCAGATAGTTTTGCCATGATACGGGGTGGTCATGTAGACTTAACCGTTCTGGGTGCATTTGAAGTAGACCAAAGCGGCAACATTGCCTCGTGGATGATCCCCAAAAAGCTGATAAAAGGCATGGGGGGCGCAATGGATTTAGTCGCTGGGGCAAAGAATATTATTGTTACTATGACCCATGCCAGTAAGCATGGTGATTCTAAATTATTAGAGTCGTGCACATTACCGCTAACGGGCGTTAATTGCGTAAAAAAAATAGTAACAGATTTGGCCGTACTTGAAGTTAAAGACGGCGCATTTCATTTACTCGAGCGCGCTCCGGGCGTATCGGTTGATGAAATCATTAGTAAAACAGCAGGTAAATTACTTGTTGACGGTGAAGTACCAGAAATGGTTTTTTAACGCTTTACCATGTACCGACCTCATTCCCAGTGCCAATGGCGCTGAGTTACCCAAAATCCCTCGCAAGAGGGATTTTTTTTGCCTGCCATAAACTTTTTTTCAGTTTTAATACAGTTGTAGTAAATATTATCTATAATACAAATAGCTTTTAATGTAAGCGCTTAGATTATTTGCACTAATTTGTGGATTGTCTGCACCTTTTTTGTGAACTAGTGCTATATTTAAAATTAAACTATTGATATTATTGTATTAAATTATTGGTTCGATTATTGCCTATTAAAGGCGTCTTAAATTAATTAAACAATTCTGGAAAACATGCAAACTCCTATTCGAGGCCTCCGCTCTTTTTGCTTTGCAGCAAAAAGCCTAAGTTTTAAACATGCAGCTAAAGAGCTGTACTTAACGCCCTCTGCGGTAAGCCATCAGATAAAACAACTTGAAGAACAACTAGGCATTGAACTCTTTCAACGCCAAACCCGATCCATTAGTTTAACGGCTGCGGGTAAAAACTTTTTTGATGCCATTTCGCCTATTATCTATACGCTTGAAAACACCATCAACGAATTCAGTCAATTGCAGCAAAACACTAATATAACCATTACGCTGCCTGAATTTTTTGCCAGTGAACTACTTATGCCTAAATTAAGTGAGTGGACATCTGAGCACCCTAATATAAATTTACAAATGGATACGCTTAAAACCCGTAAAGAGCTAACCCGTCACAGTGATTTATCGATTGTTTTATCCTCAAGTAAACCCACTGAGGGCCTTACTACAGAGCTATTTAATCTTGAATATATACCGGCGTGTAACGAAAAACTGTTAAAACAGTGGAAAGACGATCACTGCCAAGCATTAAACCAAGTACCATTAATCCTTCACAAAGCAAGGCCGTGGGCATGGCACCAATGGGCTGAAAAAGCGGGTATAGATGACTTTTCGCCTACGCAAATTATACAAATTGATAGTATGTTTGGGGTCGCTCGTGCAGCGCAACAGGGCATTGGCATTTCACTTATACCGCTGCCTATTAGCCAAAGCTGGTTTGATGAAAAATGGCTTTATAAATTATTTCAACAGCCCCTTACCACCAAAGATAAATACTATTTAGTACAGCATGAAGCTAATTCGCCAAATCCCGCGCTAGATTTATTTGCCAAATGGGTTGTATCCACATTTAGCAACATTCAAGGTTAGTGCTGCCTTAGTAAATGCAATTTACATTTTGGTTTGAATACGCAAATTTTAATGTGTGTAGCACGTAGCCAGTGCTAAAGCTGCACACAGTAAACTGTAAAGCTCCTTCTTTTTTACTTTCTTGTAGCCTAACAATACCGTTTAGTGATTTATTATTAATTAAATATTTTTATTTAATCACTCGTTTTTTCCCTACAAGCTAACCTATAAAAATTTATCTCTTTAAATCAATAAAATAACACAACGCTATAGACTAAAGTCTATAGCTTAATTTTTTTCACTTATTGGTTTTATTTTTATCGTTTGTCTGACTTTTACGATTATTTTAAAGTTAACCCATCGCAAGCAAACAGCTAAACGTTTTTACTAATTAGACATTATTTACTGTTTTGCACCAAATAAATGCAACCTTTTTAGATGTGATAGCTCTAACAAGGTAAGAAAAGAATCTTATATTGTGTGTGTAAGATGTTGTCAGTGTGAAAAGGCAGTTCAAGTCAGGTGGTGACTTGGTTTGAACTGTTTTTTATTCCACCAGCAGCACGCAGCAATAACTAAATTAGCTACTGTGTAGCAAACCAAATCTTATATTGTGTGTGTAAGATGTTGTCAGTGTGAAAAAGCAGTTCAAGTTAGGTGGTGACTTGGTTTGGACTGTTTTTTATTCCACCAGCAACACGCAGCAATAACTAAATTAGCTACTTTGTAGCAAACCAAATCTTCTATTGTGTGTGTAAGATGTTGTCAGTGTGAAAAGCGGTTCAAGTTAGGTGGTGACTTGGTTTGAACTGTTTTTTATTCCACCAACAGTACGCAGCAATAACGTAATTAGCTACTATGTAGCAACTAAATCTTATATTGTGTGTGTAAGATGTTGTCAGTGTGAAAAGCGGTTCATGTGAGGTGGTGACCTTATATGGGCCGTTTTTGTTTTATAAACACGATTACCTGCCCCACCGTTTTATACCAATTCGCTTAAATTTAGTATTATTCAACTATAAAGTTATGTTTTTGTTTAAGCTCTTCAATAACATTTTCATTGTCTTTTAAAAATACATTAAACTTTTTAACGAGCTGTGGGTGTTTAATGCTCGATAACATAAATGCTTGGTGATCAACAGGCAACTGATGCTGAAAAAACACAGGGACGGGAGTATCAAAAAATTCTTCTATATTGTATTTAAGTACATCGTGTGAAATATATATACAATCAACTCGCTCTTTATGCAGCAAATAAATCATCTCAATAACGTTATCATTTTCGAGTACTTGCAAGCCTGGCATTGAGGTTAACTTTTCAAGCCCTTGCAATGTAAAGCCACGCACTTTTGCAAGTGATTTACAATCTTCAAGTTTAATATTGTCCTTTAAGCTCGCTATACCTGTATGTGTAACTAATGAAGGCACAGAATAATTAATATCTTGTTGATGCTGATTTTTATAACTTACTTGCCAATTAGGGTTGTCGGGGTATTTAAAGTCAACATGGTGATGCTCTATAAATTCTTTATAAAGGCGCGGGATAGGCAAAGTGTAAAATTCAAATTTAATATTTTGTTGTTTTGCAAATAGTTCCAGTAACTCTTTACTAAAACCAAAATAATCACGCTTATTAGTGCCACTGCCATCGTAATAAGGCAGGTATTCTATATTCTCTACCCCTATTACATATTTTTCGGTTGGCTGTGCTAATACAGGGCTTATAGTTATAAGCCCTGCTACAAGTGCTAACGTGTTAATCAATTTGATAGTAAAATGCCGTTTATATCGTTTGGATTACTAATTTATATATCATAATCACAGTTAATTAAAGTTTAGATTTATTAAATATAAAAGAGCGAATTAATCGCTCTTATAAATTAGCTTTTGTCACGAGGTATAAACTCTAACACAGTAGCATTAATACAGTATCTATCTGTGCCTCTTGGCCCCTCACCTTTAAATAAATGCCCTAAATGTATACCTGTGCTTTTTGATTTGAGCTCTATTCGAGTCATCCCCCAGCTGGTATCTTTATGCTTAGTAACACTATTTTTAACCGGATGTTTAAACGACAGCCACCCCGTGCCCGAATTAAATCTATCTCGGGTATCAAATAATGGCTCACCACTTAATTTATCAACAAATACGCCGTCGGGAGTGTTTTTAAATTCTTTATACTCTTTACAGTAAGGTCTGTCGGTGCGCTCATTAAATGCGACTTCGTAAGCATCACTATCGCCTAGTTTAAAGGCACCAAGCGCTTTGTAAAATTCAGCGGGGCTTGCATAGCCTTGACGCGCGTACACCTCTTTTCCATTTTCTAAAAACAAAATGGTGGGGGTTGCCCAAGTTGCCGATTTTATAGTTAGGCCATTAAGCTCATCAGCATGGCGAAATGTCAGTGGGATTGAACCTTTGTAATTGTTAGCGACTGTTTTTTTAAATTTTTCACAGTAAGGGCAGTATTCGCGCGAATCAAGTACCACAATCTGCTTGCCCGTGAGTAAAACACTATTATCTACATCTGCTTTTTTAGTTTTATTAAATACCACACCCGTGGCGTGATCTGGGCAATAGCCATTTGGGTTCTTTTGTAAATAATTTTGATGGTACTCCTCAGCAGATACAAACCCCTCAAGCGGTTTTATTACTGTTTTAATTGCCCCATAACCGGCTTCACTTAATAACGGCTGATACTCGGCTTTAACTTGCTCTGCAAGCTGCGCTTGCTCTTTAGTGGTAGTAAGAATAATTGAGCGATACTGCGTGCCAATATCATTACCTTGGCGATTCGATTGTGTAGGGTCGTGGCTTTCAAAGTAATTTTGTAAAAGCGATTTAGAAGAAATGATATTGCTGTTGTACATCACTTGCACTACTTCAGCGTAGTTGTTTTCGTCAAACCGGCGAGATTGGTCGGTGATATTTTTATAGGTTGCTTTAAAGCCGTGCCCATCTGCATAGCCTGACTCTGCATCAATAACCCCTTCTAGTGCTTCGTAGCGCTTTTCGGCTCCCCAAAAACAGCCAGAACCTAACACAATGGTTTTTATATGCATTGTGGCCTCTACGTTGCTGTGCTCTATTTTTTCGGTTGATAAAGCAAAGCAGCCGGCGCTAAATGTAATAGCGGCGCCTAATAAATAAACTGAGCGAGAAAATGTCATAAATACCTCTTAATACCTACGTGTTTTAATTAAGACCCAACATCCCTTGTTTTAATTTCAGTAAATAAATACGTGCTAAATTTGAATACAGTTTGAGTCTGCATTTCTTTTTCGTTTATTTTTCTTATGGCTAGGTACTGAATAAATTGACAAAACTATGTTAGCTTTGCTGCACGTTGTATAAAAAGATTAAATTATGACTGCATTTTTACAGGTATTTACTTTAACAAATAACAGTTTGCTATTAGATGCCACACAGCATAAACAAAACAATGTGTTAGACACTCAAAAAAAAATTTGGGCACTCACTAAGCAGCTAAAGCAAAGTAACGAATTTATTGATTTAGTCCCAGGCATGAACTCTTTAACGCTTTATTTAAAATCGGCAAGTAATTTAGAAAAATGGCAAAACGCCTTGCCTGATTTATGGGACAAAGTACAAGCAACAACATTTAAAGGCACTCACCATAAAATACGCACTACTTATGAAGGAGAAGATTTAGATTTTGTTGCCAAACAAACTAATTTAACACCCCAGCAAATTATTCAAATACATAGCCAAGCCACTTACCACGTTTTATTTTTAGGATTTCAGCCCGGGTTTGCCTACCTACATGGATTAGATTCACGCTTGCATATCCCACGCAGAGACACGCCACGTACTAAAGTACCTAAAGGTGCCATTGCTTTAGGCGCAGAGCAAACTGCCATTTACCCCGCAGAAACACCTGGCGGTTGGCATATCATTGGCCACACAAACACGCCCCTTTTTGATAGCACACACTCAGATCCTTGCTTATTTAAACCCGGCGACACGCTATCGTTCGTTTCAATAAACACAATGCAAGGAGCATAAAGTGATAAAAGTTCTTAAACCTGGTGTACAACTTACAATTCAAGATGGCGGGCGCTGCGGTTATCGTCATTTAGGTGTAAGCAAAGCGGGTTGTTTAGACCCTTACGCACAAATAATTGCCAATAAATTAGTGGGTAACAAAGATAATGAAGCTGTGCTTGAAGTTACGTTAGGCCTGTGCGAGTTACAGTTTGAAACCGATACTGTTATTGCCCTACAAGGTGCTGATTTAAACGCTGCGCTTGATGAAACGCCCTTGTACCCTGGCTGGAGTTACCAAGTAAGAGCCAAACAAACTTTAAGCTTTGATACAGGCCGCGCTGGTTTGCGTGCCTATGTAGCCGTACAAGGTGGCATTGATGTTAAAGATATCATGGGCTCAAAATCAACCGATTTAAACGCGCTCTTTGGTGGTTTAGCAGGTAAAGCACTTAGCGAGGGCGACATTATTCCTATTAAAACATCGCCCGTGCCAATAACGCGCTTTATACAGCGCGGCGCTATTACTCCGCCTAAACTAAAGGTGATTAGGGTACATGCAAGCCCACATGCGCAACTATTAGGTGATACGCTACTTAAACAGTTTTTTTCAACGGCGTTTAAAGTAAGCCATAACAGCAACAGAATGGGCCTTAGGCTAACAAACGAAAGCCCCCTAACTCATAGTCACTCACTTGCCTCTCTTGGTACAGGCCCGGGCTCTATTCAATTACCTCCCAGTGGTGAGCCTATTGTATTACTTAACGACGCTCAAACAACCGGTGGCTACCCATTACTTGGCACGGTAATAGAGGCTGATTTACATCAATTTGCGCAATTTAGACCCGGTGACTCAATTGAATTTAAGCAAGTAACCCATGAGCAAGCTAGCTTAGCAAAACAAAAGCTTAAAGGTCACTTACATCAGCTAAGCTTAGCGCTTAAATACAGTTAACTCTAAGGTGAGAAATAAACCTATTACAAGGAGCTAATAAAAGTACAAGCGGCGCTCTACTTAACTTGCAATAAGTAAGTGTAGATTGGTTAATTAAGCGCATAAAATTAAAACACGCTAACGCAAAAAAATTATAATAAGGCAATTTAAGCTCTGCTTTAATTTTCGCACACACTTGGTGCATTTGTGCAGTGTGCTTTTTTGCAAACACTGCACTAAATGCCTTGCTAACGCCACTTTTCACACCAAAAGTGTTGTTAATATAGCCGCACTTGTGCGTGGCGCACTACTTTGGTGCGCGCACTTTTCAGTTGGTGCATAAATTATTCTTAATTAATTGTAAAAGCAGTGTGACTTGAGTAATTATTTCTGATAAAACAAGGTTTCGCAGCACAGCAAAGTTGCCCTGCTGCACACATAATAGGAATGAGGAGTTACTATGTGTTCAATTTTTGGTGTATTAGATATTAAATCTAACGCCACTCAGTTGCGTACCCAAGCAATTGAAATGTCAAAACTACTAAGGCACCGTGGCCCCGATTGGTCTGGTGTGTATTCATCTGAAAAAGCGATTTTAGTGCATGAACGCTTAGCCATTGTTGGTGTATCAAGCGGCGCACAACCATTATATAACCCTGAAAAGACAAATATTTTAGCGGTTAACGGTGAAATTTATAACCACAAAGAGCTGGCAGCAGAGCTAGAGGTAGATTTTGAATTTCAGACTCAATCAGACTGTGAAGTTATTTTAGCGTTATACAAACAAAAAGGGCCTGAGTTTTTAGATGACTTAAATGGTATTTTTGCATTTTGTTTATACGATGAAGAAAACGATGCGTACTTAATTGGCCGCGATCACATTGGTATTATTCCGCTTTATACTGGCCACGATGAGCATGGTAATTTTTATGTTGCCTCAGAGCTTAAAGCGCTTTCACCAATTTGTAAGCACATTGAAGAGTTTCCACCAGGGCACTACCTATACAGCAAAAATGGTGAACTAACGCCTTATTATAAGCGCGATTGGGAAACCTTTGATGCAGTTAAAGATAACAGTGCACAAGCGCAAGACGTAAAAGAAGCGCTAGAAAGCGCTGTAAAACGCCAGCTAATGTGTGATGTACCGTATGGCGTATTGCTATCGGGCGGTTTAGACTCGTCGGTTATTTCGGCTATTACGCAACGTTTTGCTGCTAAACGTATTGAAGATAACGATGAAAGCGACGCATGGTGGCCTAAGCTGCATTCATTTTCTGTTGGGCTTGAGGGTTCACCTGATTTAGCCGCTGCGCAAAAAGTAGCGGATATGATTGGCACAGTACATCACCCTATTCACTTTACCATTCAAGAAGGTATTGATGCGCTTCGTGAGGTTATTTACCACATTGAAACGTACGATGTAACCACCATCCGTGCCTCAACGCCAATGTATTTAATGGCGCGCCAAATTAAAGCTATGGGTATTAAAATGGTATTATCAGGCGAAGGCGCTGATGAACTATTTGGTGGCTATTTATACTTCCATAAAGCGCCAAACGCACAAGAGTTTCATGAAGAGCTAAACCGTAAAGTGTCAAAGCTGCATATGTTTGACTGTTTACGTGCCAATAAGTCAATGGCTGCATGGGGCGTAGAAGCACGCGTACCGTTTCTTGATAAAGAGTTTGTTGATGTGGCTATGCGTATCAACCCTGAAGCAAAAATGTGTAAAGATGGCAAAATTGAAAAGCACATTTTACGCGAAGGCTTCGATGGCTACCTGCCTGAAGAAGTACTGTGGCGTCAAAAAGAGCAATTCTCAGACGGTGTTGGCTACAGCTGGATAGACACGTTAAAAGAGTTTGTAAACGAGCAAGTAAGCGACCAAGAGCTTGCTAACGCTAAGTTTAAGTACCCTATTAACACGCCTGATTCTAAAGAAGCGTATTACTATCGCTCTATTTTTGAATCACACTTCCCAGGTGATGCATCAGCTAAATGTGTACCACATGGTAAGTCGGTTGCGTGTTCAACCCCTGAAGCACTTGCATGGGATGCATCATTTCAAAATAATGCTGATCCTTCAGGCCGTGCTGCTGGCGTTCACAACGACGCGTATGCAAGCAAAGGCTAAACGCACCCTTTTATCGCAACGTAGGCTACAACAGCCTAGGTTGCGATATATAAAGCACCTTTATTCAGTTCCTGTATTTTCTAGTTCACAGCATAACTTAGCCGGTTCAAGTGCGTTAATTGTTATTTATACGCAAGGGTTAAGTACGCGTGTAATGCAAAAAATTGCATCAAACTCGCAGCACCCTGCTAGCGTTTTTTTAAATGAAAATGAAATTTCTCACCGTGTATGTAACATTCGCTGGTTTAACCAAACATCAGAAATTAAGCGCTGCGGCCATGGCACCCTTGCTGCTGCAAAATGTTTATTAGCACACTATGGTTTTTGCCCTTCACACTTTGTTTCAAACGATAAAGAACGGTTTAAAATCAAGCGAGCTACAGGCCGGGTACAACTTCAGCTAGCGGCTATTAATTTAAAAAAGAGTGATGAGGTTAACAGCCTTAGTGATGTATTTTCGCACTCTATAAAAGCAACTTACTCAACAGCTTATAAAAATGGCTATACCGTTGTACAGTTTAAAAACATGGCTGATTTAAAGCATTTAGAGGTTAATTTTGCACATTTAGTAAATGTGCATAACAATGCGGTAATTGCACTGCAAATACATAGTATTAATAAAAACAACGCAAGTGCGTATTTTAGGTATTTTGCGCCGCAATTTGGGGTAAATGAAGATACTGCTACAGGCTCTGCCGTGTCGGTTATTGCGCCACTTATTTTTAGACTACATGGTTTAAATAAAGTAACCCTTTTGCAGCAGTCACCAAAAGGCGCGCTGCTAAACTATACGTTTAGCAGCAATCAGGTAGTTGTAAGTTAAGCTATTACATTGGCCTTAGTAGGCAAAGTGCAAAGTAGCTTTTCTCGTCTTGCCATGTTTGTTCAAGCGATAAATTAGCCTGAGCAGCAAGATTTTTAAACGACTCAAGCGTATACTTGTGCGAGTTTTCAGTGTGAATGCTCTCTCCCGCTACAAAGTCTATTTGCTTATCGTTAATAACTACGCTTTGATTACACTTGCTCACTAAATGCATTTCAATGCGGCTGTGCACTTCGTTAAATCGCGATTCGTGTTTAAAATTATCTAAAATAAACGTGCCATTTAATTCGTTATTTATACGCTGGAGCAAGTTTTTATTAAAGGCGGCGGTAATGCCGGCTTTGTCATCGTAAGCATCAAGTAACACTTGTCGCTCTTTTACTAAATCAATACCTATTAATACATAGCCATCAACACCACATAAACGGTGGAAATTATTCATTATTTCAATGGCTTTTACTGGCGCAAAGTTACCCAGTGTGGAGCCTGGAAAATAAACTAAATTTGTTTGGCTGTCTAAGGCGGTGTCTTTTGTTAACTGCTTAACCATTTGGCTATGGGTAAAATCACCTAGCAATGGCGTAATGGCCAGCTCCGGAAATAACGGTGATAAATGCGCTAACGAGTAATTAAGCATCTCTGATGATATTTCAAAAGGAACAAAGGTTTTTACATTGCTCATATGGGCGAGTAAATACGCGACCTTTTTACCCGAGCCACAACCAGGCTCAATAATTGATAGGTTCTCGGGCAGCCTATTAGCGATAGCTTTTGAGTAATCTTCTAATATGGCAAGTTCAGTGCGGGTAACATAGTACTCTTGCAATGAGGTTATTTGCTCGAATAAAGCCGCCCCTTTATCATCGTAAAAATACTTACACGGCAGCGACTTTTGCTGTTGAGCAAGTCCATGTAATACATCATTTAAAAAGTCTAGATCGGTTATTGATTGCTGATTAATTGCTGTTACTTGGCTCATAGTATGTCCTTTGCTAGTCTAATGCCGCTGCACATCCACGCTTGGTGCGGATAAAAAAAGTTACGGTAGGTCTGTCTTAAATGATCTTTTGGGGTAAACACACACCCACCACGCAAAACCATTTGATTATTCATAAATTTACCATTGTATTCCCCTGCGGCTCCGCTAAAGGGTTTAAAGCCTGGGTAAGGTAAATAGGCGCTATTAGTCCACTGCCAGCATGTATCGTTTAACTGCGAGATAACATCTGGGTTTTTACATACACATGGCGTAAGCAAATCGTTTTGCTGTTGCTTAAGTGCTTGCTGCTGCGCTACATACTCCCATTCAAACTCAGTAGGTAGGCGCGCATTCACAAAATTAGCGTAGGCTGCCGCTTCAAAATAACTTACATGGCTCACTGGCGCATCTAAATTTAAAGGCTGCAGTCCGTAGAGAGTAAATTCAAACCACTGCCCGTCAATATACTGCCAATATAAAGGGTGACTAAGTTGCTCGGTGTTTATATTAGTCCAGCCATCACTTAACCAAAATGAAGGGTTTTTATACCCGCCCGCCTCTATAAATTGTAAGTACTCTCTATTAGTCACTAATCGATTAGCAAAACTAAACGCATGGATAAGGGCTTGATGTTTAGGTTGTTCGTTATCGTACGAAAAGCCGTTTTTAGCATCAGCCCCTATATTGGTTATGCTTTGGCTAAATTCGGTATATTTTAAAGTGCCTAGCGAATCACTCACCTTTATTAAGTCATTTGGGGTTTGGCTGTAGGCAGGAAAGCTTGGATTAACCGAAAAATTATATTTAATATCCATTAGCATGAGCTCTTGATGTTGCTGCTCATGATTCAGCCCAAGTTCTATTATATTGCACAGTGTTTGGTTAGTGCCTAATTGAAGCAGCTCGTTTAGCGCATTATCAACATAGGCTCTGTAGCGCAACACCACCTCTAAACTGGGGCGAGATAAACATCCTCTATTAGCACGCTTAAACTGCTCACCTATGCCGTTATAGTAGGAGTTAAAAAGCACTTTAAATTGTTCATCAAAGAGCGTGTAGTTAGGCAGATACTTAGCAAGTAAAAATGTTTCAAAAAACCACGTGGTGTGAGCTAAGTGCCATTTCATTGGGCTTGCATCATCCATTGCTTGTAGTTGGCAATCTTCTGCGCTGAGGTTTTTTGTAAGTGTAAGACTATGTTGGCGAATTGACTGAAATTGAGCGTGTATTTTTTCAGTACTGTGCGCTTCATTCGTTTTCGTGTTTAGCATATTAAAGTTAGTCCTTTTCACTCTTTGCGATTAAATAAAGCCTACCCCAGATTTTACCTTTATGCATGTTACATGATGATTAAATCGAACCCTCTACCCATTTAAAACGTAGACTAATGTATTAACGACTAAACGAGTTTGGTGGCGCTGCTTTAATTTTAGTTTAATAACAAACTAATTTTTAACACTCACTGAATTAACAATAGCTTATCTTTTTAGTGATAAATAGCTTTTAGCGCTAAGTAATCAGGCATATATAACCAAATAGTTTTACATTTACGATTTAACTCATACACTATTAAGGGTATGATCAGCGATTAATTTAGTTAGTCCTCAAATAAGTTTTATTGTAAATAATGCAACTTACTGTGTGGCTAATTAACTTAGTGTTATGCCGGAACTCTCTGGCTTGTTAGGACAACATAAGAGGTATTCATGAGCGAAAATCATGACAAGTATAGTATTGATAATACGGACTACACCGTAGGTCAAGATAACGTGCAAAAATGGGGATTTGATATACATAATCCTGTTTTTGGTATTAGTGCCGGTTTGATTGTCATCTTTTTAGTCGCCATTCTCGTTTCGGATGCGCAAACAGCCAAAGCAACGCTTGATGGTATTAAGCTCGATATAATAAATAACTTTGATGCGTTTTTTATGTGGGCAGCAAACTTCTTTGTTATATTTTGTTTGGCATTAATTGTATCGCCCTATGGTAATATTCGTTTAGGCGGAGAAGGAGCTAAACCAACGCACTCGCGTATGTCATGGCTTGCTATGTTATTTGCCGCAGGTATGGGTATTGGGTTAATGTTTTGGGGTGTTGCAGAGCCTGTAGCTTACTTTACCGGCTGGTACGAAACCCCACTTAATGTAACCGCAAATACGCCAGAGGCTGCAAAAGTGGCCATGGGTGCAACCATGTTTCACTGGGGCCTTCACCCGTGGGCTATTTATGCCGTTGTAGCGCTCTCACTTGCGTTTTTTACTTACAATAAAGGCCTTCCTTTATCAATCCGTTCAATTTTTTATCCACTATTAGGCGACAGAGCTTGGGGCTGGCCTGGTCATATTATTGATATTCTTGCCGTGCTTGCCACTTTGTTTGGCCTTGCAACCTCGTTAGGTTTAGGCGCGCAGCAGGCTTCTGCAGGTATTAACCATGTATTTGGAACTGATGGCGGCGTAGGCGCACAATTATTGGTTATTATTGGCGTTACCTTACTAGCTATTATCTCAGTAGTACGCGGCATTGATGGCGGCGTAAAGGTCCTTAGTAATATAAACATGCTCATTGCATTTGCCTTACTTCTGTTTGTTGGTTTAATTGGCTTTGCTGTGGCAATCGGTAACGTACCAAATACGGTTATGGGTTATGTTGAAAATATTATTCCACTGAGCAACCCACATGGCCGTGAAGACGAAACATGGATGCACGGTTGGACTGTATTTTACTGGGCATGGTGGATTTCGTGGTCACCGTTTGTAGGTATGTTTATTGCGCGTGTTTCTCGTGGTCGTACAATTAGAGAGTTTTTAATCGCTGTATTATTAATTCCTACTGCGGTTACTATTTTATGGATGTCTATTTACGGCGGCATTGCAATAGACCAAGTTGTTCAAGGTGTTGGTAGCTTAGGCGTAAACGGTTTAACCGATGTACCTATGGCGATGTTCCAAATGCTAGACGAACTGCCTATGTCGAGCGTGCTTTCGTTCCTAGCTGTGGTTTTAGTATTAGTGTTTTTCATTACCTCTTCTGACTCGGGTTCGTTAGTTATCGACTCAATTACAGCAGGCGGTAAAGTGGATGCGCCAGTACCACAACGCATCTTTTGGGCTACGGTTGAAGGCTCTATTGCTGCTGCTCTATTATGGATTGGCGGTACAGAGGCGATTCAAGCATTACAAGCGGGTGCTGTTTCAACAGGTCTTCCGTTTACTTTAGTGTTACTACTAATGTGTGTAAGCCTATTATTAGGATTACGTACTGAGCCTCGCGCTGTTAAATAATTAGTCGCTTGCCAGTAAACTAAAAAACGCCGCATAATATGCGGCGTTTTTATTGGCTAAGCTAAACTTTGGTTAATAAGTTTAAACCTGTATTACCCTCGCTAGAATTTAAAATAAATTTAACTTAGTAATTCAGCCAGTGGCGTATCATCGCGGTAATGGTATTGCAGCTGTGCAATCAACAGCTCTGCTGTGGCTAATGCATCAGTTAGCGCATTGTGATTATGATAAGCAGGCAAAGAGTATCGACTGCGGCAATCTGTGAGTCTAAGTGAGCCTACCTTTTGATTAAACAAACGCCCTATTAAGCCTTGGCGGGCGCGCAACGCTCGTTGCTCAATTTCCATGGTATCGACTAATGCAAACTGGATCCCTTCGTTAATTCTCGCAAGTAATGCATTGTTTAAAAAGTGCCGCTCTATCGCTGCATAATGCACCACCACCACTTTACCACTAAGTGCATTAAGTAGCGGCCCTAGTCGAGAGTTTAAATCGGGAGCGTCATCCACTTCTGAATGCGTAATACCATGAATAACAATCGACTCCTCACTTAAGCTTTTACGAGGCTGCACTACCCAATGCTTAGCATGTGTGCAATACACTCTTTGCATAGTAAAAGGGACTAAGCCAATACTGACTATATCGTCCACCTCACTATTTAGACCGGTTGTCTCAAAATCAAGAGCCACAAACGAAATGTCTTTTATAGGCGTGTGCGTATCACCATAAGCGTGCTGATAAAACGCTTTTAAATGCTCATTTTTAGCGTTGTTAGCCAGTGTTTTATAATGAGCCTGCCAGTCAAAATACGATTGCTTAGCCATTCGTTACTTAACACCCGCATTGGCTGAGTAACTAAACTTTAAGTAGCTTTGTGCTTTTTCGAGTATGGCAAACGCTTCTTTTAAGTTGCGTTGCTCAAACGGCGAAAGTAAATGCGGGTCTATGTCGTTATCGGGCTCTTCTTCTTGCTCTATTTGCCATGCTTGATGGCGAATTCGCATCATGGCAATGTATTCTAACGCATCACGTAAATCTTGTGCTTTACCCTCAGGTAACAGGCGCGATTCAATAATATCTTCAAGGCGTTCAAACGAATTTTGCTTACGAGAGCCTATCGCCAGTGCATGCACTCTTATCACATCAGAAAGCGGTGCAGTGCCTCTGCGTTTTAAGTTCATTGAACGCTTATGCTGGCCGTTATGCTCAAGCACAAAGCCTTTAAAAAACCCAAGTGGCGGTGTGCGGTTTCGGGCATTGGCGGCCATATTAGCTAAAAACACACGGTTTTGTTTACTTTGCTTAGCAATAAAAATTTTAAGCTCGTCGGCCCATTTTGTTTTACCCCACACCCCATCTAAATCAAAAAATATTGAGCTGTTAAGCAGTGCTTGTGGTTTAGGTAAGGCTATCCACTGTGAGAATTGATCAAACCATTGCGAACGTGTTTTACGCCATTTTTTGAACGAGGCCATAATTTCGCCGCTGCAATAGGTATAACCACATTGCGCTAAGCCATCACACACAAAATCAGAAATATTTTGAAAGTACTCATTGTGTTTTTCATCATCGTAATTGTCATCCAAAATAAGCGCGTTATCTTGATCTGTTACAATAAGTTGTTCATCTCGCGCCATAGAGCCTAACGCTATAAAACAGTAAGGTACTGGCGGCGGGCCATATTTTTCTTCAGCCAGTACTAATAAGCGCTGTTTAAAAGTACGCCCTATTACCGCCATTGCCGTACCAATCATATGTGAATTAGCATCTTCGTTTACCATACGTACAAATACATTGGGCAGCTGGCGCGCGTAATGTGCTAAATCTTCAATGGTTTGCTGCGCTAAAATACCGCGCACCAAGAGTAAACTACTCTGCGACTCGTACCTTAAAATGTCGGATAGTGAAATAACCCCAATAGGTCGGCGCTTTTGTACCACAGGTAAGTGGTGCAAGTTATCGCGCAGCATGGCAAGAACGGCTTCAAATACATAGGCATTTGAATCAAGCAGTACAAGATTAGTCGACATAATTTTATCTGCGGTAACATCAAGCCCTAAGCCTTCGGCTACCACTTTTGTGCGTATATCGCGGTCGGTAATAATGCCTACAATTTGCCCATCGTCTTCTTCTGGGTCGTCGCTTATTGGTTTGTCTAAATCGGTAACTAACACAGAGGAAACCGCTTCTTCTGTCATTACTTTAGCAACATCTTGTATGGTGGTTTGCGTACTTAGCGTTACCACATCGCGATGAATGAGCGACTTAACTTTGGCGGTTGTTAAATCGTTGCTGTCGGCTTGCTCAACTAACGCTTGGCGAAGGCGCACATTGCCATCAGCTTCAAAATAATCAGCAAAGCCGTCAAACTCGTCACAAAAACGGTTAAACAGCGTAAAGTTAATACAATACACTAGGGTGTCTTCGAGTGCCTTTGCAGGAAAGCGCACTTTACGATTCATCAACAAGCCCATTTGGCCAAAAATACCGCCCACATCTAAGCGGTTATAAAGCTCGTTATTACGACGATAAATTTCCACAGAGCCACTGCGAATTATAAATAAATCAGCGATGTCTTGGCCTAACGTTAAAATATCAGTTTGCGAGCGGTAGTAAGCTACCTCAACTTGTTGCGCAAGCTCGTTTAAAGCGTTTGTCGGTAAGTCATCAAATGGCGGGTGCTGCGCTAAAAACTGCGCAATTTCAACTTGTTCGGCTTGCATTGGGAATTCCTTGTGGCCACACAAAAAGGCATGTATATGCTTAAGTGGCTATCTTAACAAACAAGTAGTGCCAATCAAGCCATAACCACACCCAGCAGACTTTTAATTTAAAAACGTTGCTGGGCATGGCTTTAAGGTTAGTCTATTTTTTCAAGCTCTTGTGCGAGCTGCTTAGATTCATCCCCCCTTGGCGTGGTAAAGCGTGCTAAGCCTAAGTAAATTACCGGAGTAAGATAAAGCGTAAACAACACCGCAAGTGCTAAGCCGCCAAACACCACCCAGCCAATTGCATTTCGGGCCTCAGCCCCTGCGCCTGTAGAGAGGATTAACGGCAATGCGCCAAGTAATGTAGATATAAGGGTCATCGTAATTGGGCGTAAACGTACCAGCGCAGCTTGCTCGACGGCTTTTCTGACCGTTAAGCCTTGATCGCGTAATTGGTCTGCAAATTCAACAAGCAAAATTGCGTTTTTAGCGATTAAGCCTATCAGCATCACTAAACCAATTTGAGAGTAAATATTTAACGACGTGCCGGTTAAATAAAGCGCTAATATGGCCGAGGTAATACCAAAGGGAACGGTTATCATAACCACAATGGCACTATTTACATTTTCAAATTGAGCAGCCAATACTAAAAATACAATTAAAAAAGCAAGTACATAAGTTACAAGTACTTCACTGGATGTTTCTTCATACGTTAGCGCTTCGCCTTTAAACGCAAGTGCAATACCTGGCTCTAACGACTGCTCAGATACCGTTTTTATTTGCTCTACTAAAGCAGCAATGGTTAACGATTCTGGTAACTCCATGCTGAGCTCTATTGAGCGGCGCTGGGCATGGCGCTCAAGCTCTGCAGCCACGCCTTCTTCAGAAATATACGCAACACTACTTAATGGTACTAAACTGCCATTACCCGCTCTGATGTATAAATTAGCCAAATCACTTGGACTGTTTATGGTTTGGTTTTGCGCTTGTAGCATGATTGGCACAGACTGATCGCCAATGTTTAAATCTTCTACATCGTCGCCATTTATTGCTGCGCGCAAGGTAATGGCAATGTCGTCTAGAGATACACCGAGCTCTTGTGCACGGTGTCTGTCTATATTTACTCTAAGTTGTGGTTGCGATGGCTGATAAGAAATACGCACAGGTGCCACCTCAGGAACGGCTTTTTCTAATGCAGCAGAAAACTGCTGAGCCGCTTTAAATATTTGCAAATAATCTTGCCCAAGCAGCGCGATTTCAACGCCTCCCCCTTGACCACGTAGATTTAAACTATTAGCCCCACCTGGGTAAGCCGGTGCTCCTGGAATATCGCCAAGTGGCTGGCGTATCTTATTAATAATTTCTTGTTGGCTAAAATGGCGCTCATCCCAATGCTTTAATGGCACAGTAATAAACACAATATTAGGGTCCCATTGGCCTACCACAGTATAAATTGACTCAATTTCGCCGCTATCGACAAACGGAAGTAAAATATCTTCCATTTTTATCGCTTGCCTATCCATAAAGTTTAGCCCTACACCATCTGGTCCACGTGCAAATATACGAATTTTTCCTCGGTCTTCTGTTGGCAAAAGCTCGCTGTCTAAACTGGCGTACAACGCCCCTGAGCCTGCTGCAACCAATAAACAGAGCGCAAACGTAAGCCATGCATGGTTAAGCACTTTATGAATTGTTTTTGTATAAATACCACCCAACCAATGGCCTAGTTTAGCAAATGGGTGAAAACCGCCCTGCTTTAACTTTAATTTGGAGGTAAGAGCAGGCACTAATGAAAGTGCCACAAAGCTTGATATAATTACCGCACCGGCAAGTACTCCACCAAACTCTCTAAATAAGCGACCGGCAGTAGAGGGTAAAAACGCAATAGGTATAAATACAGCGGCAAGTACAGCCGTGGTTGCTACAACAGCAAAAAACACCTCGCGCGTGCCTATTACAGCAGCTGCCCGACGCCCTAAACCTAGCCCCCGCTGGCGCTGAATATTTTCACTTACTACTATGGCATCATCAACAATTAAGCCTGTGGCTAATACAAGCGCCAACAAGGTTAAAATATTTATTGAAAAACCCAGTGCCCATATAAGTGCTAAAGAACCTATTAAGGCAACAGGAATAGCAAAAGCAGGCACTAAAGTGGCGCGCCAAGAGCCAATAAATACCCACAAAGTGACAACCACTAACAATACTGTAAGTAATAAAGAGTAAATTACTTCATCTACTGAGCTTCTTATAAATTGTGCGTCATCGGAGGTAAGTGTGAATTCCATTTCTGGAAAGCGTGTTTGCATACTTGTAATAAGCTTGAGCACTTCATCTGATATTTCAATTGTATTTGATTGTGCTTGTCGAATAATTTCCATACCAATTACGGGCTTACCGTTTAGCCTTACCATAGAGCGCGGATCGGCAGGGCCAAAATACACAGCCGCAATATCACTAATTCGGGTATCGCCTTGTATTATAATATCCCCAACTTGCTCTGGAGTAATAGAGGTTGCATCGGCACGTACAATAATTTGCTGATCGTTTGACTTTAAACTCCCTGCTGGCACATCAAACGGCGCTTGGCTAAGCACTTGTGCTACATCGGGCACTGTTAAATTAAAGCTACTTAGTTTTAGCGGGTCTATTCGTACTCTTAATACGCGTTCTCTATCACCGTTTAAGCGTACATCTGCGACACCCGGAATAGTTAAAAATTGCGGCGCTAAGTCAACATTTACGCGCTCGGTAAGTGCTTCAAGCGATAAACTTTCACTTGAAACAGTCAGAGATACAACTGCTTCGGCGTCGTTGTCGGCTTTAATAATAGAAACACGTTCTACTTCCTCTGGAAGGTCTCGCTCTACACGTGCAATAGACTCACGCGTTTCATTCGCGGCGTCATCTAAGTTTATGCCTGGTCTAAATTCGACCACAATACGTGCATTTCCCTCTTCACTTTGTGCACGTATTGATTTAACGCCACTTACACGCGATACTGCGCCTTCTAATTTGCTGGTTACTTCGGTATCAACGGTCTCAGGCGAGCCGCCAGGAAATGGCGCCGAAACCGTAATACGTGGTCTATCTACATCAGGAAGCTCTCTTACTTCAACACCCGCAATAGCAGCAATACCTGCAATAATAATTAATAAGTTAAGCACCACAATAAGTACTGGGCGGCGAATCGCCATTGAGGGTAAATCTTGCATCATAGGTTGCTGTTTCATACCTACTCCTGCGAATCTTGTAAGGGTAAATTAAAGCTTAGCTCTTGGCCTGCACGTAAGCGTTGTACCCCTTCAATTACTAAAGTATCGCCTTTATTTAACGGCCCAGAAACCAATAATCGCCCCGCCAAGCGCTGCTCTATTTTTACATCAACACGTGTGGCTTTTTTAGCAACGCTGCTCCATACATACGGGCCTGTTGCCCCCCACAGTAATGCAGCTTCAGGAACTGCAGCAAAACGCTCGCCTAACACTTCAATATGTACTCTAAAGCTCATACCAGGTAAAAATTGTTGTTTTTCATTATTTAGCTTGGCTTTAACACGTAAAGTACGGGTTTGTGGGTCTACGCGTGAGTCTAAATAAGCAATATCAGCGTTAATGGCAGTGTCTGATTGCCAAGGAAACACCGTTAAGCTGCTTTTATTACGCAGCATACTGATAGCCGACTCAGGTGCGTTAAAATTTATGTACAGGCTTGTTGTCTCATCTATTGTGGCAATGGGCGTTTGCTCGGTTATTCTATCGCCTACCTCAACATCTGTTAAACCCATAATGCCATTTATCGGCGCAATTACTTTTCTATCTTCAAGCTCAGTTTGGGCCTGTATGAGGGTGACTTTGGCAAGCTCTACAACGGTTTTAGCATCATCAACATCGCTTTTAGGCACTGCGCCTTTGGCCTGACTTTGTTCTAATCGTTTTAGTATTCGCTGGGTGTCGGCAAGTTTAATTTTAGCCTCATCAAGCGCTGCTTTTTGCCTACGAGAATCAAGTTCGAGTAAAGTATCGCCTTTTTTTACTTTATCACCTGGCTTAAAAAAAACGCCTGTTACTCTATCGCCTACTGCGGGGTACATTACAACCGAATGTATTGCCTCTGTATTTCCTACCGCTTGCACTTGTTGTTTAGCACTTTCGAGGGCAATTTTTTGTACAACAACGTTCGCGCTCATTGCAGGAAGGCTGAAAAACAGCAGCGAACTAAGCACACCGATTAAAAAGTTTTGCGATTTCAAAGTAACACCTTAATTAATTATTATTTCCATTACCTTACGAAGTCTAACAGCTGATTGATCAATAGGTAGGATAGAACGATAAATTAGCAAAACTATAAGATGAAATTAAATTGGTAATACCAATTAATTTTTGAAAAAGGCGCCTAATGACTAAGCATTTATACAAATACAGGCAGGATTAAACTAAAAAGTGGCTATATAAATAAAAAAGCCCAGTATAAACTGGGCTATGTAGATAATAGGTAGTTAAAGATTATTTACCGCGCTGGGCTTCTTTTTGTGCTTTTTTAGCTTCTTTACGTTGTTGTAAAACCGCTTGCGCTTCATTACCAATGTGCCCTTCACCACGTGCTTGTGCTAATTCTATTTGCTTTTGACGCTCAGCAAAACGAGCACGTTGCTCATCGGTTACATTATCAATACAGTGATGACACGAAACACCTTCCATGTATTCTGGCTTTTGCTTTTCTTCTTCTGTAATCGGCATACGACACGCATGACATTGATCGTAAGAGCCTTTTTGTAAATCATGATTTACTGCTACACGATTATCAAAAACAAAACACTCGCCTTCCCACATTGTGTCTTCTTTTGGCACTTCTTCTAGGTATTTTAAAATACCGCCTTCAAGGTGGTAAACCTCATCAAACCCTTGCTCTTTCATGTAAGCCGTTGATTTTTCACAGCGAATACCACCGGTACAAAACATGGCTACTTTTTTGTGTTTTTCTGGGTCTAAATTTTCTTTAGCCCACTGAGGGAATTCTCGGAAAGTTTTGGTATTAGGATCGACTGCATTTTGAAAAGTGCCAATTTCAATTTCGTAATCGTTACGTGTATCAATCAAAATCACTTCAGGGTCTGATATTAATGCATTCCACTCTTTAGGCTTAACATAGCTTCCCACTACTTTTAGTGGGTCAACCCCTTCAACGCCCATAGTAACAATTTCGTTTTTTAGCTTTACTTTAGTGCGGTAAAACGGGCATTCATCATCGAATGATTCTTTAGTCACTATGTCTTTTAGGTTTTCTTGTGTGTCTAACCACGCAAGTAAGTTATCTATTCCTTCGCGCTTAGCTGATACAGTACCGTTAATACCTTCAGCCGCAAGCAATAAAGTACCGCGTACTTCGTTTGCTTCCATCACATCTAAAAGAGGTTTACGTAGCGCTTCAAAATTTGGCAAACCTACAAATTTGTACATTGCACACACTACAAAGTGCTCGTTTGTTACATCATCTTTATGAACAGCAGTCATTTTACTTCCTATTTTGCTTTGATAGCCTTAAGTGGCGTTTACCGAATCGTAAATCCGGCGCATATGGGGCGCGTATTTTACGCTTTTTATAATTAATTGCAAAAAATAGCGCGTTAGAATGGTTTTTACTGTCGGCATAACCCTTGTGTAAGCTATAATGCGGCCATTAATTTAAGTTGCACATTGGAGAACACGACTTTGCACTTTACTGATATTGGGATTGATACTCGCCTTGAAACACAATTAGCACATCAAGGGATCACCCAGCCCACAGATATTCAAGCACATGCAGTGCCTACCGCACTTGCAGGGCATGACATTTTTGCTCAGTCTAAAACTGGGTCGGGCAAAACATTAGCGTTTTTATTACCTGCTGTTCAGCGAGTTATGAAACAAAAAGCGCTCAGTAAACGCGATCCACGTGTCCTCATCGTTGCACCAACCCGTGAGCTTGCAACGCAAGTATTTACGCAATTGCGTTTATTAATTGCGGGCACAAACATTAAAGCTGTAAAAATACTCGGTGGCGAGAACTTTAACGATCAAATTAAAGCCCTTCGTAACGACCCGCACTTTGTTGTGGCAACCCCAGGGCGTTTGGCCGATCACATCACAAAACGCTCATTACAATTAAGTGGGTTAGAGCTATTAATTTTTGATGAAGCCGACCGTATTTTAGACTTAGGTTTTACTGAACAGCTGAAAATGATTAACGAGCAAGCTAATCACCGCTTGCGCCAAACATTGTTGTTTTCAGCGACACTAGATCACGCTCAAGTAGATGCCCTATCGCGTAATTTATTAAAAAAGCCAAAACAAATTACACTGAGCGCCGCTAACGAGCAACACAGTGATATTAAACAAACGCTCTATTTAGCCGATCACCTTGATCATAAAGAAGCGTTACTTGAGCATTTTTTAAAACAAGATGATGTTGGCCAATGTATTATATTTACAGCAACCCGTGCCGATACCAGCCGTTTAAGTGAAGCATTAAATGCAAAAGGTTTTAAATCGGTGGCTTTAGCTGGCGATTTAACACAGAGCAAACGCCTAGAGATCATGGACTCGTTTAGCCGCGAAAACTTTAAAATTTTGATCACCACTGATGTTGCTTCGCGAGGATTGGACTTATTAAGTGTAACGCACGTAATCAATTTTGATTTACCAAAACACGCTGAAGAGTATGTACACCGTATAGGTCGTACAGGCCGCGCCGGATTTAAAGGTAATGCATTATCGCTAGTAGGCCCTAAAGACTGGGCAAGCTACTTAGCAATTAAGTCGTTTTTGAACGACGAGCTGGTTTTTGCAAGCGTTGAAGGCCTTAAAGCTAAATTTAAAGGTGTAAAAGAGAAAAAGCCTGCAACAGCCTCTGTAAAAACTAAAAAAGTTGCACAGGTGAAAAAGCCGCAAGTTAAACGTAAGGCAAAACCTAAAAAACCAGCTGCACCTATAAAAGCCCCGATAAATATTGATGGCAATTCACCAATGCGCCGTAAAAAAAAGCCTGAGCAGGAATAATTATGAGTTACCTAGGAACAACACAAACCTTATTTGTAAAAGAAGTGAGCAATGAAGGTGCTTACCTTGATGGCCACGATTTAGGGGAAGTGTTTTTACCAAAACACGAAATTAAAGATGAACTTGAAGCTGGCGATAGCATAAGCGTTTTTATCTTTTTAGATAACGCCAATTTACCTACAGCAACAGTAAAAAAACCTCATGCCCAAGTAGGTGAATACGCACTGCTTCGTGTTAAAGAAATAAATAGCATCGGCGCTTTTTTAGATTGGGGACTTGAAAAAGATGTTTTAGCTCCATTTAACGAGCAAAAACCACGTATGCAAGAAGGTCATTCTTATTTAGTTCGCTTATATTTAGATAATGCGAGCCAACGTATTTGTGCATCAAGCAACTTTAATCGCTTTTTATCAAAAGATGAACCTGAGTACACACATCTTCAAGAAGTTGATTTAATTGTTGCTGGTAAAACAGATATTGGCTACAAAGTGCTTATTGAAGAGTCTCACTTTGGTGTTGTGTTTTACAACATGGTATTTAAAAACTTATTTGTAGGGCAAAAGCTTAAAGGGTTTGTTCAAAAAGTACGTGAAGACGGAAAAATCGACGTTATACTTGAAAAGCCAGGCATGGGTAAAGTAAGTGAACTTGGCGATAAAATAATGGAAAAGCTTAAAAACGAAGGCGGCATACTAGCCATTGGTGATAAATCTGATCCTGAGCTTATCAAAAAAATATTTTCAACCAGTAAAGCTAACTACAAAAAAGCCATTGGTGGTTTATTTAAGCAAGGCTTGATAGACATAGAAGCCAAATCTATCCGCTTAAAATAGTCGTAAACCTATTTATAAGCGCTAATATTATGTTGGCGCTTATAGTTAAATTTTTTCTAAATAGTCTAATTAAATGCTTATTCAAAGATGATAAAACGTTTTGATGAATAAAAAACGTTATTTAGCTATTATCACTAACGGCACTTATATTGCCCTATTCTCTGCCCTCACCTTCGCGCAAATGAAATTTTTAAACAAAGCTAACACTTGGTTTTCCCTTCAAAAATAATTAGGGAATTGCTAATAGGCACTAGCCCATAATACGCTTATACGGCAACGTACATTCTGTATATTGCTTTGAATAATCAAGTATCTCAGCTTTGGTTTCTAAACTTAGTGGCGCCAACCTAAATACTTTATTTTCACATTCACTTTGTTTGTCGTCGTGATTTGAAATGCAATCTGACGTAGTTACGTTTTGGCGCGTTAAGCGCTCTTCATTTTTATAGCATAAGTGGTGTGCGTAGCCATGCATGGTTTGCTTAAATTCAAATAAATCGACAGGGTAATTTGCGACTAAGTCAGTAATCGTCGCTACTCCATCATAAGCTTTACTAGAAAAAACATATTTATTTACTGAAAAACCTGCAACAACAATTAAAATAGATCCAAAAATTAACTTCAAAATAAACCCCTTACTGCATTCTTAGTACTAATGTAGCATAAAAATGTATTCATAAAAGGGGTTTAGCACTAAATAATTGCTTTTTGTTAACTTAAACCAGCGACTTATTAACATCGGATAAAGTTTGTACCGGATCTGACGATTGTGTGATCGGTCTACCAATCACTAAGTAATCGCTACCCGCTTCAATAGCTTGCTTAGGTGTCATAATGCGTTTTTGGTCACCCACATCACTACCAGCAGGGCGAATGCCTGGAGTAACTAGCTTAAACGCGCTACCTAATTGTGCTTTTAGCGCTTTCGCTTCTTGGGCAGAACATACTACGCCATCAAGCCCTGCTTCTTTTGTTAATTTAGCTAAATGAATAACTTGTTCTTGCGCTGATTTTTCAACACCCAAACGCTTTAGTTCAGCTTCGTCCATGCTGGTTAGCACTGTCACTGCAATTAATAAAGGTGCTTTATCACCAAACTTTTCAAGTGCCTGCTTTGCCTTATTCATCATTTCAAAACCACCTGATGCATGAACGTTTACCATCCAAACGCCCATATTAGCCGCTGCGGTGACCGCTTTTGCCACTGTATTAGGGATATCATGAAATTTTAAATCTAAAAATACGTCAAAGCCTAAATCGATTAACTGTTTAACGAATGCAGGACCAAAATAAGTAAACATTTCTTTGCCTACTTTTAAGCGACACGTATCTGGTGAGAGTTTTTTTACAAAATTAAGAGCCGCGTCTTGTGAATCGTAATCTAGGGCAATAAGAACTTTTTTTGTATCTTCTAAAGACATAACTATCCTAATGAATGGCAGTAAAGTTATAAATAGTTGGGGGTTATTAAAATCCGTCTAGGCCTCTACTTGGCACAATGGTTTCCCAATGTTTACAAGATGGGCAGTTCCAATAAATAGTGTGGCTTGTAAAACCACAATGTTGGCATTGAAAGTCTGGTTTTGTTGCTATATACGACGTAACTAGCTTATCAATTTCATCAAGTACTTCTTTGGTATTTGGATTTTTATCACCCATTAGCTGTAGTAAAAAGCTAAAACCTCGAATCGTAGGCTGCCGTTTTAAGCTGTCAGTTAAAAACTCAAATGCCTGTTTAGTATTTCCTTGCTCTAACAGTGCTTGGCAATGTTTTATTTTTATTAGCACCCCACCTTTATCGAGCAAGTCACATAATAAATCATGAAACTGATGTGTTAAATTTAACTGCTTATAACTATGTGCAAGCTGGTCAATAAACAAAGGTGCAAATAACGTAAATTGGCAAACGAGTTCACGCCAATAGTAAATTGCTTTTACGTAGTCTTCACTTGTGTAAGCCGATAACCCTAATTCGTATAAAGGGCGAACCGCTTTGTAATTTAAACTAATGGCTTTGTTCATTAATCGCGGTTTATTTTCGCTTAGGGCAGCTTCGCTGTAAAAATTAGCAATTGCTTTAAAATGCTGCTCTTTAACAAATAACTCACTATGGGCTTCGAACATATTAATGCCCTTTTCCCACTCTCGGGTTTGCGAGTATAATGTAATAATTGGGTCAAGTGCTTGTTCATGCCCAGCTTTAACAAGCCACACTAAATGCTCTTCTGCACCGTCTAATAAGCCGGCCATAATATAATCTTCAGCTAATTCTAAACGGCTAGCGGCAGCTTGTTGTTCATTTAAGCTTGGGTGTTTTAAAAGGAGTTCATGAATTTTTATTGCGCGGTCAAGCTCGCCTCTTCGGCGAAACATAGTAGCAAGGGTTGAATAATGGTCAACAGAGTCAGCAGCCACTTCTAATAGGTTTATTAGATGCTCTAAGCCCTGATCTTCTTCTCTGTCTAGTAAAAACTTTAAGCCTTTACTGTATTCTGAAGTGATTTGGCGATTGAGTTGATGAGCTTGGTTTTTTGCACTATTTTTGCCCATAATCCAGCCATAACCGGCAGCAACAGGCAGTAGTAAAAACAAAAGCTCAATCATGATTAGGTGTCTTTATTAGCAATAAGCTTACTATTATTTTTTTCTGGCGCTAATTGTTTTTTCAAGCGGTAATTTTGCCACTTTAATTTAGAAAACAATTTAAAGCTAATAAAACACCCTATTATTACACCCAGTATAAAGCAGATACTTATTATTACAGCGAGTGGCAAGGTATTACTGGCAATAATATAATTGATTTGTACTAATTGTGGATTTTGAGAACCCAATAAAAATGCGCAAAATAGGCATAGTACAACCAGAATAATTTTTAATACCTTAAACAAGTAACTACTCCAACTGGTTAACTAGGCAATACTCTCATTTACGCGGTCGCGTAATTCTTTGCCTGGTTTAAAATGAGGTACATGCTTACCATCAAGCTCTACTGTATCGCCAGTCTTAGGATTACGACCTGTGCGAGGAGCGCGGTAATGCAAAGAGAAACTACCAAAACCTCTGATCTCAATACGATCTGAAGTAGATAATGAGCCGGCCATTTGTTCAAGAATTTCTTTTACTGCATTTTCAACATCTTTCACTGGAATGTGTGCGTGCTGTTCGGCAAGTGTTTCTATCAGTTCTGACTTAGTCATAGCGTTTCCTTAAAGAGAATAGTGGAAGGGCAAAACTGCCCTTCCAATTAAAAACTAATTAGTAATTAGTCTTTTTGTGCATTTGCGAAAGCAGCTGCCATTGCGTTTTCAAACACTGGCTCTTCTTTCTTAAGCTTCTCTAGTACTTCTTTCTCTTCTGCTTCGAAAAGAGCTTTAACAGATAAGCTTAAAGTGCGGTTCTTACGATCAACGCCAACGTATTTAGCTTCGATTTCGTCGCCTACAGAAGCAACAGTCGTTGCATCTTCAACGCGCTCTTGAGCGATATCAGCTACACGGATGTAACCTTCAACGCCTTCGATAAGCTCTACAGTTGCGCCTTTCGCATCAACTTCAGTCACTTTACCTTTAACAATAGCACCTTTTTTGTTTGCATCAAGGTAGTTATTGAACGGGTCAGCTTCGATTTGCTTAACACCTAGAGAGATACGTTCACGCTCTGGGTCAACTTGCAATACGATAGCAGTGATTTCGTCGCCTTTCTTGAATTCACGTACAGCTTCTTCGCCAGGCGTGTTCCAAGAAATGTCTGAAAGGTGTACAAGACCATCAATACCACCGTCAAGACCGATAAAGATACCGAAGTCAGTGATTGATTTGATCTTACCAGTAACTTGGTCGCCTTTGTTTTGTAGACGAGCAAATTCCTGCCAAGGATTAGCAATACATTGCTTAAGACCAAGAGAAATACGACGACGTTCTTCGTCGATTTCAAGAACCATAACTTCAACAGTGTCACCTAGTGAAACAACTTTTGAAGGGTGGATGTTCTTGTTAGTCCAATCCATTTCAGAAACGTGAACTAGACCTTCAACGCCTTCTTCGATTTCTACGAAGCAACCGTAATCAGTAAGGTTAGTTACACGACCAGAAAGCTTAGAACCTTCTGGGTAACGACCAGCGATAGCTGCCCATGGATCTTCGCCAAGCTGTTTAAGGCCTAGAGATACACGAGTTTTATCTTTGTCGAATTTAAGAACTTTAACTGCGATTTCGTCGCCAACATTAACGATTTCTGAAGGGTGCTTAACACGCTTCCACGCCATATCAGTGATGTGTAGTAGACCATCAACACCACCAAGGTCAACGAATGCACCGTAGTCAGTAAGGTTCTTAACGATACCTTTAACTTCTTGACCTTCAACAAGGTTAGCAAGAAGCTCTTCACGTTCTTGTGAGTTTTCAGATTCGATAACTGCACGACGTGAAACAACAACGTTGTTACGTTTTTGGTCAAGCTTGATTACTTTAAATTCAAGCTCTTTGCCTTCAAGGTGAGTTGTGTCACGTACTGGACGAACATCAACAAGTGAACCAGGTAGGAAAGCACGGATTGAATCAACTTCAACTGTGAAACCGCCTTTAACTTTACCGTTGATAACACCAGTAACAGTCTCTTGCTCTTCACATGCTTTCTCAAGACGGATCCACGCTTCGTGACGCTTCGCTTTCTCACGAGAAAGGATAGTTTCACCGAAACCGTCTTCGATTGCATCTAGTGCAACATCTACTTCGTCGCCTACAGCAACTTCTAGTTCACCAGCAGCATTTTTGAACTGCTCTGCAGGGATAGCACTTTCTGATTTAAGACCAGCATCTACAAGTACAATGTTATTCTCGATTGAGATTACTGTACCTTTAACAATAGAGCCTTGCTCTGCTTCAAAACCCTTTAAGCTTTCTTCAAATAACTGCGCAAAATTTTCTGACATACGAATATACGTCTCATATATTAATACCAATAAGCAACCATGCTGCATGGGGTTGTTAAAATAGCACTGGCGTCCTGCTGGTGCATAAAATGTGTTTAGCTTCGTTTAGGAAGCTTGCCTTGTGAGATAGCAATATCTACTAAAGTTATAACTTTATCAAACACTTGCTGAGCGTTAAGCTCGCTTGTGTCTATTTCAATTGCATCATCAGCAGGAACAAGCGGCGCAACGGTGCGATTCATATCGCGCTCATCACGAGCTTGAATGTCCTGTAATAGACCACTTAGTGTAACATCAAGGCCGCGCTCATTCAACTCAACATAACGTCTGCGCGCGCGTTCTTGTGCACTAGCGGTTAAATATATTTTTAATGGTGCGTCTTGAAAAACCACGGTGCCCATATCTCGGCCATCAGCAATTAAGCCCCGTTCGGTTTTAAACGCACGCTGGCGTCGAAGTAACGCTTCACGTACACGCGGTAATGCAGCCACTTTTGAAGCAGCTGCCCCAACCTCTTCATTACGAATTGTCGAGGTTACATCTTCGCCTTCTAAAATAACTTTTCCAGCATTAGTTTGGCTATCAACCAAAAACTGCACATCTAAGTTTGCAGCAAGCGGGACAAGCGCTTCTTCGTTGTCTAATGCTATTTGGTGATGAAGTGCGGCAAGGGATAATACACGGTAAATTGCGCCGCTATCCAATACATCCCACCCCAATTTGTCGGCTAACAAGCGACAAACAGTTCCTTTACCTGAACCACTTGGGCCATCAACGGTGATTACGGGCATTAATAACGCCTGCATTTAAAACCTCCTGCAATGCACACCTAAATAAAACCGCGATATTATACGTCACTTCTGCAAATAGATCCGCTTTAGTGTGAAACTTTTTATATTTATTTATAAAAAGCCTACTCACTCACTGATGCTAAAACCTTGAAAAAGGTTGGAAAAGTTTTATATGTACACTTAGGATCGTTGATTGTAATAGGCTTTCCGCCTACGGCAACCATTGCAAAACACATCGCTATACGGTGATCGTCATACGTATCTATAGCCACATCATTGAATGCACTCGGTGGTGTAATTTCGATAAAATCTTCACCCTCTACAACCTCGGCACCCACTTTACGAAGTTCAGTTGCCATAGCATATAAACGGTCGGTTTCTTTTACACGCCAGTTATAAATATTGCGAATAGCCGTAGGCCCTTTAGCAAATAAAGCGACCGTAGCAAGTGTCATTGCCGCATCAGGGATAGCGTTAGCGTCAATATCTACACCTTTTAATTCACCTTTGCGAACAACTAAACGCTCGTCATACCATTTTATTTCAGCGCCAACTTGTTCCATCACTTTAGCAAAACCAATATCACCTTGAACTGATTTAGCGCCCACGCCTTTAATTTCAATTTCGCCACCGGCAATGGCCGCTGCCGCAACAAAATAAGACGCTGATGATGCATCCCCCTCCACCATAATACGCTCTAGTGATTGGTATTGTTGGCCGCCTTTAACTTTAAATGTTGTATAGTCGCTGTGCTCAACAGTCACCCCAAAACGCGCCATTACATCTAACGTTATATCAATGTAAGGCTTAGATACCAAAGTACCCTTAATGGTAATTTGCGTATCACCACTAAATAAAGGGGCAGCCATTAGCAATGCTGTTAAAAATTGGCTAGAAATACTGCCATCAATTTCAACAGTACCGCCTTTAATTTGCCCACCAATTATTTTTAGTGGTGGGTAGTCTTTATGTTTTGTGTAGGTAATATCGCCGCCAAGTGCTTGTAGCGCATCGACTAAGTGCCCTATTGGGCGCTCTTCCATGCGCGGCTCACCTATAAGCTCATACTCCCCAGCTACAGCTGCGAGTACCGCGGTTAAAGGACGATAAGCAGTACCTGCATTGCCTAAAAATAAAGGTTCACTTGGGGTTTTAAATACACCGCCAACCCCTTCTACGGTTGCTACAGTGCGATCATCATTAAGCGTTACGTTAACACCTAGTAGTTTTAATGCACCCAACATATGGCGAATATCATCGCTATCTAGCAGGTTTTCAACAACGGTAGTCCCTTGAGCCAGCGCTGCTAATAATAAAATACGGTTTGATAGGCTTTTAGACCCAGGTAAGGTAACACTGCCATTTACACGAGAAATAGGCTCTAAACGAAGTTGTTCCATTAGCTGTGCTCCTGTGCAAATGCCGCCATAAAGTCAACCAAGGCTTGCACACCTGCAAGTGGCATTGCGTTATAAATACTTGCGCGCATACCGCCTACAATTCTGTGCCCTTCTAGGGCAAGTAAGCCGGCTTCTTTAGATTGCGTTACAAACTTTTCGTTTAAGCTTTCATCGTTTAGCCAAAACGGTACATTCATACGCGACCGACAATGCGTCGCTACTTTATTAGTATAAAAAGGCGATTCATCAATAAAGTCATAAAGCAGCTTAGCTTTAGCAATATTTTGTGCTTCCATTGCCTTAACGCCACCGTTTTGCTCTAGCCATTCAAACACTTCAGCCGCTAAATACCATGCAAAAGTAGGCGGTGTATTAAACATGCTGCCTTGTTTTGCTTCAAGTGCGTAATCTAAAATGCCAGGTTTAGCTAAACCTTCACGCTCAAGTAATGTTTTGCGCACAATAACAATAGCTATACCTGATGGACCTATATTTTTTTGTGCACCGGCATAAATTAAATCAAATTTATTTACGTCAATTTCACGCGACAAAATAGTCGATGACATATCAGCAATAATAGGTGCCGTTGGGTGGCTCGGCACATCAAAAATCTCTAAGCCGTCTACTGTTTCATTTGGGCAGTAGTGAATGTAAGATGCATCTGCAGGTAACTCCCACTGCGCCACTTCTTTTATAGAAAACAGCCCGTTTGCGTCATTTCTAACGTTGATTGAGTGGGTTTGAGTAAATTTATTAGCTTCATCAGTGGCACTTTTAGACCAAACGCCGTTCTCGCAGTAAACCGCCGTTTTACCATTTTGATGTAAATTTAATGGCACAGCGCTAAATTGACCGCGGCCACCACCGTGCATAAATAACACTTCAAATTCATCGCTAATGTTCATTAAACGACGAAGGCTGGCTTCGCATTTTGCAGTAAGCGCTAAAAAATCTTTACTACGATGGCTTATTTCCATCACAGATACGCCTAAGTCTTGCCAGTCTAAAAATTCTTTTTGTGCTTTTTGCATAACAGCTTGTGGAAGCATAGCTGGCCCCGCACAAAAATTATATTTACTCATTACCTTTGCCTCATTCCAGTAATTTAAACTCTTTTGATAAACAAAAGAGGATTATTAATTTTTTTCAACATGATTAAAAAAAGCGGCCTTAGCCGCTTTTTCAATTTCAGTTATTCAGAAGGTGGATTATCATCCGTTGCTTCTTCATTTACTGTATCAACCGTTTCAACGTCTTCAATATCAACTAAGTCACTGTCTGTAACTTCAATCTCTTCGATACGTTGTAAACCAACTACTTGCTCTTCGTCAATAGTTCTGATCAAAATAACACCTTGGGTGTTACGTCCAACCGTCGATACTTCATTAACGCGGGTACGTACTAGCGTACCACGGTTTGAAATAATCATTATTTCGTCGTTGTCGTCAACTTGTACAGCGCCAACTACTGCGCCATTACGCTCACTCACCTTAATAGATACAACACCTTGTGTTGCACGGCTCTTAGATGGGTAATCTTCAAGTTGAGTACGTTTACCGTAACCATTTTCAGTCACAGTTAAAATAGCACCATCAGACTTAGGCACAATTAACGACACTACGCGTTGGTCGTCGGCCATCTTAATACCACGAACACCGGTAGCAGTACGACCCATAGGGCGAACACCTTTGAAACGAATTTCAGGGTTGCCTTCTTCGTCGAGTACCGGGTTGCCGTTTTCATCAACAACAGCAGACTCTTCCGCTTCTTTAAAGCGTACCACTTTACCTGCATCAGTAAACAACATAATTTCGTTACTACCGTCGGTAATATCAACCCCAATTAGGCTATCGCCTTCGTTAAGGTTTACCGCAATAATACCGCTTGCACGTTGACGGCTGTATGCCGTTAGTGGTGTTTTCTTCACAGTACCAAATGCTGTTGCCATGAAAATGTATTTATCTTCTTCGTACTCGCGTACAGGTAAGATAGCAGTAATGCGCTCATCATCTTCAAGTGGCAGTAAGTTAACAATTGGCTTACCGCGAGCGGCGCGACTAGCCAGTGGTAACTGGTATACTTTAAGCCAGTACAAACGACCCGCAGTAGAGAAACATAAAATGGTATCGTGGGTATTAGCCACTAAAAGACGCTCAATGAAATCTTCATCTTTCATCTTCGTTGCTGACTTACCTTTACCACCACGGCGCTGCGCTTCGTAATCAGACAATGCCTGATACTTAACGTAACCTTCGTGCGACAAGGTCACAACAACATCTTCTTCGTTAATTAAATCTTCAAGGCTAATATCGTGCGCTGCAGCGTTAATTTCTGTACGACGCTCATCACCATATTGCTCTTTAATTTCAACTAACTCATCACGAATAACTTCCATTAAACGCTCAGGGCTACCTAAAATGTGTAGTAGCTCAGCAATTAAATCTAACAGCGATTGGTACTCTGCTAAGATTTTTTCATGCTCAAGGCCGGTTAGTTTGTGTAAACGTAAATCAAGAATTGCTTGTGCTTGCTGCTCAGAAATATAGTACTGACCATCGCGAATACCCAGCTCACTTGCCAGCCAATCTGGGCGTGCTACATTGTCTTCGCCTGCTTTTTCAAGCATAGCTTGTACGTTACCTAAATCCCATGGGCGAGCTGTTAAGGCTACTTTAGCCTCAGCTGGGGTTGGCGATTTACGAATTAACTCAATAATTGGGTCGATGTTGGCAAGCGCAATTGCTAAACCTTCAAGGGTATGAGCACGGTCGCGCGCTTTACGTAAATCAAATACGGTACGGCGTGTAACCACTTCACGGCGGTGAATAACAAACTCTTCAAGCATTTCTTTTAAGTTGAAACACTTAGGTTGGTTGTTAATTAATGCAACCATATTCATACCAAACACAGTTTGTAACTGAGTTTGTGAATATAAGTTGTTGAGGATAACTTCACCTACATCACCACGTTTGATCTCAATAACGATACGCATACCGTCTTTATCTGATTCATCACGTAGTGCGCTAATGCCTTCAATTTTTTTATCTTTAACAAGCTCAGCAATTTTTTCAATTAAGCGTGCTTTGTTAACCTGATAAGGAATTTCGTGCACGATAATGGTTTCGCGGCCTGTTTTTTCATCGGTTTCGATGTCGGCGCGTGCACGCATGTACACTTTACCACGGCCGGTTAAATAAGCATCTTCAATGCCTTTTTTACCATTGATAATGGCAGCCGTTGGGAAATCAGGACCCGGAATGTAATCCATTAATTCATGAATCGTTAAATCAGGGTTTTGAATAAGCGCTAAACAACCATTAACCACTTCAGTTAAGTTATGAGGTGGAATGTTTGTTGCCATACCTACCGCAATACCCGATGAACCGTTAACAAGTAAGTTAGGCACTTTGGTTGGTAAAACGTCAGGAATTTGTTCGGTACCGTCGTAGTTAGGAACGAAATCAACCGTTTCTTTTTCAAGATCGGCTAATAACTCATGCGACATTTTTGCCATACGTACTTCTGTATAACGCATTGCCGCTGCTGAATCACCATCAACCGAACCGAAGTTACCTTGGCCATCTACAAGCATATAACGTAGTGAGAATGGCTGTGCCATACGCACGATGGTGTCATAAACTGCACTGTCGCCGTGTGGGTGGTATTTACCGATTACGTCACCGACCACACGGGCCGATTTTTTGTAAGGCTTATTCCAGTCATTACTAAGCTCGTTCATTGCAAACAAAACGCGGCGGTGAACAGGTTTTAAACCATCACGTACGTCTGGTAATGCACGTCCTACAATTACGCTCATTGCGTAATCAAGGTAGGAGTTTTTTAACTCGTCTTCAATATTGACTGGCAGAATTTCATTGGCGAGATCAGTCATTTGATATCACATTCCTTCAGTATCAGCTCTTAGCAACCCGGTATTAGGCGCCAAGAGTATTTGTTATTATTTCTAAGCGACCATGCTATCACAATTAATTTAAATTTACAGGCGCAAAACTTTGCGATTTATCAATTTAGCCCTATATAATGGCCTCAGATTGACGAGGAAGTATTTTATGACCGAACATCAAAATGTAGATAACGCAGAAATAGCAAAATTTGAAGCCATTGCAGAGCGATGGTGGGACCAAGACGGAGAGTTTAAACCTCTTCACGAAATTAACCCATTACGATTAGACTTTGTGGCTAACAAAACCCAAGGCTTATTTGATAAAGAAACACTCGATGTAGGCTGTGGTGGCGGCATTCTTAGCGAAAGCATGGCACGCATGGGCGCACACGTAACCGGTATAGACATGGGCCAAGAGCCACTCACCGTAGCAAAGCTTCATAGCCTAGAAACCGGTGTAAATGTTGACTATATAAAAGTACCTGCAGAAGAATTTGCAACCCAGCACCCTGCTCGCTTTGATGTAATAACCTGTATGGAAATGCTAGAGCACGTACCTGACCCTGCTTCTATTATTCATGCAGTCGCAGAGCTTGCCAAGCCAGGGGCTGATGTTTTTTTCTCAACCCTAAATAAAACGCCTAAAGCTTACTTGTTTGCTATTGTAGGTGCTGAAAAGCTGTTAAAAATGGTGCCTGAGGGCACACACGATCACAACAAATTTATCAAACCTGCACAACTTATTGCATGGGCTGAACAAGCCGGTTTAAAAGTACGTGCCAGTGCTGGCCTAGGCTACAACCCGCTTTCTAAGCAGTATTCATTAAATACAGATGTGAGTGTTAATTACATTCTTCATTTTGAGAAGTTAGCATAATGGCTAGCTCTCATACCCCCTTAACTCCTTTTGAGTACGACGCTTTCTTATTTGATTTAGATGGCACCTTGCTTGATACAGCAGACGATTTAGGTGCTGCTTTAAATGCCGTACTTAAAAGTGAAGGTGTTGCGCAAGTTACGCCTGAGGCTTATAGAAAAGTAGCGTCTAATGGCGCCGGCGCATTGCTTGAACTTGGCTTTAAAGCGCAATGGGCATCGCAACCACAAACTGAACGAATAAAACAGTTAGTCAGCCACTACAGCCAAAACCTAGCTACACACACCCGCTGCTTTGAAGGCATAGAATCATTACTCATAGCCCTTGATAACCAAGGTATAAAATGGGGAATAATGACTAATAAGCCCGGGTTTTTAACCGATCCATTAGTGGCTGCTATACCCGCTTTAAAAAATGCACACGTTGTGGTCAGTGGCGATACCCTCACCGAGGCTAAACCATCACCTTTACCCTTACTACACTGTACAAAACTGATGAACGTAGATCCTAAGCGTTGTTTATACATAGGTGATGCTCAACGTGATATAGAAGCAGGTAAAGCCGCAGGTATGCACACAGCAACAGCGCTTTGGGGCTATATACCAAGTATTGATGAGGCCAAGGGCTGGGAAGCCGATTTTAACTGGCACAGCCCTATTGATGCTTTTAACCATATATAGTGCCATGTAAATTATTAAACACTATATATTGTGATTGTGTTAGTTTTTATGCAAAGCTTGTTGATAAAAAAAGCAGTCGAAATTTATTTTCAAAATGCATAAATTTAGCAGATCATTAGTTGATTTTTAGCTATTTCAACTTAAATGATTGTTCGAAGGTGAGTGACTACTAACACAAATACGTTATCCCAAAGTTATCCACAAATAGGGGCAATTATGTCCCTTGCAAATCAGCTCAGACCACACTATCTTGTGATCTCTAAATTGAACAACACCAGATATTGTGGCCAAATGTTATTCAATTAAATTCGCCAATACGGTGAAACTTATAATAAATGAATACGTACCTTGCTTTAGCGAGGTATAAAGCATTGGTCAAAATACACAATTTCCAAGGAATACAGGCAAAGCTATGAACCAACAGTTATCTGTAAGCAAGCGTGACGGGCGTAAAGAGCCTTTAGATCTTGATAAGATCCATCGCGTTATTGAATGGGCCGCCGAAGGTTTAAACAACGTATCGGTTTCACAGGTTGAATTAAAGTCACACATTCAATTTTACGACGGTATTCGTACAAAAGACATTCACGAAACCATCATTAAAGCAGCAGCCGATCAAATTTCAAAAGAGTCGCCTGACTACCAGTACTTAGCTGCCCGCTTAGCTGTATTCCACTTACGTAAAAAAGCGTATGGCCAGTTTGAGCCACCACGTTTATTTGATCATGTTACAAAAATGGTTGAAGACAAACGCTACGACGCTCATTTACTCGTTGATTACACAGAGCAAGAGCTTGATGAGCTAGATGCTTATCTTGATCATTCGCGCGATCTTAACTTTAGCTACGCAGCAGTAAAGCAGCTTGAAGGTAAATACCTAGTACAAAACCGCGTAACGGGTGAGATTTACGAAAGCGCCCAGTTTTTATATATCTTAGTGGCTGCGAGTTTATTCTCTGACTACCCGCGCGAAACACGTACTGACTACATCAAACGTTTTTACGATGCAGTATCAACGTTTAAAATCTCTTTACCTACGCCAATTATGTCGGGTGTGCGTACCCCTACGCGTCAGTTTAGCTCGTGTGTACTTATTGAATGTGGCGACAGCCTTGATTCAATTAACGCCACATCATCTGCCATTGTTAAGTACGTTTCACAACGTGCAGGTATTGGTATTAACGCCGGCCGTATTCGTGCATTAGGTAGCCATATCCGTAATGGCGAGGCGTACCACACTGGTTGTATTCCTTTTTATAAGCACTTTCAAACAGCGGTTAAAAGCTGCTCGCAAGGTGGTGTACGTGGCGGTGCTGCAACGTTATTCTACCCGCTTTGGCATTTAGAAGTAGAAAACCTACTGGTACTTAAAAATAACCGTGGTGTTGATGATAACCGTGTTCGTCATTTAGATTACGGCGTACAGTTTAATAAACTAATGTATTCTCGTTTAATTAAAGACGACTACATTACGTTATTTAGCCCATCAGATGTGCCTGGCCTTTACGATGCATTCTTTGAAGACCAAGACGAGTTTGATGCGTTATACGTAAAATACGAACAAGACGAGTCTATTCGTAAAAAGCGTATTAAAGCGATTGAGCTTTTCTCAATGTTCGCACAAGAGCGTGCCAGCACAGGTCGTATTTATTTACAAAACGTGGATCACTGTAATACGCACAGCCCGTTTATTTCTAAAGTGGCGCCAATTCGCCAATCTAACTTATGTTTAGAAATTGCATTGCCAACTAAGCCGTTAAATAACGTAAACGATGAAGAAGGCGAAATTGCACTTTGTACGCTATCTGCATTTAACCTAGGCGCTATTGAGTCACTTGATGAACTTGAAGAGCTTGCTGAGCTTGCAGTACGTGCACTTGATAACCTACTTGATTTCCAAGACTACCCAGTACCGGCTGCACGTAATGCCACTATGGGCCGTCGTACGTTAGGAATAGGCGTAATTAACTACGCGTACTACCTTGCTAAAAATGGTAAGCGTTACTCTGATGGCAGTGCTAATGCACTGACTCACAAAACGTTTGAAGCAATTCAATACTACTTAATGAAGGCATCAAACGAGCTGGCTAAAGAGCGTGGCGCGTGTCCTAAGTTTAACGAAACAACGTACTCTCAAGGTATTATGCCAACTGATACGTACAAACGTGACCTAGATAAAATTTGTGATGAGCCACTGCACTTAGACTGGGATTCGTTACGTGCCAGCATTAAAGAGCACGGCATGCGTAACTCAACACTTAGCGCATTAATGCCTTCAGAAACATCGTCGCAAATCTCTAACGCAACTAACGGTATTGAGCCACCACGTGGTCACATTAGCGTTAAAGCAAGTAAAGACGGTATTTTAAAACAAGTAGTTCCTGAGTACGAACGCTTAAAAGATAACTACGAGCTGCTGTGGGATATTCCATCAAACGATGGTTACTTACAGTTAGTGGGCATAATGCAAAAGTTTATTGACCAAACTATTTCGGCCAATACTAATTATGATCCAAACAAATACGAAGGCGGTAAAGTACCTATGAAAGTCTTATTAAAAGACTTACTAGGTGCATACAAGCTTGGTGTTAAAACACTTTACTACCATAACACCCGTGATGGCGCATCAGATGCACAAGACGACACTCCAGAAGTGGAAGATGATGATTGTGCAGGCGGCGCGTGTAAAATTTAATAGTTAAACTTAAAGCGGGCTCTTTGCCCGCTTTGTCCTGATAGTTTTAGTGATAGTTTTTTGAGTGATAGACATGTCTTATACTACTTTTAGTCGTAACCATAATGATCAAATGCAAGAGCCAATGTTTTTTGGCCAAACCGTTAACGTTTCGCGTTACGATCAACAAAAATACCCTATTTTTGAAAAATTGATTGAAAAGCAACTTTCGTTTTTTTGGCGTCCAGAAGAAGTAGACGTAAGTAAAGACCGTTTAGACTTTCAAGCATTACCAGAGCACGAAAAGCACATATTTTTAAGTAACTTAAAATATCAAACGCTGCTTGATAGTGTACAAGGCCGCTCACCAAACGTTGCCCTACTCCCCATTGTATCTATTCCTGAGCTAGAAACATGGATAGAAACATGGGCATTTAGTGAAACTATTCACAGTCGCTCTTACACCCACATTATTCGTAACGTTACACAGTCACCAGAACTTATTTTTGATGACATAGTAAGTAACGAAAAAATTAGCGAACGTGCTGATGCGGTAACCACCTACTACGATGATTTAATCAATGGCGTGTCGCTTTATAACCTGTATGGCGAAGGCAAGCACGAAATTAACGGTCAAACCGTTGTAATTAGCTTATTTGATCTTAAAAAGAAACTTTACCTTGCCATGATGTCGGTAAATATTCTTGAAGCCATTCGTTTTTATGTCAGCTTTGCGTGTTCGTTTGCCTTTGCTGAACGTGAATTAATGGAAGGTAACGCTAAAATCATCAAGCTAATCGCACGTGATGAAGCGCTTCACCTATCGGGTACGCAGCATATTTTAAACATTATGCAAGATGGTAAAGACGACCCTGAAATGGCGATTGTTGCCGCGCAGTGCCGTGAAGAAGCCATTAAAATGTTTGTTGAAGCCGCAGAGCAAGAAAAAGAATGGGCAGAATACTTATTCAAAGATGGCTCTATGATTGGCTTAAACAAACACATTTTATGTCAGTATGTTGAATACATCACCAACGCACGTATGACCGCCATTGGCCTGCCTGCACAATTTGAAAACAACAGTAACCCAATTCCATGGATCAACTCATGGCTTGTGTCTGACAACGTGCAAGTTGCACCGCAAGAAGCAGAAATTAGCTCATACCTTGTAGGTCAAATTGACTCACAAGTAGATGCCTCAGAATTTGGTGACTTTGATTTATAATGAGTGACAAACCCACTGCAAGTATAACGCTTGCAGATAACAGCCAGTGTATAGAATTTAGCACTGGCTGCCCTTCTGTTTTACATTGCTTAGAAAACCAAAAAATAGACGTAGCGTATCAATGCCGCGAAGGCTATTGTGGCGCGTGCAGAGCCACGTTAGTTTCAGGCCAAGTGCACTATAACGAAGAGCCTTTAGCGTTTGTACGCGAGGGGGAAATACTGCTGTGTTGCTGTAAGCCAAACGGCAATATAAGTATTAATTTAAAATAAATTTACTGCGTTTTATTCAAATGCTGTGGTTCAAACCGGTAGTGCCCCGTGATTTTATAATCAAAAAGCATATCGGTTTTTTCTGCCCCGCGGCCAATGTTATGTACAATTAATGGATTGCCAGTTTGTACTGAACGCTCATTAACTACCATCCCTATATGTGGCAGGTTACCCGGTAACATCCAAGTCACTATATCACCTGTTTTATATTCTTCAGGGCTATCAGATAATACTAACGCACGACCCTGTCTTTTAAAGTAGGTTTGTAAGTTAGGCACTCTGCGGTGGTCTATATTTTTATCGGGTTTGCTCAGTCCCCAAATACGCTTTGAGGGGTATAGAGTAAAATTGTCACGCATGTCTTCGTGTACTAACTGTTGTAAATCTATACCTAACTGGCGATAAGCACGAATAATCACATCGGTACACACCCCAATATTACTTGGCACGTCACCACCTGGGTAACTTATTGAACGATAACTCCCATCATACGTAACTTGGTGTGTTGTTCGCTGTATTAATGCAGCAGTTATGTCTTCTTCAAATGAATTTGCTAACGCACTAAAAGGCGCTAATACACTAAAATATAACCATACATTAGCCATATTCTGTTCCTTGTAAAAAAATTTATAATGCATCCAGTACATACTCAGGCACATTTATTTCCTCGCCTGAATTTATAAAGTGAGTATCGAGCGAATAAGCCATAATTTCAAGCGGTGCATTGTGATAACCAAAGTGCTTAATTTCATTCATATAGCGCGCTATAAAGGCTAAAGCACCAAGATTTTGCCACTGCAATACATGCACTAATTCATGAAAATGTACGCGCAAGTTATCAACACTTGTCGGCAACAAGTAGTAAGTATTTTTATAAGTTATGCCGCTGACTTTCATATCAATAAAATCACCCAGCCCCATGGCACGTAAAGCAGCAAAATCGGGCTTGGGTATTTCATCGATCACAACATAAAAGGCATTTTCCAAAAATTCAGTTGGGTAAAAACCTGCAAACTGTGCTGCAAATTGAGTACAGCACACCCGTTTGTATTTATATTTATGATTTACCTCATCAATCCATTGCTCGATTGCGGTTAATATATCCATATTCCAAACCTCATTACAATCGCGACTAACTAGGCTTAATTAACCTTCTTCTTCAGTCAGTGACTCAAGTAAATCATGAATTTCGGCTTTAAGCGCTTTATCTTCAATTTTATTAGCACTAACCTTGGCATTTTTTAAGTTTTTAATCGCTTCGTTTTTTTGTCCAAGCTCTATTTGTAGAGTTGCCATTGAATAAGCAACCGACGACATATGATCTTTATTATTGATTGCAACCGACTTCTGTAGCGCTTTTTCATATGTGGTAATTGCCTCTTCAAGTTCTTCGGTAAAGTCGGCTAAGGTTTCCCACTGTACAGGGTGATCTTTTGAAGTATTCTCGTTTTCTTCACAAATAGCTTTGAGCCTAGAAAATAATAATTCAAACCTTTTACGGTCGTTTCTATTTGCAGCTTCCATCAGTTGCTCTGCTAAATCATGTACTGCTTTATATACTTTGGTGTTCATCATCAGGAACTATCCTTAACTGGTCACTAAACTAACTATTTAGAGGCGTCCTAATCTTATTAGAACGGCTAATTATTTAGGTGTAATAATACATTAATAATAGATAGCGGGTTGGAATTAAAAGTGCGGTTTTAAAATTATATATAAAAAAGTAATCCACGTTAATTACAGTGATACACTGAGAAACTAATCGTTACCTAATATACTGGCTAAAAATGAAAGAGTGCAACCAATGCGGTAAATGCTGTATTAAATACGGTGGGGGCGATTTAAGTGCAACCGTACAAGAAATTGAAATGTGGGCACTGTTTAACCCAGAGATTTATCAATATGTTAAAGATGATGAAATTTGGTTTGATCCAAAAACGCAAATGCGACTCTCCACTTGCCCCTTTTTAGAAATAGCGCCCAAAAAAGAGCCCTCCCATAAAACAATGTATACCTGTAGCATTTACCTAGATAGGCCAGAAGATTGCCGCCATTATCCAAGCCTAGTGTCAGAAATGATACGTGATGAATGCGAAATGATAGAACCTATCGATGTAAAAAACCAAACTAGAGCACAACATAAGCTTAATATAATTATGCTTGATAGCCGCTCTTAATCAGCTTATCTTATTTGCGTGTTTATTCATCGAAAAACGTTAAGCTATAGTATAACATTGTTGATAAGTCAAAAACGCGGTGTTATATTATATCACAACATAGTAACCGCGAACCTTTAAGATAATGACAAAGTTAACATTAATTTCCTCTGCAGTTTTTTCTGTTTTATGTTCTCATTCAGCACTTGCTGCTACCGTTACCGGTAAAATAACAGACGATAAAAACCAACCTATTGAAAACGCAGCTGTACACGTACATGGTAAAGACCAAGGTGTAAAAACCAACGCACAGGGCGAATTTTCTATTGATGTAGACTCTCAAAGTCAATTGCATGTAAGTAAAGACAACTTTATAGACTCGCGTATTGCGGTAAATGAAAACTCAAACAATGTGACGGTGTCGCTTACCCCTACCTCGGTAGAAACCGTCGTTGTATATGCCTCTGCACTGCATAAAAATAGCTTAGAAATGATTTCGCCGGTGAGCGTTTTATCAGGTGATGAGCTTAAAAACAAATCAAAGGCGACCCTTGGCGAAACACTAAAGGGCTTACCAGGTGTTAATGCCAGTTACTTTGGTCCGGTATCATCAAGCCCTATTATCCGTGGTTTAGATGGCCCTCGCGTTAAAATTACCCAAAACGGTTTAGATGCCAGCGATGCATCGCGCATTGGTCCTGACCATGCAACCTCAAGCGACAGCTTAGCAGCGGAACAAATTGAAGTATTGCGCGGACCAAGCACCCTACTTTACGGCTCAGGCGCAATAGGTGGTGTGGTAAATGTGGTTGATAACCGTATTCCAACGAGCAATTTAGATGATTTAACCGGTGCTGCTGAATACAGCCATGACACGGTTTCTAACTCAAATACCGTGGCTGCAAAACTAGAAACCGGAAATGACGGATTTAACTTTCATTTTGATGGGACTAAACGCAGCGGCGATGACTATGAAACGCCTACATTTAACATTACAGATGAAGATGGTGATGTTGAAACTCATAACTCTGTAGAAAACACTTTTATTGATAGCGACACATTTAATGTGGGTACGAGTTATGTGGGCGATCATTTAACGGTTGGCTTTTCTTACGGTAGCATTGAAACCGATTACGGTATTCCTGGGCATGAGCATCATGATCATGACCATGAAGGTGAAACCGAAGAAGAACACGATGAGCACGCAGATGAAGAGGAAGAAGAGTCTGTTTATGCACATCTAGAGCAAGATCGTTGGCAAGGCCTTATAAGCTATGCGCTCGATAACAACTGGATTGAAAATATTAATCTTCGTGTTGGCTACACTGATTACAAACACAGTGAAATTGAAGACGGTGAAATTGGCACCACCTTTAAAAATGAAACAACCGAAGCACGCTTAAATGTAGAGCACAAGTTAGCTCAGTGGCACGGTATGATGGGCTATCATTATAGCGAATCGGACTACGACGCAATTGGCGAAGAAGCATTTACTCCTGCAAGTGTGACCACTACACATGCGTTATATCTACTTGAAGAACGTGAATTTGGTGATGTTACACTAGAGCTTGGTGCGCGTATTGAAGATTATGAAATAACAAGCACAATTACCGACAGCGAGCACGCACATGATCACGATGAAGAAGAAGATCATGACGAAGGCGAAGAAGAAAGCATTGCATACAGCGAAAGCTTTACTAATGTAAGCGCCTCTGCCGGTGCTATTTGGCAATACACACCAGGGCAAAGCGTAGCACTTAGCTTATCTCACTCTGAGCGTGCGCCCCTTTCTGCTGAGCTTTTATCAAACGGATTACACATTGCTACAGGTACTTACGAGCTAGGCCTTGGCTATCATATTGAAGATAACGAGGTTCACTTTGAGCCAGAAGACATTAAACAAGAAAAATCGACCAATTTAGATTTTAGCTTTAGACGTTTTAGCGGTGACTTTGGTTACACAGTTAACTTTTTCTATAACGATATTAAAAACTTTTATTATCAACAAAACACTGGATTAGTTTATGACGAAGAAGATGGTTTAGAGTCTGCAATTGGCGCTCACGATGATGCGGTTGCCGTATATCAGTTTGCCAGTAAAGATGCTGAACTCTATGGTGTAGAATTTGATGTACACTATCAAATTGACCCTAATGCCATGGTTAAAGTATTTGGTGATTCAACACGCGCTAAGCTAAAAGACGACGAAGGTAACTTGCCGCGCATACCAGCAAATAAATTAGGATCTGAATTACAATACAATGTAGGCGATTTACAACTAACACTCACAGGTACGCACTACTTTGAGCAAGATAATATTAGCGCCTATGAAACTAAAACCGATGGCTACACAATTGTTGATGCTCAAGCTAATTATCAGTTAAGTTTAGGCGCTATAGATACGCAGTTATACTTAAATATAGATAACATTACAGACGAACTTGGCTTTGTTCACAGCTCGTTTATAAAAGATAAAGCCCCACTACCAGGTAGAAACTTCCGCTTTGGTATTAGAGGTTATTTTTAATAACGCTTTGGCATTTATTTAGTTACTTTTAAAGCCGCATTTTATATGCGGTTTTTTTATGCCTACTCATTTAATTAACTAGGTTATTTACTTGTTGTAATAGGCCTTTGTAGCGCAGGTAGCAACACGTTTATCTATCCCTAAAATAACTCACTTAATTATGCGGATTGTCCTAAATTCTTAACGTTTTTAAAGCTTGCTATAAAACCACAAGACACAAAAAAGCCGCGGTCAAGACCACGGCTTTTTAAATACTGACTTAATAACTAAATTAAGAAAGGATTTCGTGTAGCTCAACGTCAAATACAAGCGTTGAGAAAGGTGCAATTGCAGCACCTGCACCACGTTCACCATAAGCAAGCTCATGAGGAACGTAAATACGCCATTTAGTGCCAACTGGCATCATTTGTAAAGCTTCAGTCCAACCTTTGATCACGCCACCTACTGGGAATTCAGCTGGTTGACCGCGCTCGTAAGAGCTATCAAATACTGTACCGTTAATTAATGTACCGTGGTAATCAACACGTACTGTAGACTCAGCAGTTGGCTTTTCGCCTTCGCCTGTTGCTAGTACTTCGTATTGTAAACCAGACTCGGTAACAGTGATTTCAGGACGCTTAGCGTTTTCTTCTAAGAATGCAATACCTTCAGCAGAAAGTACTTTTGCTTCTTCTTCACGACGCGCTTGGATCTCTTCGTTAATTTTTTCAAATGCAGCTTGGATCTCAGGGATCTCAACTTGAAAAGCGCTACCAGCGTACGCATCTTTCATGCCTTCAAATACTGAATTTAGGTTTAAGCCTTCAAAAGGGTTAGACTTAAGTTGCTCACCCATTTGTAAGCCAATACCGTAACTTGCTTTTTCAGCATCTGTAGTAAAATTATCTGACATAATGTGTTTTTCACGTTTTGTTAGTTAAAAGACGCGTACATGCTAACATAAAATAAAACCGGTTTGGGGCTAGTTTTTACTGTGTTTTACCTTAATTTTGCCAACTATGTAGCTACAAAGGGGTAAACTGAATAAAAATCCAACAAGCAATGGCCACGCTAGTAAACCGCCACTGCCAAACAGCACCAATGGCACTAATACTAAACCAACTAAAGCAATAAAAGCTGCGCCAATGACAGGCCAATGCGTATCGTACTTAGTAATAAGATGCGCAGTTAATACGTTAAAGCCAATGCCATACACAAAGGCGGTGATAAGCGTTGCGTCTGGTTGTGCATCTGCTGCCATTTTTATTAATAAATTAATCGCGCTTTGATAACAGTAGCCAAATACAATCCACAGTAGTACATGCTTTACTAAGCGTTGCGATGTTGTAAGGTTTGCTTCTTTTGACATTTATTAAACTCCACAAAGCAAAAAACCGCCCATAAGGCGGTTTTTTTAAATAATGGTGGAGAGATAGGGATTTGAACCCTAGATAGGCTACAAACCTATGCCGGTTTTCAAGACCGGTGCATTCGACCACTCTGCCATCTCTCCGTACGGCGCGAATAATAGGGGGTATTGAGCAACTTGTAAAGACCTAAATGTAAATAATTAGCTAAAAACAGCATTTGGTTCAAAAAACCACCACAAATAGCTAAAAACCTACATTGCTCATTGCCCTATTAATAATATTGCTTTGGCCTACGTGCAATCCACGAACAAATTAAGCACAGTAATAAACTAAGTGCTAAAAATGTAACGCTTTGAAATATTAAATCAAAACGGTTTAAATCATCACTTGGTACAACCACAAATAAAAATGCTGGTAATACACTAAGCAATAACACATAAAAACAAATTTTAAAGGCCCGACCAAAATCAAACCTTTTAGACTGCTGCATCCACCAGGTTAATAAAACAAGCATTCCCATAGCAGAGCCAGCTATAAAATGTGCAGTATTCGTGCTCATTGCCACATAAAGTGTAATAAAAGCACCCACTATTCCCCAAATTGACCATGCCAGCCAATTCTCTTTTTCTTGTAAAAATAAATTTCCCATCGTTTTCGTCTTCTTTATCGTTATTTTTATTAAGACTTTCCATACTTTAACAAAAAACAACCGATTAAAAAACAAACTGAAGAAGAAAAAGTTAACCTATATTGCTTCCGTGCGCTTCTCACAGCTAAATCAAAAAAGGACGAGCCTAACAGCAGCAACCTTAATGCTATATGACTGCGCAGAACTGCAATAGTTCATTATTTATTATAAATAAGTGAAGTAATCATCTGGTTTATGCTTAGCTGCCTTTTTGCACTCAATCTCTGGGGTGCCTAAATATAAATACCCAACAATTTCATCTTGCTCGTCTAAATTAAGGGCATTTTTGACTGCTGTGCTTTGTGCAAAATACCCTGTACGCCATACACCACCTAAACCTTGTGCAAATGCGGCTTGTTGCATGGCAAGTACACTGCAACCGGCGCTTTGTACTTGCTCAATACGCGGCACTTTTGGATGGGCTTGATACTTAGCAATAGCAATAATGATCATCGGTGCGCGCAGCACAAGCTCTTTTGCGCGTTTAATCACTTTTTCTTCTTGCTGCTCAGCAACGGCGCTTTGATGGTATATCTCACCTAATTTATGGCGGGCATCACCTTGAACAACAATAAACTGCCAAGGCGCAATACATCCGTGATCAGGCACCCGTAACGCGGCTTGCTTTATTATATCGAGCTGCTCTGAATTTGGCCCTGGGGCGGTTAATTTAGCGTCAGATTGGCGGGTTAGTAAAAGCTCAATAGCATCCATAGCGTACTCTCATAATTCAAAACGTTAGAGTACCATTTATGCCTTTAAAAAATAAACTCTGCGTAATTATCAATTTTATTAAAACCCTACTTATTCTTTCGTATTACAGCGCCATTACTGCGTAAACAATATTCATATACCACTGTATAAATCCGAGAGAGGCGCGATGCGTTTAACACACGTTACAAACAAAAAGGGCGTATAAAAAATATTTATACGCCCTTTTTAAACCAATTTGTTTGCTACTCTTTTACTACTGCACGCCTGAGCCAATAATCAACACTAACAAAGCGACCGCCACCTACAAAAAACAAGCTAAGTAACATGGCAAAATAAATAGCAGAAAATTCAATACCGTTATTTATTATGGAAGGTTTCCCTTTTTCATATAAGTAATCAGTAAATCCGTGCTCTTCAACTATACCCCTAATTTTACCTATACGTTCTTGTACTTCTAGTGAGTTTTCAAGGCTTTCTTTAGCCCCTGGAATTGATAACCAATCAAGTACTTGAGCTGAACTGGTTGTAGGGTTTGATGGCGCTATAGCAAACCAACCATTATGCCAATGTACTGTTGTTGCTGCCACAACCATTGTAAACATCAGCGGAATGCTTACTAAGCGGGTAAATAGCCCAAAGAGTAAAAACCACCCGCCTAAAAATTCACTCCAGCCTGCTAAAAAGGCAAGTAAGTCTGGAAATGGTAAACCTAAACCCCATTCACTATTGCCAAACCATTGCACAACGCTTGCATCAGCAAGAAAATAGCTAAAAAAGCCGTCGGTTTCTCCACTTAGGGCTAATTTATTAAAGCCCGCAATAATCATTACGGGGGCTAAAATTAAGCGAAAAAGTAACGCAGGTAATCCGTCGGCATACGATAGATTACCCATGATTTTATTATACAAACGAAATAATTTACTCATGTGTGGCCTGCTTTGTCAGTGTTTTAAGTTATGGACTCTATACACACAAGACCTGAGGGTACTGTAAATTATTTCATTTTATTAACACTGTTAAATAGCTCTGGCCACTTGAAGCGCTTCAAAAATTGCACGCTTTGCATCAATTGCTGCTGCTAATTTAGCGCCACCAATAACATGTACCTTTGCATTTTCGAGGTGTTGCTCAAGCACTTCATTATTAGAAACCTGCCCTATACACGCAATAACCGTATCAACCGGCAGTACTTGTTTTTCTCCGGCAACAGTAACTGTAAGGCCGTTTTTATCAAAACTGTGGTACTGGCAATCAGCAATTTGTTTAACACCATGTTGCTTAGCAACTTGACGATGTATCCAGCCTGTGGTTTTTCCAAGCCCGCTACCAAAGCGCCCTGCACTGCGTTTTAGCATGTATAATTCTCGCTCATCTTTGTGCGGCTCTGCCTCGCACTCAATACCCCACTGCTTTTTAAACTCAGGAATAGATTGCGATTTATGCTCACTTAAAAAAGCAACCATATCAAAGCCAATACCGCCGGCCCCTAAAATGGCTATTGATTTACCGAGTTCGACCTCACCGCGTATAACTTCATCATAAGCAAATACACGCTTAGAGTCTGCGCATTCAATTGCAGCTTCACGCGGGCGTACACCTGTGGCAAATACGATGTCATCGTATTTTTGTAACATTGCATCATCGTAGGCTTTACCAAGCTCTACATTTACGTTGAGCCTTTCAAGTTCATTAGTAAAGTAGCTAAGCGTATGGTTAAAGTCTTCTTTACCTGGAATTTGCATGGCTAGATTAAATTGGCCACCCATTTGTGTTTTTTGATCGATAAGCGTTACTGTGTGCCCTTTTTCAGCCAAATAACAACTTGCCGAAAGCCCAGCAGGGCCCGCGCCAACAACTAATACATTTTTAGCGTTAGAAGCTTTATCTAACGGGTAATCAAGTTCAAAGGCGGCTTGTGGGTTAACTAAACAGGTTGCACGTTTATTTTTAAATACGTGGTCTAAACAGCCTTGGTTACAGCCAATACAAATGTTTATTTGTTTAGTTTGCTGATTTTGATATTTGTTAAAAAACTCAGGATCGGCCAATAAAGGGCGCGCCATTGAAATTAAATCGGCTTCATTATCGTTAAGGATTTGGTTGGCTATATCCGGCGTATTAATACGGTTTACAGCTATAACAGGTACATTCACCACTGACTTTAATCGTTTTGAAGCTTCTTTAAATGCTCCAGGAGGCACCATACTGGCGATTGTTGGCACGCGTGCTTCATGCCACCCAATGCCAGTATTAAAAATATCAACACCGGCCTGCTCAAGTGCTTTTGCCTGAATAGTGACTTCATCAGGGGTTGAGCCATTCGGGATTAGGTCCATAACAGATAATCTAAAAATAATTAAAAACGTATCAGATACTTTAGCCCTTACGGCTTTAACTATTTCAAGCGCTAATCGCATTCTATTTTCTAGGCTGCCACCAAATTCGTCATCGCGTTTATTGGTGTGTGGCGCCATAAATTCATTAATTAAGTAACCTTCAGAGCCCATTACTTCAACACCATCGTAACCTGCTTTTTCTGCCATATAGGCAGAGTGCGCAAAGTCTTTAATGGTTTTTTTAATCGAGCCTAACGACATTTGTTTAGGTTTGTATGGATTTATAGGCGCTTGAATAGCGCTCGGGGCTTGGTTAAACGGATGATAAGCGTATCGACCAGCATGTAAAAGCTGCAAACATATTTTTCCGCCATGTTTATGAACGGCGCCTGTGTATGCACGGTGTTTAAATACATCATAATAACTGTTAAATGATGAAGAAATAGGCGTTAATTTACCGCGCAAGTTAGGGCTGTATCCCCCGGTAATGATCATGGCCGTGCCGCCTTTAGCGCGCGCCTCGTAAAAAGCGCTTAACCTTTTGCGGTTGTGCCAGCCCTCTTCAAGGCCTGTGTGCATTGAGCCCATTACCAAGCGGTTTCGTAATTGTGTGTGTTTTAATTGTAATTGTTGTTCTAACATCCTGTGCCCCGTTAACTGGTCTAACCTGTATACATTAGCTAATTCTGCTTTAATGGCAAGTAATAAGCAATATGTGCCTGCATTTAATTAAAAATACTATTAAAAACGTATATTTATGTAACCTCATAAACACTTCGTTACGATTTAGCAGTTAAAATTATTTTTATTCTAGGCTAAGATGGAACTAATGTATTAGCTGTACCAAATTAAGGAGCTATTTTGATAGCAAAGGTATTTAGAGGTATTTGGGCTGGAATAAACTTTTCTCGTCGTTTAATACTCAACATTTTGTTTTTATTACTGGTTGTTGTATTTTTTATGTCGCTATCAAGCGATGACGATACAATAATAATAGAAGATGGCTCTGTACTTAGGCTTAATCTTAATGGGCCTATTGTGGAAGAAAAAACATATATAGACCCTGTTGAAGCAGCTATTAACGATGCTACGTCTAATTCAGAAGCACCTAGTGAAATTTTACTTGATGATGTAGTCAAAGTGATTGATGAAGCCACTAATGACGAGCGCATCAGCGTTATCTTACTAGATTTGCAAGAAATGCCAAAAGCCCACCTAAATAAGCTAAAACGTATTACTAAATCGTTAGATGCCTTTAAGCAAGCGGGTAAAAAAGTGATTGCATCGGGCTACTATTACACTCAATCGCAATATTATATTGCTTCGCATGCCGATGAAATTGCAATGCATCCTTATGGTTCGGTAGCCATTGAAGGCTATGGAATGTATCCACTTTACTTTAAAGAAGCACTAGAAAAACTTAAAGTAACGCAGCATATTTTCCGTGTAGGTACGTTTAAGTCGGCGGTAGAGCCGTTTATTCGTAACGATATGTCTGATGCTGCTAAAGAAGCAAACCGAGTTTGGCTTGGTGCATTATGGAGCGAATATAAGCAAGATGTTGCTGCGGTACGCCCTTTTGATGAATCGAACTTTGACGAAACCATGGATGCTTACCTTGCTAAAATGAAGGCGGCAAATGGCGATTCAGGTAAATATGCACTTGACCATCAATGGGTCGACTCGCTTAAAACAACTCAGCAAATTCGCCAACAACTCATTGATTTAGTTGGCGCACAAGAAGACGGTAAAACATTTAAGCAAGTGTCTTTTCGTGAATACTTAAGCTTAGTTAAGCCCCCTATCGAATTTGATAACCCAATTACAGAAAAAGTTGCTGTAGTTGTTGCTAAAGGTACGATTGTTGATGGTGAGCGCAAAGCAGGTGAAATTGGCGGCGATTCTACCGCAGCATTACTTCGCAAAGCACGCCTTGATGATAAAGTAAAAGCGGTTGTTTTACGTATTGATTCAGGTGGCGGCAGCATGTTTGCCTCAGAGGTTATTCGTGCTGAAGTATTAGCACTTAAAGCTGCAGGCAAACCTGTAATAGCATCAATGAGCTCAGTTGCCGCATCTGGCGGTTATTGGATTGCCTCAGCAGCTAACGAAATTTGGGCAGCACCAAGTACTATCACCGGTTCTATTGGTGTGTTTGGTACATTTATGACTTTTGAAGATACTTTATCTGAAATTGGTGTGTACTCAGATGGTGTTGCAACGTCAGAAATGGCTGGATTTTCTATTACTCGCCCGCTTAATGAAAAAATGGCGCAAGTTATTCAAATGAGTGTTGAAGAAGCTTATAGCCGCTTTATAGATGTGGTTGCTGATGCGCGCAATATGACACCAGAGCAAGTTGATAAAATTGCACAAGGGCGTGTGTGGATTGCTTCACAAGCACAAGAGCTTGGCCTAGTTGATAAGCTTGGTGATAAACAAGATGCGATTGATGCAGCAGCGGCGCTTGCCAAACTTAATCACTACGAAGTGAAAACAATTAAGCAAGATCTAAGCCCGCAAGAAAAAATGCTACAAGATATTTTTGGTAGTGCATCCGTTAAATCTATGCTTGGCTTAAATACAGATACAGCCTCTGTTTTAGCCACTCAAGCTAATATTAATACGGTGATAAAGCGCCTAAGTAGTGAAGTAGCTGATCTGAAAGATTATAACGATCCGCAGGGTGTATACGCACGTTGTTTAGAGTGTAGCGTTGCACAATAAAAGTGCACGTATTTACTCAAGCAGCTGTATTTAAAACAACTTAACGTTATACTAAGCCCAGTTTTTTTACTGGGCTTTTTTTATGAAACGTAAACGCATTTATATCGCATACACTGGCGGTACCATAGGTATGAAAAAATCGAGCCGTGGCTACATTCCGGCTGAAGGTTTTTTAACAGAAACAGTGGTTAATAACGCAGAATTTAACCGTGAAGAAATGCCCCTTTTTGATATTCACGAGTACTGCCCTTTAATCGATTCATCAGATATGTCGCCAGCGCATTGGCAACTAATAGCTGATGACATTAAAAGCAAATACCACGATTACGATGGTTTTGTGGTCCTTCATGGCACCGATACAATGGCTTACACAGCCTCTGCCCTGTCGTTCATGTTCGAAAACTTAACTAAACCCGTTATTGTTACTGGCTCACAAATTCCTTTATCGCAATTACGCTCTGACGGTCAAGTTAACTTATTAAACGCCATGTTTTTAGCGGCTAATTACCCCATTGCTGAAGTGAGCTTATTTTTTAATAACCAATTATTTAGAGGTAACCGAGCCACTAAAGCACATGCCGATGGTTTTAATGCTTTTGCATCTCCTAACCTAGAGCCTTTAGCGTTATCTGGTATTAATATTCAGCTAATTAAAGGCCAGCTAAGCCCTTATGTAGAAAACGAACTACAGGTAACCACCATTACACCTCAGCCAATTGGTGTACTTTATTTATACCCAGGCATTAGTAAAGACGTGGTTAAAAGTTTGGTGAATGACAATATAAAAGCACTGGTATTGCTTAGCTTTGGCGTAGGTAATGCCCCACAAGACCCCGACTTTTTAGACGTGCTAAGTGAGGCAAGTAAACGCGGCATGGTTATTGTTAATTTAACGCAGTGTTTAAAAGGCCATGTAAATATGGGCGGCTATGCTACGGGTAACGCGTTATTAAATATTGGTGTAATAAGTGGCTACGATATGACACTAGAGGCGTGTTTAACAAAGCTGCATTATTTGTTTAGCCAAAACCTAGAAATTGAAACGATTCGCCATTTAATGCAAGACAATTTACGCGGTGAATTAAGCCGCTAATTTTAGTGACCAAAACGAAAAAGGCACGCTAAATAGCGTGCCTTTATTAATTTATAAACGCGTTAATTATCTTACTTTCGCGTCTATACCCACTAAGTCAGTTAAGTGACACACTTCACCTGAGTGAGTTTTAATACCATGCTCACCAAAGTAATCACGCTGAGCTTGTACTAAATGCCCATTACTTGGTGTGGTTAATGTGGCTAAATACGTTTGTGTTGATGCAAGTACAGGGAACGCTAAGCCAGTCATTACAGCTTGCCCAGTTACTTTGCGAAGCGCATTAGATTCATTTTCAAGCGTATCAATGTATTCAACGCCTTGCGCTACGCTATCTAGGTAGTCAGCACGAATAATACAACCGGCACGCCATGTTTGCAGCGTTTTAGACAAGTCTACTTTCCACTGATGGGTACGAGAAGCCCCTTTAATTAACGCTAAACCTTGGCGATACGCTAATAAGCTCGCCAATGTAAATGCATCTTTTAGCTCTTCAAGGTCAATATCAACCTTGTTTGTAGCTTTAGCGGCATACGTCATTTCTTGTGCAGCGGTGGTGTCACATACATTGGTTAAGTGGCGAGCTTGCACCGCGGCAACCAGTGAAGGAACAGCAATACCCAGTTCAAGTGCATTTTGCGCAGTCCACAGGCCTGTGCCTTTTGCGCCTACTTTATTATCAATTAAATCAACAAGCGGTTCTTGCTTGGTGTTTACAAGAGATAAAATATGGCTAGAAATAGCAAGTAAGTAGCTATTTAAATGACCGGTAGACCAGTCATCAAAAATTTCAGCCACTTCTTTTGGTGAGCGACCTGTACCAATACGAAGTAGTTGATACACTTCAGCAATAAGCTGCATAATTGCGTATTCGATGCCGTTGTGAACCATTTTTACAAAATGGCCACTGGCCGATTGACCAACGCGTGCAAAACACGACTCGCCATTGTAGCTAGCGGCTACTTTTTCAAACCACGGTTCGATACGCTCCCAACCGCCTTCTGAGCCACTTGCCATCATTGCAGGACCATGACGAGCGCCTTCGGCACCGCCAGAAATACCCATGGTGGCAAATTCAAATTTGTTTTGATACTTAAGTTTACGATTAATACCGTCTTTGTAGTTACTGTTACCACAATCTACAATCATATCGTTACACTGTACGCCAGCTTCAACAAGCTCATTACACACAGCATCAACCAGTTCGCCTGCAGGCACTAATAATAAAATAGAGCGAGGTGCTTCTAAACGCCTTACCATGTCTCCTAAATCAGAAACAATATGAAGTCTATCGGCCATGCCTTGCGATTTAGCACAACTTAATAACTCTTCACCCGCATGTGGGTTTTTATCATATGCGACTAACGTTATGCCTTTTTCAATCATGTTTAAGGCAATATTTTTGCCCATAACGCCTAACCCGACTAATGCAACTTGCATTTAGTGTCCTCCTCGGTAACAACTATTTGGTTAGTAAACTAAGTAATTCATTAAATAATACCGCGTGCATTATACTCATACCGTCATAAAATGCGAACGTTGAGCTAATACAGCATGCTTTTTTATTACGCTATTAAAAAGCACTGCAATTGTATCAAATATAAGTGCTGTGCGGTTACAAATACTCTGCGTATTTTGAATTTAAGATCATTGACGGATTTTGACACCGGTGTCATAATGATGACATATTCGTTTTGTATAAAATAGTGGCAATACTAACTAGTTTGCCTATAACTAAAAATGTTTATACATAAGTTATAAGTATTTTGAAGTCACAAAATAACCGTCAACCTGCTTACACATCTAAGCACACAGGAGAATTTGATGCTAAGACGCACAAAAATAGTCGCTACACTTGGGCCTGCAACAGATCGAGATAACAATCTAGAAAAAATTATTCGCGCTGGCGCTAATGTAGTACGTTTAAACTTCTCACATGGTGTTGCACAAGATCATAAAGACCGTGCACAAGCTGTACGCGAGATAGCCACAAAATTAGGTAAACATGTTGCTATCCTTGCAGACCTTCAAGGTCCTAAAATTCGTGTTTCAACGTTTAAAGAAGGTAAAGTAAACCTTGAAGTAGGCGCTAAATTCACCCTAGATGCAAAAATGGAAAAAGGTGAAGGCGACGTAAACGCGGTAGGTATTGATTACAAAGAATTACCACAAGATGTAAGCCCTGGCGATTTATTACTATTAAACGATGGCCTTATTCAACTAACCGTTGAGCAAGTAGAAGGTCACTTAGTGCACTGCTCGGTTACCGTAGGTGGTGTATTATCAAATAATAAAGGCATTAACCGTTTAGGCGGTGGTTTAACAGCCCCTGCGTTTACAGAAAAAGACAAAGAAGATTTAATCACTGCAGCTGAAATAGATGTTGATTACATTGCAGTATCGTTCCCACGCAGTGGCGATGATATGCGTTATGTACGCTCTTTAGCAGAAGCTGCAGGTTCTAAAGCACAACTACTTGCAAAAATTGAACGTGCAGAAGCCGTAGAAACACAAGAAGCCGTAGATGACATTGTTTTAGCATCAGACGCTGTAATGGTTGCTCGTGGCGATTTAGGTGTTGAAATTGGTGATGCTGCGCTAATGGGTAAACAAAAACTCATTATTCGTCGCGCTCGTTCATTAAACCGTACTGTTGTAACTGCAACACAAATGATGGAATCGATGATCGATAACCCTATGCCAACACGCGCAGAAGTTATGGATGTGGCAAATGCGGTACTTGATGGTACTGATGCAGTTATGCTTTCAGCAGAAACCGCTGCCGGTGATTACCCTGAAGAAACGGTCGCTACAATGGCACGTGTTTGTTTAGGTGCAGAATCGCAAAAAGAAACCCATGTATCTAAGCACCGTTTAGACAGCCGTTTTTCTAACAATGCAGAATCTATCGCGCTTTCAGCTATGTACGCTGCTAACCACTTAGATTCGGTTAAAGCCATTGTTACCTTAACTGAGTCAGGTAGCACCGCTAAACTTATGTCGCGTATCAGCTCTGGTTTACCTATTTACTCGCTTTCACGCCATGCAAGCACGCTAGGCCAAACAGCGCTTTATCGTGGTGTTTACCCTGTGTTTTTTGATTCTACAAAAACTGAAAAAGACGGAATGGTTAAAGCCGCACTTGATACCCTTGTAGCACAAGGTTCATTACACTCTGGCGATACAGTAATTATTACTCACGGTGACTCAATGGAAACTGTGGGCGCAACGAACACAATGAAAATTGTAACTGTTGCGTAATTTCTGCCTTATATAAAAAATGCGAGCTAAGCTCGCATTTTTTGTGCCTGTAAAATATCAAACTAGCTGGCTAGCGCTGCTTTTACTTTATCGCGGTAGCTTCGGCTTACTTTAAGCTCTTGTCCGTTTTCAAGCACTAATAAATACTCACCGCTTACTTGTGTAACCAGCTTGCTTATTTGTTTTGTATTTACAATTGCACTGCGATGAACGCGCACAAACAAATGTGGGTCGAGCTCTTGCTCAAGCTCTTTCATTGTTTTGCGCAAAATATGTGTTTGCCCATCTTGGCAATGTAAACACATATAATCGCCGGCGGCATCAACCCACTGAATTGTCGCAACCGGGACACGAATAATTTCACCCTGCTCTTTTACCGCCAGTGATTCTGGGTAACGTTTGTCGGTTAGGGTATCGCCTGTGGCTAATTTTTTAAGTATTTCTTCACAGTTATTACCTGTAATACCGGCAACAAAACTCGCTAGTTTTTTCTTATGGGCGTTGTCTTGCTGTGTTTTTAAGTAACTATGCACTTTTTCTACCGCCTGTTTTAGTCTGTTATCGTCAACGGGTTTTAAAATGTAATCCAAAGCATGTATTTCAAATGCCTTTACTGCAAATTGATCAAATGCAGTAACAAACACAATCGCGGGTAACGCTTTAGTGCTTTCGCTTAAGGCACGGGCAACTTCAAAGCCATTCATTCCTGGCATTTGTATATCTAAAAAAACTAAGTCTATAGGGTGCTCTTTACATGCTTCTATTGCTTCAGAGCCTGAACTACACAGTTTAATTACTTCTATATCAGTATATTCTTCAAGTCTTACTGCTAAGCCCTTTCTTGCTAATGGTTCATCATCAACAATGATGGTTTTAATTTTAGTCATTTCTTCACAGCCTTCTCAAACGGTACTCGCAGATTAACTTTCAATCCACTTGGCGTATTATGTGATAATACAAACGAATAATTATTTTCATAGAGCGTTTTTAATCTGTCTTTGGTATTTGCCACCCCTACCCCTTGTGCATTTACAAGTTGTCCGTCTATTAGTTCGGTACCGGGGCCATTATCACCTACTTCAAGTAGTAGCTCGTTGGCAAAAACCTGTGCTTTTATGTCTATCACACCGCCTTGTGACATATGCGCAATGGCGTATTTAATTGCGTTCTCAATTATCGGTTGCAGAATTAAGCTTGGCACAAGTGCCTCTTTTGCTTGCTCGCTTACATCTACATTTACTTTTAAGCGCTCATCAAATCTAACCCGCTCTATTTCTAAATACAGCATTAATGCGTGTAGCTCTTGCTCTAAAGGCACTTTTTTAATGGGATCGGTATTTAGTGTATAACGCAAAAAGTCGCTTAACCTTGCCACCATTAAGTTAGCATCTTTGTTTTCTTTTACCAAAACTAATGTAGAAATAGCATTAAGCGTATTAAATAAAAAATGCGGGTTAAGTTGATATCTGAGCATTTTTAATTGCGCTTCATGGGCCATTGTAGTTGCTTTAAGCGCTTTTTGTCGCTCACTTTGTAATAGCTGGTAATACTTTATGCCAAAGTATAAGCCACTCCAACATAAAATTATGTAAACAGAGTCTAAGCCATGCTGTAAATAGTAAAACCAATCTTCTGGGCGATAACCATGGCGGTATATTTCCCATAAATTAAATTTTTGTACAATTGCCCACAATGTACCTGTAATGTACGAGGCACCAAATACAACCACCATTAATATCCAAGGCGATGCATTCCAGGTTTTTCTATAAATATAACGAAGTGGGACTGTCATTAAACAGCCCGCATAGGCATTTAATAATATAACGAACACGTAAATATCACGCATTTCAAATACTTTAGAGCCGATATAATTTACAAGCGCATAACCAATCCAGCCTGCAATTTGCAATAGCCAAAAAAAGCGTTGCCTGTTATCAACTAAAGATTGCCAATTCAAAATAAAATACAACTCCGTATAAGTTAGCCAATAAGTTAAAATTACGTTAGCTAATTTAACCACTGGTTTGGTTATTATATCGATTATTACAAAGTGTTAGCAGTACCAACTGTCTTAATTTTTAAGAGCCTTACCGCAAAGTTACGCCAATAAAAAAGCGAAAGGCTTTAACCTTTCGCTTTTAAAATGCCGATTCAATCAGCTCGTATGGGCAAAGCCACCTTATAAACTAGGCAAGTTTATCTGACGCCACTTTATAAGTTGGGTCTTCAATTACGTTTACCTCAACTAAGTCACGCGCTTTGTGTAACAGCTGCTTACAATCTTTACTTAAATGACGTAAGTGAAGCTGTTTACCTGCTTTAGTGTACTTATCTGCTAAGCTGTCGATGGCTTCTATGGCACTGTGATCCGCAACACGGCTGTGTTCAAATTCGATAATTACATCTTTAGGGTCGTTTTTAACATCGAATAACTCAGAAAAGTTTTTAACTGAGCCAAAAAATAGCGGGCCGTGAAGCTCGTAAACTTTAGCACCTTGCTCATCAATGTAATTAGTTGTGTAGATATGTTTTGCATGATTCCAAGCAAATACCAAGGCAGAAACAATAACACCAACACACACGGCAATTGCTAAATCGGTTACTACGGTTACGCCAGATACCAATACAATTACAAAGGCATCAGACAGTGGTACACGCTTCATCATTTTAAAGCTTGCCCATTCAAACGTACCAAGTACAACCATAAACATAACACCTACAAGCGCAGCCAGTGGGATCATTTCAATTAAACTTGAAGCAAATATAATAAATGCAAGCAGCATTAGTGCAGCACTTATACCCGACAAGCGCGAGCGCCCGCCCGAATTAATGTTGATCATTGATTGCCCAATCATGGCACAGCCACCCATTGCGCCAAAAAAACCACAGGTTACATTAGCAGCACCTTGGCCAATACACTCTTTATTCGAGTGACCACGGGTTTCTGTAATTTCATCAATCAAGCTAAGCGTTAATAACGACTCAATTAAACCAATAGCCGCTAAAATTAATGCATACGGAAAAATTATATAAAAAGTTTCCAGGGTAAATGGAACCATAGGGATGTGAAATTCAGGTAAGCCGCCAGCAATGGTAGCCGCTTCATTACCTGTCATCCCTTTTAGGAAATCAAGTACAGTGCGCGAGTCTAAATCAAGGCCTATTACTAACGCGGTTACCGTTACAATAGCCACTAAAGAAGAAGGCACTGCAGTGGTGAGCTTAGGTAAAAAGTGAATGATAGCCATGGTTAATGCAACTAAACCTAACATGATGTAAAGCGGGTTACCCGTCATCCATTGCTGGCCACCTGCGCCATCTGGCACTTTAAACTGCCCTAGTTGCGCTAAAAATATTACTATCGCTAATCCATTAACAAAGCCGAGCATAACAGGATGGGGGACCATGCGAATAAACTTACCGAGCTTAAATATCCCCGCGAGTATTTGCAGTATCCCCATCAGCAACACCGTGGCAAATAAATACTCAACACCGTGATCAAGTACCAAACTTACCATTACAACAGCTAATGCACCGGTTGCGCCCGAAATCATACCAGGGCGGCCACCAAAAATAGCCGTAATTAAACCAACGATAAACGCGGCGTAGAGACCAACTAAAGGTTCGACATTTGCTACAAAAGCAAACGCAACAGCTTCTGGAACTAAAGCAAGTGCTACAGTTAAGCCAGATAAAATATCGTTTTTAGCAGAGCTAGGCGCTTTGCTGAGTAAGTTAAACATTGAGTTCCTCAGGGGGTTATTAGGTTAGGATCGAAAAAGCGCTAAATGTTACCAAATTAGCGCTCATTTAACAATTCCCACACACCGTTATTAGCTTTCTTAGTATAGCTTAACTTTGTGTCGTTTATTTTATAGAGGAAGAGATGTACTGCGTTTTACACATGTCATGGTTACGTTAGAGTGTACCTCTTGAACGTATTCTAAGCTGAGTAAATTGTCACGTACAAAGTGCTCATAGCCTTCTATACCTTGTGAGATTATACGCAGCATAAAGTCCATGGTGCCGGCCATTGTGTAACATTCAGTCACTTCGTCATAGCTCATAATTAGCTTTTCAAATTCAGCTAAGTTTTTCTTGCCATGATTTGATAAGCGCACATGTGCGTATACAAGCATGTCAAAACCAAGCTTTTTCTCATCTAAAAGCGCAACTTTACTTTTGATATAGCCATCTTGTTCAAGCTTTGCAATGCGTCGCCAACAAGGTGATTGAGATAAGCCTACTTTGTCTGCAATTTCAGCAGTTGAAAGACTTGCGTCCTGTTGTAAAAGTGCCAAAATTTGGCGATCTACGTGATTTAGAGACATTTTATTTCTTATTTATCTAATAAACTGGTTAAATTATACAGCCAATTTAAAATTCCGTCTGCAATAATTTTGCATTTCCATGGATTTTAATTAACCAAATTGGCCACTTACAAATGGATTAGTGCGTTTTTCGTGGCCTACAGTGGTATCTTCACCATGGCCAGCTAAAATACGCGTGTTGTCATCAAGTGTTAAAATATGGCTTTTAATAGACTCAATGAGCTGCTCAGTATTGCCTTTAGGGAAATCTGTACGCCCTACAGCACCTTTAAAAATAACATCACCAACAATAACGCATTGCTGATTAGGCTCATAAAACACAATATGACCAGGTGTGTGCCCAGGGCAATGCTTAACACTAAAGCTAAGTTTACCAAGCGTTAATACATCATTATGATTAAGCCAAATGTCAGGGTAAAAAGCATCAATAGCTGAAAAACCAAACATTTGTGCTTGCATAGGCAGGTTATCAAACCAAAATGACTCATCTTTTTGCGGGCCAATAACTTGCACATTGTAGTGTGAGCGTAATTCATCGGCCGCACCTACGTGGTCTAAATGCCCGTGTGTAAGCCAAATAGCGCTCAGTACTAATTTGTGCTCACTAAGCGTGGCTATAATTTTTTGTGTATCACCACCTGGGTCTATCACCACAGCTTGCTTTGTTTCTGTACAGCTAATAATTCTGCAATTTTGAGAAAAAGCAGTCACGGGTATCGTAATAACGTGCATATTAAATTTCTTTATCTTTTTGATCGGGAATAACGGCTACTTGCTCATACGACATTAAAATTGGGTATTTCAAATACGCTTCGTCATAAAATGGCGTGTGTGAATATAACCAGTGCAAACGTGCATTGGCATCTTGCGCAAATGCTTTATCTTGAAGTTTTTTATCAAACTCGAGAGCAAGTTTTGGGTTGTCTTTAAGCATTTTCCTTGCGTAAGGGATTAACGCGTAGTTTTCCATGTACTCTGTTCGTTGAAAAATTGTATTAAACTCACCCCACGCAAAAAATGAATCAGGAGCCTCTGGGTGTAATAAATGAACCGCTAACTCCCCTGCTTTTTGCTGCGTATTTACTTGATACCATCCGTCTAAATCAACATTTATTGCTGGTACATAATCAAAACTTGCAGAGACTCTAAAGCGCCCTTCAAATGGGGCTTTATCGAACGAGTAATCAAGTACTTTGGCAAGCTTTAAAGGTTGCGTATTCGCGCCTTTAAGTTTGTTTACTGACACCCCATGTAACTTAAGCTTTTCTATTATATCGCTATACACAGGCGGAACAAAAAACGCTTCTGGCACATCAACAACTCGCTCAACCTCTTTCTGCCAATAAATCGGTAAATCAGTATAGGTATAGGCTTTACCTAAATATTTAACCTCAGTTTGCCCCGAAAGCGCACTTGCACTTGATGTGTATTCTACCCCTTTAAACTCACTGATTGTGTCTGCTTGTTTAGCATAACCTCGTTTAACAATTAGTTTCTCAGGCACAAATTCTTGCTCTTTTTTAACGGCGTTCGAAAGCTCATGACTGTATTGAGAAAGCGCGTTTATTGCCCCATCTAAAAATACATAGGTGCCTAATACGCGTTGTTGATAAGGTTTTAAAGAATGGTTTTCGACTAAAATTGTTGGTAATGATTTTAAATCCCCCCACCCGTTTGAAAAACGCGGTGTAGCCACCCAACCTGCAAGGCCTTTTTTAAAGTCGCGTTTATCCATAACAAATACCAATGGCCCAGGTATATGCCCTTGCTTTTGTAATGTTTCGTCAATAACCGGCTTTATATACTGATCTAATGCATCAGATATAGCAGGCGATTCGCTTGCAAATACAGGGTTATAACCATAGGTCACATCGTACTGATAATCGGCGCCATCGGTAACATGCACATCAATGTATAAGTTTGGGTTGTAATCATTAATAACGTTTAAAACACTTCTCACCTCTGGTGTATCTAACTTAGTGAAATCGCGATTAAGGTTTAGATTATTTGCATTGGTTCTAAAGCCCATTTTTTCAGGGCCGCGCTGATTTATGCGATTAAATGCGCTGCTGCGTTCATGCCCATCTACGTTTAAAATAGGAATAAAAAGTATGTTTACCTTTTTTAAAATGTCACGGCGCTTACCGGTTGCAATATCGCGCAGCAACATAAACATGGCATCTTTACCATCTATCTCACCTGCATGAATACCGGCTTGGATAAAAACGGTTGGCTTAGTGCTGTTGGCCATTTGCCCCGCTTCAAAAAAACCTTGTTCACTGGCAACCACCATTTTAATAGCGCGATTACTATTACTGTAGCCTATTATTTGAGACTGAAACTGCGTGGGATTTGCCGCTACAAGCCTATCTACAAACGCCATAGTATCGGCATAGTTTGGCGAGGCTTTGCCCTGTGATAACTCAAAATCAGTGGTTAACGGGCCTTGCTGCTGTAATAACGAAACGCTATCACCTTGCCAAGGAATAAGAGGCGGTAAATGACTGTTATCTGCCACAATTGCAGATAAAAATAACAGGCTTGCAAACATAGTTTTCTCTAACAAACGCTTTAATAAAATAAATTATACCAAGTAAACATAGCGATATTATAAAAGTGCGGTGATTCAACAAAAAAGAAAGCCCGTTTATACCCATGGACTTAATAAAGTGATTATTAAAGTAGTTAATTTTAAGGCTGGGGAAAAGTGTCAATAGCTTAGCAAGCAATTCGTTGTTTATACCAATCCGCTTAATTAAGTTATCTATTTACAGAATTGATAAACGTGTTGATAGCTAGGAAAAACTTCGCTATTTAGTTGTTCTAAACGAGAGTTTTTTAACGCAGATAGCGACACATTTAGCCATCAAAATAATAAAGTATCATTGCGGGGGGATATTATTCAGTGAGTCTTAAATTACAGGCACAAAAAAAGGAGCCTAGGGCTCCTCTTTATTACTTATTTAAAAAAGCTTAAGCTGCCGCTAGGCCTTCTTTTGCTTTTTCAACAAGCGCTGCAAATGCAACTTGGTCGTAAACAGCGATATCTGCAAGGATCTTACGATCGATTTCAACAGAAGTCTTTTTAAGACCATTGATAAAACGGCTGTAAGACAGACCATTTTGACGTGAAGCTGCATTGATACGTGCAATCCATAATTGACGGAAAGTACGTTTCTTAGCACGACGGTCACGGTAAGCGTATTGACCCGCTTTAGTAACTGCCTGGAAAGCTACGCGGTAAACACGTGAACGTGCTCCGTAGTAACCTTTAGCTTGCTTTAAAACTTTTTTGTGACGTGCACGTGCGACAACGCCGCGTTTAACTCTTGCCATTTCTAAAAACCCCTATTAAGCGAATGGTAACATACGTGAAACTAGACCATGGTCATTTTTATGAACCATCATCTTAGGACGTAGGTGTAACTTACGCTTAGAAGTTTTCTTAGTCAGAATGTGACGAAGATGCGCTTGTTTACGCTTGAAACCGCCAGAAGCAGTTTTCTTGAAACGCTTAGCAGCGCCTCTGTGACTTTTTAGCTTATAAGCCATTGCAATAACTCCAAATGTATTGCTTAAAAATTAGTAAGCAGGCGTGAGATATATTTCTATAGCTCCACTTTTAGGCCTAACTTACTGCCATATTCCGGTGAAAACCCAGCAAAAATGCCGCAATTTTACTTTAAAACCGGTTAGCACAGGTGAATATTTGCATATTACTTGGGTACCTGAGCTAAATTCGGTGCGTATTATCGCTTAAAAATTATTTTTTAGCAACAGGCGCCATCATCATAACCATTTGGCGGCCTTCAACACGATTTGGGAAAGACTCAACTACTGCAAGTTCTTCTAAATCAGCCTTAACACGGTTTAATAATTCAATACCAATTTCTTGGTGAGCCATTTCGCGGCCACGGAAGCGGATAGTAATCTTAGCTTTATCGCCAGCTTCTAAGAACTTACGTAAGTTGCGCAGCTTAACCTGATAGTCACCTTCATCCGTGCCAGGACGGAATTTGATTTCTTTAATCTGGATTTGCTTTTGCTTCTTCTTCTGCTCTTTTAGTTCTTTGCTTTTTTCAAAGATGAACTTACCGTAGTCCATAACCTTACAAACAGGCGGCTCAGCGTTTGGGCTAATCTCTACAAGATCAACACCCGCTGCATCAGCCATAGCTTGTGCGTCTTTTAATGACTGAATTCCAGCTTGTTCGCCTTCGATGTCGATTAAACGAACTTCTTGAGCTGTAATTTCTTCGTTAATACGATTTTTTTGAGCTGTTTGTTGCCCTTTCTTGCCGCCTCTAATGGTACGTTCCTCCAAGAATATCAATAATATAAGCGTGTAGTTGGCTATTTGTGATTGCCCTACACGCTCGATCTTTACTGTCGATTTTTAATTTCTTCGCTAATTTTAGCTACAAAATCATCAACATTAAATTTGCCTAGGTCTTCACCTGTGCGGGTACGTACTGCTACTTCCTGTTGTTCAACTTCTTTATCGCCGACAACGAGTAAGTAAGGAATACGCTTAAGTGTATGTTCTCGGATTTTAAAGCCAATCTTCTCATTTCTCAAGTCAGCAGCGGCTCTAATTCCAAGTTTATTTAATTTTTGTACAATTTCGTGCACGTAATCTGCTTGTTTATCGGTAATGTTCATAATTACCACTTGCTTTGGAGCAAGCCACGTTGGGAATAAACCAGCGTATTCTTCAGTTAAAATACCGATAAAGCGCTCAATTGAGCCTAAAATAGCACGGTGTATCATAACTGGAGTGCGTCGTTCGTTGTTTTCTGCTACATAAGTAGCGCCTAAACGACCCGGTAATGCAAAGTCGAGTTGCACTGTACCACATTGCCACGCTCTGTCTAAACAATCGTACAAAGTAAATTCAATTTTAGGTCCGTAAAAGGCACCTTCACCTGGTAGGTAATCAAATTCAATGTCGTTTGCTTTAAGTGCATCGGCTAATGCAACCTCTGCTTTGTCCCAAATTTCATCGTCGCCGATGCGTTTTTCAGGACGCGTAGAAAGCTTAACTACAATTTTGTCAAAACCGAATGTCTCATATGTATCATAAACCATCTTAATACACGCTGAAACTTCGTCCATTACTTGCTCTTCTGTACAGAACACGTGAGCATCATCTTGTGTAAAGCCACGTACACGCATTAAGCCGTGTAAAGCGCCTGATGGTTCGTTACGGTGACAACAACCAAACTCAGCCATACGCAGTGGTAAATCACGGTACGATTTTAAACCTTGGTTAAAAATTTGCACGTGACCTGGGCAGTTCATTGGTTTTATAGCGTATTCGCGTTTTTCTGACTCTGTGGTAAACATGGCGTCTGAGTATTTTTCCCAGTGACCTGATTTTTCCCACAAAGAGCGGTCCATCATCATTGGACCTTTAACTTCTTCGTAGCTGTACTCACGCAGTTTTTCACGAACAAATTCTTCAAGCTCGCGGTAAATGCTCCAACCATCGTTGTGCCAAAATACCATGCCTGGCGCTTCTTCTTGCCAGTGCCATAAATCAAGCGCTTTACCAATACGGCGGTGATCGCGTTTTTCAGCCTCTTCTAAGCGTTTAAGGTACGCTTTAAGTTGCTTTTTATCGCCCCACGCTGTGCCGTAAATACGCTGTAGCATTTTGTTTTCAGAGTCGCCACGCCAGTAAGCACCAGCTACTTTCATTATTTTGAAGTTTTGGCAGAATTTCATGTTTGGTACGTGCGGACCACGACACATGTCTACGTATTCTTCGTGGTGGTATAATCCTGGGCGATCATCTTTTGCGATGTTTTCGTCCAAAATTTCCATTTTGTATGTTTCGCGACGCGCTTCAAACGTATCGCGTGCTTCTTGCCAGCTTACATTTTTTTTCACTACGTCGTAGTTTGTTTTTGCAAGTTGCAACATACGCTTTTCAATGGCGTCTAAGTCTTCTTGAGACAAAGAGTGTTCCATATCAATATCGTAGTAAAAACCGTTATCAATAGTTGGACCAATAGCCATTTTAGCGTCTGGGAAAAGCTGCTTAACTGCGTGACCGATTAAGTGAGCACACGAGTGGCGAATAATCTCTAGGCCATCGTCATCTTTTGCGGTGATGATCTCAAGGCGCGAATCTTCGTTGATCATATCGCACGCATCAACACGCTCGCCATTAACGCGACCAGCAATGGTTGCTTTAGCAAGACCAGGACCAATATCGTTAGCTACATCAAGAGTACTTACAGGGTTTTCAAAACTACGCTGACTGCCGTCAGGAAGAGTAATAACTGGCATTATAAATCCTTACATACAGTGGTGACACCTACAATGTATCACGTGTATTTTTAAATAAATTAAATGAGAATGACTCGACAACGCTTTTACGAATAAGCATTGACTATTTTTCGCCATAAATGACTAATGTAGATGCTGAGTCTGCTCAACTACAAAAAAGATATTGTCGCGTGATAGAGTATCAATTACAAGTTTAAAGCGCGCTCATTACTTGAAATTTTACCTAAAATTGTCATTTTTTTGTTTTTCGTTCGCTAATTTAAATTAAGCATGTGACAACTTGAGTTTATTGATTATTAAAATGCACCTGCACCGCCTTGCTCTCGCAATTTATTAGATGTTGAGTATAATACCAAGCAATTAAGTTATATTAGAGAACAGCAATGAGAACATGTGGTGTAGAAATTACCGGTAGTGATGTACTACTTTGTATTTTAAGTAAAGATAACGACGTATTTGATATTCGCGATGTGCGCCAAACACGCTTTACCTTAGGTAACGGTAACGACACTGAAATAATGCGTAAATTTCAATTTGATTTTGCAAAACTAATGCAAGATTACCAAATTGATTCTGTTGCCATTCGTGAGCGCCAACCTAAAGGTAAATTTGCAGGCAGTGCAAAGGGCTTTAAAATGGAAACAGCGATTCAATTAATTGAAGAGTTAGACGTTCGCGTGTTCTCAACGACCGAAATTAAAGAGCAGCTTAAACGCAACCCTATACCTATTGCGTTTGAAGACACAGGCCTTAAAAAGTACCAAGAAAACGCTTTTGTTAATGCCTATGTATACATTATGAAAAAAACCTACCGCAGTGACGAGCTATAAGTCACAAAGCGATTAAAATAAACTATAAAAACGCCATTTAGTGGCGTTTTTTTATGCCTTTATTAAAGTTAGTTTTTATTGCCCATCTGTAAAACGTTTCATTTAACTTTTCTTTATGCTTAGTACATTAGTCTAACCACCCTTTCTTTGTCGACATTTTGTGTTTATTTTAACTACAACCTAAAACAATTCGCTTAACTATTTTTTATTTTGCTACACAGCTATTCGTGGCTAAGTAAATGAATACTGACTTATCAGCACGGATTGATATAAGTAACTGACACACATTAATACGGAGAAGCACATGCACACACCATCGCGCTCGGTAAAAGAAGTAGAACAAATAAACACACTACCGCTCACAAAAAGCTATTTTAAAGGTGCGCAAAGCACGCCGCTAACGGATAAAACAATTGGCGAGTACTTTGATTTTATTGTCGACAAACACCCTGATTCGCTCGCTGTCGTTGTTAGCCATCAAAATGTACGCTTAACGTATAAAGCATTTCAAAATAAAGTTAATCAACTCGCTATGGGGCTACTAGCAATAGGCGTTAAACCAGGAGATAGAGTAGGAATATGGTCACCTAATAACATTGAGTGGTGTTTAACCCAATTTGCGAGCGCCAAAATAGGTGCCATTATGGTCTGCATTAACCCTGCCTACAGGCCAAACGAGTTAGCCTATGCTTTGAACTCGGTAGAATGCAGCACGTTAATTACCGCGTCACATTTTAAAGGCAGCAATTATATAGATATGCTTAACAGCTTGGCGCCTGAACTTACCCAATGTGAACCCGGTGAGCTAAATGCACATGCCCTACCTAGCCTTAAAAATGTAATACGCATTGGCAATGAAAAAAGCCCTGGTATGTTTACGTTTGCTGATGTGATGAAGTTTTCCACCCCAGCCCACAAGCTTGAATTAAATGCGATTGCAGCAAATTTAAACGCGGATCAAGACATAAATATACAGTTTACCTCTGGCACCACGGGCAACCCTAAAGGCGCTACACTCACCCATAAAAACATACTAAATAATGCGCTATTTGTTGCAGAGGCTATGCATTTTACAGCGCAAGATAAGCTGTGCATACCTGTGCCTCTGTATCATTGTTTTGCGATGGTGCTTGGCAGCCTGTTATGTGTAAGTAAAGGCGCCGCAGCTATATACCCAAGCGATGCGTTTGATGCAAAAACCACGCTTGATGTTGTCCAGCAAGAGGGCTGTACCGCGCTGCATGGTGTGCCGACTATGTTTATTAGCCAACTAGAGCTGCCTAATTTTACCAATTATAACCTCAGCACTTTACGCACTGGTGTAATGGCGGGCTCAACGTGCCCTGAGCAAGTCATGCGTAAAGTCCAAACACAAATGAACATGCATCAAGTATTAATTGCGTATGGGCAAACTGAGTGCAGCCCAATCAACAATATAACCGAAACCGACTCATCAATAGAGCGCCAAGTAACAACCGTTGGCCGAGCCCTTGCTCACACTGAAGTTAAAATTATTGACGAACTGGGTAACATTCAAAAAATAGGTGTACCTGGTGAGGTCTGCAGTAAGGGCGCCGGTATAATGCGCTGCTATTGGAATGACGAAGAAAAAACAAAAGCCACTATAGATGACGAAGGCTGGTTACACTCTGGTGATTTAGGGGTAATGGACAGCGAAGGGTTTGTGAGTATTGTTGGCCGCATTAAAGACATGATCATTCGAGGTGGCGAAAACATATACCCACGCGAAATTGAAGAGGTTCTTTACACTTACCCAGGTATTCAAGATGCCGCTATATTTGGTATTAGTGATGAGAAGTACGGCGAAGAAGTGTGTGCGTGGATCCAGCCAAAAGAAGATGCAGTACTTGATGAGCAAGCAATACGTGCATTTTTAAAAGACAAACTCGCCTATTTTAAAATGCCCCGTTATATTCGCTTTGTAGAGAGTTACCCAATGACAGTAACAGGCAAACTGCAAAAGTTTAAAATGCGAGAGCAAATGCAGCAATCACTTACTGATAAGGCCTTTTCTTAACCGCAAACATTAATTACAAAAAAGCTCAGCAATTGCTGAGCTTTTAGCGTTAAATAATTTACTTACTCTGCAGGGCGATACTGCTGCTGAACACCTGTTAAAAACAAGCGCAAAACCTGGTCGTTACACACACGGTAATGTTTATTTTCTACTTTGCGAGAAAACGCACTGAGCTCATGTTTACTTAATTCAAAGTCAACCTGTGCAAGTGTTGCTATTACATCTTCTGCTTTCATGTTTAAAGCAATACGTAGCTTCATAAAAATAATATTATTATTTAACTTAGCCTCTGGCACAGGCTGTGGGCCTTCGCGCTTGCCACGCTTTGTATTAATAAAGCCATTTAAAAACGTAGCAAACTCAGTGTCTGACATTTTAACAAACCCTTGCTCACCCTCTTTTGTTAACCATGCAACGACTTGCTCAGTGGTAACTGTAGCCTCTGCGGCGGCAAAAATACCGACCATGGCAGTATCGGTTAAATTAAAGGTATAGCGAACACGGCGTAAAATATCGTTATTTGTCAAAGTAATTTCCTGAGTAGAGAGCGAGGCTAAATTACAGCGCCCACGTTAAATGAGCGCGCAGTTTAGCAGCTTAAGGCACGCTGCCCTATTGATATTTACACTATAAAGAGTTGTTAATTACCCAGCACCTTGGCAGGGTCGACTCGAGTTGCTTGCCACGCCGGGTAAATAGTAGCAAGTACAGCTAAAACAAAGGTAACAATAACTGTTATTCCAATATCACTGAGTACTAATTTACTGGGTAAAAACTCAATAAAATAAACACCTTCAAGCGGATTAGCTGCAAATAACTGGCTAACCCATGTAAACAGCTCACTAATGTTAAGCGCTAATATAACCCCAACTAGTGTGCCAAGTAACACGCCAACAAAGGCTTGCGTTAAACCTTGCATGACAAAGGTAGCTAAAATAGTACTGTCTTTAGCGCCCATGGTTTTTAAAATAGCTATGTTGCCTTGTTTTTCGCGCACTTCCATTACAAGCGACGATACAATGTTAAAACTAGCTACCGCTATAATTAAAAACACCACAATGTACACAATTGTGCGTACCATTTGAATATCTTGATACAGGCTACCTTGCGTTCTAAACCAGCTAGAGACATACACATAATCACTAATAGTTTGCCCTACTCGCAGTGCAATTTGATGTGCAGCAAACACATCATCTACGCTCAAACGTAAACCTGTCACTTGGCTGGCGTCGTAACCTAAAACTGACTGTGCTTTATTTAAGTGAATAAATGCAGCGCTACTGTCAATTGGCCCACCCATTTCTATAATGCCCGCAAGTGTTAACGTTACGCGTTTAGGGGCTAATAGAGACTTGCCTTGCTCGCTAATTTTAGGAATGAGTAAAGTAATGTTATCGCCTATATTAGCGCCTAATTGCTTTACAATTTGCTTGCCTAAAATAACGTCATCCGTGCGCAGCTGACTAACCAGTGTGCCTTTGGTAAATTGATTTATGGCCGATACATTCCCTTCATAGCTAGGTTCAACGCCGCGTATTTCTACCGCTTTAAGCTGGCTTTTAAATTGCGCCATACCATTTACTGCTATAAATGGCGCAGCACCTGTAACATGAGGCTCTGCTTTAAGTTTTTCTACTTTGTTAGGCCAATCAGCAATGGGGCGGCTAGGCGCTACGTATTCAACTTGCGGTACCACACTTAATAAACGATGCACTAATTGCTGCTCAAAGCCATTAATAACCGAAAGCGCAACAATTAACACCGCCACCCCTAATAAAATACCAACGGTAGAGGCTTTGGCAATAAAGCTTACAAATGCGTTTTTTTCGTCTTTATGGCCAGAATACGCTCTAAAGCGTTCACTTAAAAATAAACTAAGCAACATGGTGCGACTCTTTAATGGCAAGTTTCCCATCATCTAAATACGCAATTTTTCCTAGTTTGTCTGCAAGCTCTAAGTCGTGAGTAACCACCACAAAACTAGTATTTAAGCTTTTATTTAGCTCATTAATTAAATCGTAAATTTTAATCGCGTTTTGCTTATCAAGGTTACCGGTAGGTTCGTCGGCTAACACTAATGCGGGTTTAGTCACCAGCGCTCGAGCAATAGCAACACGCTGGCGCTCTCCACCAGAGAGTGCCGAAGGTTTATGCTCACTGCGATGCGCTAGGCCTACTTTATCTAGCATTTGCAAGGCTTGCTCTTTTGCCTCTTTTGCGTTGAGCCCTTTAATTAGCAGCGGCATAGCCACGTTTTCAACCGCACTAAATTCCATTAATAAATGGTGAAACTGATAAATAAAGCCCAAGTTTTTATTTCTAAACGCCGCTTGCTCTGTTCGCGATAATTTAGCAACGTCTTGATTTTTTATTTTAGCGCTACCCGATGTAGCCGTATCAAGGGTTCCTAAAATATGCAATAAGGTACTTTTCCCTGAGCCTGAGCTGCCTACTATAGCCAGCATATCCCCTTGGTTAAGAGATAAGTCCACCCCTTTTAATACTTCTACTTTGTTTTGGCCATCTTGATAAACTTTACTTAAGTTTTGACAGCTAATAACTAAATCATTCATAACGCAATACCTCTGCTGGTTTTACTTTTGCGGCTTTGCGCGCAGGATATAAAGTGGCTAAAAAGCTCATTGCAATACTGCTAAGCGCAATAATAACGAGGCTTAACACATCAAATTTTACCGGAAGCTCTACACCTGCAAGTAGGTTTAGCCCCACAGCAGCGAGTAGTTCATTAATATATAAGCTAAACAATACACCTAAAAGTGCCCCTATCGCGGTGCCAATAACCCCGTTATACAAGCCTTGCACCATAAACACTTTTTGTACTTGTGAAGGCGTTAAACCTAAGGTTTGTAATATAGCCACTTCGCCTTGTTTTTCACTCACCATCATAGTCAGTGCCGAAACAATATTAAATACAGCCACTAATACAATCAGCCCTAACAACATAGACATAATACGTTTTTCCATGGCAACCGCGGCAAATAAAGTACCTTGGCTACTGCGCCAGTCACTTACTTGGTAATCGCGTAAAATGCGCTGGCTGTCCGTTGTAAATTGCGCTAATTCAAAGGGTTCATGTAACGACACACTTAAGTTAGGCGCGGTATTTTTGCTAAGCTTTAATACCCGCTGTAAAGAAGCACCGCTGGTAAATGCAAGGCTCATATCTATCTCTGAGCCGGTTTCGTATATTGCGGCTATTTTAAATAAACGCTGACTAGGTATGCGCCCAAGTGGCGTGTAAGTAGAGGCATTAGGCATAATTACGCGCAGTTTTTCTCCCATACCAACGCCAAGTTTTCGGCTTAAGTAACGGCTAATAGCTATGTTGTAGCTATTATTTAAAACGTTTTGCCAATTGCCCTGCACAACTTTATCAGTAATTTTATATAGCGATCCGTTATCGCCATACAAGCCTTGCAGTAATACGCCGTGTAAATCTTTATTGGTTTGCAAAATGGCTTCGCCGTGGCGGTAAAGGCTTACGTGATCTACATAATCTGAGCGCTCTAAATCGGCTTTTAACGCTGTCATTTGTTCGCTGGTGTGTTTATTGGCTTGTACTTCTACGTGGGGAATGAGCCCTAACATATTTGTTTTTAAACTGTTTTCAAAGCCATTCATTACACTGCTTACAGTGAACAAGGCCATTAGCCCTATGGCTATTCCGGCAATAGAAAAAAACGAGATAAACGATATAAACGCATTTCCTTTGGAGGAGCGGCTATATCTGAGCCCTATAAATAAGCTAACCGGTTGAAACATATTATTTAAAACATTTATGCTAAAAGTGTGCGGCTATAGTAGCACGAACTAAGATGAATTGAATATGACCATAAATGTAAGAAATAATTTATAAATCTTATACTTGGCTATATTTTAAACGCGCTTTATTCAAGCCCAGTCACTAAATAATCAAGTAATACTCTTACGTTAGTGGCAACAAACTGACGCGGTGGGTAAATTCCCCACACGCCTTCTTGATCCGGCTGATAAGAAGTTAATACTGGCACAAGCTCGCCCGTTCGTAGCTCATTTTCAATGTAATAATTAGGCAGCTGCACTATTCCTAGGCCTTTTTTTGCACCATCAACTAATGCCCAACCACTATTACAGCGCAAGCGCCCCGCAATTTTAATATGTTTATCGCGGCCATTTTCGTTTACTCGCCAGTAACTGCTGTTACCAATTAAACATTGATGTTGGTTTAGCTCGCCTAGGGTATGGGGCTCACCTACTCGGGATAAATAATCTGGGGAGGCACACATTATAAAGCGCCTAGCACTTAAACGCCGTGCTCTGTGGCTTGAATCTTTTAAATGCCCTAACCGAATGGCTAAATCAAACCCGCCTTCGAGTAAATTTTCTTGCTCGTTAGAAAGCGTAGCAATTACTTCGACCTCAGGATGAGCGTGCATAAAATTGTGCACAATGGGCATAATAAAAGTTTCACCATACATAACTGGTGCTGTTAATTTAATTTTACCTTTAGGCGTTGTTTGCTGCGTTGCTAAGCTTTGCGTGGCATCGTCCATAGCATGTTGTAATTGCTTAGTTTGATGTAAAAAGGCTTCACCTTCTTTGGTTAATACCACTTTGCGGGTGGTACGGGTGAGTAACTGGGTATTTAAACGCTGCTCCAGCGCCGTTACATGGCGACTTATATGAGCAACCGACAACCCAAGTACATTAGCCGCTGCTGTAAAACTACCCTCTTCACCCACTGCTATAAATTCGTCTATGCCATCCCAACGAGCCATTATTACCATACTGTAAAAGTGTTTTAATAAATCGGAGATTATCATTATTTGAGAAACAAATACAATAGAGCCATCACCCAAACAAATTGGGTCTACAACTGTTATTTAAAACCACTACAAAGGATAAACACATGTCTGAATTTATAAAATCAAAAGCAGCTATTGCGTGGGGTCCAAACCAACCATTAAGCGTTGAAGAAGTTGATGTGATGATGCCTAAAAAAGGCGAAGTAATGGTAAAAATTACCGCTACTGGTGTTTGTCACACTGATGCATTTACTTTATCAGGTGAAGATCCTGAAGGTATTTTCCCAGCAATTTTAGGCCACGAAGGTGCAGGCGTTGTGTATGCAGTGGGCGAAGGCGTAACCAGTGTTGAAGTAGGCGATCACGTAATTCCACTTTACACCGCTGAATGTGGCGTATGTAAAATGTGTACTTCAGGCAAAACTAACCTGTGTTCAGCAGTGCGCGAAACACAAGGTAAAGGCCTAATGCCAGATGGCACTACACGCTTTTTTAAAGACGGCCAACCAATTTATCACTACATGGGTACGTCTACTTTTTCTGAGTACACAGTACTTCCAGAAATTTCACTCGCAAAAGTAAACAAAGAAGCATCGCTTGAAGAAATTTGTTTATTAGGCTGTGGCGTAACCACAGGTATGGGCGCGGTAACAAACACTGCAAACGTAAAACCTGGCGATACCGTGGCTATTTTTGGCTTAGGTGGCATTGGTTTATCGGCTATTATTGGTGCAAAAATGGCAGGCGCGGGTCGCATTATTGGTGTTGATATTAATACCAGCAAATTTGACCTTGCAACAAAACTTGGCGCAACAGATTTAGTAAACCCTAAAGACTTCGACAAGCCTATCCAAGAAGTGATTGTTGATATGACCGATGGCGGTGTTGATTACTCGTTTGAGTGTATTGGTAACGTTGATGTAATGCGCTCAGCACTTGAGTGTTGTCATAAAGGTTGGGGTGAGTCGGTAATTATTGGTGTAGCCGGTGCTGGCCAAGAAATTTCAACCCGTCCTTTCCAACTAGTAACAGGGCGTGTATGGCGTGGTAGCGCATTTGGTGGCGTTAAAGGCCGTTCACAATTACCTGAAATAGTTGAGCGTTACATGGCAGGCGAATTTGCTCTTAACGACTTTATTACGCATACCATGAGCCTTGAAGAAATTAACGATGCGTTTGATTTAATGCACGAAGGTAAAAGTATTCGTACAGTAATTCACTACTAATACGTTATTGGTAACCTATGTATTAAAAAGCCGTAATACTTAATTGTTTGCGGCTTTTAAGGATTTTTATGTTAGAAAATATCTCAAGTACAAAAGTAGCAGGTGGTTGGCACAAACAATATACCCACACTGCAACAAGTACCCATTGCACAATGCGTTTTGCGGTATTTTTACCCCCTGGCGCAAGCGAAACAAACAAAGTGCCGGTACTTTATTGGCTATCGGGTTTAACCTGTACAGACGAAAACTTTATGCAAAAAGCCGGCGCATTTAAAAAAGCGGCTGAGCTGGGTATTGCAATTGTAGCGCCTGATACAAGCCCACGTGGTGATAATGTCTCTGATGATGACAGCTACGACTTTGGCCAAGGCGCAGGCTTCTACGTAAACGCAACACAAGCACCGTTCAATACACATTTTAATATGTATGACTATGTAGTTGATGAACTACCTATGCTTATTGAGCAACACTTCCCAGTAACCAGTACTAAAGCAATTAGCGGTCACTCTATGGGCGGGCACGGCGCTTTAATGGTGGCACTTAAAAACCCTAAAGCGTTTGTTAGCGCTTCGGCCTTTAGCCCTATTGTTAATCCAATTGACTGCCCATGGGGCGTGAAAGCATTTACGGGTTACTTAGGTACTGACAAAGAGCTTTGGGCTCAATACGATTCGTGCGAGTTGATGAAAAAAGCGCAGCAAGCTGATTTTCTCCCTATGCTTGTTACACAAGGCGATGCCGATGGGTTTTTAGAGGAGCAACTTAAGCCACAAAATTTAGCGGCTGTTGCTAAAAATAAAGGTTACCCGCTTAGTATTGAAATGCAAGCTGGCTACGATCATAGTTACTTTTTTATAAGCAGCTTTATTGACCAACACTTATCATTTCATAATCAGTTTTTAACTGTGTAATCTCATTAGTGTGTAGATCAGATTTATCTACTTCTACACACTCTTTCAATACTTTACTCACTTGCCTACACACTTGTACCGTATTGCCCTCACCTTTTACTAAATTGATCAGCAATGAATCTATTTTTAACCCTATATCGGTAAAACTAAACCCATTTTTGTCTTTCGGTACAGGTTCGAGTGGATTTTTATAAGGATCTGAACGAGCAGGGCTATTACTATATTTATTGGCGCGTGCATTTGACTGTGCCTGCCCATCAATTATAACACCAGCGACTGTACAGCCACTTAGGTAAATAACACATAAACATAAAGTTAGCGCTCTCATGGCTCATCCTGATCAAAAATATTACCTAAATTATAAACATCTTTAAAAATAGTATTGTAAAAATATGTATACCTATTCTATATACTTAATTTTGAACGGCGTGAGCGTACAATTTAATACAGTGCGTCATCCTTTTATTAATAAAATGGGTTTAAGCCCTAATACTTAAATTCACTTATACACTCTTTTATAAAGCCCACCAGCTGTAAAATAAAAATAACTAAAAACGGTAAAGCGCCAATAATAGCAATAGTTCTGTTTAGTGGCTCATTATTTTGTACCAGTAATATAAAGGCACAAAGCCCAAGCGCGAGTGACCAACCATAAATACTCCATGCTTTTGCCTTTTTGCTATTTGTTAAATCACGTATTACTAATATCGCCGAATCGGCTGAGGTAACCACAAAAATAAGTAACAATAACAAGCTTGACCAAATAAGTACGGCGCCTTGCCAGCCTAACTGCTGAAAAAATATAAATAGCCCTTGGGTATAGTCGGCTTTAATGGCATCTAAAATACCGGCATGGTAGGTTTTATCCCATGCGATAGCTGAGCCCGAAAACACACTAAACCACACAATAGTCACAAGCGTAGGTAGCAACACTACGCTCAATATATATTGCCACACTGGTCGACCTTGGCTAATTTTAGCTAAAAACACGCCAACAAAAGGTCCCCACGCTAACCACCAAAAATAATAATTGTAGGTCCAGCCATTTGCCCACTCGGGGTTATTAAGTTGGCTTTGTAATTGCCATGCCCCTGTAAAAATAAGCCGTAGGTAATCCCTAGTACCCTCAATGGCAATAGCCATTATAGGCTGTATGGGCATTAACAAAAGCAGCCACAATAAAAGTAAAAAAGCTAGCCAAACATTAAACTTACTCAGCGTTTGAATACCTTTTTTAAGCCCAAGCTTGGCCGATATTGTATACAGCAATACAATTAAGCTGATTATGATAAAACCAGATACAAGCGCGGACTCTATCCCTAGGTTTATTTCAATTCCCTTGCGTAGCAATAACGTAGAGTTTGCAATTGTCCCAACCACACCAAAAAAAATGGCGAGCACGGCCACTAATTTAACAATAAAGGTAAGCCTGTTTTGGTATTTTATATTTATTGCGCCTTTTAATGCACTGATTACCGGTGCGCTAATATCACCACTGCAATGACTGTTTTTTGTTAAGCCACCTAACACAAGCCCAAATACTGCATAAAGAGCCCACGCATGCGCCCCCCAGTTAACCAACGTCAGCGCTAAAGCACTACTTACTTTGTCAGGGTAAAGTGTATGTTTTAAAGGAGAGTTGACTACATTCAACGCAGGCTCTGCAACTCCCCAAAAAATTAAACCCGACCCCATCCCTGCGGCAAAAAGCATAGAAAGCCAACCAAATAAGCCAAATTCAATATGGGCATTGTCACCGCCTACTTTTCGCCTCCCAAGCGGGCTTATGGCAATAACGATAACTGCAAGTAATAAAAAATTTACTAATAAAAAAAACGGCGCCCCTAAAAAACTTAAAGCGTTATTTATAAGCGGTTGCAAATGATTGGTGAGTAATTGAGGCGCCAAAAATGCAATAGCACAAAGAGTAAGGCAAAGTAATAACGCTGTTTTTTCAAGCTTGGTTGTATGTAAAGGCAAGTGAAATACTGTTTATTTATGTTTAATAATAAAATAATACGCACTTTGCATAATTAATTAAACGCATAGGCAGGGTTTATCTGTAAAAGCGTAAATTAACTATGTAAATGTTACCAATTAATTAATGAATGCATCTCACATTTAGATTTAACACATTGAATTTATATAATAAAATAAGCTGGCCTATAGGTTGCTATTAGTTTACACCCTTAACCAATAGAGACCATTATGGAAATTGATTTACAGTGGAACGAAATCATCGATAATTTAGTACACCTTGGCATTGCCTACATACTCGCACTGCCTATGGCTTACGACAGGGAGCGAAGCCACCATGGCGCAGGGTTAAGGACTTTTCCACTTGTGGCAGTTGCCTCATGCGGCTATGCGGTAATTGCTATGTCAGTGCTAGAAGGTGCAGAAGCGCAATCTAAAATGCTACAAGGGATTATTACCGGCATAGGCTTTATTGGCGGTGGTGCAATTTTAAAAAATAATAAATCTACATCGGGTACCGCAACAGCAGCAAGCATATGGAATATGGGTTTAATTGGTATAGCGGTTGCCTACAGCCGTTACGAAATTGCTATTTTATTAGCTATCATTAATTTTATAACACTGAGGTACATTAAAAAGTTTAAGTAATGCTAAGGTGTACCATTATGAAATTACTAAAAAGAAGATAAATTGTGAGTAACTACTGCAACCTAAATTAATGTAATAAATCAAGGCGCTTAAAAGCGCTCAAGCTCGCATGACGATACTATATAACATATAATATCGGCAAATTTATACAACGTATTTGAGCTTAATGATGTCGTCTCACTCTACAGCCCCTCGGTTACATCATATTGATTTATTGCGTGGCATTATCATTATATTTATGGTGATTGACCATGGTATGTATTATTGTCTTAATTACTCAGTAACCGATCCTATGGCGGTTCCGGGTACCAGCCCTGTTACTTTTTTCACCCGCTTTATTTCGCACTTTTGTGCCCCTTTATTTGTTTTTTTAGCAGGCCTTTCAGCAGCTGTTACCGAGCATAAATACGCTTCAACTAAAGCATTTTCTTACAATTTAATTATCCGTGGTTTGGTGCTCATCATTTTTGAATTTACCATTGTTTCGTGGTCATGGAGCTTTAACCCCGCTTTTCCAATGTTGTACGCACAGGTCATTTGGGCAATAGGCTGGGGATTTGTCATATTAGGCTTATTACGTTTATTAGGCATTTATGCAGTGCTAATAAGTGCTTTATTGTTGGTGTTTGGCCATAACCTATTTGATGGCGTAAGCTTTGAGCCAAATACGTTTGCACATACTCTTTGGTCTATTGCACATCAAAAAAATGTACTTGAACTACCTTTGGGCATAAAAATGAGAACAACTTACCCAGTTGCGCCCATTGTAGGTTTAATGGCTTTAGCTTACTGCGCGGGGGTATATTATAAAAAACACCAGTACAAAGCTCAGGTGATGAATTATGCAGCTATATTAGGTGCAAGCTGCCTTGCTTTATATACTGTGCTGCGCGGTTTTAATTTATACGGCGACACTTCAGTATTTACTATTCATACCAATACTATTAATACTGTTATGTCGTTTTTAAACCCGACTAAATACCCACTCTCATTACAATTTATGTTGCTAACCGTGGGCCTTGGGCTAATTGCGCTTAAACTTTTAAGCCATGTTAAAGCCGACTTTTCTCGCAACTTTTTACAAGTGCTTGGTAAAACCAGTATGTTCTCATACCTTGCACATTTGTATTTATTGCACGCTGTCGCTTGGTTGCTTATCCCTGTTTTAGGGCTTAGTTTTAGCGATATGACTTACGGCGACACATTAGTAGGCCTTCCACCGGGTTACGGTATGAGTTATGGCGCAACTTTGTTATTTATAGCTGTGGTTATAGGCTTAACCACTTTACTTGCAAAATGCTATTTAGGCTGGAAGCGCAATAATAAGCACACCCTAATTGCTAAATATATATAACAAAAACCCCACATAATAATGTGGGGTTTTTATTTAAGTGTTTATTACCAATAAAATACTTTTTATAAAAAGCTTTCACCAGTTTGTTTTAAAGTAACCGTTTGCGCCTGTGCACTTTTAATTAATAGCCCACAACGAATATCATTTTTTGAAATTAATATTTTATCAATCTCGTTGGTATTATAATCAACGACTTTGTTTTCACAGCGAAGTTGTACTTTAGATAACGGTTTACTCGCACTAAGTTCAACCGTACCTTTAGAAAGTAAAGGTAAAACCGCTTTTTCAGACTCAAGCGTTATTTGCTGATTTATAGCGCCAGAATTTTTATAAATGTCATTCACTTGTGCAAGTAATTGCGCTCTATTTTCCTCGCTAAACGTTATTGATTCAATATCGCCTAATGCATCAATTGCATCGTAAGCACGTACGTAGTCTTGTTTTGAAATAAACCATTGTAAGGCATTTTTAATAACGCGTTTTTTTATTTGATCCGGTAAGTTATCTCTAAACAAAAAGGCTTCATAAATAGACTTATCAAAGCTTTTCCAATCTTGCACAAAGTAGCTATGTTGGCTTTTAAGCCAAGCCAGTAAAACTATTTCGACTGTGTTTTTAGTGTGTTCGTTTTCAAGCTCAGTAATATACGTTTTAGCTTCATCGTACTTTTTATCATCAATAAGCTGGCTGGCTTTCTCATAATCGTCAAAAAACGCCGGGGATGCCTGATCGTTAGAAAAACTAGCATGTACATTTTGCGAGCTTACCGTAATAGTTTTCGCCGTAGGCACGGCACTGCCATTTATCTGTGCACTTTTATAATTAAGCTTAGAAACATAATCGAGAACTTCTCGTTGATATTTTTTTTGACCAAGCGAAGCCACAATTTCGATATCACTCACCTGGCCGTTTTCATCAACCACGTAGCTACTTAAATTAATCCCTTCTAACCTCGATGCACGCGGCGAGGTATTAGTAAGCTGGTCGTAGTTTTTATTAATAATTTCAGCAGCTACAAAATCATCTGCTGATACTGATAAGTGAGTAAAGGTTGAAGCGAGAGAAAGTGCTAGTAAAAGTTTTTTCATCGATATATCCATCCTAGATTATGTTTCTATTATAAAAACAAAGGTACTCCATAAATGCAAGTTAATCCATAAAAAACACGTCATTTTTTAATCAACTTTATACCAATCCGCTTCATTAAGTGATCTATTTTAAGGTTGGAAAACGTGTTTGTAGCTAGGTAAAAAATTCGCTATTTAATTATTCTAATTGAGAATTTTAACGCAGGTAGTGACATGTTTAGCCGCGCAAAATGATTCAGTATTACGGATTGGTATTATTATGGCTTTTATAATAAAAAATCATAGGCATAAAAAAAGGCGCCTTAAACAGCGCCTTTGGATTCAAGTATGTGTGCTTAAAACATATCTTGATAGGAGTTGGTTGCATTAAACGAAATTGCTTTATCAAAACCAGGAAGCTCTATGCCGTCCTCGCCAATTACAATGTCGTTATCGTCAATGGCGCCATCACCAAAACGATATACTAATTCGTACTTACCAAGGTCAGCTTGCGCTTTATAGGTGTTTTGCGCAGCAACAACGGATGTGTTTTTATCAGCGTAATCACTCATCGCTTTTTCACCATGACGCTTAGCAAGCATTTGTAGTGTTACTTTAGCGCTAAGTACAGTAGCAGTGGCGTTATTACCGCCAAAACCTTTTGAGTTTATAAAGGCTATGTCCATCTCGCCACAATCGTAATGACTGTTACGTATATCTAAGTGATCAGCATAAACATCGTCGGCAACTTTATCTATGGTAGTAATACCCGGCATAATATTATGGCTAAATACACCCAGCGCAATAGCGAGCTGATCGCCACTGGCGGGGGCAATTGTATGCCCTACATAAGCTTTTGGCGCCGTCACTTTCCAGCTATCAATGGCAAACGTTTGTGCCACTTTATGGTAAATAAGTGACTCTGTTACTCTATTTTGCGGCGTGCTAGAACCATGCGCTAAAATAAAGCTGCGCTTTTGTAACGCCTCTTTACCTAATAAACTTGTTGCAAGCGCTGCAGATTTGGCCATTGTAATGTAGTTACCAGGGCCCGGTGAGGTGATTGATTTTTTTATACCATCGGCATTTACAAATACATCCGGTACTGAGCCCATAATGTCTGCACCTAGTTCAAGTGCTAACGCATCGTCCATTAAAATGGCCACTTGTGCGCCTTCACCTAATGTAAAACCACAGTTTTCGCCAAATGGACGGCTACTTTTACGGTAATTTGGCTCTTGTTCACTGCTTAAATTATCTAAACGGCGCAGACCTTCAACATTAGCAAGGGCGCTCATATTACCAAAGCCTTCTACTACTTCAGGCGTAATAGCGCATTCAACACTTGCTACCACCGCAACACGTGTGCGCCCTGCTTGAATATCGTTTACTGCAGCGCGTAAGTTATATAAAAATGTGGCACATGCACCCGAGGTAGAAAACGTAGTACCTACATTACCTGTAACGTAGGCGTTTATAAAATCAGTCGACATCGTGTTTAAGCCAAGTGCTAATTGTTTTGTACTAACACGATCGCCCTGCTGGCGTGCTTTAACTAAACCGCCTAATCCTTTGTCGTCCATTTGGCCAATAACCGAGGCTGAATAAGTACCAATTTTATCTGGCTCTACGCTATTCATTATGCGTTGCCAATCAAGACCAGTTGACTTAATAGCATCGTTTGCTGCAAATATAGTGGCTTGCAAACCACGTGGCTGGTAACGGCTGTTATACATTATTGATGGATCAAACCCGGTAGGAAACTGGCCTGCCGATTTAATTGGGTTATCACGGGTAGAATCTAATTTTACATCTAGCTCTGCCGCTATAGTCACTTTTACTTTTTTGCCTTCAAGCTCTTGAACTTTCCAACTGGCAGGCACTGGGGTTGGTAAATCGCGTGCGCGCGTTTCAAACACAATTGCGTTTTCATCAGAGGACTTTAACGTCATCTTTTGCTGCCAAGGCGTGGCATCTGCGTCAAAATGTTCTTTTTCAATTTTACGAATAAGTGTGCCAGCAATAATTTGCTCACCAAAGCGTGCTTCTATGTCGCTTTGCTCAACATTATTACCGTTTGTGTCTTGTAATTGACCATCAACAACGCGTACTAAGTTCATTAATGTGGCGAGGCCTAAAAATGTTTCACTACGAGCTTGTGCGTTTAATGCGTCTAACACGATACGGCGGTAACCTTGATGAAAAGAAGTACGGCCAGCGGCGTTAATACCACCCATGCCTACTATTACGGGTAATGCTGTCATAATTAACCTTTAAAACGTGTTATGGGAGAAGCAAACAGTTTAATTGGATTAACCACAGCACTTTGTGCTTTAATAGCCAAATATTCAGCATTAAAGGCCAAAAAGTACTGGTCGGAGCATTCACATGCATAAAAAATCAGTAAACCCAGCGTTAAATATTGCCATAGCAGTGTACCCGCATTTACTTATTACCAGTTTAACACTGCCTATTGAAATGCTAAGAGCGGGTGAGGCTTATGCAAAAGGCCATTTAAGCCACACGGATTTTAGACCACTTAGTATAAATTTAATTGCTAAAAATAATGAGCCAATACAAAACCGTACTGGGCTTGCCATAGTCCCCGACTGCACCACACACAACGCGCCCTACAACGACCTAATTATTGTGCCCGGTATATGGCGAAACCCTCGTCCGGTCGTACGTACTAATAAAGAAGTGGTGGAATGGCTACAAGAAAGCTTTGAAACCGGCAGTCATATAATTGGTGTAGGCACGGGTAATTGCCTAGTTGCAGAAGCGGGCTTACTTGATGGGCACCCTGCAACAACCCATTGGCATTACGCTAAACAATTTAGCCACGACTACCCGTTAGTGCGCCTAAAGCCCGACTTTTTTATCACCCAGTCTGAGCGCATGTATACGGTGGCAAGTTTAAATGCCCTTGCCGATGTGATCGTACATATCATTAGCCAATACTATGGCAAAGCCGCTGCGCAACATGTAGAGCGTAACTTTTCGCACGAAGTACGTAAACCATACGAAGATCAGCGCTACCTTGAAGGCGCAGTTGACCGCCATCCAGATGAACTCATAGCGCAAATTCAGTTTTGGCTTAAAACTAATTTAGCCAGCGAGTTAAACTTACAAGAAGTAGCCGCCCAATTTAGTTTGAGTTATCGTACATTTACCCGCCGCTTTAAGCTTGCAACTAATCAAAGCCCTATAGAATATTGGCAACAATTACGGGTAGAAGGCGCTAAAGAGCTATTAGCTTCATCTAATTTAACGATTCAAGAAGTAGCACTTGAGGTCGGCTATAACGACCAAGGTCATTTAACCCGCGTGTTTAAAAAAGTGCTTAGCCAAACGCCAAGCGAGTACAGAAAAGTAGTACGAAGAAAACTATTTGGCTAATACAAAGCTGCAATTAAGTGGCTTTTTTCCTTATATAAATTACACTATTAGCTAAAATCCTAGCTAGGTTATTGTATGAGCGATGAAATAAAACAGCACCTTTTTGAACAACAAAATAATGGCTCTGTGGACGAAAAGTTATTAAGGTTACTTTCGCTTGTTCGCAAACATCTTAAAATGGATGTGGCGTTTATATCAGAATTTACACAAACAGATCGGGTTTTTAAGGTGGTCGATAATCATACCGATAACCACTGCGTATCAGTAGGTAATTCAGATCCTATTTGTGAGACTTACTGTAAAAAAATTTCAGACAACGACCTTGAACCAATAATTCCTAACACACATAAACACCCTATTACTAAGGCTATGCCGGTCACCAAAAAGTTAAATATAGGCGCTTACATAGGTGTACCGATTGTTTTAGCATCAGGCAAAACGTATGGTACCTTTTGCTGTTATAAAACCACATTTGATGACAACTTAAATGATAGAGATCTGGCTTTTTTAAAACTAATTTCAGAGCTTGCTACCGAGCTCATTGAACAAAGATCACAATCAGAGATCATAAGTAATGAAACAAAAATACTGATTGAAAATATTATAAAAACAAATGCCATCACTATTTATTTTCAACCCATTTTTAACCTAGCGACGAATCGGCTATCGGGTTATGAATCGCTTTCACGCTTTTTTACTCAACCTTACAAAACCCCCGATGTATGGTTTAAAGACGCCGACAACTTAGGGCTAGGTGAAGCCCTAGAAATTCTTGCTATACAAAACACCCTACACTGTATGGATGAACTTGCCCCACATGCCTACGTGACTATAAATACATCCCCTGCACATATATTATCGGGCTCAATTAATAATGTATTACAAAATGTTGATTGTACCCGCATTATATTAGAAGTCACAGAGCACTCGCCTATTTTAGATTACCAAGCTATGCGCGCGGCACTTGAGCCATTGAGAAATAAAGGCGTAAAATTAGCTATTGACGATGTAGGTGCTGGGTTTTCGTCTTTTCAGCACATATTGGAGTTAGAAGCCGATATTATAAAACTTGATATAAGCCTGACTGAAAATATAAATAACGACCAAAGAAAGTTTTTACTCGCAAAAGCATTATGTGGTTTTGCAAAAGCAATTAATTGTACGATTGTAGCTGAAGGCATCGAAAATAAAGAAGAGCTTCTCACATTGAGGCAGCTGAAAGTAGATAACGTACAAGGCTATTTTATTGGTCGCCCTGCGCCTATTAACGAGGCAATAGGGTACCAAGCAGTCACGCTTTAACTAATACTCCCATATAATAACGCCACTAAATTTGTGGCGTTAAATCAGTGGCGCTCTGAGTCGTTAAAGTCTTTTCGGTAGTAACGCTTTTGATAATTTTTTACTTTAGTGTGCACGCCTTTGCTTAGGCTTTTAAATTTTGCCTCCAGTACATCTACACCGTATAAAATACCAACCACCAGCACCGAAAGTTTAATGGCAGCGCCTAAATTGTCGGTGGCTATCATTACGCCAATTGAGGCAAGCACCCAAATGGTTGCAGCAGAGGTTACCCCTACTACAGCGCCGTCTTTTGCAAGCATGACCCCTGCACCTAAAAAGCCAATACCTGTAATTATTTGCCCTACTACACGCGAATGATCAATCACATCGCCTTGTAAGTTAAACGCGGTTGATAAAAACAAATACGTGCCCAGCGTTATGAGCGCAGAGGTACGAATACCCACAGGTTTACCGCGCAATTGCCGTTCTAAGCCAATTATGGCACCGCAAAAAGCGGCGGTGCCAATGGCTGCCCACGAATAAGGGGCTACATCAATTAAATCTAAAAAAGTCACTCTCTTTTATAAACCTATTAATTATTAGCAATGGCCACTGCGGTTCTTAAACGTTGGCTACCAAATGCTGACATTTTACTAAAATCACTGCGCGCTATAGGTACGTACTGGCAATCTATAGCGAGTTGTTTGTCGCTTCCTGGCTCGCAAAACGGGTCATGAACATACACGCAGTGCTCATCAAGGTGGGTAACGCACACCCAATGAGGTGATTTTTTACCATCAAAACTGTATGTGCTAATTAGTAGCAGCACACTAAAGCCTTGGCTTAACCATTGTTCAATATGCTCAAGCTCAACATCTTTATAGCTAAGCGGTATATTTGCCTGCGCTATACCCTCTACAAATTGTTGGTGTACTGTTGAAAGCACCACTTTTTTGTTTTCATTGCGTACGCCATCTAAAAACAAAGGCTCTGTGGTATTTACCATTACCTCGCTTTTAAAGCCGCGTTTATTAGCCGCCAACGCTAAACCAAACGGATGGCAACCACCATGACCCGATGTCATAAAAATGGTGGTGCCTTCACGCCAAAGTGCCAGCTCATGCGATTGGCTAAGCTCAGTTGTTGGCTCAAGTGCCCCCATTGCCATTAATAGCGCAGCAGGCCCACAGGTAAACTCGGTAGTTTGTTGGTACCACGGCGTTAATCGCGCTACTTTTAGCTCACGCGTTTGGCGAATATTTTTTTGCATTCGCAGTGCATCACTGTGATCGTCATAATAATCGCTATATTGGCCAAACACTCTGTAACCCAAACTTTTATAAAGCCCTATCGCACTTTCGTTATTTACCGCCACTTCTAAGCGAAGGTAAATACGCCCACGCTCACTGGTTTGTTTTTCAAGCTCAGCTAATAGCATTTTGGCAATGCCTTTGCCTTGCATTGTGGGTTTTACAGCAAGCGAATATAAACGCGCCAAACGCGTGCCTTTATGGCACCACACCAGCCCATAGCCGCATACTTGCTCGCCGTTGTCTGCAACGAGCAAAATACCGTGCTTAGCACTTAACCAGCGCTTTAAACTACGCGGGCTCAATTTATCGTTATTAAAGGAAGTATTTTCAACGTCAATCAGTGCAGTTAAATCACTGCTAATAGCCTTTCGAATAACAAGGTTACGCATGTTATTACCCACGGCCTCGCGCTTCTAGGCGTTGTTTAAATTCGTCCATAATGATCATGTATAGCTCGTCGCCTAAATAGCCATCTTCTACTTTGTGATCAATACTTGGATTGTCATTTACTTCAAGCACATATGCTTTACCTTGATGCTCTTTAACATCTACGCCATATAAGCCTTTACCCACAGTTTTACATGCTTTTAAAGCGGCATCTAACACGGCTTTTGGTAACTCAAAGGTAGGTAGCGTTTCAAAGCCACCAGAGAAAAACCGTTTAGCATCGTGATTATAAATTTGCCAATGATTACGCGCCATTAAGTAGCGACACGCATAAATAGCGCGGCCATTTAATACACCTACTCGCCAATCGTATTCTGTGTACATGTATTCTTGTGCAAGTACCAATGCGCTATATTCAAACAGCTCTGTTAGTTTAGCTTCAAGCTCACTGCGGTTTGCAACTTTAAACACCCCTTTAGAAAACGACCCTTCAGGCATTTTTAAAACCAGCGGATAGGTAAACGCCTCTTCTAATTGCTCAAGCGTTTGCGCTGATTGATCAGCCACTACCACCGTTTTTAAACTGGGCACTTTTTGATAATTAAACGCATCGTGTAAATACACTTTATTACAACAGCGTAAAATAGACTCAGCGTCGTCAATAACCACTAAACCAAGGCTTTGCGCTTTACTAGCAAGGCGATACGTTGGGTGGTCAATTGCTGTAGTTTGGCGAATAAATAACGCATCAAACTGGGCAATGTTGTCTATTTCTTCAAAGCTTAATGCATGAGCATTAATACCATGCTTAGCCGCTGCTTTTATAAAGCGGGCTATGGCGTCTTTATCGCTCGGTGGTACTTTTTCGTTATGATCAACAAGGATTGCCATGTCCCATCTAAAACGGCGCTGCACAGTACCAATGCGCCACTGGGTTTGAGTAAACGTATTTAGTTTTGCTACAAAATTGCTGAATTGTTCATCGTTTAAAGTGCTAAGCGAACCTTGCTGTAACAAGCCTTGCTCATCTACATATAAAATAGGCGCTGGGTATTGCTTAAATACCGATTTAGCCGCTTTGCTTTGTAATTCGTTTAAGGCATTACCAAAGTAAATTTCGCCATCAATAGAGCCAATATTTAACATAGGAGCTTGACCGCTTCGAAGCGCGTTTATTGTTTTAACGCTGGGTAATACTTGGTGTTTACGGGCCTCTGCAAGTAATGAGCAATAGTAACCTTTACTCAAGTATTGGCTTGAGTCGCATAAATTAATAATGCGGGTTTTAGGTTCATTATGTTTTGGGTAATCACGTAAGTAACTATTAAACGTAATTACATTGTCGAACGATTGAGCAAGTGTTTGCTCGTTGTTATCAACCACTATTAAGGTTTTAAACACGACTTTTCCTAGTTAAGTCAGAAATATAAAAAGCATGCCTAATAAAATACTCAGCACTATAAATAGAAACACCCAGCGTACTAAGTGGGCATTGCGCGTATCACTTAATACGATGGGTGCTTTAACAAATACCTACTGTAAGTGTTAGCGCTTAAATTGCTTAAGCGACATCTGCTTTATATGCTCTTTTTAAAAACCACACAAACGAGATATTTTTAGCGTGAAGATAAAAAATATTGATTAACTATATTTTCCTATTAATGCAGATTAAAATACGCAAAATTACTATTTTATGAGCGTTATAAATGTCACACCCTACCTGCCCACAGTGCCAATCTGAATATGTTTACGAAGACCAACAACTGCTTATATGCCCTGAATGCGCCTATGAATGGAACCCAAATAGTACAAGCGATGAAGGCGCAATTTTAGTTAAAGATGCCAACGGCACTTTACTTACTGATGGCGATAAAGTAACCGTAGCCAAAGATTTAAAAATAAAAGGCAGCTCACAAGTTATTAAAATCGGTACTAAAGCGGTCGTTAGGCGTGTGCTTGATAAAAAAGATCACGAGCTAGATTGCAAAGTAGATGGTATTGGCGAAATGATGGTAACAGCGAAGTTTGTGAAAAAGGCTAACTAGTTGGGTAGGTCGGATAAATGGCGAAGCCATGCCATCCGACGCGTAATAAAGGCCGAAATTATTTCATTTAACAAAAACTTTTGTACAAAATTAAAGTGTATTATGAAGCTATAGCTTTGTCGGATGGCGCTTCGCTTATCCGACCTACGAAATATTTATATTTTTTATCCGCACCAATTATTTGCATAAATGCCTTGTTTCACGGCTCTATGAAAACTTGAATAAGGCCAATCAGCTACTTGACTAACTAGGCCATGTTTTAACGGATTAAAATGAACATAGTTAACATGATGCCAATAATCATTATCATCCCTAATAGTATGTTCCCAAAAACGGCGCTGCCAAATTCCACGTTCATTTTTACGCTTCCGTGTTTGAGTTAAAAACTCTGTCTTTGGGAGTGATTTTGAAAATCGCTTTTTAATTTCTCGCCAGCGAGTCGAATAATCCACATCATCATCTGGTAAAGTTAAAACTGCATGAAGGTGATCGGGCAGCACAACCCATGCATCTATATAAAATGGCCTTTGAGATTTAACAAAACGGATAGACTCTCTTAATAAATCGATATGCTCAACCAACAACGATTTATTCCTATCGAGCAAATTAACTGTAAAAAAGTACGTCCCACCTTTTACATAATTACGACGATATTGCATTGCATATCCATTGTATTATTTGTTACGCATTAGATAAATAAAGCGCAATTTTAGGATATTTACAACATTGACGTAGGTCGGATAAATGGCGAAGCCATGCCATCCGACAATTAATTTATAAGTATAAGCGTTTATTGTATTGATATGGTTTTGTCGGATGGCGCTTCGCTTATCCGACCTACATATAAAACCAATGCTTTATAAAATCTCTACCACATCATATTCATGGTTTTTTCCTGCAATGGTTAGGCTTACTTCATCATCAAGTTGTTTGCCTAAAAGTTGTTTACCTAGCGGTGCTTCTGGTGTAACAACTTGAATAGTCAGCCCTTTTACTTCAACCGTTAAACCGCCTGCGGCTGGGCCTAAGTAAAACCATTTTTGTAAGGCGTTTTCATCTTCTAGGCAAACGAGAGAGCTTATAATCACTTTTTTGTAAGTGGGCTCTTTAAAAATGGCTTCAAATTGTTTAATACTTTTGTAGCAATCGTTTACACGCTCGGCTTGGCCTTGTGCTAAATAAGCGGCCTCGAGTCCTAGGGTGTCGTATTGCGTTTCTGCAACGCTTTCTTCGTGAGTGGCGGCGTCGTGCGCGGCTTTGGCAGCTTGTTTTGCACTGTTTAATTGTGCTTCGAGTGCAAATTTAAGGTGTTCTATTACGTGGGATTTATTCATGAAAGGCGCTAATAACCAATACGGTAAACTATGTGATTAATTTTACCGTTATAAGGCGCTTAAAACCATTATTTTAAGCGCCTGTGTTTTAATGCAGATTTTTAAAAGCATTTATTGCTAGGGCATATCGAGCAACGCTTGCGTTTCTGCATCTTGTTTTTCTTCGTAATTTTTAGCACTTAACCCTAAAAGCTCAGGTAAAGTAGCCGCAATACAAATAGATGAGAACGTACCGACTACAATGCCAGTAAATAGCGCGATGGCAAAGCCTTGTAATGGCGCACCAGCGAGGAGCCAAACACTTGCAACTGTAGCAAGCGTGGTGCCCGATGTAATAAGCGTACGCGTTAAGGTACTTTTTATGGCGTTGTTAATAATACTTGCGGGGCTAAGCGCATTATTAGATTTAACACGTAAAAGCTCGCGTACTCTATCGCCTACTATTATAGAGTCGTTAAGTGAATAACCTATAATGGCCAGCAAACTGGCAAGTACCGTTAAATTAAACTCAATATTTAATAGCGAAAATAGCCCCAGTACCAGTAATAAATCATGCACTAGCGCAACCACAGAGCCAACAGCTAAACGCCATTCAAACCGTACAGCTAAATAAAGCATTACTGCAACCATGGCTGAAAATAGCGCTAAACAACCTTGTTCAAACAGTTCATCACCCACTTGCGAGCCAATATATGCTGATGATAAAACCTCGGCGTTAATGTCTGCATTTTGTGTAATGGCGCTTTGCCAATCACTACTATTTGCTGTTGAACCGCTGGGCGCTTCGCGTAGTTGAAAGTGATTATTACCTTGTGCGGTTAGTTCAAACTCGCCATTGTGATTTTTAGTAATAAATTGCTCAAGTTGTTTTAGCTCAACACCTTGGCTGGTGGTAAATTCTGTTAGGTAACCACCGGTAAAGTCGAGCCCAAAATTAAGCCCTTTTTGACTAAGCGTAAATACCGATAGCAGTACAAGTATGGCGCTCAAAAGCATGCCCGAAAAACGCAGACGTGTACCCGCCTTGCCCTTTAAAAAAGTGTTAAGCATGTGCATTTACTCCTGCTTTTTTAGCCATTTTTAAATATACCGTTTGGCTTAGTACTTTTGATACGTACACGCCAGTAAATACCGAGGTTATTAAGCCAAGTGCCAATGTTATGGCAAAACCTTTAACAGGGCCGTAACCTATTCCATATAAAATAAGCGCGGTGATCATGGTGGTTATATTGGCATCAAATATGGTGTTAGCGGCCTGCTTGTAACCTTCTTGAATAGCTTGATAAGCAGAGCGACCTTTTCTACGCTCTTCTTTTATTCGCTCAAATATAATAACGTTGGTATCTACCGCCATACCAATGGTAAGTACCAGCCCGGCAATACCCGGAAGTGTTAACACAACCCCTGGTAATAACGACATTAGCCCCACAAGCGACGTTAAGTTTAATAACAGCGCTACGTTTGCAATAAGCCCTAAGCGGCGATACCACATTGCCATAAAGGCAAGTGTAATACCCATTCCCAGCATCAATGCGGCCAAGCCGTTAGTTATATTTTCTTGACCTAGGCTTGGGCCAATTGTTTGCTCGTGCACAATAGTAACCGGTGCTGTTAGCGAGCCTGCGCGTAATAATAGTGCTAAATCGGCCGCTGCTTGTTGGCTTTTCATATTGGTAATACTAAAACGTGAACTTAAATGCTGCGCAATATTTGCCACATTTATAACTTCGCTTTTTTTAACCGTTTCACCTTTAGCATTTTGAGAGTACTCAGAGTAAACCGTGGCCATAGGCTTACCAATATTCGCTTTTGAAAACGACGACATGGCATCGCCGCCTTGCCCATCAAGGCTAAGTTGCACAAGGGGTTTACCCCAATCGTCGCGCCCTATGGTGGCATTATTAATATGCTCACCGGTAAAAATTGGCACAGGATCAAGTTTGATGGTCCCGCCAGATTGCATATCAAATGTTTGCCCACCGATTTCTTTTAACTGATAAAACCCAAGTGATGCAGTTGCGCCTATAATGCGCTTTGCCTCTGTTGGGTCTTGCACGCCAGGTAGCTCTATGCGTATACGGTTTTTACCTTGGCGCTGAGTGACGGCTTCGGTAATGCCTAATTCTTCTATGCGTGAGCGAAGCGTTGTGAGCGTTTGACTCATTACTTCTTTATCAAAGTTGCTTCGCCCTTGCTCTGAATAGGTGAATTTTGCATTTTTAATATCACCATTACTGGTTGTTGAAACTGCTAAATTAGCAAATCGACTTTGTAGCTCATTAATTACCGGGGTAAGTTTTTTTGCTCCATTTGGGTGAGCATTTATTTCAAAGCCGTGCCCTGTTTGCAGCACTTTAAGGCCGTGCGCTTTTTGCTTAATAATAATTGATTTTGCTTGCTGATACGCACTGACTAATTGCTCATCAATTGCTTTATCTAAATCTACGTCGAGTACAAATAACACACCGCCGTTTAAATCTAGTCCCAATTTTATTGGTGATAAACCAAATTCTTGCAGCCAAAGTGGGCTCGTTGCATGCTCTACAATTTTAACTTGCGTGTGTGGGTATTGTGCCTTTATAGCCGCTTGCGCTTGTGCGCTTTTAGTTGGCTCGTTTAACAAAATATTTATAGATGTTTGATTATTGAGCCCTTGCTTAACTTTTAAGCCTTGGTTATTTAAAAAAGTAACTAATGCATTAGTACTTGACACAACTTGTGTTTCGCTATGAGGTGCATTTCTTACATGTAACCACGATTTATTTGGGTATAAGTTGGGTAATGCGCTAATGGCTAATAAAACCAGCACAATAAGCATGGCTATATAGCTTAATTTAAATTTAGCCATAAACGGCTTGTGATCTTTTTTTACACTTAACATGGTGTTTCCTTATTACCAGAACCGGTAACGTACTTTTTAAAAGCACAATTAATCTCAAGGCTTAAACATAAAACGTTAAAACCTAATAAAATTAAATAAGAAAATTAAGCGTGGTAGGTACTTACGGCGGTATAGAGTAAATTAGCGTCTTTCCAGCCGCTGAGTCGCGACTTTTTGCTATGTGTTACAAGTGTATACCATGGCTGTTGGGCAATAAACGCGTTGGGGCTTAGGTATATTTCTCTAAAAAGGGTGTGTGCAAAAAATTCAAATACAACGTCGTATTCAGGCTCACTTTGCGCGACATGTAAAAATAACAAAGAATTACTAGCCGTTAACCTAGGTTGATGAGCGTCAAACCCTGTTTGATGTGTTTTTTTGTGCTCACTTCCCTTTACTGATGTTGATATAGGCAGCGTTTTAGCTAACTCAACGCTATCAGCAAACACACTCAATGAGGTGGTTACAGTGTTTAATTTATGTGTTGCGCACTGCGCACTACTTTGAACACTAAAAAGCGCACAAAACAGCAAAAAAGCAGATATAAACACACGAACGTTAAACATGGTTGCGTCAAACTAAAATAAGGGATGCGTAGTATATATGGGCAAGTATTTAAAATACAATGCATATTAATTAAGTATTTATTTGACTGAGATCCGTAATGCGCTCTAAACACAGTACTATAAAACGCGCCGATGCAATGACCTTAAAACAAAGCATTAAAACGCTGTGGCCATACATTACTAAATTTAAAGGGCGCGTACTTTTAGCCCTTTTAGCGCTTATAGGAGCTAAAGGCGCAACTCTTTTAATGCCTTGGGCATTAAAAGAAATTATCGACTCGGTTGATAAATCAATTAATCCAGTTTTAGTTATCCCTGCATTACTATTGCTTATGTATGGTGGGCTTAGGTTTGCCAGCGTGTTTTTAGGCGAAGTAAGAGATGCGGTGTTCTCTCGTGTGACAGAGCACGCGATGCGTGATATTGGGTTAAAAGTATTTAAACATTTACACTCGCTAGAGCTTGCTTTTCATCTCGATAGGCAAACAGGTGGAATAAGCCGTGATATAGAGCGTGGTACTAGTGGGCTGAGCTTTTTAATGCGTTTTTTAATGTTTAATATTGTCCCCACCCTTTTTGAAATACTGACCGTTGCTATTATTTTTGGCTCGCTATTCTCTATTTGGTTTGCATTAATAACTTTATTAGCGGTTGCTATTTATATTACCTTTACTGTAACAGTAACGCAGTGGCGAAACCGCTTTATACGTGAGGCAAACGCCGCCGATAATCTTAGTAATACGCGCGCCATAGACAGCCTGCTTAACTACGAAACTGTAAAATATTTTAATAACGAAGAATTTGAAGCTAAAACATACGACTCTTTTTTAGCAAATTGGGAAACCGCCCGTTTAAAAAATAGAATGTCGTTGCTTGCGCTTAATTCAGGCCAAGCGTTAATAATTGCAAGCGCTATTACAGCGCTAATGTGGTTAGGTGCCAAAGAAGTGGTAACGGGCGCTCTAACAATTGGCGAACTTGTAATGATAAACGCCTACATGATCCAATTATTTTTGCCGCTTAACTTTTTAGGATTTGTTTATCGAGAAATAAGGCGCGCCCTAACCGATTTAGAAAACATGCTGGGCTTACTTAATAAAAAACCACAGGTAACGCAGCGACCCCATGCTCAACACCTTTGTGTTAGCAAAGGAAATATAGCCTTTAATAATGTCAGTTTTAGTTACGATGCCAGCCGCCCTATTCTTAGTAATATTAGCTTTCAAGTTAAAGCAGGCAGTAAGGTTGCCGTTGTAGGTGCAAGTGGTGCAGGTAAAAGCTCGTTGGCGCGGTTACTTTATCGCTTTTACGATATTAGCGCGGGCAGTATAACCATAGATAACCAAGCTATAGACTCCGTCACCCTCGATAGCCTGCGTAAAGCCATTGCTATAGTGCCACAAGACACCGTGCTATTTAACACCAGCATACGCGAAAACATTGCCTATGGCAGACCCACAGCAAGCGATAATGAAATAGATAAGGCAATAGAAATGGCCCATTTAAAAGACTTTATTTCAACTTTAGCGCAAGGCGATAAAACGTTGGTAGGCGAGCGCGGTTTAAAAGTATCTGGCGGCGAAAAACAACGTATTGCAATTGCACGTGCAATTTTAAAGCAATCTCCTATTTTAATTTTTGATGAGGCAACCTCGGCGCTCGACTCGCACGCGGAGCAAGCCATTTTAAAGGCAATGCGCGATGTAACTCAAAACCACACCAGTATTGTGATTGCACACCGGCTATCAACTATAGTTGATGCCGATAACATATTAGTATTTAAAAAGGGCGAACTAGTTGAGCAAGGCACACATTCAGCGCTTTTATTACAAAACGGACAATACGCTCAAATGTGGCAATTACAGCAGCAGGAAGATTAATTAACGCCATTTACTGGCGATACTGCGGCTTTACCTTTAGAATACGGCCTTGCAATTTTATTCAATAATTTACATATATTAAGGCGAAACGCAGATGGGAAGAGCTTACCAAAACAAAAAAGATTCAATGGCTAAAACTGCGGGTGCTAAAACTAAAGTTTATTCTAAGTACGGTAAAGAAATATACATTTGCGCTAAAAATGGTGGCGTAGATCCAGATGGTAACCTTGCGCTGCGCCGTTTAATCGAGCGCGCTAAAAAAGACCAGGTACCCGCACACGTTATTGAGCGCGCAATAGACAAAGCCAAAGGCGGCGGCGGTGAAGATTACGCAGCCACACGTTATGAGGGTTACGGCCCTGGTAACTGTATGATTATTGTTGACTGTTTAACCGACAACAATAAGCGTACGTTTGCTGATGTACGTATTTGTTTTACCAAAGCAAACGCTAAAATAGGCGCACAAAATTCGGTATCACATTTATTTGATCACCTCGCTATTTTTGTTTTTGATGGCGATGACGATGAAGCTGTACTAGAAGCCCTTATGATGGCCGATGTTGATGTAACAGATGTAGAAGTAGAAAACGGTAAAGTGACGGTTTTTGCACCACATACAGAATACAACAACACCCGTACAGCGCTTGAAGAAATGGGTATTACAGATTTTGACGTAGATTTAATTTCGTTTGTACCACAAGTTGAAGCCCCTATTGAAGGTGAAGACGTAGAAGTAATGGAGCGCTTTTTAGCCATGCTTGAAGATTGTGACGACGTGCAAAACGTTTACCATAACGCGCAATTTTAAACTTTACTAAACGTATTTACTTTAAGCCAACAGCGATGTTGGCTTTTTTATTTTAAAAGGCTTGTGAAAATTTATGAATACCCTTGCAGAGCTTAAGTCTGGTAGGTTGAATGGTGTTACTCGCTTACAACTCGTAGAAGGCTTAACTGAGTTTCCTTTAGAAATTTTAACCCTTGCAGATACCTTAGAAGTACTCGATTTATCAAACAATAATCTCACTACACTGCCAGATGAGTTTGCATGCTTAACAAAGCTTAAGCGGGTGTTCTTATCGTTTAACCAATTTAAACATATACCTAAAGTACTCGCTAAGTGCCCTGCTTTAATTATGGTTGCATTTAAAGGCAATCAAATAACAGAGTTTGCACTAAACAGCTTACCTAAAAATATTGAATGGTTAATACTGACCGATAACAAATTAAGCGCATTGCCAAGTGACTTTGGTAATTACACACAGCTTAAAAAGCTCGCCCTTGCAGGAAATAACCTAAAACAACTACCCGCGAGTATGGCCTCTTGTACTAATTTAGAGCTAGTTAGGCTCTCTGCTAATAACCTAACAAAACTTGATAATTGGCTATTAGAACTCCCCAAACTTGCTTGGCTTGCCTTTGCGGGTAATGCATTTAATAAAGCTCAGTGCTTAACTAACAGTCGTTTACAAAACACGCCACTTGAAAATTTTGAGCTTAAAAAAGTAATTGGCCAAGGTGCATCGGGCATTATTCATTTAGCTAAAACAGCACAGCACGATGTGGCGGTAAAATTATTTAAAGGGGCAATAACAAGCGATGGCTACCCACTTGATGAAGTAAACTGCTGTTTACAAGCAGGCTATCATAAAAACTTAATTAACGTATTAAGCTACATAGAGCAAAGCACACAGCTTGGTTTAGTTATGGAGCTAATAGATACACGCTTTACTAATTTAGGTTTGCCGCCAAGTTTAGAAACCTGTACGCGCGATACATTTAATGACGGTTGTAATTACCCTATTGAAGCTGTTTATAAAATAGCAAAACAGATGGCAAATACGCTAACTCACCTACATGATAATTACGTAAGCCATGGCGATATTTACGCCCATAACACCATGATCAACGAGCAATACGATGTTTTATTTGGTGATTTTGGTGCTGCAACAAATTTAGCCATGCTTAGCGAATATCAGCAACAGCAAATACTGTTAGTAGAAGTACGTGCTTTTGGTTGCTTAATTGAGGACTTATTAAGCACTGTTAGCACTGCAGATAAGCAAAACGAACTGTTTAATAAAATGTCCGATATAGCAGCGCGTGCTATAAATACGGATATTGCATCGCGCCCTAGTTTTAAAGAGCTAAGCGCTTTATTAAACGAGTGGGTATAAATCGATCAAAATAAAAAAGCCTGCATAATGCAGGCTTGGTTGGATAAAGCTAAACTTTTACAGGGTCAATTATAAGTACTGACCTAATGCTTTAACTTGGTCTAACATGCGGTTTGAGAAACCCCACTCGTTGTCGTACCAAGCCATTACTTTAACTAGTTTGCCATCAGCTTTAGTTTGCGTTGCATCAAAAATTGATGACGCAGGGTTGTGATTAAAATCAATAGAAACAAGCGGAAGCTCGTTGTACTCTAAAATTTCTTTCATTGAACCTGTTGCTGCGGCTTTCATTACTTCGTTGATTTCTTCAGCTGTTGTTTCGCGCTTAGTAATAAACGTAAAATCAACTAAAGAAACATTGATAGTAGGTACACGTACCGACATACCGTCTAATTTACCCGCAAGCTCAGGAAGTACTAAGCCAACAGCTGCAGCAGCACCTGTTTTAGTTGGGATCATAGACTGAGTTGCACTACGTGCACGGTATAGGTCTGGGTGATAAACGTCAGATAAGTTTTGATCGTTTGTATAAGCATGAATTGTAGTCATGCTACCTTGCTCAATACCTACTGTGTCGTTAATTGCTTTTGCAATTGGCGCTAAACAGTTAGTAGTACATGATGCGTTAGAGATAATGTTGCTATCAGCGTTAATTACGTCGCTGTTAACACCATGTACTACCGTTGCATCTAAATCTTTACCAGGAGCAGATACAATAACTTTTTTAGCACCTGCTGTAATGTGCTTAGCTGCGTCTTCACGCTTAGTGAAAAAACCAGTACATTCTAAAACGATATCTACGTTTAACTCTTTCCACGGTAAGTTTGCAGGGTCACGCTCTTGAGTCAAAGTAATTACGTCATCACCAATCAGCATAGTGTTATCTGATAACGTTACTTTTTGAGAAAATTGACCGTGAACTGAGTCAAATTGTGTTAAATGCGCATTTACGTTAGCCGGTGCTAAATCGTTAATTGCTACAATTTTAATTTCACTGTTTTGTGCTGACTCGTAAAGTGCACGTAATACGTTGCGACCGATACGGCCATAGCCATTAATTGCTACATTAATCATTTTTAGACTCCTATTTAACTTCACTTGCTTGTCGAGCAAGCGCTTCAATGGCTTGCCAGTCTTTGTTTTCAATTAGTTGCTTATCTAGCATCCACGTACCACCAACACAAATAACGTTATTAAGCGCTAAGTAATTAGGGGCTGTTGCTAGGCTAATACCACCGGTTGGGCAAAAAGTAATGTGCGGCAATGGCCCGCCAATCGACTTAAGCATTGCCGTTCCACCTGCAGCCTCTGCAGGGAAGAATTTTAAGTACTTAAAGCCATGGCTTGCTAACTGCATTACTTCGCTTGCAGTTGCTGCACCCGGTAAAAAAGGGATGTCTGAATCTTTAGCTAATGCTAATAATTCATCACTTACACCTGGGCTTACCATAAAATCAGCGCCTGCTTCTACTGAAGCATCAAAGCTAGCTTTATCAACCACTGTACCTGTACCAACGTAAGCTTCTGGAACTTCTGCTTTCATTAGTTTTACAGCTTCCACTGCAACAGGCGTGCGTAGCGTAATTTCAAGGGCTTTTAAGCCACCGTTGTATAACGCTCTAGCGAGTGGTGCTGCATCTTCTAGTTTTTCGATTACAACCACTGGCACCACAGGTGCCGACGCTAAGATTTTTTCAATACTCATTACTTGTTCCTCATTACCCAGTGTGTGGCAATTATTATTCAAGTCCAAAAGCACTCGCACCTAAATCGGCGCTGCTTACAATATTTCTAAATCCAGTAAATAACTCTCGGCCGGTACCAAAGGTTAAGCTTGGTTGGCTAAGTTGTAGTTCACGCTTAGCAAGCTCTTCGTCGCTAACATGTACTTTTAATATTCCGTTTGGCGCATCCAGGGTTACTAAATCGCCCTCAAGAATTTTTGCAATAATGCCACCTTCAACAGCTTCTGGCGCTAAGTGAATAGCAGCAGGCACTTTACCTGATGCGCCCGACATACGGCCATCAGTCACAATAGCTACTTTAAAGCCTTCGTCTTGAAGTGTTGCCATTACTGGCGTTAATTTATGCAGCTCTGGCATACCTTTCGCTTTAGGGCCTTGCTCTTTAAGCACGGCAATAAAGTCTTGGTTTAACTCGCCACGGCTGTATGCCTCTTGCAGTTCGCCTTGAGAGCTAAATACTTTAGCTGGGGCTGTTACTACTTGATGCTCAGTGGCTACAGCAGAGACTTTAATGACTGCTTTACCTAGGTTACCTGTAAGTAGTTGTAGGCCGCCTTGCTTGCTAAATGGATTGCTAATTGGACGCAGTACTTCTTCATCGAGTGAGTTTTCTGGGCAATCTACCCATTTCACTTTTGAAGGGCCTGTTGAGTTGCTCATAATTAAGCTGTCGTCTTTATCTAAACGCGGCTCCATCATGTAAGGCGCTAAACCTTCACCAAGCATTGTTTTAACATCAGTATGCAAGTAACCTGCGCCGGCTAATTCACGCATTAAGAAGCCCATACCGCCCGCGGCTTGGAAATGGTTTACATCGGCTGAGCCGTTAGGGTAAATACGCGTAAGTAGTGGTACAACTTCTGATAAATCAGACATGTCTTTCCACGTTACTTGAATACCCGCCGCTTTTGCGATAGCAACAATATGAATAGCGTGGTTAGTTGAGCCACCTGTAGATAGCAAGCCAACTAAACCATTAATAATGGTTTTTTCGCTGATTACATCTGCTAAACACGGGCTTTCTTTATCATCTGTAAGCTGCTTAAGCATGGTTTCTACAGCATTACCTGTTAAACCATCGCGAAGCTCAGTGTAAGGGTTAATAAACGAGCTACCTGGAAGGTGTAAGCCCATTATTTCCATTAACATTTGGTTTGAGTTAGCAGTACCGTAAAACGTACAAGTACCTGCGCTGTGGTACGAGGCGCTTTCAGCTTCAAGTAAGTCTTCACGGCTTACTAAACCTTGTGCAAATTTTTGGCGAATACGTGCTTTTTCTTTGTTAGGAATACCAGATTGCATTGGCCCAGCAGGTAAAAAGAATACCGGTAAGTGACCAAAAGATAAGGCACCAATTAATAAACCTGGGACAATTTTGTCACATACGCCTAAACAAAAAACGCCGTCAAATACGTCATGCGATAGTGATACCGCAGTAGACATAGCAATTACGTCGCGAGAAAAAAGCGATAATTCCATGCCGTCACGCCCTTGCGTAACGCCATCACACATTGCTGGCACACCGCCTGCAACTTGGGCAGTGGCGTCGTACTTAGTAGCAAGGTCTTTAATTAAATCTGGGAAATCTTTGTATGGCACATGGGCCGAAAGCATATCGTTATATGAGTTGATAATAGCAAGATTTGGCTGCTCATCAGCCTTTAAGCGCGCTTTGTCGTCGCTGCTACACGCAGCCATAACGTGAGCGATGTTTCCGCAGCCTAGCCCGGCACGGACTCTTGTTTGTTTTTTTGCGTGCGAAATACGATCTAAATAATCTTGACGGGTTTGTTTACTGCGTTCAATAACGCGTTGGGTGACTTCTTCAATGCGAGGGTGCAACATAATTTAGCTCATCTCTATTAGTTAGAGGAAAAAGGCTCAGTAGCAATTACAGACTCCACGTAAATAACTGCACTGAGCATCTTTGATTTACCCGTTCAAAGGTACGCTACCAGGGAGCCTCTCACAACAACCCTGACACCGGTGTCACTGTATTAACGCATAGCATTGACACCGGTGTCAACCCTGAGTAACAAAAATAGTGTAAAATTTTAACGTGACCAATTAATGACCATGCTAATTTTAGTTTATTTGCTAAAATCCGCACAAAAAAAACCCGAATTAGCGTCACTCAAATTCGGGTTACTGTGAAAAACAAAAAAGGGGGTTATTTTATTGCAGCAGTAGACTCGCGGGTAATTAAGCGTGATTCTAGCGTTACCTGATACGGCTGCTCTTGTGGCTGCGAAATATGCGATATAAGCTGCGTAACAGCTTGTTTAGTCATTTCTTCTACAGGTTGTGCAATAGTCGTTAAGCCCGGCCATATATGGCGTGCAATTGGTGCGTTATCAAACCCTGCAATAGAGATATCATCGGGTACGCGTAATTGGCGCTGTGTGGCAAGTTTTAATACCGCCGCCGCCATGTAATCGTTTGATGCAAATACCGCTGTAGGACGTGGCGATAAATCTAAAATGCTGCGCGCACTGTCTACACCTGAGTGATAACTAAAGTTACCCTCTTCTACTAAGCGCTCGTCAAATTCTATACCGTGGCTTGCCAACGCTCGTCTGTAACCTTTAAAGCGCTGTTGCGTAGCACTGTGATCAGGGTGGCCTTTAATAAAAGCAATCGACTTATGACCAAGCGAAATTAAGTGCTCGGTTATTTCATAAGCGCCCTGCTCGTCATTACTGCGCACTGAAATTGAATCATCTTCTAGCAGTGCCGAGGCAACCCGTGCATAGGGTATTTTTTTAGCTTTTAAAAAATTAGCGAGCTTTTCAAAATCACCAAATGGCGGGGTAAGTACTACGCCATCTAAACGCGAGGTTTGTAATAACTGCTCTATATCGTTAATTAAATCATCGCCACGTAATTCACACGGGTGTATTAGTAAGTTGTAGTTATTTTCTTTACAGGCAGCAAGCGCACCCGTTTGTACGCGAGTTATATAACTTTTACTGGGGTTGTCGTATAAGCAGCCAATAATAAAGCTGCGATTTTGCGCAAGTCCGCGTGCTATTGGGTTAGGCGTGTAATCAAGCTCTTTAAATACTTTAAGTACTTTTTCGCGCGTAGCTGCACTCACGTTAGGCTCATTATTTAAAACCCGCGACACGGTTTTTTTAGAAACGCCTGCATGGCTTGCTACGCTATTTATGGTTACTTTTTTCATTTGTTCATTATCCAAATACAACCATTAAGCAAATTTACTTGCTGTTATATAAACACGCACCCGCCCCAATTAGCGGTATGTTATCTTGTGTTACTAAAGTGACTGGAATTTGCCCTGCATATTGCGACATAACACCTTTTTGCGAAAAACGCTCTACAAAACGGCTTTCAAGTAATCGCGTTTGCATACGCGGTAAAATACCGCCGCCTATAAATAGGCCACCTAATGCGCCGTATACTACCGCTAAATCGCCTGCCACACTGCCTATCCAATCACAAAACTGATTAAGCGTTGCATTGCACACTTCACACTCGCCACTGTTTGCAAGGCTACTAATTTGTGCTGCGTCTAAATTTTTAGCTGTAACCCCTTTCACGGCTGCCATTGCTTTGTATAAATGAGCAATACCTGGGCCTGAAAAAACAGTTTCTATAGATACATGAGGGTGCTCTTTACGAAGCTCGTTAATTAATAAAGCGTCTAGCTCGTTTACAGGAGCAAGCGACATATGCCCGCCCTCAGAGCTTAACACTGCAGTTGACTGCGCTGTACGCACTAAACACGCAGCACCAAAGCCAGTACCTGGTCCCATAACACCAATATTTGCATTTGCATCGGCTTGACCAGGCTTAATAGTAATATTTTGCGTTGAGTCTAAATAAGGCGCTGCATAGGCAAAAGCAGCAAAGTCATTAATTACTTCTAATTGTGTTAGATTAAAATGTGCTTTAAATTCACTAACACTAAAATGCCAACCCAAATTGGTTAAATGCACTTGGCCTGCTTTTATAGGGCCTGCAACAGCTAAACATGCCTGAGTTGGCGTAACATGAGGAATCGTTGTTAAGTATTGTTCAAGTGCGCTTTCTAATGAGCCAAAATTAGCACTGGGAAATATGTTAATATGCTCAATAACAAATTGGTTAGTTTGCTCATTAAAGTCGGTAATTAATGCAAAGCGCGCATTGGTGCCACCAATATCGGCAACTAAGATAGGGTTAAACTGGGCAGAAGAATTTTGGCTCATGGTATTATCTCTTTTGTGTAAGCGGCTTATGCTTATTATTTTACAACAGCTATGCGTTGTTATTTATACACTTTGAGCTATCACCTCAAAGTAGCTATCACAGTAAAAAAGGCTGCTATATAAAATAGCAGCTAATACGTTTTGACAACAAAATGATAAAACATTGGCATTATGACACCGGTGTCAGGATTAGATCAATAATAAATCGCAAAAAGCTTGAAATAATTCACTAATAGTCGAAAATGACACAATTATTTAGCATTTAATTAAGTTGTATCAATGAAAGGTAAAGCCACCTCATTTGACATTGCCCATTATGCAGGGGTTTCACAATCAACTGTATCTCGCGCTTTACGTAACAGCCCCCTTGTTAATGAAGAAACACGCAAACGCGTCCACGACATAGCAAAACAACTTAACTATAAAGTTGATAAAAATGCCAGCAACTTACGTACTCAGCAAAGTAGTACCCTTGCGCTATTGTTGTTTGAAGACCCAACATCAGATGAATCACAAATAAATCCATTCTTTTTATCAATGCTGGGCAGTATTACTCGTGCGTGTGCAAAAGAAGGTTACGACTTATTGGTATCGTTTCAATCAGCTAGCGCCGATTGGCAAGCCGACTACGAAGACAGCCACAGAGCCGATGGCATTATTTTGCTCGGCTATGGTGATTACATAGACTTTCAACCAAAATTTAAAACCTTGCTTGACCAAAACACTAAGTTTGTATGCTGGGGCGCCACAGTAGATAACCGCCCAGATCTTACTGTATGCTGCGACAACTACGGCGGGGGCAAACTAGCCGCTGGCCATTTAATTGCCCATAACCGCACCGATTGCGCGTTTATCGGTGATGCATCTGATCACAGCCCAGAATTTTTTGCCCGCTTTCAGGGGTTTAAAGATGAGCTACTTACTAATGGTATAACCATTAATGAGCGAAAAATGGCCAATGCTATTTCAACTGAAGAGTCTGGTTATCATGCTACACGCTCACTTATTGCTAATAACATAAAATTTAACGCCTTATTTGCCGCCAGTGATTTAATTGCCATTGGTGCAATTCGCGCTTTAAAAGAAGCTAATATTAATGTTCCTAACGAAGTGGCCGTGGTCGGTTTTGATAACATAGCCATTGCAAGCTACATAAACCCACCGCTTACAACCATAGCGCAAGACACCACCGTCGCAGGGCAAATGTTAGTAGAGAACTTACTTAAATTAATACGCGAAGAAGAGGTGCAAAGCACCCTTTTACCGCCGGTATTAATTGCCAGAGGGTCTAGTTAAGAATTTATCACTCAACGTCATTGTGCTTACTAAGCATAAACACCCCGTTTAGATACAAAAAAGCCACGGCTGTTAACCGTGGCTTTAATTTTACATTTTGAACTAGCCTTATTTTAAAGCTTTCTCAACAACTGGGTAATGATCCCAAACTTGTTTGTCGCTCAGTGAACGAACTAATTTAATATACTCGGCATGAGTCCATGCCAATGGTGTTGCTGAATTAGTCCCCTCGCCTAGCTCATAACCTGCTTTGTTAACCCCTACACCATCCCATACTTGCTCTGGTAACATAAGGCCATTATTAGCAAATTGCTCTAAGCCTTTTACATAGCTGTTTTTAATTTGCGCCTGTTTAGCATCATCCAGAGCGTTGTTTGCATTAGCTGCTGCGATTTCGTAATGCCCGCGCTCACCGGTGAAAAATGGCCATACACGCCCACGTTGGCCAGGTGTATTGCTGCCACCCTCAGCATAGTTTGTGCCTTTAACTTCATCTTCACCGTAACCATCATTGCCATAGCGGCGGTAGCCAGCAAAAGTGCCGCTGCCATCGTCAAAGCTAAAGCTGTATTTAACTTGTAGGTTATCTTCTAGTGTTTCGTCGTCATACTCAGGTAGTGTTTTAACTATGCTTTCATCATTTGCACCGCGTACACCATAGCGTACTAGCTCTAAAAACCCGCCATCTAAAATTTGCTTTTTATTAAACCCTTCGCGGCCATTATTAGCGTTAATTTTAGTGTTTGAGTTTGCATCGGTATCTTGGCCTATGCGAATAAAGTATTCGCCATCGCTATTTTCGCCTTTTAAGTTACCTTCGGTAGTAAACATTTGCGATTCAATATCGCTGCTGTATTTTTTAGCCGTGGCAAGGTAGCGCTGCGCGTTTTTATCATCGCCACTAAGCGTTGCGATATCACTTGCGGTAATAAGGCCTGCCACTATTGCCGCAGTTGTAGATGGCGAATAACCGCTTTGCTCTTCCCAGCGCTCTTGTTGTGTTGCCGGAGGTGTAATTTGTGTGTCGTTCCACAAAATTTTAGCAAGTCCCCCCTCGACTAAAAAATCTGCCGCTGGTTTTAACATTTTGCCGTACCAGCTTTTTAGCTCTTCATCGCTAAGTACGTTGGCTTTATGTAACTTCCATGCCAGCATGATAGGCATAGCAGTTTGATCAAGCTGTACTCCTACCCATTCTAACTCACCATCGACGTGTGTTTTTTGTAAAAACCAGCCTGTATCGCCTTTATTACCTGGTGTTTTGCTGTTTACTTGCACTTTTTCAAGGTATTCGAACGCTGTTTTTGCTGTGGCAGTATCGCCAAGCGCCATAAATGCCATGGCTACTTGATAAAAATCGCGCACCCATACCGCTTTATAACCCGTAGAACCTTCTTTGGCTGAAACCGTTTCGCCCCATGGGTTAGATAAAGAAGCAATTAATGCCCCTGCGTGTGTTTTATCTTCTTGTGCTTTTAATACCATGGCACTGGTGTATAAAAGCTTACCGTTATCGGCTGTTTGTTCAACCATGGTATTAAGCGGTTTTAGGCTTTGTAGGTAATCTTCCCAGCCTAGCGCTTCACCCTTGCCATTGTAGTGATCGAGCACCGCTTGGTAGCCTTTAGCTAAGCTTTTTTCGCCTTGCTTTATACTTTGCTGCTGCGTTTTACCAAAGCTCAGGGCTAAATCAAAAGTGGTATTTGCAGTTATCTCGCCAAGCTCTGCAAGCATGCTCACATTACCAGCCGTTTCGCCAGTATTTGTGTATTGGGTAGTTATAGATTGCGTAGTTTTAAGTGCATTAATGCCGTCACTTTTTCCTGTAAACCCAACTGTTTTTGCTTTAAATGGTGATGCGGATTGAAGTGATAAATAGTTATCATCTTCCCATGCTACAAGCCCTTTCTCTGTTGTTTTAGCAAAGTCACCTAAGCCGTTATTATTAATGTACGGATTAACAGACACATACGCTTTTAGCCCTTCAAGCTCAGTATTAAATATGCTGCGTACAAACAGGGTTTGCCCATCTGGGTCAGTAAATATGTGTTTTTCTAGGCTAAAGCGGCCTTGTTTATCAGTGCTTGTTACTTTATAAGCCAGCGATAACGGGCGACCTTGTGCATCTTTATGCAAGTAATCAATGGTGACATTTAAATCATCCGCTTCACTAACGGTAAAATCTTTACCTGTTACTATAAATTGCATGTCTTTTATTTGTGCTTGGTGAATAAGCCCAAACATGGTTTCGGTGATCATACCTTTAGCTATTGAAAACCATACTTTAGACACATCCCCCGTTGCAGCTGCATCAGTGTATTGGCCGTTTTGGTATTGCTCGTATGATGTACCAATACCTGTTTTACCCGCATAAGCCCAAAAAGGCTGTGCGCCTGGGGCGCCTGGTGCCGATGTAACCTGTGCTGTGGTACTTTCGTTAGTCGTGCTTGTGTTTTGAGCGCCGCAAGCCGTTAAACCTAACGTTAAAAGAGAGGCGGTTATAAGGTTATATTTTTTCATTGTGTGTCCTTAATGAGAATTTTTAACGCGCATTACTGCAACAGCAGCAATAACAAACGAAGCTGCACCAATTAATAATGCGTAAATAGGCTGATTAGAAAATACGTGGCGTAAAATAAGCCCTAAAACACTGGCGGCAAGTAACTGAGGTATAACTATAAAAAAGTTAAAAATCCCCATATAAACGCCCATTTTGTTACTCGGTAGTGCGTTACTTAACATGGCATACGGGAGTGATAAAATAGACGCCCACGCAAACCCTACGCCTATCATAGGTATAAGTAGCATTTTAGGGTCTTGTATAAACATAAAGCTTGCAAGACCTAACGCGCCAAGCAATAAATTAAAGCAATGCGCGCCTTTTAATCCCATTTTTTTAACTAAAAACGGAATACACATAGCGGCTATTGCGGCAAATCCATTGTAAGCGGCAAATAAAATACCCACCCAGTCAGCACCATCGTTAAATGCTTTAGAAGTTGCATCGCTACTACCATAATGAAAGCTTGTTACTGCAGCGGTGGTATAAATCCACATAGCAAATAAAGTAAACCAGCTAAAAAACTGCACCCAGGCAAGCTGCTTCATGGCCTCTGGCATAGTAAATACATCTTGTACTACTTGGTAAAAACCACCTTGGGTTTTATTCGCACTTTTAAGCGCCGCTGCAATCCACTGCACAATACCAAAGGCTAATAAACCACCAGCAAGTAGGTATAATTCTTTTTCAAGGGATAAGCCCATGACTAATGCAAGAGTTGCTAAACCCAGTACCACAAAAATAATGGCTCCTTTATTAAAGTTAATATCAACCACTTTGCTTGTTGTAGGTTGAGCGCTTTGCTTTTCAAAAGCCGCTAATTGCTCAGGGCTATATTCTTTAGTACGAGCTACGGTCCAAAGCACGGCAACAAGTAACACCACCCCGCCCCAATAAAATGAGTATTTAACAGATTCAGGAATTTGCCCTGGGGCTGCGGTATTACTAACATCAAACCAGTTGGTCATCATCCATGGTAATGCTGAGGCTAACACCGCCCCAATACCAATAAAAAAGCTTTGTAAGCCGTAACCTGTCGCGCGTTGTTTTTCTGACAAGTTATCACCAACAAGTGCTCTAAACGGTTCCATGGTTACGTTGATTGACGCATCCATGATCCATAACATACCCGCGGCAATCCAAAGCGTTGGTGAATGCGGCATAATAAATAGTGAAAGCGTTGTTAAAACTGCGCCTATAAAAAAGAACGGACGACGACGACCAAAGCGCCCCCACGTTTTATCGCTCCAATAGCCTATAATAGGCTGAACAATTAAGCCTGTAAGTGGGGCTGCAACCCATAAAATGGGAATATCATCAACTTGTGCGCCTAATGTTTGAAATATTCGGCTCACATTGCCGTTTTGCAGGGCAAAACCAAATTGTATGCCTAAAAAGCCAAAGCACATGTTCCATATTTGCCAAAAACTTAAATTTGGCTTATCGGTATTATTATTTTGATTATTCATTATTAGCCTTATTTGTTAATACTGCGCTGCTAAATGCATCAAGTGTTAGGTTAAATGTAGCGCCTTGCGGGTGAGCTTTAAGCTCGGTGGTGTGATTTTCAAGTAAATCATTTAATAGCGTATTTTCACTCACTGCACCTAATTGTGCCTTTGATAAATTAACCGTAACTGTTTGTGGCTGCTCGCTAAAGTTACTTAACACGTATACACTTTGCTGGCCTAAAGAGCGGGTAAAACCAACAACACGTTCACTTCCAACAAGGTTAAGTGCCGACATTTCTCCGCCTACTACAGCAGGTAAACTATTCAGTGACATAACCGCTTTGTAGTACTCACGAAGTGCTACTTGCTCTGCGGTTAAGTTAGCGCCATCAAATTTCCCATTATTCATCCATGCTTGGTGCGCTGGCACGCCAATGTAGTCAAAAATGCTGGTACGTGTCGGCGCTCCAAACCCCGCGTTTTCAGAGCCATCTTCTCCCACATCTTGAGCAAAATATAAAAGTGTTGGCGCGCGGCTAATTAAATTAGAAACAACTAAAGCAGGTTTACCCCACTGGGCATTACCTGCAAAGTCTGGGCTTGCGATTCGTTGTTCGTCGTGATTTTCTAAAAAATGCAGCATGTGTTGCTCTATATCGAGCACACTTTGATGCGCATCAAAAATACTATTGGCAGGTTGTTTAAGTTGCATTATCGCTTTTAAGGTATCGTAAAAGCCGACTTTATCGTAAAGATAATCCATTTTACCTTGCTGAATATAGGCACGGTACATTAACGGGTTATATACTTCGGCCAATAAAAAGGCATCGCTTTTTTGCATTTTTATTGACGAATTTAAAAAGCTCCAAAATTCAACCGGTACCATTTCGGCCATGTCGTATCTAAAGCCATCAACGCCTTTGTCTAGCCAAAAAAGTGCAATGTCTCTAAATTTGTACCAGCTATCTGGTAGCTCTTTATCTTGCCAAAACGCATAATGAGCACGGTAATCCTTGTCTTTGTAATCGTTTGGCAGCTGAGCAAAATCGTAGCTACCATCAGGCTTTACGCCATAATTTACTTTTACTGTTTCGTACCAATCGTTAATATCTGGTTTTGGTGCACGGGCACCGTTACCTGTCCATTTAGCAGGTGTTTCATCAAAAAAGCCATCCGCAAGTGGGTGAGCCTTTCCCCCTAACACGGTATAAGCTGTAGAAGTAGGCACTTGAAATGACTGCCCAGGCACATAATAAAAGTTGTTATTTTTATCGTACGTTTTACTGGTGTCGTCTTGTGCGCCGAAATCCTCTACGCCTTTAGGCTTTCCAAGTGATTGATAATTTCGGGCAACATGGTTAGGCACTATATCAATAATGACTTTCATACCGTGGCTATGTGTACGTTCAATAAGCTGGCTAAACTCTCCCATGCGGTTTGTTACATTAACGGCTAAATCGGGGTTAACATCGTAGTAATCTTTAATTGCGTACGGTGACCCTGCGCGGCCTTTTACTACATCGGGGTCATCTTGTGAAATGCCGTAGTCGGTATAATCGCCCACTAACGCGTGGTGTAATACACCAGTATACCAAACGTGCGTGGTACCTAGCTCTTTAATGCCTTTGAGGGCTGCATCGTTAAAGTCGGCAAATTTACCTACGCCGTTTTGCTCTTTAGTGCCCCATGGCACATTGGCTGTTTCGGTATTACCAAACAAACGGGTAAATACTTGATATACAACCGGCTTGGTAAGCTCATTTTGCGTGTGGGCAGGTGCTTGCTGTTGTTCAGGTTTGTTATTTTCTGAACACCCTGTAGCAATAAGTGCACTACACAGTACTGCGGGTACATAAACTGATTTTTTCATTGTGTGTCTTTTTTGTCAGTATTGTTATTAACTTTATACTAAAGATTACTGCAGTAACCATACAGTTGCTGCATACGTATTCAGGTCACTATTGTGGCGTATTTATAACGAGTACCGTTGCGCTCATCGCTGGTAATTCAATGGTTTTGCCAAGCTTTTGTGTTTTTTGAGTAAATAAATTAAATGCTGTTGTGCTGTTAGGCATTACCTCTTGCATATACTCAATATTTTTTTGTAGCGTTTGTGTGTTTTTATTCATAAATACCAACACTGTTTGCTCATCGCTAATACGCGCATAACTATAAACCCCTTGTTGAGGCGTAAAATGTACAAGCTTTCCTTTATCTAATGCTGAGCTGTTTTTTCTAAAGTTAAGCAGCGTACTGATGGTGTTATGCATCTCTTTTTGCTGTTTTGTTAAGCCCTCTTTGGTAAAGGCATTACGAGTTTGCCCTTCAAACCCGCCGGGGAAGTCGATTCTAATATCACCATGGTCTTTACTTGGGGTGTTATCTAATAGTACTTCCGTACCGTAATACATTTGCGATATGCCACGTGTGGTTAAAAACAAGGTCATCGCCATTTTTGTTTTGGCTACATCTTGGCCAAGCTCAGTGTAAACACGGCTCATATCGTGATTATCGGCAAATACCATAATGTTATTTGTATCAGGGTATAAAAAGTCATTAGCTAACGATTCATATACTTTAACCCAACCCGTGTTCCAGCTTTCATCTTCATTTAGCGCTTGAATTACCGATTCTTGCAACGAAAAGTCCATCACGCTTGGTAAGCTTGATGTATAGCCATCTTGGTTATGCTTTCCACGTTGCCAGTAAGAGGCAATAGCAGGGTTAGACGTCCACTCTTCTCCAACAATATTAAAGTCTGGATACTCTTGCATTATGGCTTTTGTCCAATCACTCAAAAATGCTTTATCTGAATATGAGTAGGTATCAACACGTATGCCGCTTAAACCGGCGTACTCTATCCACCAAATCGCATTTTGAATTAAGTATTCACTTAACAGTGGTTGGCGCTGATTTAAATCAGGCATGGTTTCTACAAACCAGCCATCGTTAAACTGGCGCTTATCGTATTCACTGGCGTGTGGGTCTTGTATGGTTTGGCGCGCATGGCTGGTGGCATTTTTGCCTTTATTAAACTCACCATTGAAGTTAATCCAATCTTTAGTTGGCTTATCGTTAACCCAAGTATGCTCAGAGCCAAAATGGTTAAGGACCATATCCATTACCAGCCCTATACCCTGCTCTTTTGCTTTTACTGATAACGTTTTGTATAGCTGGTTTGAGCCCATTCGTGGGTCAACCTTATAAAAGTCTGTAATTGCATAACCATGATAAGAATAGTTAGGCATGTTGTTTTCAAGCACAGGCGTTAGCCATAGCTGTGTTACGCCTAAGTCGTTTAAATAGGGTAGCGCGTTTATAACGCCCTGAATATCACCACCGTGGCGCCCACCTTTTATACTCGGGTTTGCCGCTTCTAACATGCTTGGGACGGTATCGTTTTGTTTATCACCATTAGCAAAGCGATCAGGGTTAATTAAATAAAGCGTATCAGCTGATGTAAACCCTTTACGCTGAGCGCTGTTTTTATCTCGCTCAAGAAGTGGAAACTCAAAGTTATTGCTTGTTTCGCTGCTATTAAATTCAAGCGTTCCGGCTTTAGCGTCGTCGGTAATGGTAATATTTAAAAATACATAATTTGGATTGTCGGTACGGGTTACTTTATTTAACTTAACGCCGTTGTATTTAGCTAATTTAATTTGCTCGTTTGCAATGTTTTGCTCATGAACCATGATGGTGATCGTGTTTTTGTTCATGCCAACCCACCAATTAGCTGGCTCGACGTCAAGTGCGTAGCTAATGGTTGGTAAAGTACAGGCACTTACAAGTAAAAGTTTTTTTAAAAGTTGCATCATCAGGCCTTTTTAATTTTTGCTAAAAAATCTTTATGAGTGGGTAATTGATCTACCGTTGAGGTAATAAGCGTTTTTAGTGTTGAGAATAAATCGTTTAGTTGTTCACTACTGAGTGAGTCAACAATGCTGTTGTAATCTTCGGGGATAAGCCCTTGGCCAATAAACACCTGTTGCCAGGCAACTTCGGCAAATAATTCGTCGTTTTCGCGCACTACTTTGCCGGTTTGCTTAAATAATTTGAGCTTATGGGCCAATGAGTCAGGAATGTCCATTTGCTTACATTGTCGCCAAAATGGGGAGTCTTCTCGCGCTGTTAGTGTGTAATGCAATATTATAAAATCACGAATGTGCTCTATTTCTATCACGCTTTGCTTATTAAATTCAGTAACTAAAGCTTCGCTTATGCCATTGTGTGGAAACAGCTTTATTAAACGAGTTACGGCACTTTGTATTAAATGAATACTCGTAGACTCTAACGGCTCTAAAAAGCCACTGGCAAGGCCAACCGATACCACATTTTTATGCCATTGCTTTAACCGCCGCCCTGTTTTAAATTTAATTACCCGCGGCTCAGTCATTGGCTCAGCGGGTAAATTATCTATTAATAACTGCGTTGCCGCATCGTCAGTTAAATAACGACTACAATACACCAAGCCATTACCTATTCGGCTTTGCAGTGGTATTTGCCACTGCCAGCCTGCGCTGTGTGCAATTGAACGCGTATAAGGTTTTAGCTCGCTAGTACCTTGAGACTGCACCGCCACGGCACTATCACAGGGTAAATAATGAGACCAATCGACAAAACCGGTGTTAAGGGTTTGCTCTATGAGTAAGGCGCGCTGGCCTGTAGCGTCTATAAAAAAGTCGCCATTAATCTGCTGTGTGTTACCAAGGGTTAATGATTTTATATTCCCTGATAGAGGGCATTGTTCTACCTGCTCTATTTTGGCATCAATATGCTCAACACCGCGTGATGTTGCGAGGTTTTTTAAAAACTCAGCATATAACGTTGCATCAAAGTGATACGCATAACTCAAGCCAGGCAATTGTGTATTAGGTATGGTATTTAAAGGTGCAAATTTATGCTGTTTAGCCGCTTGGTAGTTAAGAGAAAAATCCCATAAGCTTTCTTCTGCACCGCTAATATGCCCTTTTACCCAAAAATTGTAAAAATCGCAAAAGGGGAAGTCTTTCCCAAATGAGCCAAAAGCATGCATGTAGCTATGAGAGGGGGTTTTCCAATTTTCGAACTCAATTCCTAATTTTATAGATGCATTTGTAGCGTTTATAAAATCTTGCTCGTTTATACCCAATGCGTTATTAAGCTGAATAATAGGCGGAATTGTTGCTTCACCCACGCCTATAGTGCCAATAGTACTTGACTCAATAAGGGTTATTTTAATTACTTTACCTAACACTTTATTAAGCAAGGCGGCTGTTATCCACCCTGCCGTGCCCCCGCCTGCGATTACGACGTGTTTTATTGGTTTCATATTATTGTCCACGTTTACAGTTTAAAGCTTTGTTAAGTTTGATAAAATTTAAATAAAGTAGCTATAAAAAAGCCCTTGTAAAACAAATTACAAGGGCTCCTACACACAACCTTTATTATAGCTTGTAGCTAAAGCCTAACAAGTAAGTACGACCGTAATCTTGGTAGTCACGAACTTGTAGCGCGTTATCGCCAGAAAGCGATGTAAACGGCTCTTCTGTTAAGTTTTGAACTTGGAACTGAATTGATAACCCTTCAAGGCTTTCAACACCGGCCTCACTAAAGTCGTAACCAGCTTGAATGTCCCAAATTGTTTCGCCTAGGATATCCACTTGCTCGGTGTTAAAACCTAAACCGTATACATCACCTTTAAAGGCACTACGTTTTCGCATGCTGGTACGCAGTTGAATACCATTCATTTCGTAGTAAACCGTTAAGCTTTGAATTTTGTCAGACAGGCCCGGTAGCTCGTACTCATTACCGTTTTGATCTTCAATGTCTGATTCAATACCGGTATGGCTTGCAATTAAACCAAAGCCTTCAAGTGACGGGTGGAAAATTTTAAATGGCAATGCGAGAGATAGCTCGTAACCGTATAGGTCGCCGCCACCGCCATTTACTTTACCACTACCAGTCCCTTCAGATGTAGCTGGGATTTCACCTGTTGAAGGGTCAGCAACGCCCGACATATCAATTTCGTATTTACCATCAAAAATCCACTGGGTTAAGTCTTTATAGAAAAATGCAGCAGAGAAGTAACCTTCATCACTAAAGTAGTTTTCGTACGTTAAATCGTAACCAGTTGCTTCTTTTGGCTCTAAATTAGGATTACCACCGGATACAGACCAGTAGTTACCATTTTCATCCTGTGTAGTATTGTAAGATGCGTCAATAGATGCATTCATTTCGTCTAAACGTGCACGAGAGATTGTTTTAGCCGCACCAAAGCGAACTGTTTGTTGCTCATCAATCGCAAGTGATAAGTTTAAGCTTGGTAATACGTGTGAGTAATCGTGGCTAATATTGGTAGGTGATGCCACCACAATATCATCAACAGTGTTAAATGCATTACCCTGCGATGACTGGTCGGTATGAACATAACGTACACCCACATTACCTGTAAGTGCTAAGCCGCTTACTTCGGCATTAATATTAGCCTGTGCAAATACTGAGGTAATTTCTTCTTTTACCGTCCACGATTTTGTTAAATGGCTCGTATTCGTTAAGCTTTCATCTAACAAGCTGTAGTAACCGTCATTTACTAACCCATTAACATCGTAAGCAATCATGTCACCCATGCCAATAAAGCCTAGATCAACGCTACCCATGCGATATTGCTCTGGCACAGCTAGCATGCCAGGATTATCAAGCGAAAAGCCAGATAACGTCATAAAGAAACCTTGCGAATCTTTTGTTTTTTCACGCTCTTTATAAGACATACCAAACTCAATTGAGCTGAAGTATTCGTTTTCTAATACTTTTGATGCAGCTAGCTTTAACGTAGACAGCTCATCTTCAATCGTTGGTGCATTTATGAATCCATCCTGTGCCTGATCTTTATAACCGGAAATGTCATTTCCATCAGCATCAATTAAACCATATTGATTATTTAAGGCCTTACTTGCGCCCCACGATAAAGGACCACCTAATTGAATAAGGCTGTAATCACTATAATCTAAGTCATGAGTAAACGTAGCACCTGTATTACTACCATTAAAGGTGTAACCTAAATTATCTGCAACACCACGTGAATCACCGCGCCCTGTACCTGAGTAACTTTCAAGGCTCCACACTTTACGATCTACATGCGAGTAACTTGCATCAAATTCAACTGACCATGAATCGTCAATATCGTATTTAGTATTAAAACCAAACGCGGTTAATTCTGCTTCACGCTCTTCGTAGTCATTACGAACAACAACTCGTTGACCTTCGGTAACGGCACTCGTAATAAAACCAGATTCCTGATCTATTACGAATGAGTCTTCGTCCCGTGCACCTTGCCCCCATGCAAATGGAATTTCGATACCACGTAAGATTTTTTCATCTGTAAAATCTACATATAATGCATCAAACGTCATATTTAGTTTGTCAGTCGGTGCAGCTTCTAGTACGAGCATGGCTGAATCACGTTCAAGTGTCGATGAACGTACAAATGGTTTTGCACCACCTAAAATTGAATATGTTTGGCCACCTACTTCTCTTTCGGGGTAGCCCCAAGCGTTCCAACGTTTTTCTTGGTTTGGTGAGCTCATTGAAGTTAAGGCAAATGCAACACCTATGGTGTCATCAGCAAACTGATCGATGTATGAAATAGTACCGCGGTAACCATCGTCGTTACCGTCTGGGTTTAGTTTATCAAAGCTGGTTTGCTCGTATTGGCCATTAACTTGAAATACACGCTCGCCTTTACTTAAAGGACGCACGGTTTGCATGTTAATAACACCGGCAATACCTTCTGCTTCGATACTTGCGTTTGGTGTTTTATATACCGTAACGCCGCTCATAATTTCTGATGGGTAAAGGTCAAACTCTACGCCGCGGTTATCACCAATAGATACCTGTTCACGGCCGTTAAATGTAGTACCACTTTCGTTTTCACCAAAACCACGAATTGATACTCTGCTTGCGCGACCATCTAAACGCTGCGCTGTTAAACCAGGTAAGCGTGCAATAGACTCAGCAATTGATGAGTCAGGTAGTTTACCTATATCTTCTGCAGAGATAGATTCTACAACCTGTGTAGAAAAGCGTTTTGTGTTGATAGATTCAACAACACTGCCACGAAAGCCTTTTACTTCGATAACCTCAACGTCATCATTTTTAACTGTATCTTCTTGCGCTGCTACAGAGGTAAAGCTTGCTAAACCTGCAGTTGCTAATGCCAAAGTTAATATACTTGGTTTGAACATAGACATGATGTTTTTCCCGTTACCCATATTGTGATACCCGCTTCTTTATTTGAGTGATAGTCAAACAGGCGAGCTAATTTTGTTGTCAGCATCAATATTAACGCTCGAATTATTTTATTAACAACTTTATGCATACGTATTCAGTACTATGCAAAACGCTAAAAGTTAACAATGAGTTCACAAATAAAACTTTAACCTACTGTTTTAAAAAGTTTTATTTTGGTGCAACTTAGTGATTTATTATCATTATAAAAATACATCAATTATTTAACTGAAATCCCTTTGTCATCGTTTGTAAATAGCGTTAATTAAAGGTTTTTTATAAATTTACACGCATATCTTTTGTAAAGATTACCAGATTAAATTGGTCTGACCAAGGAGTGGAATCACCAAAGCTGTGCAGCCCTTTAAAAATAAGCACCAAAATAGTCAGTTGTTTTAGTTACACATAAATAAACATGATTGGTAAAAGTGCTGCAGCGGTTTTTATGCGTAACTTTCTGCTTAGCTAAAACCGCTTTTATGTAAGTAAATTAGCTGCATACGTATGCAGACTTTTTACAGAGCAGCACCCTTCACGTATGCTTTTTGAAAATTTAGTGATTGTTTCAATCAAACTAATAACAATATAAATACTGTGTGGAACGACGGAGAAAAGCATGGCCCAACAGCAGTGGTATAAAGGTGCGGTTATTTATCAGGTTTACCCGCGAAGCTTTCAAGACAGCAATAACGATGGTATTGGTGATCTTAAAGGGATAATTAATCGCATTGATTACATTAAAAGCTTAGGCGTTGACGCTATTTGGATTTCTCCTTTTTTCAAATCTCCAATGAAAGATTTTGGCTACGACATAAGTGACTATCGCGATATAGACCCCATATTTGGTGACTTAAACGACTTTGATGAGTTAATAGATCAAGCACATAAACGCGACATTAAAATTATTATTGACCAAGTGTTAAGCCATACATCAGACCAACATCAATGGTTTTTAGATAGCCGCGAAAACCAAAACAATGATAAAGCTGACTGGTACGTATGGGCAGATGCTAAAGAAGATGGCACAGCGCCTAATAACTGGTTATCTATTTTTGGTGGCGGTGCTTGGCAATGGGAGCCTCGTCGCGGTCAATACTATTTACATAACTTTTTAACCGAACAGCCTGATTTAAACTTTCATAACCCAGATGTAAGAAAAGCTGTTTTAGAAAACGTAGAGTTTTGGCTTAAAAAAGGTGTAGATGGTTTTAGATTAGACGCTATTAACTTTTGCTACCACGATGCACAATTACGTGACAATCCTGCAAAGCCTAAAGATAAACGCCAAGGCCGTGGCTTTAGTGAAGATAACCCATACGCGTTTCAGTACCATTATTATAATAACACCCAACCAGAAAACATTGAGTTTATGCAAGACATACGTGCACTACTTAATAAATACCCGGGTACTGTATCACTTGGTGAAATTTCATCGGAAGATTCATTGGCAACAATGGCAGAATATACCCAAGGCGGTGATAAGCTGCATATGGGCTATAGTTTTGAGCTACTCACTGATGATTATTCAAGTGAATACATAAGAGAAACCGTACAGACTCTAGAGCAACGCATGACTGAAGGTTGGCCGTGCTGGGCGTTTAGCAACCACGATGTAGAGCGTGTTGCGAGCCGCTGGAGCCAAAATGGTGAAATAAACCCAGCACAATGCAAAATGCTTACTGCTTTATTAGCTTCTTTGCGTGGTAGCGTATGTATGTACCAAGGTGAAGAGCTGGGGCTAGGTGAAGCCTCTGTAGCATTTGAAGACCTACAAGACCCATATGGCATTACCTTTTGGCCAAACTTTAAAGGTCGCGACGGCTGTAGAACGCCAATGCCATGGGAAGGTAACAACACACAAAACGCAGGATTTAGTGCTGCTAAACCGTGGTTACCGGTTGATAGCGCGCATACGCAGCAGGCTGTGTCTGTACAAGATAAAGATGCAAACTCTATACTTAATGCTTATCGTGAGTTTATGGCATGGCGTAAACAGCATACTGTGTTATTAGCAGGCGATATTAAGTTTATTGATACTGCTGAGCCTATCCTCGCTTTTTACAGAACGCTAAACGAGCAAACTATGTTATGTGTGTTTAACTTAGCTGATACCAATCAAACATTTGAGTTGACTAAAACAGTGACTGAGGCGCATGACTCACTATCTCATTGTAATGCTACTTTAGATGGTAATAAGCTAAACATGAATGGTTTTGACTGTTACTTTGCTTTTGTAAAATAAGAATGCCCTGACGTATGATGCTCAAAAGCCCGATTTTATCGGGCTTTTTTGTGCGCTCAAATAGTGGGGCTGCTATAGCCGGTATTAAGACGAAATACCGACCTCCAAACCACTAACTTAACATTTCTAATGTGATTGTGTTTTACTATTTAAATAATCAGTGAACGCAAATAATACGCCAGAGCTTACAAAGGTGACATGGATAATCACTTTCCAAAATAACTCATCACTTGAATGAATATTAGAATTAATAAATACCTTTAAAAGCTCAACCGCAGATATGGCAACAATAGCGCTAATAAGCTTCATTTTTAAGCCAGAGAAACCTACTTTCCCCATCCATGACGGCCTATCTTCGTGGCCCTCAATATTAAGCTTTGAAACAAAATTCTCATAACCACTAAAAATAATAATAAGTAATAAACCAGCCAGTAAAGCGGTATCAACGAGGGTAAGTATACCCACCAATAACTCTTGGTTTGTTGCACTAAAAGTGGCAATACCCATTAAATAAAGTTGCTTAAAAAACTTTATTAATAGCAATATAACAGCAAATAGTAGGCCTACAAAAAACGGGGCTAATAACCAGCGCCCTTTAAATATAAACGACTCTAAGCCTTGCTCTACTATGTGTATTTTACGAGGCGTACTGGTTGGTTTTGCTCGGTGTTCTGACATTAACTTATCTTTTTATAAAAAAGCGACCTTAGCTTATAATTTATTACAACACAATTACTTATATAATTATTTAAGCGTAATTTACTCATCTTGACGATAAAAATTTTTCGTTATCTTTTATTTTAATTTCGATTAAAAATCACTGCACCAACAGAGTTGTTCTGCATTGGGCACTATTTAAATACAGCTTTAAAATGTATTTAAATCGTAAAACCATTTATTTAGGAATCAACAAATGAATAAAGCATTGCTAGCATTAATAGTTGCACCACTTTTTGCTGTATCTGCAACGGTTGCAATCGCAGACGATGCACCAGTAGCTTCTGCACAAACAATTAAAGAATACACAGATATGTGTGTAAATTGGGCTAAAGATGATGATGTAAGTAACGACGATCTATTTGGCTATGTTCTTCAATGCGTTAATGATGAATTAGAGTCTGAAGGTTACAAAAAAGTATCTACTGTACAAATCTAAACAATAAAAAATATGCGGCTAATAAAGCCATTGCGACGCATATAATCATAAAAAAACCGGAATGACACAAGCTGTGCATTCCGGTTTTTGTTTATCTTAGGCTAAATAAATTTTAAGGTTTATTCAGCTTCTTTTTTTGCTTTAGGTTTAGCTGGCGATTTTTTTGCAGCCGCTTTCTTTTTAGGCGCTGCTTTTTTCTTCGCTTCTTCTACCCATTTACCCGCTTCATAGTGAGCAGTCCAGCCTGTGGCTTTTCCGTCAACTTCAGTCATCACGTATTGCGCTTTATTTTTACGGCTATAACGTACTACGGCTAAATTACCATCAGGATCTTTTTCTGGCGCATCAGCTAAGTAATAAAACTTAGGTGAAATACGCTCTCTAAAACGCTTTAGCTCAGCCACTTTAGGCGCTCTCGTCTCGCGTGATTTAGGGAAAGTGTTAGCCGCCAAGAAAATACCTGCAGCCCCATCACGTAAAACAAAATAAGCTTCTGACTTTTCACATTCAAGTTCAGGTATGTGTACAGGATCTTCTTTTGGTGGTGCAGCTTCGCCGTTTTTAAGTAACTTACGCGTATTTTTACACTCTTCGTTGTTACAGCCAAAATACTTACCAAAACGGCCCGATTTAAGCTCCATGTCTGAACCACATTTATCACATTCGATAATAGGCCCATCGTATCCTTTAATTTTAAAGGTACCTTGCTCAACGATATACCCTTCACATGCAGGGTTATTACCACAAACATGTAATTTACGGGTTTCGTCTATTAGGTAAGAGTCCATAGCCGTTTCACAGATTGGACAGCGCTTCATTTGCATTAATGTTTCAGTTTCAATGTCTTCAACATCTGCCGCAACCGCTTCATCCCCTGATACTAGGTTCATAGTGGTTGTACAACGCTCTTTAGGCGGTAAGTTATAACCTGTACACCCTAAAAACACCCCTGTAGATGCCGTGCGAATACCCATTTTTCTGCCACATGTAGGGCAGTCAATGTCGGTTTCGACCATTTGATTAAGGCGCATTCCGCCTTGCTCTGGCTCATCTTTGGCTATGTTTAATTGCGTAGAAAAATCAGCATAAAACTTATCAAGCACTTGGGTCCATACACGCTCGCCTTCGGCGATATCATCTAAACGACCTTCCATTTTTGCTGTAAAGTCAAAGTTCATTAAATCAGTGAAGTTTTCAACCAAACGGTCGGTTACTATTTCGCCCATTTTTTCAGCGAAGAAACGACGGTTTTCTACCCGTACATAACCACGGTCTTGGATTGTTGAAATAATTGATGCGTACGTAGATGGACGACCAATACCACGTTTTTCAAGCTCTTTTACTAAACTTGCTTCACTAAAGCGCGCTGGCGGTTTAGTAAAGTGCTGCTTAGGGTCAAGCTCAATTAAACTAAGTACTTCGCCTTCTTTTACTGCTGGCAGCGATTGATCTTCTTCATTCTTTTTACGTACCGCAGGTTGCACTTTTGTCCAACCATCAAAGCGAAGTACTCGCCCTTTTGCTTTTAGTTGAAACTCATCAGCGGCCACAGTAAGCGTTGTTAAGTCGTACTCTGCAGGTACCATTTGACAGGCAACAAACTGACGCCAAATTAATTCGTACAGTTTTTTGGCATCGGCATCAACACCTTCAACATGCCCAGAAAGTACAGTGACACTTGAAGGACGGATCGCTTCGTGCGCTTCTTGTGCATTGCCTTTAGAGCTGTAGCTAATTGGGTCTTTAGGTAAGTACTTTGCGCCAAACTCTTGGGTTACATAATCACGACACATTTCAACTGCATCTTTTGACAGATTAGTTGAATCGGTACGCATATAAGTAATGTAACCGCCTTCGTAGAGGCGCTGTGCAAGCATCATTGTTTTTTTAACGCCATAGCCTAAACGTGTACTGGCGGCTTGTTGCATGGTTGAAGTAATAAAAGGCGCACTTGGGCGGCTTTTGCTTGGTTTTTCTTCAACACTTATTACTTTATATTCGGCTGTCTCAAGGCTTTTAACTGCGGCTGTAGCCTGAGCCTCATTTACCGGCTTAAATGGCTTGTCTGCTTGTTTAGTGACTTCTAAGCGTAATTGTGACTCAGTATTTTTAACGTCGGCGTGTATATCCCAAAACTCTTCTGGAATAAACGCTTTAATTTCACGTTCGCGCTCTACTAATAAACGTACCGCAACCGATTGCACACGCCCAGCAGAAAGCCCGCGCGCTACTTTAGCCCATAATAATGGCGATACCATAAAGCCAACTACACGGTCTAAGAAGCGGCGTGTTTGTTGTGCATATACCATGTCGGTATTTAGTTCACCAGGTGTTTCAAACGCTTGTTGAATCGCATTTTTTGTAATTTCGTTAAATACAACGCGTTTATATTTTTCAGGCTCACCACCAATAATTTCTTGAAGGTGCCAAGCAATTGCTTCCCCTTCTCTATCCAAATCCGTTGCGAGATAAACTTGGTCTGCATTTTCGGCCAGCTTTTTTAACTCTTGAACTACTTTCTCTTTACCTGGCAAAATTTCGTAATGTGGCTCCCACCCTTTTTCAGGATCAATACCCATACGTGCAACTAAGTTAGTGTAATCTCGTTGCTGTTTATACGCTGCCTTTTCTTCAGGCTCCATTTTACGAACTTCAGCTGGCGTTTTAGTCGCCGGTACTTTAGCTTTGTTCGAACCTGAAGTAGGTAAATCACGCACATGTCCAATACTGGACTTTACGATGAAGTCTTTACCTAAGTATTTATTAATTGTTTTAGCCTTAGCAGGTGACTCTACAATTACTAGCGATTTGCCCATAGTTGCCTATTTCTAACCAAATATTTAAATGTGTTTTGCCGACATAAACGGCGCGAATATTTATAGGTATATCTACAAACACCTATTGTTACAAGCTTTTAATACAAACTTTTCAGTATTTACTGAATAAACAAACAATTTTTGTTGTTAAATTATACAAACCGGTGTTTTTAAAATAATTGCTGTGGAATATATAGAACACAAATAAAAAAGCCAACCTTAAGGTTGGCATTTTTTACATTCTACCGATTATAAATCGTCGGTTACGCTAACAGAAAGCGTACTTTCCAACCCTGAAGGCGCTTCGGCAGTAACGGTTAAAATACCACTAAACTGCTCATTTCCTCCATCTAAGTCTTCACGCGTAATACCAAATGATAAACCAACAGGCACAATACTTGTTGTATTAGGGTAAGTGTAATTATCACTACCTGTTAAAATACCATTGTCTGTGTCAATAGAGATGGTTGTTTCAGCAGGCATTGGGTTGTTATATATATCTGCTATAAATACCGTAAGCCCTAGGCTAGCAGTGCCTGATGCAGTTTGAGTTAAATCTATTGCATCAACCTGACACATTATTGCGCTAGTGGGATCGTTTTGCACACGGCGAACAAGTGGACTTGCAGGGTCGCTGTTTACACGTACCTCTGAAGCGGTTGCACCCGCGATAGCAGAACAATCATCCGCGTATGTAACTAGCCTAAAGTATGCAGTATCACCCGACATTACGATTTCTTGGTTTTGAAATACGTTAACCATTTGACGACTACAAATACCTGCGGCTTCGTCTTCTTCACGACACAGTAAGCCGTTGTATAGGCCATTTTCTGTGGTCCATGTACCATTGCCATCAAAATCAACAAATTCTTCAAACTCATCACCGGTTGAGTTATCGCGTGAACATGGGTCGGTTCCATCATTACAATCTTTACCGCCATAGGTGCCATCTTCATTGTTATCGATAAAGGCTTCCGGAATATCAAATAAATCATCAAAAAAGTCTTCACTGTCAAAGTAGCCGTTGCCATTTAAATCAGAGAACGTTTCTTCACCAATTGCATAAGCATGTACAGTGGCACGTCCACCTAACGGTAAATCTACCGTTAAGTCATTATTTAAAATTCCTAATGGGCATGGTAAGCCACCATCACACTTTTGCGTAATGGTATTTTCATACATAGAGTCAGTAAACGGGCGTGGGTTACTGCTGGTCCACGTTACGCTACACGTACCATTGGTTGTTGTACAACTTGGCTCTATTACGCCCCCTTCTGTGATAAAGCTAACAGCTGTTCCATCTGGCACAGGGTTGTTAAAGTGATCAGCTAGGCGAGCATTAACCGATACCGTATTACCATCAACATTTAACGCATGAGGGTTAAATATAGAACGCGATAGCGAAAAGCTATTTTGATCCGCAATGCCAGTACTAATTACAAGAATATCTGAAGGGGCGGTTACAATAACCGTGTCGCCATCTACGTCTTCTTCGCTAGATGCGATAACACGCACAGGCGTAGCAATTGAACCTGATTGAACTGAGGTAGTCACTTCACCGCTGGCATTAGTAATTGCACTGGCTGTGCCTAACGTTATACCACCGACTGCCGTTGACAGCTCAAAGTTAACCGTTCTTGAAGCTAAATCATTGCCATTTGAATCCACAAGTTTAAATGTTACTTCAGAGATTTCAGTTCTGTCAGCACCACCCGTACCTTTTAATGCAATTACTGGTTCAGTCACTTCTACAAATTGTAAAAAGCCAATATTGGCAGGTGATACATTTATAGTGGTACTAGCAGAAACCGTATCGCCACCGGTGATCACGGTAGCCGTAATTATATCCCCACCCACACAAGTAAGCGGACGGTATGTAGAGCGTGCAAAGCCGCCAATGCTGGTTACTGTTTCGTCTATAAGTGCTTGGCCAGAGCCAACACAACCAGATGAAAATTCAACAGTAAGTGGTGTGGTATATAGCTCACCGTCTTTTGAGATTTCAATTGAGATAAGTGCTGTTGCACCTGCAGCTAATAGTTCATCGTCTGCAACCGAGCTGCTAATAGCAATTTCAACATCTACAGCAGCAATTTGAAATGCCTTAGTTAAATCGCTATCGAGCACTGACACAGTAATTTCACCGGCGCCTACATCTTGACCAGGAACTATATCTAAAAGTGCGATACCATTTGCATCGGTAATAGCCGTGCCAGTTGAAGGTGTAATTGAGCCAATTGTTGTACTCGCTGTTACTAGGGTCTGCGTAAGAGGAGTTGTCGAATTCTCGTTAGTCACTTCGATATAAAGAATCGCCGTTGAATCACCTGAGATACTAGTTACTAGATCACACTGGCTTGCATCTCTTTGAGATTTAAAGTCTGCTGGACAATTTTCTAGGATTGAAAAACTAATATCTGCAGTACTTTGGTCTGGATTTACAGCATCACCTTTTGTATAAAAACCCAGCGTTTGCTCAACACCTTCGTACTGGGCTGTTATAACGCCTGCACCTTCTACAGTACCCGAAGTTAAGTTAATTGATGCAACACCACTTTCATTCGTTAGTGCAGTACCAATACTTGGGATTAAGTTACCTAAAGTTGATGAGAAGTTTACAACTGCCCCTTCAACTTCAACGCCATCTCCGTCAAGAATAGTTGCTTTAACAACTGCGCTATCTGCGGCGCTGATTGTGCTAATTTCTGATAACGTCGTTGAAGAGGTAAGGCTTAAACCGATAGAAAAGTCTAATGATTCACCTTGAATGGGCGCATCCCCTTCAGTTGTAAATGTATAACCTTCAGAGCTATAAACAGTATTTTCGTTATCGGTGTAGGTGGCCACAATAGAGCCAGCCCCAGCTTCAGTCCCTGCAAGCAAGCTAATTGTTGCAATGCCTTGTTCGTTTGTTAAAGCTGTACCATTTGTAGGATTTATACTCCCTAAACCAGTAAGTACAAACTCAATTAATTGGTAAGCAGCGGGTTCATTATCAATTAATAGTTCAACCTGCGCGGTAACAGGGTTTAAATAATCAACACTTCGAGTCGTAGCCCCAGATGAATCAACAAGCGTTACACTCAATTGTGGATCTGTTGATTGTGCGCCATCCGACTCAAATGCAAACGTATCGGTGTAACTTTCGCCATCTACTGTATAGGTTGCTGTTACTTCACCAGCTCCTGCATTTTCACCCGCGGTAAGTTCCAGTATCGCTATACCATCTGATTGGGTTAACGCTGTACCTGCTATAGGGTTTAGTTCACCAATTGAGTCAGCAAGGGTAAAAGTAATACGCTCACCTGACACTGCATCGCCATCTTCATCTTCTAAAGTAGCTCTAAGCTCTAAAGGAGCAGCCGCTGTGACCGTGTTTGACTCAGTGTCACTAGATTGTAAGTAACCTTTTAAAGTTACCGTGTAAGTGGATGTTTCTGTAGTAGAATCGCCATCATCTCCGATGGTGCCGTCTTTTTCGATTGTTCCACCACCACCACAAGCGCAAAGCAAAATGCTAAATAGTGTAATGCTGAGTAGTCGCGTTAAAGGCATGGACCTCTCCCTAGCGTTGTTATTATTTACTAATAGTTGTTTACCTAATATTAACCTATAACTTAGTCTAATATCACAGTTTTTTGTCACTTTTTTATGTAAATAATTCCGCAAAGGCTATTTTTTTCTGTAGTAAATATTTCCTTGCTGGTAGTCTATGGCAAATTTGAAAAAATAGATTAGGGAATATGTCTAAAATACGTTCAATGAGTTTAACTACCCGTATCATGATTGGCATGGCACTGGGTATTGCAGTAGGCTTTTTATTTCAGGCTATATTAGCTGGTGAAGACGATTATCTAATTCCTCTTGGGTTATTCTCTTTGCCAATTAAAGCTTTTTTTGTAGATGGCCTTTTCCATGTTGGCGGACAAATTTTTATTGCCAGCTTAAAAATGTTGGTTGTTCCGCTGGTATTTGTATCGCTTGTATGTGGTACGTGTAGCTTGAGCGATCCTAAAAAATTAGGCCGTTTAGGTGGTAAATCAATTGGCTTATATTTAGTTACAACTGCCGTGGCAATTACCGTAGCTATTTCACTAGCGTTATTATTTAACCCAGGTCAAGGCATTGCACTGCCATCAGATGCAAGCTTTAATGCTAAAGAAGCCCCTACCTTAGCGCGAGTGATTATCGATATGTTCCCTACTAACCCATTCGAAGCAATGGCTAAAGGGAACATGCTGCAAGTTATTGTGTTTGCGCTTTTATTTGGTGTATCAATGGCGCTAAGTGGCAAAGCAGGTAAACGCGTAGCCGCAGTATTTGAAGATTTAAACACGGTTATTTTAAAACTAGTAACGCTACTAATGAACATTGCGCCTTACGGTGTGTTCTTTTTAATGGCTAAACTTTTTACCACTATCGAAATGGGATTAATACTCAGCCTAGCTAAGTACTTCCTTGTAGTAGTGGCGGCGTTATTAATTCACGCGTTTATTAATTACAGTATTATTTTAAAAGTATTAACAGGCCTTAACCCGCTTACCTTTTTAGCTAAAATGAAACATGCGTGTTTATTTGGTTTTAGCACTTCAAGCTCAAGCGCAACTATGCCTATTACACTTGAAACTGCGACCAAAAAACTCGGCGCTAATAACTCGGTTGCCTCTTTTACTATTCCGCTAGGCGCTACCATTAACATGGATGGCACAGCCATTATGCAAGGCGTGGCAACAGTATTTATTGCACAAGTGTTTGCTGTTGATTTAACGATTTCTGATTACTTAATGGTTATTCTAACCGCAACGCTTGCCTCGGTAGGCACTGCGGGCGTGCCTGGTGTGGGTTTAATCATGCTTGCAATGGTACTTAACCAAGTAGGTTTACCAGTAGAAGGGATTGCAATTATTATTGGTGTTGACAGATTACTCGATATGACGCGCACAGCCGTTAATATAACGGGTGACTGTATGGTAACTTGTGTGGTTGCTAAGTCAGAAGGTCAATTAGATGAAACAATATTTAACGACCCGAACGCAGCTAAAGACTTAGAAGATTACCACAAATCTACTGAGTAATTATTTAAGCCCATAAAAAAACCCTTGCTATGCAAGGGTTTTTATTACCTTTAATAACGTTTTATGGGTTCATTGCTTTAAAACGCGACATTAAATTAACGCCTGCTTTATTTACAGAGCTACTTAGCCCAATTGCTAACTTATCACTTAATCCTTTCTTAATTTTGTATTTTACTTTGTATATTTGACGCTCAGCTTGTTGCTCTAATAACGCATCATCACTGGTTTTAATTACATCAACTAAGCCCTTTTCAATTGCTTGTGTTGCAAACCAATGCTCACCCGTTGCCACATTATCAATATTAAGTGTTGGCCGTTGGCTACTTACAAACTCTTTAAACAAACCATGTGTTTGCTCTATTTCATCGCGAAACTTTTCGCGGGCTTTATCTGTGTTTTCGCCGAACAAGGTTAACGTACGTTTAAATTCGCCTGCGGTAATTTGCTCAAACTCTACATCGTTTTTCTTTAAAATTTTATTAAAGTTAGGTATTTGTGCAATTACACCAATAGAGCCAACAATAGCAAAAGGAGCCGCTAATATTTCATCGGCCACACAGGCCATCATGTAACCGCCACTCGCTGCTACTTTATCAATAGAAACCGAAAGCTTAATACCTGCAGTTTTAAAACGCTGTAATTGCGATGCAGCTAAACCATAGCCATGCACCACGCCGCCCCCACTTTCTAAGCGAACTAATACTTTATCTTTCTCAGGATTAGCAATGGCAATAATTGCGGTCACTTCTTCGCGTAGGCTTTCAACTTCATGAGCGTCCATACTACCTATAAAATCAATAACATATAGGCGTGGTTTCGGCTCATCATTTGCCGCTTTTTTAGACTCGACTTTTTGCGCTTTATGATGCGCCTTTAACTCTTTTTTAGTTAAAGTATTTTCTAAAAAGCTGTGTTTTAAGTCATCTAGTTGCTCAGACAAATCGTCTATTTCTATGGCTCCTTTTTTAGCTTTAGGCTTTACTGCTGAACCCACAATAAGGGTTAAAATAATTGCAATAGCAATAACAAAGGTAACCGTTTTAGCAAAAAACAAACCGTATTCGTATAAAAATTCCAACTGGTCTCTCCATTTATAAATTTAAGCTAATTTATCATGCTTTATAACAAAAAAAAGCCACTAAACAGTGGCTTTTCAAGGTTAATAAGGTATTTGCTGATTAATCAGTCACAACCTCTGGGTTACTGACTAATAACATACGCCCGCGTGCAGCTAAATAAGTAGCTACTTGGAGCTGCATTTCAGCGTTTGCTGCTGCACTGCCCTCAACAGTTGCCGCTTGGGCGTCGTCTTGTGCTGGCGTTAAAATTGAGCCATGGTGCCCTTTTGTAAATTTCACCAAATAACTCGCCGGGGTTTCACTTAGTGCTTGTGAAGTGCTTACTGTTTCAAGCCCCATTAATGTTGCTAACGGAATTGTGCCCGATATAGGGTTATTTGCTGCCGCTGGCGGAATTACTTGGTCTGGTTTGTTATCTGCGCCATCGCCTACAACTACATTAGTGTATACAGGTGTACCTAATGCATTTACCGCTGCTGCATAGTTTGTTGGGTCTCCGCTATCAAGTGCGGTTTGCGCTGCAAAAGCAAACTCGGTCATTACCGCTTGGATGTTAGCAAGTTTTGTAGTTTCCCCTGCCGTAGTAAGTGAGGTTACATACGCCTGATAGCCACAAGTTAAAAACGCTTCCATATCTGGTAATAATGTACCACAGTTTGAAATAGCATCCGCTTGTAGAAACTCGTTAAACTCTTGCGACTCTGCTGTACCAGCTTGCGATAATACAGAGCCTTGAATAAATGGCCCAAACGCAGCCGATTCAAGTAAAAAGCTTGCTATACCGCCACCGCCACTGGCAAGTGCTACCGTGTTTACCTTAAATAATGGGTCAACTGTATCTGCAAGCGGAGTATTAGCCTGAGCTATAAATGCAGGTGCAACAATAGAGCCTAAAGAATGCCCTACATAGGTTACATCTTGTGCGTTAATCGTCGCATCATTAATAAAGTTTAAACCTAAGCGTAAGCCTAATAAATCTGCTGATGATTGACGCAAGCTATCACGAGCCACTAACAACGAGTTTAAGTTCATGTAACTTAGTACTGAACCCGTCGTTGCATTAAAGTCATCTGTCCCATCAGCATCAACATCTACACCACGCTCACCATGGCGAGGATGGTCAATCGCCGCTGTGGCAAAACCTTGAATTGAAAGTTGTGCAGTTAATGCCAACATGCTTTCTTTGTCTGTTGTTATACCGTGTTGCATAATAACAACTGGCCAGCCAGTTTCTGGCATTTCAATTGGATCAAGACCTTGTGAATCACGAATAAAATTAATAACCGGTAAAATAGGTTTGGTTATTTGCACTGGCACATTCGCCATGCTTTGCACTTTAGGAATAGAGTTATACTTAGTTAAATGGCGCGTAGTGTCTAAACCTAAATCACGCAACTGTCCGTCACTTAACGCAGCACAAAGCCCATCATTATCGCTAATTGGCTCTGCAGGGAAAGCCTCGCCTGCTGCAGATTTGTAACCTAAAACAGCTACCGCGTTGTCACACATACCTTGCCAATATGTATCATTTAAATCACTTATTTCAGTGCCTGTTGGGGTGCCTAAATACATAGGTAACATAACGCTACCTTTTAAATATTGCACACCAGAGAACGCATCCGATACGCTAACACCCGCAGCTGCAAATACTTGCTGCACATTTACCATTGCTTGTTCAGGTACACTTACCATTGGTGTTGGTAATGCATCATTTTGTAAGCTAGCTGCCAGTAAGTTTTTAATTGTGCCAAGCACAGGGCCTGCTGATTGAATGGTCATAGCAGCAGAAAATATAATATCATCTTTTGTAATATCACCTGAGCTTACAACCACATTCTCATAGCTATTTACTGCCGCTTGAAGACCAAGCTGAGCATCAGTAATCAATGGAGCTTCTTCACTTACAGAAGCGTAAGTAGAAGAAGGCTGAATAGAACGCCCTTGAGAGTCTTTTAATCCAGTGGTTAATACATTTATGTATGAACTTCCTGGTGTGAAAGGTTTTAATGGGATAATAGCAACTGCATCGCCAGAGGCTTGAGAAATAAAGTCTACGCCGTAGGTTAATTCACCTACCAATTTACACGCTGAACCAGCTGTAACAACAGCACATTCTGCGTCAGTTAAGCTTGCGCCCATAACCACTTCAAAAATTCTTACTGTACCAGGCGACGCTGCAGAGGTTTCATCAAGCGATACGCCTGTAGGGAAAGTTAAATCAATTTTGTAAGGCACTTGCGATGACCAGCCATCTAACGCACCTAGCGCTAATTGCGGATCTGCATAAGCAGTGCGAGGCACAGAGACGTTATCATCGTCTAATTCACCTGGAATATTAATTGTGCCGTCTTGAGTGCCGCTCATTAATAAATCGTTAGGGACAGATAAAACCCCATTTGCAGGGTCAAAGGTCACCGTGGCATTAGGTATTATGGTTGCAGTATCGTTTTTAACATCTTCTAATGTTTCTCCGCCGCCACAACCTGCTAACGCAGCTGTAACCGAGAGTGAGAGTAGCATTTTTTTCATATTGTTGGCTCCGCACATATCTTTATTTTTATAGTGTGTTCGTTCAAAGTAAGTGTGTTTAATCAGTGTAGTAAAGTTAAAACAATGTAATCAGTTTATTAATGAGACATTAGACCAGTTAAACTTAACGTAAAGTTTATAATTCCGCCACCTAAATTTTCAATAAATTCGATTACTTGACGATTTGCTATGTTAAAATCAAAAAAATTTTATAAATTGGTATTTATATGCAAACTTATCAAGCAACTCCAAATGCACTTCAAAATAAAGTAATTTTAATTACAGGTGCCGGCGATGGTATTGGCCGCGTAGCAGCAATTACCTACGCAAAGCATGGCGCGACAGTTATTTTACTTGGTAAAACAACAAATAAGCTCGAATGCGTTTACGATGAGATTGTCAATGCTGGTTACCCTCAGCCTGCTATTGTGCCAATGGACTTAAAAGGCGCGACAAAACAAAACTACCGTGATTTAGCAGCTACAATCGAAAGTCAATTTGGCCGATTAGACGGCTTATTAAATAATGCCGGTATTTTAGGGTCGCTAGGGCCACTTGAGTACTTTTGCTCTTCTACGTTTGAAAACATCATGAAAGTGAATGTTACTGCGCAAGCAATGATCACCAAAGCGCTATTCCCTGTGCTGCGTAAATCAGAGAATGCCTCTATTGTTTTCACTTCATCAAGCGTTGGCCGTAAAGGGCGCGAATTTTGGGGGCCTTATGCAATATCTAAATTTGCAGTTGAAGGCATGATGCAAACATGGGCCTGCGAAGTAGGTAAAACCAATATCCGTGTAAATTGTATAAACCCTGGCGCAACGCGTACCTCTATGCGTGCATCAGCGTATCCAGGGGAGGATCGCGATAAGCTTGCTACCCCAGAAGATTTAATGCCAACGTATTTATATTTAATGAGTGATGACTCGAGTGATGTAAACGGTGAATCTCTCGATGCGCAACAAAAAAAATAAACTACATTTTTAATTATAAAAAAAGCCGCATACATTGCGGCTTTTTTGTCGGTAATTTTTGGTAATTATACCAATTAGCTTAATTAAATTATCTATTTTAAGGCTAGAAAAACGTGTTGATCGCTAGGCAAAAAATTCACAATTTAGCTGTGCTAAATGAGCATTTTTTTACCTAGGTAGCGACACGTTTAGCCCCGCAAAATGATTAAGTATTATTGCGGGTTAGTATTACTTACGCTTAGTTTGCTTAACACGTTGGTTATGCTTTTTAACCGCTTTACGAATTTGGTTAATTTTAGCACGCTTGTCTTTGCGTTTTTCAGGCATAACCGACAGTTTAGTTTGTGTTTCGCGGCCTAATTTAACGGTTTTGCGTAAATAGTTAACGGTTTCTAAATCAAGTTCAGCCCAGCCACCTTGAGGAAGGCGCTTATCTAGCTCTAATTTTCCGTAACGAATACGAATAAGTCGCGATACTTCTACATCCTGCGATTGCCATAAGCGGCGAACTTCGCGATTACGCCCTTCGTTTAGCGTTACATTGTACCAACGGTTAATGCCTTCGCCACCCAGTGATTTAACCGTTAAAAATTTAGCCGGACCATCTTCAAGCTCTACGCCACGCGTTAGGTTTTTAATGGTTTCATTGGTCACTTCACCAAATACACGGGCTGAATATTCACGCTCAACTTCATAACTTGGGTGCATTAAGCGGTTAGCTAACTCACCATCGTTGGTAAATAACATTAAACCTGCCGTGTTAATATCTAGACGACCAACAGCAATCCAACGCTCACCGTCTATGCGTGGTAAACGGTCAAAAACAGTACGACGTCCTTCTGGGTCTTTACGTGTACTTAACTCCCCTTCTGGCTTGTTGTACATAATTACACGACAAATACGGTCGGCTTTTTCTTCAATTTTTACGCTGTGGCCATCAACACGTATTAAGTCTGTTTCCTCAACACGGTCACCTAATTTAGCCACTTTACCATTAACACTAACGCGGTTTGCATCAATGTATTTTTCCATTTCACGTCGTGAGCCTACCCCTGCACGGGCTAGGACTTTTTGTAACTTTTCACCTTGAATACTCATTCGGATGGTTCTCTCACAGAAGGATCACTTAATAACTGGTTTATTTTACTTTCCTGTTGCGCTGGCAATGCAGGGAGTTCATCTAAACCGGTTAACGAAAAATAATCTAAAAATAATTTTGTTGTTGCATAAAGCGCTGGTTTACCAGGTACTTCTTTATGCCCTACTACTTTAACCCACTCTCGCTCAAGGAGGGTTTTAATAATTGCTGATCCGGTTGTTACACCTCGTACTTGCTCTATTTCACCACGCGTTATTGGTTGCCTGTAGGCAATTAACGACAATGTTTCTAGTAGTGCGCGAGAGTACTTAGGTGCCCGTTCTTGCCATAAATTACTAAGCCAAGGGCTTAAACTACTACACGCTTGAAAGCGATAGCCACTGCCTACTTCAACTAGCTTAATGCCACGTGTTTGATAGTGGGTATGTATAGCGTCTATTGCAGTGTTAATTCGTGACATTGAAATAGCTAAATCAGCCAATACAGTATCTTTTAAGTGGCGTTTGCTAACAGGTTTGTCTGCGACAAATATAGCCGCTTCAATGATCTCAATTAATTGTTCATCACTAATTCGACGACCCGCCATAATATTTTGCTTTGCCCTTTAAAATACGTAGCCATCTATTATGACAGAACATCGCAAAAGGGGGAAAATATATCTGCTTTTAAAACAAATTAAATGCACAAAAAAGCCAGCAATTAATGCTGGCTCTTATGTGTAGCGTATTTAGCTAATATTAGCTGTTTTTATAATGCTTTAGTGCATCATCTTCAGCAACGGCCTTACCGTATTTGCTAATGTAGCCTTTAAACTCACCTTTACTGATGCGCTTATCATTGTTGCCATCCATGTAACCAAAATGGTTTGAAATATCATCATCGTCAGCTTCTTCTACTGAGATGTAACCATTTTTGTCGTTATCTAAACTTCTAAAATCATTTTCGATTTTATCAAATTTAGCTATTTTAGCTTTAAATGCCGACTCACTTACTTCGCTGTCAGTCGCTACCTTACCGGTATTTAACTGCATGTAAGTGTTAAATTCTTTACGACTGATCTCGTTATCCATATTGGTATCAATATTTGAAAAGTGGCCCCAGATGCTATCGTCATCTGCTTCTACTTTTGAAATATAACCATCACTGTCGTTATCTAAACTTGCAAAATCGCTATCGATTTTTTCAAGGCCTTGGTTTGAGGCACAAGCGGCTAAACTTAACGAAGCTAAAATAGTTGTTGCGAGTGTTAACTTTTTCATAAGACGTATCCTTGTAGTTAGTAAATGTCACTTTAACTAATACAAGTCCAATGCCAAAGTGCACAAGCCGCCAACAATCAATAAGTTACGTGTATTTAGCTTATTTTATATACATTAATCAATTACTTAGCTTTGCAATGATTGCTGCATACCTTGTAATTTTTGCAAAAAAATACCCAGTACAAACTGGGCATTATTTTAATCTACATGTTACCGCGCAATTAGATTGCTGCGTTTTGGTAACGCTTTACAAATTCAGTTACGTTTTGTCCGTTACACTTTAATGAGTTTAAGTTACCAATTTTTTGGCGAACAGGCGCAAGGCCTTGCTTTAACGCTGTGATACATAACTGTGTTTCTTGGTGTGCATCTTTTGCAAACACTTCAACTTTTGATTCAGCAGCTTGGTTAGACGTTACTTTTTTAGCAATGTCGCGAATATCTTGACCATTACATAAAACACTTTTAGAAAAACGCGATAAGTATACACCGTGTTGTGCTGCTTCTTTACGCGCTGCGCTAAAGCCTTCATTTGCACTTAATACACATAATTTAGATTCAAGTTTATTATCTTGGCTAAAGTAAGTGTTGCTTTTTGCTGATACAGACGCAGAGGCTAATAAAGCAGTAGCTAAAAGTAATTGTGTTTTCATGAGAGAGATCCTATTTGAACGACTAAACAAGTAATTTTTGCGCATTATATATTCAATAATTACGATATCAATTGAATTTTTTATTTATTTAAATAATTAATAAAGCATTTACAATGTTTAAACTTTACGCACCAATTGATCAACATTTGCGCAGCTATTTTCTCATTTCGATCATGTTATGTAGGCTTATTTACTGATACAATTTAGTTATAAAAACAGAGTCTAATTAAAGGTAAATTTTATGAAGGTTATTTCTTTCAATATCAATGGTCTGCGAGCTCGCTTACACCAGTTACAAGCAATTATAGATAAACACCAGCCAGACATTATTGGTTTGCAAGAAATTAAAGTTCATGATGAGGCGTTCCCTCTCGAGGACGTACAAAAAATGGGTTACCACGTTTATTTTCATGGTCAAAAAGCGCACTACGGTGTGGCAATGTTATGCAAAAATGAGCCTAAATCGGTCTTAAAAGGTTTTGCCAGCGACACTGAAGAAGCACAAAAACGCATGATAAGTGTGACAGTTGAGCAAGAAAATGGCCGCGACCTAACAGTAATGAATGGTTATTTCCCACAAGGCGATAATATAAATCACGAAACAAAATTCCCTTATAAGCGCCAGTTTTACAAAGATTTAATGACCCATTTAGAAACAAACCACACGCCCGATGAAGATGTTATAGTTATGGGCGATATCAATATTTCGCCTACCGATTTAGATATTGGTATTGGTGAAGTAAACGCTAAACGCTGGCTTAAAACAGGTAAGTGCTCGTTTCAACCAGAGGAGCGCGAATGGCTTGCTAAATTATTAAATTGGGGCTTTAAAGACACCTTCAGAGAGCAAAACCCTGATACAAGCGATAAATACTCGTGGTTTGATTATCGCTCTAAAGGGTTTGTAGATAATCGTGGCCTACGCATTGATGTTGTACTTGCTACCCACGCCCTTGCCGAGCGCTGTATTGATACCGGCATAGATTACGAATTACGCGGCATAGAAAAGCCCTCTGACCATGCGCCAATTTGGTCAACCTTTAAATAATTGCTATGTTAACGCTTAAAATGCAAGGGCTACTTTGGGCCCTTGTTTTAATTATTACCTTTATAAGCGTAGAAAAAAATACCTATAAAGCACTTTATAAAACGCCTGCACGGCAAATAGGGGTACTTGCGTGTGCGTTAGTGTTTGCCATGTTATGGCAAATTAAAGCGGGTATTTTAAGCGGTCTTGATTTACACATTTTAGGTGTAACTGCCGCAACGCTAATTTTAGGGTGGCGCCTTGCTATTTTAAGTAGCCTACTGGCCAGTGCCCTATTGGCAGCTTTTGCAAACATTGATCTTAATCTTTTACCCATGCAAATACTGTTTGGTGCATTTATTCCTACATTATTAAGCTACCTTGGCTTTATAATGAGTTATCAGTATTTACCGCGTCACTTTTTTGTTTATATTTTTGTGTGCTCTTTTATATTGGCAGGCTTTATTGCATGTCTAAAAATAAGCTTAGGGGCTTTATTTTATTTGCTTATAGGGCAATATAATTGGCAAGAATTGGCAGATAATTACGTATACCTAAGTGCTATCATTTGGTTTCCTGAGGCAATGCTCAACGGTATGGCCATTACGCTTTTGATCACTTATCGGCCACACTGGGTCAAAACTTTTTATGATAAGGACTACCTAGACTCATGAGTCTGCAATACCAATGCCCTTTATGTAACCACGCACTTTTAAAACATAGTTCATCACTTCGATGTGACAATAATCACACCTTCGACTTTGCCAAAGAAGGCTATGTAAATTTATTACCGGTGCAACACAAAAACTCAAAGCAACCGGGTGATTCGCTCGAAATGGTACAAGCAAGGCGTGCTTTTTTAGAGCAAGGCTTTTACGCATTTTTACAGCGCGCATTAAGTAATATAATTAGTGAGCGCAAACCAAACGTGCTAATAGATTTAGGCTGCGGCGAAGGGTTTTATACTCATGCCATTGCCGATAAAATAGAGGCGCAGGTATACGGCGTCGATATTTCTAAATCAGCCGTAAAATATGCAGCAAAGCGATACCCACAATGTCATTTTAGCGTTGCATCAATTAGCCAGGCGCCTTTTAAGTCAGGCTCTGCTGACGTATTACTGAGTGTTTTTGCGCCTTTGTTTGAGCAAGAGCTGGCGCGTTTAGCAGCGCCAAATGCCACATTAGTAGTTGCAAGCCCAGGGCCGTGGCATTTAAAAGAGCTTAAAGAATATATTTATGCAGATGTAGCAAAACACACTGAAATTGACACGCCAAGCGGCTTTATAAAAGCAGATCAAAAGCTCATTACAGAGCAGGTTACGCTTAATTTTTCAGATATTAAAAATTTAATAATGATGACACCATTTGCGTGGAAATTTAGACCTGAACATTGGCAAACTCTTGAAGAAAAAGGCGCCCAAAGCGTCACCCTATCATTTTACATTACCGAGTTTAGTAAAGCCGATTGATATTTTAATAACGAGTGTTTGTGAAGAAATTACTGACAGGCTATATTGAGTAAGCTCATATGCCAGAGGGAGTGTTATAAATAAATGGAGCAAAGCGTGCGCTCTGCTCATACACTTATAGATAAACGCGCTCTAAAATTGCTCTTTAGTAAACGCTTTATCCATTTTATCAAACATGTCTTTTAATAAGTGTGCAAGTTCCATATAACGGGGCTTGTTTTCGCTTATTTGGGCTTGGTAGCCATTTGCCACCATTTTGGTATATAACTCGTTGTACCATTTTTGCATGCTCGGTTCTAATGGTGTTTCGGCTCGCTTACCTAACCAAAACAAGCCTTGCAACGGCAACGATAAAAAAAACAATGCACTGGCAATCGCTTGCGGTAAAAAATCGGGGCCTAAATAGTTAAGCTGAAAAAATAACGTAAGCATGGCTAATATTGGCATTACAGTAATTGCCAGCTCGGTTGCCTTAATTACTTTAAATTCGTTAAACAACGGTGCTAACTCTTTACGCATAGGCCATTTTTTTGCATATGCCCTACCCGTTTGTAATTGTGACATCACACTTTTTTGCATCATGACTCCTCACATCTAAACTTTTATACCCGTAGCGCCTGCTTGCCACTGCCTGTAAGTGTAACACAAATAAATAGCTTCACACTTTAGCAGTAAAAGTTATTGTTTTAGTATATATAAGCAACTAAACACTAAACTAAATTTATTAACTGGGTTAAAATACTCATCTTATAAATTAGACTTTAGTCGCTTTTTTATCACCTATATGGTGGCTAAGTTTACCTTTAATTTGCACCTTAAGTGTATTGTTCATATCTTAACGTACACTTACTAAATTTATTGTTTATGGAAACTGTATCTATGCCAACTACGCCCTCTAAATCACAACACGTTTTAGTATTAAACTGTGGTAGTTCGAGTTTAAAATTTGCCATTATTGATGCTGATAACGGGCATGAAATTATTTCGGGCTTAGCTGAACGCCTAGGTTCAGAAAATCCATCTATTAAATATAAATACCAAGGTGATAAAACCGTTATCACCTTAGCTGCTAATCAAGCGCATGGTGAAGCAATTAATACGCTTGTGAGCCTAATTAAAGATCACCACTTAGATGAGCATTTAATTGCCGTAGGCCATCGTGTTGTACACGGTGGTGAGCACTTTACTCAATCTGCATTAGTGGATGAAAAAGTCATTGCGGGTATTTCAGATGCTTCAAGCCTTGCCCCTTTACATGGCCATGCAAACTTACTGGGTATTTCATCAGCGCAGGCTTCGTTTGCTGGTTTGCCACAGGTTGCTGTTTTTGACACTGCATTTCATCAAACCATGGATAAAGTAGCCTACTTATATGCACTCCCTTACAAGCTATACACAGAGCACGGTGTTCGCCGTTACGGTATGCACGGCACAAGCCACTATTATGTAGCAGGCCAAACCGCTAAATTAATTAATAAGCCTGTTGAGCAAAGCAATTTTATTAGTGCGCATTTAGGTAATGGTTGTTCTGTGTGTGCAATTAAAGGCGGTAAAAGTGTAGATACTAGCATGGGCTTAACCCCGCTTGCTGGGTTAGTAATGGGCACCCGCAGCGGTGATATCGACCCTGGTTTATTTAACTTTTTAACAACACAACTTAATTATGATGCAAAACAAATCGACAACTTACTGAATAAAGAAAGTGGTTTGTTAGGTATTAGTGAACTGTCTAACGACTGCAGAACCATAGAAGAAGCCGCTGTAGCTGGCCATGAAAAAGCCGCCCTTGCACTTGACATTTTTTGCTACCGCCTTGCTAAACAAATTGCCGCCTACATGGTGCCATTACAGCAGTTAGATGCGCTTATTTTTACCGGTGGTATAGGCGAAAACTCAGATATTATCCGCGAAAAAGTAATCACACAACTAACGTTTTTAGGCTTAGATTGCGATAAACAAGCCAACTTAGATGCGCGATTTGGTAATGAAGGCATTATTAGCTCTGACAACGCGACAACCAAGGCGGTTGTAATGCCAACTAATGAAGAATGGGTAATAGCCCTTGATGCCGCTAACATTGTGAAGGAGCTTTAATTATGGCACGTCGTATTATGTTAATTCCGGTTTCTACGGGTGTTGGTTTAACATCTGTTTCTGTCGGGTTAGTGCGTGCGCTTGAGCAAAAAACCGTGAAAGTTAACTTTTTCAAGCCAATTGCCCAGCCACGTACGGGTGAAACAGGCCCTGAAAAATCAACTCAAATTATTATGCAAGGCTCATCAATTACCCCACCAACTCCCTTTGCATTAAGCTATGCAGAGCAAATGATTGGCGATGGTAAAGGCGATGATTTACTTGAAGAAATAGTAGAGCGCTTTGAAAGTAAAATTAACGATGACGAGGTAGCTATTATTGAAGGTATGGTGCCTACTCGCCGCCAACCTTATGCTGGGCGTGTAAACCGCGAAATAGCCCAAACTCTGGGTGCCGATATTGTATTTGTATTAACCCCTGGTAATTACACCATTACGCAAATTGAAGACCGTTTAGAAATTGCTGCTGGGTATTATGGTGGCATTGATCACCCGCGTGTTTTAGGCTGTATTTTTAACAAAGTGAATGCCCCGCTTGATGAAGAAGGCCGCGCCCGCGCTGATTTGGTCGATTCATACAAAGCAGAAGAGCTTGATAACGAATTAAACCGTTTAGCTTCTTTACCTATTTTTAGAAAAAACCCATTTATGCTGTTAGGCGCCATCCCATGGGACTTTGATTTAGTTGCGCCGCGCGTTAAAGATTTAAGCGCGTATTTAAAAGCCACCATAATTAACGAAGGCGACATGCTACACCGTCGCTTACGCCGTATTACGTTTTGTGCGCGTACTGTATCAAACATTTTGAACCACTTTACACCGGGCGCATTATTAGTCACCCCAGGCGATCGTTCAGATATTTTGGTCGCTGCGTGTTTGTCGGCCATGAACGGCACTAAAATTGGTGCTATTTTGCTTACCGGTGGCTTTGAACCAGAGCCGCGTATAATGGCGCTGTGTGAACAAGCAATGCAAACAGGCTTGCCTATTTTAGCCACAGAGGCTGATACTTGGCGTACATCATTACTACTGCATAATTTTAATATGGAAGTACCAAGCGATGATGACCAACGTATTGAAAAAGTAAAAGATCACAACGCAGAATATATCGATTCTGATTGGCTCGATACGCTTGCAAAAAATGTTGGCAAAACACGTAAGCTCTCTCCTCCTGCGTTTCGTTACTTACTTACAGATAAAGCCCGTAAAGCGGCTAAAACAGTGGTGCTTCCTGAAGGAAATGAGCCGCGTACTATTAAAGCCGCGGCTATTTGTGGACAACGTGGTATTGCAAAAACAGTATTACTTGGCGATCGCGATGAAATAATGCGTATTGCCGAGCAACAAGGTATTGAGCTTAACGAACATGTAAGTATTGTTGAACCAAAATCGGTGATTAATGACTATGTTGCACCTATGGTCGAAATTCGTAAAAGCAAAGGCTTAACAGAAGTCGTAGCACAAGAGCAATTACAAGATAATGTTGTACTGGGCACTATGATGCTTGAGCAAGGTAAAGTCGATGGCTTAGTATCTGGCGCTGTTAACACAACAGCTAATACAATTCGCCCACCGCTGCAGCTAATTAAAACCGCACCAGGGTCATCACTTGTATCGTCTGTGTTTTTTATGCTGCTGCCCGACCAAGTACTGGTATATGGCGACTGTGCAATTAACCCTGATCCTAATGCAGAACAATTAGCAGATATCGCTATTCAGTCAGCCGACTCTGCAGCTGCGTTTGGCATAGAGCCACGTGTTGCCATGATAAGCTACAGCACAGGTACTTCTGGCTCTGGCGCCGATGTTGAAAAAGTGCGTGAAGCCACGCAAATTGCTCAACAAAAACGTCCTGATTTAATTATTGATGGGCCATTGCAATACGACGCTGCGATTATGGAAAATGTTGCTCTTAAAAAAGCACCAAATAGCCCAGTAGCCGGTAAAGCTACGGTATTTATTTTCCCAGACCTTAATACCGGTAACACAACCTACAAAGCCGTACAACGTAGTGCCGATTTAATCAGCATAGGGCCTATGCTACAAGGTATGCGAAAGCCCGTTAACGATTTAAGCCGTGGCGCATTAGTCGATGACATAGTGTACACCATTGCACTTACGGCTATTCAAGCAGCTCAAGTTGAAGCGCTCGAAAACGCCTAAATCAAACTAGTGCTTTTTATAGCCTAGCTAATATTTACTTATTAATTAGTTAGTTAGGCTATTTATACCTACCAATTCCCATACTTATCCACAGAAATTGTGGGTAAGTTTTAAATCCTTATTACCCACAGTCACACAGCCTTTATTTTAGTGGCTGTTACACCTTTAATTTAAAGCCAATAATCTATACTATTAACTGACTCTATACGCTGTTTGCAGGTTATTAATGTCAAAACAAACATTACAATTACACAGCACGCTGTTGTCAATTCATAGTTTAGAAGTGGATGCAGACATTCCTGTAGCGCTATTAAAATTACCCCTATTTTTTATTTCTAAAACTCACGATGAGCTTTCTATTGTTTGCCCTAGTCATTTTGCTATTGAGTGTTTAGATACAGAGCCTGATTGGCAAGCACTTGAAGTGGTTGGCCCGTTGGGGTTTTCTTTAACGGGGATTATGGCCAATATATCTGGCGTGCTTGCAAAGGCTAATATTTCTATTTTTTCTATCTCAACCTACGACACAGATTATATTTTGGTAAAAAAACACACTGCGCAGCAAGCCATCACTGCACTTAAAAAAGATGGCTACAATTTAGTAGTAGATCAATAAATGAGAGCAGCCTCTATCGAGTTTTTAGCGCAAAATAAGCTCCCCGCCAGCGCATTAAAAATTACCAGCCCCTTTAGCGGCAAAGTCATTGATTTAAACCAACACCCTGAGCCCTTTTTTAAATTTTCTACCCTTGGGCCAACTATGTTGGTTGCACTAAGTAATCATAAGATTTTAGCGCCCTTTGATGGCACTTTAGTGCAGGTTAAAAATGCAGGATGTGAATTTATTCTCCAAGCAAATAACGGTCTAAAGGTTCTCATTAACTTGTCACTACCGGCGCTGCAGCCTATTACACACACACATATTGCACAGCTAAATGGCAGCAAAATAAGCAAAGGGCAGCGCTTAGCCTACTTTGATTTACGCGAACTTAAATCGCCCTTACTGGCCAGCTTAGTGCTATTAAATGGCCATAACTTAGGCACTTTTCATTATTCACACACGCACGTAAATGCGGGTGTAGACCCCCTTTTAACTATTATTAAGAAGAACTAAACCTATGATCACTCTTTACGGCATTAGTAATTGCGACACCATTAAAAAAGCCAAAAAATACCTCGCCGACAACAACATAGATTTTACCTTTCACGATTACCGAAAAGACGGTGTAAACGAGCAGCTTGTAAGCGAATTTGCTGAGCATATTGACTGGGAACAGTTAGTTAATAAGCGTGGTACAACCTATCGCGCACTCGCTGATGAGCAAAAGCAAAACCTAAGCAAAGACACTGCTATAACATTACTTGTAGAGCAACCAGCTATGATCAAGCGCCCAGTGCTTGTAAATAACAACAGCTACCACTTAGGCTTTAAAGCTGCGCAATACGATGAGATATTTAAATAATGACACATGAAGTAATTGCACTTGCACAAGCGCTTATTCAGCGCGAGTCGGTAACCCCTGAAGATGCGGGTTGCCAATCAATGATGAACGAGCGTTTAAAAGCCCTAGGCTTTAATATTGAGTCGTTATTTTTTACCGATACACTCAACACATGGGCCCGAAAAGGAAACCAGTCGCCACACTTTTGTTTTGCAGGCCATACCGATGTAGTCCCTACAGGACCTGCACAAAACTGGCAGCACCCGCCATTTTCAGGCTTAATTGAAGATGGTTTGCTGCATGGCCGAGGCGCAGCTGATATGAAGGGCTCTCTGGCGGCAATGCTTGTTGCTACTGAGCGCTTTGTGGCTAAAAACCCTGATCACAAAGGCTCTATCTCATTTTTAATTACCTCTGATGAAGAAGGCCCCTTTATCAACGGTACAACCAAAGTAATAGATACGCTTGAAGCACGCGGCGAAAAAATTGATATGTGCTTAGTGGGTGAGCCTTCATCGCGAGATGTGCTCGGTGATGTAGTAAAAAATGGCCGTCGTGGCTCCCTTACTGGCTTTTTAAAAGTAAAAGGTGTGCAAGGCCATGTAGCCTACCCCCACTTAGCACAAAACCCAATTCATTTGGCTGCCCCCGCCATTACTGAACTTAGCCAAACAGTGTGGGACAACGGCAATGAATTTTTCCCTGCAACCAGCTTCCAGGTATCAAATATAAAGGGTGGCACGGGGGCCGGGAATGTCATACCGGGCGAGCTTGAGGTGCAATTTAATTTTAGATTTAGTACCGAAGTAACTCATCAGCAACTACAAGAACGGGTTAATGCTATTTTACAAACGCATGACTTAAACTACGAATTAAGCTGGATAGTAAATGGCTTGCCGTTTATTACCGAGCATGGTCCGTTAGTTGATGCCACCGTAAATGCGATTAAATCTGTCACGGGGTTAACCACTAACCTCGAAACCACCGGGGGTACGTCAGATGGGCGCTTTATAGCGCAAACAGGCGCAAAAGTGATTGAACTAGGCCCCCGCAACGCCACTATTCATAAAGTAGATGAATGTGTAAGCACCGATGATTTAATCGCTTTAGCTGATATTTACGAGCAAATTTTAGAGCAACTGTTAACCTAATGGCACTCGATACCAATACATTAGCAATGTGTATCACTGGACAAAGTGATACACACCTCACTGAGATTCAATCGCATCGGTTACATACTGATATTATTGATGACTTTTTAGCCCTGCAAAATGGCGCTAAGAATGCTGGTTTTGAGTTGACTATTGCCTCAAGTTTTCGCGATTTTAATCGCCAAGCTATGATTTGGAATAACAAGTTTTTAGGTATACGCCCTGTTTTTAATAAACAGCAACAGATAGTGGATTTAAGCCAACTAAATGAGCTGGAAAAATGCACGGCTATTATGCTTTACTCTGCCATGCCAGGGGCTAGTCGGCATCATTTAGGAACCGACCTTGATGTGTATGATTCCGCCGCAATTAGCGATGATTATAAGCTGCAACTTACCCCTGATGAATACCAACATGGGGGGCCATTTGCACCACTCAGCCAGTGGCTTGATAAAAATCTAGCTAAATATGGTTTTTATCGCCCCTACAAACAGGATTTAGGCGGCGTAGCACCTGAACCTTGGCATATTAGCCATATTAAGCAATCTCAGTGGTTAGTAAACGCATTGAGCGAAGCGATGCTTTACGAATGTATAAGCAACAGCGATTTAGAGGGTAAGTCAGCTATTTTAGATAATTTACCCGCGCTATATAAACGTTTTATAACAAATGTAAGCCCGCCTTAATAGCGGGCTTTTATTCACTTTAAAAGGCATCAGTACTGATAAAACGTGGCAGCTTTTATTGGCATTACCGCGCTGTATGCTTATTTAATATAAACACCAATACCGAGCCAAGTATTAGTGAGCTTGCAATAATAAACTCCACTGTTACCTGCTCAGATAAAAACAACATACCTGCAATAGCAGCTAGTACAGGCACACATAACTGTACGACCGCCGCTTGCGTGCTTTTTAGTAGCGGCATGGCCACATACCAAATACTGTAACCAATGCCTGATGCAATGGCGCCTGAGGCGCATGCGAGCAGCACCCCTTGCATACTTACTGTTTTTAAATAGCCTATTGCTACAAGTAATAAAACAGGAATAGCTACTAAGCTTCTTATAAAGTTAAAGGCGGTGGTCCGCAGCGGCGATACACATGCTTTACCGCGTATACTGTAAACGCCCCATGCAACACCACTTAACGCCATAAGCGAGGCCCCTAACAAAGAAGGCACAGCGGCAGAGGGCAACATTAAATACACAAATCCAGCTAACGCGACAAAAAAAGCCCCCCACTGCAATTTACTCAGCTGCTCTTTTTTATATATGCCCCAACCAATCATGGTAAGTTGCACCGCTGAAAATAAAATAAGCGCACCGGTGCCTGTATCTAGCTCTATATAAGCAATAGAAAAACAAAGTGCATATACCAATAAACTAATACTGCTTCGCCAACTTCCGGTATCACTTAAAATAGCGTCATTAAGCGCGCCCTTACGCTTAAGGTTATACGTATATATAGCCATAATTAAGCCTAAACACACGGCACCACTTACGAGCCTGATAATTGTAAAATTCCACGCATCAATATAACCTTGCGCTAACGCCATACGGCAAAGTAAAGAATTTGCCGCAAAGGCTATTAATGCAACGAGGGTGTATAAAGTGGCTTTCAAAATCGCTCCTTAACTAAAACCTTATAATGAGATGCTTTAAATTGGCTTGCTCAGCCAGCTCTGTATTTAAACAGCTGAGCCATTTAGCTGTAAAGCGGCATTGTTGTAATTACTCTATTCTTATTCGCAGCATTATAACTTTATATACTGCTAAATTGCTGTAATTAAGCGTCTATCCTCTGGCATTCACAAGCTATTCATGATGATTTGCCTACCTTAAATACACGTAATTTAACTAACGCGTGGCTACCTTAGGGAGAATAATTTTCAATCTTCACAGGTCTATATGCCCTAAAGTAGGCTACGCTTTTTTACACTATTTCACACAAATCCAAAACCAGAGTATGTTAATCTTTAAAACCTAACTATATAGGAGTGCTCAGTGCGCCAAAGTATAATTTTAAGTGTTTGTTTTATATTAAGTGGATGCAGCACCATAGGCTTTAATGATTTATTTAACGACTATGCAAGCCAAATGACGTCTGTAAGAAACGCAATTCAAAATAACAATATTGAACAGGCTCAATCACTTATTGCCAACAATAGTAAGTTACACAGTAGCTATTTACTTAACCAATTAGAGCAAGCCCGTTTAAAAGACCTTGCTAACGAGCAAAGTCTTTCACAACAACAATTTGAAAACGTATACGCCCAGGTACAAACAAAACGAGAAGCAGCAAAAATTCAATTAAGTGCAGGGCTTGAACAAAGTAACGCCTTATTTACTAACGACTCTGCCATTACCTATGTACCACCGGCATATGAAATGAGCATGCTACATAGCTACAAAGCACTTAATTATGTATACAACAGTGATTTAGAAGGCGCCTTGGTTGAAATACGTCGTGCTAACAAAGTACAAGTCGATGCGCTTGCTGATAATAAAACACAAATAAACGACACAATAGAGCAAGCACAACAGCATTACCCAAGTATGAGTAATGTGACACGCGGTATTAAAAATGGTTTTCAAAATGCCTTTACGTTTTATTTATCTGCGCTGTTGTACCAAAGTGATAAACAATACGATGATGCCTACATTGATTATAAAAAAGCATTAGAGATTCAACCTGATAATCACTACTTACAGCAAGATGTAATGCGATTAGCTAAAAAGCAAGGTTTTAACCAAGATTTAGAAGAGTTTGAGCGCCGCTTTAGCCCATTAAAGCCCCTTCGTGCTAATCACGGTGAAGTAGTTATATTGGTTGAACAAGGCTTAGTGCCTAAACAAGATGAATTTAAATTACGCTTGCCTATTTATACCTCAGGTGGCGATGCGCGTTTTTACAGTTTAGCAATGCCGGTTTATAAAGATAATGCGTTTATAGCTAATATTAATGGCGTAAATATAGGTTCGCAGAATTTAGAGCTCAACCCATTAGTGCATATAGAAGCATTAGCGGCTAAAACATTAGAGCAACAAATACCGGCTCGCGTATCTAGGCAAGTATTACGCTTAGTAGCCAAAGAAAAAGTGCGCGCAGAGCTTGCACGTAGCACAGGCGATGTAGGCAATATCATTGCTAATATTTATAATTTGGCGTCTGAGCAGGCTGATACACGTAGCTGGCTTACTTTACCTAATCAAATAAGCATGGCTCGTAGCAGTTTAAATGCTGGGTCGCATACACTTTTAATGGGCAACCATGCGCCTATTAATTTTACCGTTAGTAAGCAAGGGTTAACCTTAATTTACCTAACCTCTATTAATAACTATTTTAACTACCATGTGGTTCAACTCTAGGAGTCATCATGAAATATACTTTGCCATTAGTGGCTGCATTAATGCTTGGGGCATGTGCAAGCCAACCTGATACATCAGGCATTTCGGTTGAGCAAAGCAAAAATACATTTAACGAGCAGCTACATGTTGATAATCCTGCTCTAGGTGAAAAGCTTGCCATTACCGATGTTAAAACACGCCAAACAAACCAGTTAACCGACGTGGTAGTAACACTAAGCAGCCAATATAAAAAGTCGCAATATTTACAGTATCAGTTTAATTGGTACGACAAAGACGGGTTTGTAATTAAAGGAAACCACTCACCTTGGCAAGCCTTAACACTGTTTGGTTTTTCTAAAACACAATTACCCGGCTTAGCGCCAACACCGGATGCAGTTACATTTTCGCTCGCAGTAAGAGAAGTGTCTACCGACGCACAAGAATTTAAAGAATAAGGGTTATAAAAATGATCACTACACAATTTAAAACGTTATCGAGTTATGCAGTTATTGGCCTCAGCGCCCTCATTTTAAGCGGTTGTGCCAATAAAGCCGTAGTTAGTTATGGCGACGCGCAAGCAGTAGAAACCACCGATATAAACTTTGGCTCTACCGATTTACAAAAAGTAGCCAGCCAAATGACCGACTCACTACTTAGCTCGCCGGTTATTGGCACAATGACCCAAAACAAACGCCCTGTGGTATTTGTTGAGCGCATTAAAAATAAAACCAGTGAACACATAGACACTGAATCTATTACCGACTCAATCTCTACGCAACTGTTGCGCAGCGGTAAGTTTCGTTTTGTTGACATGACCCGTGTTGAATCAGTACGTGAGCAGCTTAACTTTCAAAACGAAGATGCCCTTGTAAACCCTGCCACCGCAGTTGCCTTTGGTAAACAAATTGGTGCGCAATACATGTTGTACGGCAACTTATCGAGCATTGTTAAATCAAATGCTGATAAATCAGATGTGTATTACAAATTTACAATGCGCTTAATGGATATGCAAAGCGGCCTAGTAGAATGGGCAGACGAAACTGAAATTCGTAAAACGAAAGAAAAATCGACATTTGGTTGGTAATAATACCAATTAGCTAAATTAACTGATCTATTTTGAGGCTGGATAAACGCGTTGATGACTAGGTAAAAAATGACTATTTAGTTGTTTTAAATGATAATTTTTAACGCCGGTAGTGACATGTTTAGCCGCAAAATGATTAAGTATTTTTGCGCATTGGTATACATTTCCACGCAAAGGCAAAAATATTGGCTTTGCGTAACACCAATAGGAGACACCTATGAAAGCCTTAACTATAGCAATGTGTGCATTGCTTACACTCAGTGCACCAAGTTTTGCGAACTATGAGCGAAACAAAGCCGTGCCTGTACAACAGGTTTTATTTGGCGATGTAAAATCTGTACGTAAAATTACCGAACAAGAGCTTGTGCAAGACAAAAACAATGGCTGGAAAACCTTTGGCGGCGCCCTACTCGGGGGTGTTGTCGGTAATCAATTTGGTGGTGGGAGCGGTCGTACCGTCGCCACTATTTTAGGCTCAGTCATTGGCGGAAGCGTGGCGCATAATAATCAGCAAAAAAGCTATTATAAGCAAACGCACCTAGTAGAGTTATTGATTCAGGTAGAAAACGGCGATCAATACATGGTGGTACAAGACCAAGACCAGTCAATGCGCTTTAGTAAAGGTGATAACGTACGGTTGGTCTATTTAAGTGATAATACCGTAAGAGTTGACCGCGCGTACTAATAAACCCGTATCAGCATTATCGCGTAAATAAAAAACGAGCTAATTAAGCTCGTTTTTTATTTTACAGCGTATTAGTTGGAATTAACTAAACTTGGCGATAATCTTTAAAAAAGCGCTGCATTTTAAGCATCGCACTCGATAAATCGTCTTTGTTAGGTAAAAACACTAACCTAAAGTGATCTGGCTCTGGCCAATTAAATGCACGCCCATGCACTAATAATATTTTTTCTGCTTTTAGTAAATCAAACATCATTTTTTCATCATCAGTGACATTAAAATGAGCCGTGTCTACTTTAGCAAAGGCGTAAAGCGCCCCTTTTGGCTTTTTACAGCTTATCCCTTCAATAGCATTAAGCCCACGCCAAGCAATATCGCGCTGAACATATAATCGCCCGCCTGGGTCGATTAAGCTATCTATTGATTGCACACCCCCTAGCGCTTGTTGTATCGCATATTGCGCGGGTACATTGGCACACAAACGCATAGACGATAAAATATCTAGCCCTTTGCGTAAATCTTCCATTGCAGAAGTGCGCCCGCTTAGTACCATCCAGCCCATACGAATACCCGCTGCACGGTAGGTTTTAGCTAAACCATTAAAAGTAATAATGGGCACATCATCGCATAGCGCACCAATTGAGGTGTGAGTGATGCCATCGTATAAAATCTTTTCGTAAATTTCATCGCTAAGCAATAACAGCTTATGCTCGCGCGCCACATTAATTAGCTCTAAAAGTAAATCGTCACTATAAACCGCGCCGGTTGGGTTATTAGGGTTAATTAGTACGAGCGCTTTTGTTTTAGACGTAATTTTACTTTTTATATCAGCAATATCCGGAAACCAATCTTGCTCTTCATCACATAAATAATGAACAGGGTTCCCGCCTGCTAATTTAACTGACGCGGTCCACAGTGGGTAATCAGGCGCTGGAATAAGCACTTCATCATCGTTATTTAATAACGCTTGGGTGATCATTTGAATAAGCTCGCTCACCCCATTACCAATATAAATATTATCTACATCTAGGTTATGCAAACCTCGTTGCTGGTAATGCTGATAAACCGCTACACGGGCTGAATATAGCCCCTTTGAGTCGCAGTAGCCTTGGGCCGAATACAAATTACGAATAATATCGCGGTGCATGTCCTCTGGCATATCAAAACCAAACGCCGCAGGGTTACCAATATTAAGCTTTAGTACCTTTTGACCTTCGTCTTCCATTTTTTTGGCTTGCGCTAAAACCGGTCCACGAATGTCATAACATACACCTTCTAATTTGTGACTCTTTTTAATATCTGACATTTTTACCTCTTTGGGGCGAACTGGCTTTATGGAAAAAAATAATGAACTAGGAGTGGGTTTGTTCAATGCGAGGGTTATAACCTAATGGGCTCGGTAAAATTGTGTTACTAGCCCAAGGGTGGCCCTTGGGCAATGCGTGATCAAATTTATTATCGAGAGGCCAAACACGCCCTAGTAATGTCTAAGACTACCCTAGTAAAGGCGTAAAATGCCAGCGTAATTAGTTGCTTAATACTGAAATAAATTCACGTTAACAAATAAAGTTAATTAGACTCTACCCACGCTCTTAATTGGGCCTGCGAACCACTTACTTGCGCCAATAAATCAGTTGATGCCGTAACAGCTTGCGCTAAGTTATCTTGATTTAGATTAAGTTCAATATCACGGGCTACATCAGATAAACTCGTAGCACCAAACTGAGCCGCGTTCGATTTTAAACTATGGGCATGACGAATCGCCGCTTCTTTATCGTTACCAATGGTTGCAATTACTTCATTACCAAGGCGCTCAAATTCACTGCAGCAAAATTCAAGTGTATCTTTAAACTGCTCACCAAGTAACGACTGCATACTTTCTAGAGCAGCCTCATCTATTTGTACTTCTGTCATATTTTAAGCCCTTCTAAACATTCCGTGTCATTTTTATAATTAATAGTATTACTGTATATCTATGCGTAAAAAAATCCAACTTTATTACTTTATAAATGTATAATTATCAAAATACACTCGCAATAAAAAGTTTAATTAATGACTCGCCAAGTTTGTGAACGCTGTTTGTTTACGCCCTCTACCTGTATATGCGGGGCCATTAAACGTTTAATAAATAAAGTTAGCGTGGTTATTCTACAACACCCCAGTGAAGAAAAAATAGCGAAAAACACGGCAAAATTGCTTAATTTGAGCCTAACTGACTGCAAAATAATCAAAGGGGAAAATAACACCGACTTTGCCATGCTCAACTCTTTACCTGTTAAGTCCACAGTACTGCTCTACCCTAATGAGCACGCCACCTACTTAGATGATGCAAACCCAAAGCCAGCCTTAAGTAACATTACGCATTTAGTCGTGATTGATGGCACCTGGAAAAAAGCCTATAAAATTTTGCAGCTGACCCCGCTACTCACTAAATTTAAAACAGTGAGCTTTAAGCAGTTACCGCAAAGCCGTTACGCTATTAGAAAAGCCCCCAGAGCCGACAGTCTTTCTACGCTTGAGGCCGTTGCACATAGTTTGTTGTTAATAGAGCAGTTAAACCCTGCTCCACTTTATAATTTATTAGATGAATTAATACAAAAACAAACCCAACACATGCCCGAACACGTAAAAGCACGTTACTTAAGTTAGCCACCATTAAATGTAAATGCGTAATTACCCAAACAGATTAAAACGCGGATTCACTCGTAAAGGGCCAGACTACCGCTTTGACGACCAAGTTGACTTTAGTGATATTAGAGACACCTTTGGCTTTAGATCTATGGTTGTAGGAAAATGGGTGACCAAAGAAGAGCATTTTATTAGTGCAAACTTAATTTACGATGCCCTCGCCGACCTTGCTCAAATATTACATTTACCACCCAAAGCCATTGGCCTGCGCGGCAAACTAAATTTTGCCTTTGGGCATGGCGGTCAAAAAGGCGTCCAAGCGCATTATAACGCAGCTTCACAAACCCTTGCTTTAGCAAAAAACGCCGGCGGTGGCGCATTGGCTCACGAATGGTTTCATGCCTTTGATCACCATATAAGCGAGCATTTATTTAATGCAAAACCTCGCTTTGGTTTTGCATCAAAATTATGGCTTTCAAATACGCCAAATTTATCGCACCCACTTAATAGTGCGCTAAACGATTTTTACAAAAACGTGTTTTTAGATTTTGATGGGGAAGATGCGAATGAATTTGTACAAACGTGCATAAAACACGACCAAGCGCATAACATAAACTACATGAGTATGCCTGAGGAGTTAGCAGCGCGCTGCTTTGAAGCCTGCATAGATGCCCACAGCACGATACAAAATAGTTTTTTGGTTAGTGGCTTAAAAAGCAGTAATTTGATATACCCAAATGCTCAGCATGTTAATAAAACAAATAAAGCGCTTAATAAGTATTTTGAACTACTAGGTTATGCACTTCATAAATCTCAATAAGCAACAAACTACCTTGTAAACTTTATCTACGTGAAAAATCTTATATTTAATCTATCCTATCCTAAAGCATTAATAATTTTAAATTAAGTAGCAATTAAATGGTAAATACTGATTTTACAAATAAAAAGCATGGCGCTATCTCTTTTGTTTATATTGTTCCCTTAACTGTAATTGCAATTTTATCTATCTGTATTCACTTTATGCTTGATGAAGTAATAGACGCGCAAACCGATACTGGAAAACTCGTAAATGTAAGTGGTCAACAAAGAATGCTTTCGCAACGGGTGAGTATGTTTACTTTAGAGTACTTAATGTATGGCTCGCAGGATTCTAAATTACTGGCCATTAATGCTTTAAACTCTTTAAAAAATAATCATAAATACTTATTAAGTGAGCATTATGGGGCGCAAGTATTAGGCGATGAAAGCCCGCTATCTAACGAGTTATTAGCAATGTATTTTAAAGAGCCTATTAATGTCGATAAAAAATTAAATATGTTTTCAGATAGAGTTGAAGAAGTACTAAAGTTAAAAACACAAACACTTAATTTAGATACAGTGCAAGAAAGCTTTTTTTCTTTAGCAAAAGAGCCGCTTTTAAAAGCGTTTAATACGGTAGTTATGCAGTACGAAAAAGAGAGTGTTGACAGGGTTAAAAGGCTGCACACTATTCAAGGCATTGTAATTATAGTTATTTTATTATCTATATTAGTCGAGTTTTTACTCGTTTATAAAGCCAGAAATAAAAAACACATTTAATATCAGTTTAAGGAATAATGCACGTTGGTATAAATTATTAAGCGTTTAAACTAGCAAAAAAAACAGCGATTTAAACGCTTAATAGTTTTATATTGTTATAGGTTATCGTCGCTAATGCGGCTTGCTACCGCACTACTTTGATCTTTATATTTTGCGTCTTTACGAATGTTGTATGGGTTTTCGCAGGGTCCTGAAAGCATTTCAAAGCTCATTGCACCAATTTTCATCATTGGGCGCAGCGCTAGTGGTAACTTACCTGAGTTATAAAATTCTAAAACAATATTACCACTCCAACCTGGGTCGATTCTGTGCGCTGTTACATGCACCATTAAACCTAAGCGGGCAAGTGATGAACGACCATCTAACCAGCCTACTATGTCGGCAGGAAGTGTTACTTTTTCATGGGTAATGGCCAATGCCAGCTCACCTGGGTGTAAAAAGAAAGCTTCGCCGTCGGCAAGCTCAATCTCTTCACTCATTATTGATTCCATAGCCTTATTTAACTGATCTTTAGGGCCACTTAAATCTACGTACGCTGCGTTATGTGCGTTAAAGGTTCTAAATTTGTTCCCTAAACGCAAATCGGCTGTCACACCCGAAATCATTTCGTTAGTCGGCGCAGGCTCAATCACTATGCGGCCATCGCTTAAATATTCTTTAATATGGGTATCTGAGAGTCTCATTTTTTCTTAGTCCTGCGTTATCACTATCTCAACACTGTGTTGGTGCTGCTGATAAAAAAGCGTGCTGGCAATCAGTCTTGCCGCTGCGCTGTATGTGTTGCTAATAGCCGCGCTGGTATCGCTGGCGATTAATTTACCTTGCTCTGAGTATTCACGAATATCTATGGCAAGTGGAATATGGCTTAACACCGGTACGCCGTGTTTATGAGCAAGTTTTTCTGCGCCATCTTTGCCAAACACATGGTTGGCTTCTCCGCAGTGGCTACAAATGTAGTGACTCATATTTTCTATAAGCCCAAGCACAGGTACGTTTACTTTATTAAACATTGCAATGCCTTTTTGCGCATCGGCAAGGGCTAAATCTTGCGGTGTCGTCACAATAACAGTGCCGCTGGCAGGCACTTTTTGGCTCATTGTTAGCTGAATATCGCCCGTACCCGGTGGCATATCAACAATTAAGTAATCAAGTTCGCCCCAATCTGTCTCGTTTAATAATTGGTTGAGCGCTCCCGATGCCATTGGCCCTCGCCATACCGTTGCGTCATCACTTGGCACTAAAAAGCCGATTGATTGCGCTTTAATGCCGTTGGCATCAAATGGCTGAAGCAGTTTGTTATCTTTGGTTTGTGGCTCTGCACCCACAAGCCCTAAAAGCATAGGAATAGATGGCCCATAAATATCAGCATCTAAAATCCCTACTTTTGCGCCTTCGTTTTTAAGCGCCCCGGCTAAATTTACAGCGGTAGTGGATTTTCCTACCCCCCCTTTACCTGAGGCAATCAGCACAATGTGTTTAATGGCTTTAAACTTTGCAGGCTCTTTTATAGTCACCACAGAGTCTATGATAACCGGTGTATTTATACTTTCACTTACGTGCTGCTCAACTAACGGCATTTCTGATTGAGCCGCAAATGGCAGCGTTATTTTAATGTGTATTGATTTATCGTCATTTTGCGAAATGGTATCAATAAAACTTTCATCAATACCTACGGCAAATGCCGCGCTTCGATACGCCGCTAAGGCAGTAATAATCGGTTGTTTTTGCACCGATTTAGAGGAGAATAGTTTCGACAGTCCAAACATAGCAATTAAATAGCGTTTCTTTGATGAAAAGTGCCACAGAATTATGTAACATTCAGGGCATTAACACCAGTCAATTAACAAAAATCCATAAGCTGCGCGTACCGTTAGTCCAAAGCTTATGGATAAATTAATGATAACCGCCTTTTTTGTAGTAAAAATGGTGGTTTATCCTCAATTCGGAATGATTATGACGCAGCGAAAGATCCTCATTACCAGCGCATTACCTTATGCAAATGGCCCTACTCACTTAGGCCATTTATTGGAATATATTCAAACTGATATTTGGTCACGTTTTCAAAAGCTACAAGGCCACGAAGCTTATTATGTTTGCGCCGACGATGCTCACGGCACGCCAATTATGCTTAATGCGCAAAAGCAAGGGATCACGCCTGAAGAAATGGTTAAAAATGTAAGCATTGAACGCCAGCGCGACTTTGCCGACTTTAACATCAAGTTTGATAAATACCACAGTACCCACAGCTCAGAAAATAAAGAGCTGAGTGAGCTTATTTATAACCGCCTTAATGATGCGGGTCATATTAAAAAGCACACTATTTCACAGTTATTCGACCCTGAAAAAGGCATATTTTTACCAGATCGCTTTGTAACAGGCACTTGCCCAACGTGTAAGTCTGAAAACCAAAATGGCGATAGCTGTGACTCGTGTGGCGCAACTTACAGCCCAACCGAATTAATAAACCCGCGCTCAGTAATGTCAGGTGCAGAGCCAATTTTAAAAGATTCAGAGCATTACTTTTTTGACCTGCCAGCATTTGAAGGCATGCTTAAAGAGTGGCTACACTCGGGCTCTATTCAGCAAGAAATGGCGAATAAGTTAGATGAGTGGTTTACCGATGGCCTGCAACAGTGGGATATTAGCCGCGATGCGCCTTACTTTGGTTTTGAAATTCCAAATGCACCGGGCAAATACTTTTACGTATGGCTAGATGCGCCAATTGGCTACATGGCAAGCTTTAAAAACCTATGTAACGAAAAAGGCCTCGACTTTGATGCATTTTGGGCTGAAGGGTCTGATGCTGAGCTTTATCACTTTATTGGTAAAGACATTATTTACTTCCACAGCTTATTTTGGCCAGCCATGCTAGAGGGCGCTAATTTTAGAAAGCCAACTAACGTGTTTGCACATGGCTTTGTAACCGTCAATGGCGAAAAAATGTCTAAATCAAAGGGTACGTTTATAAAAGCACGTACTTACCTTGATAACCTAGACCCAGAGTACTTACGTTATTACTACGCAGCTAAATTAAACAGCGGTATTATTGACCTTGATTTAAACCTAGAAGACTTTGCACAACGTGTAAATTCAGACCTAGTAGGTAAAGTAGTAAACATAGCAAGCCGCTGTGCAGGCTTTATTACTAAAAAGTTTGACGGTAAATTAAGTAGCACAATTATGCAGCCTGAATTACTTGAAGAATTTCAAGCTGCTGCACCGAGCATTACTGCCCACTATGAAAACCGTGAATACAGCCGCGCGATTCGTGAAATTATGGCCCTAGCCGACAAAGCAAACCAATTTATTGATGCCGCAGCGCCATGGGTACTCATTAAAGATGAAGCAAAACAGCAAGAAGCGCACGAAGTGTGCTCGCTTGGCCTTAACTTGTTCCGTGTTTTAATTACCTATTTAAAACCTGTATTACCAGGTATGGCTGCAAACGTAGAAGCCTTTTTAAATGACGACTTAGCATGGGATGGCGTTCAAAATGCACTTGTTGCACACCCTATCAATAAATTTAAGCCGCTCATGCAACGTGTAGAAATGGATAAAGTGAACAAAATGGTTGAAGAATCAAAAGAAAGCCTAGAATCAAAAGTAACAATTGACCCTAATAGCCCACTGGCAAAAGAGCCAATTGCGGATGAAATTGAATTTGATGACTTTGCAAAAGTAGACTTACGCGTTGCTAAAATTGCTAAAGCAGAGCATGTTGAAGGCGCCGATAAGCTACTTAAACTTACGCTGGATTTAGGCGGCGAAACACGCCAAGTGTTTGCTGGTATTAAATCGGCTTACGCACCAGAAGACATTGAAGGCAAACTGACTGTAATGGTTGCAAACCTTAAGCCTCGTAAAATGCGCTTTGGTATGTCAGAGGGTATGGTATTAGCTGCAGGCCCTGGCGGTAAAGAAATTTACATTCTTAACCCAGACGATGGTTCTGAGCCAGGCATGCGTGTAATGTAATTTATTACTTATAAAAAACCGCTGATATTTCAGCGGTTTTTTTATGAGAAAAAAACGTTTATACCAATCCATTTAATTAAGTGTGCTATTTTGAGGGTGCAAAAGCGTGTTGATAACTAGACAAAAACTCGCTATTTAGTTATTCAAAATGATCAAAGTGAGAGCTTTGTAACGCGTTTAGCCCCAAAATAATTAAGTATTATTGCCGATTGCTGTTACACGTCTGACTCTGGATTAAATAAAGTAAAGTGACATTATGAGCCAAATTTTAAATGCCAACAGAATAAAAATAAGCAACCAAATAAAGCAACATAAGTTAGTTGCTATACTTCGCTTAAAGCAACAAAGCGATGTAGCCCCTTTAATTAATTGCTTAGTTAATGCAGGCATTAACGCGCTAGAAATCACCTCAAATACACCTGGCTTTGAGCAAGAAATAGCAAAAGCACGCGCTGCTTATAAAAATACACTCATTGGCGCTGGCACAATAATTAACACCGCCCTTGCGCAACAAGCGATTGATGCCGGTGCGCAATTTATAGTTACACCAAATACTAATCAAGCAGTGGTAGAGCTTGCCCACCGCCATGGTTTACCTGTATTAATGGGCGCACTCACCCCTACCGATGTTGCCAATGCAATAGAGTATAACGCCGATATTATTAAGGTTTTTCCTGCAGGCAGTATGGGGGTTAATTACTTTAAAGCGCTAACGGGGCCTTTTTCTGATGTGCCATTAATGCCCGTAGGCGGCATTAATTTAGACAACCTAACCCATTGGTTTGCAGCGGGGGCATGCGCAGTGGCGGTAAGTAGCGATTTTAGTAAGCCGGTAAATAACAAACAGCAATACGACACATTAAGCCAATTGGTGTGCAAATACTTATCAGCGGTCGCTCACTTAACAAACTAAATAATACAGCTAAAAGTGAGCTTTTATTAAGGGGAATACAGCTTTAATAACGCTCTTTTAACTCCCCAATTTCTTTTTGATTTTAGTTTGCCACTCAAGTGCAAGCTCGGGTAGTTCAAGTGCTGCTAATAATACGCTTTCATAATCTGGGTAGTGTTTATCAAAAAAGGCCTGAAACAACGTTTTAACCGAAATGTTATGCTCAGCTTTATGTTCAAAAGTCACGGCATCGCCCGTTTTAGCAACACCTTGCTCAAGCACTCTAAAATAAACACCCGTGTGGTAATACTGAGTAAACAGTTTTAGGCTTTGTTTATTATTAAGTGCAATAGCCAATTTAAAGCACGGCACACGGGGCTGGCTTACTTCAAGTAGTGCAGTACCTAAACGAATACGATCGCCTATATGAATATTTTGCTCATCAAGTTCTGAAATTGTGAAGTTTTCGCCAAAGGCACCGACTGCTAAATCATCATTTTTAAGGGTGCGCTTCCAATAATCGTAATGATTGTGCGAAAACGCATAAACCGCTTTATCCACCCCGCCATGATTGACTAAATCGGCTTGTTCATCACCTATTATATTCAGCTTTTCAATAACAACCGGCTCATTGGTTGGTGTTTTAAATATACCTGTTTTAATGGCTTTGCCGTTATGCTCAACCGTTTTTATTTTAGAGATGTTGGTAGAGATTATATGCATTTACTTAATTGCATCCTGTTCGATACTTTGCCATTTATCCAGTGCTTGCTTGTCGCTTTGTTTAAACTCAACCCAGTTTGAGGAGTCTTTAAAATGCTCTTTTTTCCAAAACGTAGCGTGGTTTTTTAAGTAATCCATAATAAACTGCGCGCCTTCAAACGCGGCTTGGCGATGGCGGCTAGTTACGCCAACAAATACAATTTGCTCACCAAGCGCTAAATAGCCTACTCGATGAATAATACTTATGCGGGCAAGTTGCCAGCGTGTTTGCGCTTGCTCAGCTATCGATTGCAGTAGTTGCTCAGTCATACCTGGGTAGTGTTCAAGCTCAAGGGCGATTACGTTATCGCCGCTGCTAAATTCTCGCACCAGCCCTGTAAACGTCACTACGGCACCATCACTTTTGTTATTACTGCAAAGTGCGCCATGTTGCTCGCCTACTGAAAAATCCTGCGTTTGTACGTTAATACTTATACTCATTAGCCACCTGTCACTGGTGGGAAAAAAGCAAGTTCATCCCCTGCTTTTACAAGCTCATCGCTTGATGTCATAGTTTGATTAAGCGCACACAATACATCACGCTCTTCAAGCCATGCCTGCCAGTGCGGGTTTTGCTCAACCAGCATGTGTTTAAACGCTTTTATGCTAAGGGTATACGCTATATCAACGGTTAACTTATCGCACTTTAGGCGCTCTTTTAGTTGGCCAAAAAACAGTACGTTTACATGCCCTGCCGCTGCATCAGTCTCATTTAAATTAGTCTCGCTGCCAGCTGCCATGCTTGCCTCCTGCTTTTTGCGTTACACGCATACCGTGTATTTCCATAAGCGGATCGGCAGCTTTACACATATCAAATAGTGTAAGGGTCGCCACAGATACAGCGGTGAGTGCTTCCATTTCAACGCCCGTTTTGCCCGCCAATTTACAGTAGCTAGTAACTTTAATTTGGCTATTTGCTTCATCAAGTTCAAAATCAACGGCTACTTTACTCAGTGCCAGCGGGTGACAAAGCGGAATTAAATCAGCGCACTTTTTAGCGCCCTGAATACCCGCAATTCGGGCTACGCCTAGCACGTCACCTTTTTTATTTTGATTAAGCAACACTTGCTCAAAAGCCTGTTTGCTCATTTTAATGTAGGCCTCGGCAGATGCATCGCGCAGAGTGACCTCTTTTAGCGATACATCAACCATGTTTGCTTGGCCGTTTTCATCTACGTGGCTCAGCATATTATTGCTCTCGCGATTCGCATTTTTTACCAATAGTAATATGCGGGGCAAAGTTACATGGCTTGTGCATTGAGTCTAACTGATCTTTTATAATACCTGTCCAGGCTGTTTTACATGCGCCCGTAGAGCCAGGCATACAAAAAATAACGGTGTTATTGGCAAGGCCCGCCAACGCACGCGATTGAATAGTTGAGTTACCAATTTCGCCGTACGAAATATGTCTAAATAGCTCTCCAAATCCATCTACGCTTTTATCAAACAGCGGTGCAAATGCCTCTGGTGTTGAGTCACGCTCGGTAAAGCCCGTACCACCGGTTACTAAAATAGCGTGAATGGTGTCATCGGCAATCCACTGCGATACAACGGCTCGCATTTGGTAAACATCATCTTTAACTATGTCTTTATCAGCTAAGTGATGGCCTGCTTCAGTAAGGGCTTTAATTAAATAATGGCCTGAAGTATCCGTAATTTCATCGCGTGTATCGCTTACTGTCATTACGGCAATGTTTAATGCGATTTGTGACTCAGTTGTGTGGCTCATAGGGTTCTTCTCAATAAATTAGGTTTGTGTTGGTCAAATTGCTCGTTAACAGCTTTAAATTGCGCCGGTGTGTTGGTATTAACAAGTGCATGTGCTTTATTACATTTTAGCGTTTGCACACCAATACTACGGGTAAACTGTTTAATTGATTTATGACTATTTGCGTTTATGAGTAATTGTTTTAAATGACGTTTAACGCTTTGGGTGTTACGAATATACAGGGGTAACGGTTCATTTTCAAAGTGCCACGCATGTATTTGTGGCTGATTTGTTTGAAAGTGGGGGTTATCGCTTGCTGCAGATACAATTTGCGATAATAAAGTGCAAGTAAGCAATGGCATATCAACAGCGGTTACAAGTATATCTTGCTCTGTTGCTATTAAGGTTGAATAAATCCCGCCAAGCGGGCCAGAACCTGGGTATATATCTGCAATGTATTGCGCAGTAGCACTTTGTACATTACGGCTTATAAGTACATCACTTGCTCCTGCTGCCGTTAATAACTCACATGCATTTTGCAGTAATGTTTTATTTTTTAAAATGAGATTGGCTTTATCGCTGCCCATTCTTGATGATTGCCCACCAGCGAGTACAACTCCCGTAAACACGGCTTTATTGCTCATTTTAGCCGCCCAACATTGCTAAATGGGTTGTGGCGCCCGTTAAGCGCTTATCAAGCTCATGGCTAATGGTTTTATTGCCCATTGCCGCTTGAATTGCATTTACAGTGGCTGGCGTATCTTGCGCATTTAAGTGCGGGCGTAAGTCTATTCCTTGCTCGGCAAACAAGCACAAATGCAATTTGCCTAATGACGATACTCTTAATCGGTTACAGCTTTTACAAAAGTCTTTACTGTAGGGCATAATTAAGCCAATGCGCCCCTCAAAATCGGGATGACAAAACTCCTCTGCAGGGCCGTTTAATTTACCTCTTACTACCTGTAACCAACCTTGTGCTAAAAGCTGTGTTTTAACACTTTGCCCGCTTAAATGGTTTTGTTCAAAAAAAGTGGCGCCATTACCTGTTTCCATTAATTCAATAAAGCGTACCGTTACTTTTTTATGTTTTACCCAGTCTAAAAAATCATTCAATTGGTTTTTATTAAATTGCTTAGCCAGCACTGCATTTATTTTTATATCTTTTATGCCCAGCTCAATTGCCCGGTCTATCCCTTTTAAAATATGGGTTAGCTTGTCGTGTCCTGTAATTAATTTAAACATACTCGGGTTTAAGCTATCTATACTAATGTTTAGGGCATCTAGGCCAGCGCTGTAAAACTCATCAATTTTATTAAATAAGTTAAAACCATTGGTTGTTATGGCGACTTTTTCTATGCCTGGAGTGTTTTTACACTGCTTTATAATATCGGTTACGTCACTGCGTAAACACGGCTCACCGCCTGTAATACGCACTTTTTTTGTGCCTAATTGCGCAAACGCATTTACTAAGGTGTTTATTTCGTTTTTATTTAAAAAGTTACGCGGGGTATCGCACTGATACCCGTTTGGTAAACAATAGGTGCAACTAAAATTACACACATCGGTAATTGAGAGGCGCAAATAGTTAAACTGCCGACCAAATTGATCATTAAGCATATGCTTCCTTGTTTATTTACATTTCAACTGCAACATCAATACTGTTAGCGTTTTGCGTAGTATGCTGCTTTATTAATTGGCTTAACTGGGTTTTACACGACCCACAGTTAGTGCCGCATTTTAGTTTAGACCCCAATTGTTCTACTGTATTTTCACCACTTTTAATGGCGTTTATAATGGGTTGTTCACGTACTTTAAAGCAACTACATACTTGTGCGCCTTGAGTAAATTCTTCATCAGGCGTGGCATAAAGCAATGACTGTAATTGGCTAAAGGTTATTAAAGGCTCTGCAAATAAATGATTTATCCACTCAAGTGATGTGTCTTTTTGAGCCGGCGAAATAACCGCAACAAACACTAACTGCTGGTTTTGAATACATTGAATATGCATTGCTTTTGCACTGCCCATTGCCGACCACTGCCCTTGTAACCCTGTCAGTGTTTGGCAATAATAAAGCAAATCATTTTGCGGCTCATTGAGCGCTAACTGGTAGTTAACACAATTACTTGCGTTAACTTTAAGCCAAAAATCACTGGTTATTTTAAGCTCTGTTTTGCTAAAAACTTGCATGTACTGAGCAAACTGCGCTTTAACTAAATCAACAGCACCATGCTTACATTCAGCTTGGCCCGAAATAGGGTCAACAACCGATTGATAGAGGCCACTTACCGTAGCGGATGAGGCAAATTGCTTGTTCCAGTGAATAGGCATAAAACATTCGCCTTTACGCACGGCATCCGTTATTTTTGCATGAGCCGTAACCTGCCCAGTTTTAGCATTGGCGGTTATTAAGTCGTTTGCTTTTATGTTTAATTTGCATGCATCTATGGGGTTTATTTCAATATATGGGCGCGTTATATGAGTAGAAAGGGCTGTACTTTTTCCGGTGCGGCTCATTGTATGCCACTGATCGCGTATTCGCCCTGAGTTCATTACAAACGGGTAATCGCTTGATGTTTGCTGCACAGGAAGTTTGGGCGTTATAGGAATAAAGCGGGCTTTTTTATCTGCGGTGCTAAATTGTTTATTAACAAAAACCTGCCCGTTCTTATATGGCTCATTTTTTAGTACCGGCCACATAACCGGTTTTAAGTTATCGTACTGCTGCTGCGAAAGCCCTACTAAAGCTGATAAATTTAATAGCCTATCACCATTATTTTCAAAATCAGTCAGTTGTGCCCATTCTTCAAAAATGCCACTGGGGTCTGTAAAGTCAAATCCTTCAAAACCCATTTTTTGGGCAACTAAACACATTATTTGCCAATCGTTTTTAGCCCCCGAAAATGGCTCAACTAGCGGGCGCTGCCTCGATATTCTGCGCTCTGAGTTAGTTACTGTGCCGTTTTTTTCGCCCCATCCGGTTGATGGAAACGCCACATTAGCAAATTTTAGCGTATCACTTTTAGCAATACAGTCAGACACAACCACCAGCTCACATTGCTCAAGTGCATGTTGTATGGCTGCGTTATTAGGTAAGCTCACCATCGGGTTGGTTGCCATTATCCAAATAGCTTTTATTTTCCCTTTGGCGATTTCATCAAACATATCAATCGCATTACACCCTGCTTTTTTAGCTATTGTTGGCGATTGCCAAAAACGCTGCACTAACTGTTGATGCGCGTCGTTTTCAATGTCTAAATGTGCTGCTAATTGATTTGCCAAGCCCCCTACTTCACGCCCACCCATAGCATTAGGCTGCCCCGTTATTGAAAACGGGCCACATCCAGGTTTTAGCAATTTGCCCGACGCTAAATGCGCATTTATAATGGCATTACACTTATCAACCCCTGAGCTTGATTGGTTAATACCCATTGAATAAAAACTAATAGCGGTTGGGCTTTGTGCAAATAAGGCGTAAAAGTCACTGACTAGCTGCGCGTCAATATCACAAAAATCACTGACCGCTTTTACACTCCACTTTTTAGCCTCTGCAAGCGCTGTTTCAAAGCCGTTTGTATGCGCATTTATAAATTGCGTATCTAAATAGTTATGTTCACTTAAATAATTAAGTAAGCCGTTATAAAGAGCCCCGTCGCTGCCTGGTTTTATATTTAAAAAGGTATCGGCAAGTTCGGCTGTATCGGTTTTTCGCGGGTCGATAACCACTACTTTCATGTTTGGATTAAGTTTTTTTGCGCGCTCCATACGCTGGTAAAGCACCGGGTGAGTCCACGCCGCATTTGAGCCAATTAAAATAAGTAGCTCCGTTTGCTCTAAATCGTCGTAGCTACATGGTACTACGTCCTCACCAAACGCACGTTTATAACCGGCAACCGCCGATGACATACACAGCCTTGAGTTTGTATCTATATTGCCTGAGCCTATGTAGCCTTTCATTAATTTATTGGCAACGTAGTAATCTTCAGTAAGTAACTGCCCCGATACATAAAACGCAACCGACTCCGGTCCATACTCTTTAATAATGGCGTTAAATTTGTTGGCAACGTAATCAGTTGCCGTATTCCAGCTGGCGGGTTCGTTATCAATAAGGGGCGATGTTAAGCGATTATCAGTGCCAATGGTGTCAAGCAAGTGCGTGCCTTTAACACACAAACGGCCAAAATTAGCGGGGTGCTCGCGCGTGCCTTCAAGTTTTGTTGGGGTATTATTTAATAATGAAATATCAACCCCACAGCCTACACCACAATAAGCGCAGGTGGTTTGTTTAAGCAAAGGTGTGTTTGAACATGTGTTTAATGTTTCCATACTGCTCTCTTATTATTTGCGTTAAGCGCTCTGTGATACTGGCTCATCTACTGGGGTTAGCGTAGCTATTTTATTATTAAGCGCACTGCTAATAACGCTTTGCACTAGTTTTTCACAGCCTCCACAACCCGTACTTGCTTTAGTGGCTTGCTGCACTTTATTTAAATCGCTACAACCTTGTATAACCGCTTGTTCAATAGTGTGTTTTGTCACTTTGTGGCACACACAAATAATGGCATCACGTGGCAAATCATCAGCGTTTAGCTCGCCCGCGTCACCTGCAAGCGGCATTATTAATGACTCTGCGGGCACACTAAGCTCAATGCCATTTAAGTGATACTGCAATAAATTATCGTAATCACTGGTATCGCCAACCAGTACAGCACCTATGAGCTTATTGCCTTGCTCATTAGTGACTACTTTTTTGTAAACACCGTTTGGCTGATCTTCAAAGTAATAGCTAATTGCGCCTTCACTGCGTGCATGGGCATCACCAATTGAGCCTACTTCAACACCCATTAATTTAAGCTTGGTGCTCATATCGGCACCGCTAAATTCATCAGCACTATTTGAGGAATTGTTTGAGGTAGTGTGTAAAGCTTTGTTTGAAGAGAGCTGTTGTAAAACATGCCCTGCCGCTACTTTTGCCATCGCGTAGCCCGGTGCTACAAGGCCAAAAATAAAGTTATTCCAAAGGGCGCATTCGCCTATGGCGTATATGTTTTTATCACTCGTTTGGCAATGGTTGTTTATTACGATGCCGCCGCGCTCACCTATTTCTAAATTAAACTCACGAGCTAGGTTGTCGTATGGGCGAATACCGGCCGAAAATACAATCATGTCGGTTTCTAGGGTTTGCCCCCCTTTAAAGCACATTTTATAACGGCTGTTTTCACCCTCTATAATTTGCTCTGTCGCCACTGATGTATGCACTGTAACGCCCAGCTCGGTAATTTTATTTTTAAGCAATCGACCACCAGCACTATCTATTTGTACGCCCATAAGTTGTGGTGCAAATTCTATTACATGGGTTTGCAAGCCAAGCTGCTTTAATGCGTTGGCAGCTTCTAGCCCTAATAAACCGCCGCCAATTACTACGCCCACCTTGCTGGCATGTGCAGATTTTTTTATGGCGTGTAAATCGTTAATGGTTCTGTAAACTAGGCAATGCTCACGGTCTTTACCTGGAATGGGTGGTACAAATGCAAATGAACCGGTAGCCAATATTAACTTGTCGTATTCAAATGTTTTGCCTTTTGCAGTAGTGACTGTTTTTGCATCGCGGTTTATATCAACCACTTTAGAATGAGTATGAAAGCACACTTGCCAATCTTGATAGGTTTTACTGCAGGTAAGTGCTAAATCGTCTTCGGTTTTACCTTTAAAAAAAGACGAAAGCTGTACGCGGTCATAAGCGAGTCGGTCTTCACCGCTGAGTACGGTAATCTCCATATTTTGAGTATCACCTTGTTGTGATACTAGCTGTTGTACAAAATGATGGCCAACCATTCCATTTCCGACAACTACAACACGCTGCTTGCTTGGCATTAAAATCACCTGTTTGATTTAAAATACACTTAACTTTAGATGGGTACTTTAAATGTATAATTTATTATGTGTTGGTTATAGCAATATGCAAGCCAGATATATAAACAATATATTTCAACAGCTTAACTAATTTAATACAGTAAAAAAGAAGTGAAAGCACCACAAGCTGGCGCTATTGCACCAACTTGTAACGCTTTAAATTAAATAACGAGGGTTTAGGTTAAATACTTAAAATTTAGCGCTTACCCATACCCACAGTTTTTGGGTATCAACTTTGCCTGCAGCGCTATCGCCTGCTGAATAATCGGCATATTTTGCGCCTACAGCATAGGTTTTATTAATAGGCTTTACGTATTGTACGTTTAGCTCTGTGCCTAAATCATCAACGCCATTGGCGCTATCGTTGGCATCAAAGCTGTGATACGCCAACAGCCATTTACCGCCGTAAGCTTTACCATTTAAACTTACATAAGTGTCATCAAGCCCTTGTGCTGGGGTTGCTAAAAACGTATCGGCCCAGCCATTAAATTTATGCATTGTGGCAAGCGGCGTGGCAAAACCATAATCACCGTTATCAGAACCCAGTGACTCAATACCAGCTTTTAATGTAACGGTTTCAATGCCTAAACCGCCTAAATCTATCCCCCCTTCAAACGCATAGTAATCTGCGTCAAAATCACTCATACTCGTTGATGCAGATTGCGTGGCGTACTGTGCTTTATAGTAAAATTTAATATCGCTGAGCGTTTTATTACCATTAAAAGACACACCATAAGTATCTAAGCTGTCATTATCTATTGCATCGTCACTTAATAAATAGCTGTATAAAACCACCTTACCTAGGCTTGTTTTAAAGCTTGCATTGATAAGATGATCGGATGCATCAATATCTTTGCTATCGGCAAATATACGGTTGCGCTTACTTATGTAGCTATAGTGCAAGTTAATATCATTAAAGGAGTAATTTACTGTTGCAGCATCAAAAGTTTGCCTGTCTTGCCTAAAGCCAACGTGGCCTACAAAGCGCTGTCCATCAAGCGCTATTACTTGCCTACCTACTTTAATTGATAAAGCATCTTTTGCGTACTTAACGAAAGCCTGATCTACTTCTGTGGTTTCAGGGTCGGCTATTACTGAGTAATTAGTATTTTTACCCAGCGTATTATTGTAATCGTCTACACCTAATATGCTTCGGCTATCTTCGACCTCTAATAAAGCAGAAAAGCCATTCACTTCATCGGTTTTATGAGTAAGGCGTGTGCGCAGCGTTAAGCTACTGGCATCTTTTAGTGCGTTATCTTGCTCTGCACTTTCATAACGCAGCCTAAAATTAAGGTCGGTTTGCGCTGCAACACTAATAGAAGGCGCAGCAATGCACCCTATCATTAAAATAATAGGTAAGTTATTTTTATAATTTAACATGTTGGTCTCTTAGTTTTTAATTATGAGCACGCACAATAAAATGATAAATAAACACAGCGAAATGCTCTTCCAGAGTAATACTGGATCGCGTTTCATTATTGAAATTTTGTTGGCTGAGCTCTGTAAATGTGGATTAGGTTTACTAATATCTGTTAAAAACTCAGAAAATGCGTGGTATCTGAGCGCTGGTTTTGGCGCAAGTGCTTTCATTAAAGCCTGATCTAACCAAAAGGGTATATCGGCTCGGTACTTGCGAATACTTGTGTATTGCCAGTGGCTGTAATCAATAGGGGTATGACTTGCCGGTAATGTTTTATAAGGCAGCTTCGAGCACAATAACTCATAAGCAATCACCCCAAGCGAAAACATATCGCTTTTAAAATCGGCGTGCAGCGAAATAAGTGTTTCAGGAGCCGTATAATCTATAGTCCCTTGCGGGCAGTCATCGGCTATTTGCTTAACCGACTCATCCATAGCCGCAACACTTACAGTACCGTAATCAATTAACGTAACTTTACCGTGAGCATCTATCATCACGTTATCGAGCTTTAAATCACGATGTACCATATCTAATCGCTGAAAAGCCCTTAGCGCATGCACTATTTGCTCTACAATACTGCGCACTTGCGCTATTTCTAAATAAGGGACGTCGTGCTTATAGTCACTGAGGGTTTGTCCGTCCATGTACTCGCAAATATGATATAAAAATCGGCTTTGCGATTGCGTATTTAAAACCTTCATTACATTAGGATGATTAATACGTTGCCCTACCCACCCTTCGCGTATAAAGCCTTGAAGGTAGTGTATATCGTCTTCAAAATTAACCGAGGGTGCCTTTAATACAACGGGAGGTGCATCAGGTGCTTGCTGTACCAAATAAATGTGCGATCGGCTGCTTTCGTTGATTTTACGAATAACCGTATATCCATCAATTATTTGGCCAACCTCTAATGCGGGTGGTATTTTTCGCTGCGTTAACGATTGATAAAGCTCATCTAGATTTTGCTGCGCAATGCTATTTACCTTCACTAATAAACAACTCACATTATCATCACTGCCTTGTGCTATAGCCCGTGAGGTAATGGCCTTTGCTGCCTGCTCTAAGTTGTTATGGGCGTTTATTTCGTTGGCAATTTCAGTATAGGGCAATACATCATGCACACCATCGCAAGTCAGTATGTAAATATCACCGGCTTTTAGGTCAACTTCGTAAACATCAATTTCTTGATGTGACTGCGCGCCTAAAGCACGAGTGAGCGTATCATTTACTTTATGATCCCGCGTTATCGCTTCCATTTGATTATCGCGTAAACGCATAATGCGAGTATCGCCTAAATGAAATATATACCCCGTAGCTGATTTTAATATAAGCGCCGTAAAGGTGGTCATCCAATCTGCTTGGCGTTGCCCTAAGTGGTTATAGTTGACTGATTGCGAATATAACCACTGATTTAAGCTAGCTAAAACCTTAGAAACCGATTTTTTGACCGCCCAGCTGTCGGGTGTATTTAAATACTCATTTATAAAATGAGTAACACTGAGCTGCGATGCTTGTTTGGCATTTTTAGCTGATGAACACCCATCTGCTAAGCACGCAATAGCGCCTTTTGTTTCTTGTTGTTCGTGCTCAGTATTTAAAGCAGCAAACGCATCTTGATTTTCATCTTTTATGCCCGCGGCACTGTGCCCACCAAAAGAAACATCTAGCGTATTATTACGAACTTGAGCGTGTTGGGTTTCATCAAACATGGTTAACGCTGCCTTAAGTCACTGAAATAAGTTCAACAGAGCCATCTTCGTTTACTTCTGTCATGTGCCCATCTGGCTCTTTCATGAAAAATAACGCCCCTAAACCTAACAATGCACTGGCAGCAATAATCATAAAGAACGTTTGGTAATCCACTAATGAGAGCGCCGTTAAATACACCACCGCGCCAACGTTACCGTAAGCGCCTGTCATACCTGCAATTTGCCCTGTTAAGCGACGTTTAATAAGTGGCACAGCAGCAAAAACCGCTCCCTCACCTGCTTGCACAAAGAACGAACACGCCATGGCAGCAGCTACAGCAAGCCAAAGTGGCCAGCTAGCGTCAACTAAGCCCATAACAAAGTAGCCAACAGCTAACCCTGAGGTAAGAACAATAAGTGTTTTACGACGGCCCATTCTATCTGAGATCCAACCACCACCTGGGCGCGAGGCCAAATTCATAAACGCATAGGCAGAGGCCAGTAAACCTGCGTACACCATATCTAGGCCAAACACTTCCATAAAAAATAATGGCAGCATAGATACAACGGCCAGCTCTGAGCCAAAGGTGGTAAAATATAAAATATTAAGTACAGCTACTTGTTTAAATTCGTAGCGGTGTGATTCTGGCACGGGTTGTTTAAATATATGTCTGTTTATATCAAAGGTTTTATATACCTCGTAGGCGTATAACAGCACTAAAAATGCATAAACGGCTAAAACAAAATTGGCAGAAATTAAATTAGCGCCTGTAGGAGACAACTTCCAAGTAAGTAAAGCCAGTGCGCCATACATAGGTAATTTCATAATAAGCAATAATACAAAGTCACCTTTACTGGTTACTTCCATTGCGCCTACTTTTTTAGGCTTAAAGTACGTCCCCCCTTTTGGTGTATCGGTTACGTTTATGTACCAAATAACACCAAAAATAACGCTAAGTACGCCCGTTAAACCAACGGCATAACGCCAGCCATCGTCGCCGCCAAACATAAGCGCTAATACAGGTAGTAACATGGCAGCGGCAGCCGAGCCAAAATTACCCCAGCCTCCATAAATACCTTCTGCCGTACCAAGCTCATTAGCCGGGAACCACTCGCTCACCATACGAATGCCCACTACAAAGCCTGCTCCAATAAAGCCTAGTGCAAAACGCGCGATAGCGGCTTGCTCAAATGTGGTGGCCATAGCAAACATAAAACACGGTATGCTACATAAAATAAGTAAAGCGGCATAAACAATACGCGGACCAAACTTATCTGTCAGCATGCCAACAACAACACGCGCGGGAATGGTTAAGGCCACATTTAAAATGAGCAGCGTTTTTACCTGTGCCATAGTTATACCTAGCGAGCCCGCTATTGCCCCTAATAATGGAGCATGGTTAAACCATACAAAAAAAGAGATAAAAAACACCATCCAGCTTAAATGTAGTATTTTCATTTTTCCGCTAAACGATATGAGATTAAACCCAGAACTCGGTTGCATGTTTTTTTCCTTGTAACGATTATTATTTTAAGCAGTGAGTACGACTTTGGTAGTAATAACACTGCGACGATTGTTAAATTAACGTTAACCGCTTTCAGCAATTACTAAGCCAACAATTAATAGGTAGGTTTTTCAGTCACTTATATTTTTGGGAATTAATATTTATTTCGCTTTGCACTATTTAAGCAGCTTTGTTGGGCGTAAACAGTGCAAAGAATTTTTAAGCTTTACTTGCTCTAGGTTTTAACTAATTGGTATTGTTAAAAAAAATTACGAGAACTCATTAATGCAAAAACCCCCTTTAACGTATCAGCAGCAATTACGCTATTCTCGCCATATTATGCTTCCTCAGCTTGATATAGATGGACAAGAAAAAATTTGGCAAAGTCATGCTCTTATTGTGGGGTTAGGTGGATTAGGCTGCCCAGTTGCGCAGTACTTAGCGGCATCGGGCGTAGGTACGTTAACGCTTGTAGATAACGATGTGGTTGATGCAACTAACTTGCAAAGGCAGGTGCTCTATAAACAAAGTGATGTTGGGTGCTTTAAAACCCACAGTGCAAAAAAACAGTTAACTCAGTTAAATGATGAAATAGAGATCCACACTATTGATGAATTTTTAAATGAAAACTCGCAGCTTGAACAACTACTTAGCAAAGTAGATGTAGTTATTGACTGCACTGATAACTTAGCAACACGTAATTTACTCAACAGCGCCTGCTATAACACCCGTACGCCCTTGGTTTCGGGCTCTGCCATAAGGTTAGAGGGTCAAGTAGCTTGCTTTACAATGGCGCCTAATAGCCATTGTTACGGGTGTGTGTCACAGCTCTTTGGCGAACAAACTCAAAGCTGTTCAGAGTCAGGCGTACTCTCCCCTATTGTAGGGCTTATTGGCAGTATTCAAGCGACTGAAGCACTTAAAATTATTGCAGGACTGCCTAGTAAACTCACCGAGCAGCTATTACTTGTAGATGGTTTGAGTATGGAGTTTAACCGTTTTAACATTGTTAAAAATAAGCACTGCCCTGTTTGCAGCGCTTAATTTAGTACATGGTAAATACATGACTGCTTCTTAGAGCCTAACTTAGCGTTTCTAGGTTATTTATTGTTAAATAAATCTGCTCGCCTAAGCTTACAGCACTTTGCTGCGATTGCCTTTTAGACACCGCGCAATACAGTAATTGCGTATCTACGTTAACTGTAAGTAGCCATTGCTCATCAAGCTGCTGAGCATTTTCAAGCATACCTATTAGCACGTTTGCACTGCTCTCGTTAATTGGTTTTACTTTGCTGTAGGTTATTTGGCTGCTTTCTATAATTAACTTATGGTTTTGTTTTACCAGCGAAGGCACTGCATATAAATGCTGTTGGCTATTACTAAGAGTAAGCTGGTAAAGACCAAAAGCATCATTAAATTCAGGCTTACTATAACTAAGTATACTAAGTGGCGTTTGGCTCTTATTTGTATAAATACTTTGCACCACTTCTTGTGTTGCACCGCACTGGAGCACGTTGCCTTTCGCTATATGAAGTAATGTATCGCTGCAATAAAGTAGCTCTTTTAAAGAGTGGCTAACAATAATAAATTTAATACCATGGGATTTATTAAGTTGTTGAACAGCCCCCAACATAGTAAAACGCGTTGACCAATCTAAGGCGCTAAATGGCTCATCAAGTAAAACAACAGATTGCCCACTTAGTAGTGTTCTTGCAAAAATTACGCGCTGGCGCTCCCCGCCCGAAAGCCCCGACACATCACGATTTAGTAATGGGTTTAGTGCTAATAAATCAATTACCTGATCAGGCGTTAGGTTATTACTTTTATTTTTACAATGCTTGTGAGTAAACAGTAAATTACCCATTACATTTAAATGTGGAAATAACGGGCACGACTGCAGCTGTAAAGTAAGTAGGCGTTTATCTGGCTTTAAATGGGTAATATTATGATTATTTATACACACATTTTGCGCTGTCGTAAGCCCTGCTATCGCCTGTAATAAGCTCGATTTGCCAGAGCCCGAAGGGCCAAACACCCCTAAAATATCAAATTGATTTATAGCTAAATCAACATGTAATTCAAAATCGTCCAAACGTTGATGGCATTGTATTTTAAGCACGATTAGCAGCTCCGTTTATCACGGTTTTATTAAATTTAAACAACAACACTAAACACGCAAACGAGATTGCTAGCAATACCAACGACAATTGGTGCGCAGCCCCATAATTAAGCGACTCTACATGGTCGTACAACGCAATAGACACCACTTGGGTTTCGCCTTGTATATTGCCACCAATCATTAGCACTAAACCAAATTCTCCCAATGTATGGGCAAAGCCCAGTGCAAAGGCACTGCCTATGCTTGGCTTTAATAGCGGTAACGTTAAATACATAAAACGTTTAAATGGACTTAATCCTAAGGCAATAGCAGCTTGATTATAAGTAGTATTTATTTGTTTAAAGCCCGCCAGTAACGGCTGCATCACAAAAGGGAGAGAGTAAAATAACGAACCAATAACCACCCCTTGAAAACTAAACGCGAGCTGCGTACCCGTGAGCCAAAACCAAAACTGGCCAAATGCATGAGTAGGTGAAAACAATACCAATAAATAAAAGCCCATTAGCGTAGGCGGCAGCACCAATGGCATTGCTATAAGTGCTTCTAATATAGGCTTTAACTTACCTTTATAACTGGCTAGCTGCCATGCAAGCGGAATGCATATAATCAACAAAATAGCAGCCGTTATAAAGGCAAGTTTAATTGTAAGCCACAGCGCTGTTACATCACTTGCTAACATCACTTTCCTTTGCTTTATAACCAAGCTCTAATAATGTTTTTGCGGTTGAGGGGTCATTTAAAAAAGCCATAAACTTTTTAGCTGACGTTAAATGCTTAGTAGCGCTTATGATAACGCCTTGCTGCGTTATTTCAGGGTATTTTTCAGATTCGATAAGCGTGTAATTTAAATATTTTTTATTTTTAGTTTTGCGATACGCCGACTTTAACGTAGATAGCGCGACCAAGCCTTTAGCGGCATTGCCTGTTTCTACAAATTGAAACGCATGGGTAATATTATTTCCATACACAAATTCATACGGTGTTTTTATATAGTTTTTAGCATAATGCGCTGATGATTGCCCATATGGCGAAAACCTTGGATTAGCAATGGCTAATTTATGATTAATAACTGAGTTGCTTGGCTGCCACAGCGCTAATAAACCTATCGCATAGGTGGTTAAGCTATTTTTGAGTGCAAAGCCGTCTTTTATCAGTGCGTGTGGGCGTGCAGCGTCGGCTGATAAAAATATATCGTACGGTGCACCGTGCATAATTTGAGAGTGTAATACGCCGCTAGAAGCAGCTGATATTTTAATATTAATATTTTTCAGGGCTGGGTTAGTCACCAGCGTTTGCAGCACAGGTTTAAAATTGCTCGCAACGGCTATATGCAGCGTTTCTTTTGCGTTAAGAGGATTGCTAAATACCACTAACAGCAATAACAAATAACCACACCATGTATTGTAAAGCTTTAACATTATAAGTATTGTTTTAAAAATCAGACACATTATAAAAAACAATATATATGAACGATGTATGCAATGCACCTGGTTTATTACCAGTAGAAACCGCAATTAGTAACATGCTAAGCGCTATTAACTTTGATAAAGCCGCAGAAACCATTTCAATAATGCACAGTGTTGGCCGTGTTTTAGCAAGCGATATTAAATCCAATATAAATGTGCCTGCTCATGATAATTCGGCAATGGATGGCTATGCACTTTGCCTAAGCGAAGGGTTAACAACTTATCAGCAAGTAGGCAGTGTATTTGCTGGGCAAACCTTTAAAAACACCTTAACACCTGGGCAATGCGTTAGAATTATGACCGGCGCTGCCCTGCCCCCTGACGCTAATGCGGTAGTTATGCAAGAAAACGCCAGCGTAGATAATGATAAAATATCGTTTACAGGTCATATTGAGCTCAATAATAATGTGCGCTTTGCAGGTGAAGACATTGCAAAAAATAGTGTTGTTTTTAAAGCGGGCAGAAAACTAAAAGCAGTCGATGTAGGCTTACTTGCCTCTATTGGTATTAACCAAGTAAGTGTATATGAAACACTAAAGGTCGCGGTTTTTTCTACAGGGGATGAACTTATAGAGCCTGGCAATGCGCTTCCCGCAGGTGCTATTTATGAAAGTAATCGCGCTGTTATATTAAGCGAGCTTAATGATAACAATATAGAAGTGATTGATTTTGGGATAATTGCCGATGATAAAACGCTCATTAAAAACACATTTTTAAAAGCAAACGAGCAAGCCGATGCCGTAATAAGCTCTGGTGGTGTATCAGTTGGCGAAGCCGATTTTACTAAAGAAGTATTAAATGAAATTGGCGATATACACTTTTGGAAAATTGCCATGAAACCTGGCAAACCTTTTGCTTTTGGTAAATTACCTAACAGCTACTTTTTTGGTTTACCAGGTAACCCCGTATCGGCAGCCGTTACGCTTGAGCGACTTGTAAAGCCAGCCCTTACAAAGCTTTCAGGAAATGAACATACTGCTAAGTTACGTTTAAAAGCAACCACCACAGCGCTGATTAAAAAGCGCCCCGGCCGTACCGACTTTCAACGCGGTATTGCCAGCACCGACGAAAACAATAACCTACTGGTAACGCCTATAAATAAGCAAGGGTCAGGGGTACTCTCATCGCTTAGCCACGCAAATTGCCTTATTGTGGTGCCCGCCGAAAGTGGCAATATTGGAAAAGACGAAACCGTAGAAATAGAGCTACTATAACTTATGCCAATTTGCTTAGTTAGGTAGTATATAAGCACGAGTAATAAAAAAGCCCAGCAAGTATGTGCAACTTGCTGGGCTTAAGTTTAGGTTTAAACCGCTATTAAAATAACGACTCAAAATCTCCATTAGGAAATAATACCCCAGGAATACCACGGACTGCGGTTACATCCGCAATTTTTGTATCGCCTAAGTACAAGCCACCGCTGTAGTTACTGCCAGCTTGTTTTACATCAAGCCAGCGACCGTTTTCACCTTTTGCGGTTAAACTAATATTGCTATTTACTTCTTTAATGCGTAAATCTAAGGCTTTTTGTTTTACGCTAATAAATACATCACTACTGGTAAGCTGCGATAAATCAATAACATCACCTACATACGCTAAGCTAAAGTCACTCGCACCACCTAATGGCAGAGCCAGTTCTAGGCCAAACATTAAATCATCGTTTTCCTCACCCGTCAGTGGCGAAGCTTCTAATGCTGTAATATGAAAAGGCGTAGTTTGAATATCACTTTGATATTGGCCAGCAAAATCAAAGGCAGATAAAGACGTAACTTCCTGTGCAAACGCAGTAACAAATCGATTTAGATCTAATGATATCTCACCAGTAAGCTCGCCTGATTGCTTAGTAATAACTACATCAGTGGTAATATTAGCAATACCTGTTTGTGCATCGGGTAATAATTCACTTTGCTCACTTACCCCATCAAATTCCACCAGCAGTTCACTTACATCAACATCTAAGCGCGTATAGCCATTAATAACAGAAGCACTCATTACCCCTTCTATTTTATCACCAAGTACACCGCTTATTCTAAATGTGGGGATAGACATGTCTATATTTACTGGGAGGCCATCATAGGTACCGGTAATTAGCCATTCGTAGGGTGAGGTTGAATAGCTAATATCAAGATTACGTAACGTGTACTGCCCTTCGCTCGCAGATACTTCTGCAAGTGGAGAGTAATTAATAAGTACCTCATTAATTACCTCTGCAAGCACGGTAATAGTTTGCTGCGTATCGTCATCAAGTGCGCTTTCTAGTTGTTCAAGCTTCGCGTCTAAATCATCAGCGTAGGTTTTGTCCTGTAAGCGAATAACACCTAGCGCATCTCTTATATTTTCGAGTAATTCGCGTGACTCTAATGCTTGCTCAGTTTCAACTTTTTGTTGCCAATTGGTATAACTAGTCACGCTCGCAATAGTTTGCTTAACCTGCCCGGCTACACTTTGAATTAAACCATTACCTTGTTCACTGTAAAGGTTATCTGCGATGTATTGATCAGCTAAACTGCTGTAAGTTTGCCAAGCACTTGTATCATCCTGCTGGGTGATAAAATCATCAAATGCAGTGGCTAAATCAAATCCTTCAACAGACACACCAGCGACGATAGCGCTATACGTAAATGCATTAGCAACGATTTCTGCCTCTAGTGTATTACTCAAGCTACTATGTGTAAGCTGATAAAAAGGACTCGCAGATAAACTTGCAAGGGTTGCGTCAACATTTGCATTCGTAATTGCGGTGCTCAATGGCGAGAAAAACACCTCATTAACGCCTGGCGCAACATAGGCACGGGCAGCATAGTTTAAATTAACGCCAGTTATCTCTTCAAAATCAATTAAACGGTTTTCGTTTATATCGTTTACATCTCCACGAAGCGTTCTGCCACAGCCTGTAAAGCGTGGGCACGGCAAGGCGCTATCGTCAGGTATAAATTCAAATGTATAAAAATTAAGAGGCGATACACTCACGCTGGCGGTATTTATGTTTTCGACCGCGACAGACTCAACCACATTGCCTTGGCTGTCTAATTGATTAAGCGTACCTTTGGCTGATTGCCACTGAGGTACATAAAAGTTTACGGTAGAGGTAGATGCTACGCTTATTTCAACCGCTTCGTCACTACTGTCATTTGAAGAGCCACCGCAGCCACTAAGAGCTAAAGCAACTGACAAAGGTAAAAGTTTTTTTAACATCTTCATTCCTTAAAACTTAATGTTCATGTACCAATTTACATTCGCATAATAAGCTTTATCTAAATCTAAGCTGTCGGTTTGTAAATTAAGACCAAAGTACTCGTTTTCAATACCGACTAAAAACGCATCACTTTTTGTTTCATAGCCAGCTTGTACCTTCCAATGATCCCAAAAATGAATACGCCCTTTAAGCTGACTAAATGTATCTTCGTCGTACTGCTTGATTGTAAGCGCCGTTGAATATCGACGGTTGATTTGATAATCGGCAAAGGCGGTAATACGCATTTCCATATCAAGTGTGTGCGACTGGGTATTACCAAAAGCAGATGTTTGAAGAGAAACAGTCGGAGTAGAGGTAACATTACCACTCTCATCTTCACTGAAAGGGATTTCTGTTGTTTGCCCTTTTACCGCGCCGGTATCATCAAAGTCAGTTTTATAAAGCAGATCTTTTACACTTAGCCCTACTTTTAAATCGTCATTTACTTGCCAATCAGCAAAAATATCTAAGCTATAACCCAGACCTTCAGGGTTTTGCGAGGGAGTAAATTTTTTAAATAAAATATCTTTCGAAAAATTATAATCAGCGGTAATGCTGCCTTCTACATCGTCACTAAACACTCGCCCATCTACAGAGGCATCTTGAAAATGTGTACTGGCAAAAACAGACACTTTTGGTGTAATAGTTAGCGCGTTTTTATCTAAAAATTTAAAATCGTATGAAACAAACACCCCATTAGAGGTCACTTGCTTAGCATTTAGCTGATACGTGTAAAAACGCTCTTCAAAGGGTAAATCGTTTTTTTCTAAATAAGTATAAAGTGCAGTATCGGGATCAAAATTAAGTACGTAGTCATAACGGCTCTGCAAACCAACTTTAAAATTGTTGTAACCCACACCAATTTCAAAAATATTATAAGTAAATGCACTATCGCCAGACTTAATAGGCTCGTCAAAATCATCTACAAATGCTTGTACTGGCTGTGCCTCAGTGTAAATTTCGGCGTCAAAGTGAGTAAATATTTGAAATTGATTATTTGCAGAAGCTAGAGGTGAAAGTAGAGCAGTTGAAAATCCTAACAAGAGAATTTTTTTTTTCATAATTTAATCGCTTTCTATAAAAAAAGGGAAAAGCACACAGCTTTTCCCTTTTATAGTTTAAGTATTAGTTAGATGAGTCAATTAAAGTCACATCTGTGTAATCAATTACTTCATCATCAATGTAAGTAATTGAAACACCATTTGTTACCTTAGTTGCTGTACCAAAGGTCATCATCATTCCATCGTACATAGCTTTAACATCGCCCATGTAACCAGCTGATTCAGTACCCGACATAGACAGCGTGTAACCCATTGCAGCGTCGCCATTTACTTTAATTTCAAGCATGGTCATGTCTTCATCACCACTGCTATCCACTTCAGACATAACGCTAAAGTCTAAGTCGCCAGACATACCTGCTAGTTCTAGCATAGCCATGTCTGTCTCTTCCATGCCGCTTAAGTTAAGTGTACCCATAAAGTCTGAGTCACCGTCCATAATTTCAACACGGTTCCACGCTTGCGTCATCGTAAGCTCAGCGTCATCAACGGTATCTGCACTCACATCACCGTCAAACGTAAATACTAAACACGAATCAATTTGCGTAGAGTCAGTAATTGTACCATCAGCAAATGCTTGACACTCTTCAAGTGCATCTGCGGCTACATCACCCGTAACAAGCTCAACAGTTGCATCACTTTCAGTAGTTAGCATACCGCCCCAAGCAACAACCAATTGGTTATCTTGATACGCTGCAGACGCTGTAATTTCGCTACCGGTCGTCGCATTAGTAAGCATTAGCGTTAAATCATCTAAGCTGTAGTCGTACGCCCACTCAGGATGAGTTGTTGAAGTACCTTCACCAGAGTTACCCATATCGGCAAGCTCTTCAAATACATCAAATAACACTTCAGCTGTGTCGTAAAGTGCATCACCACCGGTACTTGTTAATACTGTCATTGTAGAAAGTGACTCTGATGTGTCTTTAACAGATGCCGTTGCAACCGCAAGCTCTGCTTCTGCTTGAAGGCTAAGCGCAGTTACAAGTTGCTCGTTTGCAAGTTCAGCCTGAGTTTCAGCAGCTTCGGCCATCATTTCTGCACTTTCAACTAAATCTGCAGCTTCAGCCATATCAGCTTCAGTTACTGCTACAGCTTCATATTCAGTTGCTGCTTCTAGTGCTTGTTCAATCGCAAGCTCTAGTGCATCTACAGCAGCAGAAAAATCTGACGCCGCAGTTACCGCAGCATCAACTAATTCAACAGTTGCTTGTGCATCGTCACCCGAGTCAACAGCAGCTTGCGCATCAGCAAGTGCACTTGTTGAAGCGGCTTCAGCTGTATCTGCAGCGGCTTTCTTTTCATCTGCAACATCTGCAGTATTCAAAGCAATTTCTTTAGCGGCTTCAACTACAATTTCGTATTCAGTAATAGCGGCTTCTGCATCAAGTACTAACTGTGCAAGTGCTAAATCGTATGTGCTTACGTTTTCTACTTCTTCTAAAGCAGCGTCTTGTAAATCAATTGCAGTATCTAGTATTCCTTGGTAGTCAGAGCTTTGAGCTACTAATAAAGTCGCTGTGCTAACATAGCCTTGTGCTTGCACATAAACCTTGTTTGTTGCCGTTGCTAAATCCGCTGCTTCAGCTTCATTTTCAAGTGCAGCTACAGCCGCAACAAATTCAATTGCAGTAGCTGCGTCAGTTACGGCATCACCCATTTCTTCAACATCAGCAAGCATTTCTTCAGCAGTATCTATAGATGTTTGAAGAGCAGAAAGTTCAGTAGAAGATGCATCAATTTGCGCTGATAAAGCAACTGCTAAATCTGCAAAAAAGTCATCGCCTGCAACACACTCATCGCCAGTACAACCCAGCTCTTCTAGAGCTTCTTGCACAGTACCTGCAAGTTCTGCCAGCTCTGCATCGGTTGCCGCACCATTTTTAACTGCGTTGTCTTTTGCTTCTTTTGCTTTAGCTGCAATACCCGCAGAATTTTCTGCAAATGTAGCAATATCAGCAGCTGATGCATTAGGGTTATTTGCTAAGTAGGCTGCTTCTAATGCCGCTTTAATAGCATCTTCATCACCCGTTGCAATAGCTACAAACACGCTTGCAGTACTAGAAACGGCTGTTTGTAAGGTTGCTGCAATATCAGTTGTACTTAAAGTACCTGCTGCAATACCAGCTTTAATGCTCGCTATAGTATCAGAAATCGATGGTAAACCTTGAACCGAAGACGACAGCTGCGCAATCATCAACACGCCTTGTGAAAGGCTTTCTTCACCGTCTACATCACTTAAATCTACTGCACCACCGTTTGATAAGTCACCAATAAGTGCTGATAATAATACCGCTGCATCTGGTCCAAAAACTTGGATCACTGTATTTAAGCTTGTTGATGCAATAGCATCAGCGTCAACTTCACCTTCGGCTTCAAGTAGAGCTTGAGCAACCAACGTAGTTAAAAAGGTTACATTCGCTTTAAACGAACGTGCTACGTTTGCATCGCCTGCTGCGCCGCTCGTATCAGATGAGTCGGCTTCTGCTGCAGCTACATATTTAACAACAGAAAGCTCTAAGTCGGCTTTGTACCATTCACCAAACTCAATGTTAGTATCGCCATCGTTTACATCATCTGCTTCTGGCGCTTCATCGTAAGTACCACAACCTACGTAAGCATCACAACGTAAGAAGCTATCATCGCCTTCTTCAGCAGTAGTCACTGTAATATATACAGGGCCTGTAAAGTCATCTTCAAGGTAAATGCTGTAGCTACCATTATCGCCGGTTACTAGCGCATCTGGGTTACCTGCTATTTTGCTAGCTTCTACTGCCGCATCTGCCGCATCTTGAGAAGTTGCTTCGCCGGTAAACGTTTCAGCTTCTGCTGATGCTTCTAATCTAAATGCAACTGGAACACTTTGCCCTGTTTCATCAAGTGTCATCACGCTAACAACGGCACCTTTCATTGCACCTTTAACAGCTTTACCTGTTATTTCTACGTTAAATTGAGCGTCATCAGATGAAGTAACAGATTCAACTGGAGGAACGTAAGTGTTGCCGTCGTTGTCTGAACCACAACCCGCTAAACCTAGGGTAAGTGCAACAGATGCTGCAATTGGGGTAATTTTATTCATACGCTGTGCCATTTATTTCTCCTTGATAGCCTGCAATGAGTATCAGAAAATATTTTATAAAATATACGTGTGAAAGTTTACAAAAAAACATAAACAGACACACAATAACAACCTTTGTTACTTATTGATTAAAGTAACATTAAGTAATGAGTTTTTGCTACATTTTTATACTTTTTAAGTACAATTTTTTACCTAAATTTAAACGACGCTTCTTCATAGGCTTTACTATTTTTCAATAACATATGTTAAAGCCATTAAGAAGCATCGCTCTGGCGTACCATATATCCACTATATTAAGTGAATATTACATTTAATTTAGTTTGTTAATAATATTCTTCAAGTAAATGCGTCAGATACGTTAAAAAAAAACCATCTAAGTGCTGATATAATGAAAAAGAATTGGTTTTGTAGGTTTTTTGGAAGGGGAATTCTTAAACACAATGTTTACGTTGTTTAGTTTTAAAACTAAACATTTTAAGAGTCAATAACGACTAGGGGTAGCGTTAATGACTCAATATAAAACGTTAAAATCAGCTTACTGCAAAGCCCTAACTACGCCCTCCATAAGCACACGAGCACTGCGGCTCATACTTGCTTTTGTTACTTGCCAATCTCCAGCTATTTTTTTAGCTTCTGCGCCTACTTTTAGCGTGCCAGAGGGGTGGCCAAAGTTAACTTCGTTCAATGTTCCGCCACCTGCGGCCACATTAACAAGCGTACCTTCAATAGCGGCGGCTGCGCCAATAGCGACTGCAGCTGTGCCCATCATAGCGTGATGAAGCTTGCCCATAGACATAGCACGTACTAATAAATCAATTGTTGTAGCTTCAATAAACTTACCACTTGACGCGTTATAATCTAATGGCGCTGCCACAAAGGCTACTTTTGGTGTGTGTTGGCGTGTTTGCGCTTCGTTAATATTAGCTATTAAACCCATTTTTACTGCGCCATAGGCACGAATAGTTTCAAGCTTTTTAAGTGCGTCAGTATCGTTATTAATATCGCTTTGCAACTCAGTGCCACTATAGCCAATATCCGCGGCATTAATAAATACAGTAGGAATACCCGCGTTTATCATGGTGGCTTTTAAAGTACCAACACCTGGTACTTCTAAGTCATCCACTACATTGCCTGTTGGGAATAACGCCCCTTCACCATCGGCGGGGTTTAAAAACTCTAGCTTTACCTCGGCAGCAGCAAAGGTCACACCATCAAGTTCAAAATCGCCAGTTTCTTGCACTTCGCCATTGGTGATAGGCACATGAACTAAAATGCTTTTTTTAATATTGGCCTGCCACACACGCACCACGGCTACACCGTTATCGGGTACTGTGCTTTTATCAACTAAGCCGTTTGTTATAGCAAACGCACCCACTGCGCTGGTTAAATTACCGCAATTGCCGCTCCAATCTATAAAGGGTTTATCTATTGCCACTTGGCCAAATAAATAATCCACATCGTGGTTAGGTTGCTCGCTTTTACTTAAAATAACCGTTTTACTAGTACTTGATGTTGCACCGCCCATGCCATCGGTTTGTTTGCCATATGGGTCGGGGCTACCAATTATGCGTAACAGTAAATTGTCGCGCGCCTCACCTGCCACTTGGGCAGGCTTGGGTAAGTCGGTTAACTTAAAAAATACACCTTTACTGGTGCCGCCGCGCATATAAGTTGCTGGCACTTTAATTTGTGGTTTAAACATAATGCACGCCCCTTATGCTGATTGCGTAGCTTCTAAAAAGTCTTGCGCAAAGCGCTGTAATACACCACCAGCGGAATAAATAGAAAGTTCTTCTTGGGTATCCAATCTGCATTTCATAGGTACTGTTAGAACCTCACCATTTTTACGTGTAATCACTAAATCAAGCGTTGCACCTGGTGTTGGCTCACCTTTTACATCAAAGCTTTCGCTGCCATCAATGTTAAGCGTTTTACGGGTAGTGCCCGGTTTAAATTCAAGCGGTAAAACACCCATACCAATTAAGTTAGTACGGTGAATACGCTCAAAGCCCTCTGCAGCTATAACCTCAACGCCTGCAAGCCTTACCCCTTTTGCAGCCCAATCACGCGATGAGCCTTGACCATAATCGGCGCCGGCTACAATAATGAGTGGTTGTTTACGCTGCATATAAGCTTCGATTGCTTCCCACATACGTGTGTTAGTACCTTGTGGCTCTAATCGTGCGTATGAACCTTGTTTAACTTCGCCGTTTTCATCACGCACCATTTCGTTTAACAATTTAGGGTTTGCAAATGTAGCGCGCTGCGCTGTTAAGTGATCGCCTCGGTGCGTCGCGTACGAGTTAAAATCTTCTTCAGGAACATTCATTTTAGTTAAGTATTCACCCGCGGCACTGCTTGCCATAATAGCGTTTGAAGGCGATAAATGATCCGTTGTAATGTTATCGCCAAGTACAGCAAGGGCGCGCATGCCGGTCATGGTTCGCTCACCAGCAAGGGCGCCTTCCCAGTATGGCGGGCGGCGAATATAGGTACTTTGCTCGCGCCAATTGTATAGCGGGTCGTTGTCTTCACCGTAATCTACGGTTAAATCAAACATAGGTTCGTACACTTTTTTAAATTGCTCTGGCTTTACACTTTGTTTGATTACTTCATCTATTTCTTCATCGCTTGGCCATAAATCTTTTAGCGTTATGTCGTTACCATTTTGATCTTTCCCTAGTACACCTTTTTCAATATCAAAACGAATAGTACCGGCAATAGCGTAAGCCACCACTAATGGCGGTGACGCTAAAAAGGCTTGCTTAGCATACGGATGTATACGCCCATCAAAGTTACGGTTGCCCGAAAGTACCGCTGTTGCGTATAAGTCGCGATCTATCACTTCTTGTTGAATTACAGGGTCAAGCGCGCCACTCATGCCGTTACAGGTAGTACAAGCAAAACCAACAATACCAAAGCCAAGTTTTTCAAGTTCAGGGAGTAATTTTGCTTCTTCTAGGTATGATTGCACCGCTTTTGAACCCGGTGCTAATGACGTTTTAACCCACGGTTTACGCATTAACCCTTTGGCATTTGCGTTACGTGCAAGTAAGCCGGCAGCAATTACGTTGCGCGGGTTACTAGTGTTAGTACAACTGGTAATAGCAGCAATAATACACGCGCCATCTGGCATTAAGCCTTCTTCGTTTTCAACAACGCCAGATATACCTTCTTTGGCTAAATCGCTCGTGGATACACGACGATGTGGGTTTGAAGGCCCAGCAATATTGCGCCCAACACTCGATAAATCAAATTTAAGCACTCGCTCATATTTTGCGGTTTTTAAACTATCGCTCCAAAGGCCAGCCGTTTTAGCGTAGTTTTCTACAAGCGCTATTTGCTCTTCATCACGCCCTGTTAAACGCAAATAATCGATTGTTTTATCATCTATATAAAACATTGCAGCAGTGGCACCAAATTCTGGTGTCATGTTTGAAATCGTTGCTCTGTCGCCAAGGGTTAGTGCATCAGCGCCTTCGCCGTAAAATTCTAAATAGGTCGATACAACACGCTGAGCGCGTAAAAACTCGGTAATAGCCAGCACTATATCGGTTGCGGTAATCCCAGGCTGGCGAGTGCCTGTAAGCTCAACTCCTACTATATCAGGCAGGCGCATGTACGAGGCGCGGCCAAGCATTACGCTTTCGGCTTCAAGCCCACCAACACCTACAGCAATTACACCAAGTGCATCAACATGCGGTGTGTGGCTGTCGGTACCAACTAAGGTATCGGGGAATGCAATGCCATCGCGGTTTTGAATAACAGGCGACATTTTTTCAAGGTTAATTTGATGCATAATGCCGTTACCAGGCGGAATAACATCAATATTTTTAAAGGCGGTTTTAGTCCAGTTTATAAAATGAAAACGGTCGTCGTTGCGTCTATCTTCTATTGCACGGTTTTTTTCAAACGCGTCAGGGTCAAAGCCTGCGTGCTCTACCGCTAATGAGTGATCAACAATTAGCTGTGTAGGCACAACCGGATTCACTTTTGCTGGATCACCACCTTTTGCAGCTATTGCGTCGCGCAGGCCTGCTAAATCAACTAATGCAGTTTGGCCTAAAATATCGTGGCACACCACGCGCGCCGGATACCACGGAAAGTCTAAATCTTGCTTACGCTCAATAAGCTGATTAAGCGCATCGGTTAGCATATCAGGCTCACAGCGGCGCACTAAGTTTTCGGCAAGTACGCGTGATGTGTAAGGCAATGTGGCATAAGCACCAGGCTTTATTGCATCAACGGCTTCTTGCGTATCGTAGTAATCCACATTTGAGCCGGGCAATGGTTTTCGGTATTGGGTGTTATTAATTATGGTCATAATATCTGTTCGCTAATAGGTGACGGGAGATAAAAGGCAAGAGGTGAGCGTATTGCTCACCCTATACCAATCCGCTTAATTAAGTATTGTTACGGATTGGTATTATGTGTAACTAATTAGCCTCTTGATTCAATTGGCGTGTAGCTGCGCGCCTCTGGTCCTGTGTAATCTGCACTTGGGCGAATAATACGGTTATTAGCACGCTGCTCTTTAACATGTGCAGTCCAGCCGGTGACACGGCTCATCACAAATATTGGCGTAAATAACTTAGTTGGGATCCCCATAAAGTGGTACGCCGATGCATGGAAAAAATCAGCATTACAAAACAGTTTTTTCTCGCGCCACATTACTTCTTCACACCTAACCGACACAGGGTAAAGCACATCATCGCCCACCTCTTTAGCTAGTTTTTCAGAGAACTTTTTAATAATAACGTTACGTGGGTCTGACTCACGGTAAATAGCGTGTCCAAAGCCCATTATTTTATCTTTGCGCTCTAGCATACCCATAATTTCTTGCTCAGCGTGATCTGCACTTGTAAAGCCCTGAATCATATCCATAGCGGCTTCGTTTGCACCACCATGCAGTGGCCCACGTAGCGTACCAATAGCACCCGTTACACAAGAATGAATATCAGAAAGCGTTGATGCACACACTCTCCCAGTAAATGTAGAGGCATTAAATTCATGCTCTGCGTATAAAATTAGCGACACATTCATTACTTGCGCAAAAAGCTCGCTCGGTGCTTTGTCGTGTAATAGAGTTAAAAAGTGCGCGCCCACTGAGTCGTCATCAGTTTGTGTTTCAATGCGTACGCCATCGTGAGTAAATCGGTACCAGTAACAAATAATACTTGGGAACACTGCAACCATGCGGTCAATCGCATCGTTTGCTTGGCTAAAATCAAGTTCCATTTCTAGGTTACCCAGCATTGAGCAACCGGTACGCATAACATCCATTGGATGCGCGTCTTTAGGAATATTTTCAAGCACGGTTTTTAGTGCATCTGGCAGGCCGCGTAAGCTTTTTAATTTAGCTTTATACTCGGCTAGTTCATTGGCTGTTGGTAGCTCGCCGCGTGAAAGTAAAAAAGACACTTCTTCAAACTGTGCTTTTTCGGCAAGTTCGCTAATATCGTACCCACAATACGTTAAACCTGAGCCTGTTTGCCCTACTGTACATAATGCTGTTTGCCCTGCAACTTGCCCGCGTAAACCTGCTCCGCCTAAAGCTTTATCTACCATGATCTTCTCCTATCTAAATTTGTGTGTGTTATCTATTTTAATAGTTATTATTTGTCAGATTTTGATGAAAAAAGGTTATCGAGTGTGTTTTCGTATGTGTGGTAATCTAAAAATTCGTAAAGCTCGGCGCGTGTTTGCATGTTCTCAATTTCGCTTTGCTGCGAGCCTTCATTTAAAATGGCAGAGTACACATTAAGCGCGGCTTTATTCATTGCTCTAAAGGCACTAAGTGGATAAAGCACCATTTCAACACCTACCTCACTTAACTGCTCTTTGGTGTAAATAGGCGTTTGGCCAAACTCTGTAATATTAGCTAAAATTGGTACATTGATCGCCTTTGCAAATGCTTGATAATCGGCAAGGTCATGCACGGCTTCTGCAAAAATAGCATCAGCGCCCGCTTCTACACAGGCAGCTGCGCGGTCAATCGCGGCGCTTAAACCTTCTTTTTGAAACGCATCGGTACGCGCCATAATGTAAAAATCACTATCGGTTTTTGCATCAACTGCGGCTTTAATACGGTCAACCATTTCACCTTGGCTAACAATTTCTTTATTAGGACGATGGCCGCAACGCTTTTGCGCTACTTGGTCTTCAATATGAAAACCCGCTGCCCCTGCTTTGGTCATTTCTTTAACGGTACGCGCAATATTAAACGCCCCGCCCCAGCCTGTATCGGCATCTACCAGTAGTGGCAAATCGCTGGCACCGGTAATACGGCGAATATCTTCAAGTACATTATCAAGGCTGGTCATGCCTAAATCGGGCATACCGTAAGAGGCGTTCGCAACACCGGCACCTGAGAGATAAATAGCTTGGTGGCCCATTTTTTCAGCCATCATGGCTGTGTAGGCATTAATAGTACCCACTACTTGTAATGGGCGGTTATTCGCAATGGCCTGTTTAAATTTTAATCCTGCTGACATTATTTTCTCCTCACTTTGAACGGTTGCTACATGGAGTAACTTATATTTTTAATCTGACATTGTGACTGTTTAACTGTTACTAGCTTTTAGCTGTTAGCTTTTATAAAGTTTTTGTTTATGACAAATACCAATCTGTATGTGTATGAGGTCTATTTAACGCTAAGAAAATCGTTCTGTAACTAGGCAATAATTTTTATGTTTAGTGGTTCTAAATAAAAAATTCTTAACGACGTTATAGAGCGATTTAATCAGTTAAATTGTTCGAATACTCATATTGATTGGTATACATCAAATTTGGTTTGAATATTTGCTTGCGATGCACTGATATGTCGTTTCATCAGCATTTCAGCAAGTTCACCATCGTGGTTTTCTATCGCGTTAATAATGGCTAAGTGCTCGTCAAACGCTTTTGATACACGCGGACCTACCATGCCCATTTGTACACGGTACATACGTATTAATTGGTAAAGCTCGTTACATAACAAATGGATTAAATGGGCGTTTTTACTGCCTTTAATAATGCGATAGTGAAAGTCTAAATCGCCCGCTTCTTGATAGTACGACTCACCCTCTTTAACGCGCTGTGTTTGCAAATGTTGGTTAAGTAATTGCTTTAAGCCTTTAACTTCGTCAGCTGCCATATTGTCGGCAGCAAGCCTACATGCTAAGCCTTCAAGCGAGCTGCGTACTTGGTATACTTCAATTAAACGCTCTGCGGTTAGCGCCACTACTCGGCAACCTACATTGGCTTTTCGCTCCACTAAGTAACAGCTTTCTAAGCGATTAAGCGCTTCTCTAAGCGTCGCACGGCTTACACCGTAGCGCTTTGCAAGCTCAGGCTCCGATATTTTGCTACCCTGCTGTATGCTGCCTTCTACTATTTCACGGCGCATATCAACAAACACTTGATCAGATGCTGTAGTAATAGGTGTATCGTTTAAAAAAAGTTGCGTCATGGCTTTATAAATAAATTGTCGACAATTGATGGGTTAACTATGTGCTTAATAAAAAAACATGTCAACCCCACCTAAGGTAAAAATGAGTAAAAAACACACTTATTGTCGACACTGTTAATCTAAAGTCGTATAAAATTGCTTTAAAATTAAACTAAAAACACAATATGTCGACATGCCAACAAATTATAAAGCCGCTATTTAACACTGAAATAGTGCGTTAAAAGTGCTAATATCGCGCTTTATTTTTTAATGTACGAGCCAACGCGTGAACGCCAACACTTTTATTCCTGAGCATTTTATTGACGACGTAAAAACCTATTTACCTGCGCACCTCAATTTAGACGACTTTATAAACGCGTGCCGTCGCCCTCTCAGAAAATCTGTTCGTGTAAATACATTAAAAGTTAGTGTTGCTGAATTTAAACACCGTGCAGAGCAAAAAAACTGGCAACTTACGCCTATACCTTGGTGCAATGAAGGTTTTTGGCTAGAACGCCCAAGCGATGAAGAGCAAAACTTAGCATTAGGCAATACCGACTTACATTTAAGCGGCGCCATGTACGTACAAGAGGCAAGCTCAATGCTGCCGCCTATGGCACTAAAACAAAGTATTGAAAACTCAGATTTACAAGATAACTATGTGCTTGATATGGCATCAGCGCCTGGCTCTAAAACTTCGCAACTTGCCGCAATAATGAATAACCAAGGCGTACTTGTTGCCAACGAGCTTTCGTCATCACGCTTAAAAGTACTTAGCGCTACGCTTAAACGTATGGGCGTTGGTAACTGTGCGCTTTCGCACTTTGATGGCGTCATATTTGGTAACTATATGTTTGAATGCTTTGATAGCATTTTACTTGATGCACCCTGCTCTGGCGAAGGTACCGTTCGTAAAGACGCCGATGCACTTAAAAACTGGTCAATAGAATCAAATATAGAAATTGCTCAAGTTCAAAAAGATTTAATTAAAAGCGCTTTTTACGCATTAAAACCAGGCGGTACACTGGTTTATTCAACCTGTACGCTTACCCCGCTCGAAAACCAACAAGTATGCAACTACCTACTGAATGAATTTGGTGACTATATTGAGCCGCAATCACTAAGTGATTTATTTCAAGGGGCAGAAAAAGCCACAACCGCCGAGGGCTACTTACATGTGTGGCCGCAAACATTCGACAGTGAAGGTTTTTTTATCGCTAAGTTTAAAAAACTCGCAAGCTGCAATAACCCAACCCAAAGCGTGAAAAAAGGTGCGTTTCCGTTTAACGAGTTTGATAAAAAACAAACCAGCTCTTTTATGAGCGAGCTTAAAAAACAGTTTGGCTTAAAAACGCTGCCAGGTAAGTTAATGCAGCGCGATAAAGAACTGTGGTTATTTCCTGATGGGTTTGAAGCCGTTGAAAACAAAATAAAATACGCACGTTTAGGTATTCAACTAGGTATTATTCATAAAAACGGAGTAAGGCTAACTCACGAGTTTGCTACCGTGTTTGGTAATGAATGCAAAAGCAATACGTATGCTTTAACAAACGAGCAAGCAAACGACTACTTTAATGGTAAAGATATACGCCTAGAAGACGTTACAAAAGCCAGCGGCGAAGTAGTACTAACCTTATGTGGCTGCCCGATAGGACTAGGTAAATGGCAAAAGAATAAGATCAAAAATTCTTTGCCACGCGATCTTGTGCAAAATACCCAGTTAATAAGCTGGGCATAAAACACTCAACACAAAGGGTAACCTGTGCACAACATTATTAAGTCTTTGTTATCATTTACGGTTAATAAATAAACAAAATTTAGAGTTTTGCAAATTAGTTAACTACACTTAGAGGTACTTTCTTCTTCTCCCTAAGAATTGCGAAAGTGTATTTAGTTAGCGCAAGGCTCAACTAAGAGCCAATTGTAGCCCAGAGCGTATACAATGGCTCTGGGCGTTTTTATTTTTGTAGAATATTAACTTTATTATTAAAGAGTATTTCCCAAAAACGCTGTACTATTAAATAAAATTTATACTTAGTTACTGTGCATAAGTTTAAGCTTTATCTTGTAAATTTTTACTTATTACTACCCGAACGTCCAAGTAGCATAATACTTGTAAACCTGTTTTCTCTTAGTACCTTGTCAGTTACTATTGGCAATAGCAAACCTGCCATCAAGCCGACCATGAATAATAAAGGAGTATTATAAAAATCTAGTTTATGAAGTAGTATTCTTGTAGCAGCAGTATAAAAAACATGAAAAAGGTATATCGAGTAAGAAAACCCACCTAACCAAGCCAAAGCTTTAGATTTAAAACCAATCGTAAGTAAGAGTATGCAGCCCAAACAGCCTGCAAGTAGGTTAATCAACGAACGATGTTCAAAAAGAGGTATATGACCTACATAGATTAACGCGACAAACACAATCAATAGGCTAAGCAAAGAAGCTTTTACCCTATTTGAAACACTGAGGTAATATTTAAAACGAACCACTGCCATTCCAAATAAGAAATAAGGCAGTAAATAAATAAAACCGGACAAGGAAAAATAGCTTATATTAACAGGTGAGATGTAAAGTATTACAGCGAAGATAAAAACAATTAAAAACTTTTTAAAACTATCAAATAGGAACATTTTTTCGCATATGAGTATAAAAGAAAATACTATAAATAGTGACTCTACAAACCAAAAATGTGCAACTGGTTTAATATGCAAAGTATAAAGATCAATATTAGTATTATTTGTACCCGGTGTGAAAGCTTGCAAAAGTGCGAAAATAGTACCTACAGTTAACATGGGTAAAATTAAGCGCCTTACTTTTTTAGAAATAAAGTTAACACCACCTGATACAAAGGGCCTTTTTGCATAAACTAACCCGGATAAAAACGTAAATAGTGGCATCCTTATAAATACTAAAGCATCATTTATATTTCGTAAAAAGCCATCGTGTAGCCTCAGCCCAGAGTCTATATTAAATCCAATAACATGATATGCAACAAGTAATACACATGCCATCCCTCTTAAAGTATCGACTTTTACACGTTCATACATTGCTAGTCCCTTATTACTAAAATTATAATTTTATAACACTACTTTATATGTAACGATGACGTATATACTCTTCTACTTTTACAGTGCTGCTCAAAAATAAAACTACCCCTTATTTTCTCAAAATCATTACCAAACTGAAGTGACATACATAAAATTGGCAATGCATCAGTCTGCTTTGCAATATCAAAAACAAGGGGGAATTTATAACCATGCTTAGCCAAAAGCTTAAGCTCGCTAACATACAAAGCCTTATATTTTGGAGGGAGTTGATGCCAATTGATAAGTGCTATTTCAATCACACCTAAGTGAACATCTATTTTATAAGGGCCTGCTTTTTTAGCCTGCTGAACATAACCAAATACACGCTCGCTTGGACCTTCTTGGTAACTAACTATTTTAGCTAATTCAATCCAAGTTTCTGCCCACGACTGCCTATACTTTAACGAATTTAATAAAGCCAACTCTGCCTGCTTATATACTTTAGGGACGTTGCTTCGGTTCACGTTCTTTTCAGTCAACCTAAGCATTTTTATATAAGCACTTAGCTGCCAATAATGCGCCTGTAAAGGCTCTAGTTGAGTAGCGAGTGTTATTGCATCGTTTGCGAGGTTAAGCTCTTGAGGAGTTATTAAAGCACGAGGCTGTTTTAGCGTATTTAATGCATTAAAATACCATGCATTAGCACGCATACTTTGTATGCTCTCGTAACTAATAAATAATGTAATAATTGCTAGCAAAGTTATTTGAGTTAGCTTTTTTAAATCATTCATCAAACAAAGACTCTGTTAAGCGCTGTGGATTGGTAACAAATAATTTTTCTGCCTCAAACTCACCAATTAAATCTGCAACTAACTTTTTTGCATTGCTTAATATAGGAGGCCTACGTTTAACTGAATGGGCATCAGAGGCAACATAACTAACCAATCCTTTTTGTAACATATCAATACTAATTGCTTTTGCAGTATCGCCCCACGCTCCTTCTATGCTTGAGGCAGTTAATTGAAAATCACAACCTAATTGTTTTAAACGCTCAATATAAAATGGGTTTGCTTGAATATCTCTGTTGCGTTCGGGGTGAGGAATTATCGCTTTTATATTTTGCTTAGATAACCAATTTATAAACTTATCGTAACCTTGCGGTACATGCGAGTGAGGTAGCTCTAACAACAAATAATTAACCGAATCTAACGCACCAATAAAAGGTAACTGCCCTGCCATAACCATCGCCATTAATTCAATGTCGAGCCTAACCTCGGCAGCTAGCGCAAGCTTTAAATGAATGCCTGCAGCCAAAGCCTCATCCTTTAATGAAATAATGCCTTGAGCAAGCATTTTTGAGGAATTATTAAATCGACCTATATGAATATGAGGAGTTGCAACAATATGTGTTATTCCATCATCTTGCGCCATTTTTAATAGCGCTAAAGACTCGCCTAAATCTTTAGCGCCATCATCAATACCTGGCAAAATGTGTGAATGAATATCAAACATAGGTTATTCACAACTAAGAGGTAGGTTGCTCAGGTTTTTGTGAGTAATCGTAATAATCATAATAACCATGGCTGTGTTCATCCTTACTTTTACTCATATCAACTTTATTAAGTACAATACCCGCAACATGTGCTTTAGATTCAAATAGTCGCTCTATACCTGCTTTTATAGGATTAATGCGGGTAACGTCCGATTTAACCACATAAATTACCGAATCAGCACTTTGTGAAATAACAAGTGCATCACTCACAGCTTGAGTAGGCGGTGTATCAATAATTATATGATCGTACTTCGTTTTTAAAACATCGAGCACTTCGTTAAAGCGCGAGCTTGATAAAAGCTCCAACGGATTACCAGGAATTTGCCCACTAGGCATAATAGCAACACCCGACTGCCCATCAACATGCACACATTCACTAAACTGCTCGGTACCTATAATTAAATTACTTAGCCCTGGGTGAAATACCGGTATATCAAATCGCTTTGCTATGCTTGGTTTACGTAAATCGGCATCAATTAGTAATACCTTACCCATTTGCGCAAGCGACATAGCTAAATTAGCTGACGTAGTTGTTTTACCTTCACCTGGAGAGCTGGATGTAACTGCAATAACTTTATGATTGCGCTCTAATTGCGTTAATAACAAACTAGTACGGAATGTACGAACAGACTCTGCAAAACGCCTGTAGTTATCGTCAAGGTAAGCATGTATAGGAAATACGCTCTTTTTAGGTATTGGTACATTAGGTAATAAACCTAGCATGCGCTGAGCGAGTTTACCCTCAACATCGTTTTTAGTTTTAACGGTATCGTTTAAGGCATCAAATATAAAACTCATTACAACTGCAAAACCAAAACTTGCAACAAAAGCCAAAACCACAATAAGTTTTTTATTTGGCTTAGCTGGGTCTTTAGGTGGGTAGGCACGGTCGGTAAATCGTGCAGCAGCCGAACTAAAATCGCTTGTTACCTCGGTTTCTTTTGAGCGAGATAAAAACGTATTAAAAATATTTCGGTTAGTTTCAACTTCGCGTTTTAGTTGATTATATTTGGTTTCCTTGCGGGTAATGTCCTGGTATTCAGCGCGTATTTTAACTAAATCGCGCTCAAGCGCACTAACAGTACGTGTTACGCGGTTTAGCTCTTTTTCAATGCCGGTAACAAGGCCCTTAATTTGCTTATTTAAGTTATTTCTTACAGTAGCAAGTTCAGCCTTAGCAGAAATTATTTTAGGGTGTTTAGGGCCATATACCTCGCTTAAATCACTTAATTTACGCTCAACTATAACAACTTCCCTCTTAACATTTTGTACCACTTGATGCGATGTTATTTCAGGCATGCTGCCTAGTAGCTCTAAATTATTATTACCATATTCACTAATTACACGATTAATGCTTTCAAGGTTATTTTTTTCATTGCGAGCTATCACTAATTGTTGCGATATTTGCTCAAGCTCTTGTGTTGCAAGCCCTGCGATACCTTCAATATCAACAAGTTGCTGATCTTCTCTAAAGTTTTGCAACCTGAGCTCAGACTCATCTAACTGAGAACGTAATTTTGATAATCTTGAATTTAGCCAGTTAGAGGCTTCTTGAGTCACGCCCATCTTGGCTCGCATTTGGCTTTCTATATAAACTTCACCCACCGTATTCGCAACAAGTGCCGCTAACTTAGGGTCGCTCGACTCAAAACTTACACGTACTAATTGAGTTTTGCGGATAGGCGAAACAGAAAGGCGAGATTTAAACGCAGCTAGTAAACCTAACATTTCACGCTCAGCTTGCTCTTCAGCAGAATGTTCAGTCGCTTCTTTTTTATTTAAAAAAGGCAAGTATGATTTTATAGCCTCCTTTACTTCACTAATAGCCGAGGGTTTAGCAATAAAATCTTTATGGTTTTTTAAGTCAAGTTTTGAAATCACTTCGCGAGCAATACTGTCAGACTTAATAACTTCAAACTGAGTTTGATAGTATTCCTTCTTATTGGAATCTAAGCCATAGATCTCTTGGAAACTAACCGCTTTCGCCTGCTCTGCTTCAATAAGTAATGTTGAAGTTGCAACGTACTTGGGTATTATTGTGAGTGTAACCATAATAGTAAGTAACGTAACTATTGTGGAGAAACCTAAAATTTGCCACTTTACACTTCTAACTATATTGAAGTAAAAAACTAAATCAATAACTTCTTCTTTATTGCTAATACTTTCATTTATTGGGTTCATTTAAATACTGCCTTGTAAACTGCTTAAAACAAGCGTTGTTCAATTTTTATAGTATCGCCCGCTGCAATTTGACTATTTAAACTACCTTTTTGTTGCTGCTGCTTTGTCTGCTCTTTAAAAATATAAATTTTATCGGTAGATGCTCGCTCGGTTAACCCGCCAGCAAGGGCTATTGCTTGGTTAACGGTCATGGCTGGTTGGTACGGGTAAGCGCCTGGGTTTTCAACCTCCCCATGTATGTAAAAAGGGCGGTATTCCACAACTTGTACATACACATTGGGGTTTACTAGGTAATCGGGCTTTAAGCCCTCGGTAATAACTTGCTCAACCTCTGAGGTGTTTAAACCTGCAAGTTTAACTTTACCTAAAAATGGGTAATTAACTTCACCACTGTTACCTAATAGAGCGGTAACCTCTAAATCGGGTTGACCAAACACTTTAATTTCAACCTTGTCACCTGCGCCTAATACATAATTTTGCGCAGATTGAGCAAAACAAATGCTGCTAAATACAAGCAGCATCAAGTTAAAAAAACTCTTCATTAATTAGCCTTTAACACAAAAGTAAAGTTAATACCAACAAGTACACGCTCAAACTCTATAGGATTTTGTGTAGAGTTTTTATCCATAAAATCTACATAGGTAGAAACCATGCCAAAATTGCTAGCTACATAATTTAAACCTAAACGTAAGTTTTTAGTTTTATCTTTACGGCCAACGTCGCCAGTATATTGCTCGTCAATATAATTAACGCTTGCAAGCGAGCTTAAATACTCGCTCCAACTATGTGTCCAATTTACACCGTAAACACTTTCTTTAATGTAATCGCCTTGTACTAATGGGTCTTTTGCTGCGCGACTAGTCATAAACTGCACGGTAGAGTAAGTAAGTGGCTGCCAATTAATGGCGGCCTCCCAACTTAAGCCACTAAAATTTTCGCGCTCAGATGAGTCAAAATCTTTATTCTGGTAACCCACTTTAAACGAGCCAGAAGTAACAGCAGTTGCCTCCCACTCCATACCAGCACGTACTTTTATATCGTCGCTGTCACGCGAGATACCACTACTGGCTAAAACATCATAACGGTAGTTTTCTTGCTTCACTTCTAAAAAGGTGCGTGTTACGGCTTGGGTATTGTAATAACCGGTAACACCTAATAGCGACTTATCGTAGTCACGGTACTGCGATACCTCTCTAAAATTTTGATACTTTTTACTAAAAAAACCGGCACTTAACGCCACCTGCGCTTTTGAGCTTTGCGCACCGTACTCATAACGTGCTAAAACATTTTGTTGTTGGTACTTTACAAGTTCATTAACAACATCACCTAAGCCTTCGGTTAAACCACTACCACGAGGTTCATATAGCCAATCGGCATCGCCGTTAATATCTAACCTATGTTGGCTGGTAAATTCTTTATGAACACCCGCACCTATATTTACTTGGGTAAAGTTGTCGTCAGTATCTTTATTGTGTAACGAGCTGCTAGTGCCTAAGTCTAAGTTATAGCTATCTGGGCCATCCTCAATTACCGCTTTAACATTTGGGGTTATGGTCCAAATTAAGCGCGACTCTTCATCGTTCGGGGTGCTAAAAAAGTTATTGTTACTACTGAAACCGGTTTCAAGAGTGGGCGTGATCTCTGCTCCATCTTTAGTCATAACGCTACCCGGTTTTAAATTAGCAGCAGCAGGCGCAGCTATCATAGCGCTCAAAAAAGCGCTAAGTGGTACAAGTTTTTTAGTATGCATTTGCATTTTTAAATCCCTTAAAAATTGTCATAAAAATAATTTTAACATCAAACCACAGCGACCAATGTTTAATATAATGTAAGTCAAATTCAACACGTTTTGCCATTTTGTCTAAGGTGTCGGTTTCGCCGCGCCAGCCATTAATTTGTGCCCAACCAGTAATACCTGGTTTAGCTTTATGGCGTAACATATAAAACTCTACTTTTTTGCGGTATTCCTCATTATGTGCAACAGCGTGCGGCCTTGGCCCTACTATCGACATATCGCCTTTTAAAACATTTATAAACTGTGGTAATTCATCAAGGCTGGTGCGGCGTAAAAAGCCACCAAGGGGAGTAATACGCGCATCATTCTTTTTGGCTTGTGTAACTACATTGCTATTTTCGGTAACGCTCATTGAGCGAAACTTCCATACCTTAATCTTGCGCCCATCAAGGCCATACCTGTCTTGTTTAAAAATAACAGGCCCTTTAGAGGTAAATTTAACAGCAAATGCAATGGCCATTAAAATAGGCGAGATCAACAGTAAAATGATACTAGCAACTATTACATCCTCGGTACGTTTAATAAATTCACGCGCACCAATAAAGGGGGATTCAAAAACGCTTAGTGTATCAAGCTCACCAACGTGCTCTATTCGTGCGTGTATTAGGTTAGATACTAAAAAGTCAGGAATAATATGTACATCAACCGTGGTGTCACCTAACTGCAGTAATATATCCGCTATACGTTTATCTGCTTTCATAGGTAGGGCAATATATAAAACACTTATACGACCATTTCGCGCAGCATCTACTGCATCCTGAATTTTGCCTGCAACATCATGCTTGGTTGAATTTTCAAACAAACGCTCTGGCTGTCGGTCGTCATAAAAACCTAAAAAGTTGAAGCCTAGCTCATCATTTTTAGTAATTTCATTATACAAATGTACGGCCGACTCTGTTGCACCAACAATGGCTACATTACGTAAGTTCATACCAAGCTTGCGCTTGTTGCGCTTAAACATATGTGCACCTAATCGCCAGCCATACATGAAAGCAAAACTCAATAAAAACCATAAACCCAAACCAATACGCGAAAGCTCTTCTGTAAACTTAAAAACAAACGACACACAAAATAAAACTGCAAAGGCTACAAACAAAGATCCCCAAGCACATAAAACCATCGTTCTAAATTTACCAGCACGCCAAGACCGATAAGCCGAAAATATTTCAGCACAATACAAATAACTTAACGCAACGGTTAAGGCAGCTACCATGTATGTGGGTGAGAGTTCAAAACTATAAAAAACTGCAGAGCATTGAAAGGCTAAAAATAATGCAAAAATATCGAATAGCCGATAAAAATTCGCATCTGACGAGCCTGTTGGCTTAAACGTCCTTGAAGATGTCATACTATCATATCCCTAATAGGTATCCTAAAGTTGGATTTAGTCCATAAAGCTAACACTAATAATACAACAGCAAATAAAAGTATTCAATAAACTTTCTAAGGCGAATATAGTGTTATATTGTATATAATTGCTTATTACGAGACTGAATTAGTACCCAATAATATAACGGCTATGTTTAGGGATTAAATACCTTAATATCAATGCAAAAACCACACAGAAAAAAAGCACCAATAGGGTTATTAAAACTAGAAATAGGAAAGAATCAGACCCTGAAAAGGAAACTTGAGACTTATAAACTATTGAAATTATTATAGGGTGTATAAAAAAGATAGCAAAACTAGTTGATGCTAACAAATTAAGAGTTCTCACTTCTACGTTTTCATATTTTTTTAGCCAAATAAGAAAAAAGAAACACATTACTATTTTTTGAAAAAACATTATATCAATACCTGCATAAGTCAGCATTGACTTATGGTAACTACCTGTATAGCCAAGTGACGCCTGAATAACTGCCAAACTAATAGTAATAGCGAGTAAATAGAATTCTTTACCTTGTAACTTTTTATAAATATAATCCTTATGTATTGATACGGTTATTCCTATTAGATATATTGGAGTGAAGTATATCAAATTCTGGAAAGGTAATAAATTTCCGGTGGGGCGATGTATAAGTATAGAAACAAAAGACAAGATAACAATAATTAAAATCTGCAAAGACAGATTTAATTTAGCGTACTTAACGTGAGCTGGTGACATCAAAAATACTAATATAATAAATGGAATATACCAATAAGCAGTTAAAAACCGTCCTGTAAGATAATATTTTGATACCGGAAAAATAAAACTGGTGAGAACACCTTCACCATCAGCTAAAAAATAGTCTCCATAATAATTCGCTCCTGTCCAGACAAGGTAAAAAACAGGAAGAATACCTAATATAAAGTATGGGATAAAAATTTTTTTTATTTTTTTTATAATAAAAAAATCAAATTTATAAGTTTTTATGAACACATGGTGAAATAAGAAACCAGATATAAAAACAAATAGAGCTGTTCCACCTGTAATTAGATTTATCATAGTCCTATTAAGAAAGCTTTCATGATTTATACCTAAAACAGGATAAAAGTGGCCAGCAACAATTATAGTAATCGCTATAGCCCTAAAGTAATTCAGCGAGTTCAGCAAACTATTCTTCCTTGTTTAGTTTATTACATACGAATTGTTTATTCTTCAACGATGGGAGTTTAAATCTCATAACATTATAAAAAAAGATTGGAATACCTATTACATAGCGACGAAACAATCTCCTCGGTTCAACAACTAATCTATAAAACCACTCTATTCCCATTTTTCTAAAAATCAAAGGAGCTCGCTTAAATCGCTCTGCTTTGAAATCTATTATCGCCCCCCCGCAAATAATTAAAACTCGAGAGGAAGCGACCGCTTTAATCTTTTTAGCTAGATGTTCTTGCTTCGGCATTCCCATGGCTAAAATGACAATATTTAATAATTCATGATTTTCATGTTCAATATAATGTTCTATGTATTTATCTGTAGATTCGAACCCATTTAATACTAATAGCTTCTCGCCCCTTATTAACTTAGCAGCACCTGACTCTAACCAGGGAGATGAAGTGCCATAGACTATATTACTACACGGTATTTTCCTTGTTTCTATCCTAGAAATTAGTAAAGGAATAAAATCAGTACCATTCAGGTTTAACCCAGGATCTAATTTACAATATTTACAAGCTAGCTCTATACCTTTACCATCTCTAAGCATATAATCTAAATCAGAAAAACTATCTTTATTAAGGCTATCACTTAGGATCAAATTATAAGCGTGTTGGTTAATAAACCCCAGAGATGTCGGAACTTTCACTTCTATTAATGAGTCTATGAATTCATCTATTTCATTTTTTGAAAGCAAATGAAGGTTACTAATACCTGAAATCATATTTCACCTATAGGTAATCTAGACTTAATTTTTTTTGCTGGGACCCCACCCATGATAGAAAAAGGCTCAACATTTTTTGTAACTACAGAACCTGCACCAATTATAGAGCCTTTTCCTATAGTTATGCCGTGAAGAATTACTACGTTACGTCCAATCCAAACATCATCCTCAATAATAGGGTTACTATCTTTAATTAATTTTTGTTTTATCATTGGAATCTTTGTATCAGCGTACATATGACTATTGTTTAAAATTGACACATCTGGCGCTATCATTACAAAGTTCCCGATTTTTGCACCTTGAATAAAAACTCTTTCATTTATATGGCAGTGCCTACCAATTGATATACTCTTTCCATTAGAGATATACACGCCATTTTCAAAAATAGTCTCTGGATGAGGTTCTAAGACTTTTAAAATTTTTGATAAATACCATACCCTGAACCTGTTAAAAACAGGTAAAAACTTGGTGTTAGGTAAGTGATAAATAAATGAATAGTAAAAAGTTAATGCCAACTTATTTTTCATTATTAACGGCCTTCTCGTAGATTAATTTCAACCTTTTTACAATTTGTCTGTTGTCTAAACCGAGCATCTTTAATTTTTTTCTTCTTTCACCTGAGTGTTTCTTTGCTGCAATAATTACCTTGTTAAGTTTATCGGCAATTAGTTTAGGACATTCACCTTTCTCGAATATATCTGCCCCACTAACTCCTTCTAGCAAGACTGAAACATCCCCAACATTAGTGCTTAAAATAGCCATATCACAACTCATTGCTTCTTTTATAGCCTGAGGTGATCCTTCACTAATTGAAGTCATAAGCATCACACTTGACTCTATTAATATTTTCTTTACCTCATCACGTTTATAGCCATCAAGTACAATTATACTGAGCGGTTCATATTTATCTTCATAACACTGGATTATTTCTTCAAACAATGGATAGTTTTTGACTTTGCGATCCTTTCGTCCAGGAAAAACCACTGTATTAATGCGCTCTGAATTATCTTCTTTACAAAAAAAACTGGCATCGACTCCACAAGGGCATATTACATAATCTTTTCTATAATTTTTTACTACACGGTTCATTTCCTCATTCAAAGTTAGTACCGCACCTACTTTAGGTAAAATCATTTTTGTGAGCATTACTTGTATTTTTTTTCCTTGTGCAGAAAGTATATCTCCGCCATGCAAAGTGAGAACTACATTATTCCACTTTCTTTTAAATGGATTAAACAATACAAACATTGCGCTTAAACCATAATGAGCATGTATTATATCGTATCTATTAAACAATAAATGGATATAAAGTTTTAAAGTTCCGAATAAGTAATGTAGTTTTGATTTATAACCATCAATTATAAATAGATCACACTCTATATCTTTCTCGCCATTTAATGCATCTACTTGTTCTTTTACAAATATACCAGCATATTTGAAATCCTTATTCCTACCCGGGTACATATTTGAAACGACTAATACCTTCATATAACACCTATTTAAATTGAATTTTTTTCATCATAGACATGTAAACAAAATAGAAAAGTACAAATGATAATTGCTTAGTAAAAAACATATTTTGATATACCAAAGAAAATAGCATTACCAGCAACATAGCCACCGTAAACAAATTGTCAAAGGTGATTTTTTTTATACTTATCTTCACTAAAAATAAAAGAAGACAGCAACAGAAAATGATGCTACCCAGAACGCCATAATCCAAAAGCATCTGAAACAATTGGATACGAGTTCCTTGATTTAATAAGGTGTACTCAAAATCTTTTGCAACTATACCTAACGTTTCGCCATTCCCTCCCACATATTCGGAACCAAGTCCATAACCAAAATAAAAGTCAAATAGACTTGAGTTATCTAAATAGGTATAAGCAACAAACAACCTATAGAATCGAGGTATATCGTTGTGTAAATCGGTATATTCAAATAAGTAAGTCTCTAAATAGTCATAGTTAAATATCTCCGAAAATGCATATCCATATAAGTTCAAGTAGATCTCATTAAGTAAATTAAAAAAAATACTTCCTATTATTAATAAAATAAAGAAATGCTTTATTTTAATTTTTTTAGAAATTAAGAGTAATGTCAGCAGTATCGCTGGAAATAATATAAAGGTTATCTTAGTTTCATTCAAAAATACCGGAATAAATAACAACCATAGCCACTTCACCTTGTTTAAACCATAATAAGTTGCATACGTAGCTACAAATACAATCACAAGAAAACTGTACAGACTTGTGCTTTTTGGGCCAAATAAACCAGTAATATCATCTTGGTGTGTGACAGTAAAAAATTGGAAAACAGCAACAGGAATCGATGCAAATAAAAAAAACAATATGTGTCTTTTTATAAATTCAGTATTATCATCTCGAAGAGAGATTAAGATGAAAAATAAAAATAAGTTTTTAATATTTTTCAAGGAAAGTAATATAACTGTCAAATCTTCGCCATTAAAAACACTTAATATGCATGAAAATAAGATATAAACAGGCAATGTTAAGACCAAAAGGTCTATTTTATTTTGGCCAGATTTAATACTGTAAATACAAAATGGTAAAATCGAGAAGAAAATAAGATCGTCCAACAAGTTCAAACCTGGTAAGGGTATTAAACCTGCTAAAAATGGCGTATACATACAAGATAGAAAGTATATTTTAAATAAACCATCTAGTGTAACTTTAAAACTTGTCTCTTCAGTCTTGAAAGAAATAGCCTGCATTGTCATCTTCTCAAAGTTTAAAAATAACTTTTAGTTTATAAAAAATTAGTGTTATATAATAATTGCTAATTATTATACTGTTTTTTCTATCGAGGTAATTACGGTAACGATCTATAAAACGAGAAAATTTATGATATTCTTCTTTAGAAACTAGGGCATATGCTTTAACAATTTCACATAAATACTCTGAAATTTCTTTATTAGTCATAAATGGTGAATGTTTATTATAAAAAGTCTCAAAAGCTTCACCACATAAAGACCTTTTAGCCCCTATTTCCCAATAAACATATACCGTTAATTTAGGTTTATACGACCAACCTATTTTTTTTTGAACTTCTATAAAAAAATCATAATCTTGGCTTCTGTTTAATTTTTCATCCCATTTACAACTATTAAAAATATCTTTTGAAAGAAAAAATGATGATGTTTGCGCAACAGCTTTATTGTCATTAAATAAGAAGTGATACGCTGTCTCATCTTTTATTGCTCTTGAATATTTTTCTACTTGTCTTTCACCATTATCCAATACAAAGCCACTATAAACAGCCTTAGCACCTTTCTTACATGCATTTAAGCATGTATCTAGATGGTCTTCGGCCCACCAATCATCAGCATCCAGATAAGCAATATATTTACCACAGCTTTTATAAGCACCGTAATTACGAGCTACATTAGCGTTCTCACATTTATCTAAATAATGATGTTTGATCATATTAGAATGAAGAGATTTTATTAAATCTTTTACTACTTCTCTATCAAAGGAGTTATTTTCAATTAATAAGATCTCAAAATCACAGCTAACATTTTGATTTAGTATACTTTTAAGACACTTTTCTAGACCCATAACTCTATCAGTACATGGAACAATCACACTAATCAAAACTATCTCCCATAAATCTAATTTCATACTCCTTTAAAACATTCTTTATTTGCTTATCGTTACCGCCATTGTCGACATTTTCAACACATAGCGCTATGTCTTGCCCATCCGGAATCACTAAAAAACGCTCCCAGAAAGCTCTTGTGTCATGAACTTTTTTGCTTTTGAACCCATTTCTATGACTCATAATTTTAAACCATACATCATCTGCATCTGGGGCTAATTTCATAAATGCACTTACATTTAGGCATTCATTATCAAAGCAACCTTTGGGATAAAACACTCCACCAACACCAACAGGGAAAATTTTTTCTGAAGGCTCAGAGCTTTGAAAGTCGTGCTCCCAATCAAGATAGCTCATTATCTCTGAATTATTGGATTTAATTTTATGTACTCTATGAGCTATAACTAGATTTGGGTAATCTTTTGATTCTTTAACTAAAAGTTCAAGCATATCGGACGGATAAAGTATATCATCATCAACAGTTACTATATTTGTGCTTGTGTTATCTAATAATGTCGGTATAAGTTTCTTATATGAACGATAGTTTTTACAGTATTTTATCTCTAAGCCCCTTTTAGATTGTAACTTTAAAACCTCAGGGATATTATTCGGGTTAAACTCATCCTCATCTAACCACAATATTAATTTATTTGCTTTAATAGTTTGCTCCCCTAACGATTCAATCATCAAGTGAACTGAGTGTATCCTTTTGCTGTACGTAGTAAAGCTAACTAAAAAATCACTCTTATCTGAAACTAAAGATTGTTTGGAGTTTAGCGATTTTTCCGTATATCTACCAATTTTATATTGAGTGTTAATTGTTCTTTCTAACTCATTTATAATAGTAAAAACTTTTCTTATTTTTTTTATAAGACTAAACATAATATTCCTATTAATTAGTTTGCAACAACATAAATTGAGAATAAAACAGTCCCAATTATTGATATATACATACTTTTAATTATACTTAAATACCCTCCTGGAAATAGCTTCCTCCCCATCAGATAGTAACATTGGAAAAAATTAATTGAGAAGCTAACAACTAAGCACCAACTTAGAGACTCCAATGAATTAAGAAATATACCAGTGAAAATAGCAGATACGTTCACTAAAGAGGAGAAAAGCCCACACTTAAATAGAAGATCAGTCCTTCCCGCAGCTTGATAAAAACCACCACTTGAACTTAGTACTACTTGTATTGGTATAGTGATTGAGAGTATTTCAAGTAGAGGTACAACCCCATCCCACTGGTCACCTAGTAAAAATAAGACAATATAATCAGATAATAGAAATATAGAAACTCCTCCAACAACCCCCAATAGTGAGATATATTTGACAAATTTATTGTGCAATCTTTCAAATTCAATTTTATTACTTTTAATCTCTGTCAAAACGGGTTGAATTGCTGGTGTCATTGCAAACGTTAGCAGCATGAGGGGATATCGCATCAGTTGATATGCTTTATCATAAATCCCTAGACTAACAGCACCGAAATATTTACCAACTAAAACATTATCGAGATTTCTTGAAAAGAAGTTTAAAAAATTGAACCCTGCCTGATAAAAAGAAAAGCCTAACAATGGGTTTATATTACTAAAAGCAAACCCTAATCTAGCAGACCCAGTTTCAGTTTTTCTAGATTCAAACCAAAGAATTGAGAATTTAAATAGAGAAGAAACTAAATATTTTAGTGTTAGTGACCATATCGGTTCTAAAAACTTCAAAAAAACAAAAACAGAGCCTAAAGAGATAATCTCAGCTAAAGATTCCGATCTTGCTATTACAATAAACTTTCTTTCTTTTTGTAATGATGCTAGAGGTACTATCAATGCAGAATTGAATATTACACTGATGCCTATAGGTATACTGATAAAAGTGTATATGGGATTTTCGTAGTATATTGATATGTAAGGTGATAAAAATATAAATATCGAGCAAATACCCGTCCCCAATAGCAACGTTATTGTAAATACGCTATCACGCATATCTCGGCTAATTTTTTTTTCATTTATCAGAGCTGGCCCTAACCCCATTTCACTAAATAGAGTAAAGAAAATAGCAAAAACTTGAATAACAGCAACTAACCCAAAAATTTCAGGAGTAAAAACCCTGGCAAGGACCATCATGGATAAAAGCTGAACTCCATAAACAGTGTATCTTCCTGCTAAGCTGTTCAAAAGTGCATTACTTAATTTACGCCCCGTAGAATTTTCCGTCATCAGTCAAAACATCTATTCGAAAAGCTGTAATTTGCTTTTTTATATTTCATTTCAATCATTAACTAGCTCTTTTACTTTCTTGTTAAACTCTTCGCCTATATGAGTAGACTGCATTGCGTATTCTACATTTGCGAGCATATAACCTAGTTTAGAGCCACAATCGTGAGATTTACCTTTTAGGTGATAAGCTTCGAGTGTTTCTAGGTGGCGGAGTTGTAATAATGCATCGGTAAGCTGTATCTCGCCGCCCGCACCTGGAGGTGTGTATTCGAGCAAATCCCAGATAGTGGGCGATACAACATAACGACCAGTTATGGCTAAATTGCTCGGTGCTTCATTGTTATTTGGTTTTTCGACCATGTTTTTAATGGTCGCGTTTTCGCCCGCGCTAATTTTTTTACCCGCTAAATCGGCTACACCGTATTGATGTACTAATTCTTGTGGTACGGGCTCCACCATTACTTGGTTGTGGCCTGTTTTATCAAAGCGCTCGATCATTTGGCTTAGGTTGTCGGCTTTTGGATTTGACTTGTATTTATCGATTATTACGTCGGGGAGCATTACGGTAAACGGATTATTACCTACTATAGGGCGCGCAGCAAGTACCGCGTGACCTAAGCCAAGTGGTGCTGATTGGCGAACAGAAATAACAGTAACATCTTTTGGTACTATAGAGCGTACTTCCTCTAAGAGACTACGCTTAACGCGTGCTTCTAGGGTGGCTTCTAGCTCAAAGCTGGTATCAAAATGGTTTTCTATTGAATTTTTAGAGGCGTGAGTAACGAGTACTATTTCTTTAATACCCGCGGCTACGGCTTCGTTAACTACATATTGAATAAGCGGTTTGTCTACTAAAGGTAGCATTTCTTTAGGAATGGCTTTTGTGGCTGGCAACATGCGCGTACCAAGGCCAGCAACAGGTAACACTGCTTTTAAAACTTTCACTTTAAGTCCTTTTTGTTTATTTTGTAAAACACGCAAAAAAGAACAAGCAAAAGCCTAAGTCCATTTAGCGTACCTCACCTACCGTGTGAGGTCATTATTATACACACCACAACAATGTACTCAATAATAAAAGCGTCCTTTAATATTGTTTTTTTGTTAAATTTATGTTGCACCAAGTTAGCCTGCAGCGCACTATTTTAGTGCCCCTCATTCTTTTATATGATCTACCTTTTTAATGCTAACAATACTATACTAGGCTTGTTTTATTATTAGGGAATACTTACTTAAAGGAACGTGTGTGCGTTTAGGGCTTTGTATAGTATTAGTGGTTTCGTTTTTTGTATGCGCGCAAGACATGCTTATGTATTTACGCAACAGCGATATAATTGCCCGTGCGCAAAAACAATATGGTAGCGAAGGCCATGCACGTATAAAAAACTGGTTAAATTTTATAGATGAGTCTGCTGATAAAAGTGAATGGCAAAAAATCCATTTAGTTAATGATTTTTTTAATAAACATATTAAGTATAAAACCGACGAAGACCTATGGCATCAAAAAGACTATTGGGCGACCCCGCTCGAAAGTTTGGGTATTGGCATGGGCGATTGTGAAGACTACGTAATTGCCAAGTATTTTACTTTAATGGCATTGGGTGTTCCTGAGGATAAAATACGATTAATGTATGTGAGACAAAAAACAGTTAATCAACCTCATATGGTGCTTATATACATTGAGAACCCAAATCAAATTCCTTATGTTTTAGGTAACTTTAATACTAAACTACTGCCCGCCAACAAACGCCGCGATTTAACCCCTATTTATAGTTTTAATGGCCAAGGTTTGTGGTTAGCAAAATCGAAAGGCCTGGGTAATAAAGTAAAAAACAGCCGTGGTGTATCAGCTTGGAACACCATGTTAGAGCGAATTGAACAAGGTGAGCTTGCTCCCATATAGAATAACGTTAAAGGAACTATTAGTTATGTTGTCTTTTTTTAAAAATGGCTTGAGCTTAAAAACGCAAGTTTATGGATTAATTATAGTCATTTCATTAATTTCATTTTGTGTTCGGGTTCTTACCGATGTAGATACCACTCGCCAGTATTTACAAACGCAAATGGGCAGCCATGCCCAAGACACCGCTACAAGTTTAGGGCTTTCTATTTCACCCTACCTTGAAGACGACAGCATAATGATTGCTCAAACAATGGCAACGGCCATTTTTGACTCAGGTTATTATAAACAAATAAAATTTACTAATGCCCAGAACGAAGTGGTTTTTGAACTTGTAAACCCTAAGCGTGTTGAATCGGTACCTAATTGGTTTATAAGTGCAGTTAAACTAAACGCGCCAACTAGGCAATCTGAGCTAAACAATGGTTGGATCATGGCGGGTACGCTTGAAGTAACAAGCCATGTTGGGCAATCGTATCTAACCCTTTGGGAACACACTAAACGCAGCTTTTATGGGTCGTTTTTGTTATTAATAGCGTCACTGGCTGTTGCATTTTTAATACTACGTGCGGTTTTTAAACCACTAAAAGCTGTAGAAAGCCAAGCCCACCTAGTTACACGTAAGCGCTTTACACTCAATGATGAAATACCTGTTGCGCGCGAGCTGCGCACTGTAACTAAAGCCATTAACAATATGGTTATGAACCTGCAAAGTACGTTTGACTCGCTTACTAGGCAAACACAAGCCCTTACCGAAGAAGTATATATAGACCCTTTAACTGGTTTAGGTAACCGAAAGTCGTTTGATAACCATTTTAACTCGGTAGTTGATTCTATAAGTGACGAGACGCCTATTACCGCAATGATGATTACCCTGCCCTCGCTTGCAAATATTAATAAAACGGTAAGTTATCAAGACGGTGATGAACACGTAAACGAAGTGGCAAACATACTCAAAACCAGGTTTGGCGAGCTTACTAATGCAAAAGTGTTTAGGTTAAATGGCAGTACTTTTATTGCCCTTGCGCCCTACGATAGTGATTTTTTAAATAGAACTCGCCTTGAAATTACCGATGCATTTAGCCAGCAAAAAAATAGTTTGCATGTTAATGGCTTTGCTAACTTTGCGTTGGTAAGTGTACAAAAAGGAATGCCCGTAGGGCGCGTATTATCAGCGTTAGATACGGGCTGCACAATTGGTGATACAAACACTAAGGTAGACAAAGACACTTTATTTAGTGTTAATCAGTGGCGCTCGCTTATTCAGTCTATTTTGGCCTCTGGCGAAGTGAGTTTTTCAGTCCAACCAGTGAAGCGTGCTAACTCACAAAATAAACAATGTTATTTTGAGGTGTTTGCTCATTTTATTTTTGAAGGAGAAAAAGTTAATAATGGGCATTTATTTGCTATGGCTGAAAAACTTAACTTAACCGAAGAGCTTGATAAAAAAATAATACGTAATTTTGTAAATGTAAAAGAGCAACACCCAAACGATGTATTTGCACTTAACTTGAGTAAGGCGTCTTTGTATTCAACTGATTTTATTGAATGGCTAACGCTTTACTCACATACCAAACCTGTTATAAAAACTAACTTGTTATTTGAACTACACGAGATTAGCTTGCTTTATAATGTTCATATTGCCTCGCAACATATAGACATAATAAAAGACATAGGCATTAATGTGTGTATTGAACATTTTGGTACTAGCCTTACCTCCTTTAGGTATTTACAAGGGCTAGATATTGAGTATGTAAAAATAGACGGTAGCTACATACAAGACTTATTAGATAACAGCCAAAGCCAATTTTTTATTCAAACAGTTAATAATATTTGCCATGGCTTTGGTATAAAAGTTTTAGCCTGTTTAATAGAAAAACCTGAAACATTAAAGGTACTTGAAAGCTTGGGCTGCGATGGTGTACAAGGCAATTTAATTATGCCGCCTTCTAAAGTCATAAAAACTAGTAATAATGGCGCAAATAAAGAGTTTACTTTTTGCACCGATACGCTAAAATTTTGTAATTAGATATTCAACCAAGGGATCAGAGATGAAATCACTTATTTTAGCTAGCTTATTTGCTAGCGCATCAGCACTTACAGTTTTACCTGCTTATGCACAAACGGACACAGATGCGGTAGTTCAAACTGAAGGCATGGCTAGTTTAGTTAACGTTTTAAATAATGCCACTGCGGAAACAGCGCCTGAACAATTAAAAGCCGACTTAGTTACTGCTATAAATGGTGTATGTAACGACTGTACCCCCGCACAAGTTGACTCTATGATGACGGTAGTTGTAGATGCAATTGGTGCAGATAGCCCTTTTATTTCTGATTTTTTAGCGGCCTTAGTTACTGCAGGCGTTGATAGCGATGCTGTAACGCTTGCTGCAATAACAGCTGGAGTTGATGCAACTATTGCGTCAGAAGCAACAGCAGCTGGTCCTACAGAGCCTACCGCACCAGCTGGCCCTGTAATTGTAACCTTGCCTACAACAACCGTTCCTCAAGGCGCTGGCGGTACCGGTGGTGACGCTGGTATTTCTGAAGTTGGCAACTAAATAATAATTAGTTTTATAATAAAAACGCAGCCTAATGGCTGCGTTTTTACTTTAAACACTATTGTTTAACTATTAGCTCGTTTTTTTGAGAAAGCTGTGAATCGTTTTATATTTTTTTTGCTGTGTGCAATTGTTTTTTTGCTGCCCCTTCCTTTAGGTAGCTACCGACCCTGGGCCATTATGGCAATGGGTATTTTAATTTGTATAACCTTTGTTTTTCACTTGGTTAATAGCGCTGTAAATAACCAAACGTTGTACCCTCCTCGCTATTCTTTACCCATTATTTCTGCTTTATTATTAGTATGCGCTATGTGTACTTTGCAATTTTTTACTGTGAGTTTAGACCCCTTTCAAACAAAACAAATGCTGTTAAAAACGAGCTTTATGGTTTGCTTTTGTTGGCTTATATTTATTTATTGCAATAATAGTGAGCGTATAAAAAAGCTTATTTATACCATTATTGCAGCGGGTGTTTTCCAAGCTTTGTATGCAACTTACCTAAATCTTTCGCCTGACATGCTTAGCCCTATTTTTGGATATAGGCACACGCAACGCGCCATAGGTACGTTTACTTACTCTAACTTTTTAGCTAACTATTTAGCGCTATGCTTATGTTTGGGTATTGGTGTATTAGTGAGTGAATTAAAGCGAGGTAATCATGCAAGTGACCTTACATTTAAACAAACTTTGCGCGCCTGGACAGAAATACTATTAAGCTCAAAAATAATTTTGCGTATATCGTTAATTATTATAATTATTGCGCTAATTTTAACGCGCAGTCGAATGGGTAATTCAGCCTTTTTTATAGCACTGATGGCTGTTAGCTTGTTGGCTTTGTTTGTTTACAATAAAAAACCTAAAGCGTTTAAGTTACTTATTATTAGTTTTTTTATAATTGATTTGATCATTATTGGTGCAATATTTGATGTAGAAAAAGTAAAGCAACGTATAAGCGAAACCAGTATTCAATCTGAAACACGTGATGAAGTAGTTCGTGATTCAATCCCGTTAATACTCGACAAGCCTTTATTGGGTTCAGGTGGCGGTACGTTTTATACAGCTTTCCCTGCGTATCAATCTGAGCCGTACTCTGGCTATTACGATAATGCTCATAACGACTATATTCAATTTGCTGTAGAGCTAGGCATTCCCGTAACATCAGCTTTAGGGGCGCTTATTTTATATTGCTTATGGTTATGTATTCAAACCATGCGAAAACGCAAAACAGCGTTATTTCAGGGCGTGGCTTTTGGCTGTGCTATCGCTATTGTAGATATGCTGTTGCATTCGTCGGTAGATTATTCGCTCCAAGCAGGCGCTAATTCAATGTTGTTTATGGCTATATTATGTTTGGCGATTTTAAGTAATAAAATAGTTGTTAAGCGAGGGCGTGATTTTAAATAGCTATTTTTAAAAATATTTGCACAAAGAGGTTTAGAGACGCTGCGCTTTAGAGTAGTGATAAATAAGATGCATGGGTTGGTTGTGACTTCTCATTTACTCCTCATTCACTTCTCTTTTTGCAATTTTTATATTGTTTAAATCACAAAGCGGCTTAGAGTCGCTCCACTTTAGAGTAGTGATAAATAAGATGTCTGGATTGGTTGTGTCTTCTCATTTACTCCTCATTCGCTTCTCTTTGTGCAATTAAGGTTTTTAATTCACTCAACAAATTTTTCGCAGCTTTACTGCTCTTCTAAATCAAACTCGGTGGTGTGGCCGTCGCCGTGGATTAGTTGATAACGCGCTAAATCTCCTTGGTCAAGCGTAATTAAACTAATGGCGGAGTCGCTTACTAGGTACTTTTGGCCTTCACCTTTGGTTTGGTGTTTATCTACTTCCATGTGCCAGCGTTTGGTGAAAAAGTTAAGCGGGCTTTTGGGGCCGTATAATATTGAGTCGAGCTTATCGAGTACATTAATTAGCTTACGCGGAAATTCGTTTTTAATTCCGCTGGCGGTGAGCTGCCATATTCTATTTGGGTGATCGCCAAAACGCTTTTGCACCGAAAAACAAAAAGAATAATGCACATCACCCGATAGAATAAGCGTTTCGTTAGGTGTGTCTGTACGCCTAAAGGTATCAAGCAGTTTTTTGGCCGAGCCTTCGTGTGCCATCCAGTTTTCTACATCAACCATAAGCGGCTGCCCGCACATATTAAACGCCGCCTGTATTGCTTCTATTGATTTAACGCCAAACACAGGCGCTGGCGATACAATAATTACTTTGCTGTGGCTCAGCAGGCTTTCTTCAAGCTCTGTTAAGCGCTCCCAATCAAGTAAGCCTGAGGGTTCATTAAAGTTACTTTCGTTACGCCAGCGGTGCGTGCGGGTATCAAGCACAACTACTTTAGGCGTGGTGGTAAGCTCATAATGCCAATAGTTAAATTCGTTCAGAGGCTTATCAAAGGCTTTAAACTGCCAAATATTATTGGCGCTACGGCTTTGTTTAAAATCATCTATAAGCGCGCCGGTTTTATGTAGCGCATCATTGCCCAGCCCTTGAAATAGCCAATAACTTATTAGCCCATTATTAATGATGCGTTTACTACTTGGGTTTTGATTTATAGCTTGCTCCCACCCTGCTGTTAGGTTCCAATCATCGGTAACATCGTGATCGTCAAACATCATCAAGGTAGATACATTAGCAAATAAACGCTCTACGCTATTTAAGCCTTTTGCGTAGTCAATTAACGCCTTTTTTTCGGCGTTAAAAATGGTGTTATTTTTTTCATTGCCTTGTGTGTAATGGCTATTTTTAATATCAACGCATTGCCACGCGGCGGCACTAAAGTTAAGTAAATACAGCGCTATAAATTCTTCAAAGTGAATTAAGTGATTATGCGCTTTTACGCTAGAAAAATGAGGCTCGTCTTTTTTTAGCCAGTACCCAACGCCCAATTTTGAACGTTTTTGCCATGGCGTTTTTGGTAAGTAATGATGGCGGTTAAAAAGCTGCTCATTTATATCTGCTGGTAAATTGAGCTCAAGCGGTTGCTCTTTATAAAGTCCTAATGCATCTATTAGTTGATGAATAGCCAGTAGCATAGGGCCGGCTACATCATCGGCATAAACTTGGTCTCCGCTAAGCAGTAAAAGCTGTGCGCCCTGCAGTTTATTACTGCGCTGGGTATTTTGCCATTCACTTGCTGATACTAAGCTGTCTTTTGCGGGGTGATGTGCGTTGCGACACGAGCCATGTAAAATATGCGTAAGCTTATTGGCAATTGCAAACGAAGGCGCCGTTTGCCCTTCAAAGCACCAAGGAGTTAAGTCAATTTTTTGCTCGTTAATATGCAATGTATACGCTAATAATGTGTCGAGCGGAAACTGGCTATCAACAGGTTTTATAATTATAAAATGCAGGTAAAGGTGTTTACCTAATGCAATGCTTTGCTGCTCGCTGTAGCTTTGTTGGTTTTCAAGTGTGATTTGGCAATTGCCAGGGCGTGAAGTAGCAAACTGTATACATATAGCACTTTGCTCAGCTCGGCGCACCATAGGCCCCATTAATAAAAGTGGGAGTTGCGCCGATTGAGTAGTCATGTGTTAGCCTTTCGCTGCTAATTTAAAAAGTGAATAAAAGTTATCAGTCGTTGCTTTTGCAAGCTCGTTAAAGCTTATGCCTTTAAGCTCACTAATATAGTAGGCAACATCTTCTACATACGCAGGCTGATTTGTTTTTCCACGGTACGGCACAGGTGCTAAATAAGGCGAGTCTGTTTCGATGAGTAATCTATCGAGTGGGATTTGTTTTACAACTTCTTTAAGCTCTACGGCATTTTTAAAGGTAACAATGCCTGAAATAGAGATATAAAACCCCATATCAATCGCTTTTTTGGCCATATCCCAATCTTCGGTAAAACAATGCAGTACGCCACCGCAGTTTTCTGCTTTGTGCTCACGCATTAAGTTAATGGTATCGGCTCTGGCATCACGGGTATGAATAATCAGTGGCTTTTGTAGTTCGTTTGCTACTTCAATATGGCCAACAAAACTGGCTTGTTGTACTGCGTGCGTGTCTTTTGAATAATAGTAATCTAGGCCTGTTTCGCCAATCGCGACTACTTTTTCATGCGATGCTAAATCAATGAGTTGCTGTTTATTAAGGGCATCTTTTTGATCAAGCGGATGCACGCCACACGATGCCGATACATCGTCGTAATGTTTAATTTTTTCAAGCATACTTGGGAATTGATCAAGCGTTACACTTACACATAAAAAGTGCTCTACTTGCTTTGCGCGGGCGTTATCGAGCACTTGATCTAGGTTTAAATCTAATTTGTCAAAATCAAGACGATCTAAATGGCAATGAGAATCTACAATCACTATACGGCCTGTATGGTTTTGGGTGTTAAATTATACTAACCTGCAAAAATACTTAGTTGTACCAATTTGCAATAATACCTAAGCATTTTGCGGAGCTAAACGTGTCGCTACCTGCGCTAAAAAACTCTCATTTACGACTGCATGAATGCAGAGCAATTGCCGAGCACAACTAAATAGCGAATTTTTTACCTAGCTATCAACACGTTTTTCAGCCTTAAAGTAAATCACTTAAGTAAGCGAATGGGTATTAAACGAGTTGGAATAAGCAAGTTAGTATTGCAGGTTAACGAGAGCTAAGCGCTCGCTAACCGGCTGCTTTATGCATATCACTATTAAGCAAATGCGTTTAAAACTACATGGTATATGTAGGATTACCAGAGTTTAACATAGTGCCTAATAGCTTTTCGATTTTAGCGTTTAAATTTGTTTTATCATCTAAAAAGCTAATGCCTATACCTGGTGGGTTAGAGCTTTGTGCGCCTTGTGGTGTGATCCAGGCAACTTTACCCGTTACCACGTCATCTTCTAGCGCATCAGGTAAAGTAACTCTAAGCGCTAAAGAGTAACCTATTTCGTAACGCATATTGGTACGTACAAATAGGCCGCCCTTTTTTAAATAAGGCATGTAGCAGCGATAAAGTTCGTCAAGGTTATCTACATCAACTAAAAGCTCTTGCATATGTATTCCTATTAAATGTTACGCAGGGCATGCGCTAAACGCGACACTGCTAGAGGTAAATTAAGCCCGAGTACCTCTGTGCTATTTTGTAAAAATTCATTCAACGCTTGCTGAGCACTTTGGTACGCGTCAAAACTTAAACCCATTATAAGCTGCTGTTTTAATTGCTCGCTTAAAAATAATGTAAAAATGCGTATTAGCTCAGGTTGTTTGTTTATAATATTTACAAGCGGACTAAAATTATGGCTTTGTTTAAACTCAGTTGCAAATTTATATAAAGTATCAATGTGTTGCAGCTGCTCTTGCGCTTGCCACTGTTTAATTAAAAGTGGTTGCGTATAAAATAAAGGCAGCCATCCATAGTCACTAATATTTAAATCGGCTAACCAGATTTTAGCCGCTTCTGGGTTTGCGACTTTTATGTCTGTTTTAGCACAGCGGCTTAAAATAGTGGCAGGTAACTGCGCAGTGTGGCTTGTGGTTAAAATTAAAAAACGGCTATTACTGGGCTCTTCTAAGGTTTTTAATAACGCGTTTGCTGCTGCCGTGGTCATTTTTTCGCAGTTTTCAATAATAGCCACTTTATTGCCATTTTGTGCAGCAGAGTGGTTCATAAAATCGCTTATCGCGCGAATATCGTCAACACCAATGCTTTGCCCTTCAACTTGCGTCAACCGTTTATCAGGGTGGTTACCCGCAAGTGTTAATGAGCAACTTTTGCACTGCCCGCACGGGGCTAACTTGCTACCTTCGTTTTGCATATGGGTATTAATATTTTGACATAATAAGCTATTAGCTAATTGCTCGCTTAGCTCAAACTTACCAACGCCTTTGGGCCCGCATAACAACTGTGCATGATGAAAACGCTGCGCTTTATAACTTTGCGCAAGCTGTTGCTCTACGTTATTAAGCCATGGCAATGCCATGTTATTTTAACCCTTCAAAAAAGGTGCGTAGTACATTGGTTATATCGCGGTGTACTTTATCAATACTTTGGTTGGCATCTACGGTTTTAATAGAGCTATCGTCATTTGCCAGCTCAACATAACGCATGCGCGTGCGCTGAAAAAACTCAATGGCTTCTTGCTCAATTCTATCAAGCTCTCCACGGCCTTTAGCACGCTCAAGGCCTATTACGGGGTCTATATCTAGGTAAATGGTTAAATCAGGTTTTAACCCTTTTAATACCATAGACGACAAAGACGCTAACGTATTAGCGCTAATGCCGCGCCCACCACCTTGATACGCTTGAGATGATAAATCGTGGCGATCTGCTAATACCCACTGCCCTTTATCAAGCGCCGGGTTAATTACATTATGCATAAGCTGCGAGCGAGCTGCGTACATAATAAGTAGTTCGGTTTCAAAGGCTATGTCTTCTTCATGCTCGGCTTTTACTAAAGTACGTAAAGACTCGGCAAGCGGTGTACCACCTGGCTCGCGTACGTTAATAAAGTCTATTTGTTTTTTATTTAAAAAGTCTTGGCATAACGAAATAGCCGTTGATTTACCTGCGCCTTCAAGGCCTTCAATAACAATAAATTTTGGTTTCATATAAAGTTTAATTCGTTTTATTTAATATATACGTTTTAACTGCCGCGTTGTGTTGCTTTAACGTGGTTGAAAACTGGTGACTGCCATCGCCCTTAGCCACAAAATAAACATACTGTGTTTTAGGCGGATTAAGCGCTGCTAAAATAGCCGCTTTTGAGGGCATGGCAATGGGTGTTGGCGGCAGCCCTTTAATGCGATACGTATTATAAGGTGTGTAATCGCGTAAATCTTTTCGTTTAATGTCACCGTCAAAACTCTCCCCTAGGCCATATATTACGGTGGGATCGGTTTGTAGGCGCATATTTGCGTTTAATCTATTTATAAATACGGCGGCTATTAAGGGGCGCTCACTGGCAAGGCCTGTTTCTTTTTCGATAATAGAGGCCATGATAAGTGCATCATATGCGTTTTTATACGGTAGTTTTTCTGCACGTTGTGACCATGCTTGCTCAAGTGTTTGCTGCATTTTAACGGCCGCACGTTTTAATAAACTACTGGCAGTATCACCGCTGTGATAATGATACGTATCTGGAAACAGCCATCCTTCTAAATGGCTTTCTTTACCTACTATTTGCTGCGCCAGTTGCTCTTTATTTAAGTTATTAGTTAAATGCGGCGCACTACTAATAGCAGCTATCACTTCACGTAAGTTTTGCCCTTCGATAATAGTAAAGCTAAAACTGATTTGCTCACCGTTGTTTATTTTTTTTATATTATTAATAACGCTTGTATTCGTTAGCTCGTACAAGCCGGCTTTTAAGTCTGTTAGTGTTGGGTCAAGCTTTGCAATTACTTGGTAACGCCAGCAGCTTTTTAACCAATTATTAGCTTGCCATTGTTTACATAGCTGGTTAAAGCCCATGCCTTTTTTAACTTCAAACTGGGTAGGCGTTGTTATATTTAGCGGGCTAGTTATTGTTGCTTGTAATTGCTGATACCCTACTAGCGTTGTAACTAAAGCTAACAATAATACCGATAAAATAACTTTTAACACTTAGCCTCCTTGGCTAATAATTCATTTAATAAGCACATGCTTTGCTCAACATTAAATGTATGTTGTTCTATACGATTAACGGGCACAGCGCCCATTAAGCTATTACAAATAAATACAGCACTAGCTTGGGTTAATTCATTTAGGCTTACTTGCTTAAATTCAACCGCTAATTTATCACATAACGATTGCAGATAAACCCCTTTAATACCGCATTGCTCAAGGCTTGGCGTATATACCTTATTATCACGAATAGCAAAAATATTAGCTGCCGAGGCTTCAATCACATTGTTTTGATGATCGAGTACTAAAACATCGTCACATTGTTGTTTTGCCATGGCATTTTTAATCAGCACTTGTTCTAGTCGGTTAAGTGTTTTTAAACCGGCTAATAAAGGTTGGGATGCTAATTTTATTGGGCTTAGGGCTAAACTCACCCCTGTTTTTGCTAATGCTGGGTAGCTTTGTGGAAACCCTAACACGGTAATTAAAATGGTTAAATGGGTGTGTTGCGGCAACCCATAGCCTCGCCCACCTTCTCCGCGGGTGATCACTATTTTAAGCACATTTAATTGGCAGCCAGTAATCGCCTTTGCAATATGTTGCTCAAGCTCAGTAAAGTTAATTGCAGGAAACGCTAAGCGTTCTGCGCATTCTACCAAACGTGCTTTATGGTACTGCCAATGCTCTACTTGCCCAGCAATTACTTTGGCTGTGGTAAAAAAGCCATCACCGTAGTTAAGGCCTCTATCGCGTGTATTAATCGCACTTGTATCATCGGTTGTTATTATTGTTTGCATATTGAATGGCTTGCATAAAAAAAGCCCAGTTAACCAACTGAGCTCTTATAATCTGGTTCGTTGTTAAAAAGGATTATACCTTTTTAAATAGCAACGAGCCATTAGTCCCACCAAAACCAAATGAGTTACACAATGCAAAGTCAAGTTTTGCATCACGTGCAGTGTGGGCTATGTAATCTAAGTCACAGCCTTCATCTGGGTTATCTAGGTTAATGGTGGGCGATACTTTTTGATCGGCCAGCGATAAAATAGAAATAATAGACTCTACAGAACCCGCAGCACCTAATAGGTGTCCCATCATCGATTTAGACGAGCCTACCATTACATCTTGCGCTGCACTGCCAAAAATAGCTTTAACAGCTTGCGTTTCGGCTTTGTCGCCTGCATTAGTAGATGTACCGTGTGCGTTAATGTAACCAACTTGGTCTGCATTTACTTGTGCATCGTTTAATGCATTTTGCATAGCGAGTGCCGCACCTGCACCGTCTTCCGGTGGCGAGGTCATGTGATACGCATCACCGCTCATACCAAAGCCAACAAGCTCAGCATAAATTTTAGCGCCACGGGCTTTAGCGTGTTCGTACTCTTCTACTACAACAACCCCTGCACCATCAGATAGTACAAAACCATCGCGGTCTTTATCCCACGGACGCGACGCAGCTTGTGGGTCGTCGTTACGGGTAGAAAGCGCACGTGCAGCATTAAAGCCACCCATACCAATAGGTGTACAGGCTTTTTCTGCGCCACCGGCAACCATCGCATCGGCATCGCCGTAAGCAATCATACGCGCTGCATGGCCAATATTGTGCAGGCCTGTAGTACATGCCGTCACAATAGAAATATTAGGACCACGTAAACCATGCATCATTGATAAATGGCCCGAGATCATATTAATAATGGTTGATGGCACATAAAATGGAGAAAGCTTACGTGGGCCACTGTTAAGTAGCTTTATATGGTTTTCTTCAATTAGGGTTAATCCACCAATGCCTGAACCTACAGCAACACCAATACGTGTTGCGTTTTGTTCAGTAACTTCAAGACCTGAGTCTTGAAAGGCTTGAACACCCGCTGCAATGCCGTACTGAATAAATAAGTCCATTTTTTTAGTATCTTTCGCTGACATGTATGCAGTTGCATCAAAGTCATTTATGAGTCCAGCGAATTTAGTACCAAATTTTGATGTATCAAAGTGGGTTATATTTTGTATACCACTTTTACCATCTAATAAGCCTTGCCAGGTAGATTGCACATCATTACCTAGCGGCGTCAACATTCCTAAGCCAGTTACGACGACTCGACGTTTAGCCACGGTTTGCCTCCAATAAGGGATATTTAAACCAATTGATTAAAATAGTATTACTTTAGTAAGCCGTTTAACTCACTAAGTTTAAATCTATTGGCATTACAAAGGGAATTCATACCCAAGCGACCTCAAAGTGCGAGTCTCAAATTCAACTAAAGATGTGCTATTACAAATGAATGCAGTAGAGAGTAAAAGCGGGTGAATTTGAATCATGAACTTTGAGGTGGTTTGGATATATAGATTAAAGGCAGCGAATGCTGCCTTTAATATGCGATTAATTACTCAGCGTGAGCTGATACGTAATCGATTGCAGATTGTACTGTAGTGATCTTTTCAGCTTCTTCATCTGGGATCTCAGTATCAAACTCTTCTTCAAGAGCCATAACTAGTTCAACAGTATCAAGAGAATCTGCACCTAGGTCGTCTACGAAAGAAGCTTCGTTTTTAACTTCTTCTTCTTTAACACCTAGCTGTTCGATGATAATTTTTTTTACGCGTTCTTGGATATCGCTCATTCTTCTTTCCTTTATTAAAAACGCCAATGCGTTATTTTCAGATTGCGGCGTAGTTTACGCCGCATAATTCTCTGATTCAATGATTTGACCATAAATAATTGTCTGGTCAAACCTCTGAGTGTTTGTTTTGTCTTTTATCGCTTATTTTCACAGCGATTTCAAGTATGTTTAAAGCAAGATCATAAAAATTTCAATGTTTTTGAGGTCACTTACTTAAGTTATTTTTAGCATTTACTTTTAACAATGGCGATTAAACCATGTACATCGCGCCATTTACATGCAAAGTCTCGCCAGATACATACGCAGCCGCGTCAGATGCTAAATAACACACTGCCGCTGCTATTTCATCAGGCTGACCTAACCGACCTGCTGGTACATTAGCAAGGGTGGCCGCTTTTTGATCTTCTGTTAGCTCATCGGTCATATCAGTTTGAATAAAACCAGGGGCTACTACATTTACTGTAATGCCGCGCGATGCAACTTCGCGTGCAAGCGATTTAGAAAAGCCAATGACACCCGCTTTAGCCGCCGCGTAGTTAGCTTGCCCTGCATTACCCATAGTGCCCACAACTGAGCCAATATTAATAATACGGCCGTTCTTTTTCTTCATCATTGGGCGTAATACCGCTTTAGATAAACGGAAGATAGAGCTTAAGTTGGTGTCGATAATATCGTCCCACTCACCGTCTTTCATACGCATTAATAAATTATCACGGGTAATACCTGCGTTATTTACAAGTACGTCAACATCGCCTAAGTCGGCTTTTATTGCCGCTAATGTAGCCTCAATCGATGCAGGATCGGTTACGTTTAAAGCATAACCCTTACCGTTATCACCTAAGTAATCGCTAATTTTAGCCGCGCCTGACTCACTCGTAGCAGTACCTGCTACTTTTGCGCCTTGCGCTACTAAAGTGTTTGCAATTGCTTTACCAATACCACGGCTTGCGCCAGTAATTAGGACAACTTTGCCCTCTAATGAAAATAAATTAGTCATTTTATATTCTCTTATTTTGCAGCGTCGATAGCAGCAGCGTCATTTACTGAGCCACATACCATTGCTTTATCAATTCGTTTTGCAAGGCCAGTTAATACTTTACCTGGGCCAAATTCGTAGCTTTGCGTAATACCTTGAGCAACTAAAGCCTGTACTGTTTCTGTCCAACGAACTGGGCTGTATAGTTGACGTACCAATGCATCTTTAATTGCATCAGCCGAGCTTTGTGCTTTTACATCAACATTATTAATTACATCACACTTAGGTGTATTAAATGTTAAAGCGGCTAAATCATTTGCGAGTTTTTCAGCCGCTGGTTTCATTAATTCACAATGTGAAGGCACGCTTACACTCAGTGGTAAGGCACGTTTTGCGCCGGCATCTTTACACGCTTGTGAAGCTCTATCAACAGCAGCTTTATGCCCTGCAATAACCACTTGCCCTGGTGAGTTATAATTTACCGGTGAAACAACCTCGCCTTGTGCAGACTCTTCACATGCTGTTTTTATTTGCTCATCGGCTAAACCAATAATGGCAGCCATAGAGCCTACGCCCGCAGGCACAGCTTCTTGCATGTATAAGCCACGGTTTTCAACAAGTTTTACCGCTTCACCTAGGCTAATAACCTCACTACATACCAATGCAGAGTATTCACCTAAGCTGTGACCAGCCATAACCACATCCACATCTGGGTTTGCAGCTAACCAGTGGCGGTAAATTGCCACGCTTGCTGTTAATAAAGCAGGTTGAGTGCGGTGAGTTTGATTAAGTTCTTCTTCTGGGCCATTTAGTACAAGCGCTGCTAAATCGTAGCCAAGTGCGCTTGACGCTTCGCTAAAGGTTGCTTTTACAATGTCAGAGCTCTCTAGTAGCTCGCTTAACATGCCAACGCTTTGTGAGCCCTGACCAGGAAATAGAAGTGCAATTTTTTGTGCCATACTTTGCTCTTTTTAATTAAACAAAAATTTAGTGTAACTACGGCACCTAAACGTTATTCGGCCGCCGAGTTTTTAGAATGTGTTTTTTCGAAAATAGCGGCTATTTTATCTGGAAGTTGACGTTCAACCTCTTTTACCGCTTCATCGATTGCTGCTTGAAATGCTTTTGCTGATGCATTTCCATGGCTTTTAACGACAATACCGCGCAATCCTACCAGAGAAGCGCCGTTATACTGGTCGGGGTTCACCCGATTATAGAGTTTTTTTATGATAGGACTTAAAATAAACGCCATGCATTTGTAAATTAAGTGCTTTTCTAGGGCGCTTGTAAACTTTTTCATGATCAGTTTAGCAATGCCTTCGCAGGTTTTTAATGCAACGTTTCCGACAAACCCTTCACACACAATGACATCGGCTTTCCCCGAAAAAATATCACTGCCTTCACTGTAACCCGTGTAATTAATATAAGGGCTTTGCTGCATAAGCTGCGCTGCTTGCTTTATGCCTTCATGGCCTTTTATGTCTTCAGAGCCAATATTAAGTAAACTCACTTTAGGGTTATCGCAGCCAAGAGCTTGGCCTGCTACTACCGAGCCCATAATGCCAAATTGATAAAGTATTTCTGAATCACAATGCACATTAGCGCCTAAATCAAGCAGATAAACTGGATTTTTTCGCTCTGTAGGAACGGCCGATATTAATGCGGGGCGTTTAACGCCAGGCAGCATTTTTAATACGTAATGAGCCATAAAAAATAAAGCGCCGGTGTTACCCGAGCTTACACAGGCTTGTGCTTCACCCGATTTAACTAAATCAAGGGCGACACGCATAGAGGAGTCTTTTTTTGAACGCACAGCTAAAGCGGGTTCGCAGGCATTAGTGACAACTTCGCTGCAATGGCGAATAATTAAACGTGGGTGTGAAAGTGAATCGAGGGATTCTAATTGATTAGTAATTACTTGCTCGTTGCCACATAAAATGAGTGTTAAATTGGCATGAGCATTTACTGCGCAAACAGCAGCGGGGATAGATGAACGGGGGCCATAATCGCCCCCCATCATATCTAACGCTATGGTTAGATTAGTCAGCATAAAGCAATCTCTTAGTTAGAAATTACTTGAACGCCTTTGTAGTAACCGTCAGCAGTTACATGGTGACGACGATGAGTCTCACCTGAAGTTTGGTCAACTGTTAAAGTTGGACCGTTGATCGCATCGTGTGAACGGCGCATGCCGCGTCTTGCACGAGACTTTTTGCTTTTTTGTACAGCCATTAGTCTTCTCCTAAGAATCTTTCTTAAGTTGTTTCAAAATATCAAATGGATTTGGTTTATCATCTTCCGCCTTTAGTACACCAAAGCTAGCAGGCTTTGATGAATAATTGCACGAAGCTTCGTTGTGTGTAGGCACTAATGGCACTGCTAAAATTAGTTCGTCTTCGATTAACTCAAACACGTTAATTTCACCGTTTTCATCAAGCGCTACTTCATCGTAGACTTCAGGAAGATCATCTGACTCAGCATCCAAACCAACAGGCGAATACATAAAGTCTTGATCCAAATCCAACCCTAAATCATCATTACAACGCTGACAAGTTACAGTTACGTGTGTAGACAAATTGCCACTAATCACAACTAAACCTTGCTCATCGGTTTTGCACTGAATTTTTACCGCTATTTCACCTACTTCTTCCTGTACAACACCTCGTAAACGAGCAAGTTTTTCAAGCGGTACAATACCATCGTAAGTTAAACGGTGTTGCGCTGCTTTCCCAGGATGAAGAGTGATGGGAATTTTTACCTTTTGCATAGGGGCTGCATCATATAGATAGTTAATTAGTTAGTCAAAGCAAAAAAGCATTTTTACATGGTTTTTCACGTGTTTTCATTACGGATCTGATTTATCCTAACTCAAACTAATTTTAATTAGGATAATAATTTATGAAGCACCCGCTTATATTAGCGTCAAGCTCGCCATTTAGGCAGTCTTTATTGCAAAAATTTAATCTGCCATTTAGTACTTTTTCGCCTGATATTGACGAAACCGCCATACCAAACGAAACCCCAGAGCAACTTGTTAAACGCCTAAGCGAGCGCAAAGCGCGTGCCGCTTGCGATCATTTTGTTAAAGGCCTTGCAATCGGCTCCGACCAAGTGGCCGTATATGATGGGCAAATACTTGGTAAACCTCATAATAAAGAAAACGCTATAAAGCAGCTTTCTTTGTTTAGCGGCCAAACTGTCACGTTTTTAACGGGCCTGTGTGTTTACGATATTGCTAGCGATAAAGCAAAAACGTTAATAGAGCCTTTTGAAGTAGTATTTAGAACACTCACCAAAGAGCAAATAGAAGCCTACTGCGATGCAGAGCAGCCTTATAACTGTGCTGGGAGCTTTAAAAGTGAAGGATTAGGGATATGCTTATTTGAAAAATTAAACGGAGACGATCCTAATAGCTTAATAGGCTTGCCTCTAATTAAACTCAGCCAGCTATTGGCTGAGTTTAATCTCGACATACTCGCAGCTCAACCTTAGCCAAGTAGTATGCGTTGCAGCTGCTGATAATTATCAACGGTTGCAACGGGGCTAAACTCACTTAACTGCGCTGCACTGTGTACGCCCATAGTAACGCCAATTCTATCTATGTTGGCTGCCTGTGCCATGGCCATATCTATTTTGGTATCCCCAATCATGAGTGCTTCGTCGGCATTTATTGCTAATTCAGCTAATAGTTGTTCAAGCATATCGGGGGAAGGTTTAGAGCGTGCTTCATCACTTGTGCGCGTGGCACTAAAGTAATGCCCTAACTGAGTTTGCTCTAATAAACGCATTAAACCAGCACGACCTTTACCGGTGGCAATCGCTAAAATAACCCCTTGTGCTTTTAACGCACTTAGAACATTTTCTACATTATCAAATACAGGGGTGGCAGTCGTATCAACACGGTATTGCTGTTTATAGCCGTTAACTAATGCGGGATGATGCGCTACCTCGTCAGGAAATAGCACCTCAATAGCAAGTTCAAGCGACATACCAATAATATTTTTAATTGCAGTGTCGTTCGGCGGCTCAATATTAAGCGCCAGCGCACTGTGACGAATACAATTAACAATTTTGCTAATTGAGTCCATTACAGTGCCATCCCAATCAAAAAATAACCAGTTTATATTTTTTTAATACAGCGGTGGTCATTACGCTTTAGCATCTCTTAATTTTAAAATACAACTTTTAAGTGCGTTATCAAGCGGTGCCTCTACACGCATGGTAGTTTCGTTTTTAGGGTGATAAAAGCTTAAATCGTGGGCGTGTAAAAATAAGCGGTTTAAGCCTATTTTGCGCATTGATACATCAAACCCTTGGTCGCCGTATTTATCATCGCATGCAATAGGGTGGCCTTTACACTGTGTATGAACACGAATTTGGTGAGTACGTCCTGTCACAGGTGAGGCTTGCACTAACGAACACTCGTTAAAACGCTCAAGTACTCTAAAGCGAGTATGTGAAGGTTTACCTTCGTTATTATCTACTCGCACCACGCGCTCGCCCGACTTGAGGGTGTTTTTACGCAGCCCTTCGGTCACATTTTTAACCGACGAATCCCACTGCCCTGTTACCAACGCCCAGTAATTTTTTTCCATTGTTTTTTCACGCAGCTGCTCATGCAATGCGGTAAGTACCGAACGACGCTTTGAAATTAATAAACACCCCGATGTGTCTCTATCAAGCCTATGTACTAGCTCTAAACTGCGCTCATCTGGGCGTAATACGCGTAGTGCTTCTATTAAACCGTAGCTTAAACCACTGCCGCCATGTACAGCCATGCCCGAAGGTTTATTAATTACAATAAGGTATTTATCTTCAAAGAGTATTGCGTCTTCTAATTGCTTCACTTTATCGAGCTTTTTAGGCACAAACTCTTCGCGCTCTGCTACTTTAATTGGCGGAATACGCACTACATCATCAAGCTGTAATTTGTAAACTGGCTTAATACGCTTTTTATTAACGCGTACCTCGCCTTTGCGTAAAATTTTATAAACAGCGCTTTTAGGCACCCCTTTTAAATGGGTAATAAGAAAGTTATCAATACGCTGACCTAAATGGTCTTCGTTGATTGTGACAAAAGTTACTTGTAAGCCGGTTTTTTCTGACATTGCCTAATCACTGATTTAAGTAAAATAATTTAGTTGCTAACACGGTTATAATAGTGGGATAATCAGCAGCGCAAATATTTAGTATTTGCAAATAACAACGGTGCTTTTTAACACATTAAAACATTCGTGATGCACATTCTGGGTAGCCGATCATACAGATCCGAGTTAAGTTTTCCAAAGCTTTTATGCCTACTCAGTTAACACGTGCGATCAACTAACAGTAATGCGCGTAATATATTACTGGTTAAGTTTGAACATGAATTTACATTTAATGTAAAAATAAAAGCAATGAACAAATAATTTGTTTGATAGTGACGACGTAAAAACGTTGTTCAGCATTTGCTCACACGTAGTACCGTATAGCAGCTTATTTAGAACTAAAAATCTAGCAAATAAGCGTTTATTAACATTCGGCAGCGAACTTTGCTCGCAAGTACTTAGAAAATACTCATCGTATTTAAGTTACTTAACGAGCCCTACGCGCCTAACATAAACGTACTAAAAAGATTGATATGACAGGCCAACTTCTGGGTAAAACTTGTAAAGAGCATAAGAGCCGACAGTTTTAGCACCATAAAGAATTTAATAACGTAAGCGTACGTTATTGTTAGCCAGCATTTAAAAAATACTGCATACACATTACAGAGCGTTCCGTTACAGACCCAGTCGTGAGGCTGCACATTCTAAAAAAAGGAACAACTGAACAGGCGAACACGTTTCGTCATGTCAGCGACAAAAAATAAGTAGAGTAACAATATGAAACGTATGCTGATCAATGCAACGCAGCAAGAAGAAATGCGCGTAGCACTGGTTGACGGCCAGCGCCTATATGATTTAGATATAGAAAGCCCAGGTCACGAACAGAAAAAAGCCAATATTTATAAAGGCAAAATCACACGCATTGAACCCTCTTTAGAAGCGGCTTTCGTAGATTACGGCGCCGATCGTCATGGTTTCCTTCCTTTAAAAGAAATTGCCCGTACTTACTTCCCACAAGGTTACACTTTTCATGGTCGCCCAAATATTCGCGACGTGATTAAAGAAGGCCAAGAAGTAATTGTACAAGTTGATAAAGAAGAGCGCGGCCAAAAAGGCGCAGCACTTACTACCTTTATCAGCGTAGCGGGTAGCTACTTAGTGCTAATGCCAAACAACCCTCGTGCAGGCGGTATTTCTCGTCGTATTGAAGGCGATGAGCGTACAGACCTTAAAGAAGCACTTAGCCGATTAGAACTTCCTAAAGGTATGGGTTTAATTGTACGTACAGCAGGTGTTGGCAAGTCGTTTGAAGAATTAAACTACGATTTAAAAGCACTTTTAGTCCATTGGGATGCAATTCAACAAGCAGCCGACAGTGCTAAAGCACCGTTTTTGATTCACCAAGAAAGCAATGTGATTTTCCGCGCTATTCGCGATTATTTACGTCGTGATATTGGTGAAATATTAATTGATAAACCACGTGTATTTGAAGAAGCTAAAGCGCACATTGAGCGTTTTCGCCCTGACTTTATGAGCCGCGTAAAGCTTTATCAAGGCGACACGCCATTATTTACGCATTACCAAATTGAAAGCCAAATTGAGTCTGCGTTCCAACGTGAAGTACGTTTGCCTTCAGGTGGTTCAATTGTAATTGACCCAACAGAAGCGCTTACCTCTATTGATATCAACTCGTCTAAAGCAACAAAAGGCGGAGATATCGAAGAAACAGCACTGAATACTAACTTAGAAGCGGCTGATGAAATTGCGCGTCAATTACGTCTTCGCGACTTAGGTGGCTTAATTGTTATCGACTTTATCGATATGACACCGCCACGCCATCAGCGTGAAGTAGAAAACCGCTTAAAAGATGCCGCTCGTCCAGATCGTGCGCGTGTACAAATTGGTAAAATTTCGCGCTTTGGTTTACTTGAAATGTCGCGCCAGCGTTTGCGCCCTTCACTAGGTGAAGCAAGCCAAGGCCCATGTCCGCGTTGTAGCGGCCAAGGTACTATTCGTTCTAACGAGTCTATCGCCTTGTCTATTTTGCGTTTAATTGAAGAAGAAGCAATTAAAGACAACACAGCACAAGTAAATGCACAAGTGCCTGTAGCGGTTGCCGCTTATTTATTAAACGAGCAGCGCAGAAGCGTTCATCGTATTGAAAAACATCATAAATGTGATGTGGTTATTATTCCTAATCAACACATGGAAACACCACACTACGAAGTGATGCGTTTACGTAAAGACGAAACACTAGAAACAGTAAGTTACGAGCAAGTAGTTGCACCTGAGCCAGAGTCGTTCGAAATGGCTAAACCAGCAGCTGCGCCTGTTCGTGAAGAGCCGATGCTTAAAGGTGTTGTTATGCCTTCAACGCCAGCGCCACAAGCTAAAGTAGACAAACCAGCAGCGCCTGTTGCTGTACCTAAGGTTGAAGGTGGCCTATTGGCTGCTATTGGTAATTGGTTTAAGTCGTTATTTGCTGGTGAAAGCGAAGAAGAAAAGCAAGCAAAAGAAAAAGCTGAGCAAGAAAAGCAACAGCAAACACGTAATAACAATCGCCGTGGTAACAGTGACAACCGTCGCCGCAATAACAACCAGCGTCGTCGTAATAACTCACGCTCTAAACCTCGTGGTGAACGCCCTGCTGAAGAAGAAGTGAAAACTGAATCTACCGCGAACGAAAGCCAAGAGAAAAACGAGAACCGCAATAAGCGCCGTCGTAATCCTAACTCGCGTAAGCGTAACGATAACCGTAATAACGACAATCGTAATGCCGACAAAGAGCAAGTTAAAACAGACGTAAAAGCGAATGAAACTGAGGCTAAGCAAAGCACTGAGCCTAAAGAGCAGAAGCCAAAAGTTCGCCGTCAACGTCGTAATGTTCGCAAAAAAGTACGTATCCAAGATGAAAATACTGAGCAAGTAAAAGCATCTGATACGACTGAGCAAGCGCAGCAAAGCACTGAAACAGCTAAAGTAGAGCAGCCTAAAGAGCAAGCGCCAGCAGCAAAGCAAACTGCAAATGAGCAAAAGTCAGAGCAAACAAAACCTGCACCTGTGAAAGAGCAAGCGCCTAAGGCACAACCTGAGCAAGAAGAAAAGCCAGTAGCTGCAGCGTCAACTGACGAAGCAAACTCTGAAGATGAGCAAGGGCAAACACGTACGCGTTCACGCCGTTCTCCTCGTCACCTTCGCGCTTCGGGCCAGCGTCGCCGTCGTCCTGAACAAGGTGAAGCTACAGAAGAAAAAGCAGATGAAGCTCCGGCATTTGTGCCAGTAGCAGATCAAGCTGCCGCTGAGTATGAGGCAGAGCTAAAAGCAAAAGCTGAACAGCCAACCTCAAACGATGCATCAGAAAATGTTGAGCAAGCGTTAGCTGTAGAAGACTTAGCTAAAGTTGAAGCTGCTCCTAAAGCAGAGCAACCAACAGCCAATGACGATGCAGTACAAACTGTTGACCCAGAAACAGCTGAAGAGCCAGTTGTTGTTACTGAGCAACCAATAACAGCATCTGAGCCTGTGAAATCAGAACCTGAAGTAGCTGAGCAACCAGCAACACCAGAGCCTGTTAAAGCAGAGCCTGAAGTAGCTGAACAACCAGCAACACCAGAGCCTGTTAAAGCAGAGCCTGAAGTAGCTGAACAACCAGCAACACCAGAGCCTGTTAAAGCTGAGCCTGAAGTAGCTGAACAACCAGCAACACCAGAGCCTGTTAAAGCAGAGCCTGAAGTAGCTGAGCAACCAGCGAAACCTGAGCCTGTTAAAGCAGAGCCTGAAGTAGTTGAGCAACCAGCGAAACCTGAGCCTGTTAAAGCAGAGACTGAAGTAGCTGAGCAAAAAGATGCCAATGCAAAAACGGTTATTAGCAAAGGGGCTGCAAGCGCACCTATGGCTCAACCGACACCAGTTGCTGATAGCGACGTAAAGCATACATCAGTTGCCATGGCACACGATAAACGTGAGTTAGTTCCTGATAGTGGCTTACGCGCAGGGTCAATTAAACCTGCAGGTCGTGCTAGTTCAGACATGACTAAAACAATGAGCGCTGAGTAACCCTTAGCCTCATTAAAAAGCCGCGCTATGTAAAATAGCGCGGCTTTTTTGTTTTAATACCTGTCTTGTCCTGAAAGGTATTTTCTCATTTGTTCCTCTTTCGCTTCTCTTTGTGCAATAGATCTTCATGTGTTTTTATTAGTAAAAAATTAAAAAAAACAAAACGCTGATTCTCGTGTGAGCAAGCTTCACGCCTACGGGCGAAATTTCATACAGTGAATTTTAAATTGTACACTCAGCTTGTTGGCGTGATGGGCAAAGCCCGTAATAAACGCATATTCACAAAGAGGATAAGAGACGCTGCGCTTTTAGAGTGAGTAATAAAGCTAAACAAGCTAATTTAAAAGGGCTCAGCTAATAAACCATAGCTTGTATTTTCTCATTTGTTCCTCTTTCATTTCTCTTTGTGCAATAGATTTTTAAGTGGCTTTACTACCTAGCAAAAATAAAAAAAGCGCGATATAAATATCGCGCTCTTAAATCGGCTTTTAACTAGATCAAATGAGTTTATTCGCTTTCATTTTCCATAAAGCGTTGTAATTGATCTTTTAAGTTTGGCGGAATGCCTTTAATAACCAGTGTATCAGTCGCTTCATTGTAAGTTACGCGCTCACCTAAATGTTTACGCTCAAAACTAACACTAACACCGCCCCCTAAACCCGAAAACTTAACCATACTGGTCACTGTTTTTTTATCGACCGGGAAAGAGTCTTCTAAGTCGTAACTTTGTTCTTTGCAAAAGTTATCAAACGGGCTGTCGTCACCTTTCGTTAGCGTAGCCGAGAGCTCAGTAACGCTTGCATCTTCACCCGTGGTCACGCAATCGTTACAGTAGTCAAATACTTGCTTACGTAACTCGTCTTTTTCTGATTTATCGAATGATTGCTCCGATAAATAGTCTTCAACGGCATTAAGCATCACTTGGCTTTGTTGTTTAGGGTCTATGCCCTCTTCACAACCTAAAAAGTCTAAGAAAAAGTCTGCTACTTTTCGCCCTGCTCGCCCTTTAATAAAAGAGATATAGCGATTGTCATCAGCTTGAGTATCCCACGCGGTTAAATCTATACGTGCAGCTAGTTGCATGCGCGATATATCTAAGTGGCGCGACGCTGCTAAATCAAGTTCAGAGGTCATGCTGTAGTGCTCTTTAATATTGATCATAGCTATTAGCATGTAATCAGTAGCCACATACTGATAATGACAAAATACTAAGTAGCCTGTTTCGCTAAAGGCGTATTTATCTAACTCTTCTTTTAAAACAGTAGATGCCTGCTCGGTCATGTGCCAAAAGCCTAACTCGTCATTACGATAGCTTTGCATTGCCGATGCTACAACACTGTTTTTATCGCCACTAAATGCACAGTAACCTTTACCTGGCTTTGAGTTGTATGCATGATGAAGTTGTTCGATAAAAACAGCGACTTTATCGTTTATCACCATTTCATCGTTTCGTAGGTGAATTTGCGTATCGTCGTCTTTTTTGTCTACATAATGAACGACTAATTTTTTAACGTCTGTTGTCATCTTTGTTTTTCACGCCTCTGGTGTTAAAATACGAGAATATAACTCTTTTATTGAACCAACTGATGCCAATCTTATCAAAATACTCTAATGAAGAAGTAGAACAAATCGTCGATCAGCTCATTGATGTGCTAACGCAACACAATGCGCCGGTTGATTTAAGCCTTATGTGTTTAGGAAATTCTATCACGCATATCCTAAAAGAGCATGTACCTGCAGGGAAAAGACAAGCCGTAACTGAGAACTTTGCAAAAGCACTTGCTCAGTCGGTTAAATAAATTATATGAATTTATCGCAGCACAATCAGTTTTCGTCAAAAGCGAGTCAGTTATTAAGTTGGGGCCACTGGTTCACTTTTGCAAATATTGGTTTAGCGCTTTTTATTAGCCTAAGCTTTTTATTTGCAGATTCACCGCCAACTAGCTTTATGGGTATTACCTATATGTTAGTGACGTGGTTAAGCCATACGAGCTTTATCGCTTTTTTAGCATTTGTGCTGACGGTATTTCCTTTAAGCTTAGTGTTTCCCTACCCTCGACATATTCGAGGTATGGCTGCCGTTATTGCTACGCTTGGGGCGTCTATTTTAACGCTTGATGCGTATGTATACGTTAATTTGGGCTATCATTTAAGCTCTTCTGCGCTACCGGAAATCATTTCCTTACTGTGGCATCGTCTAACTAGCTCGCCTGCCCTTACTACATTGCTAGCCGGGGGGATTGTTTTACTCATTTTAGGCTTCCAATTAGTTGTAAGTAACTATACATGGCAGCACTTAGCGCGCTTAAAACAACTTAAGTTTGCCCGTTTTGCCAGCTCGTTTTTAGTGTTGTGTTTTGCACTTAGCCACAGTATTCACATTTGGGCAGATGCAAATTTAAAGTTTGATATAACGAAGCAAGATAACGTTTTACCGCTGTCGTACCCTACGACCGCTAAAAGTTTATTAGCAAAAAATGATTTGCTCGACATTGAAAGCTATAAACAAGCTCACAATGTAAGAATTAATAACCAAAATATTAATTACCAAATACCTGCGCCAATGCAAAAATGTGAAGATTACACTGCGCAGCAAGTCGATATTTTTGTATTTGATAGCAACGAGCAGTTAAAACGCTTTGTTGCCAAGCATAAAAACCTACATAAAACTGATCAGTTTTTACAGCCAACACACCATGGCGATAGCTTGTTTAGTTTAGTGTATGGCTTACCTTCTTTTTATAAAATGGCTATTTTATCAGAGCAAACCTTACCTGCGTGGCAAAGTCAGCGCAGAAGCATAGAGCTTGCTGGAATTGAAAAGCTAAGCTTTATAAACGATCAAGCGCATTCAAACAGTGCAATTAAAATCATTAAAGGTGAAGAAAATCCGTCTCCTCGCAGTGACGACACCCATATTTTTGCGTTTAGCTTAGCTAATAATAGCTCGGAAGTAGTTACATCATCGGTGTTATACAGCTCAGATAAGCGAATAGCCAAGGTAGATGGACTTATTCAACCCAGTGATATTATTGCAACCAGTGTAGGCCAATACTTAAACTGTAAGTCTGTGGTTAAACAAACCATGCTAGGTGAAAACCTGTATAAGAAAAAAACGGACACTGGCGTTAATTACTCACAAGGCGTAGTTATTGCTTACAAAAAAGATAGAATTACGCTAATAGATTCAGACGGTAACTATAAAAATATATCTGCCGCTGAAGGTTTTTCTATTGAGCAAAGCCTCGATATCCCGTTTTTAGTACAAAGTATTAAAAAGCTAAAAACCTACACACAATAGCCCTATCCCTTAACCTAGCTTGCTATAACACCAAGCTAGGTTATATTTACTAAATCATAGTAAACGCTCAGGGATGAACTTAATGCAAAAACACACACTTTTTTTATGCGCAGTAATGGTATGCCCACTTTCTCTGCATGCGCAAAATGCCACAACTTACTATAAATGCGTGAAAAAAAACGGCACTATCTTTTCGCAATTCCCTTGTAACGATAACGCTACCGCCTACACAATTAATACTGTATCGGGAATTAATACTGCACCGGCGCAAGACTACACAAAAGAGCTAAACGCATTAGAGCGCGAACGGATCGTGCTTGACCTGCAAGCAGAGCTGAGAAGTAATACTAATAAATTAGCGATTATAAAACGTAAAAAAGACCGCGCAGAATACAACCAACAACAGCGCCTCAACCGTATTTTAGATGACGAGGACAAAAAGTTAATTAGCAAAGATATTACCAAGCAATTAAAAATAATAAATAAAGATCATAAAAAGCAAACCACCGAAATTGAAAAGCGCATTAAAAAGTTAGAGAAAAAAATAGCTTCCTACCAATAACTTAGCTTTTGCCATCACACTCAATTATGCTTTAAGATAAAAGTATAAAAACTGAGAATATTTATCTTGGTTTTAAACTTAAAATAACATAACCTTAACAACTATAGAGCTAAAGCTCTAACGTGTATAACACTACAGCACCACTAACATTTATAAATGCTGTACTAAAATCGTTATATACACTTTTTTAAGGAGTGTTTATGCAGCCACGCCACATAGCTGAATTAATTTTAACGGGTTTTAAAAAGCATTATCAGCTGTTTCATAAAACCACCGCCCAAGCCCCGCTTGCCTTTGCAAAGCGCGATTGGCAACAAATTAATGAAATTAGTAAACTGCGTATTAGTTACTACGATGACAGAGTAAACGAAACCACTAAAGCATTAAAACAAGCACAGTTAACTGAGCAATTAGATGAGCAGCTTTGGCTTGAAGTAAAAATACTGTACCAACGCTTTTTATGCTTTCATCCTCAAGCTGAACTTGCCGAAACATTTTATAACTCAGTATTTTGCCGTTTGTACCACAGACGCTATTTTCATAACGACTTTATATTTGTACAAGCCACATTAAAAGATGCCCCTGCCATTCCTGTTGAGGCAGAGTACCGCAGCTACTTTCCTGTGGTTGATGGTTTAAAGCCCACAATAAAGCACATTATTGAGCATTTTGATTTTAAAGCCCCGTTTGTAAATTTAGAGCGGGATATACGTTTGCTCGTAAAGGCATTTTACAAACAAGCGCCCGACACTCACCACCAGCCTTGGCAAATGCGCTTTGATATTTTGCACACGCCTTTTTATCGTAATAAAGCTGCTTACATAGTCGGCCGAGTGGTCTCTCAAAGCGGTGTACAGCCTTTTATTATTGCAATACTGCACCATGAAGATAAAGGCTTATACCTCGATGCGCTATTAACCAAATCATCGCAAATGCGGGTTATTTTTGGCTTTGCACGGGCTTATTTCATGGTTGAAACCCATGCGCCCTCAGCCATGGTGCGATTTTTAAATCAACTTATGCCTAATAAAACACTCGCTGAGCTTTATAATGCCATTGGGTTTCATAAACAAGGTAAGACAGAGTTTTACCGTGAATTTTTACATCACTTGTCTCACTCAGACGATAACTTTATTATAGCGCCAGGCACACCAGGCATGGTTATGATGGTATTTACACTGCCCTCTTTTGGCTATGTATTTAAAGTAATTAAAGATAAGTTTGGCGAAAGCAAACCGTTTGGCCGTGATACCGTGCTTAAACGCTATCAACTGGTAAAAAGCCACGATCGGGTTGGTCGCATGGCCGATACCATAGAATACTCTAACGTCGTATTTCCTTTGGCACGCTTTGATAGTAATTTACTGGCACAGCTACATAAAACCATTGGCTCATCTATGGTAATTGAAGGCCCGTGGCTTATTATCAAGCATTTATATATTGAAAGGCGCATGACACCGCTTAATTTATTTTTAGAAAACGCCAGCGAAGAAAGTGCTGCCGATGCAATAGAAGAGTATGGCCAAGCACTTAAAGAAATGATTGCGGTAAATATATTCCCAGGCGATATGCTGCTTAAAAACTTTGGGGTAAGCAAACACAAGCGCATTATTTTTTACGACTACGATGAGGTTCAATACCTAACAGATATGAACTTTAGGGCCTTACCTAAGGCCAAAAGCTATGATGATTACTTAACTGATGAACAAAGTTACTCAGTTGCGCCGCAAGATGTTTTTCCTGAGCAACTTTGTACCTTTGTTATGCCAAACCCAAAGTACAAACAGTTTTTGCTCAGTACACACCCCGAGCTTGTTGATGTTAGTTTTTGGAAGCAAGCTCAGCAAAATATAAAAAAGGGTCATGTTAGTCACATATACCCATACCCGACAGCACAGCGCTTTATTCATCACTGGTAAGCGTTAAAGGACACACAATGAACATAAGTAAAATAGATTTAAATTTGCTGGTTTACCTCGACACCCTATTACGTGAGTGTAACGTAACCCGCGCCGCTAACCAGTTAAGTATTACTCAACCAGCTATGAGTAACGGCCTTAAGCGTTTAAGAAACTTGTTTAACGATCCAATTTTGGTACGTACCAGTGAAGGTATGGTCCCCACAGAGCGTGCTATAGAGCTGCAACCGGTTATACGCGGTATATTAATGACCCTAGAAGAAACCCTGGCACCAAATCGCGAATTTGAAGCCAGCCAAAGTAAACGTGTATTTAGAATAATGGCCAGTGACTATGCAGCCAGTACATTAGCGCCAAAGCTTTTAAGTAAACTTCATGAAGAAGCGCCCGATACAACCTTAGATATACTTACGCCTAGTGATGTAACGTTTCATGATGTTGAAAATGGTAAAGTGGATATGGCAATTAACCGCTTTGAAAACCTTCCGCAATCTTTTCATCATAAACGCATATGGAAAGACAGCTTTTGCTGCTTAGTAAAAGCCGACAACCCAATTATCGAAAACTTTAGCCTAGACAGCTATTTAAAAGCCCGCCATATATGGGTAAGTAAAACCGGCTTTGGGGTTGGCGTAGGTATGGACCCTAAAGATGTACAAAAGCTAGGTTGGGTAGATGAAGCACTTGCCCATTTTGGTAAACACCGAAATATTGCCACGTTTACCCGTAATTACCACGTAGCCATTCATTTAGCAAAAGAGCAAAATTTAGTGGCGACCTTACCTTCAAAGGCTGCCAATATTTACTTAGATGATGCAGGCCTTAAAATTTTAGAGCCTCCATTTCCTATACCGCCTTTTGAACTAGATATGATTTGGAGCCCTTTACTGCATCGTGATGCAAGTCATATTTGGTTACGCCAAAAAGTAGCCGAAGTGGCGGATGAGCTTAAATAACCTTATTACAAAAGCCATGTAAAATTTGCGAGGCTATTTTATTTTAAATAGCCTTGCAGCTTGCCAAATAAATAATTAATTAATAATTACAATAACTTAAAAAATTAAAATGAAATTGGAATGGCCTTTGCTTTAGTTACTATGAAACTTAAATTCATGTAAAGAGAGGTCATTATGAATACCCATCAAGGAACAGAAGCAACTCATATTACTGACATCATCCAAGTAATGAACAGTGGCATTGATTTTTATCAAAAAGCGCAAGAGAAAGTTGAAGACCCAGCCATTGGCGCATTATTTCAACGCATGATTGACGCACGAAAAGTAAGTGTTGAGCGCTTACAACCTTATGCAGTTAACGAAAAAGGTGAGCGTGAAGACGGCTCTTCTTTTGCTGTAGAAGCACGCAGAGCTTACACAGCCCTACTCACTTCGTTTAGTTCTCATAACGATAAAACATACGTTAAAGAGCTTGAAGAGGTAGAAGATAAAACACTTGAAGAAATTAAAGCAGCGATGGATAAACCACAGCCAGCCGACTGTGAAGCAGCCTTAGCGAAAACCTTGCTAACGATGCAAAGCTGCCACACCGAAATGAGCCGTATGCAAAAGCATTAATTTTCAATTGCATATATTTAAAACCCAGCCTAGCCGCTGGGTTTTTTATTATTACAAGGTTTAAGGCTATAAGCCAATAATTGCAACACCCAGTTTAAACCCTGCTATGTATAGCCAAGTCCAAAATGCCACATTTAGTATTATCCAAGCCATACAGGGGTTAAACCAATCCGTAATAATGTTTAATTAAGCGAATTGGTATAATTTAACGCTGAGGTAAGGCGCAACACAATAAAATCGCGGTTGAGAAATAAATACTAAAAAGCCTAAATACAAAAAAAAGGCCTTACGGCCCTTTGAACTTAAATAACATAAGGGAGAGTTATTTATTAAAAACGGTATTCTGCGCCTACATAGTAATAAGCACCATTAAAGCCAAATGGCGCTGAACGGCGAGAGTATTCAAATACCCCATCGCTGCTTACAATCGTATTGCCATTTGAATCTACAATTGTGCCCGAGCGTGAGTTACCAATGGTGTTTTTATCTGGGTACACGTCAAATAAGTTATTTGCACCAATATTTACAGATAAATCTTCAGTCACGAAGTAATTAACTTTAACGTCAGTTAAAATTTCTGCACCGTAGGTTTGGCGCCCGCCATCTTCTACTGTGTATTCACCAAAGCGGTTAAGTGAAAGGTTTACAGTCCAATCACCACGCTGGTAAAGCGCACTTAAATTAATGCGATCTTCTGGTTGCCACTCTTCAATAATTGAAATTTCTTGATCAGAGAAAACATCTTCAACTGGTACGGTTTCAAGCCCTGAGCCCGATGGCGTAAATAACGATACCACCTCAGTTTCAGTAAAGTTAGCTGCTAAAGTAAAATCAAGCGTGCCACCTAATCCCTCGGTATTCCAAGTAGCTACAAAATCAATACCCGAAGTTTCGGTATCTGCACCATTTAAGAAAAACTGCCCTGCACCTGCACCTGAGCTGATTAATGCAGCATCTAGGCTTGAAGAAAGCCCTTTGCCTAAACGATTACTAATTACTATGCGGTCGTCAATATCAATTGAGTAGTAATCCACAGTAACATTAATGTTATCCGTAACGTTGTAGACAATACCTAAACTACGGTTTTGCGATTTTTCTTCTTTAAGTTTTGGAATACCTAAACTTTGTGCAAGGGTTGAATCGTTTCTGAATGTACCTACTTCTTCAGCAACTAATGAGCCGTCTTCAGCCACAACAAATTGTGTGCTGATATTGTTAAAATACAATTGCTGCATTGATGGCGCTCTAAAGCCTGAGCTTAATGCACCACGCAGTGACACATCATCAGTAATTGCCCAGTTACCTGCAAGCTTAAAGTTTACTGTGTCGCCAAAGCCTTTGTAATTATCGTAACGCAGTGCGCCTGATAAAATGACATCTTCAATTAGGTAGGTTTCTGCATCAAGGTAAAACGAAATTACATCGCGTGACTCATCAACCGATGATGCCGGCGAAGAACCACCAAAACCTTGCGTGCCGCCAGAGGCATCTTCAGAGCCTACACCGCCACTTAAACCACTATAAATACTTACCCCATCAAGGGTGTCGTAATCACGATAAGCATATTCGCTGCCCTCTAAAATGCGGTATTCATCGGTACGAATTTCTGCACCCATAGCCAATGAGTAGTCATCAAAGTTTTGTGTAAAATCTATATTAATGGTTTGCAGTGATAACTCCATGCCATAGGCATAGGCTTCACGTGGAATAGTACTGCGAATATCAGCGGCACTTAAACCTTGCTCGTAACGTAAAAAGTTAGCGTACGAGGCATTGATTGTGTCACTTGTTGTGTAATCAATGCTGTTTTCACCGTAGGTGTATGATACATCTAAACTTGCATCGTTATCAAAGTCGGTTTTGTAACCAAAGTTGTAAGAAATATCATCAATTGTGGTATTAATTTTAGGTAAAAAGCCTAGCGGGATAGTTGCATCGTTGTCTTGTAAAACAGGGTTACCGCCCGCATTTGCATTATGACGGAAAAACGCGGCTGATTCGTTATCGCGCGTTGAATAAGTAATAAAACCATACAGCTCGCCATCACCTAACTCATACCCTGTATTAACGGTTAAGCCAAATTGTTGTGAGTCGGCATCGCCAATACGAAAAGTGTCTCTGTCGGCGGTCAATTCACGCGGATCGCCTGCCAGTAAAGTACCGTCGCTAAGCTCTGTACACCCATAAAACTGACACGAGCCGTGTAAACCAGCGCGGTTAGTAGGCGAGCGGTCGCGGTAATTAAGTGTTGCATTTAAGTAGCCGCTATCACCTAGGGCAAACCCTTTATTAAAATCAACGTTTACTGTTTCGCCATCACCCTCTGAGTATTGGCCGTAATTAACCGCTGCTTTGCCGCCTTCGCTGCCATCTTTTAGTACAATATTAATTACACCGGCAATTGCATCTGAGCCGTATTGCGCTGCTGCGCCGTCTCGTAAAACTTCTATACGTTTAATAGCTGAGGCTGGAATAGCATTCATATCGGTACCTGCGGTACCACGCCCTACTGAGGTATTGATATGAATAATACTTGCCTGATGGCGGCGCTTACCATTAATAAGCACAAGTGTTTGGTCAGGCCCTAAACCACGCAGTGTTGCAGGTCGTAAGGCATCAGTGCCGTCACTGATTGACGAGCTTGAAAAGTTAAATGAAGGTGCAATAGATTGCAACATACGGCCAACTTCGGTTTGGCCTGTGTTTTCAAGTGCTTCAGCACTTAAAATATCAACGGGTACGGGTAAATCTTCTACTGAGCGCCCTGCTACGCGGCTACCTACAATAGCAATTTTTTCTATTTTCTCTTGTGCAACATCCTCTGCTGCATTCACACCGTGTGAATTTGCTGCAAGCAATGCTGGTAATACAGCTGCACTAACCCCTGAAAGCTTCATCATGTTGTTATCTTTCCTATTGATTTGTTTGAGTTTTATACTCAGTAAACCATTTTGATCAACAACCGCATCGAGCTCAGTCCCACTTAATAATGCTTGCAGTGCATCTAATTGGGTATAAAAACCATAAACCGAATTTGCTTGGTAATTTTTTGCCAACTCATAAGAAAACACCACGGTTTGCTCTGTTTGTTTAGCAAATTCTATTAAGGCTTTGTCTGCTCGCTGCGCTTGTATATCAAATTGCACCATTTGCCCAGTGGTCTGTGTTGCCCCTTGCACACTCAAGCTAAAAATAGCCGGAGCAAGTACACTTAAACCACTAAATAAACGCGTTTGGTTACTGCGCAATTTATATAAACAGCTGACAAACAAAATTCCTCTATAGTTTTTTATCTTTTTTTTAAACTTTTTTTTACTAATAACATTTAAAGATGCAACTTCACCTAACATTTGTTTGATATGCATAACATTTCTTATGATTTAGTTTGCTGTGTTAGGCTCACCATATGTTCACCTAAACGCTCATGCTCAATTGCAAAGTTAGTCTGTAAACTCTCAAGTAGCCCCTCAACATCGCCAGCTTTAAAAACACCCGCCACTTTTATATTGGCAAGCTCATCGCTTGAAAGCTCAAAACGCGTAGAGGTGTAACGGCTCACTTCATTTAATGCATCGCTTAAATGCTCACCATTAAAAATTAACATGCCATTTTGCCACGCTAAATCACGCTGTACGTCATCCATAGAAAGCTGCGTGATAGGTTTAGTAATACTTTGCTCTATAATTGCTTTTTCACCAGAGATAACAATATTGGCATTGATTTTACGTACTTTTTTAGCGTTATTATCAGCCAGTTGGTAGTCTTTAAAATCGTTGGCACTTACAGCAACACTTGGGTCGGTGATCATCACTTTACCTTCGGTTACAACCAGCTCTAAATCAGAAGAGGTATTGCGTTGTACATTAAATACAGTACCAAGTGCCGTAAAGCTCTTATCGCCAGCCATCACACTAAATGGGCGCGATGCATCTTTTGCTACATTAAAACGCCCTTCACCCTTGCTCAGTAACAACTGACGACGCCCTTTGCTATAAGCTACCTCTAATAGGCTATTCGTGTTTAATTGCACTATGGTGCCGTCGGGTAAAACATACGTGGCTTGTTCGCCCACCTTCGTTGTATATATTTTGGTGTAATTTATTTTAGCCAGCTCTTCGTTGTAGCCGTTTTCAAGGTTAATTAATAAGTAACTACACACCATTAATGCTGCAAATAAGCTCGCGGCAATCGCACTAGAAAACGCCCATCTTTTTTTCTGGGGCTGTTTTACACTTCTATGCGGAAATAAACTGCTTAACTCGTTTAATACGGACAATTCATCCCATAGCTGCGCAAGTTCGTAGACGGCATCTTGATGGGCGGTACTTTGCATCATCCACAGCTTAAATTGCTCTTTTTCAATTTCGCTTAAGCCCCTATCAATTGCGCTGATCCATTGGCAGGCTTTTTCTAAAATTAAATCTTTTGATGTAAATTGATGAACATTACTCATTTTGCTGCCCTTTCAATTGATAGAGCCGAATTACAAGCAGAATTATGCGCCGCAGATTGGTTATGATTTTGTTCATGTTCTTTCATGTATAACATGGTTTGTAATAAACCTTTGGCAATGTGTTTTTCTACTGTGCTTTCACTTAATTGCATGTGCTGGGCGATTTCTTTTTGGCTCATACCGTACACTTTTTTAAATATAAAGCATTTACGGATAGAAGAATTTAGTTGATCCGTTGCTCTGCAAAAAAGTAAAAAACGCTCTTTTGAGGTGTATTCATCCTCAAGTTGTGAGGATTTAAGCAGCGGGGGTAATTCTGCGTCGTGCTCTAACGAGTCATTAAACTTGTTATCCCACTTGGCTATATGATTAAGCGCTAAGTGCTTTGCAGTTTTAAGCATGTAACTGCGTCTAAACTGAATATCTTGTTTCAAATCAGCTTCGTAGCTTTTAATAAAGGTTTCTTGCACAATGTCTTCTACGTCATCGGGCTGTACAATACGCGACACAAAGCGTTTTAACTGCTTAGTGATATCAACAAACGTTGATGTCATATTTACTTTGGTAGTCATCCTTAACATAGGCCTATTGTTATTTTTATTACCGATAGATTACGAGTTTTTGGCATAAAAACAAGCGCAAATGTTAATTTAGCGTTGTTTAGGTGGGTTTTGAGTAAACAGGAGATCAAATGAGTAAATTATTAGATTACATAAGGCTCAGTTTTTTTGCAGCAGGTTTACTATTAGGGGTACAAATACCAGCCTTTGTAAGCGACTTTGGGCACGCTTTAGATGCACATTTAATTGAAGCAAATAAAGCATTAGCCCCGTTTAAAAAAGATGCTCAAAACTACTTTAACAACGATTTAAACAAGTTAATTGCCCACTATGAAAATATTGGTGATGATATTGTGGGTAAAGGGGCTACCCATATTAAAAACCTCAATAATCGCCAGCACTCTTTACAAGCGGCAGTTAATAACTTTAACCAATCGCCTTATTTATTTACTTTAACCAGCGACTTTCTCACCATTAAAAAGCAAGTATGGCAACGCTTTGAAGGGCAAATAGTGCTCAAAAAAGACTCCATAATAGCAGCGCTTGTTTGCGCCATTATTATTGCTATTTTTGCTGAGTTTATTGGCTTTGTAACCTTGTTCATTATTAAGCGCGGGTATTACCGCTTATTCATAGCTGGCAAATAAAGACTTCATAAACTCATAAAACACCTCGGTTTTGCGGGTTGTTAAGCTATTTTGAGGCCGTAAAAACCACACCGGCGCGTCGCTTTGGGCCATTACATTGGGCATCACCTCTACTAAGTTTCCGGCGCTTAGCTCATCGTTAATTGCTATTTTAGATTTAATGGCTATGCCATGTCCGGCAAGGGCTGCTTGCGTCATGTTATCGGAATTAGAAATAGTAAAGCGCGTTTTGGCATTAAAGGTGTGTATTTTATTATTTTCATCATACAGTTTTAACTGCCTTTGCCAGGGTAAACACACCCAATAGTGCGTGCTCAGTTCGCTTAGTGTACAAGGCATACCATGCTTTTTTATATAACTTGGCGCTGCACATAAAATACGGGAGTTGTTGACAATTTTACGAGAAAGCAGGCCAGAATCGGTTAATTGCCCTACTCTAATTGCCACGTCTTGTGCATCATCGACCACATTGACAAAATGATCAGTAATTAAAAAGTCGAGCTTTAGCTGCGGGTATTGGGTTTCAAACTCGGTCAACTTAGGCATAACATACTTTGAAAAAACCCACGGTGGCATAGTCACACGTAATAACCCGCTCACCGAAGAGCTTCGTGCGCCAATGCTGTGCTCTGCATCGTGCAAGGCTTCTATAATAGCCCCTACGCGATGATAAAATAGCTCACCGGCGGGCGATAACCTTACTCGTCTGCTGTCTCTAAACACTAACACGGTTGAAAGCTCGCGCTCGAGCTTGCTTAGCCTGTGGCTTACTGTTGCCGGCGACAAACGTTGCTCACGCGCAGCTGCAAGCACCCCTTTATTTTCTACTACGGCAATAAATGTTTCTAGGTCACTTAAATTATACATACATTTGGCTAGGCAGTTTTGAGTGTTTAATATTTTCGAATGAAGCTTTCAGTTTTGCAATATATATTTAAATAACTAAAACACCCATAATCGCCATACAGTTATATTCGAGATTTAATAATGAGTTTAAAATCACAGATTGATGCCTATAACGTGCAAAAAGAAGCGAAGCTACCTGGCGATGTATTAGCCCTTATGGCGCAGACAAATGAAGAGCTCATTGCTCAGCATATAAAAGATAATGCGCTACAGGTAGGCGCTAAAGTAAGCAATTTCAGCTTAAACAATCATAGCGCTGAGCAAGTTGAGCTCGCTGATTTATTAAATAATGGCCCGGTAATAATTAGCTTTTACCGTGGTAACTGGTGTCCATATTGTAATTTAGAGCTAAAAGCACTTAATGATCACTTACCCGAATTTAAAACGCACAATGCGCAGTTAGTTGCGATATCGCCACAATTACCCGACGAGACGTTATCTAGCGCACAAAAAAATGCCCTTGAATTCGATGTGCTTTCAGATATTAATAACAAGGTGGCCGAGCAATTTGGTTTACTGTTTACTTTAGATGAACGTATTGTGGCGCTTTATAGCCAGTTTGGAATTGATTTTGAAAAGTACTACGGCAATAAAAGTTATAAATTACCTTTACCAGCAACCTATGTAATTAACCAAAAAGGCATAATTACGTATGCCTTTTTAAACGAAGACTATACCCTACGCGCAGAGCCTACTGATGTATTGGCAGCCCTTGAATCGGAGCAACACTAATGTCTATTTTAAAATCGTTAAAAACCTTTACCTTATCACTACTTGTTGGTACTAGCCTTGCCTCTGGCTACGCTATGGCTGAGGAGCCACAGGCACAAGTGAAACCTAAAGTACTTATTTTTGATGTAAACGAAACCTTGTTAGATTTAACCTCCATGCGCACCTCTATTGGTAAAGCGCTTGGCGGGCGTGAAGATTTATTACCACTTTGGTTTTCGACCATGTTGCATCATTCACTCGTTGATACTGTAAGTGGCAATTACCACGATTTTGGTCAAATTGGCGTTGCATCGCTGCGCATGGTTGCCAAAAATAACAACATAGCCATTACGAATGAACAAGCAAAAACAGCCATTGTCACCCCGCTTTTAACCCTACCTCCTCACAAAGATGTGAAAGAAGGACTGGCAAAACTCAAAGCACAGGGCTATAAGTTAGTAAGTCTGACAAATTCTTCAAACAAAGGCGTTAAAGCCCAGTTTGAGAGCGCTGGATTAATGTCGTTCTTTGATGCGCGTTACAGCATTGAAGATATTAAAATTTATAAACCAGACTTACGTGCCTATGAGTGGGTGCTAACAAAATTAAATGTAAAAGCAAATGAAGCAATGATGGTAGCGGCGCACGGTTGGGATGTAGCAGGTGCTAAAGAAGCCGGGTTACAAACAACCTTTATCGCCCGCCCAGGTAAAACACTTTACCCACTGGCAAAAAAACCAGACCACGTTGTGAAAGATTTACATGAATTAGCCGCTCTACTTAAATAAGCACTCCTAGCGCTAATTAATCAATACCCAAGCGGCCGATGTTAGGATGACATTGGCCGCTTTTTTATTAGGGCGTGTTGATCTTTGATAATTAAATTTGCAGCAGTGTGTTTAGTTTTTAGGCAAGGCAGAGCCTATAAGTGTGGTTATTCCACATAAATAGGCGAAACGCAGGAGCAGTTATCGTGCCCACTAGGTTACAAACCTCTCGCCGCAATTTAACCGCCCCTAGATTGAACAAATTTCAATCCGCAAAGTTCAACACGCCCTAATCAACATTCTTAAAAACTGGCTTATAAACAAACCATTTAGCATTTTTATCTGCTAGCAATTTACTCCCCACAACGCTACTATTTAATGAATACGCAGTGGAGATAATTATGAACAGTCAAAGATTAAGCGAATTTGAAGAATACTTTCAAATAAATGAAAGCATTCGAGTAAACTTATTTGCTGTAGAAAATCAGTTAGTGCCGCAATCTCAACTCGCGCTTGAAGACGATATACCTCCTCTATTTAAGCTAGCTAACGAAGTCAGTGAGCTTGAACAGGCCTCTTTAAGACCCCTTAGAAACTTAGGCGATTTAGCACAAGAGCTGGCGGCTTTTTTACAAGCACAGTCGCGTAAAATTGATTTAATAATGAGCCACATTTTAGCCTCAGAGCAAGCGCAAGATAACGCCATACAGTGCGATAGCTACGGCGGAGGCGGCATTCGCTTTACTTCGCCTGATGTATACGCAATAGGCCAAGCTTTTAGAACAAAGCTATTTTTGCACCACGAAGCCTCAGCCGTTTACTGCTATACAGAAGTTGTGGCCGTTGAAAAACAAGACAGCGAACATTACCAATACACATTACTGTTTACTGCAATAAGAACCACAGACCAAGAATTAGTTGTCAGAGCCAGCTTACATGCACAAACACGCCAGCTAAAAAAACGCCAAGAACTCGAGCAAATTGACAATGATTCAAGCAGCGATAAATAGCTGACATATGCATGTAAAATGCTAAACTAGCGCCACCGTAATTTGTATCAAAACTTCATGAACTTTAGACTTTTACCTGAATGGGCTGAGCAAGACGCCGTTATGCTTACCTGGCCCCATGCACAGACCGACTGGGCTGATACGCTTGAACGCGTAGAGCCTGTTTATGTTGAACTTGCAACGCATATCACAGCCGTGCAGCAGCTTGTTATTGTTGCCCATAACACGGCGCTTAAAATCCACATTACTGCCTTGCTAACAAAAGCGAATATAAACTTAAGCCACGTGCACTTTGTTCTTACACCAACAAACGATACCTGGGCACGGGATCACGGCCCTATTACCTGCGCAAATATTAGCGACGCTCGCCAACTTAAAATTTACGACTTTATCTTTAATGGCTGGGGTAATAAATTCGAAAGTGCCCTCGATAATAAAATTAACGCCGTACTGGTAAACCAGCTAAGTAATCCAAACACTGATTACCAAGCCCTAAATGTGGTACTTGAAGGTGGCGGCATTGAAATTAACGAACACGGTGTGTTGCTTACAACCAGCGAATGTTTACTGAATAAAAACCGCAACCCCGATTTATCATCAGGCGATATAGAGTCAATTTTAACAACACATTTAGGCGCAACTGACTTTTTATGGGTAGATCATGGCTACCTAGCCGGTGACGATACCGACAGCCATATCGACACACTGGTCCGTTTTGCCCCCAATAATACACTTGTGTATGTTAAGTGCGATGCTAAAGAAGATGAGCACTTTAACGCATTAGATGCGATGGAAAAGCAGCTGCAAAGCTTTAAAACGCAAAATAATACCCCATATACGTTAATTGATTTGCCGTGGCCAAAACCAGTGTTTGATGATGACAACACCCGTTTACCGGCAACGTACGCAAACTACTTGATTATCAATAATACGGTTTTAGTCCCGACGTATAACGATGACAACGACGCACTGGCGCTAGCGCAAGTTCAAAAAGCATACCCAGCGCACACTATTATTGGCGTTAATTGCCTACCTATTATTGAACAATTTGGTAGTTTACATTGCATTACCATGCAATTACCTCGTGGATTTTTAGCTGGAGCAGCACAATGACAAGCCCTGCAAAATTAACCGTTGCCTTAGTGCAACAAACTAACAGTGATAACGCCTGCCAAAATATGGCAAAGTCGATTGCTGGCATTCGTGATGCTGCTAAACAAGGCGCACAGCTTGTGGTACTACAAGAGCTGCACCGTAGTCTGTATTTTTGCCAAACAGAAGATGTAGATGTATTTGACCTAGCCGAAACAATTCCGGGTCCAAGCACAAATACACTGGGCGAGCTTGCTAAAGAGCTCGGCATCGTTATTGTGGCTTCACTGTTTGAAAAACGTGCCACTGGGCTTTATCACAATACCGCGGTGGTACTTGAAAAAGACGGCACCATTGCGGGTAAATACCGTAAAATGCACATTCCTGATGACCCTGGCTTTTACGAAAAATTTTACTTTACCCCAGGCGATTTAGGCTTTGAGCCAATTCAAACCTCAGTAGGTAAATTAGGTGTTTTAGTATGCTGGGATCAATGGTTCCCTGAAGCGGCCCGTTTAATGGCCATGGCTGGCGCAGAAGTACTAATTTACCCAACCGCAATAGGCTGGGACCCACGTGATGATAACGCAGAGCAAACACGCCAAAAAGACGCGTGGGTAATAAGCCAGCGTGCGCATGCGGTTGCGAACGGCGTACCCGTTATTAGCTGTAACCGTGTAGGGCACGAAAACGACCCTAGCGGACAAAGCGAAGGTATACAATTTTGGGGTAACTCGTTTATTGCAGGCCCTCAAGGCGAAATGCTCTCAGAGGCGAACAATACTGATGAGCAAATTTTAGTAGTAGAACTTGATCAAAAAGCCTCTGAAAACGTAAGACGTATATGGCCGTACTTACGCGACCGCAGAATTGATCACTATCAAGACTTAACAAAAATTTACCGAGACTAAATAACTGCATGGCGTTTGCGAGCAAACGCCAACTAAAAAATGGAGCACTAAATGGCGTTTGAGCAATGGGCAGCCTTGCCGTGGGTAAAATCTCAAAAAGATAAAATTCAATGGGGGCAGCTTACTGGCAGTGCACTAAGTATAGCCATTGCAGAAGGTGTAAAACAGCAAAACGATTTAGTGCTTATAGTTACGCCAGATACGCCAAGCGCATTACGGCTTGAAACCGAGCTCGAATACTTATTGCCAGATAACCCGGTAATGGTATTTCCTGATTGGGAAACCTTGCCGTATGACCATTTTTCTCCGCACCAAGATATTATTTCAGCGCGCTTAGCCACTTTAAACACTTTAAAAAACGAGCAGCAAAGCGTACTTATAGTGCCTGTATCTACGTTAATGCTACGTACTGCGCCTGCTTCGTTTATTTATGGCTCTACCCTTAATTTTAAAGTAGGCGATAAACTCGACACCCATAACCTGCGCAGTAATTTAGAACAAGCAGGATATTTAAACGTACAACAGGTAATGGAGCACGGCGAATACGCAATACGCGGCTCTATTGTTGATTTGTACCCAATGGGCAGTGTGCACCCATTTAGGCTCGACTTTTTTGACGATGAACTCGACTCTATTCGTTTATTTGACGTAGAAACCCAGCGCTCAGATGAAAAAGTAGAGAAAATTGAGTTACTTCCCGCGCATGAATTTCCAACCAACGAAGCAGACGTTGAGCGTTTTAGAATAAATTATCGCGATAAATTTGGGGCCAGCTCAGAGCAAGACTCTGTTTACATGCAAGTAAGCAAAGGTACTTGGCCTGCCGGTATTGAATACTACATGCCGCTGTTTTTTGAAAAGCTTGCCACCATTTTTGATTACTTGCCAAACACCACTACGGTTATGCAACTAGGTGACTTAGAACACGCCGCAGATACCTTTTGGCACGATGTAAACGTACGCTACGAAAACCGTAAAGTAGATCCCCTGCGTCCACTACTGGCGCCCAGCGAGTTGTATCAACCTATTAATGAGTTGTTTTCTAATTTAGGTGAGTTTTCACGAATACGTTTATCGCAAGCTAAATTACCCACTAAAGCAGGCAATAAAAACTTAAATGTGAGCGAGCTGCCCGCAGTACGAATCGATCATAAACAACACGAACCCTACGGCGCATTTATTAACTATGTGGCAGAACAAAAAAAGAAAAAAAGCCGTATTTTATTAAGTGTTGAGTCTGATGGTCGCCGCGAGTCTTTATTAACCGTGCTTAAGCCAAGCGGCTTAAAGTTTAAAGAATTTGAAAGCTTACAGCAATTTACACAAAGCCAAAGCGATGTAGGCTTAATTGTAAGCCCTCTTGAGCAAAGTGTTGTACTGGGTACAAAACCGAGCCTTTCTATTATTACCGAGCAAGAGCTGTTAGGTATCAAGGTGTCGCAACGCAGGCGCCGTAAACATAAATACGAAGCAAGCCAAGATGCGTTAATTCGCAACTTAGCCGAGCTTAAAGAGGGCCAGCCAATTGTTCACCTTGACCACGGTGTTGGTCGCTATCAAGGCCTGCAAACAATTGACGCGGCAGGTGTAATTACTGAGTTTGTTACCATTACCTATGCCGGTGAAGCAAAACTGTATGTGCCGGTATCGGCACTGCATATGCTAAGCCGTTATTCGGGCGGTGAAGAAGCAAGCGCCCCGCTTCACAAACTTGGCTCAGATGCCTGGGAGAAAGCCAAAAAGCGGGCCGCCGAAAAAGTACGTGATGTAGCCGCGGAGCTATTAGATATTTACGCACAGCGCCAAGCAAAACCAGGTAATAAATTTGCACTCGATGGGCAAAGCTATCGCCAATTTAGCGACAGCTTTCCATTTGAAGAAACCGACGATCAGCGTAATGCTATTGAAGCCGTACTTGGTGATATGCAATCAAAACTTGCTATGGACCGTTTAGTGTGTGGTGATGTAGGCTTTGGTAAAACAGAAGTGGCTATGCGCGCCGCGTTTGTAGCGGTTAACGATAACAAACAAGTAGCCGTATTAGTACCAACCACCCTGCTGGCTCAGCAACATTATGAAAACTTTAAAGACCGATTTGCCGATTTTCCTATCGAAGTGGGAGTGTTGTCGCGCTTTAATTCAACTAAAGAGCAAAAAGACACGCTTGAAAAAATGGCCGACGGTAAACTAGATATCGTTATTGGAACGCATAAGTTAATTCAGCAAGATATTAAATTTAACGACTTAGGTTTACTAATTGTTGATGAAGAGCACCGCTTTGGTGTGCGCCAAAAAGAAAAAATAAAGTCATTACGTGCTGATGTAGATATATTAACGCTTACTGCAACGCCTATTCCGCGTACTTTAAATATGGCGATGAGCGGCATGCGTGATTTATCAATTATTGCCACCCCACCTGCTAAGCGTTTAGCGGTTAAAACCTTTGTACGCCAACGCGACAGCGACTTAATACGCGAAGCCATACTGCGTGAAATTAAACGCGGCGGCCAAGTGTACTTTTTGCATAACAATGTTGAGACTATTGAGCGAGTCTCGCAAGAGATCAGCGAATGGGTGCCAGAGGCTAGTGTCACCTCTGCTCATGGGCAAATGCGCGAGCAAGAGCTTGAGCAAATAATGACAGACTTTTATCATCAAAAATACAATGTACTGGTATGTACCACTATTATCGAAACCGGTATTGATGTGCCTACTGCTAATACTATTATAATGGACAGAGCCGATAAACTTGGCCTTGCGCAATTACACCAATTACGCGGTCGTGTTGGGCGAAGCCACCACCAAGCGTATGCTTATTTATTAACCGGCGATGCTAAAGCACTTTCTAAAGATGCCACCAAACGCTTACAAGCAATTGAGTCGTTGGAAGATTTAGGCGCAGGTTTTGCCCTTGCCACACATGATTTAGAAATACGTGGTGCGGGTGAGCTATTAGGCGACGATCAATCAGGGCAAATGCAAACTATTGGCTTTAGCTTGTATATGGAAATGCTAGAGCAAGCGGTTAATGCCCTTAAAAATGGTAAAGAGCCAACGCTTGAAAACCTGCTTCAGCAGCAAACTGAAGTTGATTTAAAACTCCCTGCCTTACTACCTGATGATTACATACACGATGTTAATGCGCGTTTAGGTATGTACAAGCGCATTGCAAGTTGTGCTAACCTTGCCGATATGGACGAATTACAAGTAGAGCTAATAGACCGCTTTGGTTTATTACCTGATGCCACTAAAAACCTATTTAGTATGCAGCAACTCAAAATGCGTGCTAGCGATTTAGGAATTACAAAAATAGAGGCAAACCCTAAAGGGGGCTACTTTGAATTTAGCCAAAATACGAAGGTTAATCCTAGCTTCATCATAGGCTTGATACAAAGTGCACCCCATGTGTACAAAATGGATGGCGCAAATAAATTGCGCTTTGCGATTAATGAGGTAAACCCTCGTGAACGCTTAAAAATGGTCACTGCAATGATTGCAGATTTCGAAAAAAAGGTTAGCCATTAATGTTGCTAAAAAAATCGCTTATCGTGTTATGTTGCTTATTTAGCAGCACCGCATTTGCAGAACGTTGGTTTGAAGTAGAAGTGCTGGTATTTAAACAGCGCCCTGCCCCCTATTTACAAGAAGACTTTAGCTTAAAGCACGAGCCCATTAAGGCGAAAAATACGTTAGAGCTACTCACCCCTTTATACACAGAGCAAGCTATGCAGGCATGTATAGATGGCGATAGTCGCTTTCAAAAACGCTCGTTTACCGATTCTTTAGTTAATGCCAACCCACAATCGGGTGTGTGTGATAACAGTATCGACTTTATGAAAAGTTACGACGAGTTGCCCGTTACGCCATTAGCACCGGCACAAGATACGATGGATGAGCCCTATTTACTCGCACCTGAGCAATTACAATTTACTGCCCAGCGCCGCGCTTTAGACAGAAAAGGTTTAGCCCCGCTACTACATACCGGCTGGCGCTTTGAAGGGGCAAGTAAATCGCGTGCGCCAAGCATACATTTAATTTCTGGGGATCATATAAAACGCGACGTTAACACTACGCCTAATTATTCAAATCCCGACTTTATTAGCCTAGTACAAAGTAAGCCACAGCTATTTAATACCTCAGAGCAGCCCCTAAGCTATTGGGAGCTAGATGGTTTATTTAAAATACATTTACGCCACTACCTTTACATAACCGCTGATTTTGACGTAAACGAAAAACTACCTAATGGGGATATAGAATCGGCCCGCTTTTCACAATTTAAACGTGTAATTAGTGGTGAAATCCATTACTTTGATCATCCTCGTATGGGCATGATTGTACAAATACGAAAGTATAAACACTAAATCAATAGGACATAACAATGAAAAACCTCCTGATCATCGCAGCAACGCTAAGCCTGGCAGCTTGTTCAAAAGTAAGCCTAGAAAACTACGAAAAAATTGAAGTTGGCATGGATAAAGCCGAAGTAGAAGCTATTTTAGGCTCTGCTGATAACTGCGTAGAAAAAACCCTACATACTAATTGTGTATGGGGTGATGAGTCTAAAAACATTGAAATAACACTCGTTTCAGACAAGGTAACTATTTATTCTAAGCACGGTATAACGCAGTAATACTGCGCTAAATTAGGTAAATTTACATGACACTAAGGGATAGCCGTTGCTATCCCTTTTTTATTTTCTATTTTTTAGAGTAAATAAGTTCAATATTAACTATTTTACTGCGATTAAGGGTTATTTTGTAACGCTGGTATAAAGTTCTTTCCTCATCTTTTAATACCATCACCAAATTTAACTGGTAGCGCCTTTCAACCGCTTGCTTTGATATTTTATTAACATCTAGATGATACAGCTTTCCCTCGCCGCGTTTTAAATACCGTGCAAAGGGCGCCAAATTAAAGCGCATACTTTGCTGTAGAGTATCGTAGCCTGGTAAAAACTCTTTAGCTGAAACACGTGTTTCACTGGCAAAATGCAGCCACTGCGCGGCTAGCTTGTTTTGCTGACGCCTTTTTGAAAATATTGTTTTTACTTCACTAGGGATTTTTTTAAAACGCATGTACTCAAGCCACACAAACTGACTTGCAACGCGGTCTTTAGTGATGCTGTTTTTAAATACAAACCGCCATTTAGGACGCCCGCGCACAATAGCGCGCCAAATTACCCGTGTAATGTCTTCTTTAAATATTTCACGCAAGCCGTAAATAACCCCTAATATTAAAATAAGGGTAGCGGTCACTTCGGTAAAGGTTGAGCGCGCGTTAAGTATAACCACCATTACAAATGCCATAATGACAGCTGTAACCGTGCCTTTTACTAAACGCTTTAGGTAACTATTTAAATAACGCGTATTGCGATGCAAAATAACGCCGTGCTCTATTAGGCGCTGCAGTAAACGCATTTTATTTGTAATGCGGTTACCATCTTGCAACGTGGTTTCTGAGTTGTAATTTTGCTCAAACCGGTATGTATTTTCGTTTTTACAAAATTGCAGTAAGTCGTTGCGCTCTTTCGCAAAGTCGCTGCTGCGTGGGCCTTCATCTAATAGCTTTAAAAACGACTGTTCAACATGCCAACTTAAATAGTTATCGGCATTGGTGTAAAACGGCACCAGCTTTTCATCATCGGGGGTATATCTGCGTAGCTTTTTTAGCAGCCCTTCACTTTGCTCAAACAGCTCTTGTGCACGGGCATAAAAAGCATCCACTTCTTGAATCTTTAATGCATCTTTAATATCAGCGTCGAGCGCTAAACGCACCTGATAACAGTACAAATTAAGGTTTTGGCGGTAATCTTGTTGCTCACCTTTGTTTTTACTAACAAAGCGGCTACGCACTAAGGGTAAGTGTATGTTTTTAGCGTTATAAGCTAAGTGCGATTTAAAGTGGTTATTAAAATAAGACTCTTCACTGAGGGTTTGCACGTTTATACCCATTTCATTGGGTATAGAAAAATACAGGTCGATACGCTGCTCAGAGCGAGGGGATAACTCTGGTTCTATGACAAAAGATAAATTTTCGTCTTGTTTTATCAAACAACTCTCCTTTTATTGAGTGTATAAGTGTACTGGTCTCCTTAATTTTGTTCAATAAAAAAGGCCCAGTAAACACTGAGCCTTAATACGATTAATGTGCTAATTAAAACTTAACGTTTACACCAGCAAATACACGGCGACCTAGTACATCGTATGTGTACGGGTCAGTGTTAGAATCGTTGTTACCTGTGTAGTAAGGAGGTTGCTTATCAAATAAGTTGTTAACACCTGCTGTTACTGACACAGTCTCGTTAAAGATGTAAGCACCGCTTATGTCATGGTATACAACTGAAGGCGTTGTAGGCGCATAACATGATGACTCATCACCTTGACAGCTGTAGCTATCCATTCCTGCAATGTAGCGTGCTTTGTAGTTTGCGTTCCAAGCGTCGCCTTTCACAGTTAGTTCAAAGTTAGCCTTAACATCTGCATAACCACCGATACCAGAAGTAATTAAACCAGCGTAATCAATGCTTGATTCAACAACATCTACTAAGTACTCGTCTAGGTAAGTAACATCTAGTGATGTATTCCACGCAAGACCAGCTGCATCAAATGTGTAGTTTAAGTTTAAGTCGTAACCTTTAGTTTGCTCGTAACCTACGTTTTGTAGTTGGTTATTAAAAGCAATACGGCCAGTGCTTTGGTTAAACGATACCGCAGCAGAGCTACATAACGCAGTACTTTGGTTAGCTAATGAACCATCTGTTGCTAAACAAGAGTCAACAATGTATTGGTTGTTAACAGTAGCAATTGCGTTTTCAATTTCAATGTCGTAGTAATCTAACGTCATTGAGAAACCTTCAAACCACTCTGGCTCGTACACAATACCCGCTGTTAGCGTATCAGCTTCTTCAGGCGTTAATTGGTCATTACCACCTACAGTTACTTCTGCTTGGTCTTGTGCACCAGGGAAGCTAACTTGTTCAAACGAAGGTGAATTACCTGAGTATAGCTCAGCTACTGTAGGCGCACGGAATGCTGTAGAGCGAACACCACGTAGCATTACTTCGTCGTTTACACGCCAAGTTAAACCAAGTTTCCATGTTTCGTCAGAACCAAAAGTGCTGTAATCGAAAGCACGGATTGCAGTGCTTAGTTCAACGTTTTGCGCTAAGAACGCATCGCTAACTAAAGGAATTGCAAGCTCTAAGTACGCTTCGTTTACGTCAAAACGACCGCTTGTAGGCTCAACACGTGGGTCGTTTGCAAGACCTTGTGATGTGATTGAATCTGGGATGTACCATGCTTTTTCTTCACGGCGCTCAACACCAGCAGCAAACCCTACGTAACCTGCAGGAAGTTCCATTACTTCACCAGCTAATGATGCAGTGAACATTAGTAATTGGCTACCACCTGAGTTTTGCTCAGTGTAAACGTAGTCGCTTAAGTTCTCAGCAGACCAAGAAGATTGCATAAGTGGGTTAAAGTCACCCGCTTCGATTGCATCTTGGATAGAGCCCATGTTGTGAAGGTTGCTTAAACGGTCAACTGAATCGTTACGACCAAAAATTACAGACACATCCCAATCGTAACCACTGTCAAGGTAACCTGCAGCACCTACTACAGTTCGCACAGTGTCAACAACTTGTGAGAAATCACGAGTACCTGTGTCTGTCATACGACGACCGTAAGAAACTTCATCACCGTAGTTAATATTGTGGCTTGTTAGTGAATCGCCCATTTCTTCAGTGTAATCAAAGTCAAACCATACTGGCTGTGGCGCCATTTGTTGCTCTGACCAACGCTTAGAGTATGTAAATTCTGAGTATAAACGCGTGTCATCTGTTAAATCGAAGCTACCGATACCTGTAAGGTTTAAACGACGCATAGGCGTGTATAGGTAGCTGTCTGATGAGTAGTTGTACGCATCATCAGAACCAAAGTCATGCCAACCGTTGTCTGCTTGACCTTGTAGTGATTCATCACCTGACCATACGTGGCCATTTGGCGTGTATGAAGAACCAGAACAGTAAGGTGCACTGCCGTCGCCATCTTCTGTTAATGGACAATCAGAGAAGCTACGATCTGCTTGAGATGCGTCACCACGGTCAGTGTACTGAAGACCAATTACAACGTTACCACGACCAAAGCTACCACCCATAGTGATATCGAAAGACGTTTCATCAGCATCACCCTCTGTAGTGATTGCAGATTTAACATTTAAGTCTAAACCTTCAAAGTCATCTTTTAAGATGATGTTTACAACACCTGCTACCGCATCAGTACCGTATACTGCAGATGCACCATCTTTAAGTACTTCAATGTGCTTGATCATTGAAACAGGAATAGTGTTTAAATCAACAGTAGAGGCAGCACCTGTGCCTGAGTTGATCATACGACGGCCATTTACAAGTACTAGTGTACGTTGTGAACCTAAACCACGTAAATCGATAGAAGCATTACCACCAGAACCGTTATTGATACCTGGGTTGGTCATTGCACCACCAGTAGCAGTCATTTTTTGTAATACGGCATCAACCGAAACTGCGCCGGTTGCAGCAATGTCATCTGCACCGATTAAAGTAACTGGGCTAGCGGTTTCCATATCTGCGCGCTTAATGCGAGAACCCGTTACTTGAATTTTTTCAATAGCGTTTGCGCCATCTTCGGCCGCTACTACTTGCATACTTGAGAACATTGGGATTGCTGCGATTACAGCTAAACCAAGAGTTGATTTTTTCATGAATAAACCCTACTTGTTGGAAATTTACCTTGATTGGTAATGCTCACTTTTTATAAGAATTGTGAGTCAGGGGGGCAACTTAGGCTGAGTTAACTGAACAAAAACTTAATGAAAGGTCGTTATATATACAACACCAAAAAAGAATAACCAAAAAAGGTACAAAGGTTATAACTTGTTGCAGTGTTAACTAAAAAAAACAATTAAAAATCATTGAGATAACACAAAAGCGAAGCAATTAAAACACAGCTGAAATCAAAGTTATGCAGATTGTAATTAAATGTAATTAGCGTATAAATATACCCTTTTTAGAAAAATTAACATATTAATCACAGCGCATTAGTAAAACCGTAAAGCTGTAATAAAATTAATAACCATAAATATGCAGATTTACCGCTTAAATAGTCTTATTAAGCTATTTATTTCGTTTTTTTGGTAATATTTTTTGTTCAGCGAGACTTCAACGTTTGCTCGGATCGGGAGGCGTTATTTGATTTAGCAAATCATTAGAGGGTCTTAATTTGAGGGCGTTTAACTTTATTAAAATAGTTATCATGAAACTAAGCAGGATTTACTTTTTTACATGCCCGGTAATGCAAGTAATACGCTTTTACTATAAACATGACGGAGCCCCCCTATTGGCGTAAGGCAATTCACTCCATAACAAGAACGAGCAAGCACACCAACATAAAACAAATGAGAATGAAGAAATAGATTAATAAACAAGGCAGCAAAGAGGTTTAAATGTGTTAGTGCTTTAAATACAATTTTATACACCTGCTATTGCCATATATAAGACGTACCGCTAAATAGTAATGCCTTATTATAGTAATACCTTATTAATAGCTGACTTTTGTTATGCGCCAGCTAAAAAATGATTAGCAGGAAAAAGGTACCTTAATACGTTACATAAAAATTATAAAAGTGAGTGATTTGCTCACCAGTTTGAACATTGCTTAAATTAAGCACCAGTTGCCACAGCATATTTTTCTCAGAGCATATGCCCACCATAGTGTCACTTTTATAAATAGTTGCTTCTTTAGTGAACTTTTGCGGAATAAAACCCATATACATGGTTATACTTTCAAGCTTAGCGTTATCTATTTTTAGGTGGGCGGGTAAATCAAGGTAAATACTAAAGGGGGTTTCGGGGGTAATATTTTTATCACTTAACCATACTTTAACACCGGTATTATAAATACAGCGCTGATTCGTGTCACAATTTGCTTTTAACAGTGCTTTTTGATCTTTTTGGTTGGCATTGTCACAGCCTGTTAATACAAAAAACAGCATTAAAAACAAAGATAATCTATATATATGCATAACAAATCCGCGCTAAATAAAAACAAATCTTAATTAGCATGCTTTGAAATAACAATAGCCAGTGTGCTGCTTGGTTAATATAGGTACAATCTGTATCAAAAAATAAACAACAAACTCACAAACTTTGATTGATGTCATAATTTTATGTAATTGACCTATCTTTTTTAGGCCAAAAAATTTATCATTTCACCCGCAAAAAATAAGGGTTTCTCGAGTTTGTTTTCTGAAGCATTCAGGCTTTGAACGTTTTAGGTAATACGCTTGGGGAAAATAGTAGGCCCCACTTTAAACGGTGGGTAATTCATTTCTAAACGCATTTATTGCAGCGGAAGCCAGAAAATGAGCCAAACAGTAGCATCACAAACTGAGTATAACTATAAAGTTGTACGCCAATTCGCTATTATGACAGTGATTTGGGGCATCGTTGGCATGAGTATTGGGGTTCTGATTGCTGCCCAATTAGCTTGGCCAGCACTTAACTTTGATACACCATGGTTAACATACTCTCGACTACGTCCGTTACACACGAACGCAGTAATTTTCGCATTTGGTACCAGTGCACTTTTTGCGACGTCTTATTACGTCGTTCAACGTACTTGTCAAACGCGCCTTTTCTCAGACAAACTCGCCGCTTTCTCTTTTTGGGGTTGGCAGCTTGTTATTGTATTAGCAGTAATTACATTACCACTGGGTATTACTAGCTCTAAAGAATATGCAGAGCTTGAGTGGCCAATCGATATTTTAATCGCGGTAGTATGGATAGTTTACGCAGTCGTATTTTTTGGTACGCTGATCAAACGTAAAGTATCGCACATCTACGTTGCTAACTGGTTCTACGCTGGCTTTATTATTACTGTTGCAGTGCTACACATTGTAAACAGCATGGCAGTGCCTGTGTCGTTAACTAAATCATACTCAATCTACGCAGGTGCGGTAGATGCAATGGTTCAGTGGTGGTACGGTCACAACGCTGTAGGTTTCCTACTAACGGCTGGTTTCTTAGGTATGATGTACTACTTTGTACCAAAGCAAGCCGGTCGCCCAGTTTACTCTTACCGTTTATCGGTAGTTCACTTTTGGGCACTTATTTCACTTTACATTTGGGCAGGTCCTCACCACCTTCACTACACTGCACTTCCTGATTGGACGCAAAGTTTAGGTATGGTTATGTCTATTATCCTGTTTGTACCGTCTTGGGGTGGTATGATTAACGGTATAATGACGCTTTCTGGCGCTTGGCATAAGCTACGTACCGACCCAGTACTGCGTTTCTTAGTTGTTTCATTGTCTTTCTACGGTATGTCTACGTTTGAAGGCCCAATGATGGCAATTAAATCTGTAAATGCATTATCTCACTACACAGATTGGACTATTGGCCACGTACACTCAGGTGCACTAGGTTGGGTTGCGATGATTTCAATTGGTGCTATTTACCACCTTATTCCTGCGTTATTCGCACAAGGTCGTATGTACAGCGTTAAATTGGTTAACACGCACTTTTGGTTACACACTGTAGGTGTTGTACTTTACATTGTTGCAATGTGGATCTCAGGTGTTATGCAAGGTCTAATGTGGCGCGCAGTTAACTCTGACGGTACATTAATGTACAGCTTTGTTCAGTCTTTAGAAGCATCACATCCTTTCTACATTATGCGCTTTGTAGGCGGTGTATTCATCGTTACAGGTATGTTAGTTATGGCTTACAACGTTCTGCGTACAATTTCAGCTGAGAAAGAATCACTGAAGTTAGACGCGCAAGCACAATTAGCATAACGGAGTGAGATGATGAGCAATAAAAATTCACAAAACAAACATGAAATAGTAGAAAAGAACGTTGGCCTAATGGCTATTCTGACTGTTTTTGCTATTAGTTTTGGTGCATTAGTTGAAATTACTCCGCTAATGTTCCAAGACGATACAACAAAACCTGTAGAAGGTTTGCGCCCTCTTAACGCGCTTGAAATGGAAGGTCGTGACATTTATGTACGTGAAGGTTGTTATAACTGTCACTCACAAATGATTCGTCCTTTTCGTGATGAAGTTGAGCGTTACGGTCACTACTCTGTAGCGGGCGAATCAGTATGGGATCACCCTTTCCAATGGGGCTCTAAACGTACTGGTCCTGACCTTGCACGTGTAGGTAACCGTTACTCGGACGATTGGCATTATGCACACTTAGTTGACCCACGCGCCGTGGTTCCTGAGTCGAACATGCCAGGTTTTCCTTGGTTAGCAGAGACTAAGGTTGATACCAGCCTGACTCTGAAAAAACTACAAATTTTCCGTGATACTTTTGCTATTAACCCAGAAAACCCTAAACACCCGGGTTTAGGTTATGGCAGCGACGAAGAGCTACAAGCAGATGTTGATAAAGTTAACGCTATGAATAACGGCGAAGGCGCAACAGAAATGCAAGCCCTAATCGCGTATTTACAGCAACTTGGCACCCACTTGAAGTAATTATTATGGATTACGGAACATACAGAGGCATTTTGACTCTGGTAATTTTAGTATTGTTTATTGTGATTGTTGTATGGGCATACAGCAAGCGTAGCAAAAATCGTTTTGATGACGCTGCTAATGCCATTTTCGAAGATGAAAAAAAACATAACAACACACTCTCTAACGAGGAAAAGGAGTCTGAAAAATGACTAGCTTTTGGAGTATTTGGGTTATTGTATTAACCCTAGCCTGCTTAATCATCATTTTTAGCTTATTAGTTTGGAACCTTAAAAACTATGCTGGCGTAAAAGAAGGTGAAGACTGCGGACATGAATATGACGGCATTACCGAACTAAATAATCCACTACCAAAATGGTGGACGTACATGTTCTTCGCAACATTTATTTGGTCGGTATATTACTTAGCAGCCTATCCAGGTTTGGGTAACTGGGAAGGCTTAGGTAAATGGACAAGCTCTAACCAAGGTATTACCTCTTTAGCGGAATCTAAAGAAGCCACGGCTAAAGCAAAAGAAGAAGGCCGCTATGTAAAGCTTGATAAAGAATACGAAGCAGCACAAGAGCGCTTTGGTCCTATTTTTAACAAGCTTGCACAAGTACCAGTATTAGATTTAGTTAACTCTAAATTTGAAGGTGATGCAGCGCAGCAAGTAGCCCTTGAAAATGGCGAAAAGCATGAACAAACAGACGGCCAGTTAGCACTTGAAATTGGTCAGCGTTTATTCTCGCAAAACTGTGCGCAATGTCATGGTTCAGATGCACGTGGTGCAACTGGCTTCCCTAACCTAACTGATAAAGATTGGTTATACGGTGGTTCACCAGACAAAATTAAAGAAACACTTCTTTATGGTCGTGTAGCAGCAATGCCTTCTTGGAGTGCAGCACTTGGTGAGCAAGGCGTTAAAGAAATGACAGCGCACGTACTTAGCTTGTCTGGTCGTACTGTTAACCAAAAAGATGCCGCTGCGGGTGCCGCTAAGTTTGCAATGTGTGCCGCGTGTCACGGTGCAGATGGTAAAGGCTCTGTTGCACATAACTTACCGTTTGGTGCACCAAATCTTACAGATAACATTTGGTTATACGGTGGCTCTCAACGCGCTGTTGAAGAAACCCTTAACCATGGCCGCGCCGGTGTAATGCCAGCATGGAAAGACATTTTAGGTGAAGATAAAATTCACCTGTTAACTGCCTATGTTTACAGTTTATCGCAAGATAAATAAACACCGAGTTAACTATTAATTAATCTTTTTATTTCAACAGATTAATCCAGATCAAAAAAGCCTCCAGTCGGAGGCTTTTTTTTAGTCTTTTACAAATATTTGCTATAAAATAGCCCTACCTAAACTAATTTTAGAGCAACTATGCAACCTACTCCGTGGTATAAAAATTTTTGGCCTTGGTTTTTAATCTTTTTTCCGCTAGCGGCCATTATCGGGTGCATAACCTTAATTATTACTGCTGTGGGCAACGGCCCAGATATGGTGGTTGATGATTACTATAAAAAAGGCAAAGCAATAAACTTAGAACTTACTAAGTTTGAAAAAGCCAAAGCACTGTTTTTACATGGCAAGCTTAATGTTACAAACGAGCGTGCCAGTTTTGCCTTTACCAAAGGCGATTATAGTAACGTACACGCTTTAAAGCTGTCTTTTTATCATCGCACCATCAAAGCGCATGACTTTGAAGCAACGCTTACCCCTAATGCAAATAAAGAATTTACTGCCCTTTTAGATAACTACACACCAGGTGCTTACTCTGTATTTATAGAGCCGGTGGATGGTAGTTGGAAGTTAAAAGAAAACATTACTCTTCCTACAGAGCAGCCTTTGTTAGTTACCCCAAATTATAAGTAGCCACCACTATGAGCGTTTCTTGCTTTCATTGCCTTGAAAGTGTGCCAAATGGATTTCGCGCAACCGTAACAATAGATAACACGCCACAGCCTATGTGCTGTATTGGCTGCCAAGCAGTTGCGCAAAACATTGTTGACCAAGGCATGACCGACTATTACAAATACCGCACCGTACGCGCTGGTAAAGTAGAGCAGTTAGTCCCTGAGCAACTCGCGTTTATTAAAAGCTACGACAATGAAGACATACAAGATGAGTTTATAGCCACAACCGATAACTTATCCCAAGTACTGTTAAGTGTTGAAGGCATTACCTGCGCCGCGTGTGCATGGCTTATCGAAAAGCAATTACTTAGCTTAAAAACGGTAAAGCGCGTTGATGTTAATACCTCAACTAACCGTGCCATGATCCAATGGGATAAAACCCAAACCCCGCTAAGCGAAATTATTACTTCCTTAGCCAAAATTGGCTATAAAGCTTACCCGTTTCAAGCCGATGACGAAGCCCAACAAAAGCAACAAACAGCAAAAGCCTATATACGCCGCTTAGGTGTTGCAGGGCTGATGACCATGCAAGTGATGATGTTTGCCTTTGCCATGTACTTTGGCATGTTCTCGGGTATGGATAATAACTTTGAGCAATACTTTAGGTGGATAAGCCTAGTACTTGCCTCCCCCGTTATTTTATACAGCGCATTACCCTTTTTAACTAATGCTATTAATGGCTTAAAAGCAAAACAGTTAAATATGGACTTACCCGTTTCGCTGGCTATTTTTGGTGCGTATAGCGCCAGCTGTTATGCCACATTTATGCAAGTAGGCGAAGTGTATTTTGAATCGGTATGTATGTTCACCTTTTTATTATTATTAGGTAAATACCTCGAATTTAGAGCCCGATTAAAAGCCAGCGAGTTTACCGCCAACTTACAAAAGCTGCTGCCTTTAACCGCCCGCACCCTTGATGATAACGGCCAAGAGCATATTATTGCTGCAAAAAAACTTAAGCTGAATGATGTTGTACTCATAAAAGCTGGCGAAACTATCCCCGCTGACGGAGAGCTTATCAAGGGGCAAACAAGCGTTGATGAGTCGATGATGACCGGTGAGCATCAGCCCGTTAATAAGTTTATTGGCCACAATGTGTATGCCGGGTGTGTTAATCATGATGGCGTAATAGAAATAAAAATAAATAAAATTGGCCAAAACACCCTACTAAACCAAATTATACACTTACAACACACTGCGCTTACCAAGCGCCCTAAACTGGTAGAAATTACCGATAAAGTTGCCCAGTGGTTTATTGCCTGCTTGCTAGTTTTTGCCTCTATAACGGCCATTGGCTGGTACCAAATTGACCCAGAGCACGCGTTTTGGATCACTATTTCTGTATTGGTTGCCACTTGCCCTTGCGCGCTTAGCCTTGCTATACCTACCGCATTAACATGCGCTGTAGCCACGCTCACCCGCAAAGGGGTGTTAATTAAACAAGCACATGTGCTCGAAACCCTCTCGCAATTAACACTGTTTGCCTTTGATAAAACAGGCACCCTCACACAGGGTAAATTTAGCTTAGATGCTATTGATATACTCGATGACACAATCTCTAAAGAGCAAGCGCTTAATATTGCAGCCCAGTTAGAGCGTTATTCTGAGCACCCCATAGCCAGCGCATTTAATAAATACGCCACCACCGAGCTTGCCCTTACAAACATTACTGTACACCCAGGTATGGGCATTAGTGCACAAAGCGCAGATAAACATTACGCTATTGGTAAAAGCGGCTGGTTTGACAGTAAAAAAACAAATGCCCAAGCAAGCCTATTTATAAATAAACGCGTAGTTGCTCGTTTTTACTTTATAGATAAAGTAAAACCCGGTGCCAGTGAGCTTATAAGTACCTTACAAGCACAAAACTTAAGCTGTCATATGCTCACAGGCGATGCATCAGACGCAGGGCAAAAAATAGCAAAACAATTAAAGCTCAACAGCAGCCAAAGCGCCCTGTCGCCTAAAGATAAACAAACCGCCGTAGAGCAATGGTCATCACAAAACGAAGTAGTTGCCATGATAGGCGATGGCATTAACGACAGCCCAGTATTTGCCAGTGCTCATTTATCCATTGCAATGGAAACCGGCGCTGATATTTCTAAAAACAGTGCCGATGTAGTGCTGTTAAACAGTGATTTAGCCTCAATTGCGCACCTACTCAATGTTGCTAAGCAAACCAGGCGAATCATTAAGCAAAACCTGACGCTGTCTTTGTTGTATAATGCTTCTATTTTACCGCTTGCAGCGCTTGGGCTTGTTGCCCCGTGGATGGCCGTTATTGGTATGTCTGCCAGCTCAATTATTGTGATTAGTAATTCACTAAGGCTTTTAAAGTTATGAGCATAATTTATATTTTAATCCCGATTGCCATATTATTTGTGATTATTGCCATTGGCGTGTTTTTTTGGGCCGTTAAAAGCGAGCAATTCTCTGATTTAAACAAACAAGGTCATAGTATTTTGTTTGAAGATGATAAAGAACAACACAACAAAAGTAATGATTGACCCACTTTACACCAGCGCCTTTTTAATGGGCTTAATTGGTAGCGGGCATTGCCTTGCCATGTGCGGTGGTATTGCCAGCTCATTGCAATTGGCCAGTAACAAGCGCCAATCTGTTATTTATTCATTTGCTTATAACATTGGCCGAGCGTGTAGCTACATGCTGGCTGGCGCACTCGTTGCGGGTATAAGTAGCCAATTTGCAAAGCAAAATACGTTTTTTTCTACAACCCTTTCATTCATTGCGGCTATTTTTATGCTGCTGGTAGGCGTATATATAATGCGCGTAGGCCCCACTTTGCAATGGCTTGAAAAAATAGGCAAAACACTTATTTGGCAGCATATTGTTAAGCTTAATAAATATTTAATGCCGGTAGATTCAACGGCTAAAGCATTGGGTTACGGCGCGTTGTGGGGGTGGCTACCCTGTGGTTTGGTTTATTCAGCGCTCACATGGGCAATGACCAGCCCTAGTGCATTTGATGGTGCCCTAGTGATGCTTTGTTTTGCGCTTGGCACCTTTCCGGCCATGATCACCTTAGGCCTGGCCGCCCAAAAACTTAATAGTGTTATTAACCACCCATGGACGCGAATTGTGTTAGGCAGTATTATAATTTGGTATGGTATGTACCTGTTGATCATTGCCACCGACAAACTAGTACATTAATCGTTAGCGGCATTAAGCCACTCGGTTTATTTTCACTGCTGTGTATAAAAATTAAAACGGATTAAATTATGGATTTCTCTCAAAGTCGCGCTAAAAGTAATTGTGCAATTAGCTGTAACAACTGCAGCATCAGCCAATTGTGTTTGCCGTTTTCGTTAAATGGCCAAGAAATGGATAAACTTGACGAAATCATTGAGCGCAAAAAGCCCCTGCACAAAGGCGACTACTTGTTTGAATCCGGTGCTGCGCTTAATGCAATTTATGCAGTACGCTCAGGCTCATTTAAATCGTACACATTGTCTGAGCAAGGTGATGAGCAAATTACCGGTTTTCACTTAGCCGGCGATTTAGTCGGCTTTGATGCTATTAGTAAAATGGCTCATCAGAGCTTTTCGCAAGCACTTGAAACATCAATGGTATGCGAAATCCCGTTTGATACACTCGATGAGTTAGCAGGTAAATTACCCAAACTTCGCCAACAAATTATGCGTTTAATGAGTAGCGAAATTACCTACGATCAAGAAATGCTGCTACTTCTTAATAAAAAATCGGCAGAAGAGCGCCTAGCGAGCTTTATTTATAACCTTTCGGAGCGCTTTGGCGAGCGCGGATTTTCGCGTAAAGAGTTTAGATTTACCATGACTCGTGGTGAAATAGGTAACTACTTAGGCCTAACCGTTGAGACCATCAGCCGCTTATTAAGTCGTTTTCAAAAAGCCGATTTAATAAAGGTAGAAGGTAAATTTATTACTATTTTAGACAGTGACGCACTCGCCAAAACGGCAGCAATAATTAAGCCTTGCTAAGCTAATAGTTGTTGTAACTTTGATTTAGAACAACAATTTGTGTGCTACCCCTTTAACTGCTGTGTATTTACGTTACACTGAAAGTAAGTTAAAAAGGGAGTAGCATATGAACACTATTAAACGTATTTTAGCCGTTATTGATCCCACTAAGGATGACCATCACGGTTTAGCTCGCTCGATTGATTTAGCCAAAAAGTCAGGCGCCAGTATTACCGCCTTTATGACTGTTTACGACTTTTCTTACGAAATGACCACCATGTTGTCGTTTGAAGAGCGCGAAGCAATGCGAAAAGCCGTTATAAACGATAGAGAATTATGGCTTAAGGATATAATTTCTACCTACCCAGATGTAAATATCACCACCCAGGTGGTCTGGCATAACCGCCCTTTTGAAGCCATTATTAATACCGTTATTGAACAAGAATACGATTTAGTTGTTAAAAGTACCCATCAGCATGGTGCGCTAAAATCGGTTATTTTTACCCCTACAGACTGGCACTTAGTACGTAAATGCCCCACACCTGTGTTATTTGTAAAAGAAATGGCTTGGCCTGAGCAAGGTAATATTTTAGCCGCGGTCAATGCGGTTAGTGAAAACGATGAGCATGTAGCCCTTAATAAACGCATTATTAAAGATGCACAATTTTTATGTGAACTTGCCAACGCTAAACTTAACTTAGTTAATGCCTACCCTGCTACACCCATTAATATTGCCATAGAGATACCAGAATTTAACCCTGGGCTTTATAACGAATCTGTAAAAAAACACCACATAGAATCTACCAACGAGCTTGCTAAAACCTTTAGTTTAACTAATGAGCAATGCTTTATAGAAGAAGGCCTACCGGAGGATGTGATCCCCGATGTAGCAAATCGCTTAAATAGCGAACTGGTGGTGATTGGCACCGTAGGGCGTACGGGGCTAAGTGCCGCATTGGTTGGCAACACTGCCGAGCACGTAATTGATAGCCTAGATTGCGATGTCTTGGCATTAAAACCTGATGGCTACGTAAGCCCGCTTGCCAAAAGTTAAACAAAGCCTTAACTAGCGCTTTAATACCCATAGTACTTGGGTATATAATACGCCCCTTTATTTTCAGCAAATAATTTGCCGCATTGTTTTATAAGGGGGCGTAGTGTCTCACTCAGCTCAAGCCAAAGCTCAATACAACTTAAATAAGCTACAAAAGCGTTTACGCCGTCTTACTGGCCAAGCCGTCATGGACTTTAACATGATAGAAGAAGGCGACCGTATAATGGTATGCCTATCGGGTGGTAAAGACAGTTACACCATGCTTGATATGCTTAAACATTTAAAGCGTGTGGCGCCTATTAAATTTGATTTATTTGTTGTTAATCTCGATCAAAAACAACCAGGCTTTCCTGAACACGTTTTACCTGAGTACCTTGATAAACAAGATATTGAATACAAAATTGTAGAAGAAGACACCTACAGCATTGTTACCGATATAATTCCTGAGGGCAAAACCACGTGTTCGCTTTGCTCACGCCTACGTCGTGGTATTTTGTACCGTACAGCCAAAGAAATGGGCGCAACTAAAATTGCCCTTGGCCATCACCGCGATGACATGATCGAAACACTCTTTTTAAACATGTTTTACGGCGGTAAGCTTAAAAGCATGCCGGCTAAATTAATGAGCGATAACGGCGAGCATATGGTTATTCGTCCGCTCGCTTATTGTAAAGAAGCCGATATAAGTAAATACGCATTTAGCCAAGGCTACCCTATTATTCCGTGTAACTTATGTGGCTCACAAGAAAACCTGCAACGTAAACACACTAAAAACATGCTAGCGCAGTGGAATAAAGACCACCCTGGGCGTATTGAGAGTATTTTTACTGCAATGCAAAATGTGGTGCCTTCGCATTTAGCCGATACAGAACTATTTGACTTTGAAAACCTAAAAACCGGCGACGTTATTGATGGCGGCGATATAGCACTCGATAAACCAGATATACCTAACGCGCCTGTCAGCGATGAAGATGAAAACCAACAGCAACAAGCTGATGTGGTTACTATTAACCTAAGCTAAGCTAACGGTTTTAAAAATACAGTTAAGGGGCTACTCGCCCCTTTTTTTATACTCATTAATCCTGCTAAGCACCTTTATCAGCTAACCCTTTTAAAAACTCTAAGCTCATTCGTTCTTGCTCGTTTGCTTGATAAGGCAACTGTTGCAAACTATCGTAGGCAAAATCTGTAATTTCAAACTCAGTAATGTCACTGCTACCAAAACTATTACGCTCACCTGGGCTTGGCGACATGCGCTCTATCACAAAGTCACTTAAACGCATGTTAGCCACCCCTTGTGGTAATACCGACCAATGCGCCTTTAAATCCACCGTTTGACTGCCTTGTGAAAGTTTCTTTTTAGTCACCAAATGTGCAAGTGGGGTCGTATCACTGTATAAATTAGCTCTAATTCTATATAAGCCGCTTTTAAGCACCTTTAAATGGGCTGTGGCTATCATGTTTTCGTTTTGTGCATAGGCATTATCAAAATCAATAAGCGTCGCACTGGGTGGCATATACTGTATTTGCGCAACTACAGGCACCTTTTTACCTGCAACATTTGCCTCTACAAATAGCTGTAAATTTCGCGGGTAGTCTTCACTGGCTTTAAAGCGCACCGTGGCTTCACCCTGCTGAGCTGTGGTGGTTTTTGAACTGATTGACGCTTTAGTATCGGTATTGCTTAGCACTACATTTACCTCTGCTAGGTTTTGCGCAGCAATATTAATGGTTATTTCTTGCGGGTATACAAACCGATATTTATCTAAACTAACAACGAGGGCATTACCCGCATCGTCAATGGGGCTTGTAACTGGGTAAAACTGATTGGGCTTTAAACGGTCTTCATCAAGTGCGCTTAAGGGCTGCGAATAAGGCGGGTATTTTAGTGCGCTTTGGTATTGCATTGCCACATGCTCAGCGGCACGGGCCAAGTGCTGATCATAATGTATTTTGGGAGGGCTTTTTGCCTGTTTTTGTTTTGGCACATCAATGGTTATTACGGTGTTTTTATCTGGGCTTGCTGGATCTGTCTTGTTTTTTATTGCCAGTGCAGCGGGAGGCTCAAGCGTTTTAACTTCATTTTTATTTGTAAACCACAGTAAAAACATCGCAATACTGACTACAGCGGCACCAATGTAAAACTTTTTCATGTTGCATCAATCCTTTAAAAGCGTGCAGCAAATAACTACACGCTCTAGCGTTTAATACCTAACGCGTTTATAAAATTTAGGTACTTATTAAGGGATCACGTTATAAATAAGTGCCGAGGCGCTTTGCGTGTTTGAATCCTTAATATAGCGGTAGTGTTTTTTCCAAAACCAAGTACCCGTTGTTTTATCAAATGTGTTAAAGCCAACATTTTGACCATCTACATTTATGTTGTTCATGGCAATTGTGACATTCCCTTTGCGCTGCGCATTATGGATCTCGTTGTGGCTGTAACTGTCGCTCATCATCATTGGATAATGGTGCGGCATAAAGCTATTAACGGCATCGCCTTGCGATTTTAACTGGCCATTAGTATCAATAGTGCTACTACAACTACCAAACGATTTAGCCGCGCTTGCTCCACACGATGAATGCGATGCCACCACCGAATCATCATTCCCTTTTAAAAATCCGCCCGTTAAACCTAGGTACTCATTACCATCGGCTACAAAACGTAAACGCGGCGTACGCGCATCTGGAAACGGCGAAATTTTGCGTGCGTTATTTACTTTTAAATCGTGTAATACGCCCACCGCTTCTGTCACATCGCTGCCTAACCACCATTTGAGTGCTGCATCCACTGCAAAGTTCCATGCTGCGCCAGTTAAAGCACTTACAGCAATATCGGCAAGCTCGCTGCCGCCCCCTGCTCCCGCTAAATCAAAGGTCGCCACAATATTAAGTGGTGTAAGGCCTGCATTTTCAAGCCAATTAGCTTGGTTATCAATAATATGGCGAGCAACTAAATCGCCTGTTGAATGCGTTACTAGCACACAGCCATCAGCACATAAGTTAGAACGCGATATTTGCTTTAATTTAGGCCATACCCAATCGGTCGCAATTTTACCTTCAATACGCTCATAGGCAGGCCAATCAATACGTTCATCAGCACGGTTATTCCAATAGGTTTGCCAATAGGTTTCACCGTCGTTTATTACATCGCTGCCCGACTTATTGGTTATTTGCGATACCTGTAAGCCGTGGATCAGTATAATTTTGTGATCTTTACTCAGTGCAGTAAAGCTCATTAAAAACGCAGCGCTGGCAAAAAGTAGATATTTAAGTGTGTGTGTTCGTTTAGAGTTGTTCATATAAATCCTTAATGTGTTCAGTGTTTTATTTTTATGCCTATGTACTTAAGGTATTCATTTACACATGTGCAGGCGCACATGCATTGACCAGTATTAGGAACAACGCTCAAAAATGCAACAATTTATTATCATTTAAATTCTGCTAAATCTATATTGACTTTATATTCAATTACTTAAATTCAAATAATTGCAATATTTAGTATTATTTACACACACCTAGTAGTCGGCAGTACTAAAGCTAAAAAACCTAACGCATAAAAATACGTTAGGTTTTTAGTAATTAGTTAAACCTATAAATATAAACAGGTATTAGTATTTTAAGCGCTCATACAATCCTGAGGCTCTTGATACGCTTTTGCTCATGGCCAATTGCAGTACTTTTTTATCGGCCACCAGCTCAAAGGTGTTTTTAGCACGTGTTATGCCTGTGTACACCAGCTGCCTATTTACACCCATACTGGCGTGTTTAAGCGGCGGTAAAACCATAGCTGTATAACTAAACTCCGAGCCCTGCGATTTATGTATGGTCATTACATACACTTTATCGTGAGCAGGCAGGCGCGCAGGTGAAAACGCCCGAACCGTGCTTTGCTCATCAATAAATAATGCTTTTAACTGCCCGCTTTCATCGGGCATTAAAATACCAATATCACCATTAAACAACTTAAGTTGATAATCGTTTTGGCTCACCATAATAGGCATACCACTGTAATGGCGCTGGTTTGGGCTTACCGATATTAACCCTTGCTGCACAAGTGCGCGCTCAATGCGACTGTTTAAGCTATTTACGCCGTAATCACCCTCACGTACGGCCGCTAATAATTGATATTGAGAAAACGCCGCGTGAACATCTGCAACACTTGCCCCTTGGGCGATTAAATTTAAATAATGAGCGTAATGCTTAGCAGCACTGTTTATTAATTTTTCTATGGGTTTTGCAACAAAGTCATATTCTAAAATAACATCGTTAAACTGCCCTTGTGTGCTTTGTTGCTCTACGTATTTTAAAATACCGTTATGGTTAGTATTAACCGCCAGTGCAAGCTGGCCAATGCCACTTTGTGCATCAAACCGGTAGCTGTGTTGTAAAAACGCAATGCAATCGGCTAGTTTAAATTCGCTATGCCCAGGCGCCGCTAATTTAGCCTTTCCTTTAAAACATAAAGCATTGAGCTCATCACATCGTGCTTGCGAGTAATTAGGCGTTTCACCCAATGCTAACCCTTGGCATAAATCACTCATTACACTGCCGGTATCTACCGAGGCAAGTTGGTCTTTATCGCCAAGCAATATTAAACGCGCATGCGCAGGCAGTGCTTCTATTAATTTAGCCATGAGCGATAAATCAACCATGCTGGCTTCATCAATAATAAGTACATCTAAATGCAGCGGGTTGGTGCTGTTATGCTTAAATTTATTAGTAAAGGGTTTAACCCCTAAAAGCCGGTGAATGGTTTGCGCGCTACCGGGGATTAAGGCCTTTATATCCTCAGGAATATTTTTAAGTTGCTCTTTTGCCCCTAAAATTGATTCACTTAAACGGGCTGCGGCTTTACCTGTAGGCGCCACCAGTTTAATGCTTAAAGGTGCACTTTTATAAAGCGACTGTAAAATAGCTAATAGCTTAGTCACGGTGGTGGTTTTACCAGTCCCTGGCCCGCCCGTAATAACGCTAAAGCCTTTTGTTGCGGCAATAGCACAAGCTACTTTTTGCCAATCAATCGCAAGTGCTGAATTATCAACAAAGTAGTCATTTAATAATTGGCTGAGTAACTGGGTATTTATATTTAAATGGCGCTCACTCATCGCAAGTAAACGTATAGCTAAGGTGTGCTCATAATCAGCTAGGCGCGCAAAATAAAGCCGTTCGTTAAATAACTGTAAGGGTTTGGCCTCGCCCACACTGTTATGGGCACTTAAACAGCTAAGCGCATCGAGGTAGTTAAAGGCTTCGTTAAAAGGCGATGTAATATTTGGTACATTGCCCTCGGTTTTAGTAAAGTCGCTTTGGCGTAAATTAAACGGGTTTTGCCAGTCGACTTCTTTTAATGTTAAACAGCTATGTTGGCTTTGCTGTGCTAAACACAGCAATAACACTATATAAAACACGTCGTTTTGCTGGTTATCGCACAGCATTAAGGCAAGCTTTACATCTACCATTCTTATGCGTTTTTCATCTAATAAGTAGTCAAGCAGCTCCACCGTATTTAATGGTTGGGCAGGTGCTGGCGGCTCATCAAACAGGCTTTGCTGCATAGGGTAGTCACTCATAACATGGCTCCTTGGCTAAATAAGCCATCTAATAGTGTGATTTGCTCTGCGCTAAGCTTATTAAAATACACCCCTTTGCCCGCCGGCATGCCGCGTAAAAACGTATAATAAACCCCGCCTAAGTGGGTTTCTATTGCATATTCACTAATGCGTTGTTTGAGTAATCGGTGCAGCGCAACGCTATAAATTAAATACTGTAAATGATACTGATGGCTATTCATGGCTTGCTCTAGCAGGTCGCTTTCATAATCAGCGGGCGTATTGCCTAAGTAATTAGACTTATAATCTAAAATATAATACTTCCCTTGATAGCAAAAAATTAAATCTATAAATCCCTTTAACAGGCCTTTTACATGAGAAAACTCGAGTTTGCTTTGGGTAAAACCAAAATGCTTAACCAGTATTTCGTTTAATTTAGGCGCGCTTAAACTATCTAAAGGTAAATTAAATTCCATTTCGACTAGGCAGTCTGTCGGGGCTAATTGGCTTAAGCTTAATCCCTCATTGTTTAAGGGGCAGGTTAACGAATCAAGCACCCATTGCTCGGTCACGTGTTGCCAGCTTTCGCTAATATGGTATTTATCCAGTGCATGTTTAACTACCTCTGCTAAATTTTGCTCTGGATTTGTAGGGTGTACTTGCGCACTGGTAAAGTCTATTTGCTCAAATATTTCATGCAAACAGCTTCCAGGCTTCGCCCCCTTGGGGAAACTGTAAGGCGATGGTATTTCATCTTGGCTGTTAGCAAATTCATCTTTTTCATGATCTTCATCGCTGCGCCCAGGCTCAATATGATCGGTGTGCTTTTTAAAGCTCAGCGCGCTAAAGCTGGTTGCTCGCCAATCTCGCTCTATGTTGGCTGTAACCGTATTAACTCTTAACGCTTGGCTTTGCTGCACTGCGCTATTAAGTGTTAATTGGCCTTGTTCGGCCAATTGCTCAGCCGTAAATTGCTGATAGTGCATTTCGGTGTGATCGTCGCAAAATTCACTTAAGTGGGTACGCCACGTTTGGCTACTTGTAAGCTCAAGCCCTGCAAATAACACATGCCCTAATGCACTACTTTGTATAGCCAAGCGACTACTTTGCCCCTGCCCTATGTTATACACCCCAAGTGCACAAAAATGTACCGCACGGGTAAGGGCAACATAAAGTAAGCGTAAGTCTTCAGCTAAGCGTTCTTGCTCGGCTTGTGCTAAGGCGTCTTCGTTTTTACTTAAATCGTAAACTAGCTGGCCGTTTTGATGATAAAGCGCTTCTTTAGTTTCGCGATAGCCACTGGCAAAAGGCATAAATACCAGCGGATACTCGAGCCCTTTTGAGGCATGCATAGTCACAATTTTAACTAAGTTGGCGTCACTCTCTAGGCGTACTTGCACGGTTTCGCCATCTTGCTGGCTAACCTTTTGTGCAAACCAACGCAGCAAGCGCAAAGTGCCTTCTAGCTCTATTTGCTTTTGCTGCAGTATTTCACCTAAGTGTCTAAAGTCGGTTAACCAGCGCTCAACGTTATAGCCAAGCCCTTGCCACTTAGCGCTCAGCTGATTATGACTTAACAAACGCTCAAGCATCGCCATTGCGCCTTGCTTGTTCCAAATATGGCTAAGTTGAGCAAAAAAGTTTAAGTGCTCTTGCCACTTATTTTCATCATCAGCAAGGGCGTAAATTTCGTTGTAGCTTAAACAAAATAACGGCCCAGCTAATACGCCGCGCAGTAATGACTCGTTGTATTGGCCATGCAATGCCGTTAAAAAGTTAAGTAAATGGTGGCTAAGCTCTTGGCTAAAAACACTGTCGCGCGATAAATACACGCTAGCAATATTGGCATTGCTGAGTGCTTTTTTCATTATTTGCGCTTCTAAACGGTCGCGCACCAATATACAAATATCGGCAGCGGTCACCTTATGCTTACCAATGCACGCTCGCCCTTGCTCGGCTTGCTCAAGCAATGTCACTATTTTATTGGCAAAATAGCTCGCCAAATGCCCTTGCCCAACGCCTTTACTGGTGGGTTTGTTTTTTTCATCTGCAGCTTCATCTACAAATACATTAAATTCAAACGCGGTGGCAGGTGTGCCATCTATTGTAAATGTTTCATCGGCTTTTTTGCCTTTTGCTGCTACTGCGTTAAACGGTATGGCATCGTTATAAATAAAGCTATTTGCATGTTTAGAAAACAAGCTGTTTACACTGCTTACTATATCGGTGCTTGAGCGAAAATTGGTACCTAAAGTAAATTGCTGCTCAGGCTCTACCGACTCTTTTGCGCCAATATAGGTAAAAATATCAGCGCCCCTAAAGCCATAAATAGCCTGTTTTGGGTCGCCTATCATGGCAAGCGTCGTTTTTTCTTGGCCGTATATTTTGCTAAAAATTCCGTACTGAATCGGATCGGTATCTTGAAACTCATCAATCATGGCAACAGGAAATAGCTGCGCTATTTTTTGCGATAAAGCCTCGCCCTGCTCAGCATTTAAAGCACTGTGTAAATTAGTCAGTAAATCATCTGGGGTGATCACACTTTGCTCTTGCTTGCGTTTTACAATTGCCTGTTTAACCCACCGAGCTGCGGTTTGTACAACGGCAATTTTAAGGCCCTGATTAATTTTAGTATTAAGTGCACTAAGCTCATCAAACAGGCTAAGCAGAGGGTGGCTAAATAATGGCTGATTTTTTTTATAATTACTGGCATCACTTAAGTTTTCGCTGCTCCACACCTCAAACGAGTATTTATTGGTGCCAAATTCAAAAAATAACTCATCACCTAAACAAAATCCTTCAAGGGCCGTTAAACTGCCTTTTCGCCCAGGTGTTTTAGAGCCACTTAAACCCGAGCCCTTTATTGCAGCTATAAACTCTTGCTCCAGCACTGCTTTTTTAAAAGCGGGTACTTTAGCAATGTACTCATCGCGAGCTTTAAATACGTCATCTAAGTTTATTTGCGGCACTATGTTCGCATTGGCTTTATTTAGCACACTACTGACTTGGCTAAATAGCGATTCAGGGGCTGCAAACACCCCTAAAATAGCATCAGTGCGTTCTTTATTAAGTGGGTATACAAAGGCGCGCCAAAAATCCTTAATTGTGTCGAGCAGTATGTCGCGCTCATCTAAAATAAATTCAAGGTTAAAGGCAACACCTGATTCAAACGCATGCTGCTTTAACATGCGTTGGCAAAAACCATGAATGGTAAATATAGCGGCTTCGTCCATAGATTTAGCGGCGGCATCGAGTAAATCAAAGGCGCGATGTTTATCATCTACTGCGGCTATTACGCCTTCTATTAATTCATCATTTGGGTTTTGGCCAAGTAATGCATCGCGCGCAGCAATAATACGGCTGCGTACGCGGTCTTTAATTTCTTGCGTTGCAGCATCGGTAAATGTCACCACAAGTATTTGCTCAACGCTTAACGGGGTGTTTATCTCCCCTGGTATTTGCAAGCCTAATAAATAACGTAAATAAAGCCCGGTAATGGTGTAGGTTTTACCTGTACCCGCACTGGCTTCTATTAAACTTTGCCCTTTTAATGGCATTGTTAGCGGATTAAGCGCTTGCATGGTCACTCTCCTTTGCATGTGCATGTAATGGGGAGAGTAATTTTTCGCTCCACTTAATAAATTCTTCTTGGCAGTCATTGAGCGATTGCACTGTTAAACGAATATACGGGTTTTCGCCCTCGCCGCGCCCTATGTATTGTGGGTTAAACTTGCTAATGGCTTTACCAATATCGCCACCACTTTTAACGTATTCATAGCCACTTACCGGATAAAATGCCACAGGCTCTTTGCGCAAGGCTTGGTATAACGAAAACCAATCACTGAGTAAGGCATCGGCCTCATTTTTACTAAGCGGTGCAAAGCTAATTTGCTTATCAAGCCCCAGTAATAGGGTTTCAACATTTTGTTCCATACTTTGTGCAACAAGATGATATATAAAGCCCTTAATTAAATCTTTGGCCTTTATACTGGCACTTCGGTAAAACACTTGTTTTTGAAGGTAAATATGATTAAGCCAGCCCTCAATGGTGGTATTTTCTATACGCAAAGACACCTCAAGCGGGTCGGTTTTGCCGCTTTTAATATGCTCTTTTACTTGCCCGGCAAGTGCATCTACTCGGTGCGCCATGCTCTCATACACTAAATTGCCCACATTGGCTTGTGGCAGCTCCCCCCGTTGCAATATTTGCTCTGTACTTAAAGGTTGCTCATTAATGTTGGCTTGCAGTATTTCGTCTAAATAAAAGTAGCGGCGCAGCGCATCTAGGCTAAAAGGCTCTTCATCTTTTGCTACTTCGTTAAATTCAGGTAGGCGTAAACCTAATGTTTGCTGGTAAAAGCTCTCTTGTGCGTTGCACACACTGCGAATAAATACATCAAGCTCTAATTGCGCGGGCGCTGTTACATCAATGGCTGTTAGTGGCTGCGCGTCTACGCGCTCACTAGGTAGCCAAATAGGATTAAAACTGTGATTACTCAGCTTAGCCTCAGCTTCAGTATCTGCTGTGTAATACGCACGATTAAAAGGCTGTAAGTGCTGTTGATAAATTAAACACTCAGGCAGCGTTTTTTCGCTGTTATTTGCTAACGTAAAGCTGCGGCCTATGTACTCTAAAAGCTCGCTTACTAAGGTCGAGGGCATACGTGGTTGATTGTCAAAACATGAGCGGCCAATGTAACTTATGTATAAATTTTCGCGGGCACTCAGGAGGGCTTCTAAAAATAAGTAACGGTCATCTAATTTACGTGAACGGTCACCTTTTTGTTTTTTAGAATACGGCACTAAGTCAAACCCTATTGGCTGCACCGTACGTGGATAATCGGCATCGTTTAAGCCAAGCATACACACCACTTTAAACGGCACGGCGCGCATAGGCATTAGTGTACAAAAGTTAACTTGCCCCACTAAAAAGCGCTGCCCTACGCCTTTTTCTTGAATGCCTTGTTTTATCAGGTAGCTTACAATTCGTTGCGATACATGTTTATCGTAATCGCCATTATCGTGGTGCTTTTTAAGCTCCTCTAAAACATTTTGCAGTACCAGTAAATCCCAACTGTCGTCGCCTTCATTGTAATAAATAGCATTTATTAGCTCAGATAAAATATCCGCTTTATTGCTAAGGGTATCATCAGGGGTTAGCTCATCTTTAAAGCGCTGCAGTACATCAATAAAATGCACCAGTTTATTAAGGGTATCAAGCGCCATGCCCTCTACTTCATCGGCACTATAAATGCCGTTAAATGGGCATTGTTCATCGCGCTGGGCTATGCCTAGCAGTAAACGGTTTAAACCATGCTGCCAGGTATTTAAATCTATTGCGGGTAAATCAAAGCTACTTTTGTGCTCAGCATTTATACCCCATTTAACCCCTACACGCTCAAGCCAATATTGAATTTGTTCGTACTCGTGCGCCTCTAGCGCAAATTTTTCGGCAATTTGTGTTACTTGCAGTAAATCAAGAATATCCGAAACACCAAAACGCGAAAACGGCAAATTAGCTAAGCTGGCAAACGAGCTCAGCACCGGTTTTTCTTGCTCTATGGCTAAATCGGCCAATGCATAAGGAATAAAGCGACTGGTGTTTTGCGCGCCGCCAAACACCGCTTCAATATACGGGCTGTACGTACCTACATCAGGCATCATTACAATAATGTCTTTGGGAGTGAGCGACGGGTTTTGATTAAACAAAGTAAGTAAATAGTCGTGCAAGCGCTCAACTTCTCTAAGCGGTGTGTGGCAATCGCTTAAAGTAATGCTGGTGTCGCTGTCGCTAATGGGCAATTTACCCTCATCATTTATAAACCACTGCTTATTATCGGTAAGCGACTCACCTTTAAATGCCAGTTGGTAAATCTCGCTTTGAATTTGGCCCAGCAAGCTATCGTCAAACGCATCTATAAAGCCATCAATCCAACGCGCATCAAGTTGTACGAGTTGCTCAAAGTAGTCGCGCCCTAGTTTTCCCCATGACGATAAAAGCGGGTTACCTATAAAGTAGTATTCTTCATCAGGGTTAGTTTGTTTTTTTTGCTGCGCTTCTAAAAGCGGCATTTTGGCGTATTTGGCATTTATTTTGGCTGCTGTTTTTTCATCAACCACATCGCCCCAATAATGCTCGCTAGGATTAAAAAAGAATAAAAAAACCTCTGTTTTTTTGCTCAAGGCTTCAAACACCTCAAGCTGCGAGCTCGCAATCGCCGATATACCAAATAAACTAATGCGCTTAGGTAGTAAGCTATTATCCATATTCTCAAGGGCGGCGAGTAACTGCCCTTGCATATTGGCACGATGAAATTGGCTTTGCCCAAGCGCTTTACTGTGCGCCACCAGCTTTCGCCATAAATCGCTTTGCCACGGGGCAATGCTTATATCAACATCGTCAAGTTCGTCTTGTCCGCTATCCCAAGTGGCAATCCAATGCGGGCGGTACATTAAATATTGGTCGTACACATCGGCAATTTTTTCACACAGGGCAAAGGTTTTTTGCCCGTCTAGGTCGCCCTCTAAATAGGTTTTTAACGGCAAATAAAGCGGTTCATCAATACAGCTGGGCAGTATTGCAAATAATTTCCAAGCAAGGTTAGGCTTATTAAATGCCGACTCTTTAGGCACATTGGGCAATAACTGCTGATACAACTGCCATATAAAGCTCGATGGCAGCGGAAAATCGACCTGCGCGGCTAACCCTAGGTTTTCGCTTAAACCAATTTTAAGCCACTGCGACATACCCGGCGACTGCACTAATACCACTTCTTTATCGAATGGGCTTTGCAGCGGGTTTACTTTTAATAGCTGATTAAACTGAGCCTGCAGCGCTTCCATACGGTTTGATTGAATAATATTGAGCATACAACTGGAGTCCTTACTTGAAGTAAAACCAGTTTAAGATATTTTCATTTATAGGGGTAGCGCAATCAGCAAATTGGCACTAATAAATCAGCGGGTTAGCAGGGAGTTTAAACGCACAGCGTTAATTTTAATCACTGTGCGTTTTATTTGTCAGGCCATTTTATTTATAAGGGCTAATGCTTGATAAGCTAAATGCGCTTTGCATAATCACTTTACCATCTATCCCTTTAAGCTTAAGTGAGATGGCTGGATCTGCTTGTTGCCAATCTATGCTTAAATCGCCGTAATTAACATTGTGGGTGTAATCACCTACACGGTGTTTATTTGGGCTTACGTCTTTCCACTTTTCAGTGAGGCCTGAGCTGGTCATTTCTATTAAAGGGTAATCAAGGTTTTGTTGATACTTTGATATTTCACCCCAGTGCGTATCGCCACTGATGATAATAACCCCATTCACTTGATGCTTTTTAATTAACGCAAATAAACGGTTACGATCCTCTGGGAAATTAGCCCACGACTCCCACCCTGTAAAATCGGGTAATAACTGCAAGCTTGAGGCAATTAGCTTTATAGCCGCAGGCTTTTTAAGCTCTTGCTCAAGCCATTGCCACTGCGCCTCACCTAGCATAGAGGCGCCTTTCACTTCTGTTGGGCTATACGGGCCTTGGTTATTAAGCTTACGCTTAGTGTAATATTCAAGCTCGCTTACGTGGTTAAGTGCATCACGGTTCCAGCGTAAATCGGGCATTATTACGTGTACGGTTTGCTCATCCTCACCATACATATACGACGTGTAAATGCCATCCGTGCGGGTGCGTCTGGGTGAGCTTTTAGGCTCACCCCAAAAATCGAGCATAATTTGGCGAGACTGCTCTTTATGTGGGTAGTCTTTACCAATATCGTTTTGACCAAAGTCGTGATCGTCCCACATCGCAATGATTGGCGTATTCGCTTTTAGTGTTTTAAAGCCTGGTTTTGCACCTAATTTTTGGTATTTATTGGCAAGTACCGTCATATCGTTGGTGTCGCCGTAAATATTGTCACCTAAAAATATAAATAAATCGCCCTGCTCTTTATTAATGGTGTCAAATATTGGGATGTCTTTATCTTGATGCCCACACGAGCCAAATAAAATTTTTGAAGGGGCTGCCATAGTATTTGCGCTAAACGCTAACCCTAATGCTAATACGGCGTGTGTAATAGGTTTTACTAACTGCTTCATTTTAAAATCTCACTTATTGGCGATGCCATGTTTGAATTTAGGTGTTTTGGGTTTATACCCAATGCGCTTAAAACAGTGGCTGCAACCTGCGCCTGTTTAAGCTCATTTTGTGTTGTAATTAAGCCGTGCCCTTTTATTGCAGGGCCAATGGCAGCAAGCCAAATATGCTCAGAGCCGACAATGCCCTCAGGAAATTTATTACCCGCTAAATGCAGCTCAGCCAACGCACGTTTAGAGCTATGATGTTGCCAGTCACTTGCACTGCTCCCGCGGCCGTGGTCGGTGGTAACAATAAGCGTTGTGTTGTTTTTATAGCCCGGTGTAGTTTGAATTGTGCTCCATAAGTCTTTTAAAAACGCATCGCTTTGCCTTGCAGATTTTAAATACTGGTCGTAATGGCCATCGTGAGCAAAGTCATCGGTTTCACCTAAGCTAATAACTAACAAGCGCGGCGTTTTTGCCAGCATATACGCTTTAGCAAATCGGTAAGTAAAACTGTCCAAGCGTACGTTTTCCCATGGGCTCGGAATTTCATTTTGCAACGCGTTTAAAAGCTTAGCATCGGCAAATAAATCGTTTTCTATGGGCATAAAACCCGCATTCACATACACGTTACTACGCTGGGTATTCACAATGTAAGGAAATACATCCCAGCTCCCAAACAAAGCGGTTTTACCTTTAAAGTCTGCACGCTCATCTAGGCGCTCTAAAATGGTTTTATTCGTGTTTAATACTTTATTGTTACTATTAATTTTTTCATCTACTTCGCCGGTGAGAATTTCGTTATACCCAGGGTATGAAAAATACCAAGGGTTGCTCACCGACATATTAGAGCCTTTTGCTCTATCACCTACAATTACGCCCTTTTTAGCCACATGTTGAGTTAAAAATGGCATGAGTAATTGCTGGCGCTTATTGGCGGTAGGCGCCCAAAATTGCTTATTTAATTGCGTTGGGTTTTTAACAAAATCGGCATTATTAATGAGGTTTTTATCTGCCCCGCCAAACACCTCTTGCCAGCGCACACCATCAAGGGTCACTAGCACTACATTTTGCGCTGCGCTTGCGGTATTGCTGATTAATACAATGATGCTAAATACCGTGGCTTTTATAATTGAGTTCATAATTACTGTGTACCTAATTACTGTGTACATTTAACAAAAAGCCCATCAAAGATGGGCTTTTAATTATTTACTGTACATTATGGCTATTAAAACGTAGCCGATAACGTCAGTGCTGCTGTACGTGGTGCACCAATAAAGTAAGTGCTGCCATTGCCCGTACCACCCGCTAAATAGCTTTTATCGGTAACGTTATAAACAACAAAGGCAACATCGATAGCTTTAAATGGTCCTGCGTTTATATCGGTTGCGTAACCTGCGTTTAAATCAACCACGGTATAGCCATCAACTTCGCCACGCTCACCGGTGTATTTAGCCGATAAACCAAAGCGGAAATCACCGCTAAAGTAATCGGTCGATAGCACAAATAAGTCATCTACTGAGTCTGTTACTTTTTCACCGGCTTCAAACCCGGGTGCATCGCCTTTGTACTCTGAGTCATTATTCGTGTACGAGCTATATACACTCCATTGTGGGCTTAGCATGTAACTTGCCGACAGTTCTAAACCTTGCGATTCAATACCCCCTACATTTAAGTAAGAGCCATTTGTACCTATGGTGTAATCAATACCGCCAGTGTCACTACCTGGGGCAATGAACGTAATACGGTTATCAAATTCAATTGAATACGCTGTTGCGGTCAGGTTTAGCGCGTTATTTTGATAACGAACACCTAAATCGATGTTTTCAGCGGTTTCAGCTTCAATGGCTGATAAATCAGAGCTGTCGCGCTCAAGCACCCCGTCTTTAATAGCAGCAAAGTTTTCGCTGTAGCTGGTAAATAGCTCGATTGAGTTATTTAGCTGATACAAAATACCACCACTAAATAACACATCAGAGTCACTATTAACTTTAGCGGTTGTGGCATTTTGATAATGGTCGTACTTTTCAATATCAACAAGGTACTTTTTAACACCTACGTTAAGCGTGAAATCGCCAAGGGCCATTGAATCCTGCGCGTACCATTTAAGGGTGTCGGTCTCAAAGGTGTTTTTATACTGGGTCCAGTATGGCGTGCTATCAAAGTGGTGGTAAATGCTGGCATTAATTACTTTGTGCCAATCGCGAGACTCGTCACGGTCGCTTTGCTCATACCAAAAACCGGCTTCTATGTCGTGCATACCAAACGTAGCTTGGTAGTTGGCAGTGACCCCTAAGCGGTCTTTTTTGTAATGCGTATGACGATACGACATTACAGGTATTGCCGTATCATCGTAACATGCTGGATTTAAACCAGGGCCCGACTCCCACGGCCAGCTTAAACTTGCCGTACACCCTTCGTTTGGTGCCAGTGCGTTACCTGCGCTATCTACAAAACCGTAAGAGCCTGCGTTAGCGCCGCCCTCTGTAGTCGGGTTGCCGTTTTCATCTACTGGAGTTGTTAAATACGGTGGGATCCAATCGCCACGGCCCGAGTTTTTATGATAATAAGGGCTCACTGTAATAAGCGATGTTGGCGAAAGCGCATATTCAAACTTTAAATACGCTAACGTATTTTCACGCAGTGTACCCCAGCCCTCAGCAAACATTTGGTCATAATGTGGAACGCCTGTCCAGTTCCACGTTAACTGATCCCACTCTGGCGTTTGTTCAAATTGCGCAAGACTTACACTGTTGTAGTTAGTCTCGCTTACATCATCGTAAGATAAACGCCCTGTAATTGTTAAATCAGCAAGCGTTGTTACAAATTTAAGCTCTGCGTGTTGATTATCTTTTCCGCCGTTGCTACCCGAGCCAATCCAGCGGCTAGTATCAGTTTGCGAGTAACTTACATACGCTTGTGTATTATCAAATAAAGTACCCGTTTCGTGCTTAACGTAAAAGCGGGTCGCATCATGACTACCCGAGGTGTAAGCAAAAGTGGTGCTGCTATCAAGGCTTGGCGCTTTACTTACAAAGTTAAATGTACCGCCTAGTGCCTCAAGCGATGCCGATTTAATATCTGAGGTGCCTTGGCCTACTTCTACAGTGGCTAAATTTTCAGTGTCTAGGTAACGGTTTGCTTTAGCGCCACCACCATAGTTTGAGCCACCGTTAGGAATACCATCAACGGTCATCCCTAATTGCTGCTGGTTCGAGTCAATACTAAAACCACGCATAGTAATTGTGGTAGACCAGTCATCGCCACCAAATGCATCGCCTTCGTTTATGCTAATGCCAGGTAAGTTATCGATAACCGATAACACACTCGAAACCGTTGTTTGTTGATCAAGCATTGCAGGCTCAATCACATTATTTGCGTAACTGGTTGGTTTTGCAGTAACGGTTATTTCTTCTATTTCGTTGTCATTTGCATAAGCTGACGTTGATACAGCCATAGCAATTGCCATGCTCAAAATCGATTTATTATTTAAAGCGTACATTGTGATCCCGTTTGGTTTTAATTATCTAAAGTAATTATGAAAGCGGGCACAGTATGATTTCGAATTATGACAACAAAAATGAAGTTTATTTACAGGGGTGTTAAAAAAATGTGGGGTTTTTATGGCTTTGTTATGTCATTTGTAAGTCAGCCTAAGCACAAAAACCTAGGCTGATTTATATATAAATACTAGGGCGTGTTGATCTTTGCGGATTGAAATTTGTTCAATCTAGGGGTGATTAAATCGCGGCACGAGGTTTGTAACCTAGTGGGCTAAGTAAAAACCGAGTAAAGCTTCCGCGTCCTGCTCACGCCCCTTACCTACATCCATGTAGGCAACAAAGAGTTTATCGCCCCTAGGCAGAACCCGAAGGGCAGCGCATGTTTGGCATTTATGCTGCGTTATCGCCTATTAATGGGGAGTAACCACACTTCATAGGCTCTGCCTTGCCTAAAAACCAAACATACTGCTGCAAATTCAAACGCCAAAGGTCAACACGCCCTAATTAATTAGAATAGTTTAGCTAACATCTCGTCACTATAAGCAACAAGTTCTTCATTATTAGCCACTTTACTAATGTAATCTGGATTAGCAATAAATGGACGACCAATCGCAATTAAATCAAACTGGCCATCGTTTATTGCTTGTTTTGCATCATCAAAACTATAACTACCTACCCCTACAAGGCTGGTTTTAGTGTTTGCGCGCAAATACTGCGAGGTTGTTTTACCTTCTAAAGAGTCAAATTGAGTGCTGTCATCAAAAATACCACCATGAATGTAAGCCAGTTTTTTGTCATCTAGCTGCGCTAATAAATAATCAAATACCGCTTTATCACGCTTATCTTCTTCCATATTAAAATAAGCACCTGGCGATAACCTAATTGCCGTACGCTCATTACCTACTGCATTAACAACCGCATCGGTCACTTCTATTGCAAAACGCGCCATATTTTCAGGTGTTTGGCCATATTCATCAGTGCGCTCATTTGCAGCGTAATGTAAAAACTGATCAATTAAATAACCATTTGCGCCATGAATTTCTACACCATCAAAACCTGCTTCAATGGCGTTTTCGGCCGCTTTAGCAAAGTCGGCTATCAGTGAATTAATATCCTCTTTAGTGGCCGCTTTTGGCGTAATGTACGTCAGTTCACGCATACGTGGTACAGAGCCTTCAACACCAATTGCCGATGGCGCTAATACTTCGCCGTCAAAAAAATGAGGGTGAGCAACACGGCCAACATGCCAAAGCTGTGCAAACATTTTACCGCCGTTTGCATGTACGGCGTCGGTTACTTTTTTCCAACCTTGAATTTGCTCGCTGGTAAATAACCCCGGTGTATTTGGGTAGCCCTGTGCATCTGGGCGAATGATAGTGGCTTCGCTAATAATTAAGCCGGCATCGGCACGGCGCGCATAATATTCGACCATATCTTGCGTAGGTACTAAATTATCATCAGCCATACAACGGGTTAAAGGCGCCATAAAAACGCGATTTTTAAGTTCAAGTGAGTCGTTTAATGTATACGGAGCCAGTAAATCTGTGGTCATTGTTAAATCCTTCATTATGAGTATGCATATGAGATGCGGCCTTTTTAACAACATTCAAGGGCAATTTTGAATGCTCGCTCAAAATATACTTAGGGAGTACCAAAACAGATCTGAATTACAAAATTAAATAACCTGAACTCTGGTTAAGAGATTTACTAACATATTTTATCATGATGATAGTTAAGCTTATTTTATCTCTAGCCAGAGATTTTCAGTAAAAACAAGGCGAATTTACGCGTCCATAGCTAGCCTATTGCAAGTAAATTCAACGCAGTTAGCGCTTAAAATAACTGCTAGAGATAGATTTATTATCCAGAGTTCAGGTTAAATAATAATTTTTCAACACACTGTCACATAACTCGATATACTTGTAACAGTAAAATTCAAATTTGAAGCAATAAAGAGTGAGCCAATTATGACAACTGCAAATGCGACTGAAGAACAAACCGTAATTTTAGGGCTAGGGGCAAAAAAACGACTCGCTTTTATGTTTGAAACCGTACAACAGTACAAACAAGTATGGATTTTAAACGACGATGATGGCTGCGTAATGCTTGCCAACGAAGATGACGACTGTGTACCAGTGTGGCCAACCCGCGATTTTGCACAAGCTTGGGCCACGGGCGAATGGGAAGGCTGTACCCCAAAAGCCATTCCGACTAAAGATTGGTTTAGCCGCTGGACACCCGGCCTTGAAGAAGACGACTTACTGATTGCGGTGTTCCCTACCGAAGAGGACGACGGCACGGTGCTTTTTCCTGATGAATTTGAAAGCCAGTTAAAAATCCCTAAAAAAAGAAAGTACTAAGTAGCCAGCATCACGTTATTTAGTTTATAAACGCGGCTTAAAATAGCCGCGTTTTTTATATCTACTTTCTAAAATTTAAATAAGCCTCAGTTATAGCCTTGGCATCTTCTATTTGTGGGTAGTGCCCAAGCTCAACAAACCCTTGTACGCGCGCATTAGGTATTGTTTTTTTATAGTGCTCAAGCATGTGTTTACCCGATATTGGGTCTTGCTCACCTGCAATAAACGTAAGCGGTATAACGCTATTAATCATTGCCCCAACCCAGCGCTGCTCGTTTTGTTTTCGCTGTGTAATATATTTAATTAGCTTGGGCATTACACGTAAACCCTTGTTATAAATTAACAACGCCCAAAGGGTATCAATTACCATAGGGGCTGGTGGCGTGTTTTTACCAAAAATAGTGATTAAACTTTTAGCAAACTTTTGTTTGCTCATTAGCTTAGGTACTAGCCAACCGAGTTTTGAAAGTAGCAGCTTTTGGATAAATAAAGGTTTATGTATGTGTGGAAATAACCCGCCATTTAAAAAGCATACACTGTGTATGCGTATGTCGCTTTGACCAGCAACTTGCCTTGCTAGTAGCTCTTGAGCCACGGTATCGCCATAATCATGAGCTAATAGGTGTACATTGGTAATATTTAAACGCTTTAAAAATTGCGTGTATAAATCAGCTTGCTCTGTAATGTTATAAGCAGCATTTATTGGTTTATCCGAAAGGCCAAACCCCAGCATATCAAGTGTAACTAAAAAGTAGTGTTTTTTGAGCTCATCCCACATACCTTCCCAGTCCCAGCTTGCACTTGGAAAGCCATGTATCAAAAGGAGCGCGGGGTTATTAGCATCCCCCGCTGTTTGAGTAAAAATTTGCTGGGCATTTATATCAATAAACTGCCCGTTTGATTGCCACTGTGAAAGCGTATACATAGGCTGCTACCCATTAACTTTTATTATTGTAATGGTTAGTTTTATCACATTGAGCTTTAATAAAAAGCCGATATTGAACGTAAATATCGGCTTTTGGGTAAAATTTAGTTTTTAAGCTTTAAGTGTTATCGCGCCATAAGTATTGGCAAGGTGGTGTTTGCTAGCATGTAGTTAGTCATACCACCAAAAATTTGCTCATGGATTCGCCTGTGAGTAAATGCGCCCATCACCACTAAATCTGCATTATGCATTTGCGCTACCGACATAAACGCTTTAGCGGTTGATTGCCTGCCATTATTAAATGTTACAAACTCACTTTTAATATCGTGCTGGGCTAAATATTTAACCACTTCATGGCCGTTTGGCATTTTATCGGCGCTACTTGCGCTGGTGCAAATAACAACCTTTTTAGCCTGTTTTAAAAGCGGTAAACTGTAAGTGAGCGCGCGCGATACCTCGGTACTGGCGTTCCAGCCAATCACCACTGTTTTTATATCAAAGTGGGTCATTTGCCGTGGTACCAGTAATATAGGTTTACCACTTCGCATTACCGATGCCTCAAAGGTCGAGGTTGATTTACCACTTTTAGACTGCGGAATAATAATTAAATCAGCAACTTTGCCTTGCTCTGCAATTATTTCGCTGCGCACACCTATATTAATATGCCATGAAGCGCTTGGGTGCGTGGGATGCTCTGCGCTGTCGTCAGTGTATTTAACTTGATGCTGGGCACATAAACTAACAAATTCGGTTTTTAAATTTGCCGATTCGGTTGTTGCAAAGCGCCCTGCTACAGAGTCTAACTCTTTTACCAATTTAGTTGGTAAGCCAAGCTGCCCTGTTGGCAAAAAGCGTTTTGGGTCTAAGTGCGTGTGATAAACATCAAGGTGCGCATTAAAATACTTAGCAACGGCTAAGCCCCCTTTTAAGCGCTCTGTTACATGCCCACTTGTAGAAAGCGGCATTAAAATAAGCTTAGGTGAAATCATAATTATATCCTTCTTAAGCCAGTGCCTTTTAGAGCGAATGTAAACCGTGCTAAGCGCTGCTTGTTTTGCTTAGCACGGCGGCGTTTACAGCTGCGTAAAGCTTGCCACTTCTTGTAGGTAACCGCTTGGTAAATCTAATACCATAAAGTGCGATAAAGTAAGTAAGAATGCTAACGCACACACTGTCAGTGTTAATGTTCTAGCAATTGATATACGTGCTTTTACAAGTAAAAATATTATGAAAAACAACGCTATCGAAATCACATAGCCCAGTAAAAAACACCCAGCTAATAAGCCACACAGCCAAAATACATAATGCCAAAGGCCAGTCACACTTGAGTCGTTTACATACCCCGCAGAGACCTCATTATCGTAATTTACAGCATCGTCTACTTTATTAAGTAGCAGCTTGATCAGCACAACAGCAGAGAGTATTAACATGAACGAGCACACCACGGCAGGAAATACTCCTCCTAAAAATGTGCGTTGGAACGAGTCATACAAACCGTATGCAAACACTAAACAAACAAAGCCAGAAAACGCGATTTGTGGTTTAAGATTAGTTGGTTTTAGCTCAGCATTAGCCGTGTTTTTATTGGCTTTTTCTTTTTTAGCAGCCTTAATAGAGTGGCGTGCTGCAAAGAAAATAGAAAGCGCGGTTAATGCACCAATAATAATCACGCCCGGTTTTAATAAAAACTCTATGCCGTCAAACTGAATAGCTTGATAAAGGTAAGTTTCCATGCCGCTTGCCAGTACAAAACCAATTAAAAATGCTGGGCGAGGCCATCCAAAGCGCTTCATTAATATGCCTAAAATACCAATGCCAATAAGTGCGACTAAATCACCTAAATCACGGGTTGCCTGAAACGCCGCAAAAAAGATCACCATAACCATAAATGGTGCCATGAGCGTGTAAGGAATAGTTGTTACTTTTGCTACCCATTTAGAAATAAGTAAACACGCGCCCGCGCCAATTACATTAGCAAGTGCCAGTGACCATACAATGGTGTAAGTAACATCAAGGTCAGTGGTGATCATCGCAGGGCCCGGCTCTAAGCCAATTAATACCATGCCACCTAAAAATACAGCCATGCTGCCAGAACCTGGAATACCAAATAATAAGGTCGGAATTAAGCCACCGCCTTCTTTGGCATTATTTGATGACTCAGGGGCAATAACACCGCGTATGTCGCCTTTACCAAAGTTTTCGGTGTCTTTAGAGGTTTGTACCGCATGACCATAAGAGATCCAATCAACTACGCTGCCACCTAGGCCAGGTAGTGCGCCAACAACACAGCCAATGGCAGCACAGCGCGTAGCTAGCCATTTATTTTTAACAACATCTTTTACGCCTTCAAACCATCCACTACCCAACTCGGATGCTTCTGAAATAGAGCGGTTTTGACGCAGTAAATCGATAATTTCTGGTAATGCAAATATACCTAAACCAACAACCACTAACGGAATCCCATCCATAAGGTAACCGTTATCAAATACCATGCGGTATTCACCGGTTGCAGGAGCACCGCCAAGTGAGCCTAAACATAAACCTAAGCCACATGCGCTTAAGCCTTTTACTAGGCTGTTACCGGCCAATACACCCACCATGCTTAAACCTAGCAAAGTAAGCATAAATAATTCGGCCGAGCCAAACGCTAAAATAACGGGGCGGGCAATCAGTACAAACAGCGTTAAAATAATGGCGCCAAAAAGGCCACCAAATAATGACGAAGCAAACGCTGCTGAAAGCGCACGGGCTGCTTGACCCTTTTTAGACAGTGGGAAGCCATCAAGCACTGTGGCTTGTGAGCCACTGGAGCCTGGAATACCCATTAATACAGAGGTGAAGGTGTCAGAGGTTGGAATAACCGCGACTAGGCCAATAAGCATAGCAAGCGCTGAAATTGGGTCCATACCATATAAAAATGGCAGTAATAACGATAAACCCGCTATGCCGCCTAAACCCGGAAAAATACCAATCAGCAAGCCTAAAAAAACGCCGCCGCATAAATACATTAAGTGTGTGGGGGTAAGAATAGTTTGTAGCGCAATTAAAAATGCATCTAACATACTGCTCTCCTTAGATTAAAAAAGTGGCTCACTAAATGCGAGCCACTGTGTGTACAACAAATCAACATGGGTTTTTAAAAACGCGCGTTGTAGTTTTCGGTTAGGTAATTTCTTACCCATTGTTTGTCAGTTTCAGAAATTGTCAGTGCTGAGCTCAGTGTGTTTACTGCATCTTCGTTTACAAGTTGTGGGTATTGGCCAAGTACTAATTCAGACTCTTCTTTAAAGTTGTCTTGATCAATGACGCGCTGTGCTGCATTGCGCCACTCTGCAATAACGTCATCAGGGGTGCCTTTAGGTAAAAACAGCCCTTTTTGCGCGGCAAAACCGGCTACAAAAAAGGTTTTCCATACGTTGTATTCAACGCCTGTTGGCTTTTTACCGTGGATCATTTCGTATACTTCGCCTACGTGTGGTAAGTCAGGAAACGTTGGGTCGCGTACAATTTTGCCTTCTTTATTAAGTACACCAAACGACATAAGCGGAATCGCTTTACCTTCATCAACTAGCGGCTGTACTTTTTTTAAGTAGGCAGAGGTAGTTTGAAAGTCGATATCCACCTCGCCACGCTCAAACGATAAACGTGCACTGCCACGGCCCTTCATACCAAAAATGGCGTGTATGTCTAAATCAAGCATGTCGAAGGCTAATAACCCAACTAAGTCCATTGAGGCAGCGCGTTGGCTACCAAATTTAAGTTTTTGGCCCTGCAATTTGGCAAGCTCTGATGCGTTTTTAATACCCAGCTCTGGGCGCACATATACCACCGCACCTGTCGGTGTGGCCATAATCACGTTCCAACGTTTTACTTCGTATCTAACGCGTGAGTCGCCAAGTAAGTAAGGGATTTGTGTAGAGGCAGAAGTACTAAATACATTTAAGCCATTTGCTTTAGCGCGGCGCTCAAAGCGGTTAGCGCCTTTGGTAGAGCCACCACCTGGAATGTTTTTAACCACAACCACAGGTTTACCATTTAAATGCTGAGAAAAACGCGGACCAAAAAAACGTGCCCATGTGTCAGAGCCGCCACCTTCTTTAAAAGGCACAACCCACTCTACTCGCTCACCATCAAAGCTTACTTCGTCGTTATTGTTTGCATAAGCTGAGCTGATACAAGTGCTCGCTGCTAACACAACAAGCATTGCTTTTAGTCGATTAGGTGCAAAAGTACTTAATTTAATCTTCATAATTTGACCTCTGTTATTCGCTGCAATTATTTAAATAGGTCCTAATAACGTCATTGCATCTATTACGTAGATGAAAGTATTTCGTTAAAAGGAGTTAACAACAGCTAGACTAATAGCCGAAACTGTCATCTACCTGTCATCGATGCCAAACTATCCATTAATTTGAAATTATTCATAAGTCATTGTTTTAAAATAAAAATAAACTTATTTTTATTTTAAAACATAAAAAAAGCGATAACAAACAATCTGCTATCGCATTTTCGGTTGGTTTACTAAGGCTTAACACCAATTCGCTTAATTAAGTGAGCTATTTTGCCCATTGGTATAAGTTAAGCTATTTTGCTTTCATCCCATACTTTTGCAGGTATGTGTACTTCACCTTTAAATAACATTCTGGCGGTGCGCATTAACCCCGCCGATTTTATATCTAGCGTGTCGTTTTCAAAGCGCCCCTCAAGTAGTAAATCTATTTTACCGCTTGGGTGTTCAACCACTATATTTTGCTGCTCTGAGCTTTGTGGGGTAATTAAGTCGTACGCCACACTGCCTGGCAACATGCAACTAACACTCACGCAAATTGCCCCAGTAACAGAATGGCTGGTATGGCAATTTTGCGGCACAAAGTAGCGAGAAGTTATCGTACCGCCAAATTGCGGCACCGACAGTAAACCGACTTTAGGAATGACTTTTCCGGTTGCATCGCCAAGGCCCATTTTTAGTGACGCCTGCAGGCGAATGCTTTCTATTTTTTGCAGTAACTCTGTATTTGCATCAAGCTCTTGTTTAGTTTCAGAGCCTTTTACACCCAGTGATGGAGCAGGTATGAGTACCATTGGCATGGCAGCATCTACACAACTTACCTCTACGCCATCAAAGGTATCGCGTACAGAGCCTGTAGGCAGTAATTCACCGGTTTTAGTGCCACACACATCAAAAAACTTAAGTAAAATAGGCGCCCCAGAGCCTGGTACGCCATCAATGGTGGCATCGCCTTCGTATTCAACAAATCCGTTAGGCGTTTGTACAACAACTTCAATCAGGGTATTGGTATTTACATTTTTAACCCGTACCGTTGTTTCACCGTCGTTTGCAGTAACCAATCCGTATTCAATTGCCAGAGGTGCTGCACCTGATAAAATATTGCCACACGAAGGGGTTATATCGACTTCATTTTGCTCAATGGCAACTTGCGCAAATAAGTAATCAATGTCTGAATCGGGGTCTGTTGAGCGTGAAATAATGGCCGCTTTACTGGTTAGTGAGTTTCCTCCACCAACGCCGTTTACTTGCAGCGGATCGCCTGAGCCCATTGCTGCAGTTAAAATTTCTTTGCGTTTATCCCATTCTCTCGGTAAATCGTTGGCTAAAAAATAAGTCCCGCGAGACGTTCCGCCGCGCATAATGACACAAGGTATTTTTTTTTGAATAGTCATAATAATCCAGCTTCTAAATCAATTTAAATGAGCAGTAACGGGTTAGTTATTACTTAAAATAACCACGCACTCTTGCACTTGCTCTTGCTTACTTTGCAAAGATTGAGGGGCAAAATTAGTATTACTTGTTGCACTAGCAGCCGTGGCTGTTTGGTGGCTATTTGCACGAAAGTGAATGGCTCTCGGCGTAGGTTTTAACTGAGGTGTAGCGTGTGTTGAGTTCATCGTTTCGCCCTTTCAATGCAATTAAAAACAAGTAACGTCGTTATCAAAACGTTGCCCTTTTTTTAAGAGTAAGGAGCCAAACTGTCACTAACCTGTCACGAAATAAAAATTGATTAAAAAATAACTTTTAAAAATTAAAAAACGCGCAGCATTTTCATGCTGCGCGTTAAAAGCCAATCGAAGGGGCGTTTAAAACTTAATGGTGTAATCTACATATACACGGTGATCTGCTCTGTCTCCTTTTACACCATCAACACTGCCGGTTTCATCTGTGGTGTAATCTAAAAATAACCAACGTAGGCTTAAGCCTTTTACAGCCGCTACTTTGTAGCGTGTATCAATAGCCCAATATTTTTCATCGGCTGTGCCACCTGCTTTACCTAAGCTTGAATTTTCTGCATCGCTGCCGCTGGTGTAATAAAACTTTGTGGTTAAACCCGGTGCCACTGCTTTTAGGTCAACACCTAAGCGAGCCTGCCAAGTTGACTCATTTTGGTTTGTTAAATCGGCACCAATTAATGAGCGCGTGGGAAACGGGTTAGTCCCGTGATCGCCACTAAAGTTATCTTCAATCCAAGCATCGTTCACTTTGGTAAATGCGGCGCCTAGTGTCCAAATATCTTTTTTCCAATTGGCATCTAGGTAATAGGCAAAACCATCGTTTTCACTTTTAGTAACGCCTGAAACCGCACCGAGTGCATCTTCATCATCTAAATCACCACCCTCTGCGCCGGTTACAAATAAATCGCCATCGTCTTGTGAGGTAAATACGCCACTTGAAAGGGTTAACTTACTTTGATCGAGCTTAATAGCGTAGCTGCCTTTAAGCCCAAGCTTTGATAAGTAGTCATGAGAATTTAAATATTCTGCGTCTATTTTTAGCGCATCTTTTTTGTAGCTTGCGCCCACACCCCAAATAACACTAATTGCGCCGTTATCTGACTGGTCGGTAGAAAAATCTTCCCACTTGTCGTCGTGGCGGCGGCTCCATTTATCGTAGGCGTAACCATATACTTTGGTATTGCCAAACTTGTAGTCACCAAATACGCCTCTAAAAGTATTGGGAATTGCGCGACTACCTGAGCTTTTTAACAACATGCTTTTGGTTTTTTGCCCGCCTATTTTTACATGGCCATTGTCGCCAAGTTTAACGTCGATAAAATATTGACCAAATTTAGAAAAACTATCGTCAACGCCGCCTTTTTCATCCCCTGCGGGTAAAATATTGTTTTGTGCGCTGCCGGTTGAGTTGTAATTAAGTACCGTATAAGTAGAGACACCCATGCTAATTAAGTCATTAAAATAGCCCGATTGATAATTGAGCTCTATGCCTTGTGCAAACGTTGAGTCGTCGCTGGCGTCGTTATCGTAATCGCGGTCAAAGTAAATTGACCTTAGCTTAATATTAAATTCGTCTTGCTCTGTAAGCCCATTAAAAGAAGCGTACGAAGGAATAGAAACACAAGTTAATACTGCGCCTGTTACTGCAAATATTTTAGAGAACCGTTGAGCCATAGTTGTCTCCGCTACCTTGTTTAATTAAATTTATAGTTGTGTGTAGTGTGTATCAGTTTATTCATGTTGCAATTTACACGGCAAACCTGTCACAAACCTGTCACAAGATAATTACATTTTAGGCAATTGTATTTTTTGGCTATTAAATTAAAACTATAGCTTATCTTGCTATAAACGAAGGCATTTGCGTATTGTAAACGTTGCAGTAATTGTTTAGTGTCTTGCACAACTTAAAATTATATTTTTTAATTGCGACTTTGCGGGTGTGCTTAATGAGAATTTTAGCAGTTGAAGACGACGAAGTGTTAGGAGAAGCAATTTGCCAACGCTTCACCAAAATGGGCCAAGGTATAGACCTTGTAACCAGTGGTGATGTGGCTAATTCGCTGTTAAAACGCCATGAGTACGACCTTATTTTACTTGATTTAAACTTGCCCAATTTAAACGGTGAGCAAATATTAAAAAAGCTCAGGGCTCGCTCATCAAATACGCCTGTATTAATTTTAACGGCACGCGCTCAAGTAGAGCACCGTATAGAATTACTCGACTTAGGCGCCGACGATTACCTCACTAAACCCTTTGATTTTGGCGAATTAGAAGCCCGTTGCCGCGCCCTACTTAGGCGTAACCAAGGCCTAGGTAAAGACATTATAAGTTATGGCAACCTCGATTTTGACCGAAAATCATGCACGGTCACTATTGCTAAAGAACTTATTGACTTAAAACAACGAGAGTTTAGGTTGCTAGAAATATTTTTAACGCATCAAGGCAAAGTGCTTAATAAAGATGAGTTACTCGATCACTTATATTCGTTTGATGATTCACCTAGCCCCAACGCCATAGAAACCTACGTAGCAAGGCTTCGTAAAAAGCTTGTAAATAGCAGTGTTGATATAAAAACACTGCGTGGTTTAGGCTATCTTTTAGCAGAGCCGAATGAGTAGCAAAACCCTCCCCTCAATTCGCCGACAGCTGCTTACAATAACCATTGCTTTAATGGTTATAATTACACTTATAACCTATTTTATGGCTAATAATTACAGTAAAAACGCCGCCCAAATTTCATACGATAGGCTACTTGCCAGTGCTGCTTTACAAATTTTTGAAAATACCCACATTGATTACCACGAAATTATTGTTGATTTACCCAGCGCTACATTCGAAACTCTCTCGATGGCCTCAAATGACAGATTGGTGTATCAAATAACACAAAATCAAGGGGAGCACTTAACCGGCTACAATGGCTTATATCAACACATTTTGCAAAAAGCCGACACTCAGTGGCAACGTGCAGAATATGACCCGCGAGATAACCTGCTGATACAATTTTGGGAAGGTGATTACAAAGGCGAAAACTACCGCTTTATTCTACTCTCAGATAAGCTTTATGAAGTGGGCGAATCGTTTGATGTAAATATTTTAATAGGCCAAACCACCCAAGCTCGCGATCAGCTCGCCTATGAAATGAATTTAAATGTAATACAAATGGTTATTTTAACGTTTGTAATAGCTATTGTGCTTATATTACTGGGAGTAAATCAAATTTTGCGCCCTATTTACAGCATAAATAAAAAAATACGTCGGCGCTCCCCCACTGATCTACGCCCTATTGATATGTCGGTTCCTAAAGAAATGGCCGATTTAATTTCAACCATTAACCATTTTATATCGCAATTAGAAGTCTCGCTTAATCATTTAAAGCGCTTTACCGGCGAAGTCGCCCATCAAATAAGAACGCCCCTAGCAGGCCTTAAAAGCCAGGCGCAAAATGCCATTGAAGAAAGCGATGAAAAAATAAGAACAGAGCAGTTAAATCGTGTTTTATATTCAACAGATTTACTCGACAGCACCGTTACGCAACTGTTAAACCAAGCCACTCTTGCGCACCGCTTTCATAGCCAGCCTTTAATAACGCTTTCGTTGCCGGAGCTGGTAAAGTCTGTGTGTAGAGATGTAGCGGTATCGGCGATTCAACGCGGCGTGATCATCACATATCAAGGTGATGATAATTTAATGATCAATGGTGATTCGTTTGCACTTAGCCAAATGCTACGCAACATTTTAGAAAACGCGATTAAATTTAGCCCGCAAAACAAAGAAGTTAATGTGTCTACCGAGCTTCACAGTACAGACAGTGGTTACATAGCCCGATTATGCGTGGCTGATCAAGGCGTAGGTGTACCCGATGCGCAAAAACAACATGTGTTTGAGCGGTTTTACAAAAGTAAAGGCGACCCACGTGCCGGCAGTGGTCTAGGCTTAAGCATTGCAAAGGAGGTAGCAGAGCATCATAACGCTGCTATTAAGCTGCTTGATAACACCCCGTCGGGGCTTATTTTTGAAATAAACTTTCCGTTAATGCTGACCGAGGACGAACATTGAAACTTTTATCGCTGATTTATATTGCCGTTGTTTTTACGTGCTTTGTAGGCTCGCCATTCGTTGCAGCAAAAACCCCTTTAGTATTTCCGGCACAAAGCGAAAATAAATCCGTGCTTAAAATATATGGCGGCGCTGACAAAATGGAAATTGCCCCTTTTTTATCGGCCTTTCAAAAAAAATACCCTTTTGTACAAATTGATTACTACGAGCTGAGTACTTTCGAAGTGTATAGCGAATTTTTAGCCGACGTTAAAAACCCGCCCGACGTGTTATTAAGTTCAGCAATGAACTTGCAGGTAAAGTTAGTTAACGATGGTTACGCACAGCCTTACAGCTCTGAGCAAACAAATAAGCTTCCTGCATGGGCTAAATGGCGAAATGAAGTATTTGGCTTTACCTATGAAACAGCAGTAATTGCATTTAATAAAGAATTTTTAGGCGAAGAGGTCGCACCAAGTAGCCGCAACGAATTATTAGAGCTAATTCGTAGGCGCAGTGAGCAAATTAAAGGCCGCATTGGCATTTATGATATTACTCAAGTGGGCATAGGCTATTTGCTATGGGCTCATGACCGCGAGCAAAGCTCAAGCTATGGCCGAATGCTTGAATCGTTTGGCTATCACAGCACACGTGTATTTAGACGCAGCGCCGACATACTCAAGGCACTTTCAACGGGTGAACTCACTGTTGGCTATAACATATTAAGCTCTTATGCGCGCACATGGGCGGCGCAGCACCCTAATATTATTGTGGTGCAACCTAAAGACTACACCTCGGTTATTATGCGCAGCGCCATTATTCCTAAACATGCTAAAAATGTAATTGGCGCACAGCTATTTATTGATTACTTAGTGTCTGTACAAGGGCAAACAGACATGGCCAACTTTACTAATTTTGAGCCAATAAATAACGAAGTAAGAATTAAGCAAAAACATTTACTTGATATATCAGAGGGTCAGCTGCGCCCCGTCCCCCTTGGCATAGAAATATTAGTGATAGACGATCAGATGAAGCGCCAAATAATCATTCAAGAATGGGAAAACGCGTTATTTGAGTACCAATAAATTCGGGACTTGTACCATGTCATGTATTTAATGGAGCGACTTTAAGGGCCGATTGAGATTACCCACTAAATACATGCCTATTAGCGTATAACTAAGGTTTGGGCAGCAGGCATTAAAAACCCAGTTATTGATATTCAATAACTGGGGTCAAGAATGATGGTGGAGGAAGAGGGATTCGAACCCTCGTTAGGGATTAACCTAAACACACTTTCCAGGCGTGCGCCTTCAGCCACTCAGCCATTCCTCCACGGTGTTGCTTAGCAACAGCGCGTTATAGTATGAAATAGGTTACACAGGTGCAAGGTCTTTTTAAATTTGTGCTGTTAAGTGTCTAATAATCAATCAGCAATTTACTTTAGGCATAAAAAAACGGCTAAACCTTAAGGTTTAACCGTTTTTATGCATTAGGCTAATTACTTAGCCATGCTAGCTGTAAAGTCTAACATGCGATTAAGTGACTTGAGCGCGCCTTCGCGTAAGTCCATATCTACAAACACTTCTTTACCGCGAGGGTCTATCAGAGCTTCTTCAATCGCTTTTAAGCCGTTCATTGCCATCCACGGGCAATGTGCACAACTTTTACATGACGCGCCTTCACCCGCTGTTGGGGCTGCAAAAAACTCTTTTTCTGGGCATAGCTGCTGCATTTTGTAAAAAATACCGCGGTCTGTCGCTACAATAAACTTATCGTTATCCATTGTTTGCGCAGCCTTTATTAGTTGACTGGTTGAGCCAACCGCATCTGCTAGTGCCACTATTTCTGCAGGTGACTCTGGGTGCACCAATACACCTGCGTCTGGGTGCAGGGCTTTCATATCTTTAAGCGCTTTTGTTTTAAATTCATCGTGTACGATACATGCGCCGTTCCACATGATCATATCGGCGCCAGTATTTTTTTGAATGTAGCTACCAAGGTGTTTATCTGGGCCCCAAATAATTTTTTCACCTTGCTCATCTAGGTGCTCTACAATTTCAAGCGCGCACGATGAGGTTACAATCCAATCTGCACGGGCTTTAACCGCTGTAGAGGTATTTGCATACACTACAACTTTACGATCAGGGTGCTGATCGCAAAACGCTGAAAACTCATCAATAGGGCAACCAATATCTAACGAACACGTTGCTTCTAGCGTTGGCATAACAACCGTTTTGTTTGGCGTTAAAATTTTAGCGGTTTCACCCATAAAACGTACGCCTGCAACGATGATCATGTCTGCATCGTGGCGAGCACCAAAACGTGCCATTTCTAATGAGTCGGCAACACAGCCCCCTGTTTCTTCGGCAAGTGCCTGAATTTCAGGATCTGTGTAGTAATGGGCTACCAGCACTGCATTTTTATCTTGCAGTAGTTGTTTAATACGTGCTTTATATTCGCCTTGCTCGTCTTTAGTTAACGGCGCTGGCTTAGGAGGAAAGATATAACCTTCAGGCATAATAGTTTGAGCTAGACTCATGTTCTCGACCACTTCATCTACAGTGCATTAATTACGGCAAATTATACGAGAATACACGGGCAAATAACAGCTATCTGGGCATGCTGTTTATAAATAAAAATAAGAAACTGATTTAAATAAAATAAGGGGAGAGTTGAGATTTTTTAGAAGTGGTGGGTCATGATGGACTTGAACCATCGACCAATGGATTAAAAGTCCACTGCTCTACCAACTGAGCTAATGACCCGCTCTAAATTCTGTGTAGAATTAACATGCTGCGTAAATCCGCCGATTAAACCAATCTTTACTTAAATAAAGAATGGTGGGTCATGATGGACTTGAACCATCGACCAATGGATTAAAAGTCCACTGCTCTACCAACTGAGCTAATGACCCGCTCTAAATTCATTGTAGAATTAACATGCTGCGTAAATCCGCCGATTGAACCAATCTTTACCTTAATAAAGAATGGTGGGTCATGATGGACTTGAACCATCGACCAATGGATTAAAAGTCCACTGCTCTACCAACTGAGCTAATGACCCGCTCTGTGTGCTACTGTTTAAGATAGCTGCGTAAATCCGCCGATTAAACCAATCTTTACCTTAATAAAGAATGGTGGGTCATGATGGACTTGAACCATCGACCAATGGATTAAAAGTCCACTGCTCTACCAACTGAGCTAATGACCCGCTCTGTGTGCTTACTATTAAGTGAGCTGCGTAAATCCGCCGATTGAACCAAACTTTACTTAAATAAAGAATGGTGGGTCATGATGGACTTGAACCATCGACCAATGGATTAAAAGTCCACTGCTCTACCAACTGAGCTAATGACCCGCTCTGTGTGCTACTGTTTAAGATAGCTGCGTAAATCCGCCGATTAAACCAATCTTTACCTTAATAAAGAATGGTGGGTCATGATGGACTTGAACCATCGACCAATGGATTAAAAGTCCACTGCTCTACCAACTGAGCTAATGACCCGCTCTGTGTGCTTACTATTTAAGTGAGCTGCGTAAATCCGCCGATTGAACCAATCTTTACTTAAATAAAGAATGGTGGGTCATGATGGACTTGAACCATCGACCAATGGATTAAAAGTCCACTGCTCTACCAACTGAGCTAATGACCCGCTCTGTGTGCTTACTATTTAAGTGAGCTGCGTAAATCCGCCGATTGAACCAATCTTTACCTTAATAAAGAATGGTGGGTCATGATGGACTTGAACCATCGACCAATGGATTAAAAGTCCACTGCTCTACCAACTGAGCTAATGACCCGCTCTTTTTGCCGCATTTTGAGTGGGGTAACCATTCGTTTGCTGCGGGCGCTTATAATACTTATTTATAAAATGAGTGCAACCGAAAATGTCTCTTTTTTTCAGTTTTTATGCCTAGGTGAGCAAAATTAAAGCGTTTGTGCTCAAACTACATGCAAATACAAGATTCGCCGAGTATTTCTATGTAGTTTGAGCTTTAAATACACCGCTTAAATGCGTGCTAATTAGCTAGACGCTCGGTTGCAAGTTTTGCAGCAGTTGTACTTGGATATTGGTTAATTAGATCACCCAATATTTTTTGTGCCTCTTGATTTAGGCCTTGCTCTTGTAAAAGCGTGCCTAACTTTAACATGGCATCTGGTCGTTTATTTGAGTTTGGAAACTCATTAACCACAACTTTAAAGTGCTCACTTGCTTTTACACCATCATTTTTAATAGTCAGCAACTGCCCAAGCCAATAATGTGCATTAGAGGCATACACAGAATTAGGATAGGTTGTTAAAAATGTTTGAAACTCAGGAATAGCTTGGTCGTAGCGTTTATCTTTCATTATTAGCGCTACTGCACGCTCATACGCTTCGTTTTCAGATAAGTCACTGCTATAGGTTTGTGCGTCGCTCGATTGCGTGTAATCGGTTGCAGGCGCAGCAGTGGGTTGTGTATACGCTTGGCTTACGCGGTTTTCTATTTCTTGATAAAGCTCACGCTGGCGCTGAAGTACTTTTTCAAGTTTATAACTTTGCTCTTCAGTAACACCGCGAATTTGGCTTACTTCATCTTGAAGTAGATTAAGTTGTTGCTGTAATTCAACTTGTAATAAGTTTCGCGACTGCATCATGTTTTCTAGTGACGCTAAACGCTTCTCTATGCTCGACTGTGAACTTGCAGCTTCTGAAACAGGAGCGGGAGCAGCCAAAACTTGGGTGCTCCCGCTCAATATCATGGCTGCCAAAATAATTTTCGGCTTCATAATATCTCTTATCTTAGTAAACTAGTACCGCACGGCGGTTTTTAGCGAAAGCTGACTCAGTGCGAGATTTAACCATTGGCTTCTCTTCACCGTAGCTAACTACTGACATTTGGCTAGCAGAAACACCTAAGCTTTGTAGGTATTTTTCTACAGCTTGGCCACGGTGCTCACCTAGTGCAATGTTGTACTCAGGCGTACCGCGCTCATCAGCGTGACCTTCAATTAATACTTTTACTGAAGGGTTCTGAACTAAAAACTCAGCATGTGCGCGAAGTAATTCTGCGTACTTGTTCTCAACAGTTGCTTTGTCGAAGTCAAAGTAAATAATTTGTTCTTGACGAAGCGCTTCATACTTTTGACGAAGTTGCTCTTCTGCTTGTTGTTCAGGTGAAATTGTTGCTACTTCAACTGTATCCGTGTTTGTTGATTGCTCAACTGCACTTTGATTTGATTGGTTAGCTGCGCCTTCATCAATATCTGAAGATGAGCTACAAGCGGCTAATGTCATTACTGGCACAGCGATTAGCAGGCCTTTAAGTACTTTGTTAAGTTGCATTGAGTAGATTCCTATTTTTGAGTAAACCAGCAAATATTACTGTAAATATGGCGACCAAGCTGGTGCCTTTACTTGTCCGTCTAGCACGGGTAAACGTGCTTTAAAGCGACCGTCCATCGATACCAGCGCGAGTACCTGTTTATTATTATGAAGCGTGCTATAAATGATCATCGAACCGTTTGGCGCTATGCTCGGTGATTCATCAAGGCGAGTTCGCGTTAATACTTGAAACGCGCCTGTAGCCAGCTCTTTCTTAGCAAGATGGTACTGCCCGTTGGTACGGTTAACCATCACTAATTCTTTACTGTCTGGCGTTATAGAACCCGCTAGGTTCATATCGCCGTCGAAGGTCAATCGTTGTGACCTACCAGTTCTTAAATTTAACTTATAAATCTGGGCATTACCACCCCTTTCAGATGTAAACACAATATCCTGGCCATTTGGATACCAAGATGGTTCAGTATCTATACTACGGTGGCGTGTAAGGCGTGTTTCTTTACGGGTTGCTAAATCTAAAACGTAAACTTCGGTTGCACCTGTTTTATCTTTAGAAAGCACCAATAACATTTTTTTGCCATCTGGTGAAAACTGCGGTGCACCGTTAATACCGCGGTAACTAGTGATCAGCTCACGCTTACCTGAGTATAGGTCTTGAATGTAAATTTGGCTTTGGCGGTTTTCAAACGTAACATACGCAAGCTTAGTACCATCTGGTGACCAAGCTGGCGACATTAACGGCTCTTTTGAGCGCAATAATACTTGCTCGTTAAAGCCATCGTAATCGGCAACCACTAATTGGTATGGCTTAGCTTGGTCTTCACGTACAATTACATAAGCAATTTTAGTTAAAAACGCGCCTTTTTCACCGGTTAGCTTTTCATATACTACATCGCTTATGCGGTGTGAATATCGGCGAAAGCCACTTTCACCAATTACGCTTTCGCGCGCTTCTAAAATATGGTCTTGGCTTTTTACTAGTTTACCGCTGCTCATCATTTGAGTTTGGCCACCGGTAATTTGCCCACGAATAACATCAACTAATTCGTAGCGTACTAAGTAACGCCCATCAGTTTGTTGCTCTACCTCGCCTACTACAACCGCTTCTACACCTTGGTTTACCCATGCTGCGTAGTCAATGTCGCCGTCTTTATTAGGAAGTTGTGGCATTTGTGATACATCTACCGGTTTAAACTTACCACTGCGCATTAAATCGGCAGCAATTACATCGCTCAATTTTTGTGGAATTGGGCCAACACCGTTGTATTTAAAAGGCACAATGGCAATAGGACGTGCGCCGTCTACACCTTCAGTTATTACAATTTCAAGTGCCGCATTTGCTACACCCTGAAACCCTAATAATATAACTACAAAGGCTATTTTAATTTTGCTGAACATATCATTCCTTTAAAATTCTGGCTTGATTGTTAAATTAATATTCTTAAGTTGCTCGAATACGTCTTTGTCTTTAGATACAGGTAATGTATCGGCCATGCGCACAGCTCTCAGTGCAGCTTCACACACTAGCTTATCACCCCCTAACGATTTAACTTGCGTTACTAAACCATTAAACCCAAGACGAATATTTACTCGACACTGTTGGTTTTTCATTTTTTCATCAATCAGTAAGTTTTGCTGAATGCGCGCCATAATTAAAGCACGATACTTATCAACTTCGCTCACTACTTGCTGTTGGCGTATTTTACTACGTGCAGCCTGCTCTTTAGCAAGTTGTTCTTGTAACATTTGCTCTTGCAGCGCTTGCTGACGTTTACGCTCGGCTTCTTTTGCACGTTCTTTAGCTTCTGCTTCACGCTTTTTACGCTCTGCTTCGGCTTTTTTCAGTGCCTCTTCTTCTGCTTTGCGTTTATCTGCAGCAGCTTTAGCAGCGTTTTCAGCTTCTTGCTTTTGCTTTTCAGCTTGTTTTGCTTTAGCACGCTCTTTTTGTTCAATTTCGCGCGCTTTTTTAGCTTCAGCCTCAGCTTGTGCTTTTTCTTTCTCTTTTGCTTTGCGCTGTTGCTCTAGCTTTTTAATATTACGCGCTTCAGCTTCACGTTGTTTACGTGCATTGGCGGCTCTGCGTTCTAAGTCGCGAATGCGTTTATCTTCAGCGCGTTTTTTAGCATCTTCTTTTTTTTGTAGCTCAGCAATTTTTTGCTCAACTTGTTTTTGATCAACCGTGACCGCCGAAACCGCATTATCAGGCTCAGGAATAGCCGAATTAAGAGTCACTTCCATTACTTTAGGTGCCGGTGGATGTATATTTGCAGTTGCCCACAAAAAGCCCCCTAAACCTAAATGTAAAAGTACTGACTTGATTATAGAACTATTCATGTTACTACTGTGTCCCCTCAAAGGATTCTGTCATTAAACCCACAGATGGTACGCCAGCATTCTTTAAAAAGTCCATTAATAACAACACTTCTTGGTAAGAAACCTTACCAGAGCCTTTAATCATTACTGGTACATCAGGGTTTTTCATTAGCTGTAGCTTAATAACCGCGGCCACATCAAGTGCTTCCATTGGCTCTTCTGGATCAGTGCCTATGCTTACATAGTACTTACCTGCCGAGTCAATCGAGGCAATAATGGGTGGCGTGTCTTTAGTATCAACTAAATCCGACTCTTCCATTTTTGGTAAATCAACTTTCACACCGTGAGTAATAAGCGGTGCTGTTGCCATAAATATAATTAGCAATACCAACATTACATCAATGTAAGGTACTACATTAATTTCTGCGACCGGACGGCGCTTCTTACGCTGATACATTCGCTTTAGCCTCTATTTGGGTAGCTGCTTGACGGTGTAAAATATTGGCAAATTCTTCCATAAAGTTGATGTAGTGTGATTCTAGTTTTTCAACTTTATTAGCAAAGCGGTTATACGCAATAACAGCCGGAATAGCCGCAAATAAGCCCATTGCCGTTGCAATAAGTGCCTCAGCAATACCTGGCGCTACCATTTGTAATGTTGCTTGCTTCACTTCACCAAGTGCAATAAAGGCATTCATAATACCCCACACCGTACCGAATAAGCCGATATATGGGCTAATCGAACCCACTGTTGCTAAAAACGATAAGCTCGATTCTAGTTTTTCAATTTCACGCGACAGCGCCACACGCATAGAGCGATGCGTACCTTCCATTACAATGCCAGCACTTTGAAAGGTGCTCTTTTTATGGCGTGCAAATTCTTTAAAGCCAGATGTAAATAACGCTTCAATACCATGAGATTGACCGCTACGTGATGAGATTTCGTTGTATAGTTTGCTTAAGTCGATACCTGACCAAAATTTTTGTTCGAATTTTTTTGCATCAGACAAGGCGTCGCTAATTGCTTTTTTGCGCTGAAAAATAATTGCCCATGACATAACAGACATTGCTACTAGCGCTAGCATTACTAACTGCACAAGCAAACTGGCTTCTAGAATTAGATCTAAAAAATTAAGCCCTGATCCCACGTTAAACTCCTAAATAATTTCAAAAAACGTCAATTTGGTTATTTTGTGTAAATAAGACCATTGTAACGGCCATAAGTTGCATCTAGTGTATCGAGTCAAGGGTTTACTGACAACGATATTGCTATGAATTGGCAACAAAAAACGTTAAACATACGCTTAATCGCTTGTTTGTTTCTAAAACGCGACTACCGCGTTTAGTAAAACACAACTTAATACTACAAAAGTGCGTAAATATACGCAGTAAACTTAATAAAACGCACCGTTTATTCATAAAAAGTGCATAAGCACGCAAAAGTAATTCACGCCACATTGCATGTACTAATATAACTAATACTGTAACAATACAGCTCAGACCAGTTATTTATTAATTTTCAATCACTTATAAAGTTAACGAATAATTAACGTACAAGATTCGAACAACAAAAAAATTCATAAGATTAGTTTTTCTTATCTGAAATTTTAAATTTTCTAGTTTGAACAAAAAATACTTATTCCGTATTATTCTCCCATACCGAGCTTACGCACTGAATGAAACATTTTTCATTAAGCCAAGTTCTTAGTAATAGGATTTTTAATCGTATTACATTGTTTTACTCTTTTTGGATAAAACCTGATTAAGTAAAACGTAGTTCCCTGGATTACTTCCTTCAACTTGTTGTTTGCCCGCATTATATGCGGGCTTTTTTTTGCCTAAATTTTACCGCTAACTTGGCATACAACCGGTATAAATTACACAATCTGTTTAATTACCAACGGTGTATTTACTATCTTTTTTTACCAATTCGTATCATTAAATTATCTACTTTCAGTAAAAAGCATGTTTATAACAAGGTAAAATTTTTTAACACAATTAGCGCCACGTCTAATCTCTTATGCTGCTACTGTTTTAAAGCTAACTGGTTTTAATGGTACGCAGCATAGCCACGCCAGTCTTAACGTTAAGTGAATTACAAAACGATTTTAATTTATTGGTTACATTTGCAACAAAGTGGATGAAAGCTGAGTAAGTTTTAAAAAACTATACTAATTTTCTTAATTAAGTGAGCTATGTTGAGGCTTGAAAAACGTGTTGATAGCTAGGCAAAAACTTCGCTATTTCGTTGTTCTTGGCAATTGCTCCTGCACTGCTATACCTTCTGCATACAGTCGTAAATGAGAATTTTTAACGCAGGTAGCGACACGTTTGCCTCGCAAAATGATTAAGTGTTATTGCAAATTGGTATTACATTTAGCAGAGGAAGTAGCCCGCTACATTTACTGTAACAGGCTAAAGAGGGGTTAATCTTGTTTCGGGAGTAAACCAAAGTGATGATACGCATTGTCTGACACAATTCGCCCGCGCGGTGTGCGCTGTATAAAACCTTGTTGAATTAAAAACGGCTCAATCACATCCTCAATGGTTTCTTTTTCTTCGCCTATGGCGGCGGCTAAATTATCTAGCCCTACAGGCCCACCCATAAATTTTTCGATAATGGCAAGTAAGTATTTACGGTCCATGTAATCAAACCCGCTTTTATCTACGTCAATCATATCAAGGGCAAGCTCAGCAACGGAGGCATTTACTGTACCATCTGATTTTACTTGCGTGTAATCGCGCACACGACGTAATAAACGGTTTGCTATACGCGGTGTGCCTCGTGAGCGTTTTGCAATTTCGGTAGCGCCATCGTCGCACATTTGTAAATCTAGGTAATGTGCAGAGCGCCCCACTATATGTGATAAGTCAGCTACTGAGTAAAACTCTAAGCGCTGCACTATACCAAAACGGTCTCTTAGTGGTGAGGTAAGTGAGCCTGCGCGTGTCGTCGCGCCAATAAGCGTAAACGGCGGTAAGTCTAATTTAATAGAGCGTGCAGCGGGGCCTTCACCAATCATAATATCGAGTTGGTAATCTTCCATTGCGGGGTAAAGTATTTCTTCAACTTGTGGGCTGAGTCTGTGTATTTCATCAATAAACAGCACGTCGCCTTCTTCAAGATTGGTAAGCAATGCAGCAAGGTCGCCGGCTTTTTCAAGTACTGGGCCTGAAGTGGTCTTAATACTTACATTAAGCTCATTGGCAACAATATTAGCAAGCGTGGTTTTACCTAAGCCCGGCGGGCCAAATATTAATAGATGATCGAGCGCTTCACCGCGGCTGCGTGCTGCCTCTATAAATATTTCCATTTGCTGCTTAACATGCGGCTGACCTTTGTAGTCGGCTAAAAGCTTGGGCCTTATTGCGCGGTCTATGGTGTCTTCGTTGGTTTTTTCGCTCGCGTCAATTAAACGATCAGCTTCAATCATGGGTTACTCACAACATTGATTTTAAAGATTCTTTAATAAGAACCTCAGTAGACATATCGGGTTTACTTACCGATTTTACTGCTTTTTGCGCCTGTGGCAATTTATAACCAAGCGCGACAAGTGCCGATACGGCATCGTCTGCAGCATTATTGGCAATTGTTGCATCGCTAGGAGGCTCTATAACGGCATTATCGCTAAATGGCGTAAATAAATCGTTACCCCAATCTTTTAAGCGGTCTTTCATTTCTAGCACTAAACGCTCAGCGGTTTTTTTACCCACACCCGGTAATTTAACCAATGTTGTGGCATCTTCGTTGTTTACGCAACTAACAAATTGCTGCGCCGACATGCCCGACAAAATAGCTAAGCCTAGTTTGGGGCCCACACCATTTGCTTTTAATAGTTCTCTAAAAAGCGCACGCTCGGTTTTATTATTAAAGCCAAATAATAGTTGTGCGTCTTCGCGTACTACAAAGTGCGTGTACACTATGGCGTTTTCGCCAATATTGGGTAAGTCGTAAAAACAGGTCATGGGCATTTGTACTTCGTAGCCTACGCCGCTTACTTCTAATAAAATTTCGGGCGGCTGCTTTTCAACTAAAATGCCATTTAAACGGCCAATCATATTTATTTCCTTAAACGTCCTCTAACGGTTTTGCTTGCGCTACCCGCTAGTTTTATTAAATTTTGTTCTGAGTGCGCATGGCAAATTGCAATGGCAAGCGCATCAGCCGCATCGGCTTGCGGTGTGCCAGGTAATTTTAAAATATTTTTTACCATGTGTTGCACTTGCGACTTATCGGCGCCGCCATTGCCTACCACGGCTTGTTTAATTTGCCGTGCTGAGTATTCAAATACGGGTAAGTCGGCCATAGAGGCTCCCACTATGGCGGCTCCTCGGGCTTGGCCAAGTTTTAGCGCGGCATCCGGGTTATGCGCCATAAATACTTTTTCTATGGCAAAGGTTTCGGGGGAGAACTGCTCTATTATTTGCGTGATCCCTTGGTAGATCATTTTTAATCGTATGGGGAACTCATGCTCGGCTAATTTAATGCACCCGCTTCCTAAATAGGTAAATTTAGCGCCTTGATGCGCAACCACACCATAACCGGTTAAACGCGAACCTGGGTCTATCCCTAAAATAATGGCCAAACAGCACACTCATTATTGTTATTTTTCAATAACGGTAATAATGCCAGAGCACTGTATAAATTACCAGTGGCTAGTAAAAACAAAAACGCCCGCAACTTAGTGCGGGCGTTTAGCGTTAAAAGTATAGCTTAGGCTAAAGCACGTACTAAGCCTTGGGTATTTTGTTTAAGTTTACGGGCAATCATAAAGTAGCCAAGCGCGGCTACAAACACCCCGCCCGACACAGGCCCTATTAGCCAAATTGTTGGGTGCAACTTACCGGCTAAGTCAAACATTTGCTGCTGAACAATCAGCAAGGCTACATCACTAAATAATGCAGCTACAAACCCGGCTAAGCCACCTAATAGCAAAAACTCATAAAGCGTCGCATTTTTAATTAGCCGCCCTTTGGCGCCTAACGTTCGCAGTATTACTATTTCTTGCATTCGCTCGCCAAGGCTCGCTTGCACCTGAGATATAAGCACTAATGCGCCACACAACACCACAATAGCAAGCACAAAGCCAATAGCTAACGACACCTGCTCAATGGTTGATTGTATTTGCTTAACAAAGTTATCTACATCGATGGCGGTAATGGTTGGATAAGTGCGCAGTAACTGGCTAAACGCTTTCTTTTGCTCTGGCTCTATACGCACAGATGAAATATACGTTGCCGGAAAATCTTTTAGCACATCGGGGCTTAAAATAATAAAAAAGTTAGGTTTTAGCGTAGCCCAATTTACTTTACGCACACTGGTAATTTTGGCGTCAAATGATTGCGCACCAATTAAAAATGTTAAGGTGTCGCCTATTTCTACGTCTAGGCGCTCTAACATAGACTCCTCAACCGATGCCTCACCCACTGCGTCTTCACCAAACCACTGGCCTTGCACAATTTCGTTTTGGGCTGGCACATTATCAAGCCAGGTTAAGTTAAGCTCACGGCCGATGCCTGAACGCGCTTCTTCATCTTTTTTCTCGTTATCTTGCAACGACACTTTACGTGCAACAAGCTCGCCATTTACCGCATTTACACGCCCACGAATGGTTGGATAAAAATCCGAAACTAAAATATCGTTCTCTGCTAGGTAATTATTTACAGGCTCTAGTTCGTTTTGCGTAATATTAACTAAAAATGCATTAGGTGCATCGGCGGGTAATTGAGACTGCCAATCTGAGATCATGTCATTTTTAAGCACAATCAAAAACAATAGCAATTTTATCGCCAATGAAAAGCTAATAAGCTGCACCGCATTTACGTTGGCACGCTTTTGTATAGAAGCAATAGCTAACGACCAACTGTTGCCTGGTTTTAAGCCTAATTTACGACCACCGCCAAATATTAGTTTTGAAATAACAAACAAAACCGCAATCAAAGCAAGCGTAGAGACAAATAAAATAAGCGTTATTTTAATGTTATTACTAAATAACCACATTAATAAAAACACCGTAAGCGCGCTTAAACCTAGGTGCACACGGCTTACCGCTAGTCTGTCGCCTAAATTACGGCGCAATACTCTAAGCGGTGGAATATCAAATAAATCAAGCAGTGGCTTAATAGAGAACATAACTGCACATATAACCCCTGTGCTAATGGCCACCAGCCAAGGTTTAAACCCGGCGGCAGGTAAGCTCATATCCATGCTTTTTGCTAAATAACCAGTGGCTATTTCTTGTAAACCGTAGCCTATGGCTAAACCCACAATAACCGCTAAAGCACACACCATGAGTAAGTGCATAAAATATATTTTACGAATTAATGCACGGCTTCCGCCAAGTGTTTTCATCATTGCTACGGGGTCGTATTGGCGCTCACAATAACGCTTTGCCGACACAGCAATAGCAACCGTAGCCAAAATAATGCCCAGCAAACCGGCCAGTAATAAAAAGCTTTCGGCACGGTTTAAGCTATTTGATATGGGCGACTGCCTATCTTTTACGCCATACCAACGTTGGTTTTCAGCCATTTGCGGCTTTAACCATTCATAAAACCGGGTTATATCTGATTCATCGCCTGCGTAGAGTTGGCGGTAATTTACGCGGCTGCCAGGTTGAATAACCTCAGTTTTTGCTACATCAGCAATATTTATAAGCACTCTGCGGCTGCTCGAAAATACATTAAACGGCGCATCTGGCTCTTCAACCACCACTTTTTCTACATTAAATACTGCTGCGCCTAGCTCTACTTGGCTGCCAATATCAATATTTAAGCTGTAAAAAACTGATTCGCTTAGCCACACATTGCCAGGCTTCGGGCCGCCTTGCGCTACTTGTGTTTCGCCAAGCAATGATGATTTTACTTTTAACTCGCCTTTTAACGGGTATTCGTTAGACGCCGCTTTTACCGAGGTAAATTGCATCTCGTCGTTGGCAAATAACATGGTGTCAAAGTAGATCATTTGCGCAGTTCGTAAGTTTTCTTGTTTGGCTTTGCTAATAAACGCCGTATCTAGCTCATGGGCGCTTGCCAATACTCTATCTGCGGCAATAAACGCGCTACTTTTTTGCGCTATGCTTTGTGCTATTCGCTCAGTGACCATAGACAGTGTAAGCACCGTTAACACCGCCAGCGCAATGGCGGCACTAATTACCGTAAGTTCGCCGCGGCGAAATTCACGCGCAAATAATTTAAGCGCTAACTTAGCCCACATTCGCTACGTCCTCTTTTGAGTTTTTAACTAAGCAGCCCGCTTCAATTTGTACAATATGCTGGCACTTTTGCGCGAGTGCTTCATCGTGAGTTACTAAAATTAGCGTTGTGCCGTGCTGCTGGTTTAAATCAAATAATAGTGACTCCACCATTTTGCCGTTTTTACTGTCTAAATTTGCAGAAGGCTCATCGGCAAATAAAATTTTAGGTGTGCCAATAAAAGCGCGGGCAATGGCTACACGTTGCTGCTCACCACCAGAAAGTTGCGATGGGTAATGGTCAATACGATGGCTCAGCCCCACTTTTTCTAATAGGGCTAGAGCTTGCTCTTTGGCATCGCTTTCGCCAGCAAGCTCTGCCGGCAGCATCACGTTTTCAAGTGCGGTTAAGCTTTGTACCAACATAAAAGATTGAAATACAAAACCTACTTTTTCAGCACGCAATGCCGCGCGTTGCTCTTCATCTAATTTATGTAGCGGCTCGCCATCAAGGGTAATTTCACCACTGCTGGCGGTATCTAGCCCCGCTAATAAACTTAATAACGTGGATTTTCCTGAGCCAGAGGTGCCAACAATAGCAACTGACTCGCCATGCTTGACATTAAAGCTGATGTCGCTGAGGATGGGCAACTCACCTTCGAAGGTAGAAACTACTTTAGACAAACCATTTACTTGAATAATATTTAATTGAGAAAGCGCTGACATATGACTCATTCAATCCTACGTTTTGTATTCGTTTTATTTTTAGTTATCAAACCACTTAGTGCGGCGGCCGACAACACGATTTTAATACTTGGAGACAGTTTAAGTGCAGCCTATGGGCTTAAACAAGAGCAAGGCTGGGTTAAATTGTTACAAGATAAATACGATGCAGAGCAGCGTAATATAGAGCTAATTAATGCCAGTATTAGTGGCGAGACTACCGGTGGCGCTTTACGCAGGCTAGATGCCTTACTGGCGCAATACCAACCAAGCCATGTACTTATTGAGCTTGGTGCTAATGATGGTTTACGTGGTTTTCCGGTAACAAAAATGCAGGCCAACTTAACGGATTTAATCGAAAAAAGCCAAGCTGAAAATGCCATGGTCGCGTTAATGGAAATTTATATTCCCCCTAATTACGGGCCGCGTTACAGTAAAATGTTCACTGACAGTTTTACACAAGTAAGTGAAAAAACAAATGCTCATTTACTTAACTTTTTTATGCTTAATGTGGCAGATAAGCCAAACTTAATGCAAAGAGATCAATTACATCCAAATAAAGAAGCACAACCGCTGATACGCGATGAAATGTACGACTCGATCAATCAATGGCTAAATAAAGATTAGGGCGTGTTGTTTGGTGGCTTAACATGCGCTGCACGGCATGTGCTTACTAAGGGCGATACGCCCTTAGCTTAAAGTTTTTCAGCTCATTTGCACAATAAACACGCAAACAAACAATCACTTATTGATTTTTAATAAAATATACGTACTATTGCAAACAACGTCGGTATGTAGCGCAGCTTGGTAGCGCACTGTCATGGGGTGTCAGGGGTCGCAGGTTCAAATCCTGCCATACCGACCATTTAACCTCCTCTTTATTTCTTTTTCACTGTCATTTTTCTGTATTACCTTGTATACCTAGCATTAAATACTGTGTGTTTAAGGATGACTTATGAAAAAGCGTATTGTGTTTCCCCTGCTTTTATCTCTTTTTATTTCAAGCTTTGCGTTTGCCCAAGGTAGTTTTCGACTTAAAAACGGAAATCTATTAAGTGTGGGTAAAACTAAATCTGACATTGTAGCTGTAGTGGGCGCACCACTTTATAAAGATGTGCTTAATGAAGCTGTTGATATTGGTAATGGCGACAAATTAGTTAAAACAGAAGAGTTTACTTATAAACTAAAAGGCTCGATTGGTGGGATGTACATTGTATTGTTCCGTTTTGAAAATAATATTGTGACCAGTATTAGTTCAAAACAAGTCGCCAGGCTTTAAATATATTAGAGTTAGTTTGAAGCAGTTAAAAGCGCCATACGGCGCTTTTAAAGTTTTTATTAGTGTGTACGCCCTACGCCGTTACGCACCATGTCTTTGCCATTTTCAAATACTTCGGCTGTTATGCCACGCGCCAGTAATAACTGTTGTTTGTCGTCAAATACTGCAACAAAATGGCTGCCGTCTTTATTGCTTGTAGCCATACCTACACCCGATACACCTTTTAAGCCTAAGCCGCCGTTTTCTACCATAACTAAAAAGTTCTCTAGCTCTGCTAGGTTGTCGATTATGTCGTGCTCATTATTCATAAACTGCTCTCTGTAAATCTGCTTGGTTAATGCCTATTCGCAAAACGTAACCACTAAATTAAGTGAATAGGTATAAATTTCTTGGGCGCTATTTTAAAGCCCATTAAAATAAACATAAACCTTTGTATCGGGTTATTAAGTATATTTAGTACTAGCGCTTAAGGTTAAAAGCGCTCTACATTCAGTGACAAATTACTTAATGCGCAACCATACGGCTGGGTATTAATGCGGTAATAATCCGTATTTTTTGTGGCAGTTAAATTTATTAAAAGGTCATCTTGTTGCCCTACCGCACTTTGCTCTTGGCTTAGGCACATAGCTTGCGTAAGCGAGCGTAGTTTTGAATCGGTTAAAATATTGGCAAAACGCTGCACCGGTAAAGGCGGTATTTTAACAGGCGCTAATGCTTGGCTAATGGTGCGCTCGCTAAGTTCAAACCCGGTATTAGTAATATCTATTACACTGCGAGCAGGCCAGTACGAGTAGTTATAGCTACTTGCTTTTTGCTGCGTACTTAAATACGCAACGCCACTTTGCCCTATTACGGTCATTAAATTTCCTTTGTTGGATTTAATAACAACGAGGGCTGTGTTTTCATCAATACCAAAACCGTGCTTAATATCACCGTTTTTTTGCTTTGCGGTATTTAATGTACCCGCTAGGTTTAACGTTTGATTTTGCTCACTAAAGCGGGTGCTCAGTGGGCCATAGGTAAACGTGTTTAACCCGTTAAGTGAAGTAGCCTGTGGAGCAAGCTTTGCTTTTAATACCGCTTCGCTTTGGTGCTGTGAGAGATAGACGTTTTCACTTTGTATTTTGCTTCCTGCACCTAGCCCTACAATAACTTGGCGAGTTTTAAGCGCATTCGTCCAGGGGTAGGCAGTATTATTTTCATCATACAGTGCTTTTAAAGCATTTTTAGCCTTGCCGTCGCTAAATAAAACACCGGTACTGGTGTTTATTAAATTAACTAACGCCTCAACCCCATTATTACAAAGTGTTTGCTCAGCCTTTGTGAGCTCGGGGTATACATTACTGCGATTATACAGGTTCATTTGTGAGTGACGCAGCGCCGGTAAATCACTACAGGTATTGTTAGTAATTGCTTTAGCAAGTGCTGGTGTAAGCGGCAACCATTGGCTGGTTACACCTTTTGGTAAAAGCGCTTTAAGCGCCTCTACCTGTGCGTATGGGTCGCGCTGGGCTGCGCTAATAATTAATAAGGAGGGTGTTGGGTTAGCAACCTTTAAGCTCCCCGCTATAAATTGCAATATGCCGTTGCTTGGTGGCTCAGCTTTTGGGGTGGTGTTTGCATGAGGTTGTTCAAGCATATCAAACACAAAGTTAAACTCTTGCTTTGTTAGGCTATTAAGTTGCTCGTTGTTTATATCGCGCCATTGCCAAAGCAGCTCACTTTTAGAGACTGCGTTTGCATTTTTGCTACTAAGCGCACGTAAGGTATTTAAAACATTTGCTTGGTTATTTGTATTGTTAGTCGGCCAATTTAATTTTATTTGCTCAATATTAGTATTGGTTACCTTAAACACGCTTTGTGAATTTGAGTTATTTTGCGTATTGCAACTTTGCGCCGCATTAGCACTGCAACTATTAATTGTACTACCGGCTAAAATAAGGGTTTGCTCTTGCTGCTGGGCAGCCCCTTTAAATGAAAAAAAAGTAAATAAAACGAATATAAAGCTCACTCGCTTAGTAAAAAAAGCACGGGTACGCATAACGCTCTCAAAAATGATCTAAATAGGCGTTAAGTTTAACAGCATGTAATGGCAGGCTAAATAGTAAATGTAAATCGTCAATGTTTGCGACACATGGCATTAGTGTATAAAGCTAGTTACAAAAGCGCGATGTGCGTTTTACGCAGCCAATACTCTTACATTTAATCATTAACCTTACTTATTAGGCTTACTCTGTTTTACAAACAAATTAGAGGCTATATCAATAGGGTAATTATCATTTATTAGCTCGCTAATAAATTCAGAACACGCAGATGGCGGAGCAATTAAATAGCTTTTATGCTTAGCGCGCGTTATCCCTACGTACAATAAACGTCGCTCCTCTGAATGATTAAAGGTATCTTGTGCGGGCAATAATGCCTCAACAAGTAAATTACCAGAGTTATCGCTTGGAAAACCTAACTTGCCCTGCTCAAAACCTATAATAATACAGTAATCGGCTTCGAGTCCTTTTGAGCCATGCAGTGTCCAAAAGTGCAGTGGGTTAGCAACGTTGTTACCTGCTAAATGCTGCTCTACCTCACTAAGCATAAACCGATAGCGGCTCAATACGGCAATACTGGCCGTGCTATTATTTTTATTAATTGTGGCTATGATTTGCTGCACTTTTAGTGCTACTGACTTTTTACCTTGGTTTAAGTCGTCAAGTAACACAACTTGAGGGGTGCTTACTTGCGTATGTGTGGTGATGTGCTTTTTATATTGTTCAGGGTTTTGCATTACAAAGCGCCCCGCTACCTCACTAATACTGTTGTTATATCTAAACGTTTTTTGCAATAACGTGAGTGAGTGACTGCCTATTAAATCGTTAAACTGCGTGGTGAGCGCCAAATTACCGCCTGAAAACCGATAAATAGCCTGCCAATCATCGCCAACCGCAGTAAAACAAGGTTGCGGGCCACTCTTTATTAATGTATTTAAAAACGCCATGCGTGCGCATGAAATATCTTGAAACTCATCAACTAAAATGTGGCGCCAAGGTACACTTACCTCCCCCGATTTAACCGCCTGAGCTGCGCTTGCAATCATGTCGTCAAAATCAATAGCATCTTGCTCTTTTAATTTTTCGTAGTATGCACGCTGCATTGCCACCAATAATGTTGCATAACTTTTATGATTTATAATGCCACTTTTAGCTATTCGCGCTGCAATTTGAGCGTTAGATAGTTGCTCACCCCGTATTGCGCTTAGGCAGTTTAAGTATTTGTTTATATTTTGCTTTAACAGCCCTGTTGCAGATAAACGCTCGTACACTGCCTGGTTATCTAAGGGGTTAATGTTCACTTTATGTTTTTGTAGTTGTGCTTTTAAACGCTGCTCAAGCTGAGCTTCTTGCCAATTGTAGTGAAATGTTTGCACCAACGCATGGCCATGTTTTTTATGGTGCGCGCGTACATATTTTATATGCTCGCTATTGTGCAAGTTAGGTGCATGCTGCACTGAATTACCTTGCCTATCTGTCACAAAATGTGCCAAGTAAACCTGGTGCTGTGGCAAGTAAAAATCGGCAGTGTCATCATTTTGGTAAGTGTGTTCAATACCATACATATAAAGCCAGTTGGCAATTAATAAGAGCTGATAACTGCTTACTTTTAGCCCCGATAGGGTGTGATAGGTTTGTGCTTTTATTGCGGTTTTAGTTGCGGTTTTAGTTGCGGTTTTAGTTACCGTATTGAGGCTATCAGTAGGTTCATACAGGGTCTCAACAAAAGTTTTACAAAAACGTGAGTCTGTTTTTAGGGTATTACCAAGCCACTGTGTAAACCATTTATTAAGCGCCATAGCATCGTTTGCAAAAGGCGATAAACTACGTGTTTTATTAGCGCTTTGCAGTAACTTAAGCCCCAGCGCATGAAAGGTTAAAATAGTAGGCGGCGTAACGTTTAAGTTTGCTTGTTGCGCCCTTAAATTAAAGCGTTGATTTAATTCGTTTGCTGCATTTTTATTATAAGCAAGTATCAATATTTGCTCGGGTTTTACACCACCATGAGCAATTAAATCCAGTGCCTTTGCAACCATTACTGAGGTCTTGCCAGTGCCTGCGGCCGCTAGCACTAAATTTTTGTCGTTATTGCGTATAACAGCAAGGCGTTGCTCGTGTGTAAGCGGGTGTGATTCAACCACATTATAAAAGTCGGCTCTTGCCGTTAGTGTTTTTTGCTCATAACTTTTACGTAGCTGCTCTGTGGCATGCGCTACTGTTGGTGAGCTACTTAAAATAGTTAAAAACTTAATATTAATGGCCGATAAATGCTGCTGCCATAGTGCAGGTATTGCGCCGTACTGCTGTGCCAGTGAAAACACCGCCGATTTTAATAACGGCACGTTTGAGTCGCGAAGATACTCGTTTGTTGCATAACGTTTTACAAGCGTTTTTGCTGTATTCACTTTTTCTTCTAGGTGATTGGCAAAAACACTGTTTAGCTGCTCACTAAGCGTTTGAGCCTGCTGTTTATTTAAAAAGCTAATTACCGTTTTTTTATTATGGTTGAGGGTTATTTTCGCGCTAAACAGGCCTTTTTTAAATTGGGTAAAATTAGTAAAGTCGCTAATTAAATAGGCGCGTGAAGTATTATTTTTAAAATGTATAACGAGTGAACTTTGCTTAATAGTAACGGTGCTAATACGCGTAAAAAAACGTCCTAACCAGCTTGGAGTGGCAATAAACTGCGCCATAAAACCTTGAATAAACTAAAATTAAAAATAAATTTTATCACAGTTTAAACGCCAAGGCGCGCCGCGCCTTAAAAGTGGCAGCCTGGTTAACCAAAGCATGTACAAGCAGGCCTCATAAATAGCCCAAAGGCTGTGTACATTGGGTGTTTAAACTGCGGTAAACTCCTCCTAAAACAATCAACAGGCCTTAAGTATTTACTCTAAACAGGTGTTTAAACTTGCTTAAACTTTACGTTTGAATATTGAACAAATTGCACTATTAGTTTAATGTGAAGCTTTTATTAAACGAGAAATAATATGGATTTAACTAAGGAAGAGTTAAGTTTTATTTCGTCTGTTGTAGGCAGTAACAAGGACAATACAAACGATAACTCGCAGCTTAGCTTAAAAACGGCTTTGCCAGATACACTAAAAGGTTTGTTGTCTCACGCTAAATTAACCATGTTAGCTGAGGTGGGCCATTATCAGTTGTGGCTTCCGCTTGAGTTTAAGCTCAACGATGACGGCTACTTGAACCCCGTACTGAGTGCGCCTGAGGTAATTGATACCGAAGGTGTAGACAGAAGCTGGCGTTATTCAGACCTGCATTTACAAAGCGAGCGCTTTTATGTGCTTTCGCTCTCAAGCAGTGGCGTGCTATTAAAGCCGCGCGATCATCGCTATAGCCTTACCCACGCGCAACATATTACGTTTAAACTACCCAATAAGAAAAAAGTCACTCTGCTTATAGATTTAGTCCGTAAAACTAATTTAGGCTATGCCGCAAAAATTGTCAGTATCAAAAGTGGTAAAGAGGCATTACGTGAGTATTTATTTGAAAAACATAAACGTGAAAACGCCACCTTGTACGAAAACACGGCAGGTGTAACTGAGCATTTCTAGTTGCAGGCCGTTAATTGCAGCGATAAGCTAACGCCTTTATAAAGCGACAAGTTAAAGGCACACAATGAGCGACACTTTATACCCAATTGGTACCCCTAATAAACCATGGAACGACAGTGATAAAGCAGCATGGTTACAACTTCAACAAAAAAAGCGCGATTATAACCAGCTCGTAGTAAGTAAAATTACCCAGCCTAATGAGTTTTTAGATGTTGAGCAGTACGGCGAATTAAATTATTCGCCGCTTAGCTTTGCACTTTATTTATTTAAAAGTAAAAATTGGCAAAGTGATCGCCCTACCGTGTTAATTACTGGGGGTGTGCACGGCTACGAAACAAGTGGCGTTATGGGTGCGCTGGCATTTGCTCAAACCGCTGTTGCACCTTATACAACGCGTTTTAACTTTATTATAGCACCTTGTATTAGCCCGTGGGGTTTTGAAACCATAAACCGCTGGAACCCAGAAGCTATTGATCCAAATCGCTCTTTTTACGATAACAGCCCTGCTCAAGAATCTGCAGCTATTATGAAATATGTAGCCTCGCTAAACACTGAGTTAGTTGCGCATATTGATCTGCACGAAACCACAGACACAGACAACAGTGAATTTAGACCTGCTTTGGCGGCTCGCGATGGTAAAATTAACACCAACTGGAACATACCAGATGGTTTTTATTTAGTGGCTGATAGCAAAAAACCAGCACCTGAGTTTCAAAAAGCCATTTTAAATAGTGTTGAGAAGGTGACGCACATTGCCCCCAGTGATGAAAACAATCAATTAATTGGTGTACCGCAGGAACAATTTGGCGTTATCAATTACGCAGCACGCGAATTGGGCTTATGCATGGGCTTTACCAATGCCCCTTATGTAACGACAACCGAAGTATACCCAGATAGCCCAACTGCCTCAGATGAGCAGTGTACTCAAGCGCAAGTTGCTGTTATTACCGGCGCGTTAGATTATTTAAAGTCGCTTTAGGGGCTTTAAATACCCATGTGCAATAATACGTAATCATTTTTTGGGGCTAAACGTGTCGCTACCTTCGTTAAAAAACTTTCATTTAAGACTGCATGGATGCAGAAGGGAGAGCAATGCAGGAGCAATTGCCAAGAACAACTGAATAGCGGATTTTTTGACAAGCTATCAACACGTTTTTCTAGCCTCAAGATAGCTAACTTAATTATGCAAATTGGTATAAGTTATAAACTAATTGAAATTAGGAACCTACGATGAAGTATAAAAATAAGCATGCTGAGGTAACTTTATCCGTTGAGGGCAATATAGTTATTGCCAAATTTAGCGGAAATTTAGACCTAGAGCTATTGGCCAACTTTAAAACTGCCCTTTTTGATACAGTGGCTGAATTTGAAGGTAAGCAATGGGGTTACATAAGCGACTCATCGTGTGTACTTGCAGCTACGCCCGATGCAGAGCAAGAAATGGTCGCCATAAGCACACATATGCAGCACACTAACTGCTTGATAAGTGCATTTGTCCTCACCTCCCCTATTGCTATAAGCCAAATGCAGCGAATAATGCAAAACGCTAAACGCGATGTAGATTTTAACCAATGTTTATTTGATAACCTAGATGCTGCAAAACGTTTTATTTCATCGCAATTAAATAATGGCGTGAGCTAATTTTAGCCCAAGCCATTGCTAGTTTTTATAAAACTGGCTTGTTTTAGTAATCGCTATATCAGGGTTTTCTACAGCGGTAATAACAAAGCTAACTGGGGTCACTTTTGTTGCTATGTCGTAGCCATCGGCGGTGACTGTAACCGGAATTTTTTTCATCACTCCTGGCAATACCAAAATAGAGCTTGGCGCACTAAGTGTGGCCACAGGTAGGCCTTCAATGGCTACGCCGTAGTGCAATGGCTGCTGGGTTTTATTGATAATAGTGAGTGTGTATGGGTTTTCTACCAAGCCTTCATAATTTACACGGTATAAAGCGTTTCTGTCGCGCAGTACCGATGCCTCTATTGGCGTACGTTGCAATACCCACGCAACCATAGAAATAATTAATACCCCTGTTAATAAACCATACCCCACTAATTTAAGCCTAAATGGATTGGTTTTTTTACCTTCTAGCTGTTTTTCGCTGGCGTATTTAATTAACCCTTTTTGATAGCCAAATTTATCCATAGTGTCGTCACAGGCATCTATACATAAGCCACAATTTATACACTCGTATTGCAAGCCATTACGTATATCTATGCCCGCGGGGCATACCTCTACACATAAATTACAATCAACGCAGTCGCCTAAATTAAGGGCTTTAGGATCAGCTTTGCGTTTACGAGGGCCTCGGTTTTCGCCGCGCTTTGCATCGTAGCTCACTACCAATGTATCTTTATCAAACATCACCGATTGAAAGCGAGAATACGGACACGCCACGTTACACATTTTTTCGCGTAAAAAGCCGGCATTTCCATAAGTACAAAATGCAAATAAAAACACCCAAAAGCTGGTAATGCCCGACCACTGTAAGGTAAACATTTCAAGGTATAAACTTTTAGCGGGTATAAAATACGCCATAAACGACGTTGCAGTAAGCAGCGATATAACAAGCCACGCAGCATGTTTGGTTATTTTTTTACGCCACTTTAATGCACTCCATGGTGATTTATCTAACTTTATACGCTGATTACGAGTACCTTCTATACGTTGCTCAACCCAACTAAACATTAACATCCAGATTGTTTGGGGGCAGGTATAACCACACCACACGCGGCCAAGCCAATTCGTGACAAAAAACAAAGCAAACGCGCCTACCATAAATAGCAGCGCTAAAATCATAAAGTCTTGCGGCAGTAAGGTTAAACCAAAAATAGTAAACTTTTGCGTGGCTACATCAAGTAGTACGGCTTGCTCACCTTTGTATTGAATCCAAGGAATGGCAATAAACATAAGCATAAGTAACCAACCAAGGTTACGGCGTATTTGTTGGTAAAAGCCTTTTTGCTCACGAATATAAATAGGCCCTGGTGTGTTATAGGGCTTGATGATCATATCTTCTTCTTTAATATCAAACTTCATAGTAGCTACTTAATAGTGACGGTATTAATGCTACTTTTGCAACTTTCAGACCAAGCTGAAACTTTAATTAAGTAATTGATATTAAATAAATTTATAAATTAGCAATAAAATTCATTCGCGATATTTAACGAATACCGCGATATATCACGTATTTTTGCTTATTCCTAGTTTGCGCATTTTTGAGCGCAAAGTGCTCTCGGGCAGGCCTAATTTGCAAGCAGCGCCTTTATCGCCAGATATTTGCCACTGTGATAATTCAAGCACCGCAATAATGTGCTGTTTTTGCGCCTCTGCAAGCGTAAGTGATGTATTTACAGCCGTGCTTGCATCGCCATGCAATGGCTGACTCAGTTTAAGGACAGTATGTTTAGTTAAAATAGCTTCGCGCTCTAGTACGTTTTGTAACTCGCGAATATTACCAGGCCAATCATAAGCTTGTAGTTGGCTAATCGCTTTTTTACTCACCCCTTTTATTTGCTTTGCTAAGCGTTTATTTAGTTGAGTAATTAAATTGGTGCATAAATAAGGAATGTCTTCTTTGCGCTCTTTAAGCGCAGGCACTTTAATAGGAAACACATTAAGGCGGTAATATAAATCAATTCGAAAGGTGCCTTTTTGCACCATTTGCCATAAATCGCGATTGGTTGCTGCCAATACTCTAATATTTACCTTAAGCGTAGTACTACCGCCAACCCGTTCAAACTCTTGCTCTTGTAATACCCGTAGCAATTTACTTTGCGCTTCTAATGGCAGCTCAGCAACTTCGTCTAAAAACAGCGTGCCTTTGTCGGCCAGTTCAAAGCGGCCTTTACGTCGCTCGTTTGCACCGGTAAACGCACCGCGCTCGTGGCCAAATAATTCAGACTCTAACAAGCTTGGCGTAAACGCTGCGCAGTTCACTTTTATAAAAGCTTGATTACTGCGTTTACTTAACCGGTGTAAGTTACGCGCCACCAGCTCTTTGCCTGTTCCATTTTCACCTAAAATTAATACTGTGCTGTCGGTTTCGCTAACGAGTTTAATTTGCGCCAACATAGCTTGAAAAACATGGCTTTGGCCAACTAAACCTGAGTCTTGCCAGTCTTCGTTAAGCTCTGCAATTAGGTAGTTATTTTCATCTTGCAGCTGCTCACTTAAATGCTTAACTTGCTCAAGCGCTTGCTTAAGTTCGTTTTGGGTTTGCTGCTGCGCCGATATATCGCGAAATACCGCGACCGCACCAATTAACTCACCTTGCCTGTAAACGGGGGTTGATGTGTATTCTACTGCAAACGAGGTGCCGTCTTTGCGCCAAAATACTTCGTTTTTAACCTCGCGGCGTTTGCCATCAAACATGGTGCAATATATTTGGCATTCATCGGCTGGATAAGGAGAGCCGTCGGCGTGGCTGTGATGATGATATTGGTGTATTTTTTTGCCCAACAATTCTTGGGCTTTCCAGCCTGTCATACGTTCAGCGGCTGGATTAACAAACACCGCATTGCCCGATAAATCAAAGCCGTAAATGCCCTCTCCTACTGCATTAAGTAAAAGTTTGGGGTCATTTAAAAATTGTTTTATCATTGCATCATCCTCGCGAAATATCACGATTATTATGCCATAAAGTGACGCGCTAAACAGTTAAATAAAGTGGCCTTTAATATAAGGCTTAAATAAAGCGTTAATATCTATTTTTGCATTTAACTTTGCCGCAATTAAATAAAGCCCAGCTAGCTTACGATGTATAAACAACGCATCAACGGGCGGTGTATGCCATTGCTGCGACTGTGCGCTTAGCTCTAACCCTGCATTTTTAATATTCGTTGCTAAGGGGCTGTTTTTAAAATCAAACTCGCCAGTGGTTCTTAGCGGCTCACACGCCATTAGAAACAAATCAATAACATGGCTTTTGTAAGAATCTAGTAGGGTATCTTTAAAATAACCTATTTCTCGTGCTGCGCTTAACACGCCCGCCCTATTGTTTTCAGTGCCTGCAATAAATAGTGACAGGTAAGCCTTGCTCAATTTACTCGAGATCTCTCGGGTTGCCCCAAAGTCAAATAACACAATTTGCTTACTCTGAGTCTGATAATGAAAATTAGCAAAGTTAGGATCGGTTTGAATTAGCTTAAACTCAAACATTTCTTTAAAAAATAAATCTATGAGCCTAGCTGCAATGTTATTTTGCTCACCTTGAGGTAAATTGCTAAGCGCTTCTATAGGCGTTGCTTGTACATACTCCATTGCCAAAATGCGTTTAGTGTTGTGAACGCCATATACTTTAGGCACTTTAAAATTAACGTGCTGGCTTAGCAACTCACCGTATCTGTTAAGGTAATGTGCCTCGCGTTCATAATCAGCCTCGGCAAGTAGCTGCGCTTTAGCCTCATTTATTAGTGGCTGTATATCAAGCTCTTTAGGGATTAACCGCGCAATGTTTAATAGTGCAATAACATTGTCTACATCGCTATGTACACTTTGCGCTATACCTGGGTATTGAATTTTTACCGCCAGCTTTTCACCATTTTCTTGATAAGCTAAGTGCACTTGGCCAATAGACGCCGCTGCAAATGGCCTAAGTTCAATATGCGAAAAACGATTAAGCCAGTCTTCACCCCATTCACTTTTAAGTACCTTAACTAATTGATTGTGCGGCATTGGGTTTGCATCTGCGCGAAGCAATGCGAGTAATTGAGTAAGTTCAGGGCTTAATAGCTCGCCAGCATCCATAGACAGTAATTGCCCTAGTTTCATGGCAGCACCACGAAGGTGTGCTAGCTGAACAGCTAGTTTTTCTATGTTTTTAGGTTGTAAGAGTAAAGCTTTATTATTCCAACCATTACCCGAGAGCGCACTTTTAGTGCCATCTATAAGCATGTTGGTTGCAACACCACTGGCTAAGGAGCCAAGCTTTGCAAATCGAGAGAGTCTTGAGGTAGGTATGCTGCGCGAAGCTGCCATTATAAAAACCTAATTAGCCTGAGAAACAGGCTAATTAATACGTATATTTTACTGGGCTCGATCTAATTAACCAAACGTTTTGGTAATAAAACTAGCGTAAGCAGTGTGCTGTACATTAAAGGCGCGGTACTAATTTAATTGCCCCTTCAACCACTTTCATATCAAGGGGTAATTTGCTTAGCAGCATCATTTTAGGGTCATCCATATTTAACGTATAAACAGGGTTGAGGGCTAAAAAAGCATTAATTACTTCCATCGCTTCATTATCAAGCGCCGCTAAATTACCTTTAAAGCCACCTGCATCCACACTCGAATCTAGTAGTTTAACATTGCGTAAAAACACGGCTTTTTTTTCACTGTCGTAAAACGGGCTACCTTCAATTTGCAGCTTTAAGCGTACTGGGTATTTTAATGCAAATGCATTTATTTCTGCACTTGAGTCTGCACCAAGTACTACTACATCACGGCTATCTGGACCAATATTTACACTTAAATCGTTTACATCAAACTGCACTGGCAGCCCCATTAAGCTCACCTTTTCGCTTAACTTAGGCAACTGTTTACCTAGCACACTTTCTACTTCTGAGCTGGTAAATGAGTAAACAGACACGCCTTGTGTAGAATTACATGCGCTTAAAAATAGTGTGGTTAAAAACAGTAATAAAATTCTCATGCTAACCTTTATCCTCGTTGTAATTATAAAAAAGCCGCTTAAACAGCGGCTTTTATTATGCAATACCTGTATTTAATACAAGTTAATTACATATTATGCTGTAAAAATAGTTTTAATTTTAGCTAGTGTGTCAGGCTCAACTGAACCCTTACTGAGCGCTAATAGCTGCTTTAAATAATAGTTTAAATCAGCATGCTCACCACGGTGTTTATCATCAAGCATGGCGACTTGCTCTGCCATTCTAAGCGCTGCATTTTGCGAGCTTACATTGGCAAGAATTTCCATTCTTGTAATAAGCTGTTCACTACTAAGCGACGTCGCTAACGGAGCTTGAAATTGGCTTGGCACTACATCGTTGTTTTCAAGTGCAGTGATCAGCGCTTCAAATTGCGCATGCTGCGCTTGGCTTGTAAGTAAAGCTAGCTTTTCGTCAATAGCACTTAGTAATGCTGCCACTTTTGACGCAAGCGATTTATATTGCGCGTAGCCTTTTACTTTGGTTTCTAGGTCGTGCAATTGGGCTTTTTGATTTACTTGCTCAAGGGCACTTTCTAGCTCAGCCAGTTCTATTGCAGCTTGTTTATCTGTTTCGTTTTGAGCCAGCTTTTGCTGCTCAAACTCACTGCTACGTTTGCTAAAGGTTTCATCGTTATATTGGCGAAACTTTTGCCACAGCGCATTTTCGGCTTTTAAACCTGCAAAACCTATACTTTGCCATTGCTGTTGTAATTGCTTTAACTCTTGGCATGCTGCAGCTAAATCTTCACTTTGCGAAAGCGCTGAGGCGCGCTCCACTAAGGCATTTTTTTGTGCTGCGTTACCTTTATGGTATGCATTTAATATAGCAAGTACGCTCTGCTGCTGTGTTTTAAAGCTTTCGTTTAATACGCGGTATGTTTTAGGGTCAACTTTACCCACGCTACGCCACGCTTTATTTAAACGGTTGTATTGGCTTTCAAACTGCTTCCAATCAAAGCTTTCAATAGCGGTGTCTTGCTCGCTTAGTGCTTGCATATCGTTTATCAGTACTTCACGCTGGGCTTTTGCAGCTTCGCGCGCCACTTCTTGCTCGGCAAAGTAACTACGACACGGTGCAAACAACAGCTCTATGTTGCTATCAAACTGCTCACCTTGTTGCTTTTCTTGCTCTGTATCTAAACGGCCAAGCTCGTTCCAACGCTTACGAAAGGCTTTAACTTGCTCAGCACGCTGTTGTGGGTCGTCACACGGCTGGTCGACTAACCCGGCCACTTCTTCAAGTAAGGCTTCGCGTTTTGGCGCGGCTGCGTATTTTTGCCAATCTTTTGCTTCTGCAAGTTGTGCTTCTAAATCGGCTTTTAAATTTACTAGTGGCTGCTGAAATTGCGGTGTTAACTTATCAAACAACTCTTCAAAGCCTTTAAATACACCAAAAGCAACATTAAAGCGGCCTTGCTCAATAAGGCGTTTTACATCGCGTGCTTTACGTTTGGCTGTGCTTTGGTTTTTTTCAAGCGGTTTTGTCAGCTCACTCATTTGCGCTAAAAACTGCTTTTTATGCGTATTTAATTGCGATTTAAAGTTTTGCTGCAATGCCCCATCAACCACATTTAAATGGCTACGAGTTTGTTTAAATGCGTTATTAAAACGAGTTAAAACATCATCGTAATCAGCTAGCTGCTGCGCAGGCTCAATTGCTTTAAGCTGTTCAAAAGCAATTTTATACTGTGCAATTGCGCTACTAAGCTCTGGTAGTTTAGCCACCTGATTGAATAGTTTTTCAAGCTTTGTAATAACTTGCTTAGTTTGTGCGTTATCGCCGTGTTGGGCATCGGTTAACGTTTGCTTAGCTTGCGCTACTTTAGCCTCTAACCAATCTTGCTGAATTTGCTCTGGGGTTTCTAAGCCTAATTGCAACGCGTTTTCTATTTCTTCGCTCAATGCCTCAAGTGTTGCCAGGGCTAATAATTGGCGTTGTTGCTCGGCTAAACGCTGCTGTTGTTGCTCGTGCTGAGCTTTTAACGTAGCAATATGCGCATCGAGTTTATCAGTAATGCTGATGTATTTTTTATCTAGCTCTTTAACGTGCTCTTCGCTTAACCATTTAAGTTCAAGTGCTTGCCACTGCGCCATTAATTCGCCGGCTTGTGGGTTTACTATGGCGTAATCGTTTTTATCTCGCAGGGCATTTAGCTTAGCTAAAATAACGCGTGTTGCGCTCTCTACCTGAGCGGGCATTTCAATCGCTAAGCGTTCGTTTTCAATGTGTTGCTCAAGCTGCTGCTTAGCATCGCCTTTAGCGTGCTTTACTAATGGCTTAATAAGTTGATGCGTTATAACGAGCTCTACAAGTTGGCTTTGAAGCTCTTCGCTGCCCTCTTTAAACGCTTTTTCAATTAATTTAGGATTAGCTAAGCGCTTTAAAAGTTTAACGCGTACTTGCAGTTCTTTCTCTGCAAAGGCGAGTTTTTCTAGTGTTTTAACCGGTGCAAAACGGTCTATATACTCACTTTTAATTTGCGTGCTCAGTGCGCTTTCGTTGTTTAACACTGCGTTTGAAATTTGTATTTCGGCTACATCTTTTAGCGCGTGATCTTGTTTATAGGCTTTCCACCACAGTGGTAAGTTATTTACTTTTTGTAATGCTTTGCGGCGTATTTCGGCTGAGTTATCTTCCAGCGCTAATGTGCTTAAAATTGATGCGTCGCGCTCTACATCAAGTTTTTCAATTGCGTCTAGACGAACTTGCTGCTTTGGGTGTTTCCACTTAGGTGTAAAAAGGTGTTTAAAGATCATGTTCACTAAACCTAGCTATTTCGTTTTCTGATTTAAATTCTTTTTGTAGTTGTGCTTTTGTCTTTTGGATCATTTCGCCATTAGCGCCAATGGTAAATTGCTCGTTTGATTGCGCTATTTTAGCTTGGTAAAGCATAACAAGTTGCACCGTTTGTTGCTTTTGCTCATCAGAGAGCGGCGTGCCATCGGGCCATTTACCGGTTGAAGCACCGTACTGTAAACGCTCAAATAATTCTGGGGTTATATTTTGTACAAGGTTGTCAATATTCATGTCATCTTTTCTTTTTTAGAGTCACTAAAATAACGCGGTTTACTAAGTACCAAATACAGCCGACACCAATCGCTACTGTATACGCGTACCATTGCAGGGTTTCTTTTGCGGGTTGTAAAAAGTATAAACAAAAAAAGCTACCTAAAAATAGTATGAGCGCCAAGAAAGAATGGTTCATAAACATTTGCTGTTTTTTAATTCGCTGTTCGCGCTGAAGCTGTTGTACCTGCTCAGAGTTAAGCGCGCCAATGTTACTATTGCAATGCGGACACTGCTGATGTTTATCTGAAATTGATTTTGCACATTTGGGGCAATGAATAATCGCCATACTACTCTCCATACTACGCATAAAAAAAGCGCCTTGCGGCGCCTTTTATTGTACTTGTTTTATTGCTCGTTGTCTTTTTTGAATTTAACCCAGTAGTCATCTACGGATTGTTTCATTTCTTTGCGCAATAACATAATGCCAAATAAGTTAGGCAAGGTCATAACGACAATTGCAACGGCTGCTAATTTCCATACTAAAGTGGTATCGGCAAACGAAGCCCAAAAGAACGCAGCAACATAAAATACGCGATACGGCATAACTGAGCGATTACCAAGTAAGTAAATCATGGCACGGTCACCGTAGTACGACCACGCAATGGCAGTAGAAAACGCGAATAACAATAAGCCTATCGATACTATGTATTGGCCGCTATCGCCAAAAAAGCCTCGGGTAAACGCTTTAGTTGTCAGCTCTGCTGAGTGCACTAACGATTTACCTATTAAACTAATGCTGTCGTCGGTTGGCATACCGTTTTTAACTTCAACAATCCCTGTGTACTTATGTTTGTCGGTAATACCAAAACGTATGTCTTCACCAATTGAGCGTGAATGTAATACGGTAAAGCCATTACTTGTTGGCTCGCCATTAACTACATCAATGTTGCCGTTGAATAGCTCTACCTTGCTATCATTACCGTTTAGGTAATTGTATAGCTCTTGGCGCTGCGCTTCGTTGGTTTCAGAGTAGTCACCTTTAATAATGCTCATTGACGATCGTTCAAAATGTGTTTCGAATTTTTCATTCCACACACCCGACGATAAAATAACTAAGCCTGTTAATGTACAAATAATAATGGTATCGATAAACGGCTCTAAAATTGAAACCATTCCTTCAGACACAGGTTCATCAGCTTTTGCCGATGCGTGGGCAATGGGTGCAGAACCTTGACCGGCCTCATTTGAGAACAAGCCACGGTTTACACCTCTGTTAAATGCATACGCAAAAGAGGCACCTAAAAAGCCACCGGCTGCAGCAGAGCCTGTAAATGCATCAACAAATATTGACGCAAACGAAGGGCCGATGTTTTCAATGTTATAAAAAATAACACCTAACGCACCTATGATATAAATCACGGCCATAATGGGCACAACGCGTGATGTAATAGCAGCAATACGACGAATACCACCTAAAATAACCAACGCAAGTAAAATAGATAACACAGCGCCGGTTGCCATAGGTGCAAAACCAAATGTGGCTTCCATACCCTGCGCTATGTTATTAATTTGTGGCAAACTGCCCGTACCAAAAGAGCTAATTACAGTGGCAACGGCAAATAAAATAGCAAGCCACTTCATGTTTAGGCGTTTATCCATGTAATACATAGGGCCACCCGCCATGGTGCCATCTTGGGTTTTTTCGCGGTATTTATGTGAAAGCGTAACTTCTACAAATTTGGTGGTCATACCAAAAAATGCCGTCATCCACATCCAAAATAATGCCGCGGGGCCACCAATAGAAATAGCCAAGGCTACCCCACCAATGTTACCTGTACCTACCGTACCAGAGAGCGCAGTAGCCAGTGCTTGAAAATGAGTTGTGTCACCCTCAGTGCCTTTTTTATCAAATTTGCCTGTAACTACTTTACACGCATGTTTGAAATAACGAATTTGTGGGAACTTTAAATAAATAGTAAAAAATAGACCGACTCCTAGCAGCACATAGGGAAACCAAACTGCGCCCCCTAACATGCCATCTAGGCTATCTAAAAGTTGTCCGAATGCATCCACGCTAAATACCTCTTATTATTTTATTTGAGACTGTTGATTGTTTATTACTTACTCAGAGCTAGGTAATACGATAACTAAGCTATTGCGCACTTTTATTATTTGTTAATTTTGTAATAAAAAAGGGCAACATTTTAATGTTGCCCTTACCTTATACTAATTTATCTTAATTTATCAACGACATTTACGATTGCCGCTAAAGTATCTTGACCAAATTGATACGAGCGGCGGTCTGACCAGCCGTAATCTGGGTCTGGTAAGTCGTTATTGTCTTTAAAAGGCATCTCAATTGTGTAAGTAAGTGCTTTAAATTCTTCTGCCGTTGCAGATGAGCCAACTGTTAAATTAGCTTTGCCCGGCTCGTCTTTATCGTAACCGTGCTCATCTTGAAACTCTGGCGTTATAGTAAGTAGCGCTGCTTTAAAGCTATCTTCTAAGTCTTTTAAGCGGTCATCGTAGCTTGGAATACCTTCACTGCCTGCCACAAAGTTATAAGGAATAGCTTCATCACCGTGTATATCTAAATGCATATCGAGGCCAGTTTCGCGCATTTTATTCAGTACTAAATACACTTCCGGGCTATTTTCCATGCTAGGCGTTTGCCATTCACGGTTTAAGTTAACGCCTTTTGCGTTAGTACGAAGGTGACCACGTACGCTGCCATCTGGGTTCATGTTTGGTACTACATAAAATACAGCTTTTGATAAAAGAGCAGCGGCATGCGGGTCTTCATCATCTAGTAGTTTGTGTAATAGCCCTTCTACAAACCATTCTGCCATAGTTTCGCCTGGGTGTTGGCGCGCGGTGATCCAGATTGTTTTTTTATCTTCACTAGGCTGACCAATTTTAAGCACGCTCATATCACGGCCATCAAGTGTTTCACCCAATGTTTGTAATTGGCAAAGCTCTTCGCTTTGCGCCCAGGCTAATAAATCTAAATGACGGTCGTAGCTATATGGCGCAAAGTAAGCAAAATATACACTGGGGCATTCAGGCTCTAGTTCAAAGGTAAGCGTGCCATTTTCGTAATTTGAAGGTACACGGAACCATGTTTGACGGTCGTATGAGGCAACAGCCTGGTAGCCTTCCCATCCATCTGGGTAGGCAGAGTTTTCTAAATTATTAATGTTTAACTTATGCAGTTGATAAGGCGTTGTTTCTAGACGAAAGTGAAACCACTGGTAAAATTCAGACTGGTGATCGTTGTTTATCTCTAATTGAATATTCAACGGATCGTTGGCTTCGATAACCTTTATGTTACCACTATCAAAATTGCTGCTGATTTTCATGAAAAAACCTTAAGGTAGAATAAGTTTATCTGCTTTGTTAGGCACGTTGATATTTTGGATTAAATTGACTCTATTTTTGGTTACTAAATTACAAAAAAGAGCGGCCTAAAAGTGCAGAACTGACACTATTTAAAACCTGTACTGTGGATGATTAAGCTATCTCAAGCAGATTGCAGGTTAAATAGTAAAATGCATTATTGAACGAAATCAAATAAGCATTTCAATAATTAAAGCCTACCACACAGGGTACACTTTAAAAATATAACGCGACTAAAAAAGCCAGCAAAAAAGCTGGCTTAGTATAATTGCGTTTAAATTAGCGAGGTAAGCTTGGGAAAGCAACTTCAGCCATATCACGCATACAACGAACTACTTGGCAGCTGTAGCCAAATTCATTGTCGTACCATACGTATAAAACAACGCGGTTACCTTCAACAATTGTTGCTTGCGAGTCTACAACACCTGCGTAGCGGCTACCGACTAAATCGGTAGATACGATTTCGGTTGATGCGGTGTAGTCAATTTGGTCGCGCAGCTCTGAATGCAGTGCTGTTTCGCGTAAAAACGCATTTAGCTCTTCAACAGACGTGCTGCTATTAAGGTTTAAGTTTAATATAGCAAGCGATACATTAGGTGTAGGCACACGAATCGCATTACCTGTTAGCTTACCTTCAAGCTCAGGAAGCGCTTTAGATACCGCTTTAGCTGCGCCTGTTTCGGTAATTACCATATTAAGTGCAGCAGCACGTCCACGACGCTCTGCTTTGTGATAGTTATCAATAAGGTTTTGATCGTTTGTGTATGAGTGTACGGTTTCTACGTGGCCGTTATTAATACCAAACTTATCGTTTAATGCTTTAAGGGTTGGCGTAATCGCATTAGTGGTACAGCTTGCTGCACACACGATTTTATCTTCAGGCTTAATGTCTTGGTTATTTACACCATAAACAATGTTTTTAATGTTGCCTTTAGCCGGTGCTGTTAATAGTACTTTTGCAGCCCCTTTAGACTCTAAGTGCTGACCAAGGCCTGCTTCGTCTTTCCAAATACCAGTGTTATCGACTACGAGTGCATTTTCGATACCGTAAGCGGTGTAATCAACTTCACTTGGCGAGTTAGCATAAATCACTTGGATGTAGCTGCCATTCGCTTTAATTGCATTACGCTGCGTATCAATTGTGATTGAGCCATTAAATGGACCATGAATTGAATCCCGACGCAGTAAGCTTGCACGTTTCTCAAGGTCGCCTTCTTTACCGCCACGTACCACAATTGCGCGTAAACGTAAGTCGGCATATGGGCCTGATTTTTCGATTAGTAAACGTGCTAACAAACGCCCTATACGACCAAAGCCATACAATACAACATCACGCGGCTCTTTGGCTGGTGAGTCTGCAATTTCGGCTAATTCGTCTTTAACAAATTCATCAACTGTGCGGCCATTAGCAGCATCGCTGTACAAATAGCTATAAGCAAGTTTACCAATATCAATACGTGCTGAGTTTAGCTCCATTTTACTAATGGCTTCTAAAAACGGAAAGCTCTCGCGTAAACGTAATTTAGTGCCTTCAAATTGCGCTACAGTTTTGTGTGATTTGATAATATCGATAGTACTGGCATTAACGAGAGGACGGCCATATACAGCGATTTCTATGCCACGGTTACGATAAAGCTTACCAATGATAGGTTGCATGCTTTCAGCGTAATCTTGGCGTTCTTGCCAACTATTTGTATATTCTAATTCGTGAGATGAGGTCATTTTATTTACCTAATTTAATCATTTTGAACGGATAGCCTTTAAAAATGCATTAGATTTTGAGAGTAATGCACTTCAGGCAGGGCTATTCTAAGTTAATCTAAAGTTATTCTCTACTGTTAGCGCACAAATGATTGCGCTAGAATAGTAATGTATATATTCATTTGAGGTTAAGGGATGGTTTTAAGAGCAAGCGCAATACTAACAATGCTAGCGTTAACAGGATGCGAAGAACCACTGACTCTCGCTCAGGTATGTAAAGAAACACCTGGCTTTTGTAGTGATTTAAATAAAGATAGCCATTGTAAAAATGAGCGCTCAGAGGTTATTTTAAAACGCTATATAGAATATAAAAAACCCACAGATGAAAACAAATACCAATTGCTTAAGGGATTTGAGTCGTATAATCAATGTATTACTTTAGCCGCAAAAATAGAACATATTAAACTAAAGTCTAAAACAACATCGCGTATTGAAGGTCAGCTTACTAGCATTAAAGAGATGACCCGACTTTATCAAGACACAAAAAACACTAACCACCCAGGTTTGCTTTACTATCATTGGTCACGTAACAATGAGCAAAGTGCGCTGACTCGTTTACTTGCAATGGAAAATGATGAAAGCGTAACCAATAGTGCAGAAATGCAGTTTTATCTAGCCTCTTATTACATTAAGTTTGATGACGAAAAAACAATTGATTTGCTATATAAAACGCTTGAGCTAAATAAACAAGGCCAACAGCCAAATCCTGAAGTGTATACCTCGTTAATCAGCTTGTTTTATAAACATGATAAATATAAGCACGCTTACATTTTTTCGAAAGTGGCGCGAAGCGCTGGCATTGAGAATATAGATTTACTACCCATTGAGCACCAACTGATGAGCGATGGTAAAAATTTAGATGCGCTCGATGCCCTTGCTCAACAAACGTATGAGCAAATACAAAACGGTGAGTTTGTATCGCCGCGAGAATTTTAGGTAAGCAAAACCTGCTGGCAATAAATGTGTTTTAAAACATGATGCCAGATGGTTTTTTAAATAAAAAAGGCAGCTTACGCTGCCCTTTTTTATTTTGCTTTGCTTGTGCCCACTTCTACACGGGTTTTAAGCTTTTGACCTGGTCTAAAGGTCACCACGCGGCGCGCCGAAATAGGAATGTCTTCTCCTGTTTTCGGGTTACGGCCTGGTCTTTCTTTTTTATCACGAAGATCAAAGTTACCAAATCCAGAGAGCTTAACCTGCTCGCCTTTTTCAAGCGCTGAGCGGATTTCTTCAAAAAACGCTTCAACTAAATCTTTGGCATCTTTTTTATTGATCCCGAGCTTTTCAAATAGGTGTTCAGCTATGTCGGCTTTAGTAAGCGCCATATCTAGTCCCTCAACGATGCATTAAACTTTTCGGCCAATGTGGCCACCACGTTATCAACTACCAGATTGATATCTTTCTCTTCGAGTGTTCTATCAACCGCCTGCAGTGTTAGAGCAATCGCCAAACTCTTATAATTTGGCTCAATACCTTTGCCCTTATACACATCGAATAAGTTTAGGTCAACCAATTGATTTCCGCCAACTTTTTCTATTGTGCTTAAAATATCACCTGAATTAACGCTGTCAGCCACTAAAATCGCGATGTCGCGGCGATTTGAAGGGAATTTTGAAACCCCTACAGCTTGCGGTAAATTTCTTTTTTCTATTGCAGACATTTCTATTTCAAATACAAAAGTTGCGTTATTGATATCTAACGATTTTTGCACTTGAGGATGAAGAGCACCAAAAAATCCTACCTTTTTACCTTCAACATAAATAACTGCTGATTGGCCTGGGTGTAAACCGTCTGACTGCTCTGCTTTAATTTCAAAACGGCTTGTATCGTTGGTGATTGCTAATAAGGCTTCAACATCACCTTTTAGGTCGTAAAAATCAACGTTGCGTTTTTGCTCAACCCAATGCTCGCCGTGTGCAAGGCCAGTGATCACACCGCCAATGACAGGGACTTGCTGCAGGCCATTTTCTGCGCTGTCGTCGCTGATAAATTTAAGACCATGCTCAAATAAACGAATACGTGGTTGTTGACGGTTTTGATTATACGCAACCGATGCTAAAAGCCCTGGCATTAAGCTTACACGCATAGCCGACATTTCAATTGAAATTGGGTGCGGCAGTATAAGCGGAGTACTTTGTGGGTGTATAATAGCTTGTGCTTTAGGGTCTACAAAGCTGTATGTAATTGCTTCTTGGTAGCCACGTGTCACTAACGTATTGCGAAACTTACTTAGCGCAATTGTTGACTCGTCATGTGTAGTCATTTTTAACTTTGCGGTTGGCGCAACATTTGGAATACTGTTGTACCCATAAACACGAGCAACTTCTTCAATTAAGTCTTCTTCAATACGAATATCAAAGCGGTAGCTTGGAATGTCAGCGCTCCAGCTGTCGTTTTCAAACTTAACGTCTAACCCTAAACGAGTCAGAATATCAGTCACTTTCTCATCGTCAATATGATGACCAATTACACGGTCTAAACGCGCACGACGTAGGCGTACTTCTGTCACTTTTGGTAGTTTATCAGCAGCCACAGCTTCTACAACAGGGCCTGCTTCACCGCCAACAATATCAAGTAATAAAGCGGTTGCGCGCTCCATTGCATCGTGTTGCAGGGTAAAATCTACGCCACGCTCATAACGATGTGATGCATCGGTATGTAAGCCGTAACTACGGGCTTGACCTGCAATTGCGACTGGGTTAAAAAACGCGCTTTCTAATAAAATATCAGACGTTTTTTCTGTTACACCTGATTGCTCACCGCCAAAAATACCGGCAATCGCAAGTGCTTTATTATGATCGGCTATCACAAGTGTTGATTCGTTCAGTTTTGCAGTATTGCCATCAAGCAATACTAACTCTTCGCCTGCATTGGCGCTGCGAACCTTAATGCCGCCTTCAATTGCATTTAAATCAAATGCATGCATTGGGTGGCCAAGTTCTAGTAATACATAGTTAGTAACATCAACAACAGGGTCAATTGAGCGAATACCACTACGGCGAAGCTTTTCAACCATCCAAAGCGGTGTTTCTGCATCAAGGCTAATGCCTTTGATTACACGCGCTAAGTAACGCGGACACGCGTCAGAATTAACAAGTTCAATAGATACTTCATCGTCAATAGTGCCGCTAACAGCTGGAATTTGTAGCTCGTTTACATCAACGCTGTTTAATACACCTACTTCGCGTGCAAGGCCTTTTATACCCAAGCAATCACCACGGTTTGGGGTTAAGTCAACATCAATTATGTTGTCATCAAGGCCTAAGTATTCGCGCAGGTCTGTACCAATTGGCGCATCGCTTGGCAATTCCATGATGCCGTCGCCTTCTTCGCTAATACCTAGCTCAACAAAGGCACACAGCATACCGTGTGATGGCTGACCGCGTAATTTGGCTTTTTTAATTTTAAAGTCGCCCGGTAAAACAGCGCCCACTGTTGCAACAGCGACTTTAATGCCTTGGCGACAGTTTGGCGCACCACACACAATATCAAGTAGCTCATCGCCACCTACATTGATTTTAGTAACGCGAAGTTTATCTGCATCTGGGTGCTGTGCGCATTCCACAACTTCACCAACCACTACGCCGTTAAAATCCGCTGCCGCGCTCTCAACTGCGTCAACCTCAAGGCCAGCCATAGAAAGCTGTTCCGAAAGAGCTTGCGTATCAATAGCAGGATTTACCCACTCTCTTAACCACTTTTCACTAAATTTCATTTTATATTTTCACTCTTAACGGAACTGGTTTAGGAATTTTAAGTCATTTTCAAAAAATGCACGTAAGTCATTTACGCCATAGCGCAGCATGGTTAAGCGCTCTACGCCCATACCAAAAGCAAAACCGGTGTATTTTTCTGGGTCAATACCTACTGACTTAAGTACGTTAGGGTGAACCATGCCACAACCTAATACTTCAAGCCATTTACCGTCTTTACCCATAACATCTACTTCAGCTGAAGGCTCTGTAAATGGGAAGAATGAAGGACGGAAACGAATTTCCATGTCTTCTTCAAAAAAGTTACGTAAGAAGTCGTGTAAAATACCCTTAAGCTCTGTGAAGCTTACATCAGTATCAACCATTAAACCTTCTACCTGATGAAACATCGGAGTATGCGTTTGGTCGTAGTCGTTACGATATACTCGACCTGGCGAAATAATTCGCAGTGGCGGTTGCTCTGTTTCCATAGTACGAATTTGCACACCACTTGTTTGGGTACGCAGTACTAACTTAGGATTAAAATAAAAGGTATCGTGATCAGCACGCGCTGGGTGATGCTCAGGAATATTTAGCGCATCAAAGTTATGAAAATCATCTTCTACTTCTGGGCCTGATTTAACTTCAAAACCTAGCTCGCCAAAAAAGCTTTCTATACGCTCGATTGTGCGTGTTACCGGATGAAGGCCACCTGTAGGCATTACGCGCCCTGGTAAAGTTACATCAATTGTTTCAGCTGCTAGCTTTTCTTCAAGCGCTTTACTTGCTAAAAGCTCACGCTTTTCGTTAATGGCAGCTTGTACATCTTGCTTAGCTTGGTTAATTACTTGGCCTGCTTCTTTGCGTTCTTCAGGAGCAATTTTACCCAGTGTTTTAAGTAAGCTTGTGATTTCGCCTTTTTTACCAAGGTAATTAACCCTGATCTCTTCTAGTTGCGCGATTTCACTGGCACTGGCAACTGCCTCAAGTGCTTGCGCTAAAATATTTTCTAAGTTCATTCGATACCTGATCTTTCACAGAAGGTGATTACAATTTTGTTGACTAATGATAACTGAAAGCAGGGTCTAGATTCTAGACCTACTACAGCTTTAACGTTGATTTTATGAAGGGAATTGTTAATTTTCGTTGAGCGGCCATTGATGCGTGATCTAATTTGTCTAATACGTCTAATAAAGCACGCATATCACGACTCAAGCGAGTCAATAAAAAGCGCGCGCATTCATCGCTTAGTTCAAGCCCACGCATATGCGCTCGCTTAACCAGTGCTTGTGCTTTATCATCATCACTCATTGATCGAATTTGAAAGGTGGTCCCCCACTTTAGCCGAGACTCTAAGTCGGGCAAGGTGATATTAAGCATGTCAGGGAGCAAATCGGCCGTAACCACTAACATTTTTCCGGGCTCGTTAAAGCGATTGAAAAAGTTAAAAAGGGCTTTTTCCCATGCGTCATTGCCAGCGACTAAGTGCACATCATCAATACATAATACATCAAGTGCTTCTAAACCATCTAAAACCATAGGGCCAAAGTCGATAACTTCACGCATAGACAACAGCATGTTTGACAACCCACGCTCTTGGGCTTGTATGCAGGTTGCGTACAATAAATGGGATTTACCAGAATCGCCTAAGCCGCACAAATAAGTGTACTGAAATTTGTTGGCAAGCTTTGAAAAGCTCGCTTTAAGGTGGTTTACCTCTAAAGAGTCTTCCCCACCAAAATAAGAAGCAAATGTTTCATCGTCAGGTAAGGTGACTGGTAGTGCCATTTGCATTGGCTCAGCACTTAGCATTACTCACCGACCCACTGATACTCAAGACTGTTTTTGTCTACAACATGGTAAAATGCGCGAGGGTCAACATAATCTCTAAAGGCACTATCAAGGCCAAGGCCTTTTTTAAGATCGCCCACACTGCCGGTGTGGTTAAGCTTAAACTCAACAAATTCTGGGGTTTTGCGCATTATTGTTGCTTGCGTCACTACACTCAAACTTTGTAGACGACGCTTTGCAAGTTCAATATCGACAAAGCTTTGAGTGCCTTTTAAGGTGAGCGTAGCCGCAGCCTGTTCATAATACGCGTTAGGGTCGATAGCGTATTCATTGGCTAATCCCAACGCTAAGCTGTCTATCATCTGGCCTACTATTTGTTGTTTATCACCTTCAAGGCGGTTTGAATCAAATAAATCGTCATTAGTAAAACGCCAGTCTAAAATCCAGGTTTCACTGTCGGGTTCTTGATACATTCTTGCTGTAATGCTTCGCTCTGCACTATAACGGCGCGACGCCTCTTCAACAGGCTCTGAAAAATTACCCCATACTTCAGGAATGCCAACCAAACGTCTGTCTTGTAAATCTAATAGTGGCACTACAACGGGTAAACCACGTCGACCCGCTTTGTCATATATAAGCTGCTCTAACTGAGGATAGCTTTCTTGTGTAACAAGCTCTCTACGCCAGTTATCTTCAATACCTAACCAAATAGCAACTAATGGGCGCTGGACGCCCCAAAGGGGTAAATTTAATTCTTTAATTAATTCATTTATTTTACGCGCTTCAAATTTAACAACTAGATTAAGCTGTCCATTTGCTTTTTCGTCGTATTCAAACTTGAGCATGTAATCTGAAATGTTTTTGGTGCGTTTTTGAGCAAGCTTATTTTGATCAGCAGATTCATCCCCGCTTACCTTTACTAAAACATTGAGTAATGCTTTGCGGCTAGCGGCTAAACGCGTGTCTCGACTTTTATCATCGACTTTTAATATATCTTGATACAGATCAGTTACTTCAACTGCCGACACAGAGAAACAAAATATAAATGATATGGCACTAATTAATAATCTATACACTGGCTATTAGTTCTTGGTTTTAAACTATTTTGATCCTAAATCAAAGCCAGTAACAAAGCAAAATTATATTTGTAATCTAGCTATGTTGAATAAATATTGTTTATCTTAAAGCTTAAATACAGAAACAAACTGCTACTTAGCTATATGTAAAATGGATTGTTATTGGTGAGGCGAGCCTTATCCGCTGGTTTCGTGATACTCAACCCACACTACGGAGGTGGTGATATTACGTAAAGACATGTATTTAACTTGTCTGCGGACGTAAAAAAGCCCGACTATTGCTAGTCGGGCTTTCTTGTATTTTGAACCTGGCGATGTCGTAGTGCCCACAGCGGTAGAGAGTCACATAGCAAATGCACATTATCATTGAGCCGGGAGTCGCTACGCTCGCCCGACCTACATTCTAGAAGTAGATGAGTGTGCATTAATTGTCCGCATTTCACTTTTCTGCAGACGTAAAAAAGCCCGGCTCTTTCGAGTCGGGCTTTCTTGTATTTGGAGCCTGGCAATGTCCTACTTTCACATAGCAAATGCTACACTATCATCGGCGCTGTTTCGTTTCACTACTGAGTTCGGCATGGGGTCAGGTGGGTCCAAAACGCTATGGTTACCAAGAAAATTCTGTTCAATTTTCTTATTTTTATTTATTAAGCTTTAAGTCCTTCGACTGAATTTGGAGCCTGGCAATGTCCTACTTTCACATAGCAAATGCTACACTATCATCGGCGCTGTTTCGTTTCACTACTGAGTTCGGCATGGGGTCAGGTGGGTCCAAAACGCTATGGTTACCAAGCAAATTAGGTGCAAAGGAGTAAGGACAAGCACGTAGTGCTTCTTTTTCCTTTGCGCAAGGTGCCTCAATGTTAACGCTACGCGCTAAGAGTCACCTCATAAATTTGGAAAATTCTGATAATATTTTTTAAGTCTAAGTATTTATCTACTTTAGCTATTAACTTCTGTCGCTTGTTTCTGTCACAAAACGCGTTTGGCGTTGTATGGTTAAGCCTCACGGGTAATTAGTACAAGTTAGCTTAATGGCTCACACCACTTCCACATCTTGCCTATCAACGTTGTAGTCTTCAACGGCCCTTCAGAGACTTTAAAAGTCTAGTGAGAAATCATCTCGAGGCCTGCTTCGCGCTTAGATGCTTTCAGCGCTTATCAGTTCCGAACGTAGCTACCGGGCAATGCCATTGGCATGACAACCCGAACACCAGCGGTTCGTTCACTCCGGTCCTCTCGTACTAGGAGCAACCCCTCTCAATTCTCAAACGCCCACGGCAGATAGGGACCGAACTGTCTCACGACGTTCTAAACCCAGCTCGCGTACCACTTTAAATGGCGAACAGCCATACCCTTGGGACCGACTTCAGCCCCAGGATGTGATGAGCCGACATCGAGGTGCCAAACACCGCCGTCGATATGAACTCTTGGGCGGTATCAGCCTGTTATCCCCGGAGTACCTTTTATCCGTTGAGCGATGGCCCTTCCATTCAGAACCACCGGATCACTATGACCTACTTTCGTACCTGCTCGACGTGTCTGTCTCGCAGTTAAGCTGGCTTCTACCATTACACTAACCGTACGATGTCCGACCGTACTTAGCCAACCTTCGTGCTCCTCCGTTACTCTTTGGGAGGAGACCGCCCCAGTCAAACTACCCACCAGGCACTGTCCGTAACCCCGATTCAGGGGCCAACGTTAGAACATCAAAACTACAAGGGTGGTATTTCAAGGACGACTCCACAACAACTAGCGTCGCTGCTTCAAAGTCTCCCACCTATCCTACACATGTAGGTTCAATGTTCAGTGCCAAGCTGTAGTAAAGGTTCACGGGGTCTTTCCGTCTAGCCGCGGGTACACAGCATCTTCACTGCGATTTCAATTTCACTGAGTCTCGGGTGGAGACAGCGTGGCCATGGTTACACCATTCGTGCAGGTCGGAACTTACCCGACAAGGAATTTCGCTACCTTAGGACCGTTATAGTTACGGCCGCCGTTTACCGGGGCTTCGATCAAGAGCTTCGTCCGAAAACTAACCCCATCAATTAACCTTCCGGCACCGGGCAGGTGTCACACCGTATACGTCATCTTGCGATTTTGCACAGTGCTGTGTTTTTAATAAACAGTCCCAGCCACCT
>NZ_JAXHCB010000001.1:1892500-2407500 GCF_042466295.1 Pseudoalteromonas sp. R86517
GAACGAAGCCGGTATGGGTAGCGCAGCCAATGCCGCAGCAACGGCAACACCTTATCCACCGCACCCAGCCTCGCAAGGGTATGTGCAAATGCTAGGTGTATTTATAGATACTATTGTGATCTGTACAGCCACTGCCTCATTAATCTTACTGTCTAATCAACTTGTACCTGAATCGGGTGTATTGGGAATAGAGTTAACGCAAGCTGCACTACAAGAGCACGTAGGTGACTGGGGTACTTACTTTATTGCCATTGCCATTTTGTTTTTTGCATTTACCTCTATTGTCGCGAATTATTCATATGCCGAAACAAATCTAATGTTTTTAGAGCACAACTCTACTAAAGGAATGTTTATATTTAGATTACTCGTATTAGGCATGGTTATGTTTGGTGCCATTGGTGAACTAGGTATTATTTGGACACTTGCTGATATTTCTATGGGCCTAATGGCTATTGTAAACGTGGTTGCACTGTTTATGCTTTCAGGCGTTGTTGTGTGGTTATCAAAAGATTACAACGCGCAAAACAAGCAAGGAGTATTACCTACGTTTGACAAAGACAAGCACCCTAAGCTTGCCAAAGAGGTTGATCCTAACGCGTGGAAGTAACGCTAAATTAAAAAATTATTAAGCGAGCATTAGCTCGCTTTTTTTTGCCTTTCAAACTATATAAAAATTTATTAATGTATTTCAGAGATATATACCATAATTAAATATCAGTAATAGGCGCTTTTTGATTTACTTACGTACTATAAAATTGAAGTTTGTTATCTATAATATAAAGGAGTCATGATGGATGACCAATTGAACAAATACAGTATTGACACTACCGATTATCAGGTAGGTCAAGATAACGTACAAAAATGGGGGTTTGATGTTCATAACCCAGTGTTTGGAATAAGCGCATTTTTAGTCATACTATTTGTTGCCCTTACCTTATTGCTTGACCCTGAAGTGGTCAGGGAAGCACTTACCTCAACTAAAGATGCCATTATCAATAAATTTGATAGTTACTTCATGTTGATTGCTAATGGTTTCGTATTATTTTGCTTTGCACTTGCGCTCTCCCCTCTTGGTAAAATTCGCTTAGGGGGTGTTGATGCAAAACCTGAACATGGTTATCTCTCATGGCTGGCAATGTTATTTGCCGCAGGAATGGGGATAGGTTTACTGTTTTGGGGTGTCGCAGAGCCCGCAGCCTATTTTACTGATTGGTACTTAATGCCAATGAACGCAGAGCCAAATACCCCAGAAGCTCACTCTTTAGCCATGGGCGCCACCATGTATCACTGGGGCTTACATGGTTGGGCAATTTACGCCATTGTTGCACTTAGCTTAGCGTTTTTTGCTTACAATAAAGGCCTTCCGTTATCTATACGCTCCGTGTTTTATCCCTTATTTGGCGATCGTGCTTGGGGCTGGCTTGGTCACGTTATTGATATACTTGCTGTACTCTCTACGCTTTTTGGTTTAGCAACGTCTCTTGGTTTAGGGGCACAGCAAGCAACAAGTGGTATTAATTATTTAATGGGCACTGACTACGGTACCGCTTTTCAAATTACAGTTATAGCGCTCGTTACCTGTATTGCTATTGTTTCTGTTATTAAAGGCATTGAAGGGGGTGTGAAAGTACTTAGTAACATCAATCTTATATGTGCATTTATTTTACTTGTAGCCATAATATCGCTTACTTTTAGTGACTCAATTACAGCAATATGGTTTACCTTTGGTGCATATGTAGAACATATGGTTCCACTTAGTAATCCGTTTGGCCGTGAAGATGAAGACTGGATGCATGCCTGGACAGTATTTTATTGGGCATGGTGGATATCGTGGTCGCCGTTTGTAGGAATGTTTATTGCCCGCGTTTCTAGAGGCCGTACCGTGCGGGAATTTTTATTAGTCGTCATTGGCCTGCCAACACTATTAAGCTTAGTGTGGATGGGGGTATTTGGTAATTTAGCGATTTCACAAATTATTGATAAAGTTGGCCCACTTGGGCAAAACGGGTTAACCGATATCTCTGTGACGCTATTTCAGGTTTATGAGCAGCTTCCGCTTAGTGGCCTTATTAGTGTGATCTCAATTGTGCTTGTTTTAGTGTTTTTTATTACCTCTTCTGATTCTGGCTCACTTGTAATAGATGGCATAACCGCTGGCGGAAAAATTGATGCGCCGGTACCACAACGTATATTTTGGGCATCGATTGAAGGGGCAATAGCCGCCGTATTACTGTGGGTAGGTGGCTCTCAAGCCTTGCAGGCTCTGCAATCTGGAGTAGTAACCACTGCGTTACCGTTCTCAATTGTGCTTATTTTAATGTGCGTGGCGCTTATTCAAGGTTTAATGAGCGAATACCCTATTTATAAGGCACAAACAAAGTTATAGCATTATGTACTTTAGCAAAGCGGCTTTGTGTCGCTTTGCTTTGCACTTTATTTCCTCCCTTACCTACACTTCAGCTAATACATTAACGACCGTATTTAATTATCAAACTGTTTAGCTTTGGCAATATACCTTTAAAACACGTTGTTTAAAATAAATAGAGCGCACATATCAGCGCATAATAACCAAGCGCTATTAGTTACACCTTTAGCTATCAAGTTTATATCATCAGGTAGTCGCGCATGTATGCAAAATTGATTGATGAACTGAATTGGATTTAGACGGCAGCAGCAAAGGGATATAGGAAAAGTAATGTAGGTTTAATCAACTAACGCTAACGTGTAACAATACGTATGCTTTGCTTTAAGCACGATTGTCTGCCTCAAAATTAGTCACTTGATTAAGCCAATTGCTATTAATCTTTAAGGAATAGGCAAAAACATAAACAAAGTGATTGTTATATAAAAAATGGATGTTTATTTAAAAATAGGGAGTATTTAATTTACTAAAAGGACTTTAGTAAAAGTGGTGCCCGAGGCCGGACTTGAACCGGCACGACTTGTTAGTCGAGGGATTTTAAATCCCTTGTGTCTACCAATTCCACCACTCGGGCATCGAGTTTGCTATTTAAAGCATGTGGAGTAATTAAATGGAGGCGGAACCCGGAGTCGAACCGAGGTGGACGGATTTGCAATCCGCTGCATGGCCACTCTGCCATTCCGCCTTAACGCTTCCAAATAATTTGGAGCGGCACACGAGGCTCGAACTCGTGACCTCGACCTTGGCAAGGTCGCGCTCTACCAACTGAGCTAGTGCCGCGTTAAACTATTCATTAATATTTTATCTAACTTTCAATTATCTTGGTAGAATAATTAAAAGTGGTGCCCGAGGCCGGACTTGAACCGGCACGACTTGTTAGTCGAGGGATTTTAAATCCCTTGTGTCTACCAATTCCACCACTCGGGCATCGAGTTTGCTATTTAAAGCAAGTGGATAAAACTAATATGGAGCGGCACACGAGGCTCGAACTCGTGACCTCGACCTTGGCAAGGTCGCGCTCTACCAACTGAGCTAGTGCCGCATCATATTAATTCTAAATTTAATTACACAAACTAATTTATGTAACATTGTTTTTATAAATTACACTTGGCTATGTAATTAAACCACAAAGTGGTGCCCGAGGCCGGACTTGAACCGGCACGACTTGTTAGTCGAGGGATTTTAAATCCCTTGTGTCTACCAATTCCACCACTCGGGCATCGAGTTTGCTATTTAAAGCATGTGGAGTGTTGAATGGAGGCGGAACCCGGAGTCGAACCGAGGTGGACGGATTTGCAATCCGCTGCATGGCCACTCTGCCATTCCGCCAAACCGTTGGACAACCTAATGAAAACTTGGAGCGGCACACGAGGCTCGAACTCGTGACCTCGACCTTGGCAAGGTCGCGCTCTACCAACTGAGCTAGTGCCGCATTGTTATTTAATTATCTGCGTTATTCAACATCTTGCGATGTTTACGCTGCTAACTAAGTAACTTTGGTTTTCTTTATCTTAGGGGCTATGCCCTCTCAACACGGACGCATTCTACAGAGATTATTAAACGCGTCAACACAAAAAATGCCACTTTTGAACTGTTTGATTATTTTTTATCTAAAACGGTGCGTTATTAGACGTTTACAATCAATTTTTGGTCAATTCACTCCATGCAGCCATTAAATATTGCACCATAGAGCTTAGTGTTAAATAGGTGGCTATATACAATAAAGCAAAACTTAAATAGATCATCCACGTATCGTATTGCCAAATTAGGCCAATAATCGCCAGCATTTGCGCCGCGGTTTTTATTTTGCCCATATTTGATACTGCAACGTTTCCACGTTTGCCTTGTTCGGCCATCCATTCACGTAATGCAGATATCACTATTTCACGGCTAATAATAATAAGTGCCGGAATCGTCATATACATAGACTGATAATGATCAGAGAGCGCAACAAGTGCAGCACACACCATAACCTTATCGGCTACAGGGTCTAAAAACGCACCAAAAGGCGTAGATTGCTCTAGCTTTCGTGCTAAATAGCCATCAAGTATATCGGTGATTGATGCAAGCCAAAAAATAAAAGCGGCAGCAAAAAACGCCCAGCTATAAGGCAAGTAAAATATCACCAAAAATATGGGGATAAGAAAAAGTCTAAAGGTTGTGAGTGTGTTTGGAATATTCCACATAACTACTTGGATATGTCTTTTTTTCTATATTCGCATGAAGGGCTAGCCCTTGTCATGCAAATGGTTAAATATCTTCTCAGCCATGTCAGGACTGATCCCAGGAACTTTCTTTAACTGTTCTATATTAGCAGCTTTTACCCCTTGCATGCCCCCTAAATATTTTAATAATGTTTGGCGGCGCTTAGAACCTACTCCATTGATCTCTTCTAATAATGATTGCGTGCGCTGTTTTTGGCGCTTATTACGATGCCCTGCAATAGCAAATCGGTGCGACTCATCGCGAATATGCTGGATTAAATGAAGTGCTGGCGCATCCGAATCCATAGGAATCGTTTTTCGCCCGCCATCAATTAATAAGGTTTCAAGGCCTGGCTTTCTGCTTGTGCCTTTTGCTACACCTACTAACAGCGGCATTTTAGCATGTGGCCACGTAGCAAAATACTGCTCTGCACGGCCTAGTTGCCCTTTACCACCGTCAATGAATATAACGTCAGGAATTTTGTCTTCATCTACCACTTTGTTGTAGCGTTTGTTCAGTGCAAACTCCATTGCCGCGTAATCATCACCGCCGGTTATACCCGTTACGTTGTAGCGTCTGTACTCTTTGTTATTTGGCCCTTGCGAATCAAATACTACACAACTGGCTACTGTGTTCTCCCCCATGGTATGGCTGATATCAAAACATTCCATTCTGTTTATATCATCTAAGCCTAGGGTCGCTTTTAATTGTGCATAACGTTTGTTTATAGAGTCTTGCGTACTTTGTTTAACGGTAATGCTGTTTAATGCGTTTTTATTAGCAAGTTGAAGGTATTGTGCTCGCTCTCCGCGGGTGACCACTTTAAGCGATACTTTGCGCTCACTAATTTGCGTAAGCGCTTCACTCAATGCGCTACTTTCTTCAATCTCGAACGGTAAAATAATCTCTTTTGCTATGCGCCCTGTCGCACCAGGCGCTAAATAATATTGCCCTAAAAACGAAGTGAGTATTTCCTCTTGCCCCGAATCTTTAGGGACTTTTGGAAAATAGGTTTTACTGCCTAGCACTTTATGATCACGGATCATTAATAAATGAATCCCGTTTAATCCATTTAAGTGCGCAAAACCTACCACATCCATTTCAGCAAAATTACCTGAAATAGACTGCTGCTCCTGCATTTTGCGCAGTAGCATAATTTGGTCGCGCACTTTAGCTGCGAGCTCAAAGTTAAGGTCTTTACTCGCCGCTTCCATTTTTTTTATTAAATCGGCTATTACTTCGTGCGACTTACCTGTTAAAAACTTACGTACATAATCAACTTGTTCGCCGTACTCTTGCTCTGTCACTTTATTAACACACGGTGCTGAACAGCGCTTTAGCTGATACTGTAAACACGGGCGGCTTCTGGCACGGTAATAGGCATCTTCGCACTGACGTACAGGAAATATTTTTTGCATTAAACGCAAACTTTCCGACACTGCGCCAGCACTTGGGAAAGGCCCAAAATACTCGCCTTTTACCTTGCGACTGCCTCTATGAAAGGCTAAACGCGGATGTTTATGACTGGTAAGTAATATATAGGGGTATGACTTATCATCACGTAATAAAATGTTATAACGCGGCTGATATTTTTTTATAAGGTTGTTTTCAAGCAGCAGGGCTTCGGTTTCGGTGTTTGTGAGTGTAACTTCAATATCGCAAATATTACTCACTAACACACGGGTTTTACTGTCGGTTAGATTAGATCTAAAGTAGCTACTTACTCGTTTTTTTAAGTTTTTAGCTTTACCGACATAAATAACTTGTTGTTCACTATCAAGCATACGGTATACACCCGGTTCACTTGATAGCGTTTTTAAAAATTGGGCGTGATCGAATTCAGACATAAATTAAAAAATTAATGAGATACGTCTATATCAATCATTTTATGGCGAATAGCCAAATGAGTAAGCTCGACGTCGCCCCCTACGTTTAATTTTTCAAACATACGGTAACGGTAGCTGTTCACTGTTTTTGAGCTTAAATTTAAGCGCTCGGCAATATCTTGAGCTTTTTCACCTTTGGTGATCATTAGCATAATTTGTAGCTCGCGCTCAGATAAGCTTTGAAAAGGGTTTTCATCGGTACGCCCTGTTACTTGCGCAAGGGCTATTTGTTGTGCAATTTCTGGGGCGATATAACGCTGACCTGCATGAACAGACCGTATAGCACGAACCATTTCATCAGAGCCTGCACCTTTGGTTAAAAAGCCATGCGCGCCAATTTGCATCACTTTTGATGGAAACGGGTCTTCGCAATTAACCGTAAGCACAATAATTTTTACATCTGGGCAATAGCGACAAATCTTTTTTGTGGCCTCTAGGCCACCCATGCCAGGCATGTTCATATCCATTAATACAATATTAGGTGCGTGCTGGCGACAAAACTGTACCGCAGCCTCTCCATCTTTAGCTTCGCCTACCACTTTAAAACCACGTACATCATCTAATATACGTTTTATACCAGTTCGTACCAGCTCATGGTCATCAACTAAAAGCACATTAATCAATGTAATACCCTCATTAACCTAACAATACGCGACAAACAATCTAATTTGCCACATTACCACAGTTAAAGCGAAACAATAACTAATATTATTGCTTCGCTTTAGGTGTACTCATCTTTTAGCATTATTTTACGACTGCTAAAAACCAGTACTTTAGTTTTTTATGACGCTGCTTTTTCGCTAAAACGGTCTACCCATAGGGCAATAATGCCATCGCCTGTAACATTACACGCAGTACCAAAGCTATCTTGCGCAAGGTAAAGTGCAATCATAAGTGCAACAGCGCCTTCGTTAAAGCCAAGCATACTGGTTAATAAACCGAGCGCCGACATTACTGCTCCACCAGGTGCACCTGGCGCTGCAATCATTACTACCCCTAACATCATAATAAACGGCAGCATCCCCATTAAAGAAGGTACTTCCATGCTTGGCGATAAAAACATAACGGCCATTGCACACGTCACAATCGTAATGGTAGAACCCGATAAATGAATAGTAGCGCACAGTGGCACTGTAAAGTTTGCTACATCTTCTTTCACGTTATTTGCTTTGCTTGATTGCAAAGACACCGGAATGGTTGCCGCGCTCGACATTGTCCCCAGTGCTGTAAAATAAGCAGGAAGCATATTTTTAACTAGCTCCAACGGGTTACGTTTAAGTAATATCCCCGTAGAAACATATAATACGGTTAGCCACAGCCAATGCATAACAAGTGCTGCAATAAGCACAACACCAAAGGTTTGCAATGTATCTACCACGGTCCCTGCTACGGTCATTTCTGCAAATACACCCGCAATGTAAAATGGTAATGCCGGAATAATTACTTTAGATAATAAAGCATCGATTACATCGCGACCCTGATCAGACACTTTTTTAAGTGTTTCTAATTCAAGTTGGCTCATGCCAATACCAAACACAAATGCAGTCACAAGCGCTGTCATTACACCCATCAGCGGTGGAATTTCTAAATCAATAAAACTGCCAATTTCAGTGGCAACTTCGGCTTCAAACGTAATATTGCCACTTAGCAGTGGAATAACCGCACTTACTAATAAAAAGGCAAGCGTACCTGCAATTACTGTAGAGCTATAAGCAAAGCCAACAGTTTTACCTAATAAATGGCCAGACCCTTTAGGCAAGCCCGCAATGCCCGAAGCAATAAAAAATAAAATAATTAATGGGATGGTAAAAGAAATGAGTTGGCCAATAAGTTCTTTAACAGTAAATAAAAGCTCAACACCTGTGAGAGGCACATAAAGCCCGACCAAAATACCGGCCACAATACCGGCAATTAATTTTAAGATTAACTTCATTGTGATTGCTTAGTTGAATATAGATAGAGTGTTTTTAACATGTTTTAGGCGCATTGTGTGATAAAAGTATTCAAGTTATATTCATGTGCACAAATAACACACAAAAACATCGCAATAATTAGCCTACTCTGAGCATTTTTTAACTACGTGGCGAAATTTACTCTTTAAATTTAAAAATGAGCCCGCATCTTTAATAACTAAAGCAACAATAATAACTAATTTTTATTTCGGCTGGTTATAAGCCCAATAGATATATGTTATAGCCAAACTTTACTTTAGTTTTTTTAAACTCGCAGTAAAGTGTATTTATATAGTTAATAGCAAAGGCTATTAACACATTGATCAGATTGTATCCAAAGGAACATTATGTCTACTATTTTTGAAGATAACTCACTAAGCATTGGTAATACACCACTGGTAAAACTTAATCGCGTAACAGGCGGAAACGTTTACGCTAAAGTAGAATCGCGTAATCCTAGCTTTAGTATTAAATGTCGTATTGGTGCATCAATGATTTGGGAAGCTGAAAAATCAGGTCAGCTTGTTGAAGGTAAGGAACTAATTGAACCTACATCGGGTAATACAGGTATTGCCCTTGCATTTGTTGCAGCAGCACGTGGTTACAAATTAACACTCACCATGCCCAATACAATGAGCCTAGAGCGCCGCAAACTATTAAAAGCATTAGGCGCTAACTTAGTGCTTACAGATGGCGCTAAAGGTATGAATGGCGCAATTGAAAAAGCAAAAGAAATTCAAGCAACAGATCCAGAAAAATACATTTTATTACAACAGTTCGAAAACCCAGCTAACCCTAAAATTCACTTTGAAACAACCGGCCCAGAAATTTTTGAAGCGCTTGATGGTAAAGTAGACTTTTTTGTAGCAGGCGTAGGCACTGGCGGTACTATTACAGGTGTTAGCCGTTACCTTAAAAACGAAAAAGGCCTAGATGTTAAAGCGATTGCAGTTGAGCCAACTAACTCACCTGTTATTAGCCAAACGCTTGCAGGCGAAGAAGTAAAACCAGGTCCACATAAAATTCAAGGTATTGGCGCAGGGTTTATTCCTGGTAATCTTGATTTAAGTGTGATTGATGGTGCTGAGCAAGTATCAAACGAAGATGCTATTGCAATGGCTCATGAGCTAATGAAAAAAGAAGGTATTTTAGTGGGTATTTCATCAGGCGCAGCTGTTGTTGCCGCTAAACGCCTTGCTGAAAAGCCAGAAAACGCTGATAAAAATATTGTGGTGATTTTACCAAGTGCCACAGAGCGTTACCTGTCTAGCCCAATGTTTGCTGAAGAATTTAGCGAGCAAGAATTAGTACAGTAAACTTCTCTCCTTGAGATACTTAAAAGGATGCTTATGGCATCCTTTTTTATTATTTATGATTCAATTTTCTATTTATTCCCCAGTGCTGCTTTACATCTTGTTTAATTAACCACACACTTTAAAAAAACTAATTAAAAACATTCAACATGAAAAAAATAACAGCTTATTTAAGTTTTATCGTATGCTTATTTTTAGCCGCCTGTGGCGATAGCGTACAAACGCTGGGCGACTCACCGGGCGATACAGCCACCGCTTACTTTGATGCATTGTATAATCAAAAAGATTTACAAAAAGCCAGCACAATGGCCACCCCTAACCTAAGCCGGATTATGAAATCCTATGGCACCGCTAAGCAATTTGCCCGAAACTTAGTAAACCTGCAATACGATGAAGTAGTAATTGAAGTCGATATGACCAATATGAGTGTACGCGAACAATATGGCGATAACGCCAAAATAAACCTCATTTTTACAGGCTACTTTAATGGCGATAAAGTCGATGATATGCGCAGCGTTAAAATGCTTCGTAAAAAAGGGAAATGGTATATCGATAAAATAGTTGCAGACCCTTACGCACGCTAACTTATACACCACAAAAAAGGCCTTACACATGTAAGGCCGTTTTGCGTTTAGCGCTTATCTTAAGCGTTATAATTCACCGGGTTTAAAGTTATCAACGGCAATTGCTTGTTTTCTTAGTTTATTGGTATGGTGCATTGCATCGGCATCTGCTTGCGCAAGGAGCTCATTCTCTAGTGCGTAATTTATTGCGCCTTCTATGTCGAGTGTTGCAGGGACCTTACCACTGCGTTGCCAGTGTTTTAATTCTTTAAACTGTGTTTGCATATCGTGCATAGCTAAAAATGCATTTTCCATCACGCCCGTGCCCGCATTTTCATCTACATAACATAAGTGCGTTAAACGGTTTCTAAACACCCCAGGTTGCGTCATATGCTCGCAAATACTTTGGGCTGTTTCATCACTTGGCTTGTGGTAGTGATTCCCCAGCGGAAACACAATGCGTTTAAGTAAAAAGTTAACCACCGGATTTGAAAAGTTTTTGAAAAAACCGTCAAACGCTTGGCCTATCTCATAAAGAGAATTTTCAATAGCGTATTTCACAAAAGGTAAATCAGCCTGTTGGCGCCCTTCATCTTCAAAGCGCTTTAATACAGTAGACGCCAAATATAAGTGGCTAAGCACATCACCTAAACGCGCCGAAATCATCTCTTTACGCTTTAACTCGCCACCGAGTACCAACATGGCTACATCTGTAGTAAAAGCAAGCCCTCGGCTCATTCTGCTTAGCTGTTTGTAATACACTGCGGTTGCACCGCACACGGGCGCTTTTGCCAAACAGCTTCGCGTAAGACCATGTACAAAAGCCATGCCGGCGTTACTGGCAGCAAATAAAATGTGCTTCATCAATAAACTATCAAATTGATCAAGTGCTGCATCATCGTCTTCCATTGCGGCAGCTTCCATTTCCTTTAACACAAACGGATGACAACGGGTGGCACCTTGGCCAAAAATCATTAAGTTGCGGGTTAAAATGTTTGCCCCTTCAACGGTAATCGATACCGGGATCCCCATATAACCATGGGCTAAATAGTTATTAGGCCCTACTTGAATACCTTTACCAGAATGAATGTCCATTGCATCGTTCATTACCGTACGCCCCATTTCGGTCATATGGTATTTTGCAATGGCGGTAACAACCGATGGGCTAAGTTTTAAATCTATTGCGCCTGCGGTCATTAAACGCGCAGACTCTAACGTATACGTTAACCCGCCAATACGGGCTAAGGCTTCTTGTACACCTTCAAATTGGCCAATTGATACACCAAACTGTTGGCGTACCACAGAGTAAGCAGAGGTCATTTTAGAGGCTAAATGCCCTGTTGCGGTGCTTAGTGCAGGTAAAGAAATACCGCGTCCAGCACTTAAACACTCAACCAACATGCGCCAGCCTCGCCCTGCGCCCTGCTCACCGCCAATAATCCAATCTAGCGGAATAAAAACATCTTTACCGTAGGTAGTTCCGTTCATAAATGCCATGTTTAATGGATAATGGCGCTCACCCGTTTCTACCCCTTCGTGATCTGTAGGAATTAGCGCACAGGTAATCCCTAGCTCTTTTTCATCGCCTAATATCCCATCTGGGTCATACATTTTAAAGGCAAGGCCAAGTACGGTTGCAACCGGCGCAAGCGTAATATAACGCTTAGACCAATTTAAACGCAGGCCTATAACTTCTTCACCATTATGCTGCCCTTTACACACTACGCCAGAGTCGGGAATACTGCCGGCATCAGAGCCAGCTTCTGGGCCGGTAAGTGCAAAACACGGCACATCTTTACCACTTGCAAGGCTTGGTAGCCAACGGTCTTGTTGCTCTTTTGTGCCATAATGCAGTAACAGCTCGCCTGGGCCTAAGCTATTAGGCACCATAACAGTAACCGCCGCAGTTAAGCTTTTTGTGGCAATTTTTGACACTATGGTTGAATTAGCAATGGCAGAGAACTCACGTCCACCAAATTTTTCAGGAATGATCAGCGCAAAAAAGCCCTCTGTTTTTAAGTAATCCCAGACTTCTTTTGGCAGGTCTTTGTCTTTTTGTACAATTTGGTAATCATCTAGCATCGCCAGTAGCGTGTTCACCTGATTATCCATAAAGTCATTTTCTTTATCGCTAAGTTCAGGCCTTGGAAAGTTATGCAGTTTTTGCCAATCTGGATTACCACTAAATAGCTCACCATCCCACCATACATCGCCGGCTTCCATTGCCTCTCGCTCAGTTTGCGAGAGCGGCGGAAGTACCTTTTTAAACATTTTAAACGTAGGACGGCTGATCAGGTTGAGGCGAATATCTTTGACTGCAAAAATAACCACCACCACGACCAGCAATATTATAAATACTGACATGAGCACATTCCTTTTACATTGAATGAAAATAGTAACTTAATTATGACCCATCTTAGTTTAAATACAATCATTGCGCGATGCACCACACGCCTTAACGTATTAATTTTATTGTTTTAAACATCGCTGCTATTATCACTTTCTTAATAACAATAAACCAAAGGAATACAATGAACACGCCACGCTTTAAACTAAGTATGAGCGCCCTCATAGTCGCAAGTACATTAGCGCTAACCGCCTGCGAAGCAGAAATAGCCATAGACACTACCGATTCAGCACAGACCGAGAAGCCTCTTACAAAACAAGATGCCAATGCATTTATTGCCAAAGCCGAGCAAGAACTAAGTGAGCTTTACCTAGAGTCGAGCCGCGCTGAGTGGATTTACGCAAACTTTATAACACACGACACCTCGGCGTTATCTGCCGAAGTTAATCGTAAAATGACCGAGTCGGTCGTACGTTTAGCCAATCAGGCAGCACAATTTGACGACTTAGCGCTTGATTACGATGCACGCCGCAAGCTTAATAAACTTAAACTTGCGCTTACTTTACCCGCTCCTCAGGACGCCGAAAAAACAGCTCAACTTTCAACTATTGTGGCAGAGCTAGGTGGTTTATACGGTAAAGGTAAATACTGTAAAGACGATGGCAGCTGTTTAAGCCTTGGTGATATGACCGCAAAAATGGCCACCAGCCGTGATTACAACGAGCTACTTGATTTATGGCAAGGGTGGCGTCAAATTTCAAAGCCAATGCGCCCACTTTACGAGCAGCAAGTAACCCTTACAAACGAAGGGGCTAAAGAGCTAGGTTATGCTGATACCGGCGCAATGTGGCGCAGCAAGTACGATATGCCAGCCGATGACTTTACAACCGAGCTTGACCGCATTTGGGGGCAAGTAAAACCACTTTATAACTCACTGCATTGTCATGTACGCGCTAAATTAGGCGAAAAATACGGCACCGACAAAGTAGCCCAAGATGAGCCTATTCCTGCGCACTTATTAGGAAACATGTGGGCGCAAGCGTGGGGTAATATTTACGATGTGGTCGCGCCAGAAAACGCCGATCCGGGTTACGATGTTACCGAGCTATTAGCTAAAAATAATTACGACGAGCTAAAAATGGTTAAAGGTGCTGAAACCTTTTTTACCTCAATGGGGTTTGAGCCACTGCCAGAGACCTTTTACGAGCGTTCGTTATTTGTAAAACCAAAAGACAGAGACGTACAGTGTCATGCCTCTGCTTGGAATATAGATAGCAAAGACGATTTACGCATTAAAATGTGTATTCAACGCACCGGCGAAGAATTTTCTGTTATTCACCATGAGCTAGGCCACAACTTTTATCAGCGCGCTTATAATAAACAACCTTTATTTTATCAAGAAAGTGCCAACGATGGTTTTCACGAAGCCATTGGCGACACCATTGCTTTATCGGTTACACCCGGTTACTTAAAAGAAATTGGTTTACTTGAGCAAGTACCTGATGAGTCAAAAGACATTGGCTTACTAATGAAAATGGCGCTAGATAAAGTTGCCTTTGTGCCCTTTAGCTTAATGGTTGATCAATGGCGCTGGCAGGTATTTTCGGGCCAAGTAAAGCCACAAGATTATAATAAAGCGTGGTGGGAGCTACGTGAAAAATACCAAGGTGTTAAAGCGCCTATTGCACGTAGCGAAGATGACTTTGATCCAGGTGCTAAATACCACGTACCAGGCAACACCCCTTATACACGTTACTTTTTAGCACATATTTTACAGTTTGAATTTCACCGTAGCTTATGTGAAATAGCTGGTAACGATAAAGCCATTCACCGCTGCTCTATTTATAATTCAAAAGAAGCAGGGGATAAGCTAAACGCAATGCTAGAAATGGGCTCTTCTCGTCCATGGCAAGAAGCCCTTGAAACCATCACAGGCAAGCCGCAAATGGATGCAACCGCTATGCTTGATTACTTTGCACCGCTGCAACGCTATTTAGATGAGCAGAACAAAGGCCGTAATTGCGGCTGGTAAAACGTTTACCACGGTTAACTTAAGTTAGAAACAACAAAGCCCGCTACAGTAGCGGGCTTTTTGTTCAGTAACTAACTTTTGGTTAAATTAGAACTGTAAGCTTACATTTGCAAAGTAAGCATCGTAATCAGAATCATCCCAGTTATTACCGTAACCTGCTTCTAAACCAACATTGTTATTGAAAAAGTGTTGAGCACCAAAAGCGTAGTCATCGTTCTTGTTAACTGTAACAAACACCGATGTTGCTTTACTGAAATAGTAGTTAGATGCTAATTCCCAGTTACTTGAACCACCATCAACATCTTCAAATTTACCTTCAACAGTTAAGTAGTTACCTTGCTGTAAATCAACAAAGTACTTAGCTGCTACTGCACGGTAATCAAACTCGTCATCTGCTGTTACTGTAAAGCCGATATAATCAGTGCTGTTTAATTCGTGGTTATATGCTAAGTCAAACACAAACTGATTGTCAGCATCTTCAACATCTACAAACGTTGCTTTTAATACAAGGTTTGGATTAAAGAAGTAACCAGCTGAAAGTTCAATTACATCCGTGCTTGAGCCAAAATCACTATCGAAGTTATTGTACTGTGCACCTAGTACAAAATCTTCTACAAAATACTCACCGCCAATGCTAGTAACGTCTAAAAAATCATTATCACTGTATGCACCATAAACATTTGTTTGCTTATTGATGTACTCAAATTGATCATAAGGACCTAACGTCGCTTTTGGAGAAAAGTAATAAGTTGAGTCAACACTTACCGTGTCATCTCCATCAATGTCCATGTATCCTACGTGGCTGATAGATTGGTAAGTATCTGCTGCCATTGCAGTGGTTGCAGCGCTTGATAATAAAATACTCGAAATGATAACGGCTAATTTTTTCATTTTAAATTCCCTATAAATGTTATTTTCTATGCTTGGGCCGTGTAGCCAAAGTCGGGCCGCATCCTAACAATAAATAATGAACAAAAAATGAATGAGAGAACAAATTAAACACAATATCAACAACTTAAATTGTTAATCATTCCGTACAAATGTAAATATAAAGCACACCTTAAATCTACAGTAGAATTATATCTCAGCATTTAAACTTCAAAAGTAATAAATAAGGTACAAACTGTCGCTAAATTGAATACAACTTAACTATTCGATAAACCTCATCAATATAACTATCCCTCATTATATTTTTCTCATTTTTCAAAAAAATTATTATTTTTAATTTAAAAAATGCTATTTAGATGAGCAGAACAAAGACCGTAATTGCACCTGGTAAAACTTTTACCACGGATAATTTAATGTCCCGTCCTGAAATAGGTTGACGGTTTTAATGAAAGGCTTGGTGCGAAAGCGCCAGGTCTTTTTTATGCACTTGATTTGGTGTTTTCATATCCAAACTTAAGTGCGGTCGCATTTCATTGTATATAAATATCGATTCTTCAACGAGCTGTTTTAACTCTGCCATATTGCGACATTTATACAGTAAAAACTCTTGCTTTAATATCCCGTTAATACGCTCTGCTAATGCGTTTTGATAACAGTCATACCCATCGGTCATCGATGGTCTAATGCCCTCTTTTAATAGCGCATTTTGATATACTTCAGAGCAATATTGTAAACCTCTATCTGAATGATGAATGGCATCACGTTTATATACGCGTTGCTTAATTGTCATTTCTAATGCTTTGGCTACATCGGTTGCTTTCATTTCATCACTCAGCTCATAACCCATTATTTTTCGACTGTAAGCATCAGTGACTAACGATAGGTAATGCACGCCTTGCGCTGACTTTACGTATGTAATGTCACTAACGAAGACTTCCTCGGCCGCAGTAGGCATGTATTCCTTTAGTAAATTGGGATGCTTGCGCATCCAATGGTTACTGTTTGTTGTTTTAGTGTAATTTTTCTTTGGTTTTACAAGAAAGTCATGCTCTCTCAAATAATCAAAAAAACAATCACGACCTAGTTTAATGCCACGCTCTTGCAGGTCTGGCTTTATCATCAGATAAAGTTTCTTCCCACCAATACGAGGCATGAATTGCCGCCAGTACATCACTAATTCTTTGACTGGCTCCAATTCTTTATTCCGAGCATCTATTCTGCGCATAGCTTGATAGTAACCTTGTCGCGTTATGCCATATGCACGGCATAACGGAGTAAGCTTTATTTGAAGGTTTTCTTTTGCGCGCGTGATAGCTCGGATATGTACTTTTTTCGCAAGCCCGCTCCATATTCTTCATCCATAATATTAATCATTTCATCTTTGATTAAATCCTTTAGGCGTAACTCTTCTATCTCGCGCTCTAAACGTTTAATTTTTTGTGCTGGGGTTTCTTTCGATTTAGGCATGTTGGCTATATAAGTTGGTTTAGACCAATCTAATTTACCATGTTTTCGCAGCCATACCAGAACGGTACTGCGGCCTTGAATACCGTAATGACTTTGCGCTTGTTTATAGGTGAAGTCGCCTTTTTCTACTTGCTCAACAATAGATAATTTAAAGCCTAATGTATAATCTCGCTGAGTACGCTTAACGTCTTTAGTTTTAGTGGTTTTCATAAAATAAGTCCTAAATGTGTAAACACATTTCAGGACAAGACATAAGTTAAAAACAACAAAGCCCGCTACAGTAGCGGGCTTTTTGTGCTTTTAATTAAGTACAGGGCTTAATTAAAACTGAAAACGCATGTTTGCAAAGTATGCATCGTTATCAGAGTCATCTGCATTGTTCTCGTAACCTACTTTAAGACCAATGTTTTTATTGATGAAGTGCTGAGCACCAAAGCTGTATGTATCTTGCTTGTTGTAGTTAGCAAATACCGAGGTTGCTTTTGAGAAGTAGTAGTTAGTTTCTGCTACCCACTGGTTTTCTGCATCTTCAATGCTCTCGTATTTACCTTCAAACGTTAAAAAGTTACCTTGCTGTAAGTCAATAAAGTACTTAGCTGCAACAGCGCGGTAATCAAATTCGTCATCAGATGTAAGTGTTACACCTACGTAGTCTGTGCTGTTTAGCATGTGATTGTATGCTAAATCAAACAAAGCAAAGTCATCGCCGTCTTTGTTTTCAACAAGCGTTACTTTTGCTAATAAATCAGGGTTAAAGAAGTAGCCACCAGTTAGCTTGTAAAGCTCACCGTTAGAGCCCGAATCTGGGTCAAGGTTTTCGTAAGATGCGCCAACAACAAATTCATTAATAAAGTATTCGCCACCAATGTTAGTAACATCGCCAAAGTCGTCATCAGCATAACCGCCGTAAACGTTAGTTTGTTTATTAATGTACTCAAACTGATCGTACGGACCTAATGTTTTTTTAGGAGATAGGTAATAAATAGAGTCTACAGCAACGGTGTCGTTGTTATCGCTATCTTTGTAGCTTAAATTACTGATTGAATTGTAGCTGTCTGCAGCAGCCGCAGTGCTAGATAATAAAATGCTTGAAATAATAACTGCTAATTTTTTCATTGTAAGACTTCCCTTTGTGCATTGCTTTTTATGCTTTAGCTCATTGACTAAAGTGGGGACATGCTAACGCTGAGAAACTGAATGAAAACTTAATTAAGCAGTTGTATTTATTAAGTTAATTGTAAGTAGGTGTAAGAAACTGTAAATTTAAAGTAGTTGCAACATATAGTCAACAACTACTTAAAACATGTTCAGCAAACTAAAGCGCATGCTGACTTATTACACGATAAACTTCGTTAATATTATCGCCCGATTTAAACTCTTTACTAATAGGCGTTGGGTCTGAACCAATCCAAATTTTAAGCTCGGCATCTAAATCAAAGTGCCCTGCACTTTCTTTACTAAACTTAGTAATTTTAGAATAAGCAATACTCACCATTTCCATTTTAGAGCCGGTCATACCTTGCTTATCAATTAAAATTAAACGCTTATTAGTAAAAATAAACATATCGCGAATCACCTTATAGGCTTTTTCTACTTGTTCGCCATCTATTAGGGTATTAGCAAGTACTTTTTCTAAGTCAGAATCATCTACTTCGCTTGCATTTCCCATTAAACCACTGAGTAGTCCCATTATGCTTTCTCCTGTGTAAATATTTGATTTTCTAAGGTGTGACCATTTACTAACTGCCTATATTGCCAGTTTTGTTGATGGCAAAAGTTTAATAAAGCAATATCAAGTGGCTCACCGGTTGGCTGGTACTCAATCACGTATTCTTTATGTTGGCTCATATACACACGGCTTACACCTGCTAACGCCTGCAGTTGTTGCTCCACATTTTGATACGCCTCGTTGAGCATTAAGGTATAAAAGTGAGTATGCGTATTGTTGTCTTTTGTTTGGTGCTCGCTCAAAATGCCCTTATCTAGGTGGAGCACTTGGGAGCATAATCGCTCAAGTTCGGTTAAATCGTGCGAACTTAAAATAAAGGTGGCTTCATCGCTTAAGCTCGATACCAGCTCTCGCACCTCCCTGGCATGAATAGGGTCAAGCCCTGCTGTGGCTTCATCAAGCATCACTATTTTCGGCGAGCCAATCAGCGCTTGTGCTATCGTTACCCGTTTGCGCATACCGTGAGATAAATCGCCCGCACGCTGTTTAGCGACTTCTTTTAAGCCTACCAAATCAAGTACGCGCAGCGCTTCATTGTGGCTTTGTTTAGCGCCCATGCCTTGAAGCTTGCCATAAAACGCCAGTTGCTTATCTATATTAAAACGCGGATCTAACTGCGCATCTTGCGGTAATGCACTTACTTGGTTGAACAACGCTGCACTACCAGGCTTATGCCCTAAAATACTGAGCTCACCGTGGCTTGGGTTAATATAGCCGCACAATAAACTAAATAATGTGGTTTTACCGGCGCCATTAGGGCCCACTAACGCCACAGGTGCGCCTTTTTGAATTTCAAAGCTTACGTTGTTAAGTGCTTGCTTTGCGCCATACGATTTACTCAAGCCGCTGGCTTTTATTAATACGCTCATAGCGAACTCCTTGTAAATATTCGATGCGCAATTGCTATAAATACAGCGCTTTGAATAAGCGGCACACCTAAGGCACTCAATAAAGGTAGGTTTTGCCCAGCTAAAAGTTCAGAATTAACCCCTGGGAAAAGGTAATCGAGCGCATTTAGAGCCGGTACTTGCCACGCCAATATACCCACAATAATGCCGCCACCAGCAAAATATAAAATGGCTAATACAATTGCTAAACGAGACGAGCGAGCAAACGTGTTAATCAAACTCATTAATGCCACAAACGGGCTAAGTACCACCACCATTATTATAAATATAGAAACCGCACGGCTTAACCCCCCCATTAATAGGCTAGGCTCTCTGTAGCCAAGTACGCCAAGGGTTGCCACTAGGGTAATAGCTAATAAACACGCTAACACGCCAAGCTGACCTAAAAAACGGCCAAATAAAATTTCAAACCGAGTAGAACGCAATGATAAAAACCGTAATGTGCCGCGCTCTCTATCGCCAACGGTTTGATCGCTTGATATAAAAATAGCAAACAGCGGAAAGCTATACAAAGCGACTAGCCAGTACATAGCAAATTCGGCCTCAGGCCAATCAAGCAACTTACTTAAACCAATACTGCCTGAAATATCGCGTGCCATTTGTTCAAAATTGGGGGCACTAATAATGCTGACGGCTTGGCCTATCGGGTAGCGTAAAATAAGTAACCAAACAAGGGCAAAGGCGGCCATTGCAATTAAGCCGCGTTTGGTTAAAAACATACGTACTAGCTCAAAACCCGCTATTTGGGTTAATCGCCCTATGTTCACTGATGATGTTGCCATTGGCTTTCCTTAATGACGTTGCTCATGCTTTAAAATAAAGCGTAATGTAACAACAGTAAGTGTAAACACCTTGAATTACCAGTAAAAAAAAGCTCACCATACGTGAGCTTTGTAACAAACCGTTTAAATGTAACAGGCCAAACTTTGTTTATTTAGCCTATTTTTATAAATGCTGTTGGTATACCTCAAGTGCTTGGCTTAAGTCATTAATTAAATCATCAATGTCTTCAAGGCCAATATGCAAGCGAATAACAGGGCCTAAATCCCAGCCGGTGTTCGAACGTAAACCTTCCATGGTCAAATTGGCGGTGACTAAACTTTCAAAGCCGCCCCACGAAAAGCCCATTTTAATGTGCTCAAGGCTATCTAAAAACGCATCAATGGCTTTTTGGTTACCGGTTTTCATTACAAATGAAAACAATCCATTGCTGCCATCAAAGTCGCGCTTAAAAAATTCATGCCCAGGGCAGCTTGCAAATGCAGGATGGCGAATATGATCAACTAACTCATGTTGCTCAAGCCATTTTGCCACCTCTATAGCCGCCTTTTCGTGCTGATTTAAACGCACTGCCATAGTACGTAAGCCTCTAAGCGCTAAATAGGCATCATCTGCGCTGGTGCATTGCCCTAATAAGTACGACTGCTCACGTAGGGTTGGCCAGTACTTTTTATTTGCCACTGCAACACCCATCATTACATCAGAGTGGCCAACAATGTACTTAGTTGCTGCTTGAATACTAATATCTACACCGTGTTCAAGTGGGCGGTAATGCAAGCCATTGCCGTAGGTGTTATCAAGCATGGTCATAATATTATGCTCATTGGCTACTTTAACCATGGCAGGTACATCTTGTATTTCCATGGTTATAGAGCCAGGCGATTCTAAAAACAGCACTTTTGTGTTTGGCTGAATATACGCCTCAATACCTGCGCCAATTGTAGGTGGGTAGTAAGTGGTGGTAACACCTAGCCCCGCTAAAATTTTATCGCAAAAATCACGCGTAGGTTCATACACGTTATCAACCATTAAAATATGATCGCCTGCCTTTACAAACGACAATAACGCTTGGCTTATTGCCGCAGCGCCGCATGGGTAAAGTGCGCAGCCTTCGCCGCCTTCAAGCTCGGTTATCGCCTCTTGCAGTGCAAAATGTGTAGTTGTGCCACGGCGGCCATAAAATAATGTTTTATCTCCGCGGGTTTTAGCTGCTTCTTTTAATTCGGCCACGCTGTCAAATACAATTGTAGAAGCGCGCTGTACTACGGGATTTACCACACCATGGGTGTAGGCTTTTTTACGCCCCGTTGATACTAACTGGGTATTTTTATTTTTGCTTGTCGACATTACCAATCCTTAAGCCTTATTTGAAAGCCATTGTTCAATTAAAAAACGCGAAATTGAATCGACCCGAGGGAGTTTATAATGATCGCCTTCATCGCCCATATTGCCAAACGCCTTAACTTCTTCGCGCGTAAACCATTTGGCATCGTCTAATTCGTCTTTATCTACGTTTATTTGCTCAGTTTTAGCCTGAGCAATAAAACCCAACATAATAGAGGAAGGGAATGGCCAGGGTTGCGAGGCAATATAACGTACATTATCAACGTCAATGCCTGCTTCTTCTTTAACTTCGCGCGCTACAGCTTGCTCTAGTGTTTCACCTGGATCTACAAAGCCTGCCAATGACGAATACATACCTTGTTGCCATATTGCTTGGCGACCCAATAAACAACGCTCTATTCCATCTTCAAATACTTTAGTAACCACCATAATTACTGCAGGGTCAGTGCGTGGAAATGTAGGGTGCTTGCAGTGCTCGTTTTCACATAGGCGTGAATGCCCTGCCTCTACTAATGTATTTTTACTGCCACAACGCCCACAAAAACTATGCGTTGCATGCCAATAACATAAGCCACGTGCAAGTGCGGCTATAGAGCCATCTTGTATATCAACGTGAGGGCCATATTGGCGTATATCAAAAAACTGTGCGTCGCCTATAACGCACTTGAGTTCGTCATCGTGTATGGCTGAAACATCTAACGCAAACACACCCTGTTGCTCAGTATTTGAGCCTAAATAAATAGCGTTTGATAAATCTAAATGGGCAATTTGCTGATACGTTAAGTAGCACACTTGAGCTGCGTCTTTATAAAACAAAGTGTGGTTATTATTCACCAAAAGCCACTTACTTTGTGCCGACATTTGCGCGTTTAACCACGCCGCGTTTTTACGAAAATTAGACCCGCGGTCTAATGGCATGTCGCTGTAATAAAGCATGTGAGTCCTCAATAACATGGTATGGCGTAAAATTACCATAACCGCTGAGTAAACCCAATTTATTACCGCAATAAAAAAAGCCTATATTAGCTATATAGGCTCTTTATTAAAAACTCTCATGTTGCAGGCACTTAGCCGCTATATTTTATGCTTTAGAGTAGCAAGCTATCATCAATTAAATGAAACTGTTCTGCACTTTGCTTAAGCACCTCTGCGGTTAACTTATCGGCCCCGTAAACATCGCACGGTACATTGTATTGATTTTTTAAATGCCCTAGCAATAACGCAAAGTCGCCATCACCAGAGAGCAAAATAACTTTATCGAGGTTTTTGCCTTGCTCTAGCATATCTATCGTTATGCCTACATCCCAATCCCCTTTTGCGCTGCCGTCACGGCGCTGAATAAACGGCTTTAGTTTTACCTCAAAGCCAATAGCACGCAAAATATTTTGAAACTGGTTTTGTTTTTCATCACCGCGGTGAATGGCATACGCAAATGCACAATCGATAGAATACTGCTGCTTCATGTGCGCCCAAAATGCATTGTAATCAAAGTTTTTACGGTAACTTTCGCGGCACGTGTAATAAATGTTTTGTACATCAACAAAAATACCGACACGTGGCTTACTGATTTGCTGATCGTTTTGTAAAGTCATTTGTTTCCTTAAGTGCTCACAGCTCAGCGCAGCTGAAAAAAAAACGCCATTAACGAGTGAACCTTGCAATTTTGTTTTAAGTAACCTAAATTGGTTACTTAACTAAATGTAACCAAATTTGGTTACCTGATTCTATGTAACTGCATTAAGTTACTTTTTGGATTTTTATGATTGGTGTGATCAGCGGCGATATAATTAAATCGCAAAAAATACCTAAGCAGCAATACGATGCCATGCTTTATCAGCTAGAGCAAAGTTTGCGTGCAATTAGTAATAATACCTCACTGTGGACCATATACCGAGGTGATGCTTTTCAGTTACAAATAAATCAAAGCGAGCAGTTAATTAAAACCGCTATTATCATTTATTTGCATTTAAAGTCGGCAGGTTACGAGCTGCGCCAAAGTATGGCCTTAGGTGAGGTAGACAACCCACGCAGCGATATAAAAACAGCTACCGGCTCTGCCTTTGTGCTCTCAGGGCAAGGCCTTGATAAAATAGCCAATCAGCGCTTTACCTTACAGATAGCAAAGCACACCCTAGATGAAGGCTTTAGTCTTAACCTTGCCTTTGTTGATACCTTGCTTTGCAAAATAACGCAAAAACAAGCCAATGCGCTTTACGTGTATTTAACCCAGGCCGATAACAGCCATGCAGCACTGGCAAAAGAGCTTAACACCAGTCGCGAAAATGTCACTAAATTGCTTAATTTAGCAAATTATCAGCTTATAGAACGATTTATAATACACGCTAAACAGGTCATAACAACGATTGCAAAAGGAAGTGAGTAATGGGGTTTTCGTTATTATTAGTGACATTAATTATAGGCCACCTAGTCAGTGACTTTTTTTTACAACCAATGAGCTGGGTAAACGATAGAAACACCCGCCACTTTAAAGCTAAAAAGCTCTACCTGCATGTATTAGTACACGGTGTGGTTAGCGCCGTTATTTTAGCGCTTTGGGAATATAGCTATGGCTGGCAACAACTAAGCACCGTGTTACTTTCAACAGCTGCAATTATGCTTAGCCACTACCTAATAGATATTGCTAAGTCGTATTCTAGCAAAGGGGTTGTGCCCTTTTTACTCGACCAAATAGCGCATATAGCCGTAATAATAGCGCTGTGTATTTATATAACTGATAACCAAAGTTTAATCGCGTACGTAAGCGCACTTGCCACAAACCCTAAAGTGCTTTGGGTTGTATGCGGATATTTAATTATATTAAGCCCAAGTGCCGTATTTATAAGAATGATGCTTGAAAGGCTCACCGCTAACTTTTCAAGTGAGGGCAGCTTACCGTTGGCCGGACAAAGCATTGGCATGATAGAGCGTGTACTTATGCTCAGCTTTATACTACTTGATCAATTTGCGGGGCTTGGCTTTTTGCTAGCTGCCAAGTCGGTATTTAGGTTTGGCGATTTAAGTGCCAGTAAAGATAAAAAGCTCACCGAGTACGTTATGCTAGGCACCTTACTAAGCGTTAGCGTTACCTTGTTTGTAGGTTTAGGCGTTAATTCGTTGATCAGGTAAGTATAAATTACAGATAATAAAAAACGCGCTACTTCTATTAAAAGGTAGCGCGTTTTTTTGTATTGGCGTTTAATTAAAGGCCAATACAATCTTTAATAATCATTAATCGTTATTTGGGCGACGACGGCGCTGGCCATTACCACCTACCGATTGGCGTTTTGCCCATGGGCTTTGTGCGTTGTCATCAGTTTTCGCTGCTGGTTTTTTAGAACCACCACGACGAGGGCCGGTACCGCTTCCCCCATTGTTTGGTTTTTTGCTGTTCGGCTTATCAGACTTAGGTTTGTTAAACGGCTGCTTTGCTTTTTTAGGTTTTTTAGGTTTAATTGGGCGAGCATCTAATGCGCGCTCAGGCACTGGGCTAGTTGGTTCAAATCCAGGCTCTTCAGCGCGAGGAATTAGCTCACCAATAAAACGTTCAATACCGTATAAATCAGCGGCGTCATCGGCTGTTACAAACGAAATAGCATGCCCTGATGCACCAGCACGGCCTGTACGGCCAATACGGTGAACGTAATCTTCGTATACGTTTGGTAAGTCGTAGTTAACCACATGCGGAAGCTCAACAATATCAAGGCCACGTGCCACAATATCAGTGGCTACAAGTACGCGTACTTCACCACTTTTAAAGCCATCTAATGCTTTAACACGAGCGCCTTGTGATTTATTACCATGAATAGCGGCGCCTACTATGTCGTCGCGCTCAAGCTGTTTAACTAAACGGTTTGCACCGTGCTTGGTACGGCTAAACACTAATACTTGTTGCCAATCGTTGCTACGAATTAAATGGCTAAGTAATGCGGTTTTACGCGATTTATCAACAGCGTAAACGCTTTGCGTTACGCTTTTAGCAGTGGTGTTTTTTGCCGCAACTGATATTTCAACAGGGTCGTTAATTAACCCTTTTGCCAATGCACGAATATCATCTGAAAACGTTGCCGAAAACATTAAGTTTTGGCGTTTAGGCGGCATTTTATCAATCAGGCGTTTAATGTCGTGAATAAACCCCATATCAAGCATGCGGTCCGCTTCATCAAGTACCAGCACTTCAACATTATCAAACTTAACAGCGTTTTGATTATGTAAATCGATTAAACGCCCAGGCGTGGCCACTAAAATATCAACCCCTTTACGAAGGCGCTGCATTTGTGGGTTTATTTTAACGCCGCCGTACACTACAAACGAACTTACATCAGAGTGCTTAGCGTATTCTTCAACGTTTTCGCTTACCTGCAAAGCCAGCTCACGCGTAGGCGCTAAAATAAGGGCACGTACGTGGTTACTTTTTGCTTTACTGCCTTTAGATAACAGCTCAATTAGCGGTAACGTAAAACCAGCGGTTTTACCTGTGCCTGTTTGTGCAGCCGCCATTACATCGCGACGTTCAATAATTGCAGGAATTGCTTGAGCCTGAATAGGCGTTGGCGTTTCATAGCCCTTTTCTAAAACCGCGTTAACTAAAGACTGTGATAAACCTAAACCATCAAAACTCATAAAATCTCTCAATAAAAAAAAAGGCCAAACCGGCCAAGGGCGCATTATACGCAACTAACTTAGAAATGCATGGAAATATTCACTTTGCCAAATAAGCACTCAGCGCAAAAATAGCGAATAGCAATACAAAACAGCACTATGGCATTAAAGCAGATACGTTTTTGTGAATTAAAATATGTACTACCTAAGGGCGATTAAATCGCAGCGCGGGGGATATAACCCAATGGGCTATGTAAAACAACAAAAGCGGCTAAAAAGCCGCTTTTGAATAGATGCTATTTAAAAAGCAACTATTATTTAACACCTAGCTCGCGTAAACGCTCTTGTAGGTAGCTGTCTGCAGTGTAGCGCTCAGAAAGCACAACATCAGGACGTGGGTGTAAAAACAGCGGTAAAGAAATACGCGACTTAGTCGACGCTTTACCCGTTGGGTTAATTACACGGTGAATAGTCGATGGGAAGTACCCGCCCGACGCTTCTTGTAACATGTCACCAATATTAATAATTAAGCTACCAAAGTCACATGGCACATCTAACCAACCGCCATCAGTTTTTTGAACTTGCAGGCCTGGCTCGTTCGATGCAGGTAATACAGTTAATAAGTTAATGTCACCATGTGCTGCAGCGCGAATTGCACCTGGCTCTTCATCACCTGTCATTGGCGGGTAATGTAAAATGCGTAACAATGTTTGCTCAGAATCAGCAATCATGTCTTTTAAATCGATAGAAAACTTAGCACGTACATCGGCTGGTGCCTCTGCTTGAACCCAGCTTAATAGCGTTGCTGCAAATTCGTTAGCTAAGCGGTAGTACTCACGTACGTCGGCTTCAAGCTCTGCAGGCACGCGACCTTTAGGGTAAACATGAAAGTACTCTTTAATGTCTTTTACTGTAAAGCCTTTAGCTACCTCAGATACAGAAGGCGGGAAATAACCGTCTTGCGTTTCTTTAGAAAATAAAAAGTCGTGCTTTTGCTCTGAATTAAAAAAGTCTTGCCATTTTTCGTAAATAGACTCAACTAAAGATTGCGGGATTGGGTGATTTTTTAATACACCAAAACCGGTGTTTCTTAACGATTCAACAAAGTGAGCAGCCGCATCGGGAGCTTTATAATCAACAGTAGGTAATTGCATTGTACGTTCCAGTGAATAGGTTGTTAGAAGTGAGCTGCTTTAAAATATAGCTAATTAGCCAATATAAAGTAGCAAAACCTTCATTATAGCGCTGTGCGAGGATAGACAAACCACCCAAAAAACATAAGGACAAATGTCCTCACGATGAAATAGTAAACAGTTTACTTGATCAAGATCAAAGCATAATAAACATTGAAATTGCACTAATTAGTGCTTATATCTTATCTATTATTGTAACGTATTTTAATGAAACACTAAGGCTCTTCTATGCGACAAAAAGTATCTTTTAAAAGCGGCGATTTAGAACTTGCAGGCCAGCTTGAACGCCCAGCCGGCGATGTAAAGTTTTATGCTTTATTTGCACACTGCTTTACCTGTGGTAAAGATATTGCTGCCGCTACGCGCATAAGCCGCGCCCTTACCCAACAAGGTATTGCCGTACTGCGCTTTGACTTTACCGGCCTTGGCAATAGCGACGGCGACTTTGCAAACAGTAACTTCTCATCAAATATTCAAGATTTAGTGGCCGCAGCCGATCACCTGCGTACTTACTTTGATGCGCCGCAGTTATTAATTGGCCACAGCTTAGGTGGCGCTGCCGTACTGGCTGCTGCAGAGCATATTCCTGAGGTATCGGCTATTACAACAATTGGCGCTCCTTCAGATGCACAACACGTTGCACATAACTTTGAAGCCCATTTAGACGAAATAAACGCCGCAGGTGAAGCTAAAGTTAGCTTAGCTGGGCGCGAATTTACCATAAAAAAACAATTTGTAGAGGATATTGCAAAGTACGACCGTAGCCATATAGGCAAATTAAAACGCGCACTTTTAGTTATGCATTCCCCTGTTGATGCCACGGTTAATATTTCAGAAGCCGAGAAAATTTACGCATCAGCCAAACACCCAAAAAGCTTTATTAGCCTCGATAACGCCGACCACTTACTAAGTAATAAAAACGATGCCGAGTACGCTGCTACGCTAATTGCTAATTGGGCAAACCGCTACGTTAAATACGAGCAAAGCAACTACAGCGCAAAATTAGAAAACGGCAAAGTACTGGTTGAAGAAAAAGATCATATATTTACTCAGCACGTAAGTACTAAAGATCATACATGGCTTGCCGATGAGCCATTAAAAGTAGGTGGCAGTAATTTAGGCCCCGATCCTTACGACCATATACTCGCAGGCCTAGGCGCGTGTACCTCAATGACACTGCGTATGTATGCAACCTTAAAAAAGCTGCCGCTTGATCATATAAAAGTAGAGCTTGAACACACCCGCGACTATTACAAAGATTGCGACAACGGCGAATGCACCCAAAACCTAGAGGCCATTACCCGTAAAATTACCCTACGCGGCGACTTAACCGAAGCACAGCGCCAACGCCTGCTCGAAATAGCCGACAAATGCCCAGTGCATAAAACCCTGCATAACAGCCCAATTGTAGTAAGTGAATTAGTTGAGTAACTAAAACAAAAATAGCGCAGCTGTGGCTGCGCTATTTTAGATGTTCAATAAAGCAACCTCACAATCTGAGATAAAATATAGAGGTTGAATAATAGGTACAATTCTAGTAGTTTGTTAGTAAAAATTATACAACCAAGGATAGGTATGAATAGTATGAATAAAAATACTTACTATGAGCGCAACAACTTTTCAATTTACGAAGTAACAAACAAAACAGGTATCGAGTTAACTTTATCTGAGCTAAAACAAATTGAATTGGCTATGCTAATTACCCCAAAAGCATTAACAACTTTTATTAATATATTGCACAACCCTGCTAACTTAGATGAAAAGAAAAAAGAAAAATTCGAATCAATTATGAAACAATATGGTTTTGTTAATTCAATTAATTTTGAAACAACACGAACATTTTTAATCCGCCAAGCGCGTAAAGTAATTAACCTTATTGGTTCTATGTATTTGACCCCACAAAAATTGTATAAATGTGCTGAGTTTGGCGATGCTACCTATTATGACAGATATGGAATTATAGGATTTGGCAAGAGTTTTTTTAGCGTAGGTACTGATAGAAAAGTAGATACTATTGTTCATGAGTTTAGTCACGCAGTTTGGACTTCTGAAGATACAGCATATAACGCGAGAACTGCTATAAAGGATCTTAATTTCATCGCTCAAAAGGCACAGATTTATCAAACTAATGAAGACAGAGATATATTGCTATATTCGGCATATCTTTTTGAAAATGCAGTGCGAACAGCCCAATGAAAACTTTGATCAATATTATATTTCTTTTAATTAGTTACTCTACTTTTGCCAACTCTGAAGAAGTTATCGAAGGTCCTATTGCTGCATCTTCTTATACATTTTGTCATATAGATACTAAATGTATAACTAGTATAAGGTTGGAAAATACTTCGCCTTATCAAGTTAAATTAAGCTCTCTCGCTTTCAATGGACAAGGTATCGACTTAAACTCAATGTTCATATATGAAGTGGATGAATACTTCTCAATAAGAGCAGAAAACCCCAATGCAAAGGTCCCTGAACAACCTATACAAGGGCGCCGGCGTGCACACAAAAAATTATCCTCGATAGAGTTCGAACCGCTTGAAGTAAAGTTTATTGAGCTAAAAGGCATGGAAGAAAAATTTGCTTTGGACCCCGAAAAAAAATACTTAGTGAGTACAATTACACCGTTCGTCAACTTGTACATTAACGGTAAGTTTGTTGATATCATTACCATAAGAACGAAATATTCACTCCTAGCTATTCCTACAAAAGATATGGAAATAAAGGAACGGCCAATAAAACAGTTTGCTACGCCGCAAGGGTAACCTGCAATAATATACATACTTTGTTTAATGCCACTCAAAATTCTGCGTCAGCTTAAACCTTTATATATCAAGCCAGCTTAAAGTTGGCTTGATTATATATCTTGGCTAATTATCTAAAAACGCCCCTACTTCTTTACTCATTCTCTGTACCAGCCATTTTGTCCCACCGTCGTGCATATCGTTATGGCGCGACTTTTCTATCTTTATTTGGCTAACAGGGAACTCTTTAAGCTCTGTATCGTTTAATAGCACGTTAGCATCAGCTGGGTAATCACTACCGCGCAGTGTCAGTACGCGTATATTTTTATTACGTGGGATCAACATGCGTCGGTGATCGAGGGTAATTAGTTGGCTTACTTCATTTGGGTAAATTGAAGCATATAAAGCAGATATATCGCCGCCGTTAGAGTGGCCAAATAACGTGAGCTGAGAAAAGTTATACTCAGGGTATTGAGCACTTAGCTGATTAACTAAAAATTTAAGGGTAACTACACCGCGATGCCAGTTTTCCATGCGGGTGGTTAAATAAGGCTGTATGCGATTAAGCGCAGGGTCGGTTTTTAGCTCATGCGCGACTGCAATGCTTAAATAACCCTGTGCATTAAATAGCTTACTCGCAAACGTGTAGTCATTGTGGCTAATGCCGTAGCCTGCATTTACAAATGCTACAGGACACTTTGCGTGTACGCTGCATTGATTGCTCTCATTGGGGTATGTGATATTTATAGGGATGGTGCGATTGCGGCTTTGATCCACTATTACATCATCAGCAAAGCTTAATGGTGATATTAAACTCGCGCTTAGGCTAAATGCACTTAATGTTAGTAACTTTTTTATTGTTTTATGCATGTTGTACTTATATAAATTATTGTTTTTAAATAAAAATAACTTTTACTATAAAGGTTAGCGCGCGCCATTGCTAATGTATGCGATAATACGGGTATTATTTTTAGTTAATTTAGAAAAGTACCCCATGAAATCATACAGCACTATTGAACAACGTATCGACATTTTGCAAAGTCGAATAGAAGCCTATAAAGAAGAAATTGCCGTGTTACAGGCCGAGCCAAAAAGTAACAACGAGCGTATTATTTTTAAATTTATTGAAACAGGCAGCACAGGTAAAACAAAAGACTTTGTGCGCGAACTTGGTATTAAGTCGCCGCGCGATAGCTTATATTCATCAGGCGATGTAACCAAATTAATCAAAGACGGCGCTGATGACATCACCCCTGCACTGCTTGAAATTGCCCGCACATTGGCAAACGCACGTAATAAAAATGGCCCTAGCTGTTAATACCAAGCTACAGGCCACTGTTTAATCTTATTAAAGGTTATTCATTGTTTAGAGGCTTGCAATATGCAGCTTCTAAACGCTCCTCACATATAATCGCAAAGCTCAATGTTAAGGCTTGTAAGTAAATTAAGGGCTTCAAAGCGCTCAAACTTAGCCCCCGCTAACGTATTACTGTTTAAATCTATATTAAATTCTGTAGCCCCTACAAAGTCACACTCAGTTAGAGTGGTTTGAAAAAACTCACTATCGCGAAAATTACTTCCTGTAAATGTACTTTGCTTTAAATTGGCATGTCTAAAATCAACATTTTTTGCAAAGCAGTGTATTAATTTTAGTGATTTTAAAGTTAATTCATAAAAAGAGCAGTTACTAAGCTCACAGCTATTAAAGCTCACCGGCGCATCAATACTTAGCGCTCCCCAATCTGCATCGCCCCATTGCACACTGTTTAACTTACAATGGCTAAAGCTTACATTTTCAAGCGAGCTGTATCCCCAATCAATGCTCGATAAATTGCAACGCTCAAAGCTGCACTCTATAAATCGACACGTTTTAAATTGCCCCTGAGATAAGTCGCAATCTATAAACGTACACGCTTCAAACTCTGTGTTTTCGAGTGTGTGTTTTGCTAGCTGTAAGGCACTAAATTGCTGATCGCAATAATAGCTATTATTAGAAATTGGCACTGTGACTACGTGTCCGTATTTAGGGTTGTTTAATGGGCATAAGGGCTGGTTTTTGGCAAGTCTTGTTTAAGCGCTAATAAGGCGATAAAAATTAAGCCAAAGAGCGGAAATACCGCTAAGCATCCGCCCACAAAAGCTAAAACGCCCGGCATGGTGCTTTTGCGTTTACCTATTTTGTAGCTAATAAGCGCAAAAATTGGAATGCAAAACAAAATAAAAAAAGCTAAAAATTCACCAAATAATGTGAGATTAAACGACATAAGAACTCCCTCTCTATTGAATAATATTTGATACCAAGCAACTTAAATAATTAACTACTCTAGCGTGCTAAATAGACTAATAACTTAACACGATTGATATGAACTGCTTTAAATTTAACCATAAAAAAACCCCTAGGCATACTCCTAAGGGTTTTTAAATCTAGCTAAGCGCATTTGTTGCGCGCGGTATTACTCTTCGCTAGGAATTGCTTTTTCTACCACACTGATTGCAAGCTCAGTTAACGAGTCGCTATTAGCTTTGCTAGGTGCATCGGTTAATAAGCACGATGCTTGAGTGGTTTTAGGGAACGCAATAACGTCACGAATGTTATCGGTACCACATAAAAGCATAACTAAACGGTCAAGACCAAAGGCTAAACCAGCATGTGGTGGTGTGCCGTATTTAAGGGCATCAAGTAAGAAACCAAACTTGTCTTGTTGCTCTTGCGCATCAATCCCTAAAATTCTAAATGCTGCTTCTTGCATATCAGCATTATGAATACGTACCGAGCCGCCACCTACTTCGTAGCCGTTTAATACCATGTCGTAAGCATCTGAAATAGCCGCGGCAGGGTTTGCTTCAAGCTCTTCTGCGCTAATATCTTTTGGTGCTGTGAATGGATGATGCACAGCATGTAACGTGCCTTCGTCATCTTCTTCAAACATTGGGAAGTCAACAACCCAAAGTGGCGCCCAGCTATCAAGGTTAGTGATTTCTAAATCAACACCAATCTTCAAGCGAAGCGCGCCCATTGCTTCGTTTACAACGTTGCGTTTATCGGCACCAAATAAAATAATGTCGCCCGTTTGTGCGTTAGTACGCTCAAGTAACTGGGTAATTACCTCTTCGTTTAAAAACTTAGCAACTGGAGATTGAACGCCTTCAGCGCCTGCATCGCGGTCGTTTACTTTCATCCACGCCATACCTTTAGCGCCGTAAATGCCAATAAACTTAGTGTAATCGTCAAGTTGCTTACGCGAAAGCTTAGCGCCACCCGGTACTGTTAATACAGCAACGCGGCCTTTTTCGTCATTAGCTGGGCCTGAAAATACGTTAAACTCTACGTCTTTTACTAAATCAGCTACATCAACAAGCTTCATTGGGTTACGTAAGTCTGGCTTATCAGAACCGTAAAGGCTCATTGCCTCGCTGTAAGGCATAATTGGGAAATCGCCTAAATCAACGTTTAGTAATGATTGCCACATTTCACGGATCATTTTTTCAGTCATACCACGTACTTGATCAGAGCTCATGAACGAGGTTTCTAAATCTATTTGGGTAAATTCAGGTTGGCGATCGGCACGTAAATCTTCATCACGGAAACATTTAACAATTTGGTAGTAACGGTCAAAACCCGACATCATCAACAATTGCTTAAACAACTGTGGCGACTGTGGTAATGCGTAAAAGCTGCCTTTATGAACACGGCTTGGTACTAAGTAATCGCGTGCACCTTCTGGTGTTGCTTTTGTAAGTACAGGTGTTTCAATGTCTAAAAAGCCATTGTCATCTAAAAAGCGACGAACAAAGCTGCTTGCTTTAGCGCGCAGTTTAATACGGTCGCTCATTTCAAGGCGGCGTAAATCTAAGTAGCGGTACTTTAAGCGGCGCTCTTCTGAATTGGTTTGATTAAAATCAAGCGGTAGCGGCTCAGAGCGATTAATAATAGTTAGCTCAGTACCTAAAATTTCCACTTCGCCTGTTGCCATGTCTTTATTTACTTGGCTTTCTGGGCGCGCACGTACAACCCCTTTTAACTGCACACAAAACTCTTGGCGAAGTTTGTTAGCGTTATCCATTAGTCCTTCAACCTCTGGATCGAATACAACTTGTACTAACCCTTCTCTATCGCGTAAATCGACAAAGATAAGTCCACCAAGGTCACGTCGTTTGTTGATCCAGCCACATAGTTCAACTTCTTGATCTACGTGAGTTTTATTTAGCTGTCCGCAATATATAGAGCGCATAGTTTTCCTGTCAGATAAAAGGCTTAAACGGTTATATTTATTTGTTTTAAGGCGTGTGATTTAAAAAACTGGTCACCACAATACAAATAAAGCCGCTAGCAATCTAAAAATAATCAAATTAAGCCCTGCATTATACCCAAGTAGTATCAAGATGCTAGGGCGTGTTGAACGTTGGTGGTTGAATTTGCAGCAGTATGTTTGGCTTTTAGGCAATGCAGAGTCTATGTAGTGTGGTTATTCCCAATAAAAAAGGCGATAACGCAGCATAAATGCCAAACATGCGCTGCCCTTTGGGTTCTTTCTAGGGACAATTAACTCTTTGTTGCCTACATGGATGTAGGTAAGGGGCGTGAGCAGGACGCGGAAGCTTTGCTCGATTTTTACTTAGCCCACTAGGTTACAAACCTCGCGCCGCGATTTAATCGCCCCTAGATTGAACAAATTTCAATCTACAAAGATCAACACGCCCTAGAGCGTGTGTTTAGCTTTGTAATGTTAATTTGCAGCAAGCACCGTATGTATTTGGTACACTTACGCCACGAAGTCATTTAGCCACCCTTTTTATGTTATATATTGGATGCCCTCAGTGGTCGAGCAGCGCCTGGAAAGGCAACTTATTTACCCGCCAATGTAAAAATGCCGATATGCTAAGCCAATATGCCCAGCATTTTAATTCAGTTGAAGGCAATACCAGCTTTTACGCAGACCCAGCGCCAAGCACTGTTTTACGCTGGGCTCAAAGCGTACCCGAGGACTTTAAATTTACGTTTAAGTTTCATCGTCGCTTTAGCCACGAGCTTGCGCTTAGTAATGTTCAAACAGAACTTAATGACTGGCTTACGTTATTTGCCCCAATACTTGAAAAAACAGGGCAAATAATGCTGCAATTACCCAAAGCGTTTGGTCCAAGCGATTTACCTAAATTAACGCAATTTATTAGCTTGCTCCCCAAAGAGCTAAATTACGGCGTAGAAGTACGCCATAGTGGTTTTTTTAAAAAAGGTGAGGCCGAAATTGCCCTTAATCAGCTATTAATGGCAAATAATATAAACCGTATTTCTATGGATACCCGTGCGCTTTTTGCAGTAAAGCCCACCACCGAGGCTTTAATAGATGCACAACAAAAAAAGCCCCACTTACCGGTACATGCAATAGCTACAGGCTCGCAGCCGATGGCACGCTTTGTAATAGCCGATTTACAAAACGACTATAAACCCTTTTATAAACCGTGGCTCAATAAAGTAAAACAATGGCTTGATGAAGGTAAATCCCCGTATGTGTTTTTTCATACTGCTGATAACCGTGAATCTCCACTCCTTGCTAGGCAGTTTTGTGAAGACCTAGGGTATAACCACCCGGTATTAAATCCATTCAGCGGCGAAAAAGAAGCCCACCAGCCAACGCTTTTTTAAATAGAGAATAAAAATGAGTGAATACGCACGTTACTTTACCGGCTACCCAGCTAACATTGTTGAGCAAGTATTAAGCCTTATAAATAACAACAAGGTATGTGACTACTTACTTAAAAAGTACCCACAAGCGCATACCATAACCACCGACAAACTACTTTACAGCTACGCCACTGATTTAAAAAAGCAGTATTTAAAAAACGCCCCACCGTTTGGCCGCGCTGCATTTAAAAAACAAGGTGATATGGTTACCAACGCACTCGGTACTCACACCTACCGCATGCAGGGTAAAACCCGTAAGCACGATTTAGCCATAAACAGTGACTTACTGCGCGCACCCGAGCCACTGTTAAAAGCGCTAGTCGTACACGAACTCGCCCACTTTAAAGAAAAAGATCACAACAAAAGCTTTTATAAACTGTGCTGCCACATGGAGCCGCAATACCATCAGTTAGAGTTAGATTTACGAATTTTTTGTGTGGTGGTTGCGATGGGAGAGAATCCTTATTCATGAACGGTCAGCGGTCAGCGGTCAGCGGTCAGCGGTCAGCGAAATGATCTGACCCCGATAAAGTAGACACGGGGTTTTAATTCATTGATTCATATTGTATGGGGCTAACATTTCCAATCGTCCCATGCATTCGCACTGAGTTGTAGTAATTCTCAATATAAAAACGACTTTGTATTGTCATTTCGCTACGACTCAGTTCATTTAGATTACTCATCCATTCTTTTTTGTACTGAGCAAAAAAACTTTCTGAACAGGCATTATCCCAGCAGTTCCCCTTTCTCGACATGCTAATCGTTACACCTCGCTTGTTCAACCACGATATAGTCTCTTTAGCTCGATACTGGCTCCCTTGATCTGAATGAAACAGTAAACGTTGCCCATTCGGCTTGCGCACATTCCAAGCCTTCTTTAGTGTTTTAATCACTAAAACCGCATTACTAATTCGACTTGTTGCCCAGCCCACAACTTTGCGTGAGTATAAATCTAAAATGACACATAAGTACTGCCAGCCTTCTTTACAGCGCACCTGAGTTATATCCGATACCCATACACTATTAGGCTCTTCAACATCAAATTGACGAGCAAGTAGATTCTCTGTCGTTATAAAACCCTGCTTTTTATTACCACTGGTGTAGCGACGCTTACCTGATTTAGAGCGATAACCTACGCTTTGTAATAAACGCTGCACTCGGCCTTTACTGCAATCATATCCGTCGGCTATGGCGGCTTGCCACAATTTTCTGTAACCAGGTATGCAGTGCTCTTCATTACTTCTTTTTATTAAAAACTGAAGTAAAAAATCATTTTTTCTTTCAACTGGATTCGACGACTGTTTCAACCATTTGTAATACCCAGCCTTAGAAACAGATAATAACTTACATAACTTGCTTACTGTTTTCTTCACCGTCGTGGTCTTATGAATATATTGAAACCTTATTCTTTTAGACTGTCGAAGTAGGCCCTCGCCTTTTTTAGTACGTCGTTCTCCAACTGTACGTCCTCAAGCTGCTTTTCAAGGTTACGAACTTGACGTTCAAGGTCTTTATATGACTTTTCTGGACCATGGTTTTTAAGTGGCTTAGGCTCTTTTCTTGAGGTCATTTTACTTCTCCAACTTGACAGCATATCGGGATGAATACCGTATTTATTAGCGGTAATTTTAACGGTACCGTGTGAGTCTAGTGACTCCTGCACCACTTTTCTTTTAAATTCCTCTGTATGTTTACGAAACGCTTTTACTTTCATGAGAACTGACTCCTAAATAGGTGTCTACTTTTATGGAGTCAGATCAAAAAATAAATACAACCTAACTCGTAATCAAAGTTCTCAATAAAAAAACGCGATTTAAAATCGCGTTCTCTTTAGTAACTTTTCTACTGACCGCTGATAGCTTAAAACTGACAGCTCAAAAGCACGTTGGGTTTCGCTTCGCTCAACCCAACCTACATTACAGCCCTAGCTCAGCCATAAAGTCATCATCGGCATCATCTTGTTCTGCCTCTTTTGACTTAGCTTTTGCTTTTTCAGCCTTTTGCTTAGCTTCGTTTTCGATAATGTCATCAGGGTCTATCGCTTCTACAATGTCAAAGTCATGTAGTTTAATAAACTCTGTTTTATCCATTGCCAGCTCTAGGTAAAAAATATTTTGGTTGCGCGTAGTAAAGGTTACGCGGCGTGCTTGTGGACGATCCATAGTGGTATCAACCGATATTTGCACTTGTTTATTAATCGCCATCATTTTTGGCTGGTTTTGCGTAATAGAGGTATGTAACTGCTCACGCACTTTAGAAGTGAAGTCACCAACAATTTGGTTCATCAGCTCGCCCATTACATTTGAAACGTCATCCGATAAATGACTGTGGGCAATTTCTTCTTCAGGCATGCCCATATTGCGCATGTAATCGCCGTAAATTTCCATTGCTGCTTGCGCTGTAAAATTAGTGACTACCAGCCCTGTAAAGCCACCATCAAATAATACAAAACAGCCAATGTCTGGACGCATACAGGTGCGCGTTATTTTTTGCACCATAGCCGAGTAGCTAATTTCGTTACCACTGGCTGATGACAGAACACCCGTCACTGAATGACATAGGGTTGCTAATATATCGTCTGTGCTAATTACCTTACTTTTGCTCATTTAACGTTCTCTTTTATACTTATTATTCATAATTCTAGCCAAGCTACTGAATTTATCACTGACTATCCAGTATAAAATGTTAAAATAGTGCCATTATTTTTAAAGAGACTGCCTTAGTGAGTATAAAAGACAGTATTTACGCCTCTGAGCAACAAGTAAAAGATTTTAGCTTTGACCAAAATGTGGTTGAGGTTTTTCCGGATATGATTCAGCGCTCTGTGCCTGGGTATGCCACCATTGTAAGCACTATGGGTAAATTGGCCGGTGAATATGCGCAAAGTAATTCAAACCTTTACGATTTAGGCTGCTCGCTTGGTGCGGTTACCCTAAGCATACGCCGTAATATTCGCACCGATAACTGCCACATTATAGCTGTAGATAACTCACAAGCTATGGTTGAGCGTTGTAAGGTTCATTTACAAGGCTTTAAGTCAGACGTGCCTGTTACAGTAACTTTAGGCGATATTAACGAGCTTGAGATTCAAAATGCGTCGGTAGTAGCCATGAATTTTACCTTGCAATTTATTCCGCCTTTACAGCGCCAAGCCGTGCTTGAAAAAATTTACGCTAACTTAAAACCCGGTGGCGTACTGCTCCTTAGCGAAAAAATTAAAGCCGAAAACGAGCAGTGCGATAATTTGTTAATTGATTTGCACCACGACTTTAAACGCCACAATGGCTACTCAGAGCTTGAAATAAGCCAAAAACGTACTGCCATTGAAAACGTGATGCGCCCCGATACGCTAAGCACTCACTTTAATCGTTTAAGCGACATTGGTTTTAGCCAAACGCAGGTGTGGTATCAATGTTTTAATTTTTGCTCAATGGTAGCAATTAAATAAAGAGAGTGACTTATGTCTCAATGGTTTAACCAATTTTACGCAGCAATTGCACAAAGCCCGCTTAGCCACTGGCTAGAAACCCTGCCCGCTCAATTAAAGCATTGGCAAAACGAGGCAAGCCATGGCGATTTACCAAAATGGCAAAAAGTACTTAAAAATTTGCCAGAAGTAAAAACAACCCACGTTGATATCGCCACTAAAGTAGAAATTGGCGCACCGGGGGAGATGAGCGAAGGCGAGCAAAAACAAGCCACGCATTTATTAAAACGCATGATGCCATGGCGCAAAGGTCCCTTTACTGTACACGGTATTGAAATAAACACTGAGTGGCGCAGCGATTGGAAGTGGGACCGCCTGCTTCCTCATATTGAGCCATTAAAAGGCCGCACAGTATTAGATATAGGCTGTGGCTCTGGCTATCACTTATGGCGTATGCGCGGTGAAGGCGCTGAATTTGTAGTGGGTATTGACCCTTCTGATTTATTTTTGTGTCAGTTTCAGGCCATTAAACATTACAACCCAGATGAAAACGTGCATTTATTACCATTAGGTGTAGAGGCACTACCCGAGCTTAAAGCGTTTGATACGGTGTTTTCTATGGGGGTGCTGTATCACCGCCGCTCGCCTATCGATTTTTTAGCGCAGTTAAAAGCGCAGCTTCGCCCAGGTGGCGAACTCGTACTAGAAACGTTAGTAATTGAAGGCGATGAAAACACCGTACTGGTACCTACCGACCGCTACGCAAAAATGCGCAACGTTTGGTTTATTCCAAGTACTGCTGCACTAAAACTGTGGATGGAGCGCGTTGGCTTTAAAGATGTGCAAATAAAAGATTGCGCAATTACCACGCTTGATGAGCAACGCAGGACCGACTGGATGGAAAACGAATCGTTAGTTGATTTTTTAGACCCAAACGATACCAGTAAAACCATTGAAGGTTACCCTGCTCCACTTAGAGCAATACTAACTGCCAAAGCATAAATAACTAAAAAGCACCCAGGGTGCTTTTTTTGTGCAATTAACAAACTAATAGCGGACAAGTGTCCTTGTTAATTATTTCAAAACTATATTTGAGCTAGCCGCGCAGTTGCAATTGTTGTAAAATACGCGCGTTTCTAAGCTATCGAAAAGCAACCCCAAGCAATTATTTGAGGAAAACCTGTGAGCGAACAAAAACAGTCATTAAGCTATAAAGACGCGGGCGTAGATATCGACGCTGGTAATGCACTTGTTGAGCGTATTAAAGGCGTAGTTAAAAAAACGCGTCGTCCAGAAGTAATGGGCGGAATTGGTGGTTTTGGCGCTCTTTGCGAAATTCCAGAAGGTTACAAACAGCCAGTACTAGTAGCAGGTACTGACGGTGTAGGTACTAAACTACGTTTAGCTATCGACTTAAAAAAACACGACACTGTAGGTATTGATTTAGTTGCAATGTGTGTAAACGATTTAATAGTACAAGGCGCTGAACCCCTGTTTTTTCTAGATTACTATGCAACAGGTAAACTAGATGTAGACACAGCGGCCGATGTAGTAACCGGTATTGGTAAAGGCTGTGAGATTTCTGGCTGTGCCCTGATTGGCGGCGAAACAGCTGAAATGCCAGGTATGTACGATGGTGAAGACTACGACATGGCCGGTTTTTGTACCGGCGTAGTAGAAAAATCTAAAATTATTGATGGCACAAAAGTAGCAGCCGGCGATCAACTTATTGCCCTTGCCTCTAGCGGTCCGCACTCAAACGGCTTTTCTTTAATTCGTAAAGTGCTTGAAGTATCAAACGCCGATACGAACCAAGTTATTGACGGAAAAACACTAGGCGAGCACTTACTTGAGCCAACCCGTATTTACGTTAAACCTTTACTTGAGTTATTTAAGCAAGTAGACGTGCATGCCCTATCGCATATTACTGGCGGCGGCTTTTGGGAAAACATTCCGCGTGTATTACCCGATTCTGCAAAAGCAGTAGTTAAAGGCGATAGCTGGGAGTGGCCAACCGTTTTTAACTGGTTACAAGAAAACGGCAATATTACTACGCACGAAATGTACCGTACATTTAACTGTGGTGTAGGCATGGTATTAGTAGTACCAGGCGATGCGCTAGAGCAAAGCTTAAGCATTTTAAAAGAGCTTGGCGAAAACGCATGGCACCTTGGTGAAATTCAAGATGCTGTTGCCGGCGAAGAGCAAGTAGAAATTGTAGGTGGTGCTAAGTAATGGCACCCATTCGCTTAGTGGTATTAATATCGGGTAGTGGTTCTAATTTACAAGCCATTATTGATGCCTGCGAGCGCGGCGAAATAAACGGACACATAGCGGCTGTTATAAGTAACAAAGCAGACGCTTACGGCCTTGAGCGTGCAAAACAAGCAGGTATTGCTACAAAAGTGCTCAGTCACAAAGATTTTGACTCGCGCGAGGCCTATGATGCGCAATTAATGAACGTTATTGACTCTTTTATGCCAAATCTAGTTGTATTAGCTGGGTTTATGCGTATTCTTACTCCTAGCTTAGTGCAAAAATATGTTGGAAAAATGTTGAACATTCATCCATCTTTGTTGCCTAAGTATCAGGGGCTGAATACCCACCAAAGAGCAATTGATGCAAAAGACGATGTTCATGGCGTAAGTGTTCATTTTGTAACTGAAGAGTTAGACGGCGGTCCCGTTATTCTTCAGGCGCAAATACCTGTACTCAAGGATGATACAGCAGAAACATTAGCTAAACGCGTGCACGAACAAGAGCATATAATTTATCCTTTGGTGGTCAAGTGGTTCAGTGAACACAGACTTACTATGGAAGCAGATTATGCAGTTCTTGACGAAAAACAACTTCCTGCACACGGCGCGCACTACCCACAATAAAAAAATAAGTGCCCTGCTGTTATGTGTGGGCGCTTTACTTCCTACTAGCCTAATTGCAGGCGAACTAACAGAGTATCAAGCCAGCTACGATATTTTACGCAAAGGTAAAAATCATGGCGAGGCAGTACGCGAACTTAAAAAAGTTGGCGAGCAAACATATCAACTTACTTATCACAGCAATATTGAGTGGATGATTTTCTCTGACAAGCGGGAAGAAACCTCAGTATTTACTTTTTTAGATAACAAAGTCACTCCTCATCATTACAATATGGTGCGTACCGGCACCGGCCCAGATAAAGATTATAAAATAGACTTTGATACACAAAATAAAGTGGTCACCAGCAGTACTAGTGAATACCCGCTAAAGTGCGAATGGACTGACGAATTTCAAGATGCTATTTCGTATCAAGTACAAGTACGCGAAGGCTTAAAAAAAGGCGAAACTTATTTTTCGTTTCCGCTTATTGATAAAAAAGGCAATCGCCGCGACTACAACTTTGAAGTGGTTGGCAAAGAAATGATTTCGCTGCCAATTGGTAACGTAGAAGCTATAAAAGTAAAACGTTTATACGATAACGATAAACGCCAAGCCCTTGCTTGGTTTGCACCAGAAATGGACTACATGCTTGTACGTATGTGGAAAGGCGAAAAAGGCATGGAGCAGTTTGAAGTACAAATAAATTCATTTACCGTTACCCAGCCTGTTTCTACTCCAGTAAGCGAGAGCAGCGAAGTAAGATCAGAAGCGCCGTAAACACGGTGATAGCAAACACAAAAAAACGCGATTTTATATCGCGTTTTTTTGTGTTTACTTTTAGGCTATTTAACTAAATTAGTTCGCCCATTTTAAATAACGCAAACTCCCCTGGCTGCATTTTTTGCCAGCGTTCGTCGTTGGTTAATGGCCGTGTAGCTATTACTGTTACTACATCGTTTGGGGTGGTTTCTTCGTTAAAATCAACCACCATATCGGCATCAATTAACGTTGCTTTACCAAATGGCGCTCGGCGCGTTATGTAATGTAAGTTATTCGTGCAGTACGCCAATACAAATACGCCATCGGTCAATAACATATTAAATACGCCCTTTTCACGTAGCGTATGCGAAAGCTTAGCCGCATATCTAAATATAGAGGCCATATTAGAGGGACGTTTTGGGTATTTTTCACGAATTTTATCTAGCAACCAACAAAACGCTAGCTCACTGTCGGTGTTGCCCACAGGGCGATAATATTGTGGTTTTAAATCGTGATAGTTAGATAACTGGCCATTATGTGCATAGGTAATTTCGCGTCCCCAAAGCTCACGGGTAAACGGATGGGTATTTTCAAGGCACACTCGGCCACGGTTTCCTTGGCGAATATGGCTAATTACCGACACACTTTTAATGGGGTAGGCTTTTACTAGCTTGGCGATTTCTGATTGATAGCTTGGTTCAGGATCTTTAAAGGTTCTACACCCTTTACCCTCGTAAAACGTAATACCCCAGCCATCTTTATGCGGGCCGGTATTTCCACCGCGCTCTAATAAACCTGAAAAACTAAAACAAATATCCGTAGGTACGTTGGCTGACATGCCAAGTAATTCACACATTAATAAACTAACCCTTAAAAAATACGTATAAATAGCGCTGTACTTTGCTATGCGCTACAACAGACATACTTACTTAAAAAAACTTTTTTGGCTAGCTGATTTACTGATTTTTAGCGCTTAAATAATCGCTGTGATTGAATTAAACATAGCAGTGGTGCATGCTTGTTCCTTATAAAGGGAATAATGATAAGCATAATGGCTAGTTTGTCGTTAATTTAACGCTGTAATGTACTTGAAACTTACGCTCACTAGCGCTACTCTAACTGAGGTGGTCTGACCTCTATTAAGGAATAAGCAATGACACTCATATTTACACTCGGTTTAATCGCACTGCTCAGCATCGCGGTTTACCACAGAGCGAGTTGGAACACAGCACTTGGTGTTTCTGCCGCAACATTACTAATTGGTACCTTTGCAGGTGCTTTTGGTTTAATTAGCTGGTTGATCTTTTTGATCATCGCGGTTCCTCTTTCTGTTACTGGCATTCGTCAGCAATATATAATCAAGCCGATTTTTACTACCTTTAAAAAAGTAACGCCAAGCATGTCTGACACTGAAAAGTCAGCAATCGATGCCGGTACTACGTGGTGGGAAGCTGATTTATTTTGTGGTAACCCAGATTGGAAAAAGCTACACCAATACCCAGTTCCAAAACTGACTATTGAAGAGCAAGCCTTTATTGATGGCCCTGTAGAAGTAGTATGTAGCATGCTAGATGATTGGGAAGCAACACACGAGCTTACCGATTTACCGCAAGATGTATGGCAATATCTAAAAGATAATAAATTCTTTGCCATGATCATCAAAAAAGAATACGGCGGTTTAGAGTTTTCTGCGTTTGCACAATCTTGTGTTCTGCAAAAGTTAACCAGTAAATCGACCTTGCTATCGTCAATTGTAGGTGTACCTAACTCGTTAGGTCCAGGTGAGTTACTTCAGCACTACGGTACAGAAGATCAAAAAAATCATTATTTACCGCGCTTAGCCCAAGGCCAAGAAATTCCATGTTTTGCATTAACTTCGCCAGAAGCAGGCTCTGACGCGAGCTCAATTCCTGATTACGGTGTTGTGTGTAAAGGGCAATGGAACGGTGAAGAAGTAGTAGGTATTAGCCTTACTTGGAACAAGCGTTACATTACTCTTGCACCAGTGGCTACAGTACTTGGTCTTGCCTTTAAACTACAAGATCCAGATGGTTTACTAAGCGACAACAAAGAGCCAGGCATTACCTGTGCACTTATTCCAACTAACACGCCAGGTGTTGAAATTGGTCGTCGCCACTTCCCGCTTAACGTACCATTTCAAAATGGCCCGACTCGCGGTAAAGATATTTTTGTACCCCTTGATTACATTATTGGTGGCCCAGAAATGGCTGGCCAAGGCTGGCGCATGCTGGTTGAATGTTTATCGGTTGGCCGTGCAATTACATTGCCATCAAACTCTGCCGGTGGCATTAAAACAATTGCCGTAGCAACAGGTGCATATAGCCGTATTCGTCGTCAGTTCCGTTTACCAATTGGTAAAATGGAAGGTGTTGAAGAGTCACTGGCTAAACTTGCTGGTTACGCTTACAGCTCAGATGCAGCCGTAAGTATGTCAACGGGTGCAGTAGATTTAGGTGAAAAGCCATCGGTTGTTTCAGCTATTATTAAATACCACCTTACCGAGCAAATGCGCGAGTCGACCATTCATGCAATGGACGTACTTGGCGGTAAAGGGATTATGCTTGGGCCAAATAACTATTTAGGTCGTGGCTATCAAGGTGCCCCTATTGCTATAACAGTAGAAGGTGCCAACATCTTGACCCGTAATATGATTATTTATGGTCAAGGTGCAATTCGCTGTCATCCATTTGTACTAACCGAGCTTGGTGCTTGTGAAATTGAAGACCGCGAAGAAGCGCTTAACGTATTTGATAAAGCGCTAATGGGCCACATTGGCTTTACAATGTCGAACCTTGTACGTACTAAGTGGCTTGCGCTTAGTGGTGCACGTTTTACTAGCGTACCGTACAAAGACGACACCGCAGAGTTTTACCGTATAGCATCACGCTTTAGTGCATCGCTTGCGCTTATGTCTGACATTAGCATGGCGGTATTTGGTGGCTCGCTTAAACGTAAAGAGCGCATTTCAGCACGTTTAGGTGACTTACTAAGCTACTTATATTTAGTGTCTGCAACGCTTAAGCGTTATAACGATGAAGGCCGTAAACAAGAAGATTTAGCCCTAGTAAAATGGAGCTGTCAGGATCATCTTTACCACTGCCAACGTGCCCTTGCTGATTTAATCAATAACATGCCCTCTGCCCCATTACGTGGCGTATTAAAAGTATTGTTATTCCCGTTTGGTCGCCCGGTTCGTAAACCTACCGACAAACTTGAGCATAAACTAGCACAACTACTTCAAGTACCTAGCGAAACGCGTAACCGTTTAGCAAGCTATGTTTACTTAAAAGATGAGCCACTAAACCTAGTTGGCCGTCAAGAGCAAACACTTAAAGACGTACTGGCTGTAGAGCCGTTATTTGAACGAGTATGTAAAGAAAAAGGCCTTAAACTGCCATTCTTCCAACTTGATAAAGTAGCGCAAATGGGCCTTGAAGCTGGCATATTAAGCCAAGCAGAAGCTGATAAATTAGCCGCTGTTGAAAAAGCCCGCTTAGACGTAATTAACGTTGATGACTTTGACCCAGCTGATTTATTAGCAGGCAAAGCCGCACGTAAAAGTGAAGACAGCAAAGCAGATGCAGCTTAATCAACCAAGCTAAGCATCTGAATAGCAAAAGCCAGCGCTCTAGCGCTGGCTTTTTTGTTCTCAATTTTAATTAGCTTAAAGCAATAACTTTAAGCTCGATCAGTATCAAAAAATATAAAACCTACCAATACATTATAAAACTTACTAATCACTCATCTAATACACGCTTTGTAACACTTTATTAAGCCTTGAATAAGCTCCAAAGCTTGCGTTTAAAAAATGTACGAGCAACACTCAAATACGCTAATAATAATTCAAGGACTATATTAATGAAAAAAACACTTAAGTTTGGCGTACTAGCATGTGCAATTGCACTCGCTGGCTGTAGCCAATCGAGCAATACAACACATGTTATTGCTGAACAAACCTCAGCAGCACAAGCGATACAGACATACAGTGCAAACACTTTTTTTGATACTACATCCTTTATAGGTAGTAGTTTTTCACCTTCTGGTGAAAAAATTCTCGTTAGTAGCGATGAAAGCGGTATTTATAGTTTATATGAGGTCGATGTTAAAACAGGCAGTAAAGAACGCTTAACCAATTTTGAAGACAGTACCTACCCTGTACGCTACTTCCCTAATGATGAGCGCGTATTATTTACCAAAGACTCAGGCGGTAACGAGCGATATCATGTCTACGTGCGTGAAGTTGACGGTTCAATCAAAGATTTAACCCCTGGCGCTGAAACACGAGCTGGCTTTGCAGGTTTTACCAAAGATGGCAGCCAGTTTTTTATCACCAGCAATCAGCGTGATGCCAAATTTATGGATTTATATCGCGTAGATAGTGAAACCTATGAAATGTCTCCTGTTTATCAAAATGAACTCGGATTAGATGTTGGCGCCATTAGCCCTGATGGACGCTTTATTGCTTTATCTAAAAATAATACCAATAAAGACAGTGATACATACATTCTCGACTCTTATAAAAGATCCCTTAAACCACAACTTATATCTAAGCATGATGATCCCGCACAATATACACCTGAAACCTTCTCTACTGACGGTAAATATTTATACTACTCTACAGACGCAAAAGGTGAGTTTTCACAAGTGTGGCGCTATGAGTTAGCGACAGAGAAACATAGCCCGGCTTTAGAAGACGAATGGGACGTAAACTTTATTTATTTTTCTAAATCTGGACGCTACCAAGTAAGTGGAGTAAATGCCGATGCCAGTACTAAAGTAACTATTTTAGATACTCGTACAGGTAAACAAGTCGCTATGCCCACCCTACCCAATGGTAATTTACGCAGTGTAAATTTCTCAAGTGACGAGAAAACCATGGCGTTTTATTTGAACTCTGACACATCCCCAAGTAATTTATTTGTATGGCAAGTCGGTGGTATTAGCGCCAAACAAATAACTAATTCACTTAGCAAAGAAATAAATCAAAGTAATTTAGTACAAAGCACAATTGTACGCTTTAAAAGTTTTGATGGGCTAGAGGTACCTGGTGTTTTGTACAAGCCCAAACAAGCAAGTAGCACTAATAAAGTGCCAGCACTAATTTGGGTGCATGGTGGTCCTGGTGGACAAAGCCGTACTGGTTACAGCGCGACACAGCAGCACTTAATTAATCATGGCTATGCTATTTTTGCCGTTAACAACCGTGGTAGTTCAGGATACGGTAAAACATTTTTTCATTTGGATGATAAAAAGCACGGCACAGATGACTTACAAGATATTGTGTACGGTAAAAAGCATCTTCAAAGTTTAGATTGGGTCGATAGCGAAAAAATTGGCATTATGGGAGGTAGTTACGGCGGGTTTATGACCGCAGCTGCACTTGCCTTTGAACCAGAAGAATTCAAAGTAGGTATTAATATTTTTGGGGTGACTAACTGGGTAAGAACACTTAACTCAATTCCACCATGGTGGGAGAGTTTTAAAAAAGCCTTATACGATGAAATGGGCGACCCTGCAACAGATGGTGAGCGTCATCGGGCTATATCGCCACTATTTCATGCTAAAAATATCACTAAACCTTTAATGGTAATACAAGGCGCTAACGATCCACGTGTTTTACAAGTTGAAAGCGATGAACTCGTTGCCGCAGTCAAAGCCAATGGCGTGCCAGTAGAGTATGTATTGTTTGATGATGAAGGGCATGGTTTTACTAAAAAAGAAAACCGTATAACAGCCTCTAACGCTTACTTAAACTTTTTAGATACCTATCTAAAATAGCGCTTAAGCCCATACAACTATGGGCTAAATTTAAGATAAAAGCTGTGTGCTTGTTCGCATACAGCTTTTTATGCGTGACGCGTTAATTTTGGTTCTAATACCGCCAAAGCTAAACCAAATACAGCTGCAAATAATCCAATAAACTCAAGCCAGGTATTACCTGCATGTGTTATGTAGCGTGGGACAGCATTTGTTGTATAAACACGTTTACCACCCGTCACTTCTTCGACAAATGATTCACCGATATACTCATCCATTAATTTAAAAAGTTCAACACGCCTAGCAAGCATCTCTTTAAGTTTTGCTGTACGCTTTTCAGCACTGGGATCTATTATATAATCTTTCCAATGATTGAAAACATTGAGTGGTTCATCATTTTTAATAATTCCAATTGAGCGATACTCATAAAAATGTTCGTTAAACACATAATTTTTATGGCCTGCATAAAATAGTGCACACCCAAACGAAATTAAAAACATTGCTAAATAAATCAATTTACGCTGAGTTACTGAAGTGCTCACAGCTTTATTTTTATACCACTGCTCAACATCCGGTATCTGCATAAGCCTGGCTTTATCATGACTTGATACAAGCGGCTTCATAAACTCATCAATTGAAAGATCTAATGCTATCAATAAAGATCTAAATATTTCATTCGAGGGAATTGATTTATCGTTTTCAAGTTTTGATAAATAACTCTGCTCTATCCCTACTTGCTGAGCGAACTCTGGTTGGCTCAATTTTTTATTATTTCTAAGCTGCTTTACTTGTTGACCTAGTGTGCTCATTTTAGTGCTTCCTTTTTTAAAGTGAGACTAGATTCTTGGCTATTCATGCAGATATAAGAAGCTGAATATTAAAGAATAGGCAGGAATATTAGCAGGTTAGCATTAAGTAGTCGATTTTTTAGCTGATAGATGATAGATGATAGCTGATAGCTGATAGCTGATAGCTGATAGCTGATAGCTGATAGCTGATAGCTGATAGCTGATAGCTGATAGCTGATAGCTGATAGCTGATAGCTGATAGCTGATAGCCAAAGGGTAATTTATAAAATTATTTAACCAAGGATTTTATAAGCTTGTTATTGAGGAAATAACAAGTGGCGGAGTGGACGGGACTCGAACCCGCGACCCCCGGCGTGACAGGCCGGTATTCTAACCAACTGAACTACCACTCCGCAGTGGTATGTGCATGGGGTAATGCACTTACTAATTTTGTTACGATATCAAATGGCGGAGTGGACGGGACTCGAACCCGCGACCCCCGGCGTGACAGGCCGGTATTCTAACCAACTGAACTACCACTCCGCAGAGATATCATATTACTTGTCATTACTAAATTTGTTGGCGGAGTGGACGGGACTCGAACCCGCGACCCCCGGCGTGACAGGCCGGTATTCTAACCAACTGAACTACCACTCCAGCATACAAATTTTGTAACATAACAGTGTTTAAATAGTGGCGGAGTGGACGGGACTCGAACCCGCGACCCCCGGCGTGACAGGCCGGTATTCTAACCAACTGAACTACCACTCCAGCGCGTATTTAAACTGTTATTTTTTCTTATTGGCGGAGTGGACGGGACTCGAACCCGCGACCCCCGGCGTGACAGGCCGGTATTCTAACCAACTGAACTACCACTCCATAATAAGAATATGCTTTACAACCATATGTTGTGTAAGTGTTGGCGGAGTGGACGGGACTCGAACCCGCGACCCCCGGCGTGACAGGCCGGTATTCTAACCAACTGAACTACCACTCCAGCGTCTACTTACAAATTGTCGAAAATTGGCGGAGTGGACGGGACTCGAACCCGCGACCCCCGGCGTGACAGGCCGGTATTCTAACCAACTGAACTACCACTCCGCATTTTCGTTTCTGCTTAGGTCTCCCTTTGCAGCGGCGTGAATAATACGAATCAGCCCCTACTTCGTCAAGGGCTTTTTTGTTTTTTTACAGGTTTTTTAGTCATCTGACATCGAAAGGTTTAAAATTTCACCTGATTTGTCACTTTTTGAGCCATTTTTGCCGACTTGATTTTTTTCTGCATCGGCGTTGCTCTCATCGTTTACTTTCTTTTTGTTTAAAAAAGGCAGTTTAAAGTTAAATTTGATTGGCTTTTTCTGTACAAAAATACGAATTGCTAACCACCCTAACAATAAAATGAGCAAATTACAGCCCACGATTAAAGTCACTAATGTAGAAGTGGCCATTTTTTCTTCAACGGGTTCAGCTTCCAAGGCCAGATTTTGATCAATAAGCGTAGCAGGGTCTATTTCGGGCACTGCTTCTATTGGCCTTTCTATCTCAAATTTGTATGTTGGTATTGTGGCCATAAACTCACGACCGTTTATATTAGTGCCAAAAACAGACAGTTCAACGCTGTATCTTCCCCAATCATAGTTTTTAATTGCTAGTTGGCGTGTATCACCCGCTTGCGCGTCAATTGTAAACATTTGCTCTTCATTGTTAGGGTAATAAATTTTTCCCTGCACAATAACGGTTTCAGGTTTAACTATGTTGCTATCTATATTAATAGATAGCTGGTGATCGTCAGTATCAAGCTCTGCCAGTGCGACCTCAGATTTAAATGGCGGTTCATGCACAATGATAGGGTCTTGCACAATCCGTCGCTGTAATAAGGGAGTCGCTATATAGAGTTCTGGCGTCCACTGCCCTGCAGGAAAGTCTAATTTAAATTCGCCAGTAAACACTCCATCGTTAGGGCGTTCATCAAAGCCGCGGCCATCGTCTTTAAATTCGGCAACTTCTTGAGTGCCTGCACCGAAGTTTGCATAGCTTTCATCGTTAGTACTTACAAAGTCAACGTTTAGGCTAACTACATCTGTGAATAAGTTAGCATCGATAGGCTCATCATCATTTAAAATTTCGCCCGTTATTTTTATTGTCTCGCCTCTAAACAACATAGGAGGTAGTGGCTGTGCTTTTAAAGACACTTCCCCTAACACCACAATGCGGCTGTCGGGCAAAATGCGGCCAATAACTTGCCATGGGCCAGCCATCGGTTTTTTTATGGTGATTAAGTCGTAACTAAGCTCATCAAACCAATCGAGGTTGGGATCTTTAACGGCGTTAGTGGCAAAGTACTTGCTGCCATCGGGTCTGACTAAAATAACCGCGGGCGAACCTGGCTTTCTAAAAAATAGTAAGGTTATTTCGTCTAATTGGCTGTCTATACGAAAACGGTTATCTAGCAGCGGTATTTCATTTTGTTCGCCGTCGCGTTTAAGCAGCTCTACTTGCTTAACGGCAAACGTACTGGCGCTAAACAGTGAGGTGGCGCACAATACAGTTATAAAATACATCGTTTTCATAGTTGGCCTTATTCAGCGCGCCATAAACAGTGGCCGCCTTCTTTGTCTATAAGATCGAGTCGTGCTTCGTGTGCGCTTTGCTCAGCGTCGTTTGCGCGCAATACAACTAAAGGTGCTCGGTCACTACTTAAGCGTCTTATGCCACCAGTCTGTTGCTCGCTGCCGTCATCTTTATTTTGGTTTAAGTTTAGCTTGGTTTGCCCGCCTGTCATGGCTAAGTAAACATCGGCTAAAATTTCAGAATCCAGTAATGCGCCGTGTAATGTTCGTTTTGCGTTGTCTATATCGTAACGGCGGCACAAAGCATCTAGGTTGTTCTTTTGACCAGGATGCAAGTCACGCGCCATTTTAAGGGTGTCGAGAACTTGGCAGTACTCGTGCGTATTTGGGTAGCCTTGGTTAAGCAGCGCAAACTCGTTATCCATATGGCCCACATCGAACGGGGCGTTATGTATTACAAGCTCTGCACCTTTAATGTAGTCAAAAAACTCTTGCGCTATATCGCGATAAAGTGGTTTATCACGTAAAAACTCGTTGGTAATACCGTGAACATCTATTGCTTCTTCTTCAATGCTGCGTTGTGGGTTAATGTAAACATGAAAATTATTACCGGTTAAACGTCGGTTTAATAATTCTACACACCCAATTTCTATAATGCGGTGCCCCTGTTTGGGGTCGATGCCGGTGGTTTCTGTATCTAAAACTATTTGTCTACGTGCCATATCGAATTTAGCCTGACTCTGGTATCTTTCTATAATCACTTTATTGTACATAATATCAAGGTAAAACAGTGCAAAAAACCGTAGAGATTTACACCGATGGCTCATGTTTAGGTAATCCGGGCCCTGGTGGTTATGGTATTTTTATGATTTATAACGGCCACGAAAAAAAATTAAGCCAAGGGTATAAGCTCACCACAAACAACCGTATGGAAATGCTCGCTGCCATTGTTGCCCTTGAATCACTTACCCGCCCTTGCACCGTTAACCTCACCACAGATAGCCAGTATGTTAAGCAGGGTATTGAGTCGTGGATTGCAAATTGGAAAAAACGGGGCTGGCAAACATCGGCAAAAAAGCCGGTTAAAAATGTTGATTTATGGAAGCGACTTGATAGCGCTTGTAGCGAGCACACGGTTACATGGAAATGGGTAAAGGGACATAGCGGGCATAAATATAACGAAATAGTTGACGATTTGGCACGTGACGCTGCAGGCAGTAGCAACCTACTTGATGATGTAGGGTATCAGCCTTAACCCGTTAAAGCTTTCGCACTTTTTAATGCCATGAGTGTAAGGCTCATGGCTGGGTTAAAAAGTGCCTACTTACATTTTTAACTATTATTATTTTTTTGCTCACACTGTTTAAAGTGCTGCTTTGAGGTTTGCCTAAGCCCTGCCCCTTTTACAGGAGAAAACTGCGGCCTTGCATGCCACTTAGGTTTTATAGGCGTAAGCGGAGCCACGCGTTTTCGCGCCACCAGCATATAAACACTCCCCATAGGTTTTAAATACTGTTTGGCAAAACTGCGCCAAAATGCAAACCGTGAAAGCCTGTTACCCCGCGCAAGAGATGAGTAAATAAAGCGCTCATCACTAATAATTTCAAACCCCAATAAATTAAGCCAATCTTTTACCCGCGCAGGCGTAAAAAAACGCCCCGTCCATGGCAGCTTTTGCCCGCTAAAGGGCAGCATTTGCGCCAATCCACATAAACTAAACGGATTAAATCCGGTAATAACAATGTAACCACCGGGTATAAGTGTGCGATGCGCCTCGCGTAATATGTGATGTGGGTCTGAGTGATACTCTAAGCAGTGGCTTAAAATACACGCATCAACACTGTGTTCATAAAAAGGCAGTTCGTCTATATCGGCTATTACACCTGTGTAAGGCCCCTCTTCGGCAACACATACTTGGTGTTTTATAGTGCTTATGCTGGTATTAAGCTCGCCACTTAAATTACCTAATTTAAGCATATGGTAACCAAACATACGCGGCAGCCATTGATCCATTTTTTGTTCAATGTCAGCACGTAAATAATCCCCATGAGGGAACTGCTGCCATGACAGCGGTTTGGGTCCTTCTTGAAAACTAAGGGCTGGTTTCATTTTTATAGCTCGTTATACTAGGTGTTACCCGTCACTTTATAGAGCAAATTAATATGGTGCAAGTTAAAGCAATTAAAGCATTTTCTGACAATTATATTTGGTGTTTAACTACCCATAATAGCGACCTAGCGTGGGTGGTTGACCCAGGCGACGCCCAGCCCGTTATAGCGCATTTAGCAGAGCATAACTTACAGCTTGGTGGCATTTTAATTACCCATCATCACAGCGATCATACCGGTGGCGTAGCCGAGCTTGTAAAACAGTTTTCAAACATTGCAGTGTACGGTCCTATTAACAGTCCGTTTGCGGGGATCACCAATACACTGGTTGATGGCGATAGCATTGAGGTATTGGGTACGCGTTTTAACATTATTACCACCCCTGGCCATACCCTTGATCACATTTGTTATATTCATGAAGAGTTGGCTTTTACAGGCGATACCCTTTTTAGTGGGGGCTGTGGGCGATTATTTGAAGGGACGCCTGAGCAAATGTGGGAGTCGTTTAATAAGCTGCGTGAGCTACCTAAAACCTGCAAAGTGTATTGCACGCATGAATATACGCAAGCCAATTTAGCATTTGCAAAAGCCGTTGAGCCGCGTAACCCTGAGCTACTCCAATACAGCGATAAAGTAGATGCACAGCGTGCTAAGGGCGAAATTACACTGCCAAGTACAATAGGCCAAGAGCTTAAAGTTAATCCGTTTATGCGCAGCGACCTACCTACTATTACAGAATTAATTCCAAAAGAATTTGTGTTGGTTACAAAAAACAATGAACCATGGGAAAACTTTGCAAGTCTGAGACGATTCAAAGACAACTTTTAGTTAAGATATGTTGACCTGTTGTAATTAATTTTGCAGCATCGTGGTTAGGTATATCCTAGGTAAAACCATTGGTTTAAAAATAGCGAATGGTTTTATCAACATGTTAAAGTTGGTCGTTAAGTGGCAATGTTGACTCATAACGGGTAGTATTCGCCGAGTTTTTTTACCTGATGTATTGGTATATATGAATAAATCTCCTCTATTAATTGCCTTGGCGCTTGCGCTAAGTGGTTGTCAAACATTAACAACCGTAGATTCAGACGCACAAGCTGCTACCCAAGCAAATAAGCGCTTAGAAGGCGCAAGCCCTAACGATATTAACAATGCATTGATGGTAAACGCCCAATATCAACACGTTGAGCAGAGCGAAGACGCCCCCGTTTTTGACGATGTGTGGGAGCGCATTCGCTACCAACTGTCTATTGATGTACCGCAAAACCGCCCTGTTGTTACCGAGCGTAACTACTATGCGCGTCATCAAGCTTATTTAGACCGCATTTCAAAACGCGCAGAACCTTACTTACACTTTATTGTTGAAGAAGTAGAAAAGCGCGAAATGCCTATCGAAATTGCCCTTTTACCTATTGTAGAAAGCGCGTTTGACCCATTTGGCTACTCTAATCGCAGTGCTTCGGGTATTTGGCAATTTATGCCAGCCACTGGTGAGCGTTTTGATTTAAAACAAAACTGGTGGTACGACGGCCGACGCGACATAGTGCAATCTACGCGTGCTGCCCTTGATTACTTATCGTATTTACACAAAACCCTTGAAGGCGATTGGTTAAACGCCATTGCCGCTTATAATTCAGGCGAAGGGCGTTTAATGCGTGCGATTAAGAAAAATCGTAAAAAGCATTTACCAACAGACTTTTGGTCTCTCGACTTACCAAGCGAAACCACCGCGTATGTACCAAAGCTTTTAGCCCTTGCCGATTTATTAAAACGCGCTGATGAGTTTAATGTAAAATGGAAACCGGTTATCAACGCGCAAGTTGTAGAAGTGGTTGATGTAGGCACGCAAATTGACTTAGCACTGGCCGCAGATATGGCCGATATGACTCTTACTGAGCTATACAGGTTAAACCCAGGCTTTAACCGCTGGGCGACCGACCCTAACGGTCCGCATTTTTTACTATTACCCACCGATAAAGCGGAACAATTCAGCCAAAAGCTGGCGCAAACCGATGTTAAAGACCGCTTACGCTGGCAGCAATACACCGTGGCGCGCGGAGATAGCCTATCGGTTATTGCTAAAAAGTTTACCACCAGCACCAGTGCGATTCGCTCGCTTAATAAATTAAAGTCAAACACCATACGTATTGGCCAACAGTTATTAGTACCCTTAACCGATGGCGCAATTAATAGTGAACATTTACCTAAGCAAATGCGTTTAGCTGCTAATAAAGCCACCCGTACTAAGCTGTCGCACACGGTTAAAAGTGGCGACACCCTGTGGGACATTAGTCGCGAATACGATGTCACCATGGATGAACTGGCCTCGTGGAATAAACTGAAGAAAAACTCAGTATTGCGCTTAAATCAAAAGCTCACTGTTTATAAATCCGCGAGTAAACCACAAGCAACTGCAAGTACTAATCGCACCATTACGTACAAAGTACGCCGTGGTGACTCGCTTGCACGTATTGCGTCTAAATTTAATTTAACCGTAAACGAAATTATTAAGTGGAATAACTTAGCCGGCCAAAAGTATTTACAGCCTGGCCAAAAGTTAAAGCTTAAGGTTGATGTAAGAAGTAGTTAACCTACGGTTTAATAATTAAAAAAGGAGCGCATGCGCTCCTTTTTTTGTACATATAAGCAGTTAATACCAATTCGCTTAATTAAATGCTCTATTTTGAGGCCGGAAAAACGTGTTAATAGCTAGGCAATAAATTCGCTATTTAATTGTTCTCGGCAATTGCTCCTGCATGGCTCTACCTTCTGCATCCATCAGTCGTAAATGAGCATTTTTTAACGCAGCTAGCGACACATTTAACCCCGCAAAATGATTAAGCATTATTGCGCATTGGTGTTACTAAGCTGGTAATTTTTCAAGCCATGCTTTTAACCACGGCTGTGCTACAGGCCATGGCTCAAAGTCTTCGCAGGCATCTATTTCTAAACGGTTTCCTACCGGCTTAGCCTGCAAGTCACGTAGTAGCTCATCAAAGCTGCGCCCTGCACCGCAAAACGTATCGCCGTAGCATCTATCGCCCATGGCTATAACACCAAATGGCTTATCGGTTAGCATCGGAAATGTGCTATTCATAGCAAAGTAGAGCCCTGCTAAATTGCTAGGTACATCGCCTTGCCCTGTGGTAGAGGTAACAACTAATATATGTGAGGCGTTTTTAATATCATCAAGTGAGGCCTCACTAATAACGCTCGCAGTGTGCCCCGCTTTTTCAATTGTATTTGCAACATCATAGCTTAAACGTTCTGCACCGCCGTTAACGCTGCCTACAAAAATACTAATATGTGCCATTAATAATCCTTTTCTTGCTGTGGCCAACCTAGTTGCTTACATATACAAAGCATGTCTTCACCTAGTGGCGCTTTAATTACGATGGGTTTATGCGTGTAAGGGTGCACAAAACTAAACTGCGTTGCAAATAGCATTAACCGCCTCAGTGCAAAATGCTCCCTAAAAAATTGATTATGCTGGTTATCACCATGGTTTACATCACCAATAATAGGTATTGATAAATGATTAAGGTGGCGCCTAATTTGATGCTTTCGCCCCGTTTTTGGGAAACACTCTACGAGCGAGTAACGCACCGTGGGGTATTTACCAATAGGAATTGGTAGCGTGGCTTGATGCAGACAATTAAATTGCGTTTGCGCCGCTTGTGGCGCTTTATTTTGCGAGGCAAATTTGTCAGCTATTTTATCAAGCTCTTCTTTTAACGGTTTATCTAAAAACACCGATTCAGGCGCAAAACCACGTACAAGCGCTAAATAACGCTTTGTAATAGTGCCTTCAATAAATAGCTTGTTCATGTCTCGGGCAGATTCTGAACTTAAAGCAAATAGCAGCACACCTGATGTTGGTCTATCTAGCCTGTGCACCGGAAATACATGTTGCCCTAATTGGTCGCGCAGCATTTGCATTGCAAACTGGGTTTCGTGTTTATCTAAAAAAGAGCGATGAACCAATAAGCCTGCGGGCTTATCTATGGCAACAAAGTATTCGTCTTGGTAAAGAATATTAAGCTCGCCGTACTCTACAGGTTCTCCCTTTTCAGTCATGGGGTTTACCTAAAAAAGCATCAAGTTCACTAAGTAGCGTTATAATTTCGCCGCTGCCGGTTTTACCCACTAACGCCATTTCAGCCATAGGCGCAATGGCAAAATTTTGCGGCAATGGTTGGCTGAGCGTTATTAACTGCTGCATTTTTTTAATAAATACAAACTGTAACCATTGCTCAAATGCCATGGTATCGTGACAAAAAGGCACTTGAGATTGTAATTTATGCGCCTCTATTGGCGTGCTTTGCCACAGCTTGTGTTTTTTTAAAAGTGTGCTTAATTGGTTTAAATAAGCCTGCGTTTGCTGATACATAACCACTCTTCTTTTTACGTTATAGGGCAATTATACCCTGTTCCCTCAATGCCTGCTATGGCGTATAATTAAGGTAACTTTGCAGTAAAAACAATTGAGATAACGATGAGCGAACACATAGCGACACTTGGCCAACTTTTAGATGGCGCCGGTACACAATGGCGTGCTTTTGATATTGGTAGGCATATTACTAAGCTTGATAAAAAACAGTTTTTAGCTATTGAGCAAGCGCAAGTTCCTTATCCTTATCCGCTTGCGGGGCATGCATGGCTGGCTATTCAATTTTGGGATAGCAAAGCAAGTAAAGAACCTTATGTATGGTTTTTAAAGTTTCCACTTGATGAGCAAAGTAAATTAGTGAGCGCGAGCCGCGATCATTTCGCTAATATGGTAATTGAAGCCCTAGGCAGCGAGATTACCGGCGAGCAAGCCGATGGTAAGCTAGATAATAACCCTTATGTGTTTACCCCTAATGCAAATAAATTAGCGGCTTTTAACGCCCAACTTAAAGTATTGTTAAAGCAACCAGCCTCTAAATATTACGAGCACACGCAGCTGTACTTTAGTGGCGCTTTAGGTTTTGATGATTGGCAAAGCGTTGCGCTACAAGGGATTGCCGATTTTGCACTGCGCTTAAATAACGACAACAACTTAGCAAACTTGCAAAAAGCTTGGCCGCATTTACCACTAGAGGTATTGCAGCCTTTGAGCGCCATGCTTGAGCATGTTGAAATACCGCCATCACTCAGTGAGCTTTTAGTCGCCTATGGCCACACTGCCATTGAAAATAACGATACAATTGCACTAACTGCCGCACTGCGCTCACTTTCAAAAGGCCAAGCCCAAGGGCTGTGTACACAACTAGTAGATGCTGCATTAAGCTCATCTGTTGGCACTGATTCAGATGTACTTTTAACGATTGCAGGGCGATGCTTTTCTCAACTAGAAGAGCCTGAGCGCTTACATATTTTTATGGATAATTGTGCGCACCACCAGCAAATTGCCGAGCTATTTCCCAGTATCTTTGCTGATTTAGTTGCAATACCCACTATACGCCCACATTTATTAGGCTTATTACGTAAAGAAAACCGCAGCGAAACGCTCGCTCGCGCAATTGGAAGGTTGTTCTCTTAATGGCTACTTTGTGGACGTTTATCGCCATTGGCGCTGTAATTTACTTATTTTGGCTAAACCGAAAAGTAGCAGAAGCTGCTAACAGTCATGCCGCGCGCCAAGCTGAGCAATTACAGGTTCAGTTAATGAGCGTAGCGTGCACAAAACGCCGCTTTGGCATTTTAAAAAATGGCAAACCGGGGATCAAAAGCGAATTTATGTTTGAGTTTTCAAGTGATGGCGAAAATGCCTATCAAGGTATTTTAATTATGGAAAATGAAATGCTAAAAAGCGTTGTTGTGCCGCCACACAAAATTTAACTTTAATCGTTAAAACCGGTGGGGTTAAAGTGAACCACTAAAATAAGTTAATACATAAAACTAAGGCGTAACAAAAGTTACGCCCCACTCTTACAGCATCCTGCTTGTTATCCTTGACCCAAAATCCGTATTATCATCCCCTGAACGAGTAAACAACCCTATTTACCCTCAACATTGCATCCTGCAAAATCCATAACCATCCTGGCTAACCCACGTAAACTAACGCTTGGCTACTTACTGTAGCATCATCCTTGGTCATCCTTTTAAGTAGCTCCTGCCACTTTAAATGCATCCTGCATTTTCCACTTGCCGCCTTGGCCATCCTGCGTAAACTAACGCTCCTGCTACTTCCTGTAGCCTCATCCGTAAATATCCTTAAGTAGTTCCAACTACTAAGCGCTTCATGCACTTCCTAGTTCGTCCTTGCGTCCTTTTTAACTTGTCCTTTATGCTTCCTGCTAGCATCTGCTATGTTGCCTATTCCGTATCCTTGGCAGTAGCTTAGTCATTAAGCTATGTCGTCTTGACAAGTTAAATATTACGCGAGTTTGGGTTTCATCCTACTAGGTAAACAAAATTAATTTTTCGTAATATATATGAAAAAATATAAAACCCAATACTAAACAAAGGCTTACCCTTTTAAAGCTGCATTTATGAACGACCGTAACTGATAATGCGCACGTCAATGTAAGATATATCTCACGGGCATATGTCCGTAATGGCGCTTATCGCTTACAGACTTACTTTGCATATGGTTTAAAAAGAAGCTCTCCGGATACTTTATTAAAGGCAAGTGCTTTATAAGTGCTAAATCCTTCTGATTTAAAAAACGTATTATGCTCTTGGCGTGTAACAAAAACGGCAAGCCCTTTAGCTCCTGTGTTTTTAGTTGCTAAATCATCTAAGCCTCGTAACAGGTAGCGCCCAAGCCCGTGGCCTTGCACGTGCGGGTCTACCGCAATAAACGCTAAATAGTAGTAATCGCCAATCTCATTAAGCGCAGTGCGTATTGTTTGCTCTTTTTCTATTAGTTGGTTGGTTTGCAAATACCCTGCGCTCAGCATTAGCTTTAAGCGCCAATGCCAATAACGCTCTGGTTGTAATTGGCTGCTTGACTCAAATACACACGCCACCGCTTTTAATTTATCATCGCGGTACAAGCCTATTAATGGCAGTTTTTCTTGCCAAAAAGCACTGAGTTCTTCGCGTATCACTGAGCGTAATTTTTTCTCGTAGGCAGCCATATTATGTTGATCATAACCTAATAAATTTTGAAGTAGCGGATCATCATGATAGGCCTGATAGATTAAACTCCCTGCAGTGCTTATATCTTCAGGGGCAAGGTATTGTACGCTTAATGTGTGCTCATTAGAGGTGACTGTCATTATGTATCCTTTTTGCTTTACTACCCTCAACGTTGCCAAACTATTTACCGTATATAAAGTAATTAGCAATTGAATGGCGAAAATGTTTATCTATACTGCAAGTTAACTATATACCTAAAGCAAAAATACCGTCAATTCAGCGAGAGTTTAACTAGCAAAGCCTATAGTCTGGCTCTAAGCTTGGTTTAATTTAATCAGATGGAGTAATAATATGGATACGACAAAACACGATATGAAAACGTTGTTTGCACAATTGGGTTTACCTAGCTCAGAACAACAGATTGACGATTTTATTGCTTCTCACTCACTAGAAGACACAACGCTTTTACAACAAGCTCCTTTTTGGGATGAATCACAGCAGCATTTTTTAGCAGAATCGCTAGCAGAAGATGGCGCGTGGAGCGAAGTAATTGATGAACTTGATGTGAGGCTTCGCCAAGAAGGTAAGTAATACTAATTTGCTTAATTATGCGACCTATTTTGAGGTTCGATAAGCGTGTTTACAGCTAAACAAGAACTCACTATTTGCTTGTTCTAAATGAAAAATTTTTAACACAGGTAGCGACCCGTTTAGCCCCGCAAAATGATTAAGTATTATTGCGAATTGGTATAATCCCCCCTCTGCTTATACCAAGGCTTTATGCGCCTTGGTATTGTTGCTACTATAGCACCCGCGCAGCAAACACTTGCTGCGCTTATATATTAAAGAGTTACAAATCTAATGAATGCAGTTGTATTTGATGCAATTAAAGTCCTTCTTGATGAAGGCAAAACCCCTACTGTTGCCCTAACTAAAAGCCGTTTAGCACAACCTGTGCCTATGCCGGTTATTATTGCCGCAGTAAGCCAATATAAAAATAATCCTGATTCAATTCATAATTTAATGAAAAACCCTGAGCAGAGCATCGTTGAGCCTAAAACATCTCAACTCGATCGCATTGAGAAAAAACTCGATAGGTTGCTAGCCCTGTTAGAGCAAAAATAATTTGAGACTATAAATGTTCGTTGTTGATTTAACGTTTGACTGCTACCAAGACACCACCCTAGAGCACGCTGAGCAAGCCATTAACCGATTAGTTAATGCACTGCGTTTTAACGGCCAAATTATGGGTGAAGAATTCCCAACTGTACTAAAAGATGGCTATTTTATTACCCGTGTAATGTGCCCAACCGAAGACGCCATGCACCCATTAAATAATAGCCCTTTTGTAAAACACAGTATTGAGAAGCTGCACAGTGCAGGTTTACTTGCTCCTAAAATAAAAGTTATTGGCCAAGACATTCACTCAAACGGTGCCGATACCTGTGAATCGCCTTCAAGCTATATTTTATACACAACCTATGTGCATACCTGTAGCCCACTGTATTGTGGTGATGACTTTTTACCCGTGCCATTATTTACTATTCCGGCCATTGCTAATGGGGATTATAAAACACTCATAAAATGGCAAGAAGATTGGCAAGCCTGCGATCAAATACAAATTAACGGCGCTACTCGGTGTGAATTTCCAGCGCTTGAAGAAATATCAAGCACACAAAGTGACTTATACCGCCGCGGTAAAGACATTGCTAAACGTATTCGCTTTTTAACTCAAAAACCGGTTTATTATTATTTATACCGTGTAGGCGGTGTAGATAAAGCCTCAGAACTTGAGCGTAAATGCCCTAGCTGCAATAGTGAGTGGAAATTGCCAGAGCCGTGGTTTGGGTTATTTGATTTTAGGTGTGAGCCGTGTGGGTTGGTATCTAATGTTTCGTGGGATTTTCAGTAACTAAAAGCCTGCACTTTGCAAAATAAAGTTACACACCTTATACAAAATCAGCTTAATGCATTGCACTAAGCTGATTTTTTAATGCTCGATTAAATTAAGTAAAAGCGGCAAGTAAAGCTACAATATCGTTACTTTTTTCTGTAATAACTAAGCAACCTTTAACGCGTCTTGCAAAGGGCTTATACTGCACAATAATTACTATTACTGCACATTAGTTTAATTAATCTAAACCTCAAGCGCTTTTAAAAAAGATTCTATATTGGGTGCAAGTACATGATGCGGCTTTTTACCTACGTACTCTAAACATACCTCACCGGTATTTACCTGCACGGTAACCAGTAAGTCATCTTGCTCAGTTAAACCTATAAATAGGGTTTCTGGCTGCTTTAATTTTCGTTTCATTAATACATGACCGGTAATATTTTGTTGCAGCAGGTCAAAATCATCTTTATTCCAAGCTTGTAATAACTCCACACGGTGACCATCAATGCTGGCTAATATGCTACCGCCATACATGTGCCCATAAAACTCATCAACCCCTACTGGGAAGCTCAGCTCAAGCGCGCTAGCTAAATCTGATAACGAACCTGCGGGGGTTTGCAAAGCACTTTTCCATTGAATATTGCCTTGTGCGTCTACCTCGCCAAACTCGCAAGGGCTAGGCCATTGTTCATCATGTGCCATAAGCGGATATTTAGCGGTGTTTTTAACGGTTTTTTCACAAAATTGCGTGTGAAGTTGGGCCATTTGCATTGCAACAGACATACTGCGAAACTCATTTAAATTAGATATAATGTCCCTATTGTAACTATTTAAGAGCAAACATGACAGATTACAGCAATTCTCCAGACCTTAAAGGTAGTGTGTTAGGACAATCTACTGAATATGTAGATGTATATTCGCCTAGCTTGCTTTTTCCTATTGCCCGCAAGTTAAATCGTGATGCTTTAAATATTGACGAAGCCGAGTTACCCTTTAAAGGCCAAGATATTTGGACAGGTTATGAGCTTTCGTGGTTAAACGCTAAAGGTAAACCGCAGGTTGCCGTGGCGCTGTTTACTTTTGCGTGCCAAAGCAGCCATATTATTGAGTCTAAGTCGTTTAAACTTTACTTGAATAGCTTTAATCAAACCCGCTTTGAAAGTACTGAGGTGGTAAGACAGCATTTAATTGAAGACTTATCAAATGCGGTAAATAGCGATGTAGCGGTAACGTTATACGCACCTGATGACTATAACTGCTTACCTTGCACGCCATTACCAGGGCAATGTATTGACGATTTAGATATTGAAATAGATAACTACGATATTGACGCCTACTCACTTAAATCAAAAAGTGACACCCTGGTTACTGAGACCCTGCATAGCCATTTGCTTAAATCTAACTGCTTAATTACCTCGCAGCCAGATTGGGCCAGTATAATTATTCGTTACACTGGTGAGCAAATATGCCACGAGGCACTCTTGCGTTATTTAATTTCATTTAGAACCCACAATGAGTTTCATGAGCAATGTGTAGAGCGTATTTATAGTGATTTAACCACGCAGCTAAACATTAAAGAGCTTGAAGTCTATGCGCGTTATACACGCCGCGGTGGGCTGGATATAAATCCTTATCGTTCAACGCACTATAACGATACGCCTTTTGCGGTAAAAATTAATCGCCAGTAATACCAATCGACTTAAATATCACCATAAAAAAGGAGCTTAAGCTCCTTTTTTATACCCGTTATAAGCTAATCAATGCGCTTAGTCGGAATAGGCATAGCGCACACATCAATATAATTATGGGCGTATACAAACCAAGGTTCGGTACGATTTTTTCGCGCCTCAATCAACTCTCTAAATGATTGCGAGTCTGTTTTCATAACATTAAAGGTGCTTTTATCACGCTTAATATCGGCTAACACCTCAATGTTTTTAATTGGGTTAAACGGCGTATTAGCAACAGGCTTACGCTGTAAACGATTAAAGTGCTCCATACCTTCAAGCACTCTTCCAAATACGGTAATATTTTTATCAAGGTAGCGCGGACCTTGGCCAATGGTGACAAAAAATTCAGTGCTTGCACTGTTTATCTCATTGCCACGCGCCATGGCAAACACACCGTGGCAATGTACCTGCCAAGTTTGTGTATTAGAGGCGTTTTGTGCGACAGCAAAACCGTTTAAAAACCCCGTTACAGGCGCGTACCCATCACCTTGCAGCTCTGTAATTTTAAGCGGCTGTGTGGTGCTATGGTAAAACTCTGCAGGCACAGTTTTATTAGCCGTTTTAATTGCTTTATTGCCTGAGCTGTCGCCACCTTGTGCTACAAACCCTTCAACAAAACGATAAACACGGGTATTTTTATAAAAGCCTTCTCGTGCAAGTTGTTTTATGTGCGCAGTATGTTTAGCTGCAAGCTGTGGGTTAAGCTCAACATAAGCCGCCCCTGTAGGCAGCGTAATTTTTAAAACATTTTGCTTGTCTACATTTCGCCATTCGTGCGCTTTAGCGTGCTTTATTACCTCGCTTGCGCTACGGGTTGGGGTTTGTTGAGTGCCCGCGTGTTGCTCTGTGTATTGGGCGCAGCCAGTTAATCCTGTTATTAGTGCTGCTAAATATAGTCCTTTCATATAATCCTTATACTGCCTATTTAGTCCCAATCAAACTTATAGAGTAAATCAACATTTTGATTTAAACCACTGGTGATCTCTACATAAAACTGCGAAAGCAGCTGATAGCGAATAGCGACCTCGCTGAGCGAGTCAAATACCCCAACGCTGTATTTAACTTGTAAGCTAGGCGCTACATAGCCCGATATTTCAAGCTTAGTGTTATCGCCAGAGCCCGTTGAACTTAAGCTTACATCAGATAAACCAATGGTTTCGCCAACTTTAGATACAACGCCTTCACTACGGCTCACCCCTTGTGAGAGCAATAACTGAGTAAGCATAGCATCGCTTGAACTGTCGCCCTCGCCTAGCGGCTGCCCATTGAGTAAATAGGCCAGCGCTTGTGCTTGATCCATTGCCGGCTCAGAAAATACTTTTAAGGTAGGTTGCTCAACGTTACCAGTAAGCGTAACACCTGCCACAACATCGTTTGCTGTGGTGTCTGGATTACGTATGGCTTTAATATTTAAAAATGGTTGCTCAATCGAGCCACTAAACCCTATTTGCCCAGTACTAATAATTAAATCTTGGCCAAAAGCTAAATACGTACCATCGATTAAATTTAGCTCGCCGGTGGCAATTATAGGGGCGCCCTGGCTCATTTTGATGGCTAAATCGCCCGCGATTTTCGACTCAAGACCAAACGATTCTATTTTTACATCGTTTTTAACAATCACTTTTAAATTTACATCGTAATCAAACGGCACGTTTTCTGCCGTTTCAGTTTGTTGATCAACAATAATCTCATCGTCGCTCACTTGAACGGCGCCCTCTGGCAGCTCTTCAATCATTACCCTGCCATAAGGCACAATCACTTCGCCAGACAGCTTTAATGCATTATTTGCAAGTCCAATAGTTAAATCAGGCGATACTTTAAACGTCACGCCTTGCTGCGCGCGTACAAAAAACTGCTCGCCGTTAACGCTTACATTTACCTCAGGCTGGGCGCCTTGCCAATCTACGTCGCCGGTTAGGTTGATTTTACCGCCTTGGGTGTCGTTTAAATTACCTTTAATTGTGGCGGTGGTTTTATCAAATAAAATGTTTACGTTAGATTTTTGCAACACCACCGGCAACTGCTCACCTTCTAAATTGATATCACTGACATTTAGCTCACCATTTAATAGAGGGTCTTGTAAAGTGCCGGCAACTGCCACGTTTCCTGTTATATCGCCTTTTAATTGCTCAAGGGTTTCGAGAAATGGATGTAAGTCTGATAGCAATATTTTATCTATATTAAGGTGACCGTTTAATGTTTGCTGATTTTGAATATCATCAATATTAATTTCGGTGGCTATTTTACCTAGCACACTTGAGCGTAAATCGGCCTCTAGCTTACCCGTTTGAGAATCAGTGTAGGCACTGACTTTTAGCGTTTCGATGGGTAATCTAAACCGGTCTTCCTCAGAGGTAAGAACAGCAACAAGGTCATCCGCATTTAAATTAGCGCGAAGTGTTTTTAATGCGCCCTCGTTCCAATTTGCAGCAAAGTCGCCGCTTATATCGCCACGCGTACGCATGTTATCTGGTAAAAAGTGTTTAAGCTCTTCAAGCGCTAAATTGCTCAACGTAGCATTAAATTGACCCAAGTTTTTAGTTTGCGCTAGGGTGTTAATACATAGCTCACTTTTGTTTGAGCGCCAGCAATGTGCACTCACATCAAAATCGCTGGTTTGGATATTAAACATCACCGCAATTTTTTTACTATTACTAAAGCTGAGCTTTTTGTCACTTAGCGTTATATTACTGAGCGAGCCATTCCACACGTCATTATTGAGCTTACCGGTTACTTCAAGCTCAGCAGCGCCTTGCTCTGCATCTATGGCGGCCACCAGCTGATGGTCGGTTTTATCGCCAGTGGCAGTTAGCTCAACACTATTAATTACCTGATCAGCAACCATTGCGGAGCCTACGTTTAAGCTCACATCGGTTTGCCAATCTGCAGCTGTATCGAGCTGACCTTTAAGGGCGAGTTTATTAACGTTTATGTCGTTATACATAAAGTTATCGAGTAATAACGATAAATCAACGGCGGGGGTTAAACGGGGCCCTCTTATTTTTAAATCTGCCTTACCGTTTGCAACGAATGGCAGATTAGTTTGCTCATTTCCTGTCAGTGTTACTTTTCCGTCAACCTGCCAGGTGTCGTCAACTTGCCCGCTCAAGGTTAGTTTATTGGCACCGCTACTTAAATATAGGCTGTCTATGTTGGCTTTTAGCGTATTGTTAAGTGTAAAGTTTGAGGCAAATTCAAGCGGTGTTTGGTTCAGTGTACCTGCAAGTTGTGTATTATCCATTTGCAAGTGCCAGTTTTGCCCTTCGCTGTTAAAGCGCCCTTCTAGCTGGCCAGAAATATTACTTGTAAGCGCATCTGTTAAGTACTGCGCTTTTAAGCTATTTAACGAACCGGTAAAGTCGGCTTGTATGCCCTTTAGCCAATTAACATTACCTTTAAATATTGCACTACTATCGTTTGCTTTTAGGCTTAAGGTACTTAACTGCGCTTGGCTAAGCGAGCCGTTTAATTGCGTGTTTAATACTACAGCTGGATAGGCACCTAATTGGCTATGCGCCTTTAAACTTAGCGTGTAATCATCCGCATTACCCGAGGCTGATAAATCAACATTATTTACTTTTAGCTCGTTACTTTGAGCGTCAATCAACCATTGCTCAACTTTACCAGTAAGTTCAAACGGATAATTTTTTTGTTTTAAATTAGCCGTTGCCGTTAGATTTAATGGGTACTGACCAGTCGTGTGTAAATTTATATTTAAATCAGATAGATCACCACTTAACGCTAAATTCGCTTGGTGCAAGTCGCTGCTTAGCGCTACTTTAGCGTTTAATGGTAAATTACCTGCAAGCTCACTAGTTAACTCTGTATTTAGTTGCCATTGTTGGTACTGCGCGCTAAGCGTTTGTAAGTTAACTTTTTCATCTTCTACATTTAATACAAGCGCTATATTTTCGATTGTGTGAGTTTGCTCACCTTGCTCAATATCCACCTTTTTAACGTCAAACTGCTCTACCCGTAAATTAAGGGGCGATGTAAATTCTATATCTGGTAACGCAGGTAGCGCTGTTAGCGCCTGGCCTTGATTAGCCGTTGCTTGATTAGATGAGGCGGGTTGCTCTTTAAGCTTTACCAATACATCACTAATAGTTAGGCTTTTTAGTGCTAAGGTTGCATCTTCAGCTTTCGCTGCAAGGGTAAAGTTATTTACGGTTACATCAGCACTGGAATGATTTAACACAAATTCGTTTATTGCTACATTTTTAACGGCAATATTAAAGGGAAACGTAATTTTAGCTAATGGCTCTGAGGTGCTCTGTTGTGTGGCTTCGGGTGCATTGCCAAGGGCAAGTTTGATTGACCGCGCACTTACATTTTCAATACATAGGCCATCGCACTGCCACCAAAATAAATCTATTTTAAGCTGCTGCGCTTTAAAATCTGTACTTTGGTTTTTAAAGCTCACATTAAACGGGTTGTTATATAAAAAACGCCCTTTTTTAATCTCGATATGTAAGCCGTCCACCATTTTATTGGCACTATAAGCAATAAATTGATTACCGGGCGCAGTAAATAACAAGCAAAATATAATAACGGCAAGCGTGATTAAAACGCCGATGATTGCAGCGGATATTTTTTTAAATACTGACATTAAATTTCTGGCCCTATGGTAATGCTTAAACGTGTGCTTTTACTTTCTTTAGTAAGCCCCCATGCATGGTCTACTTTTACGGGGCCAATGGGTGTTAAATAACGAAAGCCAAAGCCTGCGCCCACTTCAAAGTCGTCCGAAAAATCATTTGTGGCGGTACCGCCATCAACAAATAAAGCTGCTCGCCAATTTTGTGCAAATTGGTAATTGTATTCAATAGTACTGGTTAGTAAGTATTTACCACCGATTAAATCACCGTCTTCATCTTCAGGAGATATAGACTGATAAGCAAAACCACGTACACTTTGGTCACCACCGGCATAAAAGCGCAGCGAGTAAGGTACGTTTTCAATATTATCGACCAGCATGGCGCCCACGTTTGCTTTTAAAAAAACTAAGTGTTTATCTAAATAGGTCCGCAGCCACGCATGCTGCAGCTGCACCCGCACTAAGTTGGTGGTTGAAAGTACATCATCTAAACCAAACTCAGCCGAAATTAGCCACTGCTCACCCCAATAAGGCGTTGTGCCTCCTTTTGACTTTTTACGGGCATAGCTAATACCGGGCATAAGCATTTCGGTGCTTTCTTCTGATTCATCACCAATGCGGTATGTTTCTTGGTCTCGACGTAAAAAGGCCGTGCGTACCCATTTATCTTCAGTTAACCATTGGCGCTGCAGTTGGCCGGTCAGTATTTCACTGTATATGTCATCGGCAAGTTCATCTTCTAACTTGTAACCCACTGATAAACGCCATAAATCGTCGTTAGGGTCATCTACCGGAATGGTGTACGCCATAGAAATATCTTGCTGTTTCTCAGCTACATTTAAATTGCTTTCCAGATAATGCCCATCTTCTGTGATCCAGGGTTTACTCCATTTAAAACGCACTTTCGGGCCCAGCTCGGTATTAAAGCCACCGCCTACTTCGTAGCTATTAGCAGGTTTGTGTAGCACATCAATATTTATAGGCACTTGTCCGTTGGCTCTTGCTGGTATATCGGCATAAATACGCACGCTTGCAAAATACGGTGTGCTTGAGAGCTCAAGGTTATAATCGGCAATTTGTGTGGCTTTATAAGCTTGCCCTTGGGTAAAAGGTGCAAGTGAACGAATGTATTTTTCTGCGGGGGTTTCGCTGGCAATGATTATATTGCCATACGTGTAGCGCACGCCGGTATCTATATTAAATGTAATAACGGCACTGTTTTTTTGCACTGATACAGCAAGTTTTCGGGCTGGCCATTTAGCATCAAAATAGCCTAGCTCTAATAGCATTGACTCTATTTTTTTATGAGCTGAGTCGTACCTGCCATGATTAAGAACATCGCCCTGGGTTAAATTTAAATTTTTAACAACGTTTTGCAATTGCGGGTCGTTTTTACCCTCACCATTAAGCGTTATATTAATAGCTTCTATGCGAGTTGCAGGGCCGCGCTCTACTTTAACGATAAGCTCTTTGTCGTCTTTATCAAACTCAATGTCTACCGTTGGGTTGTAATACCCCAGCGCTTTAATACTGCTTTGCACTTGCTTTTTAGCATAGCGGCGCAAGGTTCTGGTGGGTTTTTCTCCAACCAGTTGTTTTAAATAGAGCTCAACGTTACTTTCTAACTCGCCACTAATCCCTTTAATTTCGTAATCTTCAATTACCCTTTGCTCAGCGCTGGCTTGAGTGCTTATAAAAAAAGCTAAAATAAACACAAAACGTAATAACTGTTTGAACAAGTAAATATCCTTACTTTTTATTCTTTAAAATTTAACCACCAATGAGTTGCATACTACCATAGCCATAATGAGCAACACATTAACTTAATGGTAATCTTGCACCAAATTTCACTCCCTTTTAAAGCCTATAAAGTTAAAATTAATACGCTTTAAAGCAATATTTTGGTTACAATAGTGGCTACGAATACAAAATTAATTTTAAATGAGTTTTTAATGCAATTCCCTGATGATGATAACGGCCAACTTTTAGCCGAAATAGCCGCTGCTGGCGTTGATTTAAGCAAAATGCACCAAATCGATTTTTTCATTTTATTTGAACAACAAGCTGATGCTGAAAAATTTGCCAAAGAAATAATCTCTGATGCATTAGTACAAAGCGCAAACGTTGAAAAGTGTAAAGACACTGGCGTGTGGGAAGTGATTACTCATGTACAAATGGTGCCAGAGCACACATTGCTTGGCCAAGCAGAGCAATACCTTGAAAGTATTGCTAATAGTTATAATGGCTATGGCGATGGCTGGGGTTTAATGGACGAAGACGCCGCTTAACAAAAATCAGTTAAGCTTAGCCGCTTAACTGATTAGCTTTTCTAAAGTTGCCAGTGTAATCAAATAATTTATCAGATACCTTCCAGCCATACTTTTTACTTTTACGCGCGATAACAAAATCGGGATGCACTAAATCAAACTGTGCCTTAATAACCTGCTCAGCACTTTTAAATTCGACAGGCGCTTGCCCCTGCCCTAGGCGTTTACCAAACTGTTTATTAAAAATATACTGCCCGCCTTTACTGGCAAGGTTATATACCTCATCGCAACTTGCACCATCTTCATCAAAGTAGGTTATTTTAATTAAATCATCTTTAAGTTTTACCACTGATAACCCACTACAGCGCAGTACTAACGCATCTTTTAAATTAAGGGCGTTACGTAGCTTGTCGTCAGGGTCGGCCATTACTGCGCCGCAATCATGGCATTTACGAGCTGCTATATCGTTTTGAGCGCCGCATTGTTCGCACTCTTTAAACCTAAACCGATAATCGCATTGCTCTTTATGGCCTTCGTCATCTTCTAATAAACCTTGGCAGCGCCGGCCAAAATGCTCAACTACTTTGCCATCAGCATCAGTTTTTCCCCAAAAAATATTTGCAAACCCACACCCAGGGCAAAGCACTTGAACGGGCTCATTATCGCTATCACCTTTTTTATCGCCCACCTCAGGGTGAAATAAATCAAAGCCGTTGCCTGCGTAATCTATAACTAAGCAGTTTGTTTTTCCTTCATTTAGCCTAAGCCCACGGCCAACAATTTGCTGGTATAAGCTAACCGATTCGGTGGGACGTAAAATAGCGATAAAATCGACATGCGGCGCATCAAATCCGGTGGTTAAAACAGAAATATTAACGAGGTATTTTATGTTTTTTTGTTTAAATTGATTTATTAATTTATCGCGTTCTGCATTTGGGGTATCGCCAGTTATAAGGGCACTTTGCTCTGCGGGTAAATAAGTTAAAATTTCTTGCGCGTGCATAACCGTTGCCGCAAATATCATCACGCCTTGGCGGGTTTCACTGTATTGTATTACCTGCTTCAGTATAGCTTGCGTTGCGCGCTCGCTATTTTTTAAAAGCGCATTCATGTCATCAGTCGTATATTGACCAAACGCATTAGTAGCCAGGGACGAAAAATCATAATGACTAATTGCCGCGTCCACTTCATTTGGCGGCGTTAAGTAATTATGTTTGATCATATACCTGAGCGGTAATTCAAATATACAGTTTTTAAATGGACTTTCTTTATTACCTTTTACAAAACCATGGTAATGATGATGGTATATCCACCCCATTCCTAATCTATAAGGTGTGGCCGTTAAACCCAATACTTTTAACTGAGGATTATATTCTTTGAGCGCATTTATAACCTTTCCATATTGGCTTTTTTTATCACCATTTACTCTGTGGCACTCATCAATAATAAGCAAAGAATAATGCTCATTTAATTTATTTAAATTACGCGATAAAGACTGAACACTGGCAAAGGTAACTTGGTGGCTGAGTGATTTTTCTTTTAACCCTGCTGAAAATATACTCGCTTCTAAACCAAAACTTTTATATTTTTGTGCGTTTTGTTCTACCAACTCTTTAACATGTGCAAGCACCAAAATTTTTTGCTTAGCAATTCGCGCAAGCTCTGCAATAACAAGGCTTTTACCCGCACCGGTAGGCAGTACAATCACGGCAGGATCATTTGTTTTTCGAAAATGTAAAACAGTGCGCTCTACGGCCTCTTGCTGATACGGCCTTAATTTATAGGTCATGAAAATAGTAAATAGAATAACCAGAAATGCAGTTTAACAAATACTAAGCGACTGCGGGGAGTTTAAGGTAAGTTTTGGCCAATTAAATCTCGCGTACAAAGCGTAAGCCTTAGCCTAAGGTTTAGTTATTAAATTATACGCCATTAAAAAGAGAAGCCGTGGCTTCTCTGTTACTTTATTAAGCTAGGTGCTTTTGTAAATCAACACCTTCAAACGCTTTAGGGCGACGACCACGACCGGTCCATTCAATCACTTCGCCATCTACTTCAATACGATACTTAGCTTTTACTTTAGTACGTTTATCTGCAGTACCGTCTTGTAAATCTTCTAACGTAAGTCCTTTTTCTTTTAAAAGATCCAACACTTCCTGTTTAGCTTGTAGCTGCTCAGTATATTTTGCAATCGCATCAGTGATTAATTGTTGTGCTTTTTCTAGCTCAGTTAATGATGCTGTTTTAATAAAAGATCGAACTTCTTTCATTTATATCTCTCTTGCTTGTTGGAGTTAACTTTTTAGTTTCAAAGCAAGTATAAACCCAACAATATATTTTTACCATGAGCAATTTTACTCCATAGCAAAAGGTATAAAAGCAAATACTTTAGCATGAGAAATCAGCATGAAATAAGTATAGTAATGGACTTTAATATCAAATAAAAAATATTTAACCTCTATTAATTTTTAATAGAGGTTAATAAACTTATAAAGTTAAAGTCTATTTATCAATTTTTACACTACCACGGGTCATCTCTCTCATTGCCTCTTGGCTTAATTTTTCTTGGTAAGCAATTTGTTCAGGTGTTCTACACACTCTTGTTGCAATGTTGCTACCTGTGGTTTTTTCGAGTTTACATATTTTGCCATCGCTTTCACTGGCCTTAAGCGCTGCTGCACTAGTGCAACCTGAAGCTAAAATTACTAATAATACGGTACAAAGATGTTTCATTGTTTATCCTTAATTTAAGTGTGTTGAGGGAGTATGTCATAAGCAATTGTTACTCGTTCCATTTCACTATTTAGGGTATTAGTCCCATGCCAAAAATAGGATGGAAATTGAATAAGTTTGCCTTCCTCTGGTTTTAATGTTGTCTCAGGTAAAAGCTTAGTGTGCATATTAAATCCTGGCTCACCTAGCTTTAACCACCCTTCTTGGTTGGTTGATTCAGATATCAGCGTGGGTATAGATACATAAAATGGTGAACTCATCCAACCTTGGCTGTGATAATGATTTTTATGAAAACCTTTACCTTTCAGAATTACCGACCATGAATCAGTCACTTTAAAATCACCAACATTTCTTTTTAAAAAAGGGTGTTGATTATCTTTTGGAAGCCTTGAAAAAAAGCATGACGTTAACTCGTATAGCTCCTGCTTTAGTATTTTTAGTATCGGCAGTTGATAATCAAATAACTTTTCTGCGGTTTGAGAACCATTCACTAAAGATTGCTCTAAAGGATGGTTTTGATAATAATGATACTGTTTTAACGTACCTTTAAGCTCAGTTAAAAAATCATCTATAGAAGCAAAGCCAGAAGGTGTTGCTATTTTCTCCTGCATAACAAATAAATCATAATTGCAGTAATATGAGTACAGCTCGCTTTTTAGTAATCTCAATGCTGTATTTTTAATACACAAGTACTCTTGGTTATATTCGTCTTGATTTAATAACTTATTTATAATGTTCAATGCGTGATCTGGTTTATCTATCGCAATATAGCTTTTGGCTAATTCTATGTACGCGTGATTATTCTTAAACCTATTACTGGCAGCTAAATGGGTCTCTAAAGATTCATCAAATAAGCTGTTTTCACGTTCGTAATCACCCACTATAGAAAACGCTTTTTGTGGGCAATTGCTTTGAGAGAGTATTTGCTTTGCTATTTTGTAAGCCTCAGTTTGCTTACCCGATGTATAAAGCTTTTGTGCAAGCTCAGCTTCCAGTGCAGTATTTTTTCCAGTTATTTTTAAAGCATGGTTATATGAGGATAAAAAACCAGAGTCTGCAGTTTCCCATAGCATTTGGTTTAGCCAATGATGACTGTCTAAATCTAGCGGGTTGATAGTTGTTAGTTCTGTATATATTGCTTTGGCTTTTTTAAACTTCCCGGCTAAGTGATAGCAGCTGGCCATATTTTTTTTAGCTTCAACTAAACCAGGGCTTAATTTTAAGCTTTGCTCAAAAGTTATAATTGCTTTATCCCAAAAGCATAAAGCTTTTAAAGCCAACCCTTTACTATTGAGAATACTAGCATCAGCACCAAAATTGCGAATATAATCATCTGTGAGCCTATCGACCTCAGTAAACTTCTCAAGCTTTAAGTCTGTTTTTATTTTTGCACTGAGAATAACTGCATTTTGAGGGGATAGTGTAAATGCTTTATCAATGTATTCTTTTGCTTTAGTAAATTCATTCTTTTTAAAGTATAAAACAGAGATGTTATAAAGTGTTTCTATATCGTCACTATATATAGTCAATACATTTAAATATTGTTTTATTGACTTATCAGGTTCACCCAACAAGTTATATAACTTTGCTTTATTTACATTTAAATGAAAATGACGTGGACTTAGTTTAATGCCTTTTTCAATCTCGGCTAAACATAATATATAATCTTTTTTCTTTTGGTATGCTATAGATTTTAAGTGATGAAGGTGCGCTACAATACTCGATTCATTACTTTTAATCGAATTAGCAATTTTTAATGCCTTAAGGAAATTATTATTATTAATTTCCTTAAGGATTAAGTTGCTTACATCTTGAAATGACATGCCTTGGCTTTGCATATGTTCTCTTAAATAATAAAAAGGCCGATAATATACCGGCCTTAGCATTAAAGCTTATGCTTAGAATGAAATAGTTGTACCTACAAAGAAGTTACGACCGATGTACTTATACAACGTAGTATCTGTATTGGCATCATCATAATCGCTATAATATGGAGGCTCTTCATCTGTTAGGTTATCTATACCACCACGTAACGAAACATGTTCGTTAAGTTGGTAAGTACCACTTAGTGTATGTGATACAAACGAGTCAGCTTCTGGTGAATAGTAATCCGCAGGGTCTCCATCAAATAATGCAACTGATTCTGTAACAAGCGAATCTACATACATCACTTTGTATGAAACAGTCCAATCATCACCGGCTGCACGTAAGCTTACATTATGTTTCCACTCAGGAATTGAGCCAGAACCACTTGATGCAACACCTACGTAATCTTGAATAGGCTCACCAGCAAACTCTTGTACTTCCCATTTAGAGATGTAAGAAGCTTCCCAATCAGCTCTCCACGCTAAGCCAGCAGCGTCAAAGCTATATTGAGCGTTGAAATCTACGCCCGATAGGTTCCAAGTAGAAAGGTTTTGATCAAGTGATGGAGTACCATCAAAGTTACCCGTTGCATCACGTACAACACCTTCACAAAGTGCAAAAGAACCACCTTGTCCACCTTCTTCACCCGCGCTATAACATTTATCTAGCTTAGTCGTAATACCAACAGAGCTTATTACGTTATCTACTTCAATATCGTAGTAATCAACAGTAAAGCTTAGCCCTTCAATTGGCTCAACAACAAGACCAACTGTAAATGTATCAGCAGTTTCAGGACCTAGGTCTGGGTTACCGCCAACAACCGCACGAAGTTGACCACTGTTTTGTGCAAACGTACCATCTGAAGGAATTAGGCCGGCTGCTGCATCAGAAGCACAGGCTGTTTGGTATCTAGAATCAAAGCCAGCACCACCAAAACCAGTACAAGGGTCTGTATAATTGGTGAAGCTATCTGACTGACCACCGTAAAGCTCACTTACACTTGGTGCGCGAAATGCTGTTGATAATACAGAGCGAAGCATAACTTCGTCTGTCATACGCCAAGTTAGACCTAACTTATAAGTAGTATCTGATCCAAATGTATCGTAGTCAAAGTAGCGAAGCGCAGCTTCTAAATCTAAAGACTGAACCAGTGGTAAATCATTCAATAGTGGAACAACAAGCTCTACATATGCTTCGTCAACTTTATAGCCACCAGAAGTTGGCTGTACAGCATTACCTGAACCGATACCTGATGAAGAGAATGCATCTGGTTGATTAAATGCTGATTCTTCACGGTGCTCTAGACCAAATGCAAAGCCAACAACACCAGAAGGCATTTCAAATAAATCACCCGAAATTGAAGCGCCTAAGTGGTGCATTTCTGTACCTGAAGTACCCTGATCGGTGTAACGCAAGTAATCGGCATCTGACTGTGAAAGCGCGCCTTCACCAAAGTAGTTAATACATGGAGCAGATGCATCGTTGCCTGTAACCGTGTAGTCACTAGGCGAACCTGTAACCGAGACACCTTCACAGTTTTCATTTACTGACGCTATCATTTTGTCTACGTTGATGTAGTTTTTAGAACGGTCAATAGCGCTATTTCGACCATATGTATAGAACACATTCCAAGCGTATTGATCAGCGATAAAGCCCTCTAAACCAGTTGTAAATTGTGCTGTATTTACTTCTTGCTCAAATACACGGCCACCCATTTCTGACATACGACGCAGTGGTAACATGTCTACATTGTCGCCAGGAGTTGCAAAATCATACAAGCCTGAGAATGGGTAAACTTCTGGATTTTGACTTAATACCCAACTACGACCATCTACACTGTATGTGTAGTTGATAGGTGCTGGTGCCATTTGTTGCGTTGAGGTACGGTTTGTATAGTACGCTTCTGCAAAAAAGTTTAAGTTATCTGCTAATTCATAATTACCTAACACGCTCACATTATAACGAGTTGCAGGCGTAGATAAGTATGAAGCAGAAGAGTAGTTATAGGTATCGTTGCCTTCGCCACTACCCACATATGTGTGATAGCCAGTATCAGTTGATGAACCGTTACCGCCAGGCTCAAACTGAACTCTTCTACCATCATCTAAGATTGCATTCATACCTAAAGAGTTACCAGAACCGGCACAAAAACGCTCACCGCCACTTTCAGCGTATGGACATGCTGAATAATCTCGGTCGCTAGCACGTACAGTACCACGGTCGTAAAAACCAACGTTTACAACAACATTACCTTTATCACTGCTCACACCAAAGGTGCTACTTAAGCTAGCTTCTTCACCGTCACCTTCACCTGTCTCTGCATAGCTGGCATCTAGCTCAAAGCCTTCAAAGTCATCGCGCATGATAATATTAACCACACCAGCAAGAGCATCAGAGCCGTAAACAGCTGATGCTCCGTCTTTTAAAACTTCTATGCGTTTTACAGCGCTAAAAGGAATGGCATTAAGATCCACGGTAGAAGATGCACCAGTACCTGAGGCAATCATACGGCGTCCATTAACAAGTACCAATGTACGTGATGAACCCATACCTCTTAAGTTAACAGTTGCATTACCATTACCGCCATTATTTACAGCAGCAGTTAATCCGCCCGACTGAGCGGTAAGGTTTTGTAACGCATCGGAAATATTTGAAATACCCTGAACTTTCATATCTTCAGTAGTAATAATGCTCACTGGTGAAGCGCTTTCAAGATCTGCACGTTTAATTCGTGAACCGGTAACCTCTATACGCTCTACCTTTTCAACTCCCTCTTCAGCAGCAATTGAATTTGCTGAAAATACAGCTGTAGATGCCGTACCAAAAGCAATCGCTAAGCGCACCGCTTTTGAAACTTGGTTATTTAACATTGGATTCTCCCTGAAATAATTTTATTTATATATTTATTATTTTAGCCATTAAATAAATAGCTTAAGAAGTGAAAGTACCGCTTCTTTTGTGAATGTTAGTATCAACATATAAACATAGTCAACATATTAAAAACTAATAATTCACATCAATTTAAATATAATTAATATTAGTTTATTTCGATAAAGGGGACAAAAAATAAAGGATGAATATACCAATAACCGGAACAATGCATTTTTGAAAATAAAACGTAAAATACTTCTACTTATTTACATTTTTAAAGGTGTTAACAAGGTAATTTAAAATTTATAAATGAAAAGGTAACCAAGAACAATGTTTAACAAGTCGCCAAAAAATAAAGGAATCGGGAGCTGCAGCTCATATGGCCTTTGGAATACCATCAAAGCTGCTAGATTATTAATGCGCAGAACAGAACAAATTTGAGTGATGGGGCTAGCTATTTGCGTCCTTTGTAAAGCGTTCCGATATATTCATTATTAGAGTCAACTAAAGCCTCTTTAAATGTTTTATCCCCTAACAATAACAACTGGCTAATATCCTTAGAGTTTAACGCCGCTTCCTTTAAGTCACTTAACCTAAAGATCAGCCCTTCGAGCTCTTGAGTAAATAATTGATAAGCGCGTTCTAAATCAATTTTTCTATTATTCAAAATAAACTGAAAAAAGTCGGGATACCGTGTTCCATTAACTGCGTGAGGGTGTACTTGCCTTTCAAGCTGGATAAGGTTATTTATTGTTTTTATCAAGCTATTAACCTGAGCATTATCATCTTTTTTCAGCTCATCAATTAGCTGCTTTAAAGGAGTTAACAAGTCACTACGTACACGTACAGCAGACTCCAATATAAGCACATTTGGTTTAACTATATCTGAATCTATTTCGTGGCAAACAATTTGATATAACCCACCCGGTTTTAATACCCTAAATAATTCAGGAATGCTCTTCGAAAGCTCACTGTATTCAATTGCAAATTGAGCCACTATCGCATCAAATTCATTATTTTCAAAAGGTAAGGACTCTGCACTTACATCTGATAAAATACTAGAGTCGGGCACGCCTGTAACGCTCTTTGCCACTGTTGCTTTATCAATACCAATAAAGCTCAGCAGATCTTTACTACTATCGTGTATAAGCTGTATCAGTGCACCATTGCCTGTTCCTATGTCTAGTATTTTACACTGTGGACTAAGCTCAGTAGCAAAACTTGTCCAGCTCTGCTTGAGCTTGCCTGTATAGTTTTTCTTAATATCCTGCCCAAATGAAGTTAAATACCCTTGAGACCAATACTCACTCCAATAATTTTCCATAAAAAATCCCCATAAAAAAAGGGCTGAATAAATTCAGCCCTATATATCAACCTGTTTCTAATTAATATTAGAAGCTAATTGAGTAGTTTACACGGTAATCACGACCAAAGTTGTTGTAAAGGTCTTGGTTATCCCATGTACCAGCTGAAGAAAGAACTGGGTCTTCGTCAGTTAAGTTACTTACAGTAAATGTTACAGCGCCGTAAGGACCTGCATTGTAGCTGTAAGTTAAGTTATGGATTAACCAGCTATCTAAATCACCTGATTGCTCGTAGAAACCATCGCCATCTTCATCAACTTCAGTTTCAGACGTGCTTGCTGTGTAAGTAGAGTTCCAAGATACTGTATGATCATCAAGTGACCAAGAAATTGTTGCTACTGACTTAAGATCAGGTTGGCCAGACCAACCAGCAGTGTCTTGTACAACACCACCTACTTCAGAATCGTATGAAAGTGTTACACTATTAACATTGTTAAAGCGGAAGTCACCAAAATCAGTCTCTACGTTTGCATTAATAGTGAAATCAAAACCTTCAATTTCAAAACCAGCACCGTTAAAGTAAGAAGTACCTGCTTCGATTAGCGTACCTGAAGCAGAGCGCTTAAGGTAGAAAGTTTCATCAGACGTATCTGTATCAACACCTACTGCAGTGATTAGGCCAGCAGCCTCATCAGATAATAAGCCTTGTAGAGATTTAGACTGAATAACATTATCAATAGAAAGTTGGAAGTAATCTAACTTAAAGCTTAAGTTATCGTTTACATCCCATGCCACACCTAAGTTGATGTAATCTGAAGTCTCTGCCTCAAGCTCTGAGTTCTGAGTATAGTATGTGTTGTACTGACGTGATGTAGTAGAACCGTTATTATAATCGATTGCAGATTCAGCAGAGAATGTACGTGCTGCATTAAGTAAATCAAGGCCTGGTGCACGGAACGACTCAGAGTAAGAACCACGAATCACTACGTTATCAGCAACCTGCCAGCGAGCAGATACTGCTGGAGCAACGTTGTCACCAAAGTCAGAGTAATCATCGTAACGAGCTTTTAAGTTCACTTCTACTGTATCAGAAACTGGTAGTACTGATTCGAAGAAAACAGCTGTCACATCACGGTCACCCATTGAAGAGTTACCAGCAGAGCCACCGATTAAGCCAGCTTCAGATTGACCATCGTAAATATCTTCGTAAGTTTGTTCAAAATATTCAACACCTACATAGTGAGCAACAGCACCACCTGGTAGTTCAAATAAGTCAAAACCTAAACCAGCAAAGTATTGGTCAAAAGTAGAGCCTGAGTTTTGTAACGTAGTCGACTTCATGTTGGCAATGCCTTCATCAGAGCCTAAATCGATATCGTTAGCTTCGTTGTATGCTAAACCACTGTAAGAAAGGTAGTACTCACCTACAGATTTGTTATCTGCTTTATTGTGGTGGTAGTAAACTTCCCAAGAAGCGTTGTTCCAATCTAAGTCACCACGTAAACCAGCTGTTAAATCTTGGTTGTAATCATCTACGTTACCATCACGTGTACCAATACCTACCCAACGGAATAAACCATATGCACCGTCTTCACCGTATGGGTTATGCGGGTTATCAGCTGCCATGTTTTCCCATGCTGCAGCCGGTGGAGCGTAACGACCAAATGAAGAGTTTTGTACAAACATTGTTTGAGCAAAGAACTCTATGTCGTCTGTTAGCTCGTAGTTAGCACTAACATATAATGTGTTACGGTCAATTGATGCTGTGTTGTAAGATACATTAGCGAATGCATACATACAGTACTCAGAACCTGGGCCCCAATCTTCGTTTGCATCAACGCGGCGGAAAGTATCTTCACCGTATTCAGAGATTAAATCATCACATAAAAGTGAAGCTGACGCTGTAGAAAAATCAGGTGAAAGTACAGTAGCGCCAAAGTATGACCAACCTACAGTATCTGCAGTGTAAGCTTCAATGTCGCCATCACCGTCTAAATCACCAAGCTGAGCTTTAGTGTAGTCACGGTCAGCATCTGAAATACCTTTACGAGATTGGTGATCGAAAGAGAATGTAATGTTACCTTTATCGTTTGAAACACCACCAACTACAGAAAACTCTGTAGAAGTAGTACCTTCATCTTGGTCACGGTGACCCGCGCCAATGTTGAAAGTTAAACCTTCAAAGTTCTCTTTCATAATTACGTTAACAACACCTGCCATTGCATCAGAACCATAAATAGAAGATGCACCTTCAGTCATGATATCGATACGTTCAACAGCAGCCATTGGAATAGCATTAAGGTTAGCAGAAGCACCACCTAATGTTGGTGAACCTGGGAAGCGGCGGCCATTTAAAAGTACTAAAGTACGACGTGAGCCAGCACCACGTAAATTGATAGTTGCTTGAGATTGTGCTGAGCTACCAGAACGCTCTGAGAACGAACCGAATGAGTTTAATGAACTAGAACGTAGTGCATCTGCAACTGTGTAGTCACCTTCTAGCTTGATATCAGCAGAAGTAATAGATACTACCGGAGAAGCACCCTCTAAATCTGTACGTTTGATACGTGAACCAGTTACTTGGATGCGTTCTACTTTCTCTGCAGACTCTTCTTCTGCAGCAAATGAACTTGACGAAAATGCAGCTGTTGATACTGCACCAAATGCAATCGCTAAGCGAACTGCCTTTGAAACTTTATTATTTAACATTTGATTCTCCCTGGGTCACCACTTGTTAGAAGCGACTATTATTTAATTATTTTTTGTTGTCACAGTTTGTTAACAGCGACTAAACCAAATACTAAACAAAAAATATCTAAAAGCCAACTACTGTTAACCAAATATTAATTAAAAAAGGGTTTTTTATTGTTTTTTAGCTTGGATGAGGAATAACTGTACAAAAATAAAGCTAAAGCGTAGATTATGTAATCAAAAATTGCATTAATAGGTACAAGTTAGAATAGTTCGAACTGTTTTAGCTCGAAACTGTTTACGTTAACGTTAACAAATTGCGTAACCATTTCTAATAAAGGTACAATTTGTTTGTCTATATACAATGGGTAGTCGTAGCTATGCAGCCCTTGATACAGCTCAACACCGTGGGTTGTGTAAACAAATGTAACAAATTCACCTCTTTTTAGCGTAAATTCACTATTTTGTTTCTGAAACTTTTTTACTGCTTGCACATGTGGAGGGATATTTTTTTGATAGTCGGTTAAGTTTTGACCTAAACGTTTTTTAAAAACCAGCAAATGATCAAATTCGCCACGTAAAAGTTTACTAATGTAATCGTGTACAAGGTCATTTATTTGCTCTGGTTGATCAAAAAGGAGGGTAAATAAATCAAATTGAAACTGTTGAGCCAGTCTAGTCCAGTCACTTCTTACGGTTTCTAAGCCTTTAAAAACCAATTTTGATTCATCCGGCTTTATTAACTGCCCCACATAGCGTTTTTTAGACCCCACGCTTTTACCTCTTATGGTGGGTAAAAAGAATGGGCTGTAAAGCGATTCAAACTCTATTTCTAAATGGCTAGTTAAATTATGTTTAGCGTGTATGTTTTGCTGCCACAATGTGTTTATGTGTTTAGCTAACTGTTTACCTATTTTATTACAGGCCTCAACACTTAAATCATCCGTTAGTTTTACAAAGGTCGAATCTGTATCTCCGTAAATAACACTATAACCTTGCTCTTCAATCCACTTTTTAGTTTGCAGCATTATTTCATGACCACGCAAAGTAATAGAGCTTGAGAGTCGAGGGTCATAAAAACGACAGCCTTGTGAGCCTAATACACCATATAAACTGTTCATTATTATTTTAATCGCTTGGGATAGCATTAAATCGTGATTATCTTTTGCCCGCTGGCGCTGTAGCGCTAGGCTTTTTATAAGCGCTGGTAAATGGTGCTGCTCTCTTGAAAACAATGCGTTATTAAAACCTTCAATACTATTTTCAGGGTTTTCAATCCCTTCTATTAGTCCAAGCGGGTCTATATAAAAGGTTTGCATAATACTGGGGTACAGGCTTTTAAAATCAAGCACTATGACATTTTTATACAGCCCCGGTACCGACTCCATAACATAACCACCTGGGCTTTCAAACGTCAGCCCATGGTCGCCCATATTAGGTGCTACATAACCGCTGCGATGTAATAAAGGCAAATACATGTTTACAAAAGCCGCCACTGAGCCGCCGCGTTTTTCCAGCTCAAGGCCTGTTAATTGTGTGCGAATAACAGCAAAATCGAGAAGTTTTAGCTTATCGAAGATTTTATTAACGAGTATGCAGTCTTGGCGATTGTAGTTAGCAAGCGCGATTTTATCTTCATTAAATTGACGAATAATTTCTTGTAAGCTGTTACTAGATTCAATTAATTTAGACTCGCCTAAAATTTCTTTAGCTACATTAGCAAGTGAAAAAGTTTCAAAACTATAAGTGGCATTTTTTAGAGTATCAATGCCATCAATTACACAGCGCCCGGGAATAGAAACCCGTGTAAAATGGCCTTTTCGAACATATAAAGGAAGGTTTCCTCTTCCTAGTAATAGTTTTACCCCAAGTGCCACAGAGCGCTCATAAATAACTGCAAAATCAAACTCAATAACATTCCACCCAATAATAATATCAGGGTCGCACTGCTTAATAAGTGTTACAAGTTGCTGTAATAGTGCAACCTCGTCTTCGCACCATATAATAGTATAACCAATCACTGGTTCGTGATGCTCAGGCTCTCCAATCATGATTACGCAATCTAAACCACAGCCTACCAAGCCAATAGAAAATAACACGCCACTTTCATTGCACTCTATATCAAGTGACAACTTAGAAAGCACAGGCGTATAGTCAGCGTTGGTTTTTAATTTAGCATCTAAAATTTCAGTGTAATGTGCATGATCCACTCGTTTACCCGTGATCCACGCCCCGCCTTTAATAAAGCGCTCCATTAAATAACGCTCAATGGGCCTTATTTCATCTTCATAAAGTGTAATACCGCGACTTTTTAACGCTTTGCTCGCGCTATAAAAGTGTTTGAGTGAGTAAAAGTAACAGCCACACATATCTTGCTGCTGAAAATTTTTAAGTGAAAGAGGTTTAATTAAAAAGTTTAGTGATTCGGCAGATAAAATGGCTTTAGCTGCTTTTGTATCTGAGTTTTTTATAAAAAATAGTGCGGTCTCATTCTCAGAAATTGTCTTTATTGGTCCATTATCGGTAGCAAACCAAATTTCATATTGTAAACCCTGAGCGCTATCGTGCGCTTGTGCAGAAAGTACAAAACCAGATGTTAAATACACTATCAATAAACCTTACTTATATTTTGTTTTTCTACTTTAGGGCCATGAGCGTTAAGGATTGAAAATTGTTCAACCTCAAAATATAAACAGGCCATAATAGGGAGTAATTTATAAACTTAAAAAATCGCCGCATTAATTTACTAAATTAATTTCATCCTTGCTTGTAGTTACACGGTTATAACTCTAAAATCCATACACTGTAATTATATACATATTTTAGGTTTATCTCCCCATGCTTTCTGACCAACTAAAAAAAACAATTAGGCAAGTACACCAGCATGTGGCTAGTAACCTTACTGATTACCGCCCACGCAGTAGCCAAAACTACCTTGTTGCCGAAATAGCAAAAACACTGGCTGGCGAATACCATAAAAAACAGCGAATATGTGTTATTGAGGCTGGCACAGGGACTGGTAAATCACTTGCTTATTGTTTGGGCGCGTTACCGCTTGCCCTTGCTCAAAAAAAGAAGCTGGTTATATCTACTGCTACCGTGGCCCTACAAGAGCAATTAATAGCAAAAGAGCTGCCTTTTTTTAAAAAACACTCAGGGCTCGACTTTAAGTTTGACCTAGTAAAAGGTAGGCAACGCTATATATGTGCCCATAAATTACATAACGCTGTTAATGGCGATAGCCAAACGCAAATGGAGTTTATCCCCACACTTACCTCGCCGCTAAGTGATATGGAAACTAAATGCTTAAAAGGTCTTTACGATGCCTATGTAAATAAAAAATGGCAAGGCGACAGAGATAGTTGGGCCGACACCATACCCGATAAAGTGTGGAACTTAATCGCATGCGATAAGCACGCTTGCCAGCGCCAAATGAAAGCCCATCAAACCTGCCCGTTTCAGCTTGCCCGTAATCAGCTTATGCAAATGGATGTGCTTGTTATTAACCACTCACTGCTACTGGCAGATTTGGATTTAGGGGGCGGTAAAATTTTACCCGAACCCGATAACACCATTTATGTAATAGATGAAGCGCACCACCTTGCGCATATTACCCGCGACTTTTCATCGGCAGCGGCCACTATTAAAGGCACCATTGATTGGCTCGATAAGCTCACCAAATTTAGTGGCAAAATGTCTAAGGTATTAGTGGGTCAAAAAGCCATTGGTCAAAATTTCAAATTGTGCGATAGCATCAACGATGCGAATAAAGACTTAAAAGTGGTGCGTGATATTCTTGATAATGCCGACTTTGAATACTCAAAAGACGACACATACCGTTTTGAGCATGGCGAAATACCAAAATCATTGCACAACAAAGCTAAAGATATAAGTGACGCCACACTAGATGCACTGCGTTGTTTAAATAAAATGCACGATACCCTCACTCAAGATGTAAGCGATGGCGATATAAAACCCTACGTTGCCGACCCTGTCTTAGCCGAAAGCGGACACTATATAAACCGCTTAGAGCAATTAAATAAGCTGTGGTATAGCTATGCAAATAAAGGCGAAGGCACACCTCACGCAAGGTGGATCAAACGTTTAGAATATAAAAACCATCACGATCACCTATTAAGTGATTGCCCTATCGAGGTTGGCTACTACTTAAAAGACAAACTATGGAATGAATGCGCAGGGGCGGTACTATGCTCGGCGACTTTAAGTGCTCTCGGTTCGTTTGACCACTTTGCCTATGAAAGCGGATTAGCAAAAGAAGAAGGCGTTAAATTTATTAAAGTGCCCTCTCCGTTTGATTACCCTAAACAAGCAACTTTGCGTATCCCGGTAAGTAAAATTGAGCCAACCGACAAAGCATTTAGTGACCATATAGCGCAAACTTTGCCTGAGTACTTAAATACAAAAAAAGCTAATTTGGTGTTGTTTGCCTCGTACTGGCAAATGGACCATGTGGCTAAGTTTCTTAGAACAAAAGGTTTTAACTTATTAGTGCAAGGCGAAATGTCGCGCGAGGCATTATTAAAAAAACACACCCAAAATATTGATAGCGGTAAAGGTAGTATTTTATTTGGTACGCAAAGCCTCTCAGAAGGGCTTGATTTACCTGGTAAATATTTAGAAAACTTAATAATTACAAAAATACCGTTTGCAGTACCTACATCACCAATAGAAGAAGCCCAAGCCGAATTTGTACAAAGTAAAGGCGGTAATCCGTTTTTGTCTATTACGGTGCCCGATGCAGCAAAGAAATTGGTACAAAGCTGTGGTAGACTGCTGCGAAAAGAGAGCGATGAAGGCCGTATAACTATTCTCGATAGACGCTTAATTACCAAGCGCTACGGCAAAGCCATGCTCGACACCTTACCACCTTTTAAAAGACAAATAGATTATTAATGTTTGAACTTGCTTTAGATCCCACAACATTGGCAGTTTTATGTGCCGCGGCCCTTGCTGCTGGCTTTATTGATGCAATTGCCGGCGGCGGTGGCTTATTAACAGTCCCTGCACTACTCACCGCAGGCTTGCCACCGCATGTAACGCTTGGCACCAACAAGCTTGCGGCAAGCTTTGGCTCATTAACGGCCAGCTACACGTATTATAAAAAAAATCTATTTAGTCCTAAATTTTGGGCAAACTCCATTTTTGCTACAGCCATAGGCGCTGTGATTGGTACGTTAATAGTCGATCACTTAAGTATTGAATTTTTAAATAAGCTTTTGCCTATCATTATTATTATGGTGGCCTGTTATAGCTTGTTTGGTAGTTTAAGCACCACACAGGGCGATGATTTACCAAAAGTAACACCAGTACTTAAACTAAAGCAGTGGTTGCAGGGCTTAGCATTAGGTTTTTTTGATGGCGTAGCAGGCCCAGGCGCCGGTACTTTTTGGACCGCATCTAATAGTTTATTTTATAAAATGAGCTTACTGCTTAACTGTGGTTTAGCCCGTTCAATGAACTTTGTATCTAACTTTATATCGCTTATTACCTTTGTGGCACTTGGTCATGTAAACTTTTTATTAGGCCTTATCATGGGCTTTTTTATTATGTTAGGTGCTTGGATTGGTGCTCACTCAGCCATTCGCTTTGGCGGTAAGTTTATTCGCCCTGTTTTTAACACTATGGTTATACTGCTAGCATTAAAACTGATTTACGAGGCTTATTTGTAAATGCAAACCCACGCGTTAGATAAATTACGCCAACAAGTTGCTACGCTTAAACAACAAGCTGAGCAATTTGATAGCGCAAAGTTGTTTTCTAAAAACCGCTATATGCAGGCGCAGCCTAGTTTATTTGACCGCGGCGTATTTAGTACTAAAAGCATGAACCTAACTGACTACGTAGCAGAAATTGAAGACGAAATTACCAGCTTACCACCAAGTGGTCACCGCCATGCTTATGCTTATGCACTCGAGCGCATAGGTAATCAAGTACAAGCTGTATTTAGTGTTATTAAATCGACCCCCATCTGGGCAAAAGAAAATAAAAGCCAGTACAAACCTAGGCCAAAAAATACGGTTTATAAGCAAGCCGTAAAAAAAATAATGCAATCGTCGCACGAGCTATACGACGAGCTTAAACAAAACCATGAGTTTGAACGACGCTTAGTGTTAATGATTGAAGAGCGTAAACTACAAATGGAAAAAGCCAGCCCAGCGCAAGCGCAAAAACTTAATATGGAAATTTTAACCACGCATGCGCGTTTAGGCCGTTGTCGTAAAGCTATTTCGGCCACCGAAGATAAAATTCAACAAGTCGAAAAACAACAATTACGCTAATGCAGCTTTTTTACCACCCGCTTTACAGTGATTTAACGCTTCCTGAGCGCCACCGTTTTCCTATTCAAAAATACCAAATGCTAAAAGCAGAAATAGAAGGTTTGGGCTTTGGGGCTACACAGTTTAGTACACCAACCAAAGCAACGCCCGAGCAGCTTGCACTGTGCCATAGCCAAGGCTACATAAATGATTTTTTAAACGCCACGCTCAGTAATAAAGCAATTAAAAAAATGGGTTTCCCGTATTCACGCGAATTAGTAGAGCGTACGCTACTTTCGGTTGGGGCAAGTATTCAAGGTAGCGAATACGCACTAAAACATGGTTTTTGCGCTAATTTAAGTGGTGGCTATCATCATGCATATAGCGATTACGGCAGTGGCTTTTGTATTTTTAACGACTTAGCTGTGGCTGGCGCGCATTTAATCAATACAAACCAAGCCGATACCATATTAATATTTGATTGTGATGTACACCAAGGCGATGGCACAGCACAAATTACGCAACATAATAACGCTATAGTTACTTGCTCTATTCACTGCGAGCAAAATTTTCCGCGCTTAAAGCAACACTCCGATTACGACTTCGCCCTACCTGCCAACACATCAGATACCGAGTACTTAATAACGTTAAAACAAGCCCTCGAATTTTGCGTGCGTATTCATAACCCCGACATTATTTTATATAACGCAGGGGCTGATATTTACGAAAAAGACGAGCTAGGGTTATTTAACGTATCGCTTGAAGGGGTTTATGCGCGCGATTATTTTATTGTTAACTACTGCAAAGCCCATAACATCCCTCTTATGTGCGCTTTAGGTGGCGGTTATCAGCGTAATTTAAATGCGTTAATTAATGTTCATAAACAACTATTTAAAGCTGCTATCGATTTATTTTAGTGCTTAGTATACACTCAAATAAACGGACTCTATAAAAGGCGCTAGCACGATGCGACTGCACGACGACATACATAACTTTTACGAAAAAATTGTGGTTGAAGAAATCATTAAACGTAAACTAGATAAAGTTTACAGTGAAGATGTAATGGCCGATTTTTGTTGCACGGTACTTAATCAATTGCCGCCACGTTATATTAGATACGATGTAGATATGGCCTTTTATTTACCACAAAGTGAACGTATTCACATGGAAGAGCGCGTACAAACCGCTATAGACGTTGCTATTAGCCAAATTTCAAAAAAGAAAGATTTAGATGACCAGCCCACTTGATAACGCCCCTACACATGTAAAACTGGCAGTAGATTTAATTATGCTTTTGGAGCAGCACGAGGTTGCTCCAGAGGATGTATTAAAAGCGCTCGAAATTGTAAAAAGTGACTTTGAACAAAAACAAGCCACCGCTTAGCATTACTCTTTTGTTTGCACTTCGTATTTAGTCACAGTGCCCTCGTGTTTGTTACAATCAATTTTAATCTCGCCAAACGTGCGTCTTGGGGTTGTTGAGCGACGGCACGTCATTTTTTGTGCTTTACTACCATATTGGCTTATGTACAACGCAACGGTTTCGTCTATTTTAAGCTGTTGCGCCGAACTGGCCGCGTTATAAAAGGTATTATATTGCGCCTGCCAACTTTCAACGCCAGCCTCTTTTGCAACGCCTAGCCACCCCATACCCATGTTAGTAGATTGTGTTAAGTACTGCCCTTTTAAAAACATAAACGACAATGTGTATTGCGCGCTTTTATAGCCAAGTGCTGCAGGGTCTTTTAGGTACATAAAAGCTTGTTTATAATCACCTTTTTTATACGCTTTTATGCCATTGTACTCATGTTTTTTCATGGTTATGTCATCGTATAAATTAATAGGCGTAGACCCACAGCCACTTAATAAACCCACTCCCATTATTGCTGTGATCAGTAAATATCGGCTCATGACTATTCCTTTTTTATTATTTTTATATGCGAGTACCGAATCTGGCTTACAGTTAATGCAAAGCCTGTTACTCTGTAAATTAATTTGTATAATTAAAATACTATCATGAGCTTAGCAAGTTTACTTCGGTTATTTTTTCTGGCTGCAATTTGGGGCGCGTCATTTTTATTTATGCGAATGGCAGCAAACAGCTTAGGCCCAGCAGTGTTAATAGAGTTTAGAGTTGGCTTTGCCGCACTCACCCTCTTTATTGTGGCGCTGTACTTAAAACGCCGCTTGGCGTTTACTAAGCACACAAAGCACTTTTTTATAATTGGCGCACTTAACTCCGCCCTACCCTTTTTACTGTTTGCTTATGCCGCGCAAACGATTAGCGCCTCTACTTTATCTATTTTAAATTCTACAACGCCCATATGGGGCGCGGTGGTGGGTATAATTTGGAGCAAAACCAAACCGACTAAAAGCATGGTGTTAGGTTTGCTGTTGGGTTTAATAGGCGTGGCAATTTTAGTTGGGCAAAATCATTTTGTATTGAATAGTCAGTCACTTATTGCTATTGCAGCAGCGCTAAGCGCCTCCCTGTGTTATGCCATTGCATCCCATTATACAAAAAATGCCCCAAAGCTTGCTCCGTTCGATAACGCACACGGCTCTATGTGGGCAGCCAGCTTTATAGTACTGCCCCTTATACTTTTTATGCCAATGCGCGAAGTACCTAGTACCAACGTTATGCTTAGCGTATTAGCACTTGGCGTGGTGTGTACCGCACTTGCTTATATTTTATTTTTTAAACTTATTGACGATATAGGCCCAACCTCAGCTTTAACGGTCACGTTTTTAATTCCGCTATTTGGCATTTTTTGGGGGCATTTAATTTTAGATGAGCAAATAGGGCCAAACACGTTACTCGGCGCATTATTTGTTATTGTGGGCACTATGTTGGTTACTGGTTTTTTACCACGAAAAAAGCACTTAGCTAAAGCAAGCTAAGTGCCTTAAATTTTATATGGCATTAAAGTTTAAACAAATTGTGGGTCTTTTGGCGCGTCGTGGCGGCGCGTTATATAAAGCACACAGTCGGTTTGTCTATTATTGCTATAGGCTCTTACGTGCTCAATAGGCACTGAAAAAGTATCACCTTGGTTAAGCGTTAATACTTCATCACCTAAGTCGATTGTTACGCTTCCTTGATGAACAAATATAACCTCTTCTTCAAAGCGAATATGAGGCGCAACCTGTGCATCAGGTTGTAACTTTAACGCAGAAATATTAAAGCCATGAGGCCAATTTAGTTGTGTTTGAATACATGTTTTGGCGTTTAAATTACCGACTAATGGCGCTTCATATACGCCATCAAACTGGCTAAGGTACGAGCGTTTATTCCAGTTAAAGTTGCTGGCTTTAACCACTGTTTGTGCCAGCTCTTCATCGGTTATTACTCTGTGCTGCGCTATTTGCTCTTGGCTGGTCACGGCCATTGGCTTTACGCCGTCGGGAATGGTTTCATTTAACGTGGTATCTACTAAGCTGCCATTTTCTAGCAAAATTAGTCCGTATTCTTTTGCCATATCAAATACTTGCGGAGCCCAAAGTACTCTACCTGGGTTATCACTTCCAAGTACCGCATATAAATAGCCTACGCCGTCACCAACATTTTCAAACCCTCTAAATATATCCATCGGGATCGAAATAATATCGCCTTCATTTAAAATTACCTTGGCATCTTTACCGTCAACACCAGTGTAAAAAGCCCACGTACCACTGTGTACTACAAAAATTTCTTCAGTTAAATGGCTATGCTGCGAATTTAAACACCCTGCAGGTTGGCGCGCACCACCAATATTAAACCCATGAGGAATAGAAATATGCACATGTTGATTTGGGTTTTCGGCAACGCCTGGGCCAATAATTGTAAAGTTTTCTTTTTGATCGCTCCCCGGCGAGCGTGTATCAATAAAGGCATTTTTACACGCAATTAAATCATCGTATCGTACTAACCTATCTGCAAATACACTCATTACTCTCTCCTAAATTGGTTACTGTGCGGTCCAACCGCCATCAATTTTAATACTTGTACCTGTGATCATTGCCGAAAGGCCGCTTAGTAAAAACACACAAGCATTGGCAATATCATCGGTTTGGGCAATTTTTTTCAGTGGGATCATGTCGTAAACAAACTGCTTAAACGTCGCATCTTCTAGCATGGGTTTGGTCATTGGGGTTTCTACAAAGGTGGGGGCTACGGTGTTCACGCGCACATTTTTATCGGCAAGTTCAACCGCCATTGCTTTGCTCAACCCCTCTACCGCATGTTTGCTCATGCAATACAAAGTACGTTTAGGTGAACCTACAAACCCCATTTGCGACGACATATTAACCACCGCCCCAGCGCCAGAATTTATTAGCGCTGGCAGTGCCGCTTGGCTAATTTTGTAAACGCTGCGAATATTCATCGCAATTACGTCATCAATATTTTCATCTGTTTGCTCAAGCATTGGCGCAACCCGATTTATACCAGCGTTATTTAACAGCCCATCAAGTGTTTTTAGCGCCTTTAAACGCTCAAAAAAAGCATCGCTATTTATATCTAGCGGCCAAATTTCTATTTGCTCAGGCGCGTATTTCTGTAATGTTTGTAAATCACTGAGGGTACGTGCTACTGCAATAACTTGAGCCCCTGCATCTACGCATTTTTCTACGCATGCTTTACCAATACCTTTGCCTGCACCTGTCACTAAAATGGTTTTACCCACTAAAAGCGTTTTATCAAATCCCATTTGTTCACCTAAATTCTATATTGCATTCGAAGTCATTATTAATTAGAGTGCAGTTAGATGCAAGACATTATTTAACCAATACGTCTCATCAAATGTGTATATAACAACGACTCACTAAGGACACTAGCAATGATAAAGCATTTAAAAAAGGGTCAACCAATTGACTCAAAACAAAAACAAAATCAATCAGTAAGAGATATTGTAGAGAATATTTTAGCGCATGTTGAAACCGAAGGTGACGCAGCCATTCGTGAGTACTCTGAAAAGTTCGACAACTGGACTCCGGAGTCTTTCAAACTTTCAGAAGACGAAATTAAAGCCTGCTATACACAACTTGATGAGCAATTAATTAACGATATTAAGTGGGCGCAAAGCCAAGTACGTAATTTTGCACAAATACAACGTGACTCAATGAAAGACGTAGAGGTAGAAACTCTTCCGGGCGTAACCCTTGGTCATAAACATATCGCTATGGATAGCGTAGGCTGTTATGTGCCAGGTGGTAAATACCCGCTATTAGCCTCTGCGCACATGAGCGTATTAACCGCTAAAGTAGCGGGTGTTAAACGCGTAATAGCCATGGCTCCACCGTTTAATGGCAAGCCATCACCTGAAATTGTAGTCGCGATGGATATGGCCGGTGCTGATGAAATTTATTGTTTAGGCGGCGTGCAAGCGGTAGCTGCAATGGCAATTGGTACACAAACTATTGCGCCGGTAGATATGATAGTTGGCCCAGGTAACGCGTTTGTGGCCGAAGCAAAACGTCAGCTATTTGGCCGTGTTGGTATTGATTTATTTGCCGGGCCTACCGAAACCCTCGTTATTGCCGATGACAGTGTAGATGGCGAGCTATGTGCGGCAGATTTACTCGGCCAAGCAGAGCACGGCCCGACTTCACCGGCTATTTTACTTACCAACTCAGAGCAACTAGCTAAAGATACAATCGCTGAGGTGCAAAGGCAGCTTACTATTTTACCCACTGCCGATATTGCAGGCGTAGCATGGGAAGATCACGGTGAAGTAATTGTATGTGACACCTACGAAGAAATGCTGCAAGTTGCTAACGACTTAGCGTTTGAACACGTGCAAGTGATGACCAGCAATACCGATTACTTTAAAGAGAACATGCAAAACTTTGGCGCTTTATTTTTAGGTCCGCAAACTAATGTTTCGTATGGTGATAAATGTATTGGTACAAATCATACACTACCCACAGGTAAAGCTGCGCGCTATACTGGCGGACTATGGGTAGGAAAATTCATAAAAACATGTACTTTTCAGCAAGTAACAGAGCAAGCCTCGGTGGTTGTTGGTGAGTATTGTTCACGATTATGTGCTGCAGAAGGGTTCGCAGGCCACAAAGAACAAGCAGACATTCGTGTAAGACGATATAGGAAGTAAATCTTGAAGCAAAAAAGAGTCACCTCATACGATGTTGCCCGTGTAGCGGGCGTATCGCAATCGGCGGTATCACGTGTTTTTAGACCTGGTTTTAGTGTGTCTAAAAAAACCCGTGAAAAAGTAATCGCAACGGCCAATGAAATGGGCTATCGCCCGAATGCTATTGCCCGTATGTTGATCACCAAGCAATCGGGTATGGTTGCGGTTATATTGTCATCGCAAGCAAACCTGAATTACCCAGAGGTGCTTTCTGAGCTAAACAGAGAGCTGGCACTGCACAATAAACGTGTGCTGCTCTTTACACTTGATAACGCAGAAGAGCTAGATGAATTACTCGAAAACATATGGACCTTTCAGGTTGATGGTGTAATTGCCCTAGCTGCTCACTTTGATAGTAAAAGCTTAAACTTATTTGCTAAACACAGTACGCCTATTGTGCTTTATAACCGCCATGTGCCTGAGTCGAATGCAAACACCGTTTGCTGTAATCACGACAAAGGCATTAAACAGTTAATTGATTTATTACACGAAGCTAACCATAAATCGTATTTAATTATCTCCGGCCCTACCGACTCAGATGTTGCAAACGAGCGCAGAGAAATAGCCGAAAATTATTTACAAACCCTAGGCGTTAAAGACACGCCGGTTATTTATGGTGATTATGGGTATAAATCGGCACGCGACGCACTTAAAAAATGGTTAAAAAAATACCCCAAGCCCGATGCCATAATATGCAGTAATGACGCTATGGCAATTGGCGTAATTGATGAACTAAAAGAAAACTTTTGCATTAAAGTGCCCGACGACATGTCGGTTGTAGGATTTGATGGTATTAATGCCTCCTCGTGGTACAACTATCAAATAACCACAGTACAACAGCCAATGAAACAGCTTACTAAAGCCGCTGTTGATATTTTAATGGAGCGCATTGAAAACCCTCAAGCGGCTGCAGAAGTTCGGGTATTTACTGGTTCATTAATTGAAGGGAACTCTATTAAAAAACGTTAAATTAAGGAATTTTTGTGGCCAAAAATCCTGTTTATATTTTACCTGGTACACTGTGTAATGACCGCATGTTTGCAGCGCAAATTAACGCACTGCAAAATGCAGGTTATGCACCGTGTGTAATACCCTTAACCGAGCAATCTAGCATTTTGCAAATGGTAGAACTTTGCAAAAAAGTTGCACAAGAGCCGGGCCCATTTATAGGTTTTTCCATGGGCGGAATTGTTGCGCTTGCCCTGTTAAAATCAAACCCTGAGCTTGTTACCTCCTTGTGTTTAATGTCGAGCAATTATTTAGCCGATAAACCTGAGCGTCCTGCAATTAGACTCAAACAAATTGAACACGCCAAAAGCACCAGTTTAAAAGACCTGCTTAAACGTGACTTTTTGCCGCACTACTTTTACCAACCAAGTAAAGCCCATGAAGAGACCGTACTTAGCATGGCAAACGATCTGGGTATTAACGCCTTTAGCGCCCAGCTGAGTGCACTTGCCACCCGCGAAGATACGTTAAGCGTAATAAAGCAAAGTACAAAAAAACTACTCATTATTGGGGGCGAGCATGACCCGTTATGCCCGGCAAGTGTTCAGCAAAGTATGCATGAAGCAGCGCCTAATAGTGACCTTGTACTGCTTGGTCATTGCGCTCACTTTGCCCCGCTTGAGCGAAGTAATACGGTAAACGCAATTTTATTAGACTGGTTGGAGTCTTTATCATGAATTTAAAGCAAAAGTTAAATGCAAAACAGCTACTGCTAGGTACCTTTATTAAAAGCACGCATTATCATAATACAGAAGTATTGGCTCACACTAACCTTGATGTTCTGTGCCTTGATGCAGAGCATGCGCCCTTTGATAGAGGCGATTTAGATAGCTGCATAATGGCAGCACGTACTAAAAATATGCCCACGCTTATACGTGTTAGTAATACAGACCACGCCACTTTATTAAGTAGCTTAGATATAGGCGCAGATGGCCTTGTGCTGCCGCATATAAAAACCCCCGAACAAGCAAAAGCAATTATTAAAAACTGCTTTTATGGCAATAACGGCCGAGGCTATGCCGGTTCAAGCCGCTTTGCTGGTTACACAACCCATGCCCTAACCGATAACCTAGCAAGCAATAAGTCATCAACCTGTATTATTGCGCAAATAGAAGATGCCGATGCACTGGATAACATAGAGCAACTGTGCCAAATAGATGAAATAGACTGCATTTTTATAGGCCGTATGGATTTAACCATTTCCCTTGGCGAAACCAACCCAAGTGCCCCTATTGTACTTGAGGCAGTCACTAAAATAGCCAAGGCAGCGGCTAAATATAATAAATGCTGTGGCATGTTTGTAGGTAATTTGAGCGAGCTGAGCCATTGGCAATCATTAGGCGTGAGCTTTTATTTATTAGGCTCAGATCACAGCTTTTTATTAAGCGGCGCTAAGCAATTGCGAGAGCAATTTGAAACAGCAACAGGAGCCCAAAACAATGAACATTCATAATAAAAATAAAGCGTTAATACACGACTTTAGACAGGCCCTGTATAACTTTGATATAAACGCCTTGCATACACAAATTAATACCGTGTTTAGCGATGACGCGCTCATTCAGCTGTGTTACCCGTTTGAAACACTTGCCAACCCTAATGCACTTATTGAGCAAGTTTATTTACCGCTTAGCGAGGCATTTGTAGGCTTAGAGCGCCGCGATACAATCGTTATGGGAGGTAGCTCAATTAACGACTCAGACTGGGTAGGTTGTTGCGGGTATTATACCGGTTCGTTTGAAAAGCCATGGCTTGATATCCCCCCTACTGGGCACCAAGTCAGCATGCGTTTTCATGAGTTTTACCGTATTAAAAATAACAAAGTGGTAGAAGTACAAGCTATTTGGGATATTCCCGAAGTAATGATGCAAGCTAATGTATGGCCGCTTTCGGTGAGCTTAGGTAAAGAGTGGCATGTACCAGGCCCTGCAACGCAAGATGGATTAATCACAAACGCATACAATGAAGAGCACGCAGCACAAAGCTTAAAACTGGTGGGCGACATGTGTGAGCACCTTGGTTTTTATGCCAAAGGCGGTATAGAGGCCATGAAGCTTGAGCAATTTTGGCACCCGCACTGTAGCTGGTATGGGCCAAGTACCATAGGCACTGCACGAGGTATAAAAGGGTTTAGAAACTGGCATCAAATTCCGTTTTTAAATGCCCTCCCAAACCGAGTAGGTGATGCAAGTAAAGGCTATTTATTTGCCGATGAAAACTATGTTGGCTTTACCGCATGGCCGGGTATGAGCATGACTATTAGTAATGATGGTTGGTTAGGTATTGCGCCCGCAAATCAGCAAATAACCATGCGTAGTCTCGACTTTTGGCGCGCCGAGAATAACTTAATTCGCGAAAACTGGGTGCTGATAGATATTCTTGATGTGTACCATCAAATTGGGGTAGATGTATTCGCACGCATGAAAGAGCTTACCAAAGCGCGCTATTTAAACTTTGCGCCCTAGGGCGTATAAACAAAAAAAGCTCTGTTAAACAGAGCTTTTTTATTACTTAAATAGACTATGCGCCAGGGTTCGCAATACTTTGCGTGCGCTTTAAAATATCTAGACCTTGTTGTTTTAACCAATAAGGAATATCAATAATGACCCAGTTTTCTACTAATTTATCGCCCTCGCGGTGATACACATCCACCACGCGCATATCTGCTGGGGTATTAGCACCTGGTAGGCCTAAAAAGCCCCCAATGGCCGTGTTAGTTAGGTTAGGCCAGCCAAAAAAGCAGGCAAACTCATCTTCAGCAAAACGGCAAATATGGCCGTTAAATACTTTACCCGTTAACCCTTCTCTAAACGGATACATATGCTGCTGCTGATAACGCTTAATTGTGTAAGTTGCGCCAATGCCTGCTGGGCCATACCACACCATGTTTTCGTCCCAGGTTTTACCAAGCACTTCGGGCGGGCACGTATCAACGCCACTTTTATTAAGCGCGGTTAGGTTATCAATCATTTGATTTACCAGCGCCATTGTTTTTTCGCTTTGCTCGTCGCTACTTTTACCCAAACGAATACCATCGTGCGTACGTGGCCCAGGATACGTAAAATATTGCCCGGTTGAGAGCGGCAGCGGGTTTAAACCTACTTGCATCATAAGGCCAATAATATCGACAAAAAAACCGGTCTGAATTATTTTTCCGTCTTTAACACAGTTAAATTCGGCATAGCGCAAAGTGGCAAGCTTATGGGTTGGCGCAATACCTAGCCAATCTTTATCAAATAAGCCCATAAAATGGCCCATGCTCATCACCCACTGGCCACCGTCGGCTTCGCTTTGCCCTGCAATAAAAATATCCTCACGGCGCTGCAGCGCACTAAACGAGCTAAATAATGGCTGCCAAACTTGGGCAATTACATCATTCGCACACTCAAGCTCATTAAACGGGTGCACCCCTTTAAAGCTGTATTCATTGGCCATAAACTCATTAAATACGGCTTGTAAATCATTGCCTTGTGCTTTTTCTAATGCAGTATGAAATTGACGAACTAGTTGTTTATCTTTAAGTATATCTGCCATGATTATTCCTCATTGTTTGCGCAGTCAAATTAATGTCTTCAAACCGCCGTTAAACACACTTTAACAAAATGTATTGCATTTAAAGAGTAATTAAAAGCCTGTGAATAGTAAGTTATAAATTGCTTTAAAATAATACTAATGAGAATTGACTTCGAAGTCAAAGTGATTCATGATGATTCAAAATAAAAAATACAAATAGGCTCTCAAGCCCGTAAAACCTAATCTAACAGGATTAATTATGAATGATTTTGGATTGTTGAATTGGAGCATTCTCATCGGGTACATAATTGCCAACCTAATACTTGGGTTTGTAATTAGTAAAAAGATCAGTAGTGCTAACGACTTTTACATAGGTCGAAAAACAACACCTTGGTGGGCTATTGGTATATCGGTTGTTGCTACTTATGTAAGTGCGCTCACCTTTTTAGGTGCGCCAGCGTGGTCTTACAAAGAGGGGCTCTCGGTTATTGCCATACACCTTAACTACCCACTGGTTATTGTGGCGGTGGTGTGTTTGTTTTTTCCGTTTTTTTACAACGCGGGTGTAGCCTCTATTTACGAATACCAAGAGCGCCGCTTTGGTAAAAAGGCCCGCTTACTTATCTCTACTATTTGGTTAATATCGCAAACTATGGGTTCAGCCGCAGTGCTGTATGCAACCTCCTTAGTATTGGCCTTTATTATTGATATAAATGTTATAACTGCGATATTTTTAGTTACCATAATCGCCCTTATTTATACCATGCTAGGTGGCATAACCGCCGTTATATGGACCGATGTAATTCAGTCAGCCATCTTATTTATAGGGGCTGGTATTATTATGTATGCCCTTATTACCTCTATGGATGGTTCATTTAGCTCAACACTGAGCGAGCTAAAAAGCCAAGGTAAATTAGACCCACTTAATTTTTCGCTCAACTTTACCCAAGTAACTACCGTGTGGTCTGGCGTGCTGGCTATGTCGCTGTATCACATTACGGTGTATGGCACTAACCAAATGATGGTGCAACGCACCCTTGCCGCTAAAAATATTGGCGATGCTAAAAAATCCTACTTACTAATGGGCTTTATCGCGTTCTTTATTTACTTGTTTTTTATATTTATGGGCGTGCTGTTTTATAGCTACTACGGCGGGCGCACTTTTGAAAACGACAACTTAATTATTTTACAGTTTGCAGCTGATTATGGCTTACCAGGGTTAATGGGCATTATTGCCGCGGCGGTAATGGCAGCATCTATGTCGAGCCTCGACTCAGCACTTAACTCACTTTCAACCATAAGTACTATCGATTTTTATAAAAAGTACTTTGCGCCTGAAAAAAACGACGCTCACTATTTAAATGTTACTCGCTTATTTACGCTAGGTTGGGCGGTGATCATTATTATTCCGGCCATTATGTATCACCTATACAGCGAAGGCTCAATTTTAGAAATACTCACTAAAGTAGGCTCGTACTTTGTAGGTGCTCAGCTTGGCATGTTTGCCCTTGGGTTTTTCTCTAAGCACACCACCGAAAAAGGCTTATTAATAGGCACCTTAGTGTCGTTTATTACCGTTGCTGTGTGCGCACTGTTTACCGACATTGCATGGCCATGGTACTGCGCCATAGGGGCAATAACCTGCCTTGTATTTAGCATTGCGTTAAGTATTGCATTTGATGGCTATCAAGAGGATTACAACGAATACACCATTAAAGGTCAGTTAAAAGCATTTAAAGATCAAAAACGTCCAGAAAAAGAAAACGGCTGGTACTTAATTCCGGGTAAGTTTGACTCAATCAATTACTGGTTACTTGGCTTTTTTGTACTGAGCTTTGCCTCTCTCATGTTATTTGAATATTTTGTGTAAGGTGAAAAAATGAATATTTTAGAACAACTTTTCGAAAACTTCAGCGCTGCAGAATTGCCAAATCAAGCATTGCTTGCAGACTCCGTTCAATGGCAGGTAAGCCACCCTTTTGAGCCTATTAGCACAAAGCAAAATGTGATTAATGATTACTTTGGCGTACTTAAACATTCGTTACCTGACATAGAGCGCAAACCGTTTATCTCTATCCAGGGCGACTACAAAGGTGAGCAATGGGTGTGTGCAACAGGGTATTTTACCGGCACATTTACACAGCCTTTATTGGGTATTCCTGCCAGCGGCAAAAGTGTGTTTATTCGCTACAGCGAAATGGCGCAAATAGAAAACAACCAAGTGGTTAATGTTTACACATTTTTAGATTTAATTGATGTAATGAACCAAGTAGGCGTAAACCCATTACGCCCAAGCTTAGGTTACCCAGGTTTAGTTATGCCCCCCACCACACTTGATGGCGTACCAACAGGTGATAAAAACGAAACGCTTAGCAAAACCAACGAGCAACTTGTAGTTGATATGCTCACAGAGCTTGGCCGCTATGACGGTAAAGACTTATACAGCATTAATTTAGAAAAATACTGGCACCCAGACTTTATTTGGTATGGCCCAGCAGGCATTGGGACAACCCGCGGAATTAGCGGCTTTAGAGAGCACCATCAAGGGCCGTTTTTAAAAGGCTTTCCTGATCGCGGTATTAATAAAACACTGTGTTTAGTAAGTCACGATAACTTTGTTGCTACCGGCGGCTGGCCTCACATGTATGGCACCCATACCGGTGAAGACTGGTTAGGTTTACCGCCTTCTGGCAATAAGCTGTTCCCGCGTGTCATGGACTTTTGGCGCTGCGAAAACGGCATATTAAAAGAAAACTGGGTCGCTATTGATATCCCTCATTTATTAGATGGAATGGGCATTGATATTTTTGAGCAAATGCAACGCAAAATAGCCGCAGCTAATTAAGAGGTGAGCATGAACAAACACAATAATATGACCCAACCTTACTGGTTGCCGTTATCGAGCGTGTTAAACCCGCAAGGTAACAAACAACAGCCTTTAATCGGTTTTGATGACGAGTTTGTTGATATTGTTGATTACATTTTGCGCATAACGCACCGTATTTGGGAGCAAAAAAACATTGGCTTATGCTATCGCTATTACGCCGATGTATGCCCTGTTTTTACCCTTGGCGCCTATGGCGAAAACATAGAAGATGTTATTCAAGGCACCCTTAAAACTATTGCCGCCTTCCCCGACAGAAGCCTAATTGGCGAAAACGTGGTGTTTTCAGAAGAAGCCAACGAGCACTATTACTCATCACATTTAATTAGCAGTGTAATGACCAACACAGGTAACTCTGAGTTTGGCCCAGCAACACATAAAACAGGGCGTGTTACAACCATTGCCGACTGCGTATGCTTTGAAAACAAAATAGTTAAAGAGTGGCTAGTGCGCGACAACGGCTTTTTAGTTAAGCAGCTTGGCTTAAACATTATTAATGTAGCCAAACACATGGCAAACATTCCGAGTAAAGAAAAACACACGCAGTGGCTAAACGACGAATTTAACCGTGTAATTACAATAGATCACCGCGTTGCAAGTACGCCTATTGTAGAGGGTGAGCTTGCGGCATTTGCCCATACTTGGTTAGACACGCTATTTAATCAAAAACAGTTTGCTAAAGTGCACGAATTTTACAGTTTAACGGCAACGCAGCAATGGCCTAGCGGCAGAATGGCCACCGGACTTGCACAAATTAATGGCGTATTTATACAATTTTTTGCAACCTGCCCCGACGCCAAATTAACGATTGATCATATAGCTATTACCCCATTTGACGAAACCACGACAGATGTAGCGATACGCTGGTCGCTAGCAGGCCACTTTAATCCGCAAAATAGCGAGCTAAGTGAGCTTAAACAGCAGCCTTACTTTATTTTAGGCGCATCGCATTTGCGTATTAAAAACAAAAAAATCATCGAAGAGATCACCGTTTTTGATGAAGTAGCACTTTATGCAAACTTATTTAAAGCACATGCATTAGTCAACAAATCACAGTGGGAGGAAAATGCATGATCAACGCTATTATCGATTTATACACTAAAGCCGACATTGAAGGTCTAAGCAGCAAGTTGCTTCGCAGTAGCCGTTGGCAGCAGCACCACTTTACCGCCATGGGCGCTTTGCAGGCGCAGCCTTTGTGGCTTAGCTTTTTAGCTCAATATGGTGTGTCTGAGTGTGTATCGCACACTCATAGTGTAGGCGCAGAACGTGAAACCCTACAGCTGGTTTTACAGCCTAAAAAGCTTAAAAACCCAGTGCGTTTAACGTTTGTAATAAAACACAACGGGACTTTTATTAAGTCAGTAAAATGTGTGGTTGATACGTTGTCGCTAGCCAATAACGAGTATGTAAATACAACGGTAAATAACAGCTCGGTTATTCCTAAACTACCAAAAAGTGACCCGATTATTGTTAGCGATTTAGATAACCAGCTGCACCCTACTACTTTTCATGCAACCCCCAGCGCTATTTGCGAGCTGCCCTCTCACACTGCTCGTACTTTAGATAACTGGTGGCAAATTTGGCAAACTAATAACTTGGCTCATTTTGAAACCCTTTATACTCCAAGCGCTACGGCTGTACTTGCAGGTAACACACAGCCACAACCTATTAGCGCGCTGCTTGATTGCCACTTAGATTTTACGCAATCGCTAAGCAGACGCTATGCTCAGCTAGAAACCGTTGAGTATGACAGTACGCAAAACCAAGCCACCCTATGCTGGACTCTCGATGGCAGCTTTAATGCTAAAAACGTACGTGTACGTCAGCAAATAATTAGTGTTATTAGCATCAGCGATAATCAAATAACCCACGAAGTAATGCAATTCGACACGCTGGCACTTAACCAGCAGTTTGCATTATAAGGTCACCTTTTCCACTTCCCTTGAAGCGCTCACTGAGCGCTTTTTTTATAGATGGCCTTTTAGCAACCTGTAATCATACTTAAGCAGTTTTTACCCTATTTATGACTCGCTTTTATAACTCAAAATAGCTCACTTAATTAAGCGAGTGGGTATTACTTATTAAAAAAATAACGCTTTAAAATAGTTAAAGGCAATAAATAAAGTATCAGCCTCGCCTTACTAAAGCCCGAGTATGCAACTCACAGCCAAGCCCCCCATTGTAAGTTACGCACTTATGGCTTAAATACACTTATGCATTTAGCAAACTTAAATTAAGGGCTGGTTAGAGGGGTTAAGCTTGCAATCTAAAGCCAATAAAAGCGCACTCAATAAATGCCAGTAAAGGTTGGGTAAATACAATAGTAAGGTTAAATAGCAGCTAACTGGAGCTAACTGGAGCTAACTGGAGCTAACTAACAAGCTTAAAATAAAAAAAGCCAGCTAATAAATAGCTGGCTGAAAGTAATGACCGTAGCGGCCATTTAGGAAATTCTAAAACTGATATTTTAAGCTTGCGCCCCACGTACGCGGATTGTTCCAGTTAGCTTGTACTGAGTTTGCAGGTAAGCCATCAACAATTTGTGAGTGCACTACACCACGAGTTAAAATCGCTTTATCACCAATGTTTTTAACGTACGCTTCTACTTGCACACTGTCGTTAATGTACCAAGTTAAACGTGCATCAGCCATAAAGTGCGCATCTACTTGCACCTCTGGGATGTTCGTATCAAACGCGTAGTAATCGTCTAAGTAATTTAGTTGAATGTACGGTACTAAGTACGAATCCCCCCCTAAGCTAAACTCATAACGAGCTGAAAAACCAACACTGTACTTAGGCGCCATAGCTGGGCTCCAGCCTTCAAAACTAAACTGACTAGAGCTGTCGTTTATATCTTGGCGGCCTTCTAAGTTACCTAATGCTAATAATGGGCGAAGCTGCTCATTACCTACTGCATAGCCATCAGCAAATTCGCTATCAAGCAGAGATAAAGTACCGGTTAGTGTTAGGTTATCAATTGGCACCCATTGAATATCGGCTTCTAGGCCCACAGTTTCTACATCGCCGCCGTTTTCGTAGTATTCAAAGGTGGTAGCAGTACCTGCGGCAACACACTCTAAAACAGTATCGCCAGTGGTTGTATCGTTACATGAGGTTGCAAATAACTGTGCTTTTACATCTTCGTATTCGTTCATAAATACCGAAAGATTTAAACGCATTGCGCCATCAAGCAAATAGCTTTTCATACCCATTTCGTAAGAGATAACATCTTCGTTATCGTAAAGTGGGTCAGCACCGCGAGCTACAACGCGCGAATCGTTTGCGCCACCGGTTCTGTAGCCTGTCGCTACACTTGCATACACCATAATATCGTTATTAATGTCGTACTCGGCAGCCGCTTTATAAAGTAGCGCAGAGTCATCCCAATCAGGAATTGTATCGCCGGTAAATGTTTTGTCGTCTTGGTTTACACGCAACCCACCTACCACGCGCAAATCTTCTGTTACTTGGTAGCGTAATTGCCCATACGCCGCAATAGATTTTGCCGTATGCGGGTCGTAATCCGGGTTCCCCCATGAAGGCACTACAACAGAATCTGACACACCATCGCCTGTGGTATCTGCATGCGATAACCAGCTCCAATCTGCTTCTTGGTCAAAGTAGTAAAGGCCACCAATCCACGAAAAATCACCCTCATCGTTAGATGAAAACTGCAGCTCAGATGAGAGTGTTTTTTGGTCATCCTCACGGCCAAAACCACCTACAAAATCAATGCCACCGTCGCTGTAGTCGTTATCGTAATATTGCTTACCACTAAGCGTTGAGTAGTTGGTGGTCCATTTAATATCAGCAAAATCGGTATACCATTCAAGTGCTAATGTGGTCGAAAAGCTTTCTTGCTTATCAAGTGAAAATCCATTGCGGTAAACATCATACGGGCCAAGGTCTTCGTGCTGCGCATCACTTGGCTGATAAATATGCCCCTCGGTTATTGTAGGCGTAGTGTTAAATACACCCGACCCCGGCGAGGTTTCTTCAATTTGGTAGCCCGCTATTTGTTGGTAACCCCAAATAGCTTCTGAGTTAGAGTCTTTACGCGAGTAATCAAAGCGTACTGTGGCATTAAACTTTTCGTTTGGCTCCCACTTAGTAACGTTACGCATATAAAACTGGTTTTTCTCGCGCAAGTCATCTGAAGGGCCTGGAACAACTAAATTATTGATATAACCATCGTGACGATCAGAGGCCACTACAAAACGGGTTGCCACGGTGTCGCTTACTGGAATATTTATAATTCCTTCGTAAGCGCTGCGGTTATAACTGCCTGTTTCAACTTTTATACTCCCCAGTAAATCGTCAAAAACAGGTTGATTAGTAATAATATTAATACTGCCCGCAAACGTGTTTCGGCCATATAACGTACCTTGCGGCCCGCGTAATACCTCAATGCGTTGAACATCCACCAGCGCGCCTAAGCCCGATGAGGTAGTCGGCACATAAATACCATCTTGAAATATACCTACAATTTGCTCAGCAATACCGGTGCCTGCTACACCTACTTCGTTGGTGCGAGCGCCACGCATAGCGGGTCTAACTTCACCACCCGAAGAGCCCATACGTAAGCCTGGTACCACTTGTTCAAGACCCGTAACATCAATAATACCAGCACGGGCAATGTCCCCTTCCCCTAATGCTGTTATTGATGATGATACTTCCTGTAGGTCTTGTGAGCGACGGTTTGCCGTTACCGCTATACGCTCTATCGCGGGCTCTGCGGTTTGTTCTTGCGCTTGTGCTTGTGCTGGCTCTTGCGCACCGTGTGCGTTCATTGTGGTTGCTGCAATAGCGGTGGTTACAGCAAAGTGAACGAGAGTCCGTGTAAATTCAGCTTTCATTATAGTTATTCTCCCCAGTATAAAACGTATTTAGTTCTCCCCAAACCTACATTTTCAATTATTACAGTAAACAAGTTGTATCAATTGAAAATGCATGGATCTAAAATAGACTTCGAAGTCAAAAAGATCAACAACTTTTTGCTCGAATAATAACCTTATCGAAATTAGCCTAAATAAAACAATGTATTAAAATGAAAATAAAGTGATTTCGAAACACAAAAAAAGCCAGTAATAATTTATTACTGGCTCTATGTAAGCGATTGTTTAATTTAAAATTTCAATGCTATATTTTAGCAAAATGCACAAATTTACACTTTTACTTAAACCTTAAAATACATTATTGAAAAATGCCTAAAAGTTATAGCCTACCCTTACACCATAAGTGCGAGGATTAGCATAATCGGCCGCAGCCACATTACCACCAAAGCGGACTGTCCTAAGTAGTATAAGCTCATCTCCTGCGTTTTGAACATACGCACGTACAGACCACTCATTATCTGCCGAATACCATGCAAGGCTAGCATCGTACTTTTGGTAACTTTCTTGAGTACCAAATGAAAAAGGCAAATCGTTGGTTGTATACGAATCCAATAATTGAATACTGGTAGCAGGCACAACGCGGCCTTTATCACCTAAATCAAACTCATAACTGGCCAATAGTGTAATATTGTATTTAGGGCTTAGCTGCACGTCATTACCATCTAGTTGCAGTAAGTTATCTACGCCATTAATGGTCTCTCCACCCTCTTCAAATACATTTGGCGTAACAAAGTCGCCATACGTTGAGTCTGTAAACGCGGCGCGTGCCCCTAGGCGCAATGCATCACTTGCCTGCCAATCAATTTCTAACTCAAGACCTGCAGCATCAATTTCCCCGGCATTACCAAAAAACGACACCGCCGTACCACCCACGTTTTGAAAACGAGTAGAAAGTAGGTCCTCGTACTGGTTGTAATATAAAGAAGCGTTAAATCTTAATGAATTATCAAGCAGCATGCTTTTAAAGCCAAGCTCGTAAGCCGTTACTGTTTGCTCATCGTAGCTATCTTCGCCATTAAAAGCGCCCTGTGCGTTACCCGCTAAAAAGCCCGTAGAAACTGTAGCATAAAGCAGTTGAGAACTTGCTAAATCGTGCTCAAGACCTAGCTTCCACGTTACTTTACTCCAATCATCGTCTGCGTTATCAACCTCAAGTACAGAAAAATCGAGCGTGCTTAAGTTATCTGGGTTTTGGCCGTAAATATCCCACTCACGGCTGTCATTTGTATACCTAATGCCGGCTATACCGCGTGTATCATCATTAAATGTGTAATTACCTTGAAAGTAGGCAGCAGCTGATCTGGTTTCTAACTGAATTTGATTTAACCACGACGCGTACTGAAATTCTTGGGGTTGCGTTGTATCTGGCACATTATCAACCACAGCGCCATAGCTGCCATTTAAAAATGCGTTGTCTAAATCTTCTGAAAGCAAATAAATACCCGCTACCCATTCAAAGTCGCTTTCATACGTTGAGCTAACCTGCACTTCTAACGAGTTTGTTTTTGATTCAATCGCATTCCCATCAACCGTGGTTGCATAAGTCGAAAAATCACCATCAGTAAGGCGCGTTTCTTCGTAATCCATTGAGGCTGCAATCACTTTCAAATCTACCGACTCTAATGACCAGTTAAGCTCTGCACTAATGCTTACATCACTTACATCACGCGATGGTTTATAGTCAAACTGCTGAGTAAATGGGTCTGACGATACCGCCTGTGCTGTATCAAGCCCAGGTGTTGCAGCGTTATCTAAACCTGCGCCAAAGCGGCCACAATTACTGCCACACACATCGTCACGACCAATTCGCTCAGTTAATGGTGCCGACAAACTTGTTTTACCCGTTGCAGGATTTATAGGAACGCCTAAAATATGGTACCCAAAAGCACCGCCGCCATTTGATTCATCCTGCCACGTTTCTACTTTTACATTTAAATTTATATCGTCGTTAATTTCAGTAAAAACTTGGCCACGTAAAAAATACATATCAGCATCTTTTAAGCCTGCATCTTCATTAAATGTATTTTCAACGTAGGGATCTCTTATTTCTCGAACGCCAGTAAATCGCACCGCGGTATCATCAGTAAGCGCTGCATTAAAAAAGCCCTCACCACGTAAATGACCATAATTACCAAATGTAACGGCCATACCGCCTTCGGTAATATCTAGCTCTGGTTTTTTAGCTATAACATCAATCGCACCACCAAATGAGTTACGACCAAACAATGTACCTTGTGGCCCGCGTAATACTTCAACACGCTCTAAATCAACAAACCCAGCAAGCGCCTGCCCGTGACGAGGACGATAAACACCGTTAGAATAAAACGCGATGGCAACATCGTTAGCCTCTACTTGCTCTGTTCTAGCACCGCGCATAGCTGGGCGAGCATCACTGCCCGACACACCCGACTTTAACCCTGGCGCTAAGCTATCAAGGTTTAAGATATCAGTAACGCCATTTTCTAGTAAATCTTTAGCAGATACAGCGGTCACAGCCAACGGCACTGATTGAATACTTTTAACACGCTTAGTAGAGGTAACCGAAATAACCTCCAACTCTTTGTTAGGGTTTAACTTTGCCTCTTGCGAGTATACCGAGGCTGAGCCCAATATCGCCGTGTTTACTGCAGCAAAAATAAGTGTTTTACGTAAAATATGTGCGGCCATGAGATTAATTCTCCACCTGTTGATATAAGTTATTTTATTAAGCATTTAAGGGCTAAATAACCCGCAACCGAATTTTAAGTATTTATAATGATTAAAAGCGCGATTTAAATGCCTATTTTTTCGACTTATAAAAACTATCGCTTTTTGCATTCGAATGCAATAAAGATTATGTAAAAGTTTTACATGTTCATAACACTAAAAACGAAGCAGCGTATTTAAACAAAAATAAATCCTTTAAAATTATAAAGTTATTTTACAAGTTTATTCTTTAAAGCACTGGTTTGATCTGTTTAATTTAACAATAACAACCAAAGAAAGAAGTATGGTAGAGAAAATACAGATTAAAGGACTTCGAAGTCCATGGAGGGGTAATCACATTTAAAGTAGGCACCTAACCGACTAATAATTAAATGCCCACTGTCACTAAAAGTTAAAGCGTATGGCTGAAATATAATCACATGTAGAATAACAACAGCTAATAACTATTCTCATAATTAGTTTTGTGTCTTTTTGCTTAAGTTTTCAATCAAGTCTTGTGCGCTATAGCTGTTGTCGCTGGGTTTAATGCCTTTGCCCATTTTAATATCAATCAAGGTGTGCACTTCTTTGCGTTTATCAGTATTGCCCACTTGTACGCCTACACCATTGCTCGGGCGTACGCGTGTTTCGCAGGTTAATAAACCGCAGTTTCGCTCATATTGCTGGCTGTGTGATGCACTAATAGATGACGCGGGCGCTTGTGATTTAGACTCAACAAAGGTTTCTTTATTTGTTACAACAAACCAGTCGTAGCCTTGCTCTTGGGTAAGTTCAGCCGCGCGTAACAATGCATAGTCACCGGCATCGGCTACGTTGTTTGACACACTTTTAAACTCGACGCGGTATTGATCGTCACTAATTTTTTGCTCGCTATAACCTTGTGAGCCATTATTAGCTGGACGGTAGTCTGGTTTAGATGCGCAACCCGCCATAAGTAAAATACTGATAATTAAAATAGATGTTTTCATTATTCACCTCGTTTTATAAAAACTATTATTGGTTTAACTGCCACTTTGCACTAATTGCTTGCTGCTCTTGCGCTCTATCTAGTGGTGCGCCGCTGATCATGCTATCTATAACAGCATCTAACTCACTGTTATTAGACGCCGTTTGATATTGCGCGCCATTATCACTTTGCTGCGCGGCTGTTTGCGCTTTAATTTGCCAACCGCTTTGCGCTTTACAAGCAATGCTTGTTTGCGTGGTATTGTTTGAGCTTAGCGCATACTGCCTACAAAGCTCACCTTGCTGATTTTTAAAGCTAAGCTGCGCGCTAAATACTGAGCCATCACTTTGCTTATACTCACCACTACTTAGCTGTGTATCAAGGGCAGAGGCTATGTTACTGGCTACTAAATTTTGCGACTCATTGGGTTGTAAATAACTAGTCATTACAATACCAAATACCACGGCAACGCTTGCAGCTATTGCTAAGCTTTTATTAGCCGACTGCTTAACCCTTTGCCAAGGCGTTAACGTTACTACATTGCTATTTAACGTGTTTTTTGTCGTTGCTGTATCAAGCTTTGCCACCGTTTTAGCTAATGAGTCACTAAGGGGTGCGTCATCAATACTTGTTGCGTGCTCTTTTACTCGCATGTCTACTTCGCTTAGCTCTGCAAGTCGCATTACTAGTTCATCATCGGTTTCAAGGGCTTTGCGCACTTGCTCCATTTCGTGCTCGCTTAGCTCTGAGTCTAAAAAGGCGCTAAGTGTTTCGTCGTTAATGTTCATACTTGCTCCTTTTTAAAGTCGGGTTTTATTAAGTTATAAAGTGTACTGCGTGCTCGCGATAATTTACTCATTACACTGCCTATAGGTATATCGAGTGTATGTGCTACTTCTTTATAGGCCATGCCCTGCACTGCCACCAACGATACTATGGCACGTTGCTCTTCGGGTAATTGCCCAAGTGCTGTATTTACATTTTTAAGCATTTGTTTGTTTTCGAGTGTTTGGTGCTCATTACTTGTAATTGGCTCTGGAAAAACATCGGCCTGGGCCGTATTTTGCCTTACCTTGCGTGAGCGGTATTCGTCTATCCACACATTGCGGCAAATTTTAAACGCCCATTTAGCAGGCTCAACGTCATCCGGAATGCCTTTTACTAATAGTTTTTCAATTGTTATTTGCACTACATCGTCTGCATCTGCTTTACTACCCGTTAGCGAATAGGCAAAACGCCTAAGCATGGGCAATAAGGTTTTTAATGTTTCGTTCATTGATTTTTACCCCTTTTATAAAGAAGACGATTCAAAAAAACATTTATTCCCAAATAATCAAAATAATTTGAATAATGAAATATTTCTATGTGTTAAACGTTAACTACAAGCATGATAAATTTAATAGAAGTAACCCACTATGAATATTAAAAACACACGCGTTAAACACATAATAGCCACTTCGCTTTGCATATTTAGCGCAACGAGCTCAGCCAATATAGTGAGAGTCGATCAAGTGCTTGGGCAGCTAAACCCAATAGAGCAGCGTATTGAGCAAACTATAGAGCGCGCACAACGCCTGCCGCTTCCGGTGCCTGTACCACAAGTTTCGATTGATGAACTAAAAGCGCAAATTAGTGAGCCAATTAGCAGCTTACCCAATGTGCTTAACATTAATATAAATAGCCAAAACACCGCATTTGTTGAAGTAGAGCTAGAAAACGGCTTTAGAGCAATAGAGCGCCAATGGTTATTAATGGCAAATAGCCAACAACTTAATACCCTAAAGCAGCAAAATGTAACCATTGTATCGGTAAAAAATTACAACGCACTTAACATGAGCTTAGTACGCTTTAACGCCCCCCAAGGTGTTAATTTTAAAAGTGAGTTATTAAAAGCGCTTAACATAGATGAGTCTGCAATACTTGACCGAAACCACATATACCAAGCGCAAACTGGCGAGCCTACCGCAAAAGTAACACCAAATAACTCTATTGCCCCCTACTGCACACAAAGCGTAAAAATTGGCATGATCGACAGCGCCATTAATACCAAACACAGTGCTTTTGAAGGTGCAAATATCACTACGCAAAGCTTTTTACCACAAGGGTTAAGCTCGCCAAATTTACACGGCACCGCCATTGCAGGGCTAATTACAGGTAAAGGCGCAAAACTTAACCCGCTTTTAGGCAGTGCCATGCTTTACAGTGCCGAGGTGTTTTATAGGCAATCTGAATATGCTCAAGGGGCTACATTATTTGCCATAGTAGAAGCACTTAACTGGCTAGTCAGTAATAAAATACCCGTAATAAATATGAGCCTAACAGGGCCAAATAACGCAGTTTTAGAAGCAAGTATTACTGCAGCAATAAAACAAAACGTGTTAATTGTAGCTGCTGCAGGTAACCAAGGGCCGGCGTCGCAGCCGTTATACCCAGGTGCGTATAAAAGCGTGATAGCGGTAAGTGCTATTGATTCACAAAACCAAATTTATAGATGGTCAAATAAAGGCGATTACATAGACTTTGCAGCTCTTGGTGTAAATGTTGTTACAAGCCAAGGCAGTGGAAAATTTGGTAGGGAGTCGGGTACGTCAATGGCTGCGCCGCATGTAAGCGCGGCATTAAGTTGTTTATTGTTAAAGCATGGTAATAATAAAACCAAAGCTCTTAACGAGCTTACATCGCTTGCCGTCGATTTAGGCGAGCATGGCAAAGACACCACCTTTGGTTATGGTGCCATTTACCCACCTAAAAATGCACTTTAACTGACGCCGATAAAACCGATTGCGTATAGGTATTGCTTCTAAGCTTTGATTGATAATCGCCATATTCAGCCTCGGCTATGAGTGTTACGTGCTCAAATAAAGCTAGGTTATAAAACGCATTAACTACATTTCTGTGCTCATCTCGCGACGGTATTTGCTCAAAAAAATCATCCGTTGTTTGCTCATCGTAATCTTTATTTTGATAACGCCAGCCTGCGCCCACTTTATTCGCTAAATTAAAGGCCGTAAATTTGTGCGTAACTTTAGTAGTAAAACCGTAGCCGTTAAAGTCGTATTGGTTGTCGTCGGCATTTTCTTTATCAGCACTTAGCGCTGCCATTAGCATGGTTTGCCCATTATTTATAAAATGATAAAGCGCTACATCGCCGCCTACGCCGTCGGCATTACGTGCTTTTGCAGTAGCAAAACGTTTAGCTTTGGTTTTTACACTCATACGCAAATACGTATGCGGGTTTAAAAAATGGCCATAGTAGGCGCTGGCTTGATTAAAATGTAAAAATGTATCGCCATCTACATTTGCTTTTGCACCATCGTAACGAACCCCTACCTCATGGCTATTAAAGCTGTAGCTGCCATCTAAACCGTATTGATGCAGGTCTAAATCGTATTGATCAAATTCATCGTAGTCTTGTTGTTCAAACTTATAGCTTGAGGTTAATTTAGCGCTTTTGGTTACTTGCCATTTTGCATTAACACCGGCTGCGGTTTTTATGCCGCTGTCGTTTTGCGACGAAATATCGTCAAGCTCTTGAACAGAGAGCGCCGAGTTACTTAATACCCCAACTTCTGCATCTGCATTTACTTCAAAGCTACTTTTAAAGGGCTTATTTTGCTCAGCTGTTTTAATGTGGTTAGTTTGTGCAAGCACCGCTTGAGCACTAAAAACACACAATGTGGCGGTTATAACTGCTTTCATATTTATTCTCCAACAGGCCGAATAGGTTTCCCCATTCGGCATTTGTGCAAGCACTTGGCGTATTAAAGGCCTAGGTCTAAATCGTTAGTAATGTTGGTTACTACTTCACTTGCGGTGCTAAGTGCTACATCGTTACTAATTTGATCAGTAACCGCTGCACTCACCTGCCCGCTAACACTTTGCTGTACCGTGCTTTGTAAACTACTAACCGTACTGTCTTGCACACTGGCAATTAAAGATTGCTGAACACTGCTTACTACTTCATTACTGGTATTAATTGCATCACCCATTTGCAGTGCAGAACTCACTGAGTTTGCAGCCGTATTAGTAATTGCTAATTGGTTTGTAAGCTCACCGGCATTAGTTGCATTAGTTGCATCAGCTTGTGTAACTGAATCGGTAGCGCTGCCCACATTTGAAAGTAAAGAGGCATCGGCTGGTGTATCGGTAGAGTCTGGCTGAGTGCCTTGCTCAGAGGTAACAGAAAGTAATGACGACTGGCTCACAGCGGTTGTTAAATTACCCGCCGATGAGGTTAACTGCGTTGTTGTATCAAGCGCTGTATTGGCTGTGGTATTGCTTGTGGAATTGCCTGTGGCATTTAAAGACGAGGCCGATGCATTTAATGCATTATTTAAAGATGAGCTGGCAGATGCAACTAATGTATTTGCAGGCTCTGCGGCCTCACTGCTTTCTTGCGCTGGAGTTTGCGTATTATTCGCCGTTGAATCTGTGTTTTGCGAATCATCAGCCGTTACTTGTGTATCGTTAGATACGTTTGACTCGTTGCTACCACTGGCTGTTAAACCATTTTGTGAAAGCGCAATAGATGTAGATGTTTGTTGCTGCGCCGACGTTGACTGAGATAGTTCAATATCAGCGGCATGCACTGCACCTGTAAAAGTACACACACCGCTTAACATCATTACGCTTACAATTTTATTTAATTTAGTCATTGTTTTGTCCTCTAGTTTGTCGGATTGACATAAAGAAGACGATTTACAAAAACACTTTATTCCAAAAATAATTAAAAATTATAATAACGTTACTTAATTATTTAAGTTTCATACTCTTAAATATAAATTACTCGTTTACTGCGTAAGCATTTCGCCGTTTTGGATCAGCAGTAACAGCTCGGCAGTGGCGGTAGCATCGGCCAATGCGCGGTGATGGCTGGTTAAATTTAAATTAAAATGCGCGCTAAGGTTACCAAGCGAATACGACTTTAAGCCTTTAAACGCTCTGCGCGATTCAACCACGGTGCACATTTTTGGCATTTTAAAAAAATGCCCTGCAACCTCGCATTCCTTTTTAATAAAACCGTAATCAAAGTTTACGTTATGGGCTACAAAAATACTGCCTGCAAGTTTATCTAGTAGTGGCTGTGCTATATCGGCAAATACAGGCGCGTTGTAAACCATGCCATCGCTTATGCCGGTCAATTTAGTAATAAAGCTTGGGATATGGCGCTGCGGATTAATAAGAGTCGTCCAGGTATCAATTACTTTACCGTGCTGCACTTTAACAATGCCAATTTCGGTAATGCGGTTACCGCCTTTTAAGCCACCCGTGGTTTCTATATCAACCACGCTGTAAATACGGTTAGGGTCTACAAACCACCTAACTGCAGCAATATGTACTGTAAAGCCTACATTTTTTAAATTATCAATAGTGGTAAGTTGGTTGCGCCTAAGCTTATCGCCTGGGGCTTTTACCTCTTCAAAATGTACTTGACTATTATTAATAACCATTAAGTCGGGGTAGCCGTCTTTTAGCTGTAAATAGTGTTTGCTCATAGCCGTTAAGTGCGCAATTAACGCTTCAAGCGGGCTGTTTAAAATAAGTGCCTCTAGTGGCTCTAATAAATTGCTGCGCCATCTAAATAAACCATTGGGCTGCTCAAAATACTGCGCGGCATGTTTACATACCAAATTAAGCAGCGCCTGATTAGTGCTACAGCTTTTTAAACGTGCGTCAATTTGCGTGCTTTGCGCTTCATAAAAATTACCAAGCTGTAAAACTTGCGGGTAAATATCAAATTCATTACATGGCGGGTATGGCGATTCAATAAATAACTCGTGCCAAAATACCAAGCCAAACAAGCTTAGCCATAAGGTATTTTCGGTATTAAAAACCGTTAACCCTTTTGCACTGTAATGCTCATTTACGCCTTGCTCTACATCGCCTCGGTAAATTTCGTCAATTTCAAGCACACATTGGGTGTCGGCCAGCATAGTGCTTAAGCGCGAACGCGTTTGTTTATTAAACTTTCGCATCAAAAAGTCATCAGCAAAGTACAGTAAATCGTCGGTGAGTGGGTTTTCTATAATTTGCTCTAGCTGCGCTTTTACCCACTCTTTATTACCTAGGCGGTATTGCTCTCTTATTTGAATTTCTTGTGCTTCGGCGTAATCGGTGCAGCCTTCAAGTAAGCTAAAAGCAATTTCGCTATCGGTATTTTTAAGTTGTTTGTACAGCCTAACCAGCAGTTTGTTTTTAATGTCGTGCGCTTGTGCGCCATGCGCCGGTTGCGCCAATACTAAATGCGCAAGCTCGGTGTAAGGGGTTTTGTCATCAAAGGTTTCATCTTTTGTATTACCGGCTGTTTTGCCGATGTTTTTAAACGCTAAACGGTAACGATTTAAAACGTAATTAGATTGCGCCTCAGCGAGTGTATTAAAGCGTGACAAGCTCTCGCTGTGCCCTTCGCGGGTAGCGGTTAACCCTAAATCGCGCATAACAAAGCGGTTTTGATGGTTTACATCGCCACTACTTAAGCGCCCTGCAAATAAAAACTCAAAATACTCGTAATAATCTTCACGGTTATTTATCACATATTGGCTATATAAAGGGGCTAAATCATCTGCGCGATCACTAAAAAAATGACACGCAATAGTGACCAACTCCCCTTTAGCTGCGCTTTTCTTAAAGTTTAATTGCTCACTGTAATTACTGAGTAACTCCACCAACATGGGCTTGGTTAAATGCGCAATAAGCTGCTTGTAATGCTGTGCGTTTGGCTCATATAAAATACCCGCTGTTTTTAGCGTATAAATAGCCTGATGCGGCGAAGTTATTTCTTCATAATTAAGCGATTGCGCCTGCACTAAATAAGGCTTGCGCGAATACACACGCGCCAACATGCATTGGCTTTGCTCATCTAGCTGGTTAATTTTACTAATAAATTCACTATGTTTAGGCTCAAGTAAGTGCATACATTTACTTGTTACAAACTCAATAAGCTCTCTAAAATGCGCTAAATAGTATTTTGCTGGTAATTCTTTTTTCATAACATCGCCAAGACTGTATATAAAAACAGTATCTAGCATTTGTGCTTTTTATTCAATCTTAAACTTGTAACTAAAACACGCTATAGTGAGCGTATAAAAGTAAATTTATTAAAAATAAAGGACTTACCATGAGCGCGCACCCATACGATGTTTTATCACTCAATAACGGCGCAAATATTATTTTTACGCCTTGCCCTGGTACAAAAACGCAAAACCTAGCGGATTCAATCGCTACATTAAAAGCCGCTGGCACTCACATGCTGTTATCGCTTATGCCGCAAAAGGAGCTTGAAAAAAACAACGTACAAACAATTAATAATGAGTGCAAAAAGCACGATATAACCTGGTTTCATTTACCAATAAATGACGACGAAGCACCCAAACAGCCTTTTACATCAAGCTGGAACACCCACAAAACAGATATACTACAAGCCATACAGCAAAAACAAACCATTGCCATACATTGCAAAGGCGGCACTGGCCGCACAGGGTTGGTTGCTGCGCTTATTTTAAATTCGGCAGGTTACACAAAAGAAGAGGTATATAGCTTAGTACAAGGTATTCGCCCTAAAGCACTCACTATAGAATTGCAAAAAGAATACTTTAATAACTTTGAGGTGTGAGGGAGAAACGGGGGAATATGTTAACGCTCATTCTTAGTTACCCTTGGTAAGCTTAGCCACTTATTAGCGGTAACTAATCGTAATTATGTAAACCATAAAACCACCAAATAGGAATGAGCCAAAACCTGCAGGCCTAAATGTACTTTTAAATTTTTGAGCAAACCACACAGCAATTAAGAACACCTCGCTCTCCTAAAAACTAATGCCTGCATAAGGCAATACAGTCGGACTTGACTAAAGTTAGCTAAAGAGTAGTGAAACCAAGTACTTTACGCCTCTTAATACTGTTGCTATTAGACTCGCAAGCTCATGTAGTAGAAACGATCATCTTTTCTATCGACTGCAAATCCAATACGGCTATATAACTTAAATGCTGGGCTACGCTGAAATACTTTGAGGTCTATGAATTTGACGCTGTGTTGTCGAGCTATATCAACTACTTTAGCAATAACGTGAGCACCATAACCTTTGTTTTGATAAGTAGCTGCAATCTGAATATCGCGAAGTTGACAACGCCCTTCATCAAACGATAAGCGCACGACACCTATGTGTTGCTCCTTACACAAAATATCAAAATTTTTAAGGTTTTTGGTAGCTTGATAAACGTCTTCTACATCCCAATCTACCGCATACATTTCGTAATAGGGTTTCATATTGTTAAACGTAAACTGTGCGGCAGTCTTTAGGTCTTCAGTAGCAACAATCTCTAGCATCCATCGAGTCTCCTAAAAGAATTAATACTCTATAAACTAAGTAACTACTTTAATTTATTATGTTCACGTTGAATTATACTTAACCCCAAAGTAACGAATTCGAGTTTGTAAATACTAGTGGCTTTTTTTCTGAACCTCTGACAACGTAAATTTGTTCACTTTCTATAATATTTTGAATCTCGGGAAAATCGATTACAGGTCTCCAAGACCCCTTTCCTACAACAGATAAAGGCTCGTCATTGCCAACGAATGACTCTTTGACTCGTTTGCCAAACTTGTCGTAGACGTTACAAACTCTCACCCCGTCGCGTTCGAGCATAGCTTTTATGTTTAGCCAATAATTCTCGAATTCTGAAGTATCTAATAGTTGTTCACTATGCGTATCAATATTTGTCTTAACTAGAGCCTCAGATGAAGCTGTTAGGATTAAAACGGGCTGTAAGTTAACTTCCAAAATAAAATCGCTGGAGCCTACTTCTGACTTTAGCTCAGACCAGTCAGAATCCTTCTTTATTATATCGCCTTCTCCATATCTGTTAACTTCAAAAACAGTTGTTTTAAAGTAACAACACTTTGAACCTAATATAGGTGTATTTAATGATGCTATTAACTTTGTACGGCCAGAAATATGAACATCATCAGAGTCAGTAAGAGCAGAATACTTAGTCTTTGGTTTATTGAAACGCTTCTTCAACTTTCTTTCATGAGAAATGAAACGGAGTAAGATTAAATAGGCTACAAATGCCCCTAATATGTACAACAATATCTCCATAACCACCTAGTGAATATAACTTTTAAATAAGGGGGAACACGTACAAATTTATGATGGATGTCTATTTTATTCCATGCTCCAAACTCTTTATTAAAAAAAGCACCATTAACCTTAGTATCTAAAGTCTTGCCATATCCAACTTCTTAATGGAACTTATTTCGCAACGAGTAATAAACCAAAGACCACGAATAAATTTTCACATAAAATGAGGCACATAGCGCCCGCAATAAGATGTTATCCTCTGAACCAACAAAGCGCACCAAACTACATGCTAAAGCCGCTGAGTGGAACGCATCACCTAGATTGCTTTGTTATAACTCTTCCGCCATCTTACCAATTACATCCAAACATACACCGAATAAATCTTGTGCGGTATCAATATTATAAGTAGCTTCCGGATGCTGAGTTGGATTTCGGTAGTTAGCTCGAATCATATCAAGTGAATCCAATAAATTTTTAGGTGGCTTATTATTTTTCTTTGCTTTTAGCTGTTCAAGCATATTAGCCCACATTGGCTTTGGTAGTCTTTTTTGTCTTCTATGATAAAAATAATAATTTTTTAGAACATCTTCAGTTGCTCGTAAAATATGAAATGCAGAAGCAGTTGCCTCGCCAAATAAAATACAACGTGACGATGACGATATGTCTTGTTTTGCTAACTCACTTAATTTTTCAAAGTGACCATTTTTAAACAACTTATCTGGTTTATTTAAAAGAAACTCAGTATTATAGCGCCTAGAAGGAATCGTGTAGGTTTTTTTAGTACTCGATTCAGCGAATACTACTTTTTCTAAGCCAGAAAACTCGTTAATTATTTTCTCGATAGTATCTGTATCAATTTTTTCATTAGGTGTCTCGTTTTCTCTTTCATAGATATGTTCAATTAAGTCAAGAAATGAAGCGGACTGTGTCATAGCTATACTTACTTCTAAGTTAACTTCCGTTAATATACGTTCAAGATCTTTTATACCCCTCGAAACGAATTCAAATGTATGATCTCTTGCCTGCATGGCTCTAATTATTATTCCAATTAATATATAATCGTAGCTACTTCTATCTTGCACTTGGAATGCCTTATTTTGATTATTAAAGAGTTATAACAACTTACTCTGCAACAATTATCGCTTTATAAACGACAGATGTCCCTATTTTATAATGCATTCACTTTAACCACCAAATAACCACCTGTAAACAATTACCTAACTTCAGAACAGGCTACGCAATTGCAAAAAACACCAAAATGGGTGAGAACAGTAATATTGATTCAACAGCTACTTCCCATATAAAGCACATTGTTTATTGAGATTCAGTCTGCGCTATTCAAAAACGGTACTTAAGTTAAAAGTACTTAATCTAACGCCTTTAGACTAATTCCTCTAAGCTAAAACCTTTAAAATACAGCTCAATTTAAACCCACTAAATCGTTATATCTGCACAAATGTATTCAGCCATAACGCTTTACGATATTATGCTCCTTTAAATTTAAATTAACTTTCAGGGCATATAATGACAACGCACACACCGCCTTCCCACTCAGCCAACACAGCTGAAAACACCTCTCTTTTTTACGTAATTTTTATCTCTGCAGTGGCTGCTATTGGTGGCTTTTTATTTGGTTTTGACTCGGGTGTTATTAACGGCACAGTGTCGGCACTCGGTAATGCTTTTAACTCAAGCAGTGTGGCTACGGGCTTTAACGTATCGTCTGTATTACTTGGGTGTGCCTTAGGTGCACTTGCTGCGGGGCCGCTGGCTGATAAGTTTGGCCGGCGTGCAATTATGATCATCACCGCGATTATTTTTGCCATTAGTGCGTTTGGTTCGGGCATTAGCGAAAGCTCGGCCGAGTTTATTTTTTACCGCTTATTTGGTGGCTTAGGTATTGGTGCTGCATCGGTATTAGCGCCGGCTTATATTGCAGAAGTTGCTCCACCTGCCCTTCGTGGTCGTTTAGCTACATTACAACAACTCGCTATTGTATTGGGTTTATTTGCTGCATTTTTAAGTAACTATTTAATTGCTGATGCAGCAGGTAGTGCGCAAAATATTTTAATGCTTGATATAGCCGCTTGGCGTTGGATGTTTTGGGCTGAGCTTGTGCCTGCAATACTGTTTTTAGTGGGTGTGTTGTTTATTCCTGAGTCGCCTCGTTATTTAGTGGCGCAAGGTAAAGTAGACGATGCAAAAACAGTATTTAGTAAAATTTCGAACGACAACGTTGCTGAGCAAATAAGCGATGTTCAAAGCTCCTTACGCAGCGATAAAAAGCCGAGTATTCGCGATTTATTTATTGATGGCAGTAAAAAAGTACACCCGATTGTATGGGCGGGTGTTGCGCTGAGTGTGTTTCAGCAATTTGTAGGTATTAACGTGGTGTTTTATTACGGCTCTGAGCTTTGGCAAGCTGCTGGGTTTGATGAGTCGCAATCGTTATTTATAAATGTATTAGCGGGTACGACTAATATTGTATCGACCTTTATTGCTATTGCCCTTGTTGACAAAATTGGCCGTAAGCCACTGCTATTAGTAGGCAGTATTGGTATGTTTATCAGCTTAAGCGCGCTTACTTATATATTTGGCAGCGCAGGCCTTGATGAAGCAGGCAAGCTTGTACTTAGCGATAACATGGGTACGTTTGCGCTTATTATGGCTAACTTATTTGTGGTATTTTTTGGTTTAAGTTGGGGCCCCGTTGTGTGGGTGTTATTAGGCGAAATGTTTAATAACCGTATTCGTGGGGCAGCGCTTGCTGTTGCTGCAAGCGCACAGTGGATTGCTAACTTTGCCATTACCATGACCTTCCCTATTATGCTGGCTAACATAGGCCTTGCCGGAGCGTACGGATTTTATGCTTTATCTGCACTTATTAGCATATTTTTTGTGGCCAAATACATTACAGAAACCCGTGGTAAAACACTTGAGTCTATGTAATTAGCCCTGAAAGCGGTGAACCCTTTTCACCGCTTTGTGCTTTTTAGGTAAATGATTGATTCAATAGCAGTATTAAACCATCTAATAATTACTGCGCTAAACAGTGGCTTATCAATCGCGTTCAGTATTCCTTTTTACTATAAGTAATCGATTTAAATTCCTTTTTTGAATATAGAAAATTAGCTATTGTCCGCGTTTTCCCACTACGTATGTCTATCAAAATGAAAAATAAGTTAGTATCTGGTTTGGCCCTAACCCTTACTTTAGGTTCGTTTAACGCATTTGCTACCAATGGATATTTTACTCATGGTTATGGCATGACCCACAAAGGCATGGCGGGTGCGGGTGTTGCGCTATCTGAAGAGTTAATGTCTGGCGCTAATAACCCTGCTACCTTTTTAGCTAATGGCACGCAATTATCTGTGGGCTTGGAGCTTTTTTCGCCTGATCGAAAATACTCAGCATCTGATGTAGATACCTTTTACCCTGACGCATTTTACCTGCAAGCAAAAACCCAAAAAAGTGATAACACTTTATTTGCTATTCCTGAGTTTGCTATTGGCCACCAGCTTAATGACAAAGTAAGTATTGGCTTATTAGTTTACGGTAATGGCGGTATGAACACCGACTACAGCGCCGATTCAGAGCCTGAAGGCACATTTTATGCTGGCACTACGGGTGTTGATTTAAAGCAAATGTTTATTAGCCCAACAATAAGCTACAAACTTAACGAGCAAATACGCCTTGGTGTATCACCAATTTATGCAGTGCAGCAGTTTAAAGCTACAGGCCTTGGAAACTTTGCGCCTTTTTCGCAATCGCCCGAAGCCCTTACAAATAATGGTACCGACACCAGCACAGGCTTAGGTATTCAATTAGGTATTAGCCAAGATATAAACTCGTCATTAAGCTGGGGAGCAAGTTACCGCTCATCAGTATCTATGCAAGAGTTTGATAGCTATAAAGGTTTGTTTGCAGAGCAAGGTGGATTTGATTTACCTAGTTCGCTTCAAATTGGCGCAGCTTATAAAATTACGCCAAACAACCAGCTTGTATTTGATTGGCAAAAAATAAATTACAGTGAAGTAAACAGCATTGCTAACCCGATTGATAATTTAATGTCGGCTCCACTAGGTGCCGATGCAGGCGCAGGTTTTGGTTGGGACGATATGACCATTTATAAACTTGGCTATCAGTGGCAGCGTACAGCAAAACAAAAAATTCGCTTTGGTATTTCGTATACAGAGCAACCTATTCCTTCATCAAACGTTTTACTTAATATTTTAGCGCCAGGTGTGCAAGAATGGCATTTTACTACGGGTTTTAGCCATTCTATTAGTAACACGGTACAATTAAATGCAATGGCTTTTTACTCGCCAGCTAAAAAAGTATCGGGTGCTAACTACTTAGCGCCAAACCAACAAATATCAATTGAAATGGAGCAATCAGGCCTAGGTGTGTCGGTTGTTTGGGGAATATAAAATGGTTACAGAGTTTACGCCAATAGCGGCAGCTATAGGGGGTGCTTTAATAGGAATAGCGTGCGCACTATTACTGGTTTTATACGGAAAAATAGCCGGTATATCAGGCATTGTTAAATCTGTTTTTAATAAGCAAACGGCTGAGTCGCGTTGGAAATTATACTTTATTGTAGGGCTATTATTAGCCGGTATTGCGGTGCGTATATTTGCGCCGTCTTTATTAGAAGGTGAGCTGAGCTTATCGCCTGTGCTTATAGTTGTAGCTGGGCTACTTGTCGGTATGGGCACCTCATTAGCTAATGGCTGTACAAGTGGCCATGGCGTATGTGGTATGTCGCGTTTTTCTACCCGTTCGTGGGTTTCAACATGTACATTTATGGCCGTGGCTATAATAACAGCAAACCTCGTAGGGTAAAAAAATGACAGCAGTAATTCATGTTATTTTAGGATTTATATTTGGTTTAGGGCTTATCATTAGTGGTATGACAAACCCCGACAAAGTACTTAACTTTTTAAATTTTCAAAACCAATGGGATGGCAGTTTAATTATTGTAATGGCTGTAGCTATGGGAATAATGATGCTGGCGTGGTTTTGGGTTGCCAAAAAAGATAGACCACTGCTTGGTGAAACGTTTACTTTAAGTGATGTTAAAAACATTAGCCCTCGGCTAATCACTGGCTCTGTACTGTTTGGTTTAGGCTGGGGATTAAGCGGCATATGCCCAGGCCCTGGCCTTGTGCAACTTACTTCACTTAAAATGGAATTTTGGTTATTTTTTGCAGCCGTACTTGGCGGTATGTGGATAGCTAAAAAAGTATAAATTTAACCTCGGAAGATATACGGCCTTAGTCCTTCATTAAAACTGGCAGGTATTAGCTTGCCAGTCTAACCCTATTTAAATAGCCCCTCTTTCCTTGCCTTGGCTAACTATTCATATAGGTACATAACTTGCTGCTTACTCTTTTAAGTTTATAAAAGAGAGGTAAGTAATGTCTGCTACTACTTTTTACAACCTAACAGAGCAACCTTGGGTAGTTATTGCTATTTGTTTAGTTTCCATAACTATAGCTTTGTTTTGCATCCGCTTTTTTATAATGTACTGGCTTAAAAAGTGGACCTCTCATACTAAATTTATATTCGATAGCTTACTTATCGCCTCTATCTCTAAACCGCTTACCCTTTGCACAATTATTGTGCTACTCACCATTATAGAGCAAGGGTTGTTAATACAAGGCGAGCCGGTTGCGAGCTATATTTCGTTTTCGACCATTAATATTATTTTGGGCTTAGTGGCTATTATTTTATTTTTTGACCGCTTTTTTGTGGGCACCATTAATTACTACAGCAAAGAGTCGGCGGTAATTTTTAATTCGCAAAGTATTATTAAAGGCATTATTAGGGTAAGCGTTTTATCGGTCGGGGCTTTAGTGCTGTTAGGCACCTTGGGTATTTCTATTACGCCTATAATTGCCTCGTTAGGTATTACGTCATTAGCGGTGGCACTTGCCCTGCAGCCCACCCTTGAAAACTTTTTTTCGGGCGTACAACTTGTTATAGATAAACCCATACGGGTGGGGGATTTTATTGAGCTTGAGTCAAAGGAGCAAGGCTTTGTAGAGAAAATTGGTTGGCGCTCTACGTGGGTTAAAATGCTGCCAAATAATATGATTATTATTCCTAATAGTCAGCTTTCTAAATCGCATATTAGTAGGGCGTGTTGATCTTTGATGTTTGAATTTGCAGCAGCGTGTTTGGTTTTTAGGCAAGGCAGAGCCTATGAAGTGTGGTTATTCCCCATAAATAGGCGATAACGCAGCATAAATGCCAAACATGCGCTGCCCTTAGGGTTCTGCCTAGGGGCGATAAACTATTTGTTGCCTACATGGATGTAGGTAAGGGGCGTGAGCAGGACGCGGAAGCTTTGCTCGGTTTTTACTTAGCCCACTAGGTTACAAACCTCGCGCCGCGATTTAATCGCCCCTAGATTGAACAAATTTCAATCCGCAAAGTTCAACACGCCCTAATTACTTTTACCCCGAAAAAGAACTGAGTGTACCTGTTGATGTAAGCGTTCACTACAGCTCAGACCTAGAATTTGTAGAGCAAGTAACGCTTGAAGTTGCTCGCCAAGTACTAATTGACCATGAGTGGGGGGTTGATGATTACAATACCTTTGTGGTGTATCACACCTTTGATAACTCAAGCATTAACTTTACCGTAATGCTGCGCGCAAAAGAGTACTTTAATCGGTTTTGGGTTAAATCTGCTTTTATTAAAGCGCTACATAAACGCTATAACCAAGAAGGTATTGTGATCCCCTTCCCTATTACAGCTATTAACACAGCGCAAGAAGCCGCTAATTTTAATAGCGATAAAAATTAAGCGCGAGATAGGCTCGCGCTTAAATTGCTTTAAAATTTATAGGTTACTTGGCCTACTATTTCTCGTGGGCTGCCTGGGAAGTGACCGTTACGCTCACTAAAGCCACTTACTGCGTATTCTTTATCAAATATATTATTAATATTTACGCTTAATAACACATCGTCAAAGCGCGTAGTCCAGCTCATATCAAATACAGTAAAGGGTTTAACTTTTTGGCCATCTTGGCTTATTTGCTCGCTTACGTAATTTGCGCCAAATGCTATAGACGAGTCGATGCTATCAAGCGCAAAACGCGACCATAAACCTGCTTGGTGGCGCGGCGCATTAGCAAAGCGAGAGCCATCACCGTAGGTGCTTGAAATAGTATCGCCGGTTACACCTTCAACAACTAGTGTATCGTTGTAGGCGTAGTTAGCTGTTAGCGTCCAGTGCTCGGTTAAATCGCCCACCAGCGTTGTTTCAAATCCGCGGCTTTCTACCTCACCAATATTTAAAAGTGCTGCAATGCCGTCACCCGCGCCCGTGTCGTCTGGGTTACTCATTACTACGTTTTCTTTATTAATTTGGTAAATAGCAAAGGTGCTCATAATTTTGCCATCTAGCCATTGGTTTTTCATACCAATTTCGGTTTGTTTACCGGTTTCTGGGGTTAAGTTGCCCTCGCCTTCTACATCTTCTTGGTCACCCGATGATGCTGGGTTAAAGCTTTCTGAGTAATTTATGTATAACGAGGTATTTTCAACAGGTTGGTATGTAACGGCCACGCGCGGTGTTACATCGTTATCTGAGTAACTGTAACCGGTTTCTTTATTTAGCTCTTTAAAATAGTCGTAACGCAGGCCGGCAATCACGGTCCATTGCTCGTTAATGCTTACAACATCTTGTACGTAAACGCCAAAACGGTCGGTTTCAACACCATCGCGGTTCATGTCGGTAAGGTTATAAGTACTTGGGTCGGTTTCGCCGTAATTTAAATCAAATATGTTTAAGTTAGCCACGCCGTCCGCTTCATAACGGGCGCGTAAGTAATCGTACTCGGTATCAACTATGTGGTAGTCGCCACCAAATAATACTTGGTGTGCTAATTGGCCTTGCTCAAAGCTATAAACAAAGTCAGTGGTTAAACTTGTTTCTTCGTTGGCGCGGTATTGCTTTCGGTATTCGCGTTTAATGGTTTCGTCATCAATGTTTGCTTCACCATCGCCGTTTACATCTACCCAGCTTTGCGACTCATGGTAGGCTTGGTCGCGTTCGTTATCCATGTAACGCAGTGTGCTACTTACAGAAAAATCATCATTAAAGTAATGCTTTAGCTCGGCTTGCAGCACTAACGCTTCCATGTCTTGGTAGTCAAATGCTTCATTTGCGTTGTAACTAGGGTCAACTAAAAAGTTGCCATTATCATCTACCGGTACACCACGTAAACGGTTACCGCCTAAGTCTTGCTTAATGTAATCAATAGTGGTGGTTAGTGTGGTTGAATCGGTTAAATCAAATAATAAACCAGCGGTAAACTCACTGTTTTTTGAATCTGCATTATTACGAAAGCTGTCTTGCTCTTCGTAATAACCACCTACTCTGTATGCCATGGTGTCGGTTAAACCGCCGGTCATATCAAGTGAGGCGCCATGTGTGTTGTAATTGCCAAGCGTTAGTTTTAGCTCTTTACTTTGCGTATAACTTGGCTTTTTAGTCACATAGTTGATCATACCGCCTGGCTCACCACCACCATATAACGCAGAGGCTGGGCCTTTTAATACTTCTACACGCGCAACATTAAATAATTGCGGTACACCAAAGCCCGAGTACGGGTCGCCGCGTACGCCATCGTAAAATACATTGGCATCGTCTCTAAATCCGCGAAAAGTAACGCCCGAATAACTGTACTCACTAACCCCGGCTATTGAGCGGTATAAATCGGTGATATCGCGCGCGGCTTGGTCAATAATAAGCTGCTCGGTTAATACCTGCGCAGATTGCGGTAATTTAATAAGATCTAAATCCGTTTTAGTCCCAATTTTACTTTCGGTTTCTAGGTAAAACTGCTGAGCGCGACCTGTTACTTCTATTGTTTCAATTTCGTTATTTTGCTCGGCAAATGCCACATTAGAAAAAGCAGAAAAAGACGCAGCAATACTAAGCGCCAAGTATTTTTGGTTAAACATGTTGATCCTGAAAAGAGGTGTATAAAACGCCGCGAATGATAACGACTATCATTACTATATGCAATGCAAATAATTTCATATTCATCCTTATTTTTCGAATTAATCGCAACTAAAATAGGTACTTAAAGACTTTTTGCTCACGTTTTATACATATTCCCTTTGCCCAGTGTTGAACCAAATAAAGAACTCAGATAGTGTGTATTTTTCATACGCTTTATAATAGCAATTCGCATTAATACTTAATCATTTTGTGGGGCTAAACGTGTCGCTACTTGCGTTAAAAAATGCTCATTTACGACTGCATGGATGCAGAAGGTAGCGCAATACAGGAGCAATTACCGAGAACGACTAAATAGCGAATTTTTTGCCTAGCTATCAACACGTTTTTCTAGCATCAAAATAAACCACTTAATTAAGCGAATTGGTATCAGCTTTTTTATGAGGAGCAAACCATGTTAAACCGACTATTTTTAGGGGTTATTTTACTCTCGGCCACGGCCATGGCGAGTGCGAATGACAGCTTAGTACGTTTTCAAAGTAATTATTCTGTTCAAGAAACGGCTAACCGTTTTGAAAAAATAGCCAGTAACAAAGGGATAACCATTTTTGCGCGGGTAAATCATCAAAAAAACGCTCAAAATGTTGATATGGAATTGGCCCCAAGTGAAGTGATTATTTTTGGTAATCCAAAGGTAGGCACACCGTTAATGCAGTGTCAGCAAAGTGTGGCGATAGACTTACCGCAAAAAGTACATATATCTCAAGACAACAATGGCCAAGTTTGGCTTACCTACAACAGCCCCACTTATTTGCAAGAACGCCACAATATAAAAGGCTGCGAAGAAGTACTTAATAAAATAGCTGTGGTGCTTAATAAGCTTTCTATGGCAACAGTGGCCAAATAATTAAAGTTATACCAAACCGCAATAATACTTAATTAAGCGAATTGGTATTAATATTAAATAACTTAAAAAAACACGCAATAAAAAACCCGTTAGCTAACGGGTTTTTTTATAAAGTTAATAACACTTTTTTACGCGTGTATTAAGACTCAATAGCCAAAAGCTCTACTTCAAAAATAAGCAGTGATGCAGGTGGAATACTGCCCACTCGCTTTTCGCCGTAGGCTAATTGGTGCGGTACATAAAATATGTATTTATCGCCTGGGCTCATAAGTTGTAAGCCTTCGGTCCAGCCTTTAATAACCTGATTTAAACCAAAGCTTATTGGCGTTTTACGCTCTACTGAGCTGTCAAATACGGTGCCATCTATTAACGTGCCGTGGTAATGCACGTTTACTTTACTAGTAGGGTTAGGTGTATTTTCGCTTTCACCTTTGTGCAGCACTTTGTACTGTAAACCTGAGGCGGTTTCTATTACGCCCTCTGCTTTTGCGTTAGCGACAAGGTAGTCGGCTTCAATTTGCGCATTAATGCCAGCTTGTTGCTTTGCTTTTTTACTATTTTGAAAAATTAAAAAACAAAATATAGCGATGATCACCGCTAAAATTATATTGATCATTTAGTGTTTTTCCTCATCTTCACCGGCTTCTTTATCTTCTTCGCTATCGCCATTAACTATGTCGGCTATATCTTTTAAGCGTGCTAAAGCAATACCGTTAACAGAATCTTCTGGGTATTCGCCGTCAATAATATCGCCGGCATCAATATCCATTAATAAGTTAAGTGCTTGATCTACAGTTTCTACTGCGTAAATATTAAATTTACCGCGCTCAACCGCTTCAAGTATTTCATCATCAAGTACTAAGTTAACTTGGTTAGATTTTGGAATAATAACGCCCTGCTCGCCTGTTAAGCCGCGCATTTTACACAGCTTAAAAAAGCCTTCTATTTTTTCGTTTACGCCGCCAATAGCTTGCACATCACCGTGTTGGTTAATAGAGCCTGTAAGGGCAATAGACTGGCTAATAGGCAAACTGGTAATAGCCGATATAAGCGCACATAACTCAGCAAGTGAGGCGCTATCGCCATCTATATAACCGTAGCTTTGCTCTATGGCTATGTTAGCACTTAGCGTTAAGCTAAAGTGCTGGGCATATTTGTTACCTAAATAACCGGTAAGTAGCATTACACCTTTTGAGTGAATTGCTTTACCTAGCTCGGCTTCACGCTCAACATCTATTACACCATCGGCGCCGGCGTATACGGTGGCGGTAATACGCGCGGGTGTACCAAACGACGTATCGCCAATGTGCAGCACTGTTAAGCCGTTTACTTTACCAATGGCTTGGCCTTGTGTGGCAATAAGCGTGTGGCCTTCTTTTATATCGCTTAGCATGTTTTCGCTTATTTGGCCGGTGCGGTACTGCTTACCTTCAATGGCTTCATCAATATGATGCGCATCAATCAGTGTTTGCTTATCTTGCTTGGCGTAAAAGCTGGCCTCAGCCACCAGTTCAAGCACATCGGCAAAGCGCGCCGATAATTTATTATGGTGCTCTGCTTGGCGGTAGCTAAATTTAAGTAACCGCACCATGGCGGCCTCTGTGGTTGTGCACTTTAACGTTTGCTGGCAGTACTCACTTACTTTAGTAATAAATTGGTACTGAAGCTTATCGCTACTTGGTAAATAGTAATCAAAGTCGGCAAGTACTCTAAACAGCTCTGCAAATTCTTCATCGTACTCACCTATGGTGTAATACAAATCGCGCGAGCCTAATAAAATAATTTTTACATCAAGAGGAATTAATTGCGGGCGCAGTGTAAAGCTGCTGCCTACTGAGCTGTCTTGATACGGTAGGTCGTTTTTAATTTGGTGCGTTTTAAGCGAAAGCTTTAAACCATCCCACACTTGCGGGTTGGCCATTACTTTTTCGGCATCCATAATTAAGTAACCGCCATTTGCACGGTGCAATGCACCAGGCTGTATAGAGCGGTAACTGGTTATAAGCGAGCCTTGCGATGTTGAATACTCAATTTTGCCAAATATATTGCCAAAGGTTGGGTTTGGCTCATACACCACAGGTGCGGCATCGTCTTCTTTAAATTCAACTAAAATGTTAGGCGCAAAAAAGTCGGTAAGCATGCCTTTACGGTCAAAATCTTCTTTGCTTTCTTCGCTTTCATCTTCATCGTCTAGCCACTCAAGTACTGCATCAATTATTTCTACACGAATATCTTTTAAGTAGCGCAGCACTCCAATATGGGCAGCGTATTTATGCTCTAAGTCTTTTAGTAGCGGCTTTGTAGCTTGCTCGGCTGTGGCCTTTTTTAGATTACGCTGTTTTTCTTTTGATTCGCGTTTCCAGCGAGGCAGCTCAATCAGCGCTTCAATTAAGGCATCTTCTAGTTTTTCTATTTTTTCAAAAAACTCATCACGAAGCTCTTCATCTAGGGCGGCAAATTCGTTATCGCTTAACTGTCTGCCTTCAACTAAAGGCGCAAAACCTACGGCGTTTTTCTCTTCTATTAGCGCTACGCTTTGCTCAAGCGCCATTTCTTCGACTGCGGTAATAGCGCTGTCGTAAGCGTCGTTAAATTCGCTCTCGATTGACTTTTTTTTGCGTTGATAAGCTGGGTTATCAAACGCTGCTGGAAAGGTGTCGAGTACCTCATCTAAAAATGAGTCTATGTCGTCACTTAATTGCTTGCTTTGCCCTGCTTGCATAAATAGCGCAATTGGCTCGCGGTGGTCGTCGTAATTATTAACATACAACCACTCATTAGGTGTGGGGCGATCTTTTGCGTGCTGTTTAAGTTTGTCTTTTACGAGTGTAAATCGGCCATGCGCGGCCTCACCCATTACATATACATTGTAGCCTGGCAGCTCCATCCCAAGTGAAAAGTCGAGCGCACTTTGGGCGCGTTGTTGGCCTATAAAGGTAAGTTGCTCTGGGTATGGATTGCTCATACACGTGCTAACGTGATTAGTAGAAATGCTCGGTGCGAGCTGTGAAACAGATAATGGCAGCAGTTTTTTCGTCATTCTAACTTCTTTTTGTACCAACATACTCGCTGGCTTTGGGCGTATTAAGTGGCCTACAAGCCACTTAATACATATATTTAGGGTTGTAATGCCTTACGGCTAAAATAAATACCATCACATTCAATGCACGGTGTAATTTGTGTAGCGTGATAAATATCAAAACTATGGGTGCAATTCTTACATACTAATGTGCCCATGGCTATCCATTCGCCTGCGTGATACATCCCATTGTGCTTAAAATCTTGACTAAGAGACTGCCATTCAAGCTGGGTTTTGTCCTCTATGTGTGAAAGCTCATACCATAACGACTCTTTAAGCTCTTGCCATGCAAGCGAATTATAGTGCGATTCGTTTTCTTGAACGTGTTCTATGTCGCGCTGCAAATAACTTTTATAGAGTCCGTATTTTTCTTTGCCTAGGTCTTTAAGTGCTTGCTCAGATTCAACAAATCGGGTCATTGCATCTTTTACTTCGTGATCTTTTACATCTTTTAGCCAATTAGTTAAATCGTTAAGCCATGTTTTATAATCTGCCATTTTATACTCCATCAAAATCAAGGGCGTGTTGGCCTTTAACATAGATAAGTATAGGTTAACCTGCACTGAAAGTGAGATTTTAACAAAACCGTGCTTATACGCTGTGATTAGGCTTTTATTTGGGGTATCCTATCGGCAATTTTTTATTAGTTTGCAAGAAGTCTGGAATCATAGATGCAAGAGCAATATAACCCGCAAGACATAGAGTCAAAAGTCCAAAGTTACTGGGAAGAAAACCAGGTATTTAAAGTCACCGAAGATGAGAGCAAAGAAAAGTATTACTGTCTTTCTATGTTCCCATATCCAAGTGGCCGACTGCATATGGGTCATGTGCGTAATTACACCATTGGTGATGTTGTTTCTCGTTTCCAGCGCCTGCAAGGCAAAAACGTAATGCAGCCAATGGGTTGGGATGCGTTTGGTTTACCTGCAGAAAACGCCGCTATCAAAAACAAAACAGCGCCAGCTAAGTGGACGTACGAAAACATTGATTACATGCGTAACCAACTTAAGCAATTAGGCTTTGGTTACGACTGGGATCGTGAAATAGCCACGTGTCACCCAGAATACTACAAATGGGAACAATGGTTTTTCACTAAGCTGTACGAAAAAGGCTTAGTGTACAAAAAAATGTCAACGGTTAACTGGGATCCAGTTGATCAAACTGTACTTGCTAACGAGCAAGTTATAGATGGCCGCGGATGGCGCTCTGGTGCAGTGGTTGAGCAAAAAGAAATTCCACAGTGGTTTATTAAAATTACTGACTACGCACAAGAGCTTTTAGATGACTTAGACAAGTTAGAAGACTGGCCTGAGCAAGTTAAAACCATGCAGCGTAACTGGATTGGTCGCTCTGAAGGGTTAGACATTGAGTTTACGCGTACCGACAACAACGAAAAGTTTAGCGTATACACTACACGTCCAGATACATTTATGGGTGTAACTTACCTAGCCGTTGCCGGTGGCCACCCTATTGCGCAAGAAGCCGCTAAAAACAGCGATGCAATTGCAATGTTTGTTGAAGAATGCAAAAACACCAAAGTTGCCGAAGCAGACATGGCCACTATGGAGAAAAAAGGCATTGCAACAGGCTTTTACGCGACTCACCCATTAACGGGCGAGCAAGTTCCAATTTGGGTTGCTAACTTTGTATTAATGCATTACGGCTCAGGTGCGGTGATGGCAGTACCTGCACACGACCAACGCGACTATGAATTTGCCACAGCATACGGCCTAGACATAAAACAAGTAATTGCACCGGTTGAAGGCTCAGAGCTTGAAGTAAATTTAAAAGAAGAAGCATTCACTGAAAAAGGCGTGTTAGTTAATTCTGGCGAATTTGATGGCCTTGATTTTGAAGGCGCATTTAACGCTATTGCCGACAAACTAGAAGCACTGGGTGTGGGTGAGCGTAAAGTTAACTTCCGCTTACGTGACTGGGGTGTTAGCCGCCAGCGTTACTGGGGTTCACCAATCCCAATGCTGAGCGACGAAAACGGTAACGAATTAGCCGCCACCGAAGAAATGCTGCCAGTACGTTTACCAGAAGATGTAGTTATGAATGGCGTTACTTCGCCAATCAAAGCAGACCCAGAATGGGCAAAAGCAACGGTAAACGGCGTACCAGCAACACATGAAACAGATACCTTTGACACCTTTATGGAGTCGTCTTGGTACTACGCACGTTACTGTAGCCCGCGTCACGATGAAGGCATGCTAGACCCAGCAGCAGCTAACTATTGGTTACCAGTAAACCAATACATAGGTGGTATTGAGCACGCTATTTTACACTTATTGTATTCGCGTTTTTTCCATAAGTTATTACGTGATTTTGGTTTAGTAAATTCAGACGAGCCATTCGATCGCTTACTTTGTCAGGGCATGGTACTTGCCGAAACGTTCTACCGTAAAGATGAAAAAGGCGGTGACGTATGGATTTCGCCAAGCGATGTAAATACCGAAACTGACGAAAAAGGCCGCGTAACTAAAGCATGGCACAAAGAAGATGGTGAACCTGTGTTCTCATCGGGCATGAGCAAAATGTCTAAGTCTAAAAACAACGGTATAGACCCACAAGAAGTAATTGCCCAATACGGTGCAGATACTGTGCGTTTATTTATGATGTTTACCGCACCACCAGAGCAAACGCTTGAATGGTCAGACTCAGGCGTAGAAGGCGCGCACCGCTTCTTAAAACGTATTTGGAAATACGCAGTAGATGTGAAAACAGTTGGCTACCAAGCACTTGATAAATCAGCGCTTAGTAACCCACAAAAAGTACTGCGTCGTGAGCTACACAAAGCCATTGCAAAAGTGAGCGATGATATTGAGCGTCGTCAAACGTTTAACACTGCAATTGCTGCCATTATGGAGCTCTCTAATAAGTTATTAAAAGCGCCGTTAAACGATACGCAAGATGTTGCTATTGCTAACGAAGCATTAGAAGCCCTACTTATTATGCTTGCGCCAATTACGCCGCATTTATCGCACCAGTTATGGCAAGAGCTTGGTAAAGAGGGTGACATTTTAGATGCAGCATGGCCTAAAGTAGACGAGTCTGCCCTTGTTGAAGATGAAAAATTAATCATCGTACAAGTAAACGGCAAACTACGCGCTAAGCTAACTGTAGCCGCCGATGCAACACAAGAGCAGGTAGAGGCACTTGCGTTTGCAGAGTCTAACGTAACTAAATTTACTGATGGCGCAACCATTCGTAAAATTATTTACGTACCGGGTAAACTACTTAACGTGGTAGCTAACTAAATGGTTAGCTTTAACACCCTTAAAAACACATTAGCCTTAGTGCTAATGTGTTTTGTGTTATCTAGCTGTGGCTTTCATTTAAAGAAAGCCTCTAGCCTGCCCGATAACCTTAAAACGCTTACACTTAAAGGTGATGATGAAAAATCATCGTTATTTTTAAACCTTAAAAAAGAGCTAAAAGCCAGTAACGTAGAACTGACGCCTTCGGCTAAAAATGTTGCCCAGCTTTACTTACGCAAAGAAAGTATTGAGCGCCAAACCTTATCGTTGTTTCAAAATGGTCAGGTGGCTGAATACGAGCTTGCCTACGGGGTAAGCTATGTTGTTAAACGCCCAGGCGAAAAAGCCATAGAAAAACGCTTTGAGCTTTATCGTAACTACCAAGACGACCCCGATCACGCACTTGCAAAAGCAAAAGAGCTTGAGCTGCTTATTAGCGAAATTCGTAAGCAAGCCAGTGGTCGTATTGTTAGAGAGCTGTCGCAACTATAATGCGCTGTTATGCTAATCAGTTACCGAGTGAATTAAATAAAGGTTTGAAACCCTTTTATTTAGTGTTTGGTGAAGAACCGTTTCAAGAAGCGCAATGTGTGCAGCAAATACGCGACACAGCAAAAGCCCAAGGCTTTGATGAGGTAATTAAATTTACCCTAATGCAAGGGTTTGATTGGCAAGAAATTATAGCTCAATATCAAAGCATGTCTTTGTTTAGTGCGCGCACTATAATTGAGCTTGATTTAAACCAACAAAAACCTGGCACCCCAGGAAGTAATACCTTTAAAAAAATAGTCGAGTTAATTAACCCTGATACCATTTTAATTGTAAAAGGGGCTAAAGCCAGCCAAGACGTACAACGTGGCGCCTGGTTTAAAGCGCTCGATAAACACGGTGTATTTGTACCGTGCTACCCGCTTGCAGGGAATCATTTAAAACGCTGGTTAGATGAACAAGTAGCGCGCCTTTCTCTAAATATGCAAAACGAAGCAAAGCTGAGCTTAATTAACGCTACCGAAGGTAATTTGTTAGCGTGTTTTCAGGAGCTCGAAAAGCTCTCGCTACTGCATGGTAATGCCTTAATAACCCAGCAACTTGTGATGCAAGGGCTATTAAATCAAGCCAAGTTTGATATTTTTGATTTAAGTGATGCCCTATTAAATGGCCACGCCAAGCAAGCAATTAAAGTACTTAATAAACTGGCCAGCGATAACACCGAAGTGGTGAGTATTTTATGGGCTATAAATAAAGAACTCACCAGTTTGCTCACTATTCAGCAAGGGCTTTTAAATGGCGAGCCTATCGCACAGTTATTTAAAAAAAATGGTATTTGGAAAAACCAGCAAGGCCCAGTGCGAAATGCAATTAACCGCTTAAATATTAATACACTTGAGCAAATAAGCAGTGAGCTTGCACTGTTTGATTCAAGCTACAAACAAGGTAACTTAATTACGCCTTACCAAGCGCTTGCCCATATTTGTATTAAGTTTTGCCAGCCGCTTGATATTCCAATGCCTTGCCACGCACTTAACTAAAGATTTTTAACATGATTGCAATTTTTGGCGGCACCTTCGACCCCGTGCATTTAGGCCACCTAAATATGGCCTCACAGTGTGTAAATACATTTAACTTATCCACGTTGTACTTTATGCCCTGTGCCCTGCCCGCGCACAAAGCTGCGCCGGGTATAAGTACAGCGCACCGTATTAATATGCTCAATGCCGCTATTGCCCCTTACCCTCATTTTGCACTTGATTTAAGAGAGCTTAATCGTACTGGGCCTTCTTACTCATTGTTGAGTTTACAAGAGCTAAGAGCTGAGCACCCAGATACGCCAATTCTTTTTTTAATGGGCATGGACTCGTTTAATAACCTCGACAAATGGTATGAATGGCAAGCAATTACACAGCTATGCCATATAGTGGTTTATCATCGCCCGGGCCAAACATGTAACCCAAATAAGGCGCTTAAAAGCTATATCAGTAATGCCCACACTGAAGCGCCACAGCAACTTGCCACAAACAACTTTGGTAAGCTTTATTTTTTACCTGGTGAAACCCTTGATGCTGCCTCAAGCACTATTCGAGAGCAATTAAAAAAAACCAATAAAAATAATGAACTATTACCCGAACCTGTCAGTCACTACATTAAGCAACACCAGCTTTATCAAAGTGATGATTAAAACCCCCTAGCATGTTAAAATGCACGCTATTAAATTTAAAATTGAGACAATACCTTGGATTCGAAACAACTACTTGCCTTTGCACTAGACAAAATTGACGATATGAAAGCACGCGACGTGGTACAACTAGACGTACGTGACAGCTCAGACATTACCGATTACATGGTTGTGTGTTCGGGTACTTCTAAGCGTCATGTGCAATCAATTGCCGATAACGTAGCAAAAGAAGCTCGCCACGCTGGCGAAGAACCTTTAGGTTACGAAGGTCAAGACGAAGGCGAATGGGTACTGGTAGATTTAGGTGATGTAGTTGTACACGTGATGCAAGATCACGCACGTAGCTATTACGATCTAGAAAAACTGTGGGGCTAAGCGCCACTATTTTTTAATTGAGCTTGGAAGTAATACGTGAAAATACAAATGATTGCCGTTGGCACAAAAATGCCAGCGTGGGTAGAGACCGGATTTGCAGAGTACCAACGCCGTTTTCCTAAAGATATGGCGCTTGAGTTAATAGAAATTCCGGCCGGTAAACGCGGTAAAAATGCCGATATTAAACGCATTTTACACACCGAAGGTGAAAAAACCTTAGCCGCTATTCCAAAAGGCAATCGCATTGTTACCCTAGAGGTAACAGGTAAACCACTTGATACTCACCAGCTTGCTAAAAATATGGAAAAGTGGCAGCTCGATGGCCGCGACGTTAGTTTGCTTATTGGCGGCCCTGAAGGGTTAGCCCCTGAGTGCATTGCCGCCTCTGAGCAAAAATGGTCGTTATCTAACTTAACGTTACCGCACCCTTTAGTGCGTATTATTGTTGCCGAAAGCCTATACCGAGGCTGGAGCTTAAATAACAACCATCCTTATCATCGCGAGTAACGCCTTGTTATGATTAAGCAAAGACCCACAATACGCGACCATTCCGCTGAGGCAAACTTATTTGCACGGCGCGCATTTGTGGGTTTTATTTTTGTTTTAGGCTTAGTGGCAATTTTGCTTTCTAATCTTTATACCATTCAGGTAGAAGAACACACAGACTATCAAACCCGCTCTAACGATAACCGTATTAAAGTCATTCCTATTGCGCCAAACCGTGGCCTCATTTACGACCGCAACGGTGTACTGCTTGCTGAAAACAAACCCGTTTATAACCTCGAGGTTATTCCTGAAGAGGTCGACGATTTAGCTAAATCGCTTGAGCAAGTTAGCAAAATAATTACGATTACCGAGCAGCAAAAAAAAGACTTTATTGATGACATAAAGCATACGCGTCGTTTTAAGTCGCAAGTACTAAAAGCCCGCTTAGATGAAACCGAAGTGGCTCAATTTGCGGTTAATCAGCATAAATTTCCTGGCTTTAGCATTGAGGCGCGCCTTGCACGCTTTTACCCATATGGCGATACGCTAACCCATGCATTAGGCTACGTTGCCAAACTAAACCGCAAAGAACTTAATAAGTTAGAACAAGAAGACCAAGCCACAAATTACCGCGCTACGCACGATATTGGTAAACTTGGCATAGAAAAATATTACGAGCAGCTTTTGCATGGCCAAGTCGGCTCTCAACGCGTTGAAGTAAATAACCGCGGCCGTGTTATTCGCACATTAAGTATGACCCCCCCACAGCCAGGCAGTGATTTAGTACTTACCTTAGATATAGGTTTACAGCAAATAGCTCAGCATGCACTTAAAGATATGCGCGGCGCGGTTGTAGTAATGGATGCCAAAGATGGCGGCGTATTAGCACTTTATTCAAACCCAAGTTATGACCCTAATTTATTTGTCCATGGTATTAGCAGTAAAGATTATAAAGCACTGCTAAACCCCGACCGCCCTCTAATTAACCGTGCCACTCAAGGGCGCTATGCGCCGGCTTCCACAGTAAAACCGCATATGGCCATACTGGCACTTGAAGAAAACATTGTCAGTGAAAGCACCTCGGTGTGGGATCCTGGATTTTTTCAAATACCGAATGTTGAACATAAATGGCGCGATTGGAAACGTTGGGGCCACGGCCACGTAGATGTTTACAAAGCGATTGAAGAGTCGTGCGATACTTACTTTTACGATGCGGCATATCGCTTAGGCATAACAAAAATTAGTAATTTTATGGCCCGCTTTGGCTTTGGTGACTTATCGGGAATAGACATACACGAAGAAACCACAGCCATACTGCCCTCAAAAGAGTGGAAAGAAGGCCGCTTTAAAGAGTCGTGGTGGCGTGGCGATACTATTTCAGTGGGGATTGGCCAAGGGTATTGGACTGCCACCCCTATTCAAATTGCTAACGCGACTAACATATTGGTTAATAAAGGCATAAACCACCCGCCGCATTTAGCACAAGTGGCTAAAAAAGAAGACCAAGTGACGCAAATTAATAACGAAGAAAAACCGCCGGTGGTACTTAATAACCCTGATAACTGGCGTATCGCGCTCGATGCCATGCACAATACCGTAAAAAAAGTAACAGGAACGGCACACCGTGCATTTAAAGGCGCTAATTATGATCCTGCGGGTAAAACAGGCACAGCGCAAGTAGTGAGTATTGCCCAAGGTGAGCGTTACGATGCAAAATCACTAAAGGAGCGCCAACGCGATAACGCGATTTATATTGGATTTGCTCCGTATGACGACCCTAAAATTGTGGTTTCAATTGTGGTAGAAAACACCGGTGGCGGCAGCTCTGTGGGGGCACCTATTGCACGTGAGCTAATGGATTACTATTTTGCAGCAAACCCAATAGAAGTTGCTAGGAATACAGCGCAATGACCGTATTAAACACCCAGCGCTCGATATGGATGCGCATGCATTTAGACTTACCGTTACTAATTGCCTTATTACTTATGATGGCAGGCAGTATCACCATAGTATATAGCGCAAGCGGCCAAGACTCGGCCATGATGATCCGCCATATCACCCGTATGGGCGGCGCTATTATAGGCATGATAGTGCTTGCACAGTTCTCCCCCGCGACTCTTAAACGCTTAGTGATCCCCCTTTACTGTGTTGGGTTACTCATGTTGGTGGGCGTATTGCTCTTTGGCGTGAGCTCAAAGGGCGCTCAGCGCTGGTTAAATTTAGGCATTACTCGCTTTCAGCCCTCAGAACTGATGAAGCTGGCGGTCCCTATGATGGTGGCTTGGTATATTGGCCGTAACCAACTTCCGCCACGTCCATTACACCTAATTATTGGCTTTGTCATCGTGATGCTGCCTACCTTATTAATTAAAGAACAGCCCGACTTAGGCACCTCAATTTTGATTGCCAGCTCAGGAATATTTGTGTTGTTTTTATCGGGTTTAAGCTGGCGTTTAATTGGCTTTTTAAGCTCGATTGTCGCACTGGCAGCATGGCCATTTTGGCACTACGGTATGCACGACTACCAAAAGCAGCGCGTATTAACGTTTTTAGACCCAGAGAGCGATCCGCTTGGCTCGGGGTATCATATTATTCAATCCAAAATAGCCATCGGCTCAGGTGGAATAGAAGGTAAAGGCTGGTTGCAAGGCACGCAATCACAACTCGAATTTTTACCAGAGCGCCATACCGACTTTATATTTTCGGTATTAAGTGAAGAGTTTGGCTTATTTGGTGTATGTGTTTTATTAAGCCTGTACTTATTTATTATCGGCCGTGGTTTATACATTGCGGTAAACGCGCAAGATGCGTTTGGTAAATTATTGGCCGGCGCCCTTACCCTCACCTTTTTTGTTTATATTTTTGTAAATATAGGTATGGTATCGGGCTTGTTGCCTGTTGTAGGTGTACCTTTACCCCTTATTAGTTATGGCGGCACCTCTATGGTGACGTTAATGGCCGGATTTGGCATTATTATGTCAATTGCGACAGATAAAAGGATGCTTTTAAAATAATGAATAAGCCTACCCAGCTGTTATTTATTTCAGCCTTAATATTTATGTTAAGCGCATGTAGTAGCGGCTCTAATAGTCGTTATCATATGGAGCACGATGCCGCACCTTTACGCGCGCCAACCGCACTTGAGATGCAAGATGCCGTTGTGGTGGATGTTAAAAAAAGTGCCAGTGCAAGTCGCCCCTACGAGGTATTAGGCAAACGTTATACGCCAATGCTTGATGAAAAAGGGTATACAGAAGAAGGGATCGCTTCGTGGTACGGCCGTAAGTTTCATGGCTACCATACCTCAAACGGTGAAATTTACGATATGTTTGCCATGAGCGCGGCCCATAAAACCTTACCCCTGCCAAGCTTTGTACGCGTTACTAATACTGCCAACAATAAATCGGTAATTGTACGTGTAAACGACCGTGGGCCGTTTCATGATGACAGAATAATAGATCTTTCGTATGCTGCTGCTTATAAATTAGGCTATTACACTCACGGTACAGCCAAGGTTAAGCTAGAGGCGATTACGCTCGACAGCATTCCTGCACGTAAAACATATATACAGGTAGCTGCGGGTAGTACGCTTAGCAATATTGAAGCATTAGCTTCTACATTACGCCTGCAGTATCAAGTACCTACTAATATAGTAAAAGCAGACAACATATATCGTTTGCATTTGGGCCCGATTAAAGATGCCCAGCATGCACAAGACGTATTAAAAAAATTAAAACAAAACCAATTTCAAAACGCGTTCTTGCTTTACACTCAGTAAGACAAATACCTAAACCACGCCAAAATGTAGGATATAGCGTTGTATTGGGGCTTAAAATCTAGGTGTTATTTTTTAAATGGCAATCCCTTTTAAAAAATAACAACACAGAAAATCAGCCTCAGTGAAACGCCCTGAAGCGTGGTTTAAAAACGATTTATACTGCGTTATTGATTTGAACAATAGAGTGACTATTATTGACAATCAATACCTTGTCTAAGTTGTTTTTAATTCCAACGACGCTCGCATCTCGGGGTAGTTTGGGTATAAGATGGACTAACGCGAATTTTTAACTTTAACCATTAATGAGTATGATGAAATCAATTAAACATAAAATCCTCAAAGGTGTATGCGGCTTAGTTTGCACAGCCGCCGTATTTTCAGCCAGCGCCCAAATTATTCCGGCTCCACCTCAAATTAATGCAAAAGGTTATTTTTTAGTAGACTTTACAACAGGTAAAGTTATTGCTGAAGGTGAAGCTGATACAAAGCTAGCCCCTGCAAGCTTAACTAAAATGATGACCAGTTATGTAATTGGTACAGAAATTAACGCCGGTAACATTGCACCAACCGATATGGTTACAGTGAGCGAAAAAGCCTGGGCAAAAAACTTCCCTGAATCGTCAAAAATGTTTATTGAAGTAGGCAAGCAAATAAGTGTTGATGAGCTTAACCATGGTATTATTATTCAATCAGGTAATGATGCATGTGTAGCCATGGCTGAGCACATTGCAGGTAGCGAAAGCGCATTTGCTGATTTAATGAATGCCCATGCCGCTAAATTAGGCATGAGCAACAGCCATTTTATTAATAGCCACGGTTTAGATACAGACGAGCATTACACTACCCCACGTGATATGGCGACGCTAGGTGCTGCACTTATTCGTGATGTACCTGATGAGTACGCACTTTATAAGCAAAAATCGTTTACTTACAACGGCATTAAACAATATAACCGTAACTCTTTGTTATGGGATGAAAGCCTAGATGTTGATGGCATTAAAACGGGTCACACATCAGAAGCAGGTTACAGCTTAGTAACGTCTGCGACTAAAAACGACATGCGTTTAATTGCGGTTGTTATGGGCACATCAAGCGAGCGCGCACGTAAAGTAGAAAGCAAAAAACTACTTAACTACGGATTTCGCTTTTTTGAAACAATTACACCTTACAAAGCAGGCGACAGCTTTGCAGAACAACGTATTTGGATGGGTAATAAAGAAAATGTATCGTTAGGTATTTTAGAAGATACCCCAATTACCATTCCACGTGGTCAACATAAAAACCTTAAAGCTAACTTTGAGCTAGACAACACACTTGAAGCACCATTAGCGAAAGGCACTAAAGTAGGTACGTTATTCTTACAACTAGAGGGCGAAGACATTGCACAATACCCACTAGTAACACTTGAAGAAGTGGAAGAAGGCAGCTTCTTTAGCAAAATTTACGACTACTTACGTTTACAAATTATGTAAACGTAAAAATAACCCGACAGTCGTTGGGTTGTTAAACGAAGCGCCTCTGTTATGAGGCGTTTTTTTTTGCTTGAAAAATGCTAGAATGCGCCCCATATAAGCAGGATCACCCTAAACCTGCCAGTCACGCTTAGCGTTATACCAATTCGGTTAATTAAGTAATCTATTTTGAGGCTGGAAAAACGTGTTGATAACTTGGCTAATAAATCGCTATTTAGTTGTTCTAAATGAGCATTTTTAACGCAGGTAGCAACACGTTTAGCCCCGCAAAATGATTAAGTCTTATTGCGGATTGATATTATCTCACGTAGCCAACATTTTTTGTTTGAGGAGTCACCGTCGTGGTTCAACCTGTTAAAAATACTAAATTTGATGAGTACCTTGAGTACCCATGTCCGTTCACATTTAAAGTTATGGGTTTAGCAAACGTTAACCTTACGGAACAAATTTTAGCTAAATTACAACCTATTGCACCTGGTGACTACGCACCAAAAGTAAAGCCAAGCAGTAAAGGCAATTATGAGTCGGTAACGTTTGTTGCCACAGTGACAAGCGGTAAACACATAGAAGAAATTTACAACGTGATCAGCAACATTGATGACGTACGCCATATGCTTTAAGCCATAGTTGAGACTTGTTGTGAACGAAAACACTTTAATCGTACGCCAACTAGGCCGTCAGCGTTACATGCCAATTTGGCAAAAAATGCAAGCCTATACCGACACCCGTGACGACAGCTCGCCAGATGAAATTTGGCTTGTAGAGCACGAGAGTGTATTTACACAAGGCCAAGCTGGTAAAGATGAGCATTTACTCGCCCCTGGTGACATAGAAGTCATTAAGGTAGACCGTGGCGGGCAAGTTACTTACCATGGCCCCGGCCAACAAATGATGTATGTATTATTTAACTTGCGCCGCTTAAAAATCGGTGTGCGCGAGCTTGTTACATGGCTTGAAGAGTGCATTATTGATACCCTTAATGAGTATGATATAAAAGCCTACGCAAAAGCCGATGCACCCGGTGTGTACGTAAACGACAGTAAAATTGCATCATTAGGATTACGTGTTCGTCGTGGTTGCTCGTTTCATGGATTAGCATTAAATGTTAACATGGACTTAAGCCCGTTTTTACGCATCAACCCGTGTGGTTATGCCGGCATGAACATGGTGCAAACGAAAGAATTAAACGGCCCTCAAAACTTAGCACAAGCAGGTGAAGGGCTGGTAAAACACATGATAAAGAAGCTTAATGCAACACAGGTTAAGCATACTGAAGGGTTTGAAAACGAATGAATAAACCAGTCAAAATGGAACCAGGTGTAAAACTACGCGACGCAGAAAAAATGGCGTTGATCCCCGTTAAAGTTTTACCTACAGAAAAAACTGAAATGTTGCGCAAGCCAGAGTGGCTTAAAATTCGCTTACCAAAATCTACCGAGCGTATCGACGGTATAAAACAAGCTATGCGCAAGCACGGCTTACACTCAGTATGTGAAGAGGCCTCGTGCCCTAACCTTTCTGAGTGTTTTAACCACGGTACTGCTACCTTTATGATTTTAGGTGCTATTTGTACTCGTCGTTGCCCATTTTGTGATGTTGCCCATGGTCGCCCACTAAAACCTGATGCAGCCGAGCCTGAAAAACTTGCACTGACAATTAAAGACATGAAGCTTAGCTACGTGGTTATTACCTCGGTTGACCGTGATGATTTACGTGATGGCGGCGCACAGCATTTTGCCGATTGTATTCGCGAAATCCGTAAGCACAATCCAACCATTACTATTGAGATTTTAGTGCCAGATTTTCGTGGCCGTATGGACCGCGCACTGGAGATTTTAATTGAAACGCCACCTGATGTGTTTAATCACAACCTAGAAACTGCCCCGCGTTTGTACAAGCTTGCGCGCCCGGGTGCCGATTATAAATGGTCGTTAGAATTACTTCGTCGCTTTAAAGAAGCGCACCCAGAGGTAAAAACTAAGTCAGGCTTAATGGTTGGCCTAGGTGAAGAAATTAGTGAAATAGAAGAAGTATTACGTGACCTACGTGCGCATAACGTTGACATGCTTACCGTTGGCCAATACTTACAGCCTTCTAAGCATCACTTGCCAGTTAAACGTTACGTGCCACCAGCGGAATTTGACGCACTAAAAGAATACGCTGATGAAATTGGCTTTACGCATGCTGCCTCTGGCCCATTTGTTCGTTCAAGCTATCACGCTGACCAACAAGCTGCAGGTAAAGAAGTAAAATAGTTACTTTTTAAAACGCATTAAAAAAGCCCTTAGCAATTAAATTGCTAAGGGCTTTTTTGTCGGTTTAATTTTTACCACTGCGTTTAAGTATATAATAAAACACAGGTGTAAGTATTAAGCCAAATACCGTTACGCCTATCATGCCAGAAAATACCGCAACGCCCATAGCTTGGCGCATTTCAGAGCCTGCTCCCGATGAGAACACCATAGGTACAACCCCCATAATAAATGCTATTGAGGTCATTAATATTGGGCGTAATCGCAACCGGCTCGCCTCTTTAATGGCATTAAATGCATCCATACCGGTATCTTGCAGCTCTTTTGCAAACTCAACAATTAAAATAGCGTTTTTAGTGGCCAGTCCAAACAACACGATTAGGCCAATTTGGGTGAAAATATTATTATCACCACCATAAATAGCCACACCAATCAGCGCACTTAGCAATGTCATAGGCACAATTAAAATAATAGCGACAGGCAAACGTAAGCTTTCGTACTGCGCTGCTAAAACCAAAAATACAAGCAATACAATAAGTGGAAATACATACATTGAAGTATCGCCCGCTAAAATTTGCTGATAGGTTATGTCTGTCCACTCATACGCAATACCCATTGGCAGTGTTTCATCGAGTATTTTTTCTATTGCGGCTTTAGCTTGGTCAGAGCTATACCCTGGTGCGGGTACGCCGTTAACCTCAGCCGTAACATAGCCGTTATAATGCATTACTCTATCCGGCCCTAAACTATGTTCAATACTAAGCACTGCGCCAAGGGGGATCATATCGCCATTTTTATTGCGCACTTTTAATTGCTTAATTTGCTCTACATCTTCTCTGTAGGGTGCATCTGCCTGCACATTTACCTGATACGTGCGACCAAATAAATTAAAGTCGTTCACATAAACTGTGCCCAAATAGCCTTGCATCGCTTCAAATAGGGTGTTTATTTCAAGCCCTAAGCTTAGTGCCTTTTTACGGTCTACCTTTACATCTAGCTGTGGTACGTCGGTTGTAAAGCTGGTAAACGCATTAGCAAGGGCGGGGTCGGCTTTAGCCTTAACAATGACTTCATTTGTTACTTGCTGCAAGGTGTCAAACCCTAATGAGCCTCTATCTTCAAGCTGCAGCCTAAAGCCACCAATAGTGCCCATTCCCCTTACTGGAGGAGGCGGAAATATAGCAACATTAGCGCCTTTTATTTGACTAAGTTGTTTATTTAAATCTTCCGCTATTTCAGCTGCTGACATGCGCGGGCCCTGCCGCTTTGAAAACGGCTCTAAGGGTGTAAACATCATCCCCGAACTTGGGTTTATAGATAAACCATTAATGCTTAAACCTGCAAAGGCGACGGCGTCACTAACGCCTGGGTGCGCCCTGATTATCTCTGACATTTGGCGAACCACCGCTTCAGAGCGATCTAGCGATGCTGCATTAGGTAATTGCGCAAAAGCGACGAGATACATTTTATCCTGCGGCGGAACATACCCTGTTGGCGTATTTTCAAACTGCTGCCACGTTAAGGCCAGTAAACCAACGTATAGCACACCAATTATGCCGCCCTTATGCACTATTCGGCCAACGGCTCCTGTGTATTTACCCGAGGCTTTATCGAACATTTTGTTAAAAGGCGCGAATAACCAACGGCCAAATAATTTATTAATGGCACGACTTAACCAATCGTTGTCTTGCCCATGAGGTTTGAGTAATAATGCAGCCAGCGCGGGGCTCAGCGTAAGCGAGTTAATGGCAGAAAGCACTGTTGAAATAGTAATTGTAAGAGCAAATTGACGATAAAATTGCCCTGTTAAACCGCTCATAAACGCAGTAGGAATAAACACCGCAGCAAGCACTAAAGTAGTGGCAATAATAGGCCCTGTTACTTCTTTCATTGCTTGAGTGGTTGCATCAATGGGGCTTAATCCCTCACTGATGTTTCTTTCAACGTTTTCGACCACAACAATGGCATCATCAACAACAATACCGATTGCTAACACCAAGCCAAATAACGACAACGCATTAAGTGAAAATCCCATTAAGTGCATAAAAGCAAAAGTGCCCACTAATGAAATTGGCACTGCCACTAGCGGAATAATAGATGCTCGCCATGTTTGTAAAAACAGCACGATGACCAACACAACTAATAAAACCGCTTCAAATAATGTATCGACTACGGCTTCAATAGAGCCCCTTACAAATACGGTAGGGTCATACACTATTTCATAGCTCATACCCTCTGGAAATAGCGCCGATAGTTCAGCCATTTTAGCGCGCACATCGTCAGAAATTTGTAATGCATTAGAGCCTGGTGCTTGAAAAACAGGCACAGCGGCAATGGATTCATTATTAAGAAGTGGCCTAAGGGTATAACTATCTGCACCTAGCTCTACTCTAGCAACATCTTTTAGCAGTGTAATTTCGCCGTTATCACCCGTTTTTACGATTATTTCTTCAAACTCGTCTTGCTCTATTAAGCGCCCTTCTACATTGATAAGCCATTGAAACTCACTGGTGCCTATGGGTTGTGCGCCTAGGCTTCCTGCTGCAGCTTGCTGATTTTGCGAGCGAATAGCATTGACTACATCACTTGGATTTAAATTGAGCGCCGCTAATTTGTTAGGCTCTAGCCACACACGCATACTGTAATCGCCTGCGCCAAATACACGTACTTGGCCCACGCCATTAATGCGCTTTAGCTCATCTTTTATAAATTGATCGCTATAATTAGACAGGTACAAACTGTCGTATCGCCCTGTAGGCGAAGTTATGTGTACCGCGAGGGTAAGGTTGGGTGATGACTTTTCGGTGACTACACCTAGCCTTTGTACTTCCTCTGGTAGGCGAGGTATTGCTCTATTTACCCTATTTTGTACCAAGGTAGTTGCTTCGTCAGGATCGCTTCCTATCGCAAAGGTGACTGTTAATGTCATGGTGCCGGCAGAGTTTGCAAGCGATGACTGGTACAGCATGTTTTCTACGCCGTTTATCTCTTGTTCAAGCACTGTGGCCACGGTTTCGGCTATTACCTTAGGATTGGCACCTGGGTAGTTAGCTGTAACAACAACTGTTGGGGGTACTACATCTGGGTATTCTGTAATAGGTAATTGCCATATGGCTATGGCACCCCCTATAAAAATAAGAATAGATAAAACCGCTGCAAAAATAGGTCGATGAATAAAAAACTGAGAAAAATTCATTATTACATGCCTATTTCAAGTGTTGGCTCGGCATTGGCTAAGCGGTTTTGATTATCAACCTTTTGCTGCCATGCTTGTAACTCGTTTAAAGTACTTTGCTTTGCCATATTAATTAATTCTGGCTTAATGAGTACGCCAGAGCGCACGCGCTGCAAGCCATTAACTACTATGCGTTCGCCGCTTTTTAAACCTTGTTTAATAACTCGTAGCTCACCCACTTTGTCGCCTAAAGTAATGGCGCGGTATTGCACTTTATTTTGCTCATCAACCGTTAAAACGTATTTATTATTTAAATCGGTACCAATGGCTTTCTCAGCAATTAAAATACCTTGCTCAGTATTGCCCCCTGCTAATTTTAAATGGGCGAATAACCCAGGTAAAATCGCGCCGTCTTGATTATTAAATACAGCCCGCACACGTAATGTACCGGTTTGGGTATTTACTTGGTTATCAACAAAATCAAGCTTGCCCCAGTGTTGGTAATTTTGCTCATTCGCTAAACGCATCGCCACAGGTAACGCGGTAGGTTGATTGTTATCAAGGTGCGCTTGTTGATAGTTAAGCCATGTTGCTTCATCAATATCAAAATAGGCATAAACCTGCTCTGTAGAGACAATAGAGGTCATTACAGTTTGCCCTGCACTGACATAGTTGCCCTCGGTAATTAACGCACGAGACACTCGCCCAGAAATAGGCGCTTCTACGCGTGTAAAGGTTTTGTTTAGCTGTGCAAGTTCAAGGGATGCATTACTTTGTGCTACGTAGGCATTTGCTTGGTCAACCTCTGCGCCTCGGGTCTCTAATAACTCTTTAGATATTGATTTACTTTTAAATAGCTCTTTAGCTCGATTAAAATCTTGCTTTGCTAGTTTTAAGCGGCTTTTTGCTTCATCAAGTTGCGCTGTTAGGCGGTTTACTTGTGCATTAAATTCGCGGCTATCAATTAAAAATAAGGTGTCGCCTTTATTTACCAGCTCACCCTCTTCAAATACTGCCGCTTCAATATAACCAGATACGCGAGGACGCAAAGACACTATTTGCGGCGACTCTAGCCGCCCTGTAAAGCTGTCCCACTCGGTTATTCGCTGACTTATTACTTCGGCCACTTCTACGGCCACCCCTTGCGTAGAATCATCATTACTTTGAATAGAACTTGGCTTATCGCTGCATGCACCCAGTATTATCGCTAATAGCGCAATAATAAACGTGTATGTAAATTTATATATAGCTGACATGGTTAACTCTCTTGCTGTACGAGTTGTGTTAAAATCTGCTTATATTATGAACGCGACTAAAGCATAAAAATAATTATATTATTGTATAAAACACATCACTAAAAATGATGTAAAATAATCTTACATTTAAAATTTATAACGGTGCTATATGCGTCCTCAAGAGCTTAATTTACTAATGATTTTTGATGCCATCATGACTGAAGGCAGTATCACTCGTGCAGCAGAGCAATTATCGCTGACACAACCTGCGGTATCTAATGCGCTTGCACGTATGCGCGCAGCGTGGGGAGAAGAGTTATTTATAAAAGATGGCCGAAATATTCAACCTACTGCATTTGCTAACAATTTATGGGGGCAAATACAGGGGCCACTTGGATCATTAGAGCATGCTATAAACCAAAGTGAATTTAACCCAGCGACAGCGCAGCGCACTTTTCGGATTTCTGCCGCTGATATATTTGTAGAAATGATATGGGGACCTCTTCGTAAAATTATTGAGCAGCAGGCCCCAGGCATTAATATCCATGCAATCCCGAATCGGGCGGTAGAGGCTGCCAATGTACTTAAAGACGCCGAAGCCGAACTGGCAATTAATCGCTACACCCTGTCTGAAAACGTTATTAGAGCCGAGCACTTATTAAAGCCTAAATATGTTGTACTTATGCGCCCTGACCACCCGCTTGCTAATGCCCCATTAAGTATTACTGACTTTGCTAATACAGATCATTTATTAGTATCAATTACGGGCGATATTTTAGGGCCATCTGATCAAGCACTAAGAGTATTAGGGTTAAAACGCCGAGTAGCGATGACGGTAAATAACGCGGCAAATGTACCTAATATTCTTAAAAATACCGATCTTATTTGTGTCATTCCCTCAATAGCGCTTGAGCAGGAAATATTTACCAATAAGCTCGTGGTTTTAAAAAGCCCTATTGATACGCCACCAACGCCTGTCTCTGTTATTTGGCATAAGCGCCAAGACAACGATGCCGGTTTGCAGTGGATACGCCGTCACATAGTGGCTATTATTCAACAACGTGTAAGTAGCCACGATAAAAAACTAGGCAAATATTTACTGCGCTAAAACGCCTTTTTTAATCACAAAATCAGCCAATCGTACCTGCTCTTCTTCAGCGCGAAGGCTATCGGTTTCGACTATTGAACGATAGATACCCCATTTAGGACGGGCAAAATCATCATCGCTAAAGCCTCGCCACATATCTATGTTTTGCTCGCTAATGCTAAATAGCTCTTCGTTGTCACTTAAGCGGGTTAGGGTCATTTCAAATTGCCCCGCTTCACTAAAAGTGGCTTGTACAAATACCGCTACCCATTCATCAGTAATGAGTGACCAGTCGGTTTCGATAAGGTTTTTATCAAGCCCTGTGCTGTTACCGTTTTCATCAAAGCCTGCGCTATAACGTACTTGCAGCTGATTACCTGTACTGTTTTTTTGTGCACCAGAGAGCGTAATAATAGGTTGGTCGTCGTTGCCATTGGTATTGTCGTTGCTATCGTTACGGGCTTTTATTTGGAAAAAGTGACTGAATTTACTACTTAGCTCAAGCTCGCTAGAGACTTTAAACTTCCAACTGTATTGTACGGTTTCGTCTTTAAAGGCAAGTGTTGCGGCGGGCGATTTATCAAAGGCTTTTATTTCGTTGCGCTGGCGGTCGGTTGCGCCCTTATCTTTATCTTGGTCTTCATCACGATGTGCTAAAAACACAAAGTGATTACCTATGATTGGGTCAGTATCTTCAATAATATGCACAACATCTTGATGATTACCGCTATACATATCAGGCGATTCAATTGCACCTTCACTAAACGCATTTTCTATTAATGTATAAGCACTTAGCCCTGTATTTTCGCCATCGGCATTGAGGGTTGTTTCTTGCGTTACTATAAAGTCATTAGGGCCTGCAGTGCCTATAATGCTTATAGACACTTTCGCTTCGGTGCCACCTGCCGATGTGACGGTTATCTCATCAAGTAAGGTTTCGCCCTCGTTTAGTGCACTCACAGAGGCATGCTCGCCATTAAGTGTATATGACCAATTACCATCCTCAGTTAAGCTAAATGAACCATAAGTTGTGGTGTTATTGCTTTGCGTTTTAAATACTGCCTCATTGGCTTGTGCATCCGTTATAGATAGTTCACCTGTAATTGCTATATCGCGGGTATTTTCAATACTTACAGCTGTTTGACCGCTAATTACTGCGGCGTTTTGCGCTACAACCGATGCATTTACAGGCTCACTTTTTGACCCTGAGCTGCCGCACCCTACAGCTAAAATACCCAAAGAACAAACACAAGTAATAGTTAAAACACGCAAGCCAAACTTTGACATAAACAACCAGCCCAGGTTAATGGTAAGTAAATAAAGTAAAATATAACTTACCAATTATTTGTTTTAATAACTAGATCTTTATTACCAGTATGGCTTTATAATTGTTAGCTGAGCTATTTGCGAAAAACAACTTTAAATAAAAGGGTAAAAATAAAATTAGGTTAAAGCCAAGTTACTTGAGATAATCCTCAGCGAACCCCTTATTTAGGTTATATATGAAATTATTAGTTCGTAATTTGTCTCGCGCTACCACAGAGCAAGACCTTCGCACGTTGTTTGCAGCACACGGTAAAGTAACTACCTGTAACTTGGTGCTAGATAAAGACACTGGTTTATCAAAAGGTTTTGCCTTTGTAGAAATGCCAAACGACATAGAAAGTAGAAGCGCTATTAAAGCACTTAATCAATTAAGTGTTGATAAAAGCAAAATTCGCGTAAAATACGCAGATGAGTAATTAGTTACTTGCTATATGATTAAAACCAGCTATTTGCTGGTTTTTTACTTTTAAGTTTACGCTTTATATTTAGCCAGAAATAAGCTGACTGTTTGTTCAATTACTTTATTATTTTGCTGCTCTGTTATTGTTTCAAACCCATAAAGTAGCGGATAAAACACAAACGATTTTAATTGATACACAAACTGTTTAGCAGCTATATTTAGCTCATCACCTTTTAAAACACCTGCTGTTCTAGCTTGCTCTAAAAAATCTTCTAAATAAGTCATACACCCCATAGTATTATTACTTAAAGACTTTGCTAGCTGCGGCTCTTGTAGCATTTGCATAAAGGCAATTTTAGCTAAACGTAAAAAATCAGGCGATGTAAGCATAGCCACTTCTTGCTCGGCAATAGCAGTAAGCTGCAAATCAATTGGTTGATTTTTATTAAAGTAAATAACATCACCATGATTAATTTTAGCCAGCATAGTCGTTAAAATAGCCTGAAATAACTCTTCTTTTGTCGCAAAGTGATTATAAACAGTTCGCTTAGAAGCCTCCGCTTTTGCAGCAACTTGATCCATACTAGTGTGCTCTACACCTTTTTCAAAAAACAGATGCTCTGCTGCTTGAAGAATATTTATGCGTTTTTTTTCTGATAATTTCATAATGGGTTCTGCAATTATTAATAGCTACATTTTAACTAAACAATAAAAAAATGCACTGCATAGTTTACTTTTCATCAAAACGATGAAAAACTACACTCATTAGTTTACTTTAAGGTTTAACGATGACATTTATAAAATGGGTAGTTGTGATCATCGCCATCATTGTTTTTGGAGGTTGTAGCGTGAATAAACAGATAGTTGCGCAAGGTGTTAATGAAGCACCTAATGTAGATAACTACGAAAATGGTAGATTTCATAACCATCAACAGGTTGAGCCGAATAGCTTTAAGAAAACACTCGGAATTTTAGGGCGTTACATAACAGAAAAGCGTACCAACATTACACCTAAAAAGCCCATTGCAATTAAAAGTGTTACAGCAAAAATGCTTAACTCCCTTGCAAATAATACTGTGCATGTCATTAAACTTGGCCACTCTAGCGTGCTTTTAAAAGTGCATGGCGAATACTGGTTACTCGATCCGGTATTTAGTGAGCGCGCATCTCCTTTTTCTTTTGTAGGGCCAAAGCGCTTTTCTAAATTACCTATTAGTATTAGCGAACTGCCACCAATCGATAAGGTGCTTATTTCGCACAACCATTACGATCACCTTGATAAATCAGCTATTAAAAAGCTGTCTGCAAAAACTAAGCAGTTTTATGTGCCACTTGGTGTAGATACCGATTTAGTTAAGTGGGGAGTGAATGAAAACAAAATTAGCACATTTAACTGGTGGCAGGAGTTACAAACCGAACATGCATTAGTTGCCTTTACTCCTACCCAGCATTTTTCGGGCCGTGGATTAAGTGATGCAAACAACACACTTTGGGGTTCGTGGGTTATTAAAACCTCCCAGCAAAGTGTTTATTTTAGTGGTGATTCGGGTTATTTCGCAGGCTTTAAAGAAATTGGTAACAAGTACGGTCCTTTTGATTTAACCCTAATTGAGACAGGCGCCTACGACAAAGATTGGGCCGATATACACATGACACCAGAGCAATCGGTTCAAGCTCATATTGATTTACAAGGTAAAACTTTAGTGCCTATTCATAACGGTACGTTTGACTTGGCGTTTCATGCTTGGGTTGACCCATTTGAACGAGTAACGGCTGCAAGCAACATAAATAACGTAACATTGAGTACACCCGAGTTTGGACAAATATTTACCCCTACCGACGCTGCAATAACCCATAAATGGTGGAAAAACTAATTTGGTAGGTGTTTTAAAGGTATTTATTACAAGGTGTTAATTAAATAAGCGGCTATTAAGCCGCTTTTTTTATACTAATTGTACCTAACACTACAAAAGATGCAGCTAAAGCAAAAAACATCGCTTGCTGTGCGAGCAAAGCTGCTGCAAAAAATGCTACGCCGCTGCCTATAAACAGGTATCCGCTTTTTTTAGATTGGCTCATTGTGTGTGCTCCATTTATTGTTGTCGATTATTTATACACCCTACACCGGCAATTTTCAATTTTTGAAAAATAGAACTGGCAAGATGATAAATATTCGACTCACATCAGTGCTTCCTTTATATTAAAAGCCAATTTTTAAAACTATTCAGAAAACTATGGCCTCTACTTTTTTTAAAAGCGCTTGCCTAAGCCTGCTAGTCGCTCTCTTTGGTTGCTCTGAACCTGCAAGCGAGCATTCTTCTTTAGAAAATACGCCCGGCGTAAGCCTAAATAACGTTAAACAGCATATAAAAACGCTAGCCTCTGATGACTTTCAAGGTCGCGGCCCACTTACTCATGGTGAAGTAAAAACCGTGGGTTACTTGAGCGAGCAATACGAAGCTATGGGTTTAACTGGGGCGTATAATGGCAAGTTTTTACAGCCGGTAAAAATGGCAATGGTCACGGCCAATCAAAATATGCAATTGCAGGTGGGCGACTTAAAGTTTAAAGCAGGTAACGATTTTACCGCCCGTACAGAGCAATTACAGCCAGTAATAGATGTACGAAACTCTGACATTGTATTTGTGGGTTACGGTATTAATGCCCCCGAATACAACTGGAACGATTACGAAAACATTAATGTTGAAGGTAAAACCGTTATTGTATTGGTAAACGACCCAGGCTTTGCTACACAAAACGATGCGTTATTTACAGGTAATGCTATGACCTACTACGGCCGCTGGACTTACAAATACGAAGAAGCCGCACGCCAAGGTGCCAAAGCGGTATTTATTGTGCACGAAACTGCCCCTGCGGCTTACCCTTGGGGCGTGGTTGAAAGCTCAAACACAGGGACTAAATACACCCTGATGGACAATAACCTAAACGCTTCTAAGCTCCCTGTTATGGGCTGGCTAACACTTAATACTACTGAGCAAATTTTTAATGCCGCACAGCTTAACTATCAAAATTTAAAACAAAAGGCTTTAAGTGATGACTTTAAAGCCACAGCGCTTAATTTAACAGCCAACCTTTCATTTAAAAACGAAGTATCGCATGCCAAATCACATAACGTAGTTGCGCAAATTACAGGAAGCGACGCCCCTAATGAGTACGTGGTAATAGGTGCTCATTGGGATCATTTTGGTACCAAGCAAACCGACAGCGGCCCTAAAATTTATAACGGTGCAGTGGATAATGCCTCTGGCACAGCGGCCACACTTGAAATTGCCCGTATTATGAATCAAATCCACCAGCAAACACCGTTTAAACGCTCTATTTTATTTGCTAATTTTACCGCAGAAGAGACTGGCCTCATTGGCTCGCAAGAGTTTGCAACCGGTGGCGTTGTGCCCACTAAACAAATGGTCGGGCTATTAAATATTGACGGAATGAACGTGCTAGATGGCACCGATTACATTTTGCAATACGGTAACGATTTATCCACCCTAGAAAACTACCTAGCAAACGCGGCAAAAGCGCAAGGTCGCGTTGTTAAAATGGACCCTCGCCCGCAAAACGGTTTGTTTTTTAGATCAGATCATTTTTCTTTAGCTAAGCAAGGTGTGCCTAGTTTATTATTTATGAGCCTTGGCGATACCGACCCTGATTACATTGCGCATAAATACCATAAAGAAGCCGACGATTACTCGCCGCAGTGGTCATTAGGTGGCGTAAAGCAAGACATAGAGCTTATTGTTGATATAGCCACACAGCTTGCTAACAATGGCGATTGGCCTACATGGACGAGTGACTCAGACTTTAAAGCAAAGCGCGAGCAAGATAAGCCGCATTAGCAGGTAAAGTTTAAAGCTAAATAATAATCATACCAATCGCATTAAAATCCTCCTACTTGGAGGATTTTAATTTTGAGCGCGCCCGCATTAGTAAGGTTTCGGCTTTTGCTCCTAAATACACATAAATAGCCAAGGCTATTAAAAGCCCTACCACCGCAAGCATCATCGCAATGGCCGGTAATAAGTATTCAGCCTGCCCCAACGCTGCCTTAAACATGGTTAATAGCGCCTCAATAGATATTGCAATTAGCACGGTAGATATAAACCGGGTAATTGTGCGCCGTGTAGAAGAGTGTCTAAATATATCCTTATGCATTAAGATCTCTTCTTCGAGAATGGTCTTTCCTAAATCAAACACGGCCAATGCTAAAGTAATATATATAATAATGCTAAAGGGCTCGAGGGGATCAGACGCTGAGTCAAAGTGGGTAAATAATGCATATATATCGTTAAATACTATGCTCAGTAAAAAGAGTACCAAAGTAAATAAACACGCCACAATCACCCCATAACCCGCTTTAAAATAAGGCGAAATACCGGCTCGCGCGCTGTCTCCCATTACAAACTCAATTAACTGGGTTAAACATACGTCTAACACTAAATAATGCTGCTGGTTAATTGGCTTTTTTAGCTCTTTAATAGCCGAAATACATAAATGGTTAGTTGCGATAGAAATATACGGATCGGTAAAGCACACCGAATCGGTTTGTTTAGATTGTAAAAAGTAAGGGCGCTCACTTAAGTCTTGCTGATTACCTTGCTCAGCCAATTTTTTATAGGCACGCTTAAAGCAAACGTTATTGCCTTGCTGAAGCCCAGATTCGTTTAAACAATATTGCAGCTCTAAAAAGGGATATTGCTTTACTAAAAAACGCGTATCTCGATTTTTGTTAAGCCCATCTTCAATACTCATTAAAATAGAGTCAAGCAAGCTGTGTATTACTTGCTCATACTCATGGTAGCGCTCAACACTACTTATATAACTCATTCGCGCCATAATTGTGTACTCACTCAATTGCTATAGCGTTAACTAAGCAAGTTTAAAACCAAGTATAAAAAATGTTTTTATTCATAAGGTTAAGATTTTAACTTGCGCTCATTTGCACCTATTTGGTGAAAAAGCAGTTATGCCTGCGCCATGCACAAAAAAGCAGCTAAGTAAATGTTACTTAACTGCTTTGTGAGTATGACCTGATAAATTTTAAGCGCGTAAAACTACGCCATAAAATTATTGTACTTTAGAAAATTCTTGCTGTGAAAGCTCACCATTTTTATCTGTATCGAGCTTATCAAATAACCGTGCTAACTGTGCGTTGGCTTGTGCTTCTGTTTTGCTAATTACGCCATCGCCATTGGCATCAAAACTGTTAAAGTCGACCGCGGCAAACGCCGCAGATGAAGAGGCAAGGGCTAGAAGTGCGATAAATTTTTTCATAATCATTTCCTTAGGCTAAGTGCCTGGCAAAGGGGAAGAAATCCTTTTCTGAGATCCATAAAGGGAGAATCGGTTATTTGTATTCAAAAAAATCGTTTTCGGTTAGGCCATTTCGGCTTTGCATATTTAATTGCTGCACTATTTGTTCTGCTGATTGATCACTTTGGTTTATTAAAACACCTTCGCCTTGCATAGGTGTTTTAAACTCTGTATTTGCCAATACCACCGATGATGACACCAAGGTGATAAGTACAAGTGTTGTTTTCAGCTTAGTCATAATGTAATCCTTCAATAATATGCATCACCTGTATAAATTTGCACTGAGGTGGTTACAATTCACTTCCTTGTTATTCTTTTTAATAGGCTCCCTTGCCTATTTAGGTTGTCTTTGGCAACTCAGAATTATGCTTACACCACAGCGCATTAATCGTCTACGCTTGTAAAACCTCTGCTTTAAAAAGTTTACCGTTTGTGTTGGTATCAAACTTTGCAAATGTGCCAGAAAATACCAGCGCTATTGCAAGCAAAGTTGGGTATCGCTTTTACATATCGATTCCTTCGCTATGCGTTTATAATAAAATGCCCTGTGTATTACACTGTCCTTGTTATTCTTTATGGTAAGCTCCCTTGCCTACTTAGGTTGTCTTTGGCAACTCAGAATTAACGTGTCACTGGGCGTTAACTACTCAAAGCACTCACTTATGCTTTGTCGAACTCACTCTTAGATAGCTCGTTGTTTTTGTCAGTATCAAGTTTTGTAAACTGACTCATTAATTCAGCATCAGCAGATGCTTCTAACGGGCTTAGTGTGCCACTGCCATCTTTATCGAGTGTGTCAAAATCTGTTACTGCAAAAGCCGCTGATGAAGAGGCTAAAGCCATTAATACCAATGTTGATTGTGCCTTTTTCATAATGAAATCCTTCATAGGGTTAGGGGAGTAGCCAATTGGCGTTACCCACGTTTTGCTTAATACAGCTTAGCTATTACAACTTCAGTGCCATGTTTTATTTTTACTTAATAAACAATAAGTTACATGGTCGATATATGAAAACATTAAGTTTCGAGGGGTATTTTTGTTGCTTTTTAGCAACAGTTAGATGAGCCACTTAAAATAAAACAATAGAATCAACAGCTTATGATTTATAAAAAAGCCACACATGAGCTAAAAGCTAACTAAAAACATAATCTGGGGAAGTTTAAGAATAAACTAAAGCTGAACAGCTTAATTAAAACAATTAAACGCCATAAAACCTAAAACATAACCAATTGAAATATATTGACATTTAAAAAATATTTAGCGTTTATTTTTTAAAAGCATGGCAAGCCTGTAAAAAACAGGCATTTGTTGCCAAATGGCGAATTTAGTAAAAGGCAGGGATTAAAAAGGGAGTGCATTACATTTAGTTGGGCAAAACAAATTGGCGTTTTTAAAGTATAAAAACAATTTAACTACTTCCAGCCTTGACGCCATTTTTGTGTGTCTTTTAAATCTCGCCAGCGTATTGAGTACTGATTTTTAGAAAATACCGACTCGGTAATGCATTCAATTACATTACCCTCTTCATCGTATTCTACTTCCACAATTATAAAGTGTTTTTCTTTGTTGATAGCTGGAGTGGCAGTCCACTTACTGTTTAGTAATTTTTTAGGGTTTAAGTTATTCATTAAATAATCTAGTGTGCTTAATTAACACTAATACGACATAACCCGTTGTTTAGCTCAACATAAAGTTAGGCCGTATTAATGTTACTTAATCAACTTACTGGTTACTCAGCGATTAACTTACCTTTATACATTTTCATTTGGCAATGAAAGTCGTACTCACCTGCTTTTAGTGCAGGCAAAGTGATTTTATTATCTCCCATTGCAAGGCTTTCACTTACATCAAGCTGCGGGAACACCATAGTTTCGGCGCACGGTGCACTGTCTTTTCTATCAAATGTAAGTGTTACTTTTTTATTGGCCGCCACCTTTATATGACTTGGTTGATAAACGCCGTTATCTACCACTATAGTTTGCGTATTATCATTACTGTGTATTTGCTTTGGCTTATAAAGCCAAAACCAATAAATAATGGCCACTATTAATACTGCACCAAGTAAATTTATCATTAACATTATCGACTCCTTAGCGCTTATTGGTTTTATAAAAACGTAAGCGATTGGCATTGGTGACTACTGTCAGTGATGAAAGCGCCATAGCTGCGCCCGCCACTACTGGGTTTAGTAGTACACCAATAAACGGATACAACACTCCGGCTGCAATAGGAATGCCCGCAACGTTATAAATAAAGGCACCAAACAAGTTTTGTTTAATGTTTTTAATTGTTGCGCTGCTAATGGCAATAGCATCGGCAAGGCCATGCAGTGAGCCACGCATTAAGGTAATATCGGCGCTTTCTATGGCTACATCTGTACCTGTGCCAATTGCAAAACCGACATCTGCTTTAGCAAGCGCGGGGGCATCATTGATCCCATCACCCGTCATGCCTACAATCTCGCCTTGCTGTTGACGTTTAGTGACTTCGTTTACTTTATCCTCTGGCAACACTTCTGCGATAAAATCATCAATACCGACTTTTTTAGCCACAGCGTGTGCGGTCGCTTTATTATCGCCAGTGAGCATTACTAGATGAATACCTTCATTTTGCAGGCGCTTGATTGCCTGTACTGAGTCTTCTTTTAGCGGGTCCGCCACCGCAATTAAGGCCATGAGTTGGTTATTACAGGCAAAGTACATCGGGGTTTTTGCATCATTTGCAAAGGTGTGTGCTTGCTCTGTGGCGTCATCAACTGCAATCTCGTATTTATCCATAAGCGCTTTATTGCCAAATAACAGTGTTTGCTCATTCACCGTTCCACTTACACCTTTACCGGTAATGGCATCAAAGTCGGTAACTTTACTCAAGGTTACATTTTGTTTTTGAGCGTACTGTGTAATCGCCTCCGCAAGTGGGTGCTCAGAGCTACTCTCGAGGCTTGCAACTAATTGCATTACGTTATTTTCATCTGCGTTATTAAACGTTACAACATCTGTTACCTGTGGTGCACCTTGGGTGATAGTGCCGGTTTTATCTAAAATCATGGTAGTAATTTTAGAGGTAGTTTGCAGTGACTCGCCATTGCGAATTAATATGCCAAACTCGGCGGCTTTACCTATTCCCACCATTACCGACATAGGCGTTGCTAAACCCAACGCACACGGGCATGCAATAATCAGCACGGTGGTTAACGCTACCACTGCATAAGCAATTGAAGGGGCTGGGCCAAAATTCAACCATGCAAGGGCTGCTAGTATCGCAATTATCATTACTGTGGGCACAAAAATGCCCGATATAACATCGGCTAATCGCCCTATTGAAGGCTTAGAGTTTTGCGCGCGTTTTACCATATTAATGATATTGGCAAGGGTTGTTTCTTGGCCTATATGTGTGGCTTCAAATAATAATGTACCACTTTTATTAATGCTGCCAGCAACCACTTTATCGCCAGCTTGCTTACTCACTGGCATAGGCTCACCCGTGAGCATAGATTCATCTAATCTGCTGCTACCTTCGAGCACATCACCATCTACCGGGATTTTTTCGCCTGGGCGTACCCTTACATGATCGCCCTTTTGCACATCACTAATGTCTATATCTTGCTCTGCGCCATCACGTATTACACGGGCTGTTTTTGCTTGTAAGCCAATTAAACGCTTAATAGCCTGCGAAGTACGTCCACGCGCTTTCACTTCAAAAGCCAGGCCCAAACTAATTAACCCAATTATCATTGAAGAAGCTTCAAAATAAACGTGCCTTGCAACCTCAGGTAGTAAGCTAGGCGCAAGTACAACAAACATTGAATATAACCACGCAGTGCCCGTTCCCAAAGCAATTAGCGTATCCATGTTAGCACCATGATTTTTAAATGACTGCCATGCGCCTTTATAAAATTGCTTACCTGCTAAAGCCATAACGACAAACGTGATAATACCGACCACACCCCATGCAATTCGCTGGTTAGTGGTTGTCACGCTCATATCAAAAATAAGCCCATAAATCATAAGCGGTACGCCCACACTTAAAGCCAGCATCATGTTGCGCATTAGCTTTTTGTAATGTGCCTCGTCTGACTTGGCTTTTTCATCAAGCGCATCTTGCTCTGATGTGTTATCCATAGGTTTTGCGCCATAACCTATATTTTCAACGGCGCTAATTAATGTGCTTTGCTGCGCGCTGCCCTCTACTCGTACCGTGCGATCTGCAAAGTTCATTTCGACATTGTTTGCGCCTTGCACACTATTGAGGGCTTTTTCTATTTTGGCTACACAACTGCCACAATTAGCACCTTCAATAATAAAGTTTTGCTCTGTTGTTTTACTGCTACTCATTGCACATCTCCGCTTTTATTTGGCTCAACAAGTGGGTCAACAAACGTCTCTATTAAGCTACACACATCACTTGCAACAGCGCCGTCTGCCGATGTTTCCCACTGTTTTAACGCCGCTTGCATACGCACTCGTAATTTAAGGGTTTCTTGAAACAAGGCTTCGGTTTCTTCTAAACGTTTTGCAATAATTTGCCGTGTAAGTGGGCATGGGCAATGCCCTTGTTCTGACTCGCCAATGATATGCTGTATATCTTTTAGGGAAAACCCGAGCTTTCGGGCGCTTATAATAAACTGTAAACGTTGGCGGTCTGCTTTTGTATATTGTTGATAACCATTACTTTGGCTACGTATGGGCGTTAAAAGGCCTATTCGTGTGTAATGACGAACTGTATCAGGCGTTACACCCATTAACTTCGCTAATTGCTTAACATACATAATTTAGCCCCCTTAGATTTTAGAGCTCAATTGTAAACCTATGTGTGACACACAGGTCAATAGAGGGGAGCATTAAAGCATAATTTAAATTTACTGGAGCTGATAAAATAAAAGCGCGCTAATGAGCGCGCTTAAAAAGAGGCAGAGAGATTAATTTTCTTGTTGGCGAGAGGCTTTTAGCTCTTCACTTAGCTCACCGGCTATTTGCTGAATTTTTGGCATTGCATCTTGCACTAGGCTTTGCGACATTTGCATAGACTCTTGCATTACTACTGGCATTTTTTGGAGAATTTTTTGCCCTGTTTCAGTTTTATAAAACGCCAGCATGTCGGCAATTTCTTGCTCGTTAAAATGTTTGTCGTAAACGTTAACCATCATCGGCTGCATTTTTTTCCAGCTCATTTCGGTTTTAAGTACGTTGGTCATATCTGCATAGTATTTATCAAAAATAGCTTGCTCAGAGGGCTTAACACCCATTTGTGCAGACATGTTTTTCATCATGCCTTCAACTTGCCCGTACATAGAATCAACCATAGCATCCATGTTCATCACGTTTATCAGCTCATCTATTTTTTGCTGCTTAGTTGCCTCGTCAGCTAATACGCTGCCAGAAAATATAAGTAACGAAAGTAATAGTGCCTTAGCCATTGTCATATCCTTAAATATAAAAAGTTAGACCATACTCACATGATTAATACCAATCCGCAATAATACTTACTCATTTTGCGGGGCTAAACGGGTCGCTACTTACGTTAAAAAATGCTCATTCAGAACAACTAAATAGCTAATTTTTTTACTAAATTATCAACACGTTTTACCAGCTTCAGAATAAATTACTTAATTATGCGAACGGGTATAAAATAGTTTGTAAATGTTTAAACCCATACTAAAAAGGCCAAATAAAACATGTTTATTTGGCCTTTTTATCAGTGCACAGGGGCTAATCGTCTTCTACGTTATCGAGCCCTTTTGTGCCTTCTTTTGCTTTAAGCTTATGATGAATCGCTGATTTTATTAACATATACCCACTAATAGGGGCAGTGATTAATAAAAACACGGTAATTAAAATCTCTTTTACGCTTATGGTGTGCACCGACGTTGCAAAAAACACCATTGCAGCAATTAATATGCTGGCCATACCCAATGTTGTTGCTTTAGTTGGGCCGTGTAAGCGCATGTAAAAATCAGGTAATTTAATTAAGCCCAGCGACCCTATTAAAATAAATAGCCCACCAAAAAGTAGTAATATTGATACAACCCACTCGCTTATCATTTTAATATCCTATTCAATTAAGTCGCCGCGTAGTAAATACTTACATACTGCAACAGTACTTATAAAGCCAAGCATCGCGATTAATAACGCGGCTTCAAAGTACAAACCAGTGCCCATACTAATGCTGTATAAAATAATTAACGCGATAACATTAATGTACATAGTATCTAGGGCTAAAACTCTATCAGGCACTGAGGGGCCAATAATTAATCGCCATAGGTTTAACAGTAACGATAAACCAATCATGGCAAATACAATAAGTAATACAGTATCTAACATTGAAATATCTCCTTTAGGGGAGCTTCGTAGCGCTGTTTAATTTGTTTAATAAGTGCCTCTTCATCTTTTAAATCAAGCACATGTATAAGTAAATAGCGCTGTTTAGGCTTTTCGCCTTCATCTAGTGACTCAGGAATAGGATATACCTCGGCACTTACTGTACCAGGTGTAAGAGATACACAACTGGCAAGAATAGTAATGGGCATATCGTGTATTAAATCTATAGGCACTTTAACAAAAGCAGGACGTAACTTTTTAGCTGGACCAATGATTAATAAGGCTACCTGTAAATTAGCAACCACTATATCGTAAAGTACAATGAGCAATTGTTTTAGTGCCAAACCTGGTTTTAGTATTAAAGGTTGCGGATCACGTAATGAAACACTTAATAGCGGAATAAATATCGCAAAAAACGTAGCTAATACTATATGCCCTGCGGATACACTATTATTAAGCAACAACCAAATTAAAAATAAAAACAAACTACGAAACGGCGTTGGCAACCAACGATAACGGGCCTGTAACCTCATTACTCACCTCCCTTCATAACTGCATTAATGCCACCATTTATGTCATGCAATTGCGTAGCAGCACTAACCATGTATTCACTTATAGGTCCGCCAAAAATAACTAACAAAGGTGAGCACGCAAGTAGCGCTACAATTATCATCACCTGTAATGGGTGAGCATTTTCGCCCTCGGCGCTTTCTGTTTTATTGCCTTTTCTTTCCCAAAACATACTTGTACCAGCACGAGAAAGTGCAACTAATAAAACAAAACTAGCAATTAAATAGACAGGCCAAAATAGTAAGGCTTGCTCGCTATTTAAGGTTGTTTTGAGGATCCAAACTTTTCCAACAAACCCCGATAGCGGCGGCATACCTACTACGGTTAATGCAGCAATTACAAAACATGCTCCTAATAAGTAAGGTTGGTTTACGGCTCGTCCGGCAACCAGTCTATCCCCTACTTTGCCCCTTTGTGTGGCAATTAAATCAGCTAATAAAAATAGTGCAGCGCTGACTAATGTGGAGTGTACTAAATAATAAAGCAGTGCAGCTGTTGCAGTTACGTTTTGCAGTGCAATTAGAGCGACTAACGTGCCCACTGATACAACAACTAAATTTGCCGTTAACTTACGTAAATCTTGCGCAGCCATTACGCCAATTGCACCAACCACTATAGTCGCAATGGCTAAGCCCCATAACCACGATTGCGCCATATGTTCAAGCTCACCGGCTTGCTCACCAAAAATAACGGTATAAACGCGCAGCATGGCGTATACACCCACCTTGGTCATAATAGCAAATAAAGCGGCAACCACAGGCTTTGCACTGGCATAAGTATTTGGTAGCCACAAGTGCAAAGGGAGCAATGCGGCTTTTAAAGCAAATACAACTAACAGCAGTAATCCGCCGGCCTTCGCCAAATAGACATCATCGCCAGTCAACAGGGCTACTTTTTGCGTCATATCAGCGATGTTTAATGTACCCAGTACGCCGTATAAAATACCTAAACCAATTAAAAATACGCTCGAGCCAACCAAATTTAATATTACATATTGGAGCGCTGCACGGGTATTTTGTTTATCTCCGGCATGCATAAGTAGTGAGTATGAGGCAATCAACAACACCTCAAAAAATACAAATACATTAAATAAGTCACCCGTTAAAAATGCCCCATTAACACCTAATATTAAAAAATGAACTAATGGATGAAAAAAGTTTCCTTTTGCATCATCGCCGGCACAGCCATATAAAATGACTCCCATTCCTAAAAAGGATGTAAGTGCAACCAATAAAGTAGAAAGCATATCGGCAACAAGCACTATGCCAAAAGGAGCAGACCAATCACCAATAGCGTATACATTGATACCACTGTTATATACATGGATTAACAGCAATGCACTGACAATAAATGTGATCACCGCCATGATTGACGAGGCAATACGGCGAATACGTAAACTTTTACCACAGGGTGGCAAAAGCAATATTACCGCTGCCAACATAGGTAATAAAATAGGCAAAGAGGTTAAATGTTGAATCATTTTTGCTCCTTGCTATCGGTTGCACTTTTGATGATTTGCCCATCAACATGATCGCTCCCTAAATCGGCTCTACCACGTATAGCTAAAATAACCACAAACGCAGTCATTGCAAACCCTATCACTATTGCAGTAAGTACTAGTGCTTGAGGTAAAGGGTCGGCATATTCAGCACCTGTACCAAGCACAACCGCTTTATTTATGGTTAAGCGACCCGCAGAAAACAAAAATAAGTTAACGGCATAGGAAATCATAGTAAGGCCAAGCACTACCGGAAACGTACGGGCTCTTAGCAGTAAAAACACACCACAACTAACTAATACACCAACGCAAGATGCGTACAATAGCTCCATTAAATATTTACCTCTTTTTTCTGGGTATCTGCTGTCATGTTGCCAAGGCTTGCTAATATCATTAACGTGGCTCCAACCACTGTTAAATAAACGCCTAAATCAAACACAATTGCGCTTGCAAGTTCTGTTTTGCCAATAAATGGGATATCGAAATAATCAAACCACGTAGTTAAAAACGGCCGTTCAAAGAACCAGCTACCGACTCCAGTAAACAAGGCAATACCGATACCTGATGCAATAATTTTCCGGTAGTTGACTGCAAAGCGCTCGCTAATCCAAGCTGAGCCATGAGCCATGTACTGCAAAATAAAGGCAATTGATGTTACTAACCCTGCAATAAAGCCACCGCCAGGTAAGTTATGACCACGTAAGAAAATATAAGCCGATACTAATAATGCAAGCGGTAATAAGCTATGCGAAATACTGGCAAGTAGTATAGGGTGGCGCTCGCGTGCCCATGGGCGCCCTTCACCATCACTAGCTGGCATGAACAATGGAATACGAGAAAGCACTTTAAATATACCCAACGCTGCAATACCCAATACGGTTATTTCGCCTAGGGTGTCAAAGCCCCTAAAATCAACCAAAATAACGTTTACTACATTGGTACCGCCACCACCTGTTTTGGCATTGGCTATGAAAAAATCTGATATCGACTCGAGTGGGCGTGTAAGTAATGCATAACATATACTTGCCACCACAACACCTAATGTTGAGGCTATCCCTAAATCTCTGAGTACTCGTAACGAGCTAGACTCTTTAGGCGTATGTTGTGGTAAGAAAAACAACGCCAACATTAATAAAATAACGGTTGCTACTTCTACCGTTAATTGCGTAAGCGCTAAGTCGGGCGCAGAAAAACGCGTAAACGCCACCGACACCATAAGTCCTACAATAGAAATCATTAGTAACGCAACTACGCGTGAGCGATGCCAAATAACGGTAGCAAAAGCACCTATAATCAGTAGGCCTGCACCTATTGCGTTATGCACATCAACCGGAATACGCGGCATACTTCCCGCTAATTGTTGCATTTCAAATAATGGCCAACCGGCACATAACAATACCACCGCCAGCATTACAAAAATGTAGCGTTGTAATGAGCCGTTTTCGATAGTGTTTACCCTGCTTTGGCACCAATTAATAACCTTAAGCACAATTAGCTCAAAGGTTTTTTTAGCATTAAGTGGCGGTAATGATGCTTGAAATTGAAATAGGTATTTACGATTTATATAAATAAACAAACCACCCACTACCGCCATGGCGCTCATTAATAGCGGTAAGTTAAAACCATGCCATATAGCCAGTTCGTACTCTGGTACCTTTTGGCCAAGTACAGCCAAAGACGCAGCAGATAAAATGCCATCGACTGAAAAATGCGGGAACAAACCAACCAGCACACACAGCACAACCAGTACTTCAATAGGGAGTCGCATGTAACGCGGAGCCTCATGCGGCTGGCGTGGTAAATCAATTGGTTCGCCATTAAAAAATACATCGTGAATAAAACGCGACGAATAAGCCACCGATAACGCCCCTGCAATAGTGGCTAACACCGGGATTAACCACGACATAGAGCCAAGCACTTGCTGATGTAAGGTTTCGGCAAAAAACATTTCTTTAGATAAAAAGCCATTAAGCAATGGTACACCCGCCATTGAAGCAGCCGCAACCATGGCAAGTGTGGCCGTATACGGTAAATACCGCCACATACCATTAAGCTTACGCATATCACGAGTGCCGGTTTCATGGTCAATTATACCTGCTGCCATAAATAGCGAGGCTTTAAACGTGGCATGATTAATAATATGGAATATTGCCGCCACAGTAGAGAGCTCAGTATCTAGGCCCAATAACAGGGTAATTAACCCTAAATGGCTAATGGTTGAGTACGCTAACAGGCCTTTTAAATCGTGTTTAAATAAGGCGATATAAGCGCCAAATAAAAGCGTTGTTAAACCGGTTAAACCAACCAGTAAAAACCAAGTATCTGTACCTGAAAGTACTGGGTGAAAACGCGCTAACAAAAATATACCTGCTTTTACCATAGTCGCAGAGTGTAAATACGCGCTAACAGGGGTTGGGGCTGCCATAGCGTGAGGTAGCCAAAAATGAAATGGAAACTGTGCCGATTTAGTAAATGCACCTAGCAAAACTAATACCAGTGCTGTTTCGTATAAATCATGTGATTGAACAATTGCCTTGCTAGCTAAAATTACATCTAGGTCGTAACTGCCAACTATATCGGCCACTAACATTAAACCTGCCAGCAATGCTAAGCCACCAGCACCGGTAACAGCTAGCGCCATGCGAGCGCCCTTTCGTGCTTCTGTTTTATGCCACCAATAGCTAATTAATAAAAACGAGCTAATGCTGGTCAATTCCCAAAACAGCCAAAGCTGAATAACATTGTTAGACATAACAATGCCCAGCATTGCGGTCATAAACAGCAATAAGTAACTATACAGCTTAGCTAAGGAGTCGTTTTTACTCAGATAATAACGTGCGTAGGTAATTACCAGTATGCCTATGCCTAAAATCATAAACATAAACAGTAAGCTCAAGCCATCAAGACGAAATGATAAGTCCAGTCCAACAGCGGGGATCCACGTTACAGCATAACGAATCGTTTCACCTGCTAAAATAGCGGGGGTGTGGTATAGCGTAATACCTAATGCTGCTAAAGGGGCAAGTACAGTGACAGCTGCAGCTTGCGTACGGGATAGTTTGCCGGTGCATGAAGAAATAACACTGCCAATTAAGGATAACAAAGGTATCCAGAGCAAAGTCATAATGTAGGGCCTTTTATAATCATAAGTTTATCCTTACGTTTTATACATCACGAAAAGATGCTTTTACTGTCTGTTTTTAAACGACATTAATACGTACAGTTATACTTATAAACGGCCATTTTGTCTATAGATAGCAAGCCTAATCGATTTAAATTTAATCAAGCTGAGCGGTTTTAGCAGCATTGATTTGATCAACCCACAAAGCCCTGTACCGCTTTGATAAACCTAGTTGTTGATACTGCATAATTGACCATTGCTTAGCTGGCTTATATGCCACGCCGCCTTGCTGGCAACTTAAGCTTTTGTGCCATCCATTTGGCGCAGCCTCACCTTGCGAAATATATAAATTTGGGGCTACGTATCCTTGGCGTTTACACAACCAGCGCTGTTTAGAAATAGGCAGCGTATATTCATCTTCAAAACCACTAAAGTGCATTAGCTCATGCAAAAATACATTATAGTTTGCCTGGGTACTTAGCTGCATTTTTTTACCTGTTACATTGGCGCTGCCGCTCGTACCCATAATTACAGTGTAGTCATAGCCGTTAGTAGACTGCGCTTTTAAGTGCGCGTTTTGCCATAAGCAATTAGCCATGCCCGAGGTGGTAGCGCAGTCAATTGCGCCCCCAGCGTAAACCGGTTTACTTAAGCAATACGCCCCGCTTTGCGGCTCAGGTTTTTTATTATACTGCGCGGCAAAACTTGATAACTTAAACAAGGCTTCTCTATTTACACCTAATAGCTGCACATTGTAACTACAGCTATTGTTAATCGGCGGGCGTGTATTTAACGCTGCAAAACCAAGCTGATGTAAAAAGGAAGGCGAAACTTGCTCATAGTCACTCCCTTTGTGCAGCGCTAAATGGTTAAATGCTGCGCCTTTAGGCAGTAAGTTTTGAGCTAACAATAGTTGAAGGTCATTCCAGCGCCCTTGCTTTAAAAGAGCATGCGCGAGTTGTTGGCGCTTGTTATGCCCAACATGCTCAATACTTTGTAGCCAAAATAACTTTGCTTGCTCGTTTTTGCTTGCATTGATAAGCGTTAAAGAATAATTGTACTGGGCTGATGGGATATTTTTACGCGCTAAAAAGCCTAAGGTCAGCTCGGGAAGATGCGCTATATTATTTGAAAAGTAACGGGGAAATTGCCAATAACTTTGCAGAGGATTAGCCTGAGCGTGAAGTACATGCCAAAAGCTAATGCTGCTTAACTGGTTGCTAGAGCCTGCAATAAGCAGGCTAAAAAGCAAACCAATTAGATAACACGGGTATTTAACTAGCGTCTGCACCAGCCATAAGCTCAAGCTCTAAACGTGCATATTTGTATTCAATAAACTCATGCACATTAGTGGATAATGCCAACCTAAAGTAATCAGCAGCTAAAAACTGCTCACCGGCTGCTTGGTGCATTTTGGCTAAGTAAAAGTACGCCTCGCATAAGCGCTGTGCGTATTCTTGCTCTGATTTAACGCCCTCGCTAATACCCGATAAAAACGTATGCTCACTCATATCGCCGGTATAAAGCGAAATTAACTGATACGCCCATTGCGATTCATCAAGGGCTGCAGCATTTGTTTTAAGAGCCGCTAATGCTTGTTGTTTATCCTCTTGCGACTGTGCAAGGTAAAGCCATAAAACACGGTAAGGATCGTTGGGTGAACGCGCTAAAAACTCATCAAAGTCACTTTGCGCTAGATTTGCTCTTTCACCATAATACAGTGCAATGCCACGGTTTAAATAAGCGTATTCATGCTCTTCATTAAGCTCAAGGGCTGAGTCAAAAAACTCATACGCTTTTTCGTATTGCTGCATTAAAGTGTGCTGAATACCTAAAAAGTTATACACCTCAGCTAAATCAGGCTTTAGTTTTATAGCGCGGTTAAAATCAATGCGCGATAACGTGGTCATTCCTAAGCTATCAAATAATACTCCACGGTCATAATAAAGCTTAGCTTGTTGCTCGGTACTTAAATCGGCTCTATTTAATAGCTCAGAGTAACGTGCAATCGCAATTTCACTTCTAAAGTCAGATGCAAGGGGTGCAGTAAAAGGCACATTAACAATCGGCGTAGGTTTTGATTCAGTCGTGGTTTGGCAAGCGCTTAAAGACAAAATAGCAAAAGATGCCAAAGCTAAATGTTTGAGTATCATTAAAATCCTTAATACCAAGATATATCGCAATAAAAATAAGACAGACCTTGTCTAATAAGGTTTCATTAAAGCATAAAAAAAGGGGCTAAACAGCCCCTTTTTTATTATCCCGCGTATATTAACGGGTTAAAGTTTAGCAATTATGCGTCTTTTGACTCATCAGCTGCAGGTGCTGCTGATTCCATTGCTTCTTTAATGCTTAGACGTACACGGCCTTGGCGGTCTACTTCTAGTACTTTAACTTTAACTTCTTGACCTTCACTTAAGTGGTCAGTTACGTTGTTAACACGCTCTGTGCTGATTTGAGAAATATGCACTAGGCCATCTTTACCAGGAAGAATGTTTACAAACGCACCAAAGTCAACAATACGTACAACTTTACCAGTGTAGATAGTACCTACTTCTAGTTCTGCTGTTAATTGCTCAATACGTGTAATTGCGTTTTGCGCGCTTTCACCGTCTGTTGCAGCAATCTTAATTGTACCGTCGTCTTCAATTTCAATTGTTGTGCCTGTCTCTTCAGTAAGTTGACGGATTGTAGCGCCACCTTTACCAATTACTTCAGCAATCTTCTTAGCAGGAATTTGCATAGTGTAGATGCGAGGAGCAAACATTGATAATTCTTCAGAAGGAGCAGAAATCGCTTCATCCATCACACCTAAAATGTGTAAACGTGCAGCTTTTGCTTGTTTAAGCGCAATTTGCATGATTTCTTGTGTGATACCTTCAATCTTGATATCCATTTGTAGTGCAGTGATACCGTTAGTAGTACCTGCTACTTTAAAGTCCATGTCACCTAAGTGATCTTCATCACCTAAGATATCTGAAAGAACAACAAACTTCTCATCTTCTTTCACAAGACCCATCGCGATACCCGCAACAGACGCTTTAATTGGTACACCCGCGTTCATAAGAGCTAGTGACGTACCACAAACAGATGCCATTGAAGACGAACCGTTAGATTCAGTGATTTCAGATACAACACGAATTGAGTAAGGGAACTCAGTAAGTGTAGGCATTACAGCAGAAATACCACGCTTAGCTAGGTTACCGTGACCAATTTCACGACGCTTAGGAGAACCTACAAAACCAGTTTCACCTACACAGAATGGAGGGAAGTTGTAGTTAAGCATAAAGTGGTTTTTGTGTGTGCCCGTTAAATCATCGATTAACTGTGAATCACGTTCTGTACCAAGTGTAGCTGTAACTAATGCTTGAGTTTCACCACGAGTAAAGATTGCAGAACCGTGAGTACGTGGTAATACGCCTGTCATTACGTCTAATGCACGGATCATGTCTGGTTCGCGACCATCGATACGTTTTTCACCAGCAGTGATGCGGCCACGTACAATTTTCTTCTCTAAAGAACCAAATACTTTACCTACTTCTTGCTTATCAAGTGTTTCATCTTCAGCAAGCTCGCTTGTAAGCGCTTCAATTACAGCGTCTTTTGCTGCAGTTAATGCTTCTTTACGCGCTACTTTATCGGTAATACGGTAAGCTTCACCTACTTTATCAGCTGCAAGTTCAGCTACTTTTTCTTCAAGCGATACGTTTTTCTCAGGTGCAGACCAATCCCATGTAGGCTTGCCCGCTTCTGCTTTAAATTCGTTGATTGCGTTGATAATAGCTTGAGATTGCTCATGGCCGTATACAACCGCGCCTAGCATTACGTCTTCAGCTAGTACGTCAGCTTCTGATTCAACCATTAGTACTGCGTTATCAGTACCTGCAACTACTAAATCAAGTTGGCTTTCTTCAAGCTCTTTTAGTGTTGGGTTAAGTACGTACTCACCGTTGATGTAACCAACGCGTGATGCACCAATTGGGCCGCTAAATGGGATACCAGAGATAGCAAGTGCTGCTGATGTACCAATCATCGCAACCATATCTGGTTGGATTTCAGGGTTTACAGAAACAACAGTTGCAATAACTTGTACTTCGTTTACGAAACCATTTGGGAAAAGTGGACGAATTGGACGGTCAATAAGACGTGCAATAAGTGTTTCGCCATCGTTAGGACGACCTTCACGCTTTAAGAAACCACCCGGGATACGACCCGCAGCGTACATACGCTCTTGGTAGTTAACTGTTAGTGGGAAAAAGTCTTGACCAGGTTGAGCTTCACGCTTACCAACTACAGTAACTAATACTGACGTGTCGCCGATGCTTGCTAATACTGCGCCGTCTGCTTGACGTGCGATTGCACCTGTTTCTAGGGTAACTGTGTGTTGACCTAGTTGAAATTCTTTAATAATTGCTTGCACTTAAAATATTCCTTAAATGTTTTTATATTTCATTAATAAGTGTCATTAAAAGGGCCAATTACAGTACATAATTGTATTCAGTTGGAAATCAATTAAGTACTACAATTGGCAAAATTTTTAATGACTGCAGATAACCTATTTATCTACGCGCATAGTATATACCAAAGCGACGTAAAATTGCGAGCCTACCCAAAGATAAAACGTAATCGCTTTTGCCACATTATTTTTTAATTGTTTTATCGCAAAGCGTTTAATTAAGCGTGTAATTTTTAGCTATTAAAAACCTTTAGATAACTAGGTGAATAATTCGCTATTAAATTGTTCTTAAAGATATTTTTAACGCAGTGGTTGCAAGCGTTGCCTACCCTTAATTGTTAAGTGCTAGCACAAGGTTGGTGTTATTTATATTAAAGGGAGATTAAGTTAACGATGGAGTGTGAAGCGTTAAATTTAGGCACAAAAAAAGGAGCTATAAAGCTCCTTTTCTCGTAATCAAGTTCTTAGCGACGTAGGCCAAGCTCTTGGATTAACGCAGTATAACGCGAGATATCTTTACCTTTAAGGTAATCAAGCAATTTACGGCGAGTACTTACTTTACGAAGCAGACCACGACGTGAGTGGAAGTCATGCTTGTGGTCAGCAAAGTGACCTTGAAGCTTGTTGATATCAAAAGTAAGTAAAGCTACTTGTACTTCAGGTGAACCAGTGTCGCCTTCAGCACGTGCAAATTTAGCAATGATATCGATTTTTTCTTGATTGCTTAGTGACATAATAACTCCAAAAGTTAAATTTAATAGGTGCTTTAGCCGATCACTAATTCAGCCAAAACGATTAAGCGGGCGTATTCTACCAACTATGAGAATAACTACAAGTTAAAGTTTACTCGGGTTGCTGATTAGACAAGCCGCGCTTTGATTTTAAATGCCCGTCAGGGTGGCGCTCACCGGTGCCAATAAATACACCATCAGCAAGAACTTTAATTGCCCCTTCGGGTAAATCAGTGCCTAGTACGACTGCTTGTCCATGGCTAAACGAAACACCCTGCTCTTTGCTAATTTCTACAACGGGTAAATCAACCAATGCACTATCCATTGGCAATAGTAATTCATCAAGGTATGTAGAAGGGGCAACCTCTTCTTCTTTAGCCTTGGCTAATAAGGTTTCAAGGTGCTCAAGCGATACCATTTTATCTTTAGGGTAATGGCCAACCGCTGAGCGATGCAGCATAATAACATGTGCGCCACAGCCTAGGTTTTCACCTAAATCATCAACAATGGTACGAATGTACGTCCCTTTAGATACATGGGCGGTCATTTGTACTTCGTTATTTGCTTCATCAAACTCATCAAGCGTTAAGCTAAACACGTTTATTTTTCGGCATTTACGCGGTACTTCAATGCCTTCACGCGCGTATTTATATAAAGGCTTACCTTCATATTTAAGCGCTGAGTACATTGATGGATACTGATCTGACTCGCCTAAAAACTTTTCAATTTCTGCAGCTAACTGTTCAGTGGTAACGTTTACGTCACGTGTTTCAACCACTTCGCCATCTGAATCAGAGGTAGTTGTGCGCTCACCTAACTTTGCTCTTACCACATAAGTTTTATCTGTATCGAGCAAAAATTGGGTAAACTTGGTCGCTTCACCAAAGCAAATAGGCAGCATGCCAGTGGCCAGTGGGTCTAGCGCACCGGTATGGCCAGCTTTTTGGGCAAAATAAATACCTTTAGCTTGCTGTAGGGCTTTGTTCGATGAAATGCCTTGAGGTTTGTTTAACAACAAAATACCATCAATCGGACGGCCTTTACTGCGTCTTGCCATTAGTCTTTAGTGCCTTCTTCGCTATCAGTTTCATCATCAACATGTTTAGCGTTATCTTCGCGAATAACAGAGTCCACTAAGTTAGAGATACGCATCCCTTCCATTAGTGAGTTATCTACTACAAATTTAAGCTCAGGCATTATACGAGCACGAATACGCTTACCCAATAACGAGCGGATATAGCCCGTTGCTTCGTTAAGTATTTTTGCGCTTTCTTTTGCTTTGTTTTCATCTTCGGTATTAAACACCGTAATAAAAACTTTTGCGTAAGATAAATCGCGCGATACTTCTACCGCAGACACTGTCACCATGCCTAAGCGCGGATCTTTAATTTCGCGTTGTAAAATTACAGCAATTTCTTTTTGAATTTGCTGAGCAACACGATCAGTGCGAGAAAATTCTCTCATGATTGTTTTCCTAAAATCATAACTTACTGAATTAAAATAATAAGTTAATTAAATAATGGATACAGAAATGGGGGCAAAGCCCCCATTTACAATCTTAGTTTACGAGCAATTAAAGTGTACGTTGTACTTCAACTGTTTCGAATACTTCGATTTGGTCACCAACGCGAACATCGTTGTAGTTCTTAACGCCGATACCACATTCCATGCCGTTACGAACATCTTGAACGTCATCTTTAAAGCGACGTAGTGACTCAAGCTCACCTTCGTAAATAACCACGTTATCACGTAGTACACGAATTGGTGCGCTGCGTTTAATAGTACCTTCAGTAACCATACAACCAGCAATTGCGCCAATTTTTGGAGACTTAAACACGTCACGTACTTCAGCAAGACCAATAATCTCTTGCTTAAACTCAGGAGCAAGCATACCAGACATGGCTTGCTTAACTTCTTCGATTAGCGCATAGATTACGCTGTAGTAGCGAAGGTCTAAGTTTTCAGTATCAATCACTTTACGTGCAGATGCATCGGCACGAACGTTGAAGCCAACTACGATTGCGTTAGATGCAGCAGCAAGTGTTGCATCAGTTTCGGTGATACCACCTACGCCAGAACCAACAATCTTCACTTTTACTTCATCAGTAGAAAGCTTAGTTAGTGAGTCTGAAATTGCTTCGATTGAACCTTGAACGTCTGCTTTAAGTACCACGTTAACTTCTGATACATCGCCTTCAGCCATGTTAGTAAACATGTTTTCAAGCTTCGCTTTTTGCTGACGAGCCAATTTAACGTCGCGGAATTTACCTTGACGGTATAAAGCAACTTCACGCGCTTTACGCTCATCTTTAACAACAGTCGCTTCATCACCTGCAGCCGGAATACCAGATAGACCTAAAATCTCAACAGGAATAGAAGGACCCGCTGATTTAATGTCTTTACCGTTTTCGTCTTTCATTGCACGAACACGGCCGTATTCAAGACCACACAGTACGATATCACCTTGGTTAAGGGTACCTGATTGAACTAAGATAGAAGCAACCGGACCACGTCCTTTATCAAGACGAGATTCAATTACAACACCTGCTGCCATGCCTTCTGATGGAGCACGAAGCTCTAAAAGCTCAGATTGCATAAGAACAGCTTCAAGTAAGTCATCAATACCTAAGCCTGTTTTAGCTGAGATATGAACGTACTGCGTATCGCCGCCCCAATCTTCAGGGATAACGTCTAGCTGAGCTAGCTCGTTTTTAACGCGATCTGGATCTGCGCCTTCTTTATCCATTTTGTTTACAGCAATGATTAAAGGAACGCCAGCTGCGCGAGCATGCTGTACCGCTTCTTTAGTTTGTGGCATTACACCATCGTCAGCTGCAACCACTAGGATTACGATATCTGTCGCTTTAGCACCACGTGCACGCATTGATGTAAACGCGGCGTGACCTGGTGTATCTAAGAAAGTGATCATGTTGCCGTTAGTTTCAACGTGGTATGCACCAATGTGCTGTGTAATACCACCGGCTTCGCCTGATGCAACTTTAGCTGAACGAATGTAATCAAGCGTCGATGTTTTACCATGGTCAACGTGACCCATTACAGTTACTACTGGCGCACGCGGCTCAGACTTACCATCTTCATGACGGTCATTTAGTACTGTTTGCTCTAATTCGTTTTCTTTAACGATGATAACTTTGTGACCCATTTCTTCAGCAACAAGTTGTGCTGTTTCTTGGTCAATCACTTGGTTAATGGTAACCATGTCACCCATTTTCATCATTGTTTTAACAACTTCAGCGCCTTTAACAGCCATGCGCGATGCAAGCTCAGCTACTGTAATTGTTTCGCTAATACGCACTTCATTTTTAACATCGGCAGTTGGTTTTTGGAAACCATGCTGCAATGATGTAGGTGCTTTTAGCTTGCCTTTACGGCCTTTAGCGCCTGCAAATTTATCTTTTGCTGGAGCTTTTTTCTTTTTCTTCGCGCGGCGTGAACCTTGCTCATCACGTGCATCGGCAACATCTTCTGCCTCACGTGCATAAGTAGAAGTCGTAAGGTGGTGATCCGCGGTTTCTTCGCGTTTCTTACGTTCTTCTTCTTCTTTTTTCCAGCGAGCTTCATTTTCTTCAGCTAGCTTTCTTGCCTCTTCTGCTTGACGTTTCGCTTCTTCTTCAGCTTTCTTCAATGCGGCCTCTTCTGCTTCTTTCTGCAGACGCTCAGCTTCGATGCGATCTTTCTCAGACTTAGCACTTTGCTCTGGGGTCATCTGCTGTTGTTTAGCTTTACGCTCTGCATCTGCTTTGCGTTTAGCTTCTTCTTTGGCTTTACGATCAGCGTCTTCTTTTGCTTTACGTTCTGCCTCTTGTTTCGCTTTTAATTCAGCGGCTTCTTGTGCAGCTTTTTGCTGCTCTTCGATACGCGCTTTTTCTTCAGCGGCTAGACGTTGCTGTTCTTGCTCTTGCTCCATTGCGCTCTTTTTCACGTAAGTACGTGTTTTGCGAACTTCAACTTGAACAGCTTTTGCCTTACCCGTAGAGCCCGTTACACTTAATGTGCTTTTGCTCTTACGTTGTAAAGTCATACGTGCTGGGCCATCTGAACCAGTACCACCGTGCGATTTGCTTAAGTGATCAAGTAACTGTGCTTTTTCAGCTTCAGTTACATTATCACCTGCTTTTTTAGTGATACCCGCTTGTGAAAATTGCTGAAGCAATTTATCAACAGTTGTACCTATATCGCCGGCTAGTTTTTCAACATTTACTTCTGCCATAGTGTGTAATACCTCCGTTAATAAATTACTCGTCTGCGAACCAACAAATATTACGTGCAGCCATAATTAGCTCACCTGCTTTTTCAGGTGTTAGCTCTGTAATATCTACCAATTCATCAATACCTTGCTCAGCTAAGTCTTCAAGTGTAATTACACCCTTGCTTGCCATAACAAATGCTAGATGACGCTCTAAGCCTTCAAGCGCAAGTAAGTCTTCTGCAGGCTCTACACCTTCTAAGCTTTCTTCCGTTTTAAGCGCTTTAGTGGTTAATGCATCTTTTGCACGTGAGCGCAGTAAATCAACCGTTTCTTCATCTAAGCCGTCGATTTCTAAAAACTCAGAAGCTGGCACATACGCTACTTCTTCAAGTGTTGAGAAACCTTCGTTGATAAGTAATGATGCAAATTCATCATCAATATCTAAGTTTTCAGTAAATAAGTTAATTAACTTATCTGACTCTGCTTCGTTTTTAGCGCGCATGTCTTCAACAGTCATTACGTTTAGTTCCCAGCCAGTTAATTGGCTTGCTAAACGAACATTTTGACCATTGCGACCAATTGCTTGTGCTAGGTTATCAGCTTCTACAGCGATATCCATTGAATGAGTGTCTTCATCCATTACGATTGAAGCTACTTCAGCCGGTGCCATTGCGTTAATAACAAACTGCGCTGGGTTGTCATCGTAAAGTACGATATCAACACGCTCGCCACCAAGTTCTGATGATACAGCTTGAACACGTGCACCACGCATACCAACACACGCACCTACTGGGTCAATACGCTTGTCGTTAGATTTAACGGCGATTTTAGCGCGTGAACCCGGATCGCGTGCTGCAGCACGAAGCTCAATCATTTCTTCGCCAATCTCTGGCACCTCAATGCGGAATAATTCCATCAGCATTTCTGGTTTTGAACGCGTTACAAATAACTGTGCGCCGCGTGCTTCAGGTTTAACTTCGTAAAGAAGACCACGAATACGATCTCCTGGACGGAAGTTTTCACGTGGCAGCATATCGTCACGGTAAATAACCGCTTCTGCGTTGTTACCTAAATCAAGTACGATTGCATCACGTGTTGCTTTTTTAACGACACCTGTTACTAGCTCGCCTTCTTGATCTTTATAAGCTTCTACAACTAAGGCGCGCTCAGCTTCACGTACTTTTTGTACAATAACTTGCTTTGCCATTTGTGTAGTTATGCGGTCGAATTTGATAGATTCAATCTGTTCTTCAACATAATCACCCAGTTGCAAGTCAGGTTCTTCAACTTGAGCTGCTTCTAATGTGATTTCGCTGTAAGGGTTTTCTAAAGAACCATCTTCTTGAACTTCTGCAATCTGCCAACGACGGAACGTGTCGTAATCACCGGTTTTACGGTCGATTGATACACGTACTTCAATTTCGCCATCGTGTTTTTTCTTTGTCGCTGTTGCTAGAGCGAACTCTAACGCTTCAAAAATCTTTTCTTTTGGAACCGCTTTCTCATTGGAAACGGCTTCAGCAACCAATAATATCTCTTTTGCCATGGGTAATGCCTCGCTTGCCCTATTCCTTCGCACTCGAATTAAAACTTTGCGATGATGTTCGCACGTTCGATATTGCTAAGCATGATTAAGTGCTCTTCGCCATCGCTTTTAAGTGTGATCATATCACTGCTAACTGCTACTAAGTCGCCTTTAAAATTACGGCGACCGTCTTGTGGAAGCTTAGTACGCACGCGTACTTCCTCTCCTTGCGCCTTCTCGTAGTGATCTTGTTTGAATAATGGACGATCAACACCAGGAGACGATACTTCCAAATCATATTCGTTTGTAATTGGGTCTTCGACGTCTAAAATCGCACTAATTTGGCGACTCGCATCCGCACAATTATCAACAGATATTCCATCCTCATGGTCAATATAAACCCTCAAGGTAGAATGGCGGCCTGCTTGTACAAACTCAAGACCATGTAATTCAAAGCCTAACATTTCTACTGCAGGCGTAAGCATGGTTAATAAATCTTGCTCAAGTTTTGTCACGAAAATCCTCCATACAAACAAAAAAAGGGCTTATAGCCCTAAAATACTGAGTTTAAGTTTTGATTTAATGACAAGGCCATAAATCAATGGTGCAGATACAACAACGCCCCGAACCAAGCGGGGCGTCACACCAATAAAGCATAAAACTGTGTGGCCTCAGGCCAAGCTTGGCTGCGGGTCATTACACTGACCAAATTAAACTACATTAGCTTAAACGCAAAACGCGCATTACTTAGAATGCGCGATATAGAATTAGTAAGGATATACCTACTATAAAAATTGGTTGCGGGAGCCGGATTTGAACCGACGACCTTCGGGTTATGAGCCCGACGAGCTACCAGGCTGCTCCATCCCGCGCCAATAGATATTAAACCTAAAATTCAATATCGCTGTTAGTGGTTAATCAACCGCTAAACAATGGCGGCTATTATAAGGATATACGGGGTAATTAGCAACCATAATAACTAATAAGTTTGATAAAATCAGTGAACCCCCATTTTAAGCTTCACCAGTATGTACTATGATTATGCAGACGTTAAAATGGTAATCGTAACGTCACTAATATGTACGTAAAAAGCCGTATATTCATAAATAAAATATCTAAAATTCATAAAACTGATACAATTTTGTGCTTTTTACGTTTAGATTACGTGCGATATTTGAGCAACGCACTATACTAAAAGCTCACCGATGTGGATAAAAATAAAAATTACAAAATTTAATGAGATTGCTAATGAATACTTATCAGCCACAGTTAATTAAAAGTTTGCATATAGTTAAGCCAAACTTTCATGCGTTTACCGCGCGCTTTCATGCAAAGCTTGAAGAGTCAAATATAACAATGCAGTACCCAAGTGCCGCTTATTTTAACGAAAAAAGTTATATTTTATATTGTGTTTTAGAACGTATAGTTAGGCATTTAGATAACCCATCTTCTGTTGCCCCATTTTTAACCTTTCACTTGCAATACTTAAAAAAGATGGGCGTTACACCAAAAGAAATATCGCTACTGTGCGATGCCTTTTACGACACCTTAAACGAGCACTTAGGGCGTTTATTCACCGCACAAACACAATTTGCTTGGCAAAAAGCGCTTCGTTATTTTGAAAGTTTTGCTAATACAACCTTGTTTAACAAAACAAATGTTATTTCGCTTGAGCAAAAAATCACTCAACTTCGCTCAAGTAAGCTTTAAGTAACACAAGCTCCAGCTTTTATACACGTATGAGCAAACTACCTAGATCCACGTTGTCGCTTTTTACGTACAACTAAATTTAGGTGGTTTATGGCTCATTATAAAGTGTTGCGCCTAATTTTAGGTGATCAACTTAATGCTTCGCATTCGTGGTTTAAAGAAAAAGAGCCTGATACGCTTTATTTAATTGCCGAGTTAAAACAAGAAACCAATTACGTTAAGCACCATGTGCAAAAGTTATGTGCTTTTTTTTATGCGATGGAGCGTTTTGCTACAGCTTTACAAAGCGCGGATTACAGCACACTGCACCTCACCCTTGATGATACCCACCAAGACAAAACCTTACCTGATTTACTCACGCGCATAGCCAAGCAGTATCGTTGCAGTGAAATACATTATCAATACCCTGATGAATTTCGCCTCAAAGCACAGCTAAGTAAATTTAAAAAAGAGTCTGATCTTCTTGTTAAAGCCTATGACACCGAGCATTTTATGCTGCCATTTGAGCGTATTAACGAGCGGTTTGAAAAAAACAAACATGTGACTATGGAGCACTTTTATCGCGCTATGCGCAAGCAATACACTATTCTTATGGATGGGAGTAGCCCGCAAGGAGGTCAATGGAACTTTGATAGTAATAACAGAAACAAATTTAAAAAAGCAGATTTAAACGCTATCCCCCCGCCAAAATTATTTAATAACGATGTAAGCTCTATCATTCGCAGACTTAAAAAACATAACGTAAATTACTTTGGTGAAATAAATCCTCAGCAGCTGCCATGGCCGCTCACTCGCAAACAAGCCAAAACGTGTTTAGAGTATTTTTGTACCCACCTACTAAAAAATTTCGGCCAGTTTCAAGATGCAATGACCGACCAAGTTACAAATAACGCCAGCTTGTACCATAGCCGTTTATCATTTGCTTTAAACGCTAAGTTAATCCACCCGCTGTACGTTATTAGGCGTGTAATTGACGAATTTAATGCTCATCCCGACACAATTTCGATTTCTCAAGTAGAGGGCTTTGTTAGGCAAATCCTAGGTTGGCGTGAATATGTTCGCTGTATATATTGGGCAAACATGCCCGACTATGCACAAAAAAACCAATTACAGGCCAACCAGTCATTACCAGGGTACTTTTGGCAGGGTAATGTAAAAATGAACTGTTTAAGCCATGCATTAACGCAGAGCTTAGACACCGCATACGCTCATCATATTCAAAGATTAATGATCATTGGTAATTTTTGCTTATTAACAGGCATCGACCCTAATGAAGTCGACCAGTGGTATTTAGGGGTTTATATTGATGCCATTGAATGGGTTGAAATGCCTAACACCCGTGGCATGAGCCAATTTGCAGGTGATGCCATTATTGCCACTAAACCTTATGCAGCCAGTGGTAATTACATCAATAAAATGAGCGATTACTGCAAAAACTGTCATTATGATGTTAAGCAAAAAGTAGGTGAGAAGGCGTGTCCTTACAACAGCTTATATTGGCAATTTATGGATAAACACCGCGCATTACTTGAAAAAAACCCACGCATTGGCATGGTTTATAGAAACTGGGATAAACAAACGCCCCAACTTCAACAGCAGACCTTAGCCCAAGCAAATTATTATTTAACGCATATAAACGAGTTATAAAAACGAAAAAGCCGCCTCAGTTGAGGCGGCTACAATCAGGGAAAATGTTTATTAGCGATTATTTACCTTCGATTAGGTTTCCACCGCCAATTTCAATTTTACGAGGTTTAAGTGCTTCTGGGATTTCGCGCTCCAGGTCAATGCTAAGCAGACCGTTGGCCAAATCGGCACCGAGTACTTTTACATGATCCCCAAGTTGAAACTTACGCTCAAAGTTACGTTCCGCAATGCCTTGATGAATAAACTTGCGCTCTTCATTTTCATCTTTGTTTGGTTTAGTGCCTGCAACTTTTAAAGTGTTGTTCTCTGACTCAATGGTCAGTTCATTTTCACTAAAACCAGCAACGGCCATAGTGATTCTGTATTTGTCTTTATCTAGTGCTTCGATATTATAAGGAGGAAAGCTAGGCTGCTTGTCTGTACGAGCTGCCGCATCCATTAAAGATGCTAAATGATCAAAGCCGATGAATGAACGATAAAGTGGTGATAAGTCTACTGTACGCATAATAATACCCTCATATTTAAGCGATATAATGTTGTTACTTTTCGTTTGAACAAGTACAACATAATTAAATTAATAATATAAATTTCAATAACTTCTGTATTTTTTGGGACCCATCAGGCGTCCTCACTAAACTATTTATGGGCAGTAAAATAGTTTTCAAGTAATTAAATTAAAAAAAGTGAAAAAAAATAAAAAAGGGCACAAAAAAGTGCCCTCTTCGTATATTCATCAAATTACTCAATACACGTTACTTAATAAAAGTACCGCGAATTGGGTAGTCGTTTTCGCGTGAAAATTTAATACCGCCTAGCAGCTGCTTAAGGCTTGGGCGAACAAATGGACTATTTGATTTATCAAGCATCTGTACTTGGTTATCTTCGTTTAAGACAATAATACAAGGCTCAGCAAATGGGTGATCTGTTTCAGCATCACTGCGCGGTTCACTAATGTATAAGCCTAAATCAGTCATTTGCTCAATGGTTAAATTGTAATAAAGAGGGAAATTTACGTCTATTTTTTCAAGATGCTTTTTAAGCTGCTCTTCGCTATCGCCACTTACTGCTACAACTTCTACACCTGCGCTGGCAAAATCGTCATGCATTGTTGCAAGCTCATTGAGTTGCTCGGTACATTTAGGGCAATGCTGGCCTCTGTACACCACTATCATTTTCCAAGGTTTGTCGCTTACGCGGTCAACTAAATTCACGTCATTGTTATCTAAATCGCTTACTACTAAAGGCTGTATTACACTCGCTGGCTGTAAATTAACGTTACTCATTATGATCTCCTTTTACTATTAAACTTAGGGTGTAGTAATAGAGCTTAGGGTATCTTTGTTTATTTCAACCATGAAAATGTAACTGAGAACGAAATGGCAGGCGACTCGCTTTTATTAAGTAGCATTAGCACAGTATAAACACCAAGAAGATGTGAGCAAGAAGCGTAAAGCTAACTCCAGCCTTTTATTTTTCTGTAAATAGTCGAGGCGCTTACGCCTAAATAGGCCGCAGCAAGTGGAATGTTATCATCGCATACAGCTATTGCCGACTCTATTGCCCTTTTTTCAACTTGCCACAGGGGCTCTATGTCGTGTACGCCCATAAGCGAGTTAGTTTGTATTTGCTCTGCAGATTGAGACGAGCTGGTATTTTTAATTGGAATAGCAGAATTAACACCAAATGAGCTTGGCAACATATCTAATTCAACTACGTCACCCTCGTTGATAACAACGATATTTTCGATAACATTTTGCAGCTCACGGATATTACCTGGCCAATCGTAGTTACAAAAAAGGTTTTCAACTTCTTTTGAAAAGCGATGGAATAACTTAGCGTTACTTTCACTTTTTTGCTTTAAAATATGCTTTGCAAGCAACATTATATCGCCAGCTCGCTCGCGTAGCGGAGGTAACTTTACAGGAATAACATTAAGCCTATAGTATAAATCTTCTCTAAAACGCCCTTCGGCAACTTCAACTACAGGGCTTCTATTTGTTGCACACACTAGCCTTACATTACTGTGTAAAACCTCGCTACTACCTACCCGATTAAACGCACCCGTTTGTAAAAAACGCAATAACTTAGCCTGTAGGTTGAGCTCCATTTCACACAGCTCATCTAAAAATAAAGTACCACCGTTTGCAACTTCTACAGCCCCTTTCCTGTCACTTAGCGCTCCGCTAAAGGCCCCTTTTACATGGCCAAAAAACTCTGACTCAAATAACTCTCCTGGAATAGCAGCACAGTTAATTGCAATAAATGGCCCTTCACTTCGTGGGCTAGTGTCGTGCAAAGTTTGCGCGCACACCTCTTTACCTGTGCCACTCTCACCTGTAATAAAAACACATGCTTTGCTTCGCGCTGCACTATCTAAAAGCCTAAACACCGTTTGCATTGCTAACGATTCACCAATAAACCCGGAAGTGTTTTGCGCTTTTTGTTCTTGAATTTTAACTGCAGGAGGTGCTTTTTGCGAAAGCGCGCTATCTACGGCGCTCACTAAGCGCTGGCCTGAAAACGGTTTTTCTAAAAAATCAAAACCACCTAAACGCATTGCCTCTACTGCAACATCAATAGAGCTATTTGAGGTGATCATGACTACGTTAGCGGGCTTTTCTTGCTTTTTAACAAACTGCAGCACTTCTAAGCCACTAATGTCGGGTAAACAAACATCTTGGACAATGACATCAGGCATCATCTCTTTTATACCTACCAAGGCAGAGTAGCCATCGGTAAAGTGTCTACATTCGTGCCCTGCTTGCTCTAATTGACTCGCATAAAGAGCCCCGCTTGCAATGCTGTCTTCTACTATATAAACCTGTGATTTTTTTTGAGAATCGTTCATGGCAGAGCCTTTTAAGTAATATTATTAGCAATAACTTGGTATGCAGCGTGGGTTTTTTCTAGATTATGTTGAACGATCTGAGCAGCGTGAATATTTTCATCAATGGTAACGGGGGGGTAATCATGTAATTGACTGGCAAGGGCTGCCAGAGTTAATGCGCCATATAGCGCCGCAGAATTTTTAAGTACGTGCATTATATCTTTAATATTATCTTCATCTTGCTCATCAATTGCATTTTTAAGACGAACTCGCATTTCTTCTAATTCATTAATAAATAAGTTTACCAGCCTTACTAAAGTGAGTGAGCCAACATCTTGCTCTAATTGCGCTAGCACATGAGCTTGAGTGATGGTGTTATCAATATATTCTTCAGGTATTGGCATATTAGGCCTTTATTTATTATTGTGATACAAAGTTTTTATACTTTTAGAGTAAGTCGTTTTTCGCATTTTGCAAATCTAAACATTAAGTTAAGTGTACATTTTTACCCATGTCGCCGTATTATTAGCTAAACTACTTGGTCTTCCGAGTAAGTAACCTTGTGCTACATCACACCCTAGCTGCTCTAATATTTGTAATTGCTCGCGCTGTTCAATCCCCTCAGCAATGGTTTCTAACCCGAGTCTTTGCGCCATAGCAATAATTGCACTACACAGAGTAAAGTCTTCATTGTTCGTTGTAATGCCACTTATAAAGCTGCGATCTATTTTTAGCCCATCAATATTAAACTGCCTTAAAAGGCCTAAAGAGGCATAGCCCGTTCCAAAATCGTCTAGCCAAATTTTTACCCCTTCTTTATGAAAATGCTCAAATGTTTTAGCAATACGCTGCGGACTTTTTATTAATGCTGTTTCTGTTAATTCTACTTTTATGGCTGCGGGGTCTATTTGATACTTATCAAGTAAGCTCATTACTTTGGAAAACACATCCCCTTCAATAATTTGTACCGGCGAAATATTCAATGAAATAGTTATATCATTCATACCTATTTTTCTCATTTGGCTTAAATCGCTTAGGGTTTGCTTAAAAATCCAATCACCTAAATCTAAAATCATACCTGACTGTTCTACATGCGGAATAAATTCATCTGGGCCAACAACACCATAGCGTGAAGATTCGCAGCGCACTAATGATTCAAAGCCAACTAATTGCCCACTTGTTAAAGATACAAGCGGCTGGTACACCATATTAAAACAATGGTTTTTCATTGCATGAGCCATAATTTGCTCAAGTTCATGCCAGCGTGCAATGTTGACCGTATTGATAGGCTCTAAACTTTTAAAAGCATTCATAAATTTCTCCACAAATAAGGGCTCACCGTAAGCTTGTTACATAAATTGCAAATTACAGACCAAAACGCCCCGTCAAAATAAAAAATAAACGCATAAAATTCAATTGGTTAAAATTGAACTGCTAGTCTAAAATTATTGATGGGTATATTTGCATTTTGCAAATCACACTGACACGCAAGCTGATTTAAAGTGGGAGCAGGAGTAAGCGATGGTTTGGGAATAAAGTGGCTTTAAAAATAAAAAGGCTGACCTAATTGCTTAGAGTCAGCCGAAATAAATACTAAAGGAGAAGTATTGTTTAGTTGTTTAAACCTTGTGTGCCTGATTGGGCAGATTGCTCATCTATGTTTTGAGCGTAGTTTAATGTGTTGCTTTCAATAGTGGCATTATCTAAATCACTATTGCTAAATTTATTGGTGAACATCTCGGTATTACCTTTATTAACAGGTTCAATAGTAACGGTGCCTCGCAGTGCTGTTGCACCAACAATAACAGCTGCAACAATAATAATAGACAGCACCATTAACTCTGGAGTAAGAACAAAAGACATTTTTTTTGGTTGCTGTTTAACTTTAGTATTAGTTTGCATAATGGACACCCTTAAAATTTATTTAACTACTTAGCAAATTTATATCAATGATAACTTCGCTCTACTTGGTGTTTATACTGCGAAAGCCATGCCAAAATAAATTTAATGATGATAAAAAATTTAAGTCTTTATAAATCAATGGGTAAATGAATTACTTTGATAGGGATAATAAAAAATAGCTGAGCGGATATTTGCATTATGAGATTCAATTTCATTTTGATTTGCAAAATGCAAACCAATTTAAAAATAATTATTAAGAATCAACCTACACAACCCAATCAATTAAAAAGGATTAGTATTTCAGCATTATTTACAGTTTTGCTTAATACATTAAGGCTTTTTAGGCAGTAAAAGTAATTGACTACGCATTACTCAATGCCATCGCTTTTTTTGAGAAAACAGTCAATTTTAACCTTTTGAGGTTAAATTTTTGCTAAACCCACTATTTATGTTTGTTTACTTAACAACTAAAAACTTTAATCATAAATACCTTAAGGCCATCTATAACTATTTACCTAAAAGCACGGTTGCATTGCTTGTTACTTTAATAATGACCAAATTTCGTTAATGCGCTCTAACTTAGAGTGTTTAGCGTCATTAAGTTTTGGTAAGTATTGATTTAAGAGCAAATTGAGTTTTTCGCTAATAATTGGTTTAGCTAAATAGTCATTCATTCCTGCTTTAATAAAACGCTCTTTATCACCATGAATCGCATTCGCTGTTAACGCTATAATAGGGGTGACAATAGCTAACTCTCTGATTTTTTTAGTGGCAGAAATACCGTCTAAAATTGGCATCTGAATATCCATAAATATTAAATCTATTGTTTGCGTTTTAACTTTTTCAATCGCCTCTTGCCCATTACTGGCTATTTTAACTAAGCACCCTTGCTGCTCTAAAAATTGCTGAATCACAATTTGGTTATTTTTATTGTCTTCAACCACGAGTACGTGCGTACCTTTAAATGGCTGAGCATTAATAGTGGCTGTGTTTAGTGTGGTTTCTTTTTTATTAGTAAAAATAATATCAAGATGAAAAAGCTCTTCCTCAAGCGCAGCAATCGCTCTGGGTAAATGCGAGGGCTTAAAAGGCCCATTAAACATCAACATACCAGAGCTCGGCGCCTCTGTTTTTTGGTTTTTACCCAGTAGGTCTATGAGTAATAAACACGGTTTATTTAGGCTTTTGTAACTTTTTAAAAATTGTTGCGCTGCGTCTAAATCGGCTTTGTTAGTGGTAACAATAGCGTCGGGCGTATCGATACTGTCTAGCTTTTCGATGTTTTCAAGGCGTGAAAAACCTATCGAATGGCGAGTAAGCATATGCTCTATCGCCGTGTTTAATTGCAAGTTTTTACTAATCACACACACATAGGGCTTTTTAGTTCTGGCTGAAAAGCCTTCTCTTTGCACCTGCTCGCTTGTATCTATTAATAAAGGGTAATTCACAATAAACTCACTCCCTTTACCAAACTGCGAGTTAACAGTAATGCTGCCCCCTGCAGCATCACATATTTGCTTACATATGGCTAAACCTAAGCCACTGCCGCCATATTCCCGAGTGATAGAGTTATCCGATTGTATAAACGGCTTAAACATACTCTCGAGCTTGTTTTGCGCAATGCCTATTCCTGTATCTTTAAAGCTAAGCTGCAACGTAAATTTATTATTTTCAAACTCAACACACTGTGCTGTCACTATAAGTGAACCCTTTTGAGTAAACTTAATAGCATTTGAGAGTAAATTTATTGCAATTTGCCTTATACGACCGTGATCGCCCACCACCTGCGCAGGAACATCAGGGTGCAGATCAAAAATAAGTTCGAGGCCTTTTTGCACGGCGCTTTCACTTACAATATCAATAGCCTCTTCTAAGCAAATGTCGAGGCTGAATGGCTGATTATCTATTGAGATTGCTTGCGCTTCAAAGCGTGAGTAGGTCAGCACATCATCTAAAATACTCAATAATGCATCTGAACTTGTTTTAATCATTTGGGTGTAACGTTTTTGATCTGTTGTGAGACCCGTGTCGTGTAAGATATCTGCACAGCCAATCACTGCATTTAAAGGTGTGCGTATTTCATGGCTTATATTGGCCATAAAGCGACTTTTAGACTCAGCCAACGATTCAGCCTGGTGCTTAGCATCTAAGAGTATTTGTTCAGCTATCACACGTTCTTGAATATCAACCACGGTCGCCGCTATAGACGTTAAGTGTGTGCCATTAAATGAGGTAATGGGTGTGAGGGTCATTTCAACCCAATTTGGCTCATTAAGCGCGTTGGTTAACCTAATATCCAAACGTTTAACTTCTCGATTGCCATTACTGTAGCCTGTAAGAGCTGTGTTTAGCTTTTCCACATCCTCACCCATTACAAAATTAGCAATGGGTAAGCCAAGGTGTTTATTTATGTCTGTTTGGAAAAAATCTTGCCATGCTTTGTTCATAAATAATAACCCGCCCTGCGCATCTAACCTCAATACAATATCAGGGATGTTATCGACCACAGAGTGGTAGTTATATTCTATTTCAGCCATGGCTTGTTCAGCTTTTACACGCTGGGTAATGTTGGTTTCTATGGCTATAAAATGCTTAACATTACCGTCATCATCTTTTACAGGGGTAGCATCAATAGCAACCCAGTATTCGTTTTTATTTTTATCATAATTAACGGTTTCTATTTGAAAAGGCTCGGCATTTTTAATCGCTTTAGCCATTAACTGGCGCGACTCTAGGCTTGTTTTAGGCCCTTGCAACAGTTTACCGGGGCTAAGCCCGATGACTTCTTCACATTTATAACTAGTAAGCGTTTCAAAGCTTTTATTAACCCATTCTATTTTGCCAAATCGGTCGGTAATTATAACTAAATTATTGGTGTGGCTTGCCACTAAAGAAAGTCGCTTAGCGTACTCTTGTTGCTGGGTGAGTAAGTATTGGTAATCTTTATGTCGTTGAATGTCGTGTAACGAGCCAATAAACCCGCCGCTATCGTCGCAGGCCAAGCGCATTTCAAACCAGTTAGTAAGGCCGTCATTATTTTTTACTTGCAGCTCTATACTGGCACTAAAAACGCCTTCAAAAATAGACTCAATATACGCTGACAGCTTTAACGAATCTTTGGTCTCTAACAGTGATGTGATTTTTTTACCTATTAGCATGGCCGGCGTAAAACCCAACTTATTAAGCCATGCTTCGTTCACGTAGCTAAACACTAAATGTTTATCACATTCAAATACACATTCATCAAGTAAGGCAAGTAACTTAGTTTGCCTGCGGGTATTTGCAGAAAGCTGCTCTATTAGCGCGTAATGAACTTGTACTTGTAGCTCGTCTTTTTCTTCCATATGCGCCTCATTCATTTACTAATTCTGTATGGCTGCACACCTTGGCATAAAGTGGAAAAACCTCTTCACAGTAAAATGATTGCTCAAACGGCGTTCTGCTTGATGTACAGTCATTAAGTACCGTCACATTAAAGCCAAGCTCTACCGCTGAACGCGCCGTAGAGTCAATGCAAATAGAGGTCACCGTGCCTGCTAAAACAATGTTATTGATGCCATTTTTATTAAGCACATTTGCAAGCTCTGTATGAGTAAACGCATTTAATCCGCGTTTACCGGGTATTTGCATAATACGTTTGCCATATTTATCAAATTCTTTAATGCCTTGAGCACCATAAGAGTCGGCTTTAAAAGCCCCTACTTCGGCAATCACTTTTAAAATACCAATTGGGTTTTTAAGCTCGCTATAATCTTGTGTAAAGTGAATAGGCGTACTGAGCACTAATGCAAATTTATCTATGTATTTGTCGAGCAGCGCTAACGTGTTATTTACCACGCCGGTTACTCTTGATGACTCTTCAACCACTTGGTATAAAATGCCATCAGGCGAAAAGTAATCATTTTGAAAACCAATGAGCAGCAAAGCTGTTTTTGATAAATCGTTCATAACGTCCTCCTAAACGGGCCTTTAGGCAGCTTGCCAAGGCTTAATAAACTCTTCTAATACAGCTTTTGTTACCGGTTTTTGAAGATAGTGCGTCACCCCTTTTTCGAACAACTGAGCAATTTGTTGCTCCTCAGTAATGCCCGTTAAAATAACTTTTGGCGTGTTATCGTTTGGGGTGTTTTGTTTAATGAGCTGCTGAGCCACATCACTGCCAAACATACCTGGCATACGCTCATCTAACAGCAGTAAATCGAAAGGTTCTTGCTGGGCAATAAGTAAGGCACTTGAGCCATTTTCTGCACAGGTTACTGCGCAGCCAAGCATTTCAAGCATGACTTTGGTCGCAACTTGGCTTGGCAAGCTGTCATCAGCAACCAATACAGATAATTTGCTGTGGGTATTTAAATTATTAACCGCATTAACTAAGTCAGTATCAAAAAACGGCCACGCCAATACAGGTTGAGAAATAGCGTGATGGCTTTGCAGCTCACTGAGCGCATCAAATGCGCAAATTTTTATACTCTGAGACGCCCCATTATTTAAAAAGTTACTCGCAAGTTGCTCTGCAGATAGGTGACGCGAATCTTCAATTTTTAAAGCGTTGGTGTGGTTGCTGTCGGCGAGTTTTAAACCATAGTTTTGCGCACTTAAATTAACTAGGTAATGAATGCTTTGCTCTAAGTCGTCTTTACTATTGGCTGCGCTAATAAACTCTTTGTTTGTATCTACCGATGAAATTGGCTCACGGGTTGCAAGTAAACCGTGTATATCAATGGTGTGCATTTCAGGATTCGAATCTACCCAGTAATTTAAATTAATACCCTGTAAATTGGCCTCTACTGTTAGCACAAAATGGCTTTTAGCGGCTTTTAGCGAAGGTAAAATAAACGCTTCACACTGGATAATCATTTGCTCAGGAGACACCTGTAAACAAATATAATTACACTGTAATTTGTTGATGAGTGTAATTGCCACATTTGTGTTGTCTGCTTTGCAAAAGCGGGCAATTACCCCTTGAATAATTTCTAAAACATGGCTGTTATTACTCATCATCGTTCCTAATAAGAATGGCTCTGTAGTTAAATATCAATTTACATGCCACTTGCAGCGTCTTTACTAATACGATGAATTCATTAGATTTAAAAATTACACATCCTTTGCATAAATGCGCTTTTGCAAATTGCAATTCAAAATGCATGGCAAATGAGTAATTAAGCGAGTTAACAGTAAAACAGAATTAACCAATCGATTTTTTGCGCTTTAAATTATTAATTAATCGTTTAATATGAACCCAACTAAATTGAGGAGAGTATTATGCTTACAGTAATTTTTGGCCGCGAAGGCTGCCCATTTTGTGTACGTGCTAAAGATGTTGCCGAGCAACTATCAAATGAGCGTGATGATTTTAAGTTTCGTTACATCGATATTATCAAAGAAGGCATTAGCAAAGCGGATTTAGAAAAGTCTGCAGGAAAACCATGCCCAACTGTGCCACAAATTTTTGTAGATCAAACCCACATTGGTGGATTTACTGAATTTGAAGCCTACGCAAAAGAAAATCTAGGCCTATATAAATAACGCTTTGTATATAGCTTGTTAACCAGTTTAAAAAATCAAAAACTTAAACTGGTTAAATTTCGACCAACATCAACCACATACAAATTAGTTGTAATTTATACAAGCAATTGCCTCGTATTTCCTATACAATGCGCGCCTCTTTAAATTCGTTGAGGCGTATTAATGTCAGAACCAGTCACGTTTGAATCTCTAAATCTTTCTCCTGCAATTTTAAAGGCAGTTGAAGAGTTGGGTTACAAGACACCATCTGAAATCCAAGCTCAATGTATACCGTTATTGCTAGAAAGAAAGGACGTACTGGGACTAGCACAAACGGGTACAGGTAAAACTGCAGCATTTGCACTGCCGTTACTAAACAATATTGACCCGTCTGTGAAACAGCCACAGATCCTTGTACTCACACCAACACGTGAGCTTGCGATCCAAGTTGCTGAGGCATTTGAACAATATGCAAAAGGTACTCGTGGTGTTGAAGTATTAGCACTGTACGGTGGCCAAAGCTACAGCATTCAATTAAGCGCACTTCGTCGTGGCGCACAAATTATTGTTGCTACTCCGGGTCGATTAATCGATCACATAAACCGTGGCACTATCAAGTTTGATGCTTTACAAGCACTTGTACTTGATGAAGCCGATGAAATGTTACGTATGGGCTTTATCGATGATGTTGAAAACATCATGGAAAAAACACCGCGCGAAAAGCAAACATGTCTTTTCTCTGCGACCATGCCTAAGCAAATTCAAAACATCAGCAGCAAATATATGAATAACCCTGAACAGGTTCATATTTCTGCGCGTAACTCAACTGTATCATCTGTTGAGCAAGTGTTTTGGAATGCACACGTACATAAAAACAAAGCCATTGTTCGTTTCTTAGAAGCAGAGCAATACGAAGGTGCTATTGTTTTCGTACGTACACGTAACGACACAGTGCAACTTGCTGAGTTACTAGAGCGCGAAGGTTTCTCTGCTGCGCCACTTAATGGTGACATGAACCAGCAAGCACGTGAACGCACGGTAGATCGCTTAAAAAGCGGTATGCTAAACGTTGTTATTGCAACAGACGTAGCAGCACGTGGTCTTGATGTAGACCGTTTAAGCTTAGTTATCAACTACGATATTCCACAAGACTCAGAAGCCTACGTTCACCGTATCGGCCGAACAGGTCGTGCTGGTCGTACTGGTAAAGCAATTTTATTTGTTAAGCATAACGAACGTTATTTACTTAAAAATATCATTCGTCATACTAAGTCTGAAATTGCACAGGTTGAGCTACCTACAGCTAAAGTAGTTGAAGAAAAACGTATTAATGCTTTAAAAGAAAAGCTTACGCTTGCTCTTGAAAACAAAGACATTACGTTCTTCAATGAAGTTGCTGCTAGCATGGCACAAAAACTAGACTTATCTTTAGAAGACCTAGCGGGTGCATTACTGTGTTTAGCACAGCAACAGTCGCCAATTAAAGTTGAAGAAGTTAAGATTCAACCTCGCAACGAGCGTAATACACGTAACGAGCGTGGCGATCGTAATGACCGTCGTCGTAACGAACGTGGTGACCGCCCTGAGCGTAAACCTCGCGAGCGTAACAGCCGCGATGCAGGCCCTATGGATACTTACCGTATCGAAGTGGGTCGTGAGCACGGTGTACAGGTTAAAAACATTGTTGGCGCGATTGCTAACGAAGCTGATATCTCAAGCAAGTTTATTGGTGACATTCGTCTACACGACAGTCACAGTACGGTACAATTACCGCAAAACATGCCTAAAGATGTACTTGATCACTTCCAAAAAGTGTTTATTTGTAAACGCCCAATGGGTATGACACTAACACAAGATCAAGGCCCAGCTGAGCCACGTGGTGAACGCGCTGAGCGCCCAAGTGGTGATAAAAAGCGTAGCTTTAACAAAGACAACCAACGCGGTGATAAGCGTGGCGGTCCTCGTAAAGAACGTCGCCCTGTGAGCTTCACATCTAACTAGGCTTTATAGCTTACGTTATAAAAAACCTTGCCACGAAAGTGCCAAGGTTTTTTTGTTTTAAAGCCACTGCTTTTGTAAAAAATAAAAATTCTGTAAACTAAGAAAAAACTATAATTCACGGATGAATTAAAATTGAAAAAATATTATGACAACTTGCTCTTTGCAGCAATAATAAGCTTTCCAATACTGAGCATTGCCATGCTTATGTTAATGGATTTTACCGACCCGCCATTTATCGAAAATAAAATTTATGAGGCTATTTTTTATATAGCGCTTCCTATTTTTTGCGGGGCATCATTTATCTATCTCCATGTACTTGTAATCAAAAAATATAGACGTTGCAGTGACTATAGAGAGCACCTTAAAGATAGCTTTTCAGATACAAAAATGAAGTTATCATTAATCTTCATCTACCCATTACTCCCTTTGTTAATCTATGCAACTCTCTATTTTTTACTCTCTGCCCCCATTGAGTTATGGGCTTACTACACGCAAGGCGATTATTGGTATAAGGAATATATCCTCACTGATGTACAAGAATGTGGGTCTGATTATGAAGATAGTTGTACTCGTTTATACTTTAAAGACCCTACAACTAACAAAACGCACGATTTTAGATGGTACGACGATAAATCTACAATAATGAATAACAAAAACGATTATGTGTATATTGTTGGTGAGGCCAGTTTGTTTGGCTATATAGTGAGAGAATTAGAAAGGTAATTAAAACTTCTTTTTACATTGCAGCAATTTTATATAAAAACCTCACTCAAGTGAGTGAGGTTCATAAATTAAGGTTTAAGTTAAGGTAACGCCGGATAAACGTAACTCGCATCTAACCCTAACGGAATACCGAGTGCCCAATACCCTAGCAAGAAAATACTCCAGCCAATCATAAACGCGATTGAGTAAGGGATCATAAGCGCGATGAGCGTGCCTATACCAGTATCTTTTACGTACTTTTGGCAGTACACCACAACCAATGGGAAATACGGCATAAGTGGGGTAATAATGTTTGAGCTAGAGTCTCCGATTCTGTAAGCCGCTTGGGTTAAATCGGGTGATATACCTAGTTGCATTAACATTGGTACAAAAATAGGTCCCAGTAATGCCCATTTTGCTGAGCTTGAGCCAACGAACAAGTTTACAAAGCCGGTTAAAAATATAATACCCACAACCGTTACGGCGCTGGGTAACTCCATTGCTTTTAAAAGCTGCGCCCCTTCAATGGCCATTAATGCCCCTAAGTTAGACTTAGAAAACGCAGCAATAAACAACGCACAAAAGAACGCCATTACAATGTAATAGGCCATGCCACTCATCGCGGTACTCATCGCATCTATCATATCTTTTGAGGTTTTAAAGGTACCAACGGTAAAACCATACACGGCACCGGGTATCCAAAATAATAAAAAGATTAAAGGCACGATAGATTGCATCAGGGGCGATCTAAAATTAGTTAGTGAGCCATCGGCACTGCGCATTGCTGAATCGGCAGGAGCGGATACGAATGCAAGTAAAGCAAGTCCTGCAATCATTACGCTACTGGCTATAAAAAAAGCACGTTTTTCATCACTTTTAGCTTCATCAAACGCGGGTAAGTTTTGGGTGTCTTCATTAAGTGCTGTGTTTTTTAACCGAGGCTCTATTATTTTATCAGTGATATACCAGCCTAATAACACAATAAATAAACTCGAGGCAGAAGTGAACGCCCAGTTATTAAGGGGGTTAATCGACATATCGGGGTTAATAATTTGCGCCGCACTTTGGGTAAAGCTTTGCAGTAATGGGTCTATTCCTGATGGGATAAAGTTAGCGCCAAATCCACCACTCACACCAGCAAATGCGGCTGCAATACCCGCTAATGGGTGTCGCCCTGCGGCAAAGAAAATAACACCCGCTAATGGGATCACTAATACGTAGCCAGCATCGGTTGCTGTATGGCTTACAATAGCTACCAAAATGACTGAAGGGGTTAGCAGTTGCCTTGGGGTAACTTTAAGCATTAGCTTAAGGCCTGTATTGATATAACCTGAGTGCTCAGCCACTCCCACACCTAACATGGCAACCAGTACCACCCCTAGCGGTGCAAAGCCTGTAAAGGTTTTTACCATAGAAGATAAAAATGAGGCGAGTGAGTCGCCCTCTAATAGGTTATTTACAACAATGGCTTGGCCTGTCCGTGGGTCTAACGCGTCAAAGCTCACCCCCGACAGTAACCACGAGCACAACCAAATAAGTAACATAGCGAATAAGAAAATAATCGCCGGATCGGGAAGTTTGTTACCAACTCGCTCCACAAAGTTTAAAAAACGCGCGATTAACCCTGTAGGTATCGCAGCTTGATTATTATTGTTCATTTAAAGCTCCCAAAATAGGTTTAAGTAACAATATACTATTAATGTGTAACAGTAAATTAACTAATAAATCTATTATGGGCACAAATAGAGCATAAAAAAACGCGGCTTCGTTATCGTCGCCGCGTTTTTATAATTGTGAACTAAACATTGGTTAAGCGAGGGCTTTCACTTCTTCCCAAAGCCTAACAACCAAGGTTTTATCTTCTTCGTTTAGCTCGCCATTGCGGTATGCTTTTACTAAGCTTTGTTCCACGGTTTCGTTGAGCTCATCAATAGAAATTGTCAGCTCTTCTACTTCTGCATAACCTACTGCAAGGTCGTAATGTCCGCGCAAGTAACCACCAGCGAACAGCTCATCATCTGTTGCTTTAATTACTAAATCATCAAAGTATTGCTGCGCAGCATCAATATAATTCACTAAACTCATTGTGTTACTTCTCCTGGTTTTCATAACCGACAGCATACATAATATGGTCGTTATAGCCGGTGGTTACTTTAATGTAACCTGTTAATTCATCATCTAAAGCGCTGTCGCCGGTGTCACAAATAAGTGGACGCCCGTTCAACGCGTGTAATTTGGTTTTAGTTGCCACCACAATAATGTTTTCTTTGCCAATGGTGCGAATAAGCTCAGGGCTTAGCTGCTGATTCCCTCGACCAAAAATATGGCCTTGCCCGCCTATTAATGTAATAACTAATTGAGTAGCTTGCCCGTGCGTGTACTCAAGTAGCTGTTTAGCAGTTAAGTCTTGCGCAACTAGGGTTTGATCTTTAATTAAATCTACGCCTAATAAAGTATTATCTAGCCCCATTTCTTGCATTATTGCTTCAACAGTTGAGCCACTACCCATAATGTAATAAGTGTCTTCATCCATTTCGCTCACTACATGCGCTGCAATGTCGGCAAGTACTAATTCGTCTGTTTCTTTACCACCATTTTTAACCGCTTGTACATAACGTACTTCGCTTGGTATTTGCATTTCACCGTAGCGCTTAGCTTTTACGGTGCCTTGCCTAAACGCCTCTTCATCAATATCCATTACATCGGCATCTGTAAGTGTAACTAGCTCGCCTTTTACTAGCATTTCTACTACGCGCCCTGCTGCTTTAGGTGTAATTGCATACACGCCAGAGTGGATTTTACAGCCAGCAGGTATACCCAGCACTGGTACGGTATCTTCTATGGCATGACAAATATTGCGCGCAGTACCATCGCCACCAGCAAACAGGACTAAATCTACGCCTAAATTTTTAAGTAGTTTAGCGCTAGCCTCTGTATCATCGGCGCTTGTTACGGTATTGGCGGTATAAATTACTTCAACATTGAAGCCTAGTGCGCGTGCTGCTTTTTCGCCCATATCACCATTTACAGTATAAATTGTTAACTGCTCTTTATAGGGTACAAGTACTTCCAGGGCTGCCTGTGTGCGGCTGTTAGCTTTGGCTTGCGCACCCAGCTCAATTGCCTTTGCAGCAGTGTTTTCGCCATCACTGCCTTTTAAAGCAACGCTGCCACCAAGTCCTGCAACAGGGTTAATAATTAAGCCTAACTTAAACTGCATTTTGTAACTCCTGAGGGTGTTGCCAATTAAATTGCTGAGCAGTTAACGGCCACGGTGTTTTATAAAAATCACTTAACGCTTTTAATAATGCATGGGTACGTGCGTTAACTCCCTGCTCTAATAACATTAATACTTGCTGGTGTACTCGCGCCTGAAAGTCAAACCGGCAAGTTTGCTCACCGTTCAAGTTATCTACCGACACATTAAAATCAAAGCCAGCAGCGGTGCTGAGCAGCCACTCTATGGCTTGTGGTTTTATTTCTACGTTTTCAAATTCAGCCTGCTGGTGTTTATCTCGCCCATCTGGGCAGTACCAATACCCATAATCTTCAAGCTCTCTGCGTTTATTGCCAGCCACTAACCAATGCGCTATTTCATGTAGGGCACTGGCGTAAAAGCCGTGTGCAAATACAATTTGATTAAAACCATGGGTATTATTGGCAGGTAGATAAACAGGCTCATCATCGCCTTTTACTAAGCGAGTGTTATGGCTTTGATAAAAAACACTATCGAAAATAGATATAAGATCGGCTATGTGATGCATAAAAACTGATTAATTCGTCTCGGTTACAGCGCAAAATTAGCGCACTAAAAACGAGACGAATTGTACGGGCTTTTACCTTTAAAGTAAAAGTGATGAGCGAGTTATACCTCTACTCCCGCCTCATCGCACTGCACTATATCGGTTTCTGTAAGTGCTTGGGTTATCCACTTTTGCAAAACAGGGCAACGCATCACAAAATCACAATACTGCTGCGCCGCTGGGGATAAGGTAATCTGATACGTTTTTAAACGAAGTACAATGGGGGCGTACATCGCATCGGCAATACTAAAGTCGCCAAAAAACCATTCATTAGGAAACATATCTTGCTGCTGAGCAAATATCTCATCAATACGTTGAATATCTTTTAGTGCAGCACTTGAAAGCGTTACTTTACGTGTGGCTCTTATATTCATCGGCATTTCGTTTCTCAGTGCCATAAAGCCGGCATGCATTTCAGCGCTTAATGCGCGCGCTGTAGCTCGCTGAGTAATATATTTAGGCCACCCTGCTCCCGATAAATGGGCATCGTTAATATATTCACAAATTGCGAGCGAGTCCCACACTTGCAAATCACCATCAATTAACGCCGGCACTTTTTGAACGTGGAAGTGTTGTTTTAGTTCGTCGTAAAAGTCACTGGTGTCGAGCACAAGCTGGGTTTCGTCAAACGGGACATCAAATTTACTCATTAAATACCATGCGCGTAATGACCAGCTAGAATAGTTTTTATTACCGATAAATAATTGCATTTTGTATATACCAAAGTGAATAGGCTTCCCTACCTTACTAGGTGATTAAACAACCAACAACACTTTGTTTTTTATTCTTAATGTTAAATTTAAAGCCTCTAAAAAAACAGTATTACTATCAATTAGCTAACTGCGCATTTAAATGTTTTTTTAATAAACGGGTATTGCGGGTGTTGGCTTTAAAAAAAGCATCAAATATATCGCCAAAAAATGGAACTAAGCCGCCTACAAAATCAATCAGCATATTAATGATCATCTTCGTTTTTATGCGTTTACTTACGCCCAAACGCTGCGCCTCTACCAGTACATAGCTTGATAAAATAAGCCCTGCGGCATCACCTATAGCGGGTATTAAACCAATCACAGCCTCTAAGCCAATATTAAATTTAGTAAAAGGGATACCAATGCTGCTGTCTGTAAGCTTACTAAAGCGCTCTAGCCTTGCTATAGCAGCTTGGGTTTCAAGGTGTGTGTTATCGTGCTTATTATTGTTCATGATTACTCTCCTCCTTAAAACAGTATATAGCGCAAACTTGAACAACCCCTGAAAGGCTTAAAAGCAAATTACAGGCACAAAAAAACGCGGTACTCCGCGCTTTTTTAAAATATTAACGGTTAAACAGAGCCGTTAATTGGTCCATGTTCGTGGTTAACATGTGGGTTTTGCCCGCGCTGGCGCAGTAAATGGTCCATTAAGGTAATAGCCATCATTGCCTCAGCAATAGGAATTGCACGAATACCAACACACGGATCGTGGCGCCCTTTGGTGATCATCTCTACTGCTTCGTTTTCAGTATTAATACTTTTACCTGGAATAGTGATACTTGATGTAGGCTTAAGCGCAATTGAAGCGATGATATCTTGCCCTGTAGAAATACCAGCAAGTACGCCACCCGCGTGGTTTGAGGTAAAGCCTTCTGGGGTTAACTCATCACGATGCTCTGAGCCTTTTTGCTCTACCACATCAAAGCCATCGCCAATTTCTACACCTTTAACGGCATTAATGCTCATTAGTGAATGCGCAATTTCAGCATCTAGCCTATCAAATACAGGCTCGCCTAATCCTACCGGTACGTTGCTAGCCACTACTTTTACTTTAGCGCCCACTGAGTCACCTTGCTTTTTAAGGTCTCGCATGTACTCATCAAGCGCTTCTAGCTTACTTGCATCAGGGAAAAAGAATAAGTTGTTTTCAACTTCATCCCAGTCGTAACTTTCGGCTTTTATTGGCCCAAGTTGGCTTAAACATGCTTTTACTTCAATACCATGAAACTGCTTTAAGTATTTTTTAGCAATTGCGCCTGCCGCTACACGAATTGCGGTTTCACGCGCAGAAGAGCGACCACCGCCGCGATAATCGCGCAGGCCGTATTTGTGCCAGTAAGTGTAATCGCCATGACCTGGGCGAAACACATCTTTAATTTTACCGTAGTCTTTTGAGCGTTGATCGGTATTTTCGATAAGTAAACCAATACTTGTGCCTGTGGTTTTACCTTCAAAAACGCCTGAAAGAATTTTTATTTGATCGTCTTCTCGGCGCTGCGTTGTATAGCGGCTTTGCCCAGGTTTACGACGGTCTAAATCAATTTGTAAGTCAGCCTCTGTGATCTCAAGGCCTGCGGGAGTACCATCTACAACACCGCCTAGGGCAACGCCGTGGCTCTCACCAAAGGTGGACACTTTAAACAACTGCCCTATGCTATTACCTGCCATTAACTTTCCTCATTCCTAATGACTACAAAAGTTGCCGAGCATACGCTCGGCCTAAAATTTATTTTGCAAAATACGTATCAAGCTGTGCTTTGCTTATTACAAATACACCTAAGCCGCCTTGCTCAAACTCAACCCACTCAAATGGTGCGCCCGGATACAAAGCATCCATATGTACCATAGAGTTACCAACTTCTACAAATAACAAACCGTTATCAGTTAGATGATTGCTAGCATGCTCTAAAATAGTACGGGTAACGTCTAAGCCATCATGCCCAGATGCTAAACCAAGCTCAGGCTCATGATGAAATTCTCGTGGTAAATCAGCCATGTCCTCAGCATCAACATACGGTGGGTTGGCTACTATTAGGTCATACTTTTGCCCTGGTACACCACTAAATACATCTGACTGAATAGGCAGTACGCGGTCAATTAGCATATAGTCGTTTATGTTTATATCTGCTACTTCAAGCGCTTCATACGAAATATCAACCGCATCTACTTGCGCCGTTTCAAACGCCTGAGCAAGCGCAATAGCAATACAAGCAGAGCCTGTGCATAAATCTAAAATACGGTTAACGCTTTGCGGCTGCTCAAGCCACGGTGAAAACTTATTAGCAATAAGTTCAGCAAACGGCGAGCGCGGAATAAGCACACGCTCATCGACATAAAATGGCATGCCCGCAAACCAAGCAATGTTTGTTAAATAAGGAACCGGAGTGCAGTCATTTATACGCTCTGCGATTAACCCTGCTAGGCGGTTTTTTTCTGTGCTTGTTAACCGCGCATGCATTAACTCTTTGGGGGCATCAATAGGTAAACTTAGCGCAGGCAGTAATAAGCTAACTGCTTCATCCCACGCGTTATCTGTGCCATGTCCAAAAAATATTCCACTACTTGCAAATTGGCTTGTAGTCCAGCGTAACCAGTCATGTAACGTTGACAGTTCTGCAACAGCTTCATCAAGTGTTGCTTCTTCTATTTGTAAATCACTCATATTTTTTACCTGTTTTAGCTAACTGACTGTTTTGAGTCTTTGCGACGATTGCATTGCCTAACTGTGCTGAGCAAATTACAATTGCCCCTCACCTTTATATTGTACCGCCTTTTGCGCTGCGTTTTTACGTTTTTTTGTTTAGGTAAAATTTATGAAAAAAGACATCTCATCACAATCGTCCCTAAGCAATGACGACATTGACCTTTTTCGCCAAACAATTACAGGCGCTAAGGTGTTTAAACAAGATACCCATAGGTTTGATACAAAACCTAAGGTGTCACAAGCGAAGCAATTTGCCCAGCAAAAAAAGCAGGTTGAGTCTGAATTTTTCTTCTCTGACGAATATATTCCCGATATAGACACAAATAGCACCATTAATTACGTGCAAAATGGCCACGACTCTTTTTTAGCAAAACAGTTACGACGCGGCGACTTTGCGCCCGATTTAACACTCGACCTGCACGGGCTTAATAAAGAACGTGCAAAAGATGAACTCGCGGGGCTTATTCACGAGTGCAAAAAACAGCATTATTACTGCGCGTGCATAGTGCATGGCATTGGCGAGCGTGTTTTAAAACACAAAGTACCGCAGTATTTGGTACAGCACCCCGATGTAATTGCCATGCATCAAGCACCGCTAGAATACGGCGGGCGCGGTGCCGTGCTGATTTTAATTGATTTACCACAAAGCGATGAGTTTAGACGTTAATTAAAGGAAGAATACGTGCAAATTTTTTCGATTATTTTTCCCTTAATTTTTATTGTCGCACTGGGCTACACCTGTTGTTATTTTAAGTTTTTTAATCAGCAGCATATTGCCGGCTTAAGTAAATTTACTTTTTATGTGAGCTTACCCGCCTTTTTAATGCTCAATATGTCGCAAATAAATTTGCATCAAAGTATTAGCCTCGAAGCATTTTTAAGCTTTTATATTCCTGTATTAGCGGTATTTGCTTTGGGCATACTTATTGATAGGTACTATTTAACTAAACAAGCCAATGCTGGAAATTATCAACAGCATAGTGTGTTTGGTCTTGCCGGTAGTTATTCAAATATGGTGTTAGTGGGTATACCCATTGTTATTGCTTCACTTGGCAAAGACATGATTGCTATCGCCTTTATGATCATCACATTTCATAGCACGCTGCTTTTTGCGTTAACTTATTTAATAGGCGCGAAAGGAAACACAGCTGACTTCTCGTGGGCAAAATTTGCTAAAAACATGGTCCTTAACCCTATAGTGTTAAGTATTGGCTGTGGATTACTTTTAAATGTGTCGGGAATTACATTATTTGCTAATTTAGCCAATGCCTTAGAGCTACTCGCCAGCCCTGCTATTGCATGTGCTTTATTTGTGTTAGGCGCTAATTTGGTGTTTTATAAGGTGGCAGCAAATTGGCAGCCGGCCCTTATTTCTTCACTGTTAAAAATACTGATTTTACCTGCTGCTGTGTGTGTAGCAGCTACGTGGGTGTTTGTACTAGATACGCAAATTCGTAACGTACTGGTATTGCTGAGCGCCTCGCCTGTTGGCGTTAATGCGTATTTAATTGCAAGCCAATTAAATACGCATCAAGTTACGCTCGCCGGTGCAGTGGTGCTTTCAACGGTGCTTAGTGTTGTAAGCTTTTCGTTTTGGCTTGCTGTGCTTTTATAAAATCGCTTATTTAAGTGCGGCCACTACCGAAATTTCGACCAATAGCGCATCGCGCGCCATTTTAGCTTCAACACAGGCGCGTGCTGGTGCATAACCTTCTGGCACCCACGCATCCCATACAGCATTCATATCGGCAAAATATTCCATGCTCTTAACGTAAATAGTTGCGCTTAGCATATGCTTTTTAGAACTCCCCGCCTGCTCAAGTAAGGCCTCTACTTTGTCGAGCATAGTTTGCGTTTGCTCTGTAATGTTTTGCTCTGCATCGCTGCATACTTGTCCGCATAAATAAACGGTTCCATTATGTTTAACTATACGGCTCATGCGCGCACCCGTTTCAAGGCGTTCTATACTCATTGTTATCTCTTTTCTCTATATGTTGGCAGGCGCGTTAATATTTACATATTCACTGCGCTGTGATGTTTCATCATACTGAATTACAGCAACCGCTGCAGTGTTAAAAATAGGCATGTTACCCGGGCTGAGCTGATCAACTATATAGCTCACAATAGGCATATGGGCGACCACCAACCAGGTATTACACTGAGGATGCATAGCAATAAGTGTTTCTAAATAATCAGCTGCTATTTGTGGCTTACCCTCGGGGATTATGTCGCTACAGGTTTCACTAAATTTAAATACATTGTTTTTTTCAACTTCTTTAGCTGTTTGCTGCGCGCGCGAGTAAGGACTTACCAATAACGCATCAACAGAAAAGTGTTTGTGTAGCCATAAGCCCATTTTTTCTGCTTCTGCATGGCCTTTCGGTGTTAGGTTTCTTGCTGCGTCGTTAGCTTGCATCGGTGTCGCTTCGCCGTGGCGCATAATTAAGATTGTTTTCATAAAAAATCAACCGATTAATGAATATAAAACAGTAGCCAGTTTGCCCATTTGTCCGCTATATTAACTATTATTCCAAAGAATAATTCTCTCATGATATTCAGGTAAATCTTTTCGCTATTTTTTCGCTGTCCTGAAGCTATCATCTGTTGTTAACAAGTAAACGTCTAGTTTCAGGAGCATCATTTGAATATCAGCCGCAATGATAACAGAGCATACCGCGCCATTACACTCGACAATGGGCTAAAAGTATTATTAGTGCAAGATAAAGATTCAACTAAAGCCGCTGCTTCTATGGCGGTTAACGCTGGCCATTTTGATGACCCCCTTGACAGGCAAGGCCTTGCACACTTTTTAGAGCATATGCTTTTTTTAGGTACCGACCAATACCCTGATTCTGGAAGCTTTAATAATTTTGTGTCTCAATCGGGCGGTAACACCAACGCCTGGACCGGCACTGAGCACACGTGCTATTACTTTGATATTAATAACCAAGCCATTGAAAAAGCACTTGCGCAATTTAGCCGTTTTTTTATTGCCCCATTATTAAACCCAGCGGAAACCGAAAAAGAACGTAATGCCATAGAGGCTGAGTTTAAATTAAAAATAAAAGATGATGGGCGTCGTATTTATCAGGCTCATAAAGAAACCGTAAACCCAGCCCACCCCTTTGCTAAATTTTCGGTGGGTAATTTACATACCCTCGCCGATAGAGAGCGCTGCATAAGTGACGAGTTAAGAGATTTTTTTAATAAGCACTATCAAGCGCAGTGGATGACACTGGTAATTTGTGCCAACGAACCGCTTGATACACTCGCGCAGTGGACGCATCGTTATTTTAGTGGCATTAATGGCCATAAAGGTGCGCTTAAAGCCCCTATTGAGGAGCCATTATATCGCGCGCAAGATATTGGCAAAGTACTGCACATTGAACCACACAAGCACATGCAAAAACTCATTATTAGTTTTGCTATGCCAAATATCGATGACTTTTATCGCCACAAAACCGTCAGCTTTATAGCCCACTTACTAGGCTACGAAGGCGCAGGCTCGTTGTACTCTATTTTAAAAGAGCAAGGGTGGATTAACGCACTTTCTGCCGGCGGCGGTATAAATGGCAGTAACTTTAAAGATTTTAACATTAGCATGGCGCTTACCGATGAAGGCATTGAATACTTTGAAGACATAATAGAAATTGTGTTTGAGTATATTTGTCTAATCAACGATAACACCGACAAACTACCGCGCCTGTATCAAGATAAAAAAAACCTGTTACAAATTGCGTTTGATAACCAAGAAAAATCGCGCTTAATAGATTGGGTAAGTAACCTAAGCATTAATATGCAACACTACGACGAAGCTAACTATGTGCAAGGCGATTACTTAATGGAGGGCTTTAATAAAGCCACTCACGAAATGGCGATGCAATGGCTTACCCCGCATAATATGCGCTTAGTACTTATTCATCCAGGCGTAGAGGCAGAGCACACCACCGCGTGGTACAACACCCCTTACAAAGTTGAGCCAATTTCGCCGCATTGGCTGGAGTCGCTTGCGCATATAAATAAACCGCTGAGCACTATGCTGCTGCCCACAGCAAACCCCTATTTAACAAAAGAAGTGGTGCTATACGAAGTCGAAAAACCTCAAACCAAGCCTTTACTGTTAGTTAAAGAGCCTGGGTTTGACTTTTGGTTTAAACAAGACAACACCTTTAGAGTGGCCAAAGGTCATTTTTATTTAGCAATGGACTCGCACTTTGCAGTAAAAGATGTAAAGCACATGGCATTAACGCGCCTTTTTAGTGACTTATTTATGGACAGTGTTGGCGAGCAGTTTTACCCCGCAGAATTGGCAGGTTTAAGTTATCATTTAACCTCTCACCAAGGCGGGCTTACGTTGCACACCGCTGGGCTATCGACTAGTCAGCTAGAGTTGGTGGAGCAATTACTTGATGCGCTATTTAATGTTGATATTTGCGCACGCCGCTTTGCCGAATACAAAAAGCAACTGGTAAGGCACTGGCGTAACAGCAACCAAAATAAACCCGTGAGTGAATTATTTAGCGTGTTAGGTGCCAAAATAATGCCATGGAACCCACAACCTGACGAGTTAGCCACTGCACTTAAAAATACATGTTTTCAGCAATTTAATGAATTTAGAGCCGACTTTTTTAAAGCCTTACATGTTGAGTCGTTTTTGCACGGTAATTGGCAACAAACAGACGCGAAGGTATTTCATAAAAAAGTGGCTGAGCATTTAAAAAACGCCACGGCTATTGAAGATTTAACACGCCCGCTGCACGAGATAGACCAAGTGACTCGCTGCGAACTTGAACTGCCATGCAGTGATAACGCCATGGTCATTTACTACCAAGCACAAACTGCAGAAGTGGATGAAAAAGTTAAATTAATGGCACTTAACCATATAATTAACCAAGACTATTTTAACGAGCTGAGAACCACACAACAGCTAGGCTACTTAGTTGGCTCTGGCTATGCACCATTTAACACCCGCGCCGGTATTGCTTTTTATATTCAATCACCAAAATTTGAAGCTCAGACTCTACTGCACAGGCATAATCATTTTGTAAGCCAATTTATTGCTAACCTAGACTCCCTGGATGAAACAACATGGCAGCAGCATAAACAAGGTTTGACAACTCATATTGCTGAAAAAGATAAAAACTTACGGTTACGCTCACAGCGCTTTTGGCTTGCAATAGGCAATAAAGATCATGACTTTCATATGCAAAAACGCCTGCTAGAGGCACTGCATGCCCTCAGCCTAGAAGAAATGAAAAGCTATGCCATAGCTACTTTTTCAAAAGATAGGCCAAGGTATGAGTTATTAAGTAGCGCAAAAGTAAATAAATCGCAAAAAATGCCGCTTTGCTCGCAATCTCTTTGACTCTGCAAGTGGCATGATTTAAATTATCATTTGTTAATTAGTAGTAATAAAACAAATGATAAAAATAACAACAATAAAATGTGGTTTGTACTGGTTGCTGCTAAGCCTAGCACCCGCAGCGGTTGCCTTTGAACACGCCTTAAATATAAATACCAATACCGTTTTAATTATTGCCAGTGCCCTACTTGCGTTGGCTTTGCCATACCTATTATTTGTAATTTATAAATTAAAGCGCTCTCGGTTACAGCACAGCCTCTCGGAAAAGCGCTTAAAAAGCACAGTTGAAGGCAGTGGCGATACGCTTTGGGATTGGAATATAAAAACAGGCGAAGTTATTCGTATTAACGATAAATACATGATGGATTCAACAACGTTAATGGGTTTTCCGCCAAACAAAAGCTTGATCCACCCACACGATATTGCCTCAGTAGAGCATTTATTAAAAAAACACTTTGCTCAAAAGTCTGCTTTTTTTGAAGCCACTTACCGCATTAAAGACACCTTTGGCCACTGGCACTGGGTATTAGACCGCGGAAAAATAATAGAAAAAGATGCCAACTTAGCGCCACTGAGAATGACCGGCACAGTGCGCGATATTTCAGTGTTAAAATCAACACAAGAGCGCCTCAATTTATTTGCTAAGTGTGTAGAATCACTCACTGATGCACTTGCTATATATGATAAAAACTTTAACTTAGTTGATATTAATCCCAGCTTTTTAACGCTTTTTGGTGGCGTTAGAGAGCAATATCTCAAAAAGCCTTTTAACTTACCTGGTTACGATAAAAGCTACACAGAAAACATTAAAAATATAGTACGAGAGCGTGAGCGAATTCAACAAGAGGTAAAACTGCGCAATAGTGAGCGAGTGTTACTGCCCATAGAGATTTCTATTGATGAGATAAAAAACGATCAACACCAAATAACAAACTATGTAGTGGTTTATTCAGATTTAACCGAACGTAAAAATGCACAATCGCAACTGCATAATTTATCAAATAGAGACCGTACGACCAGTTTACCTAACAGAAATTTATTTTTTACTGACCTACAAAAGCTAGTAAAACAAAATACCCACCATGCCCTTTTGGTATTTGATTTAGATAACTTTAAAAAGATTAATGATTCATTAGGCCACCAGCTAGGCGACAGCCTATTAGCAAAACTGGCTATGCGATTAAATAAGTTAACCCGAGAGAATGATGTTTTTTACCGCCTAGGGGGTGATGAATTTGCCTTAGTTATGGCAGATACTAATGATATTCATGTTATTACTCGCATGGCAAAGCAATTTTTAGCTGCAATTGCGACCCCATTTAAAATGGCAGGCCACGAGCTCGCTATTACCTCAAGCGTAGGCATAGTGTTATTCCCCGAAGATGGCAGTACGCCAGAGCTGCTGTTAAAAAACGCAGATACCGCCATGTATCATGCTAAAAAGAAAGGCAATAGTTACCTGTTTTTTAACGACACCATGAACCGCCAAGCGGTTAAACGCTTACAAATAGAAAACCTAATGCGCTTTGGTCTAAAAGAAAACCATTTTGAAGTGTATTACCAACCAAAAATGAATATTCGCACAGGTAAACTTACCGGAATGGAAGCATTAGTGCGCTTTATAACCCCTAAAAAAGGCGTTATTAGCCCCGGTGTATTTATTCCTATTGCAGAGGAAACCGGGCAAATAATAGAAATTGGTGAAGTGGTTTTAAACAAAGCGTGTCGCGATGTAAAACAATGGCTAGACGATGGGCTATTTAGCGGCCGCGTTGCAGTTAACTTATCGGCTAAGCAGTTTAGCTTGCCAGATTTAACGACCCGTATTGACGTGATATTGCAAAAAAACGAGCTACCTTCTTACTTTTTAGAGCTGGAAATTACCGAAGGCACGGTAATGGACGACCCACAAGAAGCCATTGCAATTATGCGCTCGCTAAGTGCCCGTGGTATTCATTTAGCCATGGACGATTTTGGTACAGGTTATTCATCTTTAGCGTACTTAAAACAATTTCCGCTGAATACCTTAAAAGTAGACAAAGCATTTATTGATGACATGAAAACCGAACGTGGCCGCAACATGGTTGACTCTATCGTGACGATTGCGCAAAACCTCGATTTACATGTGGTTGCTGAAGGTGTGGAGCAAGCAAGCCAAATTGACATACTCAAAACGCTAAATTGTGAAACCGTACAAGGCTACTTCTATTCAAAACCGCTTTCAAAAGATGAGTTTACGGCCTTTTTGAAACAGCAACAAAGCAACTCTACGCCAAGCCTTATTAGTGCTAATAAACATTTAGCGCAAATAAGGTAATGTTACGGGCGCCATATACACGCACCAGCTCCTACGTTGCGTATAAAAGCACGCCTGTAATGCAAACCAAATAAGCACCATGCGCCCGGTCCGATTAGCGCCCCTAATAAAATCCACCGTTTAATTGGCATACCTTTTTTAAGCGCTTGAATGTAAATGACCAAAGCACATAGAGCGTTAATAAAAACGAAAAGCAAACATCACCCCAACTGAGCTCAAAACAACGCTGCGCATTTTAACGGCAAATAACACACTTTTAAAGCAGCAGGCTTGATAAGCCAATGAGTCGCCATTTTAGTTTTCAGCGCATATAAGTTAAGTATCGATGCAGATTACTATTCCCTAGTTTAAAAATTTAGGCATAAAAAAAGCCGGCATAGCGCCAGCTTTATTGTATAGCTTGGGTTACTTTTCAGCGCGACCCATAAATTTGTGCTCAACCGTATTAATACGGATACGGTCGCCCGTAGATATATGCTCAGGCACCGAAATGGTTAAACCCGTGCTCAGGCGTGCAGGCTTAGAGCGTGCACTGGCAGAAGCGCCTTTGATTGAAGGGTCTGTTTCTTCAACAACCAGCTCTACGCTTGATGGCAAATCTAAACCTACAGGCGAGCCATCAATCACAATAACGTGTACGCCTTGCGTTTCTTCGTTAACGAATTGAATCTCTTCTGCAATCGCCTCTTTGTTTAAGTTATACGGCGTGTAGTCTTCATTATCCATAAACACGTATTCATCGCCATCAATGTACGAAAGCATTGCTTCGCGGCGAGTTAAATCTGCTAGGGTTAGCATGTCGCTGTCTTTGAAGGTTTCGTCTACTTTTGCACCTGTTACTACATCGTATAAACGCATACGGTACAAACTACCGCCTGCACGGCCTTGCGGTACTGAACGTACAATATCTTTAACTACCAACACGCGATTATTAAACTCAATCGCGGTTCCTTTTTTAACTTCACTCGCCTTTGGCATAGGGGTTTTCCTATTATTTTTTTGATTGCCAGAAACATACCACGAACTGGGTATTGTTCAACTAAAAATACGTTAATTTGGGGCTGCATTTGATATAGACTTGCAAATTTTTAATTTAAAACTAAATACCTATAATCAAAAGCGAAAAAAACTGCTATGGTATCTCTACCGAGTATGACTTCAAGGATTGGATCATGGACCAAAACACAGTACATGAGTATTTAGTAAAGAAGCCCTTGGTGCAAGTGACAAAACCATTTGCTCAAGAGGTTGATGTTTATAAAGTAAATCATAAAATGTTTGCCACCCTTGCCTTAGGTAATGATGGAGACGTAAATGATGATGGAGATCCTATTTGGTGGCTTAATTTAAAGTGCGATCCCGATGAAGCACTTAAATTGCGTGATATTTTTCCTGCGGTGATCCCTGGCTATCATATGAACAAGAGGCTTTGGAATACGGTGATATTAGATGGCTCTATTCCACAAGGCGAAATTGAAAGAATGATCGATAATTCGTTCAAATTAGTTGTTGAGAATATGCCAGAAAAAGACCGTAAAGCAATTGAAGCACATCTATAGAAACCACCATCACGGGCTAGCTTGCTAGCCCTATTTGCTACAATTTTAATGTGTATATTAAATCATCATAACGTGCATTATTAATAGTGTGCGCTTGCGTATTAATGCCAGTTAACGTTAATCCACACTTTTGTAATACCTTTTCAGACCCTATATTCCCCTTTGTAACCACGGCTTTAAACTGTGTAATACCGCATTGTTGCCATGCCCACTCAATCACGGCACGCAATGACTCACTGGCAAAGCCTTGATTATAATACGCGGGTAAAAACAAATAGCCTAGCTCAGCTTGCTCAAGTTCGTATGTAAACCCCGTTACACCCATGGGCTCATTTGAATGCTTATCAAATACCACAAGGCAAAGTGGATGAGTAGAAGTGCTATCCCAACTTTTTAAACGTTGTTCAAACCGGCTGCGTACAAACGCTTCGCTGGGCATATCGTAGCAATAACGGATCACGGTAGGATTTTGATGTAACTGCAAAAATAATGGCCAATCACTGCTTTGAAGTGGGCGCATTGCCAATCGTGCTGTAAACAACTGCATAATGGTTTACCTCTTATCTGCTTAGCTGCAAATTAAGCTAACATACTTTATAGCAAGCCACTTAATTATAAGTCTTATTTGAAGGTAAAAACCTGTCGATAACTAAATAAAAACTGGCAATTTAGGTTTTATAAATGCACGTTTTTAACACAGGTAGCGACACGTTTAGCCCCGCAGAATGATTAAGTATTATTGCGGGTTGGTATTATTGCGCCCTAGAATTCTATATTTACAAATAGCAGATATAAAAAAACCGCATATAATGCGGTTTTTTAATCAAGCTGTTTTTACGAGCCTTGTTTTGGTGAGTCAACGCTCTCTTCTTGAGGTTGCTCATCAGCAGGTTCTGCTTCTATAGCTTGTTCAGCAACAGGTGCTGGGCTTGGCTCATCTGCAACAGGCTGCGTTTGATAAAACTTAGCGCCTGATTCAGCCATACTTACTAACGTGTCGCATGGGGCAAAATTTGCATTGCTATTAGCTAATGTAGACATTTCAGAGCTAACCTTGCTGGCGCCCAATTTATCCATATAGCTAAACGGTCCACCTAAAAACGGTGGGAAGCCAATACCAAATATAGCGCCAATGTCGCCATCACGTGGGCTGGCAATAATGCCATCGTCTAAACAACGCACGGCTTCGTTAAGCATTTGTGATACACAACGCTTAGCAATTTCGCTTTTATTTAAACGCGGTGCAGGGGTTACACCTAATAGCTCATACACTGACTCGTCAACTTTTTTGCTCTTTTTATCGTACTCATAAAAGCCACGACCCGTTTTACGGCCTAGGCGTTTTGAATCAATCATACGAGAAAATGCATCAGGCGCTTTAAATCGCTCGCCTAATTCTTTTTCAAGAATTGGGGCAATTTTAGAGCCTATATCAATCCCTACTTCATCAAGTAAAGCAAGCGGCCCAACTGGGAAACCAAACTCTACAAGGGCTGCATCAATTTTTTCAATTGGCTCACCGGCAAGCATTAAATTAGCTGCTTCATTTACATAAGGCGCTAAAATACGGTTTACGTAAAAACCTGCCATGTCTTTTACCACAATGGGCGTTTTACCTTGCTTACGTGCAAAGTTAACTACGCGCGCTATAGTCTCTTGTGAAGTCCCTTCGTGCGGAATAATCTCCACGAGTGGCATTTTTTCAACTGGCGAGAAGTAATGCAGGCCAATCACGTTTTCAGGGCGCTGTGCCTGTGCTGCAATTTGTGAAATAGGCAGTGATGACGTGTTACTTGCAAAAATAGTATTGCTTTGGCATTGCTGCTCTATATCGGCAACCATACCTTGCTTTAAGGCTAAATCTTCAAATACAGCTTCTACTACTAAATCAATGTGTTTAAAGCCACTGTAGTCGGTAGTACCGGTAATACGGTTCATGGTTAACTGCATATCAGCTTTAGACATAATGCGGCGTTTAAGGCGCTTATCTAAAATTTTGTAGGTGTAGTTCATGGCATTACTAATGCCCTGCTCTGCTACATCTTTAATACGTACAGGTACTTTGGCTTTTACTGCGCTTACATGCGCAATACCTGCACCCATTAGGCCGCCACCTAAAACAGCTGTTTTACTGATTGCTGGCGCATCGTCGTTGCGCCACTCTTTTTTCATTTCAGTGGTTGCAAAGAAAATACCGCGAAGCGCTTTAGATTCATCACTCATTACAAGTGTTGCAAAGCTTTCAGCTTCTGTTTTGTATGCTTTTAATTTATCAAGCTCTACACTTGCACGCACAGCCTTAATAATTGCAAGCGGCGCAGGGTAATGTCCGCCGGTTTTTTTAAGGACGTTTTCTTTGGCTTTTTTAAAGATAAAGTTACGGCCAAACGGGTTTGACTCTAATAATTTGCTTACTTTATCAAGTTTTGGTTCTTTATCTGCTGGCTTTTTCTTAGCGGCAAATTCTTTAGCGACTTTTAGTAATACGCTTTGTGGTACTACATCATCTAATACGCCTGCTTTTTTAGCTTGCTTAGGGCGAATCTGCTTGCCTGTTAGCATCCATTCAAGTGCTTTTTGAATGCCTACAATTTTAGTTAAACGCTGCGTACCGCCGCCACCTGGTAATAAACCAAGTTGTACTTCAGGCAGGCCTACTTTAGTCATATCGCTATCTGTGCCTACGCGGTAATCACACGCTAAAGCAAACTCTAAACCACCACCAAGCGCAGCACCATGTATTGCACTCACTGTTGTATAAGGTAGTTTTGTCATATCAAAAAATGCTTGATGACAAAGTTCACTAATTGCTAATGCATCTTCACGCTTTTGCACGCTATCAAGCATTTTTACATCAGCGCCCGCGATAAAGTTATCGCTTTTACCACTAATAAATACCATCCCCTTTACTGACTCTTGTTTCGCTTGTTCAAGTAAAGCTTTTAAGTCATCAGCGAATGAGTCGCGCAGGGTATTCATTTTCTCACCCGGCACATCAATGGTTACTACGGCAATTTTGTTTTCATCTACCGTTAAATTAAATACTGAATCTGTCATTACGCGCTCTCCAATACAAAGGCTGCACCTAAACCACCAGCAGCACACGCTGTTGTTAATGCTAAACCGCCACCACGACGTTTAAGCTCGTGTAAGCTTTGCGTAATTAAGCGAGCACCGGTTGCTGCAAATGGGTGACCATATGCCAGTGAGCCGCCGTTAACGTTAAACTTATCCATGTTAATTTCGCCAATTGCTTTGCTACGACCAAGTTGCTCTTGCGCAAACTTATCTGATGCAAACATTTTCATATTGGCAAGTGTTTGCGATGCAAAGGCTTCGTGCATTTCAATTAAATCTAAATCAGCAAGTGTAATTCCTGCTCTATCAAGTGCGATAGGCGTTGAATGCGCTGGGCCCATTAGCATGTCTTTTTCTACACCAATTGCCGAAAACGCAAAGCTACGTACATAACCTAAAATTTCGTAGCCTAGTGCTTTTGCTTTGCTTTCGCTCATCATCAGAACGGCAGCTGCACCATCGGTTAATGGTGTTGCATTTGCAGCAGTAACCGAGCCATGTTGGCGGTCAAATACCGGCTTAAGCTTAGCGTAGCCTTCAACTGTAGAATTTTTACGAATGTTATTATCTTCTTCAATAAAGCTTTTATATGGCGGTAAGTGCGCCGTCATTACTTCATCTTTTAACTTGCCATCGGCCCAGGCTTGGGTTGCAAGTGAATGCGAGCGATGCGCTAGTGCATCTTGATCTTCACGGCTTATGTTATGTGTTTTCGCCATTTGCTCAGCAGTTTGCCCCATTGAAAGGCCTGTTGAGTATTCAGCAACCGCAGGCGGTACTGGTAATAAATCTTTTAAACGCAGTTTTGAGAATATTTGTAAACGCTGGCCTAAGGTACGTGCTTTGTTTAAATCAACTAAGCTACCTGCCAATTTTTTACTTACGCCAATAGGTAATACTGAAGATGAGTCGGCGCCACCGGCAATACCTACATTTACAGAGCCTGCCATAATAGACTCAGCTACATTAGCAATGGCCTGAAAGCTGGTAGCACATGCGCGCGATACAGAATACGCATCTACGCCTACTGGCATACCCGTACCTAAAACAATTTCACGTGCAATATTTGGCGCTTCTGGCATTTGTACTACTTGACCAAATACAAGTTGATCGATTTCTGACTTGTCGAAATTTAATCGTTCAAGCATTTCGTTAACCACCAACTTACCCATATCAAGGGCTGGTACATGGTGAAACGCTGTTGCTTGTTTTGCAAAAGGAGTACGTAAGCCGCTAACGATGGCAATACGGTCGCCTTTTGGTGTTTTTAGTATGTTTTGCTCAGACATTTATGCTCTCCCGCTGACAGGTCTGACCTGTTTGTTTTCCTCGATTCTAAACAACCCGTGTGCTAAAGCCAATAGATAAACACAAATTTATACAAAAGCACTAAAGGTAGATATATACATAGTGCTTAATATTGACTACCACAATAGGCTTTTTTGCGCGTTTTTACAAAGTTTTGTGGTACGCTAAAAACCGTTAAAAAATAACGAACTATTTTTAAAAATACAGTCTAACTCTTGAGTTACTCACTTATAAACCTTATAACTAGGTCAGTATTAATCACCTAAAATAAATTAGGTACAAACCCAGCTGACGAGGAAGTCTATTTATTATGGCAGCTAACGCATTCAAACAATTAAAAACGTACTTAGATACACAAATTATTGGCCAGCCAGAGCTTACTCAAGCACTCCTTATTGCCATTTTAGCTGATGGCCATCTATTAGTAGAAGGCCCGCCAGGGCTTGCAAAAACCCGTGCTGTTAACGCCCTTGCTAAAGGCATTGAAGGCTCGTTCCAGCGCGTACAGTTTACGCCCGACTTATTACCTGCCGATGTAACTGGCACCGATATTTACCGCCAACAAACTAGCGAGTTTGTGTTTGAGAAAGGCCCTTTATTTCATAACCTTATTTTAGCCGATGAAATAAACCGTGCCCCAGCAAAAGTACAATCAGCACTACTAGAAGCCATGGCAGAGCGCCAAGTAACGGTAGGCAAAAACACCTATCCGCTAAGCGATTTGTTTATGGTAATGGCGACCCAAAACCCGCTGGAGCAAGAAGGGACTTACCCGCTGCCAGAGGCACAATTAGACCGCTTTTTATTACATTTAAGCATTGATTACCCAGGTGCAGAGCACGAGCTAGACATACTGCGGTTAACCCGTGGTGAAGCACTTAATGAACAACAAGTGGTTATGCAGCAAATTACCCAAAGCGATTTATTTGCCGCTCGCCAAGCTATTTTAGGCTTGTATTTAGCCGAGCCGCTTGAGCAATATTTAGTACAGCTTATTATTGCCACTCGTGAAGGAGCTAAGTTTGATGAGCAACTTGGCCGTTGGATTGAGTTCGGTGCAAGCCCGCGTGCTACCATTGCACTTGATAAATGTGCCCGTGCCCACGCTTGGTTACATGGCCGCGATTTTGTAGCACCCGATGACATTCAAGCCGTTGTAAATAATGTACTGCGCCATCGTATTATTTTAAGCTACGAAGCACAGGCTGATGGCATTACTAAAGATCAGGTTATTAGCCGCATTGTTGAACTTGTAGCCGTACCCTAAGTTATGCAAACACAATTAGACTCAAAGGCGTGGCTAAAAGAAAGCCACAGCCACGGTGTAAATTTAGCGCTAAAAGAACTGCTGTATTACAAAGCTAAAGCACAGTTATTAGAGCTGGCACCTAAAGTTAAAATTAAAAACAGTTTAACTGGGCAATACCTTGCGCCCCATAAAGGCCGAGGCATGGAGTTTGCCGAAGTGCGTCATTACCAGCAAGGTGATGACATTCGCTCTATTGACTGGCGAGTAACAGCGCGTACCGGCGAAACCCATACAAAGCTTTTTCAAGAAGAAAAAGAGCGCCCAGTTTTTGTATTTACTGATTTTTCAAACTCTATGCTATTTGGCTCAAAGCTGCTGCTTAAGTCGGTACAGGCTGCGCACATTAGCGCGCTAGTTGCGTGGTCGGCGTGTCAACGCGGAGATAGAATTGGCGGTATTGTGTTTAATCAACACTCGCATTTAGAACTAAAGCCCAGCGCCCGCGAAAAAGCGGTATTAAAGCTGTGTCATAATCTATGCGACAGCCACCAGCAAGCACTTAACAATATAGACAAACAAGCAACCAACAACTTTAGCGATAATTTAAAACGCCTTAACCACTTAGCTAAACCTGGCAGCTTAGTGTATTTAGTCTCTGACTTTAATGCCTTAGATGATGCAAGCTTTAAACAATTAGAAATACTAAGCCGCCACTGTGAGCTGATAGGCTGTTATATAAGTGATCCGTTTGAACATACGCTCCCCGCGTTTAAAAACGCTGTCACTGTTAATGCCAACGGCCAAGATTTTGCGCTACCGCTTATGGATAAAAGCTTTAGAGAACGCTTTGCAAAAAACGCCGAGCAAGCATTTAGCGCACGTCTAAATCGCTTAACTAAATCGGGTCTTAACTTAATATCATTCAATGCAGCGAGCCCGCTTGAGCTGCAATTAGTGAGAAAATAACCATGCAAACCAATCCACTCGATGGCCTGCACGATATAATAGCGCCAAGCCAAGTTAGTTGGTGGCCACTCGCCCCTGCTTGGTGGGTTATTATTACCCTGCTGTTCATAGCAATCTGTGCAGCTGCTTTTTGGTTTTACAAAAATTATAAATTTAAAAAGCCTAAGCGCTACGCAATCGATTTAAGCCACAACGAGCAAAGCGCGCAAACACTTCATATTATTTTAAAGCGCTTAGTAATAGAGTATTACGATAAACGCCTAGCAACGCAATCAACTGCTAACTGGTGTAACACACTTAATACCTTAACCGGTTTAAGCTTTACCGAGCATGAGCTTTTAAGCCTGTATAATGCGCAGCAAACCAATGACGCGCTTAACGAAAAATTACGCCAAGGCATAAAGCAATTTAAACTAAAGGAGCCAGTACATGTTTGAATTTAGCTGGCCATGGTTGTTTTTATTACTACCTCTGCCCTTATTACTTTTATTATTAAAACCTGCTGCCAGTAACGCACATACCCGGTTACGTATTCCAAGCTTTGCCAAACATAACTTAGCCAGCCAAAGCCTTGAAAAAAGCGCACGTAAACTAACTATTTTTGAATGGCTACTTTGGCTATTACTGGTCACTGCTGCAGCCAACCCGACATGGTTAGACGACCCTATTTCATTACCAAACGAAGGGCGCGATATAATGCTTGCGGTCGATTTATCTGGCTCAATGACCGAACAAGACATGGCTTACAACGGCCAATATGTTGATCGCCTCACTATGGTAAAGGCGGTATTGAGTGACTTTATAGAGCAGCGCCAAGGCGACAGGTTAGGCCTGATATTATTTGGCGACACCGCATTTTTACAAACGCCACTGACTCGCGATGTTAAAACCGTAAGTAAAATGCTCAGTGAGTCTCAAATTGGCTTAGTTGGGCGTGCCACTGCTATTGGCGATGCGCTAGGTTTATCGGTAAAGCGTTTTGCCAACAAAGATAAAAGTAACCGTATTGTGGTGCTATTAACTGATGGCCAAAACACCGCAGGTAATTTAAAACCTGAAGATGCCCTACTCCTTGCCCGCGAGGAAGGCATAAAAGTATATACCATAGGTGTTGGCTCAGATAACCCCCGAGGATTTAGCCTATTTAATATGGGTGGTATGAGTGGGGGCAGCTTAGATGAAAGCTTGTTAAAAGACATTGCCGAACAAACCGGTGGGTTATATTTTAGAGCCAAAGATGTGGCTGGCCTTCAGCAAATTTACGCAGAGCTTGATAAATTAGAGCCAATTAGCGCAGATGAGCAAACATTTCGCCCGCAAAGCTCATTGTTTTACTACCCACTACTTATTGCTATTTTACTCATTAGTTTAAAAGTAATGTTAAGCACCTTACGTGCATTAAAGGAGCCTAACTAATGGACTTTACATTTATTCGTCCCGCTGTTTTGTGGCTTTTAATACCTGCACTTGCGTTGTTTTTTATAGCCTTTATTAAGCATAAAAAACAAAGCGCAGATAACCTAATTGCCCCTCATTTGGCGCCGTTTATTATGAACGAGTCAAACACTAAAGCCAGCCAGCCACTTTGGCTGGTCGCTGTATTTTGCTGTTTAGCTATTATTTTTAGTGCAGGTCCTAGTTTTGAAGAAAAACAGGTTCCTGTATTTCAAAGTAAAAGTGCCCGTGTGATTGTAATGGATATGTCGTACTCAATGTACAGTACCGATATAGCACCAAATCGTTTAATGCAATCACGCTTTAAAGCACTCGATATGATTGAGCTATTTAAAGAAGGCGACACCGCTTTAGTTGCCTATGCCGGCAGTGCATTTACTATTTCGCCACTTACAAACGATGCCACTACGCTTACTAATTTAATTCCGAGTTTAAGCCCCGACATTATGCCCGACAAAGGCTCTAATGTTTTAGCTGGCCTTGATATGGCAAAAGAGCTTTTAACACAAGCAGGCTATATTGATGGCGATATAATATTAGTCACCGATGGCATAGACCAAGAAGAGCAAAGCGATATTACTAGCTTTACCAGTAATTCTTCTTATCGGCTAAATATTTATGGCGTAGGCACAGAGCAAGGCGCACCAATTAAATTACCTGAAGGCGGTTTTTTAAAAGACAGCTACGGTCAAATAGTCATCCCCACCATTAACATAAGCCGCTTAAAAAGCCTAGCGACCCGCAGTGGTGGAAAGTTTGCCCTTTACCAACCAAGCAGCAGTGACATAGCCACTTTTGCACCAAGTGCCAACAGTGAGTTATTAAAAGATGAAAAACAAAGCCATGCCCTGTGGCGCATAGACGCAGGTATATATGGATTACTTATTTTACTTCCCTTAGGCCTTTATTTATTTAGAAGTGCAGCATTTGTAGGCGCCTTTTTAGTACTCAGCGTTTTGCCAACCCAACAGGCAAGTGCATTAGAGCTCCCCTCTTTTTTAAAAAACACTGATCAGCAAGCGCTAGATGCTTATAAAAATAAAGATTTTGAACGGGCCGCCAATGCCGACTCAAGCAGCTTAAAAGGGTCTGCGTTGTACCAACAAGGTAATTTTGATGCCGCACTAGAAGCCTTTAGTAAAGATAAATCAGCCACTGGTTTTTATAACTATGCCAACGCGCTTGCCAAATCAGGACAGCTAGAACAAGCCATAGATGCTTACAAACAAGCACAAACGCTACAACCTAACTTTAGCGAAGCCGCTGATAACCAAGCTTTGGTTGAGCAGTTGCTCGAGCAACAACAGCAGCAACAGCAGCAAGAGGGTGATTCGCAAGATAACCAGCAACAATCTGATCAAAGTGAGCAACAAAACAATCAGCAATCAGATCAAAGCCAACAAGGTGAAAATAGCGATTCTCAATCAGAGCAAAGTCAAGGCGAGCAATCACAAGATCAGCAAGGTGAGCCAAGTGATGAGTCTGACACTGGGCAAGAGCAACAAAGTGCTGAGTCGGGTTCACAATCAGATAAACAAAATGAGCCAGAACTAGAAACTCAGCCACAAGCTAATCAAGAGCAAAAACAGCCTGAGCAAACAAACGAAGAACAGGCTGAAAATACTCAGCCGCAAACAGCGCAGCAGCAAACGTTAACAGATGAGCAAAAGCAAAACGCTCAACAACAAGCCGCGCAAGCACAAACGCGTGAGCTCACCAACGAAGAGAAAGAAAAAGCCCAGCAGCTTAACCAGTTATTAAGAAAAGTACCGGACGATCCGGCAATTTTATTACGGAATAAAATGCAATTAGAAGCCCAAAAAAGACAATATCAACGTCGCCCTACAGGAGTAGAAAAATCATGGTAATGCGATTATTTTGCTGTTTATTGCTATTAAGTGCGATGCCATCATGGGCCGCCACCAAATTAGAGGCAAGTGTAGATAAAAACCCAGTCCTTGCTGGCGAATTTTTTATGCTTAACATTTCAGTTGACGACACAATAAAAAGCGAGCAACCCGACACCTCGGTGTTACTTAAAGACTTTGTAGTTGGGCCAACAAGTTTAAGTACGCGCACCAACATTATAAATGGCAGCATTAATAAGCAAACAACCTGGTCTGTTAAGTTAATGACCCGTAATGAAGGTGAATACACCATTCCGGCTTTTAACGTGGCCGGTTTAAGCTCGCAGCCAATAAAATTAAAAGTGGCAAAGCGCGCTGCCGATGCTGATAAAAATAACGATATTTTTTTAAAAACATCGCTCTCAAGTGACTCGTTGTTTGTTCAAGAAGCTGGCGTATATACGATTAAACTCTACCTAGCAAAAGAGCTGCTTGATGGCAGCCTAAGTACGCCCAGTATGCAAGATGCACAGCTTACACAATTAGGTAAACAAACCGAAAGCTATGAGCTTGTAGATGGTAAACGTTATTTAGTGATCACCCGAGAATACTTACTACAACCGCAAAAAAGTGGTGTATACACCATTGTTGGTCCTACGTTTCAAGGTCGTGTACAGCAAAATTACCGCCAATTAGAGGTGTCGGCTTTAGGGGATGATCAGCAACTTGAGATAAAACCTATTCCGGCAAACTATAAAGGCGCATGGCTACCGAGTGAGTTAGTTAATATTGATGAGCAGTGGCAGCCTGATGAAAATACTGTAGAAGTTGGCACGCCTATTACACGCACTATTACCTTAACCGCATTAGGGGTTACTAAAGAGCAACTGCCCGAAATTGATATGAAAACCATTGCAGGAATTCGCAGTTACCCCGATGATGTAGAAACAAACAATGCCGTAAGAAACGGACGGGTTGTATCTCAGCAAACAGCGTCATTTGCGTTATTACCACAAAAAGCGGGCACCTACACCCTCCCAGAAATAACACTGCCTTGGTATAACACCAAAATAAACCGCATTAGTTACGCTACATTGCCTGAGCGCACTATAACGGTAACTCCTAGCGCCAATGCTATAAACCCAGGTGCTATTGCAAACGACAACCTTAATACAGGTGAGCCAACTTTGCCTGCTAATAAAGTAAGTATTACACAGCAGCCCAATACAACAATAGCCGCGCCGCAAAGTGTTATTCCGCTTTGGTTAATTATTATTGCCGTGCTTGGGTATATTTTTTGGATAATCACTGCAATTTTTTATTGGTTAAGCCGTTCTACTAATAATGAGCAAAAAAATAACAGTGTATCTGTAAATAAAGCCCAAACGCTTTCATTAAACGCGCTTAAAAATGCAGCTAAATCAAATAATCTCAATGCATTTTATAGCGAACTAAATGAGGTAGCGATTAAGCTTACAGGCAAAAAGGTGGCTGCGATAGATACGTTAATACACAACATCAATAATGATGAACTGGCGACGCAGGTTAACCGTTTACAGTCAGCTCTTTATGCAAATAGCAGTGCAGATGTCGATCTTAATGCTATTATTAACATAATTGAGCAGCACCAAGTTCAACGTACAAAGTCGCAACAAGCTGTATTAAAAGACCTTTATTAACTAGTTTGATAAATTTAGGTCTTTTCATGCATTAAATAATAAATTTTAATTAAAAAAGTACTTATGCTTGGAAAGAAAAAATCAAATAATCAGGTCTTAGTTGATATGGCAGAGAAACAAAAGCGCTATGAAGCCTTGGTCCATGTATATAATAAGGAGCTTTATCGCTTTGCTTATTGGTTATGCCGTGACCCACATATTGCAGATGACCTAGTACAAGAAACGTTTTTACGTGCTTGGCGCTCGCTTGACTCATTATTGGATCAAAAAGCCGCCAAGCCTTGGCTGCTGACTATTTTGCGTAGAGAAAATGCACGTCGCTTTGAGCGCAAGCAGTTTGACTACAGCGATGTAGAAAACGATACACTTGTCGATGAAACCAGCCATTCGTTAGATGATGAAATGGAGCAAACGGTTATCCAACGCCAAATTGCGCTGCTATCTGATGAATACAGAGAACCCTTACTTCTGCAAGTTGTTATGGGGTGCTCTGGTGAAGAAATAGCAGAGATTCTCGATTTAAATAAAAACACGGTTATGACTCGTTTGTACCGTGCCAGAAACCAACTTAAAGAGGCTTTAAGCCGTGATGATGAACAACTTAAAGGGGCATCAAAATAATGGATGAACTTGAGTTTCGTCGACGCACTATTGCGCAGCCAAACGATTTAGATAAGGAGCTTTTAGAGTTTGCTAAAGAGAGCTCTGAGCGACAAAACTTTATAAGCGATATGAAAGACTTTGATAAACAAATTCAAGATGCGTTAGATGTGCCTGTGCCTGACAACCTTGCTGAGCGTATTCTTTTAAACACCTCGTTAAAAGAAAAAGCAATGCAAGAAGAGCAAGCAACTGGGGATAACGTTGTAGATGCACGCTCACGTTTTAAGTTTGACCGTGTTCACTTAGCCCTAGCCGCGTCTTTTTTTGTAGCTATTGGCGCATTCTTTTTTAGCACAGAGCAACACATTGCTCATGAAGCAGGCGAACATGCTTTAACCCATGTTTACCATGAAATTACCGCCCTTGAAAAAACCAATGCTATTAGCCTACAAAGCGTTAACGATAAGCTTGCACTGCTAGGCGCTCATATAGAAGAGCTGCCAGGTAAAATTACTTATGCAATGTTTTGCGACTTTAAAGGTGAAAAAGGTCTGCACTTAATTTTTGAGTCGGACTTTGGCCCCATGACGGTCTTTATTGTTCCTTCTGAGAATAAGTCGTTTGGGTTTGGCGAAGATGATTTTCATGATGCGCGCTTTGCAGGTCATATTAATCGAGGCGACAAAGCCGATACTATTTTAGTGGCTAATTCCGGCGCGCCAATTAATGTGTACAACGAGCGGGTTACCAATGCCATTCGCTGGCTGTAACTAGCGCTTAACGACTAAAAACCGCTGAGTAACACTGAGCGGTTTTTTTGTGCCTATTCAGCGCTCATTTTTCATCCAAAACAATTGATTTTAAATGTAATTATTAATTTTTACTGAAAAGTTAATTATACTCACCGCTCAGTTTAACTTAGGGAATTACATGAAGAACATCATCGTTATATTTTCATTACTTGCACTACTGTGTACAGCAAGTTTTGATGCACACGCACGCAAAAAGTTTGGTAGTAGTAAACGCGGTACAACCCCAGCAACACAACAAACCACACAAAAGCAAAAAGCCGATACCACAGCACCTGCAGCCAAGACAAAAAGCAGTAAAAAAGGCATTATGGCCGGCGTATTAGGCGGATTGTTAGCCGGCGGTTTAATTGCCGCTATGCTAGGAGATAACTTTGAGGGCATGCAGCTATTAGAAATTATTTTATTAGCAGGCGTTGCCTTTATTTTGTTTAAACTTATTACGGGGTTTATGCGCGCTCGCAACTCCCCGCAATTAGCCGGTACTCACGCTACGGGGCACTCTGCTTTTAAGCAAGCAGCCCCAGAGCAACCTACCAGCAGTGGTTTTACCCAGCAAAGCGCACACACTGAGCAAGTACCTTTCAATTTACCCCCTAATTTTGACGTAAATGGCTTTTTACAAGGCGCGCGTAGCCACTATCACACTATGCAAACTGCGTGGAATAATGCAGATTACGCCACGATGGCTGAGTATTTAAGCCCATCGTTAGCTCAAGAGTTTAAAACTGAGCGCGAAGCGATTGAACGGGTAGCGACTGAGGTGATGTTTATTGATGCCGAGCTTGTACGCGCTGAAACAACAGCAAATTCGTGGCAAGTAAGTGTGCAATTTAAAGGCAAATACCGCGACTTAGACGATAAAAAAGAAGAGCCTATTTTAGAGATTTGGCACCTTGAGCGTGCTACCACCTCAGATGCTCCATGGCTGATTGTAGGCGTAGAAGACTTAATCGATAGCGAATAGTGCTGTAATTATAGTTATACCAATTCGCTTAATTAAGTGATCTACTTTGAGGGAGGATAAACGTGTTGATAGTTCGGCAAAAAATTCGCTATTTAGGTGTTCTAAATGAGAGCTTTTTAACGCAGGTAGCGACACGTTTAGCCCGTAAAATGATTAAGTATTATTGCAGATTGGTATTAGCTAATTGGTATAAATAACAGCTAAAAAAACCGCCCAGCCTAAAGTTTAGGCTGGGCGGTTTTTTATTACTGTTAAGTAATAGTATTATTTACAAACGTCAGCAACGGCGTTTGCGAAATACTCAATGTTAGTATCACTAATACCCGCTACATTTACGCGGCTAGAACCAACAATGTAAATACCGTATTCTTTTTGCAGGCGCGCAATTTGCTCTTTATTAATACCTAAGAAAGAAAACATACCGTGTTGACGTTCAATAAACGAAAAGTCTTGCTCTATCTCTTTTGCTGCTAAGCTTTCTTTAATTAAGCTACGTAAACCATTAATACGATTACGCATTTCATCAAGCTCACTGTGCCACATTTGTGTAAGCTCTGTGCTGCTTAAAATAGTGTTTACAATGTCAGCACCGTGCGCTGGAGGCATAGAGTAAATACTACGAACAACGCTTAATAGCACTGAATTTGAAATATCAGCGGTTGCAGTGTCTTTTGCAATAATTGAACACGCACCAATACGCTCACGGTATAAACCAAAGTTTTTAGAACATGATGAACAAATAATTAGCTCTTCTACTGCATCAGCTAAAATGCGCAGTCCACGTGCATCTTCTTCAAGTGACGAGCCAAAGCCTTGGTAAGCAATATCAATAAGTGGTGTAAAGCCAACTTCTTTTGCAAGCTGAGCAACTGTGTTCCACTGTGTCTCGTTTAAGTCCATACCACTTGGGTTATGACAACAAGCATGAAGTAGCACAATATCCCCTTTTGGTACTTGCTTAAGGGTGTTTATCATGTCGTCGAACAATAAATCTTTGTTTTCGTAATCGTAGTACGGGTATTCTTTAACGTTTAAGCCCGCAGCTTCAAACAAGCTAATGTGGTTTGCCCATGTTGGCGTTGTTACCCACACTGTTGCGTCTTTATTGCAACGCTTAACAAATTCAGCCGCAACGCGAAGTGCACCTGTACCTCCTGGTGCTTGTGCAGTACGTACGCGGTTTGCTAAAAGTGCTTGGTGCTCACCTAGTAATAGGTTTTCCATTTTTTGACAGTAGTCTAAGTTACCCGCTAAACCAATGTAAGATTTGCTTGTTTCGTTTTCTAAACGAAATGCTTCAGCTTTTTTTACCGCTTTTAATACCGGTGTGTTGCCTTGCTCATCTTTATAGACACCTACACCTAAATCAATCTTGTTAGGGTTTGTATCTTGTTTATAGGCTGCCATAAGGCCAAGAATAGGATCTGTTGGTAATGGTTTTAATTCTGAGAACATTAGCTATCTCTTATCATTAATTAGGGGTTGGCTGTTGTAGTAAGCTTAACATAAAAGCTTACCTTCTTGGCTAGTGATATTTACACTAGAAAGTGAGGAATTTTAATGCAGCACGCAACTAATACAGCCAGTGTACGGCTATCAAAAAAGTCGTTACTAAATGCCTCTGCATCTATAATACCGACGCATTCATGTTGCTCATTAAATAAGGGTAAACAGGTTTCAGCTTTCACTTTAGGGTCGCACGTATAGTACTCGCCACCTTGTGCTAAATAGTTTTCTATGTTGTTAATTACACGCCCGCGCTTAGACAATGCAACTTGTACATTATTGCTGCCTGCTGCAAATGCTTCAGTAAGAGGAAACAGTGGACGGCTTGGCGCACCTTGATACGCCAGCTTTAATAATTGCGGACCCTGAGCACTGTCAACCGCTTGATAAATACCATACCAATCGACCTGTGTTTGCTGCTCTATGTAATTAACTATATTTTGTAGGTTTGCTAGTTTTTGCTCGTTTTGTGAAGTCGCGCTCACGTGATCAGTAAGTTTAAATGGCTCATCTTGTAAATAACCAAACAAACTACACGCACCGCCTTCACCGAGTTCAGGAATTTGATATTCCCAACGTACAGACGGCAGCGCGCTTGCAGCAATATACTGTTCTAGCTGCTCTAGCTCTTTGGCAATTAATTGTGGGTCTATATTTAATTGCGCAATATCAAGGTAAGAAGAAATCATTTGGCCATCCATACATCTAAAATTTTCTAGATAATAACATGGAAATTTTTTCTGAGCTATAGCAACTTGTAACACATTTCGACTTGGTTACCACTTGCGTTATACGTGACTTTTTCTGCCACTTCTTCGAGTAACGATAAGCCACGGCCAAACTCTGCGTTGAGTTCGGTACGTGTAGAAGAGTCACTTGAGAACCCCCTACCCGAGTCACAAATAATAAAGTACAAGCACAAGGTATCTGGGCAATAACGCATATCAATAATAATCATCGCCTCTTTCATTTTACTCAGTGCTTGCTCTCTTAATTCATAGTATTTAAAAAAGCCATCGTCTTGTTTTTTTATGTCTGAATCAAGGCCTAACACACCATGATCAAGTGCATTGTTATACGCCTCAGAAAGCAATAAAAATATATTTGAGCGATGCGACCTAAGCCCCTCAACACTGCTTAATACATTAACAACATCATACACAGGGTCTGTGCATTTAATTTGCTGCGCGTTTAAGCTAAGTGAAAAGTTAAATGCCAAATTAGAATACGCCTCTTTGGCCTCAGGCTCAGGGGTTAGCGGCAAACAATTAAGCAGCACTAAGCTTAAGTCGTCTAATTGCTCACTGCCATTGGCAAAGGTATTTACATTATCTATAACACGCTGACTGCTGATCATCGGCTTGCTTTTAAGTGCTGCTAAAAAGCGCTGCTCACCATAAAAAATATCCGCGTCGTTGTTAGTTTCTATTATGCCATCGGTTGAAAGCACCAAGCGGGTGTTTTTATCAACTTCTAAATTAATTAGCTCATATTCAAATTCATCGCGGTCTAAAATCCCCAGCGCCATATGTTGCGACTCAAGCGTTTGCTTTACTTCACCATCGGTATTTATTAAATACGCATCTGGTAAGCCACCAAGCCAGGCTGAAATACTTTTTCCCGAGGCACTGAGTTCAATAATAGTCGCCGCGCAGAACATGTGCTCTGGCAGTAAATTATGCAGTAATATATTGATCTCAGAGGCGATATCGTTAACAGCCATGCCTTTTTGCACCATAGTGTAAAACACCCGTGATGCAGGTAATGCTCCAATCGCGGCCGCTAACCCATGCCCGGTAAAATCACCCAACATGCAATATAAATTGCCTATTGGGCTTTGCGCGACTAAAAACATGTCACCGTTAAACATAGAAGCAGGAGAAAGGCTAAAGTCTAAATGGTCTTTAAACTTATCTTGGTTTTCGAGCGAGTTATTAAAAATGTGCTCAATTATTTCGTGCTCGCGCTCTATTTGATTGCGATGATACTCAAGTAAGGTGTTTTGTTGATGGGCTTTTTTACTTAATTCGCGCGTACGACTGTGCGCTTTAATTTTTGCGTTTAAAATTACTTTTTCAAACGGCTTTTGAATAAAGTCATCCCCGCCTACTTCTAAACAACGCTCAAAGCTGCTTTGATCTTCCAGTGAAGTAATAAAAATAATGGGTAGATAAACGTCGTTGTATCGCTGCTTTATCAGCTTTGCAGCTTCAAAACCATCCATTACCGGCATAAGTACATCGAGTAGAACAATATCAATCGCTTCTTTTTCTAACACCTCAAGTGCTTCTAAGCCGTTAAACGCAATTGATATTTTATAGTTTTCTTCGAGCAGCATTTTTTCGAGCAGGATGCGATTAAGCGCCTGATCGTCAACAATAAGTACGTGGGTCATTAGTTAATATCAAACTTCTTATCAAAACGTGATATTTGCAGTATTTTTTTAAGCTGAGGCTGACAATTACTGATCTCTATTGTTTGTACCTGGCTTTCAATGGTTTTTTTCATGTTAAGCAACATACCAAGAGCAGAGCTATCCATGTAGTCGGTCTCTCTTAAATCGATAATCACTTTATTTGTTTTAGGCTCAATTTGGGCATAGGCTTGGCGAAATGATTGCACTAAATTAAAGTCAAATTTGCCTTTAATTTGTATCGTTAAAGTACTTTCATCAACCGATAAACTCTTTGTTAAACTCATTATAAACTCCAATAATATTTCCTTTGACCTAAATATAACCTGTTAAAAGTATTTAGCAAAAATAAAAACACTCGCCAGCAAATTTGTTATTATTTCATACATCAATAAAAACGTTTATTTAGGTAAATTATGAGTGATAACCGCTTAGTATATTCAACCGATATGGGCCGAATTAGCCAGCCAAAGGTTGAGCAAGAACCCACTGCAAAACTATTTAAAGATGGCTTTATCCGCATAGAGCGCCAAACTAAGGGCCGAAAAGGTAAAGGTGTGATGTTGGTTGTGGGTATAGATCCAAAAGCGCACGAGCTAAAAAAGCTAGCTAAAACCATAAAAAGTAAAATGGGCCAAGGTGGCGCGGTAAAAGAAGGGATTATTGAAGTTCAAGGCGATGATCGCGAAAAATTAAAAGGGATTTTAGAAACCCTTAAATTTAAAGTAAAAATTGCGGGTGGCTAAACCCGCAACTTTTTATTTGCTACTAGCAATGTTAGGCGCATCGTTTAATTTTTTGTATAACACTGGCAGTTCGTTCTCAGCAATCGGTTTGCTGTAATAAAACCCTTGCACAATATAACAATTATTATTTTGCAAAAACTCTACTTGTTCTATCGTTTCAACCCCTTCTGCAACTACGTCTAATTTAAGCTTTTGCGCCATGGCTATAATAGCGGCGGTAATTTCCATGTCATTAGAATCAGCAGGGATATCTTTTACAAACGAGCGGTCAATTTTTAATATGTCGACCGGGAATCGTTTTAAGTAACTTAGTGACGAATAGCCAGTACCAAAATCATCAATCGATATTGAAATGCCCAGTGCTTTTAGTTCGTGTAATTGCGTAATGGCAGCTTCAACATTGCCCATTAGCATACTTTCGGTAAGCTCCAAGTGTAACCGCTTAGCACTTACCCCTGTTTGTTTTATAATACTGCTGAGCATGGGCACTAAATTAGCGTCTTTAAACTGACGTGCCGATAAATTAATAGATACGTTGTTATCTCGTCCATCTTGCGCTAAACGCACGGCAAACTCGCACGATTGCTGTAATACCCACTCACCGAGTTCCACAATGAGCCCTGTTGCCTCAGCAATAGGAATAAACTTGGTCGGCGATATAAGCCCTTCTACTGGGTGGAACCAGCGTAGTAGCGCTTCATAGCCTACAACGTGCTGAGTTAATGAGTTTATTTGCGGCTGATAATAAACCTCAAACTGTTTTTCTTTAATCGCATGGCGTAATTCGTTTTCAATGAACAGCCTTTCATTGGCAGCCGCGTTCAGCTCTTGGCTATAAAAGTGGTAAGTATTACGCCCTTTGGCTTTTGCCTCATACATTGCTAAATCAGCATGTTTTAAAAGCTGATCTTCTTCTAGGCTATCGTAAGGGGCCATTGTAATACCAATACTAGCGCTGACTATTACTTCGTTATTGCCAAGCTTTATAGGCACATTAAGTGTTTTTTGAATAGTATTTGCGACATCACTGGCATGCTCTTGGCTTTCAATACCACTGAGTAATACAGCAAATTCGTCGCCCCCTAGGCGGGCAATTGTATCTTCGGCGCGTAAGCGTGCTTTAAGGCGGTTAGCAACTTCAATTAGTAGTTGATCGCCTGCATCATGGCCTAACGTATCGTTAATGCGCTTAAATTCATCTAAATCAAAGTAAAAAAGTGCAAACGCATAATGGCCGCGCTCAGCCAAAGCCATTGATTTACGCAGCTGCATTCTAAAAAAGGTTCTGTTTGCTAAGCCCGTTAACGTGTCAAAGTACGCAAGCTGCTCCATTTTGCGCTGGCTTTCTTTAACAAACGAAATATCTTGTGCGGAGGCTACATAACTGGTGATCTCACCGCCGTCTTCGCGAATAGGAGAAACACTTAACGATACCCAAATAGGCTGTTTATCATTGCCCTGAATCAAGGTATCACCACGCCAATAGTTTCTACTGCGAAGGTCGATATTGATATCTTCAACCAAAATGGCCATCTCAGATGCGATAATATTCAACAGCGGCGCGCGGTTAAAGTGGCTCTCTGGGTAGCCTGTCATCTCCAGCATTTTGGGATTAACGTATTCTATAACAAAGTTTTCATCGGTGATTACCACGCCGGTTCCTGAGAAGGCAACGGCTTTAGAGAGCCTATTAGCGGCTTTCTCGGCAATTTCTTTTTCTGTAATTCGTTGGTTTAACCCATCTATAAGCTTACGAATTTCTACGGTCATATCTCTAAATGAGCCGTTTAGCGTGCCTATTTCGTCTTTGTTCTCTGGCGGGAATTCGGTTAGTAATTGCCCTTTACCAAAGCCAGTAACTGCATGTACTAATGTGTGAATTCTGCGAAGCACTAGCTGATACAGCGCTTGGTGTAACAATAAGGCAACCAAGACCGCATAAAGCACAAACAAACCAAAAAACTTCAGTTTTAAATCTTGCAGAGCAGAGAGCGTTGATGAGCGTTTTTTATAAACCCCAATATACCAGTCTAGTTTATCAATTTTACGAATATTAATAATGTGTGCTTCATCGTTTTGTACAAACGAATTAGCATACTCTGGTAATTTCATGGTAATTGCTTCATTTATAATGGCTTGCAATTGCGGATTAACAAATTCGTTTGTTGTTATTGTTTTATCTTTGCTGCCATAACTTGCTTGTAGCGCTGGGTTAAGACTCGGGTGCGCAAGCAGTTGGCCTTTTTTATCAAATACCAGTAAATGTTTTTCTTTATCGCCCACAGGTAAAAATGAAATCAACGTGTTTAAATCTATATCACTGCCGGTCACCCCTAAAAATTCATTATCAACATACAAAGGGACAAGCAAACTAATAACCCATTTATGCCATACTTTATCGTAATAAACCTTAGACCAAACAGGTTCTCTGCTGGGGTTTAAATCACTTTGTACATACTTAAATGTTGCACCATTAGAGCCTCTGAGTTCAGCCGGTGCGTTTAACGCCCAATTGGGAGGCGAGACACGGATGAAATCGTCTTTGGTGATCATATAAAAATTAAAAAAGTCGTGAATTAAGGTTGGTGAAATGACTTTCCATAACGACTCTGAGTTATTAAATAAACGCTTATAAAAAGGAGAATAATGCTGCTGAGGAAGAAATGCGGCTGAAAGGCCGTCGCTCGATGCACTGCGTATAGTGCCGTCGCTATTAAATTGTAACTGGGTTTTGTTAGATAAATTGATTGCTGAACTATCACTAAATAGCTGCTCCGACACAACATTATTAGCCTGTTTGGCAACGGCTGATTTTGTTTTGATTAGTGCGTCAAATTGCCTGATAAGTAATTCGGTGGAGCTTTTAAGTACTTCATGCTCTTCGAAAACTAATTGTTTTTCTTCAGATTTAAGCATCAGCGCGGCAGCGCACACACCGGCAATTAAACAAATTGCAGATATAAGCAACGACAGCTTTACACTTAAAGAATTTAGTCCAAAACGCGATGGAGGGCGTCTATACACCACAGGCCAACCTTACTATTTTAGTTGTTGTTATTTTTAGCTAATACCTGAAATATACCAGATCCCTATTCATATTTATAAACTATTTGTAAATTTTATCTAAATGTTAGCTAGGAGCTGATAATTATTCATTATGTCTATTTAAACTGGCTTGCTTGTTGACTTTGCTAGTAACACCTCATACATTAACAGCATGAAAATTATCTTATCTTGCACTTTTTTTTCTTTTTTTAGCTTCTTTATATAAAAGAGGCTGAACTGTTTGTGAGATAAAATCAATCGAATAGCAAAGCCTCCCACTTGGGAGGCTTTTTTGTTTTAGTTGCACTAAGCAACTTATTTTTGGAATGAGGAAACCAAAATGACCAACGATGTTTTAAACGCGCTCAGACACGATATTAACGAAATAGACTCTGATCTATTGGTGTTATTAGCTAAGCGCCGCCGTATTAGCCACGGTGTTGTTGAGTATAAAATTGCGAATAACAAACCGATTCGTGATGAAGCGCGCGAACTAGCCTTACTCGAAAAGCTGATTGGTTATGGCAAGTCGCTTGGTCTAGATGCGTATTATGTGAATAACGTTTTTCAAACCATTTTGGAAGACTCTGTGCTGCATCAACAGGCCATGCTGCAAAAAAACTTAAACCCCGATGCATTAAGCGAAACCCATCGCGTTACTTACTTAGGCGGGCAAGGCTCGTACAGTCAACTAGCATGTCATAAATACTTTAGCCGCCGCCCTGGTAAGTTAGTCGAAATTGGCTGTACCTCGTTTGATGAAATTACGGGCAAAGTAGAAAATGGCCAAGCAGATTTTGGTTTGTTGCCTATAGAAAACACCAGCTCGGGCAGTATTAACGAAGTATTTGATTTATTACAACATGCTCAAGTATCAATTGTAGGTGAAGTTACACACAGTGTAGAGCACTGCTTACTTGCTACCCCAGATACTGAATTAAGCCAATTAACTAAAATTTATGCCCATCCTCAGCCATTTGCTCAATGTAGTCGCTTTTTACAAGGCCTCGGTGATTTACAACATGAAACCTGTGATTCAACCTCAAGTGCTCTTCAGTCAGCTTTAAATACGCCAAATAGTGCGGCTATTGGCTCAGCGCAGGCAGGTAAAAACGTTGGTCTTGAAGTGATTAAATCAAACCTTGCGAATCAAAGTGAAAACCACAGCCGCTTTATCGTTGTGGCGCGCAAACCTCTGCAGGTATCTAAACAAATACCGACTAAAACCAGCCTTATTATGGCCACTAAACAACAAGCAGGTTCATTGGCTGATGCTTTAATGGTGTTTAAGCAACATCAAATAAACTTAGTTAAACTAGAGTCTCGTCCTGTACCGGGTAACCCGTGGGAAGAAGTGTTTTATGTGGACTTAGAAGCAAACCTTGCCGATAGCCAAGTACAACATGCCTTAGAGGAGCTAAAAGAGCATACTCAATATGTGCGCGTTTTAGGCTGTTATCAAAGTGAGTCTTTACAAGCTGTGAGTGTAAATACCTAACCTAACACGCAAATACTAAAAAGGGCCTAAGTAGGCCCTTTTTTAATCGCTCATTTAAAATGCTTTCAACGTATAGCTTAAGTAACTACACATTTTTAACCCTTTTAATCTAATACCTTGGCGTCATTTGCTTTATTTAGCAGGCTACGGCTTTGCGTTAAAAAGTGCGCGGTAGAATCTGAAAAATACGCTTTAGCATCAGCAAATGCATCGATGAGTGCGCCTTTATCTCCCGCTTTTAGCTTTTCAAGAGTTTGTGCAAAGGTCTCTTGGTATTGCGCTAATAAACTCTCAACATTATCAAACTGGGCCAACATTATATCTGAGTATAGCTCAGGAGATTGTGCAAATAAGCGCCCTACCATCATCAACTCTAACTGATAAATAGGAGACGAGCAGCTTCTTAGTTCCTCAAGCGTATGGCTTTGCTTTGCTAAAAACTGCCCATAAACAAAGGTCGTTAAGTGGCGCATTACTTGTATTATTTGCATTGCTTCATCATGCTTTTTAGCATCTAGCTCAACAAGTTGGCAACCCCATACTTGCAACTGCTGCAGTAAGCCTTTTGCAGCATCATGCGCTCGGCCTTCACACACAACAACGGTTTGTTTAACCCAGTGAGAAATATCAGGGCCAAACATAGGGTGCAGGCCAACAACGGGCCCAGAGTGCGCCGCCTTTAATGCCTTAATGGGTGATTGCTTAACTGAGGTAATATCAACAAGCAAACAGTCATCATCAAGTTTAGGTAGCTTAGCAACAACGGCCTCAAGTGCATTGATAGGCACGCTGATCATCACTAATTTTGCGCCAGCTAAAATGGCTTTAGCATCGTTTTGCTGATCTTTATCTAAAATCTTAACTTCATAACCTGAACGAATAAACTGCTGAGCAAATAACTGGCCCATTGCCCCTTGCCCACCTACAATTACAATAGGTGATAAATCAGGGGCGGCACAGGCAAGTTTAGCTTGTTGGTTTTGATAGGCTTCGCGCATCATGCGCCTTAATATGTCTTCAACAAGTTCAGGGCTGACTCCTTGTTTAATCGCTTCATCACGACGAGCAGCGAGCAAAGCAGCTTCTCTTTCAGGGGCATGCAGGGGGGCGCCATTTTGCTGTTTAATAGCACCAATTTTTTGGGTTATTGCATTTCGCTTTGCAAGTAAAGCAACTAATTGCGCATCGCACTCATCTATGCCATCTCGTAATTGTGATAAATCACTTAATTCAGCCACGTTTCTCATTCCACCTATAAACAACTCATTTCGTAAATATATATTTACATTTAAGTAAACTAATCAATACGTTAAATACTAACAGGATCAAGTATGGGTTAAAAGGCTAATGTAACAACGCGAGTGAAGATTACTTAATACAGAGGGATGCTTTTGTGAAGAGGTAGTATGTTATTTAATGCTTAAAAACCAAAACGGGTTGCAACCGTGAGGCTGCAACCCGTTTTCTTTGCGTTGATAAACAGCGCGTATTAGTTAAGTTTTTCTCTAATACGTGCAGATTTACCAGAACGCTCACGTAGGTAGTAAAGCTTAGCACGACGAACCGCACCGCGACGCTTAACTGTTACGCTATCAATAAGAGGGCTGTGCGTTTGGAATACACGCTCAACACCTTCACCGCTCGAAATTTTACGAACTGTGAATGCTGAGTGAAGACCACGATTACGCTTAGCGATTACAACACCTTCAAAGGCCTGTAGACGCTCTTTGTTACCTTCTTTTACACGTACCTGTACAACTACTGTATCACCAGCGCCGAATGCTGGTACGTCTGTTTTAAGCTGCTCTTCTTCAAGCGCTTTAATAATATTTTGGTTTACTTTTGCCATTATGTTTCTCACTTTCCTAGGTGTAACTGTCTTCTAGCCACAAGCTTTTTGGTACTCTTGCTGAAATTGTGCGAGTAATACCGCTTGCTCCTCAGTCAGAGCTAGGTTATGCAACAAGTCAGGACGTCGTAGCCAAGTTCTGCCTAATGACTGCTTAAGCCGCCATTTTGCTATCTCTTGGTGGTTTCCACTGAGTAGTACAGCAGGCACCTGTTTGTCGTCCAATGTTTCTGGCCGTGTATAGTGAGGACAATCTAGCAAGCCATCCGAAAATGAGTCTTGCTCTGCTGACTGGTTATGACCTAACACGCCTGGCACTAATCTCGCTACTGCATCAATTAATGTCATGGCAGGTAATTCACCACCACTCAAAATAAAATCACCAATTGACCATTCTTCGTCAACGTATGACTCTATTATTCTCTCGTCTATACCTTCATAGCGACCGGCAATCAAAATCAGCTTTTCAGAGTTTGCGAGTTCGCTAGCCCCTTGCTGATCTAATTTGCGCCCTTGCGGGGACATATAAATTACTTTTGCGCCATCACCTGCCGCTTTTTTAGCGTCAAGAATGGCTTGTTTTAATGGTTCAACCATCATTAACATACCTGGGCCGCCCCCGTAAGGACGGTCATCTACGGTTCTGTGCTTATCTAAAGCATAGTCACGTGGATTCCAGCAGTTAAAGTCAATTAAGCCATTTTTCACTGCGCGACCAGTGACACCTTGGTGTGTAATAGCATCAAACATGTCTGGGAAAAGGCTTATTACCCCTACCCATAATGAACTAGTTTGAGTCATTAAAACCCAGGATCCCAGTCTACGGTAATTTCTCTCGCTTCGTATTTAACTTCTTTAATTACTGAATCAGTTAAAAAAGGAATCAAACGCTCAGCTTGACCAAATGCATCTTTACTGTTTGCTTTAACAACCAGTACGTCATTCGATCCTGTCTCCATCAGGTCATCAACAGTGCCTAAATTGTAACCTTTATCAGTTACAACCGACATGCCAATGAGATCTCGCCAATAAAACTCGCCTTGCGGGAGTTCTGGTAATTGCGCTGAATCAACAGATATTTCTGCATGGGTATAAGCCATTGCTTCGTCTCTGTCGTTTACTTGCGCAATTTTAGCGATAAAGCCTTTGTTGTGGCGACGCCAGTCGACCACTTCTAAGGTCTGCCATTTACCTTGTTGCCCTATCAACCACGGGCTGAAATCGAAGATCCCTTGGGGATCATCAGTAAATGAATGTACCTTAAGCCAGCCCTTTATACCATATGGGGCACCGAGCTTTCCTACGACAATAATTGATGAGGTGTTCTCTTGACTCATGGTTACACTTACGCCTATTAAGCCGCTTTACGAGCGTCTTTAACTAACTTAGCTACACGATCAGAAAGACCTGCGCCCTGACCTACCCAGTGATCAACACGAGGTAAATCTAAACGAAGTTTTTCTTCTTGACCTGAAGCAATTGGGTTAAAGAAACCAATTTTCTCGATGAAGCGACCGTCACGCGAGAAACGGCTATCCGCAACCACAATTTGATAGAAAGGGCGTTTTTTAGCGCCACCACGTTGCAAACGAATAGTTACCATACCGTCCTCTAAATAGATTGACTGTTTTCATTAATAAGATTTACTCCCCAGTATGGGGAGCTGGGGAATTGTACGAGTTTTTAGCAACAATGCAAGTAAGAAGTGAAGCAAAAAGCCACTTTAGTAGGTTAAACTGTGATCTGAGCCGCAATTAATAGATTATCATGCACCACGCGCATAATTTATTCAACAAAAAAGGGCCAATTAGCCCTTTTGTTATACATTATATAGCGGCTATTTAAGCGCTACATTAAAATTTAGGGCCACCGCCACCCATCATTCCAGGTGGTAACATGCCTTTCATGCCGCGCATCATTTTTTGCATGCCGCCTTTACCTTTCATTTTTTTCATCATTTTTTGCATTTGCGTAAACTGTTTTAGCAGTTTATTTATCTCTTGTACCTGTGTACCAGAGCCTGCGGCTATACGTTTTTTACGAGAGCCTTTAATAATCTCAGGACGCGCGCGCTCTTGTTTGGTCATAGAGCTGATGATTGCTTCCATTTGAATGAAGGTTTTGTCACCCATTTGGCCTTTTACAGCATCGGGTAAGTTTTGCATACCAGGCAGCTTATCTAGCATCGACATCATGCCACCCATATTTTTCATTTGCTTTAATTGCTCTGCAAAATCATCAAGGGTAAAGCCGTTGCCTTTAAATACTTTTTCAGCGACCTTAGCTGCTTTTTCCTTATCGACTTTCATTTCGACTTCTTCGATTAATGAAAGTACATCCCCCATGCCTAAAATACGCGATGCGATACGATCTGGATGGAACGGCTCTAGTGCATCCGTACGCTCACCCACACCCATAAATTTAATTGGCTTGCCGGTAATATGGCGAATAGATAAAGCAGCACCACCGCGTGCATCACCATCTGTTTTAGTTAAAATAACACCGGTTAGAGGTAGCGCTTCATCAAATGCTTTAGCGGTATTCGCCGCATCTTGACCCGTCATTGCATCAACCACAAATAATGTTTCGATTGGGTTGATTGCTTTATGAAGGTCTTTAATTTCGCCCATCATTTCGTTATCCACGTGCAAACGGCCGGCGGTATCGACTAAAACTACGTCTATAAATTTCTTTTTAGCATGAGAAATAGCAGCGGTGGCGATATCTACTGGTTTTTGCGAAATATCACTTGGGAAAAAATCCACGTCAACTTCGCTGGCAAGTGTTTCAAGCTGTTTAATAGCCGCCGGACGGTATACATCGGCACTAACAACTAGCACTGACTTTTTCTTACGCTCTTTTAAAAACTTAGCAAGCTTACCAACACTGGTTGTTTTACCCGCACCTTGTAAACCAGCCATCATAACAACAGCTGGCGGCTGTGCATTTAGGCTAAGCTCTTCGTTGGCTTCACCCATCGCTTTTTCAAGCTCTTCGCGCACTATTTTTATAAATACTTGGCCAGGGCTTAAGCTTTTAGTTACTTCAACACCTACGGCACGTTCTTTAACTTGCTTTACAAACTCGCGAACAACAGGCAACGCAACATCAGCTTCTAAAAACGCCATACGTACTTCACGTAACGTATCTTTAATGTTGTCTTCTGTTAAACGGCCGCGGCCACTAATATTTTTTAAGGTTTTACCTAATCGTTCTTGGAGGTTCTCAAACATGTAACGGTTCCGATAAGACGTTTATATTGACCCAATAAGCTCACGCTTATTTGCATTTTACTTATTAGATGGGAGCAATAGTATTAAATTTCAATTAAAAACAGTATACCGTAAATGATGGCGCACAATACAGTATTGAAGCACAGCTTATTGAGTTTCTTTTTTTAGGTCTATGCAATTGCTTTGCTATAAAATACAATGTGCTTATAACAACAAGAATTATTTGACTCTAATTATAAGTGGCCCAAGCACAATGCTGATTATTAGTTTAACTATTATTGCCAGTTTATTTTATGTGTTAGCAACGTCTCACGTGTTAACACGCCTGTTTCATCAACAAGGTCCTAGCCAAAAGGTAACGGTTATTTTAAGTACCGTGGCTATACTAGCGCACATGCTGCTGTTGGTTAATTCGGTGTTTCGCTCCGATGGGCAAGATTTAAGTATTGTTAATGTTGCACTACTGACCTGCTGGGTTATTGTGGTGTCGGTTACTGCGGTGTCGTTAAAGTTCCCTGCTACATTGCTGTTACCGGTCGTCTATGGCTTTGCAGCCCTACTCACCATTGCGAGTTTGTTTATACCGCACCATATTTTATTACAAAGCTTTAATATTGAAATAGGCCTTATTACACATATATCGCTATCACTGTTAGCATATTGCGTGTTAATTATTGCTACTTTATACGGCGTGCAGTTTTACTTTATTGATAAACGCTTAAAACGTAAAGATTTAGCAATTGTGCATAGCCATTTGCCACCATTAATGGTGGTAGAACGTCAGCTCTATCAACTATTAAACTTAGGTACGGTGTTACTTACCTTTGCCTTATTAACAGGGTTTGTGTTTTTAGATGGGATGTTTGCAAAAGAATTTATACATAAAACCATTTTATCGCTTGTCGCATGGGTTATTTTTGTCACTGTTGCGCTGGGGCACATGAAAAAAGGCTGGCGTGGTAAACCTGTGGTTATTACCATCATGGTCGCTGCATTTATCCTCACACTTGCTTATTTTGGCAGCCGTTTTATACAAGAAGTGGTGTTAAATAAGTTTTAACTTGACTCTGTCAGCTCACTCTAGCTTAATACGCATTGGTTTATAAAAAAAGGATCCATCGTTGGACGACATATCGACAAGTACCTTGTTTATCATTTTAGGTTTATTGGTGCTTTTTTCTGCTTATTTCTCGGGTTCAGAAACCGGGATCATGTCAATTAATCGTATACGCTTGCGCCACCTTGCAAAAGAGGAACATCGCGCAGCTAAACGAGTCAGTAAATTACTTAGCCGTCCTGATAGACTCATTGGCCTAATATTAATTGGTAACAACCTTGTAAATATCGCTGCTGCCCAGGTAGCCACTATCATTGGTATTCGTTTATACGGTGATTTAGGTATTGGTATTGCAACCGGTGTGTTAACGCTAGTGGTACTAATATTTGCAGAAGTAACCCCAAAAACGCTTGCTGCGTTGTACCCTGAAAAAGTAGCCTTTCCAAGCTCTATAATTCTCAAAGGGTTACTCAAAATACTATTCCCATTTGTGGTTGTTGTGAACTGGATGACCAACGGTATTTTACGTCTATTTGGTATCAGCTCAGCACAAATAGATGAGCACAGCATGAGTAAAGAAGAGCTTAAAACAGTGGTGAATGAGTCAGGCGCATTACTGCCAGCTCGTCACCAAAGCATGCTGACCTCTATTTTAGACTTAGAGCAAGTGACCGTTGAAGATATTATGATCCCTCGTAACGAAATAGTGGCGATTGATATTAACGACGATTGGAAGCTCATTAGCCGCCAATTAACTCATGCTCAGCACACCCGTGTATTACTTTATCGCGACAATATTGATGACGCGGTAGGTTTTATCCATTCGCGTGACGCTCTTCGTCTTTTAACCAAAGAGCAATTTGATAAACCGTCATTATTGCGTGCTGTACGTGAGATTTACTTTATTCCTGAGGGGACGTCCCTAAATACCCAGCTATTAAAGTTCCAACAATCAAAAGAACGTATTGGTATAGTGGTTGATGAATATGGCGACATACAAGGTCTCGTAACCCTTGAGGATATTCTTGAAGAAGTGGTTGGCGATTTTACTACCACGCAAACACGTACGCCAAGTGAAGAAGTGACCACACAAAGCGATGGCTCTTACCTTGTTGATGGCGGCGCTAACGTGCGCGACTTAAACAAAGAGATGGGCTGGGAGTTTCCTCTTGATGGCCCTAAAACACTCAGCGGTTTAATTGTGGAATACCTAGAAGATATTCCAGATGCTAATTTAAGCCTTAAAATAGCCGGCTACCCTGTTGAGGTGTTAGAAGTAAAAGAGAATATGATAAAACAGGTAAAAATTAAGCCAAATCAACGTAAGTTGTAAGTTTAAATAATGCATTAAAAAAGGAGCCTTGGCTCCTTTTTTTGCTTTTAAGATATGTAGTTAGCCAAAAAGCAGTCGCTCAAACCAGCCTTTATCAAGCTCCTCTTCACAACGTTTAAGCTGCGCACCATAACGGCTTGCGCGGTGTTTTACTTTATTAGCAACACTCATTAGCCACTTTTTCTTTTTATAGGTACCGCGTTTATAACCGCCCCACCCTTCGTGATAATTTAAGTATTGGGCGTAAGCATCCCATTTAGAGATACCATTTACTTTATGTGTTTTATAAACAAACCATGCCATAAAGTCGATTGCATCGTCAAAATCATCCCTATCAGCCCCACTGTTACCCGTTTCACGAATATAGTCAGACCAAGTTGGAGTTTTTGCTTGTGAGTACCCGTAAGCATCACTGGCACGCCCAGTTGGAATTATCCATAAAAAATACTCCATGGGTGGTGCGGCATCATGACGAAACGAGCTTTCTTGGTACATCATGCTCATAAGAACATGTTTAGGTGAGCCCCATTTTTCTTGTGCATCTTTTGCATCAAAGTACCAATCTGACTTTTCTTCAAAAATTTTACAAAGATCATTAGGTTGCTTTGGTGGCGCAGTGGCACACCCAGCTAAAGAGAGGGCAAAAGATAAAATAATTGCATTTTTTTTCATTTTTATAAGATCTCACTGAACTTTTTAAAAAAGCGTGGGTCTGAGTATATGAATGCAGCAGTATAGCATTGTTTCATCCCTGAAGAATATTTACGCAGCCACCTTGGGCTGCGTTTTTTTTGCTTAAAAAAGCTTAAGCGGGTGCTTTGGCATTAAAATATTCATCTAAAAAGTCAGTAAAGCTTAGCGTGTCGGCGCGCTCTATTTCTTCTCGCGCTTTATCCGAGAGTACAACTTGTTGCTCTAGCCATTCTTTAGAAAACACATTGTAGTTGGCGTGCGCATGGCTTTGCTTATATTTATTAGCCAATTGAATAGCAAATAAACCGTTATCTATACCCGCACTTTCTAGCTCGCGCACATAACGCCCTGAAAAAGTCAGCGCAGGGTTATCAACCCAAGTAGCCATTTGTGCGATGGTTTCGCTGTAATAGGTCACCCCATACGCCTTATCCATATGCTCAGCGACTTCACTTAGTTGGTCAAAAATTTCTCTCCCCCAACTTTGTAACGTACGCTGTTGGTTGTTGTCGTTCAGCATAACACCTAACTGACGCCCCTGATTAACCACTGTGTCTAAATTCTCAGTGCTGCGGGCTTGCTCTTTCCACTGCATTTCTGGAGAGTCTTTCAACAAACAATACGTTAAAAACACATCTAAAAAATGAATTTGCTCTATATCAATGCCCGTTTCACTAAACGGGTTTACATCCAGCGCTCTAATTTCAACATACTCAATGCCTGCTCTTAATAATGCATCCGTTGGTTTTTCACCACTTTTAGCATTACGTTTAGGGCGGATCGGCGAATAAAATTCGTTTTCGATTTGCAGAATATTTTTATTAAGCTGCTTAGGTGTTGCTGTGGTGTAGTCATCAATATCGCCGTATAAGTCAGAAGGCGTGTTGATTGCTTTTTTAAGCCCAGCAACGTACTCATCAAGCGAGTTATACATTACGCGTAATGAAGATTGCGCACTGTTGGTGTAACCTAAATCACCCAAGCGTAGCGCGGTTCCTACTTCTAAATAAAGTGTACCTTTACCTAGTTTTTTAAACGGTAGGTCAGTTTTGCGACCTTGTAAAAAAGAATTACATAATGCAGGTGAGGCACCAAACAAGTAACTAATTAACCAAAGCTCGCGTTTAAAATTACGAATAAGCGCTAAATAACCATCCGAAATAAATGCTTCTAGGCTTTGCTTACTTTGCTTTAAGGTGTGTAAAGATTGCCAAAGTGTTTCTGGAAAAGAAATATTAAAATGAACACCCGCAATCGCTTGCATCATACTACCGTAACGGTTTTTTAATCCTTCACGGTATAGGGTTTTCATACGCGCAGTATTTGAGTTACCAAATTGAGCCAGTACGATGTCATCTTGATCTTCAATAAAGCATGGCATACTGATGGGCCATAAAAGCTCATCACCCATGTGCTCAAGTGTAAACTTTTGCAGGTCTTTTAATTGCGCTAAGGTTTCTGTCGCTGATTCACTAACAGGGGTAATAAATTCAAGTAATGACTCTGAAAAGTCGGTAGTAATATGTCCGTTTGTTAATGCACTACCTACGCCTTTAGGATGTCCTAAAGTGGAAATGGCGCCATTACCTTTAATACGCAGCGACTCTCGCTCAATACCACGTTTGATCCCTTTAATTGCGTGCTGATGCGGTGTTGCTGATAACGCGTTTAGCGCGCTAGATAAATCATGTATAGTCAAAAAATGCTTCCTCGGCCACGTGGCTTAATCTTAGGGTTATGGGGGCTAATTGCCCATACTCAAGATTAAATTGTTAAGAACAATATAATTTTTCAAAATTTTTAGCTATTTACCCTGTTGAGCATGCGCTTGATACAATAAGCATCAACCAGCAAGCTAATCTTGCCACTGCTCACGCTAATATACAATCGCTTTGCTAGGGCGTATTGGCCTTTGTGAATTGAAATTTGTCCAAACTAAGGGCGATTCAATCGCAGCGCAATATTTGTAACCTAATTGGCTCGATAACTGCCCTGCGTTATTATTATGACTTACATCCATGTAAGAATAAGTAAAAACCGAACAAAGCTTTCGCGTCCTGCTCATACCCCTTGTCTAAAAACCAAACACACTGCTGTAAACTTAGCCACCAAAAACCCTCACGCCCCAAACATAAAGACCCTGAATTAATAGATTACTCTTCATAAGCTTTAACATTTTAAACGCAGTATTTGATATAGATCATAAAAAGTCGCAATTTTGATGACAATTTTATTTAGCGCAGCGCCTTTACTTCACCTCCTTTAGTTTACCCAATACAATGACAAGTTAATTAAAAAGGATGGTTAAAACTAACATGCGTCATAATCAAAGCTTAATAAATGAAGAGGTTCACTTTAGTGATGCTCAGCAATTGGTATCCACAACCGATTTACGAGGAGTCATTACGTATGCAAATAAGGCATTTTGCGATGTAGCAGGGTTTAGTGCCCAGGAGCTCGTTGGTAAAAATCATAATATTGTGCGCCACCCAGATATGCCCAAAGCAGCATTTAAAGAAATGTGGAGTACGCTAAAAAGCGGCCACTCATGGCGCGCCATAGTAAAAAATAGATGTAAAGATGGGCGCTATTACTGGGTTGATGCATTTGTAACCCCTATCTTTGAAGGTGATCAGTTAGTTGGCTATCAATCTGTACGTACAAAACCAGATAAAAAACATGTTTTAACAGCCCATAAACTATATGAAAAATTAAATAGAGGTAAAGCCGCTTTTAATTTTAAAGAACGCACACACTTGCGCCAAATGCTTACGTTAGCCATTGTATTTAGCTGGCTAATAATGAGTGGGTTTGCCTTTTCAACCATGGCAGCGGTTATCAACGTATTAATTTGCGTGTTTATTTTGGCCTTAAATTATCAAGAGCTAGTGGCAACCCCTGCTAAATTAAACACCTATAAACAGCATTCTGACTCTATCTCGCGCTATGTTTTTTGCGATAACTCGCCGTTAAGTGTGAGTGACTATAAAGAGCAAATGCTACTTGCTAAGCTCAGAACTGTATTGGGGCGCGTAAAAGATGCTACCTATGCCTTTAATAACATTGCTGAAAACCTAGATGATAAGTCGACGCTCACCGAAAAAGGCATTGAGGCGCAAAGCACACAGCTTACACAAATCGCCACTGCTATGGCGCAAATGACCGCCACTATTGGTGAGATTTCGAATAGTACAACAACTACCGCCGACAAAGTTAATTCTACTCAGCACAGCTGCGCGGATATAAAACAACATATTGCTGATAACAAAAAAATGGTATCTGAGCTGGCAACCCACGTAGATCATGCTGCCAATACGGCTAATAACCTCGCCCAGGAAGCGGATAAAATAGGCCAAGTAATGAATGAGATAGAAGGTATTGCTGAGCAAACCAATTTACTAGCGCTTAATGCTGCAATAGAAGCCGCAAGAGCAGCCGAGCATGGCCGTGGTTTTGCCGTAGTTGCCGATGAAGTACGTGCCCTTTCATCTCGTACGCAAAGTGCTACGGGGCAAATTCACAGCTCGATTAAAGATATACAGGATACATTGGTTAATTGGTCAAAGGTAATGCAAAGTACAAAACTACAAGCCGAGGGCTGCGTACAAACAACCGAGCAAACACACCAAGAGCTCGATAGTATATTCAATCAAATTAGTGAAATAGCATTGCTAACAAATAGTATATCGACGGCTGCAGAGGAGCAGCAGATGGTGAGTCATGATATTGCTAATAATGTAGATAATATAAAAGAAGTGAGTAACGAAAACTTAGCTTTAAGTTTTGACGTTGCTAAAGATGCCGCAGAATTAGTTGCCGGCTCTCAAAAAGTAAACAACCTACTTTATACATTTAAAGTATAAAGCAAGACAATAAGCCGCCTGTTTGGCGGCTTATTGTGCGTCTGTATTAGCGTTTTGAAAAAATCAGGCCCTGCTCGTTTGCATCTATCACGACAATATCGCCAGGGTTGTACTCTCCCCCTAATAGCTGCTGAGCCAGTGGGTTTTCGATTGTTTGCTGAATAGCTCGTTTTAATGGGCGAGCACCGTAAACAGGGTCGAACCCGCTAGAGGCTATTTTTTCAAGCGCCGCATCACTGATCTCTAATAAGTAGCCCATTTCTGTTAAACGCTCACGCAATTTAACAAGCTGAATATCGGCAATTTCTTTAATATGCTCATTGGCAAGTGGATGAAATACGACGGTTTCATCAATACGGTTTATAAATTCTGGCCTAAATTCATTGACGAGCACATTCATAACTTTGCTCTTAAGCGTTGCGTAGTCGTTTGTGCCCGCTTGCTCTTGAATAATATCTGAGCCTAAATTTGAGGTCATAATAATAACCGTATTTTTAAAATCAACCGTACGCCCTTGCCCATCAGTAAGGCGGCCATCATCGAGTACCTGCAATAAAATATTAAATACATCGGGATGCGCTTTTTCTATTTCATCAAGCAAAATTACAGAATAAGGCTTACGGCGAACGGCTTCGGTTAAATAGCCGCCTTCTTCGTAACCAACATAACCGGGAGGCGCACCCACTAAACGTGCTACCGCGTGTTTTTCCATAAACTCTGACATGTCGATACGCACCATGGCATCTTCTGTATCAAACATAAAACCTGCAAGCGCTTTAGTAAGCTCTGTTTTACCCACCCCAGTTGGTCCTAAAAATAAAAATGATCCTATTGGTCGATTAGGATCGGCAAGCCCCGCACGAGAGCGTCGTATCGCATTCGCGACCGCTACAACTGCTTCGTCCTGCCCTATCACTTTACTGTGAAGTTGCTCTTCCATTTTTAACAGTTTTTCTCGCTCACCTTGCAGCATTCGCGATACTGGGATCCCGGTCCAACGAGAAAGTATTTCTGCAATTTCGTCTTCGCCTACTTGGTTTTTTAGTAAGCTCATTTCTTGCATTTCAGCTTGCGAGGCTAAATCAAGTTTTCGCTCAAGCTCTGGAATTCTTCCGTATTGCAGCTCCGACATACGCTGTAAATCGCTTGCTCGGCGGGCAACCTCTAAATCAAGGCGCGCTTGTTCAAGCTCAGCCTTAATTACTTGCGTGCCTTGTAACGAGGCTTTTTCTGCATTCCATACTTCATCAAGCTCTCGATATTGCGCTTCTAAGTCGGTGATGAGCTGCTGCATTTCGCTGCGCCGCTTTTGGCTTGCATCGTCTTTTTCTTTAGCTAAAGCGTTATCTTCAAGTTTTAATTGAATAATACGGCGCTCAAGCTTATCTAATGACTCAGGCTTAGAATCTATTTGCAAACGAATTGACGAGCCAGCCTCGTCAATTAAATCAATAGCTTTATCTGGTAATTGTCGGTCACTAATATAACGGTGCGATAAATGCGCAGCGGCGACAATTGCCGGGTCGGTAATATCTACAGAGTGATGTAACTCGTAGCGCTCTTTTAAGCCGCGTAAAATGGCAATGGTGTCTTCAACTGAGGGCTCTTCAACCAATACTTTTTGAAAACGACGCTCAAGTGCGGCATCTTTTTCTATGTATTGGCGGTATTCATCAAGCGTAGTGGCGCCCACACAGTGTAGCTCCCCTCTAGCAAGCGCTGGCTTCAACATATTGCCAGCATCCATAGCGCCGTCGGTTTTACCTGCGCCCACCATGGTGTGAATTTCATCAATAAATAAAATCACTTGGCCTTCTTCTTTAGCCAGCTCGTTGAGCACCGATTTTAAACGCTCTTCAAATTCACCACGGTATTTAGCACCCGCCACCAGCGCGCCTAAATCTAGCGATAAAACACGCTTGCTTTTTAGGCCCTCTGGCACTTCGCCATTTATAATGCGCTGCGCTAATCCCTCTGCAATGGCGGTTTTACCTACCCCTGGCTCACCAATAAGCACGGGGTTATTTTTAGTACGGCGCTGCAAAACTTGAATCGTGCGACGGATTTCGTCATCTCGCCCAATAACGGGGTCGAGCTTACCTTGCTCTGCGCGCTCGGTTAAATCAATGGTATATTTTTCAAGTGCTTGTCGGGTTTCTTCGGCGTTAGGGTCATCGACCTTTTGGCCACCGCGAATTGCTTTTATGGCACTTTCTATTTTAGTTGCAGTGATATTAAGCGTTCTAAAAATATCACCTAAAGGGCCTTTGTCGTCACAGGCAGCTAATACAAATAATTCGCTCGAAATATACTTATCTTTACGCTTTTGCGCGTACTTATCACATAAGTTAATAAGCGAAGCCATGTTATTAGAAAGCTGTACGTCGCCCCCGACTCCTTCAACTTTAAACAGCTTTTCTATTTCTTGAGAAAGCTTGGTGTTGAGCTCATCCGCACTCACGCCTGCTTGTGCAAGCAAGGCGCGCACGCTAGAGCCATTTTGCTGTAAAAGCGCATACATTAAATGTACGGGTTCAATAAATTGATGATCGCGCCCTAATGCTAGCGACTGAGCATCTGAAAGCGCAGATTGAAATTTACTTGTGAATCTATCTAAACGCATGAGGGTTTACCTATTTAATAAACTAATTGCTTAATAAATGGGTATGTTAATAGAATTGTTCAAGGTGTTAAGAAGAATATTGTGGGGAAATAGTGTTTTATTTGCGCCAGATCAAACTTGCCATACGTCCTGTTTTACCTTCTCGCCGATAAGAGAAAAACAATGATGGCTGAGAAACAGTACAATAATCGCCTCCGCTAATATTAATAACGCCTAATTGCTCAAGCTCAATGCGAGCGATTAGATAAATATCGCACAAGTATTTATTATTGCTTTGTAATTTAAACGCCTCTTTAAACAACGGGGATTTTGCAATAAATCGCGTAGCAACCTCGGCACCAACTTCAAATTGCTCAGAACCAATAGCAGGCCCAAGCCACGCATATATTTGCTTACTAGGCGCGCTAAAACAGGCAAGCGTATTTTTTATGATCCCTTTTTCAAGGCCGCGCCAACCACCATGCACTGCTGCAACTTCATGGCCATCATGACTTGCAAACAGAATAGGCAGGCAATCTGCACTCATAATAGCAAGAGGCTGATTTTTAACTTTTGTATACAACGCATCAGCACTGTGTAATGTTTGAAAATTAAAATCTGCATCAACGCAGAGCACATCGCCACTATGCACTTGATTAAGCCACAGTGGCGGGTTTGGCAGGGATTGCTCAACCAAAGCACGGTTTTTTAGCACGTGCTCTGGATCATCATCAACATGTAGGCCTAAATTTAAGCTATTAAAAGGCGGCTTTGACACGCCGCCTTCTCGGGTGGTACTAAGCGTACCTACCGAGGTTAAATTAGGCCAAGGGGCTGACAAAAAAGCCATTAATACTCTATGTTAGGATTAGCTTTGGTATCTTCTCTAAGCACCTGAGTCATTGCCACCATGTCATCTGGAATAGGCGCTTGCCAGGTCATCATCTCGCCCGTAATAGGGTGCGCAATACTCAATTTTACTGCGTGTAAGGCTTGGCGATTAAATGTACGTAACATTTCAAACAGCTCTGGCGTAGCACCTTTAGGTGGACGAGGACGCCCGCCGTAGGCTCTATCACCAATTAACGGGTGGTTTATATACGCCATATGAACACGAATTTGGTGTGTACGTCCGGTTTCTAGACGAAGGCGTAAACGTGTATGAGCACGGAATTTTTCAGCAACACGGTAATGTGTAATAGCAGGCTTACCCATTTCGTGAACTGCCATGTGTGTACGCTGCGTTGGATGACGGCCAATCGGCTTTTCAACCATGCCACCTGCGGTCATAGTACCATTACATAAAGCTTCGTATTCACGCGTAAAGTTTTCGCGTTTTTGCAGTGCTTTAACTAAATGTGTTTGCGCCTGAATAGTTTTAGCCACCACCATTAAGCCTGTGGTGTCTTTATCTAGACGGTGCACAATACCAGCACGCGGTACGTTAATAATATCCGGAAAATGATGCAGCAATGCATTTAGCACTGTGCCATCTGGGTTACCTGCACCTGGGTGAACGACTAGGCCCATAGGTTTGTTGATAACCAAAATATCATCATCTTCATAAACAATGTTTAATTTGATATCTTGTGCTTCGTATTCGCGTGGTGCTTCAATGCTGGTTTCAACATTTACAACTTCACCACCGAGTAGTTTTTCTCGTGGTGTGTTATAGATTTCACCGTCAACGGTGATTTTATCATCCAATATCCATGTTTTTATACGTGAACGTGAATAATCAGGGAACAATTGCGCTAATACTTGGTCTAGACGTTTACCACCTAACTCGGTAGGAACCTCGGCTTGAAGTGAAATTTGTTCTGACATTAGTAACTTTACCCAATTTACCAGTGCAAGCTGTGCCTGACTGGGTTAGAATCGCTTTTAATAAAAGCATAATATAATACGCATAGTTTACTCGGTTTTACCGCCGTGGCCTAGCCGAAGACATCGAAGGTAACAAATAAAATGATAAATAAAATAGGGAAACGTGCATTCGCCATTGTTTTTTCAGCTTCTGTACTTACTTTAGGGGCCTGTTCTTCTGCGCCTGACCAAGAAGATATCCAACGCGTTCCTAACAAATCTGCACACGCTTTGTATGAAGATGCAAAACAAACGCTCGACTCTGGTTTATACGCCCGAGCAATTGAGCTGTTAACCGCTATTGATTCACGCTACCCATTTGGCCCTTTCTCAAAGCAAGTACAAATGGATTTAGTGTATGCCCATTACCAATCAGGTAATACAGAGCAAGCATTAGCGACCATTGACCGCTTTATTCGTTTAAACCCAAACCACAAAGATTTAGATTACATGTACTACATGCGTGGCTTGGTTAACATTAAAGCAGATAAAAATGCCTTCCAAGAGTATTTTGGTATAGACAGAGCTGACCGCGATGCAAACCGTACACGTGTTGCATTTACCGATTTATCAACGCTTGTAAAACGCTTTCCAAAAAGTGATTACGCACCAGAGGCTAAACGTCGCTTAGTGTGGCTTTTAAACCGCATGGCGCGTTACGAGCTAAAAGTGGCTAATTACTACTACGAACGTGAAGCTTACCTAGCGGCCGCTAATCGTGGTAAGTACGTTGTTGAGCATTACTCGCAAAGCAGCTATTTAGAGCCTGCGCTTGAGATGATGGAAAAAAGCTACGAAAAGCTTGGCCTAACAGATTTAAGTGAGCACGCAAGACTAACGCGTGAATACAATGAATCTAACAAATAAGAATGGCAGAGGTTTTTATTTAAACCTATGTTGATTGTTTAAAAGCCCTCTCTGAGGGCTTTTTTATTGCCTAAAAATAAGACTAGTTGATGCCTGTGGCGCTTTTTAATACTTAGCGATTAGCCTTCGCACCACACTAAATATATCAATAGCAATTGCACTACACGATTGTATAGCGCTTGTTACAAAAAGATTCGCTGTTGATCTAAGTTTTGCTTTTTACAGGTGAAAAAAAAGGTAAGCCTAAGCTTACCTTTTAATTAACTCATTGCGGGTTATTAAAGCTCAAAGTCTTTTTTGAATTTTAAACCAAACTCGCTACGGTCATTACTGCGCATTACACCAACAAAACCTGACTGCTGTAAACGACCTACATCGTAAACCTCGTTTAATACGTTTTCACCGTATAAGGTTACTTCCATATCCCCATAAGGGTTAGTGTAAGAAATATTAAAACCAACTAATTCACGCGAATCAATAGTCTCGCTTTCATTGTAAACCGACTGGCCTTGCATTTCGCTTCTGTAAGAGTAGTTAGCGTTAAATGCAACGGTTGCACCGCTGTCTAAATCCATAAAGTAAGAAGGGGCAATCATTACAGTCCAACGTGGTGTTAATGCTGGTGAATCACCTTTACCAATACCTTGTACGCCTGCATCTACTTCTGTAATCTCAGAATCTAAGTAACCTACAGAGCTGCGAATTGTGAAATCGTCTGTAATGGCAACGGTAGTTTCAAGCTCAATACCTTGCGCTTTAGACTCACCTGCATTTTCAACAATCGTTACAAAACCACCGCCTGCAGTAGGGTCAGAAAATGGTAAAGCAAGGTCGGTGTAATCAGTTACAAATACAGCCAACATCATAGATACATTTTCATGTACTTGGCCTTTTAAGCCCATTTCGTAGTTAATTGCTTTAGTTTCATCAAACGATACAAACTGATCGGGGCCGCCAAATGGACGTGGAGGGAAACCGCCTGTTTGGTAACCTTTTTGAATTTGACCATATACATTCATGTTATTGCTGATTTGATATGATGCGTTTACATCCCATGTTACAGCGTCAAACTCTGCACTTACGTATTTACGTTCAGCAAATGTTGGGAAAATCGCATCGGCATCTTTCTCATCTTTTGAGTAACGAAGGCCACCACCAATACTTAAATCATCTGTTAAATCGTAACTTGTATTAAAATATACAGCGTATGAGTTTGTTTCTTGGTTAATTTCAAAATCGCCATAACCACCAAATGAAGGTGTAACACCATCGTTTAATAAGCCATTAGGTGTATTGAATGGGCTAAATACAAATGGACCTGAACGTGTAAAGCCATCTTCATTAAAGAAGTAAAGGCCTGATACAAAGTCCATATTATCGTAAGTCGCATTTAGTTGAATTTCAAACGAGTATTGGTCTGCACCACCCTCTTCTGGGAACTCAGATAAGTTAAGTGGTGAGGCATCATCATCAAGTCCACCTTCGTATTCAGAAGTACGGTAACTTGAAATAAATTTAGCCGTGTACGTATCATCAATTGCCCAATCAGCAGTAAATGACGTACCCCACCCTGAGTAAGACGTAGATTCAATACCAGCAACGGTAGTGCCTAAATCATCGGGGTCAGATGGGATCATATCCTGTGTTAATAAAGGAAAGTCACCATTAAAAACATCATTTGCATCAAGCGGCTCAGTTAACTCAATAGTGTAAGGCGATTGACCCGACTCATTATCAACACCGTCAAGTGAAAAAGTAAACGCTAAATCGCTATTGGCTTGCCATTTAAGGGCTACGCGACCGCTAAACTCTTCTTCTTCACCAATTTCTTTTTCTGGGTTAGCTAAATTGACAGCTTCACCCACACCATCGCGCGTTTTGTATGATGCACTTGCAGACATACTTACTTCATCTGTTAGCGAGTTATTAAAGTATACATCGCCAGCAATACGTCCGCGGCTACCAATTTTAGCTGTGGTTGAAACAATCCCTTCATCACCTGGTTGCTTAGTAATTACATTTACTGCGCCACCTAAGGTATTACGACCATATAATGTACCTTGTGGTCCACGTAGAACTTCAACACGCTCTACATTTGGTAACGATAAGTTTGACCCCATTTGACGGCCTAAGTAAACACCATCTAAATAAACACCTACACCCGGATCGGTTGTAATTATGTGATCTTGTAGACCAATACCACGAATAAACACAGAGGCATGCGCCGCATTACCTACACCGTAGCGAGTGATATTTAAGTTTGGAACGTATTTACCAATATCTTCTAGGTTACTCATATTGGCTTTATCAATTAGGTTAGCACCAATTGATGTGATAGCGGTTGGAGATTCAAACAAGCTCTCTGTACGTTTACGAGCTGTAACTTCGATTTTTTCAAACGCGTCTTGTTTTGCTGTTGTTTTAGCTTCTTCAGCATTTACTGAGGTAGTTAGTGCAGCGACAATTGCGAGGCTTAACTGTGAGAGTTTGCGTAGTTTCAAAATATTCTCCAAAGGATACCGTATAATTTAGTTATGCGAACTTATTGGCTTGGGCAATAAGTTTTGGGCATAAAAAAAGACGCCTAATAGCATCTTTCCTCTGGAAGGGTATTATATTACATATTTGTGAAGAAATGTATAAAAATTTTCATTTAATAAACATACAGGTACAAATTAATTATAACTTTTGATTATTGTTGGATAACCTACACAAAAAAATGGGCCTTTTGCTAAAAAGTAATCACGTTATACACACTCTAATTTTGTGCACCTTTTATGTTTACATATAGGAGAACTATTATTCCACAAAGCACATTAATCAAAGCTACGTATAGCTTATCGAACTATGCACTATGATTGATATTAACCAAAAATAGCAATATAGTATTACTATTGCATCTACGGACAGAAATTATGGATATTAAAAATACTCCAATACGCTATATAAAGTGCTTTAATAGTCCAGACTATACTTCACTTTTCTGTGTGGCAGCTAACTACAACATTTTATTGGTTAATTACCAAGCACTTAATGTAATCACAACTTATGAACTTATCAATAAGTTTATGCAAGATAACGGTTATAAAAGCTTAGTTATTTTTGATGTTCCAAAAAATAGTGACGTATTAGCTTTAAAAGAATGGCCTAATTTAAAGGGACTTTTTTACGAAAGTTCAGATGACTCACTTTTTCAACAAGGCCTTGAAGCTATTGAACAAGGTAAGCTCTGGTTTCCCCGTGATGTGACAGACAGCTGGATGAGACAAATGTTAGCCAGTGAACAGCAAACCACCCTGCAATCAAGTAACCTTACTTGTAAAGAAATTAAAGTATTAAACTTGCTTTTCTCCGGTCTACACTCCACCGCTATTGCAGATAGCTTATTTATAAGTGAAGCCACTGTCAGAGTGCATTTACATAAAATTTATCAAAAAATATCTGTAAAAAACAAACAACAAGCATTGCTGTGGTGCCAAAAAAACTTAAGTAAAGTCAATAATTGAGTGGGCTTATTTGAAAACGAATAACATCTGAATACTCTCCAGCGGCTTGACGTGTGAAGTCCTCCAATTGAATGCTAAGCGGAATGTAAAACTCAGTCTGGCCAGAATACGAAAAGTTTAGACTTGAAGCTTTTACTAAGTTAATTTCTTCTGAGCCTAACTGCAATGTATAGCTAATACCATATTTATTACTAAAAATAGAGTGTAATAAACGACTTTTATTCTCTGAGGTTACATTAAGTTGAACATCCGTATTAGTCACTATTTGTAAGCTAGGTAACATGGTGTATTTTTCTGCTGGCCTCAACTCCCCTAAAAAAACAGTGTTAGAAAAAGTGTTATAGCCTAATAAAGATAAGCTTGTGCGGGGTTGAATATTTGTTTCTATTTCAATTTCTACTTCATCAAGACTTTGCTTGTTCTCATCATAAAGTTTCAACTGAAGTCTATCTGTATAGTATCCAGATTTTACAGGGGTCCCTGCAGGGATCACTAACCTGATATCTACTGAATTATTGTTAAGTTTAACTTGGTTGTTGGTTTTGCTTAACAACTGATTTTCTAAACGAATTTGGTAATTAATAAATTGAGAATTACCTTTAAGAGCCCCTTGGTTTTGCGAAGAAAGACTAAAATACAAGGTACAATCCGTCGTATTTATTGTATCTACTCGAATTGTTTTCTCTGCATCGTTTTGTGATTTTACGTGATAAAAAGATAAGTCATCAAACAAATACGCTATTTCACCAATACTCGCATCGCACTGAGCATTAACTCTACTTGCCATAGTTAGTAAAAATATACTTATTGCTAAATACACAATTTTAATGAACATAAATAACCCCTTTTCGTTGAAGTTGCTCTGCATCATGAACCTCTATTAAAAATGTAGTACTATCTTTATTTTGTAAGGTCACTTTATACTGACAAGGAGCAAGGCCAGTTATTGCAAAGCGGCCCCGCTTATTTGTGAAGAATGTATACTCTTTGGCCGATGCTTTATCTTGACAAATAGCCTTTCCCACCATTAAGGCTAAGGGGCTTTCGTCCTTACTCCGAAGAGTTGCAATAACAGAAATATTTGCTGCAGTCCCAATTATTGCTTTATGTCCAGTTTTGTATTTAGGGTAAAAGCTAAGCATGCCAGAGCCTATATCATAGCCAGGGGCTAGATCATCAATATCAACAGGAATGTTGATATTGTCATAAGAGCTCAAATCATTAAGTAATATAGTTTTGAAATCTCTATTATCAGCTCTATAGTCATTTTCAACTCGGCCTAATGTAATCACTTTATTTTCTAAACTTTTGTGGGCGTTAACCAAAGCAAAACTATCGTATATAGGCTTTCCAAATGCCCATGCATCATCTGCAAAAGCTATGCTAGATGAGAGGCTTACACGACTTTGATGATAAGCAGAACGAGCATTTAAATCTTTATAAAAACTTGCATGTTCAAGGTTAGCAGCAAAACGGTTTGCGTTATATTGCATGTTTAAATCAAAGATAGTTTTATTTAACTCGTTGCTCTCTAAACCAGCTCGAAAGTTCAAAGCACCGACAAAACGCTGATTACTGTCTTGAGTAAATTCTAGTCTCGTTTTATCACGCCTAGACTGGTGGGATAGTTTAACTCTATGCTGATTATTAAATTTATAGGTAAATGATAAATTTATACCCCACTCTCGCTCACCTTTTAACTCATCCCATTGCGCCCCTGCAGTATATCTCCACTGACTATTTACCAAGTCGCCTGAGAAATTGACTCCCAGCGATTTATCAAATTGAACACTTTGATGATCTCGGGAAATATTTGTAAAAAAAGAGGCTAACGTTCTATCGTTAACATAATAACTATAACTCGCCTGTGCATAGTGTTCTCTATAGCGGTTACTAAACGTATCTTGAGACCTAAAACCTAAAGCTGTAAAGTCTTTTGAACTGTATTCATAACCGAGCGTTAGCTCACTTCCTAAGTTGCTCATATTATAGCTACTATAAACAGTACGGTAAGCGTATCCTTGGCGTTCCGCGAAGCTAAATGCGCCCTCAAATGCCAGTTGGCCTATTTGAGCTGCATAGATTTGTTTAAAGCCAATTTGCTGAGCGTATTTATCTCCCTGCGCTGTAACCCCTGCAGTCCAACTTGGGGTCAGGCCATAATCCAGATAGGCACTGAGGAAGGGAGAATCTGGTTCATACTCGAGTTTATCGCCAGCCTCAGCAGGAACGCCTAAGTGAATTTCATATTCAAGCTGCCCTTGTGCAAATAGATCTAAGCCAGTCGCAACATCAAAGTTTACATAGCGCACAACGCCAGCTATATCAGTAATTTTTAGAGAGATATTATTGCTGCCTTCGCTCAAAGGTATGTCATCTAAAGAGTAAATACCCGCAACCAAATTAAGGCGCTGAATAATTCGTTCACCGACATATACCTCTACACTTGAAGGGCTTTGAAGAGTAAAGCTACGTGAAGCGGTTGGCCTTATGGGCCTGTCTGATAATAGAGAAAAATCATGTGCTATTGAAAAGCCTAACAAACGAGAAGAGTTCTGGAAGTAGCCACCAGAGCTAAAGTTGTCTCCAAGAGAAAGACGCATACCTAAATTTGGTAAATCATGAATAAGCCGAGTTCCTCGCCGCTTAAAACTTGATGAGGCTGGCTGCGACATTTTATTATATTCGAATTCATTTTCTACCACCCAGCCTTGCCAACTCGCTACAATTTCGGATCGTAATGCGTATTGCTCTTGAACTTGCTGTTGCTCCTTATCATCTTGGTGAACGTAGCTTGCATATGCGTTAACAAACCCACTCGCATTGGCTGGTTCAATAGCCTTCAACCTTTTCCTTTGCATTTGCGCACTTAATTTTTGCGGGCGGGTTAATTCTACGGGAACAACAACGTCCAAACTAAAATCACTCATATCAAACACAACACTAAAACCTAGTTCCCTTAATGAAGTTACCGCTAAAGTATTGCCTTTTAATACCTTAAATAGCTCCCTCTCTTTTTCTTCAAGTAAAATTTCACGAAGGTGTGGCTCTAATTCGTCCCACTTTAAAAAAAGGGCATCATTTTTATCAACTTTAAGGGAGACTTGACCTATAGGGCTTTTATTTAATTGAACTGACACATTAAGTTCAATTGTCCTACTAGAAGGGTTTATTTTTGCTAACACGCTAAGTGGTAAAAAAAATACAGCAAAAAGGAACACTGCTAAAGTTTTCATTGCACCAGATCTAAACTTAAATACTCTACCTCACGGCTTTCAATATGTTCAGGTAGCTTAACTTTTATGGTCTGTGTGGCATAAGGCGCAAAAAAAACATCGTACCCCTTCTCCAATAAAGCTTGTTTTTCAAAAGTAGTTACAACGGATTTATTTGTAGTTACTTTAATTTTATAGTCACTGAGCCGCGCAGCCCCCTCTCCTTCATTTTTGACTTGGGCTAAAACCTCCCCACTTTCTATTCTAGAAGTCAGTATTTTTAAGTTAGGTAAATATATATCCCTGTCTACGTGAACAACTAAATTTACATTCATTAATATTTTTAGTTGCGAGGTACCACTTCCGATATTAGAAGCTAACGGCTGCTCTATTAAACTGACCTGATAACTCTTATCCTGCTGTGGGAGCCTCTGTCCAATCCATCTAAATTGAATCCTCTGACCTTGCCCTTCTTGTAAAAATAGTGAGGGAGGAAATACCCATAATGGAGAATCTTCCAGCTTAATTAAAGAAGGACTCGGTGTAGAAAAATCGATTTCATATATTTCAATGTCAAATGCAATCTCTCTAGGCAGTTGATTGTAAATTAGACTGGAAGGTATTTTTGAAGGCTTCTCCGGAGATAATGTAATCACCATAGGTGTTACTTCCAGAGCCTCTACCGATATAAAAATACTACATATTAGTATCATTAAACATCGGGAGAGCCACTGAACACAAAACATTAGAATATAACCTCTAACTCACTATCAGCAGCTTGAAACTCTTTTGGTATTGAAATTGAAATATTGCTTTTTGAATTTGGAAGTAAAATTTTACCTGATAGGGCTCTACTCAGATCCATTCCTTCTAAAGTTAAAACTTTACCCTTAGATTTAATATTCCACTGACCTTTTGAAAGGCGTACATATTTGTTCCCTTGGTTTTCTAACGACACACCCCATTGATTTTCTGCTAATTGTGTTTTTTCTTTAATTATTAGGTTAGCTTTAGCATTATCGGGAACAACGTTAAATAGCGTTCTAAAACTAAGTGACATACCAACACCAGATTGGGCATTTTCGTTCAAGTTAACTGACACTTGTTCTACGGTGATTCGATAAGACTTAGAGTGGTTAATAATGGGCTCCCCAATATATCGAACGATTACCGATTGACTATTTCCCGGTGCGATAATCGTTGTCATAGGAATAATTAAGAAGTCTTCTTCGTTTACCTCTAAAGACTCAACGCCATTATCACTTATACTCATATTAAAAGCAGAAACATCAATAGTTAAGGGTTTATCCGATGGGTTTATTATTCGAAGTGTTTGCTGCGACTGACTACCTTGAGAGCTGAGATCGGCTACCATAGGTCTCACTTGAAAGGCATTGACTGAAAATGAAAGCAAACAAAATATAAAGATAAGTAAAATATGCATAGAATTCCCTCCTGAATAAAGGCAGTGCATAGTCACTGCCTTTTCTATTTAACTTTAGTTTGCTGTTACAGTTAGCATTAAAGTATCTGCATACGTACCTGCATATACAGGAGTCTGAGTAACTTCTAGGTCAATCATTCCTGTTACGCCTGTCGTTGCTAATGTATTACTTCCACCATTGCTTTGAAAAGCACTCTGATCATTCGTTCCATCTTCAGCTGACAAAGTAAAGTCATAAGGACCTGCTGTTAAATGAGCAGTGTAACCTACACCTCTGTCTTCGTGATCAGCGTTTTGAAGGTGTCCCTCAGAAGTAGTTAAAGTAAGTGTTGCACCATCCACATCATTACATTTCAAGTCAAAATTAACTGTTTTTGTATTCCCCAACGCAAGAGCTGGAAAGTAGTGTGTTGTTGCAATATTGCTTACTTCACATACAGACTCAACGGCACCACCTACATTTAAGTTTTCTGCTAGTGCTGAACCTGAAGATAGTGCTGCGATTGCTGAAATTACGATTAGTTTATTCATTGTTATATTCCTTATCCATGTGACATATAGTTTGTTATGTTTAATAAATGTGCGTTTAAAGCACGCCACCCGATACTACTGATGGTGTCATTTCTATGCGGATCACATCCTGGTAGCTTCCTGCATATATCAAGGGCTCATCTAGAGTTAACTGAATCTCAGCAATGCTATCAAATAAAATATCATTAATATTAAAACTATATGTCGATTTGGTTGCCTGTGCCGATACAGACACATTGTTGTTGGCACCTTCCAACTTCCAGTTAATATTATATGAACTTATTCTACTGCTTTGCTCATGACTCAAACCGCCATTAAGTGACTGCATTGATATTCGCATTGGCGAATTACAGTTTATCTCTAATGTTGTATTAGCAACGCCATCAGAAGAAAACTCTAGGTTATTATTTTGTGAGGTAAATTCACACACCGGAGAAATATGCCCCACCAATGTAATACTTACTTCATCGTTACTATATGCATAGGATGCAAAGCAACATAGTACTAACCATGCTAGCCTCTTCATCACTGTCACTTCCTTTGAACTACCTTGCTAATACAGTGGTAATGTTAAGCTAAAATTCAGGTTTAGAAAGTTGTTATTTGATTACAAAACAAAGGGTAAGACTAAATACACTGTAGCTAAGCATACCTTTTGTTATAAACATTTAAGTGACTCGTAATCGATAAAGGTAGCCTCTTTATTATTATCACTCTCTTAAAGTCCGCTTTAACGCTATGTTTAATGTTTATAAACAAGCAAAACGTAAGATAAATAAGAGATAAACAACCAATTAAACAGTAATTACTATTTTATAAATTATTAGATAAACAACTTTAATAAATTCAAATAATTTTTAACTTTAATTAAATCAACAACTTTGATTACTAAACCCTCAAAATTAACAATTGTAAACTTCAATATAAACTAAATGCTCACTTCTTTTTTTACTAACTAGCTAAAATTATTAGATAAAAACTAAAATCACTTCTATAATCCCCATGAAATCAACATCTAAATAACAAATAGGAAATACATATGAAAAAGCTATCTGTAGCAGTAGCAATATGTGCCGCACTTGCATCTAGTTACACGAGTGCTGAAGTTCGCATAAATGGCTTTGCATCTATAGTAGGTGGCAAAAGTCTAGACAGTGATCAAACTTTATACGGATATGATGACGATATCTCATTTAAAAATGAGAGTGTATTTGCATTACAACTATCTGCCGATCTTCAGGAAAAGCTCAGCGCAACAGCGCAAATTGTGGCTCGCGGCGAGAATGACTTTGATGCCGATTTTGAGTGGGCGTATTTAACTTATGAGTTTAGTGATGAATTACAACTCAGCGCTGGTAAAATGCGTGCTCCATTTTACAAATACTCTGACTTTCTAGATGTAGGTTACACTTACCGCTGGGTTCGCCCTCCTCAATCGGTTTACAATTTACCTTTTTCTACTTACGAAGGGTTGAGCTTACTATATACATCACAAATCGGTGATTGGGACTCAAGTCTTCAAGTCATATATGGTAGCTTTGAAGATAATATCGCAGTAGTGTCGGTCAATGGTGAAACTGAGCTTAATGATATCGCTGGTCTTAACTGGTCACTTAGTTACGATTGGTTTAGCGCACGTGTTGCCTATTTTGTGGCAGAGACCACCATTGACATTGAAAATGATACTGATGCTGGTATCGCCCTTAATGGCCTAGAGGCAACTCTTCGCAGCTCGGGTTTCACTGAACAAGCAGATAGCATTGCTGTAGATGAAGACGATGGAGCATTTTTCGCACTTGGCTTTTCAATTGACTACAACAATATTTTATTTGATGCAGAGTATACTCAGTTTGAAGTCGATAACAGCGCTTTAGCTGAGCAAACTCAATACTATACCTCTCTAGGCTATCGTATGGATGAGTGGCTTGTTCACGTTACCTATGAAAACAACGACGATAAACACGATAACAACCGTTATGATTCACTTACAGCTGTGCCGCAATTAAATGCAGGTATAAATTCAGCATTAGAAGGCTCTAAAGCAAAAAGTAATGTTTACACCATCGGCGCCCGTTATGACTTCCACCCGTCAGCTGCATTTAAAATCGACTTTAGTCGCTTAGATGACGACATAACAAACATTGAAACTGATGTAGTAGCTGTCGGCGTTGACTTAGTATTCTAATTGGAGCGAAATATGAAAAAATTAATCCTAGCCAGTGTACTGTCGGTATGTGCGTTTAGCGCCTATGCTGAAGTTGCGGTAATAGTAAACCCTAGCAATGCAAGTGCACTTGATGGCGATTCTATTAAAAAGATTTACCTAGGAAAAGCAAAGTCATTTGCTAACGGTAATAAAGTGAACCCAGCCACTCAAAATGGTACAGCTGTTGCTGATGAATTCAATTCTAAAGTAGTTGGTAAATCAAGTAGCCAATTAAATGCCTATTGGTCAAAACTTGTTTTTACCGGTAAAGGTACACCACCAGAGAAATTTGATTCTGACCAGGCTGTTATTGATTTTGTTGCTAGTAATGGCGACTCAATTGGTTACATAGACAGCAGTAAGGCAACAGATAAAGTTAAGGTAGTTGCTACGTTTTAAGCGCGATAGCTAGATATAAAAAAACCACCGATTAGGTGGTTTTTTTATATCTAAATATTACGGCTTTATAGTAATACCCTTAAATAAATAAGCAATTGAGAGGCAGACAAAGTGTGTAGTAAGCTAAGCAAAAAATTATTATTTAGTTGCTCTAAATAACGATTTTTTTATGCAGCGAGCGCCTAGCTTAGCCTCTAAAATGATTAAGTATTATTACAGGTAATATTACTCAATTTTAAACTTCGCGGTGGCATCTAGAAGGTTATCTGAAAGGTAGTGTAGGTTTTTCGCTACATCCCTTACCGCCGCGAGTGAGTCCATGGTGTCTTCAAACGATTCATGCATATTCGTCACATTTTCTACAACCATCGCAGCAACCGATGTTTGCTCTTCTGTTGCAGCGGCGATTTGTGAGTTCATACCATTTATTTCTAACATTTGCTCTGCAATTTTTTCTATCGAAACGCCAGTTTTCTCTGCGGCTGTTGCGTTATCTGTGGCCATATCTCGCGCTGATGTCATCGCCGTCACAGACTCATTTGCAGCCTCAGTCAAGGTGCTTAGTAACTCACGAATTTCATTCGTTGAATGTGCTGTACGTGATGCAAGCTCTCTTACTTCATCAGCAACCACGGCAAAGCCTCTACCGTGCTCACCTGCACGAGCCGCTTCGATAGCAGCATTTAAAGCTAATAAATTAGTTTGCTCAGCAATAGATGTAATCACATTAAGAATTTGAGACACATTTTTTGTATCATCAGCTAACTTATTGATGGTTGAGGCGGCTTGATTTATTTCATCACTTAATGTACGTGAGGCGGTGACTGACATTTGAACTTGAGTTCTGCTTTGTTCTACCTCTTTTTCTGCGGTTTGCGCTGCATTTGATGCACTTGCCGCCGATTGAGAAATATCACCCACGCTTTGCTTCATCTCTTCCATAGACTGTTTAACCACCTCAGCCTCTGTTGTTTGCTTTGTGGTTGCGCGTTCAGCCTGCTCCATTCCTTGCACTAAGCGAGTTGAGTTCTCCATTAGTGGCTCACATACCGCGATTACTTCAAGTACTGTTTTTTTCAGCAAAGCGATGAAGGAGTTGAAGTTAATTGATACTTGACCAATTTCATCCTCTGAATTTACGCTCAGATTAGTGCTCAGCGACCCTTTACCGTTTGCGAGCAGACTCAGGTTATTAGCGGCATCACTTGCAGAGGCAGCAATACGTTTAGCAATCCAAATAGCCATAAATAGCAGTAAAATTAACGAAACAATAGATACCACCAACATAAGTGTTAGTGCGTGATCAGAACGCTCTTTAGTACTTGCAACTAACTCAAAAAAGCGATCGTCCGCTTTTGCTTGAGCGGTTTTAAACTTTTCAAGCACATCATTATACAGTGCTGTTTTTCTTTGTGCTTGTTGCTGAATTTTACTGAAGTCAGCTGTTCCATTTACCATGCCATTGGCAATACTGGCTGATATTTTTTCGTAATTTGCTAACTGAACTTTCGTGTCACTATGAATATACGAAGCGTTTATTTGCTCAACCGCATTTATGTTGTTGCTTAGTGCATTGTATGTGTCTGCTGCTTTCTCTACTAACTCCTGCTCACCAAATGTAACTGCTTGCGTATAAAGCTCATCGAGCTTTTCTAAAAGACTTACATTTGCTGAAGTTAACTTAACAACCTGATATGAAGACTTTTCCATTTCATCAAGTGCGATTCTATTGTCATTCATTGCAAAGTAATTAATCAAAACGATTGCTAAAAATGCTACAACCGCAATGCTGGTAATCGCATGTATTTTTTTACTTATGCTGAGGTTTTGAAAAGAGAAGCCTGAAGCCATTGTGTATACCTTATTTTATTGTCTATATCTATTATCGGCTTATTACCTATAAGTGTTAACTAAATTTGTAATATTTCTAGTTTTTTTTACAAATACAGCGAGTTTTAAACAACTAATAAACGCAAAAAGGATTGAACGATTAATAAGTGAGCAACTGGAGAATTTCCCATAAAAAAACCAGTAGCATTGCTGCTACTGGTTTTATAATTTGGTGCGGATGGGGGGACTTGAACCCCCACGCCCGAAAGCACTACCCCCTCAAGGTAGCGTGTCTACCAATTCCACCACATCCGCATTTTTAAGCTTTCGCTTAGCTGTTAAACTTATTGACTTACTTGAGGAGTATAAGTCGTTTAACGTTAGCTTTACACTAAATTAGTTTGGTACGTCAGAGCTCTGCTGTTGAGTAACAGGTACGTCTTCTTCTGCTGGCGCTACAGTTTCTACTGCAGGTGCTGCTTCAAGGTTTTCCCACTCATCGGTCTTTTTAATTTGACCGGCAGTTAAGTTACCTAACACAATACTTAAAACAAAAAACACTGTTGCTAAGCTTGTTGTTGTTTTGGTCATGAAGTTACCTGCACCTGATGAGCCAAAAACTGTGCCCGAAGCACCGGCGCCAAATGAAGAACCCATGTCTGCGCCTTTACCTTGCTGGATTAAAACCATACCAACTAAAGCTAAAGCAACAACTAAATAAACTACTAATAAAATTTCGTACATCTTATACGGTCCCTTTTGCACTGTTACAGATTGCAGTGAACGAATCTGCTTTTAGACTAGCACCGCCAATAAGGCCGCCGTCTATATCTGGTTGTGCAAATAATAATTCGCTATTTTTTTCGTTAACGCTACCACCATACAAGATGGTAAGCCCTTGTGCTAAATCGCTATCTAATGATGCAATTTTGTCACGGATAAATTTATGAACAGCTTGTGCCTGTTCTGGCGATGCAGTCTTACCTGTGCCTATGGCCCAAACGGGCTCGTATGCTATCACAGAATCTTTCAGTGCTGCTACACCTAATTTCTCAATTACTGCATCAATTTGTGCAGCAACCACATGTTCGGTTTGACCGTTTTCTTGTTCGCTCTCGCTTTCGCCAATACACAAGATAGGTGTTAGTCCTACTTGCTGTGCACGGGCAAATTTTGCGGCTACGGTTGCATTGCTTTCTTTGTAAATACTGCGTCGCTCTGAATGACCTACGAGTACGTACTTAGCACCTAAATCTTTAATAAGCTGAGCATCCACTTCACCGGTAAAGGCGCCTGGGGTATTTTCACTTAGCGTTTGAGTACCCGTGGTAACACCACTGTCAACCAGTGCTGATACTAATGGAAATGGAGGAAATAAAACAATGTCTATCTCATTTGATTTAACACTGTTAATGGCATCAGACAGTTGAGTGACAAGCTCTAAAGAGCCATTCATTTTCCAGTTTCCCGCGACCATTGCCTTACGTATTGCCATTTTCCACTCCAGATTAGAAAGCGGGCGAGATATTAACTTTTCTCGCCCTAAGTTACAAGAGGTTATTGTTCTCAATCAGTTTATTTGCTCATAGATTCGACAACTGCTGCAATTTTTTGCGCACTGTCTATGACTATTTTTTCTTGTTCGGCTTCAACCATAACACGTACTACCGGTTCAGTGCCTGATTTACGGAGTAAAACACGGCCTTTTTCGCCTAAAGCTTGCTCTACTTGCGCAACCGCATCTTTTACTTCTGGTGCTTGTGTAGGGTCTGTGCCAGGTGTGTAACGTACATTAATCATTTTCATTGGGTACTTTGTAAAACCAGCCCCTAAATCTTGTAATGTGCGATTTTGAGCCACCATTGCAGCCAATACCTGAAGGCTTGAAATGATACCATCGCCCGTGGTGATTAAATCAAGGTTTAATACATGGCCTGAGCTTTCACCGCCAATTCTCCACCCTTTTTGCTGCAGCATTTCCATTACATAACGGTCGCCAACTTTACTGCGCGCAAATTCAATTCCTTTTGCTTTTAATGCATTTTCAAGCCCCATGTTCGACATAACCGTGCCAACAACACCACCACCTAGCATATGATCTTCAGCCGCTTGGCAGGCAATAATGTAAACTAAGTCATCACCGTCAAATACGCGACCGTTATGATCAACCATCATTACGCGATCACCATCACCATCGTAAGCAATACCCACATCGGCTTTATGCTCTAGCACTTTGCGCTTTAACGTATCAACGTGTGTAGCACCACATTCATGGTTTATATTCACCCCATTAGGCTCACATGCATGAGTAATCACTTCAGCGCCTAGCTCACGCATTACCGACGGTGCAATATGGTAGGTGGCGCCATTGGCACAATCTAGTACAACTTTTAAACCTTCAAGTGATAAGCCTTGTGGAAATTGGCTTTTACAAAATTCAATATAGCGCCCATCAGCACTTACTAAGCGCGAGGCTTTACCAAGTTTATCTGAGGCAACACAGGTCATTGGTTCATCAAGCATCGCTTCAATTTGTAGCTCAACGTCGTCATCCAGTTTTAAGCCTTGGCCATTAAAAAACTTAATCCCGTTATCATAGTAAGGGTTATGCGATGCACTAATTACAATACCTGCTTCGGCTCTAAACGTTTGCGCTAAATATGCTACAGCGGGCGTGGGCATTGGCCCAAGCAGTACGACATCTATTCCTGCGGCAATTAAACCAGCTTCAAGCGCGGTTTCTAGCATGTAACCTGAAATACGGGTATCTTTACCTATAATTACTTTTTTTGTTCCACTTAGAGACAAAACTCGACCTGCGGCCCAGCCTAATTTCATTGCAAACTCAGGGTTAATTGGAGCTGTGCCCACTAAACCACGTACCCCATCGGTACCAAAATATTTTCTTTCGCTCATTATAAAGCTCCTTTTTCGCAAGCTTGGAGTACACCAAGCACATCTGCTGTTTCTTTTACATCGTGTACACGAATAATTTTTGCGCCATTTTGCGCGGCAATTAGCGCACCGGCTAAGCTGCCCGCTAATCGCTCATCTGTTTTTCTGTTTAGCAAATTACCTATCATCGACTTGCGTGAAAGACCTGCTAAAAGCGGTAGTTCAAATTTATTAAATGCATTAAATTTAGCAAGTATTTCAAAATTATGCTCTAGGGTTTTGCCAAAGCCAAAACCTGGGTCGAGGATAAGTTGATCCACCTTAATACCCGCTGTTTCGCATGCGCTTATACGCTGCTCAAAAAAGAGGTTAATTTGCGTTAGCAAGTCAGTATAAGTGGGTTCACTTTGCATTGTCCGTGGCTGCCCTTGCATATGCATCAAACAAATTGCTACATCGGGATACTTAGCGAGTGTGCTAAGTGCGTGGGGCTCTTGTAATGCACGTACGTCGTTAACTATATCAGCACCTGCTAAAATCGCCTGCTCCATGACCTGTGCTTTACTGGTATCTACCGATATAACGCAGTCACTTTTAGCTCTAATGGCTTTTATTGCAGGTATCACACGATTAAGTTCATCGTGTAAATTAACATCTGGCGCGCCTGGACGTGTAGACTCCCCGCCAATATCAATGATAGTCGCACCCTCGTCTAACAACTGCATTGCCTGTTGCACCGCGTGCGCTGTATCTAAAAACTTTCCACCATCAGAAAATGAATCTGGGGTCACATTTAAAATACCCATCACACATGGTTTTTCTAAATTAAGTTTACGCCCACGGGGAAGGTTTATTATGTTAGTCATCGCCAACCTTTTAGTTATTTGATACAAAAAAGCCCCGAAGTACGGGGCTTTTAAAGTATTATTTTAACGATTATTCAGCTTTATCATCAAGGTTTGTTTCATCTTTTTTCGATGAATCATCCGGTTTTTGGCTTTCATCAACCGGCTTTTCTTGAGGTGCGACTGTTTTAGTTGGCTTATCGTCTAAACGGTCGTGTGCATCACGTGGTTCACGCACAGGCTGACGCGCCATTAAATCATCAATTTGTTTAGCATCAATTGTTTCGTATTTCATTAATGCATCTTTCATCGCATGAAGAATATCAATATTTTCTTTTAATATATCTTCTGCTCTTTGATAATTACGGTCTGAGAATAAGCGTACTTCGGCATCAATTACTTTAGCTGTTTCATCAGACATGCTCATTGCGCGACCACCGCCGCCACCCATGTACATCTCGTTTTGATCTTCAGCGTAAAGTAACGGACCTAGTTTTTCACTCAAGCCCCACTGCGTTACCATTTTACGTGCAATATCTGTTGCACGCTCAATGTCGTTACTCGCACCCGTTGTTACTTTGTCTTCGCCATAAATAAGTGCTTCAGCAATTCGGCCACCGTAAAGGCTTGAAATCATTGACTCTAAAAGCTCTTTAGAATGGCTAACACGGTCCTGTTCAGGCAGGTACATAGTTACACCAAGGGCACGGCCACGTGGAATAATCGACACTTTATAAACTGGGTCGTGCTCTGGCACCATACGACCAACAATAGCATGGCCCGCTTCATGGTAAGCCGTCATTTCTTTCTCTTGCTCACTCATCACCATGGTCTTGCGCTCTGCACCCATCATGATTTTATCTTTAGCAGCATCAAATTCAGTCATACTTACAACACGTTTATTACCACGTGCGGCATAAAGTGCAGCTTCGTTTACAAGATTTGCTAAATCAGCACCAGAGAAACCAGGCGTACCACGTGCAATAACTGCCGCTTCTACGTTATCGCCTAATGGCACTTTACGCATATGTACTTTAAGAATTTGCTCACGGCCGCGAATATCAGGCAAGCCAACCACTACTTGACGGTCAAAACGACCAGGACGAAGTAATGCAGGGTCTAGTACGTCAGGGCGGTTAGTAGCCGCTATAACGATAATACCTTCATTACCTTCAAAACCATCCATTTCGACTAGCATTTGGTTTAGTGTTTGTTCACGTTCGTCGTGTCCACCGCCCATGCCAGCGCCACGCTTACGACCTACAGCATCAATCTCATCTATAAAGATAATACAGGGTGCAGCCTTTTTAGCTTGCTCAAACATGTCACGTACACGCGATGCGCCCACACCAACAAACATTTCAACAAAGTCAGAACCTGAAATGGTGAAAAACGGTACTTTTGCTTCACCGGCTACGGCTTTTGCAAGTAATGTTTTACCCGTACCAGGAGGACCCACCATTAGTACGCCCTTAGGAATACTACCACCAAGTTTTTGGAACTTAGAAGGGTCACGTAAAAAGTCTACTAACTCTGTTACGTCGTCTTTTGCTTCATCACAACCTGCTACATCAGCAAAAGTTGTTTTAACTTGGTCTTCGCTCATCAGGCGCGCTTTGCTTTTACCAAACGACATTGCGCCTTTACCGCCACCGCCTTGCATTTGACGCATGAAGAATATCCATACCCCTATAAGCAGCAACATTGGGAACCAAGAGATAAAAATACTTGCTAAAAACGATTGTTCTTCAGGCTGAACGCCTTTCACATTTACATCATTTTTAAGTAAATCATTAATTAAATCTTCATCGTACATTGGCATTGTGGTTTGAAAACGCTCACCACTGCTTTTAGTACCTGTAATATTACCCGTTCCACGGTCAATAATAACTTCTTGTAAAGAGCCGCTACGCACGTCTTTTACAAATTGAGTGTAACTTGTTTGACGATCAACTTGATCGCCGCCATTAAAGCTCTGAAATACTGACATTAGCACAACTGCAATAACCAGCCAGAGTATTAGATTTTTCGCCATATCGCTCAAGGGGTTAACCTCTTGTATCCAATTAATTTAAATTCAACTAAACGCCAAGCAACTGTACTACAGTTTGTAGCCGGTCGCTACTATATATACTTCCCGAGAACGGGCACGTGAGGCATCAGGTTTGCGTATTTTCACTGCTTTAAAACTATTACGAACGTCTTGCAAGTATTGATCAAAGCCTTCACCTTGAAACACTTTAACAACAAATGCACCATTTTTCTTTAATACTTGATGACACATATCAAGTGCTAATTCTACCAAATACATGCTACCCGCTTGATCTACCGAGTTATTACCGCTCATATTTGGCGCCATGTCAGAGAGTACCACATCAACATTTTTACCATCAATGCGTTTTAACAATGCATCAAGTACGGCTTCTTCACGAAAATCGCCTTGTAAAAAGTCAACCCCCGCAAGTGAGTCCATAGGTAATATGTCACACGCAACAACCTGACCTTTATCAGATACTTTCTCGGCTAAGTATTGTGACCAGCTGCCAGGTGCAGCACCTAAATCAACAACGGTCATACCAGGGCGAAGCAGTTTATCTTTATTTTGGATCTCATCTAATTTGAAAACAGCTCGAGAACGCCAGCCTTTTTTTTGCGCTTGCTGAACATATTGATCATCAAAATGTTCTTTCAGCCATCGCTTTGAACTGGCTGAATGTTTTTTATTTGTCATAAATTAACACGCAACTAATTAGTAATATTCTTTAGATGGCGTTAGAATACCCTTAATTCAAGCCATATTCAGCAAAATTTGTATAAACATGACATTATCAAACAAACAAAAGCAGTTTTTAAAAGGTCAGGCGCATAGCCTTAAGCCTGTAGTTTTACTAGGTTCTAACGGTTTAACCGAGGGCGTAGTAGTGGAAATTCAAAGTGCATTAGAAATTCACGAATTGATTAAAGTAAAAGTACCTACTGACGATCGTGAAACAAAAGCACTTATTTTTGATGCAATCGTTCGTGAAACCGGCGCTACTAAGCTACAAACAATAGGTCACACTGTTGTATTGTATCGTCAAAGTGCAGAAAAAAAGATTCAATTACCACGCGCATAAGTTAATTGTGCAGTGAGCTTTTTATAAAAAACCAGCATTAAGCTGGTTTTTTTATTATATGTACTTATTTATGCTTTTTACCTTTAAACAATAAATTTAAAGCACGGCGCTTTTTAGGCAATTTTAGGCCTGTTTTATTTAGTGCGTTTGTATTTTAATAAACGGTCTAAAAATTCAGTAGTTAATTCATTTATCACGCCTGTTTCCGCGTTAACAATCAAGCTAAAACCCACATTTAAATGCGGTATAACCACTAAGTCACTGCGATAGCCTTGCACCCAGCCACTATGATAATAAAGCGTTTCATCGTTATAGTTATAAACACGCCAGCCTAATCCATAATAAGCTTGTTCTAATTCCTTTTTCCATACTCGTCTATAACGCTCTTTTTTTGTAAGTGTATAAGGACGTGTTTGTGTAGCAAGTGCATCTAAAGAAAGTACATCTAGGTTTTGCCCTAATTGCGCATTTAACCATTTTGCCATATCGGTGGCACTTGCATTTACGCCCGCAGCAGGGCCGACTTTATAATAGTTTTTTTTCAGCTTGGCTGTGTACCAACGTTTTTTGCCTCTAACGTGCGGCAGCGCATAATTTTTATCCTGCACCATTGCATCGTAGCCTAAGCTGGTATCGCTCATTTTTAATGGTGTAAAAATTCCCTCTTGCAGCCACTGGTCATATTTTTTATTGGTACTGCTGTAAATGACATCATCAATTAAACTAAACATCACATTTTGATAGCCATAGCATTGGCCTGGTTCGCAAATGGGCTTTACTGTTAATAGCTTTTCGACAATATCGGGGTAATTCATTCTTGATTCGATTAAATTGTCATACGCATTAGGAACCAAACCGCTGGAGTGGCTTAATAAGTGAAACACTTTTAAATTATCTTTATAAACCGTGCCTTTAAAGGCAGGTATATACTCACTTACCGGTTTAAATAAATCTATTACCCCTTCACTTGCAAGCTTTGCAGTTAACGACCCTGCAAATGTTTTTGACACAGAAGCTAACCTAAAGCGGGTGTGGCGGTTAACCTGTGTGCCACTTCTTGCCTTAGTGCGGCCCATGGTGTGGATATAATCAGCGTTACCAATACTCACTATCGAAAGCGCAGCGCCAGGAATACCTTTACTGTTGAGTTTTTTTTCTGCGTAGCGTCCATACTGTTTTACGAATCCATCCCAGCTTGAGTCTGCTTTAGCTATTGCCTGAAGCGGTAAAGATAGACAAATAGCGACCCAAACATACATAAAATTAGTGAGATACTTCATTCGTTACAAATTTATTCTTTTTTAACTACATCTATGTGCATAATATCATGAAGTTTTGATAGGACTAACGTACAATGTTGCGATTATTGGCTTTTTAAGTGGATGTTAAGTATTTATGCGTTTTATAGTTGTATCACTTTTTATATTATTATCAGCAGGTTGTGCAATTACCAAACAGCCGGCCGAGCCTTTGGCTTTACCGTTAAAGCCAACATTAAAGAGCGAAACTTACCAGCTTGAGTACAAAACAGAGCACGCATCGCCAAAAGTTAAGTCTGTACAGTTACCGGCGCACAAAGTAACACGCGGCCAAACAGTGCGTATTACAACCGATAAAGCAAGCGTAACTGACACGCTATTAAAGCAAATAACCCAAGCCTTGAACGATAAAGGCTTAGAAGTGATTGATAGTAAAAACAGTGACTACACGTTAGCTATTCATCAGTTAGATTTAGCATTTACTGACGATACAAAATATGCGTTAACTCAACCTGAAAACCCGTACCCTTTATTTGCCAAAGTAGCGCATCAATACCCTACTCAACAATGCGCCACCATACTAGCGCAAGTGAGCATGCGCATTACGCACCGCGCCTCTGGCGATGTGGTGTGGTTTGCAAAATCATCAATAGACAGCGCAAGCTTCCACCGTGAGCCTTTATTGTTTAGCTTTGCCCAAGAGCAAAAAATTACTAATGAGTTAGAAGTGGCAACATTTGTACATCAACAAAATACCGAGCAAGCCCGTATAGCGCGCGCAGGTAAGGAAGTAACTGTACCGCCCTTTAAAACCATTACTAAATTAAGCAGCTTAACTAAACTACAAGGCCCATGTACGCGTACAGAGGTGAGTGCCTTAACGCCTATGATGCAATATTACTTAAGCAGTATTTTAATTGACAAAATAAAAGTGCAATAACGTGAAAAACTACATTTTTTTACAGATTCAAGGATTCACTTACCAATATAATACGCTTAATAACAAATAATAATTAGGTCCCCAGGGATGAAAAACGCTTTCTTACAGCATACTTTTATTAATAGCGTATTGCTTTGCGCCAGTTTTTTGAGCTTTCAAAGCCAGGCAAGCAATCGATACTATGCTGATAACACGCTAGAGCCCACCCAAGGCTTTGCGTGGGATTGGAGCGCTGGGGCTGGTTATTATGTAGAAGACTCTTACCTAATTGGCCTTGATTCCTATGACGATGGCATTGAACTCGATTTAAGCCTGGCTATTTCCTACGAAAACTTTTATCTCGACTTTGATCATAACCAATTAAGCGGCGGCTTAGTTGTGGGTTACAGCCTTATAGATAAATTTGATTGGGGCTTGGATATATTAGGCACCAATACTCAGGCTGGCTTTGATGACAAAGGTTTAGGTTTTTACAACCACGGTGTAATAGAAGAGCTTGCGGGTATAAAATCGCGTAATTACGATTTTGATGCTGGGCTAAGATTAACGCGCCGCTTTGAAAACTCGCAAATTTCGTTTGAGTTTTTACATGATATTACAGGTACACATAATGGCTGGGTGTTTAACACCTTTTTTAGCCATATTTTGCCATGGCGTAATTGGGAGTTTAGATCTGGGGTGGGTATTAGCGCTTATTCGGGCAGTTTTACTAACTATTACTTTGGTATAGATGCAGACGAAGCCACCGCTAATCGCCCTATTTACACCCCTAATGGCAGCACCAGTATTATGTTTGAGTTTCATGCTGAGTACCCTATTTCTCAAGATTGGGTGTTTTTGTCTGGCTGGTTAACAACGTGGTTTTCAAAAGAAATAGACGACAGCCCCATTATTTCTCAAGGGTATCAACATAAAGCCAAGGTAGGCCTACGTTATGTATTTTAGATGGATCTGTTTATTATTGATCTTCCCTGCTATTTCATCTGCTAAAACAACAGATAAAACGGCCCCATTAATTGCGCTGCCCGACACTTGTGTTGCACTACGTGAGGGCCGTAATTGCTACGCTGATGTAACGCTTAGCTGGCAGCAACCAACTATTGGTAATTACTGCCTAAGAGACGCAACATCAAAATATATAATGCAATGCTGGTTAAAGCAGCAACAAGGCGTATTTGAATATACCTTCGACTCCCAGCAAAGTATTTCTTTTGAATTGTTTGATAGTAATACAGCCCAAGTTATTGCCACAACAGAGGTTAAACTGCAGTGGGTTTATCAAAATAGACAAAAAAAACGCCGCTGGCGCTTGTTCTAATTAGAGGTGTGACCTTCGTGATTGATTTTACAGCAATGTGTGTTTGGTAATTAAGTAAGTCAGCGCTTATAAAGTGTGGTTGTTTACCTATATAGGCACTAATGCAGCATAAATCCCAAACCTATGCAGCCCTTAGGGTTATTTAAGGGCGAGTTTCAATCCACACACGGCAACCCACTAGCACTAAGGAAGCTTTATGGATAATTACGGCACTATTTTATTAGTTGAAGATGACACCTCTTTAGCCCAATGGGTTGCAGAGTACTTAACCGAGCAAGGCTATACCACCCATGTTTGCCACCGCGGCGATGAAGTAATAAGCCAGGTAAAAAACTTAAACCCTAACATAGTGTTGCTCGACATTATGTTGCCAGGCCAAGACGGTATAAGTGTGTGCAGAGAGCTACGTAGCTTTTACACTGCGCCCATTATTATGCTGACCGCCCGCGATGATGAAATGGATGAAGTAATTGGTTTAGAAGTAGGTGCGAGTGATTACATCATGAAGCCAGTGCGCCCTCGTGCATTACTTGCCCGTATAAAAGCAGCACTGCGCCTTACCAGCGAACCGACTAAAGTAACCACTAACGAGAGTGTGATTACTGTAGGCGCACTCAGTATTGATACTCAATCACGCAGTGTAACGCTTAATAATCAAGATATGGCTATTTCTAGTGCTGAGTACCTCCTACTGCACTATTTAGCCAGTAATGCAGGCCAAGTAGTCTCGCGTGATGCTGTGTTTAAAGCAACCAAAGGCCGTGAATACGATGGGCTTGATAGAAGTGTTGATGTACTAATATCTGCGCTGCGCAAAAAGTTTCATGATGACCCGCAAAACCCAGAAAAAATTAAAACTATTTGGGGGCGTGGTTATTTACTTGTTGCCACTGCGTGGGAATAGTAACCGTGGCGGTTTAAATGAAAAAATTTTACATTTCACTACTCGGTAGTGCGCTGCTTTCTATTGTTGTATTGGGCTGGCTAATCGATGCATTTAGCCAACAAACTCAAACACCGCATGATGAATTTAGCCTTCAAAGCCAAATGATCAACGGCTTTAGTAAACATTTGAGTAGTGTAGCGACCTCAGAGCGCGCAGCTTATGTAAAGCAATTGGCAAACGACTTTAATGTAAAGCTTGATTACAAAAATAATGAATCCCTAGCCCTGCCGCCGTCATTAATACTACAAATGCATACCCAAAGCGGTCTTATTTTAGAAGACCAGCAAGGTTTTTATATGCTCTACAGTAGCGAAGTATTGTCGCCTTATCATCTTTCCATGCGCCTAGATAAAGGCTTTGAAACAGATCAGCGCAACGATATTATTTTAACTTTGTTGTTTTATGCTGGGCTCTGCATTTTTATGGGCTTTATTATTGCCCCACTTGCTAAACGCTTAACAGTATTAAACGATGCAGCTAAAAAGTTTGCCGCAGGTGATGTACAAGCGAGAATAAAGGTCTCTCACTTTACCTACATAAGAGATGTTGAGCTTACATTTAACCGCATGGCTAGCCAAATAGAAAAGCTCGTGGCGGAAAACAAATTAATGGCGTCGAGCTTATCGCACGATATTAGAACCCCTATCGCATGTTTACGCTTTGGCTTAGATGCTGCGCTCGACAGCGCAGATATGCCTAAAGTTAAGCAATACCTTGTGCGTATGGAAAAAGATCTCGATCATATGGAATCGATGCTTAAAAGCTATTTAGCCTTTGCAACCCTTGAGCAAAATGCCAACCAGCTCACCTACTCGCAAACTAATTTATCGCACTATCTTGAAGACTTACTTACTCAGCTTTCGCCTAAAGTTGAAACCAGCCAACTTAAAATACAACTAAACAGTAGTGACGATATGGTTTTTGCTGACTTACATTGGCTTGCTCGGGCTATTAGTAATTTAATTGGCAATGCCTGCGACTTTGCAAAAGACACTATCTATGTCAGTGCAAAGCGCGATGAGCATTATTTATATATTACAGTTGAAGATGATGGCCCAGGTATCGCACCAGAGAACTTTAATAACGTTTTTAGCCCGTTTTTTAGAGAAGAAAGCCACCGTAACCGTGCTGATAAAAGTTATGGCTTAGGGTTAGCCATTGTTGCAAAAGTGGCAGATTGGCATCACGGCAGTGTAAGCGTTAGTAAAAGTGCGCGGCTTCAAGGGGCGTGTTTTACCCTTAAAATTGGCCAGCATCACGATTCGTAAAATATTATTTACACAACTGTAATTAGGGCCTGTTGGCCTTTTAGGGTTATAATTTGTTCTATCTAGGGGCTGTTTAATCGCGGCGCGAGGTTTGTAACCTAGTGGGCTACGTAAAAACCGAGTAACAAAGAGTAAATAGCCCCTAGGCAGAACCCTTAGGGCAGCGCCTGTTTGGCATTTATACGTCGTTATCGCCTATTTATGGGGAACAACCACACTACATAGGCTCTGCCTTGCCTAAACACCAAACAGACTGCTGCAAATTTAACCTCGAAAGGTAAACAGGCCCTAAAATTTATTACACAAAATCAACTCCTTATTCTAAACCTGTTGATAACATTAATTAAATGCATCGCGTGATAGACACACCAGACGATAATTATTGTCACAATTGGGCAAATAAGTACTTTTTATTTATTTGCAATTCCAGTAGATTGTCAGCGCCGTCAAAAAATAGAGAAGTACAACAATATGAGCGCAGTTAGAGGTGAGTTTAGCTCTCGCTTTGGATTTATAATGGCCGCCGCAGGCTCTGCAGTAGGTTTAGGTAATATTTGGGGGTTTCCTACCCAAACAGCAAGTAATGGTGGTGCCGCTTTTTTAGTCGCTTATTTGGTACTCGCGTTCTTTTTAGCATACCCCGCACTTATGGCTGAGCTTATAATTGGCCGCCACGGACAAGCTAATGCGGTGTCTTCTTTAACAAAAATAACATCACACGCGTGGCAAAAGCGCTTTGCTTTTATCGTGGGTTTTGGCGGAATTTTATGTGCAGGCTTTATTTTAAGTTTTTATGCCATTGTGGCAGGCTGGATGCTCAGCGCAACAATTGAACCTATCACTACACTAGCTGGTGCAAACCAAGCTTCAGCGTGGTTAAGTGAGCAATCACTTACACGAAACATCATTTTTACAGTGGTATTTATTATACTCACCGTGGCTATTATTAGTCGTGGCGTAGAAAACGGCATAGAAAAATGGTCTAAGCGTCTGATGCCTGCGCTTTTAGGTATTTTATTTGCCCTAATTGCCTACGTTATGACCCAAGAAGGTGCTATACAAGGGCTTAAAGCCTATTTAGTGCCTGATTTTTCATCTATATTTGATGCAACTTTACTCGTAAGTGCACTCGGGCAAGCGTTTTTCTCTTTATCATTAGGCACCAGCGTGATGATTATTTATGGCTCTTACATAAGTAAAAAAGAAAACCTAGTCACGCTAGGCGCATATGTAACATTAATAGATGTGTTTATCGCGTTTGTAGCGGGCCTTTTAATTATACCAGCCATGTATGTCGCACAAGCTCAAGGCGTAGAAATTTTTTCATCTACAGGCAAACTTCTCTCTGAAGACACACTGGTGTTTCAAGTGTTACCAGCATTGTTTGATGGTATGGGCTCTGTGGGTTTATTTATAGGCTTTGCATTTTTTGCCCTAATGAGTATAGCCGCACTTACCTCCTCTATTTCAATGTTAGAGGCGCCGGTATCGTATACTGTGGAGCGTTTTGCAATGAGCCGCCTGCAGGCAACATGGCTAATTGGCGCGCTAATAAGCGCAGTGAGCATTACCATAGTATGTAACTTAGGAAGCTTATTTGGTTTAGTGATCACCCTAACAACTAAAGTTGCTCAGCCTTTACTTGGCTTAATGTGTTGTATTTTTGTTGGCTGGATTTGGTACCGTGGCTCACTACTAAAAGCAATACAGCAAGGTAACCCTGAGGTTCATAACACACTATTTTGGAAAGTATGGCCTGTATACACTAAGTTTGTGTGCCCTATAGCTATTGGTGCTGTGTTTTTACATTCGGTGTTAAGTTAAAACGTTATTTTTAACTTACCCGAGTTCAGGTTAAGTTCTAAATTAAGTAAAGCCCACGCGTTGAGTGGGCTTTTTAATAGCTTAAATTTACTCGTAATAAATTAGCTTAGTGTATTTAACACCATATCTTGATGAGGGATGCCATCTTCTAGGTATTGCTCCCCTACTTCTGTAAAGTCAAAAGAGCGATAAAATGCTAATAAATAGGTTTGTGCGCCTATATAAATATGACGCTCTGGCCACTGCTTTTTACAACATGCTATGGCCGCATTTACAAGCTCAGTAGCCCGCCCTTTACCTCGCTCACTTTTGCAAACCAGTACACGGCCTATTGCGCTGTACTGCTCATTTTTTTCATAGCAGCGGGCATAAGCTAATAAACTATTATCTGCAATTGCATATAAATGCTGAGTACTAGGGTTAATGTCTACCTCATCTAGTTCAGGGTAAGGACACGTTTGCTCTACAACAAATACATCAACACGGCCGCGCATTATCGTAAATAAAGTACGCGTATCAAGCGCATCAAAATGCGCACATTTAAACGACATATAAAATCCTAAAATAAAAAACCCAGCCTAAGCTGGGTTTAGTTAAATTACGCATCACTTAGGCAAACAAACGCTCTAATTGGTCGCACAATTGCGATAAATTCACATGGTCGTGCTCTATGGTTAAATCAACATAACCATCGCCTCTAAATGCTCTATCCAGCTCAATTAAAACATGCGTTTTGTGTGCTTCTGGTACAAACGATAATTCAATTTCTTGAATACCAAATAAGCTGCGGCTATTAGGCTTGTACTCTAACTCTTGATAACACCCCGATACCGACTGAAAAGTGGGCGCACGTAAATGGCCTTTTTCAACATCAGCTTTTAATAAACTAAACCCTAATTTATCCATTGCTTGCATACAGGTTTTAACAGCTTCGTTAGGGTAAATATGCAAGTGGTCTTTATCTGTTGGGTCTAGTGCTAAATCAATATCAAGACCTGTTTCAATCCATACATGTGATTGGTTGTAGCCGGCATTAATTTCAGTAATTGGCGTTTCTGGATGAAGGCGCGCTTCAAATGGAATGCTTTTAACTTCACCTGGCTCAACAGTGCCTATATCGGTTATACGCCACTGATCAATTACGTGATTAGTAAAGTACTCACCTTCTTCGCCATCAACTTTAACGCGAGTCATTAAAAACAAATCAAGGCCAGCAATTTCTTGAGCCACATCGCCTGCAGTTATAACGATATTAGCGTTAAAAAGTTGCCCTGGCTGAAGATGCTCAGTTTCTAAAATTGTATCTACTTTTGCAGCGCCAATACCTACCGACGCTAAAATCTTTTTAAACATATCTACCTCCTTAAGCTGAGCGGCTCAGTTTGTTGCTCAAGCTTAAACTCCTTCGTTAAAGCATCTTAACCATATTTAAAAGCCAATGTCAGTGAAAAAATGTTATTTACATGCTATTTACGATTAAATACGTGTTTAATGTGCATTTTTTATACGTATCTGGGCAAGTAATTGATTAAACGCGCTCATTTTTAGGGCTATTTTTATTTTCAATGGTATAAAATTTTCGCTACACTGCAATCCCAAATGAAGTGATATTAAGAATTATGGAACTAATCTATTTTGCCGCCGCGTTTGTTTGTGGCTTTGGTGTTTATCAATTAAAACTTCCTCCCCTTATTGGCTTTTTACTTGCCGGTTTTGCATTAAATTTATCTGGCTATAAAAGCACCGAACTACTCGATACCATTGCGGCACTGGGTGTAACACTTCTTTTATTTAGTATTGGCTTAAAACTTAAAGTAAACAGCTTAATCAAGCCCCAAGTATGGGCACCCGCTACCCTACACATTATTTTTAGCAGTGCATTATTTAGTGGCTTTATGTTACTGCTAGGTATTTTTGCTGTGCCTATGTTTGTTGATTTAAGCTGGCAAAGTGCTTTATTAGTTGGGTTTGCGCTAAGCTTTTCAAGCACTGTATTTGCGGTAAAAGTACTTGAAGAGCGCGGTGAAATGGCAAGCCTACACGGAAAAATAGCCATTGGCATTTTAGTTATGCAGGATATTTTTGCGGTTATATTTTTAGCCATTAGCACCGGCAAAGTACCTAATATGTGGGCTCTTGCTTTAATTATTGCACTCCCTTTAGTGCGCCCACTTATGTATGCAGTGCTTAACCGCTCTAAACATGGTGAGCTATTGCCGTTATTTGGCTTTTTCTTTGCGTTGGTAGCCGGTTATAACGCATTTGATTTTGCAGGTTTAAAAGGCGATTTAGGCGCGCTCATTATGGGGATGATGTTTGCGCCACATAAAAAGGCGGGAGAGCTTTCAAAATCGCTGCTTAATTTAAAAGATATTTTGCTGGTCGGTTTTTTCTTAAGTATTGGTTTAAACGCAGAGCTTACAGCTAATTCATTAATTGTAGCGTTAATCCTTATATTTGTGCTGCCAGTTAAAACCTTACTTTATTATGTGTTTACGAATACCTTTAAACTCAGAGCGCGCACCTCGTTACTCACTGCATTTAGCCTTGCTAATTTTAGTGAGTTTGGCCTTATTGTGTGTGCTGTGGCAGCTTCTACAGGCATGATCACCTCAGAGTGGCTGGCGGTAATGGCTATTGCGGTGTCTATTACCTTTGTTATTGCATCGCCTCTTAATAAACGCTCAAACGAGTTATACGTAAAAATTGAGCGCTGGCTATTAAAATTCGAAAGCAAAACCCGCTTAGCTGAAGAGTTACCCGTTAATTTAAACGACACTAAAATCGTTATATTTGGTATGGGCCGCATAGGTACAGGTGCTTACGAAACAATAAATGCGACTCACCCTAATGTAGTGGCGGGCATTGATATAAAACCAGAGGTGGTAGAAAAACATATTAAACGCAATCGAAAGGTACTCCTTGCCGATGCCACCGACCCTGACTTTTGGCAGCGCGTTAACCACTCTCATGTTGAAATGGTCATGTTAGCTATGCCAAAGCATATGCAAAATATTTTTGCACTAGAGCAATTACAAGCCTCAGGCTATAACGGCCAAGTAACAGCTATCGCCAATTACCCTGATCAACAAAAAGAGCTTGAACAAATGGGCGTAAACTCGACCTATAACTTTTATTTAGAAGCAGGAAGTGGTTTTGCCGAGCACGTAAAGCAAGAGCTATTCGAAAATAGCACTTTTATACTAAATAATAAAAACAACCAAATGAAAACGCCTTATTTTTAATAAGGCTTTTTTATTAGTTTTAGTTTAAAAACTCATTTTATTTACATTCCTTTACATTACTTCTCTCTATCTGTAAAAAAAACAGATAAACTACCGGTGTTGTTTAAATAAACGCCTTCGCACCTATGTCGCATAATTAGACTCCAGCTAATTAATGCAAGGTAAGTATTTATTTATCAACACAAATTTATTCAATCAGAGGGCCTACTCCCTCGTTCAATAGGCTGTTTCTTGCCCGTCACAGCCTATTTTATTTCTGTTTACTTGCCCGCTTACCCAGCCGCTATTTAATGCGTTTATTATTAATAAGCAGTAGTATTACTATTATACGTTTTATCAATTACTGACTTATTATGGATACAGCCGAACTCAAGCTCGCTATTAATACAATTATGCCCTTTGGAAAATACGCAGGCAGACCCTTATTGCTTTTGCCAGAGCCCTACCTAGTGTGGTTTAAACAGCAAGGGTTTCCAGAAAGTAAACTCGGAGCGCAGCTTGCAATGATGTACGAGGTTAAATTAAACGGGCTTGAGCAAATGCTGATGCCCCTACTTAAAAAAAATAAAAAATAATTGAGAACTTTTTCCACGTAGCCGGGTCTACTATTTTGCTACTTGTTGATTTTGGTTTTTAACCACAAAAAGCGCCTTAGGCGCTTTTTTTATGTCTGGCGTTTTTAGGTAAGTTGCTTTTATACCAATCCGCATAATAAAGTGATCTATTTTGAGGATGGAAAAACGTGTTGATAGCTAAGCAAAAAATTTGCTATTTAGTTGTTCTCGGCAATTGCTCCTGCATTGCTCTACCTTCTGCATCCATGCAATCGTAAATGAGAATTTTTAACGTAGGTAGCGACACATTTGGCCCCACAAAATGATTAAATATTATTGTGGATAGGTATTAGGTAAGGTAACTATAAACTTAGCGCCACCAATCGATGAGTCAGTGATTGAATAGTGCCCTTTATGCCACGATACAATTTTTGCCACTATTGCTAAGCCTAAACCAAAGCCCCCTGTGCTTTTATCACGGCTTTTATCTAAACGAGTAAAAGGTTTAAATACGCTTTCTCTGTCGCTTTTTAAAATACCTTCTCCGTCATCTTCCACAATAAAGTAAATTGCATCACCCTGCGCTTTGAGTGTGACATCAACACGACTAACGGCGTACTTTAACGCATTGCCCACCAGGTTTTGCATTACACGCGCAATAAAGTGCGCATCACACTTGTACACTAGAGCCTGTGGTAACACCGCATTAAACTCTATGCCGCTTGCAAAATTTAGCTTATTAATGACCGATTGTGTCAAAGCAGCCAAATCAACGTCGCTTCTAGCTAAGCTTGGTTGCTGCGAATCAAGCCGAGCATATTCAAGCATTTCACACACAAGCGCTTCAAGTTCGCTTATATCTGCCTGCATATTAGTTAGGTAATGTTGCCCTTTTTCCGATTGCAGTGTGTCTTCTAACATGGCTATACCAAATTTTAATCGTGCAAGGGGCGTTCTAAATTCATGAGATACAGAGGAGGTCAGTTCTTGTTGCGCACTAAGAAGATGCTCTATGCGCTGCTGCATTACTTTTAGAGTATCAGTAACGGGTAAAAAAAACGATTTAGAAGGACTGCTTAAGTTAAAGTCTTGCGAGCCATCTACCGCTTCGCACGCATGGCTTAATTTAGAAAAATCACGCCATAGTAAAAAGCTCCACAGCCCCACAGGTAACCCTACAATAGCCAGTAACATTAAATACGGAATAACAGAGCTTTCAGGTGCTTTTATAACGCCTGCAGGACCAATTTGAAGTAGTTTGTTATCACCAAGCTCAACATACCACACTATGCGCTGCTTTTTATCATACAGATACAGGTAATGGTTTTTATCTAATGAGGCTTGCTGCTTAAGGGGTAAAATAAGATCTTTGCGGGCAATAACTTGGCTTTCAAAGCTGTGTTTTAGCTTATCTAGACCATCATCGGTTTGCGATAATAACCAAAGTGCTTGGCCAAACTCATCATCTAACAGCACTTGCTGCTGTGTCTCTTCGTAAGGCCAAATTTGTTCTATAACACCACTAACAATAAATAAAGAAACAATGATATAAACATATAAACTTATAAATAGTTTGCCCATTATTCCTTATTTACCTTCATATATTATTTTTCCCAGGCGTCTGATACAAACAAGTAACCTTGCCCCCACACGGTTTTTATACGGTAAGGTTTATCGCTGTTATCACCTAGCTTTTTGCGAATTCGTGACACGCGTACATCAACGGTACGGTCAAGCCCATCGTATTGACGACCAATCATATGTTGATGAACATGTTCACGGCTTAGTACTTCGCCTGCATTTGAGGCAAGTAGCCATAGTAACTCAAACTCATGCGATGTAAGTACTATTTCGTTTTCGTTTAATTTAACAATTCGGCTGGTTTTATCAATGACTAAATCACCAAACTGAATCTCTTCTGCGGCCTTAACCACGGGTTGCCCGCGACGCAGTAATGCATTTACACGCGCCAGTAAAACACGCGGTTCTGCAGGTTTTACCACATAGTCATCTGCGCCAAGCTCTAAGCCAATCACCTGATCAAAGTCTTCACCTTTTGCAGTAAGCATTAAAATTGGCAACGAAAACTTATCACGTACTTGTCGACATACGCTAAAGCCATCTTTACCTGGCAGCATAATATCTAAAATCATTAAATCAGCAGCGTTATTCTCAAGATAACTAAATACTTCATCACCACGGCTTAATACGTCTACTTCTAAGCCATTATGTTCAAGATAATCTTTTGTTAGTTGTTGTAAACCTAGGTCATCTTCAACAAGTAAAATTTTTGGCATGAGTTGCTCCTAAATTAAAAATAGCTCCATGGAGAGCGAAGCCTGCGCCTACTTTTTTTAGCATCAGCACTTTGCACTTCAACGTGTGTTTTAGCAATTAACACACCGGTATGAGGATTGATTAAGGAGTATATGGTCTCTACCTGAACACGCGCTTTATACTCAAACTCACCAACAGCCTGCTGTTGCCAGCATTTAATCAGTTTGTTTTGTTGGTACAGGCATGCATCGCTTGGCGATGGTTGCTGCCAATTAAACTTTAAATCGAGATCGCAAAACGCTTGCTGCTCAGACACAACACACACTTTGGGAGAGACCTTTAAAGACGCATTTTGCGCTACAACGGGAGGGCTAAACAGAAAAACTGTAAGCACAATCAACATTAAATACTTCATATTAAAAAGTATGATCGAATCCTATAAAAGCAGTCATTGAATAGTTACGTTCAAAAAGCGGACTGCCATCCATAGCTGAATAGTCGTAATATGCTACATGAAAACGAAGACTGTTAGCCTCACTCAATGGCCAACTGGCGTCGATTTTAGCATAAGGTTGCCAGCTACTACCAACGTCAATTTTACCTAATGAGGTTTCGTGTGCTTTTAAACCATAATAGTAGCTGTTTAATTCAGCTGATTTATAGTTAACCCCAAGCGTTGGCTTTAACTTTAAACGCCCTACTTCACTGTGGTACTGCCATTGTATAGCGCCCCGAGTACCGTTATAAACATTACTTATATCGTGTAATAACTGTATCGATAGCACATGGTTTTGCTGCACATAATGATAGCTTCCCCCGGCATCTAGGGCTAAATGGCGATTATCAATATTATCGATATTTATTTTTTTAGGCTGGGGATTATTTTGCGCTAATGCAGAAGCACCTGCGGTTGCTGGTAAAACAAAGAGGTTATTAGGATGCCAATCAATAAAAAAGCGTGACTCTGCGTTAAGTTCTGAAACGATATTAAAATGATGCTTTTGATTTTCTACAAGTGTGTAGCCAAGGCGACCATTATCGAAAAACCAGCGCTCGCCATAAAAAGCAATGCGTGGGATCACAGGGAGCGGGACGTTTTTTCCGCCATGCAGAGGGTTGGTAATAACACCCGCGCCGACACTTAGATTTACATGCCACTTTTTAACAGTAATATGTTGCTGCGCATACTCTTGTTCGTTATAGGCCTGCGAAGCTGTGCTAGGCACGCAAACAAGACACACCACAAAGCAAAAAATGTAAATAAAAGTATTGAGCCGCATTAACCTAATCTAAATGAGTAAATAAGTAAGTGACCCATACTAGCAAGGTAAGCACAAATGTGCGCCACCTGGTTACAATCATTCACAATTTTTATACATGCGTATCACATTTAAATGTCAGGGGCTATTTCAATACGGTTGCGACCATGTGTTTTAGCTATATATAAAGCTCGGTCGGCGCGCTCAATAAGTACCGAACCTTTCGTGAATGGACGTAAAATAGCGAGCCCAAAACTTGCAGAAATTGCACGTTTAGAATTTACATCGTCTTTTTTACGGATAGTTAATGAGGCAATATCTAAACGAATTTTATCAGCAAACACCATAATCTCGTTGATGCTGTCAAAATACCCGGTAATACAAAACTCCTCACCACCATAGCGGTAAACATTCAGGCTATCGGAAATATTTTGCGAAACTTTTTTGGCTACTAATTTAAGTACTTCATCGCCTTTTTGATGACCAAAATCGTCGTTAAAACGCTTAAAGTGATCAATATCAAACATGATTAGTACCGCCAATACGCTCTCGTCAGCTTGCTCTGAATAGGTTTGACAAAACTGCTGAATATCATCATCAAACTTTCTTCTATTAAAAAAGCCTGTCAGGGGGTCTGTATCGGCTGCTTCTTGAGAAAGGTTAAGTGCTTCTTTTAAATCTTTAATTTCGTTATAGGCTACCGCAAGCTTAGTTTGAAATTCTCGCGCATAGTCTTGCATAGCCACCGACTCGTCGGTTAAGCGTTCAACACAACCGAGTATTTCGTTAAACGAATTTACATTAGCTAAATTTGCCAACTCATTTTGAGAATCTACCAACGACGTGGTAAAGCTTTTAGAATGATCGAGGGTAACGCTTATATCATGCTGTACTTGCTCCATAGTGCCATGGAAGCGATCTGCCATTTCTTGAAAAAACATTAAGTCATCTTCGCTTAAATGCTTATCAAAAATTTCTTTTGCTTTATTTTGAGTACATGTTTGTTGCTCAGCAATGACGTGATCAAGCTCAGCATTTAATGCTGGCTTACTGCCTTGCACATAGCAATACCAAATAGCGTAATTGATAGGCGTTACCGGCATTCGGTATTTTACCATCAGAGGAATTGCTTTTTTTAAACATTGAGCAGAATGAGCGAGCGATACAGCATGATCCATAATTATTATAAACTCTCGTGCGTCATTATTTTTTATTATTAAGCTTTCATGTTAAGTAATAGTAAACTCATACGCAACTGTTAATCATACTATTTACTGAATTATATTAATCGTTAAAAGCTTAAATAACATTTGCGCCTAAAGTTTGTGCAATATTCCATAATGCACTGATTGCAGGGTCGTTAAGCTCTTTTTTTAGCACCGCTAAACCAATATCAAACCCTTCTGGCTCGTAATTTTCACTGGGCAGTACGTGTACCTTGTCTTGTAGCGGACTATTATCTAGCACTATTTTGGGAACCATCGCGACACCTAATCCTAGGCTCACCATAGACACCATTGCTTCGTGCCCAGCCACTTGTGCATAAATTTTTCCATGCACATTATTTTTCCGCCACCACTGCTCTAACCGCTGCCTAGAAAAACCTTGCTCAGGTACAATAAACTCCAGTTCTGTCCAATCAATATGTGGGGCGTTTTTCGCTATTTTTTCGCTGATCGGGCATTGAATTTTAGGTCCAATAAGAACCAGTGGAGAGTGGCCTATATTAACAAAAGCAATTTGGGCAGGCAGTTTACTTGGCCGTGCAGCAATAGCCATTGATTCATGGGCATCCAGTACTCGGTTTATTGCCAACGCCGGATCGCCGGTGTTTAGCGTTATTTCTATATGCTGATGCTGCGCGCGGAGTTGTTCTAATATTTGATGCAAAAAACTATACGAGGCGGTGACTGAGCAATAAATACTCACATTACCGTAAATATGCTGGGTTGGGTCTTTCACATTCGCTTTAAAGCGCTGCCAATTAGCCAGTGTAGAGGTGGCGTAATCAATAAACGACTCCCCTTCTTTAGTTAATTTTACACTTCGGTTATCGCGTATAAATAAAGCAACGCCGACCTCGTCTTCAAGCTGCTTAATATTACGACTTAAAGTAGGTGCACTTATATGGCACAGCTCGCTCGCCCTGGCAAAATGGAGCGTTTTAGCTAACGCTAAAAAGTAATTTAAATGCTTATGTTCCATTACACGCCTCTACGTTTCATTTTTTGAAATACTTTAGTGCAAATATATCATTTTACGCAAGCAAAGTTTTTTTTTATGGTGTGTTTAAGCAAAGCAAATACGCTTTGCATCTAACAAACACGAATTATAGGACACTAACATGGCGAATTATTTTAATACCTTACCTTTACGCGAGCAGTTAGCTCAATTAGCGCAATGTGAATTTATGGACCCAAGTGAATTTACCGATGGTGTTGATGCACTTAAAGGTAAAAAGCTGGTTATTGTTGGCTGTGGCGCACAAGGTCTTAACCAAGGTTTAAACTTACGTGACTCAGGTCTAGATGTATCATACACGTTACGTCAATCAGCAATTGATGAGCGTCGTCAGTCATACCTAAATGCATCTGAAAACGGTTTTACTGTAGGCACGTACGAAGAGCTAATTCCGAGCGCTGACGTAGTATTAAACCTAACACCTGATAAGCAACATACGGCCGTTGTAACTGCCATTATGCCTTTAATGAAACAAGGCTCTACACTTGCTTACTCGCACGGTTTTAATATTGTTGAAGAGGGCATGCAAATTCGTGAAGACATTACGGTAATCATGGTTGCTCCTAAGTGTCCTGGCTCTGAAGTGCGTGAAGAATACAAACGCGGCTTTGGTGTACCTACTCTTATTGCTGTTCACCCAGAAAACGACCCACAAGGTCACGGCTTAGCACAAGCTAAAGCCTACGCTGCGGGTACCGGTGGTCATCGTGCCGGTGTACTTAAGTCATCGTTTATCGCTGAAGTTAAATCAGACTTAATGGGCGAGCAAACAATTCTTTGTGGCATGTTACAAACCGGTTCAATTTTATGTTTTGATAAAATGATTGAGAAAGGCATTGATGCGGGTTACGCATCAAAACTAATTCAATACGGCTGGGAAGTAATTACCGAAGCCCTTAAATACGGCGGCGTTACTAACATGCTTGACCGTTTATCAAACCCTGCAAAAGTAAAAGCGTTTGAACTAAGCGAAGAACTTAAAGTTATTATGCGCCCGCTTTATAACAAGCACCAAGATGACATTATCGACGGTACTTTCTCACGCGTAATGATGGAAGATTGGGCAAACGACGATGCAAACTTACTAAAATGGCGTGCAGAAACTGCCGAAACTAACTTTGAAAAAACCCCTGCTGGTGATGTAGAAATCTCTGAGCAAGAGTTTTTCGATAACGGTATTTTAATGGTTGCTATGGTTAAAGCGGGCGTTGAGCTTGCATTTGAAACCATGACTGCAGCAGGTATTATTGACGAGTCGGCTTATTATGAGTCTTTACACGAAACACCGTTAATTGCCAACACAATAGCACGTAAAAAGTTATTCGAAATGAACCGTACTATTTCTGATACTGCAGAATACGGCTGTTACTTATACAACCATGCGTGTTTACCATTATTGGCCGATTTTATGAAAAACATCGACACCGATGTTATTGGTAAAGGCTTAAATGAGCAAAGTAACCAAGTAGATAACCAAACACTGATTCAAATTAACACTGCACTACGTGAGCACCCTGTTGAAATTGTTGGCGCTAGACTACGCGGCTACATGTCAGCTATGAAGAAAATTGTATAACTAGTTTCGCTTGTTAGAAACCAAGCCCACATGCATACGCTGTGGGCTTTTTCGTGCTAGTAATAATAAAAAGCGAGTATACCCTTTTAGATATATTGCAATAATTAGCGCTTAATTAATAATGTGCTAACATGGCTATCTACCTAGTTGTAAAGTTAAATAATATGACGATAAAAAACCTAACTATCACTCAAAAAATCACCATTTTAGGCAGTACCATTGCAATCTGTGTCGCTGCATTAATTGGTTTAACGTCTTTATATAGCTCTGAAGATATTATAGAACGACGTATGATTGAATCTGAGCTACCCAGCAAATTACACAGTATTAGTAATCAAATTGGTGGCGAAATAAACGAACTACTAGGTGCTGCACAGCAACTATCATCAAATGAATTTATCTTAGAGTGGGCGCGCTCAAATAACCAAGACGACACACTACTGCTTAAAGAATTAAACCGCGTAGCAAAGCAGTTTGATTTAGCAACGGCGTCGTGGGCTAACCGTGATACAGCACAATATTGGAACCAACACGGATTTTTACGCGTGCTTAAAAACGACGCGGCTGATGGGTGGTTTTTTGGCTTTACCAACTCAAATAATCCGTACTCAATCAGTATTTATCAAGAATCCCCGACTGATGTAAAAATGTTTGTAAATCATCAACAAACAAATGGGCTTGGATTAGCGGGGCTTGCAAAAAGCATCACCGACATGCAAAAGCTATTACAACAATTTAAAATTGAGCAAACTGGCTTTGTGTTTATTGCAGATAAAAGCGGCTTAATTCAGTTACATAAAGATGCAAATAAAGTGGCTAAAGTAAACATAGACACACTTTATGGCAGTAATGTTCATAGTACTTTGTATAACCCTTCTGGTTTTGCAATTACAGAATTATCACTTAATAACGAAGCCACATTTTTAGCAGCCATGCCAATAGCCAATACCGACTTATACGTATTAGCCCAAGTACCTAAAAGTGAGGTGTTTGCGACAGTAGGTACATTGGAGTGGCAAATATTTACCTTTACGCTAGTGATAGCCCTCGTTGCTAGCATGCTAAGTTACTTGTTAGCACGCTCTTTAGCGTCACCGCTTTCGGATATGGCCGAGCTGTTCTCACGTTTAGGATCAGGCGATGCTAATTTAGCGTACCGTTTGCCAGAGTCTAATCAGCCAGAACTAAACAATTTAAGCCATGGCTTTAACCAGTTTATTCATAAAATTGAAACTGCCATCAAGCAAGTTGCCAACGAAAGTACAGAAATACGCCAAAGTTCTAATCATGTATTTGAACAAGCAAAAAACAACTCGCAGTCTATTGATAATCAAAAAGAGCAAACCATTTCGGTTGCTGCAGCCATTAACGAAATGGGCGCAACTGTACAAGAAATAGCACAAAGTGCGGCTAATGCAGCTAAGTTAACGCAAAGCAGTCAAGAAAACACCAGCCAAAGCCATCAGCAAGTACTGCAAAGCCAAGCTACAATTTCAGCGCTTGCCACTGATATTGACGGCATTACCGAGCAAGTAACACTGCTTTCTAAAAAAACAATTGATATAGCGAGTATTGTTGACTCTATTCGCGGCATTTCAGAGCAAACTAATTTACTGGCCTTAAACGCAGCCATCGAATCGGCACGGGCTGGTGAGCATGGTAGAGGCTTTGCAGTGGTAGCCGATGAAGTACGCGCGCTTGCTAATCGTACCTCGCAATCAACCACCGAAATTCAGTCAATGATTGAAGAGCTAACCACTATTTCTGAAGATGTAGTAAACGATATTAGTCAATCTAAGCAAAAAGCCCAACAAAGCGTAGGCGCAATGCAAAGCTCTGTTGAATTGCTTGATGCGATAAGCGAAACAGCAAATCAAATAAACGACATGGCTACCTTAATTGCCACCGCAACTGAGCAGCAAAGTAACGTGGTTGCTGATGTAGGACGTAATATTGAGCAAATAAGTGAAATTAGTGACCGTGCTATGAATGAGCAAATAAACACCGAGCAAGCAATTCGCGATTTAGCAAATAGCGCTCAAGCGCTTGATGCACTCGTAGCCACCTTTGAAAAACACCACTAAACACGTTTTGTAACACTTTAATAAACCACCTGCGCATATTGCATCTACACTTATAGATGTAATATGTTGGAGGTGGTTTATGAACATATCTTGTTTTAACGCATTATTACTAAGTAGCTGCTTATATTTAAGCGCATGTAACACCACGGTGCGTGAACCACCACCGCTTGCCCTTGCAAACCATCCAACATTTAACCGTATTAACGTTGAAACCGAGCAAGACATATTTAAGCTCGACAAAACAATCACTTCCCAACTTGATGCCCACTTAACCAGTAAGCGCAGCGCGCATTACTTAGCGAACAGTATTTTAAGTTTTTTATTAAAAAACGGCGATAACTCGTTAACCTATCAAAGTGGCGCCACATTGAGTGCATCGCAAACCTACGCTAATTTAAATGCTAATTGCCTGTCGTTATCGATATTAGCGTATAGCTTAGCCGATTATTTAGGTATAAAAGCGCGCTTTCAAAAAGTCCATATTCCTGAATATTGGGCAATGAATAAAGGGGTTAATTTACTGACAGGGCATATTAATTTATCAATTGACAATGCGCTTATGCAAACAATACCAGCCACAATGGTTTATCAACGTGATAAACAGTTAACCATAGACTTCGACCCAAATATAAGAAAACAACGCTTTAAAACCAGCCCAATAAGCAAAAAGTTTGTTACAGCTATGTTTTATAACAATAAAGGCGCTCTGGCTTTAGTAAATAAAAATTATAATTTAGCTTATAGCTACTTTAGTGCCGCCGTTGAAGCCGCCCCATTATACAGTGGTGGCTGGGGAAATTTAGGTATTGTATTTAGGCAGCTTAATTATTTAAAAGAAGCTGAACAGGCATATAACTATGCATTATTGCTTGATAAAAATAACCATACTGCCATAGGTAATCTCGCTGTGCTGTACACCTTAAGTAACCGCGCTAAACAAGGTCAGCAAATGCTAAAACAGCTCAATAAAAAGCGCCAAGCTAACCCGTATTACCATATATCATTAGGTAATAGTGAACTGGTACTTAAAAATTACTCTCAAGCGATTAAGCATTTTAAAAGCGCTTATAAAATTGACGCTAAGTTACACGAAAGCCACTTTGGCCTTGCGCGAGCATATTATTTTACCGGCAATATAAAGCAGGCAACACATTATATGCGTTTAGCGGGTATAAACGCCGAGTTTAACTATGACAAAGCCCGCTATCGTAATAAATTAAAAGCATTAAAAAATGCCACAGCTTCACTTAGTCATTAGCTGTTGTACGTAGTGCTCTTTTTGGGCCCTACTTAATTTTTTAATTTGCCACTCTAACTTGCTGGCTTCGCTTTTTGAGCCCACCTTTTGTTGATGAATTAAAACTAAAGGGCCTTTGCCTTTTAAGTTTTTTGCGCCTTTACCCGCTTGATGCGTGGCTAAGCGCTTATCAACATTGGTTGTTATACCTGTATACCAGTGGCCTAAACGCGTTTGCACTATATACAAATACCACGTTGAGGGTACTTTGTGTGCTTTGCTTATATTTATACTTAAACTTTTTTGTGTGTTTGTGGTCAAAACGTTGCCCTAACCCTCGTAACTAAAAACAATTTCTTAAAAGGGTTTTACCTTCAGTGACTAATCGGTATCATGCAGATTATAAAAAATAAGGATCACAACTAACAATGCAGTCGTTAAAAACTTTTTCTCTTTGGCTTATCGTTGCTCTCACATTCAGCTCTTTAGCAGGTTGTTCTAGCTGGGTATATAGAATCAATATCCCACAGGGTAACTTTTTAGAGCAATCAGATGTAGATAAGCTTCGTGTAAACATGACACGAGAGCAAGTTATTTATGTATTAGGTCGTCCAATAGCAGAAGATGCGTTTGATAATAGTACCTGGCGTTATGTGTACAGCTTTAACAAAGGCCGCGATAATGAGCAGCATAAAGAGTTGCTGGTTAAATTTGAAAATGATCAACTAGTTGCTGTTTCGGGTGATTATGATCAACCAGAAAACTTTGATACTCCGCTAGAGCAGTAAACGCTTTAGTTATTAAAAAAAGGTGAGCATGGCTCACCTTTTTTATTTACTACATTAATAACCTTTATAAAGGACGCCCACCGGTAACTTTATTTGCTCGACCTTCCTCTTTTGCTTTTTCAGCACGCTTTCTTCGAGCATCTTTAGGGTCTGCAATTAGTGGACGATAAATTTCTATTCTGTCGCCATCTTTTAATTCGTAATGCGCTTTTACTGTTCTATTCCATACACCTAAAGTAAGCGCAGTTGGGTCTATTTCAGGGCACTTTTCAATGATCCCCGATTGAATAACAGCTTGTTCGGCTGTGGTTCCTTGCGCTACTTCCACCGTTAATGTGGTTGCTTTAGTCGGTAATGCAAAAACTATCTCAACGCTAATCATTATCTTGCTCCGTATACATCTTTTGCACGTTGCGTGAATGCACTAACCATATTTTTAGCTACATCATTAAAAATTTTACCAAACGCCAATTCTATAAGCTTGCTAGAGAATTCAAATTCAAGCTTAAGCTCAACTTTACAGGCTTTTTTATCTAACGCTTGAAAATGCCAACGCCCTTTAAGAGTTTTAAATGGGCCATCAACCAGCCTTAATTGCACGGTTTGCTCGTCAATAAAGGTGTTTTCAGTGGTAAACCACTTTTTTATACCCGCCTTGGATATTTCTAAACTCGCGGTCATGTTATTATTGTGCTGCGAAACGATTTTAGAGTCTGAGCAATTAGGTAAAAACTGCGGATAAGCTTCTACATCATTAACTAGGTCAAACATCTCTTTAGTGCTGTACATAACCAGCGCACTTTTTTCTATTTGTGGCATACTCACTCCCAACTGTGTGGGCGAATTTTAGCAAGCTTTGCGCGTTTCCCCAAATTTTCATGGTCTTAAGTTCACCAGATTATTTTAAAGGCACATATAAAAAATCGATGTAAAACATCTCTTAATACGTATATTATAGGGCACTATGGCTAAGAACAAATCATCAAAATCGAACAGTAATACCATCGCGCTTAACAAAAAAGCGCGTCATGAGTATTTTTTACACGACAAGTTTGAAGCAGGTGTTGAACTACAGGGCTGGGAAGTAAAAAGTATCCGAGCTGGTAAGGTAAACATCTCAGAAACTTATATTCATCTTAAAAATGGCGAAGCTTTTTTATTAGGCAGTCAAATTCAGCCTTTAAATAGCGCCTCGACTCATGTTATTTGCGATCCAATGCGATACCGTAAACTGTTATTAAGCCGCAAAGAGCTTGATAGATTAGTCGGTGCCACTGAACGAGATGGCTACTCACTTGTTGCCACTGCCATGTATTGGAAAAAATGTTGGGTGAAACTTGAATTTCACTTAGCAAAAGGTAAAAAAATGCATGACAAACGTGAAGACGGCAAAAATAAAGATTGGTCGCGTGAGAAAGAACGCCTCATGAAACATAAAGTATAAACACAACGCCTAATTTATTTAGGCGTTTTTTTTAATTTCTCACCGGTTAAATTTAAAACAACCTGATCAAATTCCCCTCAGCTTTATTTAATTCATCCCTGTGCATGATATAAATAAATTATTACACTTTATTTATTTTTTTAATTTCTTTAGATGCCTACCCATTTTAGTGCGCAAATTTTATGGTACAAAGCGAGTAATTTAGCCTTGTCTATCCTTTTTCGTTGTTTCTATTATTGAATATTTTTCCCTCAACACTCTACAAAAACTCATACTAAAATCGCAAAGGGTGTAGATTGATAACACTTAAGTTACATGGTATTAATGTCAGCGCTTGTTAAGCAACTAAATTTATAACATATCAACAAGGACTTAAGGATGAAGCAATCAATTGCATTTACACCTAGCATAATTGCAGGTGCTACAATCGCACTTTCAGCAGGGTTTACAACAACAGCTTATGCTGCTGAAGAAGCAAAAAAAGTAGAACGCATTGAAGTAACAGGTTCGCGCATAAAACGCACCGATATCGAAGGGCCTTCGCCAGTACAATCTATTGGCAGAGCAGATATCGAAAACATGGGTTACGATAACCTTCAACAACTCCTCGAAAGAATGCCTGTGGCAGGCAGCGGTACTTTCTCAACACGCGGCAACAACCAAGATTCAACTGCAAATGGATCTGCCGCGGTCAGCCTACGTGGTTTAGGTGCTGATGCTACATTGGTACTAATCAACGGCCGCCGTGTGGCTATTAGTGCCTTTGCCGAAGGTATAACAAACTCATTTGTCGATATTAATAGTATTCCGGTATCGGCGATTGAACGCATTGATATTTTAAAAGATGGCGCATCAGCAATTTATGGCTCTGATGCAGTAGCGGGCGTAGTCAACGTTATTTTGAAAAAAGACATAGATGGCGTTGAACTAAACTTAGGCTACGGCGGTACCGATGGCCCTAATTACGAAGAAACAACAGCAAGTTTAGTATGGGGTACAACTAGCGAAAAAAGCAGTGCCTCAATTATTATTGATTACTTTAAAAACACCTCGCTTTCGTCAGATGAAATGGGCAGCTTAGGCACCGCTAATCAATCGCCTTATGGCGGCGAAGACTTTCGCTCTTCTCGTGGCTTTCCAGGCTACTTTTATGTTGATGGTGTAAAAACAATTGACCCAGATTGCCCTGCAGAAAACGCCACATCAAGCGGCAGTTGTTTATTTGATTACGGCCCATTTGGCTACATCGCCCCTGAGTCTGAGCGCGTAGGTGCTATTTCTCAATTTGAATACAATTTTGATAATGGTATTACCGGCTTTTTAGAAATGGCAGTGCAGCATAATACCTCAGTTGCAGCCGGTGCCCCTACCCCACTTGATGAAGATGCAGGTTTAACAGTACCTGCTAGCCACCCTAACAACCCGTTTGGTGAAGATATTCAAATTGGCCGTTACCGTACGGTTGATGCGGGCGCTCGCCAATGGGATATTGAATCAGACACGCTTCGCTTTGTAGCTGGCCTAAGAGGCGAAATTAACGAATGGAGCTGGGAAGCTGCGGTTCAAAAAGGCCGTAGTAAATCACTTCAAACAGGCGATCGCTCGCAAGGTTGGGTTCGCACCGACTTTTTACAACAAGAGATTGATGCCGGTAACTATAACCCATTTGGGGGCACGTATAACAGCCCAGAAGTTATTGACAGAATTACCACAAGCTTAGTACGCCGCGGTGAGTCTCATATGACCTCATTCGACGCTAACATCTCTGGTGAAGCATTCAGCTTTGGTGATGATGTGGTTATGATGGCCGCGGGTATTGAATACCGTGAAGAAGATGTAACCGATACACCGGATGACCAATTTCAGCGCGGTTTAATTTTTGGTACTGAGTCTGTGTCTGCTGCAGCAGAGCGCGACCAATACGCAGCCTATGTGGAATTTTCAATCCCACTTGCTGAAAACCTAGAGCTACAACTCGCTGGACGTTACGATGATTACAGCGACTTTGGTAATACAACAAACCCTAAAGTCGCTTTACGTTGGGCACCTACCGACGAAATAACCATTCGTGGTTCGTGGGCACAAGGGTTTAGAGCGCCATCGCTTGCACAAGTAGGTTTAGGTCCATCACAAGAAAGTCAGTTTTTTGTAGATACTTATCGCTGTGAAGCAACTGGCCTTGATTGTGACGCACTAGATTACAACATTGAATTTGCTGGTAACCCTGACTTAGAAGCAGAAGAGTCAGAATCATGGAACGTTGGCTTTATTTGGGCACCTTCTGCTGAGTTTGGTTTAAGCGTAGATGTGTGGAGTATTACCCAAGATAATAAAATTGATGAACAAGAATTTGGCCCAATTTATAACTCTGAGTGTAATAACCAAGATAGCACGGTGTGTGTACGCTTAGCACCTAGTGGTGGCAATAGCTTAGGCACCATTCAAAAAATATACAGCACCTTTGAAAACGTCTCTTCGCAAGAAGTGTCAGGTGTTGATTTATCAGCAAATTACAACCATTCGCTGGATGATTTAGGCTTACTTAAATTTAACTTAGAATGGGCGTACCAAAACAAGTTTGAAAAAGACGGCCGCGATTACACGGGTGAATACAATTACCCAGAGCACCGCTGGATTTTCTCTACTAACTGGGAAATTGGCCAATTTAATACCAACGTAAATATTAGCTACGTAGGCGAGTTTGAAGATACCCCAGATATAGACTTTGACGGTAATTTAGACTTTGATAGCAATACATCGCGTATGGTTGACTCGCAAGCACTGGTAGATTTACAAACATCTTACCGTGTAAGTGATGCAACTAAAGTGTCGCTTGGTGTAAATAACGTATTTGACGAAGAGCCACCATTTGCTATTGGTGATGGCGATGCCGACCTTTACGGGTATGCATCGGGTGTACACAACCCACGTGGTCGTTACTTCTACACTAAAGTAACCTTCTCGTTTTAATTTAATATAGCCCATTATTAAATGGGCTATGCTAAAAACAAAAAAACCGCCATATGGCGGTTTTTTTTATTAAAACGTAGGGGCTAAATTATAGCTCGCCTTCGTTTTCAGATAGGAACTTAGCAACACCTTCAGGGCTTGCGTCCATACCTTTTTTACCTTCTTCCCAACCAGCAGGACATACTTCGCCGTTTTCGCTGTGAAATGCTAGCGCGTCAACCATGCGGATCATTTCGTCGATGTTACGACCAAGTGGTAAGTCGTTCACTACTTGGTGACGTACGTTACCTTCCTCATCGATTAGGAAAGAGCCACGAAATGCAACGCCCGCTTCAGGGTGCTCAACGTCGTATGCTTTACAAATTTCGTGCTTAACGTCTGCAACTAGTGCGTATTGAACTTTACCAATACCGCCGTCTGCTACAGCAGTGTTACGCCATGCGTTGTGTGAGAATTGTGAATCGATAGAAACACCAATTACTTCTACGCCACGCTTTTGGAATTCTTCGTAACGCTTATCAAATGCGATAAGTTCTGAAGGACATACAAACGTGAAATCTAGTGGGTAAAAGAAGATTACTGCTTTTTTACCTTTAATTGTTTCATGAAGGTTATAGCTATCTACAATTTCACCATTACCTAGTACAGCTGCAGCGGTAAAGTCTGGTGCCTGGCGGCCTACTAATACACCCATTTTATTCTCCAAATATTTTGAGTTTGTTGTCGATTGCATACGCAATGCTGATACTTATATGGGCGCTAAAAATAAAAAAACAATAGCGCCAACACATAATTACGTGGCATTTTAAATTTAATAAGGAAAAAAGAACAATCGTATTTAGCGATGTGCACAATCGAAAATACCGAACAGATATTAAAACTTTATTACGCCTATAAAAAAACCTGCATTTGCAGGTTTTAAAAATGGGTTAATCCATGATATCGGAAGGCATATCGCCTTTAATATTTTGCCAGATTTCACCGGTTTGATGGCCAAACTTACGCATCATTGAAATCGCGCCATCATGCTCACGGTTTTCAGCCAATACTGTTAGATCTTTATAAAATTGACGTGCTAACTGGCGAGTGCCTGCGTCTGAGAAATAATGACAACCAATTTTAAAGTAAAACCCTCTAAAACCGTTAAGTATAAGTACGTATATGCGGTTATTACCAGCGACAGCTAATTCGTGGTGTACTTTGTAATCGTAATCTGCAAAAGCTTGCGCAGTGTCTTCAAGTTCATCGCTTTTTGATAAAATCTCAATAACACGCTCAGGGTTAAGCTTTATCGCTGCACGGGTATAAATAGCACTAATATTAGTACGTGCAGATAATAACTGATCGGTCAGCTCTGGCATTTTGTCTTCATCTAAGCGCGCCAGCGTTTCGAGTATGTTTAAACCCGATGTTTCCCAAAAGTTATTCACTCTGGTTGGCTTGCCGTGCTGAATAGTTAGCCAGCCATCGCGTGCTAAACGTTGCAGTACTTCACGTAAGGTTGTTCTGGTTACACCAATTAACTCAGAAAGCTCACGCTCTGCAGGTAGAATTGAACCTGGAGGGAAATCGCCGTTCCAGATAGATTCAACTATATACTCTTCAGCAAATCCTGCTGGGCTTTTAGCTTTAAAAATTCTCATTCAATTCCCACTCGAATTAATCACAACTCATCGTTTTATACGAATAACTGACAGATTGTACCAGATGAAATATAACTAACAAGTAAACTCGTTGATATAAGTGCCAACCAACCGCTGAAAATTTCGCAATAGTAAATAATAAAATTCAACATGCTTAAATTAGGCCTAATTTGCTAAATAAATTAACCCTATTCATAGTAGGTACATTAATGCTATTGTTATTTTTTCACCATTACATTACTACAATAATTCCCGTGTGCGACAACAAGTACATTTAAAAGTCGCATACAGCAGAGCCTGTTACCTGTTAACTGTAACGTTTAATCAAGCCTTTTTAGCGAACCAATCTTATATTACATCTTCACTTAGCAAATTAAGCTTAACCTTTCCCTAAATAGGATTGGCCATAACCGCTTATTAATTTCATCTTAAAAAAAGCCACTTCGGTAGCTTTTTTACCCTTTTTGTTGCTCGTTACTTTATCCTAGTACATAATTCAACGTCTTATTTCAATGCGGATTTTTTATGAACTGGCTAGCACAACTCCCTACTCAACGTACTCCATGGCTACTATTTACAGGCATTGTATTTTTATTAGAAGTCACCGCACTGTTTTTTCAATACCAGATGGGCCTTGCTCCATGCATTATGTGTATTTACCAGCGAACTGCGGTATTAGGCTTATTAGGGGCAGGCATTATTGGCGCAACTAAACCACAAAGTAAATTAGTACGCGCTATCGCTTATTTAGTGTGGGGTGTATCAAGTGTGTGGGGTTACTTTATTGCACGTGAGCACATTGAAATGCAAACAACCACCGATCCCTTTGCGTTTAGCTGTGAGTTTGAGCCAAACTTTCCTTCATTTATGCCATTGCATGAATGGATCCCAAGCTTTTTTCAAGCCACAGGGGATTGCGGTAATATCGATTGGCAATTTGCGGGATTAAGTATGCCAGCATGGATGGAAATACTATTTGCGTTATTTACTATCACGCTTTTTGTAATTGTTACCACTCGCTTACTTACTAAAAAGACTATTTAATATGTTTACGTTTTTTACCAGTCAGCTGCCTGAACTAAAGCACCTTAAAGTAAGGCAGCGACAAGCCGTTGTTGCTATTGCGCTAAGTATGCTACCTGCCACCGATAGAGTGTTATTAAGAATAGTAAAGCTGATATTGCTCAGCCCATTGTTTTTATTATTTACTGTTTTTAAAGGGTGGGAACTCATTCCCTTTTTAATTTTAGGTGGCCTGTGTTACCCGCTTTTAACAACCCCGATTGAAATAAACTTCGCTAAAAAATATTTAGCCAAAGCACTTGAGCAGTATTCACAGGGCGCTTAGCGCCCTGCCTATTATAAAGACACTTTTCCTTCTAGTTTAGCTACAAGCTTTTTACCTATTCCTTTTACGTTAGCTAAATCGCTCAGCTGGGCAAATTCGCCATTTTCAACCCTGTAATCAACAATAGCCTGCGCTTTTTTCTTACCAATACCAGGCAACTTGGCCAGCATTTCTGAATCGGCACTATTAATATTAATAACCGGCGCTTGCGGCATTTCAACCATAGGCTTATCTTCAACAGGGTTAGCGTGGGTAAACGCGCTAAAGCTTAAAAAGCTAATAATAAGTAGCGTTAATAGATTTTTCATTTGTTATTCCTTATTTTTGTTTATACCAAAGCGTTATAGTTAAACGGCTAATTTGGCTTTAAACATGTGCTTAATTTTTATTTGAGGAAATAATGTTAAATAAGGAGCAACGCGCATCACTTATATTATTTCCAGTGCATAATCACCTAAATCCGAAAACCTAAAATGCAGCTGGTACAACAAGTGATTGCTTAACTAAAGTAAAGTTACGCTTTTTTGTCAAATTGATGACAAGCTAAAAATGCACCGAATACTTGCAATTTTACACACAAACATTTACTGTATATAAAAACAGTGACCTACGGGTCAGTAACCACATTACCACGCAATCAAGCAGGAGAGATCATGGCTGTTGTTGTTAAATATGTTGTAGAACGAAACGGAGTTGAGCGAATGACGTTTACTACTAAAAAAGAAGCGGATGCCTATGACAAAATGCTCGATATAGCAGAATCGCTTGAAGTAATGCTGGAAAAAGTAGATGTACCATTGAGCGAGCAACAGGTTGAATCGCTTGCGCTTGAAATTGCAAAGAGTAAAGATGACTTTATGGCGGTGTTAAAAGGCGCAAAAGAGCCCACAACAAAAGGTACAGCTAAAGCTAAAAAAGCCGACAACGTAGCATCAATAAAAGATAACGATGAGCAACAAGCTAGCTAATTTGTGACTATTTTAAATAAAGGGCTGCTACTAAATAGCAGCCCTTTTTTATTAATTTTTGAACAGTTACAAATTTTTTCTGGCTTTTTAGACTGAAATTGATACATTAATCCGGTTAATAGCGAGTGTTTATGTGCCATGTCAGTATTTATTAAGTCTTTTTACCAAAAATTTTTCCCAGCCCGTCAGTTGCTTATTCGTCAAAATGGCGAAGTTAAGCATGTTGTTTTGGCGCCTTGGTTTCAGCTTTTTACAGTACTGCTTATTTTAGGCACTATTACTTGGGTCGGTATTTCTAGTTTTCGTGTTTATAGCCAAACAAATAAAATTACCGACATAGAACAAAGCCAAATTGATAAACAACAAGTGTGGCAAAAGCAGGTCCAAGAACAAAAAGCACTGCACGCTAAGCAATTAGAACAACTTGCTGTACTAGAGCAAAAGCAGGCACTTTTGCAAGGTATGATTGAATCCCTCCCCGCATCTATTAGTAAAGAGACAATAAAACTAGAAGAACAACTTGAATCGCCTGTTAATCAAGACAAAGGCGAGTTTCATGAACCACTTGTAGATGAAGAACCAAAAAACAAACACGCTAGCCTTCTAACGCCAATCACTTTTGCCGCACGTTATGAGCGCTTAAATAAATACTACGAGCATAATTTTACGCTTATTGATGCGCAAATTAATAAACGCCATGATGCAATTTTAGCGATGTTAAAAGGCGCAGGCTTAGAATCAGCCCTTGAACAACATTTAGCACTGGGCGCACAAACCAGTGCGCAAGGTGGCCCGTTAGATGTATTTGACGAAACTAAAATACCAGGGCAGTTTTTAGCCATTGTTGATAAGCTATTATTACTTAACAACCTTGAAAACTTTTTAACAGAGCTGCCTAACTCACTGCCCTTGCCTGCAGCTAAATACTATATTTCGAGCAACTTTGGGTTACGTAAAGATCCGATGAACAACCGCCGCGCTTTTCACAAAGGTGTTGATTTAGCCGGCTGGCATAAAACCGAAATTTTTGCCCCTGCTGATGCACGTGTATTGCGCGCTGGTAAAAATGGCGGCTATGGTAACTTTATCGAGCTAGAGCACAAAAATGGCTTGGTCACCCGTTTTGGCCACTTAAATAAAATTAAAGTGAAAAAAGGCCAAACAATTGCTAAAAATGAGGTAATTGGATTAATGGGCAGTACTGGCAGAAGTACCAGCACCCACTTACACTATGAAGTGTTACTCGATGGCAAACATGTCAATCCTCTAAAAATAACAAAGGCGCTTTCTCGTGTTCGGTAAAAAAAAGCAACCAAGTAGTCAAACTACGTTAAAAAGAGTAAATCATACCCCTTCTATTATTTCTGAAGATGTGCGCTTAACTGGCACACTTACCAGCCAAGGCGAAGTGCAGCTAGATGGCCGAATTGATGGCGATATAAAGGCAGAGCACTTGGTAATTGGCTCTACCGGCATTGTTGAAGGTGTGGTTGAAGCTAAAAGTGTCATTGTAAAAGGCAAAATTATTGGCTCACTAAACGCAAGTGAAGTGAATATTCAAAGCAGCGCTCACGTACATGGCGATGTTTTTCACGACACACTAAGTATTGATGCGGGAGCCATTATTGAAGGCAGCTTAAAACAGCGCTTTGAAAAAGAAGAACCGGAACTTATTAGCGAAGATTTAAAGCCGGCTAAAGAAGTAAAAACTTTGCTTGACGATGCTGATAGCGACTTGTCGTTTGTTAATAAGCAAGCCGCTGATAAAGCCAAATCTAATTAAGCGCTCATTACTTTTTCTCGGTTATGTACATCGTAATATCTGCAGTGAACACCAGTTCATTGCGGGTATTGTAAAGCTTAACTGGCACCACTAAATCTTCTTTATCTACCCATTGGCGAGGCAAGTCGATTTCTGCAATAGCAGTTACATCGGTATCAACCTTTGCTAAATAGTGTACCGTCATTCCTTTAGGGATCCAGCGATGCGTTTTATAAGGCACGGTGGCATCTACCATTACACCAGCACACAGCTCAGCTAAGTTACATTGTGCAATAGCATGAATAGTCCCAATATGGTTATGCACACTACGGCGGTTTTTTACGACAGCGCTACAGTGCCCTTCTCTTAAATCGAGTACGTAAGGTTTCATTGAGCCAAAATACGGGGCTTTTATGCATACCGCTTTGCTAAACAACCAATTGCCAAAAGGTAAGCGTTTAAATTTAAGCCAAGTTTTTAAAAGGGCTGATTTATTACTCATTGTTATTTCCCATTTTGTGTTTATAAATTCAAATTAACACATCAGACCAGTTAAAAAAAGCGCAATTCACCGCGCTGTTAATCCTAATGTCATGAAATATTTATCACAATAAAGCGTGGCTCACTCATAAGCCCTTTCTTTTTTATAAGCGGGCACCTAAAATAGCCAGCAAAAGGAGACCTAATGCAAACACAGCCCGCTAAACCTAACTTAATTTTATTACTCATCTTAGCGTTACTCGTAATATTTTGCCCTATGGCAATTGATATTTATCTTCCCGCTTTTCCAACTATTGCCACGCAATTTAACGTAACCGAACAGCAGGTTCAGCAAACAGTGGCTATTTTTATGCTTACTGTGGGTTTAGGGCAATTAATTGCAGGGCCGCTTGCTGATAAGTTTGGCCGAAAGCCGGTAGCGGTTGTAGGTGTTAGCTTGTATGCAGGCTCAGCCTTACTTGCCTACATGGCGCCCTCTTTTGCTGTATTAATGTTTGCACGCGCTCTGCAAGGGTTAGGTGCATGTGCTACGTTTGTTGTTGCTTTTGCCATTGTACGTGATAAATACGGCAGCGAACGCAGCGGGCAAATGATTACCTATTTAAATGGAATAGTGTGTTTTATTCCTGCGCTTGCGCCTATTTTAGGTGCTTGGCTTACCGTGCAATTTGGCTGGCGCATGAACTTTATGTTTTTAACCTTATTTGCGTTAGCGGGCCTAGTTATTACGCTCACCTTATTTAGAGAAACCCGCCCTGCTGATAGTCACTACCAAGGGCATATATTGGACTTACGCCGCTTTGTGCCAATATTAAAAACACCGATATTTTTATTTAATAGCTTACTGTGTATGGTCGCCATGTCGGCGATTCTTGTGTATGTCACCTTGGCACCTGGGTGGATAATTACGCACTTAGGGGGCACCGTTGCCGACTTTACTTTTTGGTTTACGCTCAATGCCGTATTAAGTATTGTAGCCAGCTTTATTACGCCCATTTATATTAAACGTAATAGCCAAAAAGCCCTGCGCGTTGGGGTTACAGTATTGGTGGCCTCTGGCATATTAATGATTGCACTTAGCCATATAGAATCGGCCATTGCGCTTATGCTACCTATTTTAATTGCAGCACTTGGTTTTGCCCTAAGCTTAGGCTCTGCGGCTGGTATGGCGTTATCGCGCTTTCCAAAACAAGCCGGTACAGCCTCTGCCTTAATTGGTGCTATGCAAATGAGTGGCGCTAGTGTGCTTGTGTTTTTAACGCAATATTTAGGCCTTAGCACACCTTGGCTAATTGCTTTTCATTTATTGTTACTGGCACCACTTTGGCTAATTTTAATGAGTAAAAAAGCCCATACATTGCACCCGGTTAATACATGATCAACCCTGATTTTTTAGCATCATTTTTACTAGCGAGCTTTTTAATGGCGGTGGCCCCTGGACCATCAAACGCATTTTTAATGGCGCAAACATTTGCCAATGGCAGAGCGGCAGGTATGCAAAGCGCATTTGGCTTTGCTTTAGGTGGAGTAATACACACATTTTTTGCTGTTATTGGATTAAGCGCGGTGTTAAAAGCCTCGCCCACCGCTTATAGTGCAGTACAGTACTTAGGCGCGGCTTATTTGTGCTATTTAGGGTTTGTGATGATTAAAAGCACTTTTTCGCAGCCAAATACCGCCGATTGCGCTAGTGATGATAAGCCCCATGTAAGCACCAGTAAAAAGCCAAATGTCATGTTTCAAGCCATGATGACCGAGGTATTAAACCCTAAAGTCGCGTTGTTTTTTATTGCTTTTATCCCGCAGTTTGTAGACCCAAGCTTATCATCGGCAACGTTTCAATTAGCATTTTTTGGCCTGCTCTACCCTATTTTTGCTTTCCCAATTGACTGTACGTATATTTACTTTGGCGACAAAATAGCGCAATTTTTCAAAAAATACCCACATAGCCAACTTTGGATAGACCGAGTGACCGGCATGGTATTTATTGCACTGGCCATTAATTTATTATACTAATTACACTAAATTGGTATTACTTAACCAAAGCCTTGGTTACTCAACAAAATAAGATGCAGCATGGAACAAAAAAAACAATCGCTACCCGCTAATAAAAATATTGCCTTAGTTGCGCATGATGGTAAAAAAGCCGCGCTTAAATTATGGTGCGAAAAACACAAAGAAGCCTTAAGCAGACACACCTTATACGGTACTGGCACCACAGGCCATTTAATCGAAAAAACCACCGGGCTAGAGGTTATTCAGCTATTAAGTGGTCCTATGGGGGGCGATCAACAGCTAGGAGCTAAAATTGCCGAGCACGAAATTCATGTATTGGTGTTTTTTTGGGATCCGTTGGCATCACAACCACACGACCCTGATGTTAAAGCATTACTGCGTTTAGCTGCTGTTTGGAATATTCCTGTGGCCTGTAATGAAGTCAGCGCCGACATGTTATTAAGCTCGCCCTTAATGGACACTGAGCTTGAACGTACTTTGCCAGATTACGAAAAATACCTCGCAACCCGACAAATCAGTCTTTAAAGCCTTTTAAGCTACTTATAAAGCATGCTGGCCCATTTTGTTAGGCCAGCCGTTACACTACCAAAGTGATCGCCATTCAGCATTTTAATATCACCTAAATGCTCACTTAACGCGGCTTTAATAAGTGGTGACTGCGCACTCCCCCCTGTTAAATAAATAACGTCTGGGGTGGTTCCTGCATCGGTAATTGCTTGTTTTGCTAACGTTACTATTTGGCTAATACTACTTTCTACTGCAACCGCTAAATCGCTAACCGATAGGTTTTTACTAAGGTCATTATCTAAAAAGCGAAGATCGCAATCAAAAGCATCTGCCGATGAAAGCGCTATTTTAGCCGCCTCACCTTGCTGTACTAACTGATGGCCCTGTTTATTTTGCTGTAGATGAATTAAGCGTTTGAAAAGCGCAGGTGCACTGACATCGCGTAATTGGGCAGTGAGTTCTCGATAGTGGCTTTCACTATAAAACTGACTTTGTAAATTTACATCATTAATTTTACAGGCTTGCCAAAAAGGTTGGTTTGGTAAAGGTAGGCCGGATTTAAAGGTACTGCCTAAACCAAGCAATGGCATTAAACCATGAAAACTAAGCGCTATATCTAAGTCATTCCCGCCAACTCGCTTACCGCTGTGGGCTAAAAAGTCACTATCGCGCTCACTGTTACCTCTAAAGCTTGGCCCCATTTGTACAAACGAGCAATCGCTGGTACCACCGCCAATATCAATAACCAGCACTTTTTGGTCTTCCACTAAACTACTTTCGTAATCAATCCCTGCTGCAAGCGGTTCGTATAAAAACTCAACGTCTTTAAAGCCCGCACGCTTAGCTGCGCGCTCTAAAATACCTACAGCTTGCTGATTTGACTGCTCACCGCCAACAGCCTGAAAGTTAACTGGACGACCAATAACCGTTTGCGTCAATGGGGTTTTAAGTGAAAGCTCTGCGCGTTGCTTTATTTTTAAAATCATTGCCGTAGCAATATCTTCAAAAAAATTAATTTGCCCTTGCTTTAAGCCTGTGGCACCAAAAAACGATTTAGGAGATTTTACAAAGTAGCCTTCTTCAGGAAACTGCACATATTCACTAATGGCTTCACGGCCAATAAAAAGCGTTTCATCTGTAGGTTGTAAATCAAGATCTGACTTAATACGTGGGAGTGTATTTAATAAAGCTTGGCGCTGCGTTAAAAAGTCATGCTCGTGGGCAGTGCCTTTTACATGCTTTGCCACAAAGTCGACAACTAATGCGCTATGGTGCGTATAAAGAGTAGAAGGTAAATAATGTTTTCCTTGCTCAAGTGGCACTAACTGTACTTCCTCTTGCTCCATAACACCCATGGCACAATTAGAACTACCGTAATCAAAACCTACAAACATACTTCACCATACATTAGAAAAAGGCCGCGCAATTTAGCATACTTTGCCAAAATTATAAACGCTAATGACCCTCCCTCACCCTTAAAAAGCTCGCAAATCGTGGTAAGCCATGCTTTGTTAACCCATGGTACCGATACGTTACCGTGCTACCTATAGCCGGAGGTGTTTGGCGCTGTTCGTTACTAAAGCCCGTGCCTATTTTAAATATTTGCCCATGAGGTGTTTTTACTTTTAATGCACCTAACATACCGGTGTATTTTCCTTTACCCGGTAAATGTGCAATAACAACCGCTTCAGCATCAAGGTAGGGCTTTAACTTTAATAATGTATTACTGCGCCCGCTTTTATGTTTAGCATTGGCTAAATGCAGCATCACCCCTTCAGCCCCTTGCTTAGTTAAATCTTCAAAGTACGCTGTTAATTGGGCTGTGCTAGTAAAGCGGTGTTGCTTAACTGCAGTTATATGCTGCTTATTGATTTGTTTTACCAAGGCTTGGTAGTTTTTATAACGCGTACTAAAAGGAAGGGTTGAGTCTGGCATATCAAATATTTGATAGCGTATAGCGTGCCAATCTGAATTACTGGGGCGTTTAGTTCTTACAATCCCACTGACCAAAGAAAATTGAGTGCGCGCTATCCACAGCTCCCCATCTAACCAAACATTTGGTAATGGCGCCGTAAACCAACTCGGGGCGTTAATCGCATTTCCTTTACGGGTAATAAATTTATCGCCCGTCCATATTGCTCTTACACCATCAAATTTTTCACTGACGAGGTATTCACTAATATTGCCATGTTTAGATTCATCATATACTTTTGCCAATAACACCTGAGGCTGCGCCGCAAAAACAAGCGATGAGCCAATTAAGCTGACAATTAAAAGTAAGTACTTTAGCTGAGCCATTACTGCATCCCTGCAAATAAAATAAGGCTTTAACTATAGTTGAGATTCGACCCACTGCCAAAACTCACCTAGGTCAGCCATTTTGTACGTCGCCTTACTAAAGTCATGGTCAATTGTATGATGATTTGCAATCGCAACGACTCTAACCTGTGCATTAGTTGCAGCACAAACGCCCGTAAAGGTGTCCTCTACAGCAATTGCATGCTCTGGGGCTACATGTATGTGCTCAAGCGCTAAAAGGTAAGGATCGCCTGCTGGCTTTGGATTTGTTACATCGTCTTTTGTCACTACAGTATCAAATAACTCATAAAAACCTAGCCCTTTTAAAATAGGCATAGCTTCGCTGCGAGCACTACCGGTAACTAACGCCATTTTTAGCCCACTGTTTTTAACAGCGTGTAAGGTTTGCTTAGTAAAAGGCATAACAGGCGGTAAATTAGTCTTTACGTATTCACCAAATAATCGATATTTTTCATCTGCTAAAAACTGTGCGCTGACGGCTAAATTATGCTCATTTTTAATATCAATTGCTGCTTCTAACGTTGGGCGCCCTGAAAAGCGCTGACAAAACTCCACTTCGTTATAACTTACATTGTAGGGTGCAAGCAGCTGGCTCCAGCACTCAAAGTGCATGCTTTCAGAGTCAACTAGCGTGCCATCCATATCAAACAATACTGCGTTTAAGCTCATCCTCATTCCTTAAATTTTGACGTTAAAAAAGGCGCCTAGGCGCCTTTATAATATTATGCTGTTAAGCCAGCAGGTGGCTCAGCAAATGCTTCTTCACCGGTTTCAACATCAACCAATTCGTAGCCTCGGGCTTTGCGCACAACCTTAAGTACTGGTTTTTCTAGCGCCGTTTTTAAACGATCGGCATCAGCTGCTAGCTCATCTAGCGTTGTACCAAAAGGTGCTGCGCCTGTTTCTGACCAATTAGTTACTTTGCCATTTAAGTTATATTCTACTTCGTGTATTTGGTATTGCGCTGCTTCATCTTTCGTTGCTTCACAAAAAATTACACGGTAGTTCCAAAATCCAGCCATTTTTCTATCTCATCAAAGTTAATTAACGCTACTTTACCAGCTTTATAAAAACATAAAAGCCTGCACAAGGCAGGCTTTTAAAAATTAATAAAATTTAAGGTTATCTTTAGAAGAAGTTAACTTTAAATTCAGCACCAATGTAGCGCTCTTCATTAACAATACCCGTATTGTTATTGAAGTCTACCGCACCAATTGCTTGTTGCTCATCAAATAAGTTACGAACAAATGCAGATACTTGGTACTCGTAGTCACCTTCAGCCCACTCGTAGCCTGCACGTAAACCTACTTCTGTTAATGCTTTACCTTCAAATTCTACTGAATCGTATAGGAACATGTTAATTTCGCTACGGTAAGAAATATCACCTAATGCGAAGAAATTACCATCTTCAAGTTCTTTCGTATAACGAAGGGTAAAGTTAGAGATCCACTCTGGCGCATGCGGTAAGCTGTTGCCATCTAGTACGGCTAAACCTGCATCGTTAATAGGGTCATTCACGATACATTGAGCACATACCGCTACAGCTAACTCATCATCTTTAATTTCAGTCTTGTTGTAGCTTAAGTTAAATGTTGCATTAAACTCATCGCTTAATACCCATTCTGTATCTAGCTCAAAACCGTAGCCTGTTGTTTTATCAGCGTTAACTAGGCGGTTAAAGTTAGCACCACCACCTACAGCAGTAAGCTGTTGGTCGTCCATTGTGTAGTAAAATACCGTTGCATTTACACGGCCTTGGCCATCAAGAACGTCTGATTTAATACCGGTTTCGAATGAAGTAACGGTTTCTGATTCAGCTGTTGTTACGTCATCACCAAATAAAATACGACCCTGTAAGCTAGGTGCGCGGAACGTGTTTGCTACACGGCTGTACCAGTTTACATCGTCATTAACTTTGTAGTTTGCAGATAAGTCCCAGCTTACATGGCTGTCACTTACACTACGCTCTACGTATAAAGCACCACCGCCAATTGGGCTAATTGTACGGTCTGCAACAAAATCTTTTTCGTCATCAGAGTAACGAAGACCCGCTGTTACTTTTAACTTATCTGAGAAGATGTAATCTACAGAGCCGAAAATAGCCCATGCTGTTGTGTCTTGTTGTTGCTGAACATAACCGTTTAAAGCGCCAGCAGGTGAAGAGAACGTATCGTAACTAAAGTTTTCGATTGTAAGCTCTTCATCAAAGTAAAAAAGACCAACTTGGTAGTTTAAGTCACCGCTGAAGTTACTAGCAAGGCGAAGCTCTTGCGTTAACTGATCTTGCTCTGGAATACCATCCGCACTTTCTGAAGAAAACGGAATAAAACCTGGACCCATGTAATCAGGGATATAAGAAGCACCGTAACCGCCGTCAATATCTGCACGTGAGTATATTTCTGCACTTTCCCAACCTGAAATAGAGGTTAGCGTGTATTCATCGCTAATATCCCACTCAAGCTTTAAGCTTGCGCCTTCAGATTCAACTTGCTGGGTATTGCGTACAGCGGCATCTTGATAAACAACATCATGCTCGTAGTTGTCTACTAAATCGTTTGAGCCTGATTCAATAACGTTTGCACGAAACGCAATTGGTGAGCCGTCTAGGTCACGCGTGTGGTAGTTTAGTAGTGCAGTAAAGTCATCGCCTTCGTATAAAAACTGAATACGCGCTGCTTTTTCTGTGTAGCCGCCCTGCTCGTCTTTCGCTTCAAAGCCAGGCGCTTGGTTGTCGATGTAATCATCTTTATCTTGCCATAGCAAAGAAACACGTGCAGATAAACGGTCAGTTAATGCACCACCTACAGCGCCTTCTGTATCTACAGCGCCACGGCTACCGTAAGAAACAGCACCGTAACCTTCAAATTCTTGGCTTGGTTTAACAGTATCAAATTTAACTAGGCCAGCCGGCGTATTACGGCCAAACAAAGTACCTTGTGGACCACGTAGTACTTCTACACGCTCAACATCAAATACTGGAAAGCCTTTTAAAATGGCATTTTCTTGAACCACTTCATCAACAACTAATGAAACAGGTTGTGAAGCATTAAGATCGAAATCGGTATTACCCAGACCACGAACATAAAAACGAGGGAAAGAACGTCCAAACGATGATTCGATTGAAAGACTTGGGATTTTCGCACTCATAAAGCGAATATCCATACCAGCAGAACTATAAGCATCAAGGTTATCACCTTGTAATGCAGATACAGCAACAGGCACTTCTTGTGCATTTTCTACACGTTTACGAGCAGTAACTTGAATAACTTCTAATTGGTTATTTTTTTTTGCAGTTTCTTCTTCAGCAGCAAGAGTAGAAACAGAGGTACCAGCTGCAGATAATAAAGCAGCATTAATTATGGTCGCTATTGCAGTTTTTTTGATTGCTTTCATGTCGGGTATAAACCTTTTGTATGCACTCTTGTTCAACGGTTTTTTGTGTTGCGCAATGTATTCATTGCGGGCTCGTACAATTTTTCGCGTCTAGCTTTATGGCGCGCGGACCTCATCACCGAGAGTACAAAAACGGAGTAATGAGGCTGAACGAACGATGAAGATTATACCATCGTATTACAAATTTACTGCATAAATATGTACAAAAAAGTAAACTTTTTTGCAACATTTAACCTCATTTTATAGCTTTTTTACCCGCTTTTAGATGCAAAAGACTAACAATGCGGACATATGTCCTTTCTTTCAAAACCCACTTTAAAGTAGCAAACTGCGTATTTTTACAAATAAACCCAAACTAGAAACACCCAGTTAAAACCCGTTAATGCTTGCTAAATTTTAAAGGCTAAATTCATTGAGTGCGCTTTAACGCAATTTCTCCATCAATGTGAATATCGCGCTGTGGAAACGCAATCACCACATCGTGTTTTTCAAAAACAGCATAGATACTAAAACGGATATCACTACGTACTTTTCTGAGCATGGTTTCTGACTCTGCACAAACCCAAAAAATTGCATTAAACACCAGTGAGCTATCAGCAAAGTCGTCAAATAAAACAGAGGCTTTTGGATTTGTTAGTATCGCATCATGATCATCAAGTACTTGTTGAATTAACGTTTTAACTAACAATACATCGCTGCCATAAGCAACACCTACGCTAACCGAAGAGCGGGCATTACCGTCTATTAAGGTCCAGTTAGTCACTGTGTTTTCTAAAAGTTGCGAATTAGGGATTAACATATGCACACCATCGTTACGGCGAATGCGGGTAGAGCGCGTATTAATAGTTTCTACTACGCCCTTTGCATTACCTACTTCTAAAAAGTCCCCAATACGAATTGGCCGCTCCCACATTAAAATCCAGCCACTAATAAAGTTATTAATAATGTTTTGCGCACCAAACCCGACTCCAATGGCTATTGCCCCTGATACAAATGCAAAGGCCGTAAGTGGAATACTTAAAACCTCTAACGAGGTGAAAATTAATATTGCGATACTCAAAATAAAATAAATGCGCGTAAATAGATGAACCGCGTCTTGGCTGATTTTTTTTGCCAGCAGTGTTTTTTTAATAAGTTTGCCAATGCGCGTTACTACAAACCACATAGCAAATAAAATTAAAGGAACTTGTATAACCTTAGCCACAGTGATGTGTACGTCGTTATAGGTAAAAATAACCAAGCTGAGATAATGTTGAATGTGTTCGAGCGTCATGTATTTTCCAAAGTATTATTGATTGTTTGTTATTTGTTCAGTAAAAATGAGTGTGGTTCAGTCTTCGCTAAGCTTAGCACGGCATAATAGTGTTAAAACGCTAAGTTAATAGGTTTAACGTTTTTGTTTAAACAATTTATTAACTCTTTATTGCACCGAGTGCTATATAAATAGTGTACAAGCACTGGAGATTACATATGTCACAACTTACTCTAAATCAAAGACTCGCTACTTTGCAGCCGCAGGTAGATTTAAATTTGTTTGAAAGCAGCCTAGATTATCGCAATAAAATTTTGTGCCTTCTTGCTGAGCAAGAACAAACACTTGCTACTATTAATAAAGAATTTGGCCAGCAATCTAATAGCTTTGGTTCTGAAAAACGCTTTGTTCTTGGCTATAACTAGCCTTTTAAAAACACACACAATACAATATTTAAGTAGCCTTACGTTTATTTTTAAGGCTACTTTTACCTCCAAATCGCATTTTTAGTAGCTAATTTGCGTTTAAATCCCGCTTAATACCGATAAACTTTATTGTATAAACGCCAAAATTTGATAAGTTAACTGGGTTTTCGACTCGAAAAGCCTATTTCGGCTCATCTTTTTATGGAGTTATTATGCGTAAAACACTGATCGCCACTACTATTGCTAGTGCCCTAATCCTATCTGCTTGTTCATCTAACGAAACTCAGAACACAGCTAAAGAGAGCGCAGCACAAGTGCAAGATATGAACGCAAACAATGTATTATTCAAACCAAGCCCATTACAATACATGGCACCAGAGTTTGATAAGTTTGGTACAAAAGACTACGAAGCAGGCTTTGATGCAGGTATTGCTCAGCACACTGCGCAAGTTCAAGCAATTGCAAACAACCCAGAACCAGCAACATTTGAAAACACACTTGTTGAGATGGAAAAATCTGGTGAGTTGTTAAACCGCGTATCTGCTGCTTTTTACAACCTATCGGGTTTAATTTCAGATGACGAATACCAACGTATAAGCAAAAAAATGGCGCCGGTATTATCTGCTCACTCTGATGACATTTACCTAAATGGTGCGTTATTTAAGCGTGTACAAACTATTTACGACAATAAAGATGCGCTTAAAGCTGAAGATCAACGCTTAGTTGATTTCTACTACAAGCAATTTGTAAAAGCCGGTGCTAAGTTAAGTGATGCTGAAAAAGCAAAAATGCGTGAAATAAACGCTCAGCTTGCAGAGCTATCTACTGCGTTCTCTCAAAACATTTTAAAATCGTTTAAAGAAGACGTTATTGTTGTTACAGACAAATCTAAACTTGCTGGCCTATCTGAAGGTGAAATTGCAGGCCTTGCAGCCGCAGCTAAAAAAGCAGGCAAAGACGGCTACATGATCACCCTGGTTAATACCACTCAGCAGCCTATCTTATCAAGCCTTGAAAACCGTGAGCTACGCGAGCAAATTTTTAAAGCCTCTACAAACCGTGCCGCTAAAACTAACGGCCCTATCATTATTGAAGAAACTAACCTGCGTGCACAAAAAGCAGAGCTGTTAGGCTTTAAAGATTGGGCATCGTATGTAATGACTTCGCGTATGGCACAAACAACCGACAACGTGTACGGTATTTTAGATGACCTTGCACCAAAAGCTGTTGAAAAAGCCAAAGCAGAAGCGGCCGCTATCCAAAAAGTAATTAACGATTCTGGCGAAAGCTTTGAGCTTAAGCCATGGGACTGGGCGTTTTACGCAGAAAAAGTACGTGCTGAAAAGTACGACCTAGATCCTGCGCTAGTTAAGCCATACTTTGAAATGAACTCTGTGATCCATGATGGTTTATTCTTCGCAATGAACAAGCTTTACGGTATCACCTTTAAAGAGCGTAAAGACTTACCTGTTTACCACGAAGATGTAACAGCGTACGAAGTATTTAACGCAGACGGCAGCGCTATTGGTTTATTTTACATGGACCCATACGCACGTGAAGGTAAGCGTGGCGGTGCATGGATGAGTGCATACGTAAGCCAAAGCGGCTTAAAAGGCACTAAACCAGTTATTTACAACGCACAAAACATTCCAAAACCAGCTGAAGGTGAGCCAACGCTAATGACCTTCGACGAAGTATCGACTATGTTCCATGAATTTGGTCATGCTGCGCACGGTTTATTCTCAAATGTTAAATACCCAAGCCTAGCGGGTACTGCTACAGCACGTGACTTTGTTGAATTTCCTTCACAGGCACACGAAGACTGGATGATTGAACCTACCGTACTTGCTAACTACGCTAAGCATTACAAAACGGGTGAGCCAATTCCACAAGCATTACTTGATAAAGTACTAGCATCGCAAAAATTCAACCAAGGCTTTGGTACTACTGAATACTTAGCAGCTGCTTTACTTGATATGGAATGGCACTCATTTGGTTCTGATAAAAAAATCAGTGATGTTCAAAAGTTTGAAAGCGATGCGCTAAAAGCACACGGTATTGATTACTACCCAGTGCCACCGCGTTATAAATCAAACTACTTTAGCCATACTTTTGCCGGTGGTTACTCAGCAGGTTACTACGCCTACCTATGGACTGAAGTATTTGCAGCCGATGCGTTTGCACATATGGAAAATAACGGTGGCCTAACCCGTGAAAACGGTGACAAGTTCCGTGAAGAAATCCTATCAAAAGGTAACAGCCGAGACTTAATGCAAAGCTACATTGAGTTTAGAGGCCAAAAACCAACAACAGACGCACTTCTTAAGCGCCGTGGTTTAGTTGATTAATAACCTCGTTTATTAATTTTAACCTTATAAAAGCCCGCTTGCGGGCTTTTATTGTTTATAACAGATAAACTAGCCACACTATAAATTATAAAAAACGACAATTATGGGCTATTTATTTGCAGTTACCCTACTTTGGGCTTTTTCATTTAGTTTAATTGGTGTGTACCTAGCAGGCCAAGTTGATGCGTGGTTTAGCGTATTAATACGAGTTGCATTAGCCACATTGGTTTTTTTACCCTTTTTAAAACCTAAACTTACCTCAAAACCACTCGCACTTAAGCTAATGCTGATAGGCGCTGTGCAACTAGGTGTTATGTACAGCTTTTACTATCACTCCTTTTTATTTTTAAGCGTACCCGAAGTGTTGCTCTTTACCGTTATGACGCCGCTTTATATAACGCTTTTAAACGATGCACTTAATAAGCATTTTAACCCTCGCTTTTTTACAGTTGCGCTTATTGCCGTACTGGGCGCGGTAGCTATTCGCTGGGAAAGCCTCAATAGTCATTTCATCATCGGTTTATTACTGGTTCAAGGTGCCAATATTAGTTTTGCCACCGGACAAGTAACTTATAAACGTTTAATGGCCACTAATCAGTTGGATGACAAAACCGTATTTGGTTGGTTTTTTATTGGCGCCTTAGTGGTGGCGAGTGCTTGCTACGCTTTATTTGGCAATACAAGCAAATTACCGAGTACACCTACCCAGTGGGGTATTTTAATATATTTAGGTATTGTAGCCTCAGGCCTTGGTTACTTTTTATGGAACAAAGGGGCAACAAAAGTAAATGTGGGAGCATTAGCCGTTATGAACAACGTGCTTATTCCTGCCGGTATTATTGTTAACGTGCTTATATGGAATAAAAATGCCGACATTATGCGCTTAAGTATGGGGGGTGCAATTATGTTAGCGGCACTGGTAATTAATCAAATAGGGACAAATAAACAGAACGTCACATCCTTGTAGCTAATTTGTCATTGAATGCGATTAGGGTTGAATAAAATAACGTTAAGGAACAAACATGAAACATCTCACCCTAATAACAAGCTCAGTAATACTTGCACTACTGAGCGGCTGCGACGACGATGTCGAAGTTGTAGAAAAAGACGTAGTCGTTACAAATACCACCGTTGAGGTTGTTGAAGTACCGACGCCTGTAATTGTTGAAGTTGCAAAAGGCGAGGCGCCTGATATTCAATTAGGTACTCGTGCCGACTACCTTATTAACGATATGGCACAGAGCGATTTAAAAACAAAATTAGAATCGTGTACAGATGGGCCATTTTACCGTACAGATTTTTCTATTGGCCATCGTGGTGCGCCAATGCAATACCCTGAGCATACAAAGGAGTCTTATATAGCTGCGGCGCGTATGGGCGCAGGTATTGTCGAGTGCGATGTAACCTTTACCAGCGACAAAGAGCTCGTGTGTCGCCACTCTCAGTGCGATTTGCACACCACCACCAATATATTAGCCATTGATGAACTTGCCGCTAAATGCAGTGTGCCTTTTACTCCAGCTAACGCGGCCAGTGGCACGCCTGCCACCGCTAAATGCTGCACAAGCGATATCAGCCTGAGCGAATTTTTAACGCTTGAAGGTAAAATGGATGGCGCCAACACCCAAGCCACTACTGTTGGTGAATATATGCAGGGCACGCCCAGCTGGCGCACCGATTTATACGCCACAGGTGGAACATTAGTAACTCATAAACAAAGTATTGAGTTATTTAAAAGCTTGGGTGTAAAAATGACCCCAGAGCTAAAATCGCCGCAAGTGAGCATGCCTTTTGAGGGAATGACACAACAGCAATACGCACAAAAAATGCTTGATGAGTACACGCAATTGAACGTACCAAGCAGTGATGTATACCCGCAATCGTTTAATCTTGATGATGTGAAATATTGGATAAATAACAACCCCGACTTTGCAAATCAAAGCGTATATTTAGATGGCCGTGACAGCGAAGCGGGCTTTGATCCAAGTAACCCTGCAACATGGCAGCCTAGTATGGAAGAGCTAGTAGCCGATGGCGTTAAAATATTAGCGCCCCCTATTTGGATGATGCTCACCATAGACAACGAAAGTAATATTGTCCCCTCACAATACGCCATTGACGCAAAAGCTGCAGGGCTTGAACTGATAGCATGGAGCCTTGAGCGCTCGGGGCCTCTTAACGAGGGCGGAGGCTACTACTATCAATCAATCGCCGATGTTATCGATAACGATGGCGACATGATGACGGTGGTTGATGTACTCGCGCAGGATGTCGGGGTTATGGGTATATTTTCGGATTGGCCTGCGACCGTAAGCTACTACGCAAGTTGTAATAAAATGCCTGCAAGCATTTAAAAAACCAGTATCAGTGGTCGTTTATTTTTTTGCGCTCAGTTACCATAACCTTATTAATTATTTAACTGAGCGCTTTTATGATAATCCAACACCATAATACCGACCTAGCCACCCCTACAGGCTTAATGCGTACTACCGTTTACCGCCCACAAGCAGCTGGCCAATATCCAAGTATTATTTTTTACTCTGAAATTTTTCAGCAAACCGCGCCTATTGCGCGCAGCGCTGCTATTTTAGCAAGCCACGGCTTTGTTGTGTTAGTGCCTGAGGTATTTCATGAGCTAAACCCGATTGGTACTGTACTTGCGTATGATGACGCGGGTAAAGATAAAGGCAATGCCGATAAATGGCAAAAGCCACTTGAGCACCACGACAGCGACACACATGCACTCATCGACTTTGTACAAAGCCAAGATTACTGCACTGGCACAGTAGGCGCCATGGGTGTGTGCATTGGTGGGCATTTAGCTTACAGAGCCGCATTAAACCCACACATAAAAGCCGCATTTTGTTTATACGCCACCGATATTCATAGTGATACCTTAACGGCTAATGCAGGTAACAATTCGTTTGAACGCATGGCTGATATTCAAGGTGAAATACACTTTATTTGGGGTAAGCAAGACCCACATGTACCGCAACAAGGCCGAAGTAAAATTTACCAGCAATGTGTAGCCACGGGTATTAACTATCACTGGCAAGAAGTAAACGCACAGCATGCGTTTATGCGTGATGAGGGCGAGCGTTACGATGCCGCGCTTGCAATTACTATGTACCAACAAGCGGTTGCATTATTTAATCGTACTTTGTAATTAAGTGCGGTTTTACGTGCTTTTTAGCATGCCCAGTGCAGTATGCTGTTTAACAAAATATGCTTTTAAATAATCAATAAACAACCTGAGCTTTTTGGAGCCTGCCGCCCCAGGTGGAAACACGCCATAAAGCTCAATATCTTTTGTTTTATAATCATCGAGTATTATTTCTAACAGCCCTGCTTGCACTTTAGGCCACGCATCATACAACGGAATGCGCCCAAGCCCGTGCCCGGCCTCTACAAACGCGGTACGCGCAGCGGCATTATTGGTTCTTATGCCGCCTTGTAGTATTACATCGTATTTTTTGCCCTCTTTGCTAAGGGTTAATGTTTTACTGCTAAGTTGGTACACCACCCATTTATGTAAGGCTAATTCAGCTGGCGTTTTAGGTTTGCCAAAGTGTTCAAAATATTCAGCTGAGCCACAAATACAGGTACTCATGGTTGTTAGTTTAGTGGCTTGTAAGTTTGAGTCACTTAAAGCGACCCCACGGATAGCAATATCAAAGCCGTTTTTTATAATATCAACCACATCATCGGTTAGTTGCAGGTCTATTTCAATTTTGGGGTATTGGCGTTTAAACGTATTAATTGCTGGCACAATTAGTTGCATGCCTACATTAACAGGGCAGCTAATTTTTAATACTCCTTGTGGCTCACTTTTAATGTTTTCTATTTGCTGATTAGCTGCGTTTGCTTGTTCTGTGATCACTCTACAGCGCTCATAATACGCAATGCCCGCCTCAGTTAGCGCCATAGTACGTGTTGAGCGATTTAGCAGCGTAACTTCTAATTGCGTTTCTAATTTTTTAAGGTGATAACTTACCACCGCACGCGTTAACCCCAACTGCTTTGCAGCCGCGGTTAAACTGCCCTGCTCGACAATTTGCGCAAATACCACCATGCTTTTAAGTTGCTCAAACGACACTTTCATCACAAACCCACCAATGATTATTCAACCCAATAATTGTATCAATAATTAAACCAATAAAGTTAAATTTATCATCGTTGTTTAAATCCTTTTAAGTGCATATAGTTATTACAGCACCTTGGTTAACACCAAGCTTTAATTTACTCACTAATCGAAGGAATATTGTTATGGCTAAAAAAATACTTATGGTACTTACCTCACATTCAGAGCTTGGCAACACAGGCGAAAAAACAGGTTTTTGGGTAGAAGAATTTGCAGCACCTTACTACGCATTTGTTGATGCTGGTGCAGAGGTAACACTTGCTTCCCCTGCGGGTGGCCAACCGCCGATTGACCCAACCAGCACGCTTTCTGATTTTGAAACCGATGCAACAAAGCGCTATGACAACGACAGCGCAGCACAAACACTTATGGCAAACACCAAAAAGTTAAGTGAAGTAAACGCCAGCGACTTTGACGCGGTATTTTACCCAGGCGGCCACGGCCCACTATGGGATTTAGTAGATAACAGCGATTCAATCTCACTTATTGAAAAGTTTGTAAAAGAGCAAAAGCCAGTAGCGGCTGTTTGCCACGCAAGTGCCGCTTTTTTAAATGTTAAAGATGCGCAAGGCAATGCCTTAGTTGCAGGTAAAAAAGTAACAGGCTTTACTAACTCAGAAGAAGCCGCCGTGCAATTAACAGACGTAGTGCCATTTTTAGTTGAAGATGAACTCATTAAAAAAGGCGGCGATTATCAAAAAACCGACGACTGGGGCGTATTAGCGCTCGAAGATGGTTTAGTGATTACAGGCCAAAATCCAGCAAGTTCAGAGCTTGCGGCGAAAAAACTATTAACTAAACTAGGTTAAAATAAACCCTGTGCGCGGCGTATAACGCCGCGCTTATTAAATCGCTTTTAATAGCGAAAACATACTCCTATACTGGTACAAAACAATCCTACTAAAGCGTTTATATGCCAACTACCCCATCATCATCTTCATTGATAACCAGTACGCGATTTGCAATATTTAGCGTAGTTTTTATATGCCTAATACTACAAGTGATCAATAGTTTACCTGGCATTACGCTTAATGGTTTAGGTATTTACCCTCGCAGCGTTCAAGGGTTAATCGGCATTTTATGCGCCCCATTTTTACATGGCAGCTGGTGGCACTTTGCTAGCAACATGTTGCCTTTTGCTGTACTTAGCTGGCTAATTTGCCAATACAGTGTAAAACGCTTTTATACCGTGTTTATATTTACTGCGTTAATTGGCGGGCTATTAGTGTGGGCCTTTGGTCGAAGTAGTTTTCATGTTGGATTAAGCGGCGTTATTTATGGTTTATGGGGATTTATACTGTGCTATGGCGTGGTTAGGCGCTCGTTTAAGTCTATTGTTATTGCCCTAGTAGTGGCAGTGCTTTACAGCGGATTTATTTGGGGCGTGCTACCACAACGCTTTCATGTCTCGTTCGAGAGTCACCTTTTTGGAGCGTTAAGTGGGTTCTTTTTAGGGTATAAACTTGCCAAAGCAGATAAATTAAAAGCACGATAATTTTTTCATTGCCTTTAATTAATTTTTTACGCCCCCAGCTTGTTATCTATGAGTATATAAATTAATTACATTTTTAAATTGAGGTTATTTATGAGTAATGAACACAAATACACGCCGCCTAAAGTTTGGACGTGGGACAGCGAAAGTGGTGGTAAATTTGCTAATATTAACCGCCCTATTGCTGGCGCCACTCATGACAAAACCTTAGACATTGGCAAGCATGCGTTTCAACTTTATTCATTAGCCACGCCTAATGGCCAAAAAGCGACCATTATGTTTGAAGAGTTATTAGAGCTTGGCCTAACCGATGCCGACTACGATGCCTATTTAATTAACATTGGCGAAGGCGACCAATTTGGCTCAGACTTTGTTGATATTAATCCAAACTCTAAAATTCCTGCGCTAATGGATCACTCTACCACGCCACCAACACGCATTTTTGAGTCAGGTTCAATTTTACAATACTTGGCAGAAAAATTTGATGTGCTAATCCCAAAAGATTTTAAAGCCAAGACCGAGTGCCGTAATTGGCTATTTTGGCAAATGGGTTCAGCGCCTTATTTAGGTGGCGGATTTGGTCATTTTTACAGCTACGCACCAACAAAAATGCAATACCCAATAGACCGTTTTACTATGGAGACTAAACGCCAGCTCGATGTATTAAATCGCCACTTAAGTGAAAACGAATACATGGCGGGTAGTGAATACTCTATTGCCGACATTGCCATTTGGCCTTGGTATGGCTCGTTGGTGCTTGGAAAATTATACGACGCCGCTGAGTTTTTAGATGTTGCTTCTTACACTCATGTAATGCGCTGGGCAGAGCAAATAGCAAAGCGTCCCGCTGTTAAACGTGGTCAACGTGTTAATCGCACCTGGGGCCCTGAAGAAGAGCAACTTAGCGAACGACATAACGCCAGCGACATTTAATCTAACAGCCCATAACAAGACATTGTGTTATGGGCATTTTTTTATTTAAAATCTGCATTTTCCCTGTCATTAAACTATATTTATTATTGTGTTTTTATAAAATGTAACCTGCTTTACCCGCATTACTTTTCATAAGGCTTTAATGAGTGCAATATAAAAATTTAAATAGTGATGAACGCAGAGAAGCCGTAAAACTTTTATATTCTAATGCTTTATCTGGCATTGGTGTTTCGGCGTTAGTTAGCTTTGTACTTGTATTTGCATTTGACCTAACGGATGAGAGAACAAATCAAGAAAAAATAATTTGGCTTTTTTTTATGCTGGTTGTTTTAGCAGCAAGGCTAATGGATGTTATTTACTTTAACTACACCAAAGAAGTTAACCAGCCTTTTAATGCAAATAGCTTTTTAAAACGCTTTTCGGTGGGGTGTATAGCGACCGCGATTTCGTGGTCATGTTACGCACTGTGGTTTCATAAAAGCTCATCCACCGTTGAAATTACCACCACAATAGCTATTTTGTCGGCATTTGCTGGAGGCTCAGCCAATTTGCTCTCGGGTAGTCGCTTTACCTCAGTGTGTTACAGCATTATTTTATTAATGCCTTACTCTATAGTACTAACCTTATCTGATGACTATTACCACTATGTATTAGGCTTTTTGGGCATTACTTTTTCGGCAATTATGGTCGCCTCTTCTTATAAGTCGGCCACATTTACCCAAACAGCCATAAAATTACGAAATCAAAACCGCGAACTACTTAACGAAATGGAAAGCAAAGTAGAAACACGCACAGAAGAAATTTACCGTTTATCAAACACTGACCCACTAACAAGTTTATTAAACCGTACCGCTTTTTTAAAAGTGGCAAATAAACAGCTGGCAGATCACCCCGAGGAAAAACTCGCTTTACTGTTTGTAGACCTAGATGGCTTTAAGCAAATTAATGACTCTATGGGTCATAAAGTTGGCGACCAAGTACTTAAAGAAATAGCCGAGCGACTCACTAACGTTTGCACCCGCCACTTATACAAATGCCGCTGGGGCGGAGATGAATTTTTAATTTTAACAACCTATGAGGATGAACAAGACTTATTTGATTTTGCCAAAAAGGTTATTAAAAGCATTCGTGCCGAGCATGAACGATATAAATACCAAAGCTGGGTATCTGCCACTATTGGCATAGCGTTATTTCCTGAGCATGAGGGTGATTTAAGCGCGTTAATTCGTTCAGCAGATTTAGCCATGTACCATCAAAAACGTATTGCCAAAGACTGCGTAAATATTTACAACAATGACTTAAAGCGCCAACAAGAACGCGAACAATTGCTCAGTAAACGCTTAGCAAGTGCAATAAAAGACAACGGCTTGCGGTTAGTGTTTCAGCCTATTGTGGATAGCCAAACAGCGAAGGTGACCTCGTTTGAGTCACTTTTACGCTGGCAATTAAATGACGAAGCGATATTTCCTGATGAATTTATTGCCATTGCCGAGCAATACAACCTCATAACCGAACTTGGCTTATGGGTTATTGAGCAAGCGTGTGTGCAAGCTTGCACGTTTAAAAACGTACAACCCCCTATTGCTGTGAGCGTTAATGTATCTGTAATACAACTTCAAGACCCTGATTTTGTTACTAAGGTTGTAAATATCGTTGAACAATACGGCGTAAAGCCAGAAAACCTGCACCTTGAAATCACTGAATCTGTGTTTGCTGAGGATAAGCTCACCTTTTTAGCAGCAGTAAAAGAGCTGCAAAAACAAGGATTTTGTATTTCTATTGACGACTTTGGTACTGGGTACTCATCCTTGTCGAGCATGTTAGATATTGGTGTAGACATAGTAAAAATAGATAAAAGTTTCATTCAAAACATGGATAAGCGAGGCTTAAGTATAATTCATGCGATTGTGCAAATGGCCTCAACACTAGATTTTATAGTAGTCGCTGAAGGTGTAGAAACTCTAGAGCAAGCCAACATGCTAAAAGAAATTGGTGTGTCTCACCTACAAGGTTATTACTTTTCTAAACCTATGGAACAACACTTTGTAGATTCGTACCTCAAAGAGCAAAACAAATTGTGTAGCTAGCAGTATGAAAAAACTCACTAAAGAGCAAGTCTATAAACGCCTTAACAACGATGAAGACGCACGCGCCTGTAAAGACATAAACGAAGATGACTGCAAAGAAGTGGCCGGTAACTTTATTCTTTTATTAACAAGCCAGCTTTTTAGTAAGTTTGCCGATGCCCTCCTCAACCCTAAAGTCACTCTGCCTTGGTTAATGCAAAGCTTAAACGTGCCAAGCGCGTTTATAGCGTGGCTGGTGCCTATAAGAGAATCGGGCTCTTTATTACCACAATTAGCGATAGCCAATATTATCCGTAAACTCTCAGTAAGAAAGTGGGTATGGGTTTGCGGTGCATTTGCCCAAGCTGTATGTATTGGCGCCATGGTTGGTGTTTCATTTTTGCTAGAAGGCGCTCAGGCTGGCTATGCAATTTTAGCTCTGCTGGTGCTCTTTAGTCTCGCCCGCGGGTTTAATTCTATTGCCGCTAAAGATGTATTAGGTAAAGTTATTCCTAAAAAAAAGCGGGGCAATATTAGTGGCCTGGCGGCAAGTATTGCTGGCTTTGCAACACTCACTTTTGGTTTAATGATGTGGTTTTTTTCGGGGCAAAAAGAGCAAAATACGGTATTAATTGCGCTGTGTTTAGGCGCCGTTTTGTGGGTTGTTGCTGCACTTTTTTATAGCCGCATAAACGAATACAAAGGCGCGACACAAGGCGGTAAAAATGGCTTTTTAAATGCGCTAAGTAAATTAAAGCTGCTTTATCAAGATAAACAATTTGCACACTTTGTAATTACCCGCGCCTTTTTACTTTGCTCAGCCCTAAGCGCGCCTTTTTATATTATTTTAGCAAGCTCTCAGCAGTTTGAATTTTCATTATTGGCAGTATTTTTAGCCGTGTCTGGCTTAGCAAGTTTAATTTCTGGGCCAATATGGGGAAGACTCAGCGATTTTTCTAGCCAAAAGGTGCTTGTGATCAGTGCGTTGCTTGTCACCATAAACGGCGTGAGCGTGTTTGTAATAGCTACATGGTATAGCCAGCTGTTTGAATATGCTTGGGTAATACCTGGTTTTTATTTTTTGCTTTGCATTGCTCATCAAGGCGTACGGCTCGGGCGTAAAACCTATTTAGTAGATATGGCACAAGGCAATAAACGCACTGATTATGTGTCGGTTAGTAATACTGTAATTGGCATTTTGCTTTTAATGTTAGGGAGTATAGGGCTTTTAGAAGCATTTTTATCAACCGCACAGCTTATTTTGTTGTATAGCCTGCTCGGTTTGTTAGGTGCTATTAGCGCGATTTTTTTGCCTCAAGCGGAGTAATACCAATGCGCAATAATACGTGATCAATTAAGCGAATTGGTATATTAAAAAAGCCCAACAAAATAATTGCCGGGCTTTGGACTTAAGACCTAAGGATAAACAGTCAGCTTTACCTCAAGTTATAACACCTAAGCAGTTACATTTAGCAGTGAATCACCTTCACTTAAACCAAATTTTTCTTGTACCGATGAAAGAATTGATTCTTTATCTTCATCAGATAGCTGGCTTGAATACTCAGTTAATAACTCATCTAAGTAGCTAACCACTTCGTCAGTATCAACAGATTCTAGCGAGTTTTGCGGCGGCGGTGGCGGGCGCTGCCCTTCAGGGCGTCCTGCATAGCCAATACTTTTAGCGTCAAAATCAAGTTCGCTCATTAAATCAGCTAACTCTTTTGTAGGTGAGATCCCCTGCTCTTCAAATGCAGCTTGAATACTTTGCGCATCTTCCGTGCTGAGGTTTTGTGCATCAAATTCTGCAAGTGTTTCTTTAACAAACTCAGTTTGCTCTGAAGTTAAAGCGCTTACTTGGCTAGATTGTTGAGTCATAAAACTCGTTGAGCTACCAATACTGTTGATCATATTTTTCTCCCTTAACGTGCGCGGCGTGGTGGCTTGTGTTCACTTAACTCTTGTTCGCTAATTTCGCCATTCCCATCGGCATCTATTTCGTCAAAAATAGTTTGCGCATCGCCTTGCGGTGGCGCACTTTCGCTAAATTCTGCAAGGCTAATCACACCGTCACCATCTGCATCTATGCTTGAAAAGTCAGGTTTAGGTGGTGGGTTATCACCGCCTCTGGCTGCAACATTGGCTGAAAAAGCCATTGATAATAATGCAGCAACGGCAAAAGTAGAAAAATGCTTCATCGTGGTCACCTTGGGTTAAATATTAATAAAGGGTATGAATATAAAGTACGCTTAAAAAACGCAAACATTGTGCAAACAATAAGGAAATAAAAATAAATCCGATTTTTATCATGTTATTTTTACCTTATTCGGTATTTCGGTTATTGTGATAACTAATTACTTAAAACCACTTTCAACACCTGTTTTGAGAGCTAACATACTAAGGACTTATTAACATACATGTTTAATCTTCCAATTTTTCTAGTTGTATCGCAGTGAAAATACCTAAACGCCTCCAGCCACTCGTTGATGATGGCCTAATTGATGAAGTGATAAGCCGCTTAATGAGCGGTAAAGAAGCGGATGTATTTGTGGTGCGCAGCGGTGGCGAAATTCGCTGTGCTAAAGTCTACAAAGATGCCGTTAAACGCAGCTTTAAAAAGGCAGCTCAGTATCAAGAAGGCCGAAAAGTAAGAGGCGGACGCCAAGCCCGCGCCATGGGTAAACGCTCTAGTTATGGACGGCAACTAGAAGAAGAAATTTGGCAAAATGCAGAAGTAGACGCGCTTTCACGTTTATCACGCGCTGGCGTCAGAGTTCCTGATACTTATTACTGTATTGATGGTGTGTTGTTAATGGAGCTTGTATGTGATGAAGACGGTGATGTTGCTCCACAGTTAGGGCATGTGACCCTTACACAGCAAGACGCTATTGAGCAGTACAGTATGATGGTTCATTATATTAAATTAATGCTGTGCGCTGGTATTATCCACGGTGACTTATCGGAATTTAACGTACTTGTTGATAGTAAAGGGCCTGTAATTATTGACCTTCCACAAGCTGTAAACGCCGCAGCCAATAACAGTGCGCAAGCAATGTTTACGCGCGATGTAAACAACATACGCCGTTATTATGCGCAGTTTGCACCTAGCCTATTAAACACCCATTACGCTAAAGAAATGTGGGCACTGTTTGAAGAGGCTAGCTTAACGCCAAACACTGTGCTCAGCGGAGAATTTGAAGACAGTAACGAATCTGCAGACGTAGATGCGGTACTCGATGAAATACAAGCGGCCGAATACGAAGAGTTCGACCGTTTAGAGCGTATTAAAAACGCTGACGATGAGTAAAACTACGCTCACGTTTAGCTATTGAGGATGAACAAACCGATAGCCCACACCGTAAACCGACTGAATAACGCTGTCGGTTTGCGTTACTTCATCAAGCTTTTTACGTAACTTTTTTATGTGGCTGTCTATAGTACGGTGGCTAACTATACGTTGGTCTGCGTACATGGTGTCCATTAAGCTATCGCGTGAATAGATTCTGTTAGGGTTAGAATACAAGGGCTTAAATAGCTGAAATTCAAAATTAGTTAGTTCTATACTGCTATTTTTATAGTTTACACTGTAAGTACTTTCATCCAGTGTCATGGCATTATTTATCGGTTCTTTTGTGGTATTAACACGCCTTAAAATTGCTTTTACTCGCGCCACCAGCTCAGCATAACTAAACGGTTTACAAATATAGTCATCGGCGCCCAGTTCAAGTCCGAGTAACCGGTCAATCTCCTCCACCTTTGCCGAAACCATAATAATGGGCACATTAGAGAACTTTCTTATCGCTTTGCACAGCTCTATACCGCTTTGCCCTGGCAACATAATATCTAATAAAATAACACTTGGCTTATTACTTTCAAGCCAGCTAAGTACTTCATCACCATGATGAATAAGGTGCGTTTGATAATGATGACTTGTTAAAAAGTCGCTCATTAAATTGGCAAGTTTTATTTCATCTTCAACAATGAGTATTTGCTCACTCATATTTATCCTCTACTGAACTAATAAGGGTAATTTAATAACAATGCCAAGCCCGCCAATACTGGCTTTTTCGGCTGATATTTCGCCATTATGACCTTTAACAATATGCTGACAAATAGACAAACCTAAACCAGAGCCACCCTCTTGGCGATTGCGAGAGCTGTCTACACGGTATAAATATTCAAACAAGTGCGATAAATGCGTTTGCTCAACGCCTATCCCGTTGTCCTCTATTATAAGCTCTAAATAGGCTTGGCCTTTAATATTTACGTTATTGGCACTTAAAGAAATAGTTGAGCACTGGGCGTAATGCACCGCATTCATTAAGATATTATCTAGCAATTGCAGTATACGTGTTTTATCTGCGTTTACTGTGGTGTTGTTAGCACTATTAAGAAGGTAAAAATTAATAGCATGCTGCTCAAAAATAACGTGATACTTTTGCTCTATGGAGTTAAGTAAAAAGCCTACGTCGGTAGGTTGCATGGTGTAATGCATGCCGCCTAGCTCTGCGCTGTTTAGCATGTGTAGGTCGTCAATCAAACGCTTTAAATGCAGCGCTTCATCGTTAGCAGAACTAATATTTTTATTGTTTGGTTCACGTATCCCAAGCAACATAGCTTCGAGCTCACCGAGTAAAATGCTCATGGGCGTTCTTAGTTCATGAGAAATATTAGCTAACCAGCGTTTACGTACTTGCTCATCTTTAGCGAGCGTAAAGGCCAAGGTATTAAAATCTTCACTAAGCTGGCCCAGCTCGTCTTTTCTATCTAATAAAAGTTTGGTGCTGTACTGCCCTTTGGTTAGCTTATGCATACCACTGGCAATTTGCTTTACAGGGCCAACTAAATGCCTTGCCAGTAAAAAAGACAACATTAAGGTAAGTAGCCCTGCGGTTAACGCAATAAGCCATAAATAGTTAGTTTGTTGCTTTAAAAAATCCAGCTCGTACCCATCTGCTAGGCTTTTTCTTTTTGAAACAGCAAGGTAAGCAATTGTTTTACCTTCAAGCTCTATGGGCGTTTTAATGTACTTTAAATCCTCAAATAATTTACCAAAAATACGCTGCTGGTTTTCATCAAGTAGTGCATAGTGCGCGGCATGCTCGGGCGGTGGGCGACGATCTCGTTGCGCCATATGCTGTGGGGGCCTGGGTCTGCGTTCGCCGCGAATTTCTGGGCGCTGTGGCATATCGCGTAAACTAGGTAAAAACTGGCTTGATTGCAATTGCGATTCAACCAATCTTAAAAAGCGCTGATCGTTACCTATAATTTTATCCCACGAGGGAGTTTGCGCGTATTTATTAGCCAGCTGTACCGCTAATGGCTCTAATGCTTTTACTTCTTTGGCGTTTACAAAATCAATAATACCTTGGCCAATACTGTACTGAATAAGCACAACAAGCCCCGCAATAATGCTAAAGGTGAAGCTAAATAATATTAAAAAAAGTTTGTTATGAATTTTCATTTATTTTTTATAAACCTGACTCTAAAAGCATTTGAGCTGTTATTTATTGCGTATTTTTTTACTGCTAAAACGTATTCTTAAAAGCTCTAAGCACTTTTAAGAATAGCCTGTAATACCAATTGTATTAATTGCGTGTTCTATTATAGCGACTTATAAATAGCGCCTTTAATAACAACGTATAACGTTAACAAGTAAAAGTGCAAACAATGTGCATTATATAAAAAATTACGCTCAAAAAAGGCGACCTAAGTCGCCTTTGTTATTAATCGTTTTTTAAATGCTTATCAAAAAAATCGAGAAACGCTTGTAACGTTTTAATTCTATGCGGCTGATAGGACAAGTAATGATCGCCATCTTCTAGCTCAATGTAAGTAACATCTTTATCTTCGTCATCTAGTTCATCTTCCATTTCTCTACTATGGTAAATAGGGACAACACTGTCGTCGCTACCATGCACAAGTAAAACAGGTTTGTTGATTGATTTAGCAAAATTGACCGGCGAATTGGCCTCTAACTTATCGCTATTTGTTCCAAACTGTTTTCGTACTATGTCTTTGTTTGTAAAGTGTCGGGCTTTACTCACAATATGCTCAAGGTCAGTTACCCCTGCAAAACTTGCCGCACATTTAAATGTTTCAGGGTGTTTAATAACAGCCATTAAGGCGGCATATCCACCGTAGCTTGCGCCACCAATACAAATTTTATCTGGTTGAGCAACCCCTTGGTCTATTAACCAGTTAGCTCCATCTTGTAAGTCATCTTGCATGGCTAAACCAAAACCTTGGATCGACTGCATTAAAAAGTCATAACCATAACCGCTTGAGCCACGAAAGTTAGGCTGTAACACGGCATAACCATTATATGCCAGTAGCGCAGTCCAATAGTCAAAGCCTGCATAGTCGCGCGCCATAGGTCCACCATGTGGAAATATAATAGTGGGTAACTTATCGCCTTTCTCATAGCCAACAGGCAGCGTTAAGTAGCCTTCTATAATAAGCCCGTCACGTGCTTTATAGCTAATGTGCTCTTTACCGGCGTATACGCTTTCGTTAATGTGTGGGTAAACGTCTGCAAAAAATGTTAAATCACCTCGCTTTCTGTCACCTAACATGTAGGCGCCTGATGTTTTATCTGAGCTGACATAAAGTACATATTTTTGCTGATCGTCGCTGGTGCTAACAATATCCATTTCAAATGAATCTTTAGGTAATGATGCTCGTAAAGAGCGATGTAGCTTGTCTAAGTCTTCATCCCAATACGCAATACCATCTTCTAAATGCGAATGCGTAAAGCCTGCCACTTCGCCAGTTTTACGGGAGTAAAAAATATCGCCATCGACATCATACTTGTCGTCGCTAAAAATGAGCTCACGTTTGTTAGTTGATAGATTAAGCTTAAATAATGCATCACGCCCTTCATGTAGCGCAGTGATGTATAAAAAGTTAGGGTCTTTATCAAAGCCAAGTATCGAAATGCTTTGCTCACTAAATACTTCGTAGCTAAATAGTGTTTGCCACGACTCATTTTGCTCGTTGTACAGCTCGTAAGTGAATTGTGTTCCATCCATTTTTTTAGCAATACGAACCTTGCCTTGTCTATCAGCAAACCAACTGGTTACATCTGCACGAGCACGTTGTATTTGTTTTTTGCGTAAGGTAGTTAGGTCAAGTTCATACACCGCAGGGGTATTGGCAATTTTAAAGTCGCCCTGCACGAGTATTTTATTTTCTTGCTCCGGTAAAAAGCTAATAATTCGGTCAGAAAACTGAGGCTGCTTTTCATCACGCGTGTTGTTTGCTCTAAACGCCAGTTTTATTCCTTTATCATCACTTAGATTATACGAATACATTAATGTAGACGCATACTTAACCCCTCCAAATTGATATTTAATGTATCGTGCGCCCAATAACAACACATCATTATTTGCCCAACTAAACCAGTCAAAAAATACAGTGTGGTTATCCGATTTAATAATCGGCTTGCCCTTGCCTGTTGTAAGGCTTTGGACCATTAAAACTAAATCGCCATCAAGGTTTCTAACATACGCAATGTTATTTCCATCTGGTGAGAGCTTAACTTGGCTTATGCTTTTTAAGCCTGCAAACGCTTCTATGGGTAGCTTTTTATCAGAGGCTGATAGGCAGCTAAAACTAAGTAGGGCAAATACTAAAGTGAGGTAAAGTTTAGACATTCAATATCCATTTGTTTTATAGGTAACGCTTAATGAGTTAACAGTAAGTGTATAAAGTTAATCTGTTATTTTACAATTGTGGCCGCTTTAGTACAAATTTATCTTTAGTAGAGCTAAAGTAGTCTCCACCCATTTTACCTATGCTGTTTAATCGCGTGGGGTCTATATAGCCATTCACTAACACGTTATCGTCAATATAAATCCCCACCACGTTGAGTAGCATAACTTTGCCGCCACCTGGTTCGTCGCTTATCTGAATAACGTCTCTTAAGGTGCACTCGTATCTTACTTTAGCCGCTGCGGCGCCTGGGGATGTTACGTGTGTACTGGCGATTGTTTCAATATTTGCCGCCTCAAATTCACTCACATTATGTGGATAATTAGCGCAGCTTTGATTCATTTTCTCTACTAGCTCTTCACTAACAATATTAACCACGCAGTTGTTAGTGGCTTGAAGGTTTAAAAGCGTGTCTTTATTGGCTTTGTCGCGTGGGTTTACTTGGGTCACGCTCAGCACTGGCGGGTTACAGCTGGCCACTGTAAAAAAAGAGTACGGGGCAATATTAGCAACCCCCTCCTTACTAAGTGTGCTTACCCAAGCAATAGGCCGTGGGCTAATACCCCCTACTAAATACGAGTAAACATTGTGCTGCGTGTTTTGCGTTAAATCTAAAAACATAATTTTCCTTTATACGTCGTACTGCAAATCGTAAAAGCGCTGTATTGCGTACAGTATTTCATAACTGCAGCCACTTTTTTAAATATGCGCGAAAAAATAAACATAGTGTGGTTTAAACGCGATTTACGCCTTAGCGACCATCAACCACTTAAAAATGCATTTAGTGATGATTTACCCACGTTACTGCTATACAACTTTGAGCCACTAATGCTTGAGGATGCACATTATAATGCGCGCCATTGGCGTTTTGTTTATCAATCAATAGGCGAAATAAATCAGCAGCTAACTCGCTACAAAGCAACGCTGTATATTTTTAACCAAGACATGCTGACACTGTTAAACACGCTTAATCAAACATACCAAATAGCAAACATATTTAGCCATCAAGAAATTGGCTTAAACAATACCTTTGAACGCGATAAAGCCGTGGCTATATGGTGTAAAGCTAACAAAGTTAACTGGCTTGAGTCACAAACGGGCGGCGTTATTCGTGGCAAAAAAAACCGTAAAGATTGGAACGCACGCTGGCAACAAACAATGCAGGCCCCTATTGCTATTCCTAATTGGAAAAACATAAAAACCATTACACTTGATAACTACCAAACACCTAAATTACCCGACAGCTACACGCATAATGATGACAACTTTCAAGTAGGTGGGCCTTTAACTGCGCACACAATATTGCAAAGCTTTTTTGCTGAGCGCGGTAAGGGATATCAAAAAGGCATATCTAGCCCCAGCTTAAGCCGTATTCATTGCTCTAGGCTTTCGCCTTATTTAGCGTGGGGTAATATTAGCCTTAAACAGGTGTACCAAATGGCTATTGATACATACCATGCAAAACACCCAAGCAAAAAAGGCTGGAAGCGCCCGCTCGCTGCATTTGTATCGCGTTTGCATTGGCACTGCCATTTTATGCAAAAATTTGAAAGTGAGAGTACGATGGAGTTTAAAGCGCTCAATGTGGGGTATCATCAGTTCCCATATAGAAACGATGACAACGTACAACATGATATTGAGCGCTGGGCACAAGGCCAAACGGGTATACCCATTATTGATGCCTGTATGCGCTGTTTAAAAACCACGGGCTATATTAATTTTAGAATGCGCGCTATGTTGGTTAGCTTTGTAACGCATCATTTAAATATAAGCTGGCAGCAGGCAAGCTTACCTTTGGCAAATTACTTTTTAGACTTTGAACCTGGCATTCATTACCCACAAATACAAATGCAGGCCTCAGTTACGGGCATTAACACCATTAGGCATTACAACCCAATTAAGCAATCTGAAGATCAAGACCCAACCGGCGCCTTTATTAAAAAATGGTGCCCCGAACTTGAAAAGCTGCCGATAGAATATTTACACGAGCCTTGGCAACAAACACCAATGGAAGCGCTGTTTAACGACTTTAAACTTGGTGAAGACTACCCCGAGCCAATGCTTGATTTAACTCAAGCCTCTAAACAAGCGCGCGAACGTTTATGGCAATATCGCGAGCGCGCCGATGTTAAACGTGCAATTCCTAACATATTAAAAAAGCATGTAGGGCTTACTCGCACACAAAAAAACACCGCAAAAAGTAATTAAAATGCCACATAAAAAAAGCCACTTACCACAAAAAATGTGCCCTGTTTGCAACAAGCCTTTTGCCTGGCGTAAAAAGTGGCAGCGCGATTGGGATAACGTTATTTACTGCTCAGAGCGTTGTAAACGTAATAAAAAGTAAAAGGTATTAATCCTTTATGCTATACGTGAGCTGGCGTCTATTTTGCAACGGTATGAATAACTCGGCTTTTAAGGCTGTATTTAGGTGTTTTATGTAAATAGCACTTACTCAGCCTGAAAAGCTTACATGCAACGCAAGGAGAAGATGATGACGATTAAAAAAACGGCAAACTCAACCTGGTCAGGCGATATTAAAACAGGTAAAGGCAGTATTTCTACACAAAGCGGCGCACTTGATAAACAACCATTTGGTTTTAATACTCGCTTTGAAGACGAGCCAGGCTCTAACCCAGAAGAATTAGTGGGAGCTGCGCACAGTGCCTGCTTTAGTATGGCGCTTTCGCTTGCACTTGGCGATGCCGGTTTTAAAGCCGATAAAATTGATACTAAAGCCACCGTAAGCCTTGATGAGGTTGATGACGGCTTTGCAGTCACCCATATAGCGCTTGAAGTAAAAGCACGTATTAATGATATTGCTAACGAGCAATTTCAGGCATTGTGTGAGCAAACTAAAAAAAGCTGCCCTATTTCAAAGCTACTTAATACAGAAATCTCCCTAAACGCAACGCTCGACTCAACCGCATAAAACGTAATTTTTAAACCTTACGGTTTTACGCGTTAAGCCAGGTAACCTGTTACTTGGCTTAACACTCATCCCTAACCCTTTTTGAGTTATTTGAGTTTAATAACTCATTTAGCAGTGCTATACCCATCCCTAAAGCAGGCCAAACTACCCATAAATTATTTGGCGATGTAATTAAGTTTATCGCGGTCAAAAATACCAAAGCCACAAAGTAACGTTTTAAATTATCAAAAAATGCTGGTGTATTCATGTTTGCTCTCCTCTTAAAATGTAAGGTTATTATTGCCTTAATTTTTAAGCTTTGGAGGTGTTATTTGTCATTAGTTAATATGACATTAGTCATAAATTTATAGCAGCCCCTTCAAGCGCATCTCTACAAATACTTATACAAACATACAGTTACTTACAATTATTTAAATGTATTTTAAAGAGAGTTTAATATAATACCTTTTCTAGATACACCTATTTAATTATAAGAAAGGATACTTATGCGCTGCTTAATACCACTCTCTTTGCTTGCACTTAGCTGTACAGCATCAGTAAACGCTGAACAATCAGCATCAAAGCAATGGTTTAATACAATTAACTACGCAAAAATTGATTCTCGCTATTACAGCGACAATGTGTACGGATTATCTACGCATTATTACTTTGAAGAGCAACAAAGCTCGGGAGTATGGGATGATTATGGCTACCTAGATACAGATAGTAATATAGGCTTAAATTACTTTAATTCTGATGGTTATAGTGGAAAAGGGATTTTTGGAGAAGGCTTTTACGGTAATGCTTTTGCAACCATAGAGCTGCCTAATATTGGCGATACTGATACCTATTCACTTGGCATAGGTTACTTATTTGCTGATTCGTTAAAAGTATCTGCACGTATGGTAGATTACGAATATGGCGATACAGTTTATTTATTTAAAGCCCAATATAATCACCAAATTAATGACACCGACTACATTGGTTTTACTGTTGAGACGGATGATGAAATAGAGTCGTGGGACTTATCATCACGTTACTTTGCTCACCTTTACGATGAACGCTACTTTACTATAAATGCTGACTATCTCGATGCTGGTGATGATTCAATTTTTAATGTGTTGGCAAATTATTACTTTAATAAGCATGTTGCAGTTGGCGTTGGTTTATACGACTCAGATTTAGTTGTTGAAGGTAAATACTTTATTAACGATAACTACTATTTTAGCGCTAATTACACCGATAACGATGACTACGATATATACAATCTCAGTTTTGTAGCCCAGTTTTAGTAAATACAAAAAAGCCGCCTTGCTGGATTCACTTCAGCTAAACAAGGCGGCTTTTATATTAAAACAGCTATAGCTTACATATTACCTAGCTCTATCATCATTGCGGTATACATACGTAAATTAAGCGCTAATTGCTCAAGCGTAATAAATTCATGCTCTGAGTGGCCGGTATAACGTTTGCCTGGCATTGAAGGGCCAAACGATACTGCATTATCAAATAGCTTTGCGTTAGTGCCGCCACCTATTGATACAAAGTCAGCTTGTTCGTCACCTGTAAAATGTTTAAAAATATCGAGCAGCCTTTGTGCGTGCGGTGCGTTATCTAACAGCATAGGTGTACCAATAATGGTCTCGACATTAGTAAGCGTTACGTTATTTGCAGTTTCCCATTCCTTAATCGCGCTGTTTATTTGTGCTTTAAGTAAGTTTTCATCTTTACCAACTGGGCGGCGCGCGTTAATGGCTAACGTTAGAGCGTTACCATCGCGTTCAATTACGGTTGGGGCTACGCTCATTGGGCCCATGAATTCATGCTCGTAGGCAATATTACCAAATTGCTTACCATGAATATCTAAGCCAATTAATTGATTTACAAATTTTATAAGCTGCCCATCGCTATTATTTTCAAGTGCGACGTCTTTAAATAGCTCGCTCAGGTGTGCAATAGCATTAACGCCCGACTCTGGCTCTGATGAGTGCGCAGACACCCCTTTTACAGTTATTTTTAAGCCTTCACCTTGCTCTTCAAAGTTAAACTCAACTTCACTAAGTGTTTTAGCTTTAGCTTTTAATGAGTTAATAACTGCAGCGCTTGCGTTATGCAGCACTAAGCTTGCATCTTCTGGTATTTGGCTTTTAAACGCGCCGCCCGCTAAATCACTCACATACATACCGGTTTGTTTTGAGGTAGCATTAAAAGTAGGAGCAATTAAGCTCCAGCCTTTCTCGGCTACTACAACTGGGTATGATGCATCAATGGTTACGGCGTATTTTGGCTGCTCGTAGGTTTTCATAAATTCTGTAAGCGGGCCCCAGTCAGATTCCTCAGCTAGGTAAATCATCAGCTCTATGCGGTTATCAAGCTCTATGCCTTTATCTTTAATCGCTTTCATGGCGTATAGTGCGGTGGCTATTGCGCCTTTATCGTCTTCGGTACCGCGCCCGACTAATTTGCCAGGCTCTGAGGTATCAATAATAAATGGGCTTTGTTTCCACTTACTAGCATTGGCCGGTTGTACGTCACCGTGGGTTACAACGGTAACCTTTTCGTTTTGATCTCCCATGCCTATAAGCACGGTGTAGCCTAAGTCTTGATAATCAAACCCAAGCTCTGCAGCTTTCATTTTTAATACTGATTTAAAATTAATAAAGTCAGGATTTTGTGGCGCGGGTATCGACTCTTTATTTACCGTAGGAAAAGCCACTAAATTAGTTAACGTGTGAATTTGTGATTGTTGATAAGTATCCACAGCGTAATCGGCAACACTATCAATATTTGTATGTAATTGTGCATGTGCGCTAAAAGCAAATAAAGCACTGCAAAGCAAAGCTAACTTTTTCAAAACGTATCCTTTTGTATGAATCATTACTACCAATGCGCAATAATAAATCGCTTAAATAATTAAATTGGTATTAAAGCTAAATTATACCGCCAAGCAATAGTATTAAATAGCGCTTTGCGGCAGGGTTACAACAATCGCGCTTTAAATTTAGATAGCGGCTTACATTGCATTGGTTGTATAATGCGCGACCTTAATTAATCAGAGTATTAGTACTAATGAACCGCCGCAAAAAAATTGTCACCAAATTTCAGAAAAAAGATAAACGTGCTAATGCTAAATTGCATAAAAGTAATAAACCGGCGTATGTATCAAAAGCAGAGCGTGAAAAACTAGCTTTAGAGGCGCAGCAAACAACCAACGCAGAGCAAGTTACGCCAACATCAGATTAAACTAAAGCGCCAAGCAACCTATTCTCAGCGCTTTATATGGGTTTAAAATGCGTAACTGGCACTTATATTAAATGAGCGCCCTTGCCCAGCTAATTGAGTAAACCCCGTGCTGCTACCTTGCTTAAGCGCTGCAATACTTACCCCGCCTAGGGGTAATTGATAAAACGTATCAAATAAGTTTACCACCTCAATACCCAGCGTAAGCGCATCAAAAGAAGCTTTAGAGCTTATATTAACTAAGCTGTAACTAACGGTTTGGTTTTCTAAGCGGTTAACATCAACGCGTGATTTTGTATCCACCCATTGCCACAACAGTGCATTTTCAAATATCCCTATTTGCTGGCTTAATGAGAGCGCTGTATGTAACGGCTTAATTTGATAAAGCGGTTGGTTAGTGTCGCGGCGCTTACCACGAGTGCTCGTTATGTTTGCTTTTAATTGCCATTCGCCAAACTGTGTTGATTGATAAAGTGCCTTACTTATATCAAGCTTTGCGCCATATAATGTGGCGTCAACATTACTAAACTGCAAAATATTACGTGATGTGTTTGCTAACCCATAACTATTAAAACTACGTACAATATCTGCATCAATGTAGTCGTTTACATCGGTGTACCACACATTAGCACTTACCCGCCACGCATCATTTTTTGCTGTTTTTGAATACGTTGCACTGATGGTATGAGCGGTTTCGGCTTTGAGGTTTGGGTTACCAATATAACCATTAGCGTCGCCGTACCAGCCAATCATAGTGCTTGCCATATTACTTACACCCCAGCTGTAGCGCTCATATAAATTAGGGGCTCGGTTTTTACGGGCAAGGCCTAATTGCAGCTCGTCATAAAGTGTAATTTGATAATTAGCTAATACATTTACATCAACTAAGGTGTCGGTTTTATCTCTATCAGCATTGTTGAAGTTATTGGCAGCTAGCGCATTATTGGCAGTTGTCATTGCGCTCATACTGCCCATATTCATCATACTCATGCCATCGTTATAGGCTTGTACTTCATCAACCTGTGTATTAACACGCTCAATCCTTATACCCGTATTTAACCAGAGCTTGTTATTGATTTGGCTTTCATATTCTGCCAATAAGGCAATACGCTCACGCTTACCGTTATTAATATTTATATAATCATTTGGCCCCATCATGGTTGAGCCTTCAATCGCCGGCCACCAATCATCAATGCGGTAATTATAATATTCTTGTCCAAGTAGTAATGAGCTATTTTGATCAAGTGTAAGGCGCCATTTAAGCTGTGTGCTTATGTCTTTTGCATCTGTTTTCATGGGCATCATGCCGGTTTTTTCTTTACTAAAAAAACCCATTTTGTGTTTAACGCTGTGCCAATTAACTTGCCCTTCTAGCTCACTGTTTTCAAAACTGCGCTTATATTGGGCAATAGCGCCATAACTGGTGTTATCAGTCATATCCATGTACTGATTAGCAAAACCCTGATACGGTATTTTTTGATGCGTAAGCTTTATCAAAAATTGCTGTTTATCGTCACGTATCGCGCCAGTAAGGCTGTGGTTTTGAGCCCGATATAATGTATCAAGTACCACATTACCCTTTCCATCTTTGTAGCTGTTGGCATCACTAAACGACCCTTGGTAATTAAGGCTCACAGTATCGCTTGCTAAACGTGCTCCAAAACCTAGTTTTTGGCCATTATCCACATTGCTGTTCTTAGCCGAGACATAGCCTGAATGCCATGCTAGCTCACTATCTTCGCTGTATTGTGGTGAAATTGAGTTAACGCGTATTACACCTGCAATGTTATCGCCACCAGCACTCACTGGCGAGACACCAGCAACTACATTGTAAGCCGTTACTTGATTAGCTGATACGTAAGAAAGAGGCGGGTTCATCTGATTAGCGCACGCTGCAGTAACCTCTGCGCCATCAATCAGTACTTTTACTCTATCGCCCATTAAACCGTTTAAAATAGGTAAGTTAGACACGCCGCCCGCAGCCGAAAAATCAACACCTAAATGACTAAGCATTGCCTCTGACGAACCAAGCGATAAGTGCTTATTGTGTACCTGCCCATGCACTTCAATAATTTCTAAAGTGTTATCATCTGCAAATACTGCAGGAGAAAAAAGGCCAGTTAATAAAAGTGCTAAAGGAGAGAATAAATAAGTGTGTTGAATATGAGCCATTTATAATTTATGCCACTGTTATATATGGCATAAATTATATAATGTAGTTACAAGTTTAGAGCGCGACAAAATGTCGCACTTTGAGAACTTACTGCCACTTAACTCGCGTTAAGCTTAGACACTGTAGCAGAAACAGCATCTGCGCCGCGTTCTATTTCTTGAATTACTTCTGAGACTTTCGCTATTAACTCTCGGCCTTGCTCTGACGAATCAGAGACGGAGGTGATTTGCTTTGAAATATCGTTAGTCAGCTCTTGGTTGTTTTTAACTACGGTTGCAATTTCGTTGGTTGAACTGCTGGTGCTTGCTGCAAGCTGCCTAACTTCATCGGCCACCACGGCAAAGCCTCGCCCGTACTCGCCCGCTCGGGCGGCTTCAATGGCTGCATTTAACGCCAATAAATTAGTTTGATCGGCAATACTGCTTATGGTCGACACAATAGAGCCGATAACTGCTGACTGCTCATTCAGGTTTTTAATTAAATCAACCGATTTAAGTACTTGGCTTACAATTGCATCTGAGTTTGCAATTGCATCGTGTAATATATCTGAGCCCCTTTTAGCCGTTTGCGCACTCGACACCGCCGATTCATACGCAATTTGTGCGGCCTCACTAACGGCTTCGTTGTCTTTTATGCGATCGGTAATATTAGAGGCAAACTTCACTATTTTTGTCACTTTGCCTTTATTATCTAAAATTGGGTTGTAAGTTGCCTCTAGCCATATTTGCGAGCCATCAGAGGTTATGCGTTTAAACTTACCCGACTTAAACTGCCCATCGCTTAACTCTTCCCAAAACCGAGGGTTATTTTGATAAAAAGAGTCAGTACAAAACATTTTGTGATGTTTGCCAACAATTTCTGCAAGTGAATAACCCACCGTAGATAAAAAGTTTTGATTTGCTTTAATTATGGTGCCATCGGGGTGAAATTCTATTGTAGCCAGCGCCTTATCAAGCGCTTCGGTGAGCGCTTCTTGAGATTTTCGCTGTACATAATTTTTTGTAATATCCGACGCTATTTTAATAACCTTAGTAACCACCCCGTTTACTTCAACAGGAAAATAAGTAGCCTCTAGCCATAGCTTTTCGCCATTAGCGTTAAATCGCATAAAGGTACCGCTTGTTGAGTTTGCCCCTTGCAGCGCTTGCCAAAATTGGCTGTACTCACTCGACTTAGCGTAGTCTGAATCGCAAAACATCCGGTGGTGCTTGCCTATTACCTCTTCTCTTTTGTAGCCTACGGTATCTAAAAAAAGATCATTAGCGTCTAAAATTTTTCCCTCGGGTGTAAATTCAATATACGCTACATGGTTATAAATAGCGGATAGTACTGATTTACTTTCATTGAGTTGACGTTCCAATTCTTCAACTTTGGCGTTATCTTTTCGTAGACCAAACATGTGTTAAACCTTTAGGGAATAATAATAGGATGACAATAACAAACAAATATAAAAATAATATGTAAGCTAGCAATAAATGTAACAATTTTGTAAATATAGGTGTTTTTTAGTTTTTCTGCTAGCAATTAAACACTTGCTAGTGAGCTGCTTTGTAAAAACTTTTTATAAATTAATTTAATAAGTAGCACTTTTTGCCTGTTAACAAAAGTAAAACAAGCCAAAAATACTATTTTTTATACATGACGCAGTACACTTTTTAACTTAAAATAGCCATCTCACTGACACACTCCACACCTAATATATGTTTACTCTCCACGCAGTTAATGTGTGGCTATTCACTATTTTTAAAATCAAAGTTAAAGGATCTTCTATGAGTGCAGATGTTGCGTCGGCATCTAATCAGTTAAATAAAGCTGCTATTTTATTAGTGTTAGCACTAGGTACGTTTATTTTAGGATTATCAGAATTTTCAATGATGCCTATGCTGCCGCTGATCAGTGAAACGTTTGGCTCAACCCCTTCGCAAAGTGGCTATGCAATTAGCGCCTATGCTATTGGTGTTGTGGTAGGCGCGCCGGTATTAATGCTTACAACGGCCAATATGCGAAAACGCAAAGCTTTGCTGATTTTTTTAAGCCTAATGTGTATTTCTAATGGTTTGAGTGCATTAGCAACCTCATTAGAGCAGCTCGTTATTTTTCGCTTTTTAAGTGGCTTACCTCACGGCGCTTACTTTGGTGCCGCTATTTTGCTTGCCTCCGATATTGCCCCTTCGGGTAAACGCGCGAGCTTTATGTCAAAAGTATTTATGGGCTTAACCATTGCGACCATCGTTGGCGTGCCTATTGTTACCTTGGTGGGGCAAAACCTAAGCTGGCGTTATTGCTTAGGTGGCGCTGCGGTTTTAGCGTTTATTGCGTTTATATTTGTATACAAAGTAGTGCCAAATATTGATAACGCTAAGCCATCTAACTTACTTAATGAGTTTGGCGTACTTAAAAATAAACTGGTGTGGTCTATTTTAGGTATTGTTATTATTGGCTTTGGCGGCGTGTTTTGTATTTATACATACATTGCCGATACAATTTTAGATGTAACTAAAACAGCCCCTTACACTATTTCTATCGCTATGGTGATGTTTGGTATTGGTTGTACGTTAGGTAATTACATATTAGGCAAAGCGGCCGATAAATCTGCCATTAAAACCACAGGCCTTGCACTGGTGTGCACCATCGTATTTGCAATTGCCTACGTTAGCGCAAGTTACAATATTTGGATGCTGTATGCGGTTATATTTTTTATTGGTTGCAGTGTGGGTTTGGCAACGCTTATTCAATCTTTATTAATGGATGTAGCCCCAGAGGGCCATGCAATGATTGGTGCATTAGTACAATGCGCATTTAACACCGCAAATGCTATCGGCCCTTGGGTTGGCGGGGCTGTTATTGCACAAGGTGCAGCGCCTAACCAAACAGGTTATGTCGCAGCGGCGTTGTTTTTAGGCGGCTTAGTAATGTGGTTTTTAAGCTACTTGCAACTTAATAAACAACAACCCGCAGCACAAACGTGTTAAGCATATAAAAAGAGCGGCTAATACAATTAGCCGCTCTTTTACTTTAACAAGGGGATTTAATCACCCACCTTACTGGGCCTCTAACGACGCCATATCAATAACAAAACGATAGCGTACGTCTGATTTTTCCATTCGCTCATACGCGGTGTTTATTTGGTCAATATTAATCATTTCGCACTCTGGCAATACGTTATTTTTGCCACAAAAATCTAGCATCTGTTGGGTTTCTTCTATCCCACCAATCAGTGAGCCTGCGATGCGCCGACGACCCATTAAAAGAGGCACAGTGTTTAGCTCTTCTACGGGGCCAACTTGCCCAACAATAACTAGCGTCCCATCTATGTCTAATAAGGGTGTGTAAATAGACAAATCGTGCTTAACAGGTACGGTGTCAATAATAATATCAAAAGCCGACTGCGACGCTTTCATTGCACCTTCGTCAGTCGACACTAAATAATGCTGCGCGCCAAGTTTTACTGCGTCATCTTTTTTAGACTCACTTCGCCCAACCACTGTTACACTCGCGCCCATGGCTACGGCATTTTTAACAGCCATGTGACCTAAGCCACCAAGCCCTACAACGGCAACACGGCTGCCTTTTGTAACGCCCCACTTATGTAATGGAGAGTAAGTAGTGATACCTGCACATAATAAAGGGGCAACGCGCGAAAGCTCTAGACTTTCAGGGACTGATAGTACAAATTCTTCACGAACAACAATATGTTTAGAATAGCCACCTTGGGTCATCTCGCCGGTTACTCTGTCTTTACCTGCGTATGTGCCTACCATGCCTTCTTGGCAAAATTGCTCTTCGCCGTTATCACACTGTTTGCAGCTTTGGCATGAATCAACCATGCAGCCTACCGCTACCGTGTCACCTTTTTCATAGTTTTTAACAGCGCTACCAATGGCTTTTACTTTACCTACAATTTCGTGCCCAGGGACTAATGGGTAACGGCTTCCGCCCCAGTCATTGCGCACTGCATGTAAATCAGAGTGGCATACGCCACAATATAAAATTTCAATTTCTACATCGTTATCGCGTAAATCGCGGCGCTCAAAAGTATATTCACCTAGTTGCGCACCTTCGCTTTTTGCTGCATATCCTACTGTTTTCATAACAACTCCATAGTCTGTAAAAATTTAAGTCGTCTACCTTTTCGCTTATTTAAGTGCTTTATTTTAAAACTAATCCCATGAGGGCTAGCTCTAAAAATAAAACCGGTATGCACTTTGATGTGGTTTACACTAACGCCGGCGCTGTGAATGCACCCTGACCAAAAAAGCCCAACAAGGTTGGGCTTTTTTAACTTAAATGTTGGTTACTTATCCAGTAACGTATTTATCTCATCAATGAGTGAATGTATACGTTCAGCATTTTTTCCTAAATCGCTTCGCCCCACGCGTGACTTACTGCGTATATCTACAAAGCGCTGGCTGCCTTCATCATTGATACGCACAACTACATCGTCTTTAAAACCAAACCATGTGGTGGTATCCGTTGCTTCTACAATGCCCGTAGCCGCATTAACATTAACAAGCTCAAACCCTAAATTTTTAACCGCTTGCTCGGTAGCAGCCAATAAGTCTGTTTTTGATTGTGCATAATTTAGTGTTTTTAGCTCAGGGTAAGCTTTGCGTTGCTGCGTGGCTGTTTCTTCTCCTGCGTATTCAGCTGGGTTTTTAGCATCCGCTCGCAGCGGTACAATTGCCACAAATTTTGGCGGGTTTATTAAATCGGTCGAAATATCATGGATCGCGGGTACGCTTTTAGCCTTGCTCATCATGCTCAGTGGCATTGCAATCGCGATGGCTGCAAACCCCAACGCCATTAAAGTGCTGCCCATGCTAAGCGTTTTACGCATAAAAATAACCTGTATAACAAGCAGCACTAATGCAGCGCCACCCACATACACACCAAATCTAAACCCTGCAAACGCAGTACTTAGTTCAACAACCCCATACTTATATAAAGGCCCTGGCAGTAAAACGAGTAAAAAAGCGATTAAACTTACTAAGCTCACTAAAATTTTCATTATTATGATTCCTTTATCATGTGTGATCTTTAATTTTAAGTATTTGAAACCAGTACATTATACTGCCAAGCACTGGGTTTAGATTACAATTAACAGCTCGCGCCCCTGTATAGTGATACTTAAGTGCTTTAAATAATAAGCTTTGTTCAAAAACCTTAAAATAAGCTAATTAAAACAACTAAATAACGAATTTTTATTATCAAGCAGCGGCGCTTTAACCTTAAACTAACGAACCTAGGCTGGCGTGTCAGTATCATTACACAAAAAAGTCTAAGGTCGCGCTGTTAAAGTTACTTAAATTTGGAAAAATATCAACCAGCTCCGAAACAGGCACGCCAAACCACTGCGCTAACGTTGCAAAGTATTGCTCGTTAGCCACTTGCGGAATTAACCGCCCGCCACCGGTATCGTATTCGCCCTCTAATTGCTGAGTAAGTAACTGGCCATAAATAGAACGTCCTTTTACCGCGCCGCCCATTACTATTTGATTACCCGCCCAGCCATGGTCGGTGCCATCGCCGTTTGAGGTGAGCGTGCGGCCAAAGTCCGACATAGTAAACGTGGTGACTTTATCATTCATGTTTAGCTCTTTCATGGCACTGTTAAACTCGCTGAGCCCTTGAGCTAGCGTATTTAATAACGCAGGGTGCGCAGTAAGCTGATCATCGTGGGTGTCAAATCCCCCCATAGAGACAAAAAATACTTGGCGCTGTGTACTTAACGACGACTGCACACTAATAGCTTTGGCCACCGCGGCTAATTGCTCACTCAAGCTAGTATCGCTAAAGGTGGTAGTAAGCGCTGGGGCTTGTTCAAGCGCACTGTTCATCGTTTGCGTGTTGGTAATTGCGCTATTTAAGCCATTCGCATATTCACGCCCTAGTACATGGCTTGCATTGCCTAGCAAGCGGTTCATTATGTTAGTAACGTGCTCAGTGCGGGGCTGATAACCTCCAAAGGCGTTAATTGTGCTTATGCCACTTTTGTTAAGCGCAAAGGCACTGGTATTTGTGCCTGTTTGCCATAAATTAGTGCCATCGAGAGAGATATTTGCCGCAAACTGATCCTCTACAGCTAATCGCTCTAGCATACGTGCGCCCCACCCACTGTTTAAAGAGGCTTTTTCTCGGCCGTACATCCATGATGCTTGCTGATCGTTATGCGAAAATAAATGCTTAGGTAAAGGCACCGCGTTATTTTTGTAATCTGTTAATGTGGTGGGGGTAAGTAAAGTGCCTACGCCACCAACAAAGGCTAAATCATCCGACTCAAACACGCTCTGTAAAGGCGCAAGTGAGGGATGAATACCCACGCCACCTGCAAACTGCTGAGAAACACTTAACGCTAGCGGATTGTCTACTGCGAGGTTTTGCCGGCTTTGCTCGTATAAACTACGCTGCTCTCCCTCAAGGGGTAGCAACATATTCAGTGAGTCGTTTCCGCCGTATAAAAATACACACACTAGGGCTTTATAATCACCGAGTTCAATTGCATTAGTTGCCCCCGTTAACGCTTGTAGCTGCAAGCTAGTTAAAGCAGCTGCCGATACCCCGCCTTTTAAACATAATGACAAAAAGTCTCTTCTATTTAAGCTCATTATGCGCTCCTAATACTGCACGTTAAATTCAGGTGAAATAGCAATCATGTATAACAAGTACGAAACCCTCACGCGGTACTGATCCTCGTCAAAATAGGCATCTAAATCAAGCAAAGCTTGTGTAGTGTCAGCGCTCATATTGCCGGCAAAATACAGAGTATTGTATTGCTCTATCAGTGCGCTAATGCCATTTTGCGCCAAGTAATCCATATCGCTTTGAACATAAACATAAATTCCTGCAGGGTTTAACTCGGTATGCGCTTCGGCTGTACTCCAAACCAAACTTGCAAATAAGGCATTCATTGTGCCTATTAAAGTCGCATCGTTGGCTATTTGTAATTCAGGTGCTACCAAACCTTGCGTGCGTAACGCCGCACTTTGGTAATCGGGTCTAAAAAAGTTAAATACAGAGCCCGACTGCATGGGGCCTTGCCCATAGCTATCTACTAAGTTCCACGTTTTATAATAACCTTGCTGCGACTTCGCATTAAGGTTTCGCCAAAACTGCACAGTTTTTAAAAGTGGTTCTTTAATTTTACCTTGATAGCTAAGTACACTGCCAAAATGGCGTGCTTCGTCATCTAAATAAATAGCTTTAACAACTGCGGCTAAATCGCCTCGCACACCACTTCCATTATCGTTAAATACACGGGCAACGCGCTCTACATATTGCGCAGTAGGGTTTGAGGTAATTAACCGCTGAATAAGCTGCTTAGAAATAAACGGTGCTACGTTGTCGTGATTAAATAAATTATCGAGGGCTATTTTTAGCGACTCCTCTGGGCCATAACCAGGCGGTATAACCTCATTATTTAATAGTACTTTTTCTTTATCAGAATGGTATTCGCTGTAAGCTTGCATAGGGTTTATATAATCGCGGCTTTTGCGTTTAAAGGTTTCGCTGCCGGCAAGTGTCCAGCCTGTAAATACACGCGCAAACCCCTGTATTTGAGCCTGTCCGTAAGTTGCTATGCTATTACCGTTTGCATCTAGCTTAGCGGTGCCATCAAGGTTTAACTCATCTAGGCCAATGGTAAATAATTGCATAACCTCACGGGCGTAATTTTCATCTGGGCGAATATTAAGTGCTTCATCAGCTTTTTCGTTCCCTAAATGGCTTAGGTACGTGCCCATAATTGGCGAAAGCGTTACCTCTTCGAGTAACTCTCTAAAATTGCCAAACGCATGTTTGAGCAATAAATCGTAGTAAGTGATCATGCCCTCTGGTTGTGCTCGCAAATCGCTATTTTCATCCGATACGACCAATATTTCACTCAGTGCAAATGCAACGCGTTGGCGTAGTTGATCGTCACTTTGTAGCACCGCTTTCCACCATGCATCTATTCGGCTTATATATTTAAAGTCTTCGTCATCTTCAAGTTTTACCAAGTAGTTTCGATGGTAGCTAACTGGCAGTGCTATTTGGTTATCAAGCCATTGTTGCTCACTTAAACCTTGAGCACTGTTTATTTCAGCAAGCGTTGGCCCCATGCTAGCTTGGTGTAATAACCTAGCGGCGCTGTGTATGTCCATGCTGTTTTTGGCTACAAATGTAACGGTTTGAGTGTTTGTTGCCCCTTCATTATCGGTGGCTGTTACGCTAAATGAATACGTTATAGGCTCATAACTTTGCGCAGCGGGTATAGTAAGGCGGGTACTTAACGCATCTAATGGTTCATTCAATAACGTGGTGCCCGCAGTTTGTTGCCAAACCACACTGCTTATTGTGCCGTCTTCATCGCTTGCTGTTGCAATTAGCTCAATGGTTTGGCCTTTAGTTAATTCGCTGGGTATGTCGGCAACCGACAAGGTAGGAATTTTATTTGAATTGACGGTGGGCGTGTCATCGCCGCCTGAGCCACCACAGGCGCTTAGCAATAAAGCACAACTTGCTAATAAAACTGATTTGTAATGCATGTTAAATCGTCATCGTAAATTAAAGAAGGTACGCGTGTATGTACCGAGTTTGATACGATTATTGAAACACAAAATTTACAATTTAACCTTTTATTTTTTGTAACCGAGCGCTATTTAACTGTTTTGTCGTTAATATTAACCTCAATAATGGACTTTTTTTTATTAAAAACATTCACCTTATTAGCGGCTTTAGCCACACGCTGCCAAGGCGTTTGTAGGTTCTCGTAAATTGGCCGCCAATACGCATCCATTACACTGTTGTGCCCCCGGTCGTTATTGCCAACCCCCACGGTAATTTTACCTACTTGATGCGCTTTTATCAGCGTGCCACAGGCTCTATCCCAAATGGCTAACGCTGAGCCTAGGTTACGGTCAAAATGTTTTGGGTTATCGCTGTGATGAATTTGGTGCTGAGCTGGGCTAATTAACCAATTTTCTATTTTTTTACCAAAGCTCCACCACACATGTGAGTGGCGTAAATTAGCGCCTAAAGCATTAAAGGCAAATACAAATACATTAGCCCCCAAAATATCTAACATTGATAAATTTCGGCCAAAGCAATACACACAAACGCCCACCACAAAACCTTGGGCTAACGCCATTCGACAGGCATATAAATAGCTTTCAAACGGGTGGCTGCGATAAATGGTCATTGGGGTGAGCACTAACGCACTATGATGTACCTTATGAAAATGCCACAAAAACGGCACTTTATGCAGTGCTAAATGTAATAAAAACCGTGTTAAATCATCAAATATAAACAATAAAACGGTAAAAATAACTAACACCACAGTACTTGGCAGCTGCCATACTGCGCGCTCACCAAAAAGCCATTGCAGGGCATCACTTACGCCAATAGCAACAGGCACCATAGTTAACACTATAGGCACCCACAGCGCGGCTTTAAGTAAGCGGTTTATAATTAATAATTGGTAGTCGAGCTTGGCACTTTTACTCAGCCAAATACGCTTACTAAATAAATAGCGCCCCAGCCCACGCCACGTGCGCTTTTTTTGCTGCGCACGGCCCGAGAAATACAGCAACATTGCAATCACTAACGCCGCAATGCTATAGCCAATAAAAATACGTTTATTGGCATCAAACAAATAATTTGGCGTTTGAAGAAGCGTTTGCCATATAGTCTCGAGCATAACTTACCTCTTAAAATTGATATTTGTAGCCCACGGCTACGCTACGCGGTTTACCCGGGCGCGCGCCATATGGGCGACGACTAACAATGTTATCTTGGTCAAACAGATTATCTACCTTAGCGTAAATATGCCCATATTGATCAAGCTCGTAGCGCGCAGCAATATCTACAACGGTTGTAGCGGGTACCTCGACACCTGCCAACGGTAATGAAAAATCATTCCCTGTGGTGTTACCAAGCTCGCCAGCGGTATAAGCTACGCCAGCGGCCTCTGGCATTTCTGAGGTGTATTTTATTAATACATCAACCGACCAATCGTTATGTGCAAGGCCTAAGCTCAGCGCAGCTTGATGGTTAGGCAAGTACGGTAAATGATCGCCCGGGCGAATATGTCCCCACTGCGTAAATTCGCTAAATAGCTCTTCTTTAAACTCACTTTGCGTGTAGGTATAAGTTAAGCGTACCGGCACATCAATGTGCTTATTTAATGCGTAAGTGTGTGCAAATTGAGACTCAACGCCCCATACATCCACTTCCCCACCACTAAACTCGCGGTCAATTTCGTTTTCGATTCCACAGTTTGACTGGCCACAGCTTTCTACTAAGTTTGAATAATCATTAAAAAAGCTCACGACTTCCACTTGGCTGTTACCGTTGTTGTAACGGCCACCAAATTCATAGTTTACGCTTTTTTCAAACTCTTCATCTCCTTCACGTACAGGGCTAGATGGGCTTGAGGGCACAAACCCTTGGTGTACACCAAAAAGTAACCCTGCATTGGCCGATAATTGGTAAAAGCCACTTAAACCAGGTAACCAGATACGGCTCGATTTATCTTGCCAATCGTTTGCTTGTCCAGGGCCGTCATTTTGATACGACATATCCATTAACTCGCCACGCACGCCTAAACCAAGTGTTAGCTTATCTAAGGTTACTTTGTCTTCAATATATAACGACCACGCATCGGTAGATTCGGTATTTTGTGTGGTAAATACACTCGCGGTGTCTGTACGGGTGTTAACCGCGTTAACCATGGCGTAGGTGTCTTCAAAATGATCGCGCTCTATTTCATCTTGATGAAAACGCACCCCAAATGAGAGTGAGTGCTCTAGCCCAAACGCAGCTACTTGCCAATCACCATCAAACTGTATGCCCTGCGAGAAAAAGGCTCTGTCGTTAGTTCCCATGGTTAAAAATACATTGCTTTCACCACTTTGAACCGAATCGGCTTGGCCACTAATAACGCTGTATTCACGCTCAAAGCGTGTTGGGTCTGCCAAAATATCCGACAAACTACCACTGCTGTTAGTAACCGCGTTGAGTTTAAGCCACGCACGTTCAAAATCGTTGCGATAGGCGCGGGTTGTAAGGGCAAAATTGTCGCTGCTAAGCTGGTGGGTAAACATCACTTGCGTATGCTTAGTGTCCATATTTGCAGGGCCGCTGGCGGCATAACGGCGATACGGTGTTTGCTGGTAATCTTCTTCGGTTAACCCAAGGTAGGTTTCGTTAGAAAGCTCATCTGAATAGGCCAGCTTTAACTCAAAGCGTTGCTTAAACTGCTCGCTATTAAGTGTGTAATCTAATTTAACTAATAAATCGTCTTTTTCAAAACCTGTATCTTGCCCGCCATCAAGCTCTTTAAAACCGTCACTTTCTAGGTGAACGCCTTCAACTAAAAAGCCAAACTGTCCTTCGCGATTACCATAATACGCGTGCGCTTTTTTATAGCCATCAGAGCCTGCTGAAATATCAAGCATACCGCTGGCGTCATCAGGCACTTGGCGCGACACTAAATTAAGCGTACCCGCCACCGTTTGCGGGCCATAATGTATGGCTGCTGGGCCTTTAAACACTTCAACTGCGGTCATGCGTGTAGTAAGCGGAAAATAATAAGCCGCCGGTGCCGAATACGGCGCAGGGCCAATTAAAACACCGTCTTCTAAAATGGTTATTTTTTTACTACGCTCAGGGGTTACGCCCCTAAAACCAATGTTAGGCCTTAGCCCAAAGCCATCTTCTTCGCGTATGTTTACCCCAGGCACCTGCGATAAAATACGATGAATATCATCAAACTCAAATTGTTCAAGTTGCGCTTCGCCAATTAAAGTTGCCGAGCCTGCTTCGGTGCGCAATTTATCGTTATGGCTAATAATTTGAATATGTTCTAATTCGTTTTTTTGCTCTGCCACTGCTTGGCAACTTACGGCCATAAGCAATGCAATTGTAAGTTTATTGTATTTCATTGTCGCCCTTAGTCGTTGTCGCCTGCAGAGGTGGTGGGTAGCTCTAGTGCTAGCTCATTAATAAAGTCATTTTTTAGCTCATCGGTCAGCACTTTCACTTGCCCATGTACATCACGTACCTGTTGCTCGTTATCAATTAGCAAATCGGCCAGCGAGCTATCTATGCTATTTAAAGTGGCTTTAAGAGCTGCTATTCCTTCAACTAAACGTGTTTTAGTAGCCTGTGCTTGCTCTGCATCTAAAAAGTCATCAAAGCCAGTGCCTGCTTGCTCAGCGTCTAAATTACCCATAATTAACGCTTCAAACGCCGCTAAGTTATTACGAATATTATCTAAAGAGCTTTTCGCATCTAGGCTTTCTACATCTTCAGGGCACGCCGATGCGCCACACGAATTTGAAAAAATACCAATCGGCTCTGCTAATTTTTTATCTTTTACTATTGTGTCGATATAAAACAGTGCATCGCTAATATGATTAAGTGCTTCGTGAGTTGTGCTAAAACGAGAGCCACTTTGGCCGGTATTTTTTAATTCGTTAGCAAAACCATTATCCCCTTGCCAAGCTTGTAATAACTGCGCTGACGAACTTAAAACATCTTCACTTGCCACCACAGCAAACTCGCAACGAGCCTGACGACGCGCTAAATCTGTACGGTTATTCCAATCTGCAAGGGCATCATTTGCCACACTACAATGATGCGCTAATTGCTCGTTAAACAACACATGCCCAATTGCAAATAAGCCACGGCGTGTTGCTGTTCTTTCGCTAATGGCATACGGGCGATTTTGATCTTGGTTAATAACACCGTCTTGGTTATACACCACGTCTTGGTCTATCCCACAGCGGCTAAAGGTAGGCCATGAATATATTTGGTTACGTAACTGCCCTGCGTTATCAAGAAGCGGCCCCATTTGCATCATTTCGGCTTGTTGCCAACCCGCCATGGTATCTAGCCAGGCTTGTTGTGCTTGAGCACGCAGCGCAATGGCCTCTTCTGAGCTTTCTTGTACGCTTTGTATTTCAGCTTGGCAGTAATTTGCAACGGCCTGTGTTTGTGTTTGTGCTTGTTGATTAAATAAAACAAACGTCGGTGTTATTACATTATCGACTAAGTTAGCAACGAGTTGTGCTTCATCAAACTCAGTAACCGCAGGCGTCGTAGTTTGCCCGCTATCACTACTTTGAAAATCACTGCCTGTGCTACTTGAGCTACTTTCACCACACCCACTAAGGGTTAGTACAGTAGCTGCAACCACAACCCCTTTTTTTGCATAATTGATCATTATTTCAACCCTAAAAACTTTGAAAATTAAACGGCAAAAGGCCAGCCCGTGGGCTGACCTTCCTTGGTGCTAAAACGGGTGGTTATTACCAGTTTTCAACGTTTTGAGCATCAAAGCCGTAAACTTCCTGCATCAAATCACGTGCCTCTACTAACTGCGCTTTGTATGCATCTGTTAGCAGTGGCGCTTCACCGAGCAATGTATGTAGCTCGGCAAATTTACCTGCGTTATCGTCGCTGTAAAAAGGTGAAAATGGGTTAAATTGAAAGTTCAGTGCAAAGCCTTTCATTTCACTAAAGTGTTTAGCTAAATTAGCAAAATCGTCAGCACTTGCCTCTGTACCTTGTACTGTATCAATGTCGGCTAGTGTGTCGTTGATGTAATGTACAACGGTGGCTGCAATTGCGTTTTCCCAGTTGGCTACTGCAATATCACGTTGTGCTAATAACTGCGTTTTTTGATCATCAGTTAATGCACTTGGTGCAGCATCGTTAATAATTTTACGACCCGCAATAAACGCCGTCATTGCTGCGCTGCTAAAGTCAGTTGCTATTACCGCGCCTTTATCACGTTTAGCTGCATTGGTAGAGTTACCCCAGTTGTATTCACTCGCTAAGTCAATTTTGCCATCGCCATCAATATCAGCGCTTGCGCTACCATCTGAAATAGCCTCGTCACTAAATTCTAAATAATGACGTGCTGCGCCAAAGTAACCAAAACCTTCATCGTATTGATGCTCTAAAGTACTGTAAGTACCATCGGCTGCTGCATCGGTGTTATCTTCATCAAGCCCTTCGTCTAGGTAATCGTCAGTGCCTTGCGAGAACATTAACGCACCTAGCGTGTGCTTTTGAATAAGCTGGTTTAAATCAAGGCCACTTGTTGTGATGTATGCCGCAGTAATGTCATTACCGTTTACATCCTCAGACTGCGTACCGCTTGCAATTGCATCTACATTGGCGGCAATTAAATCAAAGTAATGAAAAATAAGCCCTTCTGGCGTTTTTGCTTGAGTGCCGAAGTCGCTCCAGCCTTCAAATGTACCTTCTGTTAGCCAGTCTTCTTCCATTTTAGACGCATCGTTACCGGCAATTTTACCTGTTAAGGTTTTGCCTGAACTCGAAATTTCTGCAAACGACTGTTGCAACGTAGTTGCGCCATCAATAAACAAAAAGCTGTTATCTTTTACGGCTTCGTAATCGCTCCAATAAGCCATTAACTGCGCTTTAACGGCATCGCCCGTTAAGCCTTCGCTTTCAATGTAATCAACACTTAATAAGCTTATGTAAGCTTTAATTTGCGCCGAAAGTGCATGGCGAGCCACTTGGCCTGTGTAACTTACCGCAGATTTACTAGCATTAACTGTTGAGGCAAATTCGTAAACGTTTACGCCATCTTGCGCTTCAATATCAGTTACAGATACGCTCAGTGTTTGTGTAAAACTTAAATCGCCAGCATCGGTTGCAGTAACTGTTACATCAACTGTTTCTACTTGCTCAGCATTAAGCGCTAACGTGCTTTTAAGCGTTAGCTCATTGCTGTCATTAATTTCAAAATACTGTTCATCATCAGAAAGTGTAAATACCATGCCTGTTGCATCGTCATCGGTTGCACTTAAAGTACCGACTACTGCGCCTACTACATCTTCTGTTACAGCCGCTGTTGATAAGCTAATAGCGGTAGGTGCCGAATTAGTCACTGCTGGAGTGGTTGGTGTTTCGTTGCTATCGCTAGAGCTTGAGCCGCCACACGCAGTTAAACCCATAGTTGCAGTAATTACTGCACTAGCAAGGAGAGATTTACGCAAATTCATGTTGAATCCTAATATTGTATGTGAATCATTCTTATTTGTAATAGCGACTATTCTAATTACAAATACCTAACAATCAACCTAAATGTTTCTTTTTTGTTTTATTTTTAAAATAGTTTTAGTTTTTAGAACAAAGGGAGATCGGCAAAAATACTTTTTAACATAGCTAAACAGCGCGTAAATTGCTTAGCAAAACATTCGCTGTACAAAGCTAATCTACTTATTAAAGTAATTAACTATCAAAAACTTATAACAACGCTTGGTTTGTACTAGATAAGTATTTTTAGAAAGGAACACTGCGCCTTAAAGCAAAGTGCGAACATTACGTAAAAATAAAATCACATTAACTTTTTAGATATAAAAGCTATTTGTAATAATTATTATTTATTTTAAAAACGCATCACTTATAGCGTTTAAGTGTGGTTTTTTGCCTCACTTACTGTTTTAGAGGCTTATATCGGCGTATTGATTAAAGGTATACTAGGGCGTGTTGACCTTGGCGGATAGAAATTTGTTCAATCTAGGGGCGATTAAATCGCGGCGCGTGGTTTGTAACTTAGTAGGCTCGATAACGGCTCCTGCGTTATTTTAATGACTTACATCCATGTAAGAATAAGTAAAAACCAATAAACAAGAGTTTATCACCCTAGAAAGAACCCAACGGGCAGCCCATGTTTGGCTTTTATGCTGCGTTATCGCCTATTTATGGGGAATAACCAAGTTACATAGGCTCTGCCTTGCCTTAAAACCAAACATACGGCTGCAAATTCAACCATTAAAAATCAACACACCCAAGAGATTATGAGAGGTGGTAATGCATTAAATAGTGTAATTTTACTACTCACTTTTAGCTAAGCCATACAATAACAGAGCCTTTTTATGAAAACAGAAATTCGCTACCGCTTTGAAACCTCGCAAGTTGCTAACCGCTTTGTGCATGTACTAAAAGATTGGCCCGTAAACCAGGTTAAAACTCGCCTATTTAATGGCGGCGACAGTGTAAAAGTCACTTACGAGTATGATGAAAGCGGGTTTGATTACACCTCTGCCGAGCTAGATGATTTAGCAGAGCAACACGGTGGTAAAGAAGTTTAAGCACTTAACAACAAAAAGCTATTACAGCCCAATTAGCCATTAACTTTGCTTTAATGGCTAGCGCGTTTTATCACTTTACGTTTTATTCGTGATATTTACGGATCATCGCCACTTTACCGTTTTCAACTTCTATTACTTCCATCATTACTGATGTGTACTCGATTGGCTGCTTACTTTGCGGATGAATGCCCTTAGCGTGGTTTTTATAACGAATCGCAAAGCCGCTATTGTTAAATATAAAGGTATTTAGCAGCTCGCTTTCGTATAAAGTATGCGCGCCTAAATAAAAACGCATGCCCTTACGCATTAGTTTTTTACCCTCTGCTGTGCGAGAGTCATCTACTTGATACGGTATGTGCTGGCTGCCTACATCGTCTGTTAATAAATTAAGGTAGGCTTCAAGCTCTTTTTCACTTGCGTTAGGCGCTTGCGTGGCGGTCATTGTGTTGTAGTAATGCTGTGCAAATTTGTTTAAGTCCAGCGCCTCTTCAGCATTAACCGAAAAGGTACTCACTAATAGCAAAGCTAATGTAAATACTCGTTTCATCACTTCTTCCTTGTAGTTAAAAGTATTGATTTATATATAGGTACACTATATTCACATGTTCAAAAATAAAACAAATACTTTTAAGTTAATAAACCTACATTTTGCTTTTTACTCTATTGGTTGCCACGCTGTTGGCTGGATCGTCGGGCCAAAAATGCTTGGGGTAACGTCCTTTCATTTCTTTTTGTACATCGCGATAACTACTAGCCCAAAAGTGCGCAAGATCTTGCGTAAGCTGTAATGAACGCTTACCTGGCGAGAGTAATTCCATAAGCAGAGGCAGCTTGCCATTTGCAAGCATTGGCGTACTTGTTAAACCATACACTTCTTGCATGCGCACGCTAAGTTTTGCGGGGCCATCTAGCTGGTAATTAATTTTTATATTTGAGCCACTCGGTACCGTTAACCTAAGCGGTAACAGGGTTTTTAGGGCTGTTTGCTGTGTCCAGTCAAAACAATTTTGCAGTGCTTCAAAGTAGTTAAACTTTTTAAGCTGCTCCAGCGTTTTTATATCCTGTAAATATACGCCTAACCAATCATCAGCTGTTTCGATAAGTTGCTGCTCGCTTATTGCCGGGAACGTATCTGGCATAAACTGACTGGCTAAACTCATGCGTATTAATAATTGCTGCGCATCGGGTTGTTCATTAAATAATGCAAAACCATGTTTGGTAAATAAATTAAGCCACGCTTTGGCGCGCTCGGTTTTATCAAGCTTTTGCTTACTTGGTTGGCTTGTAAGCGTAATAGCGCCGAGCTTTACTTCGTCTTGATGGATAAAGCGCGCGGTTTTTTCATCAAACTCACAGCGGGTAAGCGTAGTAAACAAATGCGGTAAGTAATCTTGTAGCTCAAATGGGCTAAGTGCGGTGGCTGCAAAAATACGCGTGCCTTTATGGCCGCCCATGCTTGCAATAGCAAGGTAGTCATCGTTATGCCAGTAATCGGTGTTTAAATCAGCGCCCGCACCATTGGCAAGTAAGTAGCCATTGCCGCGTTTTTTTGCAATGCGGTCGGGGTAAGCTAATGCCACCAGCAAACCTAAATACTCGGTGTTTAGCTCGCTGTTACTGTCGGTTACTTTTAAACGGCTTTGCCAGTATTTTAACTGCTGTTTAAATACTGGGTGTGGCCTTTGCTGTTGGCTATGTAGCGCCAAGCTTAGCTCGTTGGCGCTGTTTATTCGGCTCTCAAGCAGCGCCACTAAATAAAGTGCTAAACGGTAAATACCAGGGAGTTCTGCCTCAAGCGCTTGCGCTTTTAAAAGCATATGCGCTAAGCGAATATCTGCCCCAAAACCCAGCATGTTGCTGCCCAATTTAGTGAGCTTACCTTTAGAGTCGATAGCTTCAAGCATGGTTAGTAAGTTTGCCGCTTGCGTGCATTGCTGCGCTGTTGGCGTATCAAGCAAGGTGAGTTCGCTAATATTTGCGCCCCATTGTTTTGCCTCCAGCATAAGTTGGCTTATGTCTGAGGTGAGTATTTCCGGGCTATCGTGGCTATTACGTCTCTCAAAGGTTTGCTTTGAGCCAAGCCTGTAAACAACCCCAGGCTCTATTCGCCCTGCACGCCCTGCTCGCTGCACAGCAGAGGAGCGCGATATACTTTGTGTTGTAAGCTCAGTTACGCCTGTTTTCAAGTTATAGCTCGCCGCGCGGCGTTTGCCGCTGTCAATAACAATGCGAATGCCTTCAATGGTTAAACTGGTTTCGGCTACATTGGTGGTAAGCACTATTTTGCGCATACCTATAGGCGCAGGGGCAATCGCCGCTTGCTGATTGGCTTTATCTTGCTCGCCAAATAATGTGGCAACTAAGCAGTTACTTGGTAAATCATTAAGGGCCTGCTGCACACGTACTATTTCAAATTGCCCAGGTAAAAAGACTAATGCACTACCGCTTTGCTCATTGAGTGCTTGCTTAACGATATTAGGAATGGCATCTAACCAGCGGCTCTCATCTTTTATTGGTATATATACTTCGTCAATGGGGTAACTACGCCCGCTTGATTGTATAACCGGGCAATCAAAAAACTGCGTATAGCGCTCAGTATCAAGGGTGGCCGACATAAGTAGTATGGTTAAATCGTCGCGCAGCGCACTTTGGGTCTCTAAAGCAAAGGCCAGTGAAGTGTCGGCTGCAATTGAGCGTTCATGAAATTCATCAAAAATCAGTAAGTCTATATCGCTTAATTCGGGGTCGTTTTGTAGCATGCGGGTAAGCATGCCCTCGGTGACTATTTCAAGGCGCGTATTACTACTTACTTTACTCTCGCCGCGTACTCGCAAACCAACACTCTGCCCCACTTTTTCGTTTTGGCACTGTGCTAAGTAATTGGCAATATTACGTGCTGCTAAGCGGCGCGGCTCAAGCATTACAATACGTTTAAAATGGCCGTCGCGCATAAGCTGTAGCGGTAACCAGGTTGATTTACCCGCACCAGGCGGTGCTTGTAATAACGTTATGGGGTTACTTTGTAATGTAGTTAAAAGTTGTTGATATATGTTTTGAACCGGCAGCACTGCTATTTACCCAAAATTGCTTTGTGCGCATTGTAACAAAAACCAAAAATAAACGCGCCGCAAAAGCGGATGAGTTTACGCGTATCCATAATCAGAAATAATTACAGACCGCTCTGTACATTTTTTAAGAACATACGCGTTGCAATAAAAGTAACGCCTCGCTTAAATATATAAATCAATGATTATAAACACAAAATAAAAAGTTTAACTTATTGGTACACGCTTTGCTCCTTTTATACTGAACGTTATTTAAAACTAAGTAAGGAGATACTTATGAACAGCGATCGTATGAAAGGTAATTGGAACGAGCTTAAAGGTAAGGCGCAACAAAAATGGGGCGATCTTACTGACGACGATTTAGACAAAATTGAAGGTAGCCGTAAGGAGCTAGTGGGTAAAATACAGCAGCAGTACGGTAAATCTAAAGAAGAAGCAGAGCGCGAAGTAGACGAGTTTGAAAGAACTCACTAATCGCTAACTTCTAAAAAAACCGCCATTTGGCGGTTTTTTTGTTTAACGGCTAAAAAAAGACGTTATTTACGCTTTTAATTGGTTACCTATTGGCAGCTGCCTAATACGCTTACCACAAGCGGCAAAAATAGCGTTACATAGCGCAGGGGCGTAAACCGGTGTTGCGGGCTCGCCTACGCCTGCTGGTGGCGCATCGCTTTGTATTATTTCTACTTCTACCTCTAGTGGTGAATCGCTCATACGCGGTACGCGATAATCGTGAAAATTACTTTGCTGCACGCGGCCTTTATCAAAGGTAATACCATCGCTTATTGCGGTTGTAATACCGTAAATAGAGCCACCTTGCGTTTGATTTTTTACGGTATCGGTGTTTACAACCGTACCTGCATCAATAGCTACCCACGATTTAATCACATTTAAATCACCAGCGTCCGATACCTCTACCTCAACCACAGTAGCCACATAGGTTAAAAAGCTGCGGTGCGCAGCAATGCCTAACCCGCGACCTTTTGGCAGCTTTCGGCCCCATTTACTTATCTCAGCTACTTTTTCAATAACATGGCGTAATTTACCAATATCTAATGGGTAAACATCTTTATCGCCGCCATAGTTATCGTAAGACGCATTTTGCTCGGTTACATCTAAAATGCGATCAGGGCCTATGGTTTCAAGTAAATAGTCTTTTTGGTCGCGCCCTGCTTTATGCGCAGCTTCAGCAATAAATGACTGAATAGCAAAAGCATGAAAAATATTTGATACCGAACGCATCCAACCTACTCTTGTTTTAGCGGGTGCTTCGCCGTTTTCTAACTTTAAGTTAGGTGAGTTTATGGGGTTATCGGTAAAGCCCAAGCGCAGCTCAAAACCTGCAGGCGACGTTGCCCCTTCTTGAAAGGTCGACATAATTGGCGAAAACGCCGTACGGTGTAAGTAAGCCTCAATATTACCTTTTTCATCTAGTGAAGCTTCAATATGTTGAGCCGATACCGCATGATAAAAACTGTGCTGAATATCATCCTCTCGCGTCCACTGTACGCGTATAGGTTGTCCTACTTTCATTGAAATGTAGGCAGCTTCTGCTGAAAAGTCAGGTTTTGATTTACGCCCAAAACCGCCACCTAACATGGTGACATGCACGTTAATTTGGCTCTCTTGCATACCAAGTAACGCAGCTACGGTTTTCATATCAGCTTGCGGGTTTTGCGTTGCAGCCCAAATATCTACCCTGTCTTTATTGTACATTGCAGTGGCGCAAGGTGGCTCCATAGGTGCTTGAGCCAAATGCGGCGCGTAATAGTCGGCTACTAACTTATTGCTCGATTTAGCCAATACGCTGGCGGTATCGCCTATTTCACGTACATGCGCTTGCGGCTCATTAACGGTTTGTAATAACGACTTTTTAAAGCTCTCTGAATTATAATCGCCGTTTTTACCATCATCCCACACCACCTTTAGTGCTTTACGCGCCTGCCATGCAGCCCAGGTATTTTTAGCAACAATAGCAATGCCGCCTTTTGGCTGAAATTGCGGCGCACCTTTTGGTACAGGCATTTCAATAACATCGACTACGCCATTAATTGCTTTAGCGGCGCTGGCATCAAACGATTTAACCACACCACCTACTACCGGCGGGCGCTCAATAATAGCCACCAGCGCTTTTGGTTCGCGAACATCAGCAGCAAATGTGGCTTTACCGGTTACTAAATCGGTTAAATCTATGTGCGCCATACCGGTATTTATATAACGCCATTCTTTACGTGTTTTAAGTGTTAACTTGTCTGGCTCTGGCGGGGTAATACCAAGCGCGAGGTCAATTAAGTCTTTATAGGCAAGCGTTTTACCCGAGCTGTGGGTTACCACGTGCTGATTAGCTGTACAGGTTTGCGGCTCAACGTTCCAATATTTAGCGGCTGCGTGCTGCATCATGTAGCGTACACTTGCGCCCATTTCGCGCAGGCGTTGCATGTTGTAGCGAATACTGCGCGAACCATCGGTATTTTGATCCCCATATTTAGGGTCGCCCTTACCTTGAATAACAACGACTTTATCCCATGCAGCTTCCATTTCGTCTGCCACAATTTGGGCAATGGCGGTACGAATTTGTTGGCCCATTTCAGAGCGGTGGCAGGTTATTTCAACCATGCCATCAGGGCGCAGAGCTATAAATAAGTTAGCACGTTTTGCTTGCTCAGAGGGTTGCTCTAACACGCCTGCAAACGCTTTTGGTGCACTGCCTACAAAATAAGTGCCTAATACTAATGCGCCTATTGCGCTGGTTTTTAAAAATTGGCGACGGTTTAGGTCAAAGTACGTATTGTCGTTTTTCATACCTCTTCCCCTTGTTCATTTGGGTCAAAATACTCAACGCCCGCAATGGTTTTAGCCGCCGACTTAATCGCTTTATGAATACGCGGATACGTGCCACAACGACAAATATTGCCCGACATATTACTCACTATTTCATCATCAGTGGGATTTGGGTTAGCGGCTAATAAGCTTGCCGCTTGCATTATTTGTCCGCACTGACAAAACCCACATTGCGGCACTTTATGCTCAACCCAGGCTTTTTGCACTGGGTGATCGCCTTGCTCGCTTAACCCTTCAATAGAGGTAATAGCACGCCCTGCCACAGCCGATACAGGTAATATGCACGAGCGCTGCGCTACGCCATCAATATGTATGGTGCACGCACCACATTGCGCCATACCACAGCCAAACTTAGGCCCGGTTAAATTTAATTCATCTCGAAGATACCAAAGCACCGGCGTTGACGGATCGCCTGTAAACTCATGTTTATTACCATTAACGGTAAGCGTGATCATATTTAACTCCTTGGCAAAGCGCTTTAAAGGAATGCCTTGTTGCGCGAGAACGGTTTGAATAATTGCTACTTTTTTAGCCTACCACTTAGGATTGATTTATTGAAATTTTTATCGGCGAACCGCCAACCTATAGCTGTTACTAAGTGGCAGCTTTATTAGATAGAGATAAGAAGGGTTTACTGATTCTACTTAGCACTTATAACTGGCTCATTTAATAGCTGCTCATCATTTTTATATACTTCAAGCCAACCAGGTGGCGATGTATCGCAACCAATTACAGTAACGTGTAATACGTAACTATAGCGTCCGTTTTTAAACGTATAATGATGATTGCCGCCGCTACCCTCAAAGGTAATATCACCGTTAAATAAAACCATATCAGGCTTGTCCTTTGGCCTTTTATCACTGCTCCACACCGCATAACGGTAATTTCTATCACCTAAATCATCAACGCGAATATGGTAGCTAGCCGTTTTCCAATCCAGCACTGGCTCTTCAAATGTATTAATACTTGAATGAATTGATTGCTTGTCTTGTTCAATTAAGCGTTTAGCAAATGCCTGCTCTTTGGCTGTGTGGCTATTTATTCCGATAATTTTACCGTTAGTATCTACCCACATTACGCCGTTATTTAGCATAATGCCACGCCAACCAACTTTATCCCAATCGGTATTAATATTAGAGCTGCCAATAACGGCAACTAGTTCATCGTCAAACACTTCATCAAAGCGGTTAATAAACTCAGCTTCATTTTTAATGTCGGGCAATGGATATTGCCTTTTTAGAGGGTAGCGAATATGCGCAGCAATCACAGTTTTATCCTGCGTTTTAAAAGCAGCAATAACAGGTAAAACACTCCCGTGATACTTCTGCTCAAGCGCAAATGTGTTTGATGTGAAAAGTAGGAATAGGCAAAGCAATATGTAATTTAGATACTTCATGAATAGTCCTTTATCTCAGTTTTTTTATCGAAGCAGTTCGTATTAGTTTGATACTTCTTTTGCCTCAATTATTTTTTGCAATTGATTAGCTAAATGATTTATTTCAGTAATTGCCTGATATAAGTCATCTGGAAGTATAACTATTACTTCGTTGTCCTTGGTATACCCATTTCTATGGACAATATCATGTCTTATGTCGATAATTGATTCTACTTTTGTCGTGTCTATATTTATTTTACAACCAAGTACTTTTTCGTACATTCCCATGACTTTATCAATTTTGTGAAATAATACTTCACTAACGGACTTAATTGCCAACCCACTTAAATCTATTCCTGATTTAGATAAATCAAACAATGAATATTTCGTATTCCTTATTTGCTCCAAACGCTCTATCGCATTATTTAGATAGACATTGTTTTCAGATATTAAGCTTTTTATTGTGTCCCCTAAAAAAGCTTCAAGAAGTGTTACCGAGTATGAATAACACATTTTAATTATTAAGTTTTCATCTAGAGGAATTGGTTGGGAGAGTGAGTTTTTTGCAAGCTCCTTTACATTGCTTAACTCTGTCATAAAGTTTTGATAAATATCAACTGAGCCATTTTCCTTTAACCATTTTATTTCTGAAACCCACTCATATTCATCATTTAAATGGTCCTGATAAGCAGAATACTCAATGAGTAAACTTTGCCATTCATCCGATTCTACTGTTAAATCTTGATCGCTGAGCCTTTCACGTACCCACTTTTCAGCCTGCTTATTTTGTTCTTCAAATAAAAATTCTTTAATAGAGCTCAAAATACTTCCTTATAATTTATGTTTAAATAATGGATATATTAACTATTTATAATACTTTAGAAATAAGTTTTCTTAATAAAAACAAAAACGAGCCTAATTTGGCTCGTTTATCTTTTACTGATAGCTGACAGCTAAAAACTGACCGCTGCTCTTTTACTCTGGCTCATACCCCAAATTAGGCGACAGCCAACGTTCAGCCTCTTCGAGCGTCATATTAGTTCGCTTGGCGTAATCTTCTACCTGATCCTTTTGAATAGATGCTACGGCGTAGTATTTTGCCTCTGGGTGTGAGAAATACCAGCCCGAAACCGCTGCCCCTGGCCACATGGCGTATGAGCTGGTGAGCTGCATGCCAATGCGTTTTTCGGTATCGAGTAACTGCCAAATTTTCTTTTTCTCAGTGTGCTCTGGGCACGCTGGGTAACCAGGCGCTGGGCGAATACCTTGGTAGTTTTCGCGAATTAGCTCATCGTTACTTAAGTTTTCATCGGCTGCGTAACCCCAATACTCTTTGCGCACTTGTTCGTGCAAGTATTCTGCAAACGCTTCTGCGAGCCTGTCGGCAACCGCTTTTACCATTATTTTATTGTAGTCGTCTTGCTTGGCATCGAACGCGTCGGCTAGGTCGTCTTCTTCTAAGCCGCCCGTTACTGCAAACGCGCCAAAGTAATCAGGTGTGCCTTTTGGCGCAATGTAGTCGGCTAAACAATAGTTAGCAAAGTCGGTTTTTTCGGTTTGCTGGCGTAAATGGCATGAGGTAGTTAACAGCTCTTTGCGGGTTTCGTCGGTGTAAATTTCTATGTCATCACCCACGCGGTTTGCAGGGAATAAACCAATTACACCTAAAGGTTGCAAAGCACCTGACTTTTCAAGGTCGTCGAGCATGTCGTTAGCGTCTTTAAATAAGCTGCGTGCTTGCTCGCCCACTACTTCGTCATCCATTATGCGCGGGTATTTACCAGCGATTGACCACGTCATAAAGTACGGGGTCCAGTCTATGTATTTACGTAAAGTCGCAATTGATACATTTTTAAATTCGGTCACGCCCAGCTTTTTAGGCACCGGTGGCGTGTAGTTATCCCAATCAAGCTTGGCTGCGTTATCTCGGGCACGCTGTATGGTAACCGGTTTTGAACGTGGCTTTTTGCGCGCTTGCTGCTCGCGTACTTTTTCGTACTCGGCTTTAGTTTTTTCTAAAAAGGCCGGTTTTAGCTCTTTAGATAATAAGCTTGATACCACGCCCACTGCACGGCTGGCGTTATTTACATACACTACGCCTTTGTCGTACTGCGGCTCAATTTTAACGGCAGTATGCGCTTTAGAGGTCGTTGCGCCGCCAATCATAAGTGGTAGCTCAAAACCTCGGCGGGTCATTTCTTTGGCTACGTGTACCATTTCATCAAGCGATGGGGTAATTAAACCCGAAAGGCCGATTATGTCGGCTTTTTCGTCAATCGCGGTTTGTAGTATTTTTTCAGCAGGTACCATTACGCCTAAGTCGATTACTTCGTAGTTATTACATTGTAGTACTACGCCTACAATGTTTTTACCTATGTCGTGCACGTCGCCTTTTACGGTGGCCATAACTACTTTACCGTTAGTGGCACCTTCTTCTTTTTCAGCTTCTATGAATGGGTCTAGGTAGGCCACTGCTCGTTTCATTACGCGGGCCGATTTAACAACTTGTGGTAAAAACATTTTACCTGCACCAAATAAATCCCCTACCACGTTCATGCCATCCATTAATGGCCCTTCAATTACGTGAATAGGTTTATCGGCAGCTGCGCGGCACTCTTCGGTATCTTCATCTATAAAGGTGGTAATGCCTTTTACAAGGGCGTGCTCTAGACGTTTTTCAACAGGCCATGTGCGCCATTCTAAATCTTCTACGCGTTCGGCTTGTGCCATACCCGAAAACTTAGGGGCTATTTCTACTAAGCGCTCACCTGAACCTGGGTCAGTGTTAAGGATTACATCTTCTACGGCTTTGCGAAGTTCCTCGGGGATGTCGTCGTAAACGGCAAGCTGGCCTGCGTTTACAATACCCATATCCATACCCGCTTTTATCGCGTGGTATAAAAACACCGAGTGAATCGCTTCACGTACGGGGTTATTACCCCTAAACGAAAACGAGACATTAGACACCCCGCCCGACACTTTACAGTGTGGTAAGTTTTGTTTAATTCGGCGTGTACCTTCAATAAATTCTACGGCGTAGTTGTCGTGCTCTTCTATACCGGTGGCTACGGCAAATATATTGGGGTCGAATATTATATCTTCCGGCGGAAAACCAATCTCTTCGACTAATATTTTGTAGCTGCGTTCACATATTTCGTATTTGCGGTCTGCGGTGTCGGCTTGGCCGTCGGTGTCAAACGCCATAACAACAGCAGCTGCGCCAAAGCGTTTAATAATTTTAGCTTGGCGTTTAAACGGCTCCTCCCCTTCTTTAAGCGATATTGAGTTAACAATAGCCTTGCCTTGAATACATTTAAGGCCTGCTTCTATTACTTCCCATTTAGAGGAGTCGACCATAATGGGCACTTTAGAAATATCGGGCTCTGAGGCAATTAAGTTTAAAAACTTAACCATGGCCGCTTTTGAGTCCAACATGGCTTCGTCCATGTTTATATCAATAACTTGGGCGCCGTTTTCTACTTGCTCGCGAGCCACATTCAGGGCGGTTTCGTAATCTTCTTCCATGATTAAGCGTTTAAACATGGCAGAGCCGGTTACGTTGGTACGCTCGCCAACATTGGTAAATACTGCAATTTGCTGGGTCATGTTGGCTCCTAGTTTAAGTTACAGGCTTCAAGGCCTGATAAACGCATACGAACATCAAGCTCTGGCAACGCGCGAGGTTTAACGCCTTCAAGCCCTTTGGCAAACGCACGAATATGCGCAGGCGTTGTGCCACAGCAGCCACCAACAATATTTATAAAGCCCGATTTGCCCCAGTCTATAATCTCTTTCGCCATGTCCTCTGCTTCTAGGTCGTACTCACCAAACTCATTTGGTAAACCTGCATTTGGGTGTACTGAGGTAAATGTTTCGCATACGCGCGAAAGCTCTTCTACGTATTGGCGAAGTAAATCTGGCCCTAGGGCGCAGTTAAGGCCTATAGAAAGCGGCTTAATATGGCGAATAGAGTTATAAAATGCTTCGGTGGTTTGCCCCGAAAGCGTACGCCCAGAGGCATCGGTAATTGTGCCCGAGATCATTACAGGTAATGTGCGCCCTGCTTGCTCAAACGCTTCTTCTACTGCGAATGAGGCAGCTTTTGCATTTAGCGTGTCGAAAATGGTTTCGATAAGTATTAAATCAGCGCCGCCTTCCATTAATGCAAGGGTAGACTCAACATACGCAGTAACCAGCTTATCAAAGGTAATATTACGATAGCCTGGGTCGTTTACATCTGGCGAAATTGAGCAGGTTTTAGAGGTTGGCCCTAACACACCGGCTACGTAGCGTGGTTTTTCTGGGTTTTTAGCGGTGAACTCGTCACATATTGCGCGTGCGAGTTTTGCCGACTCTAAGTTTACCTCACGGCTTATGCTTGCCATGTCGTAATCTTCCATCGAAATGGTGGTTGAGTTAAAGGTATTGGTTTCAATAATGTCTGCACCGGCGGCTAAAAAGCTGCGGTGTATATCGGCAATTAGCTCAGGTTTTGTAAGGCTTAATAAATCGTTATTGCCTTTAATTAGTACGTGCCAGTCTTTAAAGCGCTCGCTTCGGTAGTCTTCTTCTTCAAGCTTGTGAGTTTGGATCATGGTGCCCATGGCGCCATCTAAAATTAAAATACGCTCTTTTAATGCAGCGCTTAATTCGCTGTGTTTATTATTGTTTTGCACGTTATTCGGCATAGTTGTTAGTCCTCACATCTTGGCTAACTAAATTAATATCATAAGGGGTCGTTTGGTACACGTAGTAATTTAACCAGTTCGAAAACAGCAAAAAGGCATGGCTTTGCCACGTTTTTGACGGCTTTTTGCTTGCATCGTTATCTGGAAAATAGTTTTCGGGTTTTGGCGCATCAGGGCTTTTTTGTAAATCGCGCTCGTACTCTGCTTTTAATGTGTCGGCATCGTATTCTGGGTGGCCGGTTATAAACACTTGGCTGCCCGACTTATTTTTCATTAAGTAAGCGCCTACTTTTTCAGAGCCTGCCAATACCACTATATCGTCGCAGGCATTTATTTTATTTATATCTATGTGGCCATAACGTGAGTGCGGCACTAAAAAGTTGTCGTCGAAGCCACGAGTAAGTGCCCCATGATCAAAGTAACACTGGTGAGTAAACACACCACAAAGTTTATCTTCTTTTAAATCGCGTTTTAAATTGTAACGATAATAAAGCGCCGCATGTGCCGCCCAGCACGAAAACAGCGTAGAGGTAACGTGCTGCTCTGCCCAATCAATAATCACTTTTAGCTCATCCCAGTACGCAACATCGTCGTATTCGAGGTGTGCGAGTGGTGCACCGGTAACAATTAACGCATCGTAGTTATTGTCTTTCACTTCTGAAAAATAACGGTAAAAGGTATCTAGGTGCTCTTCTGAGTTGCTACTACTGCGATGCGTATCTAGGCGTAATAGCTCTACATTTACTTGCAAAGGAGAATTGGCAAGCAAACGAATAAACTGCACTTCGGTTTCTACTTTATTAGGCATTAAATTTAAAATAGCCAAACGCATAGGACGAATTTCTTGCGTTTTTGCGCGACTTTTTGGCATTACAAACACGTTTTCTTCACGTAAACGGGCAATAGCCGGTAGCTCGTCTTTCACTGTAATTGGCATATTTTTTTACTCCTACTCATAAAAACCGAGAATTTATACGCTCTCATTATGAACAGTATGCTAAAAATTTCAACCTCTAGATGTATAGATGTCTAAATGAAATTTATTCATGATTTTATACTTTATCAACCTGCAGCCATTAGCGCTTTAAAACCCGCCATTCGTTGACTGTTTCACCCGTGAGCCACTACAATACAACATTGAAATTTTTATTATTATTTGAAGGCTTTCCTCCATGGTTTTACCTGATAAGTTTATATTCTCGATGAGTCGAGTATCTAAAGTTGTGCCACCTAAGCGCACAATTTTAAAAGATATTTCGTTGCACTTTTTCCCTGGCGCTAAAATTGGTGTGCTAGGTTTAAATGGTGCTGGTAAATCTACATTACTTCGCATTATGGCCGGTGTTGACCAAGACTTTGAAGGTGAAGCTCGCCCTCAACCTGGTACTAAAATTGGTTACTTACCGCAAGAGCCAGTACTGGATGAAAGCAAAACAGTACGCGAAATAGTTGAAGAAGCTGTTGGCGAAGTAAAACATGCCCTTAACCGCCTTGACGAAGTGTACAACGAGTACGCAATGGAAGACGCTGACTTTGACGCCCTAGCAAAAGAGCAAGGCGAGCTTGAAGCTATTATTCAAGCGCACGATGGTCACAACATCGATAACGTTTTAGAACGCGCTGCAGATGCACTTCGTTTACCTGAATGGGATGCTAAAATTGAGCACCTTTCAGGTGGTGAGCGCCGCCGTGTTGCTATTTGTCGTTTATTACTCGAAAAACCAGATATGCTTATTCTCGATGAGCCTACTAACCACTTAGATGCTGAGTCGGTTGCTTGGCTTGAGCGCTTCTTACATGATTACGAAGGCACTGTTGTGGCGGTAACGCATGACCGTTACTTCCTTGATAATGTAGCTGGCTGGATACTAGAGCTTGACCGTGGTGAAGGTATTCCGTGGGAAGGTAACTACTCTTCTTGGCTTGAGCAAAAAGATGCGCGCTTACAACAAGAGCAAAAATCTGAAAAAGCACGTCAAAAATCAATTGCTCAAGAGCTTGAGTGGGTACGTTCAAACCCTAAAGGTCGTCAAGCTAAGTCTAAAGCGCGTATGGCGCAGTTTAGCGAGCTACAGCAGTCTGATTACCAAAAGCGTAACGAAACTAACGAGCTATTTATTCCACCTGGTCCGCGTTTAGGTGACCAAGTGCTTGAAGTTAATAACTTACGTAAGAGTTTTGGCGATCGCGTATTAATCGACGATTTAAGCTTTAGTATGCCAAAAGGCGCGATTGTGGGCATTATTGGTGCCAATGGCGCGGGTAAATCAACCCTATTTAAAATGCTAAGCGGCGAAGAGCAACCTGATAGCGGCAGCATTAGCGTAGGTGAAACTGTAGAGCTTGCAACGGTTGATCAGTTCCGTGGCAATATGGACGAAAGCAAAACTGTATTCCAAGAAATATCTGACGGACAAGACGTGCTAAAAATTGGTAACTTTGAGTTCCCAAGCCGTGCATACGTTAGCCGCTTTAACTTTAAAGGTAACGATCAGCAAAAGTTTGTAAAAGATTTATCAGGTGGTGAGCGTAACCGTTTACACCTTGCTAAGCTTTTAAAAGCGGGTGGTAACGTGGTGCTACTGGATGAGCCAACCAATGATCTAGACGTTGAAACACTACGCGCCCTTGAGAACGCTATTTTAGAGTTCCCAGGCTGTGTAATGTGTATATCGCATGACCGTTGGTTCCTTGACCGTATTGCAACGCATATTTTAGATTACCGCGACGAAGGCCAAATCAACTTCTTCGATGGTAACTACACAGAATACGAAGAGTGGCTTAAAAAGACGTTAGGCGCAGAAGCTGCACAACCTAAGCGTATTAAGTACAAAAAAATTGGTTAATTGTTAACTGATATAACAAACCCTGCATTTATGCGGGGTTTTTTTATGCCATTTTTTATCGCTATGGGCTATTTCCCGCTATGCTTGATTTAAATATTACAATAAAGGCAACTCGTTTTATGGAAAATCGACGTCAGTTCTCGCGTATTCTTTTTTCAACCGCGGCTCAATTAGAATTTGCAGGAGAGAGCTACCCATGCAAATTACTCGATGTATCTTTACATGGCGCACTCATTACTAAATGCGCGGCGTTTAGTGGCACAAAAAATAGCGAAGCCACCTTGCGCTTTACCTTGCCACAAAGTGATATAGAAATAAAAATGGAGGTGTTTATTTGCCACATAGAAGATAAACACATCGGCCTTAATTGCCACCATATAGATATAAACAGCATTACCTATTTAAAACGGTTAGTTGAACTTAATTTAGCCGATGAACAATTACTTCATCGCGAGCTTGCCTCATTGATTGAATAGCGGCAATAGACTCCCTTAGTTAAGTTTATTACCATAGCGCAAACTTTATTATTGATACGGTTATGCGCCTAAACCCTCACTTACCTTTGGTCTATCACAGTAATTATTCGTTTAGCTTTGACCCTAAGCACCGATTTGTAATGAGTAAATTTGCTCATTTATATGAGCAGGTTAAAGGTTTAGGCATTGCAGGTAATAATTTAGTAGAGCCTATTTTGGGCTCCCCCGAGCCACTTGAACTGGTACACTGCGAAAACTACATTCACGATTTATGGCATAACCGTCTAGACGAAAAAGCCATGCGCCGCATTGGCTTACCTTGGTCGCAACCGCTAATGAACCGTACATTCACCGCCCCACAAGGCACATTACAAACTGCACGCTTAGCATTAAAGCATGGCTTAGCCTGTCATTTAGCAGGCGGTACGCACCATGCACACACTGATTTTGGCTCAGGTTTTTGTATGGTGAACGACTTAGCCTTTACCGCGCAAACATTAATACAAAGCGGTGAAGTGACCAACGTGCTCATTTTTGATTTAGACGTACACCAAGGCGATGGCACAGCTGCAATGCTTGCACATCAGCCGTATGCGTATACCTGCTCTATACACTGCGAAAAAAACTTCCCGTTTAGAAAATCCCCCAGCGATTTAGACATAGGCCTTGCTAACAATATGCAAGACGCAGAATACTTAGGCATTGAGGATGATACGCTGCAGTTTTTACTAAAAGAACTCAACCCCGATTTAGTCTTATACGATGCGGGTGTAGATATTTGGCAAGACGATGGTTTAGGCAAACTAGATATAAGCTGGGACGGCATTAAACAGCGTGACCATTTAGTGTTTAAGCGCTGCCTTGAACATAACACCGCTATTGCCAGTGTTATTGGTGGCGGCTACGACAGAGACCATACGCGTTTAGCGCAGCGCCATGCAATAGTGATTGAGCAGGCTGCTGGTTTTTAAAATAAGTATTAACCTGTGCGCTTTATACTTTTAACTGGCTTGGGGTTAGCCCTGTCCAACGTTTAAATGCCCGCCTAAAGTTAGGAATATCGTAAAATGCCAAACGCTCAGCAACTTGCTCATTGCACTTAGCGCGCAAGGTAAGTAAATAAATGGCTTTATGTTTATTTTGCTCATCAACTAAGCTCGAAAAGCGCATACTATGGCATTTTAGTTTTCGTTTAAACGTGGCTGGGCTCATGGCAAAATACTGGGCGGTTTGCTCTAAACTTGCCTCGTTGTAAGTGTGTAGATAGCGCCAAACAGCCTCTATAAAGGTGTATTTTTCGTGAGATTTTACAGCCAATTGAGCGCGTGCTTGCATAAAGCGTAATTCGCTGGCGCACGGGTTAGCTTGGCGAAGTAATGTTTTGCTAATAACCCAACGAGTTGTTGGCTGCTCAAAACGCAGCTTTAAACCTAAATGTTGCTCGTACTGATGAATATGACGCGGTCGCTTAAAGCTAAAGTCGAACTCACATTGCGGATAGTGCGGGCTCAAACGCTTTAATAAACTATAAAACGCAGCACTGTAAATTTCTAAAATGTAGTTGTGTAGGTCGTCATCAAGCCCTGTAGCAGCATTTAAAAAAATATAAAATTGCTGATTACTTACATAGTGCTGACTAAAAAACAAAGGGCAAAGCTGTAAATGCGCTCGCTGTATTTGTAACAGTGCCGCTCCTAGTTTAGCGCTGTACAATACACTTTGTGCTGCGCTACTTGAATCGTTAACTAATTGACTACCTAGTAAAAAACCGCTGTCGGGGGTGTTCATTAGGCGTTTAAATTGACTTAGTAATTTAACTTGCTGCTCTAAACTAAAGCAATGCTCAACGCTGAGTAAGTCTTGCTCAAAAATCCCGGTGCCCCGTAACAACTTATGTAAGGCAACCCCCCTACTTTGCGCAAGCTCTACAACGGCAGTTATAAGCCCCTGTGCAGTTAAATACTTGTCACTTAAGCTAACATAACTGTTCACTGCTGGTGGCTCTTTGTTGTTTTTGTAGTTGTAGGCCGCTGTGCAATTGTTGCATTAGCATGTGAGCTGTATCACTTTTTTGCGCTTGTATGATGTGGGTAGTTACACACTGAAACTTAGCAAGCCCAGAGCCTTCTACTTTAAAAGCACAATGTTTTAATGCGGCTGTTATTTGCCTAAGAAGCTCTTGGCCTTGCTGCTTTGATGTGGCTGGCATTAGCACCATAAAACAGTCTCCCGCATAACGACATACCACATCGCTTAACCGACAGTTCATTAGTATAAGCTCGCTTATTTCGCGTAGCAGTCGATCCCCTTCGCTAAAACCAAACTCATTATTAAAACGAGCGAAGTCGCGTATATCAATAGCGGCTAATAAAACTGGCTGCGGCGCCTTAAGCTGCGTGTTTAAAACGCTTTGTAAGTATTCGGCTGTATAAACGCCGGTAACGGGGCATACTTTGTCGTGCTCACGTAAATGTGCTTCACGGCGCCTTAGCTGTTTATTTAAAACATATTGCTCTTGGTGCCAATGGTATAAACCTAAACTGGTTAGTAGCATCCCAACGGGGGCTGGCAGTGACTCTATCCAGCTTAGCCACTGCTGCGCAGGTTGCATTAACCACTCATCGAGCAAATCGAGCGTGGCCGAGAACATAAATAAACCAAGCCCAAGCACCAAATAACGAGTAACTTTGCCCGGCGGGCGCGAAATAAGTAAGGCAACAATCCAAGTTAGGGTCATAATCACTATGCCGCCCTCACCAATAATATCGAGCCATTGTATGTGTTGCAGCTCTTTGAGCTCCCCTAAATAGGCACATAAAAATATGGCTAATAACGCCATAGCTATAATACTGTTTGTTAAAAGCCGATGGCTAATAAAGGGATTAAATCGCATAGTTTGTCTTATTTAAATTGCGTATGTATTTATGCTACCCGAAGTGCATTTTTTGTAGCAGGGTCATATTAGCTCAATGATGTGACAGCTAAATGATAAGCACTTAATTATAACCTGCACATAGCCCATTAACGCTATATTGCTTGGGAGTGCGATTAGCTCACACGCCAAGATAAAGCTTTTAAAACCTTAATAACCTGCTGATCTAAATAGGGTGTTGTCACATTTGCGTCATTTAATTTAATTAGTTTGCTTTCAAACCAAGCAGCAACAGGAGCAAATTACATGGCACACTTTAAACTTAAAGCACTGGTAACAGCGCTATCACTTTGCAATTTAGCAGTACATGCAGCACAAGAAGAACACAGAACTGATGTAAAAGTATCTGAAGAGTTAGTAGTCTATGGCGAAATAGGTTATCGCAACCGCTCACAAGAACTAGCCCCAACGCTTGAATACTCTCAAGAATACTTTCAGCGTTTTGAACCACTAACAGCAGGTGATGCACTAAAGCGTGTACCGAGTGTGACGTTTTTATCAGATGTGCTTGAGTCTGACGGCGCACGTATGCGCGGTTTGAGCCCTGCTTACACAAAAGTACTGATCAATGGCGAAGAAGTTCCAGGCGCTGGTGCTGATCGCTCATTTTTTGTTGACCGTATTCCAGCAGAATTAATCGAGCGTGTAGAAATAATTCGTTCATCAAGTGCCAACCGCTCTGCCGATGCAATTGCGGGCACCCTTAACATTGTACTTCGCGATGGCTACAGCTTAGACGGCGGTTATATTCGCGCAGGAGGATTACGCTATGATGATGGTGAACTAAAAGAAAGCTTTGCGGGCGTTTACGGTACTGAGTTTGCAGGTGGACGTTTACTACTAGGCGCTAATTTTCAAGGTCGTTATAACCCAAAACAAAAATCAAGCATACGTTATGGTGATAGCCCTGAAAATAACCCTAATTACGCAACTGATGATTTTGATAACCGTGAAGATCAATCTGATACTCGTGATGGCGATGACACATCATTAAATGCCAGCTTTGAAAAGGTATTTGATAACGGTGGCAAGTTTGATATTAGCGCTATGTGGGTTGATACAGACCGTACCGAAGACGAGCGTTCTTTTGAATATGATGATGCATCTGCAACCTCAGGATCGCTTGTTGAAGGTGGCAACTTGCTCTCAGATAACGCGAACGTCGCTTATATTGATCAAACTAACTACAACATTAACTCAGGTTATGAATTACCGTTATTAGGCGGTACCAGCAAATTTAAAGTAGGCTATGCCAGCTTTGAAGAGTCAGTTTACGAGCAAGAAGTTGAGCTTGATACATCTGAGCTCCCAATGGTTTTTGAGGAAGCAGAAGAAACTGTTGATATTGACGATAAAGAATGGTCATTACAATGGCAACATAGCTTACTGCTCGGTGACTCAAAAGAAGTTCAGTTCGGTGCTTTTGTACAAGGAAAAGAGCGCGACACAGCAATTTTTGAAGCTGAAGATGAAAATGAGCAAACACTTACTGGCTGGGATCAATTTAGCCAGACGCCAATGTCATTAGCACAATTTAACAACGAATTTGAAGCAGTAGATGGTGGCGTTAATACGCTTGAAGAAGACCGTTTTGACTTATTTGCATTAATCAAACACGAAGCTGATGTGTTCTCATGGGAGATGGGTGTACGTTGGGAGTCAACTGACTCAAACATTACCGATACCAATGAAGGCGTTACTGCAAAAAATGACTATGACTTTATTTTACCTTCGGCTCACTTTCGTTACAGTGTCAGCGATAACGGTCGAGTAAGCGCCTCTATTGCACGTAGCTTACGTCGCCCTGACTTTGACTACATAACACCCGCCCTACTTGAAGAAGAGCTCGCTGATAATGACTTTTTAGGTAACCCAAATCTTAAGCCAGAATCTTCTTGGGGTATCGATTTAGGTTACGAATACCGTTTAGGTAAAAGTGGCGTTGTCGGTGTAAACGTATTTTACCGTGTCGTTAGCGACCTAATTGAAATTGCCAGCACAGGTGTTGAAGGCTCAGAAGGCGAAGGTACATTTGTACTGCAACCACAAAATACTGGCGATGGCACTGTACAAGGTATTGAGTTTGATTTATCAACGCCACTGAGCGCAATCAACATGCCAAATACTGGTATTTTCTTAAACTACTCTTGGCTTGACAGTGAAGTTGAAGACAGTTTTGGCAAACGTAAATTTAACGACCAATCAGATTATGTTTATAACATTGGCTTTATCCAAGATTTACCAATACTACGTGCATCATTTGGTGCAACTTACCGTAACCAAGGTGATGCATACGGACGCTTTGTAGGGGAAGAAGTTACCACCTCTTATGGTGCTGATTTAGAGCTTTTTGTTGAAAAGCGCTGGGATGACGTAACCCTTCGCCTAGTGGGTTCAAACCTACTTGATGCCAGTAAGGATGAAGTTTTTAACAAATTTGACTCACTTGATGACCAAAACAATCGTGACTTTGATGAGTACGAGCTTGAATCTGAAGAAGCAGGCCCAGTCATTCAAGTAATGTTGCGCTACGCATTTTAATAGCAGGCATCATCATATTAGGCACGTAATCGCTTGCTATTACGTGCCTTTTGGAGTTAGAACATGTTTAAATTGTCTTTCATAATGGCCGCCCTACTGAGCTCATCAGCGCTCAGTGCTGTCGAGCCTGTTATTTATAAAGATGAGCTTTATCAACAGCAAAAAATAGCTAAGTTAAATACGCTACCTGATAGCCTTAACTTTATGGTAATTGGTGATTGGGGGCACAACGGCCACTTTTATCAAAAAGAAGTGGCTCACCAATTAGAAATAGCCATGTACCAAACTGATGCTGACTTTATCGTCTCAACTGGCGATAACTTTTACCCAAATGGGGTAGCAAGCGTCAACGATCCGCTTTGGCAATCAGCCTTTGAGAACATATACCACGGCCCTCACACATTTGAAGATTGGTATGTTGTTTTAGGTAATCACGATTACTTGGGTAACGCCCAAGCACAAATTGACTACACAGAAAAAAGCCAGCGTTGGCAGTTACCTGCAAGGTACTACAGTAAAACATTTGCGCTTGAAAACAACGAGCAAGTGTTAATGGTTTTTTTAGATACCAATCCGATCCAGCCTGAATATAAAGACCGTGATAAATACCGCTCAACCCAAGGGCCAGGCTATAAAGCCCAGCTTACTTGGCTTGAAACCCAACTTGCAGGCAGTAAAGCAAAATGGAAAATTGTGGTAGGCCATCACCCGCTTTATTCAAGTGGTAAACGCTTTGGCCGTAACCAAGGGCTTCGCGACATTTTAGAACCTATTTTGGAGCGTCATAACGTGCACGCTTATATCGCAGGGCACGAGCACGACTTGCAATACAATCAACCAAAAAATAGCAAAGTGGCTCACTTTGTCTCTGGTGGAGGCAGTGAAGCACGGTTTGTAAAACAACGTGAATTTACCCGCTACGCAGAAGCAACACCTGGTTTTTTAAGTGTATCTATCAATGGCGAAACACTCAGTGTAAGTGCGATTAATCACCTTGGTGAAGTACGTTTTAGCACTGAAAAGCACATAGATAAGTAAAGGATAAAATAATGAACTTTAAACTAAATACAATTTCAGCGGTGCTTGGCAGTGCACTCCTAATAACTGCAATAAGCGCTTGTACAAGTAATGACGATACGCAAAATAATACAGCTATTGCAAAGCCATATATTGAAAAAACAGATATTGAAACTAAATTATTCGGCCCACAACAAAACATGCAAGGCTCACAAGCCGCTGCACTTGGTAATAATCAATGGCTTATTGCCAGTGAAAGCCAAGGCTTATTAATTGCCGATAACGAGCAAAGCCGAGTGCTGCTCGCCGGAAACTTTGAGTCAATTTCACTAAAACAATTATCAGCGCAGCAATTTTTACTCTCAAGCATTGATAAAAGCCAAGACAACGTCGCCATCTTTAAGCTTGAAAAAAATGGTCAAACTTGGCAGATAAATGAACTCTCTCGTATTACCCCGCCTCAAGCTCAGCCTGATGCCGTGTGTTTATTTAAAAACACTGATAACAAGACTGTCTCAGCATTTGTGCCGGATGTTCGAGGCTTGATCAGCGAAACCATTATTTATGATTTAGCCACTAAACAAGCTAAAAATATTGCAGTACGTGAGTTCTCTGCAGTCACTGAGGCTTCAGGCTGTGCTGTTAATGATGAAACAAAAACCTTGTATGTGGGCGAAGCTGAACTCGGCGTTTGGGCTATCAATGCTGATGCTGAATCCGATGCCAATAAACAGCCAGTGGCATTAGTTGAGCCTTACGGTGAATTAAAAGCTGAAATCGGGGCATTATCAGTATCACAAGATGGTACTTTATGGCTTACTGCCACTGATGGCAATATGATCTATGCTTACCACGAAAATACTGAAAAACTAAGTCAGTGGTCACTTTCTGGCGATCACACCATTGAATCTGTTGCAGCGAGTTTGATCGATAACAATCAAGCGCAGCTAGTTTTAATTGATGATGAAACAGGAGCCTATATTCAAGCAAACGTTAACTACACAGCGCAAACAGTTACTTCACAAAACCAAGTCGCTATGACTCACATTTATGCCAGCGCACAAACAACGCCAGTTGCAGCATTTGGTGATGCAGCGGATGACCCGGCAATTTGGATAAATGAACACGACGCTAAAAGCAGCTTAATTTTAGGCACAGATAAACGCCGCGGCTTAATGGTTTATGATCTTGCTGGCAACAAAGTACAATCGCTTAATGTTGGGCGTTTAAATAATGTTGATGTACGCCAGCATCAGGCTATAAACAACGAAACCCAGACTTGGATCACAGCCAGCAACCGCACGCTTAACAGTATTAGCGTGTTTACTGTGGATAGTAATAATAAAGTAAGCCATGTAACAGAAGTAGCCACAAACCTGACTGAGATTTACGGTATGTGTATGTATTCGTCTGAATCTGGTCAATACGTATTTGTTAATGATAAATCAGGTTTATTCCAGCAATATAAACTCACCGGTGAGCAAGGTAACTTAAGCGGTAAACTGGTTAGAGAGTTTACCCTACCAAGCCAACCAGAAGGCTGTAGTGCCGATGATAAACTAGGCCAATTATTTGCAGGTGAAGAAGATGCAGGCATTTGGTATATCGGTGCAGAGCCAACCTCTGGCAACAAAGCGCTCATGCTACAAGGTGTAAATGAGCAACTTGTGGCAGATGTTGAAGGCATGGAAATCTATCATGCTGATGATACTCGTTATTTAGTGGTATCAAGCCAAGGCGATAATAGCTATGTGCTTTATAAAATATCAGATGATACACAGCCTAGCCTAAGCTTTGCAGGTAAATTTAATGTGATTGCTAATCTAGATAAAGGCATTGACGGCGCAGGTGAAACAGATGGCTTAACCGTTACAGCAAAACCTTTACCAGGCTATCCTGAAGGCATGCTTATAGTGCAAGACGGCTACAACCGTATGCCACTACAACCACAAAATTTTAAAATTATTGACTGGCGTGAAGTTAAAAAAGCGATTAAGTAAAAACCTACCATATTTAAACGCAATAAGGCTCTTACGAGCCTTTTTACTATGTGTATTTAAAATAAACCTATTAAATTTAGAGTTATTAAAGCTATATACTACAATTTAAGCTCATAAATTAATTGAGATTATTATGCGTTTACTTCTTACTTTGTTGATCATTACTATAAGCGGATACGCTTTTGCTGAGGAAGAGGCAGCAGAATTGCCACCACTCAACCCCAAATACAAGGCTGAGCATGCAATAGCACTGGTGAATAAAGGTTCAGGAATTTATGCGTTTAACTTACCCGGCTATAAATCACCGCACGATGTACAAGTGGTGTATAGGATTAAAAACCCCGATGTGGCTTTTTTAGATGTTGTACGCAACGCAGAGCTTATAACGCTAAAGCCCAAACCATTTAATATTCAACGCTTAATGCGCGGTGAAGAAATAACCATTACCGCAGATGTGTACGAAGGCAATTACAAAAAAGCAGGCAGCCTAATTTACACAAACAGAACAATAGAAATGAGTAAGCAGCTATATGCTCGCCAATTAAAAGATTTAGCTAAACCTAGCCAGTGGCAAGAATACGACATGATAGACCTAGGTAGCACAGAGCGAATTTACATACATAAAATTAGCCAAGCACCTAGTTTCAGCCACTTAATTTTTGTAGATTTGGTAAATGCCTGTATGCAAAAGTTTAGAACCTCAACCCTCCTTCCTAGCCAGAATGAGTTAACGTATAAATTTATAAACTGCGGCACCCTAAAACCTTTATTTTACGAAGCAGAAAGTTTAAAAAAATAGTTTCAAACATGAAAAAAGGCCCTTTCGAGCCTTTGGATTAACTTTGGAAATATAAAGCTTTAAAAAATTATATCAGTGTAAGCAGTTGTGGCGCTGCGCTGTGGTAGTCAACGGCCATAGCAATACTGAGTGCTGTAATATTTATAATAGAAAAAGCAAACACTTGGCGTGCCCAGCTCGTTAAATTAACATTACGGCGATAGCCACGCAGGGCCATAAGTAACCACCAAAAACTGGTAATACACGCCACTGCCATAAAGGCGGCGCCAGTGTAGCCACTTATTGGTAATAGCATGACGACTAAAGCGTACACAGCAATATAAAGTACAATATGGCGCTTCGCTTTATCAATACCTTGCGCTACGGGTAATACGGGAATACCTGCGGCTTGGTAATCTTTAAAACGAAAAATAGCAATGGCATATGAATGTGGCATTTGCCACAGACTAAACATAACTAATAATATTAATGCACCTATATCGAACTGCCCGGTTACAGCGCAGTAACCTACAACAGGAGGCACTGCGCCAGAAAGGCTACCTACAAACGTGCCATAAACTGAGTTGCGCTTCATGTAAAGGCTATAAACCCCAACATAAATGATATAGCCAAACGCTGCAAAAAATACCGCGGCTTGTGTGGTGTAAGCAATGAGTAAACCAAAACCTACAACCCCCAATAAAACCCCGTGACTTAGTGCAGCAAAGGCCGACATTTCGCCTGTTACTGTAACCCGCGTACGAGTACGTGCCATGGCTACATCTATGTCCCTATCAATTACATTGTTGATAGCACAGCCCGATGCAACCACAAGTGACAAGCCAATAAGCGTAACAACCATTAGCCATGGGTCTATATCCCCGCGCGAGGCAAGTAAAAAACCGCCTGCAACGCTGATAAGGTTGCCCATAATAATGCCTGGCTTAGTCACTGATAAATAACGACGAAACATCTTCAACTCCTAGTACATCATCATTGCGTTAGATTCGTAAATTATCCAAACCGATAACCCAACAACCATGACGATAATTAGGGCACTGAATAAAAATGAGAAGGTACTTGCACAACCATCTTCTGTCGTAAAATTAAGGTGTAAAAAGTATTTTAAGTGCACCCAAATTTGTACAATAGCTAAAGTAACAATGCTCCAAAGCGTAGTTACTTTTGAAAAGTCGCCTTCCATTACCATGTAAAACGGTATGGCGGTTAAAATTATTGATAGCACAAAGCCTATTAAGTACGTTTTAACGCTGCCATGAGACTCATCATGGTGCTCGTTTTGCATTTGCTTTAACGCGTGCGCTTCGCTGTGGCTCATTACATTGCTCCCATTAAATAAACAACGGTAAATACACAAATCCAAACAATGTCTAAGAAGTGCCAAAATAGGCTTAGGCAGCTTAAGCGTGTCACTGTTTGTTTACCTAAGCCGCGTTTAGCCACTTCTATCATCATAATACTCATCCAAATTAGACCCGCAGTTACGTGCAAACCATGTAAGCCTACTAACGAGAAGAATGAGGTTAAAAAGGCACTTTGTTGTGGACCATTACCATGCACAATTAGGTGATGAAATTCGTAAATTTCCATGCCTATAAACACAGCACCTAAACAAAAGGTAATAAACAACCAGGTGAGTGTTAGTGCCTTTTTTTGCCCTTGTGCGGCAATCATGGCAAAGCCAAAAGTAATACTACTAATGAGTAGCGCCGCTGTTTCTACAGCAACAAAGTCGAGTTCAAAAATGTCTTTACCTGATACACCACCGGCTGTGTTCATAAACAGCACGGCGTAAGTGGCAAAAAACGAGGCAAATAATAGGCAATCGGTCATTAGGTATAACCAAAAGCCAAAAATTGTATCGCCAGAGGTATCGTGATGCTCATGTGCATGATCATCGTGCGAAACTGAGTCTAAATGGGCAGTTTCTACATTCGCAGATAGTGTACTCACGCGCTTAGCTCCTTATTTCCACTAGAATTATACGCAGCTTCAATACGTGCGATTTCATCAGGTTGTATATAGTAATCAACATCGCTGGTGTAACAACGCTTGATAAATAAGGCAATTGCGCCAACAAAACCAACGGCAGCTAACCACCAGATATGCCAGATCATGGCAAAGCTAAATACAGTTAAGCTTGCTGCAATTAACACCCCAGATGCTGTGTTTTTAGGCATATGAATTGGGCTGTAGCTTGCTTTTGTTTGATACGCTTGGCCTTTTTCTTTCGCTTCGGTCCAGGCATCAATGTCATCAACGTGAGGAATAGTGGCAAAGTTATACACTTGTGGAGGTGAGCTAGTTGCCCATTCTAGTGTATGCCCGTTCCACGGATCGCCGGTTGTATCGTCAAGTGCTTCGCGGTCTCTAAAGCTGACAAATAGCTGCACGACTTGGAAAATAATACCAAACATAATAATGACAGCACCGCCTGCTGCAATGTATAACCACATGTTCCAATCTGGGTTATTAGTGTGGTTTAAGCGACGTGTCATACCTAAGAAACCAAGTACATACAACGGCATAAACGCCACGAAGAAACCAACTATCCAACACCAAAAAGACGCTTTACCCCATTTTTCGCTAAGCTTAAAGCCCATTGCTTTAGGGAACCAAAATACAAAACCTGCAAGGTAGCCAAATACAGCGCCACCAATGATTGTGTTATGGAAATGCGCAATTAAGAATAAACTGTTATGCAACACGTAATCGGCACCCGGAATAGCCAGTAGTACGCCGGTCATACCGCCTACTGTAAAGGTAACCATAAAGCCTAATGTCCAAAGTACAGGAACGCTGATACGTAAACGGCCGCGGTAAATGGTAAACAACCAGTTGAATAGCTTAACGCCAGTTGGGACGGCAATAACCATGGTCATTACCCCAAAGAACGCATTAACGTTGGCGCTCGACCCCATGGTGAAAAAGTGGTGTAGCCAAACAATAAAACCTAAAATAGAGATTGCACCGCTGGCATACACCATCGATTTGTAACCAAATAAACGTTTACCGGCAAAGGTTGAGATAATTTCAGAAAAAATACCGAAAGCAGGCAGTACTAAAATATAAACCTCAGGGTGACCCCACGCCCAAAACAGGTTGATGTACATCATGGCGTTGCCGCCCGCTGCATTGGTAAAAAAGTGAAAATCAAGGTAACGGTCAAGCGTTAGCATGCCCAGCACAGCAGTTAAAATAGGGAAAGATGCTGCAATTAAGATATTTGCCCATGTACATGCCCATGTAAAAATTGGCATTTTCATTAGGGTCATACCTGGGGCACGCATTTTAAACACAGTCGCTAAAAAGTTTACTGCAGTTAAAAGCGTACCGAGCCCGGAAATTTGCAAGGCCCAAATATAATAATCAACCCCCACCCCAGGGCTAAAAGTCAGCTCCGAAAGCGGCGGATACGCCACCCAACCTGTTTTTGCAAACTCACCAAATACAAGCGACAAGTTAATTAAAATGGCACCGCTGGCAGTAAACCAAAAACTTAGGTTATTTAAAAATGGAAAAGCGACATCGCGTGCGCCAATTTGCAGTGGCAATACAATGTTCATTAGGCCAATCATAAATGGCATAGCCATAAATATGATCATGATAACGCCGTGCGCTGTAAATATTTGGTCGTAATGCTCAGGAGGCAAATAACCAGGTGCACCGCTGGTAGCAAGTGCTAACTGCGCACGCATCATAATGGCATCAGAAAAACCACGAAACAGCATTATTAATGCTAAAAAGATGTACATTACGCCTAAGCGTTTATGATCAACAGAGGTGATCCAGTCGTGCCAAAGCACGCCCCACTTTTTATATTTAGTAATAAGCCCGGCAATAATAAGCCCGGCAATCGCTATCACCGTCATGGTAACCATTATAATTGGCTCATGAAACGGAATTGCATCGAGTGAAAGTTTACCTAAAAACGACATTATTATTCCTCGCCCTGGCTGTGAGATGAAGGCATTGCGTGTTCATTCATTTCATGGTGCTTTTTGCTCATTTGCCCATGCTCGCTCATCACTTGATGTTTTTTGTTCATATCGCCATGTGCCTGCATATATTTCATCACAATGGTATGAAATAGGCCGTCGTCGACCTTGCCATAATAGGCAACAGGATTGTTTTCACTGGCTTTTGCAAGTTCAACATAATTGGCATGAGTGAGGTTATTAGCATTGGCTTTAACGCTTGTTACCCACGTGTCAAAATCAGCTTGTGTTGGGGTGGCAATGGCATTGAACTTCATACCGGTAAAACCTGCGCCACTGTAATTAGCAGAAAAGCCTTTAAATGTGCCCGGCTCGTTTGCGATTAAATGAAGCTTGGTTTCCATGCCTGCCATAGAATAAATTTGACTACCTAGCTGAGGAATAAAAAACGAGTTCATTGTGCTTTCTGAAGTGATTTTGTATTCCACCGGCACATTTGCCGGAAATACCAATTCATTTACCGTTGCAATACCTTGCTCTGGGTAAATAAATAGCCACTTCCAGTTTAATGAAACCACCTCTACAGTGAGGTGCTCGCCTTTACCTTCAATAGGTTTATAGGGGTCTAAGTCTTGGGTAGACTGCCAGGTAATAACACCTAAAATAATAACGATAACAATAGGAACAGCCCAAACAACGGCTTCAATCTTATTTGAATGAGCCCATTTTGGTGCATAAATTTCATGATCTTGTGTGTCTCGGTATTTCCATGCGAAATACAAAGTCATCACAATAACGGGGATTACTACGAGCAGCATAAGGACAGTAGCAATGATGATTAAGTTTTTCTCATCAATACCTATTTGGCCTTTTGGATCGAGTATCCCGCCTTTACAGCCTGACAACGTCAGCACCGTACTAGCTAAAGCAATATTACAAAGGTTACGAATTAACAAGGGAATATCCTACAAACCTAGAGTTTTAATTTGCTGCTTTGAATAAAAATTAAGCAACGATTTTTCAATAAAAACCCAAGTTAACTAGAACTAAATTATAAAAATAAAGGGGACTGAACCCGCTGCAAGTGGATGCAAAAAATACCTAGCAACAAACCCAGCTTCTAAACGCATTTATTTAACGTAATAAAAGTTAACTTGGGTGAGTGTTGGTTGGCTGACGTGATAAAAACACGCGGCTACATTGCTAATGCAAACTTTAATTATTTACAGCAAGAAAAAATAATTAAAACCAGCAACAAGTGAAGCCTTACAGACAACCTGTAAAGCTAGGTGGAGCACGACAACCATGTGCAGCGGACACAGGTTGGTGTACTTTTGCCTCGCGAAAAGCGAAAGCGGCTTTACGAAGGATTATTCCAGCACGACGCGCCGGAAAAATATGGAACAATAACCAGCAAAGGCCAATGAGTAACTGACTAGATATGATCGGATGAGCTAAAAATTGCGTAACGTGCAGCAAAACAGGCTCAACAATAGAGCCATTGCTAAACAACGCTTCAAGCTGAAAGGCATCCTCTAATGCACCACTTAGCAGCATTACCGTATTAAACACTAATAATGTTATAGCGACACACACGCCCTTGCCCGCTTTATTCAAGCGCTCACACGTTTGCGGTTTGCTAGAAGCAAAAGCCGTATTTGTATGATGCAAAGAAAGTGTGTTCAAAGACATTAACCTACTAAATGACTAATAACAAAATTAGAGTAATAAAGCGCGCAATGGAAAAATTAAAAAAACATTGCTGCTGTAAGCCCTAAAACGAGGTGCTAAATACAATCAAACCGGCTAGCACACATTTACCTAGTGAGAATTGATCCGTATCAAACAAACTTTCAAAACTTACTGAAAGTTCGATGCTGAGTATAACAAAGACAGTTTTCGGTTCAACAAAAAATATAAAGTTTTGCGTTAAGCTTTCGCAGCTATTTTGTTAATAAAAAATAACATAATAAAAATAAAGACTTAGTTTATAAATATTTTATATTTAGGAAGCGTGAGCAGTAGAGATAAGAGGGATTAATGAAGTTAAAAATAAAGCCGCACAAACAAAAACAGCCCAAATTCAGTCACCACCGAACTTGAGCCGCCTTTCACACTGACAACATCTTCACACACATATAAAGATTCTTGGTTTACACTGCGTGGCAATTGTAGGGAATAAAAACAACTCAAAACCGGTCACCACCGACCTTGAGTTGCCTTTCACACTGACAACATCTTCACACACAATATAAAGATTCTAGGTTTACACTGCGTGGCAATAGTAGAGAATAAAAACAACTCAAGCTAAGTCACCACCGAACTTGAGTTGCCTTTCACACTGACAACATCTTCACACACAATATAAAGATTCTTGGTTTACACTGCGCGGCAATTGTAGGGAATAAAAACAACTCAAGCTAAGTCACCACCGAACTTGAGTTGCCTTTCACACTGACAACATCTTCACACACAATATAAAGATTCTTGGTTTACACTGCGTGGCAATTGTAGAGAATAAAAACAACTCAAGCTAAGTCACCACCGAACTTGAGTTGCCTTTCACACTGACAACATCTTCACACACAATATAAAGATTCTTTTAAGCGAGGCTAACTTTTATGCCTCAAGCTTATGACTAGAGCCTTGCTCTGTGTCTATGGTTAAACTTTAGAGTGTTAGCTCCAATTTGACAAACGAGAAAAATAAACCTAATAGGTGAAAAAAACTAAACTATAGACCTTGGTCTAATACATTAAGCTTGCGTTTATTTAAAACAGAGGTTGGACAATAAATATACAGGTACAAAAAAAGCGCCATAAGGCGCTTTTTGTCATTAAGCTACGGCTTAAATAATTTGGTTTTCTTTCCAGGCTTGCTCTTTAGCCATACGCTTTTTACGCTTATCACATGGATCGTCACAATCACAGGCTTTATCAATACCTACCGAGCCTAATCCACCGCAACTACTTGCCATAGATTTTCTTTGCACGATCATACCAACAGCCATAGCTATCACGATTAAAATTAATAAACCAAATGTAAGAAGAAAAAGTGACATTGCTTAGCCCCTATTGATCAGCAATAAATTATGCTCAAACATTGTTGAGCGACCGCTAAATTATACACCCAAAACCCACATAGATGCGAGAGAAGTCTATTTCAAAAAATCGGTTGTAATATGCGTTTAGCACTAATAAAGTTTTAGCTAAACGCTATTATATTACAAATAAGGTTTAAATGCAGTGCTCGCGTAAGTCACAATGCCTTTGTCTGATTTAGCCATTAAGTACACAGGTAAATCGTGCTTTTCAGCGTATGCTTTAGCATCGTCCATTCCCATAACCGTTAATGCGGTTGCTAAGCCATCTGCGGTCATTGCACTAGGATGTAATACAGTAACCGACACTAAGTCATGTTTGATTGGCATGCCTGTTACTGGGTCAATTAAATGAGTGTAAGTTTCGCCATCCATTTTATAAAAAATACGGTAGTCACCTGATGTTGCAATGCCATTCGTACCGGGCGCTAATACACGGTGAACTTTTCGCTCGCCTGGTGGCGCATCTGGCTGCTCTATCGCGATTTTCCAATCTTGGTTATTTGGCTTTTCACCGCCAATGCGCAGCTCCCCGCCTATTTCTACCATGTAGTTACTAATGTTTTGGCTTTCAAGTAATTGCGCTACTTTATCAATGCCATACCCTTTCGCTGTGGCCGAAAACGACAGCTCTAAACCATCAACTGTTTTAGCAAGGCCCTGCTCAGTAAGATTAAGTTTATCTACACCAATTTTTTCAATCATTGCAGCAAGTGCTTCATCACTTGGGCGCTTAGTTGGTTTTTTATCAGGTCCAAAGCCCCATAAATCTATTAACGGGCCCATCGTTACATCGAGCGTTTTGGCCGACTTACCTAAACGAATCGATTCACTCACCACAGCCCTAAAGTCTTCACTAATTGGCATAACTTGGTTGGCGGGTAATTTATTAAATGTGTTAATTTCAGAATCGGGGATATACGTAGACATAGACTGATTAACCGCTTTCAATTGCGTATCTATTTGCTGCTGTAATTTAGTGGCATCAACGCTTTTATCGTCGGCAAAGTATTTAATATGATAGGTGGTGCCCATCGTTTTGCCTTCTAAAAATACCTCCTGAGGTGTTTTATCAGCCCCACAGCCAGAGATAAATAGCATTATAGTTAATAAAAAAATACTGATAGCGCCTTGAGAACTGCTTACTCTGTTCATTAAATTAGCCCATGTAAAATAAAATAAAAAAAGCCCCGTAGCACAAAGTGCGACGAGGCCCGTATTTTAACCAAAACTAAGCTGTTTTGATATGGGTGTTAGCCACCGAAGTCATCTAGTAAGATGTTTTCGTCTTCTACACCTAGGTCTTTAAGCATGCCGATAACAGCCGCGTTCATCATTGGAGGACCACACATGTAGAACTCACAATCTTCTGGCGCTTCATGATCTTTCAAGTAGTTTTCATAAAGTACGTTATGGATAAAGCCTGTGTAACCTTCCCAGTTATCTTCTGGTTGTGGGTCAGACAATGCGGTATGCCATACAAAGTTATCGTTTTCAGCTGCTAAGCCGTCGAAATCTTCAACATAGAACATTTCACGCTCAGAACGCGCACCATACCAGAAACTAATCTTACGCTTAGAGTTTAAACGCTTAAGTTGGTCAAAGATATGTGAACGCATTGGTGCCATACCTGCACCACCACCTACGAATACCATTTCAGCGTCGGTGTCTTTAGCGAAGAACTCACCAAATGGACCTGAAATAGTTACCTTGTCGCCTGCTTTAAGTGACCAAATGTACGATGACATTTTACCACATGGTAGGCTTAGGTTTCTTGGCGGCGGCGTAGCAATACGCACGTTAAGCATGATAATGCCTTCTTCTTCTGGGTAGTTAGCCATTGAGTATGCACGAATTGTTTCGTCGTCTACTTTTGACTCCAGGTCGAAGAAACCAAAGTGATTCCAGTCGCCACGATACTCTTCAGGAATATCGAAATCTGCGTATTTAACATGGTGAGCAGGCGCTTCGATTTGGATGTAACCACCCGCACGGAAAGGCACTGATTCGCCATCTGGAATTTGTAGCTTAAGCTCTTTAATGAACGTTGCTTTGTTATCGTTAGAGATAACTTCACAATCCCATTTTTTAACACCGAAAATTGACTCTTCAAGTTCAATTTCCATGTCGTTTTTAACATTTACCTGACACGCTAAACGACAGCCTTCACGGGCTTCACCTTTAGAAATGTGATCAAGTTCTGTTGGTAAGATATCGCCACCACCTTCTTTAATGTGTACACGACACTGACCACAAGAGCCACCGCCACCACACGCAGATGATACGAAAATACCTGATTCAGATAGCGCGCCTAAAAGCTTGCTACCTGCTGATGTTTTAATGGCTTTGTCTGGATCGCCATTAATACCGATGATGATGTCACCGCTTGCAACTAACTTAGATTTAGCACCAATGATAACTAAAACTAGTAGTACAACGATAGCGATGAAAACACCAACGCCTAAGAAAATCTCATAACTCATGATTTATCCTCGCTACCTTTACAGTGAAATACCAGAGAATGACATAAAGCCAAGACCCATTAAGCCAACAGTGATGAAGGTAATACCTAAACCACGTAGGCCATCTGGCACGTCTGAATATTTCATTTTCTCACGGATACCTGCAAGTAATGTAATTGCAAGCGCCCAACCAACACCAGCGCCAACACCATAAACAACAGACTCGCCGAAGTTATAGTTACGCTCAACCATGAATGATACCGCACCAAAAATCGCACAGTTAACTGTGATTAGTGGTAAGAAGATACCTAATGCGTTGTAAAGTGCAGGGAAAAACTTATCTAATGCCATTTCCAAAATTTGCACAAGTGCTGCAATAACACCAATGAACGTTAAGAAACGTAAAAAGCTAAGGTCTGCTTCAGGGTAACCAAGCCACTCTAATGCACCCGGTGCAAGTACGGCATGGTAAACCAAGTTATTTACTGGTACAGAAATACCCAGTACCACAATAACGGCTACACCTAGGCCAATTGATGTAGTTACTTTTTTAGATACTGCTAAGAAAGTACACATACCTAGGAAGAAAGCTAAAGCTAAGTTTTCAATAAAAACCGCTTTTACAAATAAACTAATATAATGTTCCACTGCTTGCCCCTTACGCTTTAGCTTCTACTTGGTCTTTCTTATAAGTACGAAGTACCCATATGAATAAACCAATGATGAAGAATGCACTCGGTGGTAAAATCAATAGACCCATAGGTTGATACCAACCACCATCTTGTACTAATGGGATAATATCAACACCGAATAGTGTTCCCTTACCAAATAGCTCACGAATGAAACCAACAGTAAGTAATACCACTGAGTAGCCTAAGCCATTACCAATACCATCTAAAAATGACATAAGTGGCGGCGACTTCATTGCGTACGCTTCAGCACGACCCATTACAATACAGTTAGTAATGATTAGGCCAACGAATACAGAAAGCTCTTTCGCCGTAGCGTAAGAGAATGCTTGTAATACTTGGTCTACAACAATTACTAGTGAAGCAATGATCGTCATCTGTACGATAATACGTACTGATGAAGGTATGTGGTTACGAATGCTTGAAATGAACAAGCTAGAAAACGCCGTTACTAATGTCAAAGCAATTGACATGATTAAGGCATTTTTTAAGCTAGACGTTACCGCCAGAGCAGAACAAATACCAAGTACTTGTAATGCGATTGGGTTGTTAGCTAAAACCGGACCAAATAGGACCGACTTCATTTCTTTAGTATCAGCCATTATTTCAACGCTCCTTCACGTACCTTCGCAAGGAAAGGACCAAAGCCGTTTTCACCAGTCCAAAAGTCAACTGTGTGATCAACACCATTAGAAGTTAGTGTAGCACCTGATAAACCATCAATTTGATGTTCGTTGCTAGCACCGCTTTTCATAATGTTAATAGGTAACTCTTTACCTTGCCATTTAGCTGTCCATTGTGGGTTTTGAATTTCGCCACCCAGGCCTGGTGTTTCGCTATGCTTGTAAAAGTTGATGTTTTTAACTGTTTCGCCATCGCTTTCAAGCGCTAAGAAACCATACATTACACCCCAAAGACCGTAACCTTGGATAGGTAAAATGATTGCATCTGTAGAGCCATCTTCTTTTTTAGAGATGTAAACAGGTGAGTTTTTAGTCATACGCTGAATACCAGCGATGTCCTTAATCCCTTCTGCTTTAAGTGCAAAACTTCTTTGTTGGTCGAATTTCGATTTTTCGAAATCAAATGAGTTTGGATCAGCATCTTCAACAAATTCGCCAGTATCCATATCAACAACACGTGCTTCGATTTTGCCATCGAATGTGTCAGATACAGAGTTTGCGATTTCAATATCAGCTGCTGCTAAGATATTACGTTGAATATCTTGAGTTTTATTAGCTTGCTGTAAAGGACGAAGCTGTACAGAAGCAAACGATACAATAATTGCACACACTAAACATAGTGCTACAACAACCGTTAACGTTTTGCCGATTGATTCGTTATTACTAGACATTACGTGCCAACCTCCGCTTGATATTAGCTTGCACTACAAAGTGATCGAACAGTGGAGCAAATAAGTTAGCAAATAAGATTGCTAGCATCATGCCTTCTGGGAAAGCAGGGTTTACTACACGGATCATAACTACCATAAAGCCAATAAGCGCGCCGTATGCGAACTTACCTTTATCGGTAAATGCAGCTGATACAGGGTCAGTAGCCATAAAGAACATACCAAACGCAAAACCACCCAGTACTAAATGCCAATGCCAAGGCATTGCAAATACAGGGTTGCTCTCAGAGCCAACCGCATTTAATAAGAATGCAGTTGCCACCATACCTAGGAATACACCTAGTACAATGCGCCAAGAAGCGATGCGAACGTAAATTAAGAATAAGCCACCAATAAGCACAGCAAGTGTAGATGTCTCTCCTACAGAACCTTGAATGAAACCGTAAAATGCATTCCACCATAGCTCCATGTTGCTGTAATCAAGAGTGCCTACAAACGCTTGACCTAGCATAGTTGCACCAGAGAACGAGTCTACTGCAGTCCATACTGTGTCACCTGAAATTTGTGCAGGGTATGCGAAGAATAAAAACGCACGGCCCGCTAATGCAGGGTTTAAGAAGTTACGGCCTGTACCACCAAAGATTTCTTTAGCAATAACAACACCAAACGTAATACCTAACGCCACTTGCCATAAAGGAATAGTCGCAGGCAAAATAAGTGCAAATAATACAGAGGTTACGAAGAAACCTTCGTTAACTTCATGCTTACGCACAGAAGCAAACAGTACTTCCCAAAAACCACCTACTGCAAAAGTAACGGCGTATATTGGTAAGAAGAAACATGCCCCGTAGAACATTTTAGCGCCCCAGCCCGACTCAGCGGTTAATTCACCACCAAATAACTGGAACAAGCCAACCTGCCAAGAGTTTGCTAGTTCAAAACCTTGTGCTAAAGCACCTGCGGCCTGATGACCGATGTTGAACATACCAAAAAACATAGCTGGGAACGTCGCCATCCACACTAAAATCATCATGCGTTTTAGGTCGATATTATCGCGAACGTGAGTTGCGCCTTTATTTACATAACCTGGCGTGTAAAAAATAGTCGCGGCTGCTTCATACAGGGCGTACCATTTTTCGTGTTTACCACCTGGTTCAAAATGCGGCTCAATGTCTTCTAAAAATTTCTTTAAACCCATCTCTTAGCCTTCCTTCTCGATCGTTGTTAAGCAATCGCGTAGGATAGAACCATACTCGTATTTGCCCGGACAAACGAAGGTACATAACGCTAAATCTTCTTCATCAAGTTCAAGCGCGCCTAATGAAATTGCACTGTCTAAGTCACGTGAAATTAAGTCACGTAATAATAGGGTTGGCAAAATATCTAGCGGCATTACGCGCTCGTAGCTACCAATTGGTACCATGGCACGTTTTGAACCACCTGTAGACGTTGTCATTTTAAATAAACGACTCGGTGCAAGGTGAGAAAGGAATGTACGCGTTACAGAGAATTTATCACTACCTGGTGCAATCCAACCAAACAGCTCTTTTTCGCGACCTTCAAGTAAAACAGATACTTGAACGTGGTAGCGACCTAAGAATGCATGAGGACCTGAAGAAATAGCGCCAGATAAAACAGAACCAGAAATAACACGGTTATCACCGTCTTCTAATTCGCCTGCCACTAAATCATCTAATGAAGCACCTAGTTGTGTTTTCACTAAACGAGGGTTTTTAACGCGAGGACCTGCAAGCGAAATAACACGGTCTGTGTTGATTTCACCAGTAAGGAATAAATGACCATACGCGATAACGTCTTGGTAACCAATATGCCAAACTTGTTTATTAACAGATACTGCATCAAGGTGATGAATATGAGTACCAACTAAGCCTGCTGGATGCACGCCACCGAACTCATGTACTTCTACTTGAGCGATAGACGAGCTAGGAACTTGACTGCCAGCTTGCTTACATACAAATACTTTGCCATCGGTCAAACGCGAAACAACAGCAAGACCCGCTTCAAATGCAGCTGCATTTTCGGCAATAATTACTGCAGGATCTGCAGCAAGAGGGTTTGTGTCGATAGCGGTTACAAATATAGAGCTAGGATTTGCATCCAACGCAGCTATTTTGCTAAATGGGCGAGCACGAAGTGCTGTCCATTGACCTGACTGAACAAGTACTTCTTTGGCTTTTTCACGTGATAAGCTTGCAAGCTCATCTGCATTGAAAGAGTCAAAGGTGATTTGCTCACTGCCGTTTACTTCAATAACAACAGATTGCAGCACACGTTTAGCACCACGATTAATTTCTTTTACTGTACCAGAAGCTGGTGCAGTAAATAGGACGCCTGGGTTCTTTTTGTCTTCAAAAAGTACCTGGCCTTTTTTGACTTGGTCATCCACACGAACATGCATGGTTGGACGCATACCGATAAACTCTTCACCTAGCACAGCTACACGTTTGATGGCAGAGCCATCATGAATAACTTGCTGAGGCGCGCCCTCTATGGGTAAATCCAGACCTTTTTTTATGTTGATCATACGCACTTGCATTAATTAACGGAAAGAAACTGAAAAATCGTATCAACCACGTCGCCACTTGAGTTATCCAAGATATATCAAGGTACAAAAGAACAACTTGCTAGGAATATCAAACAAGCAACGCAGTAAAACTCCTCACATATTGCTTCGATTTTAACATCATTATGTACGACTATGCGAGTGTATTTATGAAAATTATACGACAGAAACGCTTATTTAGTTTTGTTAAGTGTTTTAAATAAAAATCAAGGTAGACCAAAGTGGTAGCCTAAGCACCTAACTGCCACAAAATATCTAAAACACTAAAAGCAAAAAAGCCGCAATAAGCGACTTTTTATAATTACAAAGTATGATTAGTCAATCATGTTTGCAATTGGCTTCACTGCATCTACATCTTGCTCATAGTCAACAGCGTCAATGCCAAAACCAAATAAACGTAAAAATTCGTTATGGTAGCCTACATAATCGGTTAGCTCATCAATTGAGCTCGTATCTACTTTATCCCAAACAGCTTGCACACGTGCTTGTACATCGTCTTCTAGCTCTTTGTAGTTTTGGAATAAGTGGCCGCCCTCGTCAAAGCGTGGGTTTTCACCGTATAGGTTTTCGCTAAATAAAGCATGAATTTGCTCAATGGTGCCTTCATAAGTGCCATCGGCTTTCATTACTTTAAATAAAGCAGAGATATATAGCGGCATAATAGGAATAGCAGAGCTTGCCTGAGTAACAACAGCATTTAACGACGACACATAGGCTTGACCATTTAAATCTTTTGTCGATTCTTTAATTGCAGCAGTTGCTCGGTCTAAATCTTCTTTTGCTTTACCTATAGTTGCGTGCCCGTAGATTGGCCACGTTAACTCTTTACCTATATAAGTATAAGCCGTGGTTTTAAAGTTATCGGCTAGTACGTCTGCTTCTTTTAATGCATCAATCCACATTTCCCAATCTTCACCGCCCATCACTTTAATGGTGTTGTCGATGTCATCTTGGCTTGCGGCTTCTACTGTTACTTCGTCAATTTCGCGCTTTGACGTATTTAAGTTTTTTGTAGTTACAGCACTGCCAATAGGTTTAAGTGTAGATGAATACACCTCACCTGTATTTGGATCGGTACGACGAGGCGATGCTAAGCTGTAAATAATACAGTCTACTTTGCCTAAATCTGCTTTGATTGTCTCGATTGCTTTTTGCTTAATTTCGTTAGAAAACGCATCGCCATTAATATTTTTTGACCAAAGCCCAGCTTCATCTGCAGCGTCTTGAAATGCTGCTGTATTGTACCAACCAGCAGAACCTGTTTTACGCTCTGTACCTTCTTTTTCAAAGAAAATACCCAGTGTTTTAGCCCCACCGCCAAATGCCGCCGTAATACGAGACGCTAAGCCGTAGCCAGTAGATGCACCGATTACGAGTACATTTTTAGGCGCATCTTTTAATTCGCCTTGTTGTTTTACATAGTTAATTTGCTCTTGAACATGCTCTGCACAACCTACAGGGTGTGCGTTAGTACAAATAAATCCACGAATTTTAGGCTTAATGACCATTGATCATCCTATATCTTTTACAATAAAAATTAGCGCTAGTTTAAAGGCTAATACTAAAAACACTGATCTGATCAGTTAAACCTGACCAAATACCCCTATTTATATTGGCTAACCTACATTGTGGTTAATTTAGCTTTGAGCCGCCCATACAATTTGGAGAGTCAGGTGCTTCGCCACCTTGCTCTGAAAATTCATCTGGCGTGTACGTATGAATCGCTAAGGCATGAATGTGATTTGCTAGCTCATCTTTTAGTACTTCGTTAATTTGGCGGTGGCGCTGTAGTAATCGCTTACCCGCAAACTCTTCACTTACCACAATTACTTTAAAATGCGACTCAGTACCGGCGCTATGCATATGGCTTTCGTTAATTACGTTTAAATGCTTACAGGCAATCGCGCTACTAAGCTTGTCTTGAATTTGTTGTTGCATTGACATTAAAACACCATATTTAGTCACTGATTTGTGCAGCTACTATAACAAGTTAATTTAACTAACTAAATTGCTTTTGTTTAATGTGCTCAATAAAGCGGTACGTTAAGCTGATCCGTGGGTGAGCAAGCGTAGTTTGTTTTGGGATTGCGTGCTGGTAGTCGCGCTGACTATGCCCACTCATCACTAAACAACTGCCGCTTTGTAATTTTAAGTCGGTGACTTTATTGGTGGCTTTTTGTTTTAATTTGAGTACGCGCTCAGCACCAAGCGATATACATACAATGGTAGGCTCAGAGCCTAGCTCTATTTCATCATCACTGTGCCAGCCCATGGTGTCGTTACCATCACGGTAATAATTGACTAATAACGAATTAAGCGGCTTATTTAAATGTCGCTCTAAACGTTTTCGCATTGCTAAAAGCACCTCATCCCACGGCTCTACTATTTGTTTACTGTGTGAGTAACCATATTCAATATTTAAGTCGCTCATAAAACATTGCAAACGTGGAATGGGCCCTGTTCTGCCATACACAGTGACATTAGGCTGCTGCCAATTAAGATTTTTTTGTAAATAATAAAATAAATCGAGGCTTTTTTGCGCACTAAGCGCCTTACTTTGATAAGAAAAGCCGTTTGGTAACTGTTGGGGGTTGGCGTTTTGCCGTTGCATGTTAGAATTTACCTACATTAGATTACTGATCAACAAACCATTATGACGACGCAAGCCCAGCTAGGCGATAAAACATTTACTCTTGAACGTTTCCCTTTGGATCAAAAAAACCGCAGTTTACAAGCGTGGGATTCGGCCGACGAGTACCTTATCAATTATGTTAACGAACATCACCCAGATTGTCGCTCATTACTAATTTTAAACGACGCGTTTGGTGCCCTTGCCTGTTATTTTAGTGAATTAACGGTTTGTTCAGTTAACGATTCTTATATTAGCCACCAAGCTGCAGCCTATAATTTAAAAGAAAATAAACTATCAACAGCCCAATTTACACAGTTAGATAGCTTATCTGCGCTGCCTGAAGAGGTTGATTTAGTACTTATAAAAATACCGCGTAACGTCGGGTTTTTACAGTTTCAATTAAGCGAGTTGAGTGAAGTACTTGCCCTTGGCACACCGGTTATTGCCGCGGGTAAAACAAAGGAAATTCATAACTCAACTATAAAAGCGTTTGAGCAATTTATTGGCGAGACCAAAACAAGCTTGGCCGTTAAAAAGTCGCGTTTAATATTAAGTACAGCTAAAGGCGGCTATAAAGAAGCTAACTTCCCGGTAAGTTGGCAGCTTGAAGGCACTGATTTTAATATAACGAACCATGCCAATGTGTTTTCGCGCGATTCGTTAGATATAGGTGCACGGTTCTTTTTTAATTACTTGCCGCAAACCTCAAAAGCAAAAAGCATTATCGACTTAGGTTGTGGTAATGGTGTGGTGGGTTTAATGACGTTATCACGCTGTCCAAATGCGTCGGTAACCTTTGTTGATGAGTCGTACATGGCGGTCGAATCTGCACGTTTAAATGTAGAACTTAACCAAGCAAATAAATTTGATGATTGCCAATTTATAGAAAACGATTGTTTAACCGGCTTTGCAAGAGACAGTGTGGATATGGTGTTGTGTAACCCTCCATTTCACCAAGCCCAAGCGGTTACAGACCACATTGCGTGGCAAATGTTTAAACAAGCAAAAGATACATTAAAAGAAGGTGGCGAGCTGCGTATTATAGGTAATCGTCATTTAGATTATCACGATAAATTAAATCGTATGTTTGGTAACTGTAAGCTATTAGGTTCAAACAAAAAGTTTGTAGTGCTCAGCGCAACTAAAAATAGTGGGATGCTATAAAATGAAATTAACTAAATTTATTTTAGCCTGTTGCTCCATGCTGGTGTTTAGCGCATGCAGTAACCAGCCAAACCAAGTGATATTAAACCCGGTTTATAAAAGTGGCCAAATTAGCGTTATTTCAGCCAGTTTAAGTACCAGCGTTATTGATTTACGTGGTGATAGCGCAACCCTTAAGCTTGTTGAGTCGGACAAAACCAAAACCTTTGCCAGCCAAGATATTGTAACCTCTGTTAAAAGCGTATTAGATAGCGCGCTAAACCGTAACGGGGCAAGCATTTCTAACCTAGCAACAACCCGCTTTGAACTAGACATTCATGCCCTACAAGCACAGGTGACTGAAAAGCTCATGAGCCATACCAGCGAAGCGCACATTGAGCTAGGCGTACGGGTCATTCGCTCTACCAGCAATTTTAGTAAAGTGTATCGTGGCAGTGCTAATTTAGAAGGGCCGCTGAGCCATGACCGCGCCAAAATTGAAGGTCAACTCAATAAGTTGACGGAACAAATTATAACCCGCATTGTATCGGACCCAGAATTAATTGAATTTTTAGAAGGTTAACAATGAAACGATTTTTAATCTGCTTAAGCCTACTATTTAGTGTAAGCACCTTTGCCGCGCAAGAAGGCCGTTTTGTCCAAAAAGACAATATTTTTCCGCGTGTAGAAATAGTCACGTCATTGGGTAGCATTGTGGTTGAGCTAGACCGCTCAAAAGCCCCTATTACGGTAAATAACTTTTTAACCTACGTAATGGATAAAAGTTACCAAGGCAGTATATTCCACCGTGTAGAACGTGATGTTGAAAACGACCGTGACTTTGTAATACAAGGTGGTGGCTACGATAAAGACCTTGATGGCTTACACGAAAACGACCCTATATTTAACGAAAGTGGCAATGGTTTGAAAAATGATATGTACAGCATCGCTATGGCATATCAAGACCGTGAACCGCATTCAGGAACTCGCCAATTCTTTTTTAATATGGATGATAACGATCATTTAAACCCAGGTAGAGATTGGGGCTTTGCCGTGTTTGGCAATGTAATGGATGGTTACGACACGCTAGATAAAATTATGGCTGTAGAAACCGGCTTTAATGAAAAAATTGGCTACGACTTTGTACCAAAAACGCCTGTTGTTATTTTAAATATTAAAGTACTTGAGCAAACCCCATTATAAATCACTGAGGTGCAACTAAGTTGCACCCAACGCCAATGAAGGCCCTATGAGCAAAACCCTCTCAGTAAGCGAATATTTCTCGTATTTTAAAGATAAACGTTTAATCAATATTTTTATATTTGGTATGAGCAGTGGTTTTCCATGGGTACTGATTGGCTCTGTAATGTCGGCTTGGCTAAAAGACGAAGGCCTAAGCCGCAGTATGATTGGCTTATTTGGTATTGTATTTGGCGCATATAGCATTAATTTTATGTGGTCGCCGCTTATTGATAGAACCAAACTGCCGTTATTGTACAAATGGTTCGGGCAACGTCGCAGCTGGATTTTATTTTGCCAAAGCTTTATGTTTATTGGCACCCTGCTTTTAGCGGGGCTTGATTTAAAAGCAAACTTAGCGATTGCCGCCGGCTTGTGTTTACTCATCGCAGTCGCCTCTGCCACACAAGACATAGCAATTGATGCTTTTAGAATAGACACGTTAAGCGAAAACGAATCTCATAAAGCCACTGCAGCTGCTGCTATGGCCACATCGGGTTGGTGGACAGGTTATGCATTACTAGGGGCTATTCCTTTTTACATGGCCGATATCCCCTCTTTAGATTGGCCACAAGTGTATTACTTTTTAGCCGCTGTTATGTTGATACTAATGAGCGGTGTGTTATTTGCCAAAGAGCCTAAATCAAACCGAGAAGCTGTTCACGCAGAGCTTGAGCGCGTATACCTTGAAAAACTAGCCAGCATTAAGCAAACGCCCTTTACTAAAGTGATTGCTTGGCTTGGCGTTACAGTGGTTGATCCCTTTAAAACCTTTTTTGCTAAAAATGGGGTTAAAACAGCCCTTGCCTTATTAGCATTTATTTTCTTATTTAAAATAGGCGAAGCTTTTTTAGGGCGTATGTCGATTGTTTTTTATAAAGAAATAGGCTTTAGCAACAGCGACATAGCTACTTTTTCAAAAGTAGGCACTGCAGTACTCACCATTGCTTTTACCTTTGTGGGCAGCTTGTTCAATCAAAAGTACGGCATTGTAAAAGGGTTATTTATAAGTGGCGTTGCTATGGCGGGGTCTAATTTAGCATTTTCGGCTATTGCGCTGGTTGGCCCTAATTTAGGCTTATACGCTTTTGCTATTGTAATTGATGGCTTTACTCAGGCTTGGTCGTTAGTGGCTATGGTGGCATTTATATCGATGTTATGTGACCGAGCATTTAGTGCAACACATTATGCATTACTGGCTTCACTTGGGAATTTAGGGCGTACATTGCTTTCAAGTTACAGTGGTGTAGTTATTGATGATTGGCTAATGGGAAATTGGGCATTATTTTTTGTGTTAACGGCATTAATGGTAATACCTTCGCTGGTGTTTTTATATTTGATTAGGCATAAGCTCTATCAGTTAGAGCAAAATTACCATAAAAATATGTAATGCATCCCTGCATTAACGTGATTTGCTTAGGCCGTTCAAGTGCCCCTTATAACACCCTAAGCAAAACAATATTAATCCGCTTTAATTAAGCCTAGCGCTTCATGCGGATCAACTTCAAGTGCATTACAGTAACGTACAAACTCAATAACATCTAAGCGGCGTTCTTGATTTTCAATCTTACCGATAAATGAGTGAGGTGTTCCTAGCACTTGTGCCAGGCTACGCATTGTATGACCCTTTTCATGGCGTTTTGTTTTAAGCCATTTAGTTAGCTTTTCGTTTTCTTCAGAAGAAACAGTCTTGCCCATCATTTTACATCTCCTACTAGATGATATGACATACCCGTCAAAGCAGTAGTCACACAATGATTGGAGGCATATAAGCAGATACCCACTACATTACTCAATAGCAAGCTATTGCTTAAATAAGCAAAGGTATTGCTACTTATTCAACCTACCAATCTATTCAGTGCTAACCCGCAAAAATAGGATATAGGTTTATTTTTATTAAGAGTGAAATTTTGCCCGTCTCACTCTTGGATACATTATATACTATTAACAGTTCGGTTAAATAATTAATTACATAGTTTGCATAAATTTACCCAACCACTAACCTTTACTTGTGCTGAATATTTAAGTTAACGTACCAAAAATATTAAGTTTTTTCCTAAAAAATTAATTGTAAGATAAAAGCACTTTGTTACAAATTAACGTGCGAATAACCTTGCTGTATTGATGTTTAAACAACAGTAAGGGTAAAAAAGTTCCCATAAATAACGTTTTTCCCTAATTGAGGGACTAAAGAGGAAGTATGTTTAGAGTCTTATTTTTGTTGCCTATTTTACTATGCTTTTTATGGTTTTTGTTTTTACGTCACTACGGAGTACCCATTAAACAAGGTAAAAAAGGCTTTTTATACATACTTGCCTTTTCTGCTTTTGTATTAGGCTTTTTTGTATTAATAATGCAGTTTACCCATTACAGCCCAATTGAATTTTAGGCATTAAAAAAGCCGCTAACGCGGCTTTAATAGCTAAGCGTAAATTGCTTAAACGCTAAAACTTGCACCACACCCACAGGTAGTCGTTGCATTAGGATTAGATACAAAAAAGCGTGCGCCTTCTAACCCTTCTGTGTAATCCACTTCGCCATCAACTAAGTACTGAATACTCATTGGGTCAATAACCAGGGTTACACCATTTTTAACTATTTCTAAATCGCCAGGATTTGCTTTTTCATCAAAAGTAAAACCATATTGAAAACCAGAACAACCACCACCTGTTACGTAAACACGCAGTTTTAAATCTGGATTTTCTTCTTCGTCGATTAACTGTTTAACACGAACAGCAGCTGCATCGCTGAACTTTATTGGTAATTCTTCAGACATTTTAAAACCCTCAATATCGCAATGGCGTGATTATCTAATACCCGAGTGTTTTAATCAAGTATAGTCAAACATCTCTTGCGCTATCTTAGGCTTTTAACTATTGCTTTAGCCGATACGATAGCAAAATGTGTTTTCAGTGATTGCTGTAATATTTGTTAATATAAGTGTTTAAAATTGCAAAATCACAAGGACTTACCTGCACACTTTTGTTAAACTGCTCGCTGAAAAAATGTGGCGGAGAATACAGCATGTGGCTTGAGCAACTCAGGCGTCGATTAGCAAAACCAAAAACCTCTGTGCAATTATGCTTATTAGGCGTAAGTGCTGGTTTAATTGCTGCATTTTTTATTATTTTATTTCGCTTAACGATTCTGTTTTTTCAAAGCTTATTTTTAGACACTCCCGATAATTTTACTACTATCCCCACTCTTGAACGGGTTTTAATGCCGTTAATTGCTGCGCTACTGATTGCTACATTTGCTGCATTTACTGGCTTTAAGCACTACCGATTAGGCATTCCTTTTGTTATTCATCGCATTAAACGCCACTACGGGCAAATGCCGCTTTACAACACCGTAAACCAATTTGTTGGTGGTGCACTGGCACTTATTAGTGGTTTTTCGGTTGGCCGCGAAGGGCCATCTGTTCATATGGGCGCCACTGGCGCAAGTATATTAGCCGATAAACTTCATTTACCGCATAACGCCATGCGTACATTAAGTGGCTGTGGTGTCGCCGCTGGTATTGCGGCCTCGTTTAATACCCCACTGGCTGCGGTTATTTTTGTAATGGAAGTGGTGCTACGTGAGTACAAAGTGCATATTTTTGTACCAATTATGCTTGCCGCACTAACTGGTGCATTAGCAACCCAATTTGTGTTTGGTGAAGGCTCAGAGCTTGCACTTATTAGCATTACGCCATTGAGTGGTTGGCATTACCCATATTTAATTTTATGTGGCATGGCCTTAGGGGCAATTGCCTATAGCTTTAATCAAAATTTAATGCTGATCATAAAAACATTTAAACCTTTAAGCATGTTTCCTCGTTTACTCATTGCAGGTTGTATTGCGAGTATTATTGCCTATGCAGTTCCCCAAGCAATGGGTTCGGGTATGAGTGCGATTACTATTGCGGTTGAATCGCCTGAAAACGCGCAGCTACTTACCACTATTTTAATAGCTAAACTGCTGGCGACCCTGTTTGCCATTGGCCTAGGAATACCGGGCGGCTTAATAGGCCCCGTTATTGGGCTAGGTGTATTAACAGGTACTTTAATGGCCTTTTTTGCCCAATTTATAAGCCCAGGTGCTGACATTGCAGGCACATACGGCGTATTAGGAATGGCAGGATTACTCGCAGCTACATTACATGCGCCGTTAGCAGCATTAACAACTGTGATGGAGCTTACGTCCTCGCCAGAGATTATTGTACCGGCCATGTTAGTGATAACAACCGCCTATGTAACGGCGCTGCAAGTATTTGGCAATCGGTCTATATTTTTGCAACAGCTTGATTTTCAGGGGCTACCCTATCATGTATCGCCCGCAACGGAGGCGCTACAAAAAGTGGGCATAATGGATGATATGGATGAGGACTTTAAACTGCTTTATTCAGACGATAAAGAGCAAATTAAAAACACCTTAGACGCCATGGACAGCCAAACCCCTTTAATAGTTTACGATGAAGAAAACGGCTATCGCCTAGCAGAGTATGACCTTACCCTGATGTCGGGCGAAAACATAAATATAAACTACATTAGCTTACAAGGCATTAGCAGCCAGTCGACCTTAGCTGATGCCTTTGATATTTTAAAAGATAAACGCAGCGGCGCCCTGTATGTATACAACTTGCTAGATGATCAGCAAATAATGGGGCTATTACGCTGGGATCAAATAAATAATATTTTAACTATTCGTAACAGCCTACTTTAGGATTCTTATGAGCGCTTTACTAATTTATAAAACACTGCACATTTTTTTTATGATTGCTTGGTTTGCCGGTATTTTTTATTTACCTCGGTTATTTGTATACCACGCAATGAGCGAAGAAAAAGCCTGTAACTCAATGCTTAAAGTGATGGAACGCCGGCTACTCTTTTTTGTTACCCCGTTTGCTATTTTAACGGCCGTTTTTGGTGTACTCACTATTGTAGAATATGGCCGTGAGTGGTTTAGATACAGCATGTGGCTGCACTACAAACTGGTACTGGTCATTATTTTATATCTATATCACGGCTACTGCTTTAAATTACTGAGCGACTTTAAACACGACAGAAATACCAAAACGGACCGCTTTTATCGTATTTTTAACGAGCTTCCGGTTATTGCACTGCTAATTATTGTTGCGCTTGCGGTAATAAAACCTAATTTATAAGCTGTGTAGCGCATGTTAAACTGCGCTGCAATTTACAATACTTGCTATAACACGCGCGATTGCGTGCCCCATTTTTATGGATTATCGCGCCCCTTTGATTGATTAGGAATAACCCCATGTTAAGTTTCCAAGGTGAACATATACTGTCGGTAAATCAACTCGACAGAGACTGCATTGAGCGTATTTTTGCAGTAGCGAAAAAAATGGAGCCTTATGCTAAAAAACAAAAGCAAACAACAGTGCTAGAAGGCGCTATTTTAGCTAATTTGTTTTTTGAACCAAGCACGCGTACGCGTGTAAGCTTTGGTACTGCCTTTAATTTACTAGGCGGTGGCGTGCGCGAAACAACCGGCATGCAAAGCTCAGCCCTTGCTAAAGGCGAATCGCTTTACGACACTGCGCGTGTTATTTCGGCTTACGCTGATGCTGTCGCTATGCGCCACCCTGATGCAGGCTCGGTAAGCGAGTTTGCAGACGGTTGTACCGTACCGGTAATTAACGGTGGCGATGGCCCAAACGAGCACCCTACTCAAGCACTACTTGACTTGCTTACTATTGAGCGCGAACTCAACCGATTTGATCAAAACATTGATGGCATGCATATCGCCTTAGTTGGCGATTTAAAATATGGCCGCACAGTACATTCATTATCTAAATTATTGTGCCATTACAAAAACGTAAAATTTTCGATGGTAGCGCCCGATGGCCTACAAATGCCAACGAGTATTTTAGATGCGGTAGAAAATGCAGGCCATAAAATACAATTAGTAAACAAAATGGAAGGGAACTTAGCAGCCGATATTGTGTACCAAACACGTATTCAAGAAGAGCGCTTCCCTTCACAAGAAGAAGCCAATAAATACCGTGGCGGCTTTAGAATTAGCCAATCAATTTATAACGCGCACTGTAAGCCAAATTCCGTGCTTATGCACCCGCTCCCACGCGATAGCCGTTTAGAAGCTAATGAGCTTGATAACGACTTAAACAGTAACGACAATTTAGCTATATTCCGCCAAGTACAAAATGGCGTGTTAATTCGTATGGCACTGTTTGCTTTAACCCTCGGCGTAGAAAACAAAGTCGAGCAATATGAAGTAGACGTACCTTGGTTTAGCCGCAAACGCGACAGCTAAACACTTTTACCAAGCGACAACTAATAGGATTTTTCATGACAATTAGCCAAGATTTATTTAATCGTGCACAAACTTCAATTCCTGGTGGCGTAAATTCACCTGTACGTGCATTTAACGGTGTAGGTGGTACGCCACTATTTATTACCAAAGCCGAGGGTGCCTTTACCTTTGACGCTGATGGCAACCGTTATATTGATTACGTAGGTTCGTGGGGTCCGATGATCATGGGCCATAACCACCCAGCTATAAAGCAAGCTGTTCACGAAGCGGTAGAAAACGGTTTAAGTTATGGGGCGCCCACTGAAGCCGAAATTTTAATGGCCGAAAAAGTAAAAGCGCTTGTACCCTCAATCGAAAAAGTACGTATGGTAAGCTCGGGTACCGAAGCAACAATGAGCGCCATTCGCTTAGCACGTGGCTATACAGGGCGTGATAAAATCCTTAAGTTTGAAGGTTGTTACCACGGCCATGCCGACTCATTATTAGTAAAAGCAGGCTCTGGCGCATTAACCATGGGTGTGCCAAATTCACCTGGTATCCCTGAGGATTTTGCAAAGCACACGCTTACCGTATCGTTTAATAACCTTGATGAAGTAAAAGCGGTATTTGAAAAATACGCAGACGACATTGCCTGTATTATCGTTGAGCCAGTAGCGGGTAACATGAACTGTATTCCTCCTGTAGAAGGCTTTTTAGAAGGCTTGCGTGCAGTATGTGATGAGCACAAATCAGTGCTTATTTTTGACGAAGTAATGACCGGCTTTCGTGTTGCTTTAGGTGGCGCTCAGGCGTATTACAACATCAAACCTGACTTAACATGTTTAGGTAAAGTCATTGGCGGCGGCATGCCTGTTGGTGCCTTTGGCGGCAAAACCGAAATTATGGATTACATTGCGCCAGTAGGTCCGGTTTACCAAGCCGGTACTCTTTCTGGTAACCCTATTGCAATGGCTGCGGGTTTAAAATCGCTTGAGCTATTAAGTGAGCCAGGTTTGCACGATAAGTTAGAAGCTATTTCTAAAGCTATTTGTGAAGGCTTTGAAGCAGGCGCTAAAAAAGCAGGCATTCCTTTAACCACTAACTACGCTGGCGGTATGTATGGCTTTTTCTTCACTGAAGCTGAAAAAGTAACCACTTATAAACAAGCTACAGAATGTGATTTAGAACGTTTTAAACGCTTTTTCCACCTAATGCTTGAAGAAGGCGTTTACCTAGCACCTTCTGCATTTGAGGCAGGCTTTGTGTGTGCAGCGCATACAGAGCAAGAAGTACAAGCGACTATTGAAGCTGCAGAGCGCGCCTTCGCTAAGCTATAAGCATCCAATACATGTGTTAATAATGTGAGTTATTAACTCTAAAGTTAAAAAAAGCCCTTACGGGCTTTTTTTATTTGTGCGTATTGATAATTGAATGGTTTTTAGCCTTTATACGGTCTCACTTTTTAGACTCACTTTTACCCCACAAGAGAAACGTATGACGAGCTTAAGGCACTTAGCAGCACCTGCTATATCATTAATGGGCAACTTAAAATATAAAACTAAAATTGGTTTAGTTTTTGGAATTTTATTATTACCCCTTGCGCTTAGTTTGTTTTTTTTAGTCTCTTTATTAAGCGAGAGTATCAGCGTCTCTCAAATGCAAAAACAAGGATTACTGACCTACAGAGACATTCTTGCAAATCAAATGCAGGGTGAAACCTATAAAAATGTAAAAGTAGCAAAAGCACGTGGTTTTAATGTAAAAGATGAGCAAATGAATGACGTACTTGAGCTGGTTTCAATACAGTCTAATTTAGCCTTAGATAACCAACTTGCGAGTGCTTATGTTAATCGCGCATTAGTTACGCCTATACCTGCGCTTATCATGCAGATAAATGCGACAGCGCAAAGCGCTAATACTGTTCTTACTAATCAGCGTTTTACACCAGAGACTTTTATTGCGCTTTCAAACTTAAGTAAGTCGCTACCTTTGTACCAGCAGCAACTCGATAAAATACTTACAATTGCCACCAAGGCCGATGCATCTGTAAATAAAGCACTGACGCCCTCTCTCACTAATTTACATAACGCCATAGCCGCTTTTAAAACAGCCATTGATAAAAAGCTGCTTGAACCAGATGATATACAGCTTACACAAAACGAATTTGCAGGGCTTACCAGCCAAGTGCTTAGTCGTATTAGTCAACTAATTGATAAAAGCATCCCTACCCTTGAAACCCTTATTGAAAATAAACTTCAAACACAGCAGTGGATCAGAAACACAGTATTAGCAGCATCTGTAATAAGTTTACTCTTTGCGTTTTACTTGATGATAGGTTTTTACTTTGCTGTGGTCGATACCATTAATCGCTTTGCCGAAGCTGCGCAAAGAGCAGCAAGTGGCGACTTAAATGCGGTTATCAACTCAAGTACTAATGATGAAATGGATATTATTGCAGCGCGATATAACGCACTTCTTAATGCCTTTTCAAAACTTTTAGATAATGTAAAAGCAAGTACTGTGGAGCTATGCGGCGCCACAAAATCGCTTTCACAGGCAAGCAGCCAAACGAGTAACGATGTTGAAAAACAGCAAATACGGGTAAACGCTATTCATGATGCACTAAGTAATATGGAGCAAAGTGCAGTGAGTGTAGAAGAGTCTGCTAATCAAGCGATGTTAACAGCGCAAGATGCCGCGCAGCATGTAAAGCAAGGCTCTAACAACACCATGGAACTTGCCAAATACATGCAAGACCTTCAAGTTGAATTTACCGAAAGCCAACAAGCCCTCAATCGCTTAGCCCAAGATAGCCAAGAAATTAGTAAAGTAAGCAAAGGCATTAGCGAAATAGCCGATCAAACTAATTTATTAGCCCTAAACGCAGCAATAGAAGCCGCACGAGCCGGTGAACATGGCCGTGGTTTTGCCGTGGTAGCTGATGAAGTAAGAACCCTTGCGCAGCGTACACAAACTCAAACGCAAGAAATTCACCAAATTATTAGCTCTCTCCAACAAGCTTCTGACGATACACAACAAAAAATGCGCTCAAGTGTCCAGAAGATGGAACAATCGGTAAAAGCCGCCACCGAAACAAACGATATTTTACAAAATGCAGAGCAAAGCATGGGCGATATAAAACACCAAGGCGAAGAGATAGCACTGCGGGTTAAAGAGCAATCTAACGCAACCACCCAAGCATTAACTGATGCACAAGAAGTCAGTAACTTAGCAGATCACACTCTTCTCTCTGCACAATCTACACTGCAAGACGCACAGCAACTTAGTCAGCTATCTGATGACTTAACTAAATCAATGCAGTTTTTTAAATCTTGAAAATAATAAAAGTGCTTTTAAATTACAAAAAACCCTTCGATTAAGAAGGGTTTTTAAGGTTAATTATTAATAAGTATTAAAAGCGAGCTTCCAAACCTATACGAACGTAACGTGGTGTTTGCCAAGAGTATGCAGCATCATGGTACGCATTTACTTCACCTTCATTTTGCTCATAGTGTTCATTCAGTGATGACTCTGTTTGCGAGTTGAAAATGTTAAATACATTAACCGATGCACGCATGTCGATATCAGATACTGTGAAATCATATGCAGCAGATAAATCTAAGTTAAATACCCAAGGTGTACGGCCATTTGTGCCTCGGCTATGTTTTTCATAGATTTTCTCATCTTGATCACAGTCGCCGTTGCCATTTGTATCTGGACACTCATTAGTATAAATGTAGAAAGTATCACCCCAACCGCCATTTAAATTTGGATCGGTAGATGGATAGCCTTGACCAAATAAGCTCTTAGGACGCCCGCTTTGTAAAGTAGCATTCCAGCCTACAGTTAAGTCTTCCATTGGCTCCCAACTACCAAAGAATTTAAATGTATGGCGTCTGTCATTAGGTTGATAACCTTGTGATCCATCCATAACTGCTGGGAAGTCAAAGTCTTGGGTAATACCCGCATCAGCTTGACCAATATCTGATTTAACAGCACCTTCAAAATTACCTACACTTCTAGCCCATGTATAACCAAACTGATAACGAATAGTGTCAGCTTTATAGTCAAGGCTAAACTCTACAGCGGTGTATTCATTATTTGCTTTAGGTAGGCCTATTGTTTCTGCTGAATAGGTAGTTAAAGAACCACTATCTGGAACACCGTCGTTATTGAATGATGAATCTCCCCAATCGGTTCCATTCCAGTAGTAACCGTCACTGTACCAGCTAGACGAATCGCCAGGGTTTATCATTACGCAGTAAGGGTATGCATATCGCCCACAGTAGTCATCTAATGCTGTTGCAACTTCGCGGTATATACCTTTAACACCTACTGTATATTCATCATTTAAAGCTTGCTGTATACCAATAATATATTCATCTTTAGAGAATGGATCAGCCTCTTGCGCTTGGAAGATATCTTTTTCAGGTATAACCGGTACACCACTCACTTGCTGTGAGTTTTGAATACCACCATTCCCAAGCGTGTCAGCTAATGGCGTTAGGCCTGTTGGTGCGCCAGTTTGTGAATCAACACCAGTATACGTATAAGCTGTGGTTATATCACTAACCCCTGATGCGGCTCTAAAAATAGTATTATTGGCTACGGGTAAGTAATAACGCCCATATGTACCATAAACTTTAGTGTCGCCTGTACCTGTAGGATCCCAAGTGAAGCCTAGTCTAGGTGCAATATCTGTTTCAAAGCTAGTTAGTAACTTACCAGTCGTACCCCAGCTATCAAACTCATCAATACGTAAGCCAACTTTAACTGAGAAATCCTCTGTTACTTGCCACTGATCTTCTATGTAGTAAGCTGTTAACTCTGATTCAAAGCTGCCGCCACCATCAAAGATACGGTCTTCAACATAGTCAAGCGCTGCACCAGTGTTATTTGTTAGTGCGCCATTATCGGCTTGCCAACTACCATTATCTGCAAGAGTTCTGTAATCATAGCTGTGGCCACCAATAGGACTACTTATATTCTCAGACTTACGCTCTTGGTAATCGATACCAAATGTTATTTCATGGTCATTCCATACATATTCAACATCTAAGCGATATTGGGTATTTTCATCATTATTGGCACCAAAGCTACCGCCTGCACCACAGCCAGTGATTGGATTAGCAGTACCTCGAGAGTCGGTAATAGATGGACAAACCAAGTTTTCTGATTGCGTTTCATATTCTGTTTTAATATTACCAGCCATAGCAGTAACAACTAGGTCTTCGGTTAAAACACCCGTATAACTTAAGCTTTGCGCTTCACCACCACGCTTTAAAATGGCACCATCGATACGATCGCCCACAGTTCCGTTATTGTATTCGTATACTGAACGCTCAATATCACGACGATTAGAATAAGCAAAGTAGCTTAACCTATGGTTTTCATTAATATCCCAATCAAGCTTACCGCCCCAAAATAAATTATCGCCGCCAGAAGCTGATTCATTACGGTATTGATCGTTTGGCGAAAATTCATCTCCACCCCACGTGTATGTAGACTCAGTATCTCTTGGGTTAATTAATCCATAGAAAAACAACGTGTCTTCAATTAGAGGACCACCAGCAGAAATAGTCACATCTGTTTTGCTATCAGTGTCTAAGCTTTCATCTCTAAATATTTGACCTGCGCCATTGTTACCACGAGAAATACTTCCCTCTTCTTGCAAAGAGTCTGGTTGAAATTGCACAACTGCCGCAAATTCCCACTCATTTGTACCACTTTTAGTAGTTGTATTTATGGTACCACCGGTTGCGCGGCCAAATTTGGCAGAGTAACCACCCGTTTTAACTTGGAACTGGTCATAGAACTCAAACGGCACTTCACCACATCCAAGGCCTTGGCGGGTATTAGTAACCTCTAAGCCATTAATATAACATGCATTTTCAGCTACTGATGAGCCACCAAACGACGCAGTATTACCAAAAGCACTGTCTCCTTTAACAGCTCCTGGAGCCAACAATGCAACCGAGGTAAGATCCCTATTTATCGGCATACGGTCTATTTCAGCATCTGTAATAACTAGGCCAGAATCGGCAGTTGTTAAATCAATCGAAGAAATACGAGCGCCTAATACTTGAATTACTTCAGGACCGGATTCACTGACTTGTGCTAAATCAAAGCTCGCTTTTGCATTAGCACCTAATGAAACGCGCACACTATCTTCAGCTACAACGGCGCCGTTTTTTAAGATTTGTATTTGATAGCTACCTGAAGGCAATGAAGCAAATCGAAATGAACCGTCTTCAGAAATATTTAATGTTCTTTCTAACCCTGTTGCAGGATTTTTTACTGTTACGGTATACCCTGCTGTAGTAGAAATATTATCGATAGAACCTACAACATCAGATGCCACTGCTGGAAGCGCTACACCTAGTGAAGCGAGAACCGCTATTGCCGTAAGATTTTTTTTGAAAATATTTTTCATACTCTTATCCCTGTTAAGTTTATAATTATTTTTGCACTTTATACAAAATGCATACAGAGGGTAACAAAAGGGTACAAATTGTAAATATGTTAATTAAATAAAGATGAAATATAAATAAAAATAATTTAAAAACAACAACTTAAATTTATTTTTACATGTTTATTTGTGAAATATAAGATTCTCAATGTTAATTTAAAGAAACAAAAACAGGCCGTTAATTAACAACAATTCAGTTAATTAAACTATTAACATACTCGTTACAAGGCTCTTATTTTTAATCTCGCAAAGTGCTATTTTACTCTAATTATACTTACTACTTTTTAATTTATTTCTAAAAAATAAGCTAATAAAAGTAATTAAAATTTATTTAGTTTCAAATTTTGATTGCTAGATAGTGAAGCAAATATAATAAAACCGCTGAGTTAGCGGTTTTATTATTAAGGTTTCATTTTATTAGCGTATACACTGCGGCCTAGGTTCAAACTCACTGGCTCTTAGTGGTAACTGAATGACTTTTCCGCATCCGGGCGGTGCTTGTAAACCCGTTCTTTCATTGACGAAAGCCCATCTTATTGATGGCGGGCGTGTATCTGCTATTGCTTCAGGGTTGAGCGGTTTTAAGTAACGTATATAAGCTTCTAACGCGCCCACACTCCCTGTTAAACCGGTGCTTCTATTATCGTCTCTACCAAGCCATGCAACGGTCACTGTGTTTTGATCAAACCCTGCAAACCAGCTATCACGTAAATCATTACTAGTGCCTGTTTTACCGGCAAGCTGAATTGATGGAAAGTGTAAATTTAAACGCTTAGCGGTGCCGTCCTTTGTTACTCGCTTCATGGCATATTTAGTCATATATACAGCGTCTTTTGCAAAGCGCGGCTCAGACTTAACTTTATGCTTATACAAAACGTTACCTACCGAGTCTGTTAGCGCAGATACAGAGGTAAGCTCTCTATACTCGCCATCTGCTGCGATAGTGGTATAAAGCTGGGCAACCTCAAAACTCGACATTTCTACAGCACCAAGTAGCAGCGAGGGGTATTCATCAATATTACCTTTTGCGCCTAATCCTTTGAGCGTATTTGCTACTTTATCAACACCTACATCTAGGCCTAAATTTACCGCAGGAATATTAATACTGTTACTAAAGGCTTTATAAAGTGGCAATGCACCTCGGTATTGGTGATCAAAGTTCTCAGGTTGCCACACTTTACCTTGCTCATTTGTTACCTGCACAGGGGAGTCATCAAGTAATGTGGCTAAGTTATAATGTGGTAACTGCAAGGCTGTTAAGTACACCGCGGGTTTAACTAAAGAGCCAATATTTCGTTTAGTATCGAGCACTCGGTTAAAACCTGAGTAGCGAACATCGCGCCCCGACACTAAAGCCGACACACCGCCTTTTTCTACATTAACTGAGATCATGGCTGCTTCGAGTTTATCGGTGTTAGGGCGTTTTTCTAAATACGGTAAACTTTTTTGAATGGACTCTTCCATCGCCGTTTGTTTTTGCAAATCAAAGTAAGTAAATACACGAACCCCAGCATCTAGTGTTTTTTGATCAGGTAATAACTGCTTAAGCTCACGGTTTACAAGTTCTAAAAAGCCAGGGTATGACTTTTGTAAACTTGCTTTCATAGGCGCTATATCAATTGGGCGTTTAAGTGATGCACGGTATTCTTTTGTAGTTAGTAGCTTGTTTTCAACCATTAAGCGCAGTACTAGATCGCGACGCTCCATAGTGCGTTCTTTATAGCGTCGAGGATTGTAATACGAAGGCCCTTTGACCATCGCCACCAGCAGCGCTATTTGGTCATATTCCAACTCATCAACAGGCTTTGAAAAATAAAACTCAGAGGCCAAGCCCATGCCATGCACGCCTTGGTTATAAGACTGACCTAGGTAAACTTCATTTAAATAAGCTTCTAAAATCTGATCTTTTGAATAACGGTAATCTAGAATAAGCGCAATAAATGCCTCATTTATTTTACGCACTAAAGAACGCTCACGCGTTAGGTATATATTTTTTGCAAGCTGCTGCGTTAAGGTGCTACCACCTTGCACGGTACGCCCTGCTTTAATATTTGAATAAAGCGCGCGCAAAATAGAAAATACCGACACACCATGGTGCTGGTAAAAATCCCGATCTTCTACCACTAATAACGTGTCTTTCAACATAGGCGGAAACTTATCAAGCGGTACAAACTCTCTATCTTGCTTTGAATCATTTCCAATACGGGCTATTTGCACAGGCTCTAGGCGAGCGCTGTTTAGGCGTCTGCCAAATTTATCTTTAATGGTTGCTACCTTTTGCCCCGCAAAACGTAGCTCAATAATGTGCGATTCTTCAAGGCCATCATAAAATTCAAAATCACGTCGGTAAATTTTTATGCTATCGGCTGTTTTTACAAACTGCCCCGTGCGGCTTAGCCTATTAACTGATGAATAATTGAGGCGCTCAAGCTCCCACACAACCTCTTGGCTAGATAAAAACTGCCCTGGGTAAAACTCCATTGAGCGTGCGTATACTTGGGCAGGTAACTGCCATTTATTACCTTCAAATATACGTGTTGTTTTTGAATCTAAATAAATAAGATACATGGCCATAGCAATAAAAACAGCTAAGCTCAATTTCCAAAAAACAGACCATGTTTTTCGCATAAATGAGTGTTTAGCAACAGTATTTGACGTTTTTTTAGTCGTTTTTGATTTAGCTTTACGTGGCGAGCTGGTTGCTTTAGGTGCACGCTTAGGAGTGGTTTTACTACTGGGTGTTTTTTTGTTGTCAGCCATTTAAGTGTAATTTATTCCAAGGTTTATTCACGAGTGTGAGCTTAGCATATTGGGTATAGCCTAACACCTGAAAAGTTAACCTTCCCTGAAACGAAAAAAAGCCCTACCAAGGTAGGGCTTTGTGAACACAATGATTAATCTATTTAATATTAGTTACTGCGAACAGATACAAACTCAGGGTAAGCATCAACACCACAATCGTGTTGGTCCATACCGCTTAGCTCTTCTTCTTCGGTTACGCGAATACCCATAGTTTGCTTTAAAATAGCCCACACAATAAATGAAGCTACAAAAACAAAGGCTAAAATAGTCACTAAACCAATAAGCTGTGTTACAAAGTTTGCATCGCCGTTAGATACAGGCACTAACATAATACCTAGCGCGCCACATACACCGTGAACAGAGATAGCACCTACTGGGTCATCAATCTTCGCTTTATCTAGAGCTACAATGCTAAATACAACCAGTGAGCCACCTAAAATACCTAGTAAACACGCCATTAATGGAGATGGTGAAAGTGGGTCTGCTGTAATAACAACTAAACCTGCTAATGCGCCATTTAGTACCATAGTTAAATCAGCTTTACCCCATAACACTTTACATACAAACAGTGCAGCAATTGCACCCATTGCCGCTGCGGCATTGGTGTTAAGTAAAATTTGACCTACAGCGGTTGCATTTTCTTTGTCTGAAAGAAGTAATTGCGAACCACCGTTAAAACCAAACCAACCCATCCATAAAATAAACGTACCTAATGTAGCAAGTGGTAGGTTAGAGCCTGGAATTGGGTAAATTTCACCGTTTTTACCGTATTTACCTTTACGAGCGCCAAGTAAAATTACACCTGCTAAAGCAGCTGCAGCACCAGCACCATGAACAATGGCAGAGCCTGCAAAATCAACAAAGCCCATTTCTGATAAGAAACCGCCGCCCCATGTCCAGTAACCTTCTATTGGGTAAATAAAGCCAGTTAAAACAACTGCAAATGCTAAGAAAGCAAATAACTTCATACGTTCAGCAACCGCACCCGATACAATCGACATAGCCGTTGCAACAAATACTACTTGGAAGAAAAAGTCAGATTCTAAAGAGTGGTCAGCATCGGCCGCTTGCGTGCCAATTAATGCGCCAATTGAAGGGATGATGCCGCCTTCAGCGTTGTCTACATACATGATGTTGTAGCCAACTAATAAAAACATGGTACATGCGATAGAATACAGCGCCACGTTTTTAGTTAAAATTTCAGTGGTGTTTTTAGAGCGAACTAAACCCGCTTCTAACATGGCAAAACCTGCTGCCATCCACATTACTAATATACCCGACACCAGAAAATAAAAGGTGTCGAGTGAAAATTTGAGTTCTACAATTGTGTTTTCCATTAATCAGCCCCCTTAAATTGCTTCTTCATCAAGTTCGCCCGTACGAATACGCACAATTTGATCTAAGTCGTACACGAAAATTTTACCGTCACCAATTTTGCCTGTTGATGCAATTTTGGTAATTGCTTCAACTACGCGTTGGCAATTTTCAGTACGAGTAGCAATTTCAAGTTTGATCTTAGGAATAAAATCTACCTGATACTCTGCTCCACGATACAGCTCTGTATGGCCTCGTTGACGTCCAAAACCTTTAACATCAACTACGGTCATCCCTTCAATACCTAAATCAGCGAGCGCTTCACGCACATCATCTAATTTAAATGGTTTTATGATTGCACTAATCATTTTCATAGTGGCCCCCTCGGACGCTTTATTGTTATCCTGTTGGCTTACATAATCCAACCTTTGTGCCACTATTAAAAAACACTTAATATCAATAAGATAAACGTAAATAGTAAATTTAAAACAAAAAAAACGCACCATCAAGGTGCGCTTTTTTAACAACTTAGCTACATTGGTGCATCACCAAAAGTGATGCCCTACTAGCTTGTAATTAGTGTTATTTTTTATATTTACACAACACAGTTTCGGCCATTGTTTTTGGCTTCGTAAAGGGCCGCATCTGCGATGCGCATGGCCTGAGTTAAATCAGTGTTTTGAAAATCAGCAACACCAATACTGATGGTGATAGAAAACGGTTTTTCATCGATTAAAAACTCATGTTTAGCGAGTTTTTTTCTAAAGCCTTCTAAGTACTCTCGCCCACGCGCCGTGTCTATATCATCTAATATAATGGCAAACTCTTCGCCGCCCACCCGCGCAACGGTAAACTTAGAAAACGTAGTTTTAATTAACGTGGCTACCTGCTTTAGTGCCTGATCGCCCGCTTCGTGGCCTAAGGTGTCATTAATATTTTTAAAAAAATCTATATCGAGTAATGCAAGCGTATTTTGCTGTTGTTTTTTTAATAGTTGCTCTGCATATTGGTAAAAATAACGGCGGTTATACATACCCGTTAAATAGTCTCTGTAAGCACTTTCTTTAATATCCGCAATCAGTGACAACTGCTCCATTGTTTGCATAACACGACAATGAAACTCTTCATTCATAAATGGCTTTGTTAAAAAGTCGTTGGCACCGTATTTAATAAACCGAGCCGATAACCCATGCTTACCGGCACCCGAAAGCCCAATGATGGCCAAATCATCGCGCCCTCTAAAATTACGCACCGCTTTAACCAGTTCAAAGCCATCCATTAATGGCATCGCATAATCGGTCATGAGCAATTTTATATTAGGGTTACTTTTTATTATTTCGAGTGCTTGCTGACCATCTTGCGCATCGGTTACATCAAATAATTGCTTTTCTAGCATTTGCTTCATTAAGGAGCGGCTTAACACCGAATCATCAGCAACCAAGGCCTTACAGCCTTGATTTCTCAAAAGCTGAGCTACTAACTTGATAGCGTAATGGTATGAATCGCGATTGTCTTTTATTACGTAATCAATAACACCAAGCTCTAGCATTTGTTGGCGCTTATATTCATCAATTTTTGAGGTAAGTACCACAGTAGGAATGGCGTGTGAAAGTGTAAATTTAGCGACCTCGCCATTAGGTGCATCAGGCAAAGTTAAATCAACTAAAGCCAGCGAGTATTTATGTTTCTCAATATAGTCTTGGCATTCATTTAATGACCATGCGAAATCGACAGCGACATCTAAATATTGAGCCGTTAAGTGGCGTAGCACCTGCTGCACTACTTTACTGTCTTCAACCACTAATACTCTTTGCATAAACTTCTCTTTAATCTTGTTATTTTACGTACTTAAACTTGCACTGAAGCGACAAGCTATGAAAAACATCCAGTAAAGTTCTGTTTATGTAGCCAGTAAGTAGGCTAGGTCCATTAATGTAAGCGCAAGGCTTGTATTTAATTCAAATACAAAGCCGACCAAATATACTTGATTTTTTAGCTAAGCTAAACACGCTAGGATAAATTAACCCTAAATAAACAAACACGCCGTGTATAAGTTTAGACTTAACCAGTATTATCGACCATTAATCTCAATACTTTTGTTATTTGTGTGTTTTTTATTTTAAATAGCATCTAAACAAAAATAAGGAACGACAATGAAGCTTGTCCAATTAACTCGTTACACCTTAGCGCTTGCCATCGTATTGCTTAGCAGTACTGCAACAGCAGAAAACCAACGAAAAATAGACATTGATAGCCACGTAGTCACTAAGCATAAAGCAAAAATTAATGGTGAACGCTTTAGCTACACCGTTAAAACAGGCACTCAGCCGGTGTGGAATGATAATGGCGATACCATTGCCACATTACAATATACCTATTACACACGAGATAAAGTCGATAACACCGCAGCTCGCCCATTACTGATATCGTTTAATGGCGGTCCTGGCTCTGCATCTGTATGGATGCACTTAGCCTATACTGGCCCACGCGTATTAAAAATTGATGACGAAGGCTACCCCATTCAGCCTTATGGCGTAAAAGATAACCCCTACTCAGTATTAGATGTAGCAGATATTGTTTATGTAAATCCGGTAAATACAGGTTATTCACGCGTAGTAGAAAACGCTAAAGGTGAAATGCTTTCGAAAGAGCAACAAAAAGACCACTTTTTTGGTGTCAATGCCGACATAAAATACTTAGCTGAATGGCTAAATACCTTTGTTAACCGAAACGAGCGCTGGCGCTCACCTAAGTTTTTAATTGGAGAAAGCTACGGCACTACTCGTGTATCAGGCCTTGCCCATGAACTACAAAACAGTCAATGGATGTACATTAATGGGGTGGTATTAGTATCGCCGACCGATATTGGTATAAAACGCGACGGCCCTATAAAAGCGGCTAATCGCTTACCTTATTTTGCTGCAACTGCGTGGTATCACAAAGCACTGAATAAAAACTTGCAAGAAAAAGATCTCAATGAACTTTTACCCGAAGTAGAGCAGTTCACTATTAATGAGCTTATTCCTGCCCTCGCGAAAGGTGGCTTTATCGATGCCGATAAAAAACACCAAATAATAAAGAAAATGGCCGAATATGCAGGCCTTTCAGAGCAGTTTGTAGCGCAAAACAACTTAGATATTCCCACTCGGTTTTTTTGGAAGGAACTTTTACGTGAGCGTGGACAAACTGTCGGACGTCTAGATTCGCGCTATTTAGGTATTGATAAACGCGATGCTGGCGAATCACCTGATTACTGGGCTGAGCTTACCTCTTGGCTGCACTCATTTACGCCTGCAATTAACTATTACCTGCGTGAAGAGCTCAACTATAAAACGGATGTAAAATACAACTTATTTGGCAATGTTCACCCATGGGATCGCAGCAAAAATAATACCGGCGAAAACTTACGTTTAGCGATGGCGCAAAACCCGTATTTAAACGTCATGATTCAAGCGGGTTACTACGATGGCGCAACAAATTACTTTGATGCTAAATACACGTTATGGCAGCTTGACCCAAGTGGTAAAATGAAAGAAAGGTTAAGCTTTAAAGGGTACCGCAGCGGCCATATGATGTACCTACGACATGAAGATCTTAAGCTTTCTAATAACGACTTACGCGACTTCATTTTAAGCTCCCTACCCGCTAAAGGGCAGGCCGCTAAATATTAATTAAAAGGGCCATTACATGAGGCATTACGAAGATGCCTCATGTTTATTACAGTACACTTTTAACTGTGTAACCACTTCATTAAATCCTGTTTGTAGTGCAAATAATAACGCTTCATCGACCTTATTTTGCGCGGCTAAGATTTCTATCTGCTGGCAGGTATCACTTAACTTTAACGCTGCAACCGATTTAGCAGATGACTTTAAACCATGCGCCTGAAAAGATAAATCGGCATAATTTAAACTATGTGTATATGCTTCAATTAATTTAACTTGCTCATAAGCGGTCTGTAAAAACGCCTGAAAGACTAAACAATGTACATGCGTATCTTTTCCTAACATCGAAAACAATAAAGGCATATCTAATTGACTGTACATAGAGCTTGCTTGCGCTGTGATTTGCAGCGGCTGTGTATGCGAAGGAACAATGCCTTGCGAGTGTTTCATCAACAGTGCTTTTAGGCTTTCAAGCTCTATCGGTTTAGTTAAAAAACCGTTCATCCCAGCGCTGTAACAATCTTGAATGTTTTTTTCCATTATGTTGGCCGTAACAGCAATAATTATGAGCTCATTGAACTGTGTATTTTTTCGGATTTTTTTAGCCAATTCAAGGCCATTTAGCAACGGCATTTGAATATCGGTAAGTAGCATATCGAAGGACTTATCTTGGAGCATTTGCCAGGCCTGCTCGCCATTATTTGCAAACGTTGAATTAACACCAAGCATGGTCAGTTGCTGCTTTAAAACCTGCTGATTAGTCAGTTGATCTTCTGCCACCAGCACATTTAATACTGGGAGTTTACCTGTGGCTGAGTTTGCAGGCTCACTGCTGGGGTGATTTATCGGCTCATCAGCTTGTATAGTGGTTAAAGCGCTTTCTTTAAAACTATTAAAGCTAATGGTAAAACACGCGCCTTTATTTATATGGCTATTTACTTGTAACTGCCCTTGCATACGCTCTACAAGCTCTTTAGTAATAACTAAACCTATGCCCGTACCATGTGTTTTACTGGTCTCTGCCCCTAGTCTATCAAAGGGTTTAAAAAGCCTTAAAATATCATCTTCTGAAAAACCGCACCCAGTGTCTTCAATATCAATATTACAGCGGCTTGAATCAGCAATCTCGCAGCGTATATCTATTTTACCTCGCACTTTGTTATATTTTATTGCGTTGGAAAGTAAATTAAGCAGTACCTGTTTAAAACGGCGCTTATCTACATATAAGTAAATACCTTCAAGGGAGTCAATATTGTGAGTATCTATAGTAACAAGCTCAACTCTGGCAAGTTCGCTCACCATTTCAATACTATGCTGTAGCATGTCTTTCACGGGGGCATATTCAAAATTAAACTGCATATTCCCCGACTCAATAGAAGTTAAATCTAGCACGTCGTTTATTAGTAAAAGTAAATGCTCCCCAGCTTGGTAAATACTTTGCGCATTGTCTTTGTGTACCTCGGTTGCTTTACTGTCATATTGATAAAGCTGCGCTAACCCTAAAATCGCATTTAACGGCGTTCTAAGCTCATGGCTCATACTCGCCATAAAGTCAGACTTAGCCTTACTGGCCGACTCGGCTTGAATTCTCAGTGCGTTTACTTTTTGATGATTAGTAGCAACCTCACCGGCCATTTTATTAAATGCATTTATGACGCTGCCAATCTCATTTTTTTGCTGAACGCTAACGTGGCAGTCAAAGTTCCCTTTAGCCAGTTTAGAAAAGGCGACTTCGAGCGCCCGTAAAGGGCTGGTAATTCTATAATCGACCAACCAAGCTAAGCCAATAAAAAACACCACAAGTATAAAAAACTGAATATAAATTAACGTGTAATGTAGCTTAGCCGCTTCGTTTATTTTGTCTTCAAAATTAACGACTAACGTTATTTCAGCCAAAGGTTTATCTAAAAAAGTAATGTGCTCATTTAACGTAACATTGCCCTGCTGCGCTAACAGCTGCCACTCATCTAAAGGATATAACTGATTACCTGTAGTCGGCTCTACTACTCTAATTGCTTTCCAATTAGGGTTTGTATTAAGTTGCGCGTCTATTTGCTCATAAAGCTGTGCGTATTGGCGAGTTAATAAAGGGGTTTTTATTGATGTGGATAGTTGCTGTAAAGAGCGCTGCGCTGCGCTCGAAAGGCCATTGTTTACCCACCTAGCTTGCTCTGGCAAAGCGTAAAAAATAAATAAGCATATTAATAAAAAGCCAAATGCCATTACCGCAATAAAGCTTTGAACCCTTAGGCTGCGCCACCAGTTAATTTTCAACATAAAACGAGCGTAAACCCCATTGCGTTAATTGTTTATAATCGTCAATGCTTGCTTTACTTGGGTTAATTATAGGAATACCCGCTAATAAGTGTTTTTGTTTAGGGTCGCTCCCTATTTCTATAATTGCTTGTTGAACTTGCGCTTGTACCTGATTATTTACTCTAGGGTGAACCACAATGGGGTGGCGGCTAACCTTACGCGTTTTGTAAATAACTTTTAGCTTTTGCTGCAAATTTTGAGGCTGTTGCTTTAATGTGCCCATTACCCCGCCGCCGGCAGGCGATGCGCTAAGTGCCACGTTTAAATAAACAGATGAGTGCGTTTGTACATACACAGGCTTTATTGTTAAGCCATATAATAGGGCAAGCTCCGCCCGCATTAATAAAGAAGCGCCTAATGCATTAGGCGCAGGAAAAGCAATTTCGGCGCCTTCAAGCTGCTCAACGGATTCAATATTACTGTTTTTATTGACCACTAATACGCCTTGCAAATGGCGCGCAGCATCTTTCACTATCGGTAAATAGCCTTGCTTGTCGAAAGCAATCACACTATGCCATGGGTTCATATAAGCAAAATCGTAATCGCCATCTGCAAAACCTTGCTCAAAAACCGGGATTGATTCCACGGTAACAAGCTGTAGTTGCACGCCTGTTTTTTCGGTTACTTTATTAAGAAAGGGCTGCCATATTGCAGTGAGTTTTTGAGGCTCATATTGCGGAACTACACCAAAAGTAAAGGTTTGAGCATAGACACCCATACTATTGAATAAAAAAAGCAAAACAACACTACAGTTCATATTAGTCTTACCGTTGTAGGTTTATGACTATAAGCATAGTTAACGAGTGACTAACGCACCATTTTTATTACGTAGAAATTAAGAGGTTATTTAATTAAGGAGGTTTAAGAAAGTTTCAACAAAAAGATAAAAGCAGGCGCCAATACACACCTGCTTAAATATATTACTGCCAGTACGGCTCTATATCAAAAGACGCTAAACGGCTTTGCTCCATTGCACTTACTAAGTAATCTGACTTTTGATCTAGCCACTGTTGAATTTTAGCCAATTGCTCGTCTTCTTGCCCGCCGCAAAGCTGCTTTAAATATTCCAGCGTGCTGAGCTCGTACATACCATGAGAAATATCCAGCCACGGTAGTCTAAATTCTAAGCGCTCTTCTTTGTCAAACAATGACCCTAAGCAATTACCGCTTAATAAGCTGTTTTCTAATTGGGTGCGTAAGCTTAAATAATCTTGTGCTGTAAGCGTTTGCTCTTTAGGAAGTAGCTTATCTAAATTTTGCCAATCTTTATTAAATAAACGTTTAGCAATTTTAGCTACTGGCTGCTCTGCCGCCTGTAGTTGAGTTTGCCCCCAAAACTTACGCCATTGTTTATCTACCAACCAGGTAGTCAACGACAGCAATAAACGGTTGTATCGCGCGCTTTGAAACAAAGCATTAATATCATCAATGCTTGGCTGTAGCTCTTTTAAATCGTTAATAACTTGCGCTAATGCAGGCGCTGCATTTATTTTTTTATAAAATGCATGGCGTTTAGATGTATAAGTTTTTAGCTGAATTGCATTTTCAACCCAGGCTAATTCACTTAACAGCCACTTTAACTCTGTTCTTAATTGCTCAGTACTGTCTTTACTTACAATATCGTCAAACAACCAAAAATTATGCCTAATTAAGCTAATGCCATCAGTCACACGTTTGAGCGTTTTTAAACTTGGTTTGTCAAAGTAACACTGCTCATGTTTTTGCACAAAACGAATACCAAAGTTCATGGCTTCTATTAGTGCTTGCTCTTGAGTTGCTTGTTTTTTTAATTTTACAAACCCAATAGACTTACTTGGTTTAAGCGGTGTTTCATCGGCTAGTCGGTAGCCTCTAGCTGCTTTTGAATAAAGCCCTAAACGAATACAGTTTTGGCTAACAAGTTTATCTGCCAAAGCAAATAGCTCGTCTCTGTTGCCCTCAACAAGCTCTATTTCTAGCTCGCTAATAATATCAACCTTACCTGATGCAGCTATTTCGCCTTTATCTAGCACGACTTCAATTTTTGCGCCATTTGGGGTTTCTATTAACCAAGTACGACGAATAAAGTTAGTGCTAAAAATAGGATATAAATTATCGCTAATAGCATTTACTTGCATACCATGAGGCCAAATAGCATTATTAAATGCTAATAAATCAGGACGGCTTGATTCAATTGGTAAGTTGTATTCAGGACGTTGGTGTAGCCCACCCACAACTTCGCCAGCAAGCTTTATTGTTTGTTCGCATTTACTGTCGGCACAGCGGGTTCTAAAACCTATATCAAGGGCTCTAAGCTCTCTACTTGGGGTATCGTAATAGGCATTTTGCAAACTACGTGAAGGTTTATTAATAACCGTTTTAGCAAATTGTGTGATTAGCGAGGGGATCAGTGGAACAACGGCATCTGATACCAAAAACTTCAGTTCTATCTCAGTATCCATTAGGGTTGAGGATTACCTTTAAAATAAATAAGTGCTCAAAATAAACAAAGCCACCTCATTTTGCAAATTTTTTAACCTTTTTGGCTGAGCAACTCCCGTACTGGGTTACAATATCAACCTTGCTATTAACGCGTTTAATCCATACTATCTCACTACTTATGTGAAAATCTCAATCACAACCACAACGGACACGGATAGACTAACAAGGTAGATAAATGCTAAAACACTGTTTACTAGGGCTACTTTTAACAGCCACCTCGTTTATAAGCCAAGCACAAGAAGCTCAAACAGCCAATTCATCAGATGCAAATTCAGCTTATATAATCGATAATCTATATACCTTTATGCGCTCTGGCGCAGGTAAAAACTACCGCTTACTTGGCTCTGTAGATGCGGGTACTAAATTAACCGTGCTATCAAAAGAAGAAAACGGCTTTATAAAAATAAAAGACGATAAAGACCGTGAAGGTTGGGTTGAGTCTAAATTTATATCGCAAACGCCAGGGCTTCATCAGCAGTATCAAACACTCAGTAGCGAAATGAGCACAGTGCAAAACAAACTACGCCAAGCACAAGTTGAGCTACCTCAGTTACAAGAACATAATCAAAGCTTAACTAATCAAAATAAATTGCTTAATCAACAAATTACTGAGCTGCAAACAACGCTTGAGCAAGAACGTGCTCAAAAACAAGCTGCAACTGCAAAAGAAAAACGTCAACTACTTACTTATGGTGGCGCTATTGCTTTTATAGGTTTGTTTTTAGGTATTATACTTACCGTTGTACTTTCGCGCCGTAAGCGCTACGAAGGGTGGGCTTAATTAACCTAAACCTTGGTTAACTAAGTTTAAAGCCGCTGGCTAATCATTAAAAAAGCACCCTTAGGTGCTTTTTTAATGTGTGTGTAATGTATTGCAATAAGCATTTGGTTTTTAAACATCCAAACGTAAACCAGGATCCTGCTTAATTTTTTCTATTACCATGTAAGTATGGTGAGTACCTACGCCCGGAATATCGACCAAATCTCCTAGCACCTGTCGATACTCATCCATATCCGAGACCCTAATTTTTAGCAGGTAGTCGTACCCTCCCGCTACCATATCGCACTCTACAACTTGCTCAATTTTAAGTATATGCTCTTTAAATACTTTAAAAACAGCCGTGTTAGATGTCACCAGCGATACTTGCACATGCGCTACTAAGCTCTGATTCAGCTTTTGTTCGCTAAGCTTTGCAAAGTACCCTTCTATATAGCCTTCTTGCTCTAAACGTTTTACACGGTCAAGGCATGGACTAGGACTTAAATTAACCTGTTTTGCTAGGTTAACATTAGAAATTCTGCCGTTCTTTTGAAGAACGTCTAATATTGCTAAATCGATACGATCAAGCAGGCGTAATCTATTTGGACTTGTCATACAGAATTTTATACGGATAAGTTGAAAATATGCCCTGTAAATTATCGTAAATCGTGAAATTTAACCAGCATATTCTGCTGAAATTTAATTAGAATGCACGCATTACATCACTGGTAATTTATTGGTAGCAAAGTTGCTTTAGCTCAACAGCCCAAGCACATAAATTTTGTTCTACTATTTACATATTAACATTCCTAAGGGTTGCTTATGTTATTCAATGGCGATTTGACAACAACCTGTCCTACAAGACAGAAAATTCGTGATTTTTACCGCATTGATGAAAATGCTGTTATTGATCATATTTTACCACTTGCAGAAGTGGGTGTTAAAGCACGAAGCCGTGCATGGGAAAGAGCTCGCCAGATTGTTTTAAACATTCGAAAAGATCAAGACGGTCAAAGCGGTGTAGACGCACTTTTAAATGAATTCTCACTCTCTAGTGAGGAAGGTGTAGTGTTAATGTGTTTGGCCGAAGCCCTACTTCGCGTACCAGACAAAGCCACGCAAGATACGTTAATTCGTGACAAGCTTGCTAAAGGTGATTGGAGTTCTCATTTAGGAAGCAGCGATTCTTTATTCGTTAATGCTTCTTCGTGGGGATTATTAGTAACCGGTAAAATGGTTAACTACACAGATAAAACCAAAGAACAGCAATTTGGCATGCTTAAAAAGACCATAGGTCGTTTAGGCGAGCCTGTGATCCGCAAATCTGTAAACTTTGCCATGAAAATTATGGGTAAGCAGTTCGTTATGGGTCGCACCATTGACGAAGCCATTGAACGCGCTGCTGAAAAAGAGCAAAAAGGCTACGTTTACTCATACGACATGCTAGGCGAAGGCGCGCGCACAATGAAAGATGCCAAGCGTTACTTCGACAGCTACATGAACGCAATCCATGCAATTGGTAAAGCGGCAAATGGCCGTGGCCCAGTTAAAAGCCCAGGTATTTCAGTTAAACTTTCTGCTATTCATCCACGTTATGAGTTCACACATAAAGACCGCGTAATGGCCGAAATTGTACCTAAACTGAAAGAACTCGCGCTTGCTGCTAAAAAGTACGACATTGGCTTTACAGTTGATGCAGAAGAAGCTGACCGCTTAGATATTTCGTTAGATGTTATAGAAGCGGTATTTAGCGATGAAGATTTAGGTAACTGGCAAGGTTTTGGTTTAGCCGTACAAGCATACCAAAAGCGCGCTATTTTTGTTATTGAATGGGTAACTGAACTTGCTACTCGTGTAGGCCGTAAAATGATGGTTCGCCTTGTAAAAGGTGCCTACTGGGATACAGAAATTAAAACCACGCAACAAGATGGTTTAGAGCACTACCCAGTATTTACGCGTAAAGCAACTACCGATGTATCTTACAAAGCTTGTGCTATTAGAATGCTAGAAGCACGCGATGTACTGTACCCGCAATTTGCAACACACAACGCTTACACTGCTGCCACTATTTTAGAAGTTGCTAAAGGCGATAACACCGGATTTGAATTCCAGCGTTTACACGGTATGGGCGAATCTTTATTTGACCAAATCGTAAATGAAGAAAAAATTCAATGCCGTGTTTATGCACCCGTTGGCCAGCACGAAGACCTACTTGCCTACTTAGTGCGTCGTTTACTAGAAAATGGCGCTAACTCATCGTTTGTAAACGCCATTGTAGATACCACTAAACCAGTTGAGTCGTTACTACCTGATCCAGTAGAAACACTGCAAGGTTTACGTAATAAGTACAATACGCAAATTAAAATGCCAATCGACTTATACGGCGATGAACGTGCTAACTCTAAAGGCATGGACTTAACCGATATTAATGTAATTACGCCATTCAAAGAAAACCTTGAAAGCTGGTTTAACGAGCATTTAATTGATCAAAGCCAAGTACCTGAAGGCGCTTTAGCGGTTAAAAACCCAGCTAATCACAACGAAATCATCGGCCACGTTAAACTGCAATCTGGCGATGAGATGAAAGACATTTTGGCCAATGCAGAAGCGGCGTTTGAGTCATGGTCACAAACATCTGTAAAAGAGCGTGCTAATTTATTACGCCGCGTGGCAGATATTTTAGAGCGTCACCACGACGAGCTCGTCGCTATATGTATTAAAGAAGCCGGTAAAATTGCGCAAGATGGTATTGACGAAGTACGTGAAGCCGTTGATTTTTGTCGTTACTACGCGGCACGTGCAGAAGAACTTGCAAGCGATGAGCGCTTTGAAGCACGCGGTGTAATTTTATGTATTAGCCCGTGGAACTTCCCGCTTGCTATTTTCTTAGGTCAGGTGGCCGCTGCCATTGTGACTGGTAATACTGTTATTGCAAAACCTGCAGAGCAAACAAGCTTAATCGCACTTCGCGCTATTGAGTTAATGCTTTCGGTTGGCTTACCAGAGCATGTAGTACAGCCGGTGATTGCCCGTGGTTCTGAGGTAGGTAAAACAATTGTACCTGATGAGCGTATTCAGGCAGTTATGTTTACCGGTTCTACAGAAACAGGCACACTGATTTCACAAACACTGGCTGCGCGTAACGATATTCAAGTACCGTTAATTGCAGAAACCGGTGGCCAAAACTGTATGATTGTGGATTCAACAGCGCTACCAGAGCAAGTTGTTGATGATGTAATAAGCTCAGGTTTCCAAAGTGCAGGCCAGCGTTGTTCAGCACTACGTGTATTATTTATACAAGAAGATGTAGCCGATGGCATTATTGAAATGCTTAAAGGCGCACTCGCCGAGCTGCATATTGGCGACCCGTCATTACTTTCTACCGATGTAGGCCCAGTAATTGATGAAAAAGCCCTTAAAACGCTAAATGATCATGTTGAATACTTAAAAGGTAATGCAACACTTCATTACGAGTGTAAGATCCCTGATAACACCGAAAATGGCGCCTACTTTTTTGCCCCTCGTTTATACGAAATCGAAGATTTATCAGTACTTAAACGTGAAGTATTTGGTCCATGTGTGCACATTGTTCGCTTTAAAGCGAATGATATCGACAACGTGATTGACCAAATTAACAACACAGGTTATGGCTTAACAATGGGTGTTCACTCACGTATTGAAGAGCGTTGTGAGTACCTAGCTAAAATGTCGCGTGCGGGTAACGTATATGTAAATCGCAACATGATTGGTGCCATTGTAGGTGTGCAACCATTTGGTGGCCGTGGTTTATCTGGTACTGGCCCTAAAGCCGGTGGCCCTAACTACCTGCAGCGTTTAGTAAAAGAGAAAGCATCACCTGATAACGTGCAAATGACTAACCTAACGCCAGATGAGCTTGATTTACACCATTACAGCGGTGCAAACGAGCAAGTTGAAAAGCTAATGGCTAACTCAATGCGCGATGAGAAAATTTGGCGTGCAACACCGTTAAATGACCGTGTATCGGCTGTTCGTCAGTTGCTTGCTAAAGTAGCAACGGTCGAAATTATTGATGACCTAGCGGACGATTTGGCATTAACGCTTTCAGAAGCGCGTGCACAACTTAACCGTTTAGAAAAACACATGCGTAAGTTTACTACTTTGCCTGGGCCTACTGGTGAATCAAACACCTTGCACCTTGAAGCACGTGGTTGTGTAGTATGTTATGCAGATAAAAGCACGTCATTTAACTTTTGGGCGCTTTCAATCATTACAGCACTTGCTGCAGGTAATACAGTAATTACGGTAGCATCAGAGCTATTTTACGATGAAGCGGTAGCCTTTAAAGATAAGTTTATTGCCACAGGCGTTGCTGAGGGCGTGTTCCAGGTTGCAAAACCTAATCAGCTACAAGCTATTTTGGCTCACCCTCACTTAGCGGGTGCGGTGGTTGCTGCACGTTCGTCTCGTTTAGGTTACTTCAGCCAACAACTTGCACAGCGTAAAGGTGCTATTTTGCCAGTAATTACTTCAGAGTATTACGATACGTTAATTAAGCGCTTAATTACTGAAAAAACGATCAGTATAGATACTACCGCATCTGGTGGTAATACTTCACTGATGACCCTAGTAGAAGATGACGAATAGCCCATCTAGTACTAATTAACTAAAAATGTAAAAAAAGGCACTTAAAAGTGCCTTTTTTTTTACCCTGCAACGTATAATGATGCTAATTTAAACAAAGACCCATTACAGAAGTAAAAAAATTGAAAGTTATCTCTATTTCGCAATTACAGCCTGGCATGTTTGTTCAAAGTGTTACAAAACAAACTGGGCGCATTAAAATTAAAAACCAAGGCTGGGTTAAAACTCAGGCGAGTATCGATAAACTCAAAAAAGCGGGCATTTTAGAAATAGAGATAGATCCAGATAAAACATTAACTACACCCGAGCCCGACACTCAAGCCCCTGCGCCTAAGGCAGAGATTAAAAAACGCGACCCTTGGCTTAAAGTTCATAGTAGCGAACAAGAAATGGGCAAAGCTAAAAAGCTCTACGACGAAGCTAAAACACTTCAACAAAAGGCCTTTGGCGATATTAAAGCGGGTAGAGATATAGACATAGCGCCTTTTAAAGAGCTTGCCATTGGCTTTATGGACTCTATTTTTAGAAACCAAGATGCCCTAGCCTGCTTAACGCAAATGCGCCAAAAAGATGCTTACTTACTTGAGCACTCTATCAACGTTTCTATTTTAATGGGTATTTTTGCAAAGCACTTAGGCATAGAGCGCGACATTATTGTAGAGCTCACTACAGGTGCTTTGTTACATGACATAGGAAAAATTAAAATTCCTGACGAAGTACTCAATAAACCAGGCCGCTTTAGTGATGACGAATTTAAAATTATGCAAAACCATGCTCTGTATTCTAAGCAAATTTTGGAAGAAGCAGGGTTAACGGGAATTGCTGTAGATATTGCCGGCCTACACCATGAGCGCTTAGACGGAAAAGGCTACCCGTTTGCCAAAAAAGGTGATGAGATAAGCCAATACGTGCGTATGGCGTCAATTGTAGATGTATATGATGCACTTACGGCAGAGCGGGTATATAAAGCCGGTATGGAGCCTATAAAAGCGTTTAAAATTTTAAAAGATGGTTGCCCTGATAGTTTTGATGGTGAACTACTTACTAAGTTTATCCAATGTATTGGCATTCACCCAGTAGGCACCTTGGTGCGCTTATCTAGCCAAAAAGTAGGCTTGGTTACGCAGAGTAACCCTGAAACACCTTTAAAGCCGGTGGTTAAAACATTTTATAGTGCTAAACACGGTCGCTACACGGAAATGCAAGATATAAACTTGGCAAATAAAAAAACAGCCGACAAGCTCGAATCAACTGTTAAGCCGACCGACTACAACATTGATTTAGAGCGCTTTTACAAAAACGCTATTTTACCTTGAGTTAAAAAGTAAAGCCGCAGTTTTGCGGCTTTACTTTATTAGCTGCGCTTTATTGCGGCCAATCCTGCAAAGCTTTAATACTGAATTCATAACCATCAAAATCAAGTACACTTTGCTCTGGGGTAATTTCGCGCACTGTTAGTGCCCCTATGCTCTCCCCTTCGTGTAGCTCTCTGCCATTAAGCTTTATCCAGCGTTTATCTGCACTTGAAGAGTATATATGTGCTTGGTATTTAATGCTTGGTAGCATGGCTTGTAAACCATCTGGTAATAGCTCAACCGGTTTAACTCGAGATGAACTGCGTGAGGCCTGCGTTACTTCGTAATCTTGTTCTTGCTCCGAGTCTTTTATCGCTTGTGCAAAGGCATCTTTTAATTTACTCGGTACAGCATCAAGCTCCGGACTACTTTGCGGCGCTTGCGTGTGTGGCGTATTTTCACCATTCAGTGGTTTTCCAAGCACTTTGTACTTGCTCATATCTAAACCTGCTGAGCTTGTATTTTGTGCTTGCGGCTGCATAAATTGCGTGTTTTGGCCGTGTGCATTATAAGCAAGTGGATTATAGCTTTGCGTATTAGGTAGCTGTGCATTGTAAGTTTGCTGATTAAACGCATTTTGATTATACCCGTTAGCATTTATAGGGGTTTGCACATTGTAACCTGGTTGCTGCTGCGCCGGATTATCATTAATAGGGATATACTGCCCTTGTGGGGTAAGCAACATTTTTTGTACCCCGGTAGGTGTTTGTACATACACCAACTGCCCTTTAATCGTTGCTTTATTACTATTTTTTTCAGCCTCTGAAGACGGTGATGTTACAGGCTTTTCGGCTTTATTTTGCGCTGTAGTTGGCTCATCTGTTACAGCTTGTTTTTGTTTTTTGCTATCAGTGCTAACAACGTCAACCGGCTGGCTTGTTTTTAATAGTGCGCTGCTTTGAAACCACTTACCCGCTGTAAAGCCACCCGCTATGGCAATAAATGCTGCAATTGCGCCACCAAGTAGCCACACCATTTTTTTATAGCGCGCAAGTGCTTGCTGCTGTTTTAACTGCGCTGACTGCAAATCATATTGCTCGGCGCTCATATCTGCTTGTTGAGATTGCTTTAATGCATCTAATAAATAAGACATAAATTACCTAACTATATAATAAACGACATGCCAACACCTACTGCAAACAAAGCAGCAAATGCTAAGTAATAATAAACACGGCCAGTGGATTTAGGCGCATTATTCTGCGCAGCCACAAAATCCATAGGCAGTGATTCTTGGGCTGATTGTTTTATAATATCACTATCAACAATAAGCTGCTGCTTAGAAAAAGCCCCGACTAACGCGCGCTCACAGACTAAATTCATTAAGCGTGGAATGCCGCCAGTTAACTGATGTACAGCTTGCATAGCATCGAGCGAAAACACGCCTTTATCACACCCGGCAATATGTAAACGATGCTTTATATACGCAACTGTTTGCCCTTGGGTGAGCGGTAATAAATGATACCGTGCTGTAATTCGCTGCGCCAACTGCCTAAGCTCAGTACGTTTTAATAATGCCTGAAGCTCTGGTTGACCCACTAAGACTATTTGTAACAGTTTTTTATGATCAGTTTCTATGTTGGTTAATAGTCGTAATTGCTCAAGCACATCGGGGGCAAGGAGCTGCGCTTCATCAATAATTAAAATTGTGTGCCCGCCCGCTTTGTTATTAGCCTCTAGGTGCTGCTTAATAATGTCGGTTAAACTTTTAAGGGTGGCATTTTGGGCATCGTAAGTAATGTTTAGCTCATCACAAATACTGGCCAAAAGCTCAAGCTCCGACAGCGCCGGATTATGGATCATTGCAACTTGAGTGTTCTCTGGCAGTTGCTCTAACATACTGCGGGTAATGGTGGTTTTGCCTGTTCCCACTTCGCCGGTTAGCAATACAAACCCGCCATCTTCGCCTAAACCATAGGTTAAGTGGGCAAGTGCCTCTTTGTGGCGTTCGCTTAAAAATAAATAATGGGGGTTGGGCGAGATCGAAAATGGCTTTTCGCTCAAGCCAAAGTAGCTTAAATACACCGCAATGTTCCTTCGTCATTAAAACTCGGCCTATAATGGCAAAAAAAACGACAAAGTAACAACGTTGTATGCGCTTTATTATTGAAATAACGTAAATTTATGTAAAACAAAAAAGCGCCGCTAAATTTAGCGGCGCGTTTGTATTAAAGCTAAGTGCTTGGCTATTTTATTTTACTTAGTTTTCGTAACGCACCAAACGTAAATACACGTCACTGGTTTTAGCATGTAAGCTATTAAGCCCACTATCAAACTGGTAAACCCATGCTGAGCTCATCGTGCTTACCCCTGAGGTATTACTCCAGTAGTTTTGCAATTTAGTGCCTAAAAACACCTCTTCGTTAATACTTGGCTCGGTGCAGCTGTGCTCTAAAATACTGGCAAGCTCTTTAACATTAGGCACCTGCCAATCGTCGTAATCGGCAGTGGTGTCGTTTTCTGCGCCTCTGAGTGCTTCTTGCCAATTAAGTGACGGGGTAGAGCCTGTGCATGTTTCAGTGTCGCTATCGTAAACTTGTCCGTAGCTACAACGTTGCCACATTAGGCCTGTTTCTGTATCTAACACTGTGCCATCGTCATTAAGAGTGAAGCGAGTGGTTGGTGTTGTTGTATCCGCCCCGTCGTAACACGTTTGCGCTGCGGCTAGTTGAAAGCTTACGCTAAATACAGCCATTGAAAATAGTAAGCATGTTTTCATGATTTTCTCCTATCGGCTTCTGACTAAACGTACATACGCGTATTTTTCTTTCGGGTAGGCTAAGTCATTCCCGTTGCTCATATCGATAATGTACGCTTGCGATAAGCTGGTACCATCGGCTGCAGTTTGCGATGTCCAGTACGGTAAATTCACATCATCTATAGCGCCTGCTTCTGGCATATTTGGAAAAAACGCTTCATCAATTAATACGTTTTCGCCCTGCTTGCCATAATCAATTAAGCTCAACAGCTCAGTGTAAGTTGGTAAGCGCCAATTGGTACCGCCGCAAAAATCTAAGTCGTTCACTTCATTTATATAGGTTTGCACACCACAGCTTGTATCATCTGGACAGGTGGTATTAGCAGTACTGGTATCGGTAAAGGTTGTCGTGCCTAAATCCCAAAAGTAATGATTTTGGCCATCGCGTAAGGTGGTATTAGGTAATGTACCTGACTCTACACTTTTCACTTCCCATACAAGCCCCGTTACGTTGTCGCGTATACAAGTAAAGTCGTCACTATCATCAGCCACTTCATCGGCAAACTGATTTAGCTTAGTGTAGTCAAACGCAAGGTTACCTTGGCCTGCTTTATCGAGTTGGTTGGCAAAGCTGTCTCGACCAAGCTCTGCATCTTGACCCGGAAAGTCACTACTTTGGCAATTGATACGCTGGGTATTGTTATAACACTCGCCTAGGCCACTGTCGTTAATTAACCCTAATGCTTTTGGTGATACGTCAATAAATACGGTATCGGTGTCAGTGCGCCCTTTAGAATCAGTAACAGTGACTTCAAAGCTCAACGTGGTATCTAAATCAACGTCGGAGGCAAAAAATGTCGTGGTACATTGGCTAGTATTTGCCAGCGTTTCGGCATTGCCCGTTAATTGTTGCCAGCTACATGAAAACGTATCTGTTAGGGTGTCACTTTCACTTGCATCTAAGGTCACTTCCTCAAATTCTTCAACGTTTTGGTCATCTCCGGCATTGGCCACAACCAGCTCGTCTGTTTTATTTAATGTCATACTGTATTCAGTACTTGCCTCGCCGCCCTCGTCGTCGGTAACGCTTAATTGCCATATTAAATTAGTATTTGATTCAAGCAGCGGGTGGCTAAAACTTACCGTAGAGTTGTCAAAGTCGGTTACATCTAAATCAGGGCCTGAAATTAATTGCCACTGATAGCTATTAATTTGGCCATTTTCATCAGGGTCGCTCGACTCTTCAGCGCTTAACGTTACGGTGTCGTTATAGGTTGAAGGCAGTGTTTCTGGGGCTGTTTGACTAACAACAGCAAGCGGTAATTGATTACTTGAGGTAATAAATATGCTCACGTTGTCACTAACTAAGCTGCCATTATCTGTTTGATAGCTTACAGATAGTACAAGTTCACTATCGGCTTTAACATCGGGCGCAGTAATTGTTTGCTCTGCACCTTCAAGCGGGAAGCCGTCCACAGATGGGCCGCTAACGCGCTGCCAAGTAAAGGTACCGTCATCTGGTGAGCCTTGTGCGGTGATTGTAAACTCTGTTTTTTCTACAACTTGAAGATCGGTTCCGGCATTAACCGAGGTTTCAACAGTAGAGTCTTCACTACCGCCGCCTCCACCGCCACAGGCAGCCAATAAAAAACAAGATATAAGGGGAGTAAAAGCAAACGCTTTCATAAAACGCACCTATAATGTCAAATAATTACTATAGTGTAATCACTAGCAATAAAGGTGCCATTTAGAGTTATACCAATTCGCTTAATTAAGTGATCCATTTTGAGGCTGGAAAACGTGTCGCAAAATGATTAAGCATTATTGTGGATTAGTATTACATATACGTATCTTGATGAATACGCACAAACAGCTTAGTGCCTATTTTTGAGTAATCTACTTTGTATTCACGCCCATCAAGCGCCTGAATAAACAACAGCTGTTTTTCTTCACCAAAAATATCAGCGCTACTTACATTAACAATTTCAAGGTAACGCTCTTTGGCATCACGCCGGTTTTTAGGTAGATCCTCTTTAAATGGCTCCAAACCATTTTGAGTTACCTTTATACGTGGGTGCTGCTCTGCATTTACAATGACTAGATCAAGCTTTTTATCTTTATGGATGATGGTATTGCGACCACTCTTTATAAAAGATCTTTCTTGGCTCATTATTTTTCCTACTATCGCATTTAGTGTCCAACTTGCGATGCTATAAACCGTTCAGGTGCGCGTTTCCATTTATTTAAATCGGCACTGAACGACCAAATGTCTGTCTCTAATACACTTGCGGGTAACAGTAAGTTATATCCCGTTAACAACTCAAGGTGCTTGGCTCTGTTAGCAAACATAGCTATAAGTCCAGTATAGCTAAATCCTTTAGGTGAGGTGTATTGCGTCTCTTCTATTAACCATTCTGATGGGCAATTGCCATTTTTGCAATATTTTTGAACAGCTTGCATAAATAAATTACGCTGCTCTATCAGTAGTTTTCCGGCAATGCGTGGGTGTATAGCGCTTAAAAATTCGTCCATATCATTGAGCTTTAAACCTACTGCATTTAATTCAAGGTATTCAAGGCCATCAGCCACCTTAGGAATACCGCTGTGGTGTAAGTTACTAACATGTAACTGCCACTGGCCATATTTATGCTGATACACAAGTAAGGACTCACTAAGCACTAAACTGTAATAAGGTTCCTGTGTTTTTAAAAAACCAATAAAAATAGCAGCTATGCACATGCTTACTAAAAAAATTTCTATTAAGCTAATTTCACCCGGGCGCAGTAAATTAAACAGCATAATAAATACTAAACCTACGCTGCCTACAGTAAGTACTTCAATGCCATTGCGCGCCCCTTGCGCCCTGTATTTTATTATTGAACTTGGCTTACCCATATTGGTAAAAAGCCATATAAAATAAAAACATAACAATACCCCAAAGTATTATTTTTCTCATTGTTAAACAGGTTTTACACTGCGGTGGTTGCTTCATCGTTTTATCATAATTTTAGTGTTAAATGGGAACAAGTAATTAGTCTCATAAATTTTTACGCCTAACGCACAAATTTATGAGACACATAACCGCCTTTTCACGGTCTTATTTCGTACAATACTTACAATTTATTTTCAGGTATGAAAACGATGTATTCAAAACAGTCAGGTAAAGCTCTTTTTCCATTTTTAATTACGCTTCTTGTTATTTTAAGTGTGTACTTATATTTGCCATCTAGCCATGGTGAACAATCTAATTCAAGTGATACACCCACACAGGTGATGGCTCATACGGTATCGTCTCAAGAAAACATCGTTATGATTGAAGCCATAGGCAGTGCACGCGCAAACCAAGCAATTTATATAAAAAGCGCACAAAGCGATTATGTTACACACATATATTTTGAAGATGGCGACTTAGTAAGTAAAGGCCAACGCCTTGTGCAGCTGCAAAATCAGCAAGAACAATACGCTGTAAAAGAGCTAGGCATTAACTTAAAAGAAGAAAAACGTCAATTAAGCCGCCTTACTGAGCTTTCTCGTACGCAATCTACCGCTAAATCATTATTAGAAGAGCAGCTTTCTCGCGTAGATGCCACGCAAGCCCAACTAGAAAGCGCTAAAACCAAACTTGATGAAATGCTAATTACCGCACCGTTTTCTGGCTTATTAGGCAAACGAGAAGTGTCGGTTGGTGCTTATGTAAGTAGCGATACAATTATTACAACGCTTGATGATATTAGTATTATAAAAGTTGACTTTAAAGTCCCTGAAAAATATTTATCTCAACTTAACCTAGGCATGAAAGTACATACTCAAAACGATGCCTACCCAGGGCGCACCTTTACCGGCAAAGTGACCCATATTAGTTCTCGTATCGACTCGATTACTCGCAGTGTAGAAGTAACCGCAAGCTTTGCTAATAAATCCGGGCTATTACGCCCTGGTATGCTTTTAAACACCGCTCTGGAGCTTAGTAGTAATCAGGCGCTTATGGTGCCAGAAAAAGCCGTGATCCCACTGCAAGATAAACATTTTGTATACCAAGTAAAAGAGGGTATTGCCAACAAGGTAGAAGTGCATGTTGCAGGCAGAAATAACGGCTGGGTAGCGATTGATGAAGGCCTTAGCGATGGCGAGCAAGTGATTACCGAAGGCATTATTAAAATTCGCCCTGGTAGCAAAGTAAGTGTTGAGGGTTAATCGGTGAAAATTACAGATACGAGTGTTAAACGCCCTGTTTTTGCCATAGTAATTAACTTACTACTGCTAACATTTGGCTTGGTGGCTTTTTCGATGCTACCACTTAGGGAATACCCAGATATTGAAACCCCTATTGTCAGTATTAGTACTGACTACACTGGTGCTTCGGCAGAAATAGTCGAGACAAAAATAACGCAAATATTAGAAAACCGGATATCGGGTATTGAAGGCATTAAAAGTATTAATTCTTCAAGCAGAAATGGGCGCTCTAATATCGTTATTGAGTTTGATATAAGCCGTGATATTGACGCAGCCTCAAACGATGTACGAGAGAGAGTAGCCCGCGCACTAGATAACCTACCAGAGCAAGTGCGCCCCCCAGAGGTGTCTAAGTCAAACAGTGACGAGAGCCCTATTGCTTGGTTTGTACTTAACAGTGAAACCATGAACTCGCTGCAATTGAGCGATTATGCACAGCGCTTTATTGTCGACCGATTAGCCGTTGTAGATGGCGTTTCAAATGTACGTATTGGTGGTGAGCGCCAATACGCCATGAAAATTTGGCTAAACCGCCAAGCCATGGCTGCTCGAGGGATCACTTCGAGTGATATCGAAAACACCCTACGCAGTGAAAACGTAGAGCTACCAGCAGGTGAAATTGAATCTATCGACCGCGATTTTACCGTACGAACAGCGCGTAGCTATAAAGACCAACGTGATTTTCAAAACTTAGTTATTAAACGTGGTGAAGACGGCTACCTTGTGCGTTTAGGTGAAGTTGCCGATGTACATTTAGAAGCCGCCGACGATGAAAGCCTGTTCCGTGGTAACGGCCGTAACATGATTGGCCTTGGCATAGTAAAGCAAGCTAAAGCAAACACCTTAACAGTGGTAGACAACGCCCGCAGTGAACTTGAAAAAATAAAACGTAATTTGCCAGAGGGCACCACTATTCAAGACAGCTACGACTCGTCTATTTTTATTAAAGAGTCAATCAACGAAGTATATAGCACGCTTGCCATTTCTATGGGGTTAGTGGTGTTAATAATATTTATCTTTTTAGGTAATATTCGCGCTACGCTTATCCCCGCCGTTACTGTGCCTGTAGCACTTGTTGGCAGCTTTATGTTTTTACTTGCCATGGGTTATTCAATCAACTTATTAACCTTACTTGCGCTGGTATTAGCAATTGGCCTAGTCGTAGATGACGCCATTGTAATGCTTGAAAATATTCACCGTCGGATTGAGCTTGGCGAGCCACCTTTATTAGCGGCCTTTAGAGGTGCCCGCGAAGTAGGCTTTGCAATTATTGCGACAACGCTTGTGCTTATTTCGGTGTTTGTACCTTTAGTATTTATGGATGGGCGAATTGGCGCCTTGTTTACAGAGTTTGCAATGGCTGTAAGTGCCGCGGTGTTTTTCTCTAGTATTACTGCCCTTACCCTCTCGCCGGCGCTGTGCTCTAAAGTTTTAAAAGCGTCAGAAAAAGAAAGTAAATTTAGCCAATGGATGGACCGTGTTTTTAGCAAAGTTGAAAACTGTTACCGCCAATCGCTTACCTCAAATATGACCAAAAAATGGGGCTTAATGATAAGCCTAGTACTTGCTGGTTTTGTTAGCTACTCGTTGTTTTTGCAAGTGCCCTCTGAGCTTACGCCAAAAGAAGACCGCGGTACCTTTTTTATTATGATGAGCGGCCCTGAAGGCGCAAGTTATGAAAATAACGCTGCCAACATGGCCAAAATAGAAGAGCGCCTGCTTCCTTACTCAGAAGCTGGCGAATTAAGCCGTGTTTTAGTGCGCGTACCGGGCTGGGGCGGCAGTGGCGGTGTTGCTATCGTTGGTATGGCCGATTGGGATAAGCGCAAACGCTCTACCTGGGAAGTTATGGACGAAATAAGCGCCAAAATGACCGAAGTAACAGATGTACGTGCCTTTGCTATTATGCGCCGTGGTATTGGCGGTGGGGGCTCTTCTCGCCCCATTGAGTTTGTACTACAAGGTAACGATTACGAGCAACTTGCTGATTGGCGCGACCGCATTATAGAGCGCGCAGAAAAAAATCCAGGCTTGGTAAGAATCGATCACGACTATAAAGAAACCTTTCCACAATTTTTAGTCAGCATAGATAAAAACAAAGCCGCTGATTTAGGTGTGTCGGTATCAGATGTAGGCACCACGCTTGAAACCATGTTAGGGCAGCGCCGTGTTACCACCTTTATTGACCGAGGTGAAGAATACGATGTAATTTTAAAAGGCACTAAACAAGACTTTACAAACCCTACTGACATTTCAAATATTTACCTTAAATCACGCAGTGGTGAGCTGGTCCCACTAGATAGCCTTATAAGCTTAAAAGAAGAGGCCACAGCATCGCGCTTAAACCGTTATAACCGAATGCGCGCCATTACACTAACCGCTAATCTTGCGGACGGTTATACACTTGAACAAGCACTTAACTTTTTAAACAAAGTAGCCGCAGAAGAAAACGACATTGACGGCGCTGTAGATTATAAAGGTGAATCACAATTATATTACGAAGGCGCATCGGCCATGACCTATGTATTTGTGCTTGCCCTAACTGTAACCTTTTTAGTTTTAGCTGCCCAATTTGAAAGCTTTATGCACCCGTTTGTCATTATGCTAACAGTACCACTTGGCCTAATGGGCGCTATGTTTGGCCTATGGACAACTGGCTTAACGCTTAATATTTATAGCCAAATTGGTATTGTAATGCTGATAGGTTTAAGCGCTAAAAATGGTATTTTAATAGTCGAATTTACCAACCAACTGCGTGATAAAGGCGTAGAATTTAGTGAGGCTATTTTGCAAGCGGCCACTCAGCGCCTGCGCCCAATAATAATGACCTCTCTGACTACGGTAATGAGCGCAGTGCCTTTAGTATTGGCATCAGGCCCAGGCGCAGAGAGCCGCATGGTAATTGGTGTGGTGGTATTTACAGGGGTTATTGTATCAACATTGCTAACGCTTTATGTTGTGCCTGCGGCGTATTATGCCCTAGCCCGCAACACACAGTCGCCAGAGTTTTTACAGCAAAAATTAAATAAGCAAGCCGACTCTCACCCGTTAAAAGACAGCGAAGAAATTTAACTGAGCTTACACTGCGCCGTAACTTGCTGTTACGGCGTATTCAATTTATGCTCGCCTTAATACTGTAACAGACATAATTAGGACAACTTATGAGCACATCAACACAACTAGCAACATTTGGTGGAGGCTGTTTTTGGTGTATAGACGCTGCATTCAGACGAGTAAAAGGTGTACTAAACGTAAGCTCAGGTTACACCGGCGGCCATACCGACAACCCCACGTATAAATCAGTCTGCTCTGGTACAACAGGCCATGCTGAGGTTGTGCAACTGGAATTTGACAGCGCTGTAGTGAGTTTTGAAACACTGCTTAGCATGTTTTTTACGTTACACGATGCCACGCAATTAAATCGCCAAGGTAACGATATTGGCACACAGTATAGAAGTGTTGTTTATTACCACAACGATGCACAATTAAATCAAACCAATGAGATGATAGCCCAGCTACAAAACCATATTAGCGAACCAATAGTGACAGAGGTTAGCCCTGCTACCACATATTACCCAGCGGAGCATTATCATCAAGATTACTACAACGAAAACCCACAGCAGGGTTACTGTAGTATTTTAATTGCGCCTAAGTTACACAAGTTTGAAACTGTATTTAAAGAATTTTTAGCTGACTAGCTAATTTGCGTTGTTAAAATAATTCTAATACCAATCCGCATAATTAAGTGATCTATTTTGAGGATGGATAAACGTGTTGATAGCAAGGCAAAAAATTCGCTATTTAGTTGTTCTAAATGAGAATTTTTTAACGCAGATAGCGACACATTTAGCCCCTGAAAATGATTAAGTATTAATGCGAATTGGTATAAATACACATTAAAAAGCCCGATATAAATCGGGCTTTTGTATATTAAAAAACGCTATTAAAACTGATAGCTTGCACCTGCAAAAAAGCGGCGCTCTGGGGTGTTGTAGTAATATACGTCACCGCTTGTAAAGTCAGCTCTTGAGTCAACCACATTGTAATCTCTGTCAAATAGGTTCTCTACACGAAGCGACAGCTCAATATTATCGTTTACATGATAGTTACCCGCTAGGTTCCAAAGTGTATACGATCCTAGGCGCGTGACTGCACCCTCGCGATCACTGCGGTATTGCATATCAATGCGAGCATCAAAATCACCAAATTGCTTTGCGAGCTCCCAATTAACAGTGCGCTTGGCAACATTGCGTAGCTCATCGCCGGTTTCTTTGTTTTCGGCACTTAAATATGCAAAATTAAAGTGGCTATCAAAACCTAAAATTTGCTGTGTAAGGCTAAACTCAACCCCTTCATAGCGAGCTTCGTTTATATTAGCTAACGCAAAGTTTTCATCGTAATCAATTTTATCTTCGATATCGTTTCTAAAAATTGCAAAATCGACTTGTGCACTGTCAAAATTAACATTTACACCAAGCTCGCGGTTTATTGACTTTTCAGGTTGGAGATCCGGATTACCAAAATTTGGGTAGTATAAATCGTTAAATGTTGGCGCTTTAAAACCTGTGCTTTGACTAATTCTAAATGTTGAATTTTCAGATAAATGATAACCAGCCGCCGCAGTATAGGTTGTTTCATCACCAAACTGTTCATCGTCGTCTTGGCGAAGAGTTAAATTGGCAAGCACAGTGTCGGTGTCGTAATAAGCCCCAACAAACACTGCTAATACATCGCGGCTATCCTCATCAAATGCTAGCGAGCTTTGCGATACATCATCGTTATACCAATTAACGCCGCCGCTAATATTAAGCTCATTTGTTAAGCGGTATTGGCCGCTGTAATCTACTTGCGAGCGCTTAGTAATAAATGTACTGGTTAATGGCCCGCCGGTAAAAGAGTCCACATATGTGCTGTCAGAATCATCGGTTGCAAAAGCAACATCTATAGCATGAGATTGGTTAGTGTAGTTTTTGCTCCACTGCGCCGACAGTTGATAGTTTTTAAAGTCCCCTCTTTCAACCGTGCTCGTAGCCGGGCTAAAGCTGCTATCGTAATCCGCGTAGCCTTCGCTGTACTGGCCTAGTAGCTTAAAGTTACCGTAGTGTGCATCTGCATAGTTTACTTTAAAGCCTACGTTTTTATTTTCATAGCTGTCGTCATCGGGCGCTATACCTTGTAATGCATCAAAACCATCGGTTTTTTCAAAGCCTGCATTAAATGCGCTAACCACTTCATTTGATTTTACTGAACCTGCAAGCTGATAGTTTTGATAAGCGTTAGAGCCAAATGTGGCATCAAGTGATACATTGCTCGCTTCACGCGTTATTATATTAATAACCCCAGCTAATGCATCTGAGCCATACACAGCTGCACGCGAGCCTTTTATGATCTCGATTCGCTCAATACTATTTAGCGGCACGTTATTTAATGCTTTTTGTCCTAGCGTGGCTGAGCCCGTGCGTACACCATCAATTAAAATTAGCGTATCGCCAGAACCTGTACCACGTAAAGATACGCCGGACGTTTGGCCAAAGCCACCATTAGGATTAATCTGAAAACCCACTTGAGTGCTTAATAAGGTTGGTAAATCGCGTACATTGCTTGCATCTATTTCGGCGCGTTCAATTACATTAACGCTCGCTAATACATTATTTATTGATTGTTCAAATTTATTAGCGGTAACAGTGATTTTTTCAATTGGGCTTTGTGCAGCAGATACAGAAAAAGACAGCGCAGCCGAGATAGCAACGCCAAGAGTTGTTTTATTTAGCATGATGTTCCCTATCTTTGCCCACCGCAAAGATTTAAGTAAGTAAGATTACTTCAAGGCCGGTCTCCGGACTCAGTAAACACATAAATGCGTTAATACTTTACCGTTGCGGGGGCAGTGTTGGGATTGCTTTTATCATAAAGGCGCACCAACTTCCCGATTATCTCGCTGTTAGTTTTAATACTTTAAACCCTGTATTTAGCAACCAGCAAGCACCTTGAAAATAGGCGGTTATTGTGAGCAGTTTGTTTACAAATGTCAACGGACGTCTATATAGCTAAAGGTTAAATTATTTATTTTCAGTAAAGCTGGATGTTACGCCGTATGAACTTAAAAGCGCTGTGATTTTAGGTTTTATTTCAGGCGAATTTAAAAGCTTATCCATTTGTTTTACCGTAATTTTACTGCGCGCAGGATTAACTAAAAAATGAGTATCGTATATAGCATCTGGGGTATTACTCTTATAAAGCAGGTTCATATTAAAAATGTTGTTCTTTTTAAAGTATTGATAAGCTATGTTATTTAACACCCCTACATCGGCACGCTTTAATAGCAGCATTTTAACAACGTTAAACTCATCGATTGTTAAACTAACTTGGTGTTCTTCACTTAAATACTGTGCATCGGTTTTAAAATCAGCAAAACGATAGGAGTACCCCAATACTCCCGCTTTTGTTAAAGCATGTAAGTCATCGAAATAGCTTTGCTTTTGGGCGTTTTGTGCCAGCGTATACAACTCATTTTTAGCAATAACATAAAAGCTCGTTTCCTGTAAGGCACTTCTTGCTACCTCAGGCACCCATTGCATAGCCATTAAAAACAACATGTCGAACTCCCCCCATTCGACCCACTTTTTGAGCCTTTTTACAGGCAAAGAGTTAAGAGTAAATTTATATTCGCTTTGAGAGTCATTGAGTATTTTTACAAACTCAGGCGCTAACCCTTGCTCTTTTTCGGCATTAATAATAATTGGAAAGTAACCGTCCTCTACCAACACATCTACATTTATTGGCTTGGCAAAGCTAAACTTACTGCTCGCAATAATAAGTATAAAAACAAAAAACTTAAGCATTTAAAGCCTTTAACAGTCGCTATTAAGTAATATTGATATTAAGAATAGCCTAATATACGCAACTGCGTGATAAGCAGGTTTAATAATGCATTTAAATAACGTTAAAAGAGTATGGAATAACAGTGGACTAATTTTACACAGGTAAAAGGGGTTTAGGCTTGCGGGTAAGTAAAGGCTGTAATTAAGACGGGGGAAAATGTGTGGCTAATATATTTAATAACCACACATTTAAATTTTCACTTTAAAATACTAAAGGCACTTAGCTAATTAATCGCGAAAGTTTTTAAACTGGAAAGGCTGGCCTAAATCTGCAGTGCGAACGACTTGCATAGCGGCTTGTAAATCGTCACGCTTTTTACCCGTTACACGTACTTCTTCACCTTGAATAGCAGCTTGTACTTTTACTTTTGAGTCTTTAATGGCTTTAACTACTTTTTTAGCCATGTCTTTCTCAATGCCTTGCTTAAGTGCAACATTACGAAACACGTTTTTACCAGCACGAGTGATGTCTTGCAGCTCCAAGCTTGCTACGTCCATACCACGCTTAGAAATTTTACCTGCTAAAATATCAAACAATTGCATAACTTGTGAGTCAGCTTCTGCTTTTAGTTTAATTGTTTTGTCGTTTAGCTCAATTGATGCGTCAACACCTCTAAAGTCAAAGCGCGTTTCTAGCTCACGGTTGGCGTTATCTACTGCATTTTTAGCTTCGTTCATTTCTACTTCTGATACGATATCAAATGAAGGCATTGGGTTCTCCTAACTATTAAATCTAAATTTATGCGCCGATTATAACGCTAAAATTATAAATCTTTACATTTTTCTGCCAGTTGTTCAGGTGCGATACTAATTTAGTTTGATATACTGCAGCCTCTTTTTTAAGCGGTTTTAGGATTTATCGTGACAAGGCGTGTTTACCAAGCAGTTTTTTTGATTAGTATTGTGGTGTTTACCCTCTTATTTGCCAAAGAAATAAAAGGCGGCGTTACGAACTTATTTCCACATGTTGATAAAGTTGCCCACTTTGGGATTTTTTTTATACTTGCCATCATTATGGATAAAGCCTTTAAATTACCGCTGTACACGCAAGTACTTTTGCTTGCGGGCTACGGTGCAGCAATAGAAATAATGCAAGATGCGCTTCCCTACAGGCAGGCCTCTTTAGGTGATTTTATTGCTGATTTTGCCGGCGCGGCCACGTACTTTTTACTAAGAACCATTTTTACTCCTCGAAAAAAGAACCCTTATGGCTAATATTCTTATTATTGGCGACGGCGCTATTGGTTTATTGCTAAGCCATTTTTTATCTAAAGCTCACACTGTTCATGTGTTAACACGCAAAGCCACTGCAAATACACGCTTTTATTGCAAAGCAAAACAGCCTTCGCAAAAAATTAATGCGCGGTTTATTACGCTTAAGCAAATTAATGAACAGCCCGGGTTTGATATTGTTATTTTTGCTGTAAAGGCTTTTCAGGTTCAATCGGCCTTTACGCAAGTTAAACCCTTTTTATCGCCAAGTAGTGTACTTGTTGTATCGCACAACGGAATGGGTAATGTTGAAACGCTCAATGAGCAACTCGATAAGCGACAAGCGTTGTACTTTTTAACCACCAGCATGGCTGGCTTTAAAACAAACGACTTTATAGTACAGCACACCGGTGAAGGTAAAAGCGTATTAGGTGCCTGCAACCCTTGCGCGCACAGTTATCACCAAGCAATGTGTGAGCAATTGCAAAACGTGCCGCAGCTAAGCTACTGTACTAATATTGAGCAGCTACGGTTTGAAAAACTATTAGTAAATATTGCCATTAACCCATTAAGCGCACTGTATGATATTAAAAATGGTCAGTTACGTGCCCCTTATTTTAATAGCATTATTTTTAACTTATTAACTGAGGCATGCCAAATAGCCCATGCTTTAAAGCTTGATATTAAACTTGCCGATGCGCTTAACAACGCTTACAACGTAATGATGCTAACCGCTGAAAACTACTCTTCAATGCATCAAGACGTAGCGCATAACCGACAAACCGAAATAGACGCCATTTGTGGCTATATTAGCCAACAAGGTAAGCGATTAAATATCAGCACCCCGCAAAACGATGCTCTACTTGCTAAAATTAAGGCAAAAAAAAGCGTGGTATAAACCACGCTCTAAATTACGGTTAACCTTTACGGGCGGTAAACTTTTACACCCGTAAAGCCTGCTTCATGAAGAATAAGCGCCTGTAACTGGCTCATAACCCCTCTTTCACAATACAGGTAGTAATCCTTATCTTTTGGCAGATCACCAAATTTAGTCGCTAAGCGGAAAAACGGTAAATGCACTACATCTATACCGTCAATCTCAAGCGGCGCGGCATCCTCTTCCTCTGGTGAGCGAATATCAACAACCACTGCACCCGCTGGTAAATCAACTACCGACTCAGCTTCTTTAAGTTCTTGCTTAGCTTCTACGTCTATATCACGCACATCCATAATGCGAGCGTTTTCAACAACAGTATTAAGCACATCAAAGTCGAACTTTTCTTCTTCGGCTTTAATAACGTCAAGTTTAGCTTTAACCGTTGGCTTTTTAGATATTACGCCACAGTACTCAGGCATGGTTTCGGCCATTTCTGCGGTGCCAATTTTACGTGCAATATTTATAATTTCTTGTTTGTCGTGCTGAATAAGTGGGCGCAAAATCAGGGTTTCTGTTACGCGGTCAATTACACTTAAATTAGCTAAGGTTTGGCTAGAAACCTGACCTATACTCTCACCAGTTACCAAGGCTTGAATATTTAATTTTTCGGCTACTTGGCTGCCAGCACGCATCATCATGCGTTTTAGCACAACACCCATTTGGCTGTTTTCAACGTTCTCTAAAATTTCGGCAACAACCGGTTCAAAATCAACCGTGATAAATTTAACTTTATGGGTAGAGCTAAATTTTTTCCATAAATAGTAGCTGGCTTGCTTAACACCAATTTCGTGTGCTGCGCCACCTAAATTAAAGAATAAAAAGTGCGTGCGAGCGCCCTTACGGATCATCTGATAACTTGCTACACCAGAGTCAAAGCCGCCTGACATTAACGAAAGCACGTCTTCTTGTGTTGGCAGTGGAAAGCCTGCCATACCTAGGTGAGTTTGCGTAACTATGTAGGCTTTATCGTCTTTTACTTCTAAGCGAATAGTTACTTCTGGGCGGCTTAACTTAACGCGCGCGCCTTCAACGTGCTGGTTTAAACCACCACCCACGTAACGCTCTAAATCCGTAGAAGTAAAGTCGTGTTGACCAATACGCTTTGCGCGTACACAAAACGTTTTACCAACAATGGTGTGCCCTACTAGGTCTATGGTTTTTTTATAGATATCGTCAAGCGTTGTGAAGTCAGTTTCGGTCACTTCAATAAATTGCACAATACCAGGAATGCGCTGCAAGCTATCGATAAAGTCTAGGCGTGTTTGTGCATCATCAAGCTTAGTTACAACAGAAATATTATCCCAGTTGTTTCTTACTTGTACTTTTTCGTCAACACGGCGCAATACAATTTTAATGTTATTTTCTAACACTTTAGTAAAGCGTTTACGTACCGAACGGCTTTTAATGGCAATTTCAGGATGTAGTTTGACGATAAATTTAAGCATAGTTCACTCTTAGACTGCGGGAATTCGCGCTCCCAGGCATTGGGCGCGCGATTATAGCAAAAATTTTTGCGTCTAGGAACTAACCAACTAACAGCAGTTAGGCAAGCGCTGGCGCTTGCTCTGCAAGTTGGGTGTATTTTTCACGTAACTGATTCATTTTAAGAATGCTTTTTTCGGTGCTGTAAGCCCTAAATAATGCTAATACTTTTAAAATGCCATGATAAATATCTTGCTCAGCTAAATTACCACTGAGCCTACGCGCTTTAATATACGGAGTCCAAAAACTAACGGTTAGCTTAAGAGTATGGGCAAGTTCAAGCGCATCTTGCTCTTCTATGGCAATCATTTCGTTATCGCGCAGGCCTAAAATAACTTGGCGAACCTGCTCTAATAAAGTTGACTGAAAACCAATGTAGGCTTGTTTTAAGCTTTCATCTCTGGAGAGGATGTCGCCTAAGTTGTCGTAAAAAAAATGATAGCGCCACATTAGCTCAAATAACGAATCTAAATAAGCAGTTAAATGATCAAACGCATCATCGTTTGCTTCAATAGGTTTAAAATGAGTATGTAAATGCTCGCTGTAAAGCGCAAAAATATGTCGGATAATGTCTTCTTTATTTTTAAAATGATAGTAAAGATTACCCGGGCTCATCCCTAAATGTGATGCAATATGATTGGTTGATATTGCACGCTCACCATGTTCATTAAATAACGAAATACTGGTGTGTATTATTTTATCCTTAGTATTCATATGCGACGACTCAAATTAACTTATAAACTACATTACACTAAATATCAGCCTTGCAGTATAAACAAATCAGGCAGGTTTAAATACCATCATAATTTACTATTTTAAAATACGGGGGTCTGATTATGCTGCACGCAGGCATTTGCATTAATGTGGTGCTGTTAACTAACGCAAAGCCTAAGCAGCGTAATTACACTTTAAAAAACGGTAACGCATTTAAAGCACTTTTACTGATTAAATATCAAACATAAAAGCTCAACCTGATCTCCTAGGCTGATTTGTAGAACAAACACTGATAGACTACTTAAAAAATAATAGTTAGTGAAATCTATGAACGTTACGGCAATCTATCCTGGTACATTCGACCCGTTAACCAACGGCCACACCGACCTAATTCAGCGCGCAGCTAAAATGTTTAGCACAGTTATTGTTGCTATTGCTCATAACCCTTCTAAAAAGCCTTGCTTTAGTCTCGATGAGCGAGTTGATTTAGCCAACACTATTTTAGGGCATTTGAGTAATGTAAAAGTGATTGGCTTTTCAGGCTTACTAGCCGATTTAGCTTTTGATCATAAAGCTGATGTGCTTATTCGCGGTATTAGAGCGGTATCTGATTTTGATTACGAATTTCAGCTCGCAAATATGAACCGCCGCCTAAATCCAGATTTAGAAAGCGTATTTTTAACACCTTCTGAGCGCAACTCGTTTATATCATCAACCTTGGTAAAAGAAGTTGCCCGCCATAATGGCGATGTGAGCGAATTTGTAAGCCCACTTGTAGTGGATGCTTTAAAACAAAAGTTAGGCTGCGACGCAAGCTAAAAAAAACACAATTAGCGCACTTTAGGTGCGCTAATATACCTAACTACTTTTTAGCCATAACTTGTAATTCATTGCGGTTAAATAAAGCGCGTTTAAGCTTTGCCAAGCCTAAAATATCTTTGTTTATAATTAATACTATTGCCATTATTAAGTCACTCGAAAACTGGCCAACCCCATAGACCCCCCATAACCACCAATAGTCATAACTAACCAACACCACATAATCGTAATGCATAGCCATGTGTAATGTTGCATTAAACGTTAAACCACAAAGAAGATAATAATAGGCTGTGGCGTTAGCATGTTTATAATTATAGGAGAGGCAAGCAAGCGTGAAAATGGTAAGTAAATCTGCAATTACTAAATCTAAATATATTGAGCCTGTAAGGATAAATGATGCTTTGAACATAAATAGGCTGAGCGTATAAGAGAGCATCATCACCAAAGAAATGTACATAATATGCTTATTGCGGCAGTTTATTGTACAAGCAAAATTATAAAGAAATGGAACTACAAAAGCCCATGTAATAAAAATACTTAGGTAGTCATTTACTGTGCTCAATGCCATAAATACATGTTGGAGCATTAATAAGCACCCATTTTTTTAACGAGATATTTTTTGACTTTTATTAACCCTAAAATATCTTTATTTATAAATAAAACCAATGCCATTACTAAGTCACTTGTAAGCTGCCCAATACCATAAAGCCCCCAAAACCACCAATACTCTATATTCCCAACAACGATACTATCGTAATGCATACCGTAAAATACAAACGCATTAAAACTAAGCCCCACGATTAAATAATAAAAAGCGATCGGTTTAGCTTTCGATAAAAAAATCATCCATATCATCAAAGCGATTATGGTAACTGCATCAAATAAGAACAGTTTTAAGTGAGGTGTGGCTGTTTGCGGGTCCATAACCATACTTGATGTATATGAAGCCATCATAATAAATGATATTTGGGCTAAACTTTTATCTGACTTATTTATGCTTGTAGATAAGCAATATAAAAATGCAAAAACAAACAGCCATGTAATTAAAATGGTTATGTAATCATAAAGATCAGCCATCGCCCATAACAGGTTATGCATATCGGAAACGCTTCAACTTTGTAGTTAAATAATTACTTAGCTTTACTAAACCTAAAATATCTTTATTAACAACTAAAACCAACGGCATTAATAAATCAGTAAAATACATGCCAAACACATAAACATTCCAAAACCACCAATAATACAATGTGCCACGCACTTCGATATCGTAATGCATACCTAAAAATAAGCAGGCATTAAAGCTTAGCCCTACAATTAAATAATAAAAGGGCGTAGGTATAGTTTGTTTGGTGAAATTACGCCACAGAAGTAAAACCAGAATAGTTACAGCATCATGATAAAAATAGTTTAAGTGCGGCGTTTCAATAAGTGGGTCCATAAACAAACTAGCTGTGTAGGATACCATCATAAGAAATGAAAGCTGTGCTCTGCTCTTATCTGACTTATTAATACTTGCCGATAAGTTATACAAAAAGGCAAGAATAAAAAACCACGTAAACAAAACGCCTACGTTGTACCCTAAATCGACCAGTCCCCAAAGAATATCAGCCACTTTGCTTCAATCTCATAACACCGCTCACCCACTTATCAGTAGCATGCACTAACATTAAAAAATCCTTTTTAATGAACAAAATACTAACCATGATGATATCCATAATATTAATCACAACCGTATAAAAAGACCAAAACCACCACGGTTCGTAATTACCACGTACAAACACATCTATGTGCATAGCTAAAAATAATAACGAATTAATGCTCAAGCCAAATAATAAGTAAGTAGATATGCGCTTTTCAGGTAAGTAATACCGCAGAAAAAAAATAAAAAACAAAGTGACTACGTCATAGCAAAATAACTCTATGTAGGTAATATCATAAATATCAATAAAGAAACTAAAGCAATAAGATATGGCCATAACTAAAGATAGCAATACAGCCTGTTTTGTTGGATTGTTAATGCTAGTTGTTAGTGAATATAAAAAGGCCATTAAAAACCCCCACTGCACCAACACACCGATATAAACTGACACTTCAGGAGGGATTAGAACATTATTCACTATTGCGGTTTCTTAGCAAAGAACGAGTAAATAAGGTTTTTTAAATAAATAATTTTTAAAAAATCTCTATTGATAAACAGCACTAAAATCATGCTTAAATCTAATACCAGTACTACCGTTACATAAAAATCATAAAACCACCAGTGGGTGTAATTCTGTAAAATATGACGGTCTAAGTACATACCCAGAGCTAAACACATATTTATACTCAGCCCAAACATAAGGTAGTTAAAGGCAATTGTTTTTTCTTTAATATATAAGTTCTGCACAAGTGCCAATATAACTAGGGTTATAGCATCTAATAAAGCAATATCAAAATAAGTAACTGTTTGAAAATTAAAGAACATTCCTGGAAAATATGAAACAGCCATTATAAGCGAAAGAATAACTAATGCTTTAAAGCGTGAGTTAATAGATGAAACTAAAGAGTATAGAAATGCCATGAGAAATCCCCATTGCATAATAATACTTAAAGTATGTGCAAAGCTTATATCTGAGATAAAAGAAATAAACCCCATCTTAAAAGCAAGCTCGGAGAATAAAGATCTCGAAATTTATTAAAACAACCATTTACTAAACAACCTGACTTAACACTAAACTTTTTAACAATTATTATTAATTACAAAGTTCTATTAAAAAACCAACTTTTAAATCTAACAAGACCTAAAAAATCTCGGTTAATAAAGCACACTATGATCATACAAATATTTACACTTCCTACCACAACCGTAAATACTGACCAAAACCACCAATATTCATAATATTTTGAAAAAGTCATATCTAGGTGCATTAAAAAACTAAAAATAATATTAGTACATAACCCTGCAGTGACATAATAATACGCTACCGGGTATGATTTAAATTTTAAGCGCTTTAAAAAGAGTAGAGCAAGTAATGTACATGCATCTAATAAAATAAAATCTAAATAAGTAGTTTGCCCATAATCAGTGAACAAACTTCCCGAATAGCAAATGCACATAACAAGTGAGATATATACAAGCTCTTTATCTGGCTTGTTAATCGAGTTTGCTAATGCATGCAAAAATGCAAACAAAAAACCCCATTGTACAATTGCTCCAAGATAAATTGCATAATTATAACTTACTGTCATTTTCCCCTCTATTTAATATAACGGATTGAGAGGGGTTTACCATTCGGTGGTTAACCACTAATGAAAGCATCATTAATACATCGATAAGGTTCACACCGATGGAGTAGGCACTCCAGTACCACCATGGCTCATAGTTATACAAAACGTATATATCATAATACAGAACCAACGTTAGCAAAGCATTGGTTGTTAATGCTAGTACAAGGAACAGAAAAGCTTTATTTCGTTTAAAGGCATTAAAGTACTGTAAAATTAACAGTGCCACAATTGTAATAAAATCGTAGAAAGCCCAATTAAGGTATAATATTTCTAGTAGTTTTATATAGCTGCTAAAAATATATGAGCAAAGCATAAGTGCAGATAAATACACAGGAGATTTATTTTCTTTGTTTATGCTGGAGACCAAACAAAAAAGGAAGGCCATTAAAAAGCCCCACTGGGAGAAAGCCGCTACATAATCCATTAGGGCTTCAGATAAGTACATTTAAGCTAGGTTGTGGGCTGAGGCTTTGTCGATTTAAACAAATCGCATAGCTTACTTTTGAGCTTGTGGAGACCTAAAAAGTCTCGATCTATAATTAATACAACTATCATGATAAAGTCTATTAAATTAACTGTATATGTGTAGGCATCCCATAAAAACCAAGCTTTTTTATTCTCAAAGATGTATATATCCAGATACATACTAAAGAAAAAAGTCGAATTTACAGTCAATCCAACAATTAAATATAAGAAAGACGGAGTTGTTTTACCAAAAATTCTATAAATACATGCGAGCGCAGTAATGGTGATAACATCATACAAAGCCCAGTCAAGATATATTGAATCTCTCATAGAGAGCCATGTGTAAAAATAATCAGACAAGGTGTAAGATATCATCATGATAAATGAACTGAGCAAAAGAGTTGTACCTCTTTTTATACCTAATGAGTATACGAACACATTAAAGAAGAATGTCATCAAAAAAGCCCACATCGTAAAAGCAGACAGTGAGAACAACCCGAAAAGCTCAGTTAAAATCATTTAAAACCTTAAATTATTACCTTGGTCTGGTAGGCACCGCACCACTAGGTACTACCGTACCACCACCACGCTGAACATCTGCACTCGCAGCACTCATCGCCTCTTGAGAGAAGCTTACTGTATCAGATTGTAGTGTTTTAGGGCTAGCAGTTTGTTCCGTTGCAGGCTGTAATTGTTGTGTTTTATTGTATGCTTGCATTTGTAATTGACTATTAGCTGAAACTTGCATGTGATTGATCCTTGTAAAAGTTTTAATATTATTTGGCGCAACTTTTAATCACACCATCATGTAGGTAATTGCATTACCTGTTTTAAGCAGTGATAGCTATTTTGCTATCTGACTTATACAAAGCAACCAATGTGCCAACATTTTTTGACATATTAAAAATACATGCTACCTACAACTATTTATTAAAACTAAATCTAAAACCCTAGCTAACACCACACTCATCTGACCAGTTCATTATACACATAAAAAAACGCACAGGGGTAACCGTACGTTTTTTATATCCAGGGAATTTAAGCCACGTATTTACACGGGATCTCCGCACGTGTACTTGGCTTTAAAATATATTCCATTGCTACTTCGTCACAATTTTCTTTACGAAGGCAAAGTTCGCAATCTTTCATTACCTTCTCTGGTAACGATTCTTTACTACAAAAAGTAAAACGTTGCTGTTCAAAAAAATCCGGCACACGGGTTAATACAATAACGCGATTAAGCGCCAATTTTTTGGCTTTTGCTAATAAGTGCTCTACAAGCTGCCTACCCTGCCCAGTTACCGCGCTTTGTGGGTCTATGCCTAAAGAGCGTATTTCAGCAAGCCCCGTATCGTAAATGTATAACGATGCACACCCCGACACTTTGCCGTTAATTTCTGTTACTGCAAATTCGTTAATTGAATGCACCATGTCGCTTTTAGCACGCGGCAAGTTTTCACCTACCGTAGCCCAGTGCTGTATTAGCCTAGCAATATCTTCAACATCATCTAAATTTGCATCACGAACCGTTATTTGCTGTTTTTTTTTGGCTTCTTTAACCGCTTTAGTAACTTGTTCAATAGATGTACCGCCAAGCGCTTGACGAGCTTTAATACAGGCATCTATTTCAAGTACTGGGTAAACGTCATCTTCAAATACGTCATTAACTGACTTGTACTGCTCAAGCGAAAGCTCCTCTAAGGTTTTACCTTCGCTTATAGCAAGCTGCACAAGTACACCCACAATGTGGTGGCCTTCTCTAAATGGCACACCTTTAGCTACTAAGTAGTCTGCAAGCTCTGTCGCATTAGCATGGCCGCCTTTTGCCGCTGCAAGCGTTTTATCGCCGTTTACTTTTACGCCTTTAATACACGCTTGCGCCATGTGAATACAGGCAAGCCAAGTTGGCATAGCGTCAAAAAGACCTTCTTTGTCTTCTTGCATATCTTTATTGTACGCAAGAGGGAGTGCTTTTAAGGTCATCATCATGGCACTAAACGCACCAAATACACGGCCCGTTTTACCACGAATAAGCTCTAGTGCATCAGGGTTCTTTTTCTGCGGCATTAACGATGAGCCAGAGGTAACATTATCAGCAAGCTCTATAAATCCGGCTTCACCAGAATTATAAAATATTAAATCTTCAGCCATACGTGATAAGTGAATCATCGAAATAGAGGCACAGCTTAAAAGCTCTACTACAAAATCACGGTCAGATACGCCATCAAGGCTGTTTTTAGTTGCGCCAGTAAAGCCTAGGCCTTGCGCCAAAGCTTGGCGATCAATTGGGTAGGCAGTACCTGCTAGTGCGCCACTGCCTAGAGGGCAAAAATTAAAACGCGCTTTGGCATCTTGCAAGCGGCTTTCATCACGCTCTAGCATTTCTACATAGGCCATACACCAGTGGCTAAACAATACAGGTTGAGCACGTTGTAAATGAGTGTAGCCTGGCAATATAGTGCCCAGCTCGCGCTCAGCTAACGCCACAAACTCAGCTTTTAGTGCAGCAATTGCACCGAGTAAATGATCGGCAGTATCGCGGCACCATAATCTAAAGTCAGTGGCTACTTGGTCATTACGGCTTCGGCCTGTGTGCAGCTTTTTAGCTAAATCACCTACTTTTTCGATTAGTGCAGCTTCTACGTGCGAGTGAATGTCTTCTGCACCTGAGGTTGCCACTGCTTGTGGATCTGCTTTTACTTCTTCAAGCAGTTCATTTAGTGCTGCAACCAATTTGGTGTGCTCATCGCTTGTAAGTACATTTACTTGCTCAAGCGCACCTGCCCATGCCACAGAGCCAATAATATCTTGCTCTGCTAACTGATAATCGAACGGAAGTGAGTCGTTAAATTGTTTAAACGCCTCATCTGGACCCGTAGAAAAACGTCCGCCCCATAATGCCATGAAATCTCTCCAAACCCTGTAACGCCCCTTATACAAGGGGCTATAAATAATTTACTTTTTAGCCATTGCTGAAATTCTGCTCGAAAGCGAGAATAAACGAATAAAGCCTTCAGCGTGCGATTGGTCATACACATCGTCTTCACCAAATGTAGCAAAGTCTTCGCTGTATAAGCTATTAGGTGATTTTTTCTGAACGGCTGTCACTTGGCCTTTGTAAAGCTTAAGTACAACTTCACCTGTAGCTAGTGTAGAAAGCGCTTCTGCACCGGCTAAAATAGAGTCTTTTAGTGGTGTAAACCAACGACCGTCATAGACTAAATGCGAAAATTCACCGCCCAGTACTTCTTTCCACTTACGGCTTGATTTATCAAGCACTAGCTCGTCAATGGCTTGCAGTGCCGCCATAATAACGGTACCGCCTGGTGTTTCGTAACAGCCGCGCGATTTCATGCCTACTAAACGGTTTTCTACAATATCTACACGGCCAACACCATGTGGCGCAGCAATGTCGTTTAATTTAACTAAACAGTCATAAGGTTTAAGCTGCTCGCCATTTACGGCAACCACTTCACCCTCAATAACCGTAAGCGTTACATGCTCAGCTTTATCGGGTGCTTGCTCTGGTGAATTAGTCCAGGTCCAAACTTGGTCACTAGGCTCACACCATGGATCTTCAAGCTCGCCGCCTTCGTGCGAAATATGCCATGCGTTAGCATCACGGCTGTAAATTTTTGTTGCTGAAGCAGAACACGGAATATCACGCTCAGCCAAGTAATCTAATAATGATTCACGGCTTGATAAATCCCACTCACGCCATGGTGCAATTACTTTTAAATCGGGTGCAAGCGCTGCAAAACATGATTCAAAACGTACTTGGTCATTACCTTTACCAGTACAACCATGCGAAAGTGCATCGGCACCTACTTTACGTGCAATTTCAACTTGCGCTTTAGCAATAATAGGACGCGCCATAGACGTACCTAATAAATAAGTACCTTCGTAAATAGAACCCGTTTTAAGCGTTGGGTAAATGTACTCACTTACCATTTCATCTTTTAAGTCAACTACGTAACACTCAGATGCGCCTGATGCGATGGCTTTTTCTTCAACGCCTTCAAGCTCTTCAGCGCCTTGGCCTACATCGGCAACAAAGGCAATTACTTCACAACCGTAGTTTTCTTTTAACCATGGCACGATAGCTGAAGTATCAAGACCACCTGAATAGGCTAAAACGACTTTTTTAATTGAACTCATAGGTGTTCCTTAACAAAATTTGGATTTAGTAATGTAACTAGCAGAGCATTTTGCGCATGCATACGATTTTCTGCTTGTTGAATAATTTTTGATGCTGGGCCATCCATTACCTCAGAGGTAATTTCAAACTCACGGTGTGCCGGTTGGCAATGTAATACCGTAGTTGCACCTGTTTGTTCTAGCAATGCTTGGTTTAGCTGATATGGCATATATTTTTCTTTAACTTGCTCAAGAGGCGTATCATCGCCCATAGACACCCACGTATCTGCATATACAACATTAGCGCCTACAGCGGCTTCTACACGGTCGCTTACCATTACTGATGCGCCATTCATTGCAGCAATTTGCTCAGCCTTTTTAAGAATTTGCGAATCAGGCGAGCTGCCTTTTGGTGTAACAGCAACAAAATCAGTGCCTAGCGTTGCCGCTAATAGCATAAGTGAATGAGTAACGTTGTTACCTTCACCTAAGTAAGCCACTTTTAGCTCGCTTACATCGCCGTGTACTTCTTGTAGCGTTAAAAAATCAGCCAATGCTTGGCACGGGTGATATAAATCACACAAGCTATTAACGACAGGTACACTAGAGTATTCACCTAAGGTGGTTAACGTGCTGTGCTGGTTTACACGCGCTACAATACCATCAGCCCACGTAGAAATATTAAGTGCAAAATCTTTTACAGATTCACGTGCACCCATAGCGCCGTTTTGCTGATCTAAATACACAGCGTGGCCGCCTAAACGGTTAATACCAATATCAAACGATAAACGTGTACGTAAACTTTGCTTTTCAAATAGGGTAACAATTGACTTACCCGCTAATACTTGGCTGTACTTTTCTGGCTTTGCTTTTAAATCACGCGCTAGTTTTAGTAAATTTAGTGCGCCTTGTTGGTCTAATTCTAGACCCGTTAAAAAATTCTCTAACATGATAACCCTATGGTGTAATTTTTGTTCCGACATGCTCGCCCTGTAGCAAAGCAGTTAAATTGTCTGGCTTTTGCCAGCTGGAAATATACACACCGCGTCGTAAATGTTGGGCAGCGTGCAGGCTGGTCTTAACTTTGACCTCCATTCCGCCCAAAATTACCCCTTCATCAATTAAAGTATCAATGTGTTTTGTGTCAAGTTGATGTAACGGCTGCTTGTTTGCATCAAGTACTGCTTCTACATCTGTCATAAAAATAAGTTCTGCATTTAAGTTGCTAGCAATCGCTGCGGCAGCTTCATCAGCATTAACGTTGTACCAGTTACCTTGCTCATCAAACCCAATAGAGCTCACGATAGGTAACCGACCAAGCTTAAGTAAATCGTTAACAATTGAATCATCATTACTTTCGCACTTACCTACTTGCCCAAGCGCTTTTAGCTTTTGAGACGCCATAACTCCGGCTTCATACAAACAAAGGCCAACAGGTTTATGGCCTGCATTAATAGCTTGGCTAACCAGCTGCTTATTTGCACAGCCAGCCAGCGCCCCCACTATGTAAGGCATTTGCTCACTTGGGCTAATACGCAGTCCTTGGTGCTTTGCACTAGCAAAGCCTGCTTGTTTTAGCCAAGTGTCAACTAACGAGCCACCACCATGAACAATAACAAACTGATTATTTTGATCAGCGCTTAATACATCAAACAAAGCTTTTGCCGCGTTTTCAGTATTAAGTACAGCACCACCTAATTTAATTACCCACGTTTTAGTGCTCATTAAAAGGCTCCTTTTAAGCCAGTGGTGTGATCTAAATTCATCGATAAGTTAATACATTGCAAGGCTTGGCCCGCAGCGCCTTTTAATAGATTATCTATCGCTGCCATAACAATCAGTTGAGTGCCTTGCTGCTGCCAACCAATATCAACATAGGGTTGTTTTACCACGCTTTTAATAGATGGCACTTTATCAGCTAACAAACGAATCAACGGCTCGTTCTTAAGTACTTGATAAGCATCAGATACGTTTTCCTTGGTAACGCCTGGCTTAAGCTGTACATAAATAGTTTCTAAAATTCCACGCGGAAAATTACCTAAGTGCGGTGTAAATAACACCTTGTGGCCAAGGTGTTGTTCAATTTCAGGCCCATGACGATGGTTAAATAAACCATACGGGGCAAGCGATACTTCACAAAAATGAGTACCTACGCTGGCTTTACGCCCTGCGCCAGTAACACCTGAAACAGCATTAATAATCACTTTTTCATCACTCAACAAGCCTGCCTGTTGCAACGGCTTTAACGCATTAAGCGCAGCGGTTGGGTAACAGCCGGCTACTGCCACAAGGTTTGCATTGGCAATTGCACTGCTATTCCACTCGGCTAACCCATAGGCTGCTTCGTTTAATAACTCAGGATGTTGGTGCTCAAAACCATAGTAAGTAACATAGTCGTCGTTGCTAGCAAGGCGGTAACCACCTGATAGGTCAAATACTTTTTTACCCATAGCTAAAAACTGCGGGGCTAAATCAACACTTACTTTGTGATCAGTACATAAGCAGATGTAATCGGCACTCGAATTTATGTCATCAAACGCTGATTCGCTCAGTGGTAGTAGAGGAATATCAAGAAGGTTTCTATGCTCTGGGTATAAATCACTTAATAATTTATGTTTATCTAAACTTCCCTCAGAGACATAACAGCCCGATAACGTTAAATTAGGGTGCTTAGCAACTAAGCTTGCTAATTCTGCGCCGCTATAACCGCTTGCGCCAATAATCGCTACATTCATTTTTTACTCGTTTATAAATTTACTACTAAATAGGTGTGGTGTTCGCTTACACTAGCTTAGATGCTAGCTAATACTTTTCTCAATGAATTGTTGATTATCGTCGCATTATCTTCATGGCTATACTTAATATATTTATGCTTAAAAAGTGAATTGATATTCATCATAAATACTTTTATATTGTTATGCAATTAAATTGAATAATTATTTTGGATTTTTTTATGTCTTTGCCGTCATTTATCTCTATGTACCAACAACTCATTGCAGCCCCCTCTATTAGTGCAATAGAAGATGAGCTTTGTATGAGTAATAAAGGGGTAATAGAGTTGCTAGCACGTTGGTGCGAAAGTTTAGGTTTTACTTGCGAAATTATAGAGTTAGAAGATGGAAAAGGCCGATACAACTTACTTGCAAAGCGAGGGCAAGGCGATGGCGGCTTAATGCTTGCAGGCCATACAGACACCGTACCGTTTGACGATAGCCGCTGGAACCACGACCCATTTAAACTCACTGAACATAATAATAACTTATATGGGTTAGGTAGTATTGATATGAAAGGCTTTTTTGCTTTTGTATTACAAGCTATTAGTGAGCTTGATATAAAACAGCAAACACAACCTATTTTAATACTCGCCACTGCCGATGAAGAAACCACCATGGCGGGAGCGCAGCAAATTTGTAAGCATCCTAATTTAAAACCTGCGCGTTGTATTATTGGTGAACCTACTGATATGACTCCTGTATTTACTCACAAAGGACATATGAGCACGGCTATAAGAGTGATTGGCCGCTCAGGTCATAGTTCCGATCCCGAACGTGGTCTTAACGCCATCGAAGTCATGCATAAAGTGATTACAAAATTGCTGATCTTAAAAGAGCAGTTAAAGAATAAATATTCAGTTGAACATTTTGAAATACCTTACCCTACCTTAAATTTAGGTAATATTCATGGTGGCGACAACGCAAATCGAATTTGTGGCTGCTGCGAAATGCATATAGACATGCGTCCGCTCCCAGGGTTAAGCATTAAAGACTTACAAGCTTTACTTATTGATGCCACCAGCGATATAAACGCGCAATACCCAAGCGCAGTGAGCGTAATTGATTTACACAAGCCCATTCCAGCTTTTAGTGGCAGCACTGATAGCGCACTCGTTAAAATGGCAGAAAAAATTGCAGGAGAAAAAGCCGTTGCAGTAAATTATTGCACAGAGGCTCCGTTTATTCAGCAACTTGGCTGTGAAACAATAGTCATGGGGCCAGGCTCAATTAATCAAGCCCACCAACCTGATGAATTTTTAGCAATGGAGAAAATAAACCCATCGCAAAAAATTATAACTGACATTATTAGGGCAAACTGCTTTAACGCTTAAATGTATTAAAAACTCACAGCAAAAATAACAAAGGCGCCCATTGGCGCCTTTGTTTTAGCTTATACCTAGGCGTTACTGCATATACTTACTTAAGTACTTTTTAAACACAGGGTCTGTTTTAGCAAGCTCTTTTTGCTCAGCTAAAATCTCTTTTAATATAACACCTGATGTGAGCGGATTAGCCAATACCACTCTAAATACCACCGTCGGTTGATTATCGTATTTTGACGGGGTTAAGCGAGTACGCGATACAAACGAGCGCCCTGATTCACGTTGGCGTTTTTGCATACTGGCAGTAAAGCGATTGAGCGACGCGAAAATTTCTAACCGTGTTGCGGCATCTGCTTGGGCTATGGCTTGTTTAATTTGTTTAGGCACATAGCGGTATGTAAGCAAACACAGCTCAGGCTCTGAAATCAGCTCAAAGTCTTCATCGGCTTTAATTAAATCAGCAAAGTAATGTGCTTTTTTGATACTACGATCAATAAGCATTTCATAGCCTTTGCGGCCAATAACGCGTAAGCAAGCATGTACTAACATAGCCATACCTGGGCGGCTGCCTTCAAGTGTATGGCTTCCTAAATCTTTTGAACCTTTACGTAATATGTACTCTGCATGGTGCTCTATTGCATCCGTAGCAGTTGGGTCTTTAAATAACACCAAGCCTGCGCCCATTGGCACATACATTTGTTTGTGTGCATCAATGGTAATTGAATCTGCGAGCTCAATTCCTTTTAATAACGGGCGATGCGTTTGCGATAAAAGCGTTGCCCCACCCCACGCTGCATCAACGTGAAAATGGCAGTTTATTTGCTGCGCTAAATCGGCCATATCATTAAGAGGGTCGATATTACCGGTCTCGGTTGTACCAGCAACCCCTACAATTGCCATAACTTTTATGCCTTGCGATTCAAGCTCTAAAGCTTTTTCGCGCATGGCATTCACATCAACCTTGTTATTTTCGCAGGTTTTTACACCAATTAAATTTTCACGGCCGATGCCTAGTAAATCAATTGATTTACCTAAAGAATAATGCCCTCGCTCCGACACTAAAACGGCCAGCCCTTTGTAGCCATAATGCAGCATACCGGCAACGAGCCCTTGAGCGGCTATGCCTTTAAAGCTGCCGTCGGGTTTTAATAAACGGTTACGCGCAATCCACAATGCCGTTATGTTTGCAACTGTACCACCGGAACAAAAAGCACCGAGTGATGTTTTAGCGCTGTGCATCCATTTAGAATAAAACGACTCATCTCGCGAGTAAGCTAAATGATGCATCATGCCTAGCACTTGGCGCTCTAGGGGCGTAAATGCTTTTGAGGTTTCTATTTTTACTAGGTTTTGATTAAGTCCCACCATCAATTTTGAAAGCGGTAGTAAAAAATGCGGAAGAGCCGATGTCATATGCCCAATAAAGCTAGGCGCAGCCGTGTGTACCGAATGGGCAACTAGCTGCTCCATAATATCTTGGGCGTAAGCAGATACAAACGTTGGGTTTTCTGGGATCACCGCAGCCTGAAAATCTTTTTCAATTTCGTGTAATGGTTTTTCAATTGCCGCTATATTTTCGTTTAAAAACCCTGCTAAATTACTCGAAATTTCAAGCTCAATTTTGCTTAAAGTTGAGTCTGGCGCTTCAGGTACAGTAAATATACGCTTAAGGCTTTCTTTAGAGGCGACGGCACAACGCTTTTGATCCATCTTTATACCTAGTGTGTGTGTAGCTAAAACACGCGTTTAACAGTTAAAAATGCCAAACTATGGCGCTATTATAAGCGGCGTGCTTCTTTTAAAAATTGCGCTAACTTTACTGCAATATAAGTAAAATGTCTCCCTTTAAGCCATAAAAGCGACTAAACGGATGACAAATATTGTAAAAAAATTTCAATAATAGGATTTTATTAAAAAGTCACATTTTAGTTTTGGGCAAATTGCATTTATGCGTATACTTAATATGTGTAACAATAAGGGACAAGTATGCTCACAGGGAAATTAAAAGGGAAGTGGTTTATAGCTGGCTTTACATTGTTTTTGGTCAGTTTATTAGTCTATGTTTATTACACCTATAGCTCAGCGCGTAGCGAAATTATGAACGCTGTCGATGAGCGCCTTCTAAATGCCGCCACCAGCGTAAAACATATTTTAGGGCAAAGTTACCACGATAGAATTAGCCAAGGCTACGATATTGGTTTTTCGGTTTACCAAACTAAAAGCAAACAACTCTCAGAGCTTGCACAAGCGCTTGATATAGCTTACGTCTATTCGATGATCATGCGCGATAACAAAGTTTACTTTACCTCATCCAGCTACACTAAAGACGATCAAGAAAACGCACGTGTTACGCAATTTCTTGATTTATACCCAGAGGCCACCGACATTAACAGGGGCGCGTTTTATTCTACCGAGCCTGTTTTTGAACAATCTAGCGACCAATGGGGTGATTTTAAAACTGTTTTTATTCCCTTTGTAGATAAATATGGTACTACCTACATTACGGGTGCCGACATAACCTTAGATGATTTAAATAAAAAGCTTCAATACAGCGTCACTAAAGCCATAATAACGGCGTGTTTTTTCTTTTTTATTGCGGTACTGGTTGCAGCTATTTATATATATTTGTTAAAGCGCACCCTAGCAACAGATGCCAGTACGGGCTTTGCCAATCATATTGCGCTTGAGTACTTTATCAAAAAGAGTAATTCACACCACATGCAGCTTGCCATTATTTGGGTGAACGAAATTGAAGATATTAATAGCTTTTATGGCACTCAAGTTGGCGACAACGTAATGAAAAACTTGCTCAGTCATTATCAAAGCCGCAGCCCGCAAAGCTGTAAGGTGTATCGCCTTGCTACCAATAAAATTGCCATTCTTACCCCTAAAAGCTTTAAAAGCAGCGAACTGAGCGATTTAGTTGAGTCGTATAACGCAAACAGCCCGGTATTAACAAACCCATTTATTTATATAACTTACTGCGCAGGTATCGCCAGTGGTAATAAATCACTACTGATTGAAAACGCGCACATTGCAACGCTTCAGGCTAAACATGGCCGCGGTAAAGTTGTTAGCTACTCAAAAGTAATGAGCGATGTAAAAAACCAATATCAATACAATGTTAGCCTTGCCAAAGAGGTTCAAGAAGCGTTTGATAACAACCGCATAGTGCCTTATTTTCAAGCTATGTTTAACACCACCAATAATGAAGTTGTACATTACGAATGCTTAGCCAGAATGGTGACTAAAAATGGCGAAATTTTAAAACCCGACTCATTTTTAAATGTAGTGAGCCGCTCAAGAATGGGCGGACTGCTAACGCGCACGCTATTTAGCCAGTGTATAGAGCGGTTTAGAAAAACAGATATATGCTGGAGCTTAAATATCAGCGATAAAGATATACTCGACCCTAGTTTGAGTGAATACATTGCTAGCGAGCTTAAGCGCTACCCGCACCCAGAAAACATAACGCTTGGCCTTTTAGAGTCACACGCTATTACTAATTTTTTAGAGGTTAAAACGTTTATTTCTATGGTAAAAACCAAAGGGGTGAATGTCATTATTACTGGTTTTGGTAGTGGTTATTCAAATATTTCGAATGCGCTAAAGCTTGAAGTAAACGGTATAAAACTCGACGGCGCATTAGTAAAACAAGCAGTAAGTGATGAAAATATAGCCTTATTTATTGAGCATACAGTTCATGCTGCAAAGCAACTTAGTTTAACGCTCATGGCAGAGTCGGTAGAAAATATAAGTATTGAAAATGCGCTTAGAAATGTAGATGTGGCGCTGATGCAAGGCAATTACTTTGCTTACCCAGCGCCACATGTTAACTCATCAAGCCAAGAGGAAGTGGCCGTTTAAAGATCTATCACTAAACGATGGCTTTGTTGGCCGCTGGCCCAGTATTTACGCTCAAACGGAGTAATTGCTTCGTTTGACTCATACAGCGTTACCTCACAAGGATGACCCGTTAGTTCAAGCGCTCTGGCAAACTCTTTTACATAAATATCCCAGTTACTGCGCACCTCTAAGCGACCGCCTAGCTTAACAATAAACGGAAAAATAGCCGCGCCGTGCCACCTACGCTGGATATGCTTAGATTTAGGCCATGGGTTAGGATAAAGCAAATAATGATGAGTAGGCTGCCAATTAGCAGCCACAGCTAAACGCCAAAAGTCATTTAAGTCAGCTTGGACCAAAATGTACTGGCCGCTGTCTGTTTGTTTATATTCAACATCGTGCTTATCTAAGCGATGTGACGATTTATCAATACCAATAATTAATGCATCTGGGTGGCGCTTAGCTAAATTAGCCGAGCTCTCCCCTACTCCACAACATGAGTCTATAATAAGCGGTCCATTAAAAGCTTGAACCTGCTCATTGACTTCATCGAACGCTTGTTGAGTGTGTTCAGCAATAGGCTTTTTAAACTCTGCGTTTAAATGCTTGTTAACGATTTCATCAAGCTTTTCGTGTATACCCGCCTGATTAGATACAATACTGCGTGAATTTGCATCGCTCATTAATGTCTAAGCCCCACACCTTTTTTAATTAACGTTAGCGCTAAAGTAAATAGCACCGTAATAAATACTAATATAACGCCAAGCGCGACACTTAAATCAACATCCGACACGCCTAAAAAGCCATAACGAAACGCATTAACCATATAAATAATTGGGTTTATTTGCGATACATTTTGCCAAAACTCTGGCAGTAGCGTAATTGAATAAAATACGCCACCTAAGTATGTTAGTGGCGTTAAAATAAAGGTTGGGATAATACTAATATCGTCAAAACTATTGGCGTAAATAGCGTTAATTAAACCACCGAGTGCAAACACCGCTGAGGTTAAAATTACCGTTGCCATAATTACAAATATATTGTGTATTTGAATATCAACAAACAATAGCGATACACAGGTAACAATAAAGCCCACCATCATGCCGCGGGTCATACCGCCGCCCATATAACCAAGTACAATTATGTAATTAGGCACAGGCGCAACCAATAGCTCTTCAATGCTTTTTTGAAACTTGGTTGAATAAAAACTAGAAGCAACATTAGAATATGAGTTGGTAATAACCGACATCATTATTAGCCCCGGAACAATAAATTCCATGTAGCTAAAACCACCCATTTCACCAATACGTGAGCCAATTAAATTACCAAAAATAACAAAGTATAAACTCATCGTAATCGCCGGCGGTACTAAGGTCTGCACCCAAATACGTAAAAAACGAATACACTCTTTAATCCATAAACTCTTTAAGGCAACGCCATATTTAAACATTTATTCGCCCCGCCCTTGCTCTAGTAATCCTACAAATAACTCTTCTAATCTGTTTGCTTTATTACGCATACTCAAAACAGTGTTACCTTGCTCGGTTAGCGCGCTGAAAACTGCATTTAACCCTTGAGATTTAGCCACTTCAACTTCTATGGTGTGCTCATCAGGCATGCTAAACGAGTATCCCTCAAGGGTGACTGGCTGTGCTGGCTGTTTTAAATCAAGCACAAAGGTTTCTTTATCAAGCTTAGCTAGTAATGCTTTTATAGTGGTGTTTTCAACAATACGGCCAGTATCAATAATGGCGATGTTTTTACATAACAGCTCAGCTTCTTCAAGGTAGTGCGTGGTTAAAATAATCGTTACGCCTTGCTCATTAATTTGGCGTAAAAAATCCCACATTGATCGGCGCAGCTCTATATCAACCCCTGCTGTGGGTTCATCTAATATTAGTAGCTTTGGCTCATGCATTAATGCGCGGGCAATCATTAAACGGCGTTTCATACCCCCAGAAAGCGTACGTGCTTGCTTGTCTTTTTTTTCTAATAAGCCAAGCTGAGTTAAATATTTATCGGCACGCTTATGCGCTTCTGCGCGGGTAACACCGTAGTAGCCTGCTTGATTTACCAATATTTGGCCAAGCGTTTCAAACTGACTAAAGTTAAACTCTTGTGGCACAAGGCCTAAATGCGCTTTAGCAGCTTCAAGGTCGGTATCGATGTTGTGACCAAACACTTCCACCTTACCTTGTGTTTTATTTACCAAGGACGATATAACACCAATAGTGGTCGACTTACCGGCACCATTTGGGCCAAGTAAGGCAAAAAAGTCGCCTTCAAAAACTTGTAAATCAACACCTTTCACGGCCTCTACACCGTTTTTATAAACCTTGGTCAGGCCTTCTATATTTAAAGCAACATTTTGCTTATTCATTATTTACCCTCACCATAACCCCAACGTTTAGTTAGGTTATGTTCAATGTTTAAATGATCTAAAATTCGCGCCACCATAAAATCAACTAAGTCTTCAATACGTTGTGGCTTGTGATAAAAACCAGGCGCAGCGGGCATAATAGTGACCCCTAAACGCGCAAGCTTTAACATATTCTCAAGGTGAATTTCGCTAAAGGGAGTTTCGCGTGGCACTAAAATTAATTGCCCTCGCTCTTTAATAACCACATCGGCTGCACGCTCGAGTAGGTTATCTGATGCACCGAGCGCAATAGCAGATACAGACCCTGCACTGCACGGGCATACTACCATTTTTTTAGGCGCCGCAGAGCCTGAAGCTACAGGGCTAAACCAGTTATCTTTACCAAATACTTTTAACTGCTCTGGCTTGGCATTAAATAAAGCGCTTAACTGCTCGGTTGCTTTATCTTCATTAGCTGAGAGTTTAATGTTTGACTCTGTATCAAGCACCACGCGCGCAGCACTTGATATAAGTACATACACTTGAAATTGCTGCGCGAGTAATACTTCAAGCAATCTTAAACCGTAAGGCGCGCCTGAAGCACCACTAAACGCCAGTGTAATTTTATCTTTAAACTGCACATTATTCTCCGCTGTATTTTTTAGCTAAACCATCAACTAAGTGTTGATGTAAGCCATTAAAACCGCCATTGCTCATAATTAATATGTGCTGATTTGGCATGATATTTTCAAGCGCAGTGTCAATAATCATTTGCGTACTATTAAAACACTGCATACCGGCATTGTCGGCTTGCGCTTTAAGAGACCAATTTAGGTTATCGGGCTCAAATAACAGCACGTCATCGGCATCACTTAACGAAGCAAGTAGCGTATGTTGGTGTACACCCATCTTCATGGTGTTTGAGCGTGGCTCTAAAATAGCAATAATTTTTTCATCACCCACTTTTGCACGTAACCCCGCAAGCGTTGTTTTTATGGCTGTTGGGTGGTGCGCAAAATCGTCGTACACCTTAATGTTATTTATGTCGGCTTTAAGCTCCATACGCCGTTTAGGGCTAATAAACTCTTCAAGCGCTGCAATGCTATGCTCAACGGCTATACCTACGTGGCGCGCTGCCGCGATAGCCATAATGGCATTTTTAACATTATGCTCGCCTATAGCCTGCCAATTAACTGTGCCTTGAAGTTCATTGTTTAAAAGCACATTAAATTGGCTGCCATCAGCGCTTAACAAGTCATAATGCCAATCACCATTTAGGGTTTCACTTTCGCTCCAGAGCCCTTGCTTAATAACATCATCAAGTGCGACATCGTCTTTTGGCCAAATTACCTTGCCAGTATGAGGTAATGTACGCATTAAGTGATGAAATTGTTTTTTTATTGCGTTTAAATCGTCAAAAATATCGGCGTGGTCAAACTCAAGGTTATTTAAAATGAGCGTACGTGGTAAGTAATGCACAAACTTGCTGCGCTTATCAAAAAAAGCGGTATCGTATTCATCTGCTTCTATTACAAAAAACGGGGTTTCGCCCACTTTGGCTGACACACCAAAGTTTTGAACTATACCACCAATTAAAAACCCAGGTTTTAAACCTGCATACTCTAAAATCCACGCCAGCATGCTTGCTGTGGTAGTTTTGCCATGTGTGCCTGCCACCGCAAGCACCCAAGCATTTTGCAATAGGTTATGTTTAAGCCACTCTGGCCCTGATGTATACGGCAAGCCTTTATCTAACACATATTCTACACAGGGGTTACCTCGGCTCATGGCATTACCAATAACCACCATGTCTGGCTTTGGCTCTAACTGTTTTACGTCGTAACCTTGGGTTAGCTCAATGCCCAGCTGCTCAAGTTGAGTGCTCATCGGCGGGTAAACATTTTGATCAGAGCCCGTCACTTTATGGCCAAGCGATTTAGCAATAGCCGCTATACCGCCCATAAAGGTGCCGCAAATGCCTAATATATGAATATGCATAACTTTTAAATCCTTTCGTACTTCGCACGTCTGTGAAGTTTAATGGCGCTATAATGCCAAATTTTAGGCTTCGTGACTATGCGCGTCTCGTCAATTCACTGATGCTAAAACAGCGTTAATAAAATAAAAAAGCCCTCTTACCTAAGTAAGAGGGCTTGCTGGTAATAAGCTAAATTACAGCGTTAAAAATACAATTAAGCCTACGCCAAGTAAAAGTCTGTAAATTACAAACGGCAGCATGCCCATTCGTTCTATCACTTTTAAAAACATGAAAATACAGGCGTACGCCGATAAAAACGAGAGGACTACACCTAAAATTAATGTGCTCCAATCAACCACATGATCGCCTAAAGCCAGCTCTATCGTGTAGTAAAGGCCCATCATAGAAATAATAGGTATAGCGAGTAAAAACGAAAAACGCGCTGCGCTTTGTTTGTTCATGCCCAGCAATAAACCCGCTGTCATGGTAATGCCAGAGCGAGAGGTACCTGGGATCATAGCCACCGCTTGAGCAAAGCCAATAAGCAGCGCTGTTTTCCAGTTAAGCTGATAAATTGTTTTCATTTGCTTACCTTTGGCATCGGCGTACCAAAGTAATAAACCAAAAATAATAGTCGTAGCTGCTATAACCCACGCACTGCGCAGGTACAGCTCAACAACGTCTTTTAGCAATAAGCCTAATAACGCAGCAGGTACAGTGCCCAATATAATCCACCAGCCAAGTTTACTGTCGTCGGTGGTGCCTTGGGCGCCAAACGATTTAAACCAGGCGCTGAGAATATCAGCCACTTCTTTACGAAAATATATAACAACCGCTATTAACGTACCAACATGCACAGCCACATCAAAAGCAAGGCCTTGGTCTTCCCATCCCAAAATTTGCGAAGGTAAAATTAAGTGAGCTGAGCTCGAAATAGGTAAAAACTCAGTAAATCCTTGTATCAGGGCTAAAATAATTATTTCTAAAATACTCATGGGTTAGAAAACTCCACCTTCCATAGTTTTTGTTGAGGGTTGTTATACGCACTCCATAGCGCAGCAATGGTTTGCTTAGCAACGGGGTGATAAAAATTGGGGGCGACTTCACAAAGAGGCTGAAGTACAAAAGCGTTTTTGGTAATTTCATCGCGAGGTAATTGTGCAGGCGAATCGCAAACAACGTCATCGTAAAAGAGCAGATCTAAATCTAATGTACGGGGGCTAAATTTTTTATCATCCGCTTTACGCCCGTTATCTCGCTCTATTTGTTTTAATAACTTACATACACGCTCAAGCGGCATTGATGTGGTAGCAGCCACCACCGAGTTATAAAAGTTATTACCTTTAAACCCTACTGCTTCGCTTTCAAAAACAGATGAATGCACAATATCTGTAAAGTGGTGCTCAAGTGCATCAAGCGCACAGCGAATATAATGCGCTTTATTTATATTTGAGCCTAAGCTGATATAAATTTGCGCCATTTAGCTCATAGCCTTTGTGCGTGTTATTTCTACACCTACGGTGTTTGCTTGCGCTACAGCGGCCGGTTTGCTCACTCTAATTGTTACTTGTGGTGTATTAAATTCGGTTAATATAATAATTGCTAGTTGCTCTACTAAGGTTTCAAGTAACTCAACCGGCTTAGCCGTAGTGTGCTCAATCACTCGCTCGCTTACTTTTGCATAATCGAGTGCTAAATTAATGTCATCATTTGCTGCTGCAGGCTTTATATCGCTGAGCATTTCAATATCAAAATAAAGGCTTTGTTTACTTTCTTTTTCAAAGTCGTACACTCCAATAATTGTGTCGACGTGTAGTTGAGATATAAAAACCTTATCCATTGATACTCCAAATAACTATAAACACTCTCTAAGCATACAATGCATTGATTAAATTAATACTGTATATGCTTTAAGCAGTGTTTAAATATGTAAAAATTACTTCTACAATAGCCAAATAGCTAGATTAACTGCAAAATACAGCAGTTAATAATTTTCACGATAAATTGTGCCGCCAATAATAGCGTAAAAGTGCTATCGATGGGTATAGCAATTAAAAAATAAGGGACTTTGTGTTAGCCATTTTACTGTTTGTTTTAGCCTACTTATTAGGGTCGATTTCATCGGCTATATTAGTGTCTCGGCTATTCAAACTGCCAGACCCTCGCAGCAGCGGTTCAAATAATCCAGGAGCCACCAATGTGTATCGTTTAGGTGGAGCCTTTCCTGCGTGCTTAGTATTAGTGTTTGATATTTTAAAAGGCACTATCCCCGTATGGGGGGCTTATTTTTTAGACCTAACGCCTTTAGCACTTGGTTTGGTCGCCGTTGCCGCGTGCTTAGGGCATATGTACCCACTATTTTTTAGCTTTAAAGGCGGAAAAGCGGTAGCCACTGCGTTTGGCTCTTTATTGCCGATTGGTTTATCGTTGGCGGGGCTATTAATAAGCACTTGGATTATTGTGGTTGCTATTACTCGCTTTTCTTCATTAGGCGCTTTGGTCACGGTGTCGCTTGCTCCACTGTATACGTGGTTGATTAAACCGCTTTACACCCTACCGGTAACCTTTATTACCGTGCTAATTATATTTCGTCATCGCACTAATATTATTCGCCTTTTTAAAGGTGAAGAACCAAAAGTGGGCGCTAAAAAAGCACCCACTAATGAAAAAAATCAATAATTATTGATGCTAAATCGCTTCTAAGCTGTCTATTGGCCAACGCGGTTTGGTTTTCATGTCGAGTGTGGCAAACTGGCCTGCTTTTAAGCGCTGCATACCAGCATAGGCAATCATTGCGCCATTATCAGTACAAAACTCAGTACGTGGATAGTAAACCTGTCCTTTCATCCCTTGCATAACACGCTCAAGCTGTAAGCGCAGCTGTGTATTTGCACTTACTCCGCCGGCAATCACTAAACGTTTTATCCCGGTTTGTTTAAGAGCACGCTTACACTTAATAACCAATGTATCAATCACTGCTGTTTGAAACGCATGGGCGATATCTGCTTTGGTTTGTGCGTCATCATCATTTTCGCGAATCGCTATAGAAGCTGCTGTTTTTAAGCCACTAAAGCTAAAATCAAGGCCTGGCTTATCCGTCATAGGGCGTGGAAAAACAAACCGTTTTGCAACGCCTTGCTCAGCCATTTTAGCTAGTCGAGGGCCGCCTGGGTAATCAAGCCCTAATAGTTTAGCTGTTTTATCAAATGCTTCACCTGCGGCATCATCAACAGATTCACCCAATACTTCGTACTGGCCTATACCGGCTACTTTTACCATCATGGTATGGCCGCCCGACACTAGCAAAGCAATAAAGGGAAACTCAGGCACGTTTTCTTCAAGCATAGGTGCAAGTAAATGCCCTTCCATATGATGCACGGCAACAGCTGGAATATCCCAACCATAGGCTAAAGAACGGCCAATAGAGGTACCTACCAATAACGCCCCCACTAAACCAGGGCCTGCGGTGTATGCAATGCCATCTAAATCTTCAGGGCCACAACCGGCTTGAGCAAAAGCAGCGTCAATAAGTGGCAGGGTTTTACGAACGTGATCGCGCGATGCAAGCTCAGGTACAACACCGCCATAATCTGCATGTACTTTTACTTGGCTGTATAACTGGTGAGCCAATAAGCCTTTTTCATCATCGTAAATTGCAATACCGGTTTCATCACACGATGACTCAATGCCTAAAATTCGCACTTTACTTCTCCTGCCTTTATTTACTGCTTAACCTGCACTGTGGTTAAGAGATTTACACACATATTTAAAACTATTTAATTTTATCATTCTCTAGCTAAGGTTTTTACTAAGTTCAACGTAATAAACGCTAAAAATTGCTAGAGAGCAATTAACCACAGTTAATTAATTACAACTATAACGCCAAACCAATATTGGTTTGTCCATCTGCAACGGCCTGCTTTTTAAGTGCCTTAACGTTTTCAGAAGTCACGCGGCCCATATTTTCTACAAAGTCGATTAGCTCACTCAACACTTCAATTTCGTATTGCATTAATGGGTGTTCTCGTACGGCTTTATTGTCAGCCACTTCACCTTCAACCGTCATTTGGTATTCAATAAAACGCGCCACTGTTGCTTGCGATATTTTACTAACGCTTATAAATTCTTGCTCGTCTTGCCCCATCAAGCCGTGCATTAGGCTCAAAAGCGACGTTGCAGCATCTATTGCGGGGTAAGTGCCAAACATATCAAAGTCGGCAAGCTCAGGTACATTTGGCTCAATTTTTTCTACTTGTTTTTCGAGATCTATTTTACTTTTTGGTAGTAATATTTTTTCCCAGCAAACATTTAACGCACTGCGTAATAAGGCTTCATCACCAAAACCGGTGGCTTCACTAAATAAACCATAATTAGGTAACATACGCTCAATTAAAGCACTTGCTAACACCGCTTTTTGTAAGTAGTTTAGCTCTCTAATACGTTGAAAGTTATTCGCTTTTGTCATTTCTTAACGTCTCACATGACCAACAAAAATCAAATGTTGATCCATTATGCTCATTACAGTTAGGGCATACCCAATCTGGAGCGGATTGTTTTACTTGTTGGTAGTTTACCAATATTTCGCGCGCGTGGCGCTCTTTTATCGAATAAACCTGCACACTTACTTGGGTTTGTTCAAAGGGGATTTCGCCTAAGGCGCCTTGAAGCATTTCACCTTGAATTTGGCACTCAATTCCCGCGCTTAATAACAGCCCTTTGATTATATTTGCCTCTAATGTGTTATCTGCTTTGTAGAGCGTTACCCACTGAAAAGCTTGCTGAGTACTATGAGTATTAATATTTTGCAATTATCACCTCAATTATTTTGTGTTTACAATATCCTACGATACTCTACTAAAGTGTATAGCAGGTAACTTTTTAGGATAAAACAATGACACTTACTACCCCAGGTTTACTTTTTCCAGCAATCTCACTGTTGCTGCTTGCTTACACAAACCGCTTTTTAGTACTAGCGCAATTAATCCGAGAATTAAATTCACGAGAAGGCGAGTCTATTCGCCCCGTTGTTGTGGCTCAAATAACAAACTTAAGAAAGCGCATTAAGCTAATACGTACCATGCAAGTGTATGGGGTGGCCTCTTTTTTATTGTGTACGCTATCAATGTTTGCCTTATTTATAGAATTTAACACCACAGGTATTATTTTGTTTGGGGTGAGCTTAGCGTGCTTAAGCCTTTCGTTATTAACATCGTTATTTGAAATTCATATTTCGTGCGATGCCATAGAAATAGAGCTACAAAGTATTGAAGACAAACCTCTAAGTAACCGCATTACTAAAAACTTTACTAACAAAAGTAGTAAGCCTTAGCGGCTTACTTTTCTAAATTCTTAAACAAGAATAAAGCGATGGCATAACCTAAAACTATAAGCGTTTATGCCTCACTTCATTACAAATCACTACGTAGGATTTTCCTATAGCCTTTTTTCTGGCATACTTTTTTATTAATTAATGCTAAATTATGTCTAAAGTATTACTTTTAAAAGCATCAAAGCGCCTAAGTCATTGTATTTAGTCTTACTTGCTAACATAGCTTAGTTTTAAATAGAGTAATAAATCACTATAAATAAGCCTAATTGGTAATACTTTTAAATGCGTCTTCTCTTTAAATAATACTAAAAGAGGGATATGCTGAGGCAAATATGTCATAAATTTGCAAACACAGTTACATATTAGGCTTCGCTTTTTGAAAGCTCGAATCTAATATTATTGATGTTCGCGACACACGCGACTTACTTATAAAAAGGGACTATAAAGTGAGATTTGAACAGTTAGAACAATTTGTAGCGCTTGGTGTGTTACGCCACTTCAGACAAGCAGCCGAACAAACTCAAATTAGTACATCAGCGCTAACGCGCAGCATTCAAACCCTAGAAGACGAAATGGGGTACGAACTGGTGAAACGCTCAACACGTTCAGTAAAGTTAACACCCGAAGGCGAGCTATTCCTTGATTACGCCAAAAACACCCTTGCCGAACTTGAGCATACAAAAAAACGAATTTCTCAATCGGTTAACGGCAATACTGACGAAAAGTTAGTCATTGGCTATACCAACAAAGCCAGCAGTGTAGTGCCTATCTCATGCGGGCAATTTTTAGCACAATACCCCCATGTAAAAATAGAAATGCAATTGCAAGAGCAGCACGAACTTGCACGCAAACTGCAAGAGGGCGAGATTGATATTAGTGTTTATTCGCAGGCTATTAATAGCATCGGCAGCGACATACACCTGCCAGACCAACTGGTATTGTTTGTTTCTAAACATCATCCGTTAGCAAATAAAAGCGATATCAGTAAACACGATTTAGATAGCTACCCTATGTACGGCTGTTTTTCTCAGTCTAAACAAGTACAAAGCATGCTTAACGAAGCCATCGACATGCTCAATAAATCGGCTAGTATTAAGGTAGGCAGCATTGAGCAAGTAATGTCAGGGCTGGTTAAATCGGATCACTTTGCTATTGCAAGTATTGAACACGCGAGCACTCTTGCAGAGCACACAGAGCTTGTACAGCTAAAAACAAATAAAGACTTAAGTCACGAACAACTTGTTATACAAACAAGCCAACAAGCAGCAGTTGGCGAACACATTGACCATTTATTATCTCTTATCAAAAAAGCATCTACGACTATTAATTAAGCCAAGATAAAATAGCATACCGCATTGCCCTTAAACCTTTTAAGGGCAACCAATTTAGATAGCCCTTACTGATTTACTCTTCTTGTTACCAAAACCTGCAGCACAGCAGCTTAACCTAAAAAGCCCTTTTAGTTTTTATGCTTACGCGTTAGGTTTTTATTTGCTTAAATAGCAGAGCACAAACCACTAGCTATTAAATTTTTTTAGGCTACACTGTCGCACCTTTTTTAATCAACAGACATAAATGAACACACTTTTTAGTTCTGATGTTTATTTAGATGCAATAGAAACCCATGGTTATGTTGTTATTCCTAACGCACTTATTAGCGAGCTAGTAGAGAGTTTAATCACCGATTGCCACCGTATTAACCCGCATTTTAGCGCTGCAGGTATTGGCCGTTTAAATGACTTACAAATAGATAAAACCATTCGTAAAGATAAAACCTATTGGTTTGATGGCAGCTCACAAGCACAGCTAACTTATCAAGCAACAATGGAAAGTATAAAAACCACACTTAATCGGCAGTTTTTTATGGGCTTATTTGATTATGAGTGCCACTACGCTAAATACAGCCAAGGCGACTTTTATAAAAAGCATTTTGATTCATTTAAAGGGCGATCTAACCGCGTATTTACAACAATCCTTTATTTAAATACGCCCGAGCAAGGCGGCGAGCTTGTTATTTACAAGCCAAAAAGTAAGCAAGTAGAGATAATAATTAAACCCACCGCGGGGACACTCGTTATGTTTGAAAGCGAGCGTTTTGCACACGAGGTATTACCTGCCATTAATGAGCGCTACTCTATTGCTGGCTGGTTTAGAAAAAACGCCTCAATAAGTGGAGTAATTGACCCGCCACGATAAAACCAACATAGCCACAACAACTAGTGGCTATGCTGAGGTTAAATTAATAGCGTTGAGATGAAATTAACGCGCAAATACAAATGACAAGAACAAGCCAACAAAAATAGCTAATCCCACATAGTGATTATTTAAAAACGCTTTAAAACATGCATCACGCGCACGTTTATGAATAAGCACTTGCTGATAAATAAGTAACCCAGCGGCAGTACATAAACCTGCAACAAACGCCAAGCCTAGCTGGTTAATTAAGCCAATAAGCGCCAACAACGCTATAAAATTAGCGTTTAATAAAAATATAATATGGCGGTCGTATTTACCAAATAAAATAGCAGTAGATTTAACCCCTATTTTTAAATCATCATCTCTGTCGACCATGGCATACATAGTGTCGTACGCTACCGTCCAACAAATATTTGCAACAAATAACAGCCACGCCTGCAGCGGTAATGAGTCAACTGATGCCATATATGCCATAGGTATCGCCCAACCAAATGCAGCGCCTAGGACTACTTGCGGAAGATGTGTATAGCGTTTCATAAACGGGTAGCAAAATGCCAGTGCCAACGCCCCAAGTGACAATAAAATAGTGTTGATGCTAAGTAGTAATACCAATACAAAAGCAATGGCTATCAGTAATATGAATAAACTCAGTGCTTCACCTGCACTTACTTGTCCGGTGGCCAAAGGCCGCCCTGCTGTACGCTTAACTGAGCCGTCTATTTTTCTATCTGCAAAATCATTAATAACGCAGCCAGCACTGCGCATAACAATTACGCCTAAGGTAAATACAATAAAGTTAACTAGGCTTGGCATACCAGCGTTTGCAAGCCATAGAGCCCAATAAGTAGGCCACAGTAATAGTAATGTACCGATAGGTTTGTCAATGCGCATGAGCTGAATATAAAAAGGGCTATGCTGTAATTGCAAAGGGGCTAATTTCATGAGTACAAATAGGCTCCGGGTAAAAATACTTCGCACACTAAAAAGTGATAATCATTAATAGAAAACACACTACGACGACCTAATAAAGGGTGCGTAGTTAAATTCAACTCTTTAACAAGTGACTGCAGCGCATGCTCTGAGTCAAAGCGCCCTACCTCAATATTACTTCGGGTAAGTTCAGGGTGCTGAAAAATAACATCACCTAAAGGACGTGCGCCCATATTATGCAGTGTTGTTTGCGTTTGTGTACTGGGCAGCCAACTTTGGGCATACACCATGGGTGTATTGTCACACAATAAAAGCACCTCGCGATTAAGTGCTTTATTTGTATTTGAGCCAAGTAGTTGTTGCTGTGCATCGCTTAGAGTAAAAGTTTGCTCATTAAGCACTTTTACACTAAAAGTTTGTGCATTACTTTTTAATTTAGCGGTTAATGAATGTGGCTCAAATAGCCACTCTTGCTCTAACGCAGATAAGTTATTTACCAAAGAAGCACATTGCCAATTGGCAGATATAGAAAGCGGAAATGTAATCACAATAGCTCAATAAAATTAAAACCGAGACGATGATAACATTGCCAAAGCATTTGAAAAAGTGATGTTTTACTGCCGATAAATAATTGCAGGAGCTGTTTATTAGGCGCTATTAAGTATAAACTATTTGTATTAAGAAAATGGAAACACACTAAAGATGAAAAAAATAGTATACGCAGGTTTTTTAGCACTGATCCTAAACTGTTTTAGCTTTTCGGCAAAAGCGGAATCGACAGTGGGCTATTTTGGTTTTGAGCCAGACATTATTACCAATTACATAGGCGCCTCAAGTAAAAAAATGGGCTATGTACGCGTGACTATAGATTTAATGCTTAGCAATAATGCAGATATTGCTATTGTAGAGCACCATACCCCGCTTTTACGCGATGCGTTAGTAGAAATACTATCTAAAGAACCTGAAGAAAAAATAAAGTCGCTTACTGGGCGTGAAGAAATTAGAGCAAAGTGTGCCGAAAAATTAAAAAGCCTGTTAAAAGAAGAAACAGGCCAAGAGATTATTCGTGAAGTATTATTTACTAAGTATTTATACCACTAAGCTTACGCTTTTTTAGCATTAAATAAATTAGCGGTTACGGCATAAGCCATGCCGCTTAAAAGCCCACCTAAATGCGCCCAATTAGCCATACCAACAAACAACACATCAGCAAAACCGAGTACCAGCCAAATTAACATAAAGCCAATAATGGCAGTGCTTACTAGCGCTGGCTGCTTAGGATTTAAATAGCTGTGGATCCAACAAAAACCCAATAAACCATACACAACGCCACTTAAGCCGCCAAAGTTAGGCCCCACAATTAAAAACTGAGCCCAGTTACTAATAAGTGCAGTAACCACAAATAGCCCAACTAAGCTCAGCTTGCCGCATTGCTTTTCAATATTATCACCTAACGACATCCACCAAATTAGGTTAAATACAATGTGCATTGCGCTAAAATGAACAAGTGCTGGCGTTAACCAGTTCAGTGGTTGGCTCGGGCTAAACTGCAAAGCAGTATAAATTTGCTCAAAGCCACCCAATAAAAATGCAAAGTAAATAGCAACGCTTACAATACTTACGGTTTTATTTAGCCAGCTTAGTGCTTTAAAGCGCGCCACTAAATTAAGCGACTGTCCTTGATACGTTAAGCCAGATTGTGTACTGCCCACATCCCAAGAGGCTTGTTGATAACGCTCATGATTGGGGTTTTGTACGAATTCAGCCCACAAAGGTTGCACTTGATGAAAGTGCTCGCCCGCAACACAAATAATAACATTACTGCCATCAGCACTGCGCAGTTGCCCTTCAAAGCCTTGGCTTTTTAAATAATCTATAAAGCCCTGTGCGGCACGAGGATTATTTAAACTACCTAGCTCAATCATCGTTCCACTTTCTCGCTGTAAGCCGCTTCCCAAGCCGTAAAGCCACCATCCATGCTATATACATCTTCAAAGCCCTGCTCTACTAAATAACTAGCCGCCCCTTGTGAGCTCATGCCGTGGTAGCAAACAATAATAATGGGCTGATCGAACTCTTTTTCCATCATAAACTGAGCTATATTGGCATTTGAAAGCGCTTCAGAGCCAGGAATATGCCCTGCTTGGTACGAGTTAGGATCGCGTATATCTGCAATCACTACATCTTCTTTATCAAGCAGTTCGTGCGTTTGTGCTATAGATATATGTTTAAATGCCATTGAAATCTCTTTTAAAAATATAATAAAAAGGCGGCTTAAGCCGCCTCTGTATGCAAACTTTAAACTATTCCCAGTTTAAAATTACTTTACCAGATTGACCTGAAATCATCATATCAAAGCCAGCTTGGAAGTCATCTACCGAATATTGATGCGTAATAATAGGGTCTAAATTAAGGCCTGATTGAATCAAGCTTGCCATTTTGTACCACGTTTCGAACATCTCGCGACCATATATACCTTTGATCACTAAGCCTTTAAATATAACTTTATTCCAATCTACGGCCATATCTGATGGCGGAATACCCAGCATGGCAATTTTGCCACCATGGTTCATGTTATTTAACATAGAATTAAAGGCGCTTGGCACACCTGACATTTCAAGGCCAATATCAAAACCTTCAGTCATACCTAGCTCATTCATTACATCTTCAAGCTTATCATTCGCAACGTTTACGGCACGTGTAGCGCCCATTTTACGTGCAAGCTCTAAACGGTATTCGTTAACATCGGTAATCACAACATGGCGAGCACCCACATGCTTAGCAACGGCCGCCGCCATAATACCAATTGGCCCAGCCCCTGTAATAAGCACATCTTCGCCCACTAAATCAAACGATAAAGCGGTGTGCACAGCATTACCAAACGGGTCAAAAATAGACGCAAGCTCGTCAGAAATATTGTCAGGAATTTTAAACGCATTAAAGGCCGGAATAACTAAATATTCAGCAAATGCGCCTTCGCGGTTAACGCCCACACCGGTTGTATTTCGGCACAAATGCACACGACCAGCACGACAGTTACGACAATGCCCACACGTAATATGTCCCTCGCCAGATACGCGGTCACCAACTGCAAAGCCACGTACTTCTTGGCCCATATCAACCACTTCACCCACGTACTCATGGCCTACAACCATAGGGGTCGGAATGGTTTTTTGTGACCACTCATCCCATTTATAAATATGAACGTCGGTGCCACAAATCGCGGTTTTACGAATTTTAATGAGTAGATCGTTATGCCCTACTTCAGGCTTGGGTACGTCGGTCATCCAGATGCCGGTTTCGGCTTTTAATTTTGATAAAGCTTTCATAGTTAACACTCAACTAAAAAACCGAAGCAATACTTCGGTTTATAAAAAATTAAATAACGCCCATTTCTTTACCAATACGGGTAAAGGCAGCAATTGCGGTGTCTAGTTGTTCAATACTGTGCGCAGCAGAAATTTGTGTACGAATACGCGCTTGGCCTTTTGGCACAACAGGGAACGAAAAGCCGGTTACATAAATGCCTTCAGCGAGTAGTTTGTCTGCCATTAATGAAGCAACTTTAGCATCGCCAAGCATTACAGGAATAATGGCATGCTCTTTACCCGCACACGTAAAGCCAGCGGCTTCCATTTGCTCACGGAAATATTTAGCATTTGACCAAAGTTTAGCGCGTAACTCGCCACCATTTTCAAGCATTTCGAGTACTTTAATTGACGCAGTTACAATTGAAGGCGCTAATGAATTTGAGAATAAGTAAGGGCGCGAACGCTGACGTAGCCATTCAACAATTTCTTTTTTACCTGATGTATAACCGCCTGATGCACCGCCCAGCGCTTTACCTAGCGTACCGGTAATAATGTCTACACGGTCAAGCACATTACAGTACTCAGGCGTGCCTTTACCGTTTTCGCCAACAAAGCCTACCGCATGTGAGTCATCAACCATCACTAATGCATCATACTTATCAGCAAGGTCACACACAGCTTCAAGGTTACAAATTACGCCATCCATAGAAAACACGCCATCGGTGGCAATTAATTTTGTTTTAGCGCCCGCTTCATCAGCTGCAATAAGTTGCTTTTCAAGATCCTCCATATCGTTATTAGCATAACGAAAACGCTTAGCTTTACATAAGCGTACGCCATCAATAATTGATGCGTGATTTAGAGAATCAGAAATAATAGCATCTTCAGCGCCTAAAATAGTTTCAAATAGGCCCGTGTTAGCATCAAAACAAGACGAGTATAAAATTGTATCTTCGGTTTCTAAAAACGCACTAATTTTTTGCTCTAGTGTTTTATGAATATCTTGCGTGCCACAAATAAAACGCACTGAAGCAACACCAAAGCCATGGTCATCTAAACCACCTTGCGCTGCTTTAATTAGCTCAGGGCTATTTGCTAAGCCTAAGTAATTGTTAGCACAAAAATTAATAACTTTATCGCCAGATGCAACTTCTATTTGAGCTTGTTGCTGCGAGGTAATAATACGCTCACTTTTATACAAACCTTGCGCTTTAACGTCTTCAATTTGCTCTTGTAGTTGGCTAAAAAAAGCAGATGCTCTCATCTGTAGTCTCCAATTAAATGAACGGGTAAACAACAACATTAAAGCCACTGTTTATGTTGGGGTGTATTGTAAAAGTTTAACAAGTAAAATGCACTGTTTGCAGCTCGTCGCTAATACAGGTAATGGTAGCAATACTTAACACTTTAGTTGCGAAAATATAAACGCACTTTATACCAAGTAGTGTGCTGGTAAATCGTTAATAGAGTCAATCACTAAATCGGCGTATTGTTTAGCGTTTTCGTCAAATTGTTGGCCAGAGCGAACTAGCACTCGCGTGCTAATAGCCGCTTTTTGTGCCGCTTGAATATCGCTAAGCTTATCACCCACCATAACACTGCTCGAAGGGTCAATATTATGCTCTTGCATAGCTTGTAACAACATACCTGGAGCTGGCTTTCTGCACTGGCACTGTTTTAAATATTGCGCCATCGCTTTTTTGGGATGGTGCGGGCAAAAATACACATCTGTAATTTTAATATTGTGCTTACTAAATTGTGTTTTCATCCACTGAGTTAAAGCTAAAAAGTCATCTTCAGTGTAGTAACCTCGCCCTATTCCTGATTGATTAGTCACTATGATAATTTTATAACCTACATCATAAAATGCTTTACAGGTACTAAACACACCGTCTATAAATTCAAATTTTTCACTTTGATACACATAGCCATGATCAATATTTACCACGCCATCTCGGTCTAAAAAAAGCGCTTTGTTTTTTTCTGTTACACTCATTTTATAGACTCTTTTTGTACCACATGATCAAACATAGCTTTAACACTGTCTACGGTTATTTGGCTCATAAGGTCATCTCCCTTAACGCGCGTACCCCAAGGCAATTGTTGAGCTGTTTTACCCGTTTGCTTTAGCAGATTTTGATGATACACCTCAACTACGTAGTCTTGATATAAATAAGGGCCTGTACGTGCAGGATTAGAATGCGCATATAAACCAATAACCGGCGTACCTACCGTTACCGCCATATGTGCAGGGCCGGTATCGGGGGCTAAAACTAAATCAGCGCGCTTAAGCACACATAACAGCTCTTTAAGTTTTGTTTTACCGACTAAGTTTAAAATAGTGCAGTGACTGTGTTTTATAATTTGATTAGCTAAATTAATCTCAAGCTCAGTTGGGCCGCCCGTTAGTACCACGTTAAAGCCCTGCTCATGCGCGTAATCAGCAAGGGCAGCGTAGCGCTCAGGCAACCAATTTCGCTGTGCTTTACTGGCCGCTGGCGATATTACCAATAACTTATTTGCCAAATACGCAGGCCCTAATAATGCATCTGCTTTGTTCTCATCCGCTAAGGTATAAGGCATATCCCAGGTAGGTGAATAGTCTTTAACTCCAATGGCACCCGCAAAGCCTTTAAATCCCTCTAGCACATGCGCTTCTTTTTGTGGGGCTATTCGTTTATTTATAAACAAGCTATGTAATTCTTTTGAACGTGCCCAATCAAAGCCTATTTTTACTTTAGCTGGTATACAGCGTGCAACAAAGCCAGCTCTTAATGCGACTTGCATATTAAGCAGCACATCAAACTGATGCCCTTTAAAAGAATGTGTTAACTTTTTAAGTGCATCCTTACCTTGTTTTTTATCAAAAACTACCAGCTCAACCCCAGGTAAATCGGCAAGTAACATGGCTTCTATTTTACCCATTACCCACGTTATTTTTGCATTGGGGTGTGCTTTTTGAATGGCTTGTACAGCACTAACGGCATGACACACATCACCAATGGCAGAGAGTCTTAAAATACAAATTGAGGAGTAATTAGGCACTTGAGTCACGCGTTCCACTTTGGCTTTAAATAATAGACTGCGATCTTAAATTATACTCGCACTAATGCAAGCACTTATGCTGCGCTATAAAACACGTTAATATACACGCATTATTGAATTATTTTAACGAGCTATGTTTAAAACACTAACGCAAGGTAAGCACACTATTTTAAGCCACCCAGATTATTTTAACGAGGTTGATTTAAACTGGTTCAATGCAGATTATTGGCAACAGCAAAATAAAATAGTCGGTGCTAAAAAAGGCCGCGCCACAGCCTGGTTTTTTAAACACGATGATTTAACCGCTGTACTTAGGCACTATTGGCGCGGCGGTTTAGTTGGCAAGTTGTTAAGCGATCAGTATCTCTACCCTGGGCTTAAAAACACCCGTGTGTATAAAGAGTTCAGCTTAATGATAAGGCTTATTGAGCTTGGCTTAAATGTACCAAAACCCATTGCCGCTAAGGTAACAACCACAGGCTTAATTTATCGTGGCGATATAATTACAGAGGCTGTAAAAGGGGCTAAAAGCCTGCTCGATATTTTAATTGAACGCCCACTAACAGAAGATGAGCTCAAGCGCATTGCCAATACTGTTGCGCTATTTCACTCAAAAGGTGTGTACCACGCTGATTTGAATATAAATAATATTTTATTTAATGAAACGGGCGAGGTTTATATTATCGACTTTGATCGCGGCGAAATAAAACCACCTAACAAGCAATGGCAACAAAGTAATATGGCACGTTTAGAGCGCTCATTTTTAAAAGAGCAAGGACGTAACAACGCTTTTTATTGGCAAAGTAATGACTGGCAAACTTTATTGGCTATTTATAAAGAGCAATTAACCACACAAAGCTAGGTATTGCTTAGCAACTTGTTCGGCCGTTACCTTTTGTAAAATGTCGGCATTATCTACATTAGGCTTAGTGTTTAAAACCAGCTCAATTTTAGCCGCTAGCTCATCGCTATGCCCTACAGGCGCTAAATATTTAGCCAAGTCGTTTGTTAAAATTTCGCTCGGTCCAAACGTACAGTTAGTACTTACTACAGGCGTGCCAACAGCTAATGCTTCAATTAACACTGTAGGGAGCCCTTCAAAATCAGAGCTTAATACTAATGCCTCAGCCTGCTTAATCCAGTTATACGGATTTTGTTCAAACCCTGGCACTATAAGTTGTCCCTCAATGCCATACGTTTTTGCAAGCTTGAATGCTTTGCTAGGCTTATTGCATAAAAGGACTAATTTGTATTTTTTATCAAGCTTTGCAAATGCCGCAAATAAAATATCGTGGCGCTTTTGTTTAGCTAACCGCCCTACATGAATAACATACGGCGATTGTGGAATTTGCGTATTAACCTCATCTGAGAGGCGCTTTATATCCACTAAATTAAAGGGATTATAAATAGTTGTGATGGCGCTTGGGCTAATTAAACGCCCTTGGGTAATTTCTTGCTCTACCCCTTTAGACACGCACACCAAGGATTTCCCGTTTAAGTTTTGCTTTGACTTTTTAAGATAGTAATAAGAAAACGGGCCTAACTTTTTTTGCCTAGCTAGCTCTGCATTAACAGAGTTATGCATAACAAAGTGAACATTTTTAATCTGGCTTTTAGCCAATAAGTTATTGCTTCTATCTAAATTGCTAAGTACTAAATCTATGGGGCCAGTTTGTTTTTGTTTGTTATTAAACCACGCCTCTAGTTTTGCTACACTTTTATTTATTTTCCAAAAACGATCCACTTTAGTGGCTTTATCACTGAATAGACTTTCAACCTTTATATTCGCAGGGAGCGTGTATTCATATTTATTAGCCAACGATAAAATAGTAACGCTATGCGTTTTTACTAGCTGCTGAGCAAGGGTTAGCATCACTTTTTCGGCGCCACCACCCGCTAACGAATCTATTACAATCACTATATTCATCTATCGGCAACCATCAGCATGCTTTTAACCCCTTGCGTTATTTCTTCATAGCTATGCGCGCTTTCAAGCAAAGAGTATTTTTCTAGTAGCTGGTTAAAATGCGGCTCTATTAGTAAAGCGCTGGCTTTATTTACTATGTCTTCAATCTCAAAGTTTGCTTTAATTACCACGCCAGTTGTGGCGCAACTTGCTAGGCGCTGTGTTTGATCTTTTGAAATAGCACATGCCACAGCAGGCGTTTTAACAGCAACCGCCTGCAATAGCGTGTCGCCAGCACTTAACAATGCAAATTTAGCTTGCTCCATAAGCGACAAAAACTCACTATTTTCTAACGTATCCAAATTTATAACCGTATTTGATGCTGGCAACGCTTTATTATAATTAGGGCCAAATACCACCACCGCCTTTAACCCTGTTTGCAATGAAATTTGCTCTGCGGCGGCAAAAAATACATCTGCACAGTTTTGATTATCTAGCACATGACCGCCAGAGCCTGCACTCACGATAAAGTAGCCTTGTTCATCAAGCTGATACTTTTTTAACACCTGTTTGGTATCGCACGCTGATGAAAATGCTATGTAAGGGCCCACATTTTTAGGCATAGCCAAAGAAAACATATCTATTTTAGCTTTTTCAGCCCAGCTCAGCGGTTCAATGCAGTAATCGGGCTGTACCACCCAATGGCTATCAATTAGGTTGATACGGTTAAGTTTTAAACCTTTCGCTCGCTTTTTCGCATGCTGAGAAATAAACACCACTTTGGCACCCACTTTTTTTGCAGCTTTCATGTGAGCAGCGCGCCCTGCACAATCAAATATTACAATGTCAGGTTTAAAATCGGCTATAACTTCACACACTTTATCGCGCTCTTTAGTCGCAGAGCGCTCAAGCAAGGTGGTATCATATGGGCAGTTTTTAGCGTAGTTCGTGTATTTATTTAAAACAAAGTGGATGGTAAGTGAACCTAGACATTCACTTTCAAGGCTTTGGGCTAGCAACAACGAGCGCATGTATTCACCTATTCCTTGTGGCGATGATACGGGTATAAATAAAAGTCGTTTGTTGCTCATTGCATTCTCTATTTCCTATTTGCGCAGCAGTATATCAATCCCATTGTTTTTACGATAGCTAGGTTACATTTTTATACACAAATTTAACGCCCTAAAATAGATTATTTACTGCAATAGCCATGTTAGATTGGTAAACTTAGCCGCAATCTTAATCACAAGGATCTGAACTTTGCGAAACAGAATCTTTCTACTTTCTTCTCTTTTTTGCGCTATGAGCGCATCAGTAACAGCAGAGCCCTGGGTAAAGCCAGACGATTACGGTCTACGAGCCGACATTCAACAACTGGCTGATGCCGGTGTTATTTTAGCGCCTGTAACCACCTACCCGCTAATGTGGAAAAGCTTTATTGGCGAGCTAGAATCGAGCAAGCTTGAACTTTTATCTCCCAGCCTGCAAGATGCACTGCTTCGTGTAAAACATCGTTATAAGTCAGAAAACAGCAGCTCGCACAGTGTGCAACTCTCAGCGTTTGCCGCATCAGACCCAATTATAGCCACCAGCTTTGGGGCAACCAACACACAAGAATCTGAGCTTTCTGCGGCCTACGCCTACCTTGGCGATAACTTTGCGGCGAAGGTAGCCATTAATTACCGTAACGATGGTAAGCAATGCTTAGTTGATGGCAAAACAACCGATGATATAGCCACTAACGAACAAGCACTTGAAGATTGTAACGATACCTCATTTGACGATAGCTACTTAGCCTACCGCTTGGGCAATTGGATTTTTAGAGCCGGTGCCGTAGAGCAGTTTTGGGGCCCAGGTGTTGATAACAGTTTAATTATGTCGGGTAATGCAAAGCCACTGCCGGCACTAAGTGTAACCCGTGAGCAAAGCACAGCGTTTGAAACACCTTGGTTAAGTTGGCTAGGCCAATGGAGCTTTACCGCGCAAATGGCAAAGTTAGAATCGACCCGCGTTATTCCTGATGCGCTGCTTTGGAGCAGCCGTGTAAACTTTCGCCCGATGCAACAGCTTGAAATTGCTTTAAGTTGGTCTGCGCAGTGGGCCGGTGAAGGCCAGCCAAGCTCAGCAGGTGATTTTATTGATGTTATTACTGGGCAAACTAATTGTATTGATGGCAATGAAAATTGTGATAGCTCACTGGAGTCTAAAATTGGTAATCAGCTTGCAGGCATAGATGTGCGTTGGTCTGACACTTTATTTAGTCACCCGTATGCAATCTACGCAAGTACAATTGGCGAAGATGCCAGCTCGCAATTCAAACCAGCCGACAGAGCGTACTTATTTGGCGTACAAACTACGCAGCGCATTTACAATCAAAATGTGCTCGTTAACGTTGAATACATAGATACAGGTGTATCGTGCTCGGCCGAATCAACCAATGAAAACTGCTACTACGAACACTCCGATTATAAATCGGGCTATCGTTACTACGGCCGCACTATTGGCTCAACTTTTGATAATGATGCGCAGTCAGTGGTATTAACTTTTTTAGGTCAGCTTTCAAATGGCGATGACTGGCAAGTAAAACTACGTAGTGTGGATTACAACAGCGATAATCGCGACCGTTACCCTAGCAACCCCGATTTAGGTAATACAATTACCAAAACCGGTTATAACTCAAAACAAGTTGAGCTACGCTACAGGCAGCTGGCTATGGGTGGGCGCTTAACGCTCGGCGCTTTTGCATCAAACAACGATGGCGCAGAAAACGACACATCAGCGTTTGCTAAGTACGAATATAATTTTTAAACCGTATATTTAAAAATAGCATTTTAAAGCCAGCTATTTATAACAAAAAAAGGGTTGAAAACGCAGTTTTCAACCCTTTTTTATTTAATCAGTAAATATTACTGCTTTATTTTGCTAATCACCTTAGAGGTTGAACAACCATCTAAAAATGTCAGCACTTCTACTTTGCCACCATGGCGTAGCACATGATCGGCGCCAGCTATTTGCTCTACAGTGTAATCACCACCTTTAACTAAAATATCGGGGCTTATTTGCTCGATTAATTTAGCGGGAGTGTCGTTTTCGTCCGCGCTGCCAAAGGGAATTACCCAATCTACAGAGGCGAGTGCACTTAATACCATTGCGCGCTCATCAAGTGGATTTATAGGGCGCTCAGGGCCTTTTAAACGCGTAATTGAATCATCATTATTTAAACCAACAACGAGTCTATCTCCACGCGCTTTGGCTTGGGCTAAATAGCGTACGTGGCCTGCGTGTAAAATATCAAAACAGCCATTGGTAAACACTATCGTTTCGCCATTTTGCTTTGCAAACTCAATGTGTTGCAGCACATCGTCAAACGGAGTTTGGTAGTGCTCGCCATTGGTGTGTAAGTATTGGCCAAGCTTTTGGCTAAGCTCTTCTGGTGAAACCGTTGCCGCCCCCAACTTACTTACTACAATGCCTGCGGCTAAATTAGCAATTTCTACCGCATCTTTAGGCTCCATACCTGCCCCGAGCATCACCGCAAGCGTAGCTATAACAGTATCGCCTGCGCCAGTTACATCACTTACTTCTAGCTGCTGCGCTGCAAAGTCGTGTTTTTCATCAGCGTTAATTAATGACATACCTTGCTCAGAGCGTGTAAGTAGCATGGCTTTAATACCATTTTTACTAATTAGCTCACGCGCGCTTTGTGCTAATATTTCTTCAGAGCCTGTTTTACCCCCAGCCAAATTAAATTCATGTAAATTAGGGGTAATATAGTCTGCGCCTTCGTATAAGTGTAAATCGGGCGATTTAGGATCTATAAGCACTGTTTTACCCGCCGCTTTAGCAACGCTAACCATTTCTTTAATTAAGCTCAGCGAGCCTTTGCTGTAATCAGAAAATACCACAAAGTCGTAATCATCAAGCACCAGCTCTAAACGGTTTAATAACAACTGGCTATGCTGCTCGCTAAAGGTCTCTTCTAAATCTAGGCGCACAAGTTGTTGATGGCGGCTAATTACACGCATTTTAGAAATAGTGGGTAAATCGCATACACTAACAAGCTGTGAATGTATTTTTTCACCCTTTAAAATAGTTTCTAAGATTTGCCCGCTTTCATCTTCACCAATTAAACCAAGTAAGCCCACTTTGGCATCAAGTCGCGCAATGTTTTTTGCAACATTTGCAGCGCCACCCGCTTTATCTTCAAACTTGCTTACTTTAACAACGGGTACTGGAGCCTCTGGCGAAATACGCCCTGTATCGCCATACCAGTATCGGTCTAGCATGACATCGCCGACAACTAAAATACGCGCTTTAGATAAGTTTTTTAATAGCGATAAATCCATTACTGCTGCTCCGCAACAACCATATCGATAGCTTCACATAACCAATGGCCAATAAACATATGTGCCTCTTGGATACGGGCTGTTTCATCATTTTTTATAATAATGGGCAATTTAGCTATGTCTTTTACTTTACCGCCCTCGCGACCGGTTAAGGCAACCGTAAACGCGCCAATTTTGTTAGCTGCTTCCAGTGCTAAATTAATATTGGCGCTGGTACCTGAGGTTGTTAAACCAATCACTAAATCTTCTGGTTTACATAAAGCCTGAACTTGGCGTTCAAATACCGTATCAAAGTGGTAGTCGTTACTGTGCGCAGTTAATATTGAGGTATCTGTGGTCAGCGCCATTGAGGCAAGCGGGCCACGCTCTAACTTATAACGCACAACAAATTCGGCAGCTAAATGCTGTGCATCGGCAGCACTTCCGCCGTTACCAAACCAAATAACCTTACCACCAGCTTGCAATGCACTGTGGCACGCTTCTAATAATTGCATAGACTCTTGATGATAAGCCTCCATCGTTTCAAATAAGGCTTGATGACGGTTTAAACTTTCAACGTAGCTTGTTGCCACAGAATCGATAATTGACATGAAAAATTCCTCTAGGAACTGAAATGGCAGGAAAAAATTAAATCCATTATTCCATAGTTTTATTTAGTTGTGTGTATTTTATGGGAATATAGCTGAACTGAATTATAATTTAGTGCTTCACATGTTCAGAAATTATCACTTTCGCGTTAAACTAGCGCCACTTACCTTAATAAAAGTTCAGTATGGCACGCATTTTTTACTCACTCGCTTTAATTTTAATTAGCCCACTGATTGTATTTTACTTGTATGTACTAAGAGGTAAAAAAAATAAAGGCTACCGCGCGCACTTTAAAGGGCGCTTTGGTTTTATTAGCAAACACTTATTTAATAATAGCGCTAAACCGGTTGTGTTCCACTGCGCTTCTGTAGGTGAGGTCCTTGCTGCAGCGCCACTGATTAAAGCTCTGCAAAAACAACACCCGCAGCTTAATATACTTATTACCTGCAATACTCCTACCGGGCGTGCGCAAATTAGTGAACAATTTAAAAATACCGTGGCGTGTTGTTATTTACCTATAGACTTTGCAGGTTCGAGCGCTCGATTTTTAAAGCGCGTAAATCCACAAGCACTGTGTATTTTAGAAACTGAGCTGTGGCCTAATTTAATGGCAATAAGCCATAAAATGAATATACCGGTATTAGTGCTTAATGCTCGCCTAAGCGAAAAATCGCAACAGGGGTATCAAAAGGTGGCAGGATTAACGCATATAATTATGCGTTCAATTTCAGTGCTTGCAAGTCATAATAAAAATGATGCTAAGCGCTTTATTGAACTTGGTTTACCCCCTTCAAAAAGCCGTGTTACAGGCTCAATAAAGTTCGACATTACGCCAAACAATGAGCAACTAACTAAAGTAGCAAATCTTAAAGCCGAATATAAAACCAAAGAACGTTTTGTATGGGTGGCAGGCTCTACTCACCCGCTTGAACACGAAATGATATTAAACGCCCATCAGCAGCTATTAAAAAAATACCCTAATGCACTTTTAGTTATTGCACCGCGCCACCCAGAGCAATTTGATAAAGTAGCCGATACGTTAACTCAAAGCCTACTTAGCTTTAGTCGTCGCAGCAACAATAACTATCAAAACGAGCAAGTACTATTAGCTGATACACTGGGCGAACTACAGTGTTTATATGGCGCAGCGAATGTAAGTTACATAGGCGGCAGTTTAATTCGCCGAGGTGGGCACAACCCACTAGAAGCTGCTGCTTTTTCGGTTGGTGTTATTACAGGCCCACATACGTATAATTTTGATCATATCTACCCTGAGCTAATTAAACTTAAAGGGGCTGTCGTTGTTGAAAATACCGATGAGCTTGCTAAACAATTAATTAATTTAAGCCAAAACACCAAAGCGTGCCAAAGCTTGGGTATTAAAGCGCAGCAATGTGTAGTAAAAAACCAAGGCGCCATTGAAAAAACATTAACCATTATAAATCAGTATTTAGAGCCAAAAGCATGACTCATCAAGCAATCGCCCAAACCCGCGAGTGGGTGTCATCCGTTATTGTAAAATATAACTTTTGCCCATTTGCCCGTAAAGAAGTAGAAAATAACTGTATTCATTATGTGCTTAGCCCTGCAACAAAAATTGATGACGCTGTAATGGACATGCTAGAGCAGTGTGTGCAGCTTGATCAAAACCCAGAGCGCGAAACCACATTAATACTGTTTGATAACGGCTTTAGCGATTTTGAAGACTTTTTAGATTTAGTCGATTTAGCCAATGCCTTACTGGTAGCACAAGGGTTTGAAGGTAAATACCAAATTGCTAATTTTCATCCCGATTACGTATTTGCCGACAGCGATGAAGATGATGCGGCAAATTACACTAACCGAGCCCCCTACCCTACACTGCATTTAATTCGCGAACTGAGTATGAGCGAAGCGCTTGTTAACTATAACGAGCCTGAATCTATACCAGAGCACAATATAAAGCTTGCAAGGCGCAAAGGATTCGACTTTTGGCAGCAACTTTTAGCAAATATAAAAAAACCGAGCGCCTAAACGCTCGGTTTTAAGTAATATGTTTAGCTGCTGTATTACTTTTTAATCCAGTTACCATTCACTTCAATATAGTGGCCACTTTTGGTCTTTTCGATTGTTTTAGCTGCTGCGAGTGCTTCTACTTGTGCCAGCGATAAATCGTTCTTTTTAGCCAACTTTAAATACTGTGCTTTACGTTTAGCGTTAATTTCCTCAACCACGGCTTTTGCCTCGCTGTTTTGTACCACAAGCCCTAAGTAACCTGAGCTATCTTCACCCACTAAGCCTTGGTTTTTAGCATCATCTAAACTAATAGCCCACGCCGAAAACGACAAACATACCGCACTTGCTAGAGTAGCAATACTTAATTTATTTTTTATAGTCATCATTTAGCTCCTAAAATAATTCACTGTCGTCACTGAATAAGTTATCGAGTTCTTTATCAACTTTTACTCGAATTTCGTGATCTACTTTTACATTTAGATTGATCGTTATCGGCTCTTTCGCTGCCACCTCTACTCTGTGGGTACACGCGCTTAAAGCGCTAATAGCAGCAAGTGCAATAACGGCCTTAATGCTCAACAAATTTTTCATCATTAGTTTCCTTTTTTAGAGTATTGCTGCTCAACTTTTTGCGTTATTTCGTCGCTCAGTCTAAGCGCTCTTAGCAACGTAAACACGTTTTCTTCGTGATTATAATTAAAGTTAACTTGTTGCTGCTCTGGCTCATTAAAGCCTTGTAAGTTAACACCTAAGTTTAACCAGCCATCACTTTTAAGCGCCACTGTACTATTAAGTTTTTGTATATCAAGGTTTTTTAGCAACCCAAGCACAGGTTGTAACTCTTGTTGCTGGCGCATAACAGCGTCAAATGCTTCGTTATTACTAATAATAAGCTTACCTTGGCCTTGATTGGCTAGGCTGCCATTTTTTACCTCAACCCCTGTGTCATCAAAATAAAACGGCAACGACCCTTTTAACCTACCAGTTAGGGTAATACCCGACTTATCGTCAAGCGTTATTAATTTACTGGCATCAACATTTTCAAACGTAACATTAGCTGTTTGCTGCTGCTTTAAAAGCGTGTATTTATCTAAAGAAAATTTACCACCAAAAATATCGCCTTCAACATCAAAGGCCTGCGTGCTATTATTAACCACTTTAATATTACCAGTGATACTTTTAACTACAGCGCCTGCACGTAATTCATTAAGATTAAAGGTAGTAGGGGCAACATTAAGCTGCCCTGAATCGTACTGCCCACCTAGCTGCATACTAAATTGATTAGCTAAGTAGTCGTTATACAGTGCACTGGTATCAGTCATCGTTAAAGTAAAATTTGCTTTTTGTAAATTCACATCACCACTTATACGCCCACCCAATTTTCCTTGGGTTAGCTGAGCTAACGGCTCAAATTGGCTAACGATTGAATTTAACGAAAGCACACTTTGCTGCGGTATAATCACTTCAAACGGATGCGCTACCTTTGAAACATGATGATTGGCCACCAGCTCAACACCATTTGCAAATACATGATGAGACGCTTTAAGCGCACGACTTTGCAGCCCGGTTGACGTTACGTTTATTGTATTTAAATCGATATTTGGACTAATGAGTGTATTTATTTGAGTGTTTGCATTTAAGTGAGCAAATAACTCACCCACACCTAAGTTTGCTCTTGCATTAAGGGTGTTATTAATACCGGTGAGTTTATATTCGTTGTATTGCACGCTTTTAAGCTTACTTTTAAGCGTTACTTTTGCATCGAGCTTTTCATTCATACTTGCTTCAAGGTTACCTGTGTAGCCGTTAAGAGTGCTGCCATAAGCAGCTGCGCTATCAACGCTAAACTCAATACGTGCGTTCCCTTCGGGCTTAAAGTCAATAAGTTGAGTGACTGTAAAGTCCCCCTTGGCTTTAATATTATTAGCCTCAGCCGGTAAAAATTCAGGCAAAGCGGTAAGCGCAATATCGTAATTACCGCTTAATTGAGCGTTTTTAAGCTGCGTATTTAGCGTTATAGCGTCTATTTCATCTGTATGTAGTTGTACTTTTAGCTGTGTGCGTGCACTTTGTAACGGTGCTGCAGTATTTAAAAACGTATCTGTAACCGTTATATCTATATTTTGCTTGGCTTGCTCTGCACTTTTGAGCGTTATTAACGGTAAAGTTAGGTTGTTATTTGCAACGCTAATTGGTTTAGCTAAAGCCCACTGCCAATTAAGTGGAAGCTGCTTTACAGCAAATGACTTGTAGGCATTTTCAGGAATAAGAGATTGGCAGTTATTACTAAGTTTTACATTGTTTTTAAGCGTGCTTGGGTCAAGCTCAAGGTTTTGGCTATTTAAATTATAGGTAGCACTTAGCACACCTTTGGAGCTGTTTGTTATATCGCAGCTTTGTATTTTATAGTCATACTGGGCTTGTAAATCACCAGTTAGGCTTGCCTCTACTCCGTTAAAGCTAAATGCCTGCGCTGCATTAAAGCTAAGTCCACTTAATAACTCATTATCTGTTTTAAGTAGTTGCTTCAATAATCCATCATTTATTTTAAGCTGTCCTTGTACCTTATTATTGTAAAGCGTTGCGCTTGCGTTTAAATCACCATTGACTACAAACTGGTTAAGCGTGGGCTCGGTGATATTTAGCATTAGCGGGCGCTTTAAAAGCGCACTGTGTATAGTTAAATGCTCAACTGTAATTGTTGGCCTTTTTTTAGGAAGCGCTAAATCTAAAATTGTGGCAGCAGTGCTTGTTTTACTAGTTTGAGGAAATGGATTTACATTAAGTACTGCGTGTTTAACTTTAACATGCTTAGTATTAGCAGTAATGCCTGTAAGAGCAAACTCTTGATTTTGGTAACTTAAACAGGCTTTTTGTACGTGCACATTTAACTTACTCGTAAGCGAGAAATCTAAGCAGCTTAAGGTAACACCTGCTCTTTCAAGCTCAGGCGCTACAACCCATTGTAATAGTGGCAAACGAAATATATAGCCAAGCAAAACTATACTTAGCAATACAGCACCCATAATTAAACCAACGCGCTTTAACATACTGTCCTTATAAGCTTTTATTTATACTTTACAAACTATCGTAATTTTAAATCTACGCAATCAAAAAAGGCTGCACAGTGCAGCCTTTTTTATTTTACAGCTAGATTATGAATCTAACTTGTATATGTCGTTTTTAACCTACATTTTTACGTACGTTGCGGAACATACGCATCCATGGGCTATCCTCTTTCCACTCATCTGGGTGCCACGAGTTAGCAACAGCGCGGAATACACGCTCAGGATGCGGCATCATTACAGTGGCACGGCCATCAGTAGAGGTAATACCGGTAATACCCTCTGGTGAACCATTCGGGTTAGCCGGATATTGCGTTGTCGGGTTACCGTAGTTATCTACAAATTTAACCGCAACAGTGCCGCTTTCAAGCGCAGCTTTAGTGGCGGCATCGTTTGCAAATTCTGCATGGCCTTCACCATGAGATACAGCAATTGGCATACGCGACCCAGCCATTCCACTGAAGAACACAGACGGGTTTTCTTGTATTTCAACTAAGCTAAAGCGAGCTTCAAAACGCTCTGACTTATTTGTTACAAAACGTGGCCAATGCTCAGTACCCGGAATTAACTCTTTCAATGTTGATAACATTTGACAACCATTACACACACCTAAGCTAAAGGTGTCTTCACGGTGGAAGAAGTTTTGGAACTGATCACGTGCCATATCGTTAAACAATATAGACTTAGCCCAGCCTTCACCGGCGCCTAATACGTCACCATAAGAGAAACCACCACATGCCACTAAGCCTTTAAATTGCTCAAGGGTTAAACGCCCTTCGAGGATATCGCTCATGTGTACATCAACAGCGGCAAAACCAGCACGGTTAAACGCAGCAGCCATTTCTAAATGCGAGTTAACGCCTTGCTCACGTAAAATAGCCATTTGCGGCTTAGCGCCCGTTGCGATGTACGGTGCGGCTATATCTTCGTTTAAGTCAAAGTTAAGTTTTACGTTTAAGCCTGGATCTTTTGCATCAAACTTGGCATCAAACTCTTGCTTAGCACAATCAGGGTTATCACGACGTGCTTGCATTTGGTACGTTGTTTCGGCCCAAATAGTACGTAATTCAGTACGACTATGATTAAGTACTGTTTGCTCACCGCGCTTAAATACAATGCTATCGTCGCTATTAAGTGAGCCAATCACGTGGCTAATTGCAGCTACACCGTGTTGTTCAAATACAGCATTTACGGCATCTAAATCGCTGTTAGCAACTTGAATTACCGCGCCAAGCTCTTCGTTATAAAGTGCTTCTAGATCTGTCCCGGTTAAACCAGCTAAATCAACAGTCACACCGGTGTGCCCAGCAAACGCCATTTCAGTTACCGTAGTAAATAAACCACCGTCTGAGCGGTCATGATAGGCAAGTAGCTTGCTATCCGCGACAAGTGCTTGCATGGCATTGTAAAAGCCTTTCAGTAACTCAGGGCTGTCAACATCTGGAGTAATATCACCAAGCTGCTTGTAAACCTGTGCTAGGCTAGATGCGCCCAGTCGATTTTTACCCGCGCCTAAGTCAACTAAAATAAGTGATGTATCGCCTTTATCAGTACGTAACTGCGGAGTCACTGTTTTACGCACGTCGTCAACACGGCCAAAAGCAGTAATAATAAGTGATAACGGAGAAGTAACTGATTGCTCAGCACTATCATCCTCGTTTTTCCATGTCGTTTTCATCGACATAGAATCCTTACCCACAGGTATAGTTAAACCAAGCGCAGGACAAAGCTCTTCGCCTACCGCTTTTACAGCTTCGTAAAGGCCGGCGTCTTCACCAGGATGACCTGCTGCAGCCATCCAGTTAGCCGATAGCTTAATGTTCTCTAGGCTACCAATGTTGGCACAGGCAATATTGGTTAGTGACTCTGCCACGGCTAAACGCGCCGATGCACCGTAATTTAATAGTGCTGCCGGCGTGCGCTCACCCAGTGACATAGCTTCACCGTGGTAAGTGTCGTACGTTGCTGCGGTAACTGCACAGTTAGCCACAGGTACTTGCCAAGGGCCCACCATTTGATCCCGTGCTACTAAACCGGTAACCGAGCGGTCACCAATAGTAATTAAGAATGTTTTTTCTGCAATAGTAGGTAAGCGTAATAAACGCTGAGCAGCCTCAGCTATATCAATCGACTCTGCATCAATTGCCTTACCGGTAACTTGCTTTGAAGTTACATCGCGATGCATTTTAGGTGCTTTACCTAATAATACATCAAGCGGCAAATCAACAGGGCTGTTATCAAAGTGGCTGTCGGCAACAGTCAAGTGGCGCTCTTCTGTGGCTTCACCTATTACTGCGTACTGCGCACGTTCGCGCTTACAAATGGCTTCAAAGCGATCAAAGTCTTCAACAGCAACAGCCAGTACATAACGTTCTTGCGATTCGTTACACCAAATTTCGTGTGGGGCCATGCCCGGCTCATCGTTAGGAATATCACGTAGTTGGAATTTACCACCACGGCCACCATCATCTACAAGCTCAGGAAACGCATTCGATAAACCACCGGCGCCTACATCGTGTATAAACGCAATTGGGTTTTCATCCCCTAGTTGCCAACACTTATCGATCACTTCTTGGCAACGGCGTTCCATTTCTGGGTTTTCACGCTGTACAGAAGCAAAATCTAAATCTTCGTTTGATTGGCCCGATGCCATGCTTGACGCTGCACCGCCGCCTAAACCAATGTTCATTGCAGGGCCACCTAGTGCAATAAGTTTTGCACCTACTGGAATATCCCCTTTTTGAACATGATCAGCACGAATATTACCTAAACCACCGGCAAGCATAATAGGCTTGTGGTAACCACGCACCTCTTCACCATTGTGGCTTGTTACTTTTTCTTCGTAGGTACGGAAGTAACCTAATAAGTTAGGACGTCCAAACTCATTATTAAATGCCGCGCCGCCTAAAGGGCCGTCCATCATAATATCAAGCGCATTTACGATACGATTAGGTTTACCAAAGTCGCTTTCCCACGGTTGCTCGTAACCTGGAATACGTAAGTTAGAAACAGTAAAACCAACTAAACCCGCTTTTGGCTTAGAGCCGCGGCCTGTTGCGCCTTCATCGCGAATTTCACCACCTGAGCCTGTAGCCGCACCAGAAAATGGTGCTATAGCTGTTGGGTGGTTATGGGTTTCTACCTTCATTAAAATTTCTATGTCTTCTTGATGATACGCATATTCACCTTGCGCATTCGGGAAGAAACGACCCGCTTTTGAGCCCTTCATTACTGCTGCGTTATCTTTGTACGCCGACAGCACATTTTCAGGATTGTGCTCAAATGTATTTTTGATCATTTTAAACAGTGATTTAGGCTGCTCAATACCATCGATTGTCCAATCAGCATTAAATATTTTATGACGGCAATGCTCTGAGTTTGCTTGCGCAAACATAAATAACTCTATGTCGTTAGGGTTACGGCCTAACTTTTTAAAGTTTTCTACTAAGTAGTCTATCTCGTCATCAGCAAGCGCAAAACCTTGTTCAACGTTTGCCGCAGCCAATGCTTCGCGCCCGCCACCTAAAATGTCAACTGATGACATTTCGCGAGGTGAGTCATTGCGGAATAACTGCGCTGCAGAAGCAAGTTCGCTATGCGTTGCCTCAGTCATACGGTCGTGTAATAACGCCGTTACTTGAGCAAGCTGCTCTGCACTTAGTTCACCTTCTACGTAATAAGCAATACCACGCTCAACACGGTGAACTTGTTTAAGGCCACAGTTATGCGCTATGTCAGTTGCTTTAGATGCCCATGGTGAAATGGTGCCAGGGCGAGGGGTAACTAAAATAAGTGTGCCAGCTGGGGTATGCTCGGCAATAGTTGGACCGTAAGTAAGTAGTTTTTCAAGCTTAGTTTGCTCATCAACACTCAAAGGCGAGGTTAAATCGGCAAAATGTGCATACTCGGCATATACATTGGTGACTGGAAGTTGCGATAGTTTGCAACGCGCTAAAATTTTATTAACTCTGAACTCTGAAAGTGCTGGTGCACCACGAAGGATCAACATAGATAATTTCATCCGGGGTTAGGGATTGAACGATATTTTAGGCGGGCATTATAGTCTATGTAGCACCGAGTTTTAACTCCAAATTGCGCTTTTCAGAAAATTAACTTTTTATTTATATAAACAGCAGCAAAATTACCAATAAAAGCTAAACGCTAAGTGACGCCATAGTGAAGTTTTGGTATAACGGGGTATGAGCTTTATGGGGCGGTTAATGTTGAAAGAAAAGCTAATAATTATCATCACTTTAGTTATGTTGTTGTGTGCGTGTAATATGCAGGAGCAACAAACTCAACTTGCCCAAATTAAAGCACAAAATAAAATACGTGTAGGTACCCTTGCCAGTGCTAGCAACTATTATCAAGCCGTGCAAGGCGAGCAAGGTTTTGAATACGAGCTATCTCAAGCTTTTGCCGACTACCTAGGTGTTGAACTAGAAATAGTGCCGTTTTTTAATTTATCCGATATGTTTGAGCGCCTTGAAAGTGGTGATTTAGACTTAATAGCCTCAGGACTTACCTACAACAAAGTGCGTGCACAGCAATACCGCTATGGCCCCACTTACAGAACAATTAGCCAAAAGTTGGTTTATAAACAAGGTCGAGTTCGCCCACGTGAATTTGACGACCTTGATGGAAACTTTACAGTTATAGCCAAAAGTAGCCACTCTTTAACCTTACAAAAAATAAAAAAGAGTAACCCAGATTTAACTTGGCAAGAAACCGAAGAACTCGATGAAGAGGAGCTTTTACAAGCCGTTATCGATGGCGAAATAGATTACACCCTCGCCGACTCACACACGCTTTCGCTGTTTAGACGTTACCACCCAAATTTAAGTATTGGCTTTTCAGTTACCCGAAATGACCCCATAGCTTGGATCCTTAATAAATCAAAAGATGATTCGCTTTATGCACTGCTAGTGCCCTTTTTTGGTGACGTAAAACAAAGTAACCAACTGTATGTGCTTGAGGAAAAGTACTTTGGACACGTACGCCAGTTTAACTACGTTAATACGCTTGCATACATAGAGGCTATAAAAGAAACACTTCCCACTTACAGGCCTTGGTTTGAGCAATATGCAGGTAGCCTTGACTGGCGCTTACTTGCTGCGCTTAGCTACCAGGAATCTATGTGGAACCCTCGCGCTAAATCGCCTACAGGTGTAAGAGGCATTATGATGCTGACACGCAGTACCGCTAAACAGGTGGGCGTAACAAATAGGTTAGAGCCAGAGCAAAACATCCGTGGCGGAGCTAAATACTTAGCTAAGCTCGTTAAACGCATCCCCGATAGAATCCCGCAGCCTGATAGAACTTGGCTTGCACTGGCAGCCTATAATGTAGGATGGGGGCACGTTAACGACGCGCGCATTATTACTGAACAACAAGGGGCGAGCCCTGATAAATGGGCCGATGTTAAAAAGCGCTTACCACTTTTAATCAAAAAACGTTATTACCGTAAAACCCGTTACGGCTATGCGCGTGGCGATGTTGCGGTAAAATATGTTGATAACATTCGCAGGTATTACGATGCACTTGTATGGCTTGATGAAAATAATGCCCTAGAGCCAGAACCTGAATCAGAACCTGAATCAGAACCTGAAGCACCTAAAGTTGAAAAAGCAGCTCAACCAAGCAAAGAGCCTATAAACAACGATAAAACCGAACCTACCCCTTCGCTTTCACCTGAAGAAAAAAGTAAGCAAGGTGAAAATAACACGCAGCAGTCTCAGTAAAGCGTTTATATTTACGTTATTAAATGGGCTGCTCAGGCCTGTGAAACATTAAAATGTGGGCATTAAACGATTCTTTCCTCGTTTTAGCAGGCGCTAATTTCCCCTTCAGGCTTAACCACTGTAGTAACTAAATTAAAAATCTGTTTACTTGTCATGAAATGATCACTAATGTGTGTTTATAGTATATTTAACTGATTTTTAATATATATCTTGTGCCTTTCTCACTCTCACGCATTAGGAGAACACATGCTAAAACGTAGACGCACGCAAAAACTAAAACGCAATATTATTCATTCAACAGCCACCAGACGTCGTATTATGCTACGTAACTTACATAAAAAAATTATTTGGCGTCGTCGTATGTTTGCAATGCAGCAAATGATAGAAGTAGATTCAGATAAGGCTAACTAGTCACTAATTTGTCGAGCTGCTTTTTTAGCCGCTTTAATTTGTTCTCGGCGTTGTTTAAAAAACGCCGAAATAGTACTCCCACAGGTTTGACCAAGCACCCCACCTAATACTTCTACCTGATGGTTCAGCCTAGGCTCTTGCAATAAGTTCATAATAGACCCAGCCGAGCCTGTTTTAGCATCTGGCGCACCGTACACAAGCCGCTTTATTCTGCTATGCACTAACAGCCCGGCACACATAGAGCACGGCTCTAACGTAACGTACAAAGTGCAATCAATTAAACGGTAATTATTTAAAGCTCTCCCTCCTTCACGAACTGCAATCATTTCAGCGTGCGCAGAGGGGTCGTTATCAGTAATTGAACGATTATAACCCGCTGCAATAAGCGTGTTATCTTTAACAAGGACAGCTCCTACCGGAATTTCGCCCAATTGCTGCGCCTTATTGGCATAAACTAATGCCTGCTCCATCCAATACTCATCGCTTTTAAGATCGTTCATAGTGCTTACTTTAAATAAATTTTCTTTCGGTATTATATCAACTTGCCTGTTTAAAATGCGTAATTGATTTAATTATTGCAAAAATAAAACAAAATAATGTGGTTTATCGTGGCTCATAGAGTGTGATTTACGCTATAATCTCACGCTTTTTTTATTTAGCTCACAACACAGGTAGCAAATGAAATTTCCTGGACGCCGCAGACATAAACATTATTTTCCAGTGGAAGCTAAAGATCCACTTACTAATCAGCTAAACGCAACTGAGCGATTACAACGTAGCTACATTACGGGTATCGATCAGATCGTTGTTGATATTGAGGCCAAAGTCGATCAGGCTTTTTTAGACGAGTTTCAACTTCGCCGAGGAATGTCGCAAGTTATTGATAGCGATATTACTAACGCACTTTACGACCGTTTAAAACTAAACGACATGGTTGATTACGAATTTGCCGGTGGCACCATTGGTAACACAATGCATAACTACTCTGTACTAGCAGATGACCGTTCAGTATTGCTCGGTGTTATGAGTGAAAACATAAAAATTGGCAGCTATGCCTACCGCTTTTTATGTAACACATCAAGCCGCGTTGATTTAGACTATTTACAACCAGTAGATGGCCCTATTGGCCGTTGTTTTACCTTAATTGATGAAACAGGCGAGCGTACATTCGCAATTAGCGCCGGTTTAATGAATCACTTAAAGCCTGAGTCTATCGATAAACACTTAATTGAGCAGTCATCAGCACTTGTGATCAGCGCCTACCTAATGCGTACACAGGGTGATGAAACAATGACTGAAGCAACCATGCAAGCAGTTAAATACGCTAACGATGCAGGTGTACCGGTAGTTTTAACACTCGGCACTAAGTTTTTAATTGAGCAAGATCCAACCTGGTGGGCTAACTTTGTAAACGAGCATGTCGATATACTTGCCATGAACGAAGAAGAAGGGTTAGCAATTACTGGCTTTGAAGACCCGCTATTAGCCGCAGACAAAGCACTTGACTGGGTAGACTTAGTTATTTGTACCGCTGGCGAAAAAGGCTTATTTATGGCCGGTTACGTTGATGAGAGCTTTAAACGTGCAACCGAGTACCCACTTTTACCAGGTGCCATTGCCGATTTTAATCGCTATGAGTTTTCTCGTGCAATGAAAAAATCCGATTGCGAAAACCCGATAAAAGCGTATAGCCATACGGCGCCATTCATGGGGGGGCCTGATTCAATCAAAAACACCAATGGTGCTGGCGATTGTGCGTTGGCTGCCGTGTTACACGATTTATCAGCAAACGTTTATCATAAGTTAAATGTCGCTAACTCAGCAAAACACGAACAAAAGGCCATTACCTACTCTTCTCTTGCACAAATTAGTAAGTACGCTAACCGCGCAAGTTACGAGGTATTAGTGCAGCACTCTCCACGTTTATCACGTGGGTTACCAGAGCGCGAAGACTGCCTTGAGCAAGTGTACTGGGACCAATAAATAGGGAGCTTTACGTGCTCCCTATTGCGGTATTTTAGAAAATCGAAATATCGAGCTTTTTAGATAGCAGCTCTAATGCTGCTATCCCCGCCACCGAGTTACCAAATTCATTAAGCCCTGGTGAATATACTGCCACTGTAAACTTACCCGGTAATACCGCTAATATAGTGCCTGACACACCCGACTTACCCGGCATACCCACTCTGTAGCCAAAGTCACCTGCCGCATCATATAAGCCGCTGGTGAATAAAATCGAATTTAATTGTTTATTCTGGCGACTACTCAAAACGCGCTTACCCGAGCTGTAATCAACCCCTTTATTCGCTAAAAAGTTATACGCTCTAGCTAACTCAATACAGTTAAGCTCAATTGCACAAAAATTGAAGTAAGACCAAAGTACGTCATCGACGTCATTCTCAAAATTACCAAACGACTTCATTAAATGCGCCATTGCCGCATTTCTATGCCTAAACTCGTACTCAGAATTGGCCACTTTTTTATCAATCACTATTGCACTATTACCTGCAAGTAACCTAAACGTTTCAAGCATTGAGTGGCGAGGTGCGGATAATCGACTGTACAAAGCATCGCACGTCACAATCGCGCCAGCATTAATGAAAGGGTTACGTGGTACGCCTTTTTCGAACTCTAACTGCGTAAGAGAATTAAACGCGGTTCCTGAGGGCTCTTTACCTACCCGATGCCATAGCTCGTCGCCATAGCGCTGTAGCGCCATTGTAAGTGTCATTACTTTAGAAACTGACTGAATAGTAAAACGTTTTGAGCAATCCCCCGCACAAATGGTTTCGCCATCAGTGGTATAAATAGCAATAGAAAACTGCTCGCTAGAAACCTCAGCAAGTGCAGGTATATAGTCCGCAACCTTACCTTGTGATAACAAAGGGCGCACCTCGTGTGCTATTTCATCTAGTACAGTTTGGTAATCAGCAGTGGGCAATTGACACCTCTATTTTGGCATTTATAAAAATTTGATTTTAACACGCACAACTTCTGCACGCCTAGCTATGTTACATGAATAAAATAGCAGATAAGCATGAACTTAATGTTTATTTTCAAAGTGATATTTTCTATATCAAAGCAATACTAATCCGCAATAAGCCTTAATCATTTTGCGGGGCTATAAACTGATTACACTCAGCAGGATGTGCGCCGTGGCTTTGCCTATAATGGCTTAGCTTTTTATAAGGATATGAATGTTATGGCTCAAAGAATTTACAAGCGCGGGCATTACAAAGACTGAGTTAGCATGAGATCTTGGCTTTTTATTAAACCCCAGACAGCAAAAAACCCATTACATCGCTGTAACGGATTTCTTTAATTTGAATCCTGGTAATGTCATAGTGCCCACAGCGGTGGAGGGTCAAATAGCAAATGCTACATTATCGTTGGCCGGGGCTCGCCTTCAAGCTGTTTTGTTTGACTACTGAGTTTGGCGTGGGCTCTTGGTTATTTACTAAACCCCAGACAGAAAAAAACCCGTTACATCGCTGTAACGGGTTTCTTTAATTTGAATCCTGGCAATGTCCTACTTTCACATAGCAAATGCTACACTATCATCGGCGCTGTTTCGTTTCACTACTGAGTTCGGCATGGGGTCAGGTGGGTCCAAAACGCTATGGTTACCAAGAAAATTCTGTTCAATTTTCTTATTTTTATTTATTAAGCTTTAAGTCCTTCGACTGAATTTGGAGCCTGGCAATGTCCTACTTTCACATAGCAAATGCTACACTATCATCGGCGCTGTTTCGTTTCACTACTGAGTTCGGCATGGGGTCAGGTGGGTCCAAAACGCTATGGTTACCAAGCAAATTAGGTGCAAAGGAGTAAGGACAAGCACGTAGTGCTTCTTTTTCCTTTGCGCAAGGTGCCTCAATGTTAACGCTACGCGCTAAGAGTCACCTCATAAATTTGGAAAATTCTGATAATATTTTTTAAGTCTAAGTATTTATCTACTTTAGCTATTAACTTCTGTCGCTTGTTTCTGTCACAAAACGCGTTTGGCGTTGTATGGTTAAGCCTCACGGGTAATTAGTACAAGTTAGCTTAATGGCTCACACCACTTCCACATCTTGCCTATCAACGTTGTAGTCTTCAACGGCCCTTCAGAGACTTTAAAAGTCTAGTGAGAAATCATCTCGAGGCCTGCTTCGCGCTTAGATGCTTTCAGCGCTTATCAGTTCCGAACGTAGCTACCGGGCAATGCCATTGGCATGACAACCCGAACACCAGCGGTTCGTTCACTCCGGTCCTCTCGTACTAGGAGCAACCCCTCTCAATTCTCAAACGCCCACGGCAGATAGGGACCGAACTGTCTCACGACGTTCTAAACCCAGCTCGCGTACCACTTTAAATGGCGAACAGCCATACCCTTGGGACCGACTTCAGCCCCAGGATGTGATGAGCCGACATCGAGGTGCCAAACACCGCCGTCGATATGAACTCTTGGGCGGTATCAGCCTGTTATCCCCGGAGTACCTTTTATCCGTTGAGCGATGGCCCTTCCATTCAGAACCACCGGATCACTATGACCTACTTTCGTACCTGCTCGACGTGTCTGTCTCGCAGTTAAGCTGGCTTCTACCATTACACTAACCGTACGATGTCCGACCGTACTTAGCCAACCTTCGTGCTCCTCCGTTACTCTTTGGGAGGAGACCGCCCCAGTCAAACTACCCACCAGGCACTGTCCGTAACCCCGATTCAGGGGCCAACGTTAGAACATCAAAACTACAAGGGTGGTATTTCAAGGACGACTCCACAACAACTAGCGTCGCTGCTTCAAAGTCTCCCACCTATCCTACACATGTAGGTTCAATGTTCAGTGCCAAGCTGTAGTAAAGGTTCACGGGGTCTTTCCGTCTAGCCGCGGGTACACAGCATCTTCACTGCGATTTCAATTTCACTGA